>NZ_JBBHKQ010000001.1:0-1035000 GCF_037482325.1 Ochrobactrum teleogrylli
ATGAGTGGTGGACACTCCACATATACGCCGAAGACCGGCATCGAAAAATGGGTCGACGAACGGCTTCCCTTGCCGCGTCTGGTCTATGATTCCTTCGTGGCCTATCCGACGCCGCGTAACCTGAACTACATGTACACCTTTGGTGGCATTTTGAGCTTCATGCTCATCTCGCAGATTCTGACCGGCATCGTTCTGGCGATGCACTATGCTGCGGATACGGGCATCGCGTTCAATTCCGTCGAAAAAATCATGCGCGACGTCAACTCCGGCTGGCTTCTGCGCTACATGCACTCCAACGGTGCATCCTTCTTCTTCATCGCCGTTTATCTGCACATTGCACGCGGTCTGTACTACGGCTCCTACAAGGCGCCGCGCGAGCTTCTGTGGATCCTCGGCGTGGTGATCTTCCTTCTCATGATGGCGACCGCCTTCATGGGTTATGTGCTGCCATGGGGCCAGATGTCCTTCTGGGGTGCAACGGTTATCACCGGCTTCTTCACGGCCTTTCCGGTCATAGGCGAGCCGATACAGCAGCTTCTCCTTGGCGGCTTTGCGGTCGACAATCCGACGCTGAACCGCTTCTTCTCGCTGCACTACCTGCTGCCGTTCATGATTGCCGGCGTTGTCGTCCTGCACGTCTGGGCGCTGCATGTCACCGGCCAGACCAACCCGACCGGCATTGAAGTGAAGTCGAAGACCGATACGGTTGCCTTCACGCCTTATGCGACCATCAAGGACGCTTTCGGCGCGCTCGTCTTCTTCGTGTTCTTCGCCTATTTCGTCTTCTACATGCCAAACTTCCTCGGCCACCCGGATAACTATATCCCGGCCGACTCGCTCAAGACGCCTGCTCACATCGTTCCTGAATGGTACTTCCTGCCGTTCTACGCGATGCTGCGCGCCATCACCTTCAATATCGGCCCGATCGATTCGAAGCTCGGCGGTGTTCTGACGATGTTCGGTTCGATCGCTATCCTCTTCGTGGTTCCCTGGCTCGATACGTCGAAGGTTCGTTCGGCTGTCTATCGCCCGTGGTTCAAGCTGTTCTTCTGGCTCTTCGTGATCAACGCCATCTTCCTTGGATGGCTGGGTTCGCGTCCTGCAGAAGGTTCCTATGTCTTCATGGCGCAGCTCGGTACGCTTTACTATTTCGCTTTCTTCATCGTCATCATGCCGGTTCTCGGCCTGATCGAGACGCCGAAGCGTCTGCCCAACTCGATTACCGAGGCGGTGCTGGCGAAGAGCGAAGGCAAGGCCGAGATTGCCCCCGTGGAAATCAAGGGCTGAACCAGCGAGAGATATGAAGGACGTAATGATGAAAAACATCCTCAAGAGCTTCGCTGCCTTTGGTATCGCTCCGCTGGTCGCACTTGGTCTTTCCATGAGCGGTGCCTTCGCTGAGGAGGGCGGCAATGCGGCGGAACCTACGCATTTCCCGATCCACCACCCGACGCAGGAAAAGTGGAGCTTTGCCGGTCCGTTCGGCACCTATGACAAGGGCCAGCTGCAGCGCGGTCTGAAAGTCTATAAGGAAGTATGCTCGGCCTGCCATTCCATGAACCTGGTGGCCTTCCGTACGCTGGAAGACCTCGGCTATACGCCGGAACAGGTCAAAGCCTTTGCAGCCGAGTATGAAGTGCAGGACGGTCCGAACGCCGAAGGTGAAATGTTCACCCGCAAGGCGCTGCCGACCGACCATTTCCCGTCGCCATTTCCAAATGCGGCCGCAGCTGCTGCCGCAAACAATGGTGCGGCTCCGCCTGACTTCTCGCTGATCGCCAAGGCGCGCGCCGTGGAACGCGGCTTCCCGACCTTCATCTTCGACATTTTCACGCAATATGCCGAAGGTGGGCCGGATTATATTCACGCGCTTCTGACCGGCTTCGATGAGCAGCCGCCAGCGGGGATGCAGATTGCCGAAGGTACGCATTACAATCCGTACTTCATTTCGGCAAAGGCGCTTGCCATGGCCAAGCCGCTGAACGATGGTCAAGTGACCTATGATGATGGCTCGCCGCAGACGGTGGACCAATATTCGCGCGACGTTTCGGCATTCCTGATGTGGGCCGCTGAGCCGCATCTGGAACAGCGCAAGCGCACCGGCTTCCGGGTGATTGTGTTCCTGATTCTCTTTGCGGGTCTGGCTTATATCGCCAAGCGGTCGATCTGGTCTGATGTGAAGCACTGAGCATTCAGCTGATCTTTGAAAAGAGGGCGCCAGAAATGGCGTCCTTTTTGTTTGTGCGGGGCTGAATTACAATCGGCATCAGCCAAACCTGGCGCCGGAGCTGCCGTTTTGGATAAGTCTGCCCGCTGATGCGCGAATAAGCTTGGCGTGGCTGCGATATCGTGGTTGAAAGAGCGTAATAGCAAGATGCGCGCTCAGAGATGTCCCAGTTGGGACATCTCGACCATGGGCCAGCGCTGGCAATGTTTCAACTGAAAGGACTGAACATGGAATCCGGGCTCAACGCCAGTTTGAAGGATGCCATCAGAACCATTCCGGATTATCCCAAACCCGGCGTGCAGTTCCGCGACGTGACGACCCTTATGGGCGATGCACAGGCGTTCCGCCGTGCGGTCGACGAACTGGTCTATCCCTATGCCGGTAACAAGGTAGATAAAGTCGCGGGCATCGAAGCGCGCGGCTTCATTCTGGGTGGCGCCATTGCTCACCAGATTTCCGCCGGTTTCGTGCCGATCCGCAAGAAGGGCAAGCTGCCGCGCGATACGGTGCGTATTGCTTACAGCCTTGAATATGGCATTGACGAAATGGAGATGCACCGCGACGCCATCGAGAAGGGCGAGCGCATCATTCTCGTGGACGATCTGATCGCCACCGGCGGCACGGCTGAAGCCGCTGCCAAGCTGTTGTTGCAGATGGGGGCGAATATCGTCGCCGCCTGCTTCATCATCGATCTGCCGGACCTCGGCGGACGCAAGAAGCTGGAAGCGCTCGGCGTACCCGTGCGCACGCTGGTTTCGTTCGAAGGCGATTGAGCACAAATATCTGCTTATGAAAAAGCCCGCTGCATGGCGGGCTTTTTCATGTCAGGCATCGAGCTTGGGCGGCAACTTGACCATGGCCGCATTGTCGAAGGACAGCACGTCTTCACCATTTTGATTATGCGCTCGCAAGGACATGGTCAGCATCGACCAGCCCGGACGCGACGCAAGCGCGCGCATCGCGTGAACGGTGCGCTTGAAGGTGATTGTGTCGCCCGCATAGACCGGCTTTGACCATTTCAGGTTTTCGAAGCCCGGCGAGGGGCCGAAAACCGGCGGGGTCTCGCCGCGCTTGAGGGCCTCGTTGGTCGCCTGCACGATGGAGGCGACATTCAGCTTCATGAATACAGCCGTCGTGTGCCAGCCAGAGGCGCACAGGCCGCCGAACAGACTGTTCTTTGCCGCTTCCGCATCGAGATGGAAAGGTTGCGGATCATATTTCGTGGCGAAGTCGATGATCTCTTCGGCGGTAAATGTATAGCTGCCGATATCCTGCTCGCGACCGAGATTGTCTTCAAGATAGCTCATCATGCCCCCGCCTTGGCTTCCTGTGCCGCAACGTAATCGCGGCGTCCCATCATACAGGGATGCTGCATTTCGCACACGGTTTCACCGCGCTGATTGACGAGCGCGTGGTGCAGCGTGACGAGACCGATTTCCGGGCGGCTCTTGGAAAGGCGACGGTCGATGACGGTGGTAACACCGCTCAGCGTATCGCCAGCCAGAACCGGGCGCTTCCAGCGGGTGAATTCGACGCCGGGGCCGCCTTGCGATGTGGAATTGGTGAGAAAGGCGTCGCAGACCAGACGCATGATCAGCGATACGGTCTGCCATCCCGAGGCGGCAAGACCGCCAAGTACGCTGGCTTTGCCCGCTTCTTCATCGAGGTGGAAGGGCTGCGGATCGAATGCGCTGGCGAATTCGATGATCTCTTCCTTGTTGATCGTGCGCGGACCGAAACGGATTTTCAGTCCCGGCACCATATCCTCATAGGCGTATTTCTGCTGGGGCTTGCTCACCCTCTATCTCCTCCAAATCGGTTTCAGGAAATGCTCTGAATATGCAAAGGCCGCCGGGAAACGGCGGCCTGATCGTATCAGGTGTTGAAGCGGAACAGCATCACATCGCCGTCATGGACGATGTATTCCTTGCCTTCGTCTCGGGCTTTGCCCGCTTCCTTGGCGCCGACTTCACCGTTGTATTTGACGTAGTCTTCATAGGCGATAGTCTGGGCGCGGATGAAGCCGCGCTCGAAATCGGTGTGGATCACACCGGCAGCGCCGGGAGCCTTGGTTCCGCGGCGGATGGTCCAGGCGCGGGTTTCCTTCGGTCCAGCGGTGAAATAGGTGATAAGGTCGAGAAGCTTGTAACCGGCGCGGATCAGGCGGTCGAGGCCCGGTTCCTCAAGGTCCATGCTTTCCAGATATTCCTTGGCTTCCTCATCGGGCAGCTGGGCAACTTCCGCCTCGATAGCCGCGGAGATGATGACCGTCTGCGCGCCCTGTTCCTCGGCCATCTTTTCGACGGCTGCACTATATGCGTTGCCCTTGGCGGCATCGCCTTCGGCGACGTTGCAGACATAGAGAACAGGCTTGGAGGTGAGAAGGTTCAGGCCCTTCAGCGTCAGCAGGTCTTCGGCTGCGATGTCTTTCAGCATCAGGCGCACCGGCTGGCCATTCTGAAGCAGTTCAAGCGCTGCTTCCATCACCGGCAGGATGGTCAGCGCTTCCTTGTCCTTGCCGGTGGCGCGCTTGCGGATCTGCACGATGCGGCGCTCGATGCTTTCGAGGTCCGAGAGCATCAGTTCGGTTTCAACGGTCTGCGCGTCCGATACCGGATCAATGCGGCCTTCGACATGGGTGATGTCGTCATCTTCGAAGCAGCGCAGCACATGCACGATGGCATCGACTTCGCGGATATTGGCGAGGAACTGGTTGCCGAGGCCTTCGCCCTTCGAAGCGCCGCGCACAAGGCCGGCGATATCAACGAAGTTGATGCGGGTCGGGATGATTTCCTTCGAACCGGCGATCTTGGCAATATCGTTCTGGCGCGGATCGGGAACGGCCACTTCGCCGGTGTTCGGCTCAATGGTGCAGAACGGATAGTTTGCGGCCTGTGCGGCGGCCGTTTTGGTCAGCGCGTTGAAAAGCGTCGACTTGCCAACATTTGGCAGACCGACGATGCCGCATTTGAAACCCATGATCGTACCTGTCAGACTAGAATAGAATTACCGTCGCTATGCGACATTGAGGTGTGAAGCGTCAAGAGGCGCAGCCGTCGCGAAGGATTAATCCTTCTTCCCCAGCAGCTTTTTCAGCATTTCAGCCATCGGGCCGCTTTCGGGAATGGCCGGCTTCTTCTGGTTCTGCCGCGCCTGACGGATATGGCTCTGCGCCTTGGG
Organism: Ochrobactrum teleogrylli; assembly: GCF_037482325.1. Classification (NCBI taxonomy): domain Bacteria; kingdom Pseudomonadati; phylum Pseudomonadota; class Alphaproteobacteria; order Hyphomicrobiales; family Brucellaceae; genus Ochrobactrum; species Ochrobactrum teleogrylli. The sequence goes on from NZ_JBBHKQ010000001.1 coordinate 5,408, forward strand.
CGGGGCCTTTTCCAGTTGCGCGGGATCGGCCTTGAAACCGTTGGGCCGCTGATTGCCGTCGCCCATGGCGAGCGCAATGCGGTTCATGAAGCTGTTGTCATCGCCCGGCTTGGCGAGCAGGCCAATATTGTCGGCGACAGCGCCTAAGAGCGTGTCCAGCCATTCATTGTCGGCCTTGGCGAAATCGCCGAGAACATAATTATGCACCAGTTCCTTCGCGCCCGGATGGCCGATGCCAAGCCGCATGCGGCGATAATTCTGGCCGCCGGGGAAGGACTGTACATGCGCGTCGATGGATTTGATGCCGTTATGGCCGCCGGAGCCGCCGCCGGTCTTGATGCGCAGCTTGCCCGGAATGAGGTCGAGTTCGTCATAGATCACGACGAGATCGGCGGAGGTGAGCTTGTAGAAGCGCATGGCCTCGCCGATGGATTGGCCGGAAAGGTTCATGAAAGTCTGCGGCTTGATCAGCAGCACTTTCTCGCCGTCAATCACGCCATCGGCAATCTCGGCCTGAAATTTCTTCTGCCAGTTGGAGAAACGATGGCGGCGGAATATTTCATCCGCCGCCATGAAACCGATATTATGCCGGTTATGCGCATATTTGGGGCCTGGATTGCCAAGACCTGCGATGAGCAGCATGGTTCAGAGCCCCCAAAATACGGAAAGCGATTATTCGCCGTCCTTGGCTTCTTCTTCAGCGCCTTCAGCAGCAGCTTCGTCCGACTTCAGGCCGGCAGGAGCAGCAATGGTGGCGATGGTGAAGTCGCGGTCCTGAATGGCAGCCGACACGCCCTTTGGCAGCTTGATTGCCGAAATGTGGACGGAGTCACCGATTTCAAGGCCGGTCAGGTCGAATTCGAGCGCTTCCGGAATTGCATTGGCCGGAACGATCAGTTCAACGTCGTGGCGAACGATGTTGAGAACGCCGCCGCGCTTGATGCCCGGTGCAGCTTCTTCGTTCTTGAAGTGAACAGGAACGTTCACGTGAACGACCGACTTGGCGGATACGCGCAGGAAGTCGACATGCTGCGGGAAGTCGCGGACTGGGTCCAGCTGGTAGTCCTTCGGGAGGACCTGAATCTTCTTGCCGTCTACTTCGATCGTGGCAACCGTGGTCTTAAAACCACCGCCATGAATCTTGTAGAAGATCTCCTTATAGGAGACGGCGATTGCGAGGGGCTCCTGCTTGTCGCCATAGATGACTGCAGGAATCTGGCCGTTGCGACGCAGTTCGCGGGAGGACCCCTTACCAACCCGGGTACGCAGATCGGCCTTGAGCACGTAAGTCTCGCTCATGGCATTTCCTTTCAAAGTTACTGGAGTGTCGTTCGCTTTCTGCGCATGATCTTGTGCGAAAACCGGTTTCGACTTTTCGGGATCATGCTTCAACAAACGACATGAAACAGCCCGTATCGTCTGTCACAAGGTGAAAGACCGGACCGCTCCATTCCGCGTTGCCTCCAAGGGTGTCTACGCGGATGGCGGTGGCTATAGACCATAGCGTGCGGCAGCGCAAGTTTTTTGGGCTGCCAGCGGCTCCCGTGCCCGGCATCTGTGGGCATTTGTCTTAACGGGTGGCATTCGCCGCGCCAAAGATGTTAAGCGGATGCCTGATCGACTGCCGGTTTTACCGCGCGAGTCGTTTGTTCCTGCAATGTTGAATCAAGGAGGCGAGATGCAGGTCGGTATCGACATGGGTGCTGTTGCTGGAAGCGGTTCTGCCTCGGCAGCGGCGCTTGGCGGTGGCAAGCAGGCCATGCTTGATCTTGAGGAGCTTCTCGCCACGCGCCTGCTCGTGCAGGGCAATTCCGGCTCTGGCAAGTCGCATCTTCTGCGCCGCCTGCTGGAACAGAGCGCGCAATGGGTGCAGCAATGCATCGTCGACCCGGAAGGTGATTTCGTCACGCTGGCCGATCTTTACGGCCATGTCGTCGTTGACGCCGCCCGCACCGAAGCCGAATTGACCCGCATTGCCGGACGTATCCGCCAGCACCGTGTTTCGGTGGTGCTCAATCTCGAGGGCCTCGATGTCGAGCAGCAGATGCGCTCGGCGGCGGCGTTTCTCGGCGGTCTGTTCGATGCCGAACGAGACTACTGGTATCCGATGCTTGTGGTGGTGGATGAGGCGCAGCTTTTTGCGCCAGCCGCTGCTGGCGAAGTGTCTGACGAGGCGCGCAAGCTTTCGCTCGGCGCGATGACCAATCTCATGTGTCGCGGGCGCAAGCGTGGTCTCGCCGGTGTTATTGCAACGCAGCGTCTGGCCAAGCTTGCCAAGAACGTGGCTGCCGAAGCCTCCAACTTTCTGATGGGCCGCACCTTCCTCGATATCGATATGGCGCGCGCCGCGGATCTGCTGGGCATGGAGCGTAAGCAGGCGGAAATGTTCCGCGATCTGGAGCGCGGGCATTTCGTGGCGCTTGGACCGGCGCTGTCGCGGCGTCCGCTGCCGATCCGCATCGGCACGGTGGAAACTTCGGCCCGTTCGTCGTCGCCGAAGCTGATGCCGCTGCCCGATGCGCCGGAAGATGCGCTTGATTTGATCTTTACGCCCGCGCCACAGGAAATCCGCACCGTCGTGCGTCGGACGCCCCCACCTCCACCGCCGCCATCCACGGCGGAAATTCTGGCACAGGTGGCCAAGCCCAAGCCCGAGGCAGAGCCCGTGGAAGCGCCGCTTTTCCCCGGTATCGTGGAAGCGGAACGCGACGAGCTTCTCGATAAGGTCATGCGCGAGATCGTAGACGACCCGGAAGCCTCGTTCCGGTCTGTGGCGGTTCTCTATCAGGACTTTCTGGTGCGCTGTCGCATTCACCGCGTTCCGGGCGAACCGCTGGCACTGCCTGCCTTCCGCCGCAGGCTGGCGGTGGCGCAGGCCAGCATTGAAAGCGATGTGGCGAGCAGCGAAACATGGCAGCAGGCGCTGTCGCTGTCGGAAAGCCTCACCGACGATGTGCAGGGCGTGTTCCTGATCGTGGCGCAGGCGGCCGTCACCGGTGCGCCTTGCCCCTCCGATGCGGCGCTGGCGCGGGCCTATGGCACGCATTCGTTCAGCCGTGCCCGGCGTTTGCTGACTTATTTCGAGGAGCGTGGGCTGCTGGTGGTCCGCAATGATTTCAAGGGAATGCGCATCGTGAATTTCCCTGATCTTGGCTGCGAAACGGCACCGGGTGATCCCAATGCCCCGGACGATATGGTGGAAGAGGGTGCTGCCGCCGAGTAGACTGTGAAGACCGTCATGAACCTGTAATGTTTATCGCCGACAGCTTGCGGTGGAATCAATCAGGACGGTCACGTGACAGAGCCAGTAAAGCAGCCAGATTTCAGAGAGCTTTTCACGACTTTCGGCAAAGTGGGTCTGCTGTCTTTTGGCGGTCCGGCGGCTCAGATCGCCATGCTGCAACGTATCATCGTCGATGAGAAGAAATGGATGGATCAGGAAAGGCTGATCCATGCGCTGAACTTTTGCATGTTGTTGCCGGGGCCGGAAGCCATGCAGCTTGCGACCTATTCCGGCTGGGCGGTTAAAGGCTGGCGCGGCGGCCTGCTGGCGGGGCTGTTGTTCGTGCTGCCCGGCGCTGTCGTGATGCTTGGTCTCTCCGCGCTCTACATCGCCTTCGGGCATGTGGAGGTCGTGGCCGGCTTGCTGTTCGGGCTTAAGGCAGCGGTGCTGGCTGTGGTGTTCGAAGCGCTTTACCGCATGGCCAAGCGGACACTGGCTTCAGGCTTTTCCTACGCCGTGGCGATTGCGGCGTTTATTGCCATCGCGCTTTTGAAACTGCCGTTTCCGCTTGTTGTGCTGCTTGCAGCTTTGGCAGGCGGTCTGCGCCATATCGTGCAGGGCAGCGGGGCGGGAACTGGTCTGGGCGAGGCGAGACCCGGAGCATTGCGCGAATTCACGCAGCAAACGCTGGTCTGGGGCGGGCTCTGGCTCGTGCCGCTCATCCTTCTTTATCTGGCCTTCGGCGGCACGCATGTCTTCGTGCAGGAAGCCGCCTTTTTCTCAAAGCTTGCCGCTGTGACTTTCGGTGGCGCCTATGCGGCCCTTTCCTATACGGCGCAGCAGGCGGTCGAACATTTCGGCTGGATGAAGCCGGGCGAAATGCTGACCGGGCTGGGGCTGGCCGAAACCACCCCGGGACCACTGATCCTCGTGCTGGTTTTCGTGGGCTTTGTGGGGGCGGCCAACCTGTCCGGCCTGCCACCAATTCTGGGTGGCTTTGTCGGCGGCTTCATTGCGCTCTGGTTTACCTTCGTGCCGTGTTTTCTATGGATATTGGCGGGCGCGCCATTCGTGGAGCGGCTGCGTCAGGTGCGCTGGCTTTCGGCCATGCTGGGTGGCATCACGGCGGCGGTGGTGGGTGTGATCGCCAATCTGGCGCTGTGGTTCTCGCTGCATGTGCTGTTTGCACAGGTGCTGGATAAGACGGTGGGGCCGTTCAGCGTGCCCTTGCCGGTCTGGAGCACAATAGACAATGCCGCCGTCCTGATTGCAGGCGCGGCGGCATTGCTGCTTGTCGTCTTGAAACTCAACATGCCGCTCGTGCTGTTGCTGGCGGCATGCCTCGGAATTGCTATCCGACTGGTGTTTTAATCGAACAGGCTCGAAACGGACTCTTCCGCTGCGGTGCGCGCAATGGCTTCGCCGATCAGATCCGAGATCGAGAGAACGCGGATATTTGGTGCATCGTTGATCGCGGTGGTCGGCTGTATGGAATCGGTGATCACCAGTTCCTTCAGCTTCGACGCAGCGATACGAGCAACCGCGCCACCCGAGAGAACGCCATGCGTGATGTAAGCGGTGACGCTGTTCGCGCCCTTGGCCAGCAGGGCCTCGGCTGCGTTGCAGAGCGTGCCGCCGGAATCGACGATATCGTCGAACAGCAGGCAGTCCTTGCCAGCCACTTCACCGATGACGTTCATGACTTCCGATTCACCCGGACGTTCGCGACGCTTGTCCACGATGGCGAGCTGCGCGTCGATGCGCTTGGCCAATGAGCGGGCGCGAACCACACCGCCGACGTCCGGCGATACGACCATGCAGTTGCCTGTGGCGTAATTGGCCTTCACGTCGCGCGCGATAACCGGAACGGCATAGAGATTGTCGGTCGGGATATCGAAGAAGCCCTGAATCTGACCGGCATGAAGATCAAGGGTCAGAACGCGGTTTGCACCGGCTTCAGTGATGAGGTTGGAAACCAGCTTTGCCGAAATCGGCGTGCGCGGGCCGGGCTTGCGGTCCTGACGGGCATAGCCGAAATAGGGCAGGACAGCGGTGATGCGGCGCGCCGACGAACGGCGGAAGGCATCGATCATGATGAGCAGTTCCATCAGGTGATCATTTGCCGGATAGGACGTTGATTGCAGAACGAACACGTCTTCGCCGCGCACGTTTTCCTGAATCTCTACGAAAATCTCCTGATCGGCGAAGCGGCGAACGCTTGCCTTGCCGAGCGGGATGTTGAGATATTTAGCAACGGATTCGGCAAGTGCCCGGTTGGAGTTGCCTGCGAAAAGTTTCATTCTTTTTGCCTCTGAGCCGATGCGATAGGTTTGCGGTTTCGTTCTGTCGCAAAAAGTCCGTATAACGGACGTAATCTTGTTTCGCGCATGGACCGCAACGATGCGGGGCCCAGCAACGTCATCCTTTAAAAACTTTAAAGCCGCGTACTTTTGGCCGGTCAGGTTAAGTACAGCAGCTTACAAGGTTTTCTCGAATGTGGGGCCTATTGCAAAGAGTCACCGTCATTGCAAGGCCCGACTGTTCACAATTGTTGAAAAAGGCCGGAAATCCGGCCTTTCCGCGTGTCAAAAAGCGGGGATTCAGTAAGGGATTTCAGTTCCTTGCTGAAAATGCTCAAAGTTTATGCGCGATTTGCCGCAAGCCAGGTAGAATATTCCTGCATGGTGCGGTCGGCGATGGCCTGCATGGTGGCGGGCTGCACCACGCTCCATGAGTCTGCCGCTGCACCTTGCACTTTCTCCTGTCCCTGAATGCGGTGCAGCCGGTTGCCGGAAGCATCCAGTACATCCCAGACATAGAGAACGGTCGTCTGGTTGTCCTCGGAAAGAACCGAGAAGTACCCCTTCATGACATAGGCTGCGCTGGTGTCATTGGAGCCTGCCAGCTCGACGCCCTTGGCTTTGGCGTCGTCATTCATGCGGTGCGTCAGCGGCGTCACCACATTGACGGGCGCGCCGACAATGGGCGCGATGTGCAATTTGCCCGGCTTCAGTGTTGCCGTTCGCGCCGATGTCGTGGGCGGTGTTGTGGAAGGCGGTGTTGTCGTATTGGCAGTTGCGGGCGCAGTCGTGCCGGCGGGCGTGGTCGCCTGTCCGTTAGCTGGTTGCCCGGCAGTTTGGCCTGAGCCCTGCACGTTCAGCGCGGATTCGGTGCTGTTGCAGGCAGCGAGCGCTCCGGCAAGCAACAGCATCATCGAAATATGTGCCTTGTTCATGGTCGGCTTCATGCTCCTGAAAACACATGGTCCTGAAAATACAGGCGGTTCTCACGTCAGGCCGATTTATCGCCGATCGTGGGCCGTTTGACAATGATGTCAGGCGATAAGCATATCAAGAGAATGGCGGGATAATGGCTGAGCAGCACCATTTGTTGTGAGATATGTCTGTCCGAGCGTCATTGCAGCGCCGCTGTCGGAGTCCATGATGATCATGTGCGCAAAGAGCGTCATGTCCGGCTGGATGCTTTCCGGATTGCCCGCATAGAACATTTGCGGGTCCATCCAGGAGGGTGTGAAGCGTGCCCCGACCGAGTAGCCGCAGGCATTCAGGCGGTGGCGGGTCAGCCCGTGTGCTTCCATGGTGCGGGCATGGGCGTCGAACACATCACCGAATGTTGAAGCCGGTGTCATCGCCGCCTCGACGGCCTCCAGCGCCTCGCGGGCGGCATCGTAAAGCTTGACGTGGTGTTCTGTCGGCTGGCCAATCAGGATCGTGCGCATCATCGGCGCGTGATAATGGCGGAACACGCCCGACCATTCGAGCGTAAGCTGGTCCGTGGCAGCAAGCGTGCGGCGACCGGATTTATAGCGGCAGAGCAGGGCGTCTTCGCCGGAGCCGATGATATATTCATTGGCCGGATAGTCGCCGTCGCCGGAAAAATTGGCGCTCATCATGGCGGCCAGAATATCAGCTTCGCTTGCGCCCGCGCGGGTGGTTTTCAGCGCGGCGTCGAGCGCATCATCGCTCAGTTGCGCTGCGCGCTTGGCATAGGCGATTTCCGCCGGGCTTTTCAAAAGGCGTAGGCTGTCCACCATGCCGGATGCGTCGAACAATTTGGCAAAGCTCTGCAATTGCTCGTCGAGCCTGCGGGCATTCGCGCCGGTGAGGCCGTGGGTCTGGTATTCGATGCCGATGCGTGTGCCGAGCAGATCAAGCTCGGTCAGGATATTGCGCAAATCCGCTGCCGGATTGGCATTGTCGCGGTCGGTCCAGACAACGATGTTCTCGATATTGGATGTCTGGCGCGCCTGGCGCAGATCCGCCGAGCGCGTCATCAGCACCATCGAGCCGTCGGCCTTCACAACAAGGCACTGGAAGAAGCAGAAGCCGAACGTGTCATAGCCGGTCAGCCAATACATGCTTTCCTGTGCGAACAGCAGCAGGGCATCAAGCTTGTCCTCCTCCATCTTCAAGATCAGACGGTCGCGGCGTGCGGCGAATTCTTCCGGCTCGAAGTGAAGGGCCATGCGGTTCTCCTCAAATGGAATCTTTGGTGTCCAGAATAGCAATGGCTGCAATCTGGCGTCCATAATCCGGCTCTTTGCGGTGCGTCGTGCGCCGGTAGGAATAGAACTGGTCTTCGTCGGCATAGGTGCACTGGCGAAGGGATTCTGCCTGTACGCCCGCTTTGGTCAGACGGTCGGTGATGAAGGTCCACAGATCGAAAAGCTTGTGATCCGGCTTGTCCGAGGCGCGGAAATAGCGTGCATAGGCCGGGTCTTTGCTCAGAAACTCCGTATAGAATTCCGGTCCGACTTCATAATTGTCGGGGCCGATTGTCGGCCCAAGAACCGCGACGATGTTCTCGCGCTTAGCGCCAAGCCCGATCATCGCGTCAATGGTGTTTTCCAGCACGCCGCTGAATGCGCCCCGCCAGCCCGCATGGGCGGAACCGATGACACCGGCCTCGTGGTCTGCAAACAGGACGGGACCGCAATCGGCAGACAGCGCGCCGAGCGCAATGCCGGGAACATTGGTCACCATGGCATCGGCCTTGGGGCGTGGCGAATCAAAAGGCGCGGTCACATGCAGCACGTCGGGCGAATGAACCTGATGCACCGTCAGGAGATGATCCGGTGCGACGCCAAGCGATTCTGCCACACGGCGGCGGTTTTCCGCGACATGTTCGGCCACATCATCCGATCCGGCTCCGACATTCAGCCCGGCATAAATACCGTCCGAAACGCCGCCTTTTCGAGTGAAAAAGCCGTGCGCAATGCGCTTGCCGGCCTGACCGGCGGGCTTGTCGAGCAGAGGCGAGCGGAGCGGTTGCGGCATGTCGGTCATAGCATATTGGCCTTATTAAACGGCGGGATGGTGGGGGAGGCAGGGTGGCTTGTCAATTGCAGCTTTTTGAAGGGCAATTGGCGCTAGCTTTGTTCGAACGGTATGAGCCGGGTGTCGCGATCGCTGAACGCCAGCACCTTGAACAAGGTGCCCATCTGTTCAGGTGCTGCCAGGCGTTCCACATCCTGCCGGATCTTTTCCTGAAAAGCATTGTCGCGCCCGCTACCCAGACGACCTGCGCGGTCGAGCAGGCCCATGGCCAGCAGGAATTCGCCTTGGGTCATGGTGCCGGTCTTGCAACGCGAGGCGCGTGCTGTCTGCTCCAGAATATCGAAATCGACATGACTGGTCAGGTCGGCGTCCCCCGGGTGAGCAAAAACATCGTCATAGGCGTGTTTGAGCATGGCTTGCAGCGTGTCGCCAAAGCCGGATTGAAGATGGCCGTAATCGATGTTGAGCGCCGCGCCGCGCGTCTTAGCGATACGCTGCGCGATTTCCTGCAACAGAGCGGTTCGTGCGGGAGCGGCTTCGAAGATTGTGCCGTCAGGGGCCTGCGCATGGTCTTTTGGTAGAAGCGCCGGGTCGATCCCGCCCACGCCGCTGACAAAATGAAATTCATCATTTTCATCAAGCGAAATCAGCCGTTCCACAAAACGCCCGTTCGACTTGACGAATTGCCGGAACGGGATCGCGTCGAACAACTCGTTCGAAACGAGGACCAGTGGGCCGGTGGGGATGTCGGCAAAACGTTCGAACCAGGTGACGGAGACGCCCGTATCGGCGAGCTTCTGCTTCTGCTTTTCGACAAGGCGCGGACTGGTCTCGACCATCGCAACCTGCAGGCTCGCCAGCATTTGCGGGGCAAGCTTGCCAATGCTGCGTAACATGTCGCTCATCAGCGTCCCGCGTCCGGGTCCGATTTCGCACAGCACGGTGTTGGCAGGGCGGCCAAGCGCATCCCATTGCGCGACACACCAGATGCCGATCAACTCGCCGAACATCTGGCTCACTTCTGGCGCGGTGATGAAATCCCCCTCGCGACCGAACGGTTCGCGGGTCGTGTAATAGCCGGATTCCCGGTCACCGAGACATGCGGCCATATAGTCGGCAACGCTGATCGGTCCCGTCGTGGCGATCAGCCGTTTCAGCCGGTCTTTGAGCGAAGTTTCAGGCATCTTTGGCTGCTGCGCGGTTGGCGCGCCACATCGCCCACAGGCCGATCAGCACCATCGGCACCGAAAGCACCATACCCATGGTCAGCCAGCCGCCAACCAGATAGCCGAGCTGTGCATCCGGCTCGCGGAAGAACTCGACGGCAATGCGGCTGAGGCCATAGCCGGTCACGAAAGCGCCCGCGATGAAGCCCGGCTTCTTGAGCTTGCGACCGACCCAGACCAGCAGGAGCAGAACGAAAAACAGCACGAACCCTTCGAGGAACGCTTCATAAAGCTGGCTTGGATGGCGCGGCAGCGGTCCGCCATTCGGGAAATAGACAGCCCATGGCGCATCGCTGACGCGGCCCCAGAGTTCGGAATTGATGAAATTGGCGATACGCACCACGCCGAGGCCGACCGGCACACCGGCGGCGACTACATCGAACATGCTCCACACCTTGATGCCGCGTGAGCGGGCAAACAGGATCATGGCGATGGTGGTGCCGAGAATGCCGCCATGGAACGACATGCCGCCATCCCAGACAGCGGGAATGGCAAGCGGGTTGGAGAGATAATAGGAGAAATTATAGAACAGCACATAGCCGATGCGACCGCCCAGCACGACGCCGAGTGCTGCCCAGATGACGAAATCATCCAGCGCCTCTGGCGCCATGGGCGGCTGATTGTGCGCCCAGAGGCGATGGCTGCGCAGAAGCTTCTTGCCATACCACCACGCGAACATGATGCCGACGACATAGCCAAGCCCGTACCAGTGCACGGCCAGCGGTCCGATGGAAAAGATCACCGGGTCAATGTTCGGAAAGGCAAGGGCCGAAGCGGGCAGCAACGTCGCTAACATGAAATCACTCCATTTTGTGACGGAACATGCTGGACGAACCGGCAACGGTCAAGCTGTCCTGCAAACGCCTTACAACACGATCACTTTCTATAGCTGCGCTTGCATCGGAACTGAGACGGCCCTATTTCAATTTTATGTTTTCAACAGGTCTCTCCTGCAAATAAGGAACGATTGCCATGACCAGCGGACAGAACCGGGTTCTCGACGAACTCGCCAAGCTTGTGACGGATGCGGCAGGCGCTGCGCAAGGCGTGCGCCGTGAAGTGGAAACGGCCTTGCGCTCGCAAGGGGAACGTGTACTCAACACGCTCGACGTCGTGCAGCGCGAAGACTTCGAAGCCGTGCGCGAAATGGCCATCAAGGCACGTGCCGAAAACAGTGCATTGCTGGCAAGAATCGAAGCACTTGAAGCACGACTTGCCAAATTTGAAGTTGATTCTGATGCCAAATCGGCAAAATCGGCATCTTCGACGGCAAAATCCAAAAATAATTCCTGATTATTTATTAACAGGCCGCGGGCGGTAAAAACCCTTGTCTTAGAGTCGCTTAAGGCAATGCTCGCGGCCAGTCCCTTTCATGTTTCCACATGCTTTCATGTCTCTTTTCTGAAAAGGGACTGGCGTTCAGATTCAGCTTCAATAGACTGAAAACACTACATGATTCGAAGTGTGGTCATGTAGGCGGCGGCGAGGGGCTGTAGTTCTAGTTTTCGCGTCTTTCAGGCTGCTTTCCAGTATCAGTTGCGTATGTGCGTGTGCCATTGAGGCGCTTGCATGCTGTTTGGCATGCCGGTTCCTCGACCGATCAATTCGTGCCTGTTTTTCTGCGCTTGTTCTTGCGCGGCGGCGGGTGCGGGCGAGCAATTCTTGCACGCCGGGAATTTGAGATATCCAGCTTGAGGGTGTCTCACAGAACAGGAAACGGACATGAGCCTTCTTGAGCTTGAATTCGCACGCGAGGCGCATCCGGTGGATGTGATCGAGCAGGTTGCGCATTCAAACGACTGGACATTCGAGCGGACTGGCGACGATGAAATCGCAATTTCGGTTGCGGGCAACTGGACTGACTATCACATCTCATTTTCCTGGATGGAAGATTTCGAGGCGCTGCATCTGGCTTGCGCCTTCGACATCAAGGTGGCGGAACCGCGTGTGAACGAGGTGATGCGCTTGCTTTCGCTGATCAACGAAAAGCTTCTCATGGGGCATTTCGACCTTTGGCAACAGGAAGGCGCCATCATGTACCGCCAGTCGCTTCTGCTGGCGGGCGGTGCAGAACCGACCAGCCGTCAGGTGGAAGTGCTGCTGGCCGCAGCGCTTGAAGCTTGCGAGACCTATTTCCAGGCCTTCCAGTTCGTGGTCTGGTCGGGTGTCAGTGCGCGCGAGTCGCTGGAAAGCGTTGTGTTCGAAACAGTCGGACGCGCCTGATCAGAATCAAACAATAGCTCGGCGGGAAAAGCGCCGGGCTATGGACGTCAGACGAAAGCGGACGGATATGAGCGAAGACGCGACCATCACCTGGGCTGATTTCGAAAAGGTCGATATCCGGACGGGTACGATTGTGGAGGCGGTGCCCTTTCCGGAAGCGCGCAAGCCCGCCTATAAGCTGAAGATCGATTTCGGCGATAAGATCGGCGTGAAGAAGTCTTCCGCACAGATTACCAAACATTATCAGGCGGAAGAGCTGATCGGTCGTCAGGTGCTGGCCGTGGTGAATTTTCCACCGCGTCAGATCGGACCCTTCATGTCGGAAGTTTTGACGCTGGGACTGCCCGATGAAGCCGGTGAAGTCGTCCTCGCGGCCATCGACAAGAAAGTGCCGAACGGCGGCAAGCTTTACTGAAAAGACGCTTCTTCAGGCGTCGGTGCTTGATGAGATGCCTTGCAGGCGTTCAAAAACTTCAGAATATTCCTGAAGCGCGAGATCACGCAGACCTTTAGCGTCTTCGATGGATAGCCATGTGAGTTCGGTGTGCTCGTTATTGGCGATTTCCGGCTCGCTCTCCCAGCTGCTTACCACAAATATGTGAAAACTGACCGAACTCGTCGACGGATGGTCGATCTGCATCAAGAACTTGAAGCTCAGGGGCTTGGTGTTGAGTTCTTCTGCTATCTCGCGAATGAGGGCATCTTCCAGTGTCTCGCTGGCTTCGACATGGCCTCCCGGCAAACTCCATAAATCAGGGTAGGCCTTCTTATGCGGGCTCCTTCGGGCAAGAAGTATACCCTTCGGCCCGACGAAAACAGCATTCACGATGTCTACCATGGGGCGTTAGTCCCTTGTTACGCCGGAATGTGGATGATGGCGCGCAGGCCGCCGGTGGGGGCGTCGGCCAGCGTAATGTCGCCGCCATGGCTACGCGCAATGTCGAGCGCGATGGCAAGGCCAAGGCCGCCTGTGCCGCCCGAATCCTGCGTTCGCGCTTCATCAAGCCGCACGAAGGGCTTGAACACATCTTCGCGCCGGTCTTCCGGAATGCCCGGTCCGTCATCGTCCACCACGACCTTCAGCCAACCATCCTCATGCGAAATCGAAAGCTCGACATTTTGCGCATGGCGAAAGGCGTTGGACACCAGATTGCTGACGAGCCGTGAGAAAGCATTAGGGCGAACGTGGATTTCACTGTCGCCGTCGATGGAATATTTGAACCCGCGCTCACGCAGGCGCGCTTCGTTCTCCAGCTTCTCGCACAGGCGCTTCACATCGTAACTTGCGGTTTCTTCCGCGCCTTCGCCGCGCGCGAAGGCCAGATAGCCTTCCAGCATGGTCTGCATATCGGCGATATCCTGATTGAGCGGCTCGACGTCGATCGAGTGCCCCGTCAGCGCCAATTGCAGTTTGAAACGGGTGAGAATGGTGCGCAGATCGTGGCTGACGCCGGACAGCATCGCTGTGCGCTGTTCGATCTGGCGCTCGATGCGGGAACGCATCTGAATGAAGGCGATACCAGCCTTGCGCACTTCTTCCGCGCCGTGCGGCTTGAAACCTTCCGGCATGGAGCGGCCTTTGCCGAAACTTTCGGCAGCGTCTGCCAGTTGCTGGATCGGCTTGATCTGGTTGCGAAGGAAGGCAATGGCGATGATGAGAAGTACTAGCGCGGTGCCCACCATCCAGGTCAGGAAAATGCCGGTATTGGACGCATAAGCCTGACTGCGGCGGGCAAAAACGCGTAGCACCTTGTCATCGAGCTTGATGCGGATTTCGATCAGGTCGGAATCGCCCACCGTATCGACCCAGAAGGGCCTGTTGATCTGACGGGTGATCTCTTCACTGAGGAAGTAATCCAGAATGGCGAAGAACGGCTTCGGTCCTGGTGCGGGCAGGGGATCGGGCGGCAGGATCGAGATATTGAGCGCCAGACGCTGCTGCGCGAGGCGGATCAGATTCTCGTAGCCCGGTTCCTGCGGATAGGTTTCCAGAATGTCGATGATCGCCGAAATATCGCGCACGACAGCCGTGGAAAGCCGCTCGGTCACCATCTGCCAGTGGCGTTCCATGAACACATAGGCGATCACGGATTGCAGCAGAACCATCGGGGCGATGATGATGATGAGCGACCGCGCATAGAGACCTTTCGGCATCCGGCGCGCCAGCCAGCGCGAGAGGTTTTTCCAAAGCGTCATCGTCTCAGAACGTCCCAAACAGCGGCCGGTTGCGTCAAATCACAACTATTCGATGCTGAGCTTGTAGCCGATGCCACGCACAGTCTGGAGCCAGACCGGGTTAGCCGGGTCCTGCTCGATCTTGCGGCGCAGACGATTGATCTGAACATCGATTGTACGTTCGCCGACATCGCCGTCCTGTCCGGTCAGTTCATGACGTGGAATGGTTTCCCCCGCGCGTTCCGCGAAGATCGCCATGATGTCCTGCTCACGATCCGTGAGCTTGATGGTTTCGGTGCCCTTCTTCAATTCGCGGCGCGGAATGAAGAATGTGTAAGGCCCGAACACGATCTGTTCGATCTTGGGCTGGGCAGGCGGTGCGCCGCGGCGCAGAATATTGTTGATGCGCAGCGTCAGCTCGCGCGGATCGAACGGTTTTGGCAGATAATCGTCTGCGCCCGCGGAAAGGCCATCAATGCGGTTGTCGGTTTCCGACAGCGCAGTCAGCATCAGGATCGGCACGTTCTTTTGTTCGCGCAGCGAGCGGGTCAGAGAAACGCCGGTCTCGCCGGGCATCATCACGTCGAGAATCAGAAGGTCGAAATCGATACCTTCCAGCTTGCGGCGCGCTTCGGCAGCGCTTGCGGCAATGGTGACGCGGAAGCCGCTATTGGTCAGATACTGCGAAAGCAGGCTGCGAATTCGCGTGTCGTCATCGACAACGAGCAGATGCGGGGCGTCATCCGAGAGTGTTTTTTGTTCTTCTACGGTCATGGCGTCTTTCGATCCCATTCAGTTTCTGTTCGCTGACGACACAGGGCCGTCGGAGGCGCATATTATCGACTGGAATGTGGCGCGTCCATTCGCTGTGTTTGTGTATATGTTTTTACACAAGCACTTACTGCTACCTGTCGTAACACTTGGTAGCCCGAAGGCTATTCCTATCAAGACGGTTCTGAGTTGGAAAAGCTGTCGATCTGAGTGCGGCGTTCAGGATTGACCATATTATACAGAAAGCGCTCGATGATGGCGCGATCCTGCGGAGCGCATCCCTCAAGGGCGCGGGCAATGCGATGCGACTGCGGCAAGGCGAGGGCAAGCGTCAGCTGGCGTCCGCTTTTCGTGGGGTAGAGCTTGCGGTGGCGACGGTCGTGCAGGCCGGTCGCCTGAACCACATGGCCGGTGTCAATGAGCTGCTTGAGAACACGCGACAGGCTCTGCTTGGTGATGCGCAGAACTTCGAGAAGTTCAGCCACCGTCATGCCCGGCTTACGATTGATGAAGTAAAGCACCCGGTGATGGGCGCGGCCAAAGCTGATCTTTTCGAGAATGAGATCGGGATCGGCGGTGAAGTCGCGATAGGAAAAGAACAAAAGTTCGATGACGTTGAGATCGGCCGCCTCCTCGGCTGTCAACGGATTGCTTATATAATTCATGTCGTTCGTCGAATTCACATTGAGGCTCCGTACTGCTGCGATAAATATGTCAGCATTATTGACATAATTCAACCGCCCAGATAATTTTCGATAAGCGTGAGCTGGCTTTTTGGAACAATGTTTACGCTGGCGCATGCTGGAGGAGAGATAATTACGCGACCGGGTTTCCGATCACTGCCGCCAAGGCCGTGAAAAGGAAATCTGCAACCGCATGATCCCGCTGGTCGGGAGGATTATTTTTTGTCCATGCGTGCTCCGATAAGGTTTTGTGCAAAATCTTTGCTCAACCTCTAAGCATTTCGCACCAAAAGGCCAGTATTCGCGTGGAAAAAGGCGCCTGTTTTGCCGGTAATATCGATTTAACCGACAAAATGGGAATGCGGAGACGTTTGCCCGAGCAGAATCTGCCCTGAGACAGCGCCGCAAGTGTAATATTTAGGAGCAAGAAAATGGCTGCGATTCCATTCGATCAAAGGGACGGATATATCTGGCTGGACGGTGCATTCGTCGACTGGAAAGATGCGAAAATTCATGTCCTCACCCATGGCCTGCATTATGCAAGCACGGTTTTTGAGGGCGAGCGCGCCTATGGCGGCGAAATCTTCAAGCTGAACGAGCATACCGAGCGTCTGCATGAATCGGCACGGCTTCTCGGTTTTACGCTGCCTTACAGCGTTGAAGAAATCAACGATGCCTGCCGGGCGCTGATCAAGAAGATGGGCTATGTCGATGCCTATGTGCGCCCGTTTGCATGGCGCGGCTCGGATTCGCTCGGCGTTTCGGCCCAGAACAACCGTATTCACGTGGCAATCGCCTGCTGGGAATGGCCGAGCTATTTTTCGCCGGAAGAAAAGATGAAGGGCATTCGCCTCGACATCGCTGAATATTGCCGCCCGGATCCGCGCACCGCGCCGTCGAAGTCCAAGGCATCCGGCCTCTACATGATCTGCACGATCTCCAAACACGCAGCCGAAGCCAAGGGCTATGCCGATGCGCTAATGTTCGACTGGCGGGGCCAAGTGGCGGAAGCGACTGGCGCCAATGTGTTCTTCGTCAAAGACGGTGCGCTGCATACGCCAAAGCCGGATTGCTTCCTCGACGGCATCACCCGTCGCACTATTATCGATCTGGCAAAGCGTCGTGGTATCGAAGTCATCGAGCGCGCAATCATGCCCGAAGAAATGGCCGATTTCACTGAATGCTTCCTGTGCGGCACGGCTGCCGAAGTTACGCCGGTTTCGGAAATCGCCCAATACCGGTTCACCCCTGGTAAAATCACTGCCGTTTTGATGGATGCTTATACAGCGGAAGTGCAGCCAAAGCGCCAGGCGGCCGAGTGACTGGGTTTTAAACAGAAAAAGAGCGGCTTTCGGGCCGCTTTTTAGTATCTTTACTGCTTACTGTTTGACATTGGAAAGTTTCGGCTCAACATCTTTGTGCCGGAATCGCGTTGTTCCGGTATTGGAGCGGCCTCAGATCTGATGACCTCAAATCGACGCTCTGATTTTTGATCAGGCGCGCAAATATTCCGAACGGTTCATTCTTGTCGGAAAGCGCTCTAACAGAGATGGGGTGACGACTATGGAATCTCTATTGCCTATCATTCTCCAGCTGGTTGCCGGCGCTGTCGGTGGCAATATTGCTGGCGCTGCCAAGAACATCAGCCTTGGGACAACGGGTAACACCGTGGCTGGCGGTATTGGCGGGGTCATTCTCGGCCAGCTTCTTCCGATGCTCTCCGGCGGTGGTCTGGATTCGGTTCTCAATGGTGTTGTCGGCCAGCTCGCTGGCGGCGGTATCGGCGGTATCGTTCTGACTGCAGTTGTGGGGCTCATCAAAAACGCAATGGCTGCCAAGGCCTGAGGAATGCATTTGACCGGGTGGAAACATCGGGTCGCGCAAGAATGCACTTGAAATAAACAACTTGGAGCGCGCGCCAATTTCCGGCAAGCGCTCCGGGCAGACGGCACAGTTTTCAGAGCCACCGGCAAGACGAACTGTTTGAGAGGGATAGAACGGACGGCTATGCGCCGTCCGTTTTTTAGAGCGCATCCCGAAAAGTGTGAAACGCCTCCGCAGGGAAATCAGTTCACTGGACTGATTTCTGATCCTGCTTCGATCAGAAAAGATGCGCGTTAAAGCAAACATTTAGAGCGCCGATCTGATCCAATCAGATCGAAACGCGCTCTAATTGCGAGTTGAAATATCCGCAGCGATCGCGACGATTGTTGGGGCGGTGCGAGATTTTAAGCTCTTTCCGTATCGGGCCGGGGCCATTATGTGTGGAGCAACACAGGCGGCGGTTGATGCGATCTTCGCCGATCTACAGATGCGATGGAGTATCCACCATGGGCCAGCTACAGGCGATTATCGTCCCCGTTACCCCGTTTCAGCAAAACTGCACCATTCTTTTCGACGGCGAGACCAAGAAGGGTGTCGTCATTGATCCGGGTGGTGATCTGCCGAAGATCGAGGAAGCGATCCAGTCGCAGGACATCGAGATCGGGGCCATCTGGATCACCCATGGTCATATCGATCATGCGGGCGCTGCGGCTGATCTGAAGGAAAAGCTCGGCGTGGAGATTATCGGCCCGCATGTGGACGATCAGTTTCTGCTCGATAATCTGGTGGCGACCGGCCTGAAATACGGAATTGTCGACGGTGTGCGCAACGTCACGCCGGACCGCTGGCTGGAAGAGGGCGACAAGGTCACCGTCGCCGGACATGTCTTCGACGTGTTTCATTGCCCCGGTCATTCACCAGGCCACGTCGTCTTCTACAGCCCGGAAGCCCGCTTTGCGATTGTCGGCGATGTGCTGTTCAACGGTTCGGTGGGACGCACCGACCTGCCGGGCGGCGACCATGCTGCGCTGATCCGGTCGATCCGGGAGAAGCTTCTGCCGCTGGGCGACGATATCGGCTTTATCTGCGGACACGGCCCCGGTGGCCGGTTCGGCGAAGAACGCCGCAACAACCCGTTCCTGATCGGAATGGCGTAAAGGTTACAAAAAAGCCGCCCATTGGGCGGCTTTTTCCTTATCGATTTTGCACTTAAAGCGTATCGCGTTCAATCATATTCACGAGGCACGCTTTAAGCTTTTGTTTTTATGCATGTCTTTCTCCCGAAACCGGTTCCCACTTTCGGGAGGTATGCTTTAGTTGGCGGTGCAGAAATGGTCGCGACCATCATAACCGCGATAGGTGCCGCTGCGTGGATTGAACGAGCGGTAAGTTTCCATGCAGTAGTCCTGCCAACCCTCGGTCCATGGCTCCAGATTCCGCGGACGATAGTAAGTCACGCGGCGCGGTGGAGGTGCCGGATAGTAAGCACGTGGCGCTGGGTAATACGCAGGTGGCGGAGGCGGCGCATCATAGATCGGTTCCGGCTGCACATAGGTCGGCTGCGGCTGGCTCAGCGCGCTGCCGATCAGCGCACCGGCTGCAAGTCCGATCACACCGGCGGCAACTGCATCGCCGCTGCCATGGTGATGACGGCGGCCCCAGGAATCTGCCGAAGCGGAAGCAAGAGGAGCAGCAATCGCTGCCAAAGATGCAACGGTCAGAATGGTTGTCTTCGCAAATCGGTTCATTGTTCGCTCCTTCAGAAGCTCGACTGCAATTCCTCTGGTGCAGACCGCTCGAAAGACGGAGCACCAATCATGGATAATGGGTTAACTCTTTCGACATGAATGGAGGCTGAACAATGGTGAAATAGGGCGCCGAGCTCTCAATCGTCGGTAAAATACGCGCAGCGTCTGTAACAATTCGCGGGCGGGTTATGAGGAGGCCCTGGCTCGTTAATTGCCGGATGCGCTCTTACGGACCGCCGACACTCCATTGGAGAAACTTGGGCAATAAAAAACCCCGGCGTGAACCGGGGTCATAATTGGTATTGAGAACAATCAACCGGTAACGGTGATGTTAACGGCCTTCGGGCCCTTGCCGCGACGATCCGGTTCGGTTTCGTAGGAAACCTTCTGATTGTCTGCGAGGCCCGTCAGGCCCGAAGCCTGTACAGCAGAGATGTGCACGAAGATATCCGCGCCACCATCATCGGGCTTGATAAAACCAAAGCCCTTTTCATTATTGAAGAATTTGACCAGTCCGGTCTGTGCCATTGGATCCGTTCCTTTTCCTTGGCGCCACCATTTCTTTCAAAAACGATGGAATTACGTCTTCTGCCGAGCGCACCACACACCCGACAGAGGGTCATGCAGGCAGTTCTCGACATTGGGAAGGAACCGATCATTGTCTGGGTATTCCCAGACCCGGAACTTATAGCGGCCCCGGCGCGCCGTTCTTCCAGTCTTCCATTTGTTCGCTAAATGCCCGAACGAATGGAGACTGATCTATGACGCGAATTTTGGCAAGCAAATTCTTTGCGCCCCCGATGTTTTGTTATCTTTGAACCGGAACGCGGGTTTATTTTTCCGATTATTTCTAGAATTTCTGAAGCGGTATACCGAAATAGAACAGCCTATCCTTGATATATAAGAGATCTTATAGAGAAGCCGCGTGTTTAAATAGCCGGATTAATTGGTGCGTTTAATAAAGTGCCCCATCTTTGCGGGCGCAAAAATGGTCACTTTCATCGATGCCCTAGCGATTGCGCGAAACAATGCATGCGCCGCCGGCTGCGCGCAACTTGCTACAAATACCATCGGCTTCCGCCCGGCTGTTGGCGCCGATCCGCACCGCATAGATGCCGCGCCGCCCCATCGGGGTGCGAATGCGGCTGATGACCGGGCTATGGCCGCTCAGTACAGAGGCGAATTGCTTGCGCAGGCGGCTCCATTGATTGACAGCCGCACCGCGGCGGAAATTCCCCGCAACCTGTATTCCCCATGGCTTCGGCTTGACGCGCGACATGGGTATCGTCGCCGAGCGGATGATCGGCAGGCGGCGGCAGGCTTCCGTAAAGGAACGCCCCGAATCAAGTGGACGGTTCTGCACCTCCCTGCCGGAAGCGAAGTCGTCGGCGGGTGCGCCGGTAATATCCAGCACATAGTCCTCGGTTTCGAGCGGAAGGAAACCGCCCGAGCGCATCCAGCTGGAAACACGCCCCGGCCCGGCATTATAGGCCGCAGCGGCGAGACCCCAATTGCCGAAGGCTTTTTTGAGGTCGAACAGGAAACTGGCCGAGGCCGGAATTGCCTGCTCGATGTCGAACGGATCGGCCAGACCGCGCTCCTTTGCCGTATAGGGCATGAACTGTGCAATGCCTTGCGCGCCGACCGGGCTGACGGCCTGATGGTCGAACCGGCTTTCCTTCCAGATCAGGCGGGCGAAGAAATCTTTTGGTATGCCATGCGTGGAGGCACTGGTCTCGATCAACTGGCAGATGCGGTTAACGGTGGGCGCTTTCTTTTCCGGCGGTAATGGTGGCGCCGATATGCGCGGATTGGGTTCGCTAAAGCTTGCCGGTGCCGGTTCTGCCTCGGCGGGAATGAGTGAAAGCGGGACGATCAGAAACGATGCCGCCAGAAAAGTTCCGAAACGCCGCATGTCGTCTTTCTGTTCGCTTTTGCCCCATGCTGTGACCCGGATTGTTCGGGCCGAAAGCTTGACTGCAGAGTAACGCAACTTGGCGACTTGTCGATACGTGGCGTCCAATCTTCCCATTTAAATCTTGCCCTTCGGAACATCTGCTCCATTCTAGATGGGGACAAAAGACGGATAGACGTTTCTGGAGAGGAGGAAACATGTCGAGGGGTTTGTCGTGGACCGGCTTGATTGCCGGTGTTCTGTTGTTGAGCGGTTGTGTTGCGGAAGGTGGTCCCGATCACAGGCCGCCGCCGGTCCGGCCCGGTAATCCGGGCCATGTGCAGGCCTGCCCAATGATCTATTCGCCGGTTTGCGGCGAGAGCAGGGGTGTCCGGCGGACATTCGGCAATGCGTGTTCAGCACGGGCGGAAGGGTTCCGCGTGGTGTCGAATGGTCAGTGCAGCAGTCGCCCGGGTTCCGGCTGGAATGGCTCCGGCGTCGGTCCGGCTCGTCCGCCGCAGCACGGCGTCCGACCGGGCATGGGCGCATGCACGCGGGAATATGCACCGGTTTGCGCGCGGCGCGGCAGTGAACGGCGCAGCTTCTCCAATCGCTGCGAAGCGGAACGCGCCGGTTTCCGCGTCACGGGTGGCGGTCGCTGCTAGGTGAACGGCGAGGCGGATCAGCGTTCACGCGGCTCCGCCTCTCTATATCGCAAGGCGTCGACCAGAAGCGCGAAGGCCGGGGAAGATTGTCTCCGGCTGGGGTAATAGAGATGAAAGCCCGGAAAGGGCGGGCACCAGTCTTCCAGCACGCGCACCAGCGTGCCATCGGCAAAACCGTCCCGCATATAGTATTCCGGCAAGCTGGCGAGGCCGAAACCGGCTTTCGCAGCTTCGACGATCATGGTCGGGGAATTGAGAATGAGCTGGCCTTCGACGCGCACCTTCAGCTCTCGCCCGTTCTTTTCGAATTCCCAGGCATAAAGCCCGCCATAGGTGAGCAGGCGCAGATTGATGCAACGATGCGCGGTCAGTTCCTGCGGGGTGCGGGGCACCGGATGACGTTTGAAATAGGACGGCGCGCCGACCACGGCCATGCGCACGTCAGGGCCGATGGGCACGGCGATCATGTCCTGTGCGATCTGCTCGCCAAGGCGAATACCGGCGTCATAACGATCGGCTACGATGTCGCGCAGCCCGGAATCGACGGCCACTTCGACGTGGATATCGGGATAGTCCGGCAGAAGTCGTTCCAGAGCGGGCCACAGGATGGACTGCGCCGCATGTTCGGGAGTGGTGATGCGAATGGTTCCGGCAGGCTTGTCGCGCAATTCGCTCAGGGCGTCGAGTTCGGTTTCGATCTCTTCGAAACGGGGCCCGATGGTGCGCAACAGCCTTTCGCCAGCCTCGGTCGGGGAGACGCTGCGCGTGGTGCGGGTGAGAAGACGCAGGCCGAGCCGTTCCTCCAGCCCGCGCATTGTGTGGCTGAGCGCTGATTGGGAAACGCCAAGTTTTGCCGCCGCGCGGGTGAAACTGCCCTCGCGGGCAATGGCCAGAAAAGCTAGCAGATCGTGAATATTGTCGCGCCGCATTGATGAATCCACTTCATGAGTTCATGCCGATTATAGTGTCTAATCATCGGCAGCAGAAGTTTTTAAGTTTGCCGCGATTTCAGGCGGGGAAAGAAAGGAAACACATCATGCAGATCAAGCGCATCGGGTCTCAGCCTTCGACCAAGGGTTCCGCCGATTATTTCACCGGTACGGTCCGGCTCGACATGCCGTTCAGCACGACGGCACCGGCGCGTGTTGGCGGCGCTACCGTGTCATTCGAGCCGGGCGCACGCACGGCGTGGCACACGCATCCGCTGGGCCAGACGGTGATCGTGACCGCAGGGCTTGGCTGGGCGCAGCGCGAGGGCGGCCCTGTCGAGGAAATCCGCCCCGGCGATATCGTCTGGTTCGAGCCGGGCGAACGGCATTGGCACGGCGCGACGGCCACCACGGCCATGACCCATATTGCTATAGCGGAAGCGCTCGACGGCAAGGTGGTGGACTGGCTGGAACATGTCAGCGACGAAGATTATCACGCATAAGGATATTGACCATGAAGAAGAGAATATTGGGCTGTAGCGGCCTTGAGGTTTCAGCCATCGGTCTCGGCTGCATGGGCCTTAGTTTCGCCTATGGTCCGGCCATGGAAAAGGCACAGGCGGTCGGGCTGCTGAGAGCTGCATTCGACAAGGGCATCACGTTCTTCGATACAGCGGAAGTCTATGGACCCTATGTGAATGAGGAAGTTCTGGGCGAAGCGCTGGCGCCGATTCGCGACCGGGTGGTGATCGCCACCAAGTTCGGTTTCGAATTCGACGACAAGGGTGGTCAGAATGGGGTGAATAGCCGTCCCGAACATATTCGTGCGGTTGCTGAAGCATCGCTGAAGCGGCTGAAGACGGATGTGATCGACCTGTTCTATCAGCATCGCGTTGATCCGGCGACGCCCATCGAGGACGTGGCCGGAACGGTGCGCGATCTGATCCAGGAAGGGAAGGTCAAGCATTTCGGCCTTTCGGAAGCTGGTCCGCAAACCATCCGGCGCGCCCATGCCGTGCAGCCGGTCACGGCGTTGCAAAGCGAATATTCGCTGTGGTGGCGTGAGCCGGAACAGCAAATCCTGCCGGTTCTGGAAGAGCTGGGCATCGGCTTTGTCCCGTTCAGCCCGCTGGGCAGAGGCTTTCTGACCGGAACCATCGACAGCAAGACGAGCTTTGCGGCCAATGATTTCCGCAATGTCGTGCCGCGCTTTTCGACCGAAGCCCGTGATGCCAATCAGGCGCTGGTCGATATGCTTGGCCAGATCGCAGAAGCCAAGGGTGTTACCCGTGCCCAGATCGCGATTGCGTGGTTGCTGGCGCAGAAGCCATGGATCGTGCCCATTCCCGGTACGACGAAGCTGCATCGTCTGGAAGAAAACATCGGTGCCACCACCGTCGAACTGAGTGCCGAGGATCTGAACCGCATAGAAGCCGCGCTTGCCGACATCACTGTGCAGGGCGACCGCTATCCGGCGCATTTGCAACAGCGTGTCGACCGGTAGCCCCGTTCAACAGGAGACAGGACCATGCAGGGAATTCAGGACAAGGTCGTCGTTATCACTGGCGCAAGCAGCGGTCTCGGTGAAGCGGCTGCGCGGCGGCTGGCCGAAGGCGGGGCCAAGCTTGTGCTCGGCGCGCGCCGTCTCGATCGGCTAAAGGCGCTGGCCGGTGAACTGAAACTGGCCGAAGGCGCGGTTCTGCGAACGGACGTGACCGACCGCCTTCAGGTTCAGCATCTGGTCGATCAGGCAGTGAAGCTGCATGGTCGTGTCGATGTGCTGATCAACAATGCCGGGCTGATGCCGCATTCGATGCTCGAAATGGGCAAGGTGGATGACTGGGATCGCATGATCGACGTCAATATCAAGGGCGTGCTTTATGGCATCGCCGCCGCCTTGCCGCATATGCGCGACCAGAAGAGCGGTCACATTATCAATGTCTCGTCGGTGGCGGGACATAAGGTGGGACCGGGCGGGGCCGTCTATTCGGCAACCAAACATGCGGTGCGGGTCATTTCGGAAGGATTGCGTCAGGAAGTGAAACCGTACAACATCCGCACGACGGTGATATCGCCGGGCGCGGTGGCGACGGAGCTTCCCAACAGCGTCACAGACCCGCAGCAGGCCGAGCGCGTGAAGGCGCTTTATAACAATGTTGCTATTCCGGCGGAGTCTTTCGCGTCCATGGTGGCTTTCGCGATGAGCCAGCCGGACAATGTTGACGTCAACGAAATCCTGTATCGTCCAACCGCGCAGGAATATTGATGGCAAAATAAATGCGGCTCCGGGTGGAGCCGCATTTTTATCTTCCCGGACGACCGGTCTTGCCGGGCCGCCGCTTCTTGCGGGCGACGTCCACCGGGTCTTCGTAAGAGCCGATACCGGCGCGTTCGCGGCGGACCGGGGCCTCTCCACCGGCGGGCACTTCCGTCCGCTTCACCGTCATTTCATCCAGCGAGTTCTTGCGGAATTTCGTGTCCGGCGCTGCGGGCAGCGGGCCATCGTGGCGTGGCTTCGCCATGTCCGTGCCCGGTCCCATATTGTCCAGCGACGGCTTCTGGAACAGAGACTTTCCGCTGGTGTCATCAACCGTTCTATGCACCTTGCGCCCGGCATTGTGGCGGCCCTTTGTGCGCCCGGTGACCGGGCTTTCCAGTTCCACCTCCCGCGCCATCGGATCGTCGGCAATGGCGAGTTCCGTCTCGCGCAGGCGCTTGATTTCGTCGCGCAGACGCGCGGCCTTTTCGAAATCCAGATCGGCAGCGGCATCGCGCATCTGCTTTTCCAGATATTCCAGATGGGCTTGCAGATTGTTGCCCATCATGCCGCCTTCTTCGGCAAAACCCGAAATATCGGCGCGGACATGGTCGCGTTCGTAGACCGAGTTCAGAATATCCGAAATGTTTTTCTTCACCGAGGCCGGTGTGATGCCGTGCTCTTCGTTGTAGGCAATCTGCTTCTCACGGCGACGGCTGGTTTCATCCATGGCACGCTGCATCGAGCCGGTAATGTTGTCGGCGTAAAGGATAACCTTGCCGTCGACATTACGCGCGGCGCGACCGATGGTCTGAACCAGTGAGGTTTCAGACCGCAAAAAACCTTCCTTGTCGGCGTCGAGAATGGCAACGAAGCCGCATTCGGGAATGTCGAGACCTTCGCGCAGCAGGTTGATGCCCACCAGCACGTCAAATGCGCCAAGACGCAGATCGCGGATGATCTCGATACGCTCCAGCGTGTCGATATCCGAGTGCATGTAGCGCACCCGTACGCCCTGTTCGTGCAGATATTCGGTCAGGTCTTCCGCCATGCGCTTGGTCAGCACCGTGACCAGCGTGCGGTAGCCCTTCTTTGCCGTGTCACGGATTTCGCCAAGCACGTCGTCCACCTGCGTCTTGGCAGGGCGGATTTCCACGGGCGGGTCGATCAGGCCGGTCGGGCGAATGACCTGTTCGGCAAAAACGCCACCCGCTTCTTCCATTTCCCAGCTGCCCGGCGTTGCCGAAACGGCAATAGTCTGCGGACGCATCGCGTCCCATTCCTCGAAGCGGAGCGGGCGGTTATCCATGCAGGACGGCAGGCGGAAGCCATATTCGGCCAGCGTCGCCTTACGGCGGAAGTCGCCGCGATACATACCGCCGATCTGCGGGACGGTGACATGGCTTTCATCGATGAAAACCAGCGCGTTGTCCGGGATATATTCAAACAGGGTCGGCGGCGGTTCGCCGGGATTGCGACCCGTCAGATAGCGCGAATAGTTTTCGATGCCCGCGCAGGAGCCGGTGGCTTCCAGCATTTCTAGATCGAAAGTCGTGCGCTGTTCCAGACGCTGCGCTTCCAGCAGACGCCCGGCATTGTTCAATTCGACAAGGCGATGCTTCAGCTCGTCCTTGATCGACTTGATGGCCTGATTGAGCGTCGGTCGCGGCGTGACATAGTGCGAATTTGCGTAGATCTTGACCGATTTCAGATCGCCGGTCTTCTGGCCGGTGAGCGGGTCGAATTCGGTGATGGTTTCAATCTCGTCGCCGAACAGCGAAATGCGCCAGGCCCGGTCTTCCAAGTGGGCCGGGAAAAGTTCGATCGTGTCGCCACGCACGCGGAACGAGCCGCGCACGAAATTGATGTCCTGCCGCTTATATTGCTGCGCCACGAGATCGGCGAGCAGTTGCCGCTGGTCGAGCCGGTCGCCGATCTTCATTTCGAAGGTCATGGCCGTATAGGTTTCGACCGAACCGATACCATAGATGCACGAGACCGAAGCGACGATGATCACGTCGTCGCGCTCAAGCAGCGCGCGCGTGGCCGAGTGGCGCATACGGTCGATCTGCTCGTTGATCGAGGATTCCTTCTCGATATAGGTGTCTGAGCGCGGCACATAGGCTTCCGGCTGATAATAATCGTAATAGGATACGAAATACTCGACCGCATTGTTCGGGAAGAAGCTCTTGAACTCGCCGTAAAGCTGGGCCGCCAGCGTCTTGTTGGGCGCGAGGATCAGCGCCGGGCGCTGGGTCTCCTGAATGACCTTGGCCATGGTGAAGGTTTTGCCGGAGCCGGTGACGCCGAGCAGCACCTGTGTGCGGTCGTCATTGGTCAGCCCTTCGACAAGATCACGAATCGCCGTCGGCTGGTCGCCGGACGGTTCGAATGGCGTCTCCATCTCGATGGAAATGCCGCCTTCGGATTTTTCCGGGCGGGCAGGGCGGTGCGGTGTCCAGAGCTGGCCGTTTTTGAACAGCGGATTGCCAGATTCGATCAGATCGGACAGCGCCTGCACGGTGGCAGTGGCACCCGACGCATTGAGCCCGGCGGCATCTTCAAGACTGATATCAAGCCCGGCCACAGGATTGAGCCCTGCGGCTGCGCGCTCCTTGGCGGAAGCTGCGCCGCCCATCGAGGTGCCACGACCGCTGCGCGTCGCTTCCTTGCTGCGTTCGGGAATTTTCTTCGGCGTCTTGGCGGATTTCGATGCTTTGGCAGCAGGCTTTGCCGCTTCGTCGCCGATTTCCTTCGCCCAGTCGGCGATGGAGCCGGTCAACGGCGCGCCAGAAAGCTCGGCCTGCGGCATTTCGCTGAAGCCGTCAGCCGTATCGTGCGAATCCTGTGTGTATTTGTCTTTGGAGGAAGCCATGTCGCTAATATGGAATTTCGACATGCAAATGAAAAGAGCACGGCGGCAAAATCCGCCCTGTTGCCGGATCCTGGCAGGTGGCTCCTGACAGAAGGTTGTCAGGAAGTCGCGCCCGATAAATGCAGGTTGCGATGCCGCATGTTTTTCAGGATTGGTTTGTCCCATACTCCGGCAGAATCATTTGTGTTTAAAGGATTGATTGATGAGCGTTGCAGATAAGCCCAAAGGCGAACTGACCTTGCGCGTTCCGGCCATGCCGAAGGACGCCAATTCGGCATTCGATATTTTTGGCGGCTGGGTCATGTCACAGATGGACTCGGCCTCCGGCATTCGTGCGGAAGAACGCGCCCGTGGCCGCGTCGTCACCGCAGCCGTGCGTGAGATGTCCTTTGCCAAGCCGGTCAAGATCGGCGACGTTTTGTGCGTCTATACGGAAATCACCAAGGTGGGCCGCACTTCGATCACCTTGCGCGTCGAAGCCTGGGCGCAGCGCGCATCCCAGCAGCGCATGGAACTGGTGACGCATGGCGAATTCGTCATGGTGGCGCTGGACAAGGACGGCAAGCCGTCTCCGGTCCCGGAAGAATAGCCGCTCTCCATCTACATCGCAGAAAAGCCCGGTTTCGACCGGGCTTTATTTGCAGGCGCGATAGCCGCTTCGACGCTGCATCAGGTCGAAGTGAAAGTGATCTGCATGTTCAGGATTATAGCCCGGCCCAAGCACCGTGGTGAAATAATCGCAGGCGTCGGAACGAACGCTGTTGAGCAGGCCTTTTTCGCGGAAAGCGAAGAAACCGGGTCTGCGCACCGAAATATCCTTGCCGTTGTTCAGCTTGATCCGCGTCACGTCGATGGCGTTGCCGCGTGAATGTTCCGACATTTTCGCGCCGCGACGATGATTCATCGTGCGGCAGGAATAGCCGCCCGCATTATAGATCGTGTTGATGCCGGACAGATAGCGCAGGCGCGCCGCCGGTTGCAGATCGCCCTTGATCCAGCGCGCAAAGGCTTCCGTCACCTGACAGTTCAGCGTTGCCGCCGGTTTGAAGGCGATGGAGCCGCTGTTGAAGCCCGACACCTCAATCGGATTGCCGATATTGCAGGATGCGCTGCGATAGATCGGCGGCTTTTCCTTGAAGACGACGCCGAGTTTTTTAAGGCGTGTGCGGCACGCCGCTTCGGAATTCGACATGGTGTAGATGTTTTCAGCCGCCGTAACCGGGTTCTGAACCGGCGTAGCAAAGCCGTAATCGCCTGCATATTGCGGCTCGCTTTGTGGTGCTGGCTGCGCGGTGTGGGTTTCTTCTTCCTCGGCCAGCCCCACAACACGGTCTTGCTGCGGCGTATGCGTCATGGGAGGCTCGGGTATCGGCGAACTCATTACCGGCGCGGCTTGCATCGGTGCATCGGCCAAGGGAGCGGATGGCATCGGAGCGCCGGCCACGTCGGTGCTTGGCACCATGATATCCGAGTTTCCCACATCGGCTTGCGGGCGCGGCGGGCGGTCGCCGGAACAGCCAGCGGCCAGTATCAGCAGGAGCACGGACGCCGCCGGACCAAGACGGCGCAATCGCGAACGCGCATGATCGTGATCTGTTGTGGCGGACAACGCAAAACTCATGTCCTTGCCTTCTGCTTGTGGGGCGGTGTTTCCTGTATCCTATGAGAGAAGCGTAAAGGAAGAGTCAGTGCCTCTGTTAAGCGCTGTGGCGCAATCAGGGCAACGAAAGGGCGAGCTTGTGATGCTCTCTATCTTTTGACTGACGGCACGGCTGTTTTTTGCACTGCGCCATGTAAAATCGCTTCCCACTTTTGTCGGAAATGTTCTATCGCTTACCGCCGTGGTTCAGGGCCAAACCGCGCATCAGACCATCCTCCCGGTCCCAAAAGTTTCACCCATGTCAGCACTGATTTCGCCAAGCATCCTGCCGATCCTGCTTCTGGTCGGCTCGAATATTTTCATGACCTTTGCCTGGTACGGCCATCTGAAATTCACCAACACGCCGCTGGTCGCGGTGATTTTCATCAGCTGGGGTATCGCGCTGATCGAATATTGCCTCGCGGTTCCAGCCAACCGTATCGGGCACGAAGTTTATTCGGCGGCCCAGCTCAAGACGATACAGGAAGTCATCACGCTGGTGATCTTCAGCCTGTTCTCGGTGTTCTATCTGAAGGAAGCCTTCACCTGGCACCACCTGCTGGGCTTTGCCTTCATCGCAGGCGGCGCGGCGCTGATTTTCAAGGCTTGATGGTTATTCTGCCGGTTCCACTGCCGGGACCGGTTCCGCCTTGCGGTTCCAGAACATCGGGACAAGTTCGACGGCCAGCATGGCCGCAAAGAGCATGCCGCAGCCGATGAAGCCGATGAAGGTCAGCCGGTCGCCGAGGAAGATCGCGCCGAACAACGCCGCAAACAGCGCTTCCGAAGACAGGAAGATCGCAGCCTGCGCCGAGGTCGTATAACGCTGGCCGATGGCTTGCAGGGTGAAGGCAATGCCGGACGACATCACGCCGGTGAACAGGATTTCCTTCCATGTCAGGGCGATGGCGTTCCAGTTGAAGCCTTCGAGCAGCGATGCGCCAGCCAGACCGATAATGGCTGCGGTGGCAAACTGAACGCAGCTCAGCATGATCGGGCGTCCGGCGCGGTTGGCGCGACCAATCAGCAGCACTTGCATGGCCCAGAAAATTGCTCCGCAGATGACCAGCCAGTCGCCGGTCTTGAGCGCGGTCAGTTCACCGCCCGACAGCAGGAAAATCCCCGCCAGACAGATGACGGCGCAGGGCCAGACAACCGGGTGCGGCCATGTGCGGAACAGCAACACCCCCAGAACCGGCACCATCACGACATAAAGGCCAGTCAGAAAACCGGCATTGGTGACCGAGGTGGTGATGAGGCCAATCTGTTGCAGCAGCAGGCCGGTGAAAAGCACGGCGCCCACCAGCATGAAGGAACGATAGTCGGAAGGTTTCAGACGGGCCGACGAGCGGCGGCCTTCGGCAAGTGCCCAGGGCAGCACGGTGAGGGCTGCAATGCCGGAACGGACGCCGATGAACAGGAACGGGCCGATGCTGGCCATGGCGGTCGATTGGGCGACGAAGCCCATGCCCCAGATCACGCCAGCCAGAAGCAGGACAATATTGGCTTGCGTGCGCGTCATCATGGCCTCGGATTGCGAAGAAGAAGGTCCGGCCCCATAGGATCGCCGGAAATTGTTTGTCCTATAGGCATTAGCCGGGCCTCGCGGCAAGCGGCGTCTGTATTCTGCGACAATGCTGCAGATGCGGCCTTAAGCTGGCTTCTTGTCTGGAGATTTGACAGGGTTCGATTTTTTCCGCGTGAAAAGATCGCCAGAAATGCTATAGTTCGGCGAATTAGTCGTTTGAACGGTTCCGAAACGGGTGTTTCGGTGACCGTTTTCTTTTTGTGTATCGGGGGGTGTTGCAGCTCCCGGAAGGGCACCTTGCAGCGCGGTTGTGCAGGCAGGGTGCGGCGGGCAACCAAACTGCCGGCGCGTTCAGTTCTTGGGAAGAGACGGGCGCCGGGCGAAGGAAAGGACTGGGTATGGAAAAGTTCCCTATGACCCCTCGCGGTTTCGAAAAGCTCAAGGAAGAGCTCCGCTGGCGTCAGCAAAACGAGCGTCCTCGGATCATCGAGGCTATCGCCGAAGCGCGTGCCCATGGCGATCTGTCGGAAAACGCCGAATATCACGCGGCCAAGGAAGCCCAGAGCCTCAACGAAGGCCGCATCAACGAACTGGAAGATGTCGTTGCGCGTGCCGAAGTGATCGACGTTACCAAGCTGAGCGGCGACCGAATCAAATTCGGCGCGACGGTCACGCTGATCGACGAAGACACCGAAGACGAGAAAATCTACCAGATCGTTGGCGACCAGGAAGCTGACGTGAAGGAAGGCCGCATTTCGATTTCGTCGCCAATCGCGCGCGCCATGATTGGCAAGACCGAAGGCGATACGATCGAGGTCAATGCACCGGGCGGCTCGCGTTCCTACGAGATCGTGACACTGAAGTTCATCTGATCACCGTGCCCCATTCAAATCCGGTTCCGGTTGAGAGTGTCGAGGTTGTAGCTCCCAACTTCAAGCAGCGCCTTTCCGGCGTGACCTCGACGATTGTGCAGCTCATTCCTTTGCAACGTGCGAAGGGGCTGAACATTGCCACAATGGGACCGGGTTTGCCGGAAAGCCTGCCGCATTTGGGCTGGGGCGCGCTTTTGTCCTTCTGGTCAGCACCGAAAAACCGCCGCTTCCGGATCTGGCATGCGCGGCGTAATGTCGAAATGCTTGCCGGTATTTTCATGCGCGATGTCTTGCGCATGAAGCTGCGGCTGGTGTTCACCTCGGCTGCCCAGCGCAACCACAAGCCTTTCACCAAATGGCTCATCCGCCGCATGAATGCGGTCATCGCCACCAGCGGGCGCTCGGGCAGTTTTCTGGAAGTGCCACATGAAGTCATCATGCATGGCGTCGATCTGGAACGCTTTCATCCCCCGGTTGGTGAGGAAGACATGTTTGCCGCCTCTGGTCTTCCGGGCAAATATGCTGTCGGTTGTTTCGGGCGCGTGCGGCATTCCAAGGGCACCGATCTCTTCGTCGATGCGATGATTGCGCTTTTGCCGAAATATCCTGAATGGACGGCGATCATCACCGGACGAACCACCGCGGAACATCAATCCTTCGAGGATGGCCTCAAGGCGAAGATTGCCGCCGCCGGTTTGCAGGACCGTATTCTCATTCTCGGTGAAGTTCCCGATATTCGGGTCTGGTATCGCCGTTTGACGCTTTATGTTGCGCCGTCGCGCAATGAGGGGTTTGGGCTGACGCCGCTGGAAGCCATGGCGTCGAAGACCGCTGTAGTGGCAAGCGATGCCGGGGCCTATGCTGAAATGATCGTGGACGAAACCGGCGGTTTCGTGCCCGCCGGAGATGGCGAAGCCTTGCGCAAGGCCATTGAGCCTTATCTCGCAGACCCGGCCATGGCCGAGCGTGACGGCGAAACCGCTCTTGCGCATGTGCGCGCCAATTTCCCGCTCGAAAAGGAAGCCGCTGCGATCAGCGGTGTCTATGAGCGCGTATTCGCCGGGCGTGTCTGATCCAAAAGTCGCCATGCCGGTCTACAAATGGCGATTTCTGCGCTTCCGGTGCTCACTTACCCAAATGTACGCTGCGCTCCGGTTCTCGAAATCACCATTTTCGCCACGGCCTGCCGATTTTTGATTCAGACACTAAAGCATGTCGCGGAAAAGTGGGAACCAGTTTTCCGGTACCGACATGCGTAGAAACAAATAGATAAAGCGCGTCGTATGGGTGGGATAAACGCGACGCGCTTTAAGGGCCGTGGTGTTCAGAGAATCATCAGCGGTTCGTCCTTGACCGGACGAATGGTCAGCGCGGTGCGGACGGAGTCCACATTTGGTGCTGCGGTTAGTTCCTCGATCACGAAGGTCTGGAACGTGTTCAGATCACGTGCAACGCAATGAAGCAGGAAGTCGGACTCGCCCGAAACCATCCATGCGCGGCGTACCAGCGGCCACTGCTTGGTTTTCTCCGCAAAAGCCTTCAGATCGGCATCAGCCTGACGGTGCAGACCGACCGAACAGAATGCGACCAGATCCTGACCCAGCGCATTGCCGTTGAGAATGGCGCGATAGCCCCGAATGACGCCGCTTTCCTCGAGTTTACGGACCCGGCGAAGGCAGGGAGGTGCCGAAATGCCGACCCGTTCGGCCAGCTCGACATTGGTGATGCGCCCGTTGTTCTGGAGCTCCCGCAGGATTTTCCAATCGATTTCGTCCAGATCGGCCTTGATCGGCATGCATGACTCCGCGCGCAAGGAAATTTCATTCAAGGGTAATTATAGAATATGTGACGCCGTCATGGCGCAATCTAATCATGCTAATATCAAATGAATCCGTGGCGTGTAAACCGTCTAAAGCTCTGTCAACGCACCCAAAAAGCGCGTGTGAACAGGATATATACCGTCACAAGCTCCAGTCGTCCTGCCAGCATCAGGAAGGACAGCACCCAGAGAGCCGGGTCCTGGATGGTGGAAAAATTGCCAACCGGACCGATTGTTTCACCAAGGCCGGGGCCAATATTGGACAGGGCGGTCAGTGCGCCGGTGAAGGCCGATACGAAGTCGAGGCCGAGTGACGCCAGCAGCACCGCGCCGATCACCAGCGATGCGCAATAGAGGAAGAGATAGAGCAGCACGTTCTGGGCGATTTCGCCGGAGATTTCCGATGAGCCATAGCGCATCTTGGTGACCGCATGCGGCACGATGAGGCGCGACAGGCTCGCTTGTGTCAGGCTCCACAGGATGATGAGGCGGTTCATCTTGATACCGCCCGACGTGGAGCCCGCGCAGCTTCCCAGAAACGAGGCGAGGAGGAAAATGCCGAGAGCGGGTGGCCCCCAGAGCGAATAGTCTTCGGTCGCATAGCCGGTGGTCGTGATGACGGACACGAAATGGAACGAGGCCGAAATCAGCGCGTCGCCAAAAGGCACGTCCAGACCAAGCCGCAAAACGACGGCGAGGATGAAGCTGAAGCCGATGACGATGCTGAAGAACAGTTTGACCTGCGGATCTGCCAGCGATTCCAGCCGCTTGGGCATGAAAGCCTTGATGTAGAGCACGAAGGGCAGGGCCGAGAAAATCATGAACACCGTCGCGACAACCAGCAGCAGGCGGTTGCCGTGGTAGAAACCGAGCGAGTTGTCATGAGTGGAAAAGCCAGCCGTGGCCACCGTCGTCAGGCCATGATTGATAGCGTCGAACACGCTCATCCCAACCATGAAATAGCTGATGATGCAGGCAGCCGTCAGGCTCAGATAGGCGAGAATAATGCCAAGCGCGATCTGGTTCATGCGCGGCAGGATTTTTTCCGACTTGTCGGAATTTTCCATGTGAAAGAGCGCAAGGCCACCGGCGCGCAGCGACGGCAGCATCAGAAGCGCCAGGCCGATGAAGCCGATACCACCGATCCAGCAGAGCAGCGACCGCCAGAGCAGAATGCCGCGCTGCATATTATCCAGGCCGGTCAGCGCCGTTGCGCCAGTGGAGGTCACGCCGGACATGGCTTCGAAAAAAGCGGTGGCATAGCTGATCGGCAGATGCGAGAAATAAAGCGGTATCGAGCCGAGGAAAGCTGCGGTCAGCCAGATGCAGACCGTGAGCAGAAAACCGAGGCGGGGCGTGAAACGCACGGACTGGTTCTGCGTCGCAAAAAGGATGAGCGCGGAAAGCGCGCCCGTCGTTGCTGCCGAACGCAGGAAAATCAGCCAGTCGTCGCTGCCGTCGCGCAAGTCGATTGCGGCGGGCAAAAGCATGGCGGCCGCCATGATGAGGCCGAAGCGCGCGCATATGTTGGCGACAGTTTTATAGATGGCGGTCGTCTCCGGCCGTTTGTGGGGCGATTGGCGGACAGTTGAGCGTTGTTTTTCCTGTCTGTTTAACGCGAGATCGACCCGGTCGCAATGCGGGGAGGCGCTTCCTATCGCCTAACAGTCACAAGCTGTGGCTAAAGCGCAGCAAATGCCCGTCAAACCTTGCAAACGGAAAAGGGCAGACCTACCTTGGCCATAATATCAGGGCACAGTTAGGCCGGGTGCGCAGGCGATTCCGGTCAGTCGTGCACCCGCTGCTTTAAATCGATTTTAGGACCGGAGAGGAACCTCATGTCACAGCGTCATGCGCCCGTTATTGTTATCGGCTCAGGTCCTGCTGGTTATACCGCCGCGATTTACGCAGCGCGCGCCATGTTGAAGCCTATCGTCATTGCCGGTCTGCAGCAGGGCGGTCAACTGATGATCACCACCGATGTGGAAAATTATCCGGGCTATGCCGAGCCGGTGCAGGGCCCATGGATGATGGAACAGATGGCCAAGCAGGCAGAACATGTCGGCGCGGAAATCGTGCACGACATCATCACCGAGGTTGAAACCACGGTGCGCCCGTTCCGCCTGAAGGCCGATTCCGGCGCAGTCTATACCTGTGACGCGCTGATCATCGCGACTGGCGCGCAGGCCAAGTGGCTTGGCCTCGACAGCGAACAGACCTTCATGGGCGGTGGCGTCTCGGCTTGCGCGACCTGCGATGGGTTCTTCTATCGCGGCAAGGACGTGGTTGTGGTCGGCGGCGGCAATACGGCTGTCGAAGAAGCGCTTTACCTGTCGCATATCGCCAAGAGCGTGACCGTGGTGCATCGCCGCGACGGTTTCCGCGCCGAAAAGATCATGCAGGATCGTCTCCTGTCGCGCGCCAATGTCAGTGTGGTCTGGAACAGCGTGATTGACGAAATTCTTGGCACGGAGGCCAAGCCTCCGATGGGCGCGACCGTTACCGGTGTGCGGCTGAAGAATGTTGTGACGGGTGAGACCACGGAAGTCGATACACATGGCGTCTTTGTCGCCATCGGTCATGCGCCTGCCGTGTCGCTGTTCGAAGGCAAGCTGAAGCAGAAGCCGAACGGCTATCTGTGGACGGCGCCCGATTCCACCGCCACGGATGTTCCGGGCATTTATGCCGCTGGCGACGTCACCGACGATATCTACCGTCAGGCCGTGACCGCCGCCGGTATGGGCTGCATGGCAGCGCTCGAAGCCGAGCGCTGGCTGGCCGCACAGGAACCGCTGCACGAAGCAGCGGAGTAACGAGGGGGAAATCGTGGTCGCACCGCTCGACTGGGATAAACTGCGCATTTTTCATGCTGCGGCAGAAGCAGGGTCGTTCACCCATGCCGCGCAGACATTGCATTTGTCGCAATCGGCCATTTCGCGTCAGGTCAGTGCGCTGGAACAGGATGTCGGCGTGCCGCTGTTCCACCGCCACGCGCGCGGGCTGATTTTGACGGAACAGGGCGAAACGCTTTATCGCACGGCGCATGACGTGTTGATGAAGCTGGAAAATGTTCGCTCCAAACTGGCCGAGAGCAAGGAAAAGCCGACGGGACGCCTGCGCGTCACCACGACGGTGGGGCTCGGCTCCGGCTGGCTGATTGAGCGTATTCAGGAATTCGTTGAGCTTTATCCGGATATCCAGCTCCAGCTTATTCTCGACAATGAAGAGCTGGACCTGACCATGCGTCACGCAGACTGCGCCTTGCGTCTGCGTCAGCCGCAGCAGCCGGACCTCATCCAGCGCCGCCTGTTTACAGTGCATATGCACCTTTACGCTTCGGCGGGCTATGTCTCGAAATACGGCAAGCTGAACTCGATCGATGAGATCGACCAGCATCGCATCGTGACATTCGGCGAACCGGCTCCGAGCTATCTGACCGGCCTGAACTGGCTGGAAGTGGCAGGCCGCACCGATGGCAGCACGCGCATCCCGGCCTTGCAGGTCAATAATCTTCTGTCGGTGCGCCGCGCCGTACAGCGTGGCGTCGGCATTGCCGTGCTGCCGGATTACATGGCCGACAAGGAATCCGGTCTGGTGCAACTCGTGCCGGAGCTGGAGGAAATCCCGTCCTTCGATACGTTCTTTTGCTATCCCGAAGCATTGAAGAATTCCGCCAAGCTGCATGCGTTCCGAGACTTCCTGTTCTCTAAGGCACGCAACTGGACCTATTGATGCCATCTATATGAAATACAAAAGGCCGCGTTGGAGAACCCAACGCGGCCATTTGTTTTGGGATATCGATTGGTAGCGAGCGTACCGTAGCTCCCTCATCCTGAGGAGCCGCCGAAGGCGGCGTCTCGAAGGGCGAGGGAGCCTAGACTGGACCTCGCCCTTCGATCCTTCAACGGGCTCAGGATGATGCTGCGCTCCGCTCCGCACCTCACCCTTCGAGGCTTCGCTCCGCTCCGCACCTCACCCTTCGAGGCTTCGCTCCGCTCCGCACCTCAGGATGAGGGCGTGCGTTGACGCGGAGCGCCCGTTTGCCTGTTACTGGCGCGGCAGGAGGCGCTGCACGTCCTTGGCGGTGTCGGCGAGGACGTCTTCCGGGGTGGCGGACTGTTCGATCAGACGGGAGAGGCCGTCGACGATGGTCTGCGTTACCTTCACGCCGTTGGAGCCGGGGAAGGCATACCACGGCACCATGATCGACATCTGGCTGAGACCGGCCTTAAAGAGCGGGTTTTCTTCGTAGAACTTGCCGAGATATTCATCCGACTTGGCGGCGAGATCGTTGTTCGGCACGTAGCCGGTGCCCGGAACCACGACCGAAGCGCCGTAAGGACCGGCGGCGAACTTGGCGAATTTCCAGGCGGCATCGACCTTGGACTGGTCTTCGGTGAGGATTACGACCGCGTTGCCACCGGTCGGCAGACGACCCTTTTCCGGGTTGATGAGCGGGATCTTTGCGGTGCGCAGATCAAACTTGTCGCCGACATTCTTGATCGTGTTGCGCAGTGCGCCGGTGGTCTGGAAGGCAAAGCCCACCTTGCCAGCGGCAAAGGCCTGTTCGCCCGCAGCCTTGGTCAGAACCGGCATGCCGCCTTCCTTGACCATGCGGTCGACGAGCTTCAGCGCAGCAAGGCCTTCGGGTCCGTCGAAGGCGACCTTCTTCTCGTCTTCGGTTAGCATGGTGCCGCCTGCGCCGAATAGAAGAGCGGAGAACATCCAGTCATCGCCCTGCCAGCGGAAGTCGATGCCTTCATTGCCGTTGCCGAGCGCCTTGATCTTGCCGCCGAGCGCGATCACTTCGTCCCAGGTGGTGGGCGGCGTGTCGGGGTTGCCACCGGCAGCGCGCACCAGATCGGCATTGTAGTACATGATCGGGTTGGAGGTCGCGAAAGCAAGGCCGACCTGGCGGTCGCCGACGCGGGCGAGACTGAGGATATGATCGGTGAAGCCCTGCGCTTCCATATCCTTTTCCTTCTCGACCAGTGGCTTCATGTCGACGCCGATATTGCGTTCGGCCAGAACGCGCAGGCGATTGAGACCGGTGAAGGTGATATCCGGCATTTCCGACGTGCCAGCCTGACGCATGATCGTCTGGATGCCTTCTTCATAGGTGGCGGAAGGGCTGACGAAGTTGATCTTGATGTCCGGATTTTCTTCCATGAATTTTTTCGAGATGTCGGCCATGACATCCTTGAAGAAGCCGGGCATCGGATAATGCACATTGAGCGTGGTGTCTGCGAAAGCGGGCGAGCCGAGGCCGGTTGCGATGGCCAGAGCGGCAAAAGTGCTTGCGAGGCGTTTCATGGATAACTCCTGTATGTGAGATAGGCGAAAGAGGTCAGCCTTTGAGGCCGGTCAGGGTGATGCCCTCGATGAAGCGGCGCTGGGCGGCGAGAAAGGCCAGCAGCAAAGGCAAGGTGATGATGAGCGTTGCCGCCATCAGCGCGCCGTAGTCGTCACCGGCTTCGGCAGCGCGGAAATAGAGCAGGCCGAGCGGCGGCGTGGCGCGTTCCATGCCGTTGACGACGATCAGCGGCCAGAACAGATCGTTCCAGTGCGCAACAACCGAGAAGATCGAGAATGCCGTGATAGCGGGCCAGGCATTCGGCACGATCACGCGCATGACGATGCCTGCTTCCGACATGCCGTCGAGGCGGGCGGCGCTGATGAGATCGTCGGGCATGGCGCGGAAGAATTGCAGGAACAGGAATATGCCGAATACCGAGATGAAGAACGGTGCGCTGAGCGCAAAATAGCTGTTCAGCACGCCAAGCTGGTTGAAGCCGACATAGAAGGGCAGCGCGGTTGCGTGGATCGGCACCAGCAGTCCCAGCATGACGAGAACCATCATGGTGCGCTGGCCGCGAAAGTTGAGTTTCGCCATGGCGTAGGCGCATGGAATGGCGATCACCACCTGCACCACCAGCACCAGTCCACAGACCACAACGCCGTTGAAGAGCAGCAGCCCCATGGGTACGCGGGTGAGGGCTTTGGCGACATTGTCCCAAAGCGCCCAGTTCTGCGGGATCAGCGAGAGCGACGACGAGAAAATGTCCTGCTGCGACTTGGCTGCGGTGGACAGCATGAAGATGTATGGCGCGAGGAAAAGCAGCGCGCCGAACGAGAGAAGGCCGAGGCGAAACGAACGGGCAAGTGACATGGGAGGTCCCCTCAATAATGCGTGCGGCGGTCCAGCACACGGAACTGGAGCAGCATCAGGACAATCAGCACGGCGAGGAAAATCACGGTCATGGCCGAGGCGTAACCGACGCGGAGGAAGACGAAGCCTTCCTGATAGATGCTCCAGAGCAGCACTTCCGTAGCCTTGTTCGGACCGCCTTCGGTGAGCGTCTTGACGGTTTCGAACACCTTGACCGCATTGATGATGCTGATGGTCGTGACAAACAGCGTCGTCGGCCCGAGTAAGGGCCAGGTGACGAGGCGAAAGCGCTCCCAACTGCTTTTCACGCCATCCACTTCGGCGGCGGAATAAAGCTCGCGCGGAATGGCGGTGAGGCCGGCCAGAAACAGCACCATGTTGAAGCCGACGCTTTGCCAGACGCCTATCAACGCAAGGCTGACTAGAGCCGTATCGCTGGAGCCGAGCCAGTTCGGACCGGTAATGCCGATCATGCCAAGCAGTGCATTGACCGGGCCAAGCGTGGGGTGCAGCAGATATTGCCAGACGGTCGCCATGGCGACGAGCAGCGAAGCCACCGGCAGAAAATAGACGGTGCGGAAGAACGATTTCCCGCGCACTTCGCCTTCGATGAGAAGCGCGACGCCAAGGCCGAGAAACACCGAAGCCGGTGCAACAATCGCCGTATAGATCGCCGTGTTCTTCAAAGAAATGAGAAAGGTTCGGTCGCTAAACAGTTCGACATAATTGTCGAGGCCGATGAATTCGAAACCGGCATAGCCGAGTTCGTAATTGGTGAAGCTCCAGAACAAGACAGCTGCGGTCGGCAGCAGGATCAGCAGTACTGTCAGGAGAATGGCGGGGGAGGCGAGTTTCCAGGCCAGTCGCTCCTCGCGCCGCCGCGCATTTTCGGCGGCAGTGCGGGCGCTGACCGCGCCGGGCCGGGCAAGAGCGAGATCAGACATGAGCCGTAGCCTTTTCCGCCGGTGCGAGGGTCACCACATTTCCGGCAGGCTGGCGCAGGCGCGCGCCGTCATCGCCGAAGAGATAGGCGTTTTCCGCATCGAAATGCAGGCCAACAGGCAGACCGGGTGCAATGTGATCGGCCTTGACAGGGTCGAGCTTCACGATCAGTTCCTGCGCGGAGCCGGGCGCTTTCAGGTAAACCAACACTTCGGAGCCGAGGAATTCGATGCGCGAGACGGTTCCGCTAATGCCGGTCTTGTCATGCGGGTGCAGACGGAAATGTTCCGGGCGGATGCCGACGCGGATTGTCGTGCCCGCATAGGCGGCGACGTTTTGCAGGATCGGGCGGCCCGCGAAATGGACACTGCCCTGATCGCTGACCAAGGCGTCCAGAATGTTGATGCGCGGGGTGCCGATGAACTGGGCCACTTCGATATGGCGCGGATCGTTATAGATCGCGGTGGGCGTGTCGATCTGGAGCAGCTTGCCGCCCATCATCACCGCCACACGGTCGGCCATGCTCAGCGCCTCAGCCTGATCGTGGGTGACATAGATCGTCGGCACGCCAGCGCGGCGGTGCAGTTCCACAATCTCGGCGCGGGTATGAACGCGCAGATTGGCATCGAGATTGGACAAAGGCTCGTCCATCAGGAAAACGCCCGGCTGGCGCACGAGCGCACGGGCAAGCGCAACGCGCTGGCGCTGGCCGCCCGACATCTGGCCGGGTTTGCGGTCGAGAAGATGGTCGATTTTCAGGCTGGCGGCGGTGGTTTTCACCTGTTTCTGGATCGCGGCGCGCTTGGCGCGCTGGCCTGGAACCAGTGGTCCAACGACGGGCAGGCGTTCGGTCGTCGTCATGTCGCGCATGGCGAGCGGCACGGCGATGTTCTGCGCGGCGGTCAGATGCGGATACAAAGCGTAGGACTGGAAGACCATCGCGATATTGCGGTCGGCGGGATGCGCGCCGGTGATGTCGCGGCCAGCCAGCGCGACATTGCCTTCATCGGCATGGTCGAGCCCGGCAAGAATGCGCAAAAGCGTGCTCTTGCCGCAGCCAGACGGGCCGACGAGGGCGATGAATTCGCCCTCCGCCACGTCGATGCTGATGCCGTCCAGAATGCGGTTGCCGCCATAGGACTTCCCGATATCGCGGATGGCAAGCGTGCTCATTGGGTTGCCTCTTCCGTGACTTTCGCGCCGTCGCCCGCATGATGCGGATAGACCTCATGCACCACATCGTCGATCACGTAGGGCGTCAGTTCATCAATGCGCACGATGGCGCTGGTGGCTGCTTCGCCAAGTTCATGCACGACAGCGCCGAGAATACGGTCGCCCGGCAGATCGCGTTCCATCGCGCCGACGATGAAGGCCGCCGCCGGTCCCCAGACATAGCGGGTGCCGAACGCTTCGCCCTTCCATGCCCGGTGCAGGTGGCCGCTGGCGTGAAGCTGCACGTTATACTGCGCGAAGAGATCATAGAGACGCTGGCGCGCCACCGGGCGGATGCCCCAATAGCCGCTGTCGCCTTCTTCCGGATCGTCGACGAAGAGTGGCTTGTGCGCGAAAACGGCGACGGGCTTGCCGTCTGCGTTTTCCAGAACGTTTTCCAGCCACTGGAACTGGTCGTCTTCCTGTTCGCTGCCGGTGCCGATGATAAGGCTGTTGAGGCC
Source organism: Ochrobactrum teleogrylli (assembly GCF_037482325.1). Taxonomy (NCBI): domain Bacteria; kingdom Pseudomonadati; phylum Pseudomonadota; class Alphaproteobacteria; order Hyphomicrobiales; family Brucellaceae; genus Ochrobactrum; species Ochrobactrum teleogrylli. The sequence goes on from NZ_JBBHKQ010000001.1 coordinate 47,840, forward strand.
GACGATCAGCCAGTCACCGAGGTCCTTGGCCCAGCGGTCTGGACCGATATGGCGTTGCCAGCGCGCAAGGCGCTCGGCATTGACCGGCTGGTGGCTTTCCGGCAGATGGCCGATGTCGTGATTGCCCGGCACGCTGAGGACGGGCGCGGAGAGCTGTTCGAAACAACTGCGGCAGAATTCGAGATCAGCTTCGATATCGGCGCCATCGACGGCAAGATCGCCGGTGTGAATGATGAGATCGGGCTTCTGCTGCTCGACCCACGACACGAGCGGTTCCCAGTTCGGGTTGAAATGTGTCTTGATCGGGCTGAGATGGGTGTCGGTGATTTGAACGATCCGCATGGGCGCGCTCCCTCATGGCTTGTGAGATGTTCGCAGCGATCACCGTCTTCTCCGGTGGCCGCTTCACGCCGGATGCGTTCTCCCCGCATCGGCTCTGCCGGGGCTTTTAGGCCTGTTTTGTGACAGTCCTGATGCGCCGCAATGACAGTTGGATGACATCTTCTGTGGGGAATCAGCGGAAGGTGATTTGCTGATTTTGCAGGCAGTTAGGTTGTATCGATGCCTGTTCCATAGGCGCTCAGATTTGCGGCCAACCGCTCATTGGGAGGGCAAGATTTAGCTAACTATTTGATTGTATTTAAAATAAGTGCCTGAACGAGCTATGCGCAGGATGCATGGCAGCTTTGCGCTAAAGTTGCATTGCAAAAATGATGAGCAGGGAGCATATAACAATCATCTCAGCGCCGCGTTTCCTCCTCCCATTTGCGCGGGCTGAGTGTTCCCCTCTGGAGGTTTGCCTCAAAGGCACCTTCAAAACTCAAAGCCAGACATTTGTCTGGCTTTTTTTTTGGCTTTTCGCCTGTTATTGGCCGCGACGGCTGAACACAACAAACTACAAATGCTGATCACCTTCCAGCTGTCTGTTCTGACAGGGCGAAGCCACGTGCTGTTTTTCCGTGAAAGTGCGGATACGACAAAGGGGCCTTGCGGCCCCTTTGTTATTCGCTATTCAGAAGCTTTTGTTCTTACGCATGTCTTTGTCTCGAAACCGGTTCCCACTTTCGGGAGAAATGCTTAGCGCAGGCTGGCGCAGAAGCGCTGGATACGGGTGCAGGCTTCTTCGAGCAGTTCATCGGACGTTGCATAGGAAATGCGGAAGTTCGGTCCAAGACCGAAAGCCGAACCGTGAACCACGGCAACGCCTTCTGCTTCCAGCAGTTCGGTGACGAAATCTTCGTCCGTTTCGATGACCTTGCCAGCTTCGGTTTTCTTGCCGATCAGGCCAGCGCAGGACGGATAGACGTAGAATGCGCCTTCCGGTGTCGGGCACTGGATGCCCTTGGCCTGATTGAGCATCGATACGACCAGATCGCGACGAGCCTGGAAAATTTCCTTGTTCTTCGGGATGAAGTCCTGCGTGCCGTTCAGCGCTTCAACCGCTGCCCACTGGGCGATCGAGCAGGCACCGGAAGTCTGCTGACCCTGCACCATGTCCATGGCCTTGATGAGTTGCAGCGGGCCAGCGGCGTAACCGATGCGCCAGCCGGTCATGGCATAGGCCTTGGAAACGCCGTTCATGGTCAGCGTGCGGTCATAGAGCGACGGCTCGACCTGAGCAGGGGTCGTGAAGACGAAATCGCCGTAGACCAGATGCTCATACATGTCGTCGGTCAGGATCCAGACCTGCGGGTGACGCACAAGAACGTCTGTCAGCGCCTTCAGCTCGGCTTCCGTATAGGCAGCGCCCGTCGGGTTCGACGGCGAGTTGAAGATCAGCCACTTGGTCTTCGGCGTGATCGCCTTTTCCAGATCGGCAGCGGTTAGCTTGAAATTGTCTTCGATCTTGGTGTTGATGAACACCGGCGTACCGCCGTTGATCGCAACCATTTCCGGATAGCTGACCCAGTAAGGGGCAGGCACGATGACTTCATCGCCGGGGTTCAGCGTGGCCATGAAGGCGTTGAACAAAATCTGCTTGCCGCCGGTGCCGACGATGACCTGATCCGGCGTATAGTCGAGGCCGTTTTCGCGCTTGAACTTGGCGACGATGGCCTTGCGCAGCTCAGGAATACCGGCCACAGGCGTGTACTTCGTTTCGCCGCGATTGATCGCGTCGATGGCGGCCTGCTTGATATTGTCCGGCGTGTCGAAATCGGGTTCGCCCGCACCAAGACCGATCACGTCCTTGCCTTTGGCTTTCAGTTCGCGTGCTTTCTGGCTGACCGCGATGGTCGCAGATGGCTTTACACGGGAAAGGGCGTCGGCGAGAAATGCCATGATAGATCTCCATAGATGGCAGGCTCTGTTAACCGCACTGGGAACGGCGCGGTTTTGCGGATTTTCTATGTCGCATCGGCACGGGAATCGCAACAGATGGATTGACTTTTCGCCCGTGAATCCGGGTTTTCTCGAAATTGTGTTGCGAAAAGTGTCGGATAGATCAGTCTTGCTGACATAATATCTCAATGAAACTGATTAGACAGGATGCTGTCCGCGCGTCGATATGGTTTTTTGAAACAGGAGATTTTCATGCTGACCATTTACGCCCAACCCGATTCAGGAAATTGCTACAAGCCCCGCCTTCTGCTTGCCTTGCTGGGCAGGCCTTTTCGGCATGTCACGGTTTCGTCGCTCGACGGCTCGACGCGCAAGCCGGACTATCTCGCCAAAAATCCCAACGGAAAGGTGCCATTGCTGGAGTTGGAGGACGGGCGACTGCTGGCAGAATCGAACGCCATGCTGCTCTATCTGGCGGAAGGAACGCCGTTTCTGCCCAAGGACGCCTATGAGCGGGGGCTTGTCTATCAATGGCTGTTCTTCGAACAATATAGCCATGAGCCCCATGTGGCCGTGCGCCGGGCGCTGATGCTCTATCCGGAGCGGGCACGGGATGCGACGCCGGAACGTCTGGCCTCAACGCTCGCCGGTGGCAACAAGGCGCTTGGCGTCATGGAAACACAGCTTGAAAAGACGCCCTATCTGGCGGGCGAGACTTATACGGTCGCCGATATCGCGCTCTATGCCTATACGCATGAGGCGCATCTGGGCGGCTTCGACATGCAGCAATATCCCGCGGTTCAGGCCTGGCTCAAGCGCGTTGCGGCCCATCCGGGCCATGTGGCGCTCGACTGGCTGCCTTGAGAGCCTGTTCTAAAAGTCGCCCTGTGTGGCTGCAAATGGCAATTTTCTCCATTCCGGTGCTCACGTACCCAAAGTACGCTCCGCTCCGGTACTCGAAAATCACCATTTTCGCACACACATGCCGCTTTTTGATTCAGGCTCGGAGAATTTTCTCTGATTCCAAAAAATTAGAGCGCCGGTCAGACCGGCACTCCAATGTTTTCATGTCACATTCGTGCACAAGCCAGATGAAACATCCGGCGGCAAAATGTCTTAGGCTGCGACGAGGTTGTCGGCAGACGAACGGCCCGAACGGCGGTCCTGCACGATCTCGTAGGTGACCTTCTGGCCTTCGTTGAGCGTGGCAAGGCCAGCGCGCTGAACGGCAGAGATGTGAACGAAAATGTCCGTGCCGCCCTGGTCAGGCTGAATGAAGCCGAAACCCTTGGTCGTGTTGAACCATTTAACTGTTCCCGTAGCCATGGGAATGTCCTTTGTAACGATAGTAATTTTTAGTCCGCATGCTCCGCATACGTCCCTGTGGATCGAATTTATGGACAGGAGATCGTCAGGAAGCACGGCAGGCCGCACGGGTCTCAAAGTCACTCGACCGAAAAATCGATTGCCGGACTATATGCGACAAATTTGACCAGCACAAGAGAGCTAGGATGTGTGTCTGGCCATGGTTTTGCTAAAAAAATCGCAGCTTTAACGTCAACGCTAGGTATTTTTTATCTAAAACGCCGCCGTATCAGCGATTGCGCGCATGGTCGCTCTTTTTTGAAGGTGTTGCGACCTTACTATTAAGACGGGCAATAGATCGGTCCTGCCAGAAAAGACAGATCTAAAGTCAGAGCCCGAACGAGACATCGCTTTTCTTTGACTTTTGCGTGATATGCATAATGCGCATGTTGCGAATGGCCCGCGATTTCGTCACAGGGATTCGCGAACGGCACGTGGCGAGGCAAATATGACGTCTGAACCGGAACAGAAGCAGCCGAAGCGCAGCGCGCAAAGGAAAAGCCGCAAGCGAGGGAAGTCCCAGCGCGTTGGTATCAAGGGCTTGCTCACCCGTCAGCCGGTCCGGGACGGCAATGATCTGTTCTCACAGGTCTCGATGATGACCGGCGCTTTCTGGAATTCGCCAGTGCGCACCACGCTGATTGCACTCGGAACCGGCATTTTCGTGCTGATCGTGCTGATTGCGATTGGGCAGGTGGCCATCAACCGCTGGAACGAGCCGTTTTACGATGCGCTGGCGCGCAAGGATTTGCAGGCGTTCTTCCAGCAGCTGATGGTGTTCTTCGGTATTGCGGGCACATTGCTGGTGCTCAATGTCGCCCAGACATGGCTGAACCAGATGTTCAAGCTGAAGATGCGTGAAGGGCTGGCGCGCGATCTCGTTGGTCAATGGCTGGTGCCGGGGCGCGCCTTTCGGCTCGCCAATGCGGGCGAGATCGGCATTAATCCCGATCAGCGCCTGCATGAAGATGCGCGCCACCTTGCCGAAACATCCTGCGATCTCGGTATCAACCTACTGCAATCGACCGTGATTCTGTTGAGCTTTGTCGGCGTATTGTGGTCGCTGTCGAGCGGATTTATTTTCAATATTGGCGGTTATAGCTTCCCGATTCCCGGCTATATGGTGTGGGCGGTGATCATATATGCCGCGTCCGCATCGTGGCTGACATGGATCGTCGGGCGCAACCTCGTCAATATCAATGCCAATCGTTATGCGCGCGAGGCGGATTTCCGCGCCTCGCTGATGCGCGTCAATGAGCATCTCGATTCGGTCACCCTTTCGCGCGGTGAGGTGGATGAGCGCCGCCGTCTCGATCTCGATATCGACGCCGTGCTGGCTGCGATCCGCAAGATCGTCTATGCGACCACGCGACTGACATGGGTGACGGCTGGTTATGGCTGGCTCACCATCGTCGCGCCGATTCTGGTGGCCGCACCGGTGTATTTCTCTGGTGGACTGACCTTCGGTGGTCTGATGATGGCCGTCGGCGCGTTTACGCAGGTGCATAATTCACTGCGCTGGTTCGTGGATAATTTCGGTGCCATTGCCGACTGGCGCGCCACACTGCTTCGTGTCGCCACTTTCCGTCAGGCAATTCTGCGCATGGATGAGCTGGGTCATCTCGACCGGCACGTCGATCTGGCCGTCAACGAAGGCGATACAATCAGTCTCGACGATGTGTCGATTGCGGCACCCGATGGCTGTTTGCGCCTGTCGAAGAGCGTCTTCGCGGTCAAGCCGGGCGAACGGGTGCTGGTAACCGGCGGCACCGAAACCCAACGCACCTTGCTGTTTCGGGCGCTTGGCGGTCTGTGGCCATGGGGCGAGGGGCGGATCGGCATGCCAGCCAATGACGGCGTAGCCTTCATGCCGCGTGCGCCTTATTTCCCGCCCGGGACATTGAAGAGCGTGATCGTCTATCCATTCGACCTGAAGAAATTCTCGCCCGAAGCGCTGGAGGGCGTGTTGCAGCGCGCCGGGCTTGACCGGCTTATCGGCAGTCTCGACTACGCCACACGCTGGGAACGGGTGCTGACCGATGACGAGCGGCAATGTCTCGCTTTCGCCCGCCTCATTCTGCAAAAGCCGCAATGGATCATCATCGATGGCGCGCTGGATGGTCTCGATGCCGAAGCCTATGATCGCATCCGGGACATTTTGACCACTGAGCTGAAAGACGCTGCTGTGATCCATCTGGGCAAGCCGCATCTGCATAACGGGTTTTTCTCCCGGCAGGTCAATCTGGAAGATGATCCCGATGGCAAGCCGCTGGAAATTCCCGCTTTAAAGAGCGCATGAAAAAAGCCGCCGGATCGCTCCGGCGGCTTTTTTCATTATCTGTAAAACAGATTATGCGCGGAAGTAATCCTGCAGCGGACGCACTTCCAGCGAACCGGCCTTCAGCGCCGCGATGGCTTCGGCCGCTGATTCTGCGCCTGCCATCGTGGTGTAGTAAGGCAGCTTCTGCATCAGCGTTGCGCGGCGGATCGACTTGGAGTCGGACACGGCGCTGGCGCTGTCGGTGGTGTTGAAGACCAGATGGATCTGACGGTTGCGGATCGCATCTTCCACATGTGGACGGCCTTCGATGACCTTGTTGACCTTGATCGCCTCGACGCCATTGTCAGCGAGGAAACGCTGCGTGCCGCCGGTTGCCATCACGCGGAAGCCGAGGCTTGCGAGCTTGCGCACAGGTGCCAGAACGCGTTCCTTGTCTTCGTCGCGCACCGACACAAACACCGTGCCTTCACGCGGCAGTTCCACGCCGGCACCAAGCTGCGCCTTGGCGAAAGCCAGTGCGTAGTCGTAGTCGAGGCCCATGACCTCGCCGGTTGAGCGCATTTCCGGTCCGAGCAGCGTATCGACGCCGGGGAAACGGGCGAACGGGAACACGGCTTCCTTGACCGCGATATGCGGGCGCGATGGGGCCTGCGGCTTGCCGCCATAAGCGCCGAGCGCTGCTTCAAGGCTTTCGCCAGCCATGATGCGGGCCGCGACCTTGGCAATCGGGGTGCCGATGGTTTTGGCAACGAACGGCACCGTACGCGAAGCGCGCGGATTCACTTCGAGGATGAAGATTTCGCCATCCTTGATCGCGAACTGCACGTTCATCAGGCCGCCGACATTGAGCGCCTTGGCCAATGCTTCGGTCTGACGTTCGAGTTCGGCGACGGTTTCAGCCGAGAGCGAGTGAACCGGCAGCGAGCAGGCGCTGTCGCCGGAGTGAATACCGGCTTCTTCGATATGCTCCATGATGCCCGACACAAAGCTGTCCTTGCCATCGCAGAGGCAATCGACGTCCACTTCGATGGCCTGGGTGAGATAGGTATCGAACAGCAGCGGGTTCTTGCCGAGCAGGGTGTTGATCTGGCCGGTCTTGTCGTTCGGATATTTCGCCTTGATGTCTTCCGGGACCAGTTCCGGCACGGTGTCGAGCAGATAGGCTTGCAGCGTGCGCTCGTCATGGATGATCTGCATGGCGCGGCCACCCAGAACATAGGACGGGCGAACGACCAGCGGGAAGCCGAGGTCAGCGGCGACGAGGCGAGCCTGTTCGACCGAATAGGCAATGCCGTTCTTCGGCTGGTTCAGGTCGAGCTTGACCAGCAGCTTCTGGAAGCGGTCGCGATCTTCCGCAAGGTCGATGGCGTCCGGCGAGGTGCCGAGGATCGGAATGCCGGCCTTTTCAAGTGCATTGGCGAGCTTGAGCGGGGTCTGGCCGCCGAACTGGACAATCACGCCGTGCAGGGTGCCCTTTTCCTGTTCAACACGCAGGATTTCCAGCACGTCTTCCGCCGTCAGCGGTTCGAAATAGAGGCGGTCCGAGGTGTCGTAATCGGTCGAAACCGTTTCCGGGTTGCAGTTGATCATGATGGCTTCGTAATCGGCGTCGCCGAGCGCGAAGGCAGCATGGCAGCAGCAATAATCGAACTCGATGCCCTGACCGATACGGTTCGGCCCACCGCCGAGAATGACGACCTTCTTGCGATCCGAAACTTCAGCTTCCGAACGTGGCTGGCCCACGAAGGGCGTTTCATAGGTCGAGTACATATAGGCGGTCGGCGAAGCGAATTCGGCAGCGCAGGTATCGATGCGCTTATAGACCGGATGCACGTCGAGATCGGCGCGCAGCTTAGCCACGTCCGCAGCGTCCTTGTTGGTCAGGCTGGCAAGGCGCGCGTCGGAGAAGCCCATTGCCTTCAGCATGCGCAGGTTTTCAGCGTCCTGCGGCAGACCATGTTCGCGAATGCGCTCCTCGGTCAACACGATGGCTTCGATCTGTTCGAGGAACCATGGGTCGATCTTGGAGGCGTCATGCACCTGCTCGACAGTCAGGCCGAGGCGCATGGCCTGCGCGACCATGCGCAGACGATCCGGCGTCGGCGTGCCGATGGCGGCGCGGATGGCGTTCTTCTCGTCGCCGTCCTCGATGCCGGGAATGGCGATTTCGTCAAGGCCGGTCAGGCCGGTTTCAAGACCCCGCAGCGCCTTCTGCAAGCTTTCCTGAAAAGTGCGGCCAATGGCCATCACTTCACCGACCGACTTCATGGCGGTGGTCAGGATCGGCGAGGAGCCGGGAAATTTTTCGAAAGCGAAACGCGGGATCTTGGTGACGACATAGTCGATCGACGGTTCGAACGAGGCTGGCGTCGCGCCGCCGGTGATGTCGTTGTCGAGTTCGTCCAGCGTGTAGCCGACGGCGAGCTTGGCAGCGACTTTGGCAATCGGGAAGCCGGTAGCCTTGGAAGCGAGCGCCGAAGAACGTGAGACGCGCGGGTTCATTTCAATGACGATCATGCGGCCATTGGCCGGGTTGATCGCGAACTGCACGTTGGAACCGCCGGTTTCGACGCCGATCTCGCGCAGCACCGCAATCGAGGCGTTACGCATGATCTGGTATTCTTTGTCGGTCAGCGTCAGCGCAGGCGCGACGGTGATCGAATCGCCGGTGTGTACACCCATCGGATCGAGGTTTTCGATCGAGCAGATGATGATGCAGTTGTCCGCCTTGTCGCGGACGACTTCCATTTCATATTCTTTCCAGCCCAGAACCGACTCTTCGATCAGAACTTCGGTGGTCGGCGATGCGTCCAGACCGCGTTCGATGATTTCGAAGAATTCCTGACGGTTATAGGCGATGCCGCCGCCGGTGCCGCCGAGCGTGAAGCTCGGGCGGATGATGGCCGGAAGGCCAACCACGTCGAGCGCCTGCGCCGCCTTGGCGAGCGCGTGGGTCATGTAGCGCTGCTTGCGTTCGACTTCGCCGAGCTGCCATTCGGTTTCCAGCTTGTCGAGGGCCTTGTCCAGCGCGTCGCCCGAATATTGCGACTTCACTTCAGCGCGCTTGGCTTCATGACGCTTGCGGTCTTCGTCCTTGATTTCGGTGGCGTTGGCGAGGCGGGATTCCGGCGTATCGAGGCCGATCTTGTCCATGGCTTCACGGAACAGCGCGCGATCTTCGGCCTTGTCGATGGCCTCGGCATTGGCGCCGATCATCTCGACATTGTAGCGCTCCAGCACGCCCATGCGGCGCAGCGACAATGCGGTGTTCAGCGCGGTCTGGCCGCCCATGGTGGGCAGCAGCGCGTCTGGACGTTCCTTGGCGATGATCTTGGCGACGACTTCCGGCGTGATCGGCTCGATATAGGTCGCGTCCGCCAGATCGGGGTCGGTCATGATCGTGGCCGGGTTGGAGTTGACGAGGATGATGCGGTAGCCTTCCTCTTTCAACGCCTTGCAAGCCTGCGTGCCCGAATAATCGAATTCGCAAGCCTGGCCGATGACAATGGGGCCCGCGCCGATAATCAGGATCGATTTGATATCTGTACGTTTCGGCATGGGCGCTCATCCTATCTTCTTCGCGCGCATGATCTTGTCCGAAAACCGGTTCCCATTTTCGGGATCATGCTCTTGTTTCACGCATGTCGTGGTCTCGAAACCGGTTCCCACTTTCGAGAGACATGCTGCTTAGCCTGCCAGAAAAGCCCGCACGGTTTTCCGGCGGGTTGGCAGCTTATGAATTCTGTGGGCTAAGCGGGCCTTATAGGCAATGATGACCCAAAGCGGAACCCCACAAATACGCTTATTTCAAAGAAAATGCGGGCATTCACGAAAAATCTTCGTCATTTATCTGTCTTATGCCGGTCGAGTTCGATCACGATCAGCCACCAGCCATGACAGATGGCGTATTAGCGTGCCATAATTGGTGTGGTTTTGTTACGCCGGAGTTGCCGTTTGTGATTTGCATGCCATTTACTTTTTATATTGCGGTGGCAACTCTTTATGCGACAATTATACGAGATAATATTTTGCGCCGCGGGGTTTACAGCGGCCGGTGTTGAGGGAGTGGGTGCATGCGCTGGCAAGGTCGTAGGCAAAGTGACAATGTGGAAGACCAGCGTAGCGGCGGTGGCGGCATAGGCGGTGGCCAGGGCGGCGGTTTCGGCGGTGGCGGGCCGGGCTTCAAGGTCGTGCGCGGCGGCGGGCTTTCCGGCATTCTCATTCTGGTCGTGATGTTCTTCGTGCTGCGCGCCTTCGGGATCGATCCGATACCGATTCTGTTCGGCAGCGGCGGCATGGACTCGTCCGTGCAGACGCAGCAGCAGTCCAGTGGTCGCACGGCTGCCGAGGGCGGCACCGTCGCCAATGACGAGATGACCCAGTTTGCCCGCACGGTGCTTGCCGAAACAGAAGATGTCTGGAGCGGTATTTTCCAGTCGCGTGGCCAGACCTATACCAAGCCGACCATGGTTCTCTTCAGCGGGCAGGTGCGTTCGGCCTGTGGTTTCGCTTCGGCTGCATCCGGGCCGTTTTACTGCCCCGGCGACCGCAAGCTCTATATCGATCTGAGCTTCTATGACGAACTGGCGAACCGTTTCGGCGCATCTGGCAATTTCGCGCAGGCCTATGTGCTGGCGCATGAAGTCGGGCACCATGTCCAGAATCTGCTCGGCATTCTGCCGAAGTTCAACCAGATGCGTCAGCAGATGAACGAAGTGCAGGCCAATCAGATGTCGGTTCGCGTCGAGCTTCAAGCTGATTGTTTCGCCGGGATCTGGGGTTATTACACCGAGCAGAAGGGCATTCTGGAAACGGGTGATCTTGAAGATGCGCTCAATGCGGCGCACCAGATCGGCGATGATACCTTGCAGCGTCGCAGTCAGGGCTATGTCGTGCCGGAAAGCTTCAACCACGGCACATCGGCCCAGCGCGCCAAGTGGTTCAAGCGCGGCTTTGATACAGGCAAGCTCGAATCCTGCGATACATTCAGCGGCGACGTCTAATCCGCTCGAAATATGCGGTAAAAGGCGGCTACGGCCGCCTTTTTCTTTGCAGCTTAAGCGGTGTTTGGCAGCAATTCTGCCGACTTTCATCAAGCAGGCTTGTCGTAGAATAATTTTCCCTATAAAGGGTCTGCATCGGCGCGGCCCTTTTCCAAATCATGCGTGACGCTCAGTTTTGAGCGGCGATGACGCGCGATCCTTTCCAACAATCAAAACATGATGCTGTCTGCGGCACATCCGCATGAGCATATTTCAGGTGTTCCAATGCTTGACCCCAAATTCGTAAAGCGGGGCCTTTGGCTGGTCTTCATGACGCTGTTTCTCGATATTATCGGGATCGCGATCATCATGCCGGTTCTGCCAGCCTATCTCGAAGAACTGACCGGCGCGGATGTCAGCACCGCTGCAGTCGATGGCGGTTGGCTGCTTCTGATCTATGCGGCGATGCAGTTTCTGTTCGCGCCGCTGATCGGAAATCTCAGCGACCGTTTCGGACGACGGCCCATTCTGCTGGCCTCCATTCTGACATTTGCAATCGACAATCTCATCTGCGCGCTGGCAACCTCATTCTGGATGCTGTTCGTCGGACGTGTGCTGGCGGGCATCAGCGGCGCAAGCTTTGCGACCGCATCCGCCTATATTGCGGATGTCAGCGATGACAGCAATCGCGCGCGCAATTTCGGCCTGATCGGCATTGCCTTCGGCGTGGGCTTTGCGCTCGGCCCGGTTCTGGGCGGACTGCTTGGCGAATTCGGCCCGCGCGTTCCGTTCTACGGGGCGGCGCTCTTGTCCTTCATCAACTTCGTGCTGGCCTACTTCCTGCTGCCGGAAACGCTATCCCTGCAAAACAGGCGCAGTTTCCAGATCGGACGCGCCAACCCACTCGGTGCGCTGAAGCAGTTGCGCAGCTATCCCGGCATCGGCTGGGTGATGGCGGTCTTCTTCCTGTACTGGCTGGCCCATGCGGTTTATCCGTCGGTCTGGGCCTTTGTCGGCGCCTATCGCTATAATTGGAACGAGGCACAGATCGGCCTGTCGCTTGGCATGTTCGGTATCGGTACCGCGTTCGTTATGGCAGTCGTGCTGCCGCGCGCTCTGCCTATCCTGGGCGAACGGCGCACGGCGATCATCGGCGTGCTGTTTGCCGGTCTCGGTCTGACGGGCTATGCAATCGCCTGGGAGGGCTGGATGGTCTATGCGGTCATCTTCCTGACCGCTCTGGAAGGCTTCGCCGATCCACCGCTGCGCAGTATCGCTGCGGGCAAGGTGCCGCCTTCCGCGCAAGGTGAGTTGCAGGGCGCGCTGACCAGCGTTTCGAGCATCACGACGATTATCGGGCCGCTGCTCTTCACGCAGTTGTTCAGCCATTTTACCGGCGCGAATGCCCCGTTCGACTTCGCCGGTATGCCCTATGCGGTTGCAGCTGGGTTGATCTTCATTGCGCTGGTCGTGGTGGTGGCGCGGGTGCATCCGAAGCCAAAGTCGAAGCCTGTGGACGCTTAGACGCCCACATTGGAGTATGAAAAAAGCCGGGGTGTTTGCCCCGGCTTTTTATTTTTCTCACAATAAGTTAACCGCGAAACCTCAGTTTTGGATTCACGCAGCCTGTTCGCGTTCCGGCAGAAGAGCTTCGCCCTTCTTTTCGCGGATCAGATTGATGAACCGGCGGAAGAGGTAGTGCGAGTCCTGCGGGCCGGGCGAAGCTTCCGGATGGTGCTGGACGGAGAAGACCGGCTTGCCGATGACGCGCAGGCCGCAATTGGTGCCGTCGAACAGCGAGACATGGGTTTCTTCGACATCTTCCGGCAGCGATTCGGAATCGACTGCAAAGCCGTGGTTCATCGAGACGATTTCCACCTTGCCGGTCGTGTAGTCCTTCACCGGATGGTTGGCGCCGTGATGGCCCTGATGCATCTTCTCGGTGCGACCGCCAAGCGCCAGTGCCAGCATCTGGTGACCGAGGCAGATGCCGAAAACCGGCAGGCCACTATCGACCAGTTTGCGGATGGTCGGCACGGCATATTCGCCGGTGGCTGCCGGATCGCCGGGGCCGTTCGACAGGAACACGCCATCGGGATTATAAGCCAGCACGTCGTCGGCGGTTGCCGTTGCGGGCAGAACCGTGACCTTGGCGCCGAGGCCCGAGAGCAGACGTAGAATGTTGCGCTTCACGCCGAAATCGAGCGCGACCACATGATATTGCGGGTTGTTCAGCTCGCCGAAGCTCTCGCCCTTGATCCAGGGCGTTTCGTTCCAGACCTGGCTCTGGCCGATGGTGACATCCTTGGCGAGATCAAGATTCTCCAGACCGCTCCAGCCAGCCGCGCGGGCTTTCAGGGCGTCAATGTCGAACTTGCCGTTCGGGTCATGCGCGATGACGGCATTCTGCGCGCCTCGTTCGCGGATCAGCGCGGTGAGGGCGCGGGTGTCGATGCCTGCCAGCGCGATGACGCCGCGCGCCTTCAGCCATGCGTCAAGATCTTCGCTCGAGCGATAATTGGATGGTGCGGTGATATCGGCCTTGAAGATCGCGCCGACTGCGCCGTGGCGGTTGGCTGGTGTCAGGTCTTCGATGTCTTCAATATTGGTGCCGACATTGCCGATATGGGGGAAGGTGAAGGTCACGATCTGTCCGGCATAGGACGGATCGGTCAGGATTTCTTCGTAACCGGTAAGCGCCGTGTTGAAGACAACTTCCGCTTCGATTGCGCCGGTCGCGCCGAGGCCCTTGCCTTCGATCACGGTGCCGTCGGCAAGAACCAGAACGGCGGTTCGCTTTTCGGTTGTCCAGGGTGCGGTTTTCGGGGTCGTTTCGGTCATGTTTGCACTCCTGTTTAAATTGCAGCACCTAAATCCGTGCCACGTTTAATGTTTTAGCTTCCGCACACGCTCGCGTTCCAACCCGCCGGGTCCACCCCTGTTACCGGGCGAATGGCTTGAAAGATGGGGCGTCAATGGTCATATACGCGCCAACGGGCGACGGGATCATATATGCGCCAAAAAGCAGCGGGGATTTCAAACCTCCCACTGCCAGCATGTACCGATGTCCTGCTAAGCCTTGATCAATAAAGAAACTTGGTTGCCGGGTCAATCGTCCGAGCGCACCCAATCGGGAAATAATCGCGATAATGATCGCATTATTGTTCTACGGGCGGGTAGTTCGGACAGCTCGTAGCAGCACGCGATTGCTTTATGGATCACGTTGCGGGTAAGAAGAGACAAACACCGTCAGGAGACATTCGATGCTTCGCCAGGAGATTTCCCAGGCCCTCACAACCGCGCTCAAGGCGCATGAAAAGCGCCGCACATCGACGCTGCGCCTCATCCTGGCCGCCGTGAAGGACCGCGATATCGCCAACCGTTCCGCCGGCAAGGACCCGGTCGGCGATGAGGAATTGCTGGGTATTCTCGGCAAGATGGTCAAGCAGCGCGAAGAATCGGCGCGCATCTATGAAGAAGGCAGCCGCATTGAGCTGGCGGAAGCCGAGCGTGAGGAAATCGTCATTATCTCCGAGTTTCTGCCGCAGCAGATGACCGAGGAAGAAGTGAAGAAGGCTTGCGAGGACGTTATCGCCGAAATCGGCGCGCAGGGGCTGCGCGACATGGGCAAGTGCATGGCGATCCTCAAGGAACGCTATGCAGGCCAGATGGACTTCACCAAGGCAAGCGCACTGGTGAAATCGCTTTTGCAGTAGAAAGCTGTTCTGATACTACAACAAGAAGGCCCCGTTCAAAGCGGGGCCTTCTTGTTGTTCGCGCTATCTGGATGTTATGCGGGCGCAATCGAAATCAGTCAGCGAGATTGTTTGTAATGGCCACCGCTCTGCTTATCATTGATGTCCAAAACGATATTGTAGCCGGGATGGGTACGCCTGAGCGTCAGCCTGTGATTGATCGCGCGCTGGAGGAAGTTGTCGCCCGATTGAGCGACGTGAAAGCGCGGGCGCGTTCTGCGGGCATTCCCGTGATTCTCGTGCAGCATGACGGCGGGCCGGGCGACGTGCTTGAAAAAGGTACGCCGGGTTGGGCAATCCGGACCGAACTGGCGCCGCTGACCAACGACATCGTGGTTGAAAAGACTAGCTGCGATTCATTCCACGAAACAGAGCTTCAGGACCGGCTGCGTGCGTTGGCGATAACGCATCTGGTCATCGGCGGTTGCCAGACCGAATATTGCGTTGATACAGCGGTTCGTCACGCGATCTCGCTCGGCTATGATGTGACATTGATTGCCGACGGGCACACGACGGGCGATACGGCGAGCTTGCAGTTCGCCGATATCGTGGCGCATCATAATGAAACGCTTAACGGGTTCCGGGCAGGAAGCACCCGCGGACGCACGGCCAACGCCGCCGATATTGCGTTTTAACGGCGTTAGCCCTGCTTGGCGGTCTTGAGCCGCGTTTCGCTCAGGAGGCCCTGTTCTTCCAGCACCGGATAGGCCATGGAAGCCAGCAGCGAATTGATCTGCTTCAGGTCGCGGATGGTATCGAGATGGATTGTGCTGGTCTCGATGCTGCGGGTTGAGCCTTCGCGCAGACGCGAGAAGTGGCGCAGGCTGGTCTGCTTTTCCAGTTCGCGCAGCCGATCCTTTTCCTGAACGAGCTGGCGCGCCGTGCGCCCGTCACGTGAGACGACCACGTTGAACGCCAGATGCGCATTGGCCAGTACCATGGCGTGGAAGTGGCTGAGTTCTTCCCAGCCTTCCTCGGTGAATTCCAGCTTGTGGTCCATCTTCTTTTGCACCTGCGCCAGCATGTTGCGCACGATGATGTCGCCCACCTGTTCGAGCTTCACGCAGGCGCCGAGCAGTTCCTGCATCCGAAGCGCCTCAAACTCGTTGAGATCATGCGAGGCAAGCCGCGTCAGATAAAGCTTGATCGCGGCATGTTTCTTGTCCACGCGATCGTCGAGGGCGGCGAGTTCGTTGATGCGGGCCTGATCCGGCTTTTCGTAGAGATCGATGATGCGGCGCAGCATCACCTCGACGGTATCGCAGACGCCGACGACTTCGCGGGTGGCGTTGGCCAGCGCCTGCGATGGGCGGTCGAGTACGCTTGTGTCGAGGGCGCTATATTCTTCCATTTCCAGCGGCTGCGCCGGTGCGGTCTTATCCGCATTGAGGCGAACGAGCGCTTCTGTGGTGCGCAGAACCAGCCCGGAGAGCGGGATACCCGCCACCATGACAATCACGTTGAACAGGATATGCGCGTTGACCACCTGCGACACCGGATCAGCGCCAAGAAAGGCAATCGACGGCTTGAAAGTCTCGTAAAGCACCAGCATCACCAGCGAGCCTGCACCGCGCATCAGAAGATTACCGAGTGGCACCACGCGGGTTTCCGGCGGAGCATTGCGGGTGAGGATCGGCGCGATGATCGAGGAACCGAGATTGACGCCCAGCACCATGACCACGGCCAGTTCCGGATCGATGAGGCCGCGCGATGCGAAGGTGGTCAGCAGGATGACGGCTGCGACGCTGGAATGGAACAGCCATGTCATCAGTGCGGCCAGCAGATAGGTGGTGATCGGATCGCTCGACAGATAATCGACGATCACTGGCAGAAGCTCGCTCTGACGCAGGGGCTCGGTCGCTTGCCCGGTCATTTCCAGCGACATGATCAGAAGGCCGATGCCGACCAGAATGCGCCCGATCTGCCGCCAGTCGCGGCGCTCGGTGGTCATGAAAATGCCGGTGCCTATCACAAGGCAGAGCGGAACGAGAATGGTCAGGTCATAGCTCAAAATCTTGACGACCAGCGCCGAGCCGAGTTCGCCGCCGCGCACCGCCATCAGTCCCGCAACGCCGCTGACGAAGCCAGATCCCACGAAGGAACCGACCAGAAGTGTCACCGCCGTCGAGCTTTGCAGCGCAACCGCAAGCACCAGACCAAAGGCGACCGACAAAAGCGGGTTCTGCATCTGGTTGCGCAGGCGTCTGCGCAGACGGTCGCCATAAGCGCGCTCTACCCCGGTTCGCACCATGCGGGTGGCCCACAAAAGAAGGGCGACAGCGCCGGCAAGATGCAAAAGGACCAAAGAACCGTTCACGGCGAAATCCCTTCGGTTGGCGGTTGACGTTGAAAGCTAGAATTATCTCATAAAACGAAGAAATTGTGTTCCGGCTAATTAAATATCCAAGAGATATGGGCTTATTCGCGCATAAAATCAACCGGCTTACGCTGAATGTAAAAGTTATATGACAGTTTTGTGACAGTTGCGTGACCGTGAGCAGGCTCGTCGAACAGGTTGTCAAACAGTCTGGGCAGAAGACTGTGATTAGCGGGGAGGGTTATGCGCGCGCGATGGACTGTCAGAGCCTGCGCGCCTATATACTCTATGGAAGACACGCCCGCTGTCGGGCCGAGCTGAAAGTGAAATCTGTAATGCGTTTCCCACCCTCCTTTCTCGATGAGATCAGAGATCGTGTGCCGATCTCGACGCTGATCGGAGCACGGGTTTCGTTCGACCGCAAAAAGAGCAATCCGCCGAAGGGCGATTTCTGGGCCTGTTGTCCGTTCCATGGCGAAAACACGCCGAGCTTCCACTGCGAAGACCGCAAGGGACGTTACCACTGTTTCGGCTGCGGCGTGACTGGCGATCACTTCAAGTTTCTGACCGAACTGGAAGGCTTGAGTTTTCCAGAAGCCGTGGAGCGCGTGGCCGATATGGCGGGGGTGCCCATGCCTGCGCGCGATCCTGAAATGGAAAAGCGTGAGGCTGAGCGCGCAACGCTTTATGACGTCATGGAACTGGCGGCGCAGTTTTTCGAGGCGCAGCTACAGAGTGCTGCCGGTGCCAAGGCGCGCGCCTATCTGCGCGACCGTGGCCTTTCCAGCGCGACGCAGCAGGCGTTCCGCATGGGCTATGCGCCGGAATCGCGCAATGCCCTGAAAGAGTTTCTGGCGGGCAAGGGCGTATCGCGCGATCAGATCGAGGCTTGCGGCCTCGTGGTGCATGGCGAGGGTATTGCCGTTTCCTATGACCGCTTCCGCGACCGCGTGATGTTTCCCATCGAGGATTTGCGCGGACGCATCATCGCATTCGGCGGCCGCGCACTTTCTGCCGATGCGCCTGCCAAATATCTGAACTCGCCGGAAACCGAACTCTTCCACAAGGGGCGGGTGCTTTATAACGGTCTGCGCGCACGCAAGGCCTGCCAGCCACAAAATGGCGAACCGGCCAAGCCGATCATCGCCGTCGAAGGCTATATGGATGTGATCGCGCTGGCGCAGGCGGGTTTCCACCACGTCGTGGCGCCGCTCGGTACGGCGCTGACCGAAGAACAGCTCGAACTTCTCTGGCGCATCAGCCCGGAACCGGTGCTTTGCTTCGATGGTGACGGTGCGGGGCTTCGCGCTGCCTATCGCGCCGCCGATCTTGGTCTGCCGACCTTGCAGCCGGGCAAGTCGCTGCGCTTTGCGCTGTTGCCGGAAGGACAGGACCCGGACGATCTGGTCAAGGCGGAAGGTCCGGCGGCGTTTCAGGCCGTGCTGCGTGACGCCAAGCCGCTGGTCGACATGATCTGGACCCGCGAAACCGTGGGCGGCGTGTTCGACACGCCGGAAAAGCGCGCCGAACTGGAAGCGCGTTTGCGCGAGATCACCAGCCGCATCGCCAATGAGGATATTCGCCGCCATTACGGTCAGGATATGCGCGAACGCGCCCAGGCATTCTTCGGGCAGGGGCGGCAGCAGGGCGGCCAGCGCAATGGGTCGTTCAACCGCCGCAACGACAATGGGCGCGGACGTGGCGCCCCTGGCATGGGCGGCGGCGGGCGATTGACGATCTCCGACAGCCTTGTTCGTTCCACGCTGGTCAAAGGCGGGCGTCCCGGTGCGGGCACCCATGCGCCGCTGCGGGAAACGGCAATCGTACTGACGCTGATGAACCATCCGCGCCTGATCGAAGAAGATTTCGAAACGATTGCCGGGCTTGATCTGGCGCATGATGCGTTGAAGACGCTGCATCTGGCCATGCTCGACGTTCTGGCCTCCGACCATGTGGACGATGGTCTGGCCATGCGTCACGCGCTGGTCGGCGCCGGGCATCGCGATCTGATCGAAACGCTGGAACAGGCGGTGAAGGGCGCAAGGCTCTGGACCGCATCCGCGCTTGCGGCGGAAGACGATGCGCGGGAAGCTTTGCGGCAGGCGCTTCACTTGCATCAGCGCGCCCGCACACTACATAAGGAGCTGCGAGCCGTGGAGGCCGCACTGGAAACCGATGAGACGGGCGAACTTTATGCGCGCCTCATCGATATACAAAATCAGATTTTAAAGGCAGATGCGACCGAAGCCCTGATCGACGGTTTCGGTCTGTCGTCCGGACGCTCTCCCGGCGGTTTCTGATTCGGATTGCCCGAATCACTTTATGGGAAAGTACCGGGAATAAGGGGTTGCGGACGGCCAATAGCGCTCTAATTAGAGCATTTCCAGCAAAAGTGCGTAGCGGTTTTGCGTAGGATAATGCGTAAAAACAAAAAGATAGAGCGGTTTCACGATTCCGTTTTAACCGGAACAGTTCTAGCCCGCGGATGGGCCGCGACAACAAATGATTCGCTTTTTGAGGGCGAATCAGGTGAGTCGCTCTTGACGAATGGCGTAAATGACGGAATCACGACAGTTCGAACAAGGATAGAACGGATACCGATGATGTTCCGATACCTCTGCTCCGTGGGAAGCGGGATGCGGAACAAGGGCAAAAAACCGTTGCGATGACGTGATGTCACCGGCTCTGCCCACAGAAAATCGATCACGATGGAGCCTGATACCGAGGGCAGGGTTAATCCGCCATTAACGGCAAATCAGCTACTCGCAGAATCAACCGGCGGCTTGCAGGCTCGCAAAACCGTTCGGACACTCTATATATCTTAAAAGCGACCGGGGTCGCCTGGAGAAGAACATATGGCAACGAAGGTTAAGGAAAACGAAGAAGCCGAAGTCGAGCGCGAAGGTGCTGCCGACGGTCCGCTTCTCGACCTTTCTGACGATGCTGTCAAGAAGATGATCAAGGTCGCGAAGAAGCGTGGCTATGTGACCATGGACGAGCTGAACGCCGTTCTTCCTTCCGAGGAAGTGACGTCGGAGCAGATCGAAGATACCATGGCCATGCTTTCCGACATGGGCATCAACGTCGTTGAAGACGACGAGCAAGACAACGATCGCGAAGAAAATAACAACGACGACGACGCGGAAGAAGGCGGCGATCTGGTCGAAGCCGGCGGCACTGCCGTTGCCACCACGACGACCAAGAAAGAGCCGACGGACCGCACCGACGACCCCGTGCGCATGTATCTGCGCGAAATGGGTTCGGTGGAGCTTCTGTCGCGCGAAGGCGAAATCGCCATCGCAAAGCGCATCGAAGCCGGTCGCGAAACGATGATTGCCGGGCTGTGCGAAAGCCCGCTGACTTTCCAGGCCATCATCATCTGGCGCGATCAGTTGAATGAATCCAACATTCTCCTGCGCGAAATCATCGACCTTGAAACCACCTATGCCGGTCCGGAAGCCAAGCAGGCGCCGGTGATCGAGCGTGTGGAAGAAGAACGCCCGCGCGACGACAAGCCTGTGCGCCGTTCGCGTGACGACGACGACATCACCAATGTCGGCGGCGACATGCCAGCGGAAGAGGAAGAAGAGGACGAAGACGAAGCCAACCTGTCGCTGGCGGCCATGGAAGCCGAACTGCGTCCGCAGGTCATGGAAACGCTCGACCTCATCGCCGATACCTACAAGAAGCTGCGCAAGCTGCAGGACCAGCAGGTTGAAGGCCGTCTGGCCGCGACCGGCGAACTCTCCTCCAGCCAGGAGCGCCGCTACAAGGAACTGAAAGACGAGCTGATCACCGCCGTGAAGTCGCTCTCTCTCAACCAGAATCGTATCGAACAGCTCGTCGAACAGCTCTACGATATCAATAAGCGTCTGGTTCAGAACGAAGGCAAGCTTCTGCGTCTGGCTGAATCCTTCGGCGTGCGTCGCGATGAGTTCCTGAAGGAATATCAGGGCCACGAACTCGATCCGAACTGGGTTGAGCGCGTCGGTCTGCTATCGGCTCGCGGCTGGAAGGATTTTGCCGCCAAGGAAGTGGGTACGATTGCCCGTCTGCGCAGCGAAATTCAGAACCTCGCCACTGAAACCGCGATTTCGATCGGCGAATTCCGCCGCATCGTCAATCAGGTACAGAAGGGCGAACGCGAAGCCAGCATCGCCAAGAAGGAAATGGTCGAGGCCAATCTGCGTCTCGTGATTTCCATTGCCAAGAAGTACACGAACCGTGGTCTCCAGTTCCTCGATCTCATTCAGGAAGGCAATATCGGCCTGATGAAAGCGGTCGACAAGTTCGAATACCGTCGCGGTTACAAGTTCTCGACCTATGCGACCTGGTGGATTCGTCAGGCGATCACCCGTTCGATTGCCGATCAGGCGCGCACCATCCGTATTCCGGTGCACATGATCGAAACGATCAACAAGATCGTCCGCACGTCGCGCCAGATGCTGCACGAAATCGGTCGTGAGCCGACGCCGGAAGAACTGGCCGAAAAGCTTGCCATGCCGCTCGAAAAAGTGCGCAAGGTGCTGAAGATCGCCAAGGAGCCGATCTCTCTCGAAACGCCAGTCGGCGACGAGGAAGATTCACATCTGGGCGATTTCATCGAGGACAAGAACGCGCTTCTGCCGATCGACGCCGCCATTCAGGCGAACCTGCGCGATACGACGACCCGTGTTCTCGCTTCGCTGACGCCGCGTGAAGAGCGCGTTCTGCGTATGCGTTTCGGTATTGGTATGAACACCGACCACACGCTCGAAGAAGTCGGCCAGCAGTTCTCGGTTACCCGTGAACGTATCCGTCAGATCGAAGCGAAGGCGCTGCGCAAGCTCAAGCATCCGAGCCGTTCGCGCAAGCTGCGTTCGTTCCTCGATTCTTAAAACGGGAGGAAACCATGTCGTTCCTGAAGCGTCTGTTCGGCGGCGGTGGTGAAGCCGCTGAGAAATCAGCGGAGCCGAAAGAGGCCGGTCGTACCGAGCACAAGGATTTTCTGATCGTCGCCACGCCTTACAGCGAAGGCGGTCAGTATCAGGTGTGCGGTGTGATTTCCAAAACGATCAATGGTGAATTGAAGGAATATCGCTTCGTTCGCGCTGATCGTTGCCCCGGCATCGAGGATGCCGCCAGCATTGCGCTGAACAAGGGTCGCCAGATCGTTGACGAGCAGGGCGAGCATATCTTCCGCTGATCGTCACGATTGCAAATGAAAGCGCCGCGCATGGACCCATGCGCGGCGCTTTTTATTGAGACTGTCCCGATGATCGGATCAATCTGGATGGCACACAAAGGCAACCATTTTGCGCACAATCGGCAGAAGCATCAGCAGAACCGGGAAAGCCACGATCCACGAAACCACCCATGAACTCATCCAGTTGGATGCGAGATCGGGATGGGTGAGGCCGAGGCTTTTCGCGGTTGCGATCAGCGAGACCACCAGTGTCATCAGCATCGAAAGAATGAGCGGCATGACGAAAGACGCATAATGCGCTGGCAGTTTCCTGCGACGCGGCGTGTCAGAATTTGGCATGATAGTACCTGGAATTCAGAGCGGAAAACGGAACACAACGTCAGTGCATCGGCGGCCGTTTCCGGTCGGTTGATGCGTTGCCTGACGTTAGACGCTTACGATCATGGGAATGATGCTTCTGACTTAGCCCAGGCAGGCCGGGCTTTCAATAGTCAATTAGCCGTACGCATCAGCTCCAGTCAGGGCGGCGATTTGTCCACGCTATTCCCGACATATTTCCGATATAGGCTCAGACATGACCGACAAACCATTCTGGAAAACCAAAAAGCTCAATCAGCTGACCCGCAGCGAGTGGGAAAGCCTGTGCGACGGTTGTGGCCAGTGCTGCCTGCATAAATTGCAGGACGACGACACCAACGAGATTTACTGGACGAGCGTGGCCTGCACTTTGCTCAATGCTGAAACCTGCCAGTGCCGCGATTATCCAAACCGCAGGGCCACCGTGCCGGATTGCGTATTCCTGACGCCGGAAATCGTCGATGAAGTGGACTGGTTGCCGGTGACCTGCGCTTATCGTCTCGTTGCGGAAGGCTCCGACCTTTACTGGTGGCATCCGCTGGTTTCCGGCTCGCGGGACACTGTGCATGAGGCGGGCGTTTCGGTGCGCGGCAAGGTAACCGCCTTCGATCATGACATGGAAGATGACGAGGATTATCTCGATCATATGGTCATGCCCGATTGAATGCGCATTCTTTATAACATTGCTTAAATTTAATAGAGGGCAGGCAGCACTTTTCTGTTCTCTTAATTCTTTGAATTTGAATGGGTTTTACCAGTGGTTTCCTGCCTTATCCGTCTCTCTCGTCTTAACTGAATGTCAGATGAACGGAGGCTTTTCGTTTCGTTCATCTTCCTCGTTCTAATTATCGGGTGTCTCAGGCGGAGGGCCTGACACTCAATTGGAAGAGGTTCAAAATGTCCGCTATTTCGCTCAAGTCGTTTGCCGTTACCGCTGCACTCGGTCTTGCCGCCGTCTTTTCGGCTGGCGCATCGGCGAATGCCGCGCCTGCAATGACAACACCGGCTGTCAGCACTGCCGCCCATGGCGCAGTTATCAATGTCGATTATCGCGGTCGTCCGCATCATGGACGTCCGGCCTATCGCGGCCCTGCCTGCTCTGTTGAAACCGCCAAGATGAAGGCGCATCGCATGGGCATTCGCAATGCGCGCGTCGCTTATCGCGGCAAATCCGTGCAGGTGCGCGGCTTCCGCCATGGCCGTCCGAGCGGCGTTGTATTCGCCAATGCGCGCGGCTGTCCGATCATCCGCTAATGTGATGTAAAGATAAAAGAAAAGGGGCGCCTGGCGCCCCTTTTTTGTTGGCCGAAACTGTCGTTATTGCTTGATCTCGTAGACGACATTGACCGAAACATTGAAGCTGTTTTCGCCAGCTGCGACCGGAACGGCATCTTCCGGAGCGGCGGCAGCCATGGTCTTGAACTGGCCGCGGGCGATTGGCATCGGCATGGGCGGACGGCCCTGTTCGGTGATTTCGATGACACGGCCGAGACCGACGCCTGCGGCATCGGCAAGCGTCTTAGCCTTGGCGGCAGCGTCGGCCACGGCGCGCTTGCGCGCTTCGTTGATGGTTGCAGCCGGATTGTCGTTGACGAAGCTCAGATCTCCGCCCTGATTGACGCCGAGTGTAATGGACTGGTCGAGTACTTCGCCGACCTTGGCAAGATCACGGACGCGCACGGTGAGGCTGTTGGTGACCGCATAGCTTGTGATGCTCGGTTCCTTGAGGCCGTTCTTGTCGTCAGGGAAAACATAGCGCGGCTGGATATTGATGCCGCCGGTCTGGAGGTCGCGCCCTTCGATGCCGGCTTTTTTCATGGCGTCGAGAACTTTGGCCATGGCTTCGTTATTGGCGGTCATCGCCTCGCGGGCCGTCTGGGCTTCGCGCAGAACGGTGAGATTGAGAATCGCCATGTCAGGTGCGGCTGTCGTGGTGCCTTCACCGGTCACGGCAATGCGCGCAGGCTGTCTCGACATCTGGTTCTCCTGGGCTGCGGCGGGCAGGGCGAGAGCGCCTGCGAGCATGATTGCCGAAAAAGAGGCTGCTATGAGCGTGGTAGCGCGGTTTTTCATGAAATCTCCTGTAGAGAATGTTGAGGCAGCTTATTGAAAGCAATCCGGGTTATCGGTTCGCTTTATCGTTGAAATCGTTTGTTTCTTAAGTTCCCTCTCATGCGCGTCGCCATGATATAAGAATGGAAATGCCCCTTTAATGCAACCGGGGGCTTCAAATCCTGACCATCGTGGCTTGCTGACGCCATCCATCGCAATCGAATATGTGCGCATTAGGGCGACTGGCAGATTTGACAGTTGTATCTTCCGTTTCTTTAGGGTACGTGCAGTGTTGCGTGGGGCCTGTAGCTCAATTGGTTAGAGCCGGCGGCTCATAACCGCTTGGTTGGGGGTTCGAGTCCCTCCGGGCCCACCATTCTTATTATAAGTCACTGTTTTTTATTGCGGTGCGGGGCATCTGGGATTTGGGTGCGGGATTTTTCGTCCTCTATTTGTTCGGAAACCCGCCTTGATGACCTGATGCCTAACCGTGCCCTGTCAGCATTTTTGGTGTAAATCTCTGCCTGCTTCAGATTGGTCCAGCCGTACTGAGCCATTAGCTCGTGCGCACCGGCTCCGGCGTTGGCTGCAAGGGTTGCAGACAGTTTGCGAAGCCCGTGAGCATTCAGGGGGAGGCCAGCTTCGCGGCACTTCTCACCGAACCAATTCCCGAACCCTTCTTTCACAAACGGCTTGCCATACTCGGTAACGAGAAATGCCAAATCACCCGTTGGCGTATTCTCGATTACGGACATGAGGGATTGCGGGAACTCAACGGTGATGACGGCCCCGGTCTTTTCGGTGCGCATCGTGAATATGTTTCCTGCCATATGCTGGCGACCGGCATGCACGATGTCAGAGCGCCGAAGGCCGGAATGAATTAACAGTTCACAGGCAAGGCGGGGCTTGGTGCCTATGGGCCACCGTTCACAGAACTTTTGATAATCAGCTATTGACCAAGCTTTAAAGCCTTCGGATCTATAACGGACGCGCTCAACATCATCGGTGGGATTGACGGCAACATGGTCGTTTAGCTTCGCCCAGGTAAAAAGGGCCTTCATCGCCTTCAGGAAGTTGTTTGCGAGCGCCGGACGGTCGGCACGGGCATCAATGGCCGCAATGATGGAACGCTTGTCTATGAGCCGGAAATCGGCGTTCTGCGATTTATCCAGCGCATCCTTGAAGAAGTTTTCCTGCTGCCGTCTCGTAGCCGCAGAATAGCTTTTCCACTTTGCGCTTTCCCTATATCGGTCAACAAGCCACCGCAAAGACTGCGCGGGGGCTTCTGGCGCTCGTGGGCGTAATTGAACGCCAGCCAACGCTTTCGCGTAAGCTAAGTCAAATTCAGCGCTATCGGGATCGGCTGGGAGCCGCACACGAGCGCCCTTGCCGCGCCGGAAGTACAGTTTAACCGTACCGTGGCGCGACACTTCTTTGACAACGTGCTTTGGCAGCTTCTTGGGCATGACGTTCACTAAAGCCGAATAATTTGAGGTTGAACAGTCTGTTTGTTGGATTGGTCATCGTCGTCAGGACTGACGCGATAAGTCCGGTCGCCTATCTCGACCTCAACTTTTACGCGCTCCCGCTTGGCGATAGTTGCCATGCGCCGAAGATCGGCCTGCTTGATTGCGGCTCTTTTTGTCATCGGTCGTACCTCCGAAGGAAGTCCTCATAGGAACGGTCAGCTTGCTTGCAGGCCCACAGCGCCAGCCACTGCCAGCAGCGGTTGCGGAATGAATAGAAGAGCATCATTACAGAACACTCCCGTATGCGAAGCCGGGGAAATACTCGGCAATAGCATCAACGTCAGCGATGCCCATTTCAGCAGCATCGATTTCGCGCTCCTCCTCGTATTCGCGGTCATCCTCGAAATCAGGATCACCATCCATGGTATCGAGAAGAGCGATTGCGTCCTCTATCCAACGTTCCAGCATGAGGCGGCGGTAGCGGTTAACAGCGGGACTAGGCATGTTTCGCTCCTTCCCGCTGTTCCTTCCGCAACGTGACGACTGCTTGAAGCAGATCGGAAAACTCTCCATCGAGGCAAACCTGAACGGGATAATCTGCCGCAGCGGATGGATAGATGATGATAACCTGATAATCATCAACATCATTCAGTGTCGCTGAAATCTCCTTGGCGAGCCGCCGAATGCGCTGCTCTGGATGTTCTGTTGCAGCGATGCCCATCGCAGCATTGAACGCCGCAACCGCCTCCTCTTGGGTAAGCTTCACGCCGCTGCGCAGGCGCATACACTGCCAGATCGCGTCATGATTGGTGAAATCATAATCTGGATTGACGTTCCCGGCCTTCACGCTCTTGGCGAGTTGTTCGGCGGTATTCTTAATCCGCTGTGCGCGGTCAATAGGCATACCTTCGGCGGTTGCCTGACTTGATTGTGTCGGCATTGCTGTTCTCCGAATTGTTTGAAATAGGCGCTTAGAGCGGTGCGCCGTCCTTGATCCAATCCTCGACAATCCCGTCGATCAGATCGGCAACGTTGTATTGGTTGATCGTGGCAAGCGCCGCATAGAGGACGAAATCCTGATCATCAGGCGTCAGCGCATCATATTCTGGAACGCGACCGCCATTGCCGAGCGCTATGCTCAGATCGTCGTCAGCGGAAAGCGCCAAGCCCAAGGCAACGACCTTTCGGACCACAGGGGCGAGGCGTCCCGGATTAACCGGGATGCCGAAAGCGGGGTGATCGACTGTCATGCTGCACCGCCTGCCGCGACGAAGGCATCCTCTGCAATCTGCACTTGCTCCATGAGGGCAACGAGTTCGATAGCTTGAGCGTCACCAGCCTGATACCGCTCCAGTACAGCTTTTTGCAAGTCAGCGCCTTCGGCCAAGGTCGAGCGGAACTTTTGAAGCGCACGTAGGAATTCAGCTTGAAGGTTATAGTACTCGCCTTCTGACTGTCGTTCATTGGCAAGCTCTAGGAGAGCTTCCGCAACATCATCACGTGTAGCCTCAGGCTCTCTTCCGATCAGATAATCGCACAGTTGATCACCGTCGCCAGCGAACCCTTTCAGGTCAGCAATTCGGATGTGGTCTTTCAAAGCGTCTTTCAGTGACATGTGTTTCTCCATCAGGCAAATCGCCCGTGGAGATATAAAGCCATACTTTAGTTTTTATATCAAGTGGTGCTTTACAAAAAACTCACCGTACTTAAGAGACGCGATAAAATCTCCGCTGTTCGCGCACAACGCCAATGACGTGCCCAGGCGTTTCCTTATCGAAGACAACAGAAGCGATACTTCGTTCTGGGCGTTCAATCATGATGATCGGTGCGCGGTTCTCATCCACCCCCAAGTGCTTGTATATCCCTAGAATTG
The DNA here is from genome assembly GCF_037482325.1 of Ochrobactrum teleogrylli. Lineage (NCBI taxonomy): Bacteria > Pseudomonadati > Pseudomonadota > Alphaproteobacteria > Hyphomicrobiales > Brucellaceae > Ochrobactrum > Ochrobactrum teleogrylli. The sequence continues at coordinate 75,756 of NZ_JBBHKQ010000001.1, forward strand.
CTATCTTTCTCTGCTCGACCTCTGCCACCACTATGTCACCATTCTCAGGTGCTCGACCCGTATCAATGATTATGACGTCCCCCTTGGCGAGGCTAGGCACATACAGCGAACTGTCGACACGCAGCGCGTAAATCTCGCCCACCGGCTTCCAATTTACGGTGAAATGATCCGTGGCGTATTTATACTCTTGCTCGTCTGTAAAATCATCAATTGCAAAGTCGCGATTATATAGATGCCAAGTGTCTGTCTCATTCCACTCGACTAGCGGTGCGACCACATAAGATTGCGTCCTATTAGTCAGCGGGACCATATCTAGGAGTTGCTGGGGTGTCTGGACCGACATCCCCAGATACTGGGATAGGTCCAACAAGTTCTTGGTGTTCGGTAGTGTCTTGTCATTTTCCCATTGGGAGATTGCCTGAACGCTGACCCCCAAGTGATCGGCAACATCTTGTTGCGTCTTATTGCTCCGCTTTCGTGCAAGGCGGATATCTCGGCCAATGGTCATCGCTTGCTCCTTTTCTTGAAAACATAAAGGAACTCTTGAGGTAAACAATCAAGCAGCACTTGAATTAATGGTAAAGCCATGCTTAATATGATCCAGTCGTTCAACCGGATTGGAGCCATGACACCATTAGAGAAAGCAAAAAAGGCCTTGGGCCGTTCAAAGAAGCTTGCCGAGCAGATCGGCGTTACGCCGCAAGCAGTCAGCCAGTGGAAGTCTGTACCAGCCGGAAGAGTTATCGCGGTCGAAAAGGCCACCGGCATTAGCCGGTCAGAACTCCGGCCAGACCTCTATCCGCTCGAAACTGCCTAACAGAAACGCCGCCCCTGTTGACGAGACAGGAAGCGGCGCTGGATGGGGAAACCTCTGCGGCGGTTTCAATCTGAATATACCAACTCCAAGAATATTTCGCAACCGTAACGATTAGGAAGCGAAGTTTCTAATTCTACAGCCTGCATTCGAACCATGTCTGCTCGGAGGTTCCCGGTGGCAAAAATGCAGAGATGTAACAAACGGGCGGTCTTTCACGATCTTGACCCTGCCTGTCGCCAAATCGGTGCTGATGAAGATCATCGGGCCTGCCGCAGCCCAAGCAAATCTGCGGAACAAAACAAACGCGGCTCTGGTGTGCCCATTCCATCCGCTGCCTTGAAGCCGGGCATCCCCCGGAACGGTTGAGAACGATTGGTTGATGTCATCGGGATGACGACCTGACCATTACTGATCGTGGTGGAGCCGAAAAAATCCACTGGCGGACGAGGTAGGGACAATGCCTCGGTCTCTCTGCGGAGGGAAAAGGATCACTTAGTACGCGGTGCTTAGGCACTCCCCATAGTCAGGGGCTTGGAGTGGGATTGTTTCCCATACTTCAAGGCGGAAAGGGCGGAAGCTATGCCTAAATGGTCAGAAAGGACGTGAAATGACCGAAGATGAAGCTATAGATTTCGTGATGTTCATGGATGAACGCATCCGGGGATGGGGAACCCCTTTGTCGGTTAATCCGCGAACGGGGTATGCGGATTTTCGAACGAGGGCTGCAAAGCAAAATCATGTATTCACTGTGGACCTGGCGTTGCAGGGCGTTTCCTTTGCCGATCTGCTGGCTTGCGTCCAGAGAGGCGGACACTACGCAGACCTTTATCCCGAACCAATGCGCGATGTCATTCGGTTCCGCACCGATCACATTGTTCCTCGCGATATAAATGAGCCTTCGTCGGCATTATCGATTAAGCACCGGGCTGAATATCAAGGCCTGCCGCCGCTCCCCGAATGGATATTGGCTTACGGCAAGTCAGCCACCATAGCCGACCATCCGCCATATCCAGAACCTTCGGACGCCTATAAGGCATGGAAAATATGGGCGGACGAAGAGCGGGCTGCGCCGTCGAATGTCATCCAATTTCCGATAAAAGGCGCAGCATGACCGAGAATAATCCCCGCGTGACCGAGGCAGCGAAATGGCTGGCGACAATCCCGGAGCACCATAAGCCGAGGCCCGTTATTCCGGAGCTTATGAAGCTGTTCAATCTGACGGCCTTGGAAGCTGGACTTGCAGCGACAGAGGCGCGTCTAATCCGTGCGAGGGCGAATTGACCAGACGTAACCGGAATAGACGTACCAGGACGGCAGCGGAGCGTCAGCGTGATTGCCGCGCCCGTCAACGCCGTGGGGATGTGATATTCCCTCTCGCGCTTCCGGGTGAGGCCGTCAGAGATTTCCTCATCGAAACCGGACATCTGAAGGAATGGGACGATGACGATCCGGAGCGGGTCAAGGAGGCTCTTGAAGTCGCCTTCCGCGATTATGTCACGCGTGACGGGTCGTGACGATGCAGGGTGATAGATTTGTCAGCAATGGCAAACAAGGCACCCAACATGACCCGAAACACCAAAGATCAGAAGGGCGCGGCATACTTCACCCGCGCTCTTCGCCTTCCAGAGAAGCCCCGCCAGCTTGTCGAGGCAGGACAGGCTTATGAGGCAACCCGGAACGCCAGAGCGCTAGCGGCGCGTGAGCTTTCCGATATGCGGTTGAGCCGCAGCAATGCCGAGCTAGGCGTAACCGTTCGGTCAATTCCCAGCCAGGTCCAGATCGATGATGCTGCTGACAATCTGGCCGAGCTCGTCAATCAGGATACCGAGACAAGCGGCACCTTCCAAAGCCTCCATCGCGAATACGTCCAGACGGCCAACCAGCAACTCCAGCCGGTTTATCAGGAATATGCCGCTGCGGTCCTCGAAGCGGTGGAGACGCTGGATACCCTTCTGAAAGCTGGCGAAGATTTCCATCGTGAAGCTCTGCGGGCCGGTCTCTCGCCCGATCACCCAGCAATCAACGGCAGCAAGGCCACACGCGGCCTTATCGACAACTCCCTGAAACTTGCCCGGAGTTGGTGCCGATGATCATCAGCATGTTTTCAGACGATGGCATCAGCCTGGAGCCGACCGAGGCCGTGAAGCAGCGCAATCTGAAGCTTGCCGAGCGTCACCGCGCCAAGGGCGATTACGTCCGTCATATCGAGATCAGTATCAAGGGATCGATTGACGAACTGATGTTCTGCGACACGGCTGAGAAGCTTGCATCTGCCCCGGCAGCCCATTCGATCGATCTGATTATCGACTGCCCTGGTGGCGAGTGCTTTCCGGCGATGTTGCTACACAAGCAGCTTCGCGACCATCCCGCAGAACGCAAGACGGCTCATATCGTCGGTAGCTGTGAAAGCGGTGGCCTGTTGATCGCATTGGCAGCAGATCGGCGTATCGCCAGCCGGACGGCCTCATTCCTCATCCATCAGTCGCGAAGTGGGGAATACTCGGTCACATCGTGGAAGGCCGGTGATTTCCAGCGTCAGGCTGATCAGTTCAGGGCGATTGACGCGGACATGTTCGCCCTGATCGCACAGCGCACCGGCATAGACGTTTCCATCATCAAGGCCATCGCATCCGACGAAAAACCTTCATCCATCGATTGGTGCCTTGAGAACGGGATCATTCACGAAATTGCGGAGGATCGGCCATGAGCCTGAGAGACCTAATCAAGAACGCGTCACCGGAGCTTTTGAAGTCATCCGTCCAAACTGGCGTCTTCTATGAAGCTCTAGCCGAAGTCATGGACGCATTCGATGCGATGAAGAAGCGACTGGATGCTCTGGAAGAAGGCGGCATCAAATACCGAGGCGCTTACCAGCGCGCACAGGACTATTCCAAGGGCGACGTGGTGACGTTCAACGGGTGCGCATGGATAGCCGTACGGACGCTCAAGGAAACAGAGGCACCGGCTTCATGTGATGGCTGGATGCTGATGGTGAAGAAAGGACGTGATGCGTGATGACCAATGACGAATTGGAAAAGCGCGGCGAGCGCATGGCCGAGGCCGTACTGAATACAATCGAGAGAAAGATCAGCGAACGTTTGGGCGACAAGATGCCCTTTCAGAAGGCTTTTGATGAAGCATTCGATGCTGTGAAGGGCTACATTGATCGATCCTTTGACGCGGTTCACGAGACACTTTCCGATGTTGAGAAACGCCTCAGTGCCGTTGAGGCCAAGGCCAATCGGGAGGAAGAGCGATGAGCAAGGTCACCAGCGACAAGAAGCTTTGCGCCGATCTTGAAAGGCATCTCAACCAGAAGATGGCGAAGTACCTCGCAGAAATCTGCGATGAGGTGATGATAGAGCATCCCCGCGCTGATCCCATTGCCGTCGCCCGCACCCTCGCTGTGGCGTTGTCATCGGTCGATGTGATCGCCCTCACCAAAACCATCACAAGCAAATCTGTAATGACCGAAAGGGCATCAGCATGACCACGAACGCACAAGAATTCGTCACGGCCATCATGGCCCAGATCAAGCCAGTCATCGATGAGAGCTTGGCAGTCATAGGCGAGAAGATCGCGGCTCTGGAAATGGCCCTGTCTCGACATGAGGCAGCGGCGAAACAGCAAGCCCGTACCGACGACAAGCCAGACGCGTTCAACACGCCGATTGTTGAGCTATTCGGTGACGATGCTGTGAATACGCTCCAGCGAGTTCAAGATGAGTTCGGCACCCGCGCCCGATACGAGACCGAGCTTTTCCTGCGATGCTATGCTCACGCAACCGAGATATTCGGACGCGTCCCCACCAGGGAAGAGCAGCGGACAATCTTCAAAGTCGTCAAGCGCAATACTGAAGGGATGACCTTCTGATGGCTAGACCTAAGCTCAAGATGATGAAACCACTGGTCTCGACCATGAAGCCTCGCCTCGGTCCTACACCTGGTAGTCAGAAGAGCCGAGACGCGCACCGCGTGAAGGTAGAGCCGTGGCGTCGGTGGTATCGCATCGCCCGGTGGCAGAAGCTTCGCATGAAGATACTCACCCGTGATCTGTTCACCTGTCAGATGTGCGGACTGCTTGAGCCTGACACATCCAAGCTGGTTTGCGATCACCGCGAACCACATGGCGGCAGTGAGACCAAGTTCTGGGATGAGACGAACCTGCAATGTCTCTGCAAGACTTGCCATGACGGCGAAAAGCAGCGTCTCGACCATCAGATGAGGGCCTATCAATGACCGGGGGGGCCATTTCGATCCTAAATCGGGCTTTGAGCGCGTACCCACGCCCGAGGCATCCGCATATTTTTTTCCCTCGGACCGAAATTGTTAAGCGAAAAGGCGGAATGACCGGAAAACCCTCCGCTCGCTTGATCCTGAAAATCCGGGTTTCTGACCGCGCCACGATGGCGGCGGCACCCCATTTAAATTTGGAGAGTTAACATGAGCACCGAAACAGCCAAGGCGTTAACTGTTGACGCAAAGATCAACGGCAAGCAGGTCAATATCGGTATCCAGCGCCATGCATTGCCATATTTCGAACTGGACCACGGCCCCGCCTTTCCGACGCTTCAGCGGCTAATGCACAATGGCTGGCGAGTGGATGACGTGACCAACGTTTTGAATTTCGCCGTCCGAAAGCAGCCCACCGAGGGCATGGACGCGATGCAATGGCAGCTATTCAACAATTCCGGATTGCTGAAGCGGCAGGACAAGCAGCCCACCATCATTGACGATGCAGTCAGAGTGAACGGCGTTGGCACATATGCGGTTCTCGCCTCCATGGTGCTCTATGCCAGCTTATTCGGCCTTCCGCCCGAAGATGCGCATTTCGATGACACGGAAACGCAGGGGGAAGCTCATGGCTAAAGGCTGGTATCTGAGCGGTGAATTTAAGCGGCGTATGCTTCGATTGCCTGAAAAGGTCCGCAAGGAGACCAATCGGGCAATTGAGCAGAACGCCGATGAATGGGTGCGTGTGTCGCGCAGCATGGCCCCGGTCGATCCGAAGGACGGCATACATCTGAAACCAAGCATCCGCCATTACGAGACCGAGACAGGCGGTCAGGTTGTGCGGGCTGGCGGCGAAGCCACCACGCGACCCGTCAAGGACGGCCAGAGCGCCACATTCGATTACGCTCTGGCGCAAGAGTTCGGCACCCAGGAGATGGCAGCCAATCCCTTCTTCTGGCCCGCTTATCGCCTGTTCAAGAAGAAGTTCGCGAGCCGCCGCAGCCGCGCCATGAACAAATCAGTCAAGGATTTCAACAATGGCCAATGAACCCGCATTGTATGCGCGCATGGAAATGCGTGTCGCCCAGGCCGAAAAGCAGATGGCGAAGTTTGCCAAGCAGCTTGACGGCGAAATGGGGAACATGGAGCGCCGCACCAACAAGGCGGCGAAGAATATGGAAAGCTCGCTGAGCCGTGGCTTCTCCAAGATGAAGGGCATCGTGTCCGAGTTCGGCAAGGGCTTGTTTGCGGGCATCGCTGCCGGTGGCGTGGTTGGTCTCGCCACAAGTGTACAGGCCGTCACAAAGTCATTTGCTGACCTAGGCCGCGAAGCTCAGACAGCCGGTATCAAAGTCGAGGATTTCCAGAAGTGGCGCTATGTTGCGGATCAGAACCGCATCGGCATTGACGCCATGATCGATGCTTTTAAGGAATTATCTATTCGTGGTGATGAGTATGCGAAGACCGGCAAGGGCGGCGGCGCTGATGCCTTTGCTCAGATCGGCATGGCACCCGCTGAAGTAAAACAGCGCCTGAAAGACCCTTCAGCGCTATTGCTGGAAATCATCGACCGTACACGAAGACTGAAGGACACAGCGGCAGGCGTCCGGATATTTGACGAGTTACTTGGAGGACAAGGGGGCGAGCAGTTCACCCGCCTCATTGAGCAGGGTCGCGAAGGCATCACTGCCACGCTCAACGAAGCCGAAAAGATGGGTGCTGTCTTCGATGCTGAATTCATCAAGAAGGCTGATGAGATCGACAAGGCTTTCAACCGTCTGGCGACCACGATGGGGACGGCTGTCAAAGGCGCTATCGTGGAAGCAGCAACCGCGCTGCAAGGTTTCCTGTCGTCGTGGCAGGGTATGGAAAACAAAACGCTGTCTGGCATCAATGCCGAATTGGACACGCTCACCAAGCGAAGAGAACAGCTTCTTGCTCAAAAAGGTGGATGGGAAGATAGCGTTCTCGGCGTCGTCGGCAAGGATGCTGCCACAGAGCTAAAAGCCGTAGACGAGCAGATGGCCCGCCTGCAAGCCCGCAAGGACGAGCTTACCGCCGTCAAACTCGACACCATCACAATCGAGCCGCCAGTAAAGCCATACATCCCGCCTGACACCACGAAGAAAGGCAAGTCAGATGAGGAAAAGGCGCGTGACCGGGCAGCTAAGGCCGCTGAGCGCGAACGCAAGGCCGTCACCGATCTGATCAAAGACCTTCAGTTTGAAGCTTCTCTTGTCGGTAAATCGGCGCTGGAAAAGGAGAAGATGACCGCTCTTCGCCAAGCAGGAGCAGCGGCCACGGCAGCAGAGCGCGCCCAGATCGAGCAGCTCGTAGAGGCAAACTACAAGGCAACCGAGGCTTTCGACAAGCAGCAGGCAGCTATTCAGGAAGTCAATGATGCTGGCCGTGAGTTCGCCGGTACGTTGGTATCTGGCCTTCTCAGTGGCGCAAAAGCTTCTGATGTTCTTTCCGATGCTCTGGGCCGACTGGCTGACCGTTTCCTGAATTCCGGTTTGGATGCTCTATTCGGAGGCGGCGGCAGTGGCGGGTTCGGCAGTATCTTCAGCAGCATATTCGGTGGAGGCAGTTCCGACCCATGGTCCGGTTTGAGGCTGGCAGGCGGCGGTCACGTAAGCGGTCCCGGTTCATCGACCTCTGACAGCATCTTTGCAAAGCTCTCCAATGGCGAGTTCGTTGTGAACGCCAAGGCGACGAAACAGAACCGGGGCATTCTGGAGGCGATTAACAACGGCATGTCCTTGGACCACTTCGCGACAGGCGGATACGTGCCAGGCGGTGAAGCTGGGGCTGAATGTATTCTGGCGATAGGAGGGCAGGCATGAGCGCGTTAGCTATCTCAGTTGGCACCGATGGCATTCTCGTCGCGTCAGACGGCGTTTGCTACACCTACGAGACTGGCGAGGTATCCGGCTTCGTCTCCAAAGTCATCCTCCTGCCAGAATATGACTGCTTCATTGGCGCGACGGGCGCGGGCGCGTTCGCCGTTGCCTTGCGGTGGGAAGTCAACCAGCAGATCAACAGCTTTGACGATCTGGTGGACGGCATAGCGGGCTTCTGCGAGACAGTTCATCGGAAGCTTTTCACCGACATCTGGGGCGAATGGCACCGAGGCCCGATTAGCGAAGTCTCATGTGTCATAGGCGGATGGTCTGATGAACGGCAGGCATACGAGGCTTATCGCGTGGTCAGCTACGAAAAGCCAAGTGTGCATTTGGGTAATGGGCGCTCTATGAAATTAGAGCCGTTCGTGCGCGCACCATTGCCCGCTGCGACGTGGTGCAACCTTCTGCCAGATACGATGCACGAGTTTGACCTGGTGCCCCCACTGCCGAACGAAGAGACAGCTGACATTCTCATGCGGCTGGTTTGCGCCTGCCGTGCCGATAGCGCCTTTGTCAAAGGTGAGGAAGAACGAGAGGGCGACAATCGTCATTACATGGCTGGCGGATTTATTCAGATGTCCGCCATTCAGCAGGGACACAGCCAATCGTGGATCGCTCATAGGTGGCCCGAAGATCAGATCGGCAAGCAGATCGACCCGAACGGGCCGGAACGTTACCCGGCGTGGCTGAAAGAGCGCTACGAGCAAGCCAAGGCAGTCAGCGAGGTAGCGGCATGACATCACCATCCCTTGAGCTTCAAAAGGCTCTGTACGACCGCCTCAGGACCGATCCGGCGTTGTCGGCGGTTATTGGTGGCCGGGTCTATGACACCGTGCCGGAGGGGTCGGAGTTCCCATATGTCTCATTCGGCTCCTTCGATGAATTGAGCGATGATGCGGAGTGCATCACCGGCTTCGAGATCACGATGCAGCTAGACGTATGGTCGCGAACACCTGGCTTCCCGGAATGTCGTCAGGTTGGTGATCTGGTCAGACGGGCCGTTCTCGGTGCCGAGATTGAACTGCCAGACAATCGGCTGGTCTCGATTTCGCACCGGCAGACAATGACGATGCGTGACCCCGACGGGCTGACCAGCCACGGCATCGTCAACTTTGTCGCTTTTGTAGAGCAAGCATGAGGTGACATGAACCGCGTCAATGAAATCCATATCGAAGGTGTCGGATTAGTCCGGCACCCTCGAATTCTGGCTTTTTGCGTTTCGTACTGATCTATAACACTTGTAGAATGGGCGGCCAGAAGGTCGCTTATTCAATCTGTTTCCGTTAGATATTCCCGCCTTACCAGTTCCGCGATATTCTCCCGCCAATTGGGGTTTGATGCTTGCATTTTGAACACCAATTCGGCTTCCAGCCTTATCGAAATGCTGACCTTTTCAATTGGGTTCTTGGGGCGACCACGGCGCTCTCGCTTACGGTTTTCACTCACTGATAATTATCCCCGCTTAATATTCACAGTTTACATGCTGCTAAATGAAACTTACGTGAAGGTTAAGCGGCTGCTGAAGCGATCCGACCTTTTATTAAATAAAAAGTCTGACGTTAGTGCTCATTCTGGTTTTATCTTTTCGGTGAAAATCGCTCCCATAAGCCATCAGATCATGAAAGGTCCCCTTCGCCATTAACTCGGATAGCGATATCCGAAATGGAATGATTGGACTGAAGGACTAGGGCCGCTATTTTACTAAATGTAATTTTTAGATGACAAAAAGAACCCCGCAACGAAAACCGCGCGGGGTTAAGCGACTGGTCCCCTCCCAAAAGGGACAGTTAAATTCTACCCATTTGGTCAGAAAAGTAAACCTGGAGTTGCCATGCTGCAACTCACGTTTGCTCGTTATCTATGACGAGGGTCATTTGATCCCTGACAAGCCTTCTGGCGATTATTCCGACAGCTACCGCTGCCTCCATCTCGCTCCAGCCAGCCTTTTTGGCACTTTCAATCAATTCGATCACATCATCAACAACTGCATCCTGGCAGTCAGCACCGCGATCTTGATAATCTCCGACCTCGCGAGGACGAATAATCCGCTCAGGCATGTGGCATCCTAACGTTTAATCTGATTTGAATGGCACCGAAAGGGTAATCAACGGTCGCGGCGTGGTGATCGCGTATGCGAAAACCCGCCATGTGCCCGCCGAAGGATATTCGCCAGCTTGGTCCAATCTTTTGATGTCACGACCATCTGCTGCTGCGCGCGCTTGAGTTCACGTTTGCTAGCAGCGTGGTTGTCATCGTGGCGCGGACGAACAGCCACTGTTACCTGCGGCATCTTGCCAATATGCACGGGCATGATCTGTTCCGATCTTAATGATCGAGCACACCTAATTGCGTGCAAGGAAATCAATATACCACCCCTGCGCGAAAACTACGCATAAATTCGACAACCCGCCCAAAATTGAGCGAAAGGGGGTGTGTCCAGATTTGGGCATACCTAATGCGACCAGATTTGGGCGCATCGGACTTTTCTCCAATTCTGGAGGAAAGGGTTTTTTCCAGTTTCGGAAAAAAGGTATCACCGAATTGTTGATACCTTCACGGGCATCTGCATCTCCGTTAAGGAGACGCAGATCATCAGACGAAATTCGTACGATGTGAGGTTCCGACGAAATACGTCGCGACCCTGCCAGTTTGGGCGACCGTTTAGATGCCGAAATATCCGGCATTCAAATATGGTTCTGGCCCATATTATGGGAAATTCCCACTTCGCCCTCGGTAGACTGTTCATCCACCAACGGCGGTTGGACCCGCAACGGACAACTTGTCCGCCATGTTCCCCAAAACGGGGGAGCGCAAATCCGTCACCGTGACGCTTTTCAAATCTGCCAACTTGGCAAGTTTCAACCCTTCGATTTGAGCGAAAGGTTGGTGCGGGGTGTCGATAAAATTATCAAATCAAATCAAAGTGGGCGAATTGGTGGGTGCGGGGCATCTAACTAACAGAAATTGCTTGATAATTACACAACCTCCGGGCCCACCATTTCCTTTAAAAGCAAAGACTTGCAGATCGGCTTTCGTGTTTCGAAAGCCGCGCGCCGACCACGTTCGTGCTGCTTCGCCCGTCATTTCCCGATCATATCCATTGTTCTGTCTGCCGGGCTGATATCGCGCTGCTGTGCCCTGTTTGAATTGCGGATTCTTATTCTCAAATTTTCAACAAATTTTTAGGTCTTTGTTAAGGAAATAGTAACGCAATGTTATAATTTTTTAACATGCGTGATTTTGCAATATTATGGAGGTTTTCGGCGATGAGGAAAAATGCAACCACCGTTGCGTTAGCACTGGCAGGGTTGGTGGCGAGTTCTCTCGTGGCTACGGCAAAGACGAATTATATCGGAGAATTCAAGGACTGGGGCGTTTATCAGAACACTGATCTGCCCGGTAACAAATGCTATGCTTTGACGGTTCCGGTTAAATTTCATCCCGTAGATGTCAGGCACGGCGATAATTTCATCATTATTTCCAAGTCGAGCGGACAGTACAGCCCGCAGCTTGTCATGGGCTATGATCTCAAGGCAGACAAAGCCGTGAATGTCATGGTGGATGGCACAGCATTTCCTTTCTTCAGTGAAGGCAATCGCGCCTGGGCGGAAAATGTCGCCGATGAAACGCGGATTATAAAGGCAATGCGTGCAGGCAAGGCGGTCAATGTGCAGGCGGTTTCAGCGCGTGGCACGCAGACGCGCTACACATTCTCGCTGATCGGCCTTTCGGCATCGCTTCAGCGCGTCGATGGCTGCTGACCGGAGCCTCAGTAAAGAAAGACCCCGCCATTGGGCGGGGCCTTGGAGTTCCATCAAAGTCCGAGGAACTTGAACGGTTCGGTTTCCTTGAACTGATCGTTGGCCATGCCGGAGAAGGTGTTGGTCTGGTCGGGCCCGAGATCGAGCTTCTTCACCTTGCCGGTTTCGGGCGAAAAATCGACCTTGTTGAGGTCGATCCAGAATGTATTCGGTGTCAGTGCGGATTCGAAGAAATAGAGCTTGCGCTTGTGGTCGGCCACGGTGCGCCAGCGGGTCGATGAAATATTCGGCTGATCGGGCGTGCTGATGCCGAACGGCACCGAGACATTTCGAATCACGCTGAACACGCTGGCGATGGTTTTCACCGGATCTTCCGTTTTCGGAATGGCATTCACGTAGAAAGAAGCCCGGGCGAAGCGGTCGGCGGCGCGGTTGGTGCCCGGCAGCATCACGGTGCCGCCGATATCCTTCCAATAGGCGTTGAGCGCCAGCTGCTGGTCAAAGGTCGGCGAATTGGTCATCACCGGATATTGCTTGCCGTGGTGGATGACCTGCTTGCCGTCGATATATTCGATGATGGCGCTGTCGCCGCTGGAATCCGACATGGCCAGATGTAGCGTGGCGAGGCGATCTTCCCCTGGCACCTTGTCGGTCACGACATTGAACGGATTGTCGCTCAGCGCTTTGACCGCTTCATCGACAGTTGCGAAATTGTCGAGGACATATTGCGTCCAGGCGGCGATGCTGAGGCTTGGATGCTTTTCATCGAAGGGCGGATATTCCGATTCCACCAGCCACAGCACGCTTGCCGAAAGCCCCGCTTCATTGAGGCCGTCCGTGGTTGAAATGTCATAGCCGGAGGCGATGACGCTGCCATATTTGGATTGCCACTGCACGGAATTCGGCCCGGCTTCACCGGAGCGTTTCATACCGCGTGGAAAAATCCAGAGATTGGTCGCCACGTCGACCTTCCAGTCCATGGAACGGGCCGTGATGATCTGGTCATTGGCACCGTGATAGACGAGGCGCGTGCATGCCTCGGCGACAGGAGCAGCAATCATGCTGCCCGCCACAAGCAATGCGGTGCATGTGGCAGCAAAAGAACGTTTCAATGTCGGCATGGAATGGCCCCTGATGTTCGTTTCAATGCGGGATCGGAACGGATCGGCGTTGCAACGCCCCGAGATCGATATAGGGCGGGGGCTGGCGAAGAAAAGCGCGTTAAAAACGTTGTTATGCCTTTTTGTTTAGTGATGATCGCCCGTGTCGCCGGGCTTGCGATTGACACCCTGAAGGATGACTTCGAGAAGCCACGGTTTCTTTTCAATGACTGCGGAAAGATCGTCGGCGCGAATGCTCAAGCCGGCTTCCTTGAGCATCGTATCAGCGGCTGCGCCCGAACCGTTTGTCTTGTCCAGAGCCAGACGGTGCGCGCGGCGCAGCAGCATTTCCGCCGGTGTAAAGCCGCCATCCGCGAGGCTTTTTTCTATCCGGCGTTGGAGCTCTTCAGGAATCACCATTGTGCAATTGCCCTCATCGATCTTTGATATTGTTTGAAGCTGCCCCGCTTCAGGGAGATTCCGCCCGAGACTTTATAGATAGGCCTGTTGAAGAATTTGAGAATATGAAAAGTAAAATCGCGGGATCGTTCGCGTCCGGCGTCTTTCCGCCACATGAACAAAATTTTGCCGTTGTTTCCCTTGTTTGGCGATTTGACGCCTCTTACATAAGGCAATAGCCCATCCGGGGAACGACGTCGTGATTTTGACCGGCGTCGGGAAGGGCTCTGTCTTTAGTGAAAACAATAAAACGGTTTGCAATGGCCACCCTACGCTATTTTACATGGCCCATGATCTTCACAGTCGTGGGTCTCGCAGCTGCTGTCTGGCTCGGATACGAGATGACCGGCACTTTCGGGGGAATGGTCTCCGTTTTCATCATCTGCGCCGTGCTGAGCGTTCTTGAGATTTCGCTTTCCTTCGATAATGCCATCGTGAATGCGCGCATTCTGCGTGACATGACACCCGAATGGCAGCATCGCTTCCTGACATGGGGCATCATCATCGCCGTTTTCGGCATGCGCATCATTTTCCCGCTGGCCATCGTTGCGGTGGCCATGTGGACGGACCCGATTTCAGCGCTCAAACTCGCCATCTGGCAGCCGAATGAATATGCCCGTGTGATCGCGGAAGCCCATACCGGGATTGCTGCGTTTGGCGGCACGTTCCTGCTGATGGTCGGTATGAAATATTTCTTCGACGTCGAGAAGGATGTGCACTGGATCAAGGCTATCGAAAGCCGCATGTCGAAATTCGCGTCCGTGCAGGGCGTTGAAATCGGCGTTGCCGTCGCGCTGATCTTGTTCTTCTCCTACCAACTGGATGCTGTTCATTCGCACACATTCCTCGTTGCTGGCCTGTTTGGTCTTCTGACCTTCCTGGCGGTTGAGGGACTAGGCGAGGTGCTGGACGCCACGCAGGAACAGATCGACATGGTCCATCGCGGTGGTCTTGGCGCTTTCATCTATCTGGAAGTGCTTGATGCAAGTTTCTCGTTTGACGGCGTCATCGGCGCTTTCGCGCTGACGACCAACCTCTTCATCATCGCGATCGGCCTTGGCATCGGCGCCTTTTATGTGCGCTCGCTCACCATCATGTTGGTGGAGCGCAAGACGCTCGGCCAATACCGCTATCTGGAACATGGCGCGTTCTATGCCATCCTCGTTCTGGCGGTAGTGATGTATGTGCAGACGCTGGTTCACATACCGGAAGTCATTACCGGCCTCATCGGTGCGGTGCTGATCGGCCTCTCCTTCATGTCGTCGCTGCGCTATAACCGGCTCAATCCGCACTGGCAGGACGACAGCGAAGAGGTCATAGGTCACTAAGCAATGACATCAATGACAAAAAGGGCGGCCTATGCCGCCTTTTTTATTGCCCTGGATGATATGGTTTGCCGGTAGCCGATTTGGCCGAATCGACAGAACCATCGAGGGGAACCCATGATCGTTACTCGCTTGAGCAAGACCGCTTTCGTGGCGGCAATCGCCTTCTTCGCAACCCTGGTCGCTTTCGGTAACATCACCGATTACGGCAGCAATTTCGCCTTCGTCCAGCATGTTCTGATGATGGATACGATCTTTCCCGATGCCACGATCAAATATCGCGCTATCGACAATCCCACCCTGCATCATGCGGGCTATATTCTGATCATCGCGGCTGAAACGCTGACCGCCATCCTGTGCTGGATCGGGGCTTTCGCCATGTTGGGGCGGCTCACGGATCGCGCGGCCAGCTTCAATCGCTCCAAGAAATGGGCCATTGCCGGGCTTTCGCTCGGCTTTCTGGTCTGGCAGGTGGGCTTCATATCGGTGGGCGGCGAGTGGTTCGGCATGTGGATGTCGCAGACGTGGAACGGCATCGAATCGGCCTTCCGCTTCTTCATCACCATTATCGCCGTGCTGATCTATGTGGTCATGCCCGATGGAGAGCTAGAGTAAATGCGCGGCTGAGGCAGGCTCATCGACCAGTTCGACGCCAGCCTGCTTCATCTTCTCCAGCATGGTGCTCATGGAGCCGTTGAGGTCGATGCCACGACAGGCATCGAGCCGCACACGCACCTGAAAACCTTGTGCTATGGCATCAAGCGCGGAATAGGCAACGCAGAAATCGGTTGCGAGACCCGCAAGCGTCAGCGAACCGATGCCGCGCTCGCGCAAATACCCGGCAAGGCCGGTCGGTGTTTCACGATCGTTTTCGAAGAAAGCCGAATAGCTGTCGATGCCGAAACGGAAGCCTTTGCGAATGACGAGCTGTGCGCGCGTCCATTGCAGGGCAGGGTGAAATTCCGCCCCGCGCGTGCCCTGTACGCAATGATCCGGCCACAGTGTCTGCGGCCCGTAGGACATGTCCACCATATCGAAGGGCGCTTTTCCGGGATGGGTGGAGGCGAAGCTCGAATGACCGGCAGGGTGCCAGTCCTGCGTCAGAATGACGTGTTCGCTTTCCTCGATCAGTCGATTAACGGCGGGCAGAATTTCATCGCCATGCGCGACAGCCAGCGCGCCGCCGGGGCAGAAGTCATTCTGAACATCGACGACAATAAGGGCATGACCGATCATAAGCGCACCTGCTTCATTTTCAGCTTTTTCACCGCGACTATAATCAGCCCGTTTCACTGAGACCAGCGAATATGCGCGTTCTGGTATAACATGGAGAAGGGTGCTAGGGACCGCGCTTAACAGTGACAGTAAAGGCAGGGATCACCATGACAGACGAAATCACGCGCGACAGCAACGGCACGCAATTGAATGACGGCGATTCCGTCACGCTCATCAAAGATCTGAAGGTCAAGGGAACCTCGACCACGCTGAAGCGCGGCACGATGGTCAAGGGCATTCGCCTGACCGGAAATCCCGCCGAAGTCGATTGCAGCACCAAACAGGTCAAGGGTCTGGTGCTGAGGACCGAGTTTCTGAAGAAGGCTTAAGTATCTGATCCAAAAGCCGCCATGCAGGACTGCAAATGGCGATTTCTACGCTTCTGGTGCTCACGTACCCAAATGTACGCTGCGCTCCGGTTCTCGAAATCACCATTTTCGCCGCGGCCTGCCGCTTTTTGATTCAGATACTGTGATTAAGCGTCGATCTCCACGCGACCGCGCGGACGGCTGCAACAGGCGAGAATGTAGCCTTCCGCGATTTCATCGTCGCGAATGCCGCCATTGTGGTTCATCTCCGTCTCACCGCCGAGGCATTTCACCTTGCAGGTGCCGCAAATGCCGAATTCGCAGGCGCTCGGTATTTTCAGACCGCCATTGCGGGCGGCAAGCAGGATGGTGTCGTTTTCGGTGCATTCCACTTCGACGCCCGAAAGGCTGAACACCACGCTGGCCGCAGCCACGGCTGGCGCTGCCGGAGGGGCGGCAACTGCGGCAGGTGAGGCGGGCGCAAGTGCGCTCGGCACGGGCACCGACGAGATTTCGCTCGCGGGCTGGAAGCTCTCCTGATGATAATTGGCCATGTTGAAGCCGGATTGTTCCAGCAATCCGCGCACGCCGTTCATGAACGGCTCGGGGCCGCAGCAGAAGACCTTGCGATGCTGGAAATCCGGCGCCAGCAATTCGAGCCGCGCCCGGTCGATACGACCGTGCAGGCCCGGCCAGACATGCCGGGCGGAGGACTGCTCGACAATGAAGGCGAGCCGCATCGCATCCATACGACCGGAAAGCAGTTCCAGTTCCTTGCGGAAAATAATGTCGTCCGGTGTACGGGCGCAATTGATGAATGCTATGTCGGTTCCAGGAGCGCAGTCGAACAGCCAGCGGGTCATAGAAACCATCGGCGTGATGCCGGAACCAGCCGAGATGAACAGGTATTTTTCACTCGGATGATTGGCGAGCGAAAAGTCGCCATTCGGCCCGTAGGCCTTGATCTTCATCGGCGGGCGCAGATTGTCGAGCATCCAGCGGGTGCCGATGCTGTCCTTCTGCGCCTTGACCGTCACCGAAATATGGTAGGGCCGCGATGGCGTGGATGACAGCGTATAGGTTCTGAGCACAGGGCCAAGACCGTCCGCCCGCTCCAGCGGCAGTTCCAGCGTGACGAACTGGCCCGGCGTATAGCGGAACCAGTTGCCTTCTTCGGTCCTGAACGAGAAGGTCATCACATCCGGCGCTTCTTCGATGGCCGAAATGCATTCCAGCATTTGCAGCCTGTCGTTCCACGGCAGCATCTCGTCCAGATATTTCAGAGGCTGCATGGCCTTCTCGCTTCTCAATTCGTATTTCGGTCTATGCCGATCAGGCCACGCGGCTAAGCTTGGCCGTTTCACCGCTGAGGCGCGGCGTCATCGTATTGGTGTACCATTCGAGGAACTGCATCACGCCGCCTTCATGCTCGACCGAATAGGGGCCGGGCTGATAGGCGGGCGAGCGGATGCCGACGGCATTTTCCTCGACGATCTGCCGATCCTGATCATTGGTCTGTATCCACACATGGGTCAGTTCGTCCAGATCATAATCGACGCCTTCAACCGCATCCTTGTGCACCAGCCACTTGGTGGTGACGAGGGTTTCTTCAGCGCTGATCGGCAAAACGCGGAACGATATGGCGTGGTCGGCCATCAGATGGTTCCAGGTGGACGGATAATTGAAGAGCAGCATCGCGCCGATATTGGTGTCGCCTGCAACCTGATCGCTCAGCGGCTTCTTGACGGCGGCCTTGCCCGACATTGTATAGCTTACCGCATCGCGCAGAAGCGGAATGCGGGTGATGCGATGACGACCGTCTTCGGACATTTTGAATTCTGCCGGCAGGCCGGCGCTGGCGCAGTTCTTCCAGAGCTGGTTGATTTCCGGGTCTTCCATCACACCCTGAACGCCGGTCGCCGATGGCGCTTCGGGATAGGTGCGGCAGAGTTCCGGGTGGTTCGCGGCGCAGTGATAGCACTCGCGATTGTTTTCCCAGACCAGCTTCCAGTTGCCCTTTTCGATGATCGAGCTTTCGAAAGCGACCTTGGCGTCCTTGATATTGTGCGGCGCGAGATAGGGTTCGACCAGATTGCGGAAGGCGGTGAAATCCGGGGCTTCGTCGGCGACGCAGATATAGATATAGCCTGCGACCGTCTCGCAATGCACCTGCTTCAAACCATATTCGGCGGGCTTGAAATCCGGGCCAACCTGACGCGCGAAGAGCAAGCGTCCGTCCAGCTCATAGGTCCACTGGTGATAGGGGCAGACGAGCTTCGCCGCCGTGCCTTTCTCGGCAGAGCAGATGCGCGAGCCGCGATGACGGCAGGAATTGTGGAAGGCACGGATACCGCCCTGCGCATCGCGCACGATGACGACCGGATAGGCGCCAACCTGCACGGTCATGTAGGAGCCGGTCTTCGGCAGCTCGCAATCATGGCCGACAAACAGCCAGTCACGATAGAAGATGTTTTCCAGATCCAGCTTGTAAAAATCCGGATCGGTGTAAAACTTCTGCTCCAGGCTGAAATTGGGGTCGCGCCCGGACAAAAGCCCCAGCATTTCCCCCAGCACTTTATTGCGAACGTCCATCATCACGACCCTTGCTTCATCTTCGTTAGGATCGGCATTTGCTGTTCTCCCAGCGACCTTGGCCTGATCCGGTGTTCCCTTAGCCTTCCAGAAGCCCGGCTTTTGCCGCTACATCAATGGCTTGTTCGCTTCCGTTTCGGATTTCGAACTGGCTTCCGTTGTCATGATTCAATCACTGAAATGTCCTAAACGCGCATTGGGATGCGACATGGATTTCGCGTAAAGACGACACGCCAAAATGTCGCTTTTGCGGCAGGCAGTCAGGACAGCAAATATGCGTGACAGCTGACATGCAAAGCATTTCCGGGATTGCCAACAGGCCGAAAAGATAGTTACCACACGAACCAGACAGAAACTGTTTCATTCCATGGGAGGCCCAGAGGTCATGAAGCGCTCAGAAATCAATGATATTATCCGCGAAAGCGATGCGTTTATCCGCTCATTCGGCTATGTCATGCCGCCCTTTGCCTACTGGACCCCGGAAGAGCTGAAGCAGCGAACCGGCAGCGATGCCGCAGCCATCCGCGATGCGCGTCTGGGCTGGGATATTACGGATTACGGTCAAGGCAAGTTCAAGGACCTAGGCCTTTTCCTGTTTACGACACGCAACGGCAATGCCGATGACCTGAAGCGCGGCGGCGGCATGCTTTATGCCGAAAAGATCATGATCTCGCGCGAGAACCAGCTGTCGCCGATGCATCGCCATGTGGTGAAGGCTGAAGATATCATCAATCGCGGTGGCGGCACGCTGGTGCTGGAACTGTTCAATTCGCTGCCGGACGGCAGTGTGGATGAGCATTCCGATGTTACGGTCGCGACCGACGGCCGTCTTGTGACGCAGAAGGCGGGCGCGCATCTGAAACTGTCGCCCGGTGAAAGCGTGACGCTTCTGCCCGGCAACTGGCATGCTTTCTGGGGCGAGGGCGGCGACGTGCTGATTGGTGAAGTTTCGACTGTCAATGACGACCTCACCGATAATATTTTCCGCGAGCCGATTGGCCGCTTTTCGAATATTGAAGAAAACGAAAAGCCGCTGCATCTGCTGGTCTCTGACTACGACAAGTGGCTCTAAGCCAAACTGAAGGACTGAACATATGAAGCTGGCGATGATCGGAACGGGCTATGTGGGTCTGGTTTCGGGCGTGTGTTTTGCCGAATTCGGCTTCCACGTCACCTGCGTCGACAAGAACCCGTCGATCATCCAACGCCTTGAGGCGGGCAAGGTAACGATCTTTGAGCCGGGCCTCGATGAACTTCTGACCCGCAACATCCGTGACGAACGGCTGGATTTCAGCACCGATCTTGCGACAAGCGTGGCCGATGCCGATGTAATCTTCATCGCTGTCGGCACGCCGTCGCGGCGCGGCGACGGCGAGGCGGACCTGCAATATATCGAGGCAGCGGCGGATGAAATCGCGGCAGCGATGAAGCCCGACGCCGTTGTTGTCATCAAGTCCACAGTCGTCGTCGGCACCAATGCGCGTATCCGCGACCGTATTGCCGCAGCACGCCCCGGTGTGCCTTTCTCCATGGTTTCCAATCCGGAATTCCTGCGCGAAGGCTCGGCCATCGAGGATTTCATGCGGCCCGACCGCGTTGTGGTGGGCGTTGAGGACGAGCGTGGCAAGGCTGCGATGCAGCGCCTCTATCGCCCGCTTTATCTGCGCGAGACGCCGATGGTCGTCACCTCGCTCGAAAATGCCGAGATCATCAAGTATGCCGCCAATGCGTTTCTGGCCATGAAGGTCACCTTCATCAATCAGGTGGCGGATTTGTGCGAGAAGACCGGCGGCAATGTGCAGGAAGTTGCACGCGCCATCGGCATGGATAACCGCATCGGCTCCAAATTCCTCCATGCGGGACCGGGCTTCGGCGGCTCATGCTTTCCGAAGGATACGCGTGCTTTTGCCGCCACCGGCAAACGTTACGACGCGCCGCAATCGCTGATCGAGGAAGTGATTTCCATCAACGAAACGCGCAAGCAGTCGATGGCGGAGCGGATCGTTTCCGCAGCGAAGGAAAGCGGCGCTGCGACGGTTGCGGTTCTGGGCATCGCGTTCAAGCCGAATACCGACGATATTCGCGAATCTCCGGCCCTGGATATCGTGACCGCGATCCAGAAGGCGGGCATTTCGGTGCGCGCGCATGACCCCGAGGCGATGGATGCCGCCAAGGCCGTTCTGCCGGATGTGATCTGGTGCAACTCGGCCTATGAGGCAGCGGAAGGGGCTGGCGTGGTGGCGCTTCTGACAGAATGGAACGCCTATCGGGCGCTGGACCTGAAGCGCGTCGCAAAAGCGATGGCTGGCAACGTGCTGATCGATTTGCGCAATGTCTATAAGGCGGAAGACATCGCCGATACTGGCCTCGACTACCGTTCGGTAGGGCGCCAGCTGAAAAGCTGATCTCGGGGCGAGTTAATCGCTCGCCACGATCCGCTTCTTTTCATTGGCGATAAGCCAGAGATTGCGGACATAGACCAGCAGGCCGAAACCCTGGCCAGCAATGAAGACCGGGTCTTTGCGCTGGACCGCATAGATCAGCAGCAATGCGCCGCCGAACAGCGAGAAAAACCAGAACGCCACTGGCATGACACTGCGTTTGGCTTTTTCGGAAGCCAGCCATTGCACCACGAAACGCATGGTAAAACAGGCCTGTGCTACGAAGCCGAGCACGATCCAGCCATCCCACTGCGCGATGAAGACTTCGTGCAGCCACTGCGACAGGCTGTTGAAAATATCAGTCATGGGTAATCTCCGTCACGCGCGGCACGACCTTGCGGCGCTTGCGCAGCCACCAGACGCCGTAAAGATCGAGTATGCCACGCAGTCCGCGATCAAGGATGCCGTAATTGGATTTGCCATGGCGGCGTTCGCGGTCAACCACATCCACATGCACGACATCGAAACCTTCGCGCAGCGCCAGCGACGGCAGATAGCGATGCCAGCCGTCGAAGAACGGCAACTGACGGAACAGGTGGGTATGCAGCGCCTTGAGGCCGCAACCGGAGTCGCGCGTCTTGTCCTTCAGGATCGCGCCACGCAGATTATTGGCGAAGCGGGACGACATTTGCTTCAGTTTGGTATCGGTGCGCTTCAGACGCTGGCCAGCGGCAATGCCATAGCCTTCGCCCGCCTCAACCAGCGCATCGACCAGAACCGGCAGATAGGCCGGGTCGTTCTGGCCGTCGCCATCCATCGTCACCACAATCTTGCCGCGCGCGGCAAAAACACCGGAACGCACCGCAGCACTCTGGCCGGATGAACGGTCATGGCGCAGATGGCGCAGCGGCTTGCCCGCATGGATGCGCCGGGCGATGACGTCGCTGGTCGAATCCGTCGAGCCGTCATCGACGACAATCACTTCATAGGCGCGGCCCTGCATCGCGGAATCCACCTCATCCAGCAGAAAGGCGAGATTGTCCGCCTCATTGCGGCAGGGGATGACCACAGAAATTGTCGGTGTTTCCACGCAGAGTGTTCCTTCGTTCCTTGCGCTATTCTTCAAGCGCAGGCTCCCCTTTTGCTGTTCGGAGCCCCGATATCGCGCAAGCCGCGCTAGTTTTTTGATCAGCATCGGCTTTTCCCGAAACCGATAATCACTTTCGGGGCCGATGCTCTAGCACTGAATACCCGGCGAAGCCAAGATGCTTCAAGAAATCGTGAGCCGAGCTCGATACAGAAGATAATAGCCGCTTTTTAACTGGACATGGTTGAAGACGGAAGGGTCTCCGCCAGCCAATCCAGAAATTTCTGTGTTACGTCGTCCCGGTTGATCTCATTCAGGCTTTCGTGGCGGGTGTCGGGCAGGATCGTGCAGGTGACCCGCGTGAATCCCATACGCCGCATCCGCTCCGCCAGTCGCGCGACGGCAGCGCCTTTGGCAGTAGCGGGGTCTTCGCTGCCGCCGACCAGATGAAAGGGCAGGCTGCGCGGGATGTTGCCGAAGGTGCGATCATCCGCGCCGCGTGCGGTCATGTGCACGAGATCGAGCCACAGCGATACAGTCGCATCGAAGCCGCAGAGCGGGTCGGCGACATAGGCATCGACCTCCGCCGGGTCGCGTGACAGCCAGTCGAAGGGCGTGCGATGGCCGGGGATGGAGCGGCCCCATGCACGAAAGGTCAGCTTCGGTAGCAGGCTGCTCGGAACATCCGACCCTTTCAGCATGCGCTCCATATAAAGAAGCGCGGCAGCGGCTTTGGCTTCAAGGCCGCCGTCGAAATTGGCATTCCAGATCGCAGCGGCATCCACCGTGTCGGCATGGTCCAGCACATAGTTCAGCGCGATCAGGCCGCCCATCGAATGGCCGAACAGCACCACCGGCAATCCGGGGTGCTCGAGATGAATATGGCGGTTCAGCGCCAGAACATCCTTGATCGCCACATCATGGCCTTGCTTTTGTGAAAACATTCCTCTCGGTGCATGGGTTCCGATATTCACGCCGTGTCCACGGTGGTCGTGCGCATAAACGTGATAGCCAGCCTGTGCCAGCGCGTCTGCGAACCGCCGATAGCGCACGGAATGTTCCGCAAGCCCGTGGCAGATTTGAACGACCGCGCGTGGTGCGTCGGCAAGCGCGTTTCGAAACGGCAGTTGCGCCGCGTCGGACAAGGAGAGGTGGTGGACGGTTTCAAACGACATTTCACCATCTGATTTTATGCCGCGCAAATAGTCAATTCCCCGGTTGGGCACGATATTAAAAGAGGCATGACAACGTTGTATGAGGGAATTTTAGGCAAAAGCTTTTTTTGTGCAAATTCTGCTTGAAATGCGGGAAAAGCTGGGCAAATCTAGCTTCAACGGGGAAATACAGGGGCTTTGACGGTTATAAAAGGCGTCATTTAGAGAAATTCAAGCCATCATTTGCAGGCCGTCCGATGAAAGGGAGGAAACTTTCGCGGACGGTGGCCAGAGGGGAAACCGGGTGACGGAAATATCCGCGCCCGGTTTCATTCTTTTAAGCTCAATTTTTGAAGCGTGTGCTGCCGGGGGCCATGCCTCAATCGGCATATTTGTTTTGCGTGATGGCGTTTGCGTCCGCTCACTATTTGGCCTACATACGCGTCAGCAATTTCCGCGCGGCTCGGCTTCGTTTGGACCGCCCGCGCTTTCCAACCAGTGGAGACGACGCGCTTTATGGCACGCCAATTCATCTATCATATGTCCGGGCTGAACAAGGCCTACGGCGCCAAGAAGGTTATCGAAAACCTTCACCTGTCATTCTATCCCGATGCGAAGATCGGTATTCTCGGCCCCAACGGTGCCGGTAAGTCGACCATCCTCAAGATCATGGCCGGTCTCGACAAGGAATATACCGGCGAAGCCTGGCTCGCAGACGGCGCCACTTGCGGCTATCTCGCGCAGGAACCGCATCTCGATCCAGACAAGACCGTCCTCGGCAATGTGATGGAAGGTGTGGCTGCGAAGACAGCCATTCTCGACCGTTACAACGAGTTGATGATGAACTATTCTGATGAAACCGCCGACGAAGGTGCGGCGCTTCAGGATATCATCGACAGCCAGAACCTCTGGGATCTGGAAAGCCAGGTTGAAATGGCGATGGAAGCGCTGCGCTGCCCGCCAGCCGACGCCGATGTCACCAAGCTTTCGGGTGGTGAACGTCGCCGTGTTGCGCTTTGCAAGCTGCTGCTGTCGAAGCCTGACTTGCTGCTGCTCGACGAACCGACCAACCACCTTGACGCTGAAACCACCGCATGGCTGGAAAAGCATCTGCGCGAATATCAGGGCGCTGTCCTGCTCATCACGCATGATCGCTACTTCCTCGACAATGTAACCGGCTGGATTCTCGAACTCGATCGCGGTCGCGGCATTCCTTACGAAGGCAATTACTCGGCTTATCTCGAAGCCAAGGCCAAGCGTATGATTCAGGAAGGACGTGAAGAAGATTCGCGCCAGAAAGCGCTTGAGCGCGAACGCCAGTGGATTGCGGCAAGCCCGAAAGCTCGACAGGCCAAATCGAAAGCCCGTATCAAGGCTTATGATCAGCTGGTCGAAGCTGCGGAAAACCAGCGTCCGGGCGATGCCCAGATTCTGATCCCGGCAGGCGAGCGTCTCGGTCAGGTGGTTATTGAAGCGGAAGGTCTGACAAAGTCGTTTGGCGATCGCATGCTGATCGAAAACCTGACCTTCAAGCTGCCTCCCGGTGGCATTGTTGGTGTTATCGGCCCGAACGGTGCCGGTAAGTCGACGCTGTTCAAGATGATCACCGGTCAGGAAAAGCCGGATTCCGGTTCGATCCGCATCGGCGACACGGTTCATCTCGGTTACGTCGATCAGAGCCGCGATCACCTCGATCCGAACAAGAATGTCTGGGAAGAAATTTCCGGCGGCAACGACATCATCAAGCTCGGCAAGTTTGAAATGAACTCGCGCGCTTATTGCGGCGCGTTCAACTTCAAGGGTGGCGATCAGCAGGCCAAGGTCGGCAATCTGTCTGGTGGTCAGCGCAACCGCGTGCATCTTGCCAAGATGCTGCAGGCAGGCGGCAACGTTCTGCTGCTCGACGAACCGACCAACGATCTTGATACGGAAACGCTGGCAGCGCTCGAAGACGCGCTCGAAAAATATGCTGGCTGCGCTGTTATCATCTCCCACGATCGTATGTTCCTCGATCGTCTGGCGACGCATATTCTCGCTTTCGAAGGCGACAGCCATGTCGAATGGTTCGAAGGCAATTTCGAGGATTATGAAGCGGATAAGGTCCGTCGTCTCGGACCGGAAAGCGTCAACCCGAAGCGGGTGACGTATAAGCCGCTGACAAGGTAATGATTTTAAGGCCGGTGCATCGCACCGGCCTTTTCATTTGATGAAAGGAAAGACGATGAAAGACTGGTCCGCAAAACAGTATCTGAAATTCGAAGATGAACGCAGCCGCCCGGCGCGCGATCTTCTGGCGCAGATACCTCTGGCAACACCGCGCAAGGTGGTGGATATCGGCTGCGGACCCGGCAATTCAACCGAGCTTCTGGTCGAGCGCTGGCCGGATGCGCAGATTTCGGGCTTCGACACCTCGCCGGATATGATCGACAAGGCGAAGGCGCGTTTGCCGGATGTCGAGTTCTTCATCAGCGATGCCGCCAGTTTCGAGCCGGACGCCGAAACGGACGTGCTGTTCTCCAATGCCGTCTTTCAATGGCTGCCAGACCATATCGAGCAATTGCAGCGGCTTTTGTCCTTGATGCAACCCGGCGCATTTCTGGCGATCCAGATGCCCGACAATATGGGCGAGCAAACCCATATCGGGATGCGCGACGTTGCCAAGACTGCGCCTTTTGCAGCCAAGATCGGCACGACGGGCAGGGGGCCTTTGCCGCCGGTCGCGACTTATTACGACGCTTTCGCTGGCGATGCGGCGCGGATCGATATCTGGCACACGATCTATAATCACCCGCTGGCGGGCGTGGATGCCATCGTGGAGTGGGTCAAGGGCACGGGTCTCAGGCCATTCCTCGACCCGCTGGATGCGGACGAGCAGGCGGCCTATCTTGCAGCCTATAAGGAGCGCATCACCCCGCACTATCCGACGACTCGCGACGGCAAGGTGCTGCTTCGATTCCCGCGTATTTTCATGCTTGTGGAGAAGCGATAATCATGCCGAACCCGGCCACTACACGGGGATGTGATTGACGCTCGCCGGGGCAGCGGTCGGGCGCATTTATGATTTTTCCAATTATTTCAAAGAACTGCGGTGGATGATGGCGGGCGGACTGCCATCGTCCGCCTTGCTATTGGTTACAAGTCAATAGATTGCATGCAAATGATTTTGCTCCTATGGTCTGATCGCATTCTGGAACCGATGCTAATTTAGTAAGTTAGCAGGCATCCTTATAACGCTGCGCTTCATCCAAAATTTTCGCTGTCGTTCGATGTGGGTAACAGAATCCGCTTTTGGGAGTTTTCAACATGAGCAATGCAAATACGCATGTCGATGCTAATGGCGAGTTCGAAGCGGCGCATGACGCCCACGATACACGCCGTCGCGTCTATGCGATTGTGGCCAGCGCCTCGGGCAATCTGGTCGAATGGTATGATTTCTATGTTTATTCGTTTGGTGCGCTTTACTTCGCGTCGCAGTTTTTCCCCGCTGAGGATCAGACCAGTCAGCTTTTGAATGCGGCTGCGATTTTCGCAGCAGGCTTTCTGATGCGTCCGATTGGCGGCTGGTTATTCGGTCGTATCGCCGACAAGCTGGGTCGCCGCACATCGATGCTCATTTCCGTCACCATGATGTGCTTCGGCTCGTTTGCCATCGCCATCCTGCCGACCTATGCATCGATTGGCGTGTTGGCGCCGGTGCTGTTGCTGATCGTGCGTCTGTTGCAGGGCCTTTCGGTCGGTGGCGAATATGGCACCACGGCAACCTATATGAGTGAAGTGGCGCTTGCAGGCCGTCGCGGCTTCTTCTCGTCGTTTCAATATGTCACGCTGATCGGTGGCCAGCTTCTGGCCGTGCTGGTGATCGTGCTTCTCCAGTTCTTGCTGACGTCTGAACAGCTTCACGCCTGGGGCTGGCGCATCCCGTTTGCAATTGGTGGTCTCGCGGCCATCGTGGCGCTCTTTTTGCGCCGCACGCTGCATGAAACCACCACGGAAGAAACCCGCAACAGCAAGGCTGCCGGCAGCTTCGCCACCATCTGGAAGCATCATCGCAAGGCGTTTCTGGTTGTTGTCGGCTTCACGGCAGGCGGTTCGCTCGCCTTCTATACGTTCACAACCTATATGCAGAAATATCTGGTCAATACGGCCGGCATGAGCAAGGAAACCGCCAGCGAAACCATGACCTTCGTGCTGCTGGCCTATATGCTCATGCAGCCGCTATTCGGCGCCTTGTCCGACAAGCTCGGCCGCAAGACCATGATGATCGGCTTTGGCGGCATCTCGATCTTGACCACGATCCCGTTGATGACATTGATTGGCTCGGTGCAGAGCTCGACCATGGCTTTCATCTATATCGTGATCGCGCTGGCCGTGGTGAGCATGTACACCTCCATCAGCGGCATCGTGAAAGCCGAGCTTTTCCCGGCGGAAGTGCGCGCCCTTGGCGTCGGTTTTTCCTACGCCATCGCCAATGCGATCTTTGGCGGCACGGCGGAATATGTCGCGCTGTGGTTCAAACAGCAGGGCATGGAAAGCGGCTTCTTCTGGTACGTGACCATCATGATGGTCATCGTGTTTGCGGTCAGCATCTTCATGCCGAACCCGCGTAAGCACGGTTATTTGCAGGGGCATGGGTCCGTCGATTAAACGGGCCGAGGTTCTCTAGGATCAAGACGCCGCCTCCGGGCGGCGTTTTTACATCTCCACGGCTTCGTCGTCTTCCGGCGACAGAAGCCGTGTCGCGCGCCATTCCGTCAGCTTTGAGTTGATCGCGTCCAGCACAAAGAAGCGTGCGGAATCCTTGTCATATCCGTCATCGCGCAGCGTATCATAATCCGTATGGGCGTGGCGCACATGCGCCACGGTGGCAAGCCAGACCGCCGTGGACGGCGGCAGCGTCTTCATATGCGGGGCGAGAGCCGCCGCTCTGATCGGTTCCGAATCCGAATAGGGAACTGCCGGAAGCAGCAATGTGAGCGATTTGGCTATTGCCTTTTGACGCGTTGTGCCCGCACGCATGGCGCTTTCCTTTCCGCATTCGCTGTGAACGAATCCCCAGCTCCCTTTCATTCTGCCATGAAAAGCACTTGCATAGGAATGCCTTTCCATATAAACATATCTTTATATGTTTTTGAGCGCAGCCAAGGTTGTGCCGCAACGGAAGAGCTGAGGACATGGCCGGTTTGCAATTGCAACTCGATCAGATGGTGGATGTGTTGAAGGCGGTGGCAGAGCCAAGCCGTCTGCGCATTCTGGCGCTTCTGGCGCGGGGCGACCTGACAGTTTCCGATCTGACGACAATTCTCGGCCAGTCGCAGCCGCGTGTATCGCGCCATCTCAAGCTGTTGGGCGAAGCCGATCTCATCGACCGCTATCAGGAAGGGGCATGGGCCTATTTCCGGCTGGCGGATAATGCGATCAGCGGCGATCTGGCGCGTGGCTTGCTGGCGCGCCTCGACCGCTCTGATGCGCTGGTCGAGCGCGATCAGGAGCGGCTTTCGCAGGTCAAATCCAGCCGTCAGGAAAAAGCTGCGGCCTATTTCAGCGCCAATGCTGGCAGCTGGGGCGAAATCCGCAAGCTGCATGTTTCCGAGAATGCGGTCGAAACCGCCCTCAAGAAGATCGTCGGCGAAAAGCCGTTTCAGGCCATGCTCGATGTCGGGACCGGCACCGGGCGCCTGCTGGAGCTTTTCGCGCCGCTTTATGCGCGCGGTCTCGGCATCGATATCAATCGCGACATGCTGGCGGTGGCACGCGCCAATCTCGATCTTGCCGCCATCGGCAATGCTCAGGTGCGCCAGGGCGATGTTTATGCCCTGCCGGTCGAACGCGAAAGCTTCGATCTGGTGACGATCCATCAGGTGCTGCACTTTCTGGACGATCCGCTTTCGGCAATCCGTGAAGGCGCGCGTGCACTGCGCCCGGACGGTCGCTTGCTGATTGTCGATTTTGCGCCGCATACGCTCGAATTCCTGCGCGAAGACCACGCGCATTTGCGCCTTGGCTTCAGCGACGAGCAGATGCTGAGCTGGATGAAGGAAGCGGGCCTTGAGCCTGAAAAGACGCTGGAATTAAGCCCGAAAGGCGCAAGCGGCGATGAGGGGCTGACCGTCAAGCTTTGGCTTGCACGTGATCCGCGTCTTCTCATTGCCGATCCGGCAACGAATGAATCAAGCATGACGGAGACAGTGTGATGGGTTTTTATGGTCTTTCCCGCCGACCGGATGTCGGCCAGACCACCCGGGTATCGTTCGAATTCTTTCCGCCCAAATCGGAAGAAATGGAACAGCGCCTTTGGGAAACGGTCACACGGCTGGCACCGCTGCAACCGGAATTCGTCTCCGTGACCTATGGCGCGGGTGGTTCCACCCGTGAGCGAACGATACGGACGGTGGCGCGTATCCTGAAAGAAACCGACATCAAACCTGCGGCGCATCTGACCTGTGTGGATGCAACACGTGAGGAAGTCGACCGCGTGGTGCGCGAGTTCGCCGATCTTGGCGTGAACCGCTTCGTGGCCCTGCGCGGTGATCCGGCAGCGGGGATTGGTGAAAAATATGTGCCGACAACCGGTGGTTATCTGAACGGTGCCGATCTGGTCGGCGGCCTGCGTCAGATTGCGGATTTCGACATTTCGGTTTCCGCCTATCCGGAAAAGCATCCGGAAAGCCCGGATTTCGCGACCGATATCGACATGCTGAAGCGCAAGGTCGATGCTGGCGCCACCCGCGCCATCACGCAGTTCTTCTTCGAGAACGATCTTTATGAGCGTTATGTCGAGCGCGTGCGCCGGGCGGGGATTTATATCCCGATCGTTCCGGGTGTTCTGCCGGTGCATAATTTCAAGCAGGTCAAGAATTTCTGCGCCCGTTCCGCGACGCATATTCCGGCCTGGCTGGCAGAGCGTTTCGACGGGCTGGAAAACGACCCGCAGACGCATCAGCTCGTGGCTGCGGCCATCGCCGCCGAACAGGTCATGGATCTGATCGAGCGCGGTGTGCAGGACTTCCATTTCTATACGATGAACCGTGCCGATCTGCCCTATGCGATCTGCCATATGATTGGCATTCGCCCGAAGACGGAAGCGGCACTGGAGCCTGCCTGAGAATAAAGAAAGCCCGCCGAAATGGCGGGCTTTCTGTTTCCTGCGAGACCGGTCTATCCTCGAAACCTGTATCGCCGTAATGGTCTGATGCGTCGCTCTCTACGGTATGACGCCTGCTATCAACGCTGCAACAAATGCAAATGCTGCACAGATCATGAGGACATTCAAAGATCGTGTCAGTCCCATCGGTCTGTCTCCTTCATATGCGCCAGACAAGCGTCCGGTGCGCGCTGGTAGAGACTGGAATCTAAGCGCAAAAAGCCGAGAACAAAAGAAGATTTCGTGCTGCAACCTGGCGTGATTGGAAAAAAAACCTTCTGTTTACCACCTAAGTTATTGAAATTTTTGACCTGAAAAATCTGTTCACATTTCATGAAAAAGACACAGAACTGACAGGATCTACAGGGAAATAGCCACAATTCCCACAATCCGCTCCTACAATGCGCCTATGCGAAATCCCGCTTTTTATCAGCGGATCAAAGCCAGATAGGCGGAGAGTGTTACCACCGAAATTACCGTCGAATAGAGAATGACGTTGGAGGTGATGGCCGCCTCGCGCCGGTAATGTTCGGCGAGCATGAAAGGGCCGGTGCCCGTCGGCAAGGCGGCGAGAAGGGCGGCACTTTCCGCCATCAGCGGCGGCAATCCGAAGACATAGACCGCGAGCAGCCATGTGGCGAGCGGCTGGACGATCAGCTTGATCGACACGAGGAATGCGATGGCGTTGACGCTTTCGCGTTCGACCTTGCGCGATTGCGCGAGGAACAGGCCAAGCGCCACGAGCGCGCAGGGCGATGCTGCGCCGCCGAGCATTTTCAGGAAAGTTTCGGCGGGGGCGGGGATCGTCAGCCCGAGGAAAGAAAATATCGCGCCAAGCGCCGGTGCAAAAAGCAGCGGATTGCGGATAAGCGAACGGACGACTTTCCAGACGAGATGAAACGGCTTCTTCTCGGTTTGCAGGCCGATCTCGATCAGCACGATTGCAAAGGCGAAAGTCACGCAAACGGTGATGATGATGGAAATGGTGGTTGCGGCCAGAACGCCGGAACCGAAAGCGATCATCGACAGCGGAATGCCCATATAGCCGGTATTGGGATAGGCGGCATTGAGGCCGTCCAGCGCGGTGTCGGCAAGCGGCAGCTTTCCGCGCAGCCGCACCAGAAAGGGCAGGACGAAGGCGACGGCGCTGCTCAAGAGGAAGACGGCGATGAAGCCCGGTTGCCAGAGTTCGCTGCCATGGGTGTTGGCCATGATGTCGAACAGCAGCGCAGGCAGCGCCAGATAAACCACGAAGCGGTTCAGCTCTGCTATGGCGTGCGGTCCCAGTATTTTCAGCTTGAACGCCCCCCAGCCGGAAAAAATCAGCGCAAATACGGGCAGGACGACGATCAGGGTGGTGAGCATGAGGCAGGCATTCGCGGTCAGGGTGTCGGAAAGGAAAAGGCGCGGGGATTAGCCCGCGCCCTCATTGTGTGACTCAGAGCTTGTCCAGCAGCTCCTGGGTTGGCCAGGAATCGGCCGGCATGCCAAGCCGCATCTGTTCGGCGCGCACGGCATCGCGGGTCAGGAGACCGTAAACGCCGTCGATCTTCGCGCCCATATCATAGCCGCGCGCCTGAAGCTTGGTTTGCAGCTCCTTCATCTGGTCCTGCGTCAGACCCGGAATTGGATTGCCGGGATCGAATGCAGGCGCACCCGCGAGGCGCGTCGCAAAATAGGCGGCGGTCGTGGCGTAGACGATGGATTTGTTCCATTCGACGAAGACGTCGAAATTCGCATAGGACAGGAAGGCCGGGCCCTTGCGGCCCAGCGGCAGCAGCAGCGAAGCATCGCCGTCATCCGGCCCAAGCGGACCCTTCAGGCCGGTCACTCCCTGCGCGGCCCACCAGGAGTGCGGCTTGCGGTTGGTGCGGATGGCTTCTTCCCAAGGCAAATCCTTGGTGATGCGCACTTCTTCCAGCCACGGCTGGCCGCGTTTCCAGCCAAGTTCCGAAATCATGCGACCGGCGGTCATCATGGCGTCGGGAACGCTGTTCTTCAGATCGACCTTGCCGTCACCGTCGCCATCGACGCCGCGCTCCAGATAATCCTTGGGCAGAAGCTGCATCATGCCGATTTCGCCAGCCCATGCGCCGGTCGTGCTCGCATCGACAACGCCCGTGTCGAACAGCTTGAGCAGCGCGATCAGCTGCGGACGGAAAAGGTCCGGGCGGCGGCAGTCGTAGGAAAGGGTAACAAGCGCATTCAGCGTGTCGAAATCGCCCTGAATCGCGCCGTAGTCGGTTTCAAGGCCCCAGAAGGCAGCGAGAACGGGACCCGGCACGCCATAGGTGTCTTCGACTTTCTTGAAGACATCGGCATATTTGACCAGATTTTCCTGGCCTTTTTTCAGGCGCGCTTCGGAGATGAGGCGCTTGGAAAATTCGGTGAAGGTCAGGTTGAAGACGGTCTGCTTGCGGTCCCGGTCGAGCACCTTCTGTTCAAGCGAGGCCTTGTGCAGCTCGCTGATACCCTTGTCGCCGACGCCAGCTTCACGTGCTTCCTTGGCCAGATTTTCGACCCACTGGCCGAGATCGGTTTCGCATTCGGGCTTGGGCATGTTCACGGCAGTTTCAGCCGGAGCCGCAGGTGCCGGAGACGCACTGGCGGTCTGCGCATGCGACACAGCGGTCGAAGCGAGCAGGGCGGCTGTCATGATGGAAGCAACAAACTTCATCGGTAACTCACACTATTTTGCAGGGCACAGGCTTGCCCTTCCGGGAATTGTTAAAGCTATTGCCCCAACAAGACCCGGAAATGAAGCAAAACTTGGTGCGATCAGCCAAACAGGCCCGTCTTAACGGCCCTTGTTGCTTTCCAGCCACTTTTTCCATGTGGCGGCGTCGCCCGCGAAGACATTGATATCCGCGTCGCCCTTGATGCCCGGAATGCTGCCCGTGCCGGTATATTGCCAGAAAGTCCACGGATGCGGGCCGTATTTTTCGTCCGGGTGGCCCGCGACCGAACGCAGCCAGAACGGATAGTCTGGAAGCTGGCGCAGGTCGTTATCGTCGAAGAAATCTACGGTCGTGTAGATGATCGGACGCTTGCCGTAATGCTTTTCGAGCGCTGAAAGGAAGATGCGCATTTCCTTGCGCACAACCGCCGCATTGGGCCGCAATTTGCAGGTCGGCGATTGCGGGTTCCATTCCATGTCGAGAACGGGCGGCAGCGCGGACGGGTCGCGCGGCACGTTCTGAATATACCAGCGCGCCTGTTCGATGGCCGGACGGCAGAAATAATAGAAATGATAGGCGCTGCGGGGAATGCCCGCCTCGCGTGTGCCATTCCAGTGTTGGGCAAAGCGGTGGTCCAGACGGTCGCCGCCTTCCGTCGCTTTGATAAAGGCAAAGGAAATGCCGCTGGCGCGGACCGCGCTCCAGTCCACACTGGTCTGGTATTTCGAAACGTCAGTGCCGTGGATCGGATAGTGCCAGGGCGTCTTGCCGGTCCAGTCATGCGGATCGCGGTCGCCGAAGCGCGGCGCCTTCACCGATCCCGATGGAGGTGGGATGCGGGCGACCGTGCCGTTCTTTTTCACATCGGAAAAATCGTAATCCACTGTCGTACAGGCCGAAAGCAGAAAAACGCCCATGCAGGAGGCAAAGCAGGGGCCAAGAAAATTGCGGCTGGCCAGACGGCTCATGAGACGTTTCATGCAGGGTTTCCGGTGTCGCGAATCAGTCCCTACAACGGTTACGCGATCGGCACCCGGTCGTCACCAGCCTGTGGCGTTGTTGCTCCTAATTTTATGCAAAAGCCCGGATGACGGCGATCCACGCAAAGCCGCGATAAAGCACGCGGCGTTCCACTGTGAGGCCGCGTTCGGCAGCAAGCCGTTCGCACACGGCGAACATGTCCTGACGCGGCGTGACATGAAACCAGTCGAGCCATTTATAGAGCCCGCGCTTGAACCATCGGGGCAGGCGACTTTGATCGCCGAAATCGACGATATGCAACTCGCCTTGTGGCGCCAGATGGCGAATGCTCTCGCGGATGACCGATTGCCATTGCGGGATCATCGATATGGCATAGGAAATGAAGATACGGTCGAAGCCTGTTTGATGGAAAAGCTGTTCGGGATCGAACTGCGCCGCATCGGCGCGTTCCAGCCGGGTGCGGCTTTCGATGCCCGCACGTTTGGCGGCACTGCGGGCCGTTTCCAGCATTTCTGCTGAAATATCGATGCCATAGAGTTTTGCATCGGGGTAGTGTTCGGCCGTCTTGACGAGGTTGCGGCCCGTGCCGCAACCGATTTCCAGAACGCTGCCGCCTTCCGGCACATTGAGCGTCGCGATCATCTGGTCGCGGCCCAGCAGGTAATATTTGCGGGTCGCATCATAAAAGTGGCGCTGGCGGCGATAGACCCGGTCCATCAGCCGCGCATGACTTGCGCCCTGACTGTTGCCCTGCCTGCCTTCAGTATTTTGCAGCATGTCACGCGTCCTTCAGGACATAAAGGTGAAAGCCGCCATAAATCGACGAGCGGTCGCGGTCATGCAATGCGCGGGATTCGTCTTCGCGGTATTCCCAGTGGTCGAGAATTTCCGGCGCGACGCGACCGGGCAGCAGGCTCGGCTCGGCGGCAGTGCGGAAAATCACGCGAGCGCCCGGTGCGGCAGTGCGTGTGATTTCGCTCCAGACGGCATTGAGCTGGTTGTCGTTCATCCAGTCCTGCGCGTCGAGAAGAATGTAGCGGTCCACCGAACCGGCGGGCTTGGCGGCGAGGAAATCGGTATAGTTGGCGTTCTGCACCGTCATGCGGTCGGCGCGCGCGCGAACCGTTTCGAAATTGGCGCGCGACAGATAAGGCGGCAGCGGGCCGGTTTCTTCGTTGCCGCTATAGCCGCGTCCGAAAGCCTGCCAGGCAAAGTAGTTCTCCGTCAGCGGAAAGCCGCAGGCGAGCTTTTCAAGGCGGCGGCGCAGCACCTCGGCCATATTGCCGTTTCCGGCGGTGGCCAGCGCATCATATTGCTGGGGCGGAATGCCAAGACCGAACAGCGAGGATTTGCGTGCGGTTGCCCAGCGCACCATGCGTTTTTCGAACAAGGGCGCAAGTGCGGTGTCGAAGAAGCTGCGCTGTTCTTCCATGCTGCGCGATTTAAGAATATCGCGCGGATCAATGCCATAGAGCCGCGCCACGCGATGGCCCATGCCGATGAATACGCCGAGCAGGCCGTGACGGTAAAGATCGCGCCAGAAGATGGAAATGCGCTGGCGACCGTTCCACTTGCGCTTTTCCCAGTAAGCGCGGCTTTCGGCATCAAGATGCGGACGCACGAAGCGCTTATAGGCAGCCAGATTGGTCTTGTCGTCAGCCTTGCCATAGAAGCGGTAAAAGGCGCTGTAATCTGGCAGGTTCTTGAGCGCTGCAAGCTTCAGCCGGTTAAACGCGACATGAGCTTCGTTGAGATCGACGGCCTCGACGCGGGCCGGATCGGCGGTGAGGTAGGAAAGCGCGTTGCAACCGCCAGACGCGATGGTGACGATGCGATGGCCGGGCTGGATGGCGAGGGCTGCCATGTCCACATCCGGATCTTCCCAGATTTGCGGATAGACCAGCCCCTTAAAGAGCCAGGCAAACAATCGTTCCGAAAAACCTGCGCGGGAAAGCGCATGGTTCTGGGTTACTGCACGCTTCAGAATAGTACCGTCGGCTGATTGGTCGGCCATGAATTCCCCTTTGGGACGAATCCCGTGCTTGGTTTCAAAAAAGTTAAACACTGGGCATGACATCGCTGTGACATGGGGGATTGACGGATTAATGCGGGATTAAGTGTCTGCAATATTGGCGTTTTATTACGGACAGTAAGACTAATTGAGAGAACCTTTCCTTTGGTCTGCCGTTTTCTTCTGTGACGGTGGGTATCGACAGGAGTTCTGTGCCTGATCCAACCGCAAAAGTGCCCGACCGGTAAGGAGCCGGATGGACACGAAGAAAGCAATGAAAAGAGCAGAGGGGTGTCTGCGCAAACTGCGCCATGCTCAACAGGGATGAGCTCGGATCGAGCAACCCACGCTAGGAAGGAGAGCCAAAATGAAGAAGTTTCTGATTACATCTGTTGCCGCTGTATCGCTTCTGGGCCTTGCCGCCTGCAACGACAAGAAGGATGACGGCGCAAGCAACGCTCCGGCACCGGCCCCGACGACGCCGGCCGCACCTTCGAACAATGATACGAACACCACGCCTGCAACACCGGCTCCGGCAAATCCGGGCACGGGTACGGGCGGTACTGCGCCTGCTAATTAAGCTCGGGTGCTATTTTGTATCAATAAAGCGCGGGCAAGTTACGGCTGGTGAGCTGTCATAGACCCGTGTGGTAAACGTCATACGAATGGCGATCCGGGAAACTGGATCGCCATTTGTCCCAGAAGGAAGTGTAATGCATGAACGATCCCGCGGCATTTTACGGGAAAGACGGCGCGCAAGCGATTTCCGTGTTTAAACGCAGGCTGTCTTCGGTTATGGCTTTGGTCATGAACCGTAACACCCTGTTTTTCGTTGCCGCCATTGTTCTGGTTGCGCTTGCTGCTTGCGGCAAGGGCAATGAGGAAAAGGCTGCCGCACCGGCGCAGGACGGCGCTGCTGTTTCCCAGCCTGCCGCACCAGCGGAAGGCGCATCGGAGAAAAAGGGGCCGGATCTCGTCAAGGCACTGCGCGAGAACGCCGGTTTGACCACACCCGAGGAACAGGCAGCTGCCATCGAACGCGCCCGTACTAATGCCGAATCTGCCGCAAAGGCTGTCGGGCAAAATGCCGAGCAGGCCCAGGCCGCCGGAGAAGCTGCCGCCGCGACGGCACAACGCTCCTTCAATGAACGCCAGAACGCCGTTCAATCCAATTAATTGGGAACAGCGTTCTCCTTTTTTGGTTTACACCATAACAGTTCAGGGCATTTCTTATCACAGACCGGTGATAAGCGCATATAAATCATTGTTTTTTCGACTTCGCTTCATGCAGGCGGTTTCCAGCCGCGACGGAATTTTGTAGAAAAGCCCCATGTCGATTTGGGTTCGCATCGGTGAGTTTGTGGCGTCAGTGACGTCGAACGCCATTACAGGCGTTATCGAGGCTGTGCGCACCGTTTTTGAAGGCGATGCCGATACGCGCAGGCGGGTGGCCTTCTCGATTGCCATGATCGCGCTCTCCGCAAAAATGGCGAAGGCCGACGGCGTGGTCACGCAGGACGAGATACGCGCTTTCCAGGATATTTTTGCGGTGCCGCAGGAAGAAACCGCGCATGTCGCCCGGCTTTACGATCTGGCCAAGCAGGATGTGGCGGGTTTCGAAAGCTATGCGCGCCAGCTGGCCGGACTTTGTCAGGAAGGCCAGACCGAGTGCCATCTTCTGGAAGATATTCTCGACGGACTGTTTCATATCGCCAAGGCGGATGGCTATGTCCATGAAAAGGAATTGGCATTTCTAACCGAAGTCGCCGGTATTTTCGGCTTTGACGAAGTTGCCTTCGACCGCATCGCGATCCGGCATGTGCAGCGTGGCGAGGGCGATCCTTATGCTATTCTGGGTCTTGAACGCGGGGTGTCGTTCGATACTGCGCGCAGCCGCTACCGTTCGCTGGTCAAGCAGCACCATCCCGACCGGCTGGTTGCCGAAGGTTTGCCGCTCGAATTTATTGCTATTGCCAATGCGCGCCTTGCTGCCATAAACGCGGCTTGGGCGAGCATAGAAAAGCATTTGGAGGCTGCGTGATGCAGACGTCGAGCGACGCAACCGGATTTCAGGATGAGGAATTGGCGGAACTGGCGCTGGAAAAGCCCGATTTTCCCGATGCCACGCTCGATCCTTCGCCCAATTTCGGCCCGCGCCGTGACGGCAAGACGCCGGTTTTTCTGATCCAGCATTATACCGGCCTTGCGACCGCGCAGGAGGCGATCGACATTCTGAAATCGCCCGAAATGCAGGTCTCGGCTCACTATCTCGTTCTAGAGGACGGGAAGGTGTTGCAGATGGTTTCGGAAAAGGCCCGCGCCTGGCATGCGGGCAAGAGCTTCTGGAAGGGCGAGACCGACATCAATTCGGCCTCTATCGGCATCGAAATCGTCAATCCGGGCGTTCTGCAAGACTATCCGCCGTTTAAGGATGCGCAGATCGAGGCGGTGATCCGCCTTAGCCGCGATATTTGTGAACGCCACGCTATTGCGCCGGAGAACGTGCTGGCGCATTCGGACATCGCACCGGCGCGCAAGACCGATCCCGGCCAAAGCTTTCCGTGGAAACGTCTGCATGAGGCGGGTGTCGGGCATTATGTGGAGCCGACGCCGATCCGCGGCGGACGGTTTTTGGCGCGGGGCGAACAGGGGCAGCCGGTGGAGGCTTTGCAGTCCATGCTGGCGCTCTACGGCTATGGAATTGAGATCACCGGTATCTTCGATGAAGCCACGGAAATCGTGGTTAAGGCATTTCAGCGTCACTTTCGGCCACAAAATGTAGACGGTGTGGCCGATGTTTCTACCATAGATACCCTCTACAGGCTGATTTTTTCCCTGCAAAATGTTACCGCCTGAGCAAGCAGTATCCATCGGGCGACTTTCGCAATTTAATTAGAATTTCGTTCAAAATTTCAAAAATTTAGCCGAATCACCTTTTAGACCTCGCTTAAGTGAGGGGGCGTCGACTCACGTCCGATTGAGTCGGTTTTGTTACAACCTGTAAGACGATTTTACTTTTGCAACCAATCTTCGGCTGCATTTCCCCTTCAGATCATCGATCAATCCCAGCGGAAATGGGCCTTGAGAGCTCATACCGGACGGGACCCGAATAAACGGATCGTCTCCCCCCAAGACGGGCGGTCCCCCATAAGAAACGTTCCAAGACGGTAGGTTATGAAAGTAAAATTTGTTATTGTTAGCGCCCTTGTTGGCGCGATGAGTTCGTTTGGCCTGAATCCGGCGCTTAGCGCCCCTGCAAGTGAACCAACCAACCTCGCAGCACTTCTCAAGGCGCGTCAGCAGAACAAAGTTGCTGAGGCCGACAAGGCGAAGCCTTCGGTCAAAAAGGCGTCCGTCATCACCAACCGCGCAGCCCCCGCAGGCAAGGGTTCGCGTTCCGGTTCGTCCAAGTCCGGCGGCGCCAGCCGTTCGGTCAAGAGCGGCAGCGGCTACTCACAGATCATCAACCGCTACGCTTCCACTTATGGCGTACCGTCCTCGCTCGCTCATGCGGTCGTGCGTCACGAAAGCAATTTCCAGCCGAATGTGCGCGGTGCTGCAGGCGAAATTGGCCTGATGCAGATCAAGCTCTCGACGGCGCGCGCCATGGGCTATTCCGGCTCGGCCAAGGGGCTTTATGAGCCTGCCACGAACATCCAGTACGGCATGAAATACCTCGCCATGGCCCAGAAGCTTGGCGGCGGCAGCACCTGCGGCACGATCCTGAAATACAATGCCGGTCATGGCGCAAAGCGCATGAACCCGATCTCTGCGAAATATTGCAGCTCGGTGAAGGCATATATGGCCGGACTTTAAGCATCGCTTTTGGAGTTCGCTCCAGAATTTGCGTCGGCGGTTGCGTAGAGTTTCAAGCCGTTTGATGTGAACGAAAAGCCGGTAGCGGTTTTGCTACCGGCTTTTTTGTTGCTTTTTCGGGCAGAAGCGAATTTATACGCGGTGTCAGTCGGTCGGGCAGCCGCGCTTGTCATATGCCGAAAGGCGGCAGGTGAGGAAAGTCCGGGCTCCAGGGAAACACGGTGCCGGGTAACGCCCGGCGGGGGTGACCCCAGGGATAGTGCCACAGAAAGTAAACCGCCTCGTCTTCCGTATCGTTGTGCAGAAGCTGCAACGACAGGGATGACGAGGTAAGGGTGAAAGGGTGGGGTAAGAGCCCACCGCGTCTGCAGCAATGCAGACGGCACGGTAAACCCCACCGGGAGCAAAACCGAATAGGGACGGCGCGCCGGTTCGCAAGGACCGGCAATCGGTTTCCGGATCAGTCGTCCGGGTGGGTTGCAAGAGGCGGGTGGCAACATCCGTCCCAGATGAATGGCTGCCACGTCGGGCGAAAGCCCGGCCATACAGAACCCGGCTTACAGACCGGCTGACACTTCTTCGATAGCGAAAAAGCCCGGCTTTGAGCCGGGCTTTTTGCTTGTGCGCAGTTGCTTGGGAGGCGTTGCGCGGATCCTTCATTTTAACGCGCATCTTTTCCGAAAACCGTTTCACACTTTTCGGGATGCGCTGGATTAATCAGATCGGTACGCCGGTGAAGAAGTCATAGATGAGCTTCAGGTTCAAAACGACGATGATAATGGCAGTGATGGCGGCCAGAAGCGTGACCCAGCGCGGCGCGACCAGCGAGCCCATCTTCTTCTTTTCCGCTGTGAACATGACGAGCGGAATGACCGCGAAGGGCAATTGCAGGCTGAGTACAACTTGCGACAGGATCAGGAGTTCCGTAGTGCCCTGAGAACCGTACATGATTGTCACGGCGGCGGCGGGCACAATGGCCACAAAGCGGGTGATGGCGCGGCGCAGCCACG
Organism: Ochrobactrum teleogrylli; assembly: GCF_037482325.1. NCBI lineage: Bacteria > Pseudomonadati > Pseudomonadota > Alphaproteobacteria > Hyphomicrobiales > Brucellaceae > Ochrobactrum > Ochrobactrum teleogrylli. The sequence continues at coordinate 116,790 of NZ_JBBHKQ010000001.1, forward strand.
GCTTCAACCGGATACGGATAAAGCCTTCCATGACGATCTGCCCCGCCATGGTGGCGGTTATGGTCGAATTCAGGCCGCAGCACAGAAGCGCGATGGCAAAAAGCGTGGGGGCCAGCGATGATCCGAGCAGCGGGTTGAGCAGGGCATGCGCCTTGTCGAGGTCTTCCACGCCGGTATTGCCGGTCGCATTGAAGCTGGCTGCGGCGAGGATCAGGATCGATGCATTGACCAGCAGCGCGAATGTCAGCGCGATGGTGGAATCAAGCGTCGAATAGCGGATGGCTTCGCGCTTTTCAGCGGTCGTATGCCCATAGTCGCGGGTCTGCACGATGCCCGAATGCAGATAGAGATTATGCGGCATGACCGTCGCGCCGATAATGCCGAGCGCTATATAAAGCATGTCCGGGTTCCGGATGATCTCGACCGTTGGCGCAAATCCGAGAATGACCTCGTTCCATTTCGGCTGCGCCATCAGGATCTGGATCAGGAAACAGAGCGCGATGACGGCCAGAAGCGTCATGATGAGAGCTTCGACGCGGCGGAAGCCCTTATTTTGCAGATAGAGCACCAGAAGCACGTCGGCGGCGGTGATAATGACACCGAGTTCGAGCGGAATGCCGAACAGAAGGTTGAGGCCGATGGCTGTGCCAATGACTTCGGCAAGATCGGTGGCGCAGATCGCCAGTTCCGCCAGCAGCCAGAGCGGCCAAGCGAGAAAACGGGGATAGGCGTCGCGGCAGGCCTGCGCCAGATCGCGGCCAGTCGCGATTGCGAGCCGTGTGCAGAGCGCCTGCAACAAAACGGCCATCAGGTTGGACAGCAGCACGACCGACAGCAGCGCATAGCCGAAGCGGGAACCACCGGCGAGCGAGGTCGCCCAGTTGCCAGGGTCCATATAGCCGACGGCGACCAGATAGCCGGGGCCGACAAAGGCCATGGCCCTGCGAAAGCGCGAACCGGAGCGGTTGACCGCCACGGAGCGATGAACATCGGACATTGAGGCTTCGCCGCGATCCCGCCGCCAGCCTTCAAAAGTGACGTCATGACCTTCGGAGGGGCCCGCTCCATGGGGTGTCATGCTAAATACCTTTATTACCAATATGCACTTGCAAACTATTTGCATTTAATAATGGCAGACGGGTGGCGCGTCAATAGGGGGAGGAGGGAGGGCAGTAGGGGAATAGGGGAATAGGGGAATAGGGTAGGAACTCGTAGCCCCGAAAAAAACGCTTGCGCTGAAGAAGCGCCCGCGATCCTCTTCCCTTACTCCCCTCAATATTCCTGTGCGCTCATGTAAAGGATAACGCTTCATTAAGCTTAATATCCGATAACTGACGAACGAATCCGTCATGACGACAAATGGTCGGAATCCGCAGACAGAAAACAGGATAGCGGGGGCAACTCCCGGGAAAGGATCGGAATGATGGCGAGCCTCGGCGGAGACAAATCTCAAGCCGAAGGGGCTGAAGTCCGTCACGTTCCGGTGTTGATCTCCGAGGTGATTGACGCTCTCAAGCCCAAGCCCGGCGAAGTCATCGTCGACGGCACCTTTGGGGCAGGCGGCTACACCCGTCGCATATTGGACGAGGGCGCCGAAGTGATCGCGATCGACCGCGATCCGACGGCCATCGAAGCCGGACGCGCCATCGAAAAGCAGTTTCCAGGGCGTCTGCATCTGGTGGAAAGCCGGTTTTCGGCACTGGATTCCGCCGTTGCGCAAGTGAAGGGAGCAGGCAGCAAAGTGGATGGCGTTGTGCTCGATATCGGTGTTTCGTCGATGCAGATCGATGAAGCCGAGCGCGGCTTCTCCTTCCAGAAGGACGGGCCGCTCGACATGCGCATGTCCAGCAAAGGTCCCAGCGCTGCCGATGTTGTTAATCGCCTGAAGATGGGCGATCTGGCGCGCATTTTCAATTTCCTCGGTGAGGAGCGTCATGCAGGGCGCATCGCGCGGATGATCGAGAAGCGCCGCGAGGCGCAGCCGTTCACCCGCACGCTTGATCTCGCCAATGCGATTGAAACGCTGGTCGGTCGTAATCCCAAAGTGCCTATCCATCCTGCGACGCGCGTGTTTCAGGCATTGCGCATCTACGTAAATGATGAGTTGGGTGAACTGGCCCGCGCATTGCTGGCAGCCGAACAGGTTTTAAAGCCCGGCGGTCGGCTGGTGGTGGTGACGTTCCATTCGCTCGAAGACCGCATGGTGAAGCGCTATTTCGCGGATCGTGCAGGCGGCAGTGCGGGTTCACGGCATATGCCCGAAACCCATGTGCGCCATCCAAGTTTCACGCCCGCCGTCAAGGGCGCTGTCGGGCCGACGCCGGAAGAAGAAGCCCGCAATCCACGTGCGCGCTCGGCGAAGCTGCGCGCAGGAGTGCGGACTGATAATCCGTCGCTTGAAGATGATCTTTCGCTGTTCGGGCTTCCCAAACTGCCTGAAACGCATGAACTAAGCCGGAGTTGAACGAGTGCTGCGTACTTTTGATCTCATCATGATTGCGGCGATGTTGGTGGCAGCGGCTGTCACCTACACCATCAAGTATGACGCGGAAAAGCAGATCGCGGTCATTGCCAAGCTGACGCGTCAGATCAATTCCGAGCGCGACACGATCACGCTGCTGCGCGCCGACTGGGCGCTCATGACCCAGCCGGGCCGTCTGCAAAGCCTGACGGGCGTTTATGAAAAAGAACTGAACCTGCAGCCCATCGTGGCCGAGCAGCTCATTTTGAGCGCCGGTGACATTCCGGAGCGTCCGTTGGACGACATTCAGAAAATCATCTCCGGCACCGATGAACTGGTGGCAAGCGGCGTCCTCGAACAGGACAAGATCACGACCGGCAGCGTCAAGAAGAGCGGGGCAAAGCACTGATCATGCGGCTGAAACTCGGTCTTTCAAAAAAGAAAAAGCAGGATATGATGGACGGCATGGAGCCGGTCGGCGATGAAAAGCTGGCTGGCAACATGGCTTTTGTCGGGTCGCGTAAAAAGCACGGCAATCGTGCGCGCAACCGTTTGTGGATGGCGATTGCCTGCTTCGTCGGCATTTATGGCGTGATTGGCGGCAAGCTCGTCTATTTCGGCATGATCGGCGGTGAGGACGAAGATGCTTCCGGTCCAGCCGTGCAGCAGCTTGCCTCGCGCCCGGATATTCTGGATCGCAACGGCGAAATTCTCGCGACCGATATCAACACCGCTTCGCTCTACGCCGAACCGCGCAAGATCGTCGATCCCGACGAAACCATCGAAATGCTCTCCACGGTGCTACCCGATCTCGATTGGGAGGCGACCTATAAGCGCCTCAAGAGCGGCGCGGGCTTTGTCTGGGTCAAGCGCGGCCTGACGCCGAAGCAGCAGAGCCAGATCATGGCGCTGGGCGTTCCGGGCATCGGTTTCCGCACCGAAAAGCGCCGCTTCTATCCGGGCGGTCCTACCGCATCCCACATTCTCGGTCTGGTCAATGTCGATAATCAGGGCATTGCCGGTATGGAAAAATATATCGACAGCCAGGGCCTGACCGATCTCCGTCTTGCCGGTCTTGCGACCGGTCAGTCGCTGGAGCCGGTGCGCCTGTCCATCGATATTCGCGTGCAGCACATCATGCGCGACGTTCTGGTCAAGGCCATGGAGCGTTATCGCGCCATTGCCGCCGGCGCCGTTGTTCTCAACATTAAGACCGGCGAAGTCATCGCCATGGCCTCGGTACCGGATTTCGATCCGAACAACCCGGTCAATGCGCTCGACAAGGATCGTTTGAACCGCATGTCGGCGGGCACCTATGAAATGGGCTCGACCATCAAGACCTTCACGACGGCGATGGCGCTCGATTCCGGCAAGTTCACCTTGCAGTCGAAGCTCGATGCGACGCGTCCGCTGGTGTTTGGTCGCCAGACCATCCGCGACTTCCACGGCAAGGGCCGCTGGCTGACGCTGCCGGAAGTCTTCATCTATTCGTCGAATATCGGTTCCGGTCGCGAAGCCGATGCCGTCGGCATCGAAGGCCACCGCGCCTTCCTCAAGAAGATGGGTCTTCTTGACCGCATGCAGACGGAATTGCCGGAAGTGGCGCGTCCCGTTGAGCCGCGCGTCTGGAAGAAGGTCCATTCGATGACCATCTCGTTCGGTCACGGCATGATGACGACCCCGTTGCAGACTGCGGTGGGTGCGGCAGCGTTGATGAACGGTGGCAAGCTGTTCAACCCGACCTTCCTGATGCGTTCTCAGGCTGAGACCGTCGCGCTGGGAGAGAAGCAGGTCGTTCATCCACAAGTTTCTGCTGATATGCGTTATCTCTACCGCCTCAATGCCACGGCGCCGGGCGGTTCGGGCAAGCGCGCAGCCGTTCCGGGCTATCGTGTCGGTGGAAAGACGGGTACGGCTGAAAAGGTGGTTCACGGTCGCTATTCGAAGGATTCGCGCTTTAACGCCTTCCTTGCCGCGTTTCCGATCGAAGATCCGGCCTATGTGGTGCTGACCATCATTGACGAGCCGAAGCCGGAACAGGGCAAATTCGGCGCGACCGCGGGCTTCAATGCTGCGCCGATGGTCTATGAAATCATCAGTCGCTCGGCATCCTTCCTCGGGGTCAAACCGAACTTCGAACTGGATGCGCTACCGGCAACTGTTAGCAATGTAAGCGGCGGGCCTGATTTAAAACAGGAATTGCCGCCAGCAATGGTTTCCAACGAATACGACTGATTCGTGTGGTGCAGCTTCAGGCCGCGAGGCCACTTTGGGTACGACGCAACGGAATTTGGATTTGATTGCCATGAAACTGAAGGAAATCGCTCTTTTTAAGGAACTGGCCTCCGGCAATGACGGTGAGGTTGAAATCACGGGCGTTACCTCGGATTCCCGCAAGGTCGAACGCGGTTTTCTCTTCGCCGCGCTGAAAGGCGTGAAGGCGGATGGAGCGGCATTCGCTGCGGATGCGATCAAACGCGGCGCTGCCGCCGTCATCGCCGCCAAGGATGCAACCATCGCCGATGCGGGCGTGCCAGTCTTGCATGTAGACGATCCGCGTCATGCGCTGGCCACCGCTGCGGCGCAGTTCTATGGCAAGCAGCCTGAAATCATGGTTGCCGTTACGGGCACGAGCGGCAAAACCTCCGTTGCTTCCTTCACGCGTCAGATATGGGCCTATGCGGGCTTCCCTGCTGCAAACATCGGCACGACCGGCGTGTTTTCGCCGACCCGCAGCGACTATAATTCGCTGACGACGCCCGATCCGGTGGAGTTGCAGCGCGTTCTGACCGAACTTGCCGATGAAGGCGTGACCCATGCCGCGATGGAAGCTTCTTCGCACGGGCTGGACCAGCGCCGTCTCGACGGCGTGAAACTCGCCGCTGGCGCCTTTACCAATCTTGGCCGCGACCATATGGATTATCACGCGACCATCGAAGAATATCTCGGCGCGAAAATGCGCCTGTTCGATACGCTGCTGCCGAAGGGCGCGCCGGCGATCATCTTTTCGGACGATCATTTCTCGCAACAGGCCATCGATGCGGCGACCGCTGCCGGTTGCGATGTGAAGACCGTTGGCCGCAAGGGCAGTTTCATCAATCTGAAGCGCGTCGAGCATGAGCGATTCCGCCAGCATGTGGAAGTGCGCATCGGCGACGAAATCTTTGAAATTGAGCTGCCGCTGGCCGGTGATTTCCAGGTGGCGAATGCGCTGGTCGCAGCCGGTCTCGCTATGGTTACGGGCGTGCCCGCTGCCGCCGCCATGCGCGCGCTGGAACGCCTGAAGGGCGCACCGGGCCGTCTCGATCTGGTGGGTGCGACCGAAGACGGCGCACCGGCCTATGTCGATTATGCGCATAAGCCGGAAGCGCTTGAAAATGTTCTGACTTCGGTTCGCCCATTCACCACGGGCCGCGTGATTGTCGTGTTCGGTTGCGGCGGTGACCGTGACAAGGGCAAGCGCCCGATCATGGGCGAAATCGCCTCGCGTCTTGCCGATGTGGTGATCGTCACGGACGACAATCCGCGTTCGGAAGTGCCGGCGCAGATTCGCTCCGAGATCATGGCCGCGGCAACCGGAGCGACCGAAATCGGCGATCGCCGCGAAGCGATCTTCACGGCTGTGTCCATGATGATGCCGGGCGACACGCTGGTGGTTGCGGGCAAGGGACATGAGGAAGGCCAGATCGTTGGCAACATCACCTTGCCGTTCTCCGATCATGCGGAAGTCGCAGCCGCACTGGCTGCCCGTCTTGAGGAGCGTCAGGGATGAAAGACTGGCTGTGGTCATCGGCTGATATGGTTGAGGCCATGGGAGGCAGGCCCTTCGGCAAGCTCCCTAAAGGCATCACCGGCATTTCCATCGACAGCCGCACGCTGAAGCCCGGCGAGGCTTTTTTCGCCATCAAGGGCGACCTGTTCGACGGCCACGACTTTGCCACGGCGGCAATGGCGGCTGGCGCAGGTCTTCTGGTGGTGGCTGAGCATCGCCTGCCTGCTTTCGGCAATCTGAAAGTGCCGATGATCGTCGTGGAAGACGTGCTCGAAGCGCTGACCAAGCTGGGCATTGCATCGCGTGCGCGCTCGAAGGCCCAGATCATCGCGGTGACGGGTTCGGTCGGCAAGACGACGACCAAGGAAGCGCTGCGCCATGTCCTGTCCGGCGTTGGCAAGGTTCATGCCTCGGTCGCATCCTTCAACAATCATTGGGGCGTGCCGCTGACGCTCGCCCGCATGCCAGCCGATACCGATTACGGTGTGTTCGAAATCGGCATGAATCATCATGACGAAATTCGTCCGCTGGTGAAGATGGTGCGCCCGCATGTGGCCTTGATCACGCTAATCGCGCCCGCGCATCTTGGCCATTTCGCCAATCTGGAAGAAATTGCGGTCGCCAAGGCCGAGATTTTCGAAGGCATCGTACCGGGCGGTTATGCGTTGCTCAACCGTGACGACAAGCGTTTCAAGCAGCTGGAAGAACTGGCGGAGAAAGCTGGCGTCGAGCATATTTCAACCTTTGGCGAAAATGCGCGCGCCGATTATCGCCTGCGTGAAGTCAAGCTGCACCCGACATGCTCCTGCATGACGGTGAAGATCGGCAATCACGAAGCCGTCGTGAAGGTCAGCATACCGGGCCGTCATATCGTGCAGAACATGCTTGCCGTCCTTGGCGCTTGCGATCTCGTCGGCGCCGATCTCGCCAAGGTGACGATGGCGATGGCGACCCTTTCAGCAGAAGGCGGGCGCGGCGCACAGCATGTGCTGCAACATCCCGATGGCGGCACATTCACGCTGATCGACGAAAGTTATAATGCCAATCCGACCTCCATGCGTGCGGCGCTGGCATTGCTCCAGTCGTCCAAGCCGGAAGGTCCTAAGGGACGGCGCATCGCCGTTCTCGGCGACATGCTGGAACTCGGTCGTCAGTCGGGCAAGCTGCATGCCGACCTCGCGCGTCCGATCGTGGATGCCGAAGTCAGTTCACTTTTTATCGGTGGCCCTGAAATGTCGGTGCTTAAAAACGCCTTGCCGGTTGAAATTCACACCGAATACAGGCAGAGCACCGATGAATTACTGCCGCTGGTGATAAAGGCGGTCCGTCCCGGCGATGTCGTCATGGTGAAATCGTCCAAGGGAATCGGCTTCTCCAAAATCGTCAAGGCTTTCACTGCCCAGTTTCCGCCGGTCGAGCCGGCGGAATAGGCGATGGTCGAGGGAATTTTCTCCACATGCTGATGCTTCTCACCTTCTTCGCTGAACACATGACACCGCTCAACGTGTTCCGCTACATCACCTTCCGCACTGGCGGCGCGATGATTACCTCGGCGCTGATCGTGTTCCTGTTCGGCCCGACGATCATCAACTCGTTGCGCGTGCGTCAGGGGAAGGGGCAGCCGATCCGCGCCGACGGCCCGCAGACCCATTTCAAGAAAGCCGGTACGCCCACCATGGGCGGTCTGATGATCATGACCGGCATTCTGATTTCGTGCATGTTGTGGGCCAATCTCTCCAGCGTCTATGTCTGGGTGGTGCTGCTGGTCACCGTGGGCTTCGGCGCCATCGGTTTCTATGACGACTATCTCAAGGTGACGAAGCAGTCCGACAAGGGCTTTTCCGGCAAGGCGCGTCTGGGCATCGAGTTCCTGATCGCAGCGATTGCCGCTTTCGTCATCATGCGCGCAGGGCAGGAGCCTTTCTCCTCCTCGCTGACCTTCCCATTCGCCAAGCAGTTCGTCATCAATCTGAGTTGGTTCTTCATTCCCTTCGCCGCCTTCGTGATGGTCGGCGCGGGCAATGCCGTGAACCTGACAGACGGTCTCGACGGTCTGGCTATCGTGCCGGTCATGGTTGCCGCTGCTTCCTTCGGCTTCATCGCCTATCTTTCCGGTAATGCGATCTTTGCAGACTATCTGCAAATCCATTTCGTGCCGGGCACGGGTGAACTTGCCGTGGTGTTAGGCGCGGTGATCGGTGCAGGCCTTGGCTTCCTGTGGTTCAATGCGCCGCCTGCCGCTATCTTCATGGGCGATACGGGTTCGCTGGCGCTGGGCGGCATGCTCGGCACCGTGGCCGTTGCGACCAAGCATGAAATCGTGCTCGCCATCATCGGCGGTCTGTTCGTCATGGAAGCGCTTTCGGTCATCATTCAGGTTGGCTCTTTCAAGCTGACCGGCAAGCGCGTCTTCCTCATGGCGCCAATTCACCACCATTTTGAAAAGAAGGGCTGGACCGAAAGCCAGGTCGTGATCCGGTTCTGGATCATCGCCATCATTCTCGCAATGATCGGCCTTTCCACCCTCAAGCTCAGATAGTCACAAGACCAGTATCGACAGGCAAGAAGAATGATCCCGATCACCGCCCTTAAAGACAAGACCGTCGCCCTCTTCGGACTGGGCGGGTCGGGCATCGCCACAGCCAAGGCCATCGTGGCCGGAGGGGCGAAGATCATTGCCTGGGACGATAATCCCGACAGTGTCGCGCGCGCGCAAGGCACAGGCATTGCAACCGGCGATCTGAGGCAGGCGGACTGGTCGCAGTTCGCCGCCTTTGTGCTTTCGCCGGGTGTTCCGCTGACCCATCCGAAGCCCCATTGGACGGTCGATCTTGCCCATGCGGCAGGCGTCGAAATTATCGGCGATGTGGAGCTTTTCGTGCGCGAGCGCAATCATATCGCACCCGATTGCCCGTTCATCGCCATTACCGGCACCAACGGCAAATCGACCACCACCGCGCTGATCGCCCATATCATCAAGGCGTCGGGCCGCGACATGCAACTCGGCGGCAATATCGGCACGGCAATCCTCACGCTGGACTCGCCAGCGGCCAACCGTTTCTATGTGGTTGAATGCTCGTCCTACCAGATCGATCTGGCACCCTCGCTGAATCCGACTGCCGGAATTTTGCTGAACCTGACGCCGGATCACCTCGACCGTCACGGCACGATGGAAAACTATGCGGCCATCAAGGCGCGGCTGGTTGCGGCCAGCGGCACCGCGATTATCGGCGTTGATGATCTTTACTGCACGGCGATTGCTGAAAATCTGGCGGCGAACGGCGTCAATGTTGCGCGGATTTCCAAGGAAAAGCACCTCGACAACGGCTATTTCGCTGATGGTCCGACCTTGATTCATGCCACCGATGGCAAGGATGAGGAACTGGCCTCGCTCGCCGGGATCGGTTCGCTGCGCGGCGCGCATAATGCACAGAACGCGCTCGCAGCCGTGGCGGCCTGCCTCGCTGTCGGCCTGTCGCTCGATGAAATTCGCGCCGGTCTGAAAAGCTTTCCGGGTCTGGCGCACCGCATGGAGCAGGTGGGGCGGCGCGGCAAGGTGCTGTTCGTCAATGATTCCAAGGCGACCAATGCCGATGCGACCGCACCGGCGCTGTCGTCCTTTCCGCAGAACATCTACTGGATCGCTGGCGGCGTGCCGAAAGCAGGCGGTATCGAGTCGCTCGGCGGGTTCTTCCCGCGTATCGCCAAGGCCTATCTGATCGGCGAAGCGGCGGCGCAGTTTGCTGCGACGCTGGGCGACAGCGTGCCGTTCGAAATTTCCGATACGCTGGCCGTGGCCGTCGATCATGCCGCGCGCGATGCGGGCAATGATGCAGCCGCAGAGCCGGTGGTGCTGCTTTCGCCAGCCTGCGCCAGCTTCGATCAGTTCCAGAATTTTGAAAAACGCGGCGATGCCTTCCGCAGCGCCGTATTGGCCCTTCCCGGTATCATGCCAATTGGAGGAGAAAGCTGATGGTAAGCCGTGTCGATCGCGGTCCTGTCGCCAACTGGTGGTGGACAATAGACCGCTTCTTTCTCGTAGCCTGTCTTGCCCTGATGGGGCTTGGTATTCTTCTGTCCTTTGCGGCAAGCCCGGCTGTGGCTTCGCGCATTGGTCTCGACAGTTTTCATTTCGTCGAGCGTCAGACCATCTTCATGATCCCCGCGGTTATCGTCATGGTGGGCGTGTCGTTCTTTTCGCCACGGCAGATCAGGCGTTTCGCACTGATCCTGCTCGCCATTTCCATGGTGCTGATGGTTGCGGCGCTCTTCTTCGGTATCGAAGTCAAGGGTGCGCGCCGCTGGGTCAATCTGGCGGGTATTTCCATCCAGCCATCCGAATTCATGAAGCCCGCTTTCGTGGTCGTCTGCGCATGGCTCTTCTCCGAGCGCGAACGTGGCGGCGACATGCCGGGCTATTTCCTCGCCATGATGCTGTTCTGCACGGTTGCCGGTCTTCTGGTGTTGCAGCCCGATCTGGGCCAGACCATGCTGACCACCGGCACATGGGGCGCGATGTTCTTCCTCGCGGGCTTGCCGATGTTCTGGATTCTGGTTCTGGGCGGGCTTGCGGTTTGCGGCGGCTTTAGCGCTTATTTCGTGTTCGACCACGTGGCCGGTCGTATCAACCGCTTCATGACGGGCGAGGGCGATACGTTCCAGGTCGATGCCGGACGCGAAGCCATTCTGCGCGGCGGCTGGTTCGGGCAGGGGCCGGGTGAAGGCACCGTCAAGCGCATCATTCCCGACAGCCACACCGACTTCATCTTCTCCGTGGCTGCGGAAGAATATGGCATCATCCTGTGCATGATCATCATGCTGCTATTTGCCTTCATCGTGGTGCGTGGGCTTTCCATTGCGCTCAAGGAACGCGATGCGTTTACGCGTCTTGCCGTGTCTGGCATCGTCATCCTGTTCGGCTTCCAGTCGATCATCAACATGGCGGTGAACCTGCACCTGATGCCCGCAAAAGGCATGACGCTGCCGTTCATTTCCTATGGCGGCTCGTCGCTGGTGGCGATTGCCATCACCATGGGCATTTTGCTGGCGCTCACCCGTCGCCGCCCGGAAGCGCGCATGACGCACACGGTTGGGCATATCGGGTCAAATCGGGGCGAACGCATTCCGGCGCTGTGAGGGATTGATGGCTAAAGGTGTTATCGTATTGGCCGCCGGGGGAACGGGCGGCCATCTTTTTCCGGCGGAAGCGCTGGCGCATGAATTGAAGTCTCGCGGCTGGGATGTACATCTGGCGACCGATGCCCGGGCGCAGCGTTTTGCAGGCGCTTTCGATGAAAGCCATGTGCATGTGATCCGTTCTGCGACCATTGCGGGCCGCAATCCGATTGCGCTGCTCAAAACATTCTGGTCGCTGTGGCAGGGCAATCTCGATTCACGCAAATTGTTCCGCCGCTTGAAGCCGCAGCTTGTCGCTGGTTTCGGCGGTTACCCGACCTTGCCGCCGCTTTATGCGGCCAGCAATATGCATATTCCGACGCTGGTGCATGAACAGAACGCCGTGATGGGCCGCGCCAACAAAGGCCTTGCGGGGCGCGTCAAGGCGATTGCAGGCGGGTTTCTGCCGGAAACAGGCGGTGCCTTTGCCGACAAAACGGTCACGACCGGCAATCCGGTGCGCCCGCCTGTGTTGGCGGCAGCCGCCACGCCTTACAAGCAAGCCAAGCCGGACGAGCGGTTTCGTCTTTTGGTTTTCGGCGGCAGTCAGGGTGCGCAGTTCTTCTCAAACGCGATACCGGCTGCTGTTGCTCTTCTGCCCGAGAAGGAACGCGCGCGACTTCTGATCACCCAGCAGGCGCGCAAGGAAGACGAAGCTTCCGTGCGCGAGGCCTACAAGAAGCTTGGCATTCCAGCCGATGTGGCCCCGTTCTTCAACGATATGCCGGCACGCATGGCGGATGCGCATTTCGTAATTTCGCGCTCCGGCGCATCGACGGTTTCGGAAATAACGGTGATCGGTCGTCCGGCCATTCTGGTGCCATTCCCCCATGCGCTTGATCACGATCAGGCGGCCAATGCCGAAGCACTTAGCCGTGCAGGCGGCGGCGAGGTCGTGCGACAGGCTGAGCTTTCGCCTGAACGCCTCGCGCAAATCCTGCAATCGGCGATGAATGAGCCGGAAAGGCTCGAAAATCAGGCAAAAGCTGCAAAAAGCGTCGGCAAGCCGGATGCTGCGCGGTTGCTTGCCGATCTGGCAGAGGCTATTGCAACTGGCAAATCAGTTCACGAATTCAAAGAAGGAACTCGGCCATGAAAATGCCGCTGAACATCGGGCTCGTCCATTTCATCGGAATTGGCGGCATCGGCATGAGTGGCATCGCCGAGGTGCTGCATAATCTCGGATACAAGGTCCAAGGCTCGGATCAGTCGGACAGCGCCAATGTGCAGCGTCTGCGCGAGAAGGGCATCGAGGTTTTCGTCGGCCACAAGGCAGAGAATCTCGGCGATGCGGAAGTCATCGTCGTTTCGACCGCAATCAAGAAGACCAACCCGGAATTGGCCGCTGCCCGCGAAAAGCTGCTGCCCATCGTGCGCCGCGCTGAAATGCTGGCCGAACTGATGCGCTTCCGCCGCGCTGTTGCCATTGGCGGCACGCATGGCAAGACGACCACCACTTCCATGGTGGCAGCGCTTCTGGATGCAGGGCATCTCGACCCGACGGTCATCAATGGCGGCATCATCAACGCCTATGGCACGAATGCCCGCATGGGTGACGGCGACTGGATGGTGGTGGAAGCCGACGAAAGCGACGGCACCTTCCTCAAGCTGCCCGCCGATATCGCGGTCGTGACCAATATCGATCCGGAACATCTCGACCATTACGGCAACTTCGACAATGTGCGCGCCGCTTTCGCGCAGTTCGTCGAGAATGTGCCGTTCTACGGTTTTGGCGTCATGTGCCTCGATCATCCGGAAGTGCAGGCGCTTGTCGGCCGCATCGAGGATCGTCGCATCATCACCTATGGCCAGAACCCGCAGGCGGAGGTGCGTTTTGTCAATCAGCGCATGGAAGGCGCTGCGAACCTGTTCGACGTGGTGATCCGTTCGCGCAAGGGCGATGCCGTCGAGATCAAGGATCTGCGCCTTCCGATGCCGGGCCTGCACAATGTTTCCAACGCCACGGCGGCGATCGCGGTCGCGCATGAACTGGGCATTTCCGCTGACGATATTCGTCGCGGCCTTGGTTCATTCGGTGGCGTGAAGCGCCGCTTCACCCATACGGGTTCGTGGAACGGCGTCGAGATTTTCGACGATTATGGCCATCACCCAGTGGAAATCCGCGCGGTGCTGAAAGCCGCACGCGACGCAACAACTCAGGCAGGTGGTCGCGTGATCGCCATTGTGCAGCCACACCGCTACACCCGCCTGCACAGCCTGTTCGACGAATTTGCCGCATGCTTCAACGATGCCGACACGGTCATCGTCACGCCGGTCTATACGGCGGGCGAAGACCCTATCGAAGGCGTGAACTCCGAAACGCTTGTCAGCCGCATCAAGACGGCGGGCCATCGCGATGCGCGCTACGCCAGCGGGCCGGAAGCTCTGGCCCCGCTCGTTGCCTCCATCGCGCAGCCGGGCGACTTTGTCGTCTGCCTCGGCGCGGGCAACATCACGCAATGGGCCTATGCGCTGCCCAAGGAACTCGCCGAACAGGGTAAGAAGTAATGGACTATCACCCGATGGAAAGCGGCGAGGCGCTTCTGAAGAAGCTTGACGGCAAGCTGTCGGGCCTGCGCGGGCGTCTGACGCCCGATACGGGCATGGACAAGATCACCTGGTTTCGTGCCGGTGGACCGGCACAGGTTCTGTTCCAGCCCGCCGACGAGGAAGACCTGTCGAATTTCCTGAAGGCAGTGCCGGAAGAAATACCGATCCTCGTGGTTGGTATCGGTTCCAATCTGCTCGTGCGTGACGGGGGCGTTCCCGGCTTTGTCGTCAGGCTTTCCGCAAAGGGGTTTGGCGAGGTCGAGCGCGTTTCCGAAACGCAGCTCAGGGCAGGCACAGCGACGCCAGACAAGCGCGTGGCAGCGGCGGCGCTGGAAGCGGGCCTTTCGGGCTTCCATTTCTACCACGGCATTCCTGGTGGCATCGGCGGGGCGTTACGCATGAATGCGGGCGCCAATGGTGTGGAAACGCGCGAGCGCGTTGTGGAAGTTCGCGCACTCGACCGTAAGGGCGAACTGCATGTGCTTTCGAATGCCGATATGGGCTATGCCTATCGCCATTCTTCGGTATCGCCGGAGCTGATCTTCACCTCGGCGCTGTTCGAGGGCGCTCCGGGTGACCGCGAGGATATCCAGCGCGCCATGGACGAGGTGCAGCACCACCGTGAGACGGTGCAGCCTGTGCGCGAAAAAACTGGCGGCTCAACTTTCAAGAATCCTGAAGGCACGTCTGCCTGGAAGGAAATCGACAAGGCGGGCTGCCGTGGATTGCGTATCGGCGGTGCCCAGATGTCGGAGATGCACTGCAATTTCATGATCAATACCGGCACTGCGACCGGGCATGATCTGGAGACTTTGGGCGAGACAGTTCGCGCAAAAGTTTTTGAGTCGTCAGGGATTCGCCTCCACTGGGAGATCAAGCGTCTCGGTTTGTTCCGCGACGGCGAGCGCGTAGAAGAGTTTCTCGGCAAAGTTTAATAAAAAAATTGCCCGGATTTTCTGCCTGAAATTCCGGGCTTTTTTGCCTTCGCAAGCGACGCGTAAGGTTCGTCCCTTTTGATAGGGTCTTGTCACGGAATCAATCCTCTGATTCTTTATGGTTAACCACACAGTGATTTGATTCGGCAGGATTTTCCTGCCGTGGACGTCTGCGGCCCGCGCCGCTGGGCTACTCGGACTCTGTTCTTGATTCACCGCGCAGGGGATTGCGCAGAGGGGATGCTTAACATGACGGGAAAACACGTCGCCGTTTTGATGGGTGGGTTCTCCTCCGAGCGTCCTGTCAGCCTGTCGTCCGGCGCGGCCTGTTCGGCGACCCTGGAAAAGCGCGGCTACCGTGTGACCCGCATCGATGTGGATCGCAATGTCGCCAGTGTTCTCGCCGAGCTGAAGCCTGATGTCGCCTTCAATGCGCTGCACGGCCCATTCGGTGAGGATGGCGCCATTCAGGGCATCCTCGAATATCTCCAGATTCCCTACACCCATTCCGGCGTTCTCGCTTCCGCGCTCGCCATGGATAAGGATCGCGCCAAGAAGGTTGCTGCGGCGGCTGGCGTGGCCGTCGCGCCGTCGCGTCTGATGAACCGTTTCGATGTCGGTTCCGAACATCCGATGGAGCCGCCTTATGTGGTCAAGCCGGTGCGTGAAGGTTCAAGCTTTGGCGTTGTGATCGTCAAGGAAGACCAGACCCATCCGCCGCAAATCATCGGCTCTGCGGACTGGAAATATGGCGACGAAGTTCTGGTTGAAAGCTACATCGCTGGCCGCGAATTGACCTGCGCCGTGATGGGCGACCGCGCCATGGATGTCTGCGAGATCGTTCCGGTCGGTCATCAGTTCTACGATTATGATTCAAAATATGTTGCAGGCGCATCAACTCACGTGTGCCCGGCAAAAATTTTACCAAATATTTACCAAAAAATACAAACAATGGCCCTTACGGCGCATCGGGCAATCGGGTGTCGGGGCGTAAGCCGGTCGGACTTCCGTTTCGATGATCGTTTTTCAGAAGAAGGCGAAGTTATCTGGTTGGAAGTTAACACCCAGCCGGGGATGACGCCCACCTCGCTCGTGCCTGATATCGCCAAAGCGGCTGGTATCTCTTTCGGTGAATTGTTGAGTTGGATGGTGGAGGACGCGTCTTGTTTGCGTTGAACGGCAGAAATGATGGATATAGGCGCTCGGGCGCGATGCGAGACGCATCGGCGATGAATGTCGCATTCGTCCTGCCGCGCTTTCTGCGCAAGCCGTTTCGCTTCGCTGCCCGTCTGTTTCAGGGCAATGTCAGCATTCCACGTCATGCCGGAACCATTGGCATGCTGGGCTTCCTCGGCGCCACCGGCATTTACGGCATGGTTGTTGGCGGTCACTCGCAGGATGTGGTGAAGGCTACGGCCTCGACGCTCGGTTTCGCCATCGAGGATGTCAAGGTCGTCGGCAATCACGAGACCTCCGATATCGATATTCTTGGGCAGCTTAACCTTGATGGCGAAACTTCGCTGGTCGGCCTGAACGCTGAAGAAGCGCGCGCCGCCATCGCACAGCTGCCATGGGTGCAGAGCGCCGAAGTGCGCAAGGTTTATCCGGGTACGGTTCAGGTTGCGTTGCATGAACGTCAGGCCTTCGCCATCTGGCAGAACGACAAGGAATTGTCGCTGATCGATGCCGAAGGCGACACCATCGTGCCTTTCCGCGCCGGGCGTTACAACACGCTGCCGCTTGTGGTTGGCGACGGCGCTGAAAAGGTCGTTAAGGGCTTTGTCGACGAGGTCGCAAACTATCCGGCGCTGGCTGGCAAGGTTCGCGCTTATATCCGCGTCGCTGACCGTCGCTGGGACCTTCTTCTGGACAATGGCGTGCGCATCATGCTCCCGGCGGAAGATCCGCTGAAAGCGCTCGCACAAATCCAGAAACTCGATGAGGAAAAGCAACTTCTCACCCGCGATATCATGGCGGTCGATCTTCGTCTGGATGATCGTGTGACCGTTCAGCTGACGGCAAGCGGTATGGAACAGCGCCAGAAGTTCCTGGCGGAGCGTAAGAAAGAATTGGCCCGCACGGGGAAGCGCGTATGAGTATTCTGGGCGGTAAGGGATCATCTCAAGGCGGAACTGCAGGGCGCAAAGTGCGCCTGCTCACGGTTCTGGATGTTGGCTCAAGCAAGGTGTCCTGCGTCATCGCAAGGTTGCGTCCGCATGAAGGCGGCGCGCTTCTGCCAGGCCGCACGCACCGCATGGAAGTGCTGGGTATCGGTCATCAGCGTTCGCGTGGCGTGAAATCCGGCGTGATCATCGATCTCGATGCCGCCGAACAATCCATCCGTCTCGCCGTCGATGCCGCAGAGCGCATGGCCGGTCTGACCGTCGATAGCCTGATCGTGAATATTTCGGCCGGCCGCCTCAAGAGCGAAACCTTCACCGCGAGCGTCAATCTCGGCGGTCATGAAGTCGAACAGACCGATATTCGCCGCGTTCTCGCAGCTGGCGCGAAACAGGCTCTGGCCGCTGAACGTCACCTCGTTCACTCGCTGCCGATCGGCTACACGCTCGATGGCGAGCGCGGCGTTCGCGACCCGCAGGGCATGCTGGGCGACAGCCTCGGCGTTGACATGCATGTGCTGACGGCTGATGCCGCTCCGCTGCGCAATCTCGAGCTTTGCATCAATCGCTGCCATCTGTCGGTCGAGGCCATTGTTGCGACGCCTTATGCAAGCGGTCTGTCTGCTCTGGTCGGCGATGAAGCCGAAATGGGTGCGGCCTGCATCGACATGGGTGGCGGCACCACGACGATTTCTGTCTTCTCCGAAGGCAAATTCATTCACGCCGATGCAGTTGCCATCGGCGGCAATCACGTCACGATGGATGTGGCGCGCGGTTTCTCCACTCGCATGGAAGACGCCGAACGCCTGAAGGTCATGTATGGCTCGGCGCTGCCAAGCGCTGCCGACGACCGCGATCTCATCTCCGTCTCGCCGATTGGCGACGACGAGCGTGATGTACCCAATCAGTATCCGCGGTCGGTTTTGACGCGGATTATCCGTGCAAGAGTGGAAGAAACGCTGGAACTGGTTCGCGACAGGCTGAACCAGTCGGGTCTCGGACACATTGTCGGCAAGCGTGTGGTTTTGACCGGCGGCGCAAGCCAATTGCCGGGCATGCCGGAGGCCGCCAGACGAATCCTTGCAAGAAATGTACGAATCGGGCGTCCTCTAGGAATAGCGGGATTGCCTGAGGCGGCTAAGGGGGCAGCTTTTGCCGCGACCGTCGGACTTCTGATCTACCCGCAGGTGGCCGGGATAGAAGAGCGGTCGGTAAAAGCAGCTTCCTCCGGTCTTATGACCGGTACGGGTGGGCGCATTCAACGTGTCAGCCAATGGCTGAGGGAGAGTTTCTGAGTAACCGATCTTTGAGTGAACAGTCGAATTTTCCGGGACGTGACCATCTGGGTAACAACCAATCAGCACCGCAGCGGCGAAAAGCGGTGACGGGCTTTAAGAGGAACAAGGACCAATGACTATCAATCTGCAAAAGCCGGACATCACCGAGCTGAAGCCCCGCATCACCGTTTTCGGTGTCGGCGGTGGCGGCGGCAATGCAGTCAACAACATGATCAATGCCGGTCTTCGCGGTGTGGATTTTGTTGTGGCCAACACCGACGCGCAGGCTTTGACCATGTCGAAGTCCGACCGCATCATCCAGCTCGGCGCTGCCGTGACGGAAGGTCTCGGCGCAGGTTCCCAGCCCGAAGTCGGTCGTGCCGCTGCTGAAGAATGCATCGACGAAATCGTCGATCACCTCAATGGCACGCATATGTGCTTCGTCACCGCAGGCATGGGCGGCGGCACCGGCACCGGCGCAGCTCCAGTTGTTGCCCGCGCAGCACGTGAACGCGGTATCCTGACCGTCGGCGTCGTGACCAAGCCTTTCCATTTCGAAGGTGCGCGCCGCATGAAGACGGCCGATCTCGGCATCGAAGAACTGCAGAAGAACGTCGATACGCTTATCGTCATTCCGAACCAGAACCTCTTCCGCATTGCCAATGACAAGACCACCTTCGCCGACGCTTTCGCGATGGCCGATCAGGTGCTCTATTCGGGTGTTGCCTGCATCACCGATCTGATGGTCAAGGAAGGCCTCATCAACCTCGACTTTGCTGACGTTCGCTCGGTCATGCGCGAAATGGGCAAGGCGATGATGGGCACCGGCGAAGCTTCCGGCGAAGGCCGCGCAATGGCTGCCGCCGAAGCTGCCATCGCCAACCCGCTGCTCGACGAAACCTCGATGCGTGGCGCCAAGGGCCTGCTGATTTCGATCACCGGCGGTCGCGACATGACCCTGTTCGAAGTCGACGAAGCTGCAACGCGTATCCGTGAAGAAGTTGATCCGGAAGCAAACATCATCCTCGGCGCAACCTTCGACGAAGGTCTCGAAGGCGTCATTCGTGTATCCGTGGTTGCTACCGGCATCGACAAGCAGATCGGAGATGCGGCGCCTGCGCCGCTGGAATTTCGCCAGCCAGTAAAGCAACCGACCTCGCAGGCCAAGCCTATGGCTCCGCATGGCGCTCTGCGTCCTCCGGTCGTTGAACAGCCGCGTCAGGCTGACCCGATTGCGCAGGCAATCCAGTCTGCCGAAGTCGATATGCCGATTGCAGCTGCGCCAGCCGCACCTGCTGCATCCGCAGAGCCTGATTTCCGTCCGCAGAGCCGCATTTTCCAGGCACCTGCACCGGAAGCCTTCGAACGCGCACCGGTTGCTCGCGCACCGATGCCTCAGGCTCACGCTGCTCAGGCCGCTCAGCCGCAGGCTTACCAGCAGCCGCAGCAGATGCATGCAGAACCGGCCCGCGAACCGCGCCCGGCTCCACGTATGCCAGCCGTTTCGGATTTCCCGCCGGTTGCACAGGCTGAAATCGCCGCCCGTCGCGCTCCGCAGCAGCCACAGCCTGCTCAGGAAGAGCCACGCGGCCCGATGAGCCTTCTCAAGCGCCTGACCCACGGTCTGTCGCGTCGTGAAGAAGAGCAGCCTGCAGCCCGTCTGGAGCCTGCGCAGCATCGCGAACCCGGCATGCGTCCGGCTGAACGCCGCCCGATGCAGCAGGACGGCTCGATCTACGCACCGCGTCGTGGCCAGCTCGATGATCAGGGCCGCCCGCAGCCGCGTGCAGCTTCGGAAGACGACCAGCTCGAAATCCCGGCCTTCCTGCGCCGTCAGTCGAACTGATCGAACACCGACATAAAATTTCAGAAAGCCCGCCTGTCTCAGGTGGGCTTTTTGTATTTTGCGGGAAATGCTGGAATAAAACGGCTTTTATGGTAATAGAGCGTAAGAAAGCGTGATTTTGTCCGAACGTTCCGGCTCACTATTTTATATGTGGTCGGTTGTTTTGGGGCTCACACGGGGTTGTGATTCTTTTTGTCTTCCCTGCCGCTAATTTTGCCATATCTAACAGATTAATCCGTTTGAGGATTAGATGTGCGATTGCGGGAGCAGGGTACGCCAGCGAGCAAGTGCGGCCTGTTTACGCCTGCGCGTATATTCTTGATTATGAATAGATTGGAACAGTCTTGAGCGCTTATCAGAAGACAATTGGTCGTGCGGTGACCCTCTCCGGTGTGGGTGTCCATGGTGGCGCTCCGGCTTCGGCCACGTTTCTTCCTGCCGATGCGGATACGGGTATTGTCTTCCAGCGCTCGGACCTGAAAACCAGCGCGCGCGAAATCCGTGCCCATGTTTCGGAAATCGGCGCGACTGACCTGTGCACCTCGCTTGGACCGAAAGAAGCGAAGATCGATACGGTCGAGCATCTGATGGCCGCTATTGCAGCGCTTGGCATCGACAATCTGATTGTCGAGGTTGATGGCCCGGAAGTGCCTATTCTTGATGGCACCTCGGCGCGCTTCATCGAAGCGCTCGATGAGGCGGGCATTGTCACGCAGCAGGCCAAGCGCCGTTTCATCCGTATTCTCAAGACGGTTCGTGTGGAAGCCGGTGGCTCCTGGGGCGAGTTCCGCCCGTTCTCCGGCACGCGGTTTGAAGTGGAGATCGATTTCGAATGCCCGCTGATCGGTCGTCAGAAATTTGCCAATGACATGGACGAGGCGGTGTTCCGCAAGGAAATTTCCACTGCACGCACCTTTGGCTTCATGAAGGATGTGGAGCGTCTTTGGGCCTCCGGTCATGCGCTGGGCTCATCGCTCGACAATTCTCTGGTCATCGGCGACGACAATTCGGTCATCAATCCGGGTGGTCTGCGCTTCAAGGACGAGTTCGTACGTCACAAGACGCTGGATGCGGTGGGTGATCTGGCGCTCGCCGGTCTGCCGTTTATCGGCTGCTTCCGGTCCTATCGCAGCGGTCATCGCCTGAATGCAGAGACGGTGAAGGCGCTTCTCGCCGACAAGAGCGCTTTCGATATCGTTGAGGCATCCGGCGTGCGTCGCAATGCGAAGAGCTCGGATTTCGTTGCGGTGAAGCCGAATATCGCGGCACCCTGGGCGCTTTAAACCTCTCGCAGCATCGTCCACAATAATTTGGATGATCCCGGCGCACGGCCTTAATTGAGCCGTGTTCACCGGTTCACCATTGCGATGCGAGTCGCCTTCCGTTTTGCGGCGGGTCGATCAGGGGACCAATCTTCACGGTTCACAGGATGCGAAGGAGCCGTCCGGACAGTGTTTCGGCCAAAATCTGGCGATTGTAGAGCTAGACGATTGCGCCTGCATGTGGTTTATGGACGGCCAAAACAGCCTTGGCACTGTTTAATCTTTGCCAAAGTTGAATGATTTGGATGGATGAAGCACGGTTGCAATGCTACAAGCGCGCACGTTGCTTCAAACAGGAATGACGCTGCCAGAAGGCCGGAGACCGCATGACGAGTTTCAAATTCACGGGTGTGACGAAAACTGCGCTGTTGACTGGCGCTATCGCCGTTCTTATCCCGCTCGCCGGTTGTGCCAGCAAGGACGACGATATCGATCTCACCAAGTATGTTGAGACGATCGATCCTGCCGACAAGCTCTATAATGAAGGTCTGGCCAATCTGGATGCAGGCCGTCTCGACGAAGCCTCCAAGAAGTTCGCTGCCATCGACCGCCAGCATCCCTATACGGAATGGGCACGCAAGGCGCTCGTGATGGCTGCCTTCACCAATTACCGCAAGGGTAACTACGAAGAAGCGATCAGCATGGCGAAGCGTTACAACACGCTTTACCCGACATCGCCCGAATCGGCTTACGCCTATTACATCATCGGTCTTTCCTACTTCCGCCAGATTCCGGACGTGACACGCGATCAGGCTGCCAGCCGCCGCGCCATTGCCGCGATGCAGGAAGTGGTCGATCGCTTCCCGGATTCGGAATATACCGACGATGCGAAGGCCAAGATCCGCTTCGCCCGCGACCAGCTCGCCGGCAAGGAAATGCAGGTCGGCCGCTATTATCTGGAACGCAAGGAATATCTGGCCGCCATCAAGCGCTTCCGCGGTGTGGTCGAGGAATATTCCAACACCCGTCAGGTGGAAGAAGCGCTGGCGCGTCTGGTCGAAGCCTATTATGCGCTCGGCCTGACCTCGGAAGCCCAGATGGCCGCTTCGGTTCTCGGCAAGAATTTCCCGGACAGCCAGTGGTACAAGGACAGCTACAAGCTCTTGCAGAGCGGTGGTCTGGAACCACGCGAAAACGGTGGTTCATGGCTGGCCAAGGCTTCGTCGCTCATCACGGGCGGCGGTTCATAACAGTTTGAGCCCGACATGCTGTCGCACCTCTCGATCCGCGATATTGTCCTGATTGAAAGGCTCGACATCGAGTTCAAGACCGGCTTGTCCGTGCTGACGGGCGAGACCGGCGCCGGTAAATCCATCCTGCTTGATTCGCTGTCGCTGGCGCTCGGTGCGCGTGGCGACGCTTCACTGGTTCGCCACGGGGCGGATCAGGGGCAGGTGACGGCGGTATTCGATGTGCCGGGCGGTCATCCGGCCCGACTTTTCCTTCGCGAAAATGGTTTTGACGATGACGGCGACGTCATCCTGCGTCGCCTCCAGATGGGCGATGGGCGCACGCGCGTCTTCATC
Source organism: Ochrobactrum teleogrylli (assembly GCF_037482325.1). NCBI lineage: Bacteria > Pseudomonadati > Pseudomonadota > Alphaproteobacteria > Hyphomicrobiales > Brucellaceae > Ochrobactrum > Ochrobactrum teleogrylli. Next base: position 139,774 of record NZ_JBBHKQ010000001.1, read on the forward strand.
AACGATCAGGCGGCAAGCGTTGCACTGTTGCGCGATCTGGGTCGCAGGCTGGTGGAAATCCACGGCCAGCATGATGACCGTGCGCTGATCGATACCGATCTGCACCGGACATTGCTGGATGCTTTCGGCGGTCTCGACGCCGAGGCGGTCGTAGTGCGCGAACGGCACAAGGCGTGGCGCGATGCGGAAACCGCCTTGTCGCGTCATCGCGCTCGCGTGGAAGCAGCCGAGCGCGAAGGTGACTATCTGCGCTCTTCCGTGGAAGAATTGACCAAGCTTGATCCGCAGCCCGGCGAGGAAGACGAACTCGCCGAACGTCGCGCGGTGATGATGAAATCTGAAAAGATCGCCGGTGATGTGAACGAAGCGGGCGAGCTTCTGTCGGGCAATGGTTCGCCAGTGCCGACACTGGCAAGTCTGGTGCGCCGTCTGGAACGTAAAATCCCGGAAGCGCCGCATCTGCTGGAGCCGGTCTGCAAAGCCATCGATGAAGCACTGAACAGTCTGGCTCTGGCGCAGGACGGAATCGACCACGCCATGCGGGAGATCGATTTCGATCCGCGCGTGCTGGAACAGGTGGAAGAGCGCCTGTTCGCGCTGCGTGCGGCTGCGCGCAAATATTCGGTCGCTGTGGAAGGCTTGCCTGCGCTGCGCGACAAGATGGACGCCGATCTAGCCGAGCTGGACGCAGGCGCGGAAAAGCTGGTGCAGCTTGAAGCGCAGGCGACCGAGACACGCGCTGCCTATGACGCGGCGGCGGCGGAATTGTCCGCCCGGCGCAGAGATACCGCGGAGCATCTGAAAGATGCCGTCATGGCGGAACTGCCCGCGCTCAAGCTGGAACGCGCTGAGTTCCTCGTGGAGATGATCACCGACCCGCAAGCGCGCGCTGCCGAAGGTATCGACACGGTGGAATATTGGGTGCGCACCAATCCGGGCACGCGCGCCGGTCCGATGATGAAGGTTGCTTCCGGCGGCGAGCTGTCGCGTTTTCTTCTGGCGCTGAAGGTGGCGCTGGCGGATCGCGGTTCCGCGCCGACGCTGGTTTTCGACGAAATCGATACGGGTGTGGGCGGTGCCGTGGCGGATGCCATCGGCCAACGTCTGGCGCGGCTGTCGTCGCGGGTGCAGGTGCTTTCGGTCACCCATGCGCCGCAGGTGGCGGCCCGTGCATCGACGCATTTCCTGATTGCCAAATCTGCAACCCATGAAGACCGCATGTCGACATCGATCCGGTCCATCGGCGTGGATGAGCGTCAGGAAGAAATCGCCCGTATGCTCGCCGGTGCCAGCATCACCGATGAGGCGCGCGCGGCGGCGGAGCGACTGCTCGCGGAAAACAGCGCTCTGGCCTCCTGACAGCTATCTGACAGTATCCTCTGTTCGTAAAGTCAGGCGGCTGTAGGCTAAATGACTTTTCTTGGATATGTTTCTGGTCGATTCAGATAGCCAGGATGCTTGTCGCATATGTCCGAAACTCCCGTTGAAAAACTGACCGACCTTGAAGCTGCTGCCGAACTGGAGCGACTGGCGCGTGAGATTGCTCATCACGATGAGCTTTATCATGCCAATGACAGGCCGGAGATTTCGGATGCCGATTATGACGCGCTAAAGCGGCGTAATGAGGCGATAGAAGCGCGTTTCCCGAAACTGGTGCGCGATGACAGCCCTTCGCGCCGTGTGGGCGCAGCGCCTCTGCTGGCGACTTTTGCACCTATCGTGCATTCGCGGCCCATGCTGTCGCTGGACAATGCCTTTTCGGACGAGGACGTGCGCGATTTCGTCGGCAGCGTCTATCGGTTTCTGGGGCAATTGCCGGACAGTTCCATCGCCTTTACCGCCGAGCCGAAGATCGACGGGCTTTCCATGTCGATCCGCTATGAAAACGGTGTTCTGGTCAGCGGCGCAACGCGCGGCGACGGTACGACGGGCGAAAACGTGACCGCCAATATCCGTACCATCGGCGAGATCCCAAACCGGCTCCCGGCGGGCGCGCCATCGGTGGTGGAAGTGCGCGGGGAGGTCTATATGGCCAAGAGCGACTTTCTGGCGCTCAACGCCCAAATGGAAGCCGAAGGCAAGCAGACCTATGTGAACCCGCGCAACACGGCGGCTGGTTCGCTGCGCCAACTTGACGCCAAGGTGACGGCAAGCCGCAAGCTTCGCTTCTTCGCTTATGCCTGGGGCGAGATGTCCGATATGCCAGCCGATACGCAGCTTGGCATGGTCGAGGCTTTTCGCAGCTGGGGTTTCCCCGTCAATCCGCTGATGAAGCGCCTGTCGAGCGTCGATGAACTGATCGCCCATTACCGTGCCATTGGTCTGGAGCGCCCCAATCTCGACTACGATATCGATGGCGTGGTCTATAAGGTCAATCGGCTCGATCTGCAGACGCGGCTTGGTTTCCGCTCGCGCAGCCCGCGCTGGGCGATTGCGCATAAGTTCCCGGCGGAACAGGCGACCACCATTCTGCGCGGCATCGATATTCAGGTCGGGCGCACCGGTGCGATGACGCCAGTAGCGCGACTGGAGCCGATCACCGTCGGCGGCGTGGTGGTGACCAATGCCACGCTGCACAATGAGGATTACATCAAGGGCATCGGCCAGAAGGGCGAGCCGATCCGCGAAGGGCGCGACATTCGCATCGGCGATACGGTGATCGTGCAGCGCGCTGGCGATGTCATTCCGCAGATCGTCGATGTGGTGCTGGAAAAGCGGCCCGCCGGTGCGGTGCCATTTCCGTTCCCGCACCAGTGCCCGGTCTGCGGCAGTCATGCCGTGCGCGAGGAAGGCGAGGCCGTCTATCGTTGCACGGGCGGGCTGACCTGCGCTGCGCAGGCCGTTGAGCGTATTCGCCATTTCGTGTCGCGCAATGCCTTCGACATTGAGGGTCTGGGCGAAAAGCAGGTCGAGTTTTTCTTCCATGCCGAAGATGAGAGCCTGAAGATCAAATCGCCTGCCGATATTTTCACGCTGCAAAAGCGTCAGGCTGCATCGCCACTCAAGAAGCTGGAAAACATCGAGGGTTTTGGAGCAACTTCGGTGAAGAAGCTCTATGACGCGATCAATGACCGCCGTGAAATTGCGCTGAGCCGCTTCCTGTTCGGCCTCGGTATCCGCCATGTCGGCGAAGTCAACGCTAAGCGTTTTGCACGCGCTTATCTTTCCTATGCCGCTTTTGAGAAAGCGGCTCTGGAAGCTCAGCCTCCCAAAGGTGGCGACCGCACCGACAAGGGTAATGATGCCTGGCAGGATATGCTGGCCGTCGAGGGCATCGGCTCCATCGTGGCGGAAGCGGTGGTGGATTTTTACGGTGAGCCGCATAATCGCGACGTGCTGGCCGCTCTTCTGGCGGAAGTGACCCCGCTTGACGAAGCGGCGCGTGTCGCCACCGGCTCGCCGGTGGAAGGCAAGACGGTGGTGTTTACCGGCAGTCTGGAACGCATGTCCCGCGACGAGGCCAAGGCCATGGCGGAGCGCTACGGCGCGAAGACCGCCGGTTCCGTCTCCAAGAAAACCGATCTTGTGGTGGCGGGTCCGGGTGCTGGCTCCAAGCTCGCAAAAGCCGCAGAGCTTGGCATCGAAGTCATCGATGAAGACGCCTGGTTCACGCTCGTCGGGGAGGGCTGATCGAATGGCACCGTTCAAGGGGTTTGGCGACAAGGCTATTCCATTTTTGAAGGCGCTCGATTTCCACCAGAACCGGGAATGGTTTGTGGAGAACAAGGATCTCTTTGAGGAACACCTGAAAGAGCCGCTTGGCGATCTGATTGAAGAACTGAGCGCACGCTTTGAAAAAGCGGGGCTTGGCTTCAAGGGCGACCGCGTCAAATCGCAGTTCCGCATCAAGCGCGATACGCGGTTTTCCAAGGACAAAGCGCCCTATAACCGGCACCTTTCGGCGCTGCTTTCACGCTCCGGTACCAAATGGGACGAAAGCGGCTGTTTTTATGTCTGCATCGGTCTGCCCGGCGTGCGCGATTGCTATGCCGGTGTTGCCTGGTGGGGGCCAAAACCGAAGCTTCTGCTGGCCATCCGCAAAGCGATTTCCGAGAAGCCCCAAGAATATCGCGCCGTGGTCGCAAAGCTGAAAAAGAACGGCTTGCAGATCAGCAGTAACGACCGCCTGAAACGGACGCCACGCGGCTTTGAAAGCGTGACGGAACCCGATCTCGTGGAGGCGATTCGCAATCGCCATTTCGCCGTGCGCATGGAGATCGATCCGGACAGCATCACTGAGGTAGCGCTTGCGGACCGGCTGGTTGACTTTGTCGAGCGCGCGCGGCCTCTGGTTGACTGGATCAGAAAGATTGAAGGCACCCTGCCGCCCGATCAGCCGGATTGATCGCCACATCAATTATCTGCATGAGTGGTGCCTAAATGTTGCGTCAGTCAGATAAACTGACCGCACCGTCTCTATTTGTATGATTTTTACCGGAAACGTATTCCAACACGTCATGGAATTGCCTAAGAGCCTGTTCCAAAAGTCGTCCTGTGTGGCTGCAAATGGCAATTTTCTACGTTCCGGTGCTCACGTACCTTAAGTACGCTCCGCTCCGGTACTCGAAAATCACCATTTTCGCACACACATGCCGCTTTTTGATTCAGGCTCTAATGGCTCCTTGGCTGAAGGAGGGGATTCCGTGGACCAGGGTTTCAGGCCTGCAAAGGTCTCTGCGAGCAGCGAGTTTATCGAAGGCGCGAAACGTGCAGTGCCGATTGTGCTGGCGGGTTCACCTTTCGGCGTGTTGTTCGGTGCGGTCGCTATCGATAATGGCCTGTCCGTCGGCGAAGCGGTGTTTATGAGCGCATCGCTCTATGCCGGCGCCAGCCAGATGGTTGGCCTCGACCTGTTCGGGCAGAATATCACACCATGGATGATTGTTCTCTCCATCTTCGCGGTCAATTTCCGCAATGTGCTCTATTCCGCGACAGTAGGGCGGCGCATCCGCCACTTTTCATTCTTGCAGAAGGCCGTCGCCTTCTTCGTGCTGGTCGACCCGCAATATGCGGAGGTGGAGATTCGCAGCGAAGCAGGCAAGAAGATCAGCTTCTCGTGGTATATGGGGCTGGGGCTGACGACCTATATTTGCTGGATTCTGGAAACATGGGTTGGCGCGATGTTCGGCGACCTGATTTCCGATCCTTACGCGATTGGCGTCGACTTCCTGCTGCCGATCTACTTCCTCGGCATGGTGATGAGTTTCCGGCATCGCAGGCATTGGTGGCAGGTGGTTGTCGTCAGCGCGATTTCTGCCATCGCCGCCTATAAATTCGTCGGTTCGCCCTGGCATGTAACGCTTGGGGCCGCCGGGGGCGTGTTGCTTGCCGCGCTTCTCGCTAAGCCGCAGAATGCGAAGGTTTGACGCCCATGGATACCACGACCTGGATCATCATTGCCGCAGCCTTCTTCACCTATCTGACCCGTATTGGCGGGCATCTGGTTTTGTCGCGTTTTGAGCGTTTGCATTATCGTGTGGAAGCGGCGCTGAATGCAGTGCCTGCGGCTGTGCTGACGGCGATTGTCGCCGCACCCGCATCCGATCATGGCTGGCGCGAACTGCTCGTGCTGGCCGTTTGCGTCATCCTGTCCTTGCGGGTCAGCATGATGACGATGTTCTTTGCTGGCGCAGCGCTATTGATTGCGCTACGCCATTTTTTCCCCATTTGAACTTATAGCGGGGCGGTGGCGGTCTCCAGCCACTTGCGTTCCGCATCCTTCAGATGGCCTGACAGCTTTGTACGCACGCGGGCGTGGTAATTGTTGAGCCAGTCCAGCTCTTCCTGCGTCAAAAGCGCCTTGTCGATCAAACGACGATCAATCGGGCAGAAAGTCAGCGTTTCGAAGCCCATCATCGGAATGTCACCGCCTTCCGGCAGTTCCGGCTCGGTGACGATGATAAGGTTCTCGATACGAATGCCGAACGAGCCCGGCTTGTAGTAGCCCGGTTCGTTGGAGAGGATCATACCCGGCAGAAGTTCCTGCGAACCCGTCTTGGCGATCCGCTGCGGTCCTTCATGCACCGAGAGATAAGCGCCGACGCCATGGCCGGTGCCATGGGCATAATCGAAGCCGTGCTTCCACAGCGCGATACGGGCAAGAACATCAATATCCTGCCCACGCGTGCCTGCCGGAAAGCGTGCTGTGCTGATCGCAATCACGCCTTTCAGAACGAGTGTGAAAGCCTTGATGGTTTCTGGCGCGATTTTGCCCACCGGAACCGTGCGGGTGATATCGGTGGTGCCGTCGCGATATTGTGCGCCGGAATCAACCAGATAGAGTTCACCATCCTGCAGAGTGCGGTTGGTATCGGTATTGACGCGATAATGGATCACCGCGCCATTGGGGCCAGCGCCCGAAATCGTGTCGAAGGACACGTCTTCCAGCGGCATCTGGAAGTCACGTCCAGCGCTGGCGCGTGATTCTTCCAGCTTTTGTGCTGCGCCGATTTCATCCAGCGTACCGGGCTTTTGCGCATCGACCCAGGACAGGAAATTGACCATCGCCACGCCGTCGCGCTCATGCGCGGCACGTGAACCGTCAAGCTCGGCTTTGTTCTTTACCGCCCGTGGAATGCGGGCAGGGTCTTTGCCTTCGATCACAATGCCGCCTGCGCCGGTGACAATCAGGCGCAGTTTTTCTGCCGCAAGTGCGGGGTCGAGCAGAATGGCTTCACCCTTTGCGGCGCGTGCGCTGAGATGGCCTTCCAGATTGCTGGGAGCCGACAGCTTGGCAAGCTGGGTGAGATAGGCACGGGGCTCAATGGCAAGCTTGGCTTCGTCGATGAATATTTCCGGTTCGCCCTTGGCCGGAATGATGGCGAAGCTCAAGGGCAGGGGCGTGTTGGAAACATCCTTGCCGCGGATGTTGAACACCCATGCGACCGACGAGGGATCGGTCAGAACGGTGGCCGTGGCGCCGCTGGCAGTGACCGCCTTCTGCATGTCCCTGATCTTGTCTGCGGCTTCATGACCCGCAAAACGTGCGGGCTGGATTGTCACGGCAGCGGTTGGCGCGGCGGGCTGATCGTCCCACACCGCATCGACCAGATTGGTTTCGACCGGAACCAGCGTGCCGCCCTGCTTTTCCAGCGCCTCGCGAAGCGCATGGGCTTCGGAAATGGTGTGGAGCCATGGATCGAAACCGATAGTCAGGCCCTTGCCGTTTTCGGCCAGCCAGACGGATGGCGGCGTGCTGACCAGACTTTCATAGGAAAAGATTTTCGAGTCGGTCTGCGCGCGCACCTGCAATTCGTAACGTCCGTCGATAAAGACATAGGCCGACTTCTTCAGGATCAGGGCCGCACCTGCCGAGCCGGTAAAGCCGGTCAGCCAGGCGAGGCGCTGAGCATGAGGCGGCACATATTCGCCCTGATGTTCGTCGGCGCGAGGCACCAGAAAACCATCGAGGCTGAGGGCCGCCATTTTCTCGCGCAGCTTCGCCACGCGGGGCGCGCCATTGGCCGGATTGGTGGTGACGTCAAAGGACTGAAAAGCCATGGGTCTAACTCACAACAGATGGAAGATAACCGTTCTTGCGTCCCGTCTCCGGGATCACATTATTTCAGATGGATCGCCACCCAGCCTTCGCGATGCAGCGTCTTTTGATGCGTCAGGCCCTGCGCCTGATAGGCGGCGAGCACTGCATCATGCTGGCTCTCCAGAATGCCGGAGAGGACAATCGAACCGCTCTGAGCCAGATGCTGTTTCAGCGAGGGCGCAAGTTCGATCAGCGGATTGGCGAGAATATTCGCGACGATCAGATCGAAAGGCGTATAGGAGCGGAAGATCGAATGGTCGAAACCTTCTGCCGTCGCCGTGATGACATGCTCGGCAACGCCATTTTTGGCGGCGTTTTCTGCCGCGACGGTGACAGCAATCGGGTCGATGTCGGTGGCAAGGACCGGGATCGGCGCGAGCTTTGCAATGGCGATGGCTAGCACGGCGCTGCCGGTTCCAAGATCGAGCGCATTGGTTGGATGTTCGTTCTCAACGACTTCCTCGATCAGTTCGAGGCAGCCAGCGGTGGTGCCATGATGGCCCGTGCCGAAGGCCAGACCCGCATCGATCTCAATCGGAATGTCGTTCGGTTCTATTTTGTCACGGTCATGCGAGCCATGGACGAAGAAACGCCCGGCGCGAACCGGCTTCAGACCTTCCAGCGAATGGGTGACCCAATCAATATCCGGCAGTTCCTCGGTTTCGAACTTGTCGGCGCCGACAAGCTCATCCACACGGGCCGCGACCTCTTCAGCGCCGTCCTCGACATAGACCGAAACTTCGAAAATCTGCCGGTCTTCATCAATTTCGGTGATGGCGATGGGAAAGCCGTCATCCTCGAAAGCCTGCTCGAGAATATTGTAAACGCGCTCGGCTTCCGCCTTGTTCGCCGAAAAGAAAAGTCGTGACTGGGCCATGAGGTAAAAAGCTCTCTAAAAGTTCAAGAGCTTCTGTTTAGCTGTCAGAGCGCCGCGCGTCCATCCGAACACATAAATGGCGCTTCGAATCTTTGGGATTTACGTGCCCGCCAAAGGGCGGTTGCCAAAGAAAGCAGGGGGCGGCTTTGAACTAGTGGATTGAATTTGACGTTTGAATCCCGGCTGACATAGATGCTGTTTCAAACGTCAAATTCGAAAAATCCACTAGATACATATTCTTGCTAGTGGTTTTTTGATTCCAACATTTGCTCAGCGCGTGAACCGAGGGATGCAAATGTTGGAATCAGACCACTAGCCGGCGGAAGCGCCCTTGGCGAGGTTCTTCAGCTTTTGCAGCGCGGTGTCCGGGTTTTCCTGATAGGCGATGGTGCTGCGGAAACGTCCGCCCTTGTCGAGCAGGAAGACGGATGCCGTGTGATCCATGCTGTATTCGCCGTCTTCGCCCGGAACCTTCTTGGCGTAGACATGGTACGACTTGACCATGTCGGCGATATTTTCCGGCGTGCCGGTGATGCCGACAATGCGCTTCGAGACATTGCCGACATAGGTTTTCATGATGTCCTGCGTGTCGCGCTCAGGATCGACGGTGATGAAATAGGCCTTGAGGTCCTGACCTTCGGCACCCAGCTGGTTCAGCCAGCCGTCAAGCTCGTAAAGCGTGGTGGGGCAGACATCCGGGCAATGGGTGAAACCGAAGAAAATGACCGAAGGCGTGGCGCGCAGGTCTTTTTCGGTAAAGGGCTGTCCATCCATCGTGACGAGATTGAGCGGTCCGCCGAAGGGTTCCTTCGCCGCCTGACGGTCCCGAAACATGTTGAAACCAGCAGCGCCGACAATCACGACGATGAAGGCAATGATGAAGATGGGCAGAAATTTTTTCATGTCCGATGAACCCTGCATTTCTGAGCGCGCCTTCGCGTGCTCTACAATCACGCACTTCTAGAGCATTTCCAGCAAAAGTGCGTAGCGGCTTTGCGTAGGATAATGCGTAAAAATAAATAGATAGAGCGGTTGCCCGATACCGTTTTAACCGGAACCGCTCTAAGTGGGCCTAATCTACGGTTCTTTTCTCAGTTTTCAATAATTTCTGAAATTTTTGTTCAATCATTTTGTTTGCCGGACAACCAAAGTTGAACGCGGAAGTCTGCTATTTCGTTTGGTATCGACCGGTGGATTGTTATATTTCAGTTATAAAACTGCAATACTTCAAGAGAACCGCATTGGAAATCGATTACGTAATCGCGTGGGTGGATGGTCAGGACCCGGCGCATAAGGCCTCGCGGCAGAAATTTGCGCCAGATTCCGAAAAGACCCATTTCGAAGCGGTAACCAGCGAGCGCTACTTCGACAATGGCGAAATCTATTACAATATCGCCTCGGTGATTAAGTTCGCGCCGTTCATACGGCGTATCTTCATCATCACCGACAATCAGAAGCCGCGGCTGCTCGATGCTTTCGCGGCCGAGGGAAAATGTGATCCGTCCTTCATCCAGATTGTCTCGCATGACGATATTTTCAAAGGTCTGCCCGCAGCACGTCCGTCCTTTAATGCGAGAGCCATCGAAGGTGCGGTGTGGCGCATACCGGGCCTTTCGGAACATTTCATCTATTCCAACGATGATTTCTTTCTGAATGCCCCGTTGGACGTGTCCGACCTTTATGAAAACGGACGCCCCAGATTGCATGGCGACTGGGTGCGACCAGAAAATTCCCGCTGGAAGTACAAGCTGCGGCGCTTTCTCGGAAAGATTTCCCGATACGAATATACGTTCCCGAAATTCCGCCTTGCGCAATGGAAAGGCGCTGTCACAGCCGGGGTGAAGGACAGGTTCCTGAGCATCCATCACCACCCGCATCCGCTGAGACGCAGCACGCTGGCCTCGTTCTTTGCCCAACGCCCCGATGTCCTGAACCGGCAGGTGGGGTTCCGCTATCGCAATATCGAACAGTTCAACACTGTTTCGCTCGCCAACCATCTGGAAATTGCGGAGCATAACACGCCCGTCCACCCGGCACGGGAACTGGCTTATCTCGACTTTGTGCAAGCCAAGCATTGGGGCGAGGAGCTGGACAAAATCCGAAACGGTTCGGCTCCGTTCGGCTGTGTGCAGGGCTTCGAACGGTTCGAGCCGCAGTTTCAGGCGCAAATTCATGCAGCGCTGCTCGCAAAGTTTGACGATGTGCTGCCGAATGTTATCAAGGCATACTTATCGAGCGAACAGAGTTCGCAGCAGGCGGCTTAAGTCGCCTTCAAAACCCTGAGACTTTTGATGGCCAATTCCGACGATCTTCGTTTCCAGAACAGCGAGCCGCGCATTCATTCAACCGCGCAGCTCAAATCCTCGAAGCTCGGACGCTATGCTGATATCGGCGAGCGGGTCATATTGCGCGAAGTGACAGTCGGCGACTTCACCTATTTCGAGCGCAACGGCGAAGGCATTTATGCCGAGATCGGCAAGTTTTGCTCCATCGCGGCCAATGTGCGGATCAATGCGCTGGAACATCCGATGGAACGGTTGACCACGCATAAGCTGAGCTACCGCCCCAATGAATATTTCCGCTATCTCGGCGTCGATGGCGATTTTCGCGCGCGCCGTCAGGCGAAACGGGTGGTGATCGGCAATGATGTCTGGATCGGCCATGGCGCGGTTATCACGCCGGGCGTGACGGTCGGCCATGGCGCAGTGATCGGCGCGAATGCGGTCGTGACCAGGGATGTCGCGCCCTATACGGTGGTCGGCGGCGTTCCGGCCAGACTTATTCGCCCGCGTTTTGACAATGCCACTATCGAACGCCTTCTGAAACTTTGCTGGTGGGACTGGTCGGTTGAAAAGCTCTATGAGGCTGTGCCCGACATTCAAGCCATGGCAATCGGCGATTTTCTGGACAAATGGGAAGAGGGTGGTCGTTGACGGGCGTGTTTCAGTAACCTCTTGCAAAGAGGGGCAAGCTGCGCCACTTCTCCTGACAGGATTTCAAGGAGACCGAGATGAAGCAGACTTTCGCCGCTTTGGCTTTTTTGGGCGTTTCGATCCTTCCAGCCGCTGCCGAACAGGTCGGCAAGGTTGGCGTGGACTGGGTCGGCAACGACATCGTCATCGATGCGGTGCCCGATCCGAAGGTCAAGGGTGTGACCTGTCATCTCGCTTCCTTCTCGCGCAGCATGATCGACCGTCTGCAAAAGGGAAAATGGTTTGAAGACCCGTCCAATGCCTCGATTTCCTGCGAGCAGACCGGGCCGATGATCATTGGCGATATCGAACTCAGCCAGAAGGGCGAGCGCGTCTTTTCCGAGCGTACCAGCCTGATCTGGAAGAAGCTCGTCATCACGCGCATCTATGACAAGCAGAACAATACGCTGCTTTATCTGGCCCACGCCAGTCAGGTGCAGGACGGTTCGGCCAAGACCTCGCTCTCGACCGTGCCGCTCTTCAGGGGCGATGTGACGTGGGAAAAAGGCAAGCCGGAATAATCCGGCTCGCTGCATTTCGTATTAGGCTGGCTGGACGAAGCTGTCGAGCACGCGTTTCTGTCCGGCCTTGTCGAAGTCGATGGTCAGCTTGTTGCCGTCGACGACGGCGACCTTGCCATTGCCGAATTTCAGATGGAACACGCGGTCGCCGACCTTGAAAGCCGATGGCTTGTCGGCCACCGATTTCGCGACCAGTTCGCCTTCGATGGTGCGGCCCTTGACCGAACCGCGTCCGGCGCCGAAACCGGAATCGGTTTCGCCATAGCCGACGCGCTCGACGCGGCTGCCGGAGCGTGAACCCCAATTGTTGCGGGTGGCGTCCGAGCGGTTCTGCTGCGCGCGCTGCCAGCCCGGCGTCGAATAGCTATTCTGGAACGGATCGGCCCGGTCGAAGCGGGACTGGCCGTAACCACCACCATAGCCGCCGTAATTGCCTTCCAGCTCGGCGACCTCGACATGGGCTTCCGGCAGTTCTTCCAGAAAACGCGACGGAATGGTCGATTGCCACATGCCATGAATGCGGCGGTTGGACACGAACCAGATATGCAGGTTTTTCTTGGCGCGGGTGACACCGACATAGGCGAGGCGGCGTTCTTCCTCCAGCCCGGAGCGTCCGCCTTCATCGAGCGCGCGCTGGTGGGGGAACAGGCCTTCTTCCCATCCGGGCAGGAATACGGTTTCGAATTCCAGACCCTTGGCCGAATGCAGCGTCATGATGTTGACGGCATCCATATCTTCATTCTGTTCGGCATCCATCACCAGAGCGATATGCTCAAGGAAGCCGCGCAAGCTTTCATAATCCTCCATGGAACGGATCAGTTCCTTGAGGTTTTCCAGCCGTCCGGGCGCTTCCGCCGACTTGTCGTTCTGCCACATCGCCGTGTAGCCGGATTCGTCGAGAATGGTTTCGGCCAGTTCCGTATGCGGTGTGTTGTCGAGCAGCGACTGCCAGCGGAGGAAGTTTTCCACCACTTCGCGCAAGGCGGAGCGCGGCTTTGGCTTCAGCTCTTCCGTTTCGATCAGGTCACAGGCGGCGGCGAACATGGAAATGTCACGCGCGCGGGCATAGTCGTGAACCTGACGGATGGCCGCTTCGCCCAGACCGCGCTTCGGTGTATTGATGATGCGCTCCAGCGCCAGATCATCGGCTGGCTGCGCGACGACGCGCATATAGGCCAGCGCATCGCGGATTTCGAGCCGCTCATAGAAGCGCGGGCCGCCGATAACGCGATAGTTGAGACCAAGCGTCACGAAGCGGTCTTCGAATTCGCGCATCTGGAAGGAAGCACGCACGAGGATCGCCATGTTGTTGAGCATATGGCCCTGACGTTGCGCCTGTTCGATCGCTTCTCCAACGGCGCGGGCTTCTTCTTCCGAATCCCACGCTGCATGCACTTTCACGCGCGGATCGTCGGGATTTGGCGCTTCGGTGAAAAGCGTCTTGCCCAGACGGCCTTCGTTGTGAGCGATCAGATGCGCGGCGGTGCCAAGAATATGTGCGGTCGAGCGGTAGTTGCGCTCAAGCTTGATGACAACCGCGCCCGGAAAATCCTTGTCGAAGCGCAGGATGTTGTCCACTTCCGCCCCGCGCCAGCCGTAAATCGACTGATCGTCATCGCCAACGCAGCACAGATTGACGCGCGAACCCTCACCCTGAGGTAAGGAAAGCGGGGTACGGCTATCAGGAGCGTTTCTTGGCTGCGGTCGTTGTGCGAGCAGGCGCAGCCAGAGATATTGCGCGGTGTTGGTGTCCTGATATTCGTCCACCAGAATATAGCGGAACTTGGCGTGATACTCGCGCAGTATATCGGGATGGTTGCGGAAGATGCGGATCGGATGCAGCAGCAAATCGCCGAAGTCGCAGGCGTTGAGCGTGCGCAGGCGCTCCTGATAGGCCTGATACAATTCGCGGCCCTTGCCATTGCCGAACGAGCGCGCATCGCCTTCCGGAATGTCGGAGGGACCAAAGCCCTTATTCTTCCAGCCGTCGATCATATTGGCGAAAGTGCGCGCAGGCCAGCGCTTGTCATCCAGACCTTCCGCCTGAATGAGTTGCTTGATCAGCCGGATCACATCGTCAGTATCGAGGATGGTGAAATCGGATGTGAGATTGACCAGTTCCGCATGGCGGCGCAGCAATTTCACGCCGATGGAGTGGAACGTGCCAAGCCATGGCATACCTTCCACCGCGCCGCCGACCAGATGACCGATACGCTCCTTCATTTCGCGCGCGGCCTTGTTGGTGAAGGTCACGGCGAGAATCTGGCTCGGATAGGCAAGGCCGGTGGTGATGATATGGGCGATGCGGGTGGTCAGAACACGGGTCTTGCCGGTGCCCGCACCCGCAAGCACCAGAACCGGGCCTTCGGTCGTCAGCACGGCCTGTCGCTGTTCCGGGTTCAGCCCTTTCAGGTAGTCAGGCTCGCCACGCTGTTGGTTGCGCGCGGCCATGGCGCGCGCCGCAATACCGCCGGTAGCTGGCGCGCGGCCAGCCGGTGCATCATCGCCGAAAAACGGCATATCGTCGGGAAAATCGGACATCTGACCCCGAATGTAATGATTCGTGGCTGAAAGACCAGCGAAACGGTTAAAATATTCGACTACTCTAATTGAGTAACGCGCCGGTCCGTGAAGTTTAGGCGATGGGCGGCCAGCGCTTCCACAAGGCCGCGCAGTTCCGGCTCGCGCTGCAGCAGGTCATCCAGCTCCGTCATCTGGTTCATGGCGATCAGCCGCAGGATATCGTCGCGAATGGTGCCGTCTTCACGACGCGGCAGGTGCGCGACCGGCTGGATCAGCTCCACCTTCTGGCTTTTCAGACGCGCCCGCAGGCTTTTTTCGTCCGCATCCAGCGTTTCCACGAAAGCATAGAGACCCACGCCCTTGGCTGGCAGCGAATAAAGCGCCAGCGCCACGTCCTTGACGCGCGGATCAGACTTGAGTGCGGCCAGAATCGCCGGGCCTTCATTGTCGATACGGTCGCCCGTGCCTTCACCATCCGACCAGCTGAAAATGCCGCGTGTGATGAAGTTGTAGACCTTCTTGCCGGTGGCGAGCCAGATGCGCGAGGGCAGCGAACGGCGCGCCAGAATGCGCTTTTCCGTCGGCGTCATCAGATCCTTGGCGAATGCCCGTTTCTGCTTGATGAGGTGGCGGAAGTCTTCATACGCCATCAGCCGATAGAGCGCGCCACGACGACGATGGACGCTGGCAAGCTGGAAGTCGATTACCGCGGCTTCGCCTTCCGGCGTCATCAGCCAGTTTTGCGGCTTGGCAAGATCGTTATGCGTGACGCCAAGACGGCGCATATCGCGTAAGATTCGATGCGCGGTGCGATACCATTTCGGATCGGACGGGCGCGCAAGATGCAGCGGCGTGCCTTCCGTCCACGAACGATAGAGGCCGTCGCGATCCGTTGCGATCAGCTGCGGCACACCTTCAATGCCGCGCACGGTCTTCAGACCGCGAATTTCGCGCCGGGCGAGAATCCATGCAAGCGGGCTCGACCACCAGGGAGCAGCGCTCACCACACGGCGGATAATGCGCGTGTCGGGATCGTTCGCAAAATAGCCCGCGCGCGTTTCGGAAAACACGTCGCGCTTAAACACGGCTGTCTCCACAAACGGGGGAATTTGGTCGCCCTTCAAAGGCACATCGATATTGGGGTTCTGAGCCATAAGGTTCCACTAGCGTCTTGTGTACCATCAATCAAGTTTGGCGATGAACGTCGGTGGATATCCGCTGTTGCAAACATGTGAATGAAGGGGCACAAGAAACCCATCTGAGTTTCCATGGAGCGATAAACGTGGCGCAAGGCGACGACACCAAATTGGCGATCGGGCAGATCATCCGTCAGGAACAGGCACTGATTTTTCCGTCTTTCGACGAGAACGACGCTTTTGCGCTCGGCCATAGAATTCGCGATATCGCCGTGAAGGAAAAGCTCGGCGTGGGCATCGATATTTCGCTGTGGGACCGACGTTTGTTCTTCGCGGCGACTATCGGCACCACGGCGGATAATTCTGAATGGCTGCGCCGCAAGTTCAATGTCGTGCGCCGTTTCCATGCTTCGACCTATCGTCTGGTTCTGGAACAAAATCGTGAAGACCGGATGTTTGCGCCGCATAAGGCGCTGGATGTAACTGATTACGCGCTGGCGGGCGGTGGATTCCCGATCCGCGTTGCGGGCGTTGGTGTGATTGGAGCCGCCATCGTTTCGGGCTTGCCGCAGCGCGAGGATCACAATCTCGTCGTGCGCGCCATCGCCTTGCAGCTGGGGCAGGACCCGGCAGCATTGGCTCTTCCTGCTGTTTAATATTCCGGAGAATGAACAATGTCGCTTGAGCATGTGATCGCGCTTCCACGCAATGAAGAGGGGATCGCCGCTGTTGTCGGTATCCTCAAGCAGCGTTTTGGCGAGCGGGCGCAGACCGGGCAGGCCATGCGTGAGCAGCACGGCCACACCACCAGCTATGTGCCGACGCAGGCGCCGGATATCGTGGTGTTCGCTGAGAATACGCAGGACGTGCAGGATGTGGTGCGCATTTGCGCCGAACATCGCGTACCGCTGGTGGCTTTCGGCGCTGGTTCGTCGCTGGAAGGTCAGGTCAATGCGGCGGCGGGCGGCGTATCGCTCGATCTGACGCATATGAACCGCATTCTGGCCGTCCATGCCGAAGATCTCGACTGCGTCATCGAGCCGGGCGTCACGCGTAGGGAACTTAACGAATATCTGCGCGATACCGGCCTGTTCTTCCCCATCGATCCAGGCGCCAATGCGACGCTCGGCGGCATGGCCTCGACACGCGCATCCGGCACAAATGCGGTTCGCTATGGCACCATGCGCGAGAATGTTCTGGCGCTGAAAGCCGTCATGCCGGATGGTCGCCTGATCGAAACGTCCAAGCGCGTCAAGAAGACCGCCGCCGGTTATGACCTCACCCGCCTGCTGATCGGCGCGGAAGGCACGCTCGGCATCATTACGGAGCTGACCTTGAAGCTTCAGGGCATTCCGCAGGCAATTTCCGGCGGCATCTGTCCGTTCCCGGATGTGGAATCGGCCTGTCGCGCGGTGATCGATACGATCCAGATGGGCGTGCCGGTGGCGCGTATCGAGCTGGTCAACAAGTTGCAGATGGAAGCGCTGATCCTCTATTCGAAGCTGCCCTACGAAGCGCAGCCCTATCTGTTCGTGGAGTTCCACGGCACGGAAACCGGCGTTGCGGAACAGGCCGAGATTTTCGGCGAAATCGCCGCCGGACATGGCGGCGGACCGTTCCACTGGACACAGGACGCCGAGGAGCGTGACCGTCTGTGGCGGGCACGCCATGACGCCTATTTCGCCTCGTCGCTGCTGCGCCCCGGCTGCAAGGGCATTTCGACCGATCTCTGCGTGCCGATTTCGCGTCTGGCCGATTGTATCACCGAGACCGAACGCGATCTGGCGGAGAGCAACATCATCGCGCCGATCGTCGGTCATGTGGGGGATGGCAACTTCCATCTGCTTCTGCTGCTCAATACGGAAGACCCGGAAGAAATGGCGCGGGCAGAAGCTTTTATGGACCGGCTCGTGATGCGGGCGCTGGCCATGGAAGGAACCTGTACGGGCGAACATGGCATCGGTCAGGGTAAGATGAAATATCTCGCCATGGAGCTTGGTGAAGCGACCGATTATATGCGCATGATCAAAAAAGCGCTCGATCCGCTCAATATCATGAACCCCGGTAAAATCCTGATTTCCTGAATCAAATCAGCCTTTTGCGCCGCTCGGCTCAGAGGGTGATTCAGCGAGCGGACCTATTTGGATCGGTTGGGCGGCAGCTTGCCTTGTTGTCGCCGAACCGATGCTGTTTTTTGTTGCCGCGCAATCCTGAAAACCGCTTCGCACTTTGTGCGATGATGCACTATGTTGCGTTGGTAAATATGGCGTGATTCACCTGTTGTCTCGCGCCTGACCGAATTCACCTGACTGACCGGAGCTGCTTCTTGGGCCGCATATTCGTCATTGTCGGCGGGCTTCTGGTGCTGCTTTTGACAGCGGCGCTGGTGGTGCCGCCTTTTGTCGACTGGAGTGGCTATCGGGCCGATTTCGAGCGCGAGGCGAGCCGCATTCTGGGACGTCCTGTCAAGGTGGCGGGCGATGTGAATGCGCGGCTGCTGCCGTTTCCATCTGTGACCTTTTCCGATGTCCGCGTCGGGGCCGATGCAACGCATCCGGTGATGACGCTCGCCCGGTTTTCGATGGATGCGGAACTGATGCCTTTCCTGCGCGGTCAGGTGCTGATTTTCGACATGCGCGTCGAGCGTCCGCGCGTTTCGATCTCGCTGGATAAGGACGGCAAGGTGGATTGGGCCATTCGTCCGTCCACGCCGCTCGATCCATCGCAGATCAAGGTCGAACGGCTGTCGATCAGCGACGGCACCGTGACGCTGCATGACTTGGCAAGCGGGCGCGTTCATGAGGCCACGGGCCTGAATGCCGTGCTGTCGGCCAACAGCCTCGCGGGGCCATGGCAGGCGCAAAGCAGTTTTAGCCTTGCGGGCCGCAAGCTTTCCGTCGATCTGACGAGCGGCGAGGCGAAGCCTGACGGTTCTCTGCGATTGCGGGCGCGTGTTTCGCCGGAAGCTATTCCCGCCGCATTCGAAACCGATGGCGATATCGTCCTCAAGGACGGCCGGTTGAATTATGCGGGCGATTTTTCGCTGCGCTCCTCCGATATGGTGGCGCAAAACGCCAAAAGCCAGAAAGACGCGTCCGCCGACAAGCCGTTTTTCAGTGGCCTGCGCCTCACCGGCAAGTTTGCCGCCGATACCGACCGCTTCGATGCAAGCGAATTCCGCATGGAGCAGGGGCCAGCCGACAATCCTTACGTGGTCAATGGCAAGGCGCTGATTGATTACGGCAATGTGCCGCGCTTTGAAATCAGCGCCGATGGGCAGCAGATTTTTTGGGGCCCAAGCGAGACGGCGGAAGACCAGCAGGTTGCTTCCGCCATGCCGCTGACGGACCGCATCGCCATTGCGCGCCGCGTTCTCGAACAATTGCCAATCCCGACCATACCGGGCCGTATTGACCTTCGTTTGCCAGCGGTCGTTGCCGGTGGAACCACCATTCGCTCCGTAACGATCAACGCCGAACCCGATGGCGGCGACTGGAATATTCGCCAGTTCGCGGCTGACCTGCCGGGGCGCACCAAGGTCGAGGCCAAGGGCAGGCTTTCGGTTGGCGATGATTTCGGTTTCAAGGGTGAGATGCTGGTGGCATCGCGCCAGCCATCCGGTCTTGCCACCTGGCTCAATGAGACCGTGGATGAATCGATCCGCGCGCTCGACGGGGCCGGCTTCTCCGGCAAGGTCGATTTGCGCGACGGCATGCAGCGCATCGACGATCTGGAAATCGGTCTGGGCAAGACGTGGCTCAAAGGATCCCTGCTGCGGCAGGTCAATGGGGCGGCGCAGCCGACCATCGACGTCAATCTCCAGGGCGGCGCGGTGGAGAGCGATGCCTTGCAGGCTTTCGTTTCGTTCTTCTCCGGCGGCGAGGGGCTGGCGCTTCTCGATGCGCAAACGCTCAATGTCGGCTTCAAGGCCGGGCCTGTGCGGTTCAAGGATATGGAAGCGGCCAATGTCGATCTGGCGATGCGCCTTCACGATGGACGCTTCGATTTCGACCGGCTGATGATCAGCGATGTCGCCGATGCGACGCTGACGGCAACCGGCGCCTATGAGCCTTTCGCCAATTCACCGTCGGGCAAGCTCGACGCGACGATCCTTTCGGGCGATCTGTCCCGCTTTATCGCGTTGATCGCGAACCGTTATCCGCAGTTGCCGCTGTTCCATGCCTTGTCGGCGCGCGCGGCCAATTTCCCCGGTCTGTTTGAAGACAGCGAGATCAACGTGATCGCCAATGCGGTTGCGCCGGTCAGGCCGGAAACGCAAGCCAATCCCGTGAAGAACGGCGCAGCCAAGGGTAAAAGTGCGCGACCAGCCGAGACTAGGCCCAAGACTTCGCCCGGCAGCGGCGAGTTCTCCTTCAGCGTCACTGGCAAGACCGGTGGGATGAAGCTCGACCTGTCGGGAACGGCCAGCGGTGGCGAGACGGAAGCAGACCCGTTGCAGATGCAGATGAACGGCACGGCTAGTTCCGAGCAGGGAGAGGCAGTGCTGGCGCTGATCGGCCTGCCGTCGCTGCCATTGGGCCTTGCCGGTGAACTTACCGCCGATCTGACCATGCAGGGCGCGCCAAGCGCCGGAATGCGGACGCTTCTCAAGCTGACGGCGCCGGATGGCACGGCTTCGGCTGACGGGGTGATTTCGCTGATCGGCAACGATATTGCCGCAAGCGGCAAGGCGCAGGTCAAATCAGCCGATCTGCAGCCATTCATCGCGACAGCGGGCTATGCATTGCCGGGTTATGGCGCGGGGCTTTCCGCTGAGCTTTCCAGTGATTTCCAGTTTGCCAAAGGCATTTTGCGCTTTCCGAATTTTGCTGGCCAGTTGGGTGGCGAAGATGTTTCGGCGCGGCTGGAGGCGAACTTTGCCGATAGCGGATTGCCGCAATTGAAGGGCGAAGCGAAGCTCGCTTCGCTTGAAGTCGATGGTCTGGCGGCCATCATGCTCGGTCAGGACGCGTTTGAACCAGCCAAGCCGACAGAAAAGTCCATCTGGCCGCGTGGGGCCTTTGCGGTTCGTCCGTCGCTGCCGCTGCTGATCGATGTGAAGTTGAATGTTGCTGAGGCGCATATGCAAGGTTTCGGCACGGCGACCGAGTTTTCGACGCGGCTGCAAAAGACGATCGATAGTCTGAGCCTCACCGAACTGACCGGAAACTGGGCAGGGGGTTATCTCGTCGGCACCCTGTCGTTGCGCAACAGCGACAAGAATGCGCTGCTTTCGACCGATCTGAAATGGAGCGGTGCGGACCTCGCCAATTTCTACCATCTGGAAGATGGTTCGGCCCCGCTGGGTGGTGTCGTCAAGGCTGCGGTGACGCTGAATGGCAGTGGCGAAAACGCTGCCGCGCTGGTCGGTTCTCTGGCGGGAACCGCGACCGTGGATGTCGAGAAATTCGCGGTCGCTGGTCTTGATGGTGCGGCGCTGCCTGCCATGGTCGCAGCCGCTGACGGCATTGGCGATCAGCCTGCGGGCGACGAAAAACTGGATGCGAAGCGGTTTGCCGCCATTGCCGACAAGGCCGTCGCCCCGGATGCGCGGTTTACGCCCGGCGACGCGCGTTTCGAATTCACGGTAGCGGGCGGTACGGCGCGGATGTCTGCCGCCAACCTGTCGGACGGCAACGCAGCTTTGTTGAGCGATTTGCAATTCGATCTTTCGACGCTCGGCGTCGGGGGCAGCGGAACTTTTACCTTCCAGGGTGATGAGGGCGCGCAGACCGGCCTTGCGCCGCAGGTGGCCTTCACCATCGGCGGAACCTATGACCGGCCAGAAGTGAAGCTCGACCGGCAGCCGCTTGTGCAGTTCCTGACCCAGCGCGCATTGGAGCGCGAGCAGGAACGCGTCGAGGCCATGCAGGCCAGTCTAATGGAAAAGCAGCGTCTGCGCCGTCAGCTTGGCGTATTGGAAGCTGATGCGGCGGAACGTGAACGTGCTCAGCAGGAAGACGAGACGCGCCGTCGTTCCGAAGCGGCGGCACGGGTTGCAGCAGAAAAACAAGCTGAGGAGAAGAAGCGTCGCGAGTCGGAGCAGCCGCGGCCAGCCAATCCGGAAGGCGGGGCCGAAAATGGCGCGGCGATGCCGTTGGCCAGCCCACAAGGTGGACAGTCGCTGAATGAATTCCTGAAAAGTCTGGAGCCAGCACCGAGCGCACCCGTGCCGCAGCCCTGATCGGTTTGCTATCAGCTGGCTGGTGGTATCTGCGATTTGAGCCAGTTCAATACGTGGAGCCGCAGCGCCGATGAGAGGTTGGTGGTGCGCTCACGCTTGCTGTCCACCTCGGCCACCAGTGATGCAATCGACTGGCCGCGCATTTCGGCGATCTGGTGGAGAATCTCGAAGAATTCGTCTTCCAGCGTATAGCTGGTCGCATGGCCGCGAATGCTGACCGAGTGCTTGCGCAGGCCGCCGGTGCTCAAAGCTCACCATCCGCGTCGTCTTTGCGCTCCAGGCGATTCACGTCCAGAAAGCGTTCGCTCTTGCGGGTCTCTTCGCGCGCGAAGTCTTTTTCCACTTTCGTTCGTCCGAAAAGAATGCGGTTTTGATCCGCCTGCTTTTCCTTGGCGTCACGCGCTTTCTTTTTCTTGAACTGCCGCAGATTGACGATGTCGCTCATGTCGATGTCTCGGATGGCTTAGAGCGCGTTTCGATCTGATTGCATCAGATCGGCGCTCTAATTCTTTGTTTTAACGCGCATCTAACCCGAAAACCGTTTCACACTTTTCGGGATGCGCTCTTAGTGCGTTGACACACGCTTTTATAACGCGGCGCTCCGACGGGCTGCAAGCTGTCGGCTTGGCTTACTGTCTCGGTTCCTTGGGATTGGTGAACCACCAGATCGCGACTGAAACCGCGACGAGCAGCAAAAGGCCGATGGTCATTTGCCAGAGGGGAAAGTTCGGCGCGTCGCTCGCGATGAAAAACGCAGCGATAACGCCGCTTATCCAGAGAACTGCCTGCGCTAACAAACGGACCATGAGATTCCCGCCTTGATTTCCACTGCCGTAATGGCCGCTATCCTATCATTTTAAAATTCGGTTGCCTTGATCGAAGTCAAAACGAATGGTCTGGTCAGTACGATACTATGAAATAACGCCCTGTCTGACGACAGTTTTATACGAACGGTTTTTGGCCACAGCAACATACTCGCAGCGCAGCCAAAGCCTTTATGAAATCATGCAAAGTTGGGAAGAAGATTTACTTCTTGCGGAAAGCGTCCAGCGATACCACGTCGGCGGATGGCTTCGGCGTATCTTCGCCCTCAGCATTATCTTTCGCGGCTGCTGCCTGCTTTTCAGCAGCAGTCTTGCGCGACTTCGCCTTGGGCTTTTCCGGCTTTTCGGGCGCGGTTTCCACCGGCATCATCTCGATTGGCGCGATATTGTGGTCTTCGTCATTGTCGCTGGTCGGCTGAACTGCCGCAACATCGAACTCAAGTTCGAAATTGACGGACGGGTCGTAGAAACCACGCACTGCCGAGAATGGTATCACCAACTTTTCGGGAATATCACCGAAAGACAGGCCAACTTCGAACAGCTGATCGGTGACATTCATGTCCCAGAACTGATGCTGCAACACGATTGTCATCTGCTCGGGATATTTCTCTTTCAGGCGCGTGGAAATACGCACGCCCGGCGCTCCGGTGAGGAACGTGATAAAGAAATGATGATTGCCCGGCAGGCCAGCCTTGGCCACCTCCGCAAGAACCTTGCGGATGACGCCACGAAGGGCTTCCTGAGCGAGAATGTCGTAACGGATCAGATCCTGTACCATGGGTTTCTTATCCCACGGATTCGCAGGCAGATGTCAAGTTCGTTCTCGCAGGAAACGATGATATATATCGCGAAAGTGCGGCAGCACTGCTCGATCTGTCAGGGGAGAGGGGCAGCTTGCGGCGACGAAGCGGTCCCGCCAAATGCCAGCAGAAATGTCCTGACGCCATTGATGGCGCTGCGTTCGATGATGTCGTCATCGATTGCGCATCCGTGCAAGGCGTGCAGCTGCGTATCGGCGCTGATCAGGGCCATGAAATGCAGTGCCGCCAGATCAGGATCATTGAGGCGCAAATGTCCCGCCAGCGCCAGACGGGACAGGCACGCGGCAATGGCCGGGACAGCCTGCGCCGGACCCTTGGTCTTGCAGATATAGCCCGCGAAAGACATGTCGGGCGTACTCGACTGCAAAAGCTTGCGCAGAAAAGCACCCGATGGATCGTAAACGCAGTTCCGACTCATGCGGATCGCGAAGGCCGTCAGATCCCGCTCAAGATTGTCACCGCTCTGTGGAAAAGTGGACAGCACGGCAAACAGGCTTGCATTCATGCGGTCCAAGGCGTCTTCAACCACAGCGGCAAGCAAAGCTTCCTTATCGCGGTAGTGGTTATAGATGGTCTGGCGCGAAACGCCGGCCTCGTTTGCAATCAGATCGATGCTGGCGCCCTGAAACCCGTCGCGCGAGAAAACACGCGCCGCAGAACACAGGATGAAATCGCGCTTCATGCACTGCCCAGGCTTCATGGCGGCAGTGTTTGCAGCGGCATTCAGCCCTTTTCCGGTGGTGCTACGCTTCACCGGCGGGGCGGCCATTTCGATTATGTCAGTAGGTTTCATAAGCCCAACATAAGATGACTTGACGTTTTGGACAATGGTGTCTAATTTGACATCAATGTCAAATTCCTTTTGGCATTTCGTCTAGACAAGAGACTGTGACAGTCATTTCAGAAGTCTGGTTTGCCCGTTTAAGCGCGTATATCCCGGATATCATCTGAAAAGCCATAGCAGTTACATAGAGTTATTCAATCCAGTACCGGTTTTGCGAGCCCAGCGATCCACCCTCCCAAGCGAAGTTGGCGATCCGAAACCGGTGCGGGCACCTCACGAAACATTGATGAAAGCGCGTCTCCCATGGCTTCGAGGTTTGTGCGCAATGCGATTGTTCTTGGTCTTCTTTCCGCCGTCGGTCCCTTCGCGATCGACATGTATCTCCCTGCCTTGCCGACGATTGCCGCCGACCTCCATGCGGAAACCGGCGCGGTGCAGATGAGTCTGCTTGCCTTCTTCATCGCCTTGGCGATTGCCCAACTTTTCTGTGGGCCTCTGTCGGACATGGTCGGGCGCAAAGTCCCGCTTTACGGTGGGCTGATTCTGTTCGCCATCGGCAGCGTCGGCTCCGCGCTGGCGACCAACATTGATGTGCTGGTGCTGTTTCGCTTCCTGCAGGGGTTGGGTGCTGCGGCGGGCATGGTGATTCCGCGCGCTGTGGTGCGTGATCTGCATACCGGCGTCGAAGCGGCGCGGCTGATGTCGCTGTTGATGCTGGTCTTCTCCATTTCGCCGATTCTGGCGCCTCTCACGGGCTCGGTCATTA
Source organism: Ochrobactrum teleogrylli (assembly GCF_037482325.1). Classification (NCBI taxonomy): domain Bacteria; kingdom Pseudomonadati; phylum Pseudomonadota; class Alphaproteobacteria; order Hyphomicrobiales; family Brucellaceae; genus Ochrobactrum; species Ochrobactrum teleogrylli. Next base: position 164,722 of record NZ_JBBHKQ010000001.1, read on the forward strand.
TCAGCTTCTTTGGCTGGCGCGGCGTGTTCTGGGCTGTTCTGGTCGCGGCGATTATCGGCCTTGTGCTGCTTGCGACGGCCCAACAGGAAACGCGAACGCGTGAAGCGCGGCTTGAAAGCAGCGTTGGGAGCGCGCTGCGCGGCTATGGCCGCTTGCTCAAGGACCGCTATTTCCTAGGGCTGGTTTTCGTCGGCGGCTTTGGCATTGCCTCGTTCTTCGTTTATCTGGCCAATTCATCCTTCGTGCTCATCGATCACTACGGTCTGACCCCGAACGAATATGCGCTGGCTTTCTCGGCCAATGCGGTGTCGTTCTTCGGCGTTTCCCAGCTGAATGGTTGGCTGGGTGCGCGATTCGGGCTGCGCCGTGTAATGCGCTTTGCCGTATCCGGTTTCGCTGCCGCCATGCTCGCTATGTTCGCAGCCGTACTGATGGGGCATCAATCGCTCTGGCTGATCGCAAGTTTCCTGTTCGTCGGTTACGGCTTCCTCGGGCTGGTTATACCGACCACGGCGGTTCTGGCGCTGGAAGATTATGGCGCGATTGCCGGTACGGCTTCGGCGCTGATGGGAACGCTGCATTTTGTGATTGGCGGTCTGGCGATTGGCATTACCGGTTCGTTCTTCGACGGAACGGCTGTGCCTATGGTCGGCGGAATCGCCGGTTGTGCGCTGACCGCATTCGTGCTGACGCAGATCGTTCTCTCCCGCAAAGCGAGCGATCTCGATACGGAAGCAGCAGCAGCCTGAATTGAAGAGGGAAAGTGGAGGCTTCTGTTGCCAGGTGCCTCCGAACCCCGCCTTAAGGTGCTAACCCTAAGGGCTTTAGAGTGGGTTTCCCGCACCGCCATTAGGCAGCGAGAGCATAACCCTGAGCTTTGTTGTCATTTGCAACTACTCAATTGACCCGATAACGGTGGTATCATGCCGAGTAAAAGAGCGATCTTTACACCCTTGTCGATCCTATTTCGCCCCCGCCACAGCACAGACCAATCATAGAGCCTGTGTTCTGGTGGAGGCGCCGGGTACCGCCCCCGGGTCCAATGGGTTTATTACACCGTCCGTTTATCACCATAGCTGGCTTGCGCCAGCGAGACGTATATAGGCGCGGTCGATCCATATTGGAAGAGGGGCGGTTATATTTGTCAGGGGCAAATTTACTCCTGAATTTTCTGAAATATGAATAGGGCAGCTCGTTTCGTCGCTTCGGGAAGCGAAGCAACTTCAAGCGTTTCATGCTCGGTATGTGCGCCCGAACCCCATGGCCCCAATCCGTCAATGCCCGCTTTTACATAAGGCGTGATATAGGAAATATCCGCGCCGCCACGCTCATCAGGGGCTACAGCCTTCAGCGCAGGGCCGCCAAGTTGCTGCGATATGGCGCTATATTGCAAGAGCAACGCATAATTGGCGTTGGTTGCTGGCATTGCTGGCATGATATCCTGAAACTCGACCTTGCTGTGTGTCCCGGAAAGCGGCTGCGCTGTGATCTTTTGCAGGGAGGCTTCAATCGCGTCACGTTCATCCTTCGTCATGAAGCGCAGATCGCCATGCGCCAGTGCATTGGGCGGAACGATGGTCTTGCGCCCGCTGGCGGTCCCGGTTCCCTGATCAATATCCTCGTGGACCTGCTGCCCGCCGAGGAGAAGCCCTACATTCATGGTGATATCGGGCGTTTTCGTTAGTTCCATACGCAATGCATCAATCACTCTGGCTATTTCATAAACAGCGCCAAAGCCGACATTGGGCTGGAAAATCTGCGAGGAATGTGCGGCATTTCCGGTGGCGGTCAGAAACCACTCGGACAGGCCGCGTCTGGAGACGACCAGTTCATCGGGGGCAAGTGCAAATTCAAACCCCAGCGCGATATCGCTTTGTTTCGCGGCGTCCATCAGAACTTTCCGGGAGAGGCTCGTCGGTCGCGCCGCCAGTTCCTCGTCGCCGGTCATGACGATTGTGATATTCGCATTTTTGAGCGCATCGGCGTTTTTAAGCGCCTTCATCGTATAGAGAATGGTGACCAGCCCGCCCTTGTCATCGATGACGCCGGGGCCGCTTGCCTGTTTTCCGTCATGAGAAAGGGTGAAGTGCTGGAACTTGCTTGTTGGCGGAAACACCGTATCCAGATGCGCGATCAGGAGAATGCGCGTCTTCGCGTTTCCGGTATGTCGGGCGACCAGTGTGCCCGCATGTTTCAAGTCTGCCGGAAGATCATGCCATCGAACATCAAAGCCAAGCGCTTCGAATTCCGGTTTCAGAAGATTCCCGATCTGTTTCACGCCGTCGGCGTTTGCGGTTCCACTGTTGATATTGACCAGTTTTTCAAGGAGCAACAGCTGCTCATTTTTATGATCTTGAATATAACCCGCAATATCTTTCTGCGAAATGTCCGCTGATGCCGAATAGGCATGAGCTGGATAAAGAAAAATATGCAATGCAGTGATAATAGATAAGGATCGAAACATAATAAAACCTGTCGTAAAATTGGAAGTAGATTTCAAATTTTTATCAAATAGGCGTTATATGCGTGAAGAAATTTTTATACCGAGATTATGTTAAGTTAGATTTTGTTCTTTGCAGGGCAAAAGCTCATTCTCATGGGTTGTTTCTCATAATTGCCGTTGACAGCTTGCTCTCACTGGTCAATCTTGGTCGCATATATATTGGAAAGGCTGGAGTTTTCTTCCGGTCTATCCGGAATTGCGGTTTAGACTGGGCGGTGTGCCCCACTGAAGGAGAGCCGATATATGAGTGAATACCTCGCAGATGTCCGTCGCTACGATGCCGCCGCCGATGAAGCGGTTGTCGAGAAGATCGTCAAGCATCTGGGCATTGCGCTACGCAATCGCGACTCCTCGCTCGTTTCGGCGACCGATCCGGAAGAACTGAAGCGTGTGCGCGACAGCTGGGTTGGCAAGAAGCTCGGCGTGACCGATGCCGCCAAGGCAGAAGAAGTGGTGAACCACGTCGCCGAAGTCATGAAGGGCGACCGCAACAAGCACCGCGTGACCTTCTATTATCTGGTGGCAAAGCAGCTCGGCAAACTCGGCGATCTCTGATCGGTGCATATTGCCTGTGGAATTCGAACCCCGGTGCCCCGCGCCGGGGTTTTTCCTTATAGTAGGGTCGAAACGAATCGATCTCGAAAAACCCTATCCGGGAACATCCCATGCGCACCTATCTCGATCTTCTCCAGCATGTGCTCGACAACGGCACCGATCGCGGCGACCGCACGGGAACGGGCACGCGCTCGGTTTTCGGCTATCAGATGCGCTTCAATCTGGAGGAGGGCTTTCCGGTCCTGACCACCAAGAAGCTGCATCTGCGCTCGATCATCTATGAGCTGTTGTGGTTTCTGAAGGGCGATACCAATATTGCCTATCTCAAGGAAAACGGCGTTTCGATCTGGGATGAATGGGCGGATGATAAGGGCGATCTCGGCCCAGTTTACGGCTATCAGTGGCGCTCCTGGCCAGCGCCGGATGGTCGCCATATCGACCAGATCGCCAATCTCATGAAGATGTTGCATGGCAATCCGAATTCCCGCCGCCTGATCGTATCAGCCTGGAACCCGGCGCTGGTCGATGAAATGGCGCTGCCGCCATGCCATTGCCTGTTCCAGTTCTATGTCGCAGACGGAAAACTGTCCTGCCAGCTCTATCAGCGCTCGGCGGATATTTTCCTTGGCGTGCCGTTCAACATCGCTTCCTACGCGCTTTTGACCATGATGATCGCGCAGGTGGCGGGCCTCAAGCCCGGCGAATTCATCCATACGCTGGGTGACGCGCATATTTATTCCAACCATTTCGAGCAGGCGCGGCTGCAATTGACGCGCACGCCGAAAAAGCTGCCGGTCATGCGCATCAATCCGGATGTGAAGGACCTGTTTGCCTTCCGTTACGAGGATTTTGCGCTGGAAGGCTATGAAGCCGATCCGACGATCAAGGCGCCGATTGCGGTATGAGTGAGAGCGTGAACACGGATAAGCCGGTCGTTTCGATTATCGTGGCTGCAGCCGAGAATGGCGTGATCGGGCGCGACAACGATATGCCATGGCGGCTTTCGACGGATTTGAAGCGCTTCAAGGCGCTGACGCTCGGCAAGCCGGTCATCATGGGGCGTCGCACATGGGAGTCGATCGGGCGACCCTTGCCGGGACGACCGAACATCGTCGTGACCCGCGATGCGAATTTTCAGGCTAAAGGCGTACATATCGTCGGCTCGCTGGAAGAGGGCATTGCGCTTGGGCGCAAGCTTGCCGAAGAGCTCGGCGCTGGCGAGGTCTGCATCATTGGCGGCGGCAAGATTTATGCGCAGGCTTTGCCACTGGCGGACCGCGTGCATCTGACGCGGGTTCTGGCGGCAATCGATGGGGACACACATTTCCCGGAGATTAAGTCTGATGGGTGGCGTCTGGTCTCGTCGGAAGACGTGCCAGCCGGCGATAAAGACAGCCATCCGACCCGCTATATGGTTTACGAAAAGCGTGTTGCGTAAAGCATAACATAGGAATTTTATTGCGCTTCCGTTGAAAGCGCGCCTCCCGATGCCTATAAAACGGTAACATTAGTTGATGACGGGGGTTTGCGCCTTGCTTTCCCGTCTTCCGGGAGCATCTCCGTTAAAAGCGCTGAGGCGTTTTTTGCCGGAGATGCGGGAAACAGAAGCTTAGAGGTGAGGATGCCCTGGAGCAATCAGAATGGCGGCGGCGGCCCATGGGGTGGCGGCGGCGGTGACAACAATAATAACAACAATAATAATGGCCCCTGGGGACAGGGCCCGAAGGGCCCGCGCGGGGGCGGCCAGAATACGCCACCTGATCTCGAGGATATTTTGCGCAAAGGCCAGGATCGCCTGAAGCAGGTGTTCCCCGGCGGCGGTGGTCGCAGCGGCGGCAATCGCCCGATCTATTTCCTGATCGGCGCGGCCTTGCTCGGCTTCTGGGTTTTCCAGTCCGTCTATACAGTACAGCCGGATGAACTGGCGGTTGAACTTCGTTTCGGCAAGCCGAAGGCTGAAGTTTCCGAACCTGGCTTGCATTTCCATTGGTGGCCGATTGAAACCTATGAAAAGGCGCAAATCGTCGAAAAGCAGATCAATATCGGCGCTCAGGGTTCCCGTACTGCGACGCAGGGTCTGATGCTGACCGGCGACCAGAACATCGTGAATGTCCAGTTCTCGGTTCTCTATCGCGTTTCTGATCCGCGCGCTTACCTGTTCAATGTCGACAGCCCGGATGCGATGGTGCAGCAGGTTTCGGAAAGCGCGATGCGTGAAATCGTCGGTCGCCGCCCGGCGCAGGACGTTTTCCGCGACAATCGTGCCGAGATTGCGCAAAGCGTGCGCGCTATCGTGCAGCAGACACTCGACACCTACCAGGCCGGTATTCAGGTCAATGCCGTGTCGATTGAAGACGCATCGCCGCCGCGTGAAGTGGCCGACGCCTTCGACGAAGTGCAGCGCGCCGAACAGGACGAGGATCGATTCATCGAGGAATCGAACCAGTATTCCAACCAGAAACTCGGTCAGGCCCGCGGTGAAGCCGCTCAGCTTCGCGAAGAAGCGGCAGCCTATAAGAACCGCGTCGTTCAGGACGCCGAAGGTGAAGCGCAGCGTTTCAGCTCGGTTCTCGGCCAGTATGAAAAAGCCCCGGAAGTGACCCGTAACCGTCTCTTCCTCGAAACCATGGAACAGGTGCTTAAAAGCACCAAGAAAGTCATTGTGGAACCAGGAAAGGACGTCGTGCCCTATCTGCCGCTGAACGAATTGATGCGCCAGCAACCGCGCGCAGGCGCAACTCCGGGTGCAACCGTGACCACGACCCCCTCGACCGGCGGAGGTGCACAGTAATGGCTCAGAACAGACTTCCGATCATTGCCGGCATTATCGCTGTCCTCGCCTTCCTGCTTTATTCCGCGACGTTCATCGTTTCGGAGCGCCAGCAGGCAATCGTTCTTCGTTTCGGTCAGATCGTCAGCGTGAAGACCGAGCCTGGCATCTACTTCAAGTTGCCATTCGGCTTCCTTGACGCCGATACGGTGCAGATGATCGATGACCGTTTGCTGCGTTTCGATCTGGACGACATCCGCGTTCAGGTTTCGGGCGGCAAGTTCTATGACGTCGATGCGTTCCTCGTCTATCGCATCACCGATGCCCGCAAGTTCCGTGAAACGGTTTCGGGCAGCACGCTCCTTGCCGAACAGCGCTTGCGCACCCGTCTCGATGCATCGCTGCGTGGTGTCTATGGTCAGCGTGGTTTTGAAGCCGCTCTTTCTGAAGAGCGCGGCGACATGATGCGTGAAGTGCGCGATCAGCTTCGTCCTGATGCGACTTCGCTCGGCCTGACCATCCAGGACGTGCGTATCCGCCGTACCGATCTGACGGCAGAAGTCTCGCAGCAGACCTATGAGCGCATGAAGGCGGAACGTCTGGCGGAAGCCGAGCGTCTGCGTGCCCGTGGCCGTGAAGCCGCCCAGCGTATCCGCGCCGTGGCCGACCGTCAGGTTGTGGAAACGATTGCCGAAGCGCGCAAGGAATCGGAAATCCTTCGCGGTGAGGGCGATGCGCAGCGCAGTGAAATCTACGCAGCCTCCGCATCGAAGGATCCGGGCTTCTTCGCCTTCTATCGTTCGATGGCCGCTTATCGCGAAGCGCTCGAAACGCCGGATACGACGCTGGTTCTCTCGCCGGATTCGGAGTTCTTCAAGTTCTTCCGTGATGCTGGCGGCAAGCTGGCAACGCCTTCGCAGTAAAGTGCGGGAACAGCTCTCATGAGCGATTTTCTAGCCGCCGTAGGACTTCTCTTCGTTATCGAGGGGCTGCTCTACGGCGGCTTTCCTTTTTTCGCCAAGAAGCTCGCCCGGGAGGCGAGCGAAGCACCGGAAGGCATGTTGCGCATTGCCGGTATAGCGGCGCTTGCCATCGGCGTCGGCATCGTCTGGCTTGTCAGGGGATAAGCACCTCTGGTTCCGTTATTTATGGCCCTCTGCCTATACGGGGCCGTAAACAGGCCTTAATTTGCGGCGATCTAACCTTTAGGTTATTTGCGTAGATATTCAGGATCGGAGCAGAGCTTTATGGCAATCGTACCGAAGGCGGGATTCGCTCGCACCCTATTCGCAACCGTGGCAATGGGCGCGCTGGCTGTCACCGGAACGCTGACGGTCGCAACGCCGCCTGCCTTTGCTCAGGACGCTCCCGTGAAAGGCATTCAGGGGCCGGGTTCTGTCGCTGATCTCGCAGAAGGGCTGCTGGATGCGGTGGTGAATATCTCCACCTCGCAGACCGTGAAAGACGATGGCGGCGAGGGCGATGGCCCCGTTCCGATGCCGAAAGTGCCGGAAGGCTCACCGTTTCAGGAATATTTCAAAGACTTCTTCAACAACAAGGACGGCGAACAGAGCGACGAGTCGCGCAAGGTGCAGTCGCTTGGATCGGGCTTCGTCATCGATGCCGAAAAGGGCTTCATCGTCACCAACAATCACGTCATTGCGGATGCCGACGAGATTGAAGTCAATTTCAACGACGGCACCAAGCTGAAAGCCGAGCTGGTCGGCAAGGATATCAAGACCGATCTGGCTGTCCTGAAAGTCGATCCGGCCAAGCACAAGCTCAAGGCCGTGCAGTTTGGCAATTCCGACAAGGCGCGTATTGGCGACTGGGTTCTGGCCATCGGCAATCCGTTCGGGCTTGGCGGAACCGTGACCGCCGGGATCATTTCGGCGCGCAAGCGCGATATCAATTCCGGCCCCTATGACGATTTCATCCAGACGGATGCTGCCATCAATCGCGGCAATTCGGGCGGCCCGCTATTCGACATGAGCGGCCAGGTGATCGGCATCAACACGGCGATTATTTCGCCGTCCGGCGGCTCCATCGGCATCGGCTTTGCCATTCCGGCTGAAATGGCAGTCGGCGTGATCAACCAGCTGAAGGAATTCGGCGAGGTCAAGCGCGGCTGGCTCGGCGTTCGCATCCAGCCGGTGACGCAGGATATTGCCGACAGTCTTGGTTTGAAAGAACCGAAGGGCGCGCTGATTGCCGGGCTGATCGAGAATTCCGGCGTGGACAATACGGCGCTGAAGGCTGGCGATGTGGTTATCCGCTATGAAGGCAAGCCAGTGGATACCGCCCGCGATCTGCCCCGCCTCGTGGCCGAAAGCGCGGTCGGCAAGGATGTGGAAATCGTCGTTGTCCGTGACGGTGCGGAACAGACCGTCAAGGTGAAGCTCGGTCGTCTTGTTGAAGACGACAAGAGCACTGAAGCTGCTACCGAAGATCAGGCGCCGGTTCCGGATGGAGCGGAGGGTGAGGATGGTGAGGAAGCGCCAGCTACCCCGAAGCAGGAGCAGAAGAGCGAAGCCACCGGCCCGTCCGTGCTCGGCATGAGGCTTTCTGCGCTCAACGACGATGTGCGTGGCGAGTTCGGGATTGCCGAAGACGTGCAGGGCGTGGCGATCCTCTATGTCGCTCCGGGTTCGGCTGCGGGCGACAAGCGCGTTGAAACCGGCGATGTCATCGTCGATATCAACCAGGTCACGGTCAAGGCGCCCGAAGACGTAAAGAAGCGCATTGATGCGCTGCGACGGGAAGGGCGCAAGAATGCGCTGTTCATGCTGGCGTCGCGCTCTGGCGAACTGCGTTTTGTGACGGTTCGGATCGACTGAACGCCTGTGCGAAATGAACCTGGAACGGCGCTGCGGATCATCCCGCAGTGCCGTTTTCATTTGCGATTTGAATCAAATAGCGGCAAGTGCTGAGAACGAGATTCAATGCCCGATTGGGTGGTGGAGTGGTGCGGGTTTGGAAACTGTCGATATTGTCGTGATAGGCGCGGGCGCAGCCGGGATGATGTGCGCCATCGAAGCAGCCAAGCGCGGTCGTTCCGTGCTGGTTGTCGATCATGCCAGGACGGCAGGTGAGAAAATCCGTATCTCCGGGGGCGGGCGGTGCAACTTCACCAATATCCACGCCAGCCCGAAAAACTATCTGTCGCGCAATCCGCATTTCTGCATCTCCGCTTTGAGCCGCTATACGCAGCGCGATTTCATCGCATTGGTCGAGAGGCATCGCATTGCCTATCATGAAAAGACGCTTGGCCAGCTTTTCTGCGATGGGTCGGCAACGCAGATCATCGACATGCTGCTTGGCGAGATGAAGCGCCACGGCGCGCGGTTGAAAACCTCCTGCGGTGTCGAGAGTATAGCCAGAATACTAGGAGAAGGGTTTGAGCTGCGGCTGATGGAAGGCGGCATCCGCACGACAGTCAGATGCCGTTCCGTGGTGGTCGCCTGCGGTGGCAAATCTATCCCCAAGATGGGCGCAACCGGCTTCGGCTACGACATCGCCGAGCAGTTCGGCTTGCGGCTGGTCGAGACACGCCCGGCGCTGGTCCCGCTGACTTTTGAACCGAATACGCTGGAACGGTTGAAGCCGCTGGCCGGTATCGCCGTCGATGCGGTGGTGGCCTGCGGCAAGACGAGTTTTGCCGAGGCCATGCTGTTCACGCATCGCGGCATCAGTGGTCCATCGATTTTGCAGATATCGTCCTACTGGAAAGAGGGCGATGAAATCCGCATCAGCATGTTGCCCGGTACGGATCTGTTCGAAGCCTTGCGTGCGCAGCGCACGACAAATGGAAAGCAGGCCCTGCAGACAGCACTCGGCCTGTACCTTCCGAAGAAACTTGCACAGACAATCGCCGAGGAAAACGGTGCCAGCGGGCATCTCGCCGATATGTCCGACAAGCTTTTTCGGCGTGTGGAAGCTGCCGTCAACGACTGGCGCATCAAGCCCGCCGGATCGGAAGGCTATCGCACGGCGGAAGTGACGCTGGGCGGTGTCGATACACGCGATCTCGATTCGCGCACCATGGAGGCCAAGTCGGTGCCCGGCCTCTATTTCATTGGCGAAGTGGTCGATGTCACCGGCTGGCTCGGTGGCTATAATTTCCAGTGGGCATGGTCTTCTGGCTGGTGCGCCGGTCAGGTCGCATGAGCGCGATAAACGACGTGGCGTTTCAGTTGGGGCGTTTCGTCCGGTACGCGCGGATGATCGAAATCACTTGAAGGATCGCGCACCATGCCAATGCGCTGCATGACGTTCGTGGAGCGATCATTGTTGTGTACGGCGAAAGAAACCACCTCAGACAGGCCCAGAGAACCGAAGGCGTAGTCAAGAAGAGCTTTGGCGGCTTCGGTCACAAAGCCCTTTCCCCAGAAAGGGCGGGCTAGTCGCCAGCCGATTTCCACTGTTCCATCCGGCAAATGCGGCTCAAGATTGGTGCGGGCAAGACCGGCAAAGCCGATGCATTCACCGCTTGTCTTTTCTTCGAGAGCATAGAAACCAAGGCCGGTTTTCGAAATCATGGTGCGCAGCCGGGTGAAAAGTTCGTCCGACTGTTGCCGGTCGTGCCGGAACGGGAAGAAATGCATGACATCTTCGTCGGAATTGATCGTGTGAAAGAGGTCGCGGTCGCGATCCTCCCAATTTCGAATGATGAGCCTTGGCGTTTCCAGAATGATCATTCGACGAAATCCGTTATCCTGTAACCCTGAATGTAGAGAAGTGCAGTCAGGTCGCCATGGTCGATGCGAACCTTGGCTTGCGCTGCCACCGCCGGTTTGGCGTGCAGGGCAACGCCGGTTCCCGCCAGCTGGATCATGCCGAGATCGTTGGCGCCGTCGCCGACCGCAATCGCATCCTCGGGCGTCAGCCCAAGACGGTCTGCAATTTCTTCCAGCCGTTCCACCTTGGCTTCGCGACCAAGAATCGGTTCCGCGACAACGCCGGTCAGCTTGGCGCCATCATCCAGAAGGAGATTGGCGCGGTCTTCATTGAAGCCGATCATTTCGGCAATACGGTGGGTGAAAGACGTGAAACCGCCCGAGACGAGCGCGGTATAGGCGCCATGCTTGCGCATGGTGCGCACCAGTTCCGGCCCGCCGGGGGTGAGTGTGATGCGGGTGGCGATCACCTTGTCGATAACCTGAAGCGGCAAGCCTTTCAGAAGGGCAACGCGCTCGCGCAAGGCTGGTTCAAAGGCGATTTCACCATTCATAGCTCGGGCGGTGATAGCGGCCACATGGTCGCGCAAGCCTGCCTCTTCGGCCAGTTCATCAATGCATTCCTGCTGGATCATGGTGGAATCCATGTCGGCGATCAGGATTTTCTTGCGGCGACGATCCTGCTCCTGCACAACCACGTCGACGGGTGCGCCATCCAGCGTAGCGCGCAGCGCAGCGTCAGCTTCTTCGGCGCTCAAGCCGATTGGCAGGGGGATATCGCAGGCAATACCATCTGCAAGCCAGTAAAGTCCTGTTGCATTCACTGCCGCTGACGCTTTAATCCCGAGCGACGGAACAAGAGCGGCCTTGGCCGGGTTGGCGATCAAAGTGGCAATGAGCGAAGCGGATGCGGACATGAGGGAGCGATTCCTGCGATGAGTGAGGAGGCGATCAAGAATGCCATCCTGATAGCTGGCCCGACGGCCAGCGGCAAGTCGGCACTTGCTGTTCATATGGCAAGGGAGACTGGCGGCTTTATCGTAAACACCGATTCCATGCAGGTTTATGACGTGCTCGATCTGCTGACGGCGCGTCCCGGCGCAGACGATCTGGCTTCCGCCGAGCATCATCTCTACGGTCATGTTTCGCCGTCTGTGTCCTATTCCACCGGCAAATGGTTTGCCGATGTGGCATCCCTTCTGGCGCAGCCCAAGCTTGAAGGACGGACGCCGATTTTCGTCGGCGGAACCGGGCTTTATTTTCGCGCTCTGCTGGGCGGCTTGTCACAAATGCCGGAAGTTGCGCCCGATGTGCGCAATCATTGGCGCGCCCGCATGGAAACAGAAGGTGCTGAAACCCTGCATCGGGCGCTGTCGGAACGCGATCCGCAAATGGCCGCGACGCTTCAGGCGACCGATAGCCAGCGCATCGTACGGGCGCTGGAGGTGATCGAAAGCACCGGAAAATCCTTGAGCGAGTGGCAGCAAAACAAGGGCCATGTGCTGGTGGATGACCAGTCGGCTCGGAAAATTGTGCTTTTGCCGGAACGGGGCTGGCTTTCCGAACGTATCGCGCGGCGCTTCGCACTGATGTGGAACAATGGCGCAATTGACGAAGTGAAGGCGCTGCTGTCTTTGCAGCTTGATCCGGCGCTGCCCGCGATGAAGGCCATCGGCGTTCGGGAAATCACCGCTTTTCTTGATGGCGCCATGACCGAAGACGAGGCCATTGAACGATCCGTCATTGCAACGCGGCAATATGCCAAGCGCCAGTCGACCTGGTTTCGCAATCAGCTGGATGCAAGCTGGAATTTTTTAAGTAATTCTGATGAAGCACTACTTCAATTAACGTCACCGAAATAACTAGCAGGCTATCTTCTGACAGGAGAGGAGGGCGCGAAACATGCGGTTTCATAAATCGGAGCGGGCATTTTTCATTCTGATTATTTTAATGTGCGGGATAGGCATTTTGCTTTATCGCGTGCATGTCGATTTGGGCTTGCTTGAAGCGACCTCTCTTGATGCCTCCGCTGCCGAAATCGCAACTTCTCTCGGGCGGCTCAATCATGCGGCGATCTGGGTTCTCATTGCCTCCATCGTCTGCGGGCTTTTGCTGATCTATCCGCAAATCCGCACCGAGGCGCTGGATCGCGGCAAATTGCAGATCATCACGCAGGATTTGTCCGAACGGTCGCAGACGCTCGAACATGCCGCGCTCACCGACAGCCTCACCGGCATGCAGAACCGTCGTTATTTCGACGAAGCGTTGAAGGAATATCTAGTCCAGTTCGACCGTATCCAGCGGCCCGTCGGCCTGATGATTATCGATCTGGATCACTTCAAGGCGGTCAACGACAACCACGGACACGATATTGGCGACGTGGTGTTGCAGGAAGTCGCGCGCTGCCTGCGTGATTATACGCGATATCACGATGTGGTTGCGCGGCTTGGCGGCGAAGAATTTGCAGTACTCGCTCCCAATATGGATGCAGAGTTGATGATCAAGCTCGCCAATCGTATCCGAAAGGCCATTGCCGGGCTGGAAATCGATCTCGGCGATGTGAAGCTGACGGTCACCGTCAGTATCGGGCTTGCGGTCTGGGACCGGCGCGAAACGTCAAAGGACCTTTATCGTCGCGCTGACAAGATGCTCTATGCCGCCAAGAATATGGGGCGCAATCGCGTCTGCGCCTGATGCCGGGTGGTTAAAGGCGTCCCGTCAGCTCTCATAATCCTTGCGGAAATTGCGCACCAGATCGCCTAGCTTCTTCATGCTTTGGGCTGTCTCGCTGTTATGCGAGACGATGGGAGCAGGTCTTTCCGTTGCAAGTGGCGCTGCCGCGACGGTTGTAAGCCTGCTGATCGTCGAAGGCTTTTTCAATAGATCGCTGTCGTCGGTCGGCTTTTCCGGCGCGCCGGGATGCGCGTTGTTTTCGAACGAACGCAGCCGGTCCACGATACGATCCAGCGCGATTCTGTCATCGACCTGCAAGGATGATGTCAAGCTTTCGGCTTTGCGCCGCCCGGGCAGCTGATGCGCTGGAACCGTTTCGAAGGTCAGCCGCATCGGTGTCGAAAACGCTTCGCCGAAGGCAATGGCTTCGCGATTGGCAATCGACGAGAGGAAACCGGCCATGCTGCGCGCACCGCCGCGCAGCGCGCCCTTGATGATTTCCTGATCGCGCTCATTGCCGAGACGCATCGCGAAGATCGAATTGCACTGCGAAAGAATGGTGGCGTCCAGCTCGCCGGGGCGCTGGCTGATCACGCCGAGATAAGAGCCGTATTTGCGCCCTTCCTTGGCGATGCGGGCAATCGCCTGCCGCGTCGGCCAGAAGCCAGCATCCTTGTCGGCTGGAATATAACGGTGCGCTTCCTCGCAGATGACGAGGGTTTGCAGGCTGCCTTCGCTCGACATGGCGATGTCGAAGGAGAGGCGGCACAGAACCGAAGCAACGGCATTCACCACTTCGGACGGGAGGCCCGCAAGCTGGAAGGTGCAGATCGGCTTGCCATTATGCGGAATGCGGAAAATGCGCGCGATAGCCTGACGCATGGTTTCCGGCCCGCCGGTGACGGCAAACATGAAGCGGAAACGCGGATCGCTGGCGATCGACTCCAGTCTTGCTTTCAGGTTGCGCAGATAGGGGCGCTCCGCCTTGCTGTCGAGAAGGCCGATCCTGTCATCGATCAGCGTCAGGAGATCACGCAGGCGATAGGCAATCGGCGTATCGACGCTGACCGTCCTGTCCGAAAGCTTGCGCCGCAGGCTGTGGCGTCCGCCGGTTTCGCTGTCACTGGTTTTTTCGCGCGCAAGCTGCACGAGGTCGCGCAATATGTCGTATTCCGTCGGCTCCGGCGTGCGGCCGCGAAAAATAACATCGGCAAATTCGTCCAGTCGCAGCATCCAGAACGGCAATTCGATATTGGTCTGGTCCACTGCAATGGCGAGGTCTGGAAACGCGCCCGCAAATTCATTGTGCGGGTCGAGGATCAGGATGCGCAAATCGGGCCGTTGCAAGACGATGCGGCGCAAGAGCAGCATGACGGCGCTGGATTTGCCCACGCCCGTGGTGCCGACAACGGCAAAGTGGCGCGAGATGAGGTCTTCAACCGAAACATAGGCCGGGACGGAGGCGTCCTGGGTCAGCGCGCCGATGGGTACGCTTGTCTGGCCCATCTGGGCATAGACTGCGGAAAGGTCGGAGGCGCGGATACGGTGGGCGATGGCGCCGGGATAGGGATATCTGGAAATGCCGCCGCTGAACGACATATGGCCATCGGGTTCGCCGCGCACTTCGCCCAAAAATTCGACATGGACATGGACGATGTTGTCGCCGCCGCGCGTCCAGGCATTATCGGGCACGGTGACATTGTGGACGAGGCCAACCAGGCGGTTGCCGCCCGACTGGATGGAGATCAACTGACCGACGGTCCAGTAGTCATCGGACGCAGTGGAGGAGGGGCCGGACAAAGCCGCAATGATGGCGCGCTCGCCGTCGCACTGGATGACATGACCTTCCGTGCGGTTGCGCTGTACAAAGCCGCGGCCCTTCATCTCGGCACTGCCGTCAATATCCCCGCCCGTGTTCATTTCGCCAACTTTCATAAGAGCTATCTGATGAAGCTAGCAAATCCGGGTTGAAATAAAGTTATCGAGAGGGTGGGGTGAATCTTAAGAAAATATCACAGGGCTCGTATTTATGCGTTGACGGCTTCTTTTCAGGCGATTAGTGTCCCGCCCCATGAACACGTTTATTATTCTTGTGGTACGGGCGCGCATGGGCAGGATGGTGTAACCATCCGGCGAAAGCTCCCATGCGCGAAAGACAGGCTCCCTCGGGGGCCTTTTTTATTATCCAAAAAAGCCCGATGCGGCTAAATCTGACACCGAAATACAGACTAGACGGGAAGAGAACGATGACTGCAGGTAAACAAGAGGCGGAAGCGACCGCCGCAGGATCTCAGGAAACAAGCCATCCACGCGAGATGACCGGCGCGGAAATGGTTATTCAGGCCATGATCGATCAGGGCGTGGAGAGCATTTTCGGTTATCCGGGCGGCGCAGTGCTTCCGATCTATGACGAACTGTTCCAGCAGGACAAGATTCAGCACATTCTCGTGCGTCACGAACAGGGCGCAGGCCATGCCGCCGAAGGCTATGCCCGCTCCACCGGCAAGGTCGGTGTGCTGCTGGTGACATCCGGCCCCGGCGCAACCAATGCGGTCACCCCGCTTCAGGATGCGCTGATGGATTCCATCCCGCTCGTCTGCATTTCTGGTCAGGTCCCGACCTCGTTGATCGGTTCCGATGCCTTTCAGGAAGCCGATACGGTTGGCATCACACGCCCCTGCACCAAGCACAACTGGCTGGTGAAGGACGTCAACGACCTGTCGCGCATTCTGCATGAAGCCTTCCATGTTGCATCCACGGGCCGTCCGGGTCCGGTTCTGGTCGATATTCCGAAGGATATCCAGTTTGCCAAGGGCATATACACGCCGCCGCAGACCACGCCGCGCACCACCTACCGTCCGGTTCTCGACGGCAATGCGCAGGCAATCTCCGACGCCGTCCGTCTGCTCGCCACGGCCAAGAAGCCCGTCATCTATTCCGGCGGTGGCGTGATCAATTCCGGCCCGGCAGCTTCCCGTCTGCTGCGCGAGCTGGTTGAACTCGGCAACTTCCCGATCACCTCGACCCTGATGGGCCTCGGCGCCTATCCGGCATCGGGCAAGAACTGGCTCGGCATGCTGGGCATGCACGGCACTTACGAAGCGAACATGACCATGCATGATTGCGATGTCATGCTGTGCGTTGGCGCGCGCTTCGACGACCGTATCACCGGTCGCCTCAATGCCTTCTCGCCGAATTCGAAGAAGATTCATATCGATATCGATCCGTCTTCGATCAACAAGAATGTCCGCGTGGATGTGCCGATCATCGGCGATGTTGCGCATGTTCTGGAAGATATGGTTCGCCAGTTCCGCGCTTCCGAAAAGAAGCCGGAAAAGAAGGCCATCGCCGCCTGGTGGGAGCAGATCGACCGCTGGCGCGCCCGCAATTCGCTGGCCTATACGCCGAACAAGGACGTCATCATGCCGCAATATGCCATTGAGCGGCTGTATGAACTGACCAAGGATCGCAAAACCTACATCACCACCGAAGTCGGCCAGCACCAGATGTGGGCGGCACAGTTCTATGGCTTCGAAGAACCGAACCGCTGGCTGACCTCGGGTGGCCTCGGCACGATGGGCTATGGCCTGCCTGCCGCGCTCGGTGTGCAGATTGCGCATCCGGATGCGCTGGTTATAGACATTGCCGGGGACGCATCGATCCAGATGTGCATTCAGGAAATGTCGGCAGCGATCCAGCACAATGCGCCGATCAAGATCTTCATCCTGAACAACCAGTATATGGGCATGGTGCGCCAGTGGCAGCAATTGCTGCATGGCAACCGCCTGTCGCATTCCTATACGGAGGCGATGCCGGATTTCGTCAAGCTGGCAGAAGCCTATGGCGCGCACGGCATTCGCTGCGAAAAGCCGGGCGATCTCGACGCCGCCATTCAGGAAATGATCGACATCGACAAGCCGGTCATCTTCGACTGCCGCGTTGCCAATCTGGCGAACTGCTTCCCGATGATTCCGTCCGGCAAGGCGCATAATGAAATGCTGTTGCCCGACGAAGCCACCGACGAAGCCGTCGCCAATGCCATCGACGCCAAGGGCCGCGCGCTCGTCTGATCCGGAGGATTTGAAATCATGAATGCACAGAACCTAGCTTCCGGATCGGCCTACTTCATCGCAGCCGAAACCCAGACCCCGGAAACCCATACGCTTGCCGTCCTCGTCGATAACGAGCCAGGTGTCCTTGCCCGCGTGATCGGATTGTTTTCCGGTCGCGGCTATAACATTGAAAGCCTGACGGTTTCGGAAACCGAGCACGAAAAGCACCTTTCGCGTATTACCATTGTGACGCGTGGTACACCGCACGTGCTTGACCAGATCCGCCACCAGCTGGCGCGCATCGTTCCGGTTCACCGCGTGGTTGATCTCAGCCACCGTGCGAGCGAACTCGGGCATGATCGCCCGATCGAGCGCGAGCTGGCGCTGGTGAAAGTGGCTGGCAAGGGTGAAGCCCGCGCCGAAACGCTGCGTCTCGCCGATGCGTTCAAGGCCAAGGTGGTCGATGCGACGACCGATCACTTCATTCTGGAAATCACCGGCAAGACCGCGAAGATCGACCAGTTCATCTCGATTATGAAGCCGCTTGGCCTCGTGGAAATCTGCCGCACCGGCGTGGCGGCGATGAACCGGGGTCCTGAAGGCATGTAAGTCGTGTTTCTCTGCCAAGAGCAGGGATCGATACAATAAGGCTCCAAACCGGCACAATGTTTCGATTGTGCCGGTTTTTTATTGAGCTAATTTGTGCGGGTAAGAGCCTCACTCAAAAAGCGGCATGTGGGGGCGAAAATGGCGATTTTCGAGTACCGGAGCGGAGCGTACTTTTGGGTACGTGAGCACCGGAATGGAGAAAATTGCCATTTGCAGCCACACAGGGCGACTTTTGGAGCAGGCTCTAAATCGGGTTCATCACATGTCTGTCGAAGTATTTTTGGCGCTGATCGCCTTCGCTTTTGTGTCTTCCATCACACCGGGGCCGAACAATCTAATGCTGCTGGCATCGGGGGTTAATTTTGGCTTTCGGCGCACGATCCCGCATATGCTGGGTATCGGTGTCGGGTTTTTCGGCCTGCTTCTGGCAGTTGGCTTCGGTCTTGGCGTGCTGCTTGAAACGGTGCCTGCCTTCTACACCAGCCTGAAATTCGCGGGCGGCGCTTACATGCTCTATCTGGCATGGAAAATCGCAATGTCGCGTTCGATCGGTGAAGCGAAGGGTACTGGTGATGGCAAGCCGATGACGTTCATGCAGGCGGCAGCCTTCCAGTGGGTCAATCCCAAGGCGTGGGTGATGGCCGTCACCGGCATTGCCACCTATGCCACGCATGACAATTACTATCTGGCCGTTTCGCTGGTGAGCGTTGCCTTCGCGCTGGTCAACCTGCCGAGCGTTTCGGTCTGGGCAGGCTTTGGCATGTTGCTGCGCAACTGGCTGGATGATCCGGTGCATCTCAAATGGTTCAATATCTTTATGGCCTTGCTGCTGATCGCGAGCCTCTGGCCGATGCTGAAGTAGCTCAATCGGAGCATCAAAATGCGTGCACTTCCTACCTATGACGATGTGGTTTCCGCCGCCGGACAGATCGAGGGCCATGCGCTTCGCACGCCGGTTCTGACCTCTGCGGCGCTCGATGCCGAGACCGGCGCACAATTCTTTTTCAAGGCCGAAAATCTTCAGCGCATCGGTGCGTTCAAGTTTCGCGGCGCGTTCAATGCGCTTACCCGTTTCAGCGATGAGCAAAAGAAGCGCGGCGTGATTGCATTTTCATCGGGCAATCATGCGCAGGCGGTGGCCTTGTCGGCAAAGCTGCTTGGCATTTCCGCCACCATATTGATGCCGGAAGATGCGCCGCAGTCGAAGCTGGAAGCAACGCGCGGCTATGGCGCCAATGTCATCACCTTCAATCGGTATAAGGATGACCGTGACGCCCTGACGAACCGTCTGGCGGAGGAGGGCGGTCTCACCCTGATTCCACCCTATAACCACCCGCATATCATTGCCGGGCAGGGCACGGCGACCAAGGAGTTGATCGAGGAAGTGGGGCCGCTTGACGCGCTGTTCGTCTGCGTCGGCGGCGGCGGGTTGATTGCCGGATCGGCGCTGGCCGCCAAGGCGCTTTCGCCCGATTGCGCCGTTTATGGCGTCGAGCCGGAAGCAGGGAATGATGTCCAGCAATCCTTGCGGGCGGGCAAAATTGTGCGCATCGACACGCCGCAGACGCTGGCCGATGGCGCGCAGACGCAGGCGCCGGGCGACCTGACCTTTGCCATCATCCGCGAGAAGGTCACGGATGTTCTGGCCGTTAGCGATCAGGCCCTTGTCGACGGCATGAAGTTCTTTGCTCGTCAGATGAAATTGGTGGTCGAGCCGACGGGTTGTCTGGCTTTCGCCGGTGCCCGCCAGATGGCGGATCAACTGCGCGGAAAGCGCGTCGGTGTCATCGTCAGCGGCGGCAATGTCGACCTCTCCCGCTATACGGCTCTGCTTAATACGGCTGTTTGATCACGGTTTGATCTTGTTTTCAGGTCGCGAATCCTGTCTGAAAGAGCCATGCAGTTTTCACCGGAACAGGATCAGGCGCTCAAGGCCGTCGGACAATGGCTGAAAGAGGGGCGTAGTCCCATTTTCAGGCTGTTCGGTTATGCCGGAACGGGCAAGACGACACTGGCGCGCTATTTCGCGGAACATGTCGATGGCGATGTGCAGTTTGCCGCCTTTACCGGCAAGGCCGCGCAGGTTTTGCGGTCCAAGGGCGCCAGCAATGCGCGCACGCTGCATTCGCTGATCTATCGTCCGCGTGGCGAGGAAGCCGTTGAGGACGAGACGACAGGCAAGACGTCCATCGCGCCGACATTCTCGCTCAATCGGCAAAGCCCGGTCGCCAAGGCGGCGATGATCGTGGTGGATGAGTGTTCGATGGTGGACGAGGCGCTTGGGCGCGATCTCATGAGCTTCGGAACGCCAATCCTCGTGTTGGGCGATCCGGGCCAGTTGCCGCCGATTTCCGGCGGTGGGTTCTTTACCGAGCATGAGCCGAACTATCTGCTCACCGAAATTCACCGTCAGGCGCAGGACAATCCGATTATCCGCATGGCGCTTGACGTGCGCGAAGGGCGCGAGCTGCCCTATGGTGATCACGGTGCGGCAAAGGTCATCAGCAAGAACGAAGTCAATCAGGACATGGTTCTGAAGGCCGATCAGGTGCTTGTCGGCACCAATCGCACGCGGCGGCGTTATAACCAGCGCCTGCGCGAGCTGAAGGGCTTTACGGCGGATTATCCGCAGGCGGGTGACAAGCTGGTCTGCCTGCGCAACGATCCGGCCAAGGGCCTGCTCAACGGGTCGCTTTGGAAGGTCATGACCTCCTCCAAGGAAACCGTGAAGCCCGGGATCAATCTGCTGGTTGCGCCGGAAGACGATGATCGCGGCGTTGCCAAGATCAAGCTTTTGAAGGCGCAGTTCGAGGACCCGGATAGCGAAATTCCGTGGCAGACCAAGAAGCGTTACGACGACTTCGACTATGGCTATGCCCTGACGGTGCACAAGGCTCAAGGTTCGCAGTGGGATGATGTGGTATTGTTCGATGAAAGCTATGCTTTTCGCGATACGCGCGAGCGCTGGCTCTATACGGCCATTACCCGTGCAGCAGAACGCCTGACGATTGTAAAATAATCAGCTTTCAATTGGTTTGGCGCTCAGCCACTCCCATGCGTCCTGTTCTTCGTCGGCTTCGAAGGAGCGCATTTCTATCGAGAGGAAGGGCTGCATCAGGGTGATGCTGGCCTGTATCCATAATGGACCGCCTACAATCGCATAGCGGCGCAGATGCTTGAGCGATTTTGAGCGCATTGAAAGCATGCTTTCGGAAAAAGCCGCGGTCCAGTCCACGCCCTCATAGCCGGTCAGGCGGATCAGCAGATCAATCTCGTCATATTGCTCATAGGCTGCGTCGAGCAGCCCATAAAGGTTCTCCAGCGATGAATCGTCCAAATGCCCTTCAATGGCAAAGGCGAATACATCATTCCGGTCCGTGGGAATGCGGCGGACGACGGGGATGTCCTCATTGCGCATCATCGGTCTCCAAGCGTCTTCTATGACCAATCGTCAATTCGTGCCCCTGTCAGGACAGGATTCAAACGTCCAAACCGGGCGAAAGGTTGCGGATTGTTGTTCCAAATTCGGCAAGGAATAGCTTGGCCTATGCTCCAAAGACGGGAAACGGCAACATTTGGGGATGGGTCATCAGGTGCGACGGGAAAACACTCACACTTTCCTGCGGCGGGCGATATAAGAGCCTGACTCAAAAAGCGGCATGTGTGTGCGAAAATGGAGAAAATCGGCATTTGCGGCCACACAGGACGGCTTTTGGAACAGGCTCTAAAGCGAAAACCGATCATGGGAGAAATGCCTCCATGCCTGCGAAATTATCTGTCAATCTCAATGCCATCGCCATGCTACGTAACCGTCGCGATCTGCCCTGGCCGAGCGTCACCGGTCTCGGGCGAATTGCACTCGCGGCGGGGGCGGCAGGATTGACGGTGCATCCGCGCCCGGACCAGCGCCACATCCGCTTTTCCGATCTTGGCGATATTCGTGCATTGATCGATGATGAATTTCCGCAGGCCGAATTCAATATTGAAGGCTTTCCAAGCGAGGCCTTCCTCGATCTGGTAGAAAAGCACCAGCCGGAACAGGTGACGCTGGTGCCGGATGATCCGACACAGGCCACTTCCGACCACGGCTGGGATTTCCTGTCCAAGGCCGATTATCTGGCGCCCATCGTGGCGCGGTTGAAGAAGGGCGGCATGCGCGTTTCGCTGTTCGCCGATCCCGATCCGCTGGGTTATGAAAAGGCCAAGGCCATCGGCGCTGACCGGTTGGAATTCTATACCGGTCCTTATGGCGCGACCTATGACGATCCGGCAGCGGCAGCGCGCGAGCTGGACCGTGTTGGCAAGGCCTCGGATGCCGCAACGGCGCTCGGTCTTGAAATCAATGCCGGTCACGATCTGACGGTCGAAAATCTCCCGGCACTGGTCAAACGCATTCCACAATTGAAAGAAGTTTCCATCGGACATGGATTGACGGCGGACGCTTTGACGTATGGTATGGCGGCGACAGTGGGACGTTTTAACGCTGCTTTGGCTGGGTAATTGGCACGTTCAATGCGCAAAATGCATAGCTTTGACCTGAGCTTTGCGAAAAGCGCATTTGTGCCAAAGCTCAACAAGCTATAGGCGTCCGCGGCTGGTTCATCCGCGTCAGGAGCGCGCAGGGACGTATGAGGGAAGCATTGATACGGTTTTCCGAAATCCGCATTCCACATCGAAGTGCCCCGGCGTGCTTTGCCTTCGGGGCATCATCGGAGCAGCGCGTATGCACCGCTCGGTTCGGTGATGATGTTTGAACCGGATTGGGGCAAAGATGCGGCACGGTTGTTGCAATCCGCAATCTTTTGCGGGTGTACCTGTGAGTGGACTCCACACAATATGATTTCCAGCCAGAATGATTTCAGGATGTTGCGAGGTGTCGGCAAATGAGCGACGAGCTGAACGGCCAGAACGCGCAATCGCAATCCTCCGCGCCGGATGCGGCGGTCACGCCGCTTGTTGGCAGTGTTGGCGCTGAAACCGGATATATCGGCGAAGAAAACGATCATCATAGCGACAGCATGAAGACGCTGGTCTTGGGCGCGCTCGGTGTGGTCTATGGCGATATCGGCACCAGCCCGATCTACGCTTTTCGTGAGGCGCTGCACACGGCTGCCTCTGACGGCGTCCTGTCGCGCCCGGACATTCTTGGCGTCGTCTCGCTGATATTCTGGGCGCTGACGCTGGTTGTCACGATCAAATATGTTCTGTTCGTGCTGCGGGCCGATAATAACGGCGAAGGCGGCATCCTATCGCTGATGGCGCTGGTGCGCGGCGCTCTGAAAGGACGTCCCAATCTCATTCTGGCCGTCGGTATATGCGGCGCAGCGCTGTTCTTTGGCGATGCCGTGATTACGCCTGCCATTTCCGTGCTTTCCGCGATGGAAGGCCTGGAAATCGTCGCGCCCAGCCTCACGCCTTTCGTGGTGCCCATTACGGTCGTCATCCTTGTGACGCTGTTTTCGGTACAAAAGCTCGGCACCGGCAAGGTTGCCATCGTATTCGGGCCGATCATGGCGATCTGGTTTCTGGCGCTGGGCGCGTCGGGCCTCTGGCACATATTCGACGATCCAACCGTCATTTATGCGCTCAATCCCTATTATGCAGTGCGCTTTCTGGCCATTAGCCCCGGTATTGCCTTCATCACCGTTGGCGCGGTTTTCCTCGCCATGACGGGTGCCGAAGCGCTCTATGCCGATCTTGGCCATTTCGGGCGCAAGCCCATCGTGCGCGCCTGGCTGTGGATCGTGTTTCCATGTCTGGTGCTGAATTATTTTGGACAGGCCGCCTTCATCCTGTCGCATGGCGAAGCAGCGGCATTGCCGTTCTTCCAGATGCTGCCGAATTTCGCGCTGCTGCCGATGGTGCTGCTGGCGACGGCAGCAACAGTGATCGCCAGTCAGGCCGTTATCACCGGTGCCTTTTCCGTGGCGCGGCAGGCGGTGCAGCTCAACATTCTGCCACGCCTTGAAATTCAGCACACGTCGGAGAAGCTGCACGGGCAGATCTATATCCCGCGTGTCAATCTGCTGCTCGGCCTGACCGTGGTCATTCTGGTGCTGGGCTTTGAGAAGTCGACCAATCTGGCCGCAGCCTATGGTATCGCAGTGACCGGCAACATGCTGGTGACGACCGTGCTGCTCTATATTGTCATGACGCGGATCTGGAATTGGCAGGTCAGTCGTGCGCTGCCTTTGATGCTCGGTTTCCTGCTGATCGACATCATGTTCTTCAGCGCCAACATCATCAAGGTGCATGAAGGCGGTTGGGCTTCTATCGGCATTGCCGCAGTGCTTGTGCTCATCATGTGGACATGGGTGCGCGGCACCCGGCACCTGTTCCTCAAGACACGCAAGGGCGAAGTGCCGCTCGATCTCATCGTCGAGCAGATGGCCAAGCGCCCGCCAACGATTGTGCCGGGAACGGCTGTCTTCCTGACGGGCGACCCGAAAAGTGCGCCAACCGCGCTGATGCACAGTCTGAAGCATTATAAGGTGCTCCATCAGAACAATGTCATCCTGACCGTCGTGACCGCTTCGAAGCCGTGGGTCTCCAGCGCAGACCGCGCGCGTGTCTCGCAATATAACGAGCGCTTTATGCAGGTGACGCTGAAGTTCGGCTATATGCAGCAGCCGAATATTCCGCGCGCGCTTGGCCTTTGCCGCAAGCTTGGCTGGAAGTTCGACATCATGACGACCTCGTTCTTCCTGTCGCGCCGTTCGCTCAAGGCTTCGGTGCATTCCGGCATGCCTCTGTGGCAGGACAAGCTGTTTATCCTGTTGGCGCGCACGGCGTCGGACGCGACCGAATATTTCCAGATCCCAACCGGACGCGTGGTAGAAATCGGTACGCAGGTGAATATCTGATCGGGAATTCGCTTTAACAGACCGTGTTTTATCAGGGCGTTATCTGAGAATTTGATTCCGGATGGCGCCCTAATTGTTTGTTTTTCCTACTATTTTTGCGCAAGTACATAGTTCAATCGCGCTATCGGCAAAGGCATCTTTAGTACACGCCTTACCATCCGAATTTTTCAAAAATCTCGCTTGACCGCCTATGCGGCAAGGGCTAATAGAATGGGAACCGTACCGTACGGTACAAGAGGAGGAAGTGCCCCGTGACTGATGGTAGCGACGAATTGCAGGCTCAAAAGCAGCAGGCTCTTTCGCCGCGTCAGAACGATGTTCTGGAGCAGGCGTTGCGCCTTCTTGTCGAAGGCGGAGACCGCGCTTTGACGACGGCGAGCATTGCGCGTGCCGCCAATTGCTCCAAGGAAAGCCTCTATAAATGGTTTGGCGACCGTGACGGTCTTCTGACGGCGATGGTTCGCTGGCAGGCCTCCAAGGTTCGCGTTGTGCCGCTGGCGCGCGAGAAGCTTGACGCGGAATCGCTGTTTTCAAGCCTGGAACACTTTGCCCGCGACTGGCTGCTGGTGCTTTCGGGCCGCACGTCGATCGCGCTTAACCGTCTGGCTGTCAGCCATGCGGCATCGGGCAAGTCGGCGCTGGGCGATATCGTTCTCTCCAACGGGCCGGTGGCCATGGCCAAGCGCCTGAAGCCGATCCTTGAAATGGGGATGGAAGCCAAGCTGCTGGCTTTCGACGATATCGATGAAGCATTTCGCACGTTCTTCGGGCTCGTCGTCCGGGACATGCAAATCCGGTTGCTGTTGGGCGACCGGCTGGAACTGACTGACGACGTGGTCATCCGGGACGCCCGGCGCGCCACAAAGCAGTTTTTCGCTCTGTACGGGGCTTAGTCACATCGGCTGACGCAAGAAGGCCAGAGAATAAACTGAAACGAAGGGAATAGGAAATGCGCGTTTATTACGACCGGGATGCAGACGTTAACCTGATCAAGTCGAAGAATGTGGTTATCGTCGGCTACGGCAGCCAGGGCCGAGCCCATGCGCTGAACCTGAAGGATTCCGGTGCTGCCAATGTGCGCGTCGCCCTTCGAGAAGGTTCCGCAACCGTCAAGAAGGCGGAAGCAGACGGCTTTCAGGTGATGAACGTTGCTGATGCCGCCAAGTGGGCCGACCTCATGATGATGGCGACTCCGGATGAACTCCAGGCCGACATCTACCGCGACCACATCCACAGCAACCTGCGCGACGGCGCTGCGATTGCTTTCGCACACGGCCTCAATGTTCATTTCGGCCTCATCGAGCCGAAGAAGTCGGTCGACGTCGTCATGATCGCACCGAAGGGCCCAGGCCACACGGTTCGCGGCGAATACCAGAAGGGCGGCGGCGTGCCTTGCCTGATCGCCATCCATCAGGATGCATCGGGCAATGCCCATGACCTCGCTCTGTCCTACGCTTCGGGCGTTGGCGGCGGCCGTTCGGGCGTCATCGAAACCACCTTCAAGGAAGAGTGCGAAACCGATCTGTTCGGTGAGCAGGCTGTTCTCTGCGGCGGCGTGGTTGAGCTGATCCGCACCGGTTTCGAAGTTCTGGTTGAAGCCGGTTATGCGCCGGAAATGGCCTATTTCGAATGCCTGCACGAAATGAAGCTCATCGTGGATCTGATCTACGAAGGCGGCATCGCCAACATGAACTACTCGATCTCGAACACCGCTGAATGGGGCGAATACGTCACCGGTCCGCGCATCATCACTGCCGAAACCAAGGAAGAAATGAAGCGCGTTCTGAAAGACATTCAGACCGGCAAGTTCACTTCCGATTGGATGCAAGAATATCGTGCAGGCGCTGCTCGCTTCAAGGGCATCCGCCGCAACAACGATGCGCACCAGATCGAAGAAGTTGGCGAAAAGCTCCGCGCCATGATGCCATGGATTGCCGCCAACAAGCTGGTGGATAAGGCTCGCAACTAAAAATCAGCGATATTTAGGTTCTGGCTGTCTGCAAATGGCACTTCCTTCCGCTTCCGGTGCTCATGTACCTTTAAGTACATTCCGCTCCGGTTCTCAGAAAGCACCAGTTTCGACGGACCAGAACCAAAATCTCATCTGATTTTGGGAGCTTCCACGACGAGCAAAAAAGGGGGCGTTTCATACGCCCCCTTCATTACTTGGCGCTGGATGGTGGGATTGATCGCGATTAAGCCGCGAACGAAAAGAACCAAAACTCTGCGTCAGCTTTCCGTTTCATGCACTTCGACGGCCAAAAGAATTTCGAATAGCTTTATTCCATAGAAGCATGGGAAAAGCTGTTCTCGTTGGTCTAAAATTGCGCTAGAGCTTCGCCCTATTAGCTGGGGTTTGAGGAGATCTGGCTAATACGAATTCCATCAGATGGATGGTTAAGTCTAATTGAGGAGATTTCCCGTGTTGGACTGGGAAAATGTTTTTGCAACGCGCTCCAAACGCATGCGCGCATCGGAAATCCGCGAACTTTTGAAGCTTCTGGAACGTCCGGACATCATTTCATTTGCCGGTGGCATTCCCGATCCGGCGCTGTTTCCGCATGACGCCTTTCAGGCTGCCTACAAGGAAACCCTGACGGGTGCGGAAGCCAATGCCGCGCTGCAATATTCGGTATCGGAAGGCTATAAGCCGCTGCGCACCTGGCTTGTCGGCGAACTGGCCAAGATCGGCATTCCCTGCACCGAGGACAATGTTTTCATCACCTCCGGTTCGCAGCAGGCGCTCGATTATCTCGGCAAGCTGTTCATTTCGCCCAATGATACCGCGCTGGTGACTGCGCCGACCTATCTCGGCGCCTTGCAGGCATTCAATGCCTATGAGCCGACCTATGACACGCTGGCGATCAAGGGCAACCGCACGCCTGAATCCTATGTGCAGGCCGCTGAAAAGGCTGGCGGCAAGGTGAAGTTCAGCTATCTTTCTGCCGATTTCGCCAATCCGACCGGCGAGACCGTCGATCTGGCTGGCCGTCAAAAGCTTCTGGCAGAAGCCGATGAGCTGAATATCCCGATCATTGAAGACGCAGCCTATCAGTATCTGCGCTACAATGGCGAAGCCATCCCGCCGATCCTTTCGCTCGACATCGCCCGCAATGGCGGCGACATCGAAAAGACCCGCACCATCTATTGCGGCTCGTTCTCGAAGACCCTCGCACCGGGGCTGCGCGTCGGCTACGTGGTTGCCTCGAAGGATGTTATCCGCAAGCTCGTTCTCATGAAGCAGGCGGCGGACCTTCATTCCTCGACCATCAACCAGATCGCGATCTATCATGTCGCGACGCATGGCTTCGATGCACAGGTCGCCAAGGTCGCCAAGGTCTACAAGCATCGCCGTGACCGCATGCTGGAAGCCCTTGCCAAATATATGCCGGAAGGCACCAGCTGGACCAAGCCTGAAGGCGGCATGTTCATCTGGGTCACGGTGCCGGAAGGCATGGATGGCGCGCAGCTGCTTGCATCGTCCATTGAGACTGAAAAGGTCGCTTTCGTTCCCGGCAAGGCGTTCTTTGCCGATGCCACCGGCGCGAACACGCTGCGCCTTAGCTATTCTTGCGCCAATGACGAAATGATCGATGAAGGCATCATGCGGCTTGGCCGCCTGATCCGCACGCACAGCAAGTCTGCTGCTGCATAAGAACTGGGAACAAAAAGCAAAGGCCGGGAAATTTCCCGGCCTTTCTTTATTGAAATGGCGAGTTGCAGCTGGTGCGCGGCCCGGCGAGGGGCTGATAGGTATCATCGGAGCTGCGATAGCTGCGATAGCGGTTTGAGCACCACTGCATGTGATTGACGCTCGGCCCGAAGCGCTTAACCTGCGGGCGGGTGGATGGGCGCACGTCCAACGGCTCGCCGTTCTTGTAACGCAACACACCCTGACCGGAGATATAGTTTTCGCTGTTGCGGCAGGTGACGGAGCCGTAGCATCCCGGCGAATTCGGGCCGGGTCGATTGGTATTCGAATTGGGATTGACGACTGGCGGTCTGGTCGGCTGCAACGATGGCAGATAGGGCGTTTTGCGCAGTTCGACCGCCACGGCGGGCGCAGCGAAGCCAACGGCAAACAGACTGGAAATCATCGCTGCGCACAGGGTTTTCTTGAGCATTACGACTATTGCCTTTCATGTATGGGAGGCGGGCATTCGCTGTCGTCATACACTTAATATGGGTGTTTCATCTTCCAAAATCATCCGTTCGGGGAAAATTCCCGGCGCGGCCAAGAAGTCCTTGCCAATCGCGATGCAACTGGCGAGATTGCTCGCACATGTTTACGATAGCCACATTCAATGTCGAGAATCTGATGCGCCGGTTCGATTTTTCGGGCTTCCGCAATGAATTGCATCAGGACCGCAGCCTGCAATTGTTCGAAATCGGTGACGAGGCGCAATACCGTCTGCTGGAGCAGGCGCGTGCTGTCGCCCATGCCGACGACACAAGGCAGATGACGGCGCTCGCAATCGCCGAAACGCGCGCCGACATACTGTGCCTGCAGGAAGTCGATAATCTGGCCGCGCTCAACGCCTTCGAATATGGCTATCTTTTCAAGATGATCGGCCATGGCTACCGGCACAAACATCTGATCGACGGCAATGACAGCCGGGGCATCGACGTGGCCGTCATGATCCGGGACACGACCCGCGACGGCCAGCCTATAGAGGTGGACGAGGTCACGAGCCACGCGCATCTGACCTATAATGATTTCGGCCTGTACGAGCCTGTTCTGGCAGAACTTGGCATTGAGCCGCATGACCGCATTTTCAAGCGGGATTGTTTGAATGTGGATTTGCGTATTGCGGGCAAGCCGCTCTCGCTTTTCGTGACGCATCTCAAATCCATGACCGGCGCGCGCAACGGCTTTGACGGGCGCACCGCTTCATCCCCGGTTCGCAAAGCCGAGGCGAAGGCGATCCGCCGCATCATCGAAGACAAGTTCGGACCGGCCAAGGCTGCCAATCGGCGCTGGCTGATCTGTGGCGATTTCAACGATTATCGCGAGCGCATCGTCATTGGTGGCGATGAATGGAACGGCTATGACTTCACGCCCGTTCAGGAAGAGGACAGCGCGCTCGATGTGCTGCTTGGCGATGGTTTTGCCGTCAATCTCGTGGAGCGCCGCCCGATCATGGATCGCTGGACGTTGTATCATACGCGCGGACCACAGGAGCGACATCTTTGTCAGCTTGATTACATCCTGGCGTCACCATCATTTGCTTTGAAAAACGAAAGCGCGGTGCCGCAGATTGTCCGGCGCGGCCAGCCATGGCGCACGGTGTTTCCACGGGATCAGCAGGTGGAGCGCTATCCGCGCACGGGCTGGGATCGGCCCAAGGCCAGTGATCATTGCCCGGTCGCCGTGACGCTGAATATTGTCTGAGAGGCAGGATAGAACCACGATGGATCATGTGCGGGAAAATACGGTTCATGTCATCGATGATGCCGATGTCCGTGTCGTTCCAGGGCCGCTTGAATATACGCAGCAGCATCAGCAGATAATTGCGCTGAACTGGAAGCGTGAGCAGGCCGCAAAGCCAGCTTTGTTCGATGGCGAAATCTTTTTGGCGCCGGAAGCGCGGCTGGCCGATGGTGTCTTGAAGGCGGGTTTCAAGCGCAGCAGCTTTGCGACGCTGATGCATTGGCGCAACGACCCGGAGCCAGTTCGTCCATGGCATATCTTCGGCGTGGGCGTCATTGTTTCATGCGAGGGACATCTGATTGCGGCCCGTATGGGCATGCAGAATGCCGGTGGGGGGCGCATCTATTTTCCGGCAGGCTCAATCGACGATAACGACATTGTAGACGGGCGGGTGGACTACGTCGCCAATATGCAGCGCGAGGTGCGTGAAGAAACCGGTCTCAATCTGGCCGACGCTGAGGGCGAGGTGCAGCTCAATCTGGTGACTGGCAATCGCAGCATCGCGCTGTTCCGCCGCTATCGCTTCGATGCGCCGTCGCGGGAGCTGGTTTCCGGCATCGAAAATTTCGTATCTGCGCAGGCTGAGCCGGAACTGGCCGAGATTATCCCGATCAAGGCAGCGGGCATGAGGGGCGATGCCACACCGTCTTATGTTCGTGCTTTTGCCGACTGGCATTTCAGACAGTGAACAAATAAGCCAGACTGGCAGTGACAGGGCCGATAAATTGGCTATGCTCGCACAGAATTCTATTAAGATGATGGTTGAATATAAAGACACTGATCATAGTTTCCAGAAAAGTGTCGAGGGGAGATTGAGGGATGAGCGAAGCCGCTGTTTCCGGCCGTTTCTATGAGGTTTTCGACGTTTTTGCCGAGAAAGCTCTGGCCGGAAATCCTTTGGCCGTCGTCCATGACTGCGAAGGGCTGAACGATGCCCGCATGCAGGCCATCGCCCGCGAGTTCAATCTTTCCGAGACGGTTTTCATTTTTCCGCCTTCCAATCCCGCCCATGAGGCTGCGGTTCGGATTTTCACGCCCGATTACGAATTGCCTTTTGCCGGTCATCCGACGGTGGGCGCCGCCGTTTCGCTGGCGCGCCGTCGCAACACCGGCGATGAGGCCGACCGGCTTGTCGCGCTGGAAGAAAAGGTGGGCATTGTGCGCTGTGGCGTCATTCTGGGTGACAACAGCGCCTTTGCCGAATTCGATCTTCCGCGCTTGCCGGAAAAGATCGACATACGCATCGAGAAAGAAGAAGCAGCCGCCGCCATCGGGCTTGGAACGCATGAGATAGGCTTCGAGAATCATGTGCCCGGCATCTGGAGCGCGGGAACGCCTTATCTTCTCGTGCCGGTTCACAATCTCATCGCTGCGGCCAAGGTGTCGATCGATCCGGTCTATGTCACGGAGAACCTGCCACATGTCGATGGGCGTCCGCTGCCGATCTATGTCTATTGCCGCGAGACGATTCTGTTCAACAGCAATTATCATGCCCGTATGTTCGTGACCGGGGCGAATGTCTATGAAGACCCGGCGACGGGTTCGGCGGCTGCAGCCTTTGCCGGAATGATCCAGCAGAACGATAAGCCGATGGACGGCAGTTCGCAATGGTGGATCGAGCAGGGCATGGAAATGGGGCGTCCGTCGCTCATCCGTCTTGAACTCGACGTCAACGGGCAGAAGCTGACCGGCGCGCGCATTGGTGGAACGGCGGTCAAGATCGCCGAGGGGCGGCTTTTCATCTGACGCAAATCCTTTCGTCTCCTTGATCTCTGTCAAGGCAAGCTCACCGCCCTATGTATTAGGAGTATGGGGAAGCTTTTTCAGGAGACGATACGCCATGTTGATCAAGGAAATGTCGGACTACGATCTTCGGGACATGATTCAGAATTCGCATATGGGGCGGCTGGCTTATATTCTGGATGACCGCCCGGTTATTGTGCCGATGAGTTTCCGCTTCAATGGCGGGTCGCTTTATTCCTTCACGACCGATGGGCAGAAGACCGAAGCGATGCGCAAGAACAATGCTGTCTGCATCCTCTTCGACCACATTCTATCCCGCACCGAATGGAAAACCGTGGTGCTGCACGGTCGCTATCGTGAGATCGCGCGGGAAGACGAGAAGGCGGCCATCGTCAGTATCATGTCTGCTGAGCCGACTTGGTGGGAACCGGCCTATACCAAGACCATCACCAAGGAAGGCGACACCCGCAAGCTGGAGCCGGTTTTCTTCCGGGTGGATATTGAGAGCGCCAGCGGTCATCAAACAAGCTGATCGCCGCGACTTCGATCATCCTTCACTTATCGAACGACAAGCACCGGAATCGTGCTGCGGGTAACGACTTCATAGGTCTGGCTGCCGAGCAGCAGGCCCTTGAAACCGCGCCGTCCGTTGGATGCCATGACGATCAAATCGCTGCCCAGTTCGGTCGCGGATTCGATGATGGCTGTTGCCGGGTGCTGCTCGACCACATGCAGCGTGTGGACTTCGCAGCCAGCCTCGACTGCCAGTTCGCGCGCGCGTATCAGTGTCGTATCGGCGAAATCCTTCCATTCCTGTTCGAAACGTTCGATGAAAGCCGGACTGTCGGTCCAACCGCCGGGCAGGCCGGACACGGAATAAGGTGCGGTGACCGTCACAACCGTAACCTTGGCCCCAACGGCCTTGGCCAGCTGGAATGCATGCACGAGACCACGCTCGGCGAATTCCGATCCATCGGTCGTGGCGATAATATTCTTGTACATGTTTCCTCGCTTCTCCAGATTCTGCTTTAAGCTAACGCCTATAAGAACCATATCCAAGCCTTGGCCGCATTGTTTGCGGCTGGAAATGCAAAATCAAAAGCGGAATGCCCATGCCTCTCGACATATCGCCGCCCATATCACCCCATTGCGATGCGTTTCAGGCAAGCTGGATCGCCACGGTTCTCAATCTCGACTGGCCATCGCGGGCGTCAACGAAAATCGAAAATGACGATGAACGCATCCGGCGGCAAAAACAGGAGCTGGCGAACCTCTTCAACGAGGCGTCGGAACACGGAATCAATGCGGTGGTGTTTCAGGTGTCGCCAGCAGCGGATGCATTCTATGCGTCATCCTATCTGCCGTGGTCGTCCTATCTGACCGGGACGCTCGGCAAAAACCCCGGCTTTGATCCGTTGCAGTTTGCCATTGAGCAGGCGCACAAGCGCGGCATCGAACTGCATGCCTGGCTCAATCCCTATCGGGTTTCGATGGACGTCAAGGCATCCACGCGCAAGGAATTGAAGAACTCGTCCAAGGATTCGCCGCCGAGCGTCTACAAGACGCATCCAAGCTGGGTCGGCGTGTCGGCGGATCGCTATGTTCTCGATCCCGGCATTCCCGCCGTTCGCCAATGGGTGACGAACATCACCGCCGAGGTCGTGCAGAAATACAATGTCGATGGAATCCAGTTCGACGATTATTTCTATTATGAAACCGCGTCCTCGCCTCTCGATGACGACAAGACCTATGCGCGTTTCGGTACACGCTTTGCCAGCAAATATGACTGGCGACGTTACAATACCTATACTTTGGTTCAGGAAATTTCCGACAAGATCAAGTCGATCAAGCCGAATGTGCGCTTTGGCATCAGCCCCGGTGGGGTCTGGCGCAACAAGGCCGACGATCCGCTAGGGTCTGCCACGCGCGCGGGCAAGACGAATTATGACGGCGATTTCGCCGATACGAGACGCTGGGTCAAGGACGGCCTGATCGATTATATCGCGCCGCAGGTTTACTGGTCGTTCGGACGCAAGGCCGTGTCCTACGACACGATCGTCAAATGGTGGGCGGATACGGTGCGCGGCACCAAGACTGATCTTTACATCGGCATGGCGCTTTATCGCGCCGGAACCGCAACCGCGTCGGAGCCGGGCTGGCAGGCAGGTGGCGGCTTAAGCGAGATCAAGCGCCAGCTGGAACTGAACCAGTGGCTGCCGGAAGTGAAGGGCAGCATCCTGTTTCGACAGGGATTTCTGTCCGACCCAAAACTGAAGAACGTATCGGATTATTTGAAGAAGACGTGGGGCAAGTGCGGCCAGAAATAGCGCGTTTCACCGCGCATCTTTGATCCTGATCAAAGTGCGCTTCCCGCAGAGTTGCTAATGCTTCTGCCGTTGCTGGTTTCCACCAGAATCGGCGACCGGGATGTCCGGCCCTAAATGGCATCCCGGCCTTCATCAAATCTGTCGAGCGCATACCAGCGCGATCTTTCGTAACGCCGTTTTCGACAGCCAGCGGGTGCTGTCGGCGTTGCCCCTCTATTTCACCAAATCGGCACCCGCGCTTCTCGTCGGTCGAGTATTTTGAAGAAATTGCCAGTATTTTAGCGTCTATTGATCAAGGTCAAAGCGATTGAAATTCGCGGCCTATAAGCAGGGCCGCAACGGCATTTACTTTATCCCGCGTTTATTAGCATTCGCTGGTTGTCAACCTGTGCAGTTGTTCCATATCCTCAACCATATGGTTCTCCGATGACTATCGAGCGGGGCGGTGGGATTGCGAACAGCCCGACAATGGGGATCGCCTGCCAATGCCTTGAACTAACTCGGGAATAATGCCGGCATTGTCGTAGATATTGCAAAAAGGGTGTTTCGCATGAGTTCCAACCGCAAGCAATGGATTGTGGCTGCAGTGGTGGTGGCGCTGGCTGCTGGTGGTTACTATGCCTGGAAGGCGCTGAACGGCAGCGGATTGCCCGATGGGATTGCCTCGGGCAATGGCCGTATCGAAGCAACCGAGATCGATATTTCGACCAAGAGCCCCGGTCGTATCCGCGAAATACTTGCCAATGAGGGTTCATTCGTCAAACAGGGCGATATCCTTGCGCGCATGGATACCGATCAGCTGGAAAGCCAGCGCGCACAGGCGGAAGCGCAATTGCGCCGGGCGCAGATCGGCATCGAGACGGCGCAGAGCCTCGTCATACAGCGACAGGCGGAATTTGCCGCCAATCAGGCGACGGTCGCCCAGCGCAATGCGCAACTCGATGCGGCACAGCGGCGTCTGGCACGTTCGCAGGCGTTGACCCAATCGCGAACCGTCTCCGAACAGGTTCTCGATGATGACCGCGCCAGTGCGCAAGGCGCGCAGGCAGCGGTCGAGGCTGCCAAGGCGCAGCTTGCGGCAAGCGACGCGGCCATCAATGCCGCCAAGGCGCAGGTTGTCGATGCCGAGGCATCGGTGGAAGCCGCCAAGGCGGCGATTGCCAGCATCATGGCGGATATCAACGACGCAACGCTGGTCGCGCCAACGGCGGGGCGGGTGCAATATCGTGTTGCCCAGCCCGGCGAAGTCCTTTCGGCTGGCGGTCGCGTTCTCAACCTCGTTGACCTTGGCGATGTCTATATGACGTTTTTCCTGCCGACCGCGCAGGCCGGTCGTGTCGCAATCGGCGCCGAAGCCCGCATCGTGCTGGATGCTGCGCCGCAATATGTCATTCCAGCCACGATTTCCTTCGTGGCCGATGTGGCGCAGTTCACGCCGAAGACGGTTGAAACCGAGGAGGAACGCCAGAAGCTGATGTTCCGCGTCAAGGCAAAGATTTCGCCGGAACTGCTTCAGAAATATATCCAGCAGGTGAAGACCGGGCTACCGGGCATGGCCTATGTGAAGCTTGACCCCGCTGCTGAATGGCCGAAGAACCTCGCGGAAACCGTAAAATGAGTGACGCTTCGGTCCAGTCTGAGGCGGGAGGCGACAGTTTTGTCGTTCGCGCAAAGGGCGTAAAATTGTCCTATGGCGCTGCGCAGGCGCTGCGCGATGTTGATCTCGATATCCCCGCAGGGCGCATGATCGGCCTGATCGGTCCCGACGGCGTCGGCAAATCGAGCCTGCTGTCGCTGGTTTCAGGCGCGCGCAGCATGCAGGAAGGCCACATTGAGGTGCTGGGCGGCGATATTGCCGATCGGAAGCATCGCGAATCTGCCTATCCGCGCATCGCCTATATGCCGCAAGGTCTTGGCAAGAACCTTTATCCGACGCTCTCGGTTTTCGAGAATATTGATTTTTTCGGACGGTTGTTCGGCCATGACAGGCAGGAGCGGGAGCGACGCATTGCCGATCTTCTGGCGCGCACTGGCATGTCACCCTTTGCGGATCGCCCGGCAGGCAAGCTCTCGGGCGGCATGAAACAGAAGACGAGCCTCTGCTGTTCGCTGATCCACGATCCTGATCTGCTGATCCTCGATGAACCGACCACTGGCGTCGATCCCCTGTCGCGCCGGCAGTTCTGGGAACTGATCGACGATATCCGCAAGGACCGTCCGGGGATGAGTGTCATCGTCGCGACCGCCTATATGGAGGAAGCGGAGCGTTTTGACTGGCTTGTCGCGATGAATGACGGGCAGATATTGGCAACGGGCACGCCGCGGGAGCTTCTCGAACGCACTAAAACGCCCAATCTCGATGCGGCCTTCATCGCTTTGCTGCCGGAGGAATTGCGGCAGGGGCACAAGGAAATCGTCATTCCGCCGCGCGCGCCGGGTGCCGATGCCGAGATCGCCATTGAAGCCGAACATGTCACGGTTCGGTTCGGCAATTTCACGGCGGTCGATAATGTGAGCTTCCGCATTCCACGCGGCGAAATTTTCGGGTTCCTCGGTTCGAATGGCTGCGGCAAATCCACCACCATGAAGGTGCTGACCGGCCTTCTGCCCGCCAGCGACGGCATTGCACGGTTGTTCGGGCGCGAGGTCGATCCGAAGGATATCGATATCAGGCGGCGCGTCGGCTACATGTCGCAGGCCTTTTCGCTTTATTCCGAGCTGACGGTTCTCCAGAATCTGGAACTGCATGCCAAGCTTTTCGGCATGGAGCCGGAACTGACCGCGCGGCGCATCAAGGAACTTTCCGAGCGTTTCGATCTGTCCGGAGTGATGGACGAATTGCCGGATTCCATGCCGCTTGGTATTCGCCAGCGCCTGTCTTTGGCGGTGGCGCTGATTCATTCGCCGGATATTCTCATTCTCGATGAGCCGACTTCCGGTGTGGACCCGGTGGCGCGTGATGCTTTCTGGGAAATTCTGGCCGACCTGTCGCGCAAGGATAATGTGACGATTTTCGTCTCGACCCACTTCATGAATGAAGCGGAGTTGTGCGACCGCATTTCATTGATGCATGCGGGCAAGGTGCTGATCAGCGACACGCCGAAAGCGATCACGGCAAGCCGCAATGCGGCGACCTTGGAAGAAGCCTTTATCGCCTATCTGACCGAAGCCATCGGCGAGACGCCGCAACCGGCAGCACCTGTTACGGAAGAGGCACCAGCGCCGGTTCAGGCTGCCGTCAGTCCTCCCAAGCCTCAACCGAGTTGGCTTCCCAATCCGCGCCGCATGCTGGCTTATACACGGCGCGAGGCGCTGGAATTGAAGCGCGATCCAATCCGCGCGACACTCGCCATTCTTGGTACGGTGATTTTGATGTTTGTGATCGGTTACGGCATCAATCTCAATGTCGAAAACCTGACATTTGCGGTTCTGGACCGCGACGATACGACGGTCAGCCGCGATTATACGCAGCAGATTGCCGGGTCGCGCTATTTCACTGAAATGCCGCCGATTACCGATTATGACGATCTCGACCGGCGGATGCGCAACGGCGAGATTAGCCTTGCCATCGAGATACCGCCACGTTTCGGCGCAAATATCGCGCATGGGCGGCCTGTCGAGGTGGCGGCCTGGATCGACGGTGCCATGCCCACCCGCGCTGAAACGGTGCGCGGCTATGTGCAAGGCATGCATGCCAACTGGCTGACGCAAAAGGCGCGCGAGCTTTATGGCAATGCGGCGACGGTCGGCAATTTCAATCTGGAAATTCGCTATCGCTACAATCCCGATGTCCAGAGTCTGGTGGCGATGGTTCCAGCAGTCATTCCAATGCTGCTTTTGATGATCCCGGCCATGCTCGCGGTTTTGAGCGTGGTGCGCGAAAAGGAGCTGGGCTCTATCATCAATTTCTATGTGACGCCGGTGACCAAATTCGAGTTCCTGTTCGGCAAGCAATTGCCCTATATCGCACTCGCCTTCCTCAACTTCCTGATGCTGACAGCCTTTGCTGTCTTCATCTTCCGGGTGCCGTTTACCGGCAGTTTCCTCACCTATGCAGCGGCGGCGCTGCTCTATGTCATCATCGCGACCGGCATGGGTCTGGTGCTTTCCACCTTCATGAGCAGCCAGATTGCCGCCATTTTCGGGACGGCCTTGCTGACACTCATTCCGGCGGTGCAATATTCCGGCATCATCGATCCGGTTTCGTCATTGCAGGGTGCGGGCGCATTCATCGGCAAGATTTACCCGACGACCTATTTCGTGACCATCTCGCGCGGGGTTTTCTCCAAGGCGCTTGATTTTGGCGATCTTGCCGGGTCGTTCATACCCTTGCTGATCGCCATTCCGGTGCTGATGGTGCTGGCCATTCTCCTTCTCAAGAAACAGGCGGGCTGAGATGCGGATAGCCAATATATTCCAGCTCGGTATCAAGGAATTGCGCGGTCTCGCCCGCGATCCTATGCTTCTGCTGCTGATCGTCTATGCGTTTACGCTTGCGGTCTATACCTCTGCCCGGGCCCAGCCCGAAAATCTCAGCAATGCGGCTATCGCGATTGTCGATGAAGACCAATCGCCGGTCTCAAACCGTATCACCTCGGCTTTCTACCCGCCTTATTTCGTGCCGCCCAAACTCATTTCTTCCTACGAGATGGACAGCCGCATGGATGAAGGGCTCGACACTTTCGCGCTGAACATTCCGCCGAATTTTCAGCGCGATCTGCTGGCCGGGCGCTCGCCGACCATCCAGCTCAATGTGGATGCAACTCGCATGAGTCAGGCCTTTACGGGCGGTGGCTATGTTCAGTCCATCGTCTCCAGTG
The DNA here is from genome assembly GCF_037482325.1 of Ochrobactrum teleogrylli. NCBI lineage: Bacteria > Pseudomonadati > Pseudomonadota > Alphaproteobacteria > Hyphomicrobiales > Brucellaceae > Ochrobactrum > Ochrobactrum teleogrylli. The sequence continues at coordinate 203,744 of NZ_JBBHKQ010000001.1, forward strand.
AGGTGAACGAGTTCCTGAACCGTTATCGCGGCACGGCGGATACGAAGGTCGATCTCAATTTGCGATCCCGCTTCAATCAGGATCTGAACAAGAGCTGGTTTGGCGCGATCAACAATGTCATTTCGTCGGTCACCATGCTGTCGATCATCCTGACGGGTGCTGCGCTGATCCGCGAGCGCGAGCATGGCACCATCGAGCATTTGCTCGTCATGCCGGTGACGCCGGTTGAAATCATGGTCAGCAAGGTCTGGTCCATGGGGCTGGTCGTGCTGGTCGCTTCGGCCTTTGCGCTGATCTTTGTAGTGCAAGGTCTGCTAGCGGTGCCGATTTATGGATCGGTTCTGCTGTTTCTGGCTGGCGCCGCATTGCAGCTTTTCGCAACCACCAGCCTCGGCATTTTTCTGGCAACGGTTGCAGGCTCCATGCCGCAGTTCGGCATGTTGCTGATGCTGGTGCTAATGCCGTTGCAGGTGCTTTCCGGCGGCATGACGCCACGGGAAAGCATGCCGGACATCATCCAGAACATCATGCTGGTAGCTCCAAACACGCATTTCGTCATATTGGCGCAGGCGATCCTGTTCCGAGGGGCAGGGATCGGCGTGGTATGGCCGCAATTTCTGGCCCTGATCGTCATCGGTTCGGTGCTGTTTTACTTCGCGCTGCAACGCTTCCGGGCATTCCTGCGATAGAGCGGTGGGAACCGCTCTATCCATTCGTTTTGACGCATTATCCTGCGCATCGGAGCGGGATCAGAAATCAGTCCATTGAACCGATTTCCCCGCGTAGGCGCTGCGCACTTTGGCTGGAAATGCTCTAACCAAAGATGTTTGAAAACAATGCCCTGAATCGCTTCGTTGAGAATGCGATTCAGGGGAGCGCGCTTTTTGGCGCATTGCGAATCCGCCTCGGCCTTGCTAGGGCTCGTTTCAGGAAACGGTTTCGCTGTAAAAGGCGGATGAAAAGGGAACGCGGTGAGGCCATCTGGCCAATTCTGCGACTGCCCCCGCAACTGTAACCGGAGAGCTATCTTCCACAATCGCTCAGGCGATCAAGCCACTGAGAGCAGTTTTTGCACTCGGGAAGGCGGAAGAACAGCGGCGACCCGGAAGTCAGGAGACCTGCCGCATCCGGTCACCTAGTTTCGACGCGGGGCGTGTCGGGGCGCGGCTTTCCGTAGCGGTGACATTGGACAAATGTTGCCGCCGGAACGGGAAAAGGGTATCCCCCATTTCTTCGACCTGCGGTCAGGCGATATCGCCTTGCAGGAGACGATACAGGTGCATATTCCAAAATTATCCATTTTGCTGACGGCTGCTTTTGCGGCTGCAAATCCGCTTGCCGCATCGGCCCAAACCGCCAGCGGCGCGGGCGATGCCAATGCAAGCGTGGTTCTCGATACGATTGTTGTCACGCCGCTTCGTCGCGCAACGTCGTTGCAGCGATCCACCTCGTCGGTAACGGTCATCGACACGGCTGAAATCGAGCGTTCGGCGGCCCCCGATCTGCAATCACTGCTGAAATCCTATAGCGGGGTTTCGATCAAGGCGAATGGCGGGCAGGGGTCGAAGTCGGACATCTATATGCGCGGCATGTCGTCCAAGCAGACGGTCGTACTAGTCAATGGCGTCCGCACGGCATCGGCTACGGACGGAACCACGGCGCTGGCCAATATACCGCTGACGTCCATCGAGCGCATCGAGATCGCCAAGGGCGGCCATTCGGCCCAATATGGTGCGGATGCGATGGGCGGCGTCATCAACATCATCACCAAGCAGGGCGGGGCTTGTGGCGAGCGCTCATGGTGCGGCAGCCTGTCCACGGGCGTCACCCATCCCTGGGGCGGCTATGCTTCCGGTTCGGTGCAAGGGCAGAGCGCTGCGGGTGTCGATTATGCCTTTGGTGCGGCGATCACCGGCACCGAGGGCTATGATTTCACCAGCCCCGATGCGTGGGGACACGAACCGGACCGGGATGGTTTCCTGCAAGGCTCGCTCAACTTCTCGCTCGGAAAAGATTTTGACTGGGGCAGGATCTATGCGGACGGGCTTTTGAGCCGGGGCCGCAATCAGTATGATTCCGAATATCCGTCCGCCGATCAGGGCTACAGCACAGCCTTTTCTGGCAAGATCGGCACGCGGATCGATCACGCGGATGACTGGTCTTCGACAGTCGAGTTCAGCTCGGGCATCGATAGCAGCCGTGATTTCCGCAAGGGCGTCTCCGGCTCCGACCGTTATGAAACCAAGCGCTACGGCGTTTTCGCGTCCACCGAGAAAAGTTTCGAAACGGGCAAGGCAAAGCATGTCGTGACCGGCGGTGTCGAAGCCTATCGCGAGACGATCGATTCCACCGTCGCCTATGACGAGACGGGGCGCAATCTGGCGGCGGTGTTCGGGCAGTATTCGCTGGAATATGAAGCGCTGCGCGTCGATGGCGGTGTGCGTTACGACCACAACCAGCAATTCGGCGACGTGACGACATACAATATTGGTGCGAGCTATGAGATTGTACCCGACCTCGTTGTGCGGTCGTCCTATGCGACCGGATTTCGTGCGCCGACATTCAACGAGCTTTATTATCCCGGTTTCGCCAATCCCGATCTGCAGCCGGAAAAGTCACGCTCCTATGAAGTGGGGCTGAACTGGCAGATTTCGGCGGCGACCAGCCTTGATCTTGCGCTTTATCGCAATGAATTGCGCGATGCGATCATGAGTACCGCGCCTTCTTATCTGCCCTATAATGTGGCGCGCGCTCAGGTGACAGGTTTCGAGGCGACGCTGGCGCATCGCTTCGATGACCAATGGGGCGTGAAGGGGGTGCTGGACTTCAAGCGACCCATCGATGAAGAAAACGACACCGATCTTGCCTATCGCGAACGTTTCAAGGCGACCGCCGAAGTGAACTATACGCCGTTCGAAGGTCTCGACCTGACGGGCCGCGTCTTCTATGGCGGTTCGCGCTATGCCGATGCCGCAAATACGCGGAAGCTCGGCAGCTATGTGACCGCCGATTTCGTGGCGCTTTATGCCGTCGACAAGCAGTCAAAGCTGAAGTTCTCGGTCGAGAACATCTTTGACAAGGACTACCAGACGACCTCCGGTTATATTGCGCCGGGCCGTACCTTCAACATCGGTCTGACGCGGAATTTCTGAGGGTTTATCGACGGATGACGAGAGCGACGATCCTTGGCGCAAACTGGCTTATGGCGCTGGCAGCCATGGTTTCGGTCGCTCTTTCTTCTGCCAAGGCTGCACCGCCACAGCGCGTGGTGTCGATCAATGTCTGCACCGATCAACTGGCCATGCTTCTGGCCGCGCCGGGACAGTTGCGGTCGGTTTCCCGTCTGTCGCGCGATCCGCAGCTTTCCGTGCTGGCTGTGCAGGCGGCGACAATACCGGTTAATCGGGCTGAAGCAGAGGAGATTTTCCTCATGAAGCCCGATCTGGTGCTGGCGGGCACATTTTCATCGCAGGTGACGGTCGATCTTCTGCGCAGGCTTGGCCTGCATGTGGAACAGTTCACGCCTGCGCGCTCGTTTGACGATATCGAAGCGCATCTAAGGCGGATGGGCGCGTTGCTTGGACGCGAAGAACAGGCGGAAGCGCTGGTCGCCTCCATGCGATCTAGACTTGCGGCAATAGAAAAGCCGCAGCAACGCAAGACCGTCGCGCTTTATTTCGCCAATAGTTACACATCCGGGCGCGGCACATTGATTGACGAGGCGGTCAAGCGGGCAGGGCTGGACAATATCGCCGACCGCGCTGGCGTGAACGGACCTGCGGCGCTACCTCTCGAAATGCTGGTGATGGAAAAGCCAGATATGCTGGTCCTCAGTGCAAGCGAGCGCGCACCGGGGCTGGCTTTCCAGAATTTCCGGCATCCGGCTTTGCAGGCGCTGGAGCGCGAGGCGAAAGCAATGACGCTTCCCGATAATCTGACCGTTTGCGGCGGGCCGTTCAGTGTTGAGGCGGTGGAAAAACTTGGCGAGGCGGCGCGTGACTGAAAACACTCGTTTCGTGCTTTTGCTCGTCAGCCTTACCGTGCTTGTGGCGGTCCTTTTCGCGTGGTCGCTGCTGACCGGGCCAGCCAATATTGCGGTGAGCGACAGTCTCCGGGCGCTGTTCAGCGGCGAGGGCGATGCCATCGTGCTGGTGATGCGTGAGATCCGCCTGCCGCGCGCCTTGCTGGCTTTGCTGATCGGCGCGTCGCTGGGGCTTTCTGGGGCGGCCCTGCAAGGCTATCTGCGAAACCCGCTGGCAGAACCCGGATTGCTCGGCGTCAGCGCTTCGGCTTCGCTTGGCGCAGTCATCGCCATTTATACCGGGCTGTCGCTGCTGTTTCCCTTGGCCCTGCCTTTGCTGGCGCTGGCCGGTGCATTCGCATCGGTCTTTCTCGTCAAGCTTCTGGCCGGGCGCAATGCCGGAACATTGGCGGTCATTCTGGCCGGTGTCGCGGTGACCAGCCTAGCCGGAGCGCTGACTGCTCTGGCGCTCAACCTTTCGCCCAACCCCTTCGCAGCGATGGAAATCGTGTTCTGGATGCTCGGCTCGCTGGCAGACCGCTCGATGACCCATGTGATGCTGGTGGTTCCGTTCATCATCATTGGCTGGATCATGCTTCTGTCGCTGGGGCGGGCGCTCGACAGCCTGACGCTCGGTGCCGATGCAGCGGCCAGCATGGGTGTCAGTCTGGCCCGCGCGCAGCTTCTGGCCGTGTTGGGCACAGCGCTTTGTGTCGGTGCTTCGACGGCAGTGGCGGGCGCTATCGGATTTGTCGGTCTTGTGGTGCCGCATCTGCTGCGACCGCTGGTCGGGGCGCGACCATCGCGGCTGCTTGTCGCGAGTAGCTTGGGCGGTGCGGCTTTGCTGCTTGCTGCCGATATAGTGGTGCGGGTCGCCATGCCGGGACGGGAACTGAAGCTCGGCGTCGTCACGGCCCTGATCGGCGCGCCATTCTTCCTGTGGCTGGTGTTCAAATATCGCAGGCAACTCGTATGACGGTGCTCTCGGTTCAAAATATCAGCGTGTCGCTGGGCGGGAAAACCGTGCTGGATCGCGTCAGCTTCGATGCAGGCCCCGGCGAGTTCATCGGCCTGATCGGACCCAATGGCGCAGGCAAAACCACGCTTTTGAAAGCAATGCTCGGCCTTGTTCGGGCAGATGGCGCGGTTTCACTCGATGGACGAGGAATAGCCAATTTCAACGCCCGCGACAAAGCTGGTGCGGTTGCCTATCTGCCGCAGGAGCGCGATGTCGCCTGGCCGGTTTCCGCGCATATGCTGGTGTCATTGGGACGGTCGGCGCTGAAGCCAAGCTTTGCTTCGCTGGACGCTGGCGATGAAGCGCTGATCCGTTCGGCGATGCAGCGCATGGATGTGGAAGCCTTTGCCGAGCGGCCAGCCAACGCGCTTTCCGGCGGTGAACTGGCGCGGGTGCTGATCGCCCGCGTTCTGGCGCAGGATACGCCTGTGATCCTCGCCGACGAGCCGGTCGCCGGGCTTGATCCGTCGCATCAACTGGCCTTGATGGAAAACTTTGCCGCAATTGCGCAGGAAGGCCGAACGGTGATCGCCTCGCTGCATGAGCTTGGCCTTGCGGCACAATATTGCACGCGGCTGATCATTCTCGAGAACGGGCGTCTTGCGGCGGATGGCCCGCCGCAGGACGTGCTGACGCCGGAGCGGCTGCGGCAGGTTTACGGGATCGAGGCGCATATCCTGCATATCGACGGGCAGTTCATCGTGCAGCCGAAGTCCCGCGCTTAAACTCTGCGCCACTGGCGTTCCCGCGCCGAACCGTAGATCGTTTCCAGCGTCTTTTGCACTTCATAACCTTCACGGAAATCGGCATGTCCGGTTTTATGGCCAGCAATAGCCAGCAGGAAGTCGCGCACTTCGATGGTCTTGAGGTCGTTGAAACCGATCTGGTGTCCCGCCGCCACGCAGAACGAACCATAGGGTTCGTGGTCGGGACCGGCAAAAATCTTGCGAAAACCCTGCTGGCCTTTTTTGTCGGCATGAAGAAACAGGTCCAACTCGTTGAACCGCTCCTGCGTGAAAAAGATCGCGCCTTTCGAGCCGGAGATTTCGAAGTCATGCTGCATTTTGCGCCCGCTGGCGATCCAGCTTGCTTCCAGCGTCCCGGTCGCCCCATTGGAAAAACTGATCATGGCATGGCAGACATCGTCCACTTCAACCGGCTTGCTTTGTGAAGGATCGGCGCTGTCCGGGCGCTCGCGAATGGCGGTGACGGTCTTGCCCATGACTTCGGCAATCGGGCCGACCAGATAGCGCGCGGCAGCGATGATGTGGCTACCTATATCGGCAAGGGCACCGCCGCCGCCAGCCGGGTCCAGTCGCCATGTCCATGGAATGCGCGCATCGGCCATGAAATCTTCCGCATGGATGCCGCGAAAGTTCCGGACCTCTCCAATTTCACCGCTGTCTATAATGTCTTTCGCCAGCCGGATCATCGGGTTCTTGAGATAGTTGAAACCAACGGCTGTCTGGACACCTTTCTTCTCCGCCGCGAGCGTCATTTCCAGACAATTGGCTGCGCTGGGGGCAAGTGGCTTTTCGCAATAAACATGCTTGCCTGCTTCAATCGCCGCCAGCGCCATTTCCTTGTGAAATCGGTTGGGCGTGGTGATATCGATAAGGTTGATTGTCGGATCGGCAATCAGGTCGCACCAGTTGCCGGTCGCATGGGCAAAGCCCAGTTGTCTTGCGGCTTTCTCAGCGGTTGTTTCATCGATATCGGCCAGCGTGTGCAACTCGACCTGCAAAGGCAGGTCGAAGATGCGATTGACGTTGGCAAGCGCCAGCGCATGGGTCTTGCCCATAAAGCCGGACCCGATCAGACCTGTAACGACTGCCATGCCTTCCTCCCAAGCGCTGACACCATACATGCTGGCAAAGTTCTGCCCGCAATACGCATCATCCAGTCGGAAAATATGCGTTTCGGGGAGAGCTTATCCGATTGACATGGGCTAGCAGAAATGGAATTATAATTCCACAAGAATTTTCTAATGATTGTTTCATTCTATTGAATAGCCGAAGTCGCTTTATTTGCGGGTCATGACTTGGAGGAAGTCACCGTGATGATACCGACAAGGCTGAAAATCGAGAAAACCGGCGGGGAGCGTCGGACAATGGGAGGAGTGAACATGAAATCTCTTTTGAAATCGGCAGTCGCTGGCGCGGCCCTCATGGCTGCGTCATTCGCTGCACATGCGGCTGACATCAATATCGTTGTCGTCAGCCATGGTCAGGCATCGGACCCGTTCTGGTCCGTGGTGAAGAATGGTGTGGCGGAAGCTGCCAAGGATACGGGTGCCAAGGTTGACTATCGCGCGCCGGAAACCTTCGACATGGTGCAAATGGGCCAGCTTATCGATGCGGCCATCAACCAGAAGCCGCAAGGTATCGTCGTATCGATCCCGGATGCCGATGCGCTCGGGCCGTCGATCCAGCGCGCCGTCGCCGCTGGTATTCCGGTCATATCGATGAACTCCGGTTCCGATGCTTCCAAGAAACTCGGCGCGCTGCTGCATGTCGGTCAGGATGAATTCGATGCGGGCAAGGTCGCCGGCGAAGCCTTGAAAGAGGCCGGCGGCAAGAAAGGTATCTGTGTCAATCAGGAAGTGGGCAATGTCTCGCTTGACCAGCGTTGCGCCGGTTTCAAGGAAGGCTTCGGTGACGTGACCGTTCTGCCGACCTCCACTGATCCGGCGGAAAATGAAGCCAAGGTGCGCGCGGCGCTCGCCTCCGACACAGCGGTCGATACGATCCTGACCCTTAACGCGACGCTTGCCGGTGAGCCTGCCGTGAAGGCGGCAGCAGAAAGTGGCCGCAGCGGCATTCATGTTGCAACCTTCGATATGTCGGCAGGCTTCCTTGAAGCCGTCGAGAAGGGGCAGGCAGACTTCGCCATCGACCAGCAGCAGTTCCTGCAAGGTTATCTGCCGGTTTCGTTCCTGGCGCTCAATGCGAAATATGGCCTGATGCCCGGCGGCAATGTGCCTTCCGGCCCGAACCTGATCACCAAGGACAAGGCTGCCCAAGTAGTCGAGCTTTCCGCCAAGGGCATCCGTTAGAACCGGCAATATTTCGGCTCTGGCGGCCTGCAAATGGCACTGTTTTGCGCTTCCGGTGCTCATGTACCCAAAAGTACACTGCGCTCCGGTTCTCAAACCGCACCATTTTCGGCTCGTCAGAGCCAAAATTTCCTCCGGTTCTAAAAACACTTTCCATGACCCGCCCATAGCGATGGGCGGGAACGGGTGGTTGCACCCGAAGCTCGACAGCTGGGCATGAAGCAGCTGCGATGAGGCCTCAGGAGAAAATCATGAGCGAACCCATGTCCGAACCGAAGCCCGCGACGATTGCGGAGCAGCGAGACGAACGGCTGAAAACGGCAAGTCCGATCCAGCGGCTGCTCAGTCGCCCCGAACTTGGTGCGGTTTCCGGGCTCATTCTCATCACGGCTTTCTTCCTGACTACGGCCAACCCGGCAATGTTCACGGCGGCGGGCATCATGAATTTCATGGCGCCTGCATCGCAACTTGGTATTCTCGCGGTCGCCGCCGCGTTGCTGATGATCGGCGGTGAATTCGACCTTTCCATCGGCTCGATGGTGGCGTTTGCCGGTCTGATTTTTGCTGCGGCGCTTGTCGTCTGGCAATTGCCGCTTGGAGTGGCGATCATTATCACGCTTGTCTTTGCGGCGCTCGTCGGAACGGTCAATGCGCAGATCGTGATCAGGAGCGGCTTGCCGTCCTTCATCGTGACGCTGGCTTTTCTGTTTATCCTGCGTGGCCTGTCGCTTGTCGGCCTCAAATGGGCAACCGGCGGCGCGACGCAGCTTCGCGGCGTCAAGGAAGCAGTCGGCAACAGCGCGCTTGCGGGCTTGTTTTCAGGCGATGCGTTTCAGGGGCTGTTCGCCTGGATGGCCGAGCGCGACCTGATTGCCAAGTTCCCGAATGGCGAACCGACCGTAAAAGGCGTTCCCGTCGAGGTGCTATGGTTTGTCGGTGTGGCGCTGATCGCCACCTATGTTCTGGTGCGCACCCGCTTCGGCAACTGGATTTTCGCAGCGGGCGGCGATGCGCTGGCGGCGCGAAATTCCGGCGTTCCCGTGCGCCGCGTCAAGACCACACTCTTCATATGCACGGCCATGGCCGCAGCGCTGGTCGCCATTCTCACCGTGCTCGATGCCGGATCGACCGATGCGCGGCGCGGTTTCCAGAAGGAGTTTGAAGCGATCATCGCGGCTGTCATCGGCGGGTGCCTGCTGACAGGCGGTTATGGTTCGGCCATTGGTGCTTTCTTTGGCGCAATCATTTTCGGCATGGTGCTGATCGGCCTGACCTACACGCAGATCGATCAGGACTGGTATCTCGTCTTCCTCGGCGGAATGCTGCTGATCGCCGTTCTCTTCAATAATTTCATTCGCAAGCGCGCCACGGGCGAGCGCTGAGCCGGGAGGTTGCCATGACAATGACAACGACGATGCCGACGATTGAAATCCGTAATCTTGTCAAACATTTCGGGCCGGTTATTGCACTGAATGGCGTTTCGTTGAGCGTCGAGCCGGGGCAGGTTCATTGCCTGCTGGGCGACAATGGCGCGGGCAAATCAACGCTGATCAAGACGCTGTCCGGCGTGCACAAGCCGACGAGCGGTGACTTCCTTGTTGAAGGCAAACAGGTTGCGTTCAATAGCCCGCGCGATGCACTCGACCACGGGATCGCGACCGTCTATCAGGATCTGGCGATGATCCCGCTCATGTCGGTGATGCGGAACTTCTTTCTGGGTCGCGAGCCGACCAAGGGGGTTGGCCCGCTGCGCTGGTTCGACACGCAGTTTGCTGAAGACGTGACCCGTGAGGAAATGCGCCGGATCGGCATCGATGTGCGCGATCCACAGCAGGCCGTGGGCACGCTGTCCGGTGGCGAACGACAATGTGTGGCCATTGCCCGCGCTGTTTATTTCGGGGCGAAGATATTGATCCTCGATGAGCCGACCTCCGCGCTCGGTGTTCGCCAGACCGCGATGGTTCTCAAATATATCAATCAGGTGCGCGCGCGGGGTCTGGGTGTGATCTTCATCACGCACAATGTTCGCCATGCCCATGCGGTGGGCGACAAATTCACCGTGCTTAATCGCGGTGTGACGCTTGGCACCCGCACCAAGAGCGAAGTCGATATGGATGAATTGCAGAGCCTGATGGCTGGCGGTCAGGAATTGTCCGACCTGTCAGCCGAATTGGGCGGCAGGGTTTGATCGGGTCTCGGAGTTTGCGATGAGCGAGCAATTGAAAGGCAAGGTTGCTGTCATTACCGGCAGTACACAAGGGCTGGGTGCGGCCACGGCAAAGCTGTTTGCAGAACGTGGCGCCGCCGGTCTGGTTATCTGCGGACGGTCCGTGGAAAAGGGACGGGCGCAGGTCGATCTGCTGGAGAAGATCGACGCGCGCGCGGTCTTCGTTCAGGCCGATCTGGAAAATGTCGAGGATTGCAGAAAGATTTTAGCCGAGGCTGACCGGGCTTTCGGACGTCTCGATATTCTGGTCAATGCGGCGGGACTAACCGACCGCGGAACTATACTGGATACCTCGCCGGAGCTTTTCGATCGGCTGTTTGCTGTCAATACCAGAGCGCCTTTCTTTCTTATTCAGGAGGCCATCAAGCTTTTCCGGCGCGATGGCGTGGAGGGCGCGATTGTCAACATTTCCTCTATGTCGTCGATGGGGGGGCAACCATTCATCGCCGCTTATTGCGCCTCCAAGGGCGCGCTCGACACGTTGACCCGCAATGTTGCCTATTCGGTGCTGCGCAACCGTATCCGCGTCAACTGCCTGAATATCGGCTGGATGGCGACGGACGGTGAAGATCGCATCCAGCGCGAATTTCATGGTGCGCCTGCCAACTGGCTCGATGACGCCGCCAGAGCGCAACCCTTTGGGCGCTTGATCGATCCTGCGGAAGTTGCGCGCGCAATTGCGTTCCTGGCTTCGGAAGAATCGGGGCTGATGACCGGAGCAATCGTCAATTTCGATCAGTCGATCTGGGGCGCCTACGATGGTTCTCCGCACCCACAAGCACCGCTCTGAGTTGCATTACTGTGGCGTTTCTAACGCGATCTACTGAAAAACCACCTGTTTTATTGGGAGTATGCCGAAAAATCAGGCAGCAATCGCCATTCCTGCTTGCGCGCACAATTACAGGTAGTTAGAGCACCTTATTGCCTGTTTGATTCAGGCAGGGTGCTCTAAGCTGTTGTTTTAGCCGTGTTTCTGTAGACCATGATTTTCCGTTTGGTTGCATGATCCTTAGGCTGCGACGGCGGGCACCGACAACCGTTTCAATTGCGCTGAAAGGACGAATATCGTGGAGCAGGCAAAGAACGGGACCGGCAAGGGTGGACGCAAGGCGCTTTGGGCCGCCGTTGCGGTCATCGCGATAGCTGCCGCTGGTCTGACCGGATACAAGATCACGCTTCAGAACACCATCACGTCACAACTGGAAAAGCGTGGCGGCAAGGCTGCTTCCGTCGAAGCCGATTTCCTTGGGCGCATTCATCTGCGCGACGTGACGCTGCCGCTCAAGAACGGTTCTGATGTGCGCATAGGCTCGATCGAAGGCCGTCCGAAATTCCTGTTTCTGACCGGTATGCTAGATGCATCCGACATCAACACGCAGGTCGCCAATTACAAGATCTCCATTCCCCATGTGAAGATCGACGATGCGAGCTTTGATATTTCCACATTGCGCGAAACCTTTGGCAACAGCCAGCTGACCTTGCCGGAGCGCGTCGGTCGCTTCTCGGCCAAGAGCGTCGTCGCACCGGAAATCAATCTGGTTCAGACCATTGCGGGCAACGAGCAGAAAATCGTCTACAAGGACGTGAAGCTCAATGACATCCAGCAAGGCCACGTCGCCAGTTTTTCCGCCGCAAATACGACCTTTGAGTTTGCGTTCGACGCGCCCAAAGAGGACGGCGAAACAGTCCGCGACCAGATGCAGGGCTCAATCGGCCAGACGGAAGGCAAGGACATTGACGGTGTTTATCTGACGCGCCTTTATACGGAAAAGGCCGGACCGGACGACAAGGACGCCAAGCCGGTTTATGGCCCGTTCTCTGCCAAGAATATCGTCATGAAAAGCAGCGAAGCGAGCTTCGGCTACGACGAAATTCGCAGCAATGGTTTCAGCATGCGCATGCCTGCCGAACCGCTTCTGGAAACGGTTCAGAAACTCGAGGCGGTGAAGAACCCCGACGACCTGACGCCCGCAGAACAGCGCGAATTCTTCCTGCGCGTGCTGTCGATCGTCGATATGATTGGCAAGGGCGACATGGAGATGCTCGGCCTCAAGATCGAGCCCGCCGACGGCACCAAGGGCAAGGGCGACATTGCTCAGATTTCGATTGCGTTCGACACCAGCAAGGTGGACGCCACCGTGAAGGGCGTCAATATCGGCAACGGCACCGACTATATGAAAGTCGATGAAGTTTCCATGCAGGGCTTTTCCTGGGCACCGACTATGGAAGCCTTGAAGAAGTTCGCCGCGCTTAGCGATGAAGAGGCCGAAAACTTCCCCTTTACAACGCTTTTGCCTGAATTCGGCACCACGCGCGTTTCCGGTGTCGATGCTGATCTGCCTTATGAACCGGAAGCGGTTGATGATGTGACCGGCGCTGACGAAACCACAGACGATGCGACCGATCAGGAAACCGTCGATGCGGCGGGCGATGATGCAGCCGCCGCGACGGACGATCAGGGTGTCGATATCGCGGGTCCGGCACAGGATTCCACGGAAGAGCCTGCGACCGAAGGCGAAGAGGCGCAGCCGGAAGCTGCTGAAGAAGCAACGGTTCCAGCAGTTCCAGAGCGCATAAAATTCTCCATGAAGAATTACGAAGTCGCGCTCACCAAGCCGCAGAACGGTATCCCGTCCGATATTCGCGTAAGCTATGAGGATATGACGCTTCCGGTTCCGCATGGCAGTGACCAGATTTACGATCACCTGCGCAAGCTTGGCTATGACACGGTGACGATCTCCTCCAACATGGCGATGAACTGGGATGAAGCGAACCAGAATCTCGTCATTTCGGATATTTCCGTCAGCGGCAAGGACATGGGCCGCGTTTCGGTCAATGGCCTGATGGGCGGCTTCACCAAGGAGTTCTTCTCGGGCGACAAGGTGATGACGCAGGTTGCCGCTCTTGGCCTCAAGGCGCGTGAAGTGAAGGTGAAGGTTGAGGAAAAGGGCCTGCTCGCCAAGGCGCTCAAGCTTTATGGGGAAGAAAACGGCATGACGGAGGACGAAGTACGCAGCAACTTCTCCCTGATCGCCGCCGCCTTCCTGCAGGAACTGGCGACTGATCAGCCGAAGCTACAGGACGCGGTTACCGCATTCTCAAACTTCCTCGCCAAGCCGAATATTTTCGAGCTGACGGTCACGTCGAAGGCGGAGAAGGGCATTGGCGCGCTGGATATGATCGCGGCGTCGCAGGACCCGCTGTCGCTGCTCGACAAGGTGAATATCGAAGCCAAGGCCGAGTAAGCCATCTCTCCGGAACCATCGAGAAAAACGCCGGCTGCATCGCAGCCGGCGTTTGCATATGGACCGCCGTTTGAATAGATTTTCGCATCGAAAACGCCTCCAATCTGGAATCAGACACTATGCTGAAAAATATCAATCCGTTGCTGACCGGCTCGCTCCTCTCCATTCTCGCAGATATGGGGCATGGAGACGATCTCGTCATCGTGGACGCAAACTACCCGGCGCAGGCTTCCGGCGTGCCCGTGCTGGATTTTCCGGGCATCAGCGCCACGGCCATGGCCGAAGCCGTGTTGTCGGTTCTGCCGCTCGATGATTTTGTCGACATGCCAGCGGCTGTCATGCAGGCGCCGAACGAGACGCCAGCCATCTATGGCGAGTTTGAAGAGGTCATCGCTGTGGCCGAGGGGCGCAAGATCGCCGTCGATCCGGTGGAACGCTTTGCGTTCTACGCCCGCGCCACCGAAGCTTTCGCTGTGATCCGCACCGGCGAGCGCCGGCTTTACGGCAATATCATTTTCAAGAAGGGCGTTATCCGCTCCTGATCGTCGAAGACGAACCAATAAAAAGCCCGGGCCGTTGCGCCCGGGCTTTTGTTTCAGGAATTATTCCTGCGGCTTTTCATTCTGGCCCTTCATTGGACCGTGGGAGCCTTTTTCGCCGCCCTTATGGTGCTGTCCCATGCCGTGACGGCCTCCATGTGGACCTTTGCCACGGCGGTCCATATGGGCAGCGCGCATTTCGCTGCGGTCGAGCTTGCCGTCTTCGTTACGATCCAGCGCGGCGAATTCCTTCTTGCGCTGGTTTTCGATGGCCGTCAGGGTGATGTTACCGTCGCCCTTGACGTCGAGACGACGTTCCAGGCGGTCGGCTTCGCGCTTCACGAAACGCTTGAGCGCCAGCGCTTCAATTTCATCGCGAGACAGGGTGCCGTCGCCATTGGTGTCGGCGGCCTTGAGCTCTTCCATGCGGGAAAACTTTTCCAGATCGATTGGCCCGCGCTTGGTCTTGACGTCCTTATCCTGTGTAGCAGCCGCTTCCGTTGCTGGCTTTGGTGTATTCGCGTTGCTGCTTTCTTGTGCCAGTACAGGACCAGCAAGCATAGTCGATGCGATTACAGCGAGAAGTGCGGTTCTATATTTCATGGTTGCTTGACTCCATTACTCTTTACAGGGCGCCGTCAATTGGCGTGTGAGTAATGTGTGTCTTTTTAGATGAACCGCATATGAATGGGCCAATTAATTATATTTAATGAAACTGTAATGTACTCGCGACACGGTGTACGAGGTTGCAGCGAATGCGGACATATCCAGATGAACGATGAGGTTTATGAGGGGAAGATAATCGAAATTTTGATGCGATCGCAGGATCACTTCGTCGCCGTTCGTTACGGTGTCAATCAGCGGAAGCGTTTGTTTTCAAAAGAGAAAATGGTGGGTGATGTAGGGATCGAACCTACGACCCGCTGATTAAGAGTCAGCTGCTCTACCAACTGAGCTAATCACCCACTCGCTTTGCCGAGGCAGCGGCCCCGGTGAAGTGAGCGGGTGTATACCGGTCGATTTTCCAGCTGTCTACCCTCCAATAGAAAAATTTCGAAAAAAACTTGCGTCTTTGTGCAAAAGCCCGGAAATGCGGTGTTTTGGAAAATCCGGCTTTGCACCTTTTCCGGGAATATCGATCATTCATCCGCCAAAGTTGCGATTGCTTGAGCGAATCCCGAAGAATCGAATGCAAAAAGAATCTTGTTTTGATTCATTTTTTTGCTCTTCCAGCGTTGTAAGCGCGCCTGGCCGACTCCATATTCGCGAAATACTGGATTCGTGCTTGCGGATGTGTCCGCGCGGGAGGCGAAACAGGTTACGGCATCGGGGCGTATGCAAACGCTTCAAATGTCGCAGCCATGTCATCATTTTTTGATGCTTGTCTGAGAAGTTAGAGCATATAAATGTCTTGATCAGCGGATATTAAGTCCTCGATCAAAAATCTTCGCTGATCGATCAGCAAAACAAGCTCGAGCAAGGCGCGTCATGCACCGGATAGCCTTTGCGGAGAAAACCGAGGCGGGTAAACCGCTTCAAGATCCGGTTCGCGGCATTTGAGGAAAGCATGGAAAGCATTATCAGCGATCTCGGGCAGTTCATTTCCGATCATCGGGCATGGGCCGGACCTATTGTTGGTATCATTGCCTTCGGCGAATCTCTCGCGATCATTGGAATGTTCATTCCCGCCACCCCGATAATGATTGCCATTGGCGGCCTTGTCGGCGCTGGAATCATCGAGCCGCTGCCGGTTATTATCGGCGCCATCATCGGCGCGGTAATCGGCGATATCATCTCCTATTTCCTCGGCTGGTGGCTGGGCCGTAACATCATTCACAAATGGCCTCTCAATAAACATCGCAGCGGTGTGGCGCGTGCGCGCCTGCTGTTCCGCCGCTATGGCTTTTCTGCCGTCTTCCTCGGTCGTTTTTTCGGGCCGGTTCGCTGCACGGTGCCAATGGTCGCGGGCATGATGTCGATGGACCAGACGCGCTTCCAGACTGCAAACGTGCTGTCGGCACTGGTTTGGGCGCCGCTGATGTTCCTGCCCGGCTGGCTGGCTGGACGTGGCGCGGGCATCTTCGCCAAGATGGATGGCGACCATATGTTCTGGTTCGCCATCGGAATCACCGTGCTGACTCTGATCGTCACGGTCATCGGTGTGCGTTTCTTCAAGGCGCGTCCGCGCCGCGAGCGCAAATCGCGTCGGGTGCAAGTGTCGCCCGCCGAATAGGAATGAGGCAGACGCACTTGCCTGACCGGCGATCGTCTGCATAATAAGAGTGAAGCTGGCAGCGGATCGAAGCTTTTGCCTGCCAGCCTTTTGAATATATTGCGAACAACAACCGTATGTTTCGTATGCCAATTGGTGCCCGAGGTCGGCGAGAAAGCCGATACAGCGCCCTATAAAAGGTTCATCGCGCTTAATGCCCGACGACAGTTCTGACGATTCGTCTTACCGAAGTACCGGTTCCCTCGCGGGAACCTTTCACTTCATAGGCCTGAAGCCTCTCTCCGCCGCTTGTGGATTTTTTCGGCTGGATCGCGATTTTGCGTTCCGGCCCGAAAGCGTTTGCGCCGGTATCTCTGAATTCCGCTTTTTCTGACCCGTTTGGACGCTGTCTTTTTGATTCAGGTCAGCGATCTAAACATTTGTTTGTACTCACATATTGCCCGAAAATAGTCTTCGGGTTGTGTTCTAAAGGAGCCGACATATCATGGACTGGTCCATGGACTGGATTGCCGACCCCAATGCCTGGATAGGTTTGGTGACATTGGTGGTGCTTGAGATCGTTCTCGGCATCGACAATCTCGTCTTTATCGCCATTCTGGCCGATAAATTGCCCCCGCATCAGCGCAATCGCGCCCGCGTCATCGGTCTCGCTCTGGCGCTTCTCATGCGCCTTGTCCTGCTTGCATCGATTTCGTGGATTGTGACGCTGCGCGAACCGCTGATCGAAGTGATGGATATGTCGTTCTCCGGACGTGACATCATCATGTTGATCGGTGGTCTGTTCCTGCTGGCCAAGGGCACGATGGAACTGCACGAACGCCTGGAAGGCGCGCATGGTGCGAAAACCTCCCGTGTCGTCCATGCCGTGTTCTGGCAGGTCATTGTCCAGATTGTCGTCCTCGATGCGGTGTTCTCGCTGGATAGCGTGATTACGGCTGTCGGCATGGTGCAGCATCTGCCGGTGATGATGATCGCCGTCATTATCGCAATCGGCGTCATGATGCTGGCTTCCAAGCCGCTGATGGACTTCGTCAACAAGCATCCGACGGTGGTTATCCTCTGCCTTGGCTTCCTGATGATGATCGGTTTCAGCCTCGTGGTGGAAGGCTTTGGTTTTCACATTCCGAAGGGCTATCTCTATGCGGCCATCGGCTTCTCGGTGTTGATCGAAGCGGCCAATCAGGTCTCGCGCCGCAATCGTGAAAAGCTGGTGACGACCAACGATCTGCGTGAGCGGACGGCGGGCGCGGTTCTGCGCCTGCTCGGCGGCGGGCGCGGCGAGAATCCGCTTTCCGATACTGTTGACGTGATCGCCCAGCAGACAGCTGCCAATGACGTCTTCCTTCCGGAAGAAAAGGAAATGATCCGTGGCGTTCTGGATCTGGCGGATCGCCCGGTGCGTTCGATCATGTCACCGCGCAATGAAATCGAATGGCTCGACATCGATGAAAGCGAAGAGGATTTGCATGAAGCGATTCGCAAGCTTTCGCACTCGCGCGTTGTTGTTGCCCGCCGTCAGGTCGATGAATTTGTCGGCGTCGCTTCGGTTCGCGATCTGCTGCTCGACATGACGGACAAAAAGTCCATCGATTGGGATCAGGTCGTCAAGCAGCCGCTTGTCGTACACGAAAGCGCCAATGTGTTGCGTGTGATGGAGCAGCTGCGTGTCTCACCGGTGCAGCTTGCCGTCGTGGTCGATGAGCATGGCTCATTCGAAGGCGTCGTTACGCCGACCGACGTGCTGGAAGCGATTGCCGGGGAATTTCCCGATGAAGACGAGGAAGCATCTGTTGCCGAATCGGACGGGCAGGGCGGTTATATCGTCGACGGCTTTGTTGATATTCGCCGCCTGAGTGGTCTTCTGGAGCGCGATCTGGTGGATGACAGCGACCGCTATACGACGCTGGCTGGCTACGTGCTCTGGCACCTTGGCCACCTGCCGCTGGGCGGTGAAAGCTTCGTCGCGGATGGCTTCGAATTCAGGATCGACGCCATGAAGGGGCGCAATGTGGACAAGGTCCATATCAAGCCCGTCAATGACTACGAGGTGTAAGCTGGTATGATTTTGCGGGCGGCGGCTTGTCGCTCGCAAAATATTTCACTCTGTTAACTCCGATAAAATAAGTCGGTTATTGACATCTGCGCGGAAGCCTTCAAAATTAACCCATCGTTCATTGTTACGGCGAAAGCGTGTCTGGATTGAAGACGTGCTTTAAGGTCGGAAGCTTTGAGATGGGGACGCGACAACGCGGATAGGAGGCCTGGTTTAATGCAGAACTTGCAGGTGCTGACCACCGGAGTGAAAAACGCCTTCTTGGGCATTCCTGCGTTTTTGGCGCAGCCATGGCGGGAAATGAAATTGAGCGCTGAAGAAATCGCAGCGCGTCGGCGCAGCCGGTTGGAGCGCAGTGAGCATAATTTTCTGTGGTGCTGGCAGCATCGCGGTTTCTGGTAAGATTTTACGCAGAATAAAATATGGGCCGGGGGCGAAAGTCTCCGGCTTTTTTGTTGTGCTGTTTCTGATTTTTGACGCTTGAAGGAATAATTTTCTAACGCGCTTAGGCCGCTTGGGCGCATGTTCCAAGGACTCCGCAGAAAGTAGTTTATTGATTTAAATCAATGATTTAGGTTGATTTTGAATCACCTTTCGGTAGATTTTCTTTCCAAGTTCAATCGTCTGTATGAACGCTTTGCAGGTGCAGGGCGGTGGGGATGGGTCTAATGCGAAAAATTTTTCTCTATGCGGCTGTCGCGCTCGGTCTGGGCGCAGCGCCGGTCAAGGCTGAAGAGCCGAAGGAAATCCTGAACGTTTCCTACGATATCGCCCGCGAGCTTTATGAGCAGGTCAACAAGGCGTTCATCGCCGACTGGAAGACGAAGACCGGTGATGAGCTGACCGTCAACCAGTCGCATGCCGGTTCGTCCAAGCAGGCCCGCTCCATTCTGGAAGGCCTTGAAGCCGATGTGGTGACTTTCAATCAGGTGACCGATGTGCAGGTTCTGCACGACAAGGGCGATCTGATTCCGGCGGACTGGCAGAAGCGCCTGCCGAACAATTCGTCGCCTTATTACTCGTTTCCGGCGTTTCTGGTGCGTGCGGGCAACCCGAAAAACATCAAGAACTGGGATGATCTGGCCCGCGACGATGTGAAGGTGGTTTTCCCGAATCCGAAGACCTCGGGCAATGCGCGCTATACCTATCTGGCGGCGACCGCCTATGCGAAGGAAGCCTTCAACAACGATGACGCCAAGGTGCGTGAATTCGTCGGCAAGATCTTCAAGAATGTACCGGTTTTCGACACGGGCGGTCGTGGCGCGACGACGACCTTTGCCGAGCGCGGTATCGGCGATGTGCTTGTTACATTTGAAGCGGAAACCCGTGGCACGCAAAAGCAGCTCGGTGCGGATAAATACGACGTTGTCGTTCCGCAAGTCAGCCTTTTGGCCGAATTCCCGGTCACGGTCGTAGACAAGGTGGTGGACAAGCGCGGCTCGCGCAAGATCGCGCAAGCCTATCTGAACTATCTCTATGCGCCGGAAGGTCAGGAGATTCTCGCGCAGAACTTCAACCGCGTGCATGACAAGGCGGTCATCGAAAAGCATAAGGATATCTATCCCGATGTGCGTCTCGTGACGGTCGAGGATGTCTTCGGCGGCTGGGACAAGTTGCAGAAAGAGCATTTTGCCGAAGGCGGCGTGCTTGATCAGCTCTTCACCAAGAAGTAAGCGGTTATTTAGCTCATATGCAGGAGCGTGCGGCGACGTGCGCTCCTGCCGTCATATGGAATGATTCAGTGTCGCTTCTCAGCATGAAACGCAATTCGGTGTTGCCGGGGTTCGGTCTGACCCTCGGCTGCACTTTGTTTTATCTGACGGTTATCGTGGCTCTGCCATTGCTTGCCATGATCATGAAGACTGCGAGCCTCGGCTGGAGCGATTTCTGGTCCATCGTCACCTCCGACCGCGCGCTGGCCACCTATCGCATCACGCTCGGCACTGCGGCACTGGCAACCGTGTTCAATGGTCTGTTCGGGCTGCTGCTGGCATGGGTTCTGACGCGATATGAGTTTCCCGGCAAGCGTCTGATGGATGCGGCCGTCGATCTGCCTTTTGCGCTGCCCACGGCAATTGCGGGTCTGGCACTGGTGACGGTCTTTGCACAGAACGGCTGGTTCGGCCAGTTTCTGGAACCGCTCGGCATCAAGGTCGCCTATGCGCCGCTCGGTATTTCCATCGCCATGGCGTTCACCAGCATTCCCTTTGTCATCCGCACGGTGCAGCCGGTGCTGGAAGATATGAGCGCCGATGTCGAGGAAGCCGCGCGCAGCCTCGGCGCAAAGCCATGGCAGATTTTCGCCCATATCATCTGGCCGACGATCTTCCCGGCCTTTCTAGCGGGCGCATCGCTGTCGTTTGCGCGCAGCCTCGGCGAGTTCGGTTCCATTGTTTTCATTTCCGGCAATCTGCCATTCGAAACGGAAGTGACATCGCTTCTGATCTTCATCCGGCTCGACGAATATGATTATCCAGCAGCGGCAGCGCTGGCCTTCGTCATGCTGGTTACAGCATTCCTGATGCTGCTCATCACCAATCTCATTCAGGCAAGGCAGCTTCGTTATGCAGAGCGCTAGTGTGGCGCGCAACGCGCCGGGGGCCGTTCGCAGCCTGTTGATCTGGCTGGCCAGCATTCTGTCCATCCTGTGCATCGGCGCGCCGCTGGCGGTCATTTTCGCTTATGCGTTCAGCAAGGGCGCGGGCGCGTTCTTTGGCGAAATCCTGAAGCCCGATACGCTGCATGCGATCTGGCTGACTGTGCTGGTCGCCATCGTGGTCGTGCCGATCAATATGGCGTTCGGCGTCTGTGTCGCCTGGCTGGTGACGAAGTTTCGTTTTCCGGGACGCAGGCTGCTGATTACCTTTGTCGAGATTCCCTTCTCCGTCTCGCCGATTGTGGCGGGCGTGACCTATCTCTTCCTCTATGGCTCGCAGGGCCTGCTCGGACCTTTGCTTGAAAGCTATGATCTGAAGATCATGTTCACGGTCCCGGCGATCTTTCTGGTTAGTCTGTTCGTGACCTCGCCCTTCGTGGCGCGGGAATTGATACCGCTGATGGAAGTGCAAGGCAGCGACGAGGAAGAAGCGGCGATGACGCTCGGCGCCAATGGCTGGCAGACATTCTTCTATGTCACGCTTCCCAATATCAAATGGGCGCTGCTCTATGGTGCGGTGTTGTGCAATGCGCGTGTGATGGGCGAATTTGGCGCGACCTCGGTGGTTTCCGGCGCTATTCGCGGCAAGACGAACACTTTGCCGTTGCAGGTGGAGCTACTGTTCAATGACTATAATGTCGCCGGCGCCTTTGCTGCGGCTTCCACACTCGCATTGATTGCCGTTCTGACGCTGGTTTTGAAATTCCTGCTGGAGCGCAAGCAACACGCTTGATGCCGTGCGTCCGAAAGGACGCACGGCGCGCGAGCGGTCAGGCGGCCAGTTGGGCAGCTTGGGAGGATGCTGCTGTTTGTGGCTCCCTTTGCAGGGAAGAGGCGAGAATGACGCCTTCCGGCCAGCGGCTGAACCCGCTCGCGACATTGATGTGACCGGCATGGCCAAGGTCGACGAAGCCCGAACCCCAGACATTCGCCAATGCCTCTGCCTTGGCAAAGCGCATATAATCGTCATTGCGGCTGGCGACGACGATGGACGGGAAACCCAGCTCATGGCGCGGCAACGGCGCGAAGCTCTGGAAGCGGTTGTCCCTGGAGGCCATGGTTTCCGCATCAGCCGGGGCGACCAGAAGTGCGCCTGCTACGTGGGCAGCAGCCGGACGGCTTGCCAGATGGGCAACCAGCACACAGCCGAGGCTATGGGCAACCAGAACCGCGCCGGGATTTTCGGCCAGTTTTGCTTCGAGCGCATGCATCCAGTCGGATAGCACTGGATAATGCCAGTCGTCCTGTTCAACCAGTAATGCTGACGGATCGTTATGCAACCATTGGCGCTGCCAGTGGCCTGCTTCCGATCCCTTGTAGCCGGGGATGATAAGTGTCGCAGGCATGCGTTGTTTCCTTTTCAAGCAATTGCAGCAAAAGTGCAAAGCGGTTTTGCGTTCGCAATTGCGATAGAGATCAGAGCCTTGGGAGGGCTTTTCTGTTTCGCTTTTCGTCCCGATATCGAGGCGACTTGCGAAGCAGTTTCCAAAATAGACCCTGAAACCCGCAACTTTAAGGAAAAGGAATTCAAATTCAGGCGGATAAGTGAAAATTATTCTCCGCCTGAATGGGGTCTCACTTATTATGCTTTTCGTTCCAGCGCAGCAGGAACTGCGATTTCTCGAAAACCAGCACCACCACCAGCGACATGGCGAAGGGGATCAGGAGATAGAGCAGGCGGAACACAATCAGTGCTGCCAGCACATCCGCCTGATGCATATCCGGCAGGCCGGTCAGGAAAACCAGTTCAAGCACGCCAAGGCCGCCCGGCGCGTGCGAGATAAGCGCTGCCGAGAAGGAGACGAGGAAAATGCCGAGCACGATCAGGAAGCCCGGATTGCCCGCTTCCGGCAGCGCGAAATAGATGATGCCCGCAGCGCCGATCAGCTCCAGCGGGGCCACGATCAATTGCTGCACGACAACCGACATGCGCGGATATTCCAGTCGGAACTTGCCGATCTGTAGCGGACGCAGCTGCATCCAGCTGCCGAAGACATAGAGCAGCACGAAGGCCAGCATGATCACGGCAATGACCATGGCCACGGTGGGTGTCAGATCTTCGTTGAAGCGCATGAGGACATGCGGCTCAAGCAGCAGCACGACACTTGATGTGATGATGACACCGAGAATGAATGTGAATGAGCAAAACGCGATGAGAACAGCAATCTCGCTGCCGGGCATGCCTTGCGAGGAATAGGCGCGGTAGCGAACAACAGCGCCGGAGACGACCGATGCGCCGATATTGTGCGACAGGGCATAGGTGGTGAAGGAGCAGAGCGCGATGAAAAGCCAGGAAATCTTGCGTCGCAAATGGAGAAGCGCGATACGGTCGTAACCGGCAAGCGAGCTATAGGCGAGAAGGGCTGCCGCCGCTGCCAGTACCCAGTGATGTGCGCGAATGGCGTAGAGGCTGTCCAGAACATCGTCGAGCGATATGCTGCGAAGTTCCCGATAGAGAAGCCAGACTGAAACGCCCACAGCACAGACACCGATGACTGGCCAGATATAATCCTTTGCTTTCATTAACCGATTACCGCCCCTTCAATTTTCATCTGTGTTCCCCCTTATATAGCCTGTGCTTCGCCATCAGCGGCAGTCACAGAACTGTCGTCCTGTGCCTGAATATGCCGCTGTGGCTGCCGGGCAGAAGCATTGCCGCCCGTATTCGAAACGTCTGCGCCGATTGCCTTGGCCATTGCCTTTGCAATTTCCTCTTCGCCAAGAATGACGGCGGTTGCACCAAGATCGGTCAGATATTGTGCTTCGGCCTGCGAACTGGCCTGCGCGACGATGTGAATATCCGAGTTGGCCGCATGGGCCAGAGCGGTTGCGCGTCCTGCCTCGAAGGCATTCGGAATCGCAATGACCAGATTTTTGGCAAGCCCCGGATTCGCCGCATTCAATATTTCGGTATCGGAGGCATTGCCCGCAATAGCTTCGATGCCTTTTTCCCGCAAAGCGGTGCAGATTTTCGGCGAGTCATCGATGACGAGGAACGGCATCGCATGTTCCTGCAAACTGGTGGCCAGCCTGCTGCCGATATGTCCGTAGCCAGCAATGATCGTGTGGCCGGTCAGAAGCGTGTGAGGCAATGGTTCCGGTTCGGAAACATCGATGGCTGCGCTGCCCGTTGGTTCGTTTGCTGCTTCGCTTGCGCTGCGCTTTTCGATCCAGGGCCGCATCCGTTCCGCGACGATGAACATCACCGGATTGAGGAAGATGGAAAGGATTGCGCCAGCGAGAATCAGATCGCGTCCGGCGGGTGGCAATAGATTGAGGCTGACGCCAAGCCCGGCGAGAATGAACGAGAATTCGCCGATCTGCGCCAGACTTGCCGAAATCGTTAGCGCCGTGCTGACCGGGCGGCGGAAGGCCCGGACGATAAAGAAGGCCGCTACGGATTTGCCGATCAGGATGATCGCAAGCGTGGCCAGAAGGGGCAAGGGGTCTTTCAAAAGGCTCATCGGGTCGAACAACATGCCGACCGAAATGAAGAACAGCACTGCGAAGGCGTCGCGCAAGGGCAGGGATTCTTCAGCTGCGCGGTGACTAAGCTCGGATTCGCTCATCACCATACCGGCGAAGAATGCGCCGAGTGCGAAGGACACGCCGAAGAGATGCGCCGCGCCGAAAGCCACACCGAGCGCAATGGCCAGAACGCCAAGACGAAACAATTCGCGCGAGCCGGTCTGTGCGACGACGTTGAGAAGCCAGGGAATGACCTTGCGCCCGACCACCAGCATCAGGGCGACGAACAGAACCACCTTGGCGATGGTCAGGAGAATGATGCCGCCAATGCCGAGGCCAAGCCAGGCCGCAAGCGGGTCGCTTGCTGCGGCACTGGTCGCGCGTCCCGTGACACTGGCGACGGCGGGCAGCAGGACCAGCGCCATCACCATGGCGAGATCTTCAACGATCAGCCAGCCGACGGCAATGCGGCCGCGTTCGGTGTCGATCAGGCGGCGCTCCTGCATGGCACGCAACAGAACGACGGTACTGGCGGTGGATAGCGCAAGGCCGAAGACCATGCCTGCTTCAACGTCCCAACCGAGCGCAAGGCCAAGGCCGGTGCCAAGGGCGGCCGCGGTGGCGATTTGCGCCAACGCGCCCGGAACGGCGATGGCTTTAACGGATAGCAGGTCTTTCAGGGAAAAATGCAGACCGACGCCGAACATCAGCAGGATGACGCCGATTTCGGCGAGCTGCAAAATGAGGTCCTGATCGGCAACGAAACCGGGTGTGTGCGGACCGGCAATAACGCCAGCCAGAAGATAGCCAACCAGTGGAGAGATTTTGAGGCGGGTGGCTACAGCACCGAAGATGAAGGCAAGGCATAACCCGATGACGATTGTCGCTATCAAAGGCGTGTCATGGGGCATAGGGTGCCGTTTCCCTCTGTTTTAGCATGTCCTTGTCCCAAAATCGGTTTCCACTTTCGGGGAACATGCTTCTGTCAATTCATTGTGGGAGCCGGGCAAGACGGAAATCCTGCCCGGCGATTGGATTACTTCTGCGCGATGGCCTTTTCTTCAGCAGGCTTGTGAGCCTCCTTGTGGTGCTGCCACCAGTCGCCCAGCAGAAGCAGGATCGGCGCTGCGATGAAGATCGACGACGACGTCGCAATGACGATACCGAACAGCATCGGCACGGCGAAATTATGGACGGCGCTGCCGCCCCAGATCGCCATCGGGAACATACAGAGGAATGTCACCAGCGATGTGTAGATACAGCGCACGAGCACCTGATTGATACTCATGTCGATGATCTCGCGCAGCGGCTTCGACTTGTAGAGGCGCATGTTTTCACGCATGCGGTCATAGACAACCACCTTGTCGTTCACCGAATAGCCGATGATCGTCAGGAGAGCAGCGATTGCCGTCAGGTTGAAATCGAGCTGCATCAGCGCGAAGAAGCCGACGATCTTGGTCGTATCCAGCACAAGGGTTATGATCGCGCCGAGCGCGAAGAACCACTCGAACCGCCACCAGAGATAGACCAGCATGCCGAGTGCGGAGAGCACGACCGCTATGAAGCCGGAACGCGCCAGTTCGCCGGAGACTTTCGGTCCCACGACTTCTGTTCGTTCGATCTTCACGCCCGGATCAAGCTCGGTAACGGCTTCGCGCATCTTGTTGACAGCAACCGTCTGCGCTTCCTCGCCACCATCCTGACGCTGGATGCGGATGAGCACTTCATTCGGGCTGCCTGCGCTCTGGAGCGCCACTTCACCCAGTTCCAGCGAACCGAGCTTGGCGCGAAGCTGCGCAAGGTCGGCGGGCTGCGACGTGGTGATTTCGGCCTGGATACCGCCCTTGAAGTCGATGCCGTAATTGAGGCCCGGCTTGAAGAACAGCACAATCGAGGCAATCGACAGCACGATGGACACGCCGATACCGGCGAAGCGCGCGTTCATGAAGCGGTAGTTGGTGCCTTCCGGCGCAAACTTCAGGATCGGCTCGATATGCAGAACCTTCAGCTTGCGACGACGCACGAACCAGCCCATCGCCATGCGCACGAGCGTCACGTCGGTGAACATCGAAATCGCGATGCCGAGCATCATGGTGATGGCGAAGCCGCGAACCGGGCCTGTGCCGAACATGAACAGAAGCAGCGTCGAGATCAGCGAGGTGACGTTAGAGTCGACGATGGTTGCAAAGGCGCTGTGGAAGCCCTTGTCGAGCGCCGCCATCGCGCCGAGGCCTTTACGCGTTTCTTCGCGGATACGTTCGTTGATGAGAATATTCGCATCGACCGCGATACCGATACCTAGAATAATACCGGCGATACCGGGCAGGGTCAGCGTGGCCCCGATGAGGCTCAACGCGGAGAAGGTCAGCAATGTGTGCAGAAGAAGCGCCACATTGGCGATCATGCCCCAGAGGCCGTAAAGCAGAACGATGAACACGGCCACCAGCGCGAAGCCGATGATGCCGGTGACAAGGCCCATCTTGATGGCGTCGCCGCCAAGGTCGGGACCGACGGTGCGTTCTTCAATGACAGTCAGCGGCGCGGGCAGGGCGCCTGCGCGCAGCAGGGCGGACAGAACGACAGTGTCCTGAACGGTGAAGCTGCCGCTGATCTGGCCCGAACCGCCGGTGATCGGCTCACGAATAACCGGTGCGCTCAAGACCTTGCCGTCGAGAACGATGGCGAAAGGACGGTTCACGTTCTTCGTGGTGATATCGGCGAACTGACGTGCGCCAAGGCTGTCGAAACGGAAGGAAACGATCGGCTCATTGGTGCGCTGGTCGAAACCGGCGCGGGCATCGGTCAGGCGTTCACCCGAGAGCGCGATCTGGTCTTCGATCGGATATTTGATATTCGCATCCTTGGAATCCGGCATGATCGTCACGCCCGGAGGCGGCGTATCGTTCGGATTGACATCGGCGACCATGTGGAAGCTCATCTTCGCCGTGCTTCCGAGAAGCTGGCGAAGCTGAGCCGGGTCCTGGAGGCCCGGAAGCTGAACCACGATACGGTCGGAACCGACGCGCTGGATCGACGGTTCGGCAACGCCGACCTGGTCAACGCGCTGGCGGATGATTTCGAGGCTCTGCTGCAGTGCTGCGTCGAGGCGGTAATTGAAGCCCGCTTCGGTCAGCGTCAGGCGGACCTGATTATCGGTCGAGTTGACGTCGATATCATTGATCGCCGTGCCGAAACCGCTGGTGTTGACCTGCGAGATGAGCGTGCGAAGCGCCGTTTCCGCCTTGGCGCGCTGGTCGGCATCGGGAATTGCCACGATGACGGCATCGCCCACGGCGCGGATCGACTGCGGCTGGATGCGCTCAGCGCGCAGCTTGCTGCGGGCATCGTCCAGCAGCGCACGCAGGCGGTCCTTTTTAAGGCCGGCTGCGTCCACTTCCAGCACGAGATAGGAGCCGCCGCGCAGGTCGAGACCGAGCGTCACCTGACGCTTCGGGAACCAGGATGGCATCGCATCCAGCTGTTTTTGTGTGAAGAAGTTGGGCAAGGCGATGATAAGCCCGATCACGACGATCAGGCTGTACAGCGCTACGACCCATTTCGAAGTACGCATGGATTGTGGTTCCGAGTCTGCGCGTCATCTCAAAATCCCGACAGGCTGACCGGAATGGAAAGCCACAATCTGTGTGGGGGCGGATGACGCTGTTTTACGTAAAAGTGTTGGGGACTGGAGAAAGCCAGTCTTCCGATGGTGCCTATTATGCGCTTACAGGAGGTGCGCGGGCAAAACCAAAATATTGCTGGGCAGCCGTAAAATGCTGAAAATCGCGCCCGGCCTCTGCAGATTTCGCATTGGCAAAGGGATGACCGGCTCGGGCAACGGCGAGTGCCGTGTCACCACCCAGCGGAAAAGCTGCTTTGATTTTCGCGGCCATGGCTTCGACGAGAATGGCGCGCATGGGCTGCGGTGCGGGTGCCGATTGCTGCCGGACAGGAGCTGTCGGCGTGCTTTCAGCCTGTCTGGCGGCAAGCATTTTATGAAGGCTGCGAGATGTATCGCCGCCAGTCTTGTCGTTCAGTGCAGAGAAGTCCACGGCGAACAATAGTGCTGCAAAAGACAGCACGCATGCCATCAACAGCATGAAACCATGCTGTCTATGCTGCCCTGTGCTGTTCATGCCTATCATAAAACTGCCCAGACTTTCGTTAGAGTCTCGCTCAGGATTCGAGCCAGTTTCTGCACTGTTCACGAATCCTCATTAGCCATTTGTGCCGGTGCGAACAAGGAAATACTGGCGTTTTGCCGTGGTTTCATTGTCGCCTCGCAACAAGTGGCGGGCGAAAAGCACCGTTCATGCCATTGGGGAGCACGTGGGATTCTCTCTTGCAACCTGCCTTGCTTCCGTTCTACGGCGCTTTATGTTGAAACAGTGATCTTCATAACGGCAGATTTGAAATTGGCCCATTTATCGACGTTTCGGTTCGTTGCATTTTCTCTTTTGATTGGCGCGCTTTCGTTGGGCAGCATAGCGCCCGCCAGCGCACAGGATAACAAGCCGCAAGCGCAGCAGGCTCCTGCCAGTCAAGCGCCTGCCAGCCAGTCGAACGATGGTGCTCAGGCAGCGCCGGAAGATGGCGACCAATCTCAGCCGCCGGTATCGGCCATCGTGCAGCAGCAAAAGCCGATCATTGACGATCTGAAGCAGCAGGCCGACAAGCTCAAAGAACAGCTGCAGAAAGCTGAAAACAGCGACGAAGCGCTGGCAAACCTGAAGCTTCAGTTCGACGCACTGTCCAAAAAGCTTCTTGATGCGGGTGTCGCCTTTCGTCCACGACTGACCGAGATCAATACGCGTCTGGAGCAGCTTGGCCCCGCGCCATCGGGCGATGCGACAGAGCCGGGTATCGTGACGGATGAGCGCAAGCGCCTCACCGCCGAAAAGGCGCTGATTAACGCGATGATCGGCGACACGGAAGATACCTCGCTCAGCGTCAACCAGATGTCGGCGAAGATCGGCGATCTGCGTCGCGACCTTTTTGGGAAGACGCTGTCGCAACGCGTCAATCTCGATACCGCGCTCGGCACGGAGGTCGCTTCAGCGGCGAATAATCAGGTCATATCGCTGTGGCGCATCATCCAGTCCTGGTGGCGCTTCGTCGTCACCTTCAAGCTAAACTCGTTCCTGGCAGCAGCATTTTTCGCATTCGTCGGTGCGCTGGTGATCCAGCTCGGTGCGCGGCGTTTGCTTGGTACGCTATATCAACGAGACCCGACCATCGAGTCGCCGTCCTACCTTAGCCGCCTTCTGGTCGCCTTCTGGTCCACGGTCATTCCGTCTGCAGCACTCGGCGTCTTTCTGGCGACGACCTATTTTTTCCTGAACTATTTCAATGTTCTAAGAACGGACGTTGCGTCGATATTGGAATCGCTGTTCATCGTCCTCGGTCTCGTCTTCTTCATTCATCGTCTGGCCGCTGCCTGTATCAGTCCCGACATGCCGCAATGGCGCCTCGTACCGGTCGCGCCGCGTCCGGGGCGGATTCTGGGCTTGCTGATAACCGCGACAGCGCTGACGACGGGCGTCGATTCTTTTATCGGTACCGTCAACAAGCTACTGTCGTCGCCCTTGTCGCTCACCATGGCCCAAAGCCTGCTGGCGACTGTCATGGTGGGCATTCTCATTCTGGCAATCGCCTTCCTGAAACCCGTAGTGCGGCGGGATGACGAGCGCGTGCGGTCATGGCCGCGTCTCTTCAAGATATTTCTGATCATATTGGGATTGCTGCCCATTCTGGCCGCCCTCTTCGGCTATATCGGCATGGCGCGCTTTCTGTCACAGCAGATCGTCGTGACCGGCGCTTTTCTGGTGACGATGTATCTGGGCTTCCTGACGGGGCGCGCCATTTCCGAAGAACAGGCATTTGCGTCAAGCAAGGTCGGCGCGAGCTTGCGCGAGCGTTTCCACTTTGACGATGCGACGCTCGACCAGCTGGGGCTTGTCGCAGGCATTCTCATCAATCTAGTCGTAGCACTGATCGGCATTCCGCTGGTGCTGATGCAGCTCGGCTTCCAGTGGGCCGAGCTGAAAAATGCATTCTTCAAACTGATGACCGGCTTTGAAATCGGCAATATGTCGGTTTCGCTGATGGGGCTGCTCACCGGCATTTTGCTGTTCGTCATCGGCTATCTGCTGACGCGCTGGTTCCAGAACTGGCTCGACAACAGCGTCATGGCGAGGGGCCGCGTCGATTCCGGCGTGCGCAATTCCATCCGCACGGTGATCGGTTATGTCGGTCTCTGTCTCGCCGCCCTGATGGGCGTCTCGGCGGCCGGGTTCAATATGTCCAATCTGGCGCTGATCGCCGGTGGTCTTTCACTTGGTATCGGTTTTGGTCTCCAGAACATCGTCCAGAATTTCGTTTCCGGTCTCATTCTTCTGGCGGAACGCCCGTTCAAGGTCGGTGACTGGGTGGAAGCAGGCACGGTCAGCGGCATCGTCAAGAAGATCAGTGTGCGCGCAACGGAAGTGGAAACCTTCCAAAAGCAATCGATCATTGTGCCGAATTCGACGCTCATCAACGGCAATGTCGGCAACTGGACGCATCGCAACAAGCTTGGCCGCATCGATATCAATGTTCAGGCTTCCTATACGGAAGACCCGCGCCGTGTGCACACGCTGTTGCTGGATATCGTGCGCGGCCATCCGTCCATTCTCAAGAATCCAGAACCGTTCGTCGCTTTCCAGAGCATGACCGATTCACTGATGGTGTTCGACATCTATGCGCATGTCGCAGACATCACTGCGACCGGCGGCATCAAGAACGAGTTGCGGTTCCAGATCGTGGAGCGCTTCCACGAAGAGGGGCTGCATCTGTCGTCGTCTTCGACCGATCTCGTGCTGGGGCTGCCGGAAATCGAAAAACTTTCCGAGATCATGCAAAAGGCGCCGACAGCGTCGCCAAAGAAGAAGGTGCGCGAAGAGAAGGCAAAGGCAACGGACGACAACGACGATAAAGCGTGATCACGCCTCGTTCAGTTGCAGTTCAGTTTTGTCCTTTTATAAAAGAGCTACGAACGGCGGGTCGTTCATCGAGGATGGAAGCAAGGCTTGCTTCCATCAGGGTTGTAGAAGCGGGAGCGGTGGAAACACCGAAACGATATGAACGTAATTCAGATCAACAAGTTTGCTACGATCGGTCTTGGCGCAGTCGTCATGCTTGCCGCTTCCATGGGCGGTTCTTACGCCGCCAAGATTTCCAACAAGGACAGCGCCGCGCAGACAATCGTGGTCACCGAAGGTGCTTCAAAGCGCGAGATGGTTGTGGCGCCGGGCGACACTGTCGATTTCTGCGCCGCAGGCTGCTTCGTCACTTTTCCGAACGGCGACCGCGAAGCGCTGACCGGTGATGAGACGATCACCATCACCGGCGGCAAGGCGACGCTGAAATAAGTCTGCCGCATTATTGAATTGAAAAAGCCGGGCGTTGTGCCCGGCTTTTTGTTGGCCTCACCGCTGGCTCAACTGCGCGGCTTGAGGTTTTCCGGGTCGTAAAGCGGCTTATAGCCAACAGACGCTACCTCGACCGGATAGGTTTCGCCGAAATATTCGACGGTCAGCTTGCGGCCTTCCTGACAATGGCTCCATGGCAGATAAGCAAGCGCGATATTCTTGCCGATGGTCGGGCCGAAAGCGACCGACGAGGTGAACGAGCGGCGGCCCAGTTCATCGACCAGCGTTTCGCCGGTTTCCGGCTCCATGACCGGCATGATGCCGACCGGGAAACGGGCGACGCCCTTCGAATCGATATTGTCGGTCATGACCAGCGTGCAGAGCATAGCGGGCTGATGTTCCCGGGCGCGATATTCGACATGTTTGGCCTTGCCCCGGAAATCGGCCTCCTTGACCTTCGGGCGCGCCAGATCTGCTTCAAGGAGATTATACTCGGTCAGCAGGTCGGCGTTCTGAAGGCGCAGGCTTTTCTCCATGCGGCGGGTATTGGCATAGGTTTCGACACCCACGGCAATCGTGCCGGTGGAGCGCAGCGCATCCCAGACGGCGAGGCCATCTTCATAGCGCATATGCAATTCCCAGCCCTGTTCACCAACATAGGAAATGCGGAAGGCGGTCACGTCCTTGCCCGCAATCCTGATCGGCTTGATCGCCGCAAACGGGAAGTTTTCGGCATTGAGACCGTCAGGATTCTCAACGACTTTCTTGAGATTTTCGCGGGCATTCGGGCCCCAGATGCCGATGGTGACATATTTCTCCGTCACATCGGTGATGGTGACGTCAAAGCCCTTATCCTCGGCCACGCGGCGCATGTAATGGAAATCGCGGGGGCCAGCATCGGCACCGTTGATCATGCGGATGCGGTCCGCCATGCGTATTGCCGTGAAATCGGCGCGCACCATGCCTTCATCGTCGAGGAAATGCGTATAGATGCCCTTGCCGATATTGGCGTCGCCGCCGATCTTGGCCGCACAAAGCCATTCCATCAGCTCGACATGGTCCGGGCCTTCAATGTCAACAATCGCGAAATGTGAAAGATTGATGATGCCGCAATTTTCGGTCAGTTCGAGATGCTCGGCATTGGAAACGCGCCAGAAATGGCGGTTGTCCCATTCATTTTCACGCACGGGTACGCGGTCGCCGTATTTTTCCAGCAGGTGTTCATTGGCGGCATAGCCATGCGCACGCTCCCAGCCGCCGAGTTCCATGAAATAGCCGCCAAGCTCCACTTCGCGTTCATAGAAGGGTGAACGGCGGATATTGCGGCCCTTGGAGAAAGGCTCACGGGGATGCACCGCCGGGTTATAAACCTTCATTGCCGTTTCGGTGCAGCGATCCCAGATGAACTGTTCGGTCATCTGGTGCGGATAGAAACGGGAATAGTCGATGGCGTGATGGTCGATGGATGTGCGGCCATCGGTCATCCAGTCGGCAATAAGCTTGCCCATGCCGGGGCCGTCCTTGACCCAGATGGCCACCGCATACCAGAGGCCGCGCACCTTCTGGCTTTCACCCATGGATGGGCCGCCATCGGTGGTGACTTGCAGGAAACCGTTGAAGGAATGGCTTTCATTATAGCCAAGCTCGCCGAGGATCGGGGTCAACTCGATGGCGCGTTCGAGCGGTTCCAGAACCTGTTCCATATCGAGGTCGCGCTGCGATGGCGAAAGGCGCGCTTCGTGCTTTTCCAGAAGATCACGCGGGTGGCAGAGGCGCGGATTGGTCTCTTCGTAATAGCCCCATTCGATCTGGCCACCTTCGGCGGTCTTCGGATCGCCGGTGTCGCGCATATAGGCCGAATTGCCCTGATCGCGCATCAACGGCCAGCCGATTTCCTTGCCGGTGCCTTCGAATTCATTATAAGGACCAAAGAATGTCAGCGGATGGTCAATCGGCATGACAGGCAGATCTTCACCGACCATTTCGGCAATCAAACGTCCCCAGAGGCCAGCGCAGATCACCACATAATCGGCTTCAATCGTGCCGCGATGGGTGACAACACCCTTGATGCGACCGTTTTCGACCAGCAGCGACTGGGCGGGTGTATTGGCAAAGCTCTTCAACTTGCCAGCGGCTTCCGCCTGATCGATCAGTTTGCCAGCAACCGTCTGCGAACGTGGGATGACCAGACCGGCATCCGGGTCCCACAGGCCGCCCTGAACCATGCTTTCTTCGATCAGCGGAAATTTTTCCTTGATCTCTGCCGGTTCCATCAGGCGGGCGCGGGTGCCAAACGCCTTGCCCGATGCGACCTTGCGCTTGATTTCATCCATGCGGCCATCGTCGCCCACACGCGCAACTTCAATTCCGCCGACGCGGGCGTAGTGCCCCATCTTCTCGTAGAAATCGATGGAATAAAGCGTGGTCCAGCAGGAGAGGAAATCGTGGCTGGTTGCATAGCAGAAATCCGACGCGTGGGCTGTCGAGCCGATATCGGTCGGAATGCCCGACTTGTCGATGCCGACGATGTCGTCCCAGCCCCGTTCGATCAGGTGGTGCACGACGGATGCCCCGACGATGCCGCCGAGCCCGACGATTACGACCTTCGCCTTCTTAGGAAACTCTGCCATTTTATGTGACCCTGGTTGGTATTTGACAGAACCATAATCGCTGACGGGGCAGGATATTTGCCTTTATACGACATATTCGCTGCCTGACACGACTGCGTCTGCCACCGGGCAAAGCCGGGGTTATTCGCAACAAGCCTGTTCTGCAAGCGACATGCCGGTACGAGCGTCACCCGATCTTGCGAAACTGATTCCGAAAGACGCTTTACGATACTGATTTTCTTAGTCTTTTACACGAGGATCGGACTGCTTCATCCAGCGGGCATTCGATCTGTCGCAATGATCCAGCCTATGCTGCGATGAGCATTTTGCGATCTGCGCGTTCCTGCTGCGGCGAGCGTCCATAGAGTTCGCGATAGCATTTGGAAAAATGCGACGCGGAAACGAAGCCACAGGCCACCGCCACTTCCACCACCGGCATGGACGATTGCAAAAGCAGGTGCCGTGCTCGGTCGAGGCGGATTTCCAGATAATAGCGGGCGGGAGAGCGCCCCATTTCCTGCCGGAACAGACGCTCGACCTGACGGCGCGACAGGCCGATGGTATGGGCGACATTGATCAGCGCCTGCGGCTCGGAGAGGTTGGCCTCCATCATCTCGATGATCGTTAGAACTTTCGAGTTCTGGATGCCAAGGCGCGCGCGCAGCGGCAGACGCTGCCGGTCTTGCGGGCTGCGGACGCGGTCGGTCAGCGCCTGCTCGCAGATTTTGTTGACCAGATTGGCGTCGAAATCATCGCCGATGAGCTTCAGCATCATGTCGAGCGAGGCTGTTCCGCCTGCGCAGGTGTAGATATTGCTGTCGAACTCGAACAGGTCGGCATAGACTTCCGCCTTCGGAAACGCCTCGGCAAAGCCCGGCAGGTTTTCCCAATGAATGGCGCAACGCTTGCCGGAAAGGAGGCCGGCTGCCGCAAGGATATGCGCGCCGGTGCACAGGCCGCCGACCGCGACGCCGCGGTTATATTCTTCGCGCAGCCAGGCGAAGACCGACTTGTTGCGGAATTCCTCGACATAGACGCCGGAACAGACGAACACCATGGACGGGCGCTGCTCGCGTTGCAGATAGCGTCGTTCGTCTTCCAGCGAGGCATTGGCGGCGCAAACCACGCCGTTCGATGCCGTTACTGGCTGGCCATCCGCCGACGTCAGACGCCAGCGATAGGCTTCGTAACCGAGCATGCGATTGGCGATGCGTAACGGCTCGATGGCGGTCGCAAACGCGATCATCGAGAAGTTCGGCACCAGAAAAAAGACAATAGACCGCTTAACCGATGAAGCCTGGTTCATAACCGGACCGTTCCCACTTTATGAAGCACGCGCTGCGGTTCCCGACGCGGCGATGCTTCCGTCTCCGTCACGACTGCGGGGCCTGTTTTTGCCCCGCTTTTTGCCGGTCGCTATCAGACCGGCGATCCCGGCATCATTGCCCGCAAACACTAGGGGAGAGCAATGACGCAAACGGGACAGTGCTTTATTGAGACACAGAACGGTTAGGTTGCAAAGTGCGGCTAAATGCCTGCCGCGAGAAGGTATTTTCATGTCGTGAAAATGAGGGCGAGACAGGCTCGCCCTCATTGGAAAAGAGATGTTTGTCGCAAATCAACCGTTGTGGAGCGTGTTGGCACGCGTGGGTTGGCTCGGTCGGGTCATCGGAAGGCGGTCATCGATTGCGGGCCAGCCGATGTCCTGCCGAATATGTTCCGGCAAATTCTGGATCGAGAGGCGCGTGCGTGCAATTTTGCGGTCGAGCATCCACTGTTCGATCTGGCTTCTTATTTCAGAGTGGGCCTGACGCAGCCATGTAAAGATCGAAGGCGATTCCGACGTCGCTGAACGACGGTCGCGGGCTGCTGTCTGGCTTAGGGCTTGGCCCATAGTTTGGCATTGTGCGGTCATTTTCGGTCTCCTCGGGGCGAGAATGGATTGGTTTGAATGCCTGCTGCAGCGGGATGGGTGTTTTCGATGTGCTTAATGTGCGCTGTGCTTGACGTTCAATCAAACGAAATATAAAAAGGCTTAAGATCAGAAAATTTGATTTATCATCACCGGAGTTCCGTCATGACAGCGCCCGTCCAGCATCCTTTGCCAATGCTCGATATCGATGTCCTTCGCACCTTTGTGGCGATTGCGGACACCGGCAGTTTTTCATCCGCAGCCAATGCGGTGTTTCGCACGCCATCGGCCGTATCGATGCAGATCAAGAAACTTGAAGAGCAGATCGGCGTCGCCGTGTTTGACCGCGATGCCCGTTCGGTGACACTCACCAGCGATGGCGAAGTTCTGCTCGGTTTTGCGCGTCGCCTTCTGGCGCTCAACCGTGAAGCGGTTTCGAAATTTGTCGCGCCGACTGTCACCGGCGTGGTGCGGCTGGGCTCGCCCGACGATATCGGCGAATGTGTTTTGCCGCTCGTCTTGAAGCGTTTTGCCGAAACCCATCCCGGTGTGACCGTCGATGTGGTGATCGATCAGAGCAGCAATCTGCGCAAGCGCCTGGATGAACGGCGTCTCGATGTAACGCTGGTGAACATGTCGCATACGGTGCCCGGCAAGGGGGACACGGAAGTTCTGCTCGATGAGGAACTCGTCTGGGCCGGGGCGAAATGTGGAACGGCTTATCGTCGCGATCCGCTGCCGCTTTCCATCTGGGAAGAGGGCTGCGCCTGGCGCGGCAATGCTCTGGAAGCGCTTGAAAGCTCGGGGCGTCCCTATCGCATCGCTTATATGAGTTCGCATTCTACCGGGCAGCGCGCCGCCATCATGGCCGATCTCGCCATCGCGCCTTTCGCGAAGACCTTGCTTGGCGAAGGCATTGTCGCGCTGGGTTCGGAACATGGCCTGCCGGAACTGGGGCGCTATCAGCTTGGCATGATCATAAAGCCGGAAGCCGGACCACATATCCATGCAGTGGCGGAGAACTTGCGCAATGTGTTCGAAGCTTATCGTCGGACGGGCCGCTTCGAGACTTTTCGTTCTTGCTGATACATCTCACAAGAACTTGTGGGTCTAAGTAATCCCGTCTCTTGTCAGGCCGAAATGTTGCGCTAGATTTCCTCTATGACAGCCGGATGAAACGGCTTCATCGCCAGCTGACAGAGGCGGGGTCCGGGGTGGGCCGATGGAATGCTGGCACGATACAAGCATGTGTGCCCATTGGTTTGGGCTGTAACGACATCCTTATTCGGAGAGACCGCTATGAAACTGACCCGCCTTGTCCCGGTTGCTATTGTTCTCTGTGCCTTCACACTGGCTTCTTGCGCCAATACGGTTCGCGGCGTCGGACGCGATGTAAAAGGCACTGCAAATGCCGTTCAGGAAACGGTTGAATAAGGTTTTAAGCAAAAGGCCCGGGATATGCTCCCGGGCCTTTTTCGCGACGCGCATTATTGCGCGTTGACCAGAAAATAACCCACCTGCATCTGCATATCCGGGCGTGTTTTATAAGCGATGCTCGTCGTGAAGATGCCCGTCGTCGGCAGCGCGATATCGGCATTCGCCAGAAGATTCGCAATGTGGGCGTTGGGCGTAGCGTCGCCAAACCACATGACCAGAATTGGCGCTGTGATTTGCTTGGCCCCATCGGGCGTTTCCGGGTGGACAACTTTCAGCGACGGATCGAAGAGCCGGAAATTGCCCGGTATCTGCGCATTATCGGCCACGATGGTCCTGAAATGTCCGTGGCTGCTGATTTCCGTATAAAGCTGACGATAATCCAGCTGACCGTAGGGCGGCATGCTGGAGCCGTAGACCAGATAATAGGACAGGACCGGCGGAACCAGCAGCGCAACCAGCGCGCCCATTGCTGCATATTCGATGACTGGGCGCTTGCCGATACGGAAGCGCTCCAGACGAAATGCCAGCACAGCCGGCAACAGAAACAGCACTGGCTGAAGCCAGCGGTCCTTGACGTCATTGGCGCCGGTAGCAACGACGCCGACGAAAACCACGAGCAAGCCGACAAGCACGAGGCGACGCATGAATGTCTCGCCGGGCGTGTAGGGCGTGGTTGGCTTTGTGCGCTTTTTGTAATGGATCAGCGCGATGATAGCCGCGATTGCCAGGGCGAGCACAGAGAACAGGAAGGCCGCTTCCACGAAGCTTTCAATGCCGTTCAGCCGGTCGAAGATCGGATTGCCCGATGCGCCCATCTGCAACTTGCCGGAACGGGCGATGACGCTCGATTTGTGCGCGAACATCCATGTTGCCGTCGGGCCGACACAGATCGCGAAGGCAAGCAGGGTGACAGCCGAAAGTTTCGACAGCAGCACAGTTCGATATTCGGGCACTGAAAGCCCAGTTATGATCACCATGATGAGGAAGAACGACGCGTTGAACTTGCCCAGAAGTGCAGCGGTCATGGCAACGCCAAGAAGGGCAGCCGAAATAACGCTGCGCTTGCGCATATGCCAGGCAAAGGCAAGGAAGGTCCATCCGCAACCCGCCGTGCCAGCCACCGAATGGGTCAAGGCGCGCTGCGATTCCCAGCCGATTTGCGGAATGAGAAACAGGCCGAGCATGCTGGCCGAGGCCACGGCGCGCGAAAACCCTAAAAGCCGCATCGCGCCAAAGACGCTGAGGAACAGGCTTGCCAGCATGCCGAACTTCACGATTTGAAGCGTCAGCATCGACGTGCCCAGCACGGAGGCGGCAAGATTGGTCGTCCAGGTATAGAGTGGTGGCTGCGAACCGCCATAACCCCAGTCGAGATAGCCTATATTGGCGAGCTGTTCCGCGTCATCGAGCCCGGCACCGTTGGAGATATAAGTCACCAGAACGGCCTGAAGCACGAAATAGCACACTATAAAAAGAACGGCCCAAGGCAGTCCCAATATTTCTTTGTCTGCGGTAGACGCGGTTTGTCTTAATGCGGTCAAGCTTGAAGTCCCGATGCTGAACGAAATGCCCGGATGGGCGCAAACAGGCTGCTACATGTCACAGGATTATGTTCGGATTTCAATCCGGGTAGCGCCAATCAATCGAAATATGAGGACAATATTTGATAAAATTTTCGTTTACGGCAAAAACCGCGCTGCCTTTCGGCGCACGGTTTTGCCAACTACGCATGGCAATCTCACCGGACTAAACGCTGGTGAGAGATACATAAAGCTCCGGTACGCAATACCAGATCCGGAGCATCGAGAGAGGCTCAGCCTGTCTCGAGCTCCTTTTTATCCGAACATCGTTACCGTACGGTTAGCAGACGATTAAGCAAATCTAAACATTGCCTTTTTTGGGCAAGTTTTTCACGGATGTGATGTTTTTTTACTTGGCGTCGGATTTTGCCCGCAAATGATTGATGATGCCGGAGAAATCTTCGCCACCATGACCTTCACCGTCGAAAAGCGCGTAAATCGCTTCGGCATGGGCACCAAGCGGCGTTTCCGCGCCCGCACTTTTCGCCGCTTCCTGCGATAGCTTGAGGTCTTTCAACATGAGTGCTGCGGCAAAGCCCGGTTTGTAGTCGCGATTGGCGGGGGAGGTCGGCACCGGCCCCGGGACAGGGCAATAAGTGGTGAGCGACCAGCATTGGCCCGACGAGGTTGAGGCCACGTCGAAAAGCGCCTGATGCGAAAGGCCGAGCTTTTCGGCCAGCACGAAGGCCTCGCTGACGCCGATCATCGAAATGCCGAGAATCATATTGTTGCAGATCTTGGCGGCCTGTCCGGCTCCATCGCCGCCGCAATGCACAATCTTGCCAGCCATTGGCTTGAGGATCGGTTCGCCACGCTCGAAGGCCTTGTCGCTGCCGCCCGCCATGAAAGTGAGTGTGCCTGCGGCTGCACCGCCGGTGCCGCCCGAAACCGGCGCATCGATGGAGAGGTGACCGTGGCTGGCAGCGAGAGCATGCGCCTTGCGTGCTGAATCGACGTCAATCGTGGAGCAATCAATGAAAAGCGAGTCTTTACGGGCCGTAGGCGCGATTTCCTCATAAACGGCGAGAACATGCTTGCCTGCGGGCAGCATGGTTATAACTGCGTCTACGTCGGCCACGGCTTCCACCGCGCTCGCGGCGATCTGCAATCCATTGGCGCGGGCTTCTTCAAGATGCTGCGGCAACAGATCGAAGCCGCGCACCGTATGTCCGGCCTTGACCAGATTTGCCGCCATCGGGCCGCCCATATTGCCGAGGCCGATGAATGCGATAGTGGCCATGATAAACTCCTCCGTATAAGTGCTGTTCAGCGCCCGATCATATGCCTTGCAATGATCACGCGCATGATTTCGTTGGTGCCTTCCAGAATCTGGTGCACGCGCAGGTCGCGAACCAGCTTTTCGATCCCATAATCGTGAAGGTAACCATAACCGCCAAAAAGCTGCAGCGCTTCATTGGCGACATTGAAGCCCGTGTCGGTCACAAACCGCTTGGCCATCGCCGACCATTTGCCAGCATCGTGGGTTTTGCGGTCGAGCTTGCTGGCGGCGGCATAAAGCAGCAGGCGCGCTGCCGAAAGTTCCGTCTCCATGTCCGCAAGGCGAAACTGCAGGGCCTGAAAACGGTCGATCGTTTGTCCGAAGGCTCTGCGTTCACCGCAATATTCCAGCGCCTTGTCGAGCGCGGATTGCGCGCCACCAAGCGAACAGGCACCTATATTCAGACGCCCGCCGTCAAGACCCGCCATGGCGATCTTGAAGCCGGTGCCTTCATTGCCAAGCCGATTTTCCACCGGCACGCGGCAGTTGTCGAAAATGACGGTTCGCGTCGGCTGACAGTTCCAGCCCATCTTGTATTCATTGGCGCCAAACGACAGGCCGGGTGCATCTTTCGGCACAATGAGGGTGGAAATACCCTTCGGACCGTCCTCGCCGGTACGCACCATGGTGACGTAGATGTCAGTCTCTCCGGCGCCGGAAATAAACTGCTTGGCGCCGTTGATGACATATTGATCGCCGTCCCGCGTCGCACGGGTGCGAAGGGCGGCGGCGTCCGAGCCGGACCCCGGTTCGGTCAGGCAGTAGCTGGCAAGCCAGTCCATCGCTGTCAGCTTGGGCAGAAACTGCTGTCGTTGCGCTTCGTTGCCGAATGTGTCGATCATCCACGCAGCCATGTTGTGGATTGAAACAAAGGCCGAGAATGACGGGCAGGCCGCTGCGAGCGCTTCGAAAATAAGCACTGCATCCATGCGTTTCAGCGCTGATCCGCCAACATCTTCGCGGACGTAAATGCCGCCCATGCCGAGCGATCCGGTCTCGCGGAGTGCATCAACCGGGAAATGCTTGTCGCGGTCCCATTGCAGCGCGTGGGGTGCAATCCGGTCGCTGGCGAAGCCGCGCGCCATTTCCTGAATGGCAAGCTGTTCTTCATTCAGCTCGAACTGGTTTTGTTCGGCAGCATCCATGGTTTCCTCCCTCAGCTTTGAAAGTTGAGTACCGCTCCTCTGTTGTGGACTAGAGCATAAGACCGGATGGCTGCCAACGCTCTATTGGAATAATCTTGCTCACATTTGTAATAAACTGATGCGCATTTTTGCATAGAAGGTGTGTCGTTGAACGCTTCGGATGTGCTGTAAAGCATAGGCTGCGACCCAGATTGCCATGGCTTGCCGTTTCGGCTACGCAGGTCCTATGGTACGGGCAATTATGTTTCAGGGAACGGGGTCTGATGTCGGCAAGAGCGTGCTTGTCGCTGGGCTCTGTCGTGTGGCGCGCAATCGCGGATTGAAGGTCCGCCCGTTCAAGCCTCAGAACATGTCGAACAACGCTGCTGTCAGTGACGACGGCGGCGAAATCGGTCGTGCCCAATGGTTGCAGGCACTGGCGTCGGGCGTGCCATCCTCGGTGCATATGAACCCGGTTTTGCTTAAACCTCAGACAGATATGGGCAGCCAGATCGTGGTGCAGGGTCAGGTGCGTGGCGAGGCACGCGGGCGCTATTATCAGGAATTGAAGCCGCAGTTGATGGCGTCGGTGATGGAGTCCTTTTCCATCGTCAGTGAAGGCGCTGATCTCGTGCTGATCGAAGGTGCGGGGTCGCCCGCGGAAATCAACCTTCGGGCGGGCGACATTGCGAATATGGGTTTCGCAACGCAGGCAGATGTGCCGGTGGTGCTGGTCGGCGACATTGATCGGGGCGGGGTGATCGCCTCTCTGGTCGGAACCCATACAATTTTGTCGGACGAAGACCGCGCCATGGTGCGCGGTTTCATCATCAACAAGTTTCGTGGTGATATTTCTCTGTTCGATGACGGGCTGGAAGCAATCGAACGCTTCACCGGCTGGCGCTCGTTCGGTGTGGTTCCGTGGCTAAAGGCGGTTTCCAGATTGCCTGCCGAGGATTCGGTGGTTCTGGAGCGCGCCGTGCGCAGTGCTGACAAGGCGCTAAAAGTTGCGGTGCCGATGTTGCCGCGCATCGCCAATTTTGACGATCTGGACCCGCTGAAAGCCGAGCCTGCGGTGGAGGTGGTCATGGTGCCGCCCGGTACGTCTCTTCCGCCCGATGCCGGGCTGGTTGTACTGCCGGGAACGAAATCCACGATCACCGATCTGCTGGCTTTCCGTGAAAACGGTTGGGATCGCGATCTGGTACAGCACGTGAAGCGGGGCGGACATGTGCTGGGTATCTGCGGCGGGTTTCAGATGCTGGGGCGCAGCATCCATGACCCGCACGGTATCGAAGGGCAGGTGCGCGAAGCAGAAGGGCTGGGGCTGCTCGACATCGAGACGGTCATGGAGCCGGAAAAAGTCGTCCGCAATGTGAAGGCGACTTCGCTGCTCTATGATGCGCCGCTCGAGGGATATGAAATTCATGTTGGCCGCACGACAGGTGCGGATATGTTCAGGCCTTTCGCGCGCATCGAAAATCATGATGACGGTGCGATATCTGCCGATGGCCGCATCATGGGCACTTATTTACATGGTGTTTTCGGTGCGGATCGTTTTCGGCAGCAATTTCTCGCAGCGCTAGGTGTTGAGGGCGGAATAGGCAATTACCGCCTGAGCGTCGAAGCGGCGCTGGATGAACTGGCGGAAGGGCTGGAAGCCTGTCTCGATATCGATGCGTTGTTTTCGCTGATCTGACACAACTGTACTCGTTCAGTCTCGATAGTTTCACGTATCAGGGCTATTTTTTGGTCTGATATGACAATAAATCTTAATTATATATAAATTTCAGATAATTCTAATATACTGTATCGTATAAAAATTTATACTGGCATTTTTACCATCTCGTTTCATTCAAAATATATTTAAAATTATAATGAGGCTATTTTGATATTGAGGTTTTTATATCAAAATCCTCATATTGTTTTTCGCCGTCATCTCTACGTATATTCACTCTTGGCGGTCAATGCATTGTTCATTGTTTCGCCTCAGGTCGATTTGATTACCAGCCGATATTTTTTCAAACACGGGGATTTTTCCGCGTCGAATTCACCGGCTTGGGTCGCCCTTAGGGATTTCCACCGTGTCAGTCAGTGTTGGTTGCTGGCTGCAATGCTGGTTTTGATCGGTTTCTACGCGTTGTGGCGGCGCCCCATCCTTTCTATCGCCCCTCACAAGGTGCTTTATGTGCTTCTGACCTTTGCGCTTGGCCCAGGCATCGTAACGCAAAGCCTGAAGTTGCTGATCGGAAGAGCGCGGCCACGACATCTGCTGGAATTTGGCGGCTCAATGAATTTTACACCGGCCTGGCAGATGGCTGCGACATGTAGCAAAAACTGCTCATTTCCGTCGGGAGAGGGCGCTGCTGCGGCTGCGATGCTGTCGCTTTTAATATTCGTTCCTGAACGCTGGCGCGTTATGTCCGCCGCGATTTTCATTCCAATCCTCATGCTGATTTCCATGAACCGTGTTTTCATGGGCGCGCATTTTCTATCGGATGTGGTGATCGCATGGAGTTTGGTGGTGGGCGTGATGTTGTGGCTCTGGCCCAGGATCAATGCCAAGGCGGAGACCATCGACCGCTGGGTTCGGCGCAAGGGGCAATTTCTGCGCCCTCGCGCTGATTGACGGCCTATCAGCAAAGGCTTAATGTCCGCGCATGTGACAGGTTTTCGCCGGACGAATCTGGTGAAACCAAGAGGGAATGCGAAGGACGGACCCAATCAGGGCGTTTCTATCGCAGCCGACCCCGCGACTGTAGAGCGGAGAGGAATGAAGCCAAGCCGGGCAACCGGCAGCCACTGGAACATCACGTTCCGGGAAGGCGGTGACATTACCGACGACCCGCGAGCCAGGAGACCTGCCTGTTGCAGAAGGGTATTTTACCCGCGCCCCATGGGAGGTTTTTCCCTGCTGCCTGCACGGAGGTTGTCATGGCTGCACGTATGAATAATTCTGTCTCCGCTACTATTCCC
The DNA here is from genome assembly GCF_037482325.1 of Ochrobactrum teleogrylli. Lineage (NCBI taxonomy): Bacteria > Pseudomonadati > Pseudomonadota > Alphaproteobacteria > Hyphomicrobiales > Brucellaceae > Ochrobactrum > Ochrobactrum teleogrylli. The sequence goes on from NZ_JBBHKQ010000001.1 coordinate 248,585, forward strand.
CTGCCTTTGGCTGCGCGCCTCGGTACGGCGGTGGTCTCCCTGCTTCTCGGCGCGTTTCTTATCTATGGCGTTGGCATTGCGCATTCGGATGCGCTGCACGATTCAGCGCATGATACCCGCCATTCTTACGGTTTTCCCTGCCATTGATGCTTTGCATCGACATTGTGAGCCGCGCCCTTGGCCGGTTTGCATGGGGAAATGACCATATGTCTGTTTTTCTAGGAAGCTGACATTGCAGAGCGTCGGATAGCGTTTGCTACCGACGGGCTTTGCAGCTGGGGAATTGAAATGTTGATCCGTTATCTCTTGGCCACGCTTGCTGCGGGCCTTCTGGCAGGGCTTCTGGTGACGCCTGCCATGTATCTCAAAACCGTGCCGCTGATCATTCAGGCGGAAGTTTACGAAGAGGCGGGCGGCGGCCATAGCCACGGACCGGCGGAAGCCGCGCCGCATGAACACGCCGCTGAGACGCCTGCCCATGACCATGCGACAACTGCCGCGCCGGAGGAAGAAGGAGCCGGAGCAGAACTGCCTTTCGGTCGCCTTGGCAATACAATCCTCGCCAATCTTGTTGCGGGTGCCGGTTTTGCACTGCTGCTTGGCGGTATCGCGCTGCTGATTGGTCGCCCGATCACCGTGCAGAACGGGCTTTACTGGGGCATGGCCGGTTTCTTTGCGGTGGCATTCTTGCCTGCGCTCGGTCTGTCGCCGGAACTGCCAGCCATGCCTGCCGACGATCTTGCAGAGCGCCAGCTTTGGTGGATTTCGACGGTTGTTCTCAGCGGCGTCGGCCTTTATCTCATCGTGCTGCGCGGAGAAATCTGGGCAAAACTGCTCGGCCTCATCGCCATTATTGCGCCGCATCTCTATGGCGCGCCGCATCCTGAGGATATTGCGTCGCCTATTCCGTCGCTGCTTGCGTCGCAATATGCGGTCGCCTCGCTGGCGACGAACCTGTTCATGTGGGCGGTGATTGGTCTGGCGCTTGGCTGGTTCATCCAGCATTACGCCTCATCGGAACTGGAAGGCTGAAAGCATGGCTCTGCCCGGAAAAATAACCTTTGTTCTTGGCGGAGCCCGTTCAGGCAAATCGTCCTATGCCGAAAAACTGGTTGAAGCCTCCGGGCTTCAGCCGGTCTATCTGGCGACTGGTCGGGCCTTCGACGGAGAAATGGAAAGTCGCATCGCGGTGCATCGCGACCGGCGCGGCACGCAATGGCAAACAGTCGAAGAGCCGTTCGAGCTGAAGGGCGCGCTTTTGCAACAGGCACAATCGTCCAGATTTGTGCTGGTTGACTGCCTGACCTTGTGGGTCACCAATCTCATGATGGCCGAACGCGACATTGCTGCGGAAGGGCGTGATCTGGTGACCGCGCTTTCTGAGCTGGGCGGGCCGGTTGTTTTCGTCTCCAACGAGGTGGGTCTTGGCATCGTGCCGGAAAACCGCATGGCGCGGGAATTTCGCGATCATGCAGGCTTTTTGCATCAGGCCATCGCTGCGGCGGCAGACGAAGTTTATTTCATGGCGGCGGGCTTGCCGCTCAAGATGAAGGGATAATTTTATGCAGGGCCAAAAGATACCGGCGACCGTGATTACCGGGTTTCTCGGATCGGGGAAGACCACGATGATCCGCAATCTGCTTGAAAACGCCAATGGCAAGCGCATTGCGCTGATCATCAATGAATTTGGCGATCTTGGTGTCGATGGCGGTATTCTGAAAGGTTGCGGCATCGAAACCTGCCGCGAGGAAGATGTGATCGAACTCAACAATGGCTGCATTTGCTGCACCGTTGCGGACGATTTCATCCCGACCATGACCAAGCTGCTCGACCGCGCGGATCGCCCGGATCACATCGTCATCGAGACCTCCGGCCTCGCTTTGCCACAGCCGCTTGTGGCTGCCTTCAACTGGCCGGAAATCAAGACGCAGGTGACTGTGGATGGTGTGGTCACGGTGATCGATGCCGCCGCTGTCGCCGAAGGCCGCTTCGCTGATGATCATGACAAGGTGGATGCGCAGCGCGCCGCCGATGAATCACTGGACCATGAAAGCCCGCTGGAAGAGCTGTTTGAAGATCAGATTCATGCGGCCGACTTGATCGTGCTCAACAAGGCCGACCTGATCGATGCCTCAAGCCTCGATAGCGTGAAGGCGGATGTTGCCGAGCGCTCGTCGCGCCGCGTCAACATGGTGCCTGCAAGCTTCGGCAAGCTTGGCGCTGATGTGCTGCTTGGTCTTGGCGTTGGTACGGAAGACGATATCGCCAACCGCAAGTCGCATCATGAAATTCATCATGCCGATGGTCACGAGCATGATCATGATGAATTCGAGAGCTTTGTGGTCGAGGCCGGTTCCGTGTCGGACCCGAAGGCTTTTGCCGAAGAGCTGAAGACCATCATCGCCGACCATGATGTTCTGCGCCTCAAGGGCTTTGTCGATGTGCCCGGCAAGCCGATGCGTCTAGTGGTGCAGGCTGTCGGCCCGCGTATCGAGCATTACTTCGACCGCCCATGGGGCAAGGATGAAGCCCGTTCGACGCGTCTCGTTGTCATCGGCCTGCATGAGATCGATGAAACCGCCATTACCAAGGCCGTGAAAGACGCAGTTTTGTAATGCATCTTCTGCTTGCCCAGAAAGGAACGATCAGCGACGGCAATGAGGCCGTCGATCTCGGCCAGACGCCCGGTGACATTCTGTTCCTTTCCGCCGCCGACACGGAGCTGGCCAGTCTTGCGCAGGCGCACCGCGCTGAGCCAAACGGGCCAAGCCTGCGGCTCGCCAGTTTTCTGAGCCTGACGCATCCTATGTCCGTCGATGCTTATGTCGAGCGGACGGTGCGTCATGCAAAGCTGATTGTCGTGCGCATTATCGGCGGTGAAACCTACTGGCCCTATGGGCTGGAAGCACTTCATGCCTGCGCTGTGAACAACGGCGTCAAGATCGCGGTGCTTCCGGGCGACGACAAGCCGGATCATGGGTTGGATCGCTTTTCGACGGTTGCAAACGCTGACCGTGACGCGTTGTGGCGCTATCTGATTGAGGGCGGCGCTTCCAACATGCGCGCTTTCCTCGATTATTGCGCCGCGCTGATCCACGGCGGCGAAAAGCCAGCCGAAGCCGCGCCACTGCTCAAGGCGGGGCTTTGGTGGCCGGGCGAGGCGGTGGTTTCGCTCGATCTCATCAGCAGTCGTTGGATCGAGAATGCACCCGTTGCGGCAATCGTCTTCTATCGCGCGCTGGTGCAAAGCGGCCAGACTCAGCCGGTTGAAGCACTAATTACGGGTTTGCAGGCGGAAGGCATCAACCCGCTGCCTCTGTTCGTCTCCAGCCTCAAGGACCGGCTGTCCGCTGCCGTGGTGGACGGTGTTTTCGAAGATTGCGCGCCGGATATCGTGCTGAACGCGACCGGCTTTGCCATTTCGTCGCCAGGTGCTGAGCGCAAGCCGACGGTACTCGACAAGCGCGGCAACATGGTTTTGCAGGTGATTTTTTCGGGCACGCCAAAGGCGGTCTGGCAGGCATCGCAGCAGGGACTGCTGGCCCGCGATCTCGCCATGAATGTTGCCTTGCCGGAAGTGGACGGGCGCGTCCTGTCGCGTGCGGTTTCGTTCAAATCGGCGCGGCAGTTCGATGCGGCGGTGGAGGCGAATATCGTCACCCATGAGCCCGATGAAAACCGCGTGACTTTTGTTGCGAAACTCGCGGCGAACTGGGTCCGACTGAAGCGGAAGAAGGCCGGGGAACGCCGTGTGGCGTTAATCCTCGCCAACTATCCCAACCGTGACGGGCGGCTTGGCAACGGTGTCGGTCTGGATACGCCTGCCGGAACGGTTGAGACGCTCAGGGCCATGGCCGATGCGGGCTATCAGACTGGCGAAGTGCCTGCTGATGGCGATGCGCTGATGCAGCTTTTGATGGCAGGGCCGACCAATGCCGCGCGCGATGGGCGCGAGATTCGCGAAACCATTTCGCTCAATCAATACAACGACTTTTTCAAAAAGCTTCCCAATGCGATTCAGGCGGAAATCACCGCCCGCTGGGGCGAGCCGGAAAGCGATCCATTCTACGACCGGGAACGCATTGCTTTTGCGCTGCCGCTGATGCGGCTTGGCGAAACGCTGACCGGCATTCAGCCCGCCCGCGGCTACAATATCGATCCGAAGGAAAGCTATCATTCGCCGGATCTGGTGCCGCCACATGGCTATATCGCATTCTATGCTTATTTGCGCGCCGTGGCGAATGTCGATGCCATTGTTCATATGGGCAAGCACGGCAATCTCGAATGGCTTCCGGGCAAGGCGCTGGCGCTGTCGGAACACTGCTATCCGGAAGCTGTGTTCGGGCCCACGCCGCATATCTATCCGTTTATCGTCAACGATCCGGGCGAGGGCACACAAGCGAAGCGCCGTGCGGGTGCGGTGATTATCGATCACCTGACGCCGCCTTTGACCCGCGCCGAAAGCTACGGCCCGCTGAAAGATCTCGAAGCGCTGGTCGATGAATATTACGAAGCCTCGGGCGTCGATCCACGCCGTTTGTTGCGGCTCAAGGGGCAGATTCTCGATCTGGTGCGCGATATCGGCCTCGACCGCGATGCGGGCATTCACGACCATGACGATGAAGATATGGCGCTGCAAAAGCTCGACGCCTATCTCTGCGATTTGAAGGAAATGCAGATCCGCGACGGGCTGCATATTTTCGGGCAAGCGCCTCAAGCGCGGCTTTTGACCGATCTTCTGGTGGCGCTGGCCCGTGTTCCGCGTGGTGTGCCGGTTTCGCTTGGCGGGAGTGCCGGTGACCAGAGCTTGCAGCGCGCCATTGCGGCTGATGCGGGGCTGGATGAAGGTTTCGATCCGCTGGATTGCAACATGGCCGATCCGTGGACAGGGCCGAAGCCGGAATTGCTGGCCGAGGTTAGTCCGGCGACTTGGCGCATCACGGGCGATACGGTGGAACGTATTGAACTTCTGGCAGCAAAGCTTGTCTCGGGCGAGCAGGCTTGTCCGCAAGACTGGCAACAGACGGGTGCCGTGTTGCAAGCGATCGTCGATCATCTGCGCCCCAGCGTTCTTGCCTGTGGCCCCGCAGAAATCGAAGGACTGTTGGCTGCGCTCGATGGGTGCTTCGTGCCGCCGGGACCATCCGGCGCGCCAACGCGCGGACGGCCCGATGTCTTGCCAACAGGGCGTAATTTCTTCTCGACTGACAGTCGTGCGGTGCCAACACCTGCCGCGTGGGAACTCGGACGCAAATCGGCGGAACTGTTGGTTACCCGCTATACGCAAGACCATGGCGAATGGCCGACCTCCTTCGGTCTCACGGCTTGGGGCACATCCAATATGCGCACTGGCGGCGACGACATTGCGCAGGCGCTGGCGCTGATCGGCGTCAAGCCGGTCTGGGATATGGCCTCGCGGCGCGTCACCGGCTACGAAATCGTGCCGCCCGCTATGCTTGGGCGTCCGCGTGTGGACGTGACCTTGCGCATATCGGGCTTTTTCCGTGATGCGTTTCCCGAACAGATCGCCTTGTTCGACAAGGCCGTGCGTGCGGTGGGAGCGCTCGCCGAAGACGCGGAAGACAATCCGATTGCGGCGCGCATGGCGGCAGAGCAGGTGCGTCTTGTGGCCAGTGGAGTCGATGAAAAGACGGCGCAACGCCGTGCAGGCTATCGCGTGTTCGGCTCGAAGCCCGGTGCCTATGGCGCTGGATTGCAGGCGCTGATCGACGAAAACGGTTGGGTTGGGCGCAACGATCTGGCGGAAGCCTGGCTTGTCTGGGGCGGCTATGCCTATGGCGCGGGCGAGGAGGGGCAGGCAGAGCGTGGCCTTCTCGAAGAGCGCCTGCGTTCGGTGCAGGCCGTCGTGCAGAATCAGGACAATCGCGAGCATGATCTTCTCGACAGCGACGACTATTACCAGTTCGAAGGCGGTATGGCCGCGACGGTGGAAAACCTGACCGGTGCCATGCCAACGGTTTATCACAACGATCATTCGCGACCGGAAAAGCCGGTGATCCGCACGCTTGAGGAAGAGCTTTCGCGGGTGGTGCGCGGACGCGCCTCAAACCCGAAATGGATCGCGGGCGTGATGCGCCACGGCTATAAGGGGGCGGCGGAAATCGCAGCGACGGTCGATTATCTGTTCGCCTTTGCGGCGACCACCGGAAAAGTCGGGAACCATCATTTCGAGGCGGTCTATCAGGCCTATATCGCCGACAAGGCGGTGCATGATTTCATGGCTGAAAAGAACCCGGCAGCGCTGGCGGAAACCGCCGCGAAGCTGAACGATGCCATCGAGCGCGGTTTCTGGACGCCGCGTTCGAATTCAGCGCGGTTCATATTGGAAAATCTTCAGAAGTTGAATCCGGAAAGGGCGACAAATGGCTGAGAAATCTGAAAAACTTCTGTCGATGACGGAAGAAGAGCTGAATGCGCGCCATGCCGACAAGATGCGCAAGAAGAAGGCCGCGCGCGACAAGATACAAGCCACCAAGACCGAGGAAAAGGGTCTTGTGATTGTCCATACCGGCAAGGGCAAGGGCAAATCCACTGCCGGTTTTGGCATGGTGTTCCGCGCGCTCGGTCACGGTATGAAGATCGGCGTTGTGCAGTTCGTCAAAGGATCGTGGGACACCGGCGAACGCTGGGTTCTGGAAAAATTTCCCGATCAGGTGACGATTTCGGCACTGGGCGAAGGCTTTACCTGGGAGACGCAGGATCGCAGCCGCGATATTGCCATGGCGCGTGGCGCATGGGAGCAGGCCAAGGCCATGATCATGGACGAAGAGATCGACATGGTGCTTTGCGACGAACTGAATATTGTTCTGCGCTATGATTATCTGCCCGTGGAAGAGATCATCGAAGTGCTGAAAGCCAAGCCGGAAATGAAGCACGTCATCGTGACTGGTCGGAACGCAAAAGATGAGCTGATAGAGGTGGCCGACCTTGTCACGGAGATGGAAATGATCAAGCATCCGTTCCGTTCGGGCGTGAAAGCCCAGAAGGGGATAGAGTTCTGATCATGTTAGCAAGCTGGCAGTTCTGGGCGTTGATGTCGGCGGTATTCGCCGCGCTGACCGCGATTTTCGCAAAGGTCGGCATTCAGGGCATCAATTCGGACTTTGCAACACTGGTCCGCACCTTTGTTATTATCGGCGCGCTGTGCCTGTTTCTGACGATCACCGGCCAATGGCAAAGGCCGGGTGAGATTTCTGCCAGGTCGTGGCTGTTTCTCGTCCTGTCCGGTCTGGCGACTGGCGCGTCCTGGCTTGCCTATTTCCGCGCCTTGCAAATTGGCGATGCGGCGCGCGTCGCGCCGGTCGACAAGCTTTCGGTGGTGCTTGTTGCGCTGTTCGGCGCTGTGTTTCTCGGTGAGCGCATGTCGACTATCAACTGGTTCGGCATCGTGCTGATCGGCTGTGGCGTGGTGCTGGTGGCGCTACGGGTTTAGAACCCAACCCATTGCCGGAGCGGATTGGTCGGGTCCATCAGAAGGCGCACAGCCAGAGCGAGGCTGACCACGATCAACAGCGGCTTGATCATGCGCGATCCAACCTTCATCGCCAGACTTGCGCCAATCTGCGCGCCGATGAACTGCGCAATGCCCATGCAGATACCGATTTTCCAGTTGATGACGCCGACAGCCGCAAAAGTCGCAAAGCCGCCGACATTGGAGGCGCAGTTCAAAAGCTTCGTATGGGCTGTCGCTTTCAGCACGCCGTAGCCCGCCAGCGCCACGAAAGCCAGCATGAAAAACGATCCGGTGCCCGGACCGAACACGCCGTCATAAAAGCCGATCAGCGGCACGATGGTCATGCCGAACAGGAACGGGCCGATGCGGCGGGAACGGTCGATATCGCCGATATTTGGTTTCAGCGCGAAATAAAGGGCGATTGCCATCAACAGCAGCGGCAGCGCGGCGCGCATGATTGCGACCGGCAGAACTGTTGCGAGCAGTGCGCCGAAAACCGAACCGACGAGTGAAGCAAGCGCTTCCTGCCATTGCTCGCGAATGTTCACGTAACCCTTGCGGGCATAGGCGATTGTCGCCGAAGACGAGCCGAACAGGCCCTGCAACTTGTTGGTGCCAAGCGCTTCCACCGGAGGAATGCCCGCAAGCAGCAAGGCGGGAATGGTAATCATGCCGCCACCGCCGGCAATGGAATCGATGATGCCAGCGATGAACGCGGCAGCCGTCAGGAGCAGGGTGAGTGTATCGAAGAATTCTAGCATGGAGAGGGTCCGGGAACTGATGTCGCAACATAACGTTGTTTTCCCGATCCGCCAGCATTAATGATGTGCTTCTAACCACGAACCCGGAGGGGCGCCTATGAGCGAAAGCATCTTCGACCGCATTAGCGCATTTTTGAACAAGAAGAGTGCCGTGCAGCGTGTTGCCGATGATCCGGCGCTGGCTTCCGAATTGCTCCTGCTTCTGCACGTTGTGTTCGCCGATGGCGACCAGCATCCGGCGGAAATTGCTGCCTTCAAGGAAATCGCCTTCAAGAATTTCGGCATCGCGGCGGAAGATATTCCGGAAGTGGCCGAATATCTGAAGGATTTCGCTTACGAAACCACCACCAAGCAGGCCGCCAACATGCTGGCCGAAATGGCGCCCGAACGGCGTCTGTCGTTGTTGCGCGATCTGATGACGATTGCCTGCGCCGATAATCGCATCGATAAATCGGAAACGGTGCTGATCCAGCGTGTTGCCGATGTGCTGGGCATCAAGCGCGAGGAATTGCAGCAGGCGCAACGGGGCTCGCCCTGTGGGGCGTGAGGCGCGGCTTGCCGTTCTGGGGATGGGCAGTTCTTCAGGGGCGACGCTTGGCGAACTGATGGCGCTTGCGGGCACTGTCCTATCCCAGTGTGGTCTGCGCAAACCCGATATGATCGCGACACTGGCATCGAAAGCCGGTGATTCCGTTTGGGCGGAACTTGCCGCTCATTACGATTGTGCTTTGCGCTTCTTCGAGGCGGGGCGTCTGGAAGAAGAAACGCCGCGTCTCGTCAATCCTTCCGAAGCAGTGTTCCGGACTGTCGGATGCCATGGCGTGGCGGAAGCTGCCGCGCTTGCCGGGGCGGGGCCGACGGCAAAGCTCGTCGTTCACAAGACCGGCCTGCTGCACGCCACCGCTGCGCTGGCTGTGGCGGGACAAGAAAACAGGTAAGACAAGTGACCGTTCATTTCATTGGCGCCGGTCCGGGCGCGGCAGATCTCATCACTGTGCGCGGCCTGCGGCTGATCGAAAAATGCCCTGTGTGTATTTATGCAGGATCGCTGGTGCCAAAAGATGTGGTTGCTTCCGCTCCCGCCGATGCGCGCCTCGTCGACAGCTCATCCATGACGCTCGATGAAATCATCGCGGAAATGGCGGCAGCCCACGCGAAGGGGCAGGATGTCGCCCGCGTTCATTCCGGTGATCCGTCAATTTACGGCGCGGTCGCCGAACAGATGCGCAGGCTCGACGCGCTGGGCATTCCATATGATGTGACACCGGGCGTTCCCGCTTTTGTCGCCGCCGCCGCCGCGATGAAACAAGAACTGACGATCCCGGAAGTCAACCAGACGATCATTCTCACCCGCACGTCGATGAAATCCTCGGCGATGCCGGAGGGGGAAGACCTCGCCACGCTTGGTCGTTCCGGGGCCACCTTGGTCATTCATCTGTCGATCCGCAATCTTGGCAAGATCGAACGCGAACTGACGCCGCTTTATGGTGCGGATTGCCCGGTTGTGGTGGCTTATCGCGTCGGTTGGCCGGATGAACTCATCCTGCGCGGCACGCTGTCGGATATTGCCGGAAAGATCGAAGCAGCCGATTTGAAGCGGACCGCGATGATTTTTGTCGGGCGCGGGCTCGATCCGAAGAATTTTCGGGATTCGGCGCTCTATCACGAAGCGCACAGCCATGCGGCGCGCTCAAAATCCGAAGTGTAAGCGAATAAGCCGGATTGTTTCTTCCACTGTCTCCGTGACATGTTCAGCCATGACCGGAGGGCGGGCGATCATCATGACGGGCAAAGCGAGATCGCGCGCGGCCCTGATCTTGGCATAAGATGTGTCGCCACCGGAATTGCGACAGACAATCAGCCCGATGCGCTTTTCCGTCAGAAATTGCGTTTCCTGCGCGTGAGTGCCCGGTCTGGCCAGAACAATTTCACACGTCTTTGGTAAGGGCGCGTCGGTCGGGTCGATCATGCGCATGATGAAATGCGCGTCGGCACGGGTTGCGAAAGGCGCGATATGCTGACGCCCGAGCGCGAGGAACACGCGTTCGCCCGCCGGGATCAGTCTTGCAGCTTCTTCTTCATTGGCCACAGTGATCCACTGGTCGCCATTCTGCTGCACCCATTGCGAGCGCTCAAGCCGGAGCAGGGACGTGCCGGTCAATGCGGTTGCCGTCACCGCATTTTGAGAAATGCGCGCGGCATAGGGATGCGTGGCATCAATGACGTAGTCGATTTTCTCAGCCGTGATATAGGCGGCAAGACCGTCAGCGCCGCCGAAACCGCCGCTGCGCACCGGACCGGGCAGAGGTGCCGGATTGGCGGTGCGCCCCGCAAGAGAGGTCATGACTGCAACCGGCCAGGTCGAAAGCTCCTGCGCCAGCTGTGCAGCTTCCGTTGTGCCGCCCAGAATGAGAACCTTGGGTTTAGACACGGGCAAGGATTGTTCCCGCCCGGTCAGTCACGATGATTTCCACATCGACAGGTGCGCCACGGAGAGTCGCGAGCGCGGTTTCCTTCGCCTTGACGGCAATCGGCGTGGCGATATCGATGCCGATTGCCTTTGTCATATCAAGCACTTCCTTGGCGGTGTTCGCAAAGAGAATCCGGTCCTTGAGGTTTCCCGGTGCGCCAGCCTGTTCGGCGATCTCTGCCAGAAAGCTCATGTCCACCTGACTGCGTGCCGAATGCAGGTCGAGCGCACCCTGCGCCAGCTTGGTGAGCTTGGCGAAGCCGCCTGCGATCGTCAGCCTGTCGATCGGGTGATCGCGCAGATATTTAAGCACGCCGCCTGCAAAATCTCCCATATCGAGAATGGCGAAATCCGGCAGATCGTAGATCGCCTGCGCGGCATCTTCCGATGTCGATCCCGTCGCGCCAAGCACATGCCTTTGGCCTGCCGCCCGCGCCACATCGATACCGCGATGAATGGAGTGAATCCAGGCAGAGCATGAGAAGGGATGCACGACGCCGGTGGTGCCGAGGATGGAAATGCCGCCGACAATGCCAAGACGCGGGTTCCACGTCTTCTTGGCGATTTCCTCGCCGTCGGGCACAGAAATGGTGATGACGAGATCGGCAGGGAGGCCGTATTCGGCGCAGATTTCCTCGCAGATTTCGGTCATCATGCGGCGCGGAACGGGGTTGATCGCGGCTTCGCCCGGTGGAATGGGCAGTCCGGCCCGCGTCACGGTGCCAACACCTTCGCCAGCGCGAAAGACCACGCCGGTTCCGGGTGGAGCGGGAAAGACGGTGGAAATGATCGTCGCGCCATGGGTGACATCGGGGTCGTCGCCCGCATCCTTGACGATACCCGCCATGGCGTAACCTTCGCCAAGTCCTTCATAGGCCAGCTGGAAATAGGGCACTTCCCCCTTCGGCAGGATGATTCCAACCGGGTCGGGAAATTCGCCGGTAATAAGCGCCGTCAGCGCCGCCTTGGTGGCAGCGGTTGCGCACGCGCCCGTGGTCCAGCCACGTCTAAGCTCGCTTTTTCCAAGCTTTTTATTGGGGTCTGCGGTTTCGTCACTCATGGATGCCTTATAAAGTATCTGATAGCAGTGCCGCCAGATTTATTAATGGTTGAAGCGAATGAGCGGAATCGGATCGACGACAGAACGGGGCATTGCCCTGCCAGCGATGGAGCCGGGCCATGTCTGGCTGGTTGGCGCCGGGCCGGGCGACCCGGGTTTGCTGACGCTCCATGCCGTCAATGCGCTGCAACAGGCGGATGTCATCGTCTATGACGCGCTGGTGGACGAAGCCTGTTTGTCTCTGAAAAACGAACAGGCGGTGCTGGAATATGCGGGCAAGCGGGGCGGCAAGCCGTCGCCCAAGCAGCGCGATATTTCACTTCGGCTTGTGGAACTGGCGCGGCAGGGCAAGAAAGTCCTGCGCCTCAAGGGCGGCGATCCTTTTGTTTTCGGTCGTGGAGCGGAAGAAGCGCTGACGCTGGTGGAACATGGCGTGCCGTTTCGCATCGTTCCCGGTATCACGGCGGGGATCGGCGGACTGGCCTATGCGGGCATTGCCGCCACGCATCGCGATATCAACCAGTCGGTGACGTTCCTGACCGGACACGATGCGACGGGATTGCTGCCCGACCGCATTAATTGGAATGGCATCGCAAAATCGTCACCGGTTATTGTCATGTATATGGCGATGAAACATATCGATCTCATCACGGCGCGGCTGATCGCTGCCGGACGTTCGCCAGACGAACCGGTCGCTTTTGTCTGCAATGCCAGCCTGCCAGAACAGACCGTTCTCGAAACGACGCTGGCGCGCGCGGCCAGCGATGTTGAGGCTGCGGGGCTCAAGCCGCCTGCCATCGTGGTGGTGGGAGAGGTGGTCCGGTTGCGCGGTGGTCTCGATTGGATCGCCGCCGCACAAGGCCGCCAGCTCGTCAGCGATCCCTTGGATATCAGACGCGGAGGCGAAAGCGCATGAAGGGTTTTATGATCGCCGCGCCCTCGTCCGGTTCGGGCAAGACGACGGTAACGCTTGGTTTGTTGCGCGCCCTGAAGCGGGCCGATGTGGCGCTTGCGCCAGTCAAGACGGGACCAGATTATATCGATCCCGCCTATCACAAGGCGGCAAGTGGCGTGGAATGCTTCAATCTCGATCCATGGGCGATGCGCATGGAACTGATCAGCGCCCTGTCGGCACGGATGACCGAAGGTGGAAAGGTGCTGATCGCCGAGGGCATGATGGGTCTCTTCGATGGCGCGCTGGACGGGCAGGGCTCTTCCGCCGATCTGGCAAGGCTGCTCGATTTGCCGGTGGTGCTGGTGGTGGATTGCGCGAAACAGTCCCATTCCATCGCAGCTTTGGTTTCCGGTTTCAGCCGGTTCCGCAAGGATGTTTTCGTTGCGGGAGTTCTGCTTAATCGTGTCGGCAGTGCGCGCCATGAGGCCATGTTGCGTGATGCCCTGAAGCCGCTCGGCATTCCCGTTTTGGGTGCATTGCCGCGCGATGCAGCGCTGGCTTTGCCGGAACGCCATCTGGGGCTTGTGCAGGCGGGCGAACATGCCGATCTCGAACGCTTTCTCGATCACGCCGCCGATAGGATTGAGGCGCATGTCGATCTTGCTGCTCTGCAGCGCATCTGGTCGGCACCGAAACGCTTCGATCCGATGGCCAACGTGCCGCGTCTTCTGCCGCTCGGCAGTCGCATTGCGGTTGCGTGTGATGATGCTTTCGCCTTTGCCTATACGCATCTTTTCGAGGGCTGGCGCAGGCGCGGGGCGGAAATTTCCTTCTTCTCGCCTCTGGCTGATGAAACCCCGTCGCCAGACGCCGATGCGGTCTATCTGCCGGGCGGCTATCCTGAACTCCATGCGGAACGGCTTGTCGCCGCGCAGAATTTCCAGAACGGTATCAGGGCTGCGGCAGCGCGCGGCGTGACGATCTATGGCGAGTGCGGCGGCTATATGGTGCTGGGCGAGACGCTGGAAGATGCCAGCGGCAAACAGCATCCAATGCTGGGTCTTTTGCCGCTGGAAACCAGTTTTTCCAAACGCAAGCTGCATCTGGGCTATCGCGTTCTGGAGCCATTGAGCGGGTCGCCCTGGCAGGTGCCGCTGAAAGGCCACGAATTTCATTATGCCAGCACCACGCACGAAGGCGCGGCGGACAGGCTGTTTAAAGTCCGCGATGCAGCGGGGGTTGATGTGGGCGATGCCGGGCTGCGGGTCGGATCGGTCGCTGGTTCCTTCATGCATGTCATCGATTTTTCCGGAGACCGTGCGTGACATCCAGCATTGAACATGGCGGCGCGCTCGACAAGGCGATTGCGCGTTTTGGCGGCACATCGGGCGATTGGCTCGACCTTTCGACCGGGATCAATCCCGAGCACTATCCCTTGCCGTTCATTTCAGCCGAGGTCTGGAACCGCTTGCCGGATGAAGGTCTGCTGCGCCAGACGCTTGAACTTGCACGAAACTATTATCGCATACCGGCAGGCGCACCTATCGTTGCCGCACCCGGCACGCAAGCGCTGATCCAGATTATTCCGACTCTGGCGCAACCTGCGACGGTCGCCGTTTTGACGCCGACTTATCAGGAACATGCGGCTTCATTCGCCGCCTCTGGCTGGCAGGTCGCGGAATGTGCTGGCATTGCCGATATTCCCGACAGTGCGACGGTTGCGGTCATCGTCAATCCCAACAATCCCGACGGAAGGGTAATTGCTGCAGATGAGCTGCGCGCTCTGGCCCGGACTTTGGGCGCGAGAGGTGGTTTTCTGGTGGTGGATGAGGCTTTTGCCGATCCGCATCCCGAAGTCAGCGTCGCGGCGCTGGCCTCCGACGAGCCTCTGATCGTACTGAAATCCTTCGGCAAGTTTTTCGGCCTGGCTGGCGTGCGTCTGGGGTTTGCCGTCGCGCAGGCTCGAATCGTCGACACGATCACGCGGCGCTTGGGTCCTTGGGCCGTGCCGGGACCGGCGCTTGTCATCGCTTCCGACGCTTTCGCGGGTGGCGAGACATTGCAGGCGTTTCGCAGGCGGATAGACATTCGGCGTCGGGAACTTTCCGATGTGCTTGCGCGATGCGGATTGTGGGAAGTCGGCGGCACCGCGCTGTTCTCGTTGGTCGCGCACGACAATGCGCACGGATTGCACGGGGCATTGTGCGAAAACCATATTCTCGTCCGCAAATTCGCCTATGCTCCGCATTGGTTGCGCATCGGCCTTGCCAATGACGATGAAGATCTTGCGCGTCTGGAACATGCGCTCATTCAATGTCTCGGAAAAGCAGCTTGAAAAAGTGATTCATGAATCTCGGTTAAATCCATGGAAATAAAGCTGATTATCCTGTCGCTGGCGCTCATCCTCGACCGCGTCGTCGGTGATCCGCCGCAGCTGTGGCACAGGCTGCCGCATCCGGTGGTGCTGTTCGGCAAGGCAATTTCCTGGGGTGAGAAGCGTTTCAACGACCGCACGCTGCCGGACGCGGTCCTGCGCCGGAACGGTATGTGGCTGACCATCGCGCTGGTCGCGGCCTGTATTCTGCTGGGGCTGGCGATCGAAAGCCTGCTGCCCTTTGCGGGCTCTGCCGGGGCCGTGGCGGAAATTCTCATCGTGGCGGTGCTTCTGGCGCAAAAGAGCCTCGCCGATCATGTCGGGGCGGTTGCGCGCGGGCTGCGCGACGCGGGCATCGACGGCGGGCGCAAGGCGGTTTCGATGATCGTCGGGCGCAATCCCGAGCAGCTGAGCGAAGGCGGTGTCAGTCGAGCGGCCATTGAAAGTCTGGCGGAAAACGCCTCGGACGGCATTGTTGCTCCGGCATTCTGGTTTCTTGTTGGCGGTCTGCCGGGACTGTTCGCCTACAAGATGATCAATACCGCCGATTCGATGATCGGCCATCTCAATGATCGCTATCGACACTTCGGGCGTTTCGCTGCAAAGCTGGACGATGTTGCCAATTATATTCCGGCGCGCTTGACTGGCCTTCTGGCCGCGCTTGCAACTGCACCGACCCGGAGCAGGGGAGCAGCAAAGGCAGCGTTTTCGGTCATGCGCAGCGATGCGCGCCTGCATCGTTCGCCCAATGCGGGCTGGCCGGAATCCGCTTTTGCCGGTGCGCTTGATCTGGCGCTCGCCGGTCCGCGTCAATATGGCGAAGAGAAAGTGGAAGGGCCGATGCTCAATGCATCGGGCAAGCGCGAAGCCAACGCGGCCGATATCGACGCGGCGCTGGACCTTTTCTGGGCGACGATGAGCCTGCTGACTAGCCTCGTTATCGTCGCAAGCCTCGCCGGACTTATCTATCGGCTGGTATGAAGCGCGAACCCTCGTAGCGCTGCAAGCGGTTCGGATTGTCTGTCCGCATGCCGTTGCCGTCGAACTTGATCGTGCCAAGCACCGTTTCGAAGGATGTATGGCGCAGCGTGTCGAGCACTGGCTGCTTTTGCTCATCGGCTTTGCTGACGGCATCGGCGGCGATCTGCACCGTTGCATAGCCGGTGATCGCATAGGCTTCGACAAAACGACCCGCCTGATGAAGCGCGTCGATTGCCGGTTTCGCGGTTGGCAAATCCTGCGGCTTCAGCGGCGCGGTCATCAATGTGCCTTCGCTCAAGCGTTGTGCGCCGGGTGCGGCGTCCAGCAGGCTGCTGCCTGCAATGACCAGCGGATAATTGAGCGAAGCAGCACTTGCGCCAATCGCGGCAATGTCGTCGCGTTCGCCGCCGACGTAGACATGGGTGGCGCCAGCGCGCTTAAGGCGGGCAACCAGCGCGTTTTGGTTTTCCAACCCGGGGCGATAGGTATCGGTGAAAACCGGCTGTAGCTGCTGCTCTTTCAAGCTGGCAAGAACCCGGCTTGCGCGCTCACGGCCTTCAATGGTGCCATCATCGATCACCGCGAAGGGCTGGGCGCGCCACAGACTGCCGAGAAAACTCGCCGTCGCCTGCGTTTCCTTTTCCAGTCCCGTGCTCAGGCGGAACACCGGCAGGGGCGTTGCGGCGCGGCGCTCGACAAGGGTTTGTTCGCTGACGCCGGATATGATCACCGGAATGTTGCGTTCGGCCAGAAGCGGGGCTGCGGCTTCGAGAGATTCGGCGCAGAGAAAGCCCGATGCGATGCGGACATTTTGCGCAATGAAGCGTTCTGCCGCCTCCTTGCCACCTTCCGCGTCGCAACGGTCATCGAAAATGACCAAGTCTGTGCTTCGTGTTTCGGCAGCCGCACGCGCGCCCTGCGCAAGCTGGTTGCCCAAGGGGGCGAAAGTGCCCGTCAAAGGTGCCGCCAGACCGATCCGGATGTTATCCGCATACGCCAATCCCGATCCTGCCAGCAACAGCATGGCAAGGCTTGTCAGAGTGGCAATGGGAAGCTTCCCAGACTCAATCACGTTATCGGTCTTCTTTATACAATTCGTGGCAATGTGATCGAAAAGTGGGTAGCGGTTTCCGCGCCTTTGTGCAATGCCCGTAATCTATGCCAGTATTTCGGCTAAATATTACGGTCGGCAACGGATCGATTCTGACGTGCAAACGATAAATAACATCATCTCCAGTGCGGCATCTGTGGAGCCCAAGGCTTACCGCGATGCCATGAGCCACTATGCAGGCGCGGTGCAAATCGTGACGACCGATGGCCCGGCAGGACGGCGCGGCCTGACATTGACGGCGGCCTGTTCGGTATCCGACGCTCCCGCGACAGTTCTGATCTGCCTTCAGAAGGTTCATGAAGACAATCGCCTGTTCATCGAAAACGGTGTCTTCGCAATCAACACGCTGGCTGGAACACATCAGCAACTGGCCGATGCCTTTTCCGGGCGCATCGGGTTGACACAGGATGAGCGCTTCGAACTGGCGACGTGGGACAGGCTTGCCACCGGCGCGCCGGTGCTGAGCGATGCGCTGGCGGCTTTCGACTGCCGGGTTGTCAGCATTCAGGATCATTCGACGCATCATGTGCTGTTTGGCGAAGTGATCGGCCTGCGGTCCAATGCCGATGCATCTGCGCTCATCTATCTGAACCGGCGCTATCACACGCTCGAATTGTGATCGGCTGACTGGAGGGGAGGAGGCAGAATGAAAATGCGATTGAACGCAACAGCGCAGGCTGGACTTGGGGGCATGGCAGCGCTGCTGTTGTCGGTGTCCGTAGCTTGGGCACAAGGGCCACTGCCGCCTTTCAAGGATGATGCCTTCGCCTATCCCGGCGTGTTGAGCAGCGCCGATGGCGGCGACTATAAAATCATTGATTACAACGAGATGCGCGACATCAATGGTCGCGATAGCGTGCCGGAAAAGCGCGTCAAGGACAGCTATGTCTCGCTGAAAGCGCGCGCCTATCAAAAGGATGTCACCTTTCAGACCGCGGCGGGGCCTGTGAAGGCCATGGTCGCTGGCAAGCAGCAGGGGGCATCCTTCATCGTAATCTATCTGCACGGTCGCGGCGGTAATCGCTTGCAGGGGATGAATGATTTCACCTTTGGCGGCAATTTCAACCGCGTCAAGAATTTGGCCGCGCTGAATGGCGGTCTCTATGTCACGCCGGATTTCAAGGATTTCGCGACTACGGGCGAAGCGCAGATTGCGGGGCTGATCGAGGCCTTGAAGGCGTCGTCGCCTTCCGCACCGCTGATCCTGTCCTGCGGTTCGCAGGGTGGTTCGCTTTGCTGGCGCATCGCGTCCAATGAAAAGGCTGGCGGAGAGCTTGCCGGGCTCATTCTGTTGGGTTCGCTGTGGGACGACGGTTTCTTCACATCGGCGACATTCAAGCGGCGTGTGCCGGTCTTCTTCGGACATGGCAGCCGCGATCCGGTTTTCGCTATTGACCGGCAGGAAGCTTTCTATGGGGAAATTCGCAAACGCGCGCCGGGCTATCCGGTACAGTTCCGGCGGTTCGAGTCCGGCAATCACGGTACGCCCATCCGCATGACCGACTGGCGGGAGATGGTAAACTGGATTCTCGCAAAACAGTGACGACAGTTTTGTGGATGCGAATCGAAATTCCGGCTCTGTGGCGTTCCTGCCACTCGACAATCGGCTAAAACCGAATAGTTATCGAAATTAAAATTTTACCTATCCAGCAGACCTAATGAGGAAGACCATTATGTACGGACGAGTCCGCACCGGAGCCCGTTTCCTTGCAATCGCCATGTTGGCCCCGCTTGCTGCCGCCTGTACGACGACCGCGCCGGTTGCCATCACCCCCGGCAAGACCGATTCCCCGGTGCCAGCGGCCAGCTCCTCGCTGCCAAGCTTCATTCCGACTCCGGTTAAGACGGTCGACTATTCCCTGGCGCAGCCTTGCATCACTGCCGCCGCCAACAAGTATTTCCTGCCGGAACGCGTGATCAGCGCTGTCGATTCCCGTCCGGGCGCCAATGGCGGTACGGATGTGGACCTGAAGGTCGATCTGCGCACCGCAGTCTGCCAGCTGACCGCCAAGGGCGGCGTGCGCGCGGTTATCGACACTTCGCCGAAGAGCGCCGATCAGGTTGCCGCTGAAGCTGCTGCCGCCAAGGCCGACGCAGCCGCAGCTGTCGCGCCGAAGAAGGCCAAGGCAAAGAAGAACTGATTCATTAAACTTAAATAAGTTACGAAAAAGGCAGGGATTTCCCTGCCTTTTTGTTTGATCATTTGTCCGGCTTTACGCCGTACCAGCGTGGCGTATAGACCCATTCGCCGCCTGTTGCGCGGTCAAACCGTTGCGTATGAGACGAGCCGACGATCACCACCGTGCGCATATCCACATCGTCGGGCGTCAATTGCCCAAGCGTGGTGACGCGCATTGTCTCCGCCGGTCTGCCGATATCGCGGCCTAGCACAACCGGCGTTTGCGGTGCGCGATGCTGGCGCAGAATTTCCAGCGCACGGCCCAGCTGATGCGGGCGGGCTTTGGAAATAGGATTGTAAAAAGCCATGGCGAGATCAGCTTCTGCGGCCAGCGCCAGCCGCTTTTCGATCACGTCCCATGGTTTCAGATTATCGGACAGCGAGAGAATGCAGAAATCATGGCCGAGCGGTGCACCGCTGCGGGACGCTGCTGCCATCGCAGCCGAGATGCCCGGCTGAATGACCAGTTCCACACCATGCCATGCAGGGTTGTCGGTTTCGTGCAGCGCCTCGACCACGGCAGCCGCCATGGCGAAAACGCCGGGATCGCCAGACGAAACCATCGCCACCGTGCGGCCTGAGGCGGCCAGTTCGAAGGCATGGCGCGCGCGCTGCATTTCCTCGCGATTATCGGTCATATGCACGGTCTGACCGGCATGAAACGGCCCGGCCATGTGCACATAAGTCTCGTAGCCGAGAATATCTTCGGCCTGTTCGAGTTCGCGCTGCACGGCGGGCGTCATCAGATCCCGTGATCCGGGGCCAAGCCCGACCACGACCAGCTTTCCGCGTTTGCGCCCAATCCGCAGCACGTCAGCAGGGGCAGGAGCGACGGCCAGCACGAGGCCGCCCGCTTCGATCAACCGCAGCGGCTGCTCGACTGAAAGATGAGCAAGTGAAAGCGCAGTGTCAGCCGACGGCACAAAGCGTAGCTCTGCGCCGAGTGCGCCTGCCGCTTCATGGATTTGCTGCACAGCGCAGTGACGTTCATGGGCCAGCAGCAGCGCGAGCGATGATCGTGCGAGGCCCGTTTCGTCGAACGCCCGTGTCATTGCTTCCGCAAGATCGTCGGTCGGCTGGTCGATGGCGACGGCCACGACCTGCGGATGATAGATGAGTTCATCCGGCAGCGGCGTGCGCTTTTCTGGCGTGATGCTGACGGTGAGCCTGCCATCGTCGGCGAAAGGCAGCTTCGACGTCTGTAGCCAGCGGGAACGTCCGTTGAGGCGCAGTTTCGCACCTGCCAGAAGATCGGACGTGAAGGCTTTCGCCGCATCCGGATTGGCGAGCGTCAGTTCCGCTGGCGGGTGCAGGAGATTGATTCCGAAGCGCAATTCGCCGGAGGTAGTGATCGCCGGGGCGATTTCAAGTGCGGCGGCGATGGTTCGCGCCATGTCATTGACGCCGGACAGCCCGCCAAGAAGCGGCACTACGGCGCTGCCGTCTTCGGCAATCACCAGAACGGGCGGCTCTATGCGCTTGTTCTGCAAAAGAGGCGCCAGTGCGCGGATGACAATACCGGCGGCGCAGAGCGCTACGACCGGTCGGCCTTCTTCATAGAGGGCGCGTATGGTGTCGCCGAAATGGGCAAATGTCCTGTCGGCACCCGTGACGCGATCCTGAAGTCCAAGCACCTCGGCCTGATCGAGCACGGCGGCAATGCGGCGTGCTGTTACGGTCGCCGCTTCCGCCAACACAACGATAGCCGGCTTCATGCGCCGTTCCATTTCTGGCCGGGAACAAGGATGATCGAGAAATAGGGGCAATCGCTGCCGCTGACGTCCGACAGCGGCACGATGCGCTGATTGGCCATGGTGGCGCGCTCGACATAAAGCGCGCGGTCCATCAGGCTAAGATCGGTCAGCACATCGCGAACCTTGTCGAGATTCTTGCCGAGTTTCATGATGGCGGCGGCACCAGTATCGGCCAGCCTGCGCTTCAATTCGCCGGCTTCCATGACGCCGGAAAGGATCGACAATGTCTGGTTGCGATAGACAAGCGGCGCGCCAAGCACAGCCGAAGCGCCGAGCACCGAACAGACGCCCGGAACCACTGTGGTTTCATAGCTTTCAGCCAACCGGTCATGAATATACATGAACGAGCCATAGAAGAACGGGTCGCCTTCCGCGATCACGGCCACATCCTGTCCCTGATCGAGATATCCGGCGATTGTCGTGGTGATCTCGCCGTAAAAATCGCTGACGATCTGCTCATAATCCATGTGCGCGGGCAGTTTTTCCGTAGTCACCGGATAGATGAGCGGCACCAGAACCTGTTCCGGCGAGAGATAGTCCTCAACAATGGTAAGGGCATTGCCCTTCTTGCCCTTGGCAGCGTGATAGGCCACCACCGGCGCTGATTTTAGCAGCCGAAGCGCCTTCAGTGTGATGAGTTCAGGATCGCCGGGGCCGACACCCAGACCGAAAAGCTTGCCTTTTGTCGTCATTATTCGCGCTCCGAAGCCAGAGCATTGACCGCCGCCGCGGTCATGGCACTGCCGCCGCGTCGTCCGCGCACGATGACATAGGGCACGCCGCGACTATTGGCGGCGAGTTCGTCCTTCGATTCCGCCGCACCGACAAAGCCGACCGGCATGCCGATGATAAGCGCTGGCTTTGGCGCACCGGCATCCAGCATTTCGAAAAGCCGGAAGAGGGCGGTTGGGGCATTGCCGATGGCGACGATGCTTCCTTCGAGATGCGGCAACCACAAATCGAGCGCGGCGGCAGAACGGGTGTTGCCGATTTTCTTCGCCAGTTCAGGAACGGAAGGGTCGTTCAGCGTGCAGATGACCGGGTTGTCGGCAGGCAGGCGCGAGCGGGTGATACCTTCGGCAACCATGCGTGCATCGCAGAGAATCGGTGCGCCTTTGGCAAGCGCCTGTTTGCCAGCCAGACCTGCACCTTCCGAAAAAGCGATGTCGCTCACTACATCCACCATGCCTGAAGCATGGATGACGCGCACGGCGAGTTTTTCGAGATCGGCAGGGATGCGGCTCAGATCCGCCTCGGCGCGGATGATGGCGAAGGAGCGGTCATAGATGGCCTGCCCGTCGCGAATGTAATCAATCATGGTTTCCGCTCTGGTGAGTTGAGAAGGCGCGCGGCAGCGTCAATAGTCACGTCAGTCGCCAATAGCCGCCCGAAACGGGATGGTCCAGCCTTGTCTGCAAAAAAGACATCGTAGCGGCCCGGAGCGCGCGCCAGAAGCGTGTGCGGAAGCGGCGCAAGCGCGGCGCAGGACTTGGCGCAGCCAGTGAGATGGACCGCGTCCGGGCTATCGACGTCAAGGAGCGAGGCCAGTTCTCTCGCGTCGGTCTGTGTGTCGGAGAGGGCAGAGGCGCAACCCTTTGACCCGGTACAACTGCGCAGTCGTGATTGCGGTGCCTGCGCATCGGTCGCAAGGCCGAGCGTATGCAATTGCCGGAGAACTTTGTCGCAATGTGCTGCATCGACATTTGGCAGGATCACGCCCAGCCAAGGCGTCAGGCGGATTTCCCCGCCGCTGACCTTTTGTGAAAGGGCACCGAGTGCCCGCAGTTGCGTCGTATCGAGCCGCCCCAGAAGCGGCATGGCGCCGATGTAGAGCCGTCCGTCAACCTGAACGTGGGCTCCCAGATGGGCGCATGGGCGGGGTTGCCGCCGTTGCCAATTGGCAGCGGAAACGACCGGAAACGGAAGGCTGGCAATCAGTTCTTTCAAAAACTCTTCGACAGCAAGGGTTTCGAAGAGTTGCTTCATTCGCGCCGCGCCTTTGGAGTGGGCAAGAAATAATCGCAGCGCTGCTTCTATAAAGGGCAGCGCATCATCGATTTCCACGCTTCCCAATGCGGTTCCATCGGGCGACGAAGCAAAGCCGAAAGCAAAAATACGACCGTCATCTGTTGCGGATAGCCAAATGTCACCCGGATGAGCAATCATGGCGCAAGCTTCGCCGCCATCGATCTGGAACGAGAATTTTGGCGACAGCGCATGATGGTCGGCGTTGTTCTCAAGCGCTGCCAGCAATTGCCGCGCTAGCGGCGTGACATCGCAAGCTTGATCGCGGTCTATACCGGATGTGGGGCTGACCATGACGTTGCGAATGTCATCCGCAGCGGGGTTATCGGCACCAAAACCTGCTTGATAAAGTGCTGTGACTGCTTGTTCCCAGTTCTCAGGCGCGATGGCGCGCAGCTGGATATTGGAGCGAATCGAAAGTTCCACAGCGCCGGGACCGAATTTTTCGGCAATCTCGGCCAGCGCAAAAGCCTGATCGGCGGTGAGCCGTCCGAGCGGCAGTTTGATGCGCGCAATGGCACCGTCGAGCGCCATAACCATGCGCGACAGGCCCGGACAGGCATTTCGCCTGTCAAACGGTTCGATCTTTGTCGCGGTGGTCTGCTGGTTCAACATGATTGCCTTATACGCCGCCCGTGCCGGGCCGGAAAGTAGGAACCGCCTTTGGGACTTGCGCTTGTCACCGTCGCACCCTACGAACGAAGAAAACGGAGCAAAGAGCATGGCTTGCTGGCTGACGGTCATCGGCATCGGCGAAGACGGTTTGAATGGGCTTGGCGAGACTGCGCGGCAGGCCCTTGCTTCGGCTGATTTGATTTTTGGTGGCAAGCGGCATTTGGGGCTCATCGGTGAAACACCCGGTGCCCGGCAGATTGCATGGCCTTCGCCCTTCGATGATGCTTTTCCGATGATTGCTGCCGAGCGCGGCAAGTCAGTCGTGGTTCTGGCCAGCGGCGATCCGATGCATTACGGCATGGGCGCTTCGCTGACCCGGCATTTTTCTCCGGATGAAATGCTTGTCTTGCCTTATCCGTCGTCATTTTCGCTGGCTGCGGCGCGTATGGGCTGGTCGCTGCAGGACGTGTGTTGCCTCAGCGTGCACGGGCGTCCGCTGGACGTGCTGGCAAAGCATATTCTGCCCGGCATCAAATTGCTGATCCTCAGCAATGACGGCACCACGCCTGAAAAAATCGCAACGATGCTGGCGGCACGCGGTTTTGGATCAAGCCGCATCGATGTGCTGGAACATCTGGGTGGCCCCAAAGAAACGCATAAGCGCGGTATTGCAGGTGCATGGACAGTTCCCGCCGGTGCCGATCTGAATGTCGTCGCCGTGGAATGCATTGCAGAGCCGGATGCGAAAATTCTTCCCAGCGTGATAGGCCTGCCTGATGAAGCCTTCGAAAATGATGGTCAACTGACGAAGCGCGATATTCGCGCCGTGACACTGTCGCGGCTGGCGCCGCTGCCTGGCGAAATTCTGTGGGATGTCGGCGCGGGGTGCGGCTCCATCGGTATCGAGTGGATGCGCACCCATGCTTCCTGTCGTGCCATCGCCATCGAGGCGCATGAAGAGCGGCAAGGCATGATCGCCCGCAATCGCGATGCGCTGGGCGTACCCGGTTTGCAGATCGTTTCCGGTGAAGCGCCGGGCGCTCTCGCAGGACTGGAAACGCCGGACGCGATTTTCATCGGTGGCGGCGTCACGGATGAAGGCGTGTTGCAAGCCTGTTGGGATGCACTGAAACCCGGCGGACGGCTGGTTGCGAATGCCGTGACCTTGCAAAGCGAAATGCAGCTTTTCGGCTGGCGGCAGCGCTTTGGCGGAGAACTCGTGCGGCTTTCCGTGGCACAAGCCGGTGCGCTTGGCTCGTTCGATGTATGGCGGCAGGCACTGCCTGTCACGCTATATTGCGCGATCAAAGACAAATGATGACTTGAATTGTCATCTTATATTCGGGTAAGGCTGACGCATCATTTCATCCGATGGAGGATGGGTCGTGTCCGAACTCAACGCCAATACCCGTTTCACGCTGACCAATGCTGGTCACATCGTCAATCAACTGCTCGATCATTTCGTCGAACATGCTGATGTGCAGCGTGACGAGACGCATGCGAAACTCGTTTTGAGCTTCGGTCAGGCCGATGTTCAATGGGATAACGAGACGGTCAGCGTCGATGTCAAAAGCGATGATGAGACCGGCCTTGCCTATATGAAATATTCCATCGCTGAGCATGTGCTGGAATTTCTGGAGAAGGGCAGCCCCACGCCGAAAATCATCTGGCAGGGCGATGGCGCGGCGGGACTGCCGCTGCCTTACTTCCGCGAAATGCAGGTGGTGGCGGTGTCCAATGTCACGCCGCATATGCGTCGCGTGCGCCTGAAAGGCGACAACCTCCAGCGGTTTTCGCATACCGGGCTGCATATCCGCCTTCTGTTCCCGCCAAAGGGGCTGGCAAAGCCACAATGGCCGGTGACGGGTGAGGACGGGCGTCCGGCATGGCCGGAAGGCGATGCCAAGCTTGCAACCCGTGTCTATACCATCCGCAATATCGATCCTGAAGCGGGCTGGGTCGATATCGACATGGTTGTGCATGGTGATGATTGCGACGCTCCGGGTTCGGGTTGGGCGCTTAACGCCAAGCCGGGCGATATTGTCGGCATGACTGGTCCGGGCGGTGGCGATGCAGGCGATGCCAAATGGTATCTGCTCGCAGGCGACGAAACCGCGCTGCCCGCCATCGGGCGCATTCTCGAACGACTGCCTGAAGATGCAAAGGCCGTTGTGCGCATTGAAATCGGCGATCAGGCCGAGGAACAGAAGCTTGTCTCGCGTGCGAATCTCGATGTGCAATGGCTGAACCGCAATGGCGCCGAAGCTGGCACCACCACGCTGTTGCAGGATGCGGTGCGCGCGGTCGAACTGCCGGAAGGCGAGGAAGACATTTATGTCTGGGCGGGTTGCGAGTTCAATGCCTTCCGCAATATTCGCAGCTATATGCGCAAGGAGCGTAACGTTCCGAAGAATCGCCAGCTGATTGTCGCCTATTGGCGGCGCGGCCAGGACGGGGACAATGCCCGCAAAGCTTCTGAGGAATAAAAAAGGGGACCGAAAGGTCCCCTTTTTGTTGTGTCATGCGGCTGGTTTCAGCGCCGGAAACCTTCACTCGCGCGCATCAGGTTTTTGGTATAGTCGGCGTGAATATTGCCGGTGACGAGATCGCCAGCCTGTAATTGTTCAACCACTTCGCCGTTGCGCATCACTGCAAGGCGGTCGCACATATGGGTGACGACACCAAGATCGTGGCTCACCATGATGAAGGTGAGGTTGCGGTCACGGCGAACCTGTTCAAGCAGGTTCAGCACTTCCGCCTGTACCGATGCGTCGAGCGCCGAAGTTGGTTCGTCGAGCAGCAGAATGCTCGGTTCCACGATCAATGCGCGGGCAATGGCGATGCGCTGGCGCTGACCGCCCGAAAGCTGGTGCGGATAGCGGAAGCGGAAGCCCGAGCCGAGCCCCACTTCATCCAATGCGCGCACGATGCGCTGTTCGGCATCGCCGACACCATGAATGGCGAGCGGTTCCAGCAAAAGCCGGTCCACCGTCTGGCGCGGATGCAGGGAGCCATAAGGGTCCTGAAACACCATCTGCACCTTGCGATAGAAGGCCTTGTCGCGTGGTGTCTTGAGAGGTGCGCCGTCGATACGGATTTCGCCATCGTCAATCGGCGCAAGCCCCGCGACTGCGCGCAGAAGTGTGGACTTGCCCGAACCGGATTCGCCGACGAGACCATAGGATTCGCCCTGCGCCACATGGACGCTGACCGACTTCAACGCATGGAAATGGTCGAAATAGACATCAATATTGTCGACGCTCAGTGCTGGTGCCGTACTCATAGCTTCCAGGCCTCCTCACGCTGCAAGGTGGGCAGAGGATGGCGGTCGGCTCCGATTTTCGGCATGCAGTTCAGCAATCCTTGCGTATAGGGATGTTTCGCATTGGCAAGATCCTTGGCCGCGATCTCTTCGACGATGCGGCCCGCATACATCACGATGACGCGGTCGCAGAAGGACGAAACAAGGCGCAGGTCATGGCTGACGAAGATCAGCCCCATGCCGCGTTCGGCCACCAGCTTGTCGAGAATGCCCAGCACTTCGAGCTGCACCGTCACGTCGAGCGCCGAAGTCGGTTCGTCGGCAATCAGCAGTTCCGGCTCGGCCACGAGCATCATGGCGATCATCACGCGCTGGCCCATCCCGCCCGAAACCTCGTGCGGATAGAGTTTCATGACGCGTTCCGGATCGCGAATCTGCACCGCTTCCAGCATGGCCATCGAGCGCGTGCGAATTTCTCCGCTGCTGTATTTGCCGTGCGCTTTCAGCGTTTCGGCAATCTGCTTGCCGATGGTCATCACAGGATTGAGCGAATATTTCGGGTCCTGCAACACCATGGCGATGCGGCCGCCGCGTAAGGAGCGGCGTTCACGGGCCGAAATGTTGAGGAGATCGATGCCGTCGAAATTAAGCGTCTTGGCCGTAATCTGCGCGTGGAGTGGCGTCAGACCCATGATGGCGCGCCCGGTCTGGGACTTGCCTGAACCGGATTCGCCAACGATGCCAAGGCGTTCGCGGCCCAGCTCAAAGCTGACACCACGGACAGCCTCGATGGCCCCCGTGCGCGTCGGGAAGGTGACGCGCAGGTCTTCTACTGTCAGAAGCGGCTTCATTGGTTGTTACCCCGCGGATCAAGCGCATCGCGCAGACCATCGCCCAGCAGGTTGAAGCCGAGGCTGACGATCAGGATCGCAATGCCGGGCATGGCGGCAACCCACCATTGGTCGAGGATGAAACGGCGACCCGATGCGATCATCGCGCCCCATTCCGGCAGTGGCGGCTGTGCGCCGAGGCCGAGGAAGCCCAGGCCCGCTGCCGTTAGAATGATGCCCGCCATGTCGAGTGTCACACGGACGATCAGCGACGAGGTGCAAAGCGGCATGATGTGGCGCACGACAATGCGGATCGGCGAAGCACCCATCAGGCGGACCGCCGAAATATAGTCGGAATTGCGCACCGTCAGCGTTTCGGCGCGCGCGATGCGCGCATAAGGCGGCCATGAGGTGATCGCGATGGCGATGATGGCGTTTTCGATGCCCGGTCCCAGCGCCGCCACGAAGGCAAGCGCCAGAATGAGTTTCGGGAAGGCCAGGAAGATGTCGGTGATGCGCATCAGCACGGCATCGACCCAGCCGCCCGCATAACCGGCCACTGTGCCGACCAGCAGGCCGATTGGGGCCGCAATGATCGCAACCAGCAGCACGACATAGAGCGTCAGGCGGGAACCGTGAATGAGGCGCGAAAGAATATCGCGACCCTGATCGTCGGTGCCGAGCAGATAGCCGGGGCTTCCCGGCGGCAGCAGGCGGGCATTGGCCAGATCGCCGACAACCGGCGAATGCGGCGCCAGCACATCGGCGAGCGCTGCAACGACCAGCAGTCCGATGATGATCAGGAGGCCGAGAACGGCCAGCTTGTTGGCGGTGAACCGCCGCCAGACCATATAGGCGCGACCGAGGCGGGCCTGCGTACGTGACTGGGGCCGCTCGGTAAGCAGCCATTCACGCCAAGAGAGGTTGGAATTATCTGTCATTTGGCTCATCGTGCGCGCGTCCTTGGATCGAGAAGCCGATAGAGAAGATCGGACACGAGGTTGAGCGCGATAAAGACCGACCCGATAACAATGGTGCCACCGAGAACGGCATTCATATCAGCGTTTTGTAGCGAATTGGTGATGTAGAGACCAAGGCCCGGCCAGGAGAAGATGGTTTCGGTCAGAACCGAACCTTCCAGAAGCCCGGCATAGGAAAGCGCAATCACGGTCACCAGCGGCACGGCGGCATTGCGCAAAGCGTGGCCCCAGATGATGCGGGTTTCCGAAATGCCCTTGGCGCGCGCCGCGACGATATATTCCTGATCAAGCTCGTTGAGCATGAAGGAACGCGTCATGCGGCTGATATAGGCAAGCGAGAAATAGCCAAGCAGTGCCGATGGCAGGATAAGGTGGGAGACAATATCCTTGAGGGCTGGCCAGTCGCGCTGAAGGATCGCGTCGATCAGGTAGAAGCCGGTGATCGGCGTGAACGTGTATTCGAATGTAATGTCGATGCGTCCGGGACCGGAGGTCCAGCCGAGACGGGCATAGAAGATCAGCAGCGCAAGCATGCCGAGCCAGAAGATCGGCACGGAGTAACCGACAAGGCCGATAACGCGCACGATCTGGTCAATGATGCTGCCGCGTTTGACGGCTGCGAGCACGCCGAGCGGAATGCCGAACACGGCGCCGATGATCGTGCCGAGTGTGGCCAGTTCCATCGTGGCCGGGAATACGCGGCGAATGTCGGTCATGACCGGATTGGTCGTGAGCACCGAAGTGCCGAAATCGCCTTGCAGCACGCCTTTCACGTAAAGAAAGAACTGCTGGTAATAGGGCAAATTGAAGCCCATTTCCTCGCGCACGCGGGCGACGACATGCGCAGGCGCGCGGTCGCCGACGATGGCCAGCACAGGGTCAATCGGCACGACGCGACCGATGAAGAATGTTACGGCCAAAAGGCCCAGATAGGTCGTGACGACGATGACCAGAAAACTGGCTATCGACGCGGCAAGGGCCGATGAACGCCGCGGCGCTCGCCTAACCTTTTTGGTGGTTTCAGTGTTACTCAATGTTTTGACCGCTTCCGATGATGAGTGCGTTCAGAACAGGGTCCGGTCTGACGCTCGATCATCTTTGCTTGAAAAAAGCTCTGGAGCGGCTTTCCTTTTTGATTCAGAAAACCGCTCCATCTCCTTGTTTTAAAGCCGGTTAGGCACATTCATGCGCCGAGGCTTGGCCGACTATTCCTTGGTGATGTTTACCAGCGGATTGGAGTCGAAGGTCGGGCCGAGCTTGTAACCCTTCACATTGCCCGCGATACCGGCTGTTTCGATCTGCTGGAACAGCATCACGAACGGGCTCTGGTCGAGCGCTTCCTGCTGAAGCTTCTTGTAGATCTCGGCGCGCTTTTCGTTGTCGCGTTCCAGAAGAGCAGACTGCGTCTGCTTGGTCAGCTCAGGAATGTCCCAGGCGTTGCGCCACGCAAGCGTCTTGTTGGCGGCGTCGTCCTTATTATCCGGATTGCTCGTGAAAGCTTCGGCATTGGAATTCGGATCCCAATAGTCCATGCCCCACTGGCCGATATACATGTCGTGGTTACGCGCACGATATTTGGTCAGGGTCTGCTTGCCATCGCCCGGGATGATTTCGATCTTCACGCCAGCCTGAGCAGCGCTCTGCTGGAAGGATTCGGCAATGCCGGTCACCGGCTGCGTGTTGCGCACGTCGAAGGTCACGGAAAGACCGTCCTTCAGACCTGCCTTGGCGAGAAGTTCCTTCGCCTTTGCAACGTCGTATTTGTAGGGTGCAGCATCGAGCGCGCCCAGAACGCCCTTAGCCTGATAGGTCTGGCGGATTTCGCCAATGCCTTTGATGAGGGTCGAACCGATTGCATCATAATCGACCAGATATTTGAACGCTTCGCGAACTTCCGGCTTGGCTAGGTTCTCGTTCTTCTGGTTGAGGCTGATATAGTAGACCGTACCCTTCGCGGCGCTGGTCGTCGTCAGCTTGTCGTTTTTCTGAACGGCTTCGTAGTCGCCGGGTTCCAGATTACGCGCCACATCGACGTCACCCGATTCAAGCATCAGGCGCTGTGTCGCGCTTTCCTTGACGTGACGATAGAAAACGCGCTTCAGCTTGGCCTTTTCGCCGTAATAATTGTCGTTGCGTTCCAGAATGACGACTTCATTGGCGCGCCATTCACGGATCGCGAACGGACCGGAGCCTGCCGACTTGGTCTTCAGCCATGCATTGGCATAGTCGGTGTCGTATTTGTAGTCGTCGGTCGGTGTGACCTTTGCGGCATGCTCTTCGAGAAGCTTCTTGTCGACGACTGCGGCGACGGTCGCGGTCAGGCAGTTCAGCACGAAGCTTGGTGCGTATGGCTTGTCCACGGTGAAGACGAAAGTCGTGTCGTCTACGGCTTTCGCCTTTTCGTTGACATTATCCTTGGTCAGGCCGAACTGGGTCAGGATGAAGGCCGGGCTCTTGTCCAGACGCACGGCGCGTTCGAAGGAATAAGCCACGTCAGCAGAGGTAATCGGGTTGCCGGAAGCGAACTTGATGTCCTTTTTCAGCTTGAACGTGTAGGTCAGGCCGTCGTCGGAAACGGTCCAGCTTTCCGCCACGCCCGGCACGACTTTCGACGTGTCGTTGATGTCGAGGCGAACGAGCATGTCATAGGCATTACCGATGAATTCAGCCGGGCTGAGTTCGAAGGATTCTGCCGGGTCGAGCGTGATGGTGTCATCAATCGCCCATGCCTGGACGAGCGTGTCGGCTGGCGTGGCCGACAGGGCCGGATTGGCAGCCATAACGGCAGCAAGTGCTGCACCAGCGGCGAGGATGCGAAAACGTCCGAAATGCATCATGATTGAGTTCCCTTTCTGTATTTTTGTTGGGATTTTGTTGAATTGTATTTGTATCTCAGGCTTCGTGCCATGCCTGTTTCAGAACCCTGATCCAGTTGTCCCGGCAAAGCTTCGCCAGTTCCTCATCGTTATATCCGGCCTCTCGCAAGGCCGTGACGAGGTTCTGCGTTCCGGCGGCATCGGAGATTTCGGCTGGGATGGTCGCGCCGTCATAATCGGAACCGAGCGCCACGCAGTCGATCCCCATGCGGTCAACCATGTAATCGATGTGGCGAACCATATCGGACATCGGCGTGTTGGCATCTTCCTTGCCATCGGCGCGCAGCATGGTGGTGGCGTAGTTGAGACCCGCAAGCCCCTTGCTTTCGCGGATGGCATCCAGCTGCTTGTCCGTCAGATTCCGGGCCACGGGCGTCAGGGCATGGGCATTGGAGTGGCTGGCGATCAGCGGCTGGTCGCTGAGTTCAGCCACATCCCAGAAGCCTTGCTCGGTGATATGGGCGAGATCGATCAGAATACCCTTGCGGTTGCACGCCTTGACGAGACGCTTGCCCGCTTCCGTGAGACCGGGACCGGTATCCGGGTTCATCGGGTAAGAGAAGGGCACGCCGTGACCGAAAATATTGTTGCGGCTCCACACAGGGCCAAGCGAACGCAGGCCAAGCGCGTAGAAGACATCGAGCGCGGCAAGATCGGCGTCAATCGCCTCGCAGCCTTCCATGTGCAGAACGGCGGCAAAGGTGTCGCTGTTCAGCGTTTCATCGAGCTCGCGGCCATTGCGGCACAGTTTCCACGCGCCAGCTTCTTCAAGGCGGAGTGCGATGGATGCGATTTCGATGGCGATGTCGAGGGAAGGAGGGCGCTTGAGCGGCGGAGAAAGCGGCGTGTCGTAATGGCCATTGGCGTCGGGTTTGCCAAGTTCGATATGATGGCCGGACGGCACATAGATGGCGCAAATGCCGCCAGCGAGACCGCCTTTGCGGGAGCGCGGCGCATCAATGTGGCCGGTTTGCGTTCCGTCGATGAATTCCCGGATGGGATCG
Source organism: Ochrobactrum teleogrylli (assembly GCF_037482325.1). Lineage (NCBI taxonomy): Bacteria > Pseudomonadati > Pseudomonadota > Alphaproteobacteria > Hyphomicrobiales > Brucellaceae > Ochrobactrum > Ochrobactrum teleogrylli. The sequence continues at coordinate 281,236 of NZ_JBBHKQ010000001.1, forward strand.
TCGCCGTTTCTGGAGTTTTCCCAGAGCCTCAGAAGGACATCGTTATGCCCATCGAAAACACGCTGCATGCTATCTTCCTGGCTGAGTGATAAAGCGTTGTTTTAGCACTCGATTAAATAAAATCACGCAACGGGAAGAATTTGTATCGGCATATTTGCATAAAATTTAAACACAATAGCCACGCGCCTAATCCCCAATCGCACATCCCTATAAGATAGGAGCCGGTGCCGGAGTCAAGAGATACGAAAGCGGACGAACTCTTTTGAAAGCAAAGAAATCGGTGCAAAAAGAAAGGGCTACGGTTGACCCGCAGCCCTTGTGCAAAAATGGAATTGCCTTATGCAGAAACGGTATAGGGCTTATATCGCTTTAGAAGCGATAGTTCAGACCGGCCTTGATGGCGTGGTTCTTGAGGTTGTTGCGCTGCGAAACGCCGTTGACCTCAGACTTCACGTCGCCGAAACGCTGGAAGTCGTATTCAGCCTTCACCGAAAGCGGGCCGGTCAGGGCCTGTTCGACGCCAGCACCAACCAGCGCGCCGCCTTCCCAGCCTGGACCTGACGTGGTGTTGTCCTTCGCCTTGAAGCGCGTTGCGCCATAGCCGAGAGTGCCATAAACCAGCGTCTTGTCGAAGGCGTAACCGGCTTTGACCTTGGCATTGGTGTTCCAAGACTGCTGGAGGCTGCCGCCATTACCGATGCGGTGTTCGGCTTCCGCGAAATTGGCTTCGACTTCACCGCCAACGACGAAATTGCCGCTCTGGATGTTCTTACCGGCGACAACGCCACCGAGCACACCAGCGCGATTCGTAAACGGGCCGGGGATCTTCGAGGACGATGCACCGACCTGTGCGCCGACATAATTGCCGGACCAGTCGTGCGGGCCTTCGGCAACCGGCTCGTTGTAGGAATAATCGTTCGAACCCATCATATCGGCAGCGAATGCCGGGGCTGCGATGGCCATGATGCTGGCGCTGAGCGCCACTGCGGTAAAGGTACGCTTCAACATTTTATACTCCGTTTTCCCATCCGGAACGCTGATGGAAAATATGCAAGATCTGTTTGGCAAAGACGGGCCTTCCCGTCTTCGGTTCGGTTGCCTTCTGTTGGGTGATTGTGACTAAATTTAAGAAAATTCGAGCGAATTCCACCCGTCGCACAGCCATTCTTCGCACTATGCTTAACAAGTGGTAACGATCTCCAACAGGCCAGCCCTGACGGCTTCACATCAGGTTCTGCTTTCTGAAGCTGATGCATTTTTCCTTGCCGACAATGATGTGGTCGTGCACCGCGATTTTCAAAGGTTTGGCAGCCGCAATCAACGCATGTGTCATCTCGATGTCGGGTCGCGACGGCGATGGATCGCCTGAAGGGTGATTGTGGACGAGAATGATCGCCGTTGCCGCAAGCTCCAGCGCCCGGTGAACCACTTCCCGTATATAGACCGGCGTATGGTCGACCGTGCCTCGCTGCTGTACCTCATCGGCAATGAGCCGATTCTTCTTGTCCAGAAACAGAATGCGGAATTGTTCGCGTGTCTCATGCGCCATGGCGGCAGCGCAGTAGTCGATCACCTTTTCCCAGACTGTGAAAACCTCGCGCTTCATAACCTTGCTGCGCGCACTGCGTTTGTAAACGGCTTCTATGATCTTGAGGTCGCGCGCCACGGAGGGGCCCGCGCCCGGTACTTCGGCGATGAGCGTTTCGGAAGCGCCGAGCACTTCCGCAAGCGTGCCGAAGCGGGTCAGCAAGGCCTTTGCGATGGGTTTGGTATCCGCACGCGGGATAACGCGAAAGAGCAGGAGTTCAAGCAGTTCATAATCGGCAAGCGCATCGGGCGCGGTCTGAAAGCGTTGCTTCAGGCGATCCCGGTGGCCGACGTGATGCGGCTGCTTCGCCACTTTCGGCGTCAGCTGGAGCGTGTCGCTGAAACCGGGAATGTTGTAGCTCCCCGGTCTATCCGTCTTCCTTGTCATTCTGTTTAAACCCCCGCAAAAACAGATGAGACTATAGTTTCAGTTTTATCGCATTGATGCCGGGCCAAACATATTGGCCGGTGACAATGTGAATATTTCGCAGCCGTCCTTGGTAACGCCAACCGTATGTTCATACTGGGCGGTCAGCGAGCGGTCACGCGTCACGGCAGTCCAGCCGTCCGCCAGCACTTTTACATGCGGCTTGCCGAGATTGATCATCGGCTCAATGGTGAAGATCATGCCTTCCTTGATTTCCACGCCTTCGTTCGGCGTGCCGTAATGAAGGATATTCGGCGCGTCGTGGAAAAGCTGACCAACGCCATGGCCGCAGAAATCACGCACCACGGAGCAGCGCTCGCCTTCGGCATAGGTCTGGATTGCAGCGCCGATAGCGCCGGTCTTCACGCCCGGCTTGACGACCGCAATGCCGCGCAACAGGCTTTCATAGGTGACTTCCAACAGACGTTCGGCAGCGCGCTTGATCTCGCCCACCGCATACATACGGCTGGAATCGCCATGCCAGCCGTCGAGCAGATAGGTCACGTCGATATTGACGATATCGCCTTCGCGCAGTGGCTTGTCGTTCGGGATGCCATGGCAGACAACGTGGTTGATCGACGTGCAGGTCGATTTGGTATAGCCACGATAGTTGAGCGTCGCCGGGAAGGCGCCTTGATCCATGCCGAATTCGAAAACGAAGCGGTCGATTTCATTGGTGGTCACGCCGGGCTTCACGATGTCGTTCAGCGCATCGAGGCAGCGTGCGGTCAGGTTGCACACCTTGCGCATCGCCTCGAAGGCGTCCGGGCCATAAAGCCTGATCTGGCCGGTATATTTCATGGGGGCGCTTGTCGCTTCGATATAAGTTACCATTACTAGATCCGTCTTTGTCTATTCAATTGGCACCAGCTCGGTGGCGACAATGCTTTTGTCCGTTATGTGGCATCGAACGGCCCATGCCTCAACCCCGGATGCGACGGCGCGCTCAAAAGCGCGTGCATATACAGGGTCGAGATCGCCGGAAATGCTGAATTTGCTGCAATCGCTTCGCTGGATAATAAACAACATCACACCACGATGACCAGCGGCAACACTGTCGGCCAGCTCATTGAGATGTTTTGTCCCGCGCGCGGTCACCGTATCGGGAAATTCCGCAAGGCCAGCCGTGCGGGTGAAGTGCACGTTTTTGACTTCCACGTAGGCGCGGGGCAGGGCACCTTCGTCGAGCAGAATGTCGATGCGGGAATTCTGTCCGTATTTCTGCTCACGCTTGAGGCTGGCATAGCCGCCGAGGCTCGGAATGAGACCGGCGAGTATCGCCTCTTCGGCGATTCTGTTCGGCAACCCGGTGTTGACGCCGACCAAAGTGCCGTCAGCTTCGATGATCTGCAGCGTGTGGGCATATTTGCGGTGGGGCGCATCGGAAACGCTGAGCCAGGCGCGAGAGCCGGGCGTCGTCAGGCCGAGCATGGAGCCGGTATTGGGCACTGCCGCCGTAATGAAGCGGCCATCGTCGAGCGTTACGTCTGCGAGAAATCTTTTATAGCGGCGTTCGAGCCTGCCGGAGACAAGGGGTGTTGGGAATAACATAAAGCTTTCTGAACAGTTTGGACGGAATGGCGAAATGTTTGTCCGCCTAACGCCGCAAAAAGTCAAAAGCACAATCGTTGCTTGTTATCGCTCGTTTCAGAAAAGAGCCTTGATAACATCTGCCCAGCTCAGATCCGCACCAAGCGCCATTGCTGCGGCGACAAAGCCTGCACCGAGAAAGGTGAGGGTGGTTCTGGTTTCGCTGGTCATCATATCTTTCCCCATCAAATCGGTCGCTTGAAGTTGTGAGGAATGTCGCGGGTGAATGAGCCCGGAATGTGATGCGATAATGGCTATTCCGGGCATTTTGCAGGCAATTTGCGGATAAGGTAAATGGCGGCTCTTAGGCCTGCGTCTGCTGCCAGTTGAACACCAGTTCCTCGCGGAAGGCAAAGCGGACGATGTGATTGACCACGACGTCCTGAAGCCGGTCGAGATTTTCGGCTGAGGTCTTCACGGTGGTGGTCAGTTTTTCCGCATCGGCGTCGAGAATCACCAGCCGGTCGTCGCCGAGATCGATCTGGCCGTGTTCGGGTGTGAATTCGACGGCAAACTTATGCGCCCAGTGTTTGCAGAGCTGCTGCAGATAACGGCTGGCATGGGCGGTGGGAACGATGGCTGTAGCTTGCGACATACGCAGTAATTTCCCTTTGAATTGCGAAATGGGTGCAGCTGCGCGTAGCAACATACTGGGAGAACGACCAGTATTAATTCCATCAATTTTTCGGGAAAAGAAAACCCAGCAAGTGGTACGCCCAAGGGGAATCGAACCCCTGTCTGCGCCGTGAAAGGGCGCTGTCCTAACCGCTAGACGATGGGCGCCTGCTGGTGTGGGGCGCTTATAGTCAGGATAATTCAGACATGCAAGCCCCTTTTTTCAGCATCTGTGAAATAAATTCAGATGGTGCAAAACGGCGCGCGAAGGACCGCTCTCGGAGCGCTAAAGCTTTGATATGTCGGGAAAAAGAAAAACCAGCAAGTGGTACGCCCAAGGGGAATCGAACCCCTGTCTGCGCCGTGAAAGGGCGCTGTCCTAACCGCTAGACGATGGGCGCCTGTTGCTGGTGTGAGTGGGCTTATATTCAGGTCGATGCTGACTCGCAACCCCCTAAAATCAGTTTTCTGAAAAAAGTCGCATAAGCACCTATTCCGTAGGACGCAGCCTGTGGATTTCCAGGCTATGGCTTTGAAATCGATGACAAAAAGAAAGGCTGGCTCCAATGGGGCCAGCCTGTTCATTCAAGAGAATTGGGGCGCAGAGGTTCAGATCAGCCCTTGCATTTCCAGTTCCAGTCGCGTTCCGGCCCGATATCCACATGGACGGATGACGTATGGCAATAGGTGCCGACGCCGCCGCGTCCCGGCATTGATCGCGCAAAGCGGGCCATTTCCCACTTGGAAACACCATCGATCTGAATATCGGCTGCGGCACAGATCATATGGAGCGATTTGCGTGCGCCGTTGACCTTGCGGTTATAGGACGGGCTGCGATAGCCAGACGTCACCATGACCGGGCGGCGGAAGTGCCGTTCCATGGTCTTCAGCATGGCGACGAGCTGTGGCTTGAGGCAGGCAACATCCACGGTCTGGCGCTGCACCTTCAGGCCGTTCGGCGCGAGCCGGGCGAGGCCGGGCGCCGAAGCAAGCGTGACATTGGGAGAATCATCATATTCGTTCGCATCAATGTCGGTGTCGTCATAGAGACTATTGCGATGCTTGATCTCGATGCCGCCATTCGCGCGCACACCTGGCAATGTATAATTATACTCATGCTTCACGGCAGGCGAGACAGGCTTTGCCATCGCCAGCTTCTTGTTCTCGGTACGGTCGGAACGTGAATTGGCCGATTCGTCGGAGAAAAGCCGCGAGATGCTGCCCTGCGATGCGGTCGGGCGCTGAGGTGTCGCATAGGCATTGGCATTCTTCGGTGTGCCGAAAAGCGAAGCGACCTGAACCGGCTTTTCCGGCTGGGCCGGTTTGGCGGCTTCCGGCTCGTTCGCCTTCGCGACTTCAACGGCAGGCGCTTCGGCCTCGGTTGCAGGCTTTGCTTCAGCGGTCTCAGCCTTGGGCTTCTCGGCGCTGGCCGTTGCGGCTGGCTGTTCGGTCGCTTCGGCTGGCTTCGATTCGCTGGAACCACTTCCGCCAAACAAGCCGAACAGCGAATTGCTCTTCTTTTCCGGTGCCGCCGCTGCCACTTGGGTTGGCTGCGCTTCGGTTGCCGCGTTTTCCGCAGTTGCGGTCGCGGCTGCATTTTTCGCATTCTCTTTGGCCGGGGAGGCGGCAGATGTAGCGCTAGGATTGGCCGCCGTTGCAGCGGCTGCGACCTGTTTGGCCTCGCCGGGCTTTTCTTCCGTCTTTGTCTCTGCGGTCTTTGCTTCTGCGCCAGCTTCGGCGGCGACAGTCTGGTCGGCAGCACTTTGCAGCGTCTCGGTCAGCATCGAGCCATTGGCCGTCATCTGCAGTGGCTTGCCGTCAGGACCGGTCCCCGTCGATGTACAGGACGACACCAGAAGCGCGAGCAAAGCCACGCTGCCTGAAAGTAGTCGGCCGGTTGTCCGGTGCGCAGAAGGTACAAATTTCAATAGTCCGCTCCAGCTCGATTTCCCTGACCAGTTTGGCGAACCGGACGTGTCCGAACCCACCTGGTTTCGGGAGATCGGCTCTCCCGTGTGGGTGGAACCAATCACAAAAGTGATTTCTCCCACAGTCCCCTGTCAAAGCCCAATAGAAGCTTAGGGAAACAAACTCCATTATATCAATGCGTTAAAGTGGCTTTCCCAGTTTCTCAGTGAGCCAATTTTAGCAGTGTGCAAATCACCTGATCTGCAATTGTTGCCAATTTTTAAGTTTTTTATGCCGTGAAGGCAACTATCGAAGTGCATTTTATACGACAGGCACTATGCATTATTCCGTGGGGTTAAGGATTAACCCGTTAGTAACGAAATATTACTTTGTGTAATCTTTTGAGGATCAGAGCGCTGCTCCTATCGAAATAAGCGGCTTCGGCAGGCCAAATGTCGGAATTGGGCCAATCGCTTGTTGACATAATGCATCGACTTGGTGCTATCCCTTCGGAAGTATATTCTGTCGCGACTTGTGCGGCAGCCTCAACGGCAGAACCGGGATCAGACATATGACCAAGAGCACGCGGCAGATCGCCCATCTCATGCTGGCATTAACCGCCGCAGCGATGCTCACTGCCTGTGCCGGTGGGAAGGAATTTCAGGGCGTTCCGCAGGAAGGCGCATTGCGCACCGGCGTCTATCCGACATTCGGTCGTATGCCGAAGGCTGCAACCGAGCAGATCACACCGGAAGAAAAGCAGCAGATGACTGCAAAACTCGATTCCGATCGCACGCGTCTTGCGGCATCGAGAACGTCTGGCGGCGGTTTTACCCCCGCACAGGCTGAGGCCATGCGCAAGCAAGCGCAGGCTGAATCGGAAGCTACCCTGAAGCAGATCGAATCCGGGGAAGAATAAGCCCTTCATCGGCACGGAAGGCCACGTTCGAAACGGCGCGGCAAGAAGTCTCGACCCGATTCGATAACAGGTGTATAGCTCCACCCACGGCGCAATAATGCGTCCTATCGTTAACTCTCCTTTTGGAACAGGATCATGTCGGAAGAATTCCATAAAGTCCGTCGCTTGCCCCCTTATGTCTTTGAACAGGTCAATCGCCTGAAGGCATCGGCGCGAGCGGGCGGGGCCGACATCATCGATCTTGGGATGGGAAATCCCGATCTGCCGACGCCGCAGAATATCGTCGACAAGCTGTGCGAGGCTGTTCAGGACCCGCGCGCGCATCGTTATTCCTCGTCGAAGGGCATTCCGGGGCTGCGCCGTGCGCAGGCGCAATATTATGCCCGCCGTTTCGGCGTGAAGCTCAACCCGGACACGCAGGTTGTCGCCACGCTTGGCTCCAAGGAAGGCTTCGCCAACATGGCGCAGGCCATCACGGCGCCGGGCGATGTGGTGCTTTGCCCGGACCCGACCTATCCGATCCATTCCTTCGGCTTCATCATGTCGGGCGGCGTGATCCGTTCAATTCAGGCCAAGCCGGATGACAACTTCATCCCGGCACTGGAGCGGGGCGTGAAGCACTCGATTCCAAAGCCGATTGCGCTGATCCTCAATTTCCCGTCCAATCCGACGGCTTATGTGGCAACGCTCGACTTCTATAAGGATGTCGTGGCCTTTGCGCGCAAGCATGACATCGTCATCCTGTCGGATCTGGCCTATTCGGAAATCTATTTTGACGGCAATCCGCCCCCGTCCGTACTCGAAGTGCCGGGCGCCATGGATGTTGCGGTCGAGTTCACCTCCATGTCGAAGACATTCTCGATGCCGGGCTGGCGCATGGGCTTTGCGGTCGGCAATGAACGCCTGATTGCTGCTCTGACGCGTGTGAAATCCTACCTCGATTACGGCGCATTCACGCCGATCCAGGTGGCGGCAACCGCTGCGCTTAACGGCGACGGTTCCGACATTGCCTATGTTCGCGATGTGTATAAGCAGCGCCGCGATGTGCTGGTTGAAAGCTTCAGCCGTGCAGGCTGGGATGTTCCGCCACCAGCAGCGACGATGTTCGCCTGGGTGCCGATCCCGGAACGCTTCCGCGCTCTTGGCTCGCTCGAATTCTCCAAGCTACTGGTGGAAATGGCCGATGTGGCCGTTGCTCCGGGCATTGGCTTTGGCGAGCACGGCGATGATTATGTGCGTATCGCTCTGGTCGAAAACGAACATCGCATTCGTCAGGCAGCGCGCAACATCAAGCGTTTCCTCGCCACCAAGGACGAAAACCTGCACAATGTGATCCCGCTGGAAGGCCGCCGCTAAGCGCCATTCCGGGTTCTTCCTTTCTGGCCGTGACAAGCGCGCGGCCAGAACTCCCACCTACCAAAAATCCACTACATCCACACAATCAGAGTCAGAAGGTCGATATAATGAGTGATGCATTGCGGATCGGCGTTGCGGGGCTTGGCACCGTTGGCGCTTCAGTGTTGCGTATCCTGCGTGACAAGTCCGAAATGCTCACCCGCCAATGCGGTAAGCCGGTGACTATTACCGCCGTCAGCGCCCGAGATCGCTCGCGTGACCGTGGCGTTGACCTGAACGGTATCGACTGGTTCGACGATCCAGTTGAACTGGCCAAGTCTGCCGATATCGACGTTTATGTCGAGCTTATCGGTGGTGATGATGGCCCGGCCAAGGCTTCTGTTGAAGCCGCTTTGCGCGCTGGTCGTCATGTCGTGACCGCCAACAAGGCGCTTCTGGCACGCCATGGCGTCGCTCTGGCGAAAATCGCCGAAGACAAGGGCGTTCTTCTCAACTTCGAAGCGGCGGTCGCCGGTGGCATTCCGGTCATCAAGGCGATGCGTGAGTCGCTGACCGGTAATACGGTTTCGCGCGTCTATGGCATCATGAACGGCACTTGCAACTACATCCTGACCCGGATGTGGGAAGAGGGCATTTCGTTCGAGGCCTGCCTGAAAGACGCGCAGCGTTTGGGCTATGCCGAAGCCGACCCGACTTTCGATATCGAAGGCAACGACACGGCGCACAAGCTTGCGCTGTTGACCAGCCTTGCCTTTGGTACGCAGATTGCTGCCGACGATATTTATCTTGAAGGCATCAGCAATATTTCGCTCGCCGATATTCGCGCCGCCGATGAACTGGGTTACCGCATCAAGCTTCTGGGGGTGGCGCAGAAGACCGATACCGGCATTGAGCAGCGCGTGCATCCGACCATGGTTCCAACCTCGTCGGTGATTGCGCAGGTGCATGGCGTGACCAATGCGGTTGCCATCGAGACCGATCTTCTGGGCGAGCTTCTTCTGTCTGGTCCGGGTGCGGGCGGCAATGCGACGGCGTCCGCAGTCATCGGCGATATCGCGGATATCGCCAAGAGCCGTCCGGGCTTCCAGCATGGTCCTGTTTTCGGCACGCCTGCCAAGGCCTTGCAGCCTTATAAGCGCGCCAAGATGCGCAAGCATGCGGGCGGTTATTTTATTCGTCTGACGGTTCTTGACCGCATCGGCGCCTTTGCCGGTATCGCCAAGCGCATGGCCGAAAACGACATTTCGCTTGAGTCGATCGTGCAGCGTCCGCCGATGGGCGACATGCAGCAGGAAGGCATCAAGACTGTCATCCTCGTCACGCATGAGACGACGGAAGCAGCCGTCAAGAAAGCGCTGGAAGCGATCCTCAAGGACGACCATCTGGTGGATAAGCCGCAGATGATACGTATCGAGCGCGCAGGCTAAATCGAGTGTCGCGCTGTGCGATCTGCCATGATTATTCGTGGCCGATTGCACCATGATGTTGCGCAGGCCAGTTCACGCCCGGCCATGACATGCAACGAAGCGTGTAGTCCTTAAATCGATTAAGCAATTGAGCGCACATAGTTTTTAGCTTTCGGGCTCTTGCAGGGCACCGGGGACTTTGACAAAAGGTTCGCATACTGTCGCTATAAACGCGGCACGGCGCCCCTTGTGGCGCATCAACGCAATTCGAATTCAGGACTTGTTCAAATGGCCAACACCGCAGAGCAGCACCCCCACGGACTGGATCGCATTCTCACACTGGAACTGGTCCGTGTAGCCGAACGCGCAGCAGTGGCAGCAGCGCGGCTGCGGGGGCGTGGTGACGAGATGGCTGCCGATCAGGCTGCTGTTGACGCCATGCGTCAGGAACTGAACCGTCTGCCGATTTCCGGCACTGTGGTGATCGGCGAAGGCGAGCGCGACGAAGCGCCAATGCTCTATATCGGTGAAGAAGTCGGCACCAAGCAGGGGCCGGATGTCGATATCGCGCTCGATCCGCTGGAAGGCACGACGATCTGCGCGAAGAACCTGCCGAACTCGCTGGCGGTCATCGCCATCGCCGAGAAGGGCAATCTGCTTTATGCGCCCGACGTCTACATGGAAAAGATCGCCGTTGGCCCGGGCTATCCGAAGGGCGTTGTCGATCTCGACGCCAGCGCAACGGAAAACATCAACTCCATCGCCAAGGCGAAGGGTGTAAAGCCGCATGAAATCACGGCTTGCATCATGGACCGCCCGCGCCACGCACGCCTGATCGAAGAAGTGCGCGCGACAGGCGCTGCAATCCGCCTGATTGGCGACGGCGACGTTGCAGGCGTGATGCACACGACCAATCCGGATGAAACCGGCATCGACATTTATATCGGCATCGGCGGCGCACCGGAAGGCGTGCTGGCTGCGGCAGCTCTGCGCTGCATCGGCGGCCAGATGCAGGGCCGTCTCCAGTTGAACACGGACGAGAAAGTCGCCCGTGCGCTGAAGATGGGCATCTCGGATCCCAAAAAGGTCTACACGATGGAAGAAATGGCCAAAGGCGACGTGCTCTTCGCCGCCACCGGCGTGACGGACGGCAACATGCTTTCTGGCGTGAAATTCGCCCGTGATTACATCCAAACGCATACTATCGTGATGCGCTCGAGCTCGCAGACCGTGCGCGAAATCAAGGCTCGCCATCAGGATCTGTCGAAGTTCTAGAGCATTTCCAGCAAAAGTGCGAAGCGGTTTTGCGTCGGATAATGCGATAAAATAAAGAACCCAATCGCGTCGAACATCACGACGAACCGGCAAATCCCGAAAAGCCCCGCGCTTTTCGGGATTTCTGTTTATGGAGCCTTGCGCAGATGCTTTGGCCAAAGATTTGTCATTTTGATCGCGACTGTGTTCAATCACCTTTGATGAAAAAATGGAGTGGGCATGACCGAAACGCCGAACAAGCTACGGATCGCGGTACTCTTTGGCGGGCGTTCCGCCGAGCATGAGGTGTCGGTTCTTTCCGCAACAAATGTCATGACTGCGTTGGATCCCGCGAAATATGAAGCCATTCCGATCTATGTCACCCATGAGGGGCAATGGCTTTTGGCGAGTTTTGCAGGCGGCAAGCTGGAACGGCCCGAACACGGTACTGAAGTGTCATTGCTGCCGGGCGGCAAGGGACGCGCTGTTGCGCTGCCCGAAAACGGTTTGCCTTATGAACTGGCGCGGATCGATATCGTCTTCCCGGTCTTACACGGGCTTCACGGCGAGGATGGCAGCGTGCAGGGGCTGACCGAAGTGGCGCGTGTGCCGATGGCGGGTTGCGGTATCTGTGGTTCAGCCAATGCGCTCGACAAGGATATTGCCAAGCGCCTGCTGTCCGAAGCGGGCATCCCGGTGGCGCGCCCCATGACGATTACGCGCGACACGGTTCCATCCTTCGATGTGCTGATCGAAGCACTCGGCCTGCCGATCTTCATCAAGCCCGCGCGCCAGGGGTCATCTGTCGGTGTCAGTAAGGTTCAGACAGAAGCCGATTATCAAAAGGCGCTGGCGGAAGGTTTCAGGCACGACGCCAAGCTTCTGGCGGAAGAGTTCATACAAGGCCGCGAAATCGAATGCGCAGTGCTGGAGGACGAGAATCACGGCCTGTTCGTGTCGCGAACGGGCGAGATAGTCCCGGCAGAAAGCCACGGTTTTTATAGCTATGATGCCAAATATATTGATGAAGACGGTGCGGCGCTGAAAGTCCCGGCAGAGTTGCCGGCGGATATCGAGACCGAACTTCAGGCGGTCGCGGCGCGGGCGTTTCGAGCGCTCGGTTGTGACAGCATGGCGCGTGTCGATTTCTTCGTGACGCCGGACATGCGGTATTTGATCAATGAGCTGAATACCATACCGGGCTTCACCAATATCAGCATGTATTCGAAAGTCATGGCGGTGAGTGGCGTCAGCTATCCCGAGGTCATTGACCGGCTCGTGGCGCACGGACTGGCCCGGGCAGCGCGCGACAATTAAGGTTGGGCACGGCTGATAAATTGCGGGCGGCATTGCAAAGATGCCGCCTTTTGTGTCTTTAAGAGTTTATGACGACAGAGCGCCTTTTCCTTGGAATAAAACAATCTGCAACCGGCCAGAAATGGGTGGATCGACTGGGCTTGCGCGAATCCAACACCGCGCTTGCCATTGCCCAGCATCACGGCATTTCCGATCTGGTGGCGCGGGTTCTGGCGGGGCGGGGCGTAACGGTGGAAGGCGCGCCGGAATTCGTTGATCCCACACTGCGCAATCTCATGCCCGACCCGGCCACGTTGACCGATATGGAGAGCGCGGCAGGCCGCATTGCCGATGCCATCGAGCGCCGCGAGACCGTTGCGATCTTCGGCGACTATGACGTGGATGGTGCCTGTTCATCGGCGCTGATGGCGCGTTTTCTGAAGCATTACGGCATCCAGCATTCGATCTATATTCCTGACCGGATTTTCGAGGGTTACGGCCCAAATCCCGATGCCATGCGCGAGTTGGTTTCCAAAGGCGCGAGCCTGATCGTCACCGTGGACTGCGGCACGAACAGCGCGCCCTCAATCAGTGCAGCCAAACAGGCTGGGGCGGATGTGGTCGTGCTCGATCACCATCAGGTGGGCGGCGATCTGCCGGAAGATGCGGTGGCCATCGTCAACCCGAACCGCGAAGACGATATTTCGCAACAGGGCCATCTTTGCGCTGCGGGCGTTGTGTTCCTGACGCTGGTACAGGTCACCAAGATATTGCGCGAGCGCGGCAAAGGTGCTGCACCTGATCTGTTGTCGCTGCTTGATCTCGTCGCGCTGGCAACGATCTGCGATGTGGTGCCGCTGCAAGGCGTCAATCGCGCCTTCGTCGTCAAAGGTTTGCTGGTTGCGCGAGCGCAGAGCAATGCCGGATTGGCGGCGCTTGCGCGGGTGTCCCGTATCGGCGAGCCGATCAATGTCTTCCATCTTGGCTATCTCATCGGTCCGCGCATCAATGCGGGCGGTCGCATTGGCGATGCCGGACTGGGCGCAAGGCTGTTGACGCTCGACGATCCATCGATGGCAGATCGCATCGCCATCGAACTCGACCGGCTCAATCAGGAACGTCAGGCGATGGAAGCGGAAATGCTTCTGGAAGCCGAAGCGGAAGCATCGCTTGAGATTTCCGGCGGTGCAGGCGCTTCGGTGATCGTGACGGCCAGTGAACGCTGGCACCCGGGCATCGTTGGCCTGCTGGCATCGCGATTGAAGGAAAAGGCACGGCGACCTGCCTTCGCTATCGCTTTCAATGCCAATGGCGTCGGCTCCGGTTCGGGGCGCTCGATCAGCGGTCTGGACCTTGGCAGACTGGTGCGCGGCGCGATGGAGCGCGGGCTGCTTGTCAAGGGCGGTGGCCACGCCATGGCGGCCGGCATCACCATTGAACGGGCCAAGCTTGGCGCGCTTCGTGCCTATCTGGAAGACGAATCCGCCCATATCGTTGCGCGTCTCCGTGAAAATCAGAGCCTTTCCATCGATGGCGCGCTTGCCGCTTCCGGCGCGACTGTTTCGCTTTATGAAGCCTTGCAGAAGGCCGGACCTTACGGTTCCGCCCATCCGCAGCCAACTTTGGCCCTACCGCATCATGTGCTGGCCGATGTGCGTGGTGTCGGTCGCGACCATGTGCGCGTCGTCTTACGCGGCGCCGATGGCAAGCGGGTCAATGCCATTGCGTTTCGTGTGGCGGAAGGCGATCTCGGGCGCTTTCTGTTCAACAATATCGGGCAGAGCGTTCATGTGGTCGGCAACCTGTCGCTCAACCATTGGAACGGTTCGGTCTCGCCGCAAATCCAGATTCTGGATGCGGCAAAGCCGCTTTGACCGCATTTGAAATTTCTCGATTTTTTTGAGTTCACGCCCTTGTGAAGAACGGGGGGCAATTCCCATATGTGCAATGATTTAAACATTCAGTCATGTCTCTAAATGGGAGTAAACAATGCCGGGTTTCGGAAACCGCCTGACAAAACTGACCGCCGCGATGGTTCTGGGCCTGATCGCCTCATTCGCCGCTGTCGATTTCGCCGAGGCTCGCCGTGCAGGCGGAGGCGGTTTTGGCAGCCGTGGGGCGCGTACCTATCAGGCGCCTGCGCCGACGCGCACCGCACCGAATAATGCAGCACCAATTGAACGTTCAATGACGCCGAATACCGGCGCAACGCAGACGACCCGTCCTGCCGCCGCTGGCGCGCAGAATGCGGCTCCGGCACGTGCGGGTGGCATGTTTGGCAATTTCGGTCGCTCCATGTTGGGCGGCCTGCTCGTTGGCGGTCTGATCGGTATGATGCTCGGTAACGGCCTCGGTGGTCTCGCTGGCATGTTCGGTCTTCTGTTGCAGGTGGGCGTGATTGCGCTGATCGCAATGTTCGTCATGCGCATGTTTGCCAATCGTCGTCAGGGCGCGACCGCAACGGCAGGCGCTGGCAATGCCAACGCTCAGCCTTTTGGTTCAGCGCAGCCTTTCGGCGCAGCCAAGAGCGCCGCGCCACAGCAGGCTGGCAACTTCGGCGGTCGCACGCCTTCGGTCAATCCATTCGGCGCGGGCGCCAAGCAGGCTGAAGAGCCGGTGGCTCAGGCTGTTGAAGATGAACCGATGGATGTCGGACAGGAAGAGCTTGATCGTTTCGAGCAGATGCTTTCGGAAATCCAGAGTGCCTATGGCCGCGAGGATTACGCAGCGCTCCGCAAGCTGACCACGCCGGAAGCCATGTCCTATCTGGCGGAAGAACTGGGTGAAATTGCTTCCAGCGGTATGCGCAACGAAGTGAAGGACGTGAAGCTGCTTCAGGGCGATGTTTCGGAAGCCTGGCGTGAAGGCAATGTCGAATATGCCACCGTGGCGATCCGCTACTCCGCAATCGACCTCATGCTTGACCGCAACACGGGCGCGGTTGTCGAAGGCAACCCGAACGAGCCGGTCGAAAGCACCGAAATCTGGACCTTCACCCGCGTTGACGGCGGAGATTGGCTGCTCGCAGCCATTCAGGGAACGGAATAAGCGTTCTAATCAAAAAAAAGCCCGGTCGCGAGACCGGGCTTTTTTCGTTTAAGCATTTCTCGCGAAACTGCGAAGCGGTTTTCGCGCAGGATAATGCGTGCAAGCAGAGTGTTTTACCAGCTGCCGACATTCTCGGCGGAAGCCCATGGCTCCTGCGGTGCGAGGCGCTCGCCCTTCTGGATCAGTTCGATGGATATGCCATCCGGCGACTTGATGAAAGCCATGTGGCCGTCGCGTGGTGGGCGGTTGATGGTGATTCCGGCATCCTGCAGCTTCTGACAGGTGGCGTAGATATCGTCCACTTCATAGGCGAGGTGGCCGAAATTGCGCCCGCCCGTATAGGCTTCCTGATCCCAGTTATAGGTCAGTTCGATGGTCGGTGCGCGCTCTGACTTGGCGCGTTCAGCATCGCCCGGAGCGGCAAGAAAGATCAGCGTGTAGCGCCCTTTTTCGTTTTCGATGCGACGGGTTTCTTCAAGGCCGAATTTATTCACGTAGAAATCGAGTGATTCGTCGATGTCGCGGATTCGAACCATCGTGTGCAAATAGCGCATTTTATTCTCCTGAAGCATTTCCAGCATGTGGCGAAGCGTTTGGGGCTCGCGAAGGGATATAGCAAATAGCGGGCGCTTTTCCACTTTCCTCTTTGGGTTTTGATTTCTGGTAAGGTGCAGTCACGCGCAATGTCGGCAAAAAACATCAATTGGGGAATTGCCCTCGAGCGTCGTTGCCATATGTCCCGAAATGAAGCCGGTTTCGAGGCTTTGCGGCAGGTGCGCTAACCATGGAAACACAAAGTCTGTGATGATCTCGGGGGAGAACAAAAGTTTAGGCTTGCCGCCTCCGGTTAAGGAAGTGTTATTCTTTGGACAAGAATCAGCTTTGAATCGCAACGGAAGAATAGAGGAGGGGCGAACGCATGGCGGACAAGTCTGTGTCGAATGACCAGTTTCACAGCCAGCACGCCTCGGAAGAGCTGGGCGATATCATTGAAATATCGGGCCATATCAAATGGTTCGACGTGGCCAAGGGCTACGGTTTCATTGTGCCGGATCAGCCGGGCCTGAACGATATCCTGCTTCATGTGACGTCGCTTCGTCGCGATGGCTTCCAGACGGCGCTGGAAGGCGCACGTATCGTCTGCGAAGTTCGCAATGGCGATCGCGGCCTGCAATGTTTCCGTGTTCTCTCGATGGACACATCCACAGCGGTTCATCCGGCGCAGATGCCGCCGCAGCGCACCCATGTGACGGTTACCCCGTCGAGCGGCCTTGAGCGTGTCATCGTCAAGTGGTTCAACCGTACCAAGGGCTTCGGCTTTCTCACCCGCGGTGAGGGCACCGAGGATATTTTCATCCATATGGAAACGCTGCGCCGTTTCGGCATGATGGAACTGCGCCCGGGTCAGGTTGTGCTTATTCGCTTCGGCACGGGCGACAAGGGCCTGATGGCTGCTGAAATTCACCCAGATATCGGCACGGCTATCCCGGTTTCGCACTGATTTACATCAAATTGAGCATGTCATCCCACAGTGAAATCCTTTGGGAGCGGCTATGTGTGGAGACAATCCACATCGCCCTGTGAACTGCCCTTGACGTTCTCGGTCAAAAGGCGGTGAGGGGTGGGTCTTCGTCTCTTGTCCCCATTATACCGCGTTGATAATCTCCCCGCCCGAATTGCAGGTTTTTGGCGTGGGTTGAGTATGGCTCGATTATTTTTTGTTATCGCATTTTTATTTGGAGCTTTTGGCGCGCAGGCGCAGGAAAAGCAGCCGATGCGGCTGCCGGTGGATGCCGCGCCGCTGACCTTCATTACGGCCAAGGGCAATAAACTCCCCTTCGCACTGGAAGTGGCGGATTCTGACGATGCGCGTGTGCGCGGGCTGATGTGGCGCACCGATTTTCCCAAGGACCGCGCGATGATCTTCATCTTCGGTGAGATGCGCCGCGTCATGATGTGGATGCAGAACACCCCGCTGCCGCTCGACATGGTTTTCCTTGACGAGAAGGGCCGTGTCACGGCAATCCATGAAAATGCGGTGCCCTATTCGGAAGATATCATTTCATCCGAGGTTCCCGCAGCCTTTGTTGTCGAGCTTCTGGCCGGTACGGTAAAGCGCACGGGCATCAAGAAGGGCGACAGAGCTGTCCATCGCGTGATATGCGGCGCGTGTCGATCCTGAAATCGCGCCGAACACCGCCGACGGAACAATCATAAGGAATAAACAGTTGAGTGCCCTCGATATCGAATATTTCGACCATGACGGCTTGCGTCTTGCATATCGTCAGGATGGAGAAGGCGATCCGATCCTGCTGATCCACGGCTTTGCGTCGTCGAGCCTTGTCAATTGGGTTTCGCCCGGCTGGTTCCGGACTCTGACCGAGGCAGGCTATCGCGTTATCGCCATCGACGATCGCGGACATGGGTTTTCGGCCAAAAGCCACAACGCGGATGATTATACGCCGACCAAGATGGCAGGCGATGCAGCAGCGCTGCTCGATCATCTGGGCATCGAAAAGGCGCATGTGATGGGCTATTCGATGGGCGCGCGGATCACCGCTTTTCTGGCTATCGAGCATCCCGAGCGGGTTCACAGCGCAATCTTTGGCGGATTGGGCATCGGCATGGTCACCGGCGCTGGCGACTGGGAGCCGATCGGCGAGGCGCTTCTGGCCGAAGATCCGACGACGATCACCCATCCGCGCGGGCAGATGTTCCGCAAATTCGCCGACCAGACCAAGAGCGACCGCATCGCGCTGGCCGCCTGTGTGATCACCTCGAAGGAACTGGTTCCGGCGGAAGCCATTGCGCGCATCATGCAGCCGGTGCTGGTTGCCGTCGGCACGACCGACGACATTGCCGGTAATCCGCAGGAACTGGCGGATTTGCTGCCGAACGGTCAGGCGCTCGATATTCCGGGGCGCGACCACATGCTGGCTGTCGGCGACAAGGTCTACAAGAAGGCGGTTCTGGAGTTTCTCGCGGAAAATCCGCTCTGATCTTCCTTTGAGGCCTGTGTCAATTTCTGCGGTGTCAAGGCAAAGCATTTTCAGTTATGCTGCGCGCCGAACTCGTATTGCGGCGCGGAGCCATGCCGGAAATTCGGCTTTCGTCTGGCCTGCGCGGTGCAAAACCGGAGTATATCTATGTCTATTCGCTCAACTGCTAAAGTGAATGCCAGCCTTGGGCAAGTTGATCCAATCTGGCACTCGGTCCGCGCTGAAGCGGAGGAAGCCGCCAAGTCCGATCCCGTGCTTGGAGCCTTTCTTTACGCGACTATCCTTAATCAGCCGAGCCTTGAAGATGCGGTCATGCACCGCATCGCGGAACGCCTCGGTCATGCCGATTTGAGCGCCGATATTCTGCGCCAGACATTCGATGTGATGCTGGACGCCAATCCGGAATGGTCGCAGACTGTTCGCGTGGATATTCAGGCCGTTTACGACCGCGACCCGGCCTATAGCCGTTTCATGGACCCGATCCTCTACCTGAAAGGCTTTCATGCAATCCAGACGCACCGTCTGGCGCATTGGCTCTATCATCAGGGCCGCCGGGATTTTGCCTTTTATCTCCAGAGCCGTTCGTCTTCGATCTTCCAGACCGACATTCACCCGGCAGCGCAATTGGGCAGCGGGCTTTTCCTCGATCACGCGACCGGGCTGGTCGTCGGCGAGACCGCGGTGATCGAAGACAATGTGTCGATCCTGCATGGCGTCACGCTCGGCGGCACCGGCAAGTCGAGCGGTGATCGTCATCCCAAGATTCGCCATGGCGTTCTAATCGGCGCGGGCGCGAAGATTCTCGGCAATATCGAAGTGGGGCATTGCTCGAAGGTCGCGGCGGGTTCTGTCGTCGTCAAGCCTGTACCGAATAATGTCACGGTTGCCGGTGTTCCTGCCAAGATCATCGGTGATACGGGCTGCGCTGAACCGTCCCGCGTCATGGACCAGTTGCTGGGCGACGGCGTGCTGGGTGACGGCATTTAATCGCGCAAACGCCGAATGCACAGAATCCGGGCCGCTTGCTGGTTTTTCTCCGCGAGCGGCCTATATTTTGTCGAAAGCGGTGGTTAGGCGCTAAAACCCCGAGGGACTACTCCCCCAGGGGTTTACATCACAAAAGCCCGGGTGCAATAAACCGGCTTGAATTCAATATCAGGAGAAGCCGGTTGAAACCCGAAGAACTAAAAAAACTGGACGCCTATTTCAAACGGACCTTCAACAATCAGGGCCTTCAGGTGAAGGCGCGCCCGCGCAAGAACGACTCGGCCGAGCTTTATATTGACGACGAGTTTTTGGGCCTGATCTACAAGGATGAGGACGAAGGCGAACTGTCCTACAATTTCTCGATGGCTATTCTCGACGTCGATCTCTAAGGCGCGGCTTGGGAAAAATCGCGAGATTTTTCGAGAGTTGTCCATGATGATCCGTCACAGCCCGACGATCTGACGCCCTTTCCGCTTTGCGGAGAGGGCGTTTTGTTTAGTCATTCCCCAACAAGTGCCCGGTTGCGAACTGTCGCATGGCTTCATCGAGTGTTTTCCACTCGGCCAGCATATCGCGGGGAAAACGATAGAGAATCTGCAGCCCTTTTCCAAACTGGATATCGCGCTCGCAGGCGTTGAAATTTTCCGCTGATGCATCGCTCATGCAACGGGCGACGAAGGCCGGATTACCGCTTGCGATATCGGAGAGGACCAGTTCTTCTCCGGTATAACCACTGCCTTCCAGAAACCGGTGGACCATCAGTCCTCCCGGGAGAGATTCACCCTCCGGATCGATCAGCGCAGCATAGATCGGCAGATAGCGTCCGCTCATGTCGCGGGACATGGTGCGCTCTTCAATCGACATGAATAGCAATTGGCGCTTCGGCGTGAGCAGATTGAAGATTGCCCGGTCTGCTTCCGTATAGCCGGTCAGTCCGGGCCAGCGCGCGTAGAGATCGAGGCGCGTTGTCAGACCGTCCCGCCGCTGATTGGAAAAGCGGATCATATTGGCTGGCATTGACAGGACATTGTTGCCGATCAGCACTTTATAGAGATGCGTGCTGTCGGAATGGCCGCCGCGCGCGATCATTGGGCCAAGCAGGCGACCACCAATATTGATCGCAACGGAAGCCACAACAAGCACGACAACAACCAGCAAGATGCGGACGAAGAGCCGATTGCCATCTTTTGTCGTGGTAGTTTCGATTGCGCTGTCCATTGGCGGGAAGGCCATGCTGATGATATTGCAGCGATTATTGGTCTTTTATGGTTAACGGAGGGTGAAGCCGCGCTTGTCCCTCATCCAAAAAAAGCTTAGCTCTTTTCATGAAGACATTCTGATGGAGGAGCCCACATGCCGATATATGCTTATAACGGACACAAGCCGCAATTCGCAGACCGCGCCAGCAACTGGATTGCACCGGATGCGACACTGATCGGCAAGGTCGTCGTGGGCGAAAATGTGGGCTTCTGGTTCGGCGCCGTCCTGCGCGGCGATAATGAGGTGATTGCCATCGGCGACGACACCAATGTGCAGGAACTTTGCGTCATGCATACCGATATCGGCTATCCGCTGACGATTGGCGCGGGCTGCACCATCGGCCATCGGGCGATCCTGCATGGCTGCACCATCGGTGAGAACACCCTGATCGGCATGGGAGCCATTGTGCTCAATGGCGCGAAGATCGGCAAGAACTGCCTTATCGGAGCCGGGGCTCTGGTGACGGAGGGCAAGGAAATTCCGGACAACTCGCTGGTTGTCGGCTCGCCAGCGCGCGTTTTGCGTGGACTGGACGAGGTTGCGGTGGAAAAGCTGAAGCAATCCGCCAAGCATTATGTGGAGAAGGGGCATTCCTTCATGCGCGGCATGGAACCGGCCTGACGGTTTGATATTTAAAAAGGACGGGGCCAGAGGGAGACTGGCGACCCGTCCTTTGAACTTCATCGGTGTCTGATCAGTTTTTGATGCTGCCGACGAGAATGTCGCGGTCATCCTTGATCGAAACCCAACTGCCGCTGTTCGCGGTCGACTGACGCTTCAGGTAGGTGTAGTCGGTCTTGTTCCAGGCCAGAACGCGCTCATCGAGATTGTCGAGAATGAAATCGCCGCGGTCGGTGCGAAGCGTCAGGACGGCGTGGCCATCGCCATTCGGCTGGCGAACGACGGTGAACAGAAGCGTGTTGGCAGGAATGCCAAGCGCCATCAGTTCGCGCTGCTTTTCCAGCATGTAGTCGTCGCAGTCGCCGGCGGTTACCGGATATTCCCAATATTCTTCGCGACCCCAGACTTCCATGTCGGTGGCTGGCTTGATTCGCGTGTTCACGCTGTCATTGACGGCAATGATCTGCTGCCAGAGCTTCGGCGTCAGCTTGAGAGCATTGGTGTTGCGGCTGACGATCTTGCACTCAGCCGGGTAGCGCTCGCAAAATTCATAATGCCCGATTGGCTGCGAGGTGCGTTCGCCGGTGCTCATCCATGGCGATTTTGATGCCGGGTTCGCTGCTTGCGCCAGTCCGACGCCGAGCAGCAGAAGGATCGCTGCGATGATGGTTTGCTTGGTCATTCTTTTATCTCCCTGTTGGAGATCAAAATGACCGGGACAATTTGAAGGCGCGCAAATTTGAGCGCGAAAATGCGAGTCAAATTCGATTAAAACTGCGCGGAATATTGAAAGTTTTTGTAAAGAAAGCGGCCAATTCAGCCCGAAAACGCGGGTTTTCGCGATATTTTACTGTTTATACCCGCGCGGGCGGTTTGCCAATCCGTAACCTTGACGCGCGTTCATCTTTTCAGCCGTACAAAGTTTAGCTGAAAAGACTGTCGAGCGTCGTGCTGGTCTGGATTGTGGCGAACTCGATGGCGAAACCGTCTGCGAAATGGCGCACGACCCGTCCGCGGATCGGCCCAAGCAGGACGCCGCTCTTGATCGCCGGTTTGACATCGCATTCGATAGCCGCGCCCGAAAGCGACAAGTCGGCGATGCGGCAGAGCAATTGGGTGCCATCCGGGAAGGTGACATTCTGATGCGACTTGCGCGGAACGACACGCTCATGGCGGCGATCTTCCGGCAGCGAGAGTTCATGCCGATTGGCAAGCCATGTCAGCTGCGCCGAAAGCTTGTCCTTCTTGGTCGCGGTATTGGTGAGGAGAAGATGAAAGCCTTCCGCCGAAATCTGGTAGGCCGTACCTTCGATGCGCCCGACATGATCGATATAGGCAATGATACGCTCGCCATTACGCGGCGTGGCGATACCGGTCATCAAGGCAGTGCCGGGCGACATGCGCTTCAGGACACAAGGATACTCGTTGCGATTTTCGAGCATATAGCGACCGTTGAGATCAACGTTCACGGCATTGAAATTATCCTGCCGCCCGCTGTTTGCAGGTGATGCCGCCGCGAATCCCCTCATTGAAGCTGGCCCATCTCAGTCTTTCGCCAATAAGCTGTTATTTATATTATACTTAAAGCAGTTCGGCGCAAAAGAGAAACGCGATTTCAAGCTTTGCCGCCATTGATGACGCGCAGATGCGGCGCCTTGCGCATGGGTGGTGTTGCCAATCGGGTTTCCGTCCACTGACGGGTGCGATTCGATGCATTGACCGTAAAGATCGCCGCCTTTACCGCTTCGTCGGCAAGCGCCACATCCGGTGCAATCGGCTCGATGTGATTGAGATGGCCGAGCACCAGAGGGTCGGCACCCGCCCAGGTCACATTGTCCAGAACGGCGATGCTGCCCATCAGGCCCAAGCGACCGTTGCTCGCTTCTAAGGGCGCGAGCAGCATTTCAAAGCTGAGACTGCGGCCCGAAAGGCTGATTCCATCATGCAGGCTAAGTGCGGGGATCTGCATTGCGCTGACATTCTGCGCCAGTTCGCTGAGGGCAGGGCGGTCGCGCTCCGGCCACAGGGATAAAAGGCGCACACCTTTCAACTCGCGACCGAACAGGGTGCAGATTCGTGTACCGCCAAGACGAAAGACAAGTTCGCCATTTTCATCGGCTTCTACGAAAAAAAGATCGGACAAATGCCGTCCAAGCCGACGCGGTTCGATATCGGTCCGCTGCGGCGCTTGAAAGCCGTGCTCCAGATCGTCATTGCGATCAAAGGCCAGTCGCTGCCATTCGCTGAATATCGCGATCGTGCTGCGGTGTTTCATCGTGCGCCGTTCGTTTGATTCTGGGTGAATTGGGACTGTTGATCGATTTCGAAGCGCCGTGGCTCCGTCTCACGACCATTAAAATAGTATTAACGGCGCGGATGCCAGCTTAACCCTTTCTTCATCCACGGCGCTCAGCTGTTAAGGTTAACGGCAAGTAACTGTTGCAATGGCAAGAGCACAGGCGTTTGATGAACACATCAGATGAAGCCGTTGTCTTGATTTGTGTTTTTCTGAGATCCAGTCGTTAATTTTGCGAATCTCGCTGGTTCGCATCAGGGCCGGTGGTTGACCTCCACTGGCCTTTATTTTTAACGATTTCTATCTTATCAAATGCTGGTTTCGCCACGCGAACGGTCCGACCGGGCCGATTTTCGTTTCCGGGCCTCATTGGCCCCATCGCGGTTTCGCAATCTGGAAAGCAGTGTTCATGGTCCTTCCGCAACCGGAAATGCAGGATAATCGCGGTCGTTCCGGCGGAAGTGAGCCGATCTTCAATATTCCAGGCGTGGTGATCGCGCTGATCGGCATCTGCGTGGCGGTCTATGTTTATGAGAACTACCTGATCAGCGAGCAGCAGAACTATGAGTTCATGCTGAACTTCTCACTGATCCCGGCGCGGTTCTCAATGGCTGGCGGTTTTTCTGACCCGGCAGGCCTGTTCACTTTGATCAGCTATTCCTTCATGCATGGCGGTATCGAGCATATCGTGGTCAATATGATCTGGCTCGCCGCCTTCGGCTCTCCGCTCGCCGGGCGAATCGGAACCGCGCGCATGATCATTTTCTGGATTTTCACGGCGATCATCGCCGGATTGACCCATTACGCGATTTATCCGGATAGCGTGACGCCGCTGGTTGGAGCATCGGGCGCGATTTCCGGCATGATGGGTGCTTCGGCGCGCTATGGGTTCAGGCGCGTGAATGCTGGACGACGCGCGGAATTTGCCGGTCCTGTGCTGCCGGTCGGCTTAACGCTGACGCTGAAACCGGTCATCACCTTCGTTGGCGTCTGGTTCGTGATCAATATCATCACCGGCATTTACACGACCGGCGGGGCTGATCTGTCGGGCATCGCCTGGGAAGCACATATTGGCGGTTTTATCGCCGGTTTCTTCGGGATTTCGCTGCTGGATCGTCCGCGCAGCTATGACGCGGTTCTAAGGCGTTAGAAGAGTTACCTCCCAGTTTTATGGTACTTGCTAATCGGGCAATCAAAGCGCACCATCATGGAACGCGGCGGGAGGAGCTGCGTTCTGTTTTCAGGTGTTTGAGCGCCTGAAACAGCGAATGCTAAATCTTTGGAGGGACTTGGCATGACAGTAAGATCGATTCTCGAACATAAGGGCAGAGACGTTGTCGTCATCGCACCTGCCGACACGCTTTCCCACGCCGTCGCCATGTTGAACCAACACAAGATCGGCGCTCTGGTGGTTTGCGACGAGGCCGGTCATATCAAAGGCATTCTTTCCGAACGCGACGTGGTCCGGGCGCTGTCCCTCAAGGAAAGCGGCGCGATGGCCATGCCGGTTGCCGAGGTCATGACCGCAAAAGTGCAGGTCTGCCGGGAACATCACACGATCAATCAGGTCATGGAAATCATGACGCGTAGCCGTTTCAGACATATGCCGGTTGAAGAACACGGCAAGCTTGTCGGAATCATCTCCATCGGTGACGTCGTGAAACGGCGAATCGAAGATGTGGAACGCGAAGCCGAAGAAATTCGCACCTATATTGCGACCGCTTGAATCAGTTCGTTCGCAAACTCCATGCGCCGGTCGGGATTGCCGATACGGCGCATGAAAACCGAATCAACGATTGCGCAGATAACGCTCCGCCGCATAAAGCGAAATCGCTGCGGCGTTTGAGACGTTCAGCGATTTGATTTCGCCGGGCATGTCGAGGCGGGCAAGCGCGGTCACTGTTTCCCGCGTCTTCTGGCGCAGGCCTTTGCCTTCCGCGCCGAGAACCAGTGCGATTCGTCCACCGGCAAGCGCTGCTTCCATTTCCTGCGGGCCTTCCGAATCAAGGCCGATGGTCTGGAAACCCAGAGCGTGTAGCTCTTCAATCGCTTCGGCGAGGTTTCTGACCTCAATATGTGGAATCATTTCCAGCGCGCCGGAGGCAGCCTTGGCCAGAACGCCAGTTTCCTGCGGACTGTGGCGGCTGGTTGTGATCAGCGCACCCGCGCCAAAAGCCACAGCAGAGCGCATGATGGCGCCGACATTATGCGGATCGGTTACCTGATCGAGCACCAGCAAAAGCGGGCTTTCCCGCAATTCAGAGAGTTTCTTGGCGCGCAGCGGCTCGGCTTCGATCATCACGCCCTGATGCACGGCGTCGGAACCGGTTTCCTTGTCGATATCCTTCGGGTCGACAATCTCGACCGGGAAGGGGAGCGAATCGGCTTCTCCGATTTCAAGCCGCGCAAAACCATTGCGCGTCGCGCGCATACGCAGAATCCTGCGGGCAGGGTTTTCAACGGCTGCGCGCACCGTATGCAGCCCGTAAAGGCGCACGGTGCCATCCGCGACGGCGCTGGCTGAAATAGACGGGCGCTGTGGTCTGTGCGGTGCCTTGCCTTCTGCGAGGGCCTTCTGGTCGCGATGCTGGCGGCGCAGGCGCGCATAATGTGTATCTTTAGGGGTGCGGGGCGTGTTTTGATCGGTCATGGCGCGCTTATAACTCTTATAGGAGAGGGAAGATAGCTGTTTGCCCTGTAAATGCTATCAGGCTGTTATGGCTGCCTATTAAGAGGCGAAAGCCCGCATATCCCGATTTTTCCGCATGTCGGAATGCATGGGCGAGCCCGGTCTTCCGGAATGCTTTGGCCAAACTGTGGATAGGCATGCATTCTTTTCGCTTTTACCCTGTTGACAGGGGAAGCGCTTATCGTCATAAGGCCCCCCGTGGAGCGACGGCGCGGCCAACAGCCAACCGACTGCTTCACGAAAATGCCTAGTTACTCGACTCTGCTGATAGTGATATTAGGAGGAATGCCCGAGCGGTTAAAGGGGACGGACTGTAAATCCGTTGGCTAAGCCTACGTTGGTTCAAATCCAACTTCCTCCACCACTGTCGGATCAGAGTTTAGAGTATGCGGGTATAGCTCAATGGTAGAGCAGCAGCCTTCCAAGCTGAATACACGGGTTCGATTCCCGTTACCCGCTCCAGTTTTCAAGAGCGGATAGGCGTGTAAGGAATCATCGACGGGCGGTTCGCCGTTCCGTTTTGGCATAAATGCTGGCCCCGAAGCCGATCGGCTTTTGCGCTGGCGCTTGAGCGGTTCTAGAACGAAGAGAACAACGGCGATGGCTAAGAGCAAATTCGAACGTACGAAGCCCCACGTTAACATCGGCACCATCGGTCACGTTGACCATGGCAAGACCTCGCTGACTGCAGCGATCACGAAGTTCTTCGGTGAATTCAAGGCGTATGACCAGATCGACGCTGCACCGGAAGAACGCGCCCGCGGTATCACGATCTCGACGGCTCACGTTGAGTACGAAACTGCCAACCGTCACTACGCACACGTCGATTGCCCAGGCCACGCTGACTATGTGAAGAACATGATCACCGGCGCTGCACAGATGGACGGCGCGATCCTGGTTGTTTCGGCAGCTGACGGCCCGATGCCGCAGACCCGTGAGCACATCCTGCTCGCTCGTCAGGTTGGCGTTCCGGCAATCGTTGTGTTCCTGAACAAGTGCGACCAGGTTGACGACGCAGAACTGCTCGAACTGGTTGAACTGGAAGTGCGCGAACTTCTCTCGAAGTACGACTTCCCGGGCGACGAAGTTCCGATCATCAAGGGCTCGGCTCTTGCAGCTCTCGAAGATTCCTCGAAGGAACTCGGCGAAGACGCAATCCGCAACCTGATGGACGCTGTCGACAACTACATCCCGACCCCGGAACGTCCGGTTGACCAGCCGTTCCTGATGCCGATCGAAGACGTGTTCTCGATCTCGGGTCGCGGTACGGTTGTGACGGGTCGCGTTGAGCGCGGTATCGTCAAGGTCGGCGAAGAAGTTGAAATCGTCGGCATTAAGGCAACCTCGAAGACGACGGTTACCGGCGTTGAAATGTTCCGCAAGCTGCTCGATCAGGGCCAGGCTGGCGACAACATCGGTGCACTGGTTCGCGGCGTTGGCCGTGACGACGTTGAACGCGGTCAGGTTCTCTGCAAGCCGGGTTCGGTCAAGCCGCACACCAAGTTCAAGGCAGAAGCTTACATTCTGACCAAGGACGAAGGTGGTCGTCATACGCCGTTCTTCACCAACTACCGCCCGCAGTTCTACTTCCGTACGACTGACGTGACCGGTATTGTGACCCTGCCGGAAGGCACGGAAATGGTTATGCCTGGCGACAACGTTACCGTTGACGTTTCGCTGATCGTCCCGATCGCCATGGAAGAGAAGCTCCGCTTCGCTATCCGTGAAGGTGGCCGCACCGTCGGTGCAGGCATCGTCGCTTCGATCATCGAGTAATGAATTATCATTGATCGGCGGTTCGCCGCCGGTCATTATGACGCCTAGCGTCATATAGGGGTATAGCTCAGTTGGTAGAGCGACGGTCTCCAAAACCGTAGGTCGCGGGTTCGAGCCCTGCTGCCCCTGCCATTTTTGATACGGGTGTATGCGGCTTGACTGCATGCGCCCGTTTTCTATATAAAGAAAAGTCTGGCGGCGTTTGCGCTGCCTTAACTTTTTCAGTTTTGTTCGTGTCGAGCGCTTTATGAGCGGTCCATGACATTGCTGGAAAACGATAATTCCCTGGCGGATATGTTGGCCGGGCAGGGAAGGCCGTAATCACACGATTGAATGGTGTGATAGAGCGGTGTGTGCAAGGGTCGGGTTTCCGACAAGCCTGTATGGTATTCTTTTAACCTTTGGGCTTGTGTTTTGTGGGAATCGATTCTATGTAACGTCAACAGACACGCGGTGCGTGGGGCTGATAATTCAGCTTTGCGCGCCGTATACGCGTGGGTTCCGGCTTCTGATTCGCTGATTGATATGATTGGCAGTTCAAAGTTTGGAGGTCGCGCTCGATCAATGACAGAGCGGCAGATGGCATCCAAAACGAATCCGATCACCTTTCTTCAGCAGGTCCGCGCCGAAACGGCAAAGGTAACCTGGCCGACCCGGCGTGAAACGGTCATCTCCACTATTATGGTGGTGATTATGGCGTTTCTGGCTGCTGCGTTCTTTTTCCTTGCCGACCAGCTTATGGCCTATGGCGTAGAATTTATTCTCGGCCTTGGTCGATAAGTCAGGATTGGGGAGTTTTTAGATGACGGCGCGCTGGTACATCGTTCACGCCTATTCAAATTTCGAAAAGAAGGTAGCTGAGGATATCGAAGCCAAAGCTGCGCAGAAGGGTCTGTCCAATCTGATTGAACAGATCGTTGTGCCGACCGAAAAGATCGTTGAAGTGCGCCGCGGCCGCAAGGTCGATGCCGAGCGCAAGTTTTTCCCGGGTTACGTGCTCGTGCGTGCCACGCTGACCGACGCTGTCTTTTCGCTGATCAAGAATACGCCGCGCGTCACCGGTTTCCTCGGTGACTCCAAACCGGTCCCGGTTTCCCAGAAGGAAGTCGATCAGATTCTGAACCAGGTTCAGGATGGCGTTGATCGTCCGAAGACTTCGGTCTCCTTCGAAATCGGTGAGCAGGTTCGCGTTTCCGATGGTCCGTTTGCATCGTTCAACGGTATCGTTCAGGAAGTCGACGAAGAGCGCGCGCGTCTCAAGGTCGAAGTTTCCATCTTTGGGCGCGCGACGCCTGTGGATCTGGAATACGGTCAGGTCGATAAGCTCTGATCGTTTGCCCATAAGGGCATTTCACTCCGGAGCGAGATCCTGAATTGAGCCTGAGGGCATAAGCGGGATCAAAATTCCAACCGGAGTGGAAGTGGTGGAAGGGAAGGTGGCTTAGCCGGTCGTCGATCTCCGCACCACCGAACTGCCCGCCAGTCCGACATTTGTCTGGTTGGCGTCAGTCGAAAGCCGGGTTTCCCGGCGTCAATCGAGAAGCCGGTTTTCCGGCATTGTAAAAAAGGCAGAAAGTAATGGCTAAGAAAATTGCAGGCCAGCTCAAGCTGCAGGTAGCAGCCGGTGCGGCCAATCCGTCGCCTCCGATCGGCCCGGCTCTGGGTCAGCGCGGCATCAACATCATGGAATTCTGCAAGGCGTTCAACGCTGCCTCGCAGGAAATGGAAAAGGGTTCGCCGATTCCAGTCGTGATTACCTATTACCAGGACAAGTCTTTCACTTTTGTGATGAAGACCCCTCCGGTGACCTACTTCCTCAAGAAGGCCGCTAACCTGAAGTCCGGTTCGAAGACCCCGGGCAAGGCAAGCGCCGGCACGATCTCCCGCGACAAGGTTCGCACGATCGCTGAAGCGAAGATGAAAGATCTGAACGCCGCTGACATTGAAGCAGCGATGCGCATGATCGAAGGTTCTGCCCGTTCGATGGGCCTGGAAGTGGTGGGCTGAGACGATGGCGAAGATTTCCAAGCGCATTAACAAGATCCGCGAAGGCGTTGATCGTAACAAGCTGTACGATCTGTCGGCTGCTATCGGTCTCGTCAAGGAACGTGCTGTCGCAAAGTTCGATGAAACCATCGAAATCGCGATGAACCTCGGCGTTGATCCGCGTCACGCTGACCAGATGGTTCGCGGCGTTGTCAACCTGCCGAACGGCACTGGCCGTACGGTTCGCGTTGCTGTTTTCGCACGTGGCGACAAGGCTGAAGAAGCCAAGAAGGCTGGCGCCGACATCGTCGGTGCGGAAGAACTGTTCGAAATCGTCAATGGCGGCAAGATCGATTTCGATCGCTGCATTGCAACCCCGGACATGATGCCGCTCGTCGGTCGTCTCGGTAAGGTGCTCGGCCCGCGTGGCATGATGCCGAACCCGAAGGTTGGCACCGTCACCACTGACGTTGCTGCTGCTGTTGCTGCTTCCAAGGGCGGTGCAGTCGAATTCCGCGTCGAAAAGGCTGGTATCATCCATGCCGGTATCGGCAAGGTTTCGTTCGACTCGCAGAAGCTCGAAGAAAACATCAAGGCTTTCGCTGACGCCGTCATCAAGGCAAAGCCGTCGGCTGCCAAGGGCGAATACGTCAAGCGCGTTTCGCTTTCCTCGACCATGGGCGTTGGCGTCAAGGTCGATCCGGCAACCGTCAAGGTCGTCGCTTAATTTATCTGGGCTCCGGTTCGCCGGAGCCTAAGCCTTTCCTTCGGGGGAGGTGAAACGGTGGCACGCCGGGGATGCGAAGGCAGACCGAAGTGCAAGAATTCCGGATCGCAAGATCCGGATAGCCGGACGAAAGTCCGGTTATCCTGTCCGAGATTGCAGGCGGATCATCATCTTCGGGTGATAATCCTTAAACATACGGCCTGCATGAGACGTGGAATAACCCTGTTTCGCACGAATGTGCATGCAAGGTTTGAACCGTAGTTGCCTTTGAGTGATGCCTGGTTTCCAGGATAGCTGAAGGGGACAGGATCCTCGAGCGCCGGACCAACTGTGAAGTTTGTTCGGCAAAGGCAACCGGCAGGGCCATGTGGTCCTGCCTACTGGAGAGAGACAGTGGATAGAGCGGAAAAACGCGAATTTGTCTCGTGGCTGAACGGCGCTTTTAAAGAGTCCGGTTCGGTCGTCGTGGCCCACTATACCGGTCTCACCGTTGCGCAGATGAGCGATCTTCGCTCGAAGATGCGTGATGCAGGTGGGTCCGTTAAAGTCGCGAAAAACCGCCTTGCCAAAATCGCTCTTCAGGGCACGGAATCGGAAGGCATTTCTGATCTGTTTACAGGTCAGACGGTTGTTGCTTATGCAAACGACCCGATTGCTGCTCCGAAAGTAGCCGTCGAATTCGCCAAGGCTAACGACAAGCTCGTTATCCTCGGTGGTGCAATGGGTGCAACGACGCTTAACGCCGATGGCGTCAAGTCGCTTGCTTCGCTCCCATCGCTCGACGAACTGCGCGCAAAGCTGGTTGGAATGATCCAGACCCCGGCTCAGCGTCTCGCAGTACTTACCAGCGCACCAGCGGGCCAGATCGCTCGCGTTATTGGCGCGCACGCCCGGAAGAACGAGGCGGCGTAAGGCCGTTTTTCGCTGTCAATTGTTCAAACCTTGAAACTAAGGAAATACCAAAATGGCTGATCTCGCAAAGATCGTTGACGACCTGTCGGCACTGACCGTTCTCGAAGCTGCTGAGCTTTCGAAGCTTCTCGAAGAGAAGTGGGGCGTTTCGGCTGCTGCTCCTGTAGCAGTTGCTGCTGCTGGTGGCGCTGCTCCGGCTGCTGCTGCTGAAGAAAAGACCGAATTCGACGTCGTTCTCGCTGACGGCGGCGCTAACAAGATCAACGTGATCAAGGAAGTGCGCGCAATCACCGGTCTCGGCCTCAAGGAAGCCAAGGACCTGGTCGAAGGCGCTCCGAAGGCTGTCAAGGAAGGCGCTTCGAAGGACGAAGCTGAGAAGATCAAGGCACAGCTCGAAGCTGCTGGCGCCAAGGTCGAACTCAAGTAAGTTCGGACTATTCTGGCGGATGGTTTCCATCCGCCAGTTTCCGCCCGTGAAACGGTGGATCGACTGACTGGAAACCCTTTTTCTGAACGCCAGAACGGCTTTCAGAAAACGGGTTTTAGCCCATTAGAGCGCCACGCGTCGGTACGACGCGTAAAGGCCGCTCTAATTTGAGAGTTTGCGCATGATCCTTTCTTCAAATCTATCCGATTTGAAGGGTTATGCGCTTGAAGGACCGCCGAAAGGCGGCGCACGATAAAGGCCGCAAGGCGTGAGCAAGCCGCAAGGCTATAGAACGAGGAGCGACGATGGCTCAGACCCATTCATTCAATGGTCGCAAGCGCGTACGCAAATTTTTCGGCAAGATCCCAGAGGTCGCCGAGATGCCGAACCTTATCGAGGTTCAGAAGGCATCTTACGACCAGTTCCTAATGGTTGAAGAACCATCCGGTGGGCGTCCTGACGAGGGTTTGCAGGCGGTTTTCAAGTCTGTTTTCCCTATCCAGGATTTCTCCGGCGCTTCCATGCTCGAATTCGTCCGTTACGAATTCGATCCACCGAAGTTCGACGTTGACGAATGCCGTCAGCGCGACCTGACCTATTCCGCGCCGCTCAAGGTGACGCTGCGTCTTATCGTATTCGATATTGACGAAGATACCGGCGCGAAGTCCATCAAGGACATCAAGGAGCAGGACGTGTACATGGGCGATATGCCGCTCATGACCGACAACGGCACCTTCATCGTCAACGGTACGGAGCGCGTGATCGTTTCGCAGATGCACCGTTCGCCGGGCGTCTTCTTCGATCATGACAAGGGCAAGACCCATTCTTCGGGCAAGCTCCTGTTCGCTGCTCGCGTCATTCCTTACCGTGGTTCCTGGCTCGACATCGAGTTCGATTCCAAGGACATCGTCTACGCGCGTATCGACCGTCGCCGCAAGCTGCCGGCAACGACGCTGCTCATGGCGCTCGGCATGGACGGCGAAGAGATTCTGTCGACCTTCTACAAGACCGTCACCTATTCGCGTGATGGCGACAACTGGCGCATTCCGTATTCGGCCGAACGCTTCAAGGGCATGAAGATCATTTCTGATCTCATCGACGCGGATACGGGCGAAGTTGTTCTGGAAGCCGGCAAGAAGCTCACGGCCCGTTCGGCCAAGCAGCTCGCTGAAAAGGGTCTGAAGGCCATCAAGGCCACTGAAGACGACCTGTTCGGCGCTTATCTGGCGGAAGACGTCGTCAATTACGCAACCGGCGAGATCTATCTCGAAGCTGGCGACGAAATCGACGAGAAGGTCCTCAAGACGCTGCTCGACACCGGTGAAACCGAGATCAACATCCTGGACATCGATCATATCAACATCGGCGGTTACATCCGTAACACGCTGGCTGTCGATAAGAACGAAAGCCGTCAGGATGCACTGTTCGACATCTATCGCGTGATGCGTCCGGGCGAACCGCCTACGATGGATTCCGCCGAAGCGATGTTCAACTCGCTGTTCTTCGATGCAGAACGTTACGACCTTTCGGCCGTCGGTCGCGTCAAGATGAACATGCGTCTGGACCTTGATGCGGAAGACACCGTGCGCGTGCTGCGCAAGGAAGACATCCTGGCCGTGGTCAAGATGCTGGTCGAACTGCGTGACGGTCGTGGCGAAATCGACGACATCGACAATCTCGGCAACCGCCGCGTGCGTTCGGTCGGCGAGCTGATGGAAAATCAGTACCGCGTCGGTCTGCTCCGCATGGAGCGCGCGATCAAGGAACGTATGTCCTCGATCGAAATCGACACGGTCATGCCGCAGGATCTCATCAACGCGAAGCCCGCAGCGGCTGCCGTTCGTGAATTCTTCGGTTCGTCGCAGCTGTCGCAGTTCATGGATCAGACCAATCCGCTTTCGGAAATCACCCACAAGCGCCGTCTTTCGGCTCTTGGACCGGGCGGTTTGACCCGTGAGCGCGCTGGCTTCGAAGTCCGCGACGTGCATCCGACCCACTATGGCCGTATCTGCCCGATTGAAACGCCGGAAGGCCCGAATATTGGTCTGATCAACTCGCTTGCAACCTTTGCCCGCGTCAACAAGTACGGTTTCATCGAGAGCCCGTACCGTAAGGTGATCGACGGCAAGGTAACGAACGACGTTGTCTATCTGTCGGCCATGGAAGAAGCCAAGCACTCGGTTGCCCAGGCAAACGTGGAGCTGGACGAGCAGGGCGGTTTTGTTGACGAATTCGTCATCTGCCGTCATGCCGGCGAAGTGATGATGGCCCCACGTGAAAACGTGGACCTGATGGACGTTTCGCCGAAGCAGCTCGTTTCGGTTGCAGCAGCGCTCATTCCGTTCCTTGAAAACGACGACGCCAACCGTGCTCTCATGGGCTCGAACATGCAGCGTCAGGCTGTGCCGCTCGTTCGCGCTGAAGCGCCGTTCGTCGGTACGGGTATGGAACCGATTGTGGCTCGCGACTCTGGTGCAGCAATTGCAGCGCGTCGTGGCGGTATTGTCGATCAGGTCGATGCGACCCGTATCGTTATCCGCGCTACGGAAGATCTCGATCCGTCCAAGTCGGGCGTCGATATCTATCGTCTGCAGAAGTTCCAGCGTTCGAACCAGTCGACCTGTATCAACCAGCGTCCGCTCGTTCGCGTCGGCGATCCGATCGGCAAGGGCGACATCATCGCTGACGGTCCGTCGACCGATCTCGGCGATCTGGCTCTCGGCCGTAACGTGCTCGTCGCGTTCATGCCGTGGAATGGTTACAACTACGAAGATTCGATCCTTCTCTCGGAAAAGATCGTTTCGGACGACGTGTTCACCTCGATCCATATCGAGGAATTCGAAGTTGCCGCCCGTGACACCAAGCTTGGACCTGAGGAAATCACCCGCGATATTCCGAACGTTTCGGAAGAAGCGCTGAAGAACCTCGACGAAGCCGGTATCGTCTACATCGGTGCTGAAGTGCATCCTGGCGACATTCTTGTCGGCAAGATCACGCCGAAGGGCGAAAGCCCGATGACGCCGGAAGAAAAGCTTCTGCGCGCCATCTTCGGTGAAAAGGCGTCCGACGTTCGTGACACCTCCATGCGTATGCCGCCCGGAACCTACGGTACGGTTGTGGAAGTTCGCGTTTTCAATCGCCACGGCGTTGAAAAGGACGAACGCGCCATGGCTATCGAGCGCGAGGAAATCGAGCGTCTCGCCAAGGACCGTGACGACGAACAGGCTATCCTGGACCGTAACGTCTATGGCCGTCTGGCCGACATGATCGATGGCAAGGTTGCCGCTGCCGGCCCGAAGGGCTTCAAGAAGGGCACGACGATCAGCCGCGAGCTCATGACCGAGTATCCGCGTTCGCAGTGGTGGCAGTTTGCCGTTGAAGACGAAAAGCTTCAGGGCGAGTTGGAAGCGCTGCGTGGCCAGTACGACGAATCCAAGAAGCTGCTCGAAGCACGCTTCATGGACAAGGTCGAAAAGGTACAGCGCGGCGACGAGATGCCTCCAGGCGTCATGAAGATGGTCAAGGTCTTTGTCGCTGTGAAGCGCAAGATCCAGCCAGGCGACAAGATGGCTGGCCGTCACGGCAACAAGGGCGTGGTTTCGCGCATTCTGCCAGTCGAGGACATGCCGTTCCTCGAAGATGGTACGCATGCCGACATCGTGTTGAACCCGCTTGGCGTTCCGAGCCGTATGAATGTGGGCCAGATTCTGGAAACCCACCTCGGCTGGGCATGCGCTGGCATGGGCAAGAAGATCGGTGAGCTTCTCGACGTTTACCGCAAGACGGCCAATATTGAGCCGCTGCGCGAGACGCTGGAGCACATCTATCCGGACAACGACCGCAACGAACCGATCCGGTCTTA
Source organism: Ochrobactrum teleogrylli (assembly GCF_037482325.1). Lineage (NCBI taxonomy): Bacteria > Pseudomonadati > Pseudomonadota > Alphaproteobacteria > Hyphomicrobiales > Brucellaceae > Ochrobactrum > Ochrobactrum teleogrylli. The sequence continues at coordinate 317,184 of NZ_JBBHKQ010000001.1, forward strand.
TGACAACGATTCCGTTGTCATGCTGGCTAATCAGGTGAAGCGCGGCGTGTCGATCGCAACCCCGGTCTTCGACGGTGCCGTCGAAGCCGACATCAATGCGATGCTGACGGATGCCGGTCTTGCGACCTCGGGTCAGTCGACGCTTTACGATGGACGTACGGGTGAGCCGTTCGACCGTCAGGTGACCATGGGCTACATCTATATGTTGAAGCTCCACCACCTGGTCGACGACAAGATCCACGCACGTTCGATCGGACCTTACTCGCTCGTTACGCAGCAGCCTCTGGGCGGCAAGGCCCAGTTCGGTGGCCAGCGCTTCGGCGAAATGGAGGTCTGGGCACTGGAAGCATATGGTGCGGCTTACACGCTGCAGGAAATGCTTACGGTCAAGTCGGACGACGTGGCAGGCCGTACCAAGGTCTACGAAGCCATCGTGCGCGGAGACGACACGTTCGAAGCGGGCATTCCAGAGAGCTTCAACGTTCTCGTCAAGGAAATGCGCTCGCTCGGCCTCAATGTCGAACTCGACGACACGCGTGATGCTGAACAGCCGGCCCTGCCGGACGCTGCAGAGTAAAAATATCGAGGCGCGCCATGGTCTTGCCGTGGCGCGCTCGTATATTCGTTTCATCAGAGTGGTTTTCTGAGCCGCTGGAGGGAACGAGACTACGGCAAGCCAGTTCAAAAACTGAGTAGTACCGCGATTTCTTTTCCAGATGGCAGGGATTTTCAGCCTGTCATCGACGACACACAGGGCGGCGGATCGCCCTTAAGGAGAACGGCATGAACCAAGAGGTCATGAATCTTTTCAATCCTCAGGCTCCAGCGCAAACGTTCGATTCCATCAGAATCTCGATCGCCAGCCCTGAGAAGATTCTGTCCTGGTCATACGGCGAGATCAAGAAGCCGGAGACGATCAACTACCGCACGTTCAAGCCAGAACGCGATGGTCTCTTCTGCGCGCGCATCTTCGGCCCGATCAAGGACTATGAATGCTTGTGCGGCAAGTACAAGCGTATGAAATACAAAGGCATCATCTGCGAAAAATGCGGTGTGGAAGTCACGCTCTCTCGCGTTCGTCGCGAGCGTATGGGCCATATCGAACTCGCAGCTCCGGTTGCTCACATCTGGTTTTTGAAGTCGCTGCCGAGCCGTATCGGCACGCTGCTGGACATGACGCTCAAGGATATCGAGCGCGTCCTGTATTTCGAAAACTACATCGTGACCGAACCGGGCCTGACCTCGCTGAAGGAGCATCAGCTTCTTTCGGAAGAGGAATACATGATCGCCGTCGATGAATTCGGCGAAGATCAGTTCACGGCTCTTATTGGTGCAGAAGCTATCTACGAGCTTCTGGCTTCGATGGAACTCGAAAAGATTGCCGCCGATCTGCGCGTCGATCTGGCCGAGACCACCTCGGACCTGAAGCAGAAGAAGCTGATGAAGCGTCTGAAGATCGTCGAAAACTTTCTGGAGTCGGGAAACCGTCCGGAATGGATGATCATGAAGATCGTGCCGGTCATCCCGCCGGATCTGCGTCCGCTCGTGCCGCTGGACGGCGGTCGTTTCGCGACGTCGGATCTGAACGATCTGTACCGCCGCGTCATCAACCGTAACAACCGTCTGAAGCGTCTGATCGAACTGCGCGCACCGGGCATCATCATCCGTAACGAAAAGCGCATGCTGCAGGAAGCTGTGGACGCGCTGTTCGACAACGGTCGTCGTGGCCGCGTGATTACGGGCGCCAATAAGCGTCCGCTGAAGTCGCTGTCCGACATGCTCAAGGGCAAGCAGGGTCGCTTCCGTCAGAACCTGCTCGGCAAGCGCGTCGACTATTCTGGCCGTTCGGTTATCGTGACCGGTCCAGAACTGAAGCTGCACCAGTGCGGTCTGCCGAAGAAGATGGCGCTCGAACTGTTCAAGCCGTTCATCTACGCTCGCCTTGACGCCAAGGGCTATTCGTCCACCGTCAAGCAGGCGAAGAAGCTGGTTGAAAAGGAACGTCCGGAAGTCTGGGATATCCTTGACGAAGTGATCCGTGAGCATCCGGTTCTTTTGAACCGCGCTCCGACGCTGCACCGTCTCGGCATCCAGGCCTTCGAACCCACTCTGATCGAAGGCAAGGCAATCCAGCTGCATCCGCTCGTTTGTACGGCTTTCAACGCCGACTTCGACGGTGACCAGATGGCTGTTCACGTGCCGCTGTCGCTTGAAGCCCAGCTTGAAGCACGCGTGCTGATGATGTCGACCAACAACATCCTGCACCCGGCCAACGGCGCGCCGATCATCGTTCCTTCGCAGGACATGGTTCTCGGCCTCTATTATCTGTCCATCGTGGCAGACAAGGAGCCGGGCGAGGGCATGATGTTTGCCGATATGGGCGAACTTCAGCACGCTCTGGAAACCAAGGTCGTCACGCTGCACACCAAGATCAAGGGTCGTTTCAAGACGGTCGATGCCGAAGGCAAGCCTGTGTCGAAGATTTACGACACGACGCCTGGCCGCATGATCACGGGTGAACTGCTGCCGAAGAACGCCAATGTGCCGTTCGATATCTGCAATCAGGAGATGACCAAGAAGAACATCTCCAAGATGATCGACCACGTCTACCGCCATTGCGGTCAGAAAGAGACGGTTATCTTCTGCGATCGCATCATGCAGCTCGGCTTTGCCCATGCCTGCCGTGCGGGTATCTCGTTCGGTAAGGATGACATGGTCATTCCGGACACCAAGGCGAAGATCGTTGCGGACACCGAAGCGCTCACGACCGAATACGAACAGCAGTACAATGACGGCCTGATCACTCAGGGCGAAAAGTACAACAAGGTCGTCGACGCCTGGGGCAAGGCAACCGATAAGATCACCGAAGAGATGATGGCGCGCCTGAAGGCCGTCGAATTCGATCCGGTGACCGGTCGCCAGAAGCAGATGAACTCGGTCTACATGATGTCGCATTCGGGTGCCCGTGGTTCGGTCAACCAGATGCGTCAGCTTGGCGGTATGCGCGGCCTGATGGCCAAGCCGTCAGGTGAAATCATCGAAACCCCGATCATCTCGAACTTCAAGGAAGGCCTTACCGTTAACGAGTACTTCAACTCGACCCACGGTGCCCGTAAGGGTCTGGCAGACACCGCCTTGAAGACGGCTAACTCGGGCTACCTGACCCGTCGTCTCGTTGACGTTGCACAGGATGCGATCATTTCGGAAGTCGATTGCGGCGCCGAAATCGGTCTCACCATGCAGCCGATCGTCGATGCCGGCCAGATCGTGGCTTCGATTGGTCAGCGCGTTCTGGGCCGAACGGCTCTTGATCCGATCCTGCATCCGGCAACCGGCGAAGTCATCGTCGAAGCTGGCCGCATGATCGAGGAAAAGGACGTCGAGATCATCGAGAAGGCTGGTATCCAGTCGATCCGCATCCGTTCGGCACTGACCTGCGAAACCCGTAACGGCGTTTGCGCCAAGTGCTACGGTCGCGACCTCGCACGCGGTACTCCGGTCAACCAGGGCGAAGCTGTCGGCGTTATCGCCGCTCAGTCGATTGGCGAGCCGGGCACCCAGCTCACCATGCGTACCTTCCACTTGGGCGGCACGGCACAGGTTGTCGACTCGTCCTATCTGGAAGCTTCGTATGAAGGCACCGTCAAGCTGCGCAACCGCAATGTGGTTCGCAACTCCGATGGCAACCTCGTAGTGATGGGCCGTAACATGGCTGTGCTGATCCTCGACAACACGGGCAAGGAACGTGCGGTCCATCGCGTGACCTACGGTTCGCGTCTGTTCGTTGACGAGGCCGACACGGTCAAGCGCGGTCAGCGTATTGCCGAGTGGGATCCGTATACCCGTCCGATCATGACCGAAGTTGAAGGCTACGTTGAGTTCGAAGATCTCGTCGATGGTCTTTCGGTTTCGGAATCGGCTGACGAGTCGACCGGTATCACCAAGCGCGTCGTTATCGACTGGCGTTCGACCCCGCGCGGTTCGGATCTCAAGCCTGCCATGGTCATCAAGGACAAGGCCGGCAAGATCCTCAAGCTGTCGAAGGGTGGTGATGCCCGCTTCATGCTCTCGGTGGAATCGATCCTTTCGGTCGAACCGGGCGCGCATGTGAAGGCTGGTGACGTTATCGCCCGTCTGCCGATGGAAAGCGCCAAGACCAAGGACATCACCGGTGGTCTGCCGCGCGTTGCCGAACTGTTCGAAGCACGTCGTCCGAAGGACCATGCCGTCATCGCAGAGATCGATGGTACTGTTCGTTTCGGTCGCGACTACAAGAACAAGCGTCGCATCATCATCGAGCCGAACGACGACACGGTCGAGCCGGTCGAGTACCTCATTCCGAAGGGCAAGCCGTTCCATCTTCAGGACGGTGACGTCATCGAAAAGGGTGAGTACATCCTCGACGGCAACCCGGCACCGCATGACATTCTGGCGATCAAGGGCGTCGAAGCTCTGGCTTCGTACCTCGTGAACGAAATCCAGGAAGTCTATCGTTTGCAGGGCGTTTTGATCAACGACAAGCACATCGAAGTGATTGTCCGTCAGATGCTGCAGAAGGTCGAGATCACCGAATCCGGCGATACCGGTTACATCACCGGCGATCACGTGGATCGTATCGAACTCGACGAGATCAACGAACGTCTGGTCGAAGAAGGCAAGAAGCCGGGTTACGGCAATCCTGTCCTCCTCGGCATCACCAAGGCTTCGTTGCAGACTCCGTCCTTCATCTCGGCTGCGTCGTTCCAGGAAACGACCCGCGTGCTTACCGAAGCTGCGGTTGCCGGCAAGATGGACACGCTGCAGGGGCTCAAGGAAAACGTCATCGTCGGCCGTCTTATCCCGGCCGGTACTGGCGGCATGACCAACCAGATCCGTCGTATCGCGACAGCTCGCGACGAGCTGATCATCGACGAGCGCCGCAAGTCTTCCGGTTCGTCGGAAGCCAATGCGATGCTGGTGGACATGACCAACAACGCTGCCGAGTAATCGGTAGATACAAAACTGAAAAGGCCGCCCTTCGAGGCGGCCTTTTTGTTTGTCCCTTTGAGCAGGAGATGGGGCGCTATGAAAGCAAAAGAAAAAGGCGCATCCGGTTTTCGGAATGCGCCTTGTTCACGGAAGCATTTTCCGCGGAGTGCTTCGCACCCGTACCGGAAACGCTTTCGCTAAATCTTACTCTTCTTCTTCGTCGTCGCCGTCAAATTCGATCAGCGCGACTTCACCGCTCAGAGCGGTTGCCCATGCACTTTTGTGCGGCTCTTCAGCAGGCTCTTCGGTGAGGGTGCCCATCTCAAGAAGTTCGGCTTCATGATAACCTTCCTCAGCGAGAATGCCGAGAACGGTCTGAACCAGATCTTCGTCTTCGTCCGCCTTCAAGAGCAGATGCACTTCGACGGGGGATTCTTCACCCTCGTTCCAGACGTCGGCGATGACCAGGTGGACGGTTGGCGAATCGTCGCCGGTGGATGCAGTGGTGGAAGACATTGAGAATCTCTTAATATTGGGTTGCGTTTCGACTCGGATGTGTTTCAATAACGGCTCACGGGCGCCAACACCATGGTGCCACGTGAAAATGACGGTTTTGATCGCGAAATAAGTGCGATTTCGCGCCGATTACAGCGCAATAACCTGTCCGGCGAAGGCCGAAACGCCGGTTTCCTGCCCTTTGGCGAAGAAACTTGGCCCAACTCCCTTGACGAAACGTCGCTAAAGACGTATCAGCAGCCCATCTGAGCCGATGTGAGGCAGGCTTGTTCGGGACGACGCGTCCTGAAGTTCGTCTCAAACAGGGTTCGTTTTACGATCGAAATGCAATTTGCCGTTCGCATGAAGCGTCAGCTTCCTCTGCTTTTGTTCGGGGTGGTCACCGGTTGTCGTGACTTGTCCCGAATTCGTGCATCAGCATGGCGGTGAAACGGCCCATATGGGCGTGGATACGAGATTTTTTATAGAGGAAGGTTGTATGCCAACCGTAAACCAGCTTATCCGCAAGCCGCGCATTGCGCCGGTAAAGCGCAATAAGGTTCCTGCACTGCAGGCAAACCCTCAAAAGCGCGGCGTTTGCACCCGCGTGTATACGACGACCCCGAAGAAGCCGAACTCGGCTCTCCGTAAGGTTGCCAAGGTTCGTCTGACGAACGGCTTCGAAGTTATCGGTTATATCCCTGGTGAAGGGCATAACCTGCAGGAGCACTCGGTCGTCATGATCCGCGGCGGTCGTGTAAAGGACTTGCCGGGTGTGCGTTACCACATCATCCGCGGCGTTCTCGATACCCAGGGTGTCAAGAACCGCAAGCAGCGCCGTTCGAAGTACGGTGCAAAGCGTCCGAAGTAAGATTTTCCGGGGATACCGGCCGCCAGAAGGCGAGCTGAGCCCGATGTAATTGAAAGAAGAGACGAAATGTCCAGACGCCATAAGGCTGAGAAGCGTGAGATTAATCCGGATCCAAAGTTCGGCGATCTCGTTATCACGAAGTTTATGAATGCAGTCATGCTGCATGGCAAGAAGTCGGTTGCTGAAAGCATCGTTTACGGTGCGCTCGATTCAATCGAAGCCAAGGCGAAGTCCGAGCCGGTCGCGCTGTTCCATCAGGCGCTCGACAACGTAGCTCCGCACATCGAAGTCCGTTCGCGCCGCGTTGGTGGTGCAACCTATCAGGTTCCGGTCGATGTGCGTCCAGAACGCCGCCAGGCGCTTGCCATCCGTTGGCTCATTAATGCTGCTCGTGGCCGTAACGAGACGACAATGATTGATCGTCTGTCCGGTGAGCTGCTTGATGCTGCTAACAACCGTGGTTCTGCTGTGAAGAAGCGTGAAGACACGCATCGCATGGCTGAAGCCAACCGCGCCTTCTCGCATTACCGCTGGTAATCGTCGAAACCTATTCAAAGAGCGACTATCATGGCCCGCGAATACAAAATCGAAGACTACCGCAATTTCGGTATCATGGCTCACATCGACGCCGGTAAGACGACGATGACCGAGCGCATCCTGTTCTATACCGGTAAGAACCATAAGATCGGCGAAACCCACGATGGTGCGTCGACCATGGACTGGATGGAGCAGGAACAGGAACGCGGTATCACCATCACGTCCGCTGCTACGACCACGTTCTGGCAGGGCCGGGATGGCAAGAAGCGCCGCTTCAACATCATCGACACTCCGGGCCACGTCGACTTCACGATTGAAGTTGAACGTTCGCTCCGCGTTCTCGACGGCGCGATCGCGCTGCTCGACGCCAACGCTGGCGTTGAGCCTCAGACGGAAACCGTGTGGCGTCAGGCTGAAAAGTACCACGTCCCCCGTATGGTCTTCGTCAACAAGATGGACAAGATCGGTGCTGACTTCTACCGTTGCGTAGAAATGGTTGGCTCGCGTCTTGGCGCTGTTGCACTTCCGGTTCAGCTGCCGATCGGCGCTGAAAACGAGTTCACCGGCGTTATCGACCTGATCGAAATGAAGGCCCTGACCTGGGATGGCACCATCGGCGCAGCTGCCGAAGTTGGCGAAATTCCTGCAGACCTCAAGGACAAGGCTGAAGAATACCGCGAAAAGCTCATCGAGCTGGCCGTGGAAATCGACGAAGCCGCGATGGAAGCATATCTGGAAGGCACCATGCCGACCAATGATGAGCTGCGCGCGCTGATCCGCAAGGGCACGATCGACGTCAAGTTCCATCCGATCCTCTGCGGTACCGCATTCAAGAACCGTGGCGTTCAGCCGCTTCTTGACGCTGTTGTCGAGTTCCTGCCGGCTCCGACCGACGTTCCTGCCATCAAGGGCATTGACGTCAAGACGGAAACCGAAACGACCCGCGAATCTTCGGATGAAGCTCCGCTGTCGATGCTTGCGTTCAAGATCATGAACGACCCGTTCGTCGGTTCGCTCACCTTTGCTCGTATCTACTCTGGCAAGCTGACCAAGGGCGTTTCGCTGGAAAACACCGTCAAGGGCAAGCGTGAGCGTATCGGCCGTATGCTGCAGATGCACTCGAACAGCCGTGAAGACATCGAAGAAGCCTTTGCTGGCGACATCGTTGCTCTGGCTGGCCTCAAGGAAACCACCACTGGCGATACGCTCTGCGATCCGCTGAAGCCGGTTATCCTTGAACGCATGGAATTCCCGGATCCGGTTATCGAAATCGCGATCGAGCCGAAGACCAAGGCCGACCAGGAAAAGATGGGCATCGCGCTCAATCGTCTGGCAGCTGAAGATCCTTCGTTCCGCGTAAAGTCGGATGAAGAATCCGGTCAGACCATCATCGCCGGCATGGGCGAACTTCACCTCGACATTCTCGTCGATCGCATGAAGCGCGAATTCAAGGTTGAAGCCAACGTCGGTGCTCCGCAGGTTGCTTACCGTGAATCGATCACCCGTCAGGCTGAAATCGATTACACCCACAAGAAGCAGTCGGGTGGTTCGGGTCAGTTCGCTCGCGTGAAGATCATCTTCGAACCGCATGATGGCGACGATTTCATCTTCGAATCGAAGATCGTCGGCGGATCGGTTCCGAAGGAATACATTCCGGGTGTCCAGAAGGGTATCGAAAGCGTCATGGGTGCGGGTCCGCTCGCCGGCTTCCCGATGCTCGGCGTGAAGGCCACCCTGATCGACGGCGCGTACCATGACGTTGACTCGTCTGTTCTCGCCTTCGAAATCGCGTCCCGTGCAGCGTTCCGTGAAGGTGCGCAGAAGGCTGGCGCTCAACTCCTCGAGCCGATCATGAAGGTCGAGGTTGTTACGCCGGAAGATTACGTTGGTGACGTTATCGGCGATCTGAACTCGCGTCGCGGTCAGATTTCCGGCACCGAAGCCCGCGGCATCGCCACGGTCGTCAATGCAAACGTTCCGCTGGCCAACATGTTTGGCTACGTGAATTCGCTGCGTTCGATGTCCCAGGGCCGTGCACAGTACACGATGCAGTTCGACCATTATGAGCCGGTTCCGACGGCGGTCGCACAGGAAATCCAAAAGAAGTTTGCGTAATCGGAGCGCATGTCTCCCGGAAGTGGATACCGGTTCCGGGAGAAAGACATGCGTAATCTGAAGGTTACGCTCCCAATCAAAAGAATGCCTGAGCAGGCTAAATTTACGGAGAGCTCAAATGGCAAAGAGTAAGTTTGAACGTACGAAGCCCCACGTTAACATCGGCACCATCGGTCACGTTGACCATGGCAAGACCTCGCTGACTGCAGCGATCACGAAGTTCTTCGGTGAATTCAAGGCGTATGACCAGATCGACGCTGCACCGGAAGAACGCGCCCGCGGTATCACGATCTCGACGGCTCACGTTGAGTACGAAACTGCCAACCGTCACTACGCACACGTCGATTGCCCAGGCCACGCTGACTATGTGAAGAACATGATCACCGGCGCTGCACAGATGGACGGCGCGATCCTGGTTGTTTCGGCAGCTGACGGCCCGATGCCGCAGACCCGTGAGCACATCCTGCTCGCTCGTCAGGTTGGCGTTCCGGCAATCGTTGTGTTCCTGAACAAGTGCGACCAGGTTGACGACGCAGAACTGCTCGAACTGGTTGAACTGGAAGTGCGCGAACTTCTCTCGAAGTACGACTTCCCGGGCGACGAAGTTCCGATCATCAAGGGCTCGGCTCTTGCAGCTCTCGAAGATTCCTCGAAGGAACTCGGCGAAGACGCAATCCGCAACCTGATGGACGCTGTCGACAACTACATCCCGACCCCGGAACGTCCGGTTGACCAGCCGTTCCTGATGCCGATCGAAGACGTGTTCTCGATCTCGGGTCGCGGTACGGTTGTGACGGGTCGCGTTGAGCGCGGTATCGTCAAGGTCGGCGAAGAAGTTGAAATCGTCGGCATTAAGGCAACCTCGAAGACGACGGTTACCGGCGTTGAAATGTTCCGCAAGCTGCTCGATCAGGGCCAGGCTGGCGACAACATCGGTGCACTGGTTCGCGGCGTTGGCCGTGACGACGTTGAACGCGGTCAGGTTCTCTGCAAGCCGGGTTCGGTCAAGCCGCACACCAAGTTCAAGGCAGAAGCTTACATTCTGACCAAGGACGAAGGTGGTCGTCATACGCCGTTCTTCACCAACTACCGCCCGCAGTTCTACTTCCGTACGACTGACGTGACCGGTATTGTGACCCTGCCGGAAGGCACGGAAATGGTTATGCCTGGCGACAACGTTACCGTTGACGTTTCGCTGATCGTCCCGATCGCCATGGAAGAGAAGCTCCGCTTCGCTATCCGTGAAGGTGGCCGCACCGTCGGTGCAGGCATCGTCGCTTCGATCATCGAGTAATTAAGGTTTGTGCAGGAGCGTCTCTCCGGAGACGCTCCGCGTAACAAGGAACAGATGAAATGAACGGTCAAAATATCCGCATTCGCCTTAAGGCGTTTGATCATCGGATCCTTGACGCTTCGACGCGGGAAATCGTGTCGACTGCCAAGCGTACCGGTGCAAATGTGCGCGGACCGATCCCGCTTCCAACACGGATCGAGAAGTTCACGGTAAACCGGTCGCCGCACATCGACAAGAAGAGCCGCGAGCAGTTCGAGATGCGCACGCACAAGCGTCTTCTCGATATCGTTGACCCGACCCCGCAGACTGTTGACGCGCTGATGAAGCTCGATCTGTCCGCCGGTGTCGATGTCGAGATCAAGCTTTAATCGGCTTGAGGACGGAAGGAACGAACCCGATGCGTTCAGGTGTTATTGCACAGAAGCTGGGCATGACCCGCGTCTATAACGACGCCGGCGAGCATGTGCCGGTGACGGTTCTCCGCATGGAGAATTGCCACGTGGTAGCTCAGCGTACAGTTGAAAAGAATGGTTACACGGCTGTTCAGCTTGGCGTTGGTATCGCCAAGGTAAAGAACACGTCCAAGGCTATGCGCGGTCATTTCGCGAAGGCCGAGGTCGAGCCCAAGGCGAAGCTTGCGGAATTCCGCGTTTCTCCGGACAACCTCCTCGAAGTCGGCGCGGAAATCACCGCCGAACACTTCGTCGCCGGCCAGAAGGTCGACGTGACGGGTACTTCGATCGGTAAAGGTTTTGCCGGTGTTATGAAGCGTCACAATTTTGCTGGTCATCGCGCCTCCCACGGTAACTCCATTACCCACCGCGCTCACGGCTCGACCGGTCAGCGTCAAGACCCGGGTAAGGTGTTCAAGGGCAAGAAGATGGCTGGTCATATGGGCCAGACCCGCGTGACCACGCAGAATATTGAAGTTGTCTCGACGGACACTGATCGTGGCCTCATTCTGGTCCGCGGTGCGGTTCCGGGCTCCAAGGGCGCCTGGATCATCGTCCGCGACGCAGTCAAGGTCTCGCTGCCTGAGAACGCGCCGAAGCCGGCCGCTCTGCGTGCAGGTGCCGCCAAGGCTGAAGCCGCCGCGACTGAGGGAGCCGAATAATGGATCTCACGATTACAACTCTTGAAGGCAAGGATGCCGGCAAGGTCAAGCTGAACGAAGATATCTTCGGCCTCGACCCGCGTGACGACATTCTTCAGCGCGTTGTGCGCTGGCAGCTGGCTCGCCGCCAGCAGGGCTCCCATCAGGCTCAGGGCCGTGGCGACGTAAGCCGCACCGGCGCGAAGATGTACAAGCAGAAGGGTACGGGTCGCGCTCGTCACCATTCGGCTCGTGCTCCGCAGTTCCGCGGTGGTGGTCAGGCTCACGGACCAGTTGTCCGTAGCCATGAACACGACCTGCCGAAGAAGGTTCGCGCTCTTGGCCTGCGTCATGCTCTTTCCGCCAAGGCAAAGGCATCCGACCTGATCATCATCGATGATCTGGCGGCTTCCGAAGCCAAGACGAAGCAGCTTGTTTCTCAGTTCGCCAAGCTCGGTCTTGAAAATGCACTGCTCATCGGCGGCGCAGAGATCGACGTGAACTTCCAGCGTGCGGCTTCGAACATCCCGAACATCGACGTTCTGCCAGTGCAGGGCATCAATGTTTACGACATTCTTCGCCGTGGCAAGCTCGTGCTTTCCAAGGCGGCTGTCGAAGCCCTCGAGGAGCGTTTCAAATGACTGATCTTCGCCATTACGACGTGATCGTCAGCCCGGTTATCACCGAGAAGTCTACTCTGGTTTCTGAACACAACCAGGTCGTCTTCAACGTAGCCCGCAAGGCAACGAAGCCGGAAATCAAGGCTGCAGTCGAAGCGCTGTTCGGCGTCAAGGTTACCGCAGTCAACACTGCAGTGCGCAAGGGTAAGGTCAAGCGGTTCCGCGGCATTATCGGGCGCCAGAGCGACGTCAAGAAAGCGATCGTTACTTTGGCTGAAGGCCAGAGCATCGACGTTTCGACCGGTCTCTGAGAGGCCTTGGAGTAAGAAACAATGGCACTCAAGCATTTTAATCCGACCACGCCGAGCCAGCGTCAGCTGGTCATCGTGGATCGCTCGGAACTCTACAAGGGCAAGCCGGTCAAGTCCCTGACCGAAGGTCTGTCCAAGAAGGGTGGCCGTAACAACACCGGTCGTATCACTGTTCGCTTTCAGGGCGGTGGTCACAAGCGTTCGTACCGCTTCATCGATTTCAAGCGTCGCAAGCTTGACGTCGTGGGCACCGTCGAACGCCTGGAATACGATCCGAACCGCACCGCGTTCATCGCGCTGATCCGTTACGAAGACGGCGAACTCGCATACATCCTGGCTCCGCAGCGTCTTGCTGTCGGCGACAAGGTGATTGCTGGTAATTCCGTCGACGTTAAGCCGGGCAACGCAATGCCGCTTGCTTCGATGCCAGTTGGCACGATCGTCCACAACGTCGAACTGAAGCCTGGTAAGGGCGGTCAGATCGCACGTTCGGCTGGCACCTACGCCCAGCTCGTCGGTCGCGACCAGGGCATGGCGATCCTGCGCCTCAACTCTGGTGAACAGCGTCTGGTTTCCGGCGCCTGCTTCGCTTCGGTTGGTGCAGTTTCGAACCCGGATCACGGCAATATCAACGACGGCAAGGCCGGTCGTTCGGTATGGCGTGGCAAGCGTCCGCACGTTCGCGGTGTTGCAATGAACCCGGTCGATCACCCGCATGGTGGTGGTGAAGGTCGTACCTCGGGTGGTCGTCACCCTGTCACTCCGTGGGGCAAGCCTACGAAGGGCAAGAAGACGCGCTCGAACAAGGCGACTGACAAGTTCATCATGCGTTCGCGCCATCAGCGCAAGAAGTAAGAGAGGTAGTCTAAAGTGGCTCGTTCAGTTTGGAAAGGTCCGTTTGTCGACGGCTATCTTCTCAACAAGGCTGAGAAGGTACGCGAAGGCGGTCGTAACGAAGTTATCAAGATGTGGAGCCGCCGCTCCACCATCCTGCCGCAGTTTGTCGGTCTGACTTTCGGCGTCTACAACGGCAACAAGCATGTGCCGGTGTCGATTTCGGAAGAAATGGTCGGACACAAGTTCGGTGAATTCGCGCCTACGCGTACCTACTACGGTCACGGCGCGGACAAGAAGGCAAAGAGGAAGTAACGATGGGCAAGGCCAAGGCTCCCCGCCAGCTTAAGGATAACGAGGCGAAAGCCGTCGCCCGTACGCTCCGCGTCAGCCCGCAGAAGCTTAACCTTGTCGCGAGCATGATTCGCGGCAAGAAAGTGAATGCGGCACTTGCCGATCTGACGTTCTCGCGCAAGCGGATCGCCGATACGGTTAAGAAGACGCTAGAGTCGGCGATTGCAAACGCTGAAAATAATCACGACCTCGACGTCGATGCTTTGATCGTCGCCGAAGCCTATGTGGGCAAGTCGATCGTCATGAAGCGCTTCCACGTCCGTGGCCGTGGCCGCGCGAGCCGTATCGAGAAGCCGTTTTCGCATCTCACCATTGTTGTCCGCGAAGTCGCGGAAAAAGGGGAGGCCGCATAATGGGTCAGAAGATTAATCCGATCGGTCTTCGTCTCGGCATCAACCGCACCTGGGATTCGCGTTGGTACGCAAATACCGGTGAGTACGGCAAGCTGCTGCATGAAGATGTGAAGATCCGCGAGTTCCTCACCGAGGAACTCAAGCAGGCTGCGATTTCGAAGATCGTAATTGAGCGTCCGCACAAGAAGTGCCGCGTGACGATCCACTCGGCTCGTCCGGGCATCATCATCGGCAAGAAGGGTGCAGACATCGAAAAGCTCCGCAAGAAGCTTTCCGAGATGACCAATGCCGATACTTCGCTCAACATCGTTGAAGTTCGCAAGCCGGAAATCGACGCTACGCTGATCGCTCAGTCGATCGCTCAGCAGCTCGAACGCCGTGTGGCATTCCGTCGCGCCATGAAGCGTGCCGTTCAGTCGGCAATGCGTCTTGGAGCCGAAGGTATCCGTATCAACTGCTCGGGTCGTCTGGGTGGTGCGGAAATCGCTCGCATGGAATGGTACCGTGAAGGTCGCGTTCCGCTTCATACTCTGCGCGCCGATATTGACTACGGTACAGCAGAAGCGAAGACCGCTTATGGTATCTGCGGCGTGAAGGTCTGGGTCTTCAAGGGCGAGATCCTTGAACACGATCCGATGGCTTCCGAACGTCGTGCGGTCGAGGGTGACAATCAGGGTTCCTCGTCGAACCGCCGCCGCGAAAACGCTTAAAAAGCGGGCCGCGGGCGAGAAATTTGGAGTAGAGAACAATGATGCAGCCTAAGCGCACCAAGTTCCGCAAGCAGTTCAAGGGCCGTATCCACGGCAACTCGAAAGGCGGCACGGATCTGAATTTCGGTGCTTTCGGTCTGAAGGCTCTCGAGCCGGAACGCGTCACCGCACGTCAGATCGAAGCGGCTCGCCGCGCGATCACCCGTCACATGAAACGTGCCGGTCGCGTGTGGATCCGCATCTTCCCTGACCTGCCGGTAACTTCGAAGCCTACCGAAGTCCGTATGGGTAAAGGTAAGGGTTCGGTTGACTTCTGGGCATGCCGTGTGGCACCAGGTCGCGTGATGTTTGAGCTTGACGGCGTACCCGAAGATGTGGCACGCGAAGCCCTCAGACTCGGCGCAGCAAAGTTGCCGATCAAGACGCGCTTTATCCAGCGCATTGCTGAATAAGGAGAGGCAACGATGAAAGCCGCAGACGTTCGGGCGAAAAGCACCGATCAGATGAACGACGAGTTGGCCGCACTGAAGAAAGAACAGTTCAATCTGCGCTTTCAGAAGGCTACCGGCCAGCTCGAAAAGACCGCGCGCGTGAAGCAGGTTCGCCGCGACATCGCGCGTATTAAGACTATTGCCCGCCAGAAGGCGGCCGAAAGCAAGGCATAAGGAAAAAATATCATGCCTAAACGCGTTCTGCAGGGCGTTGTCGTCAGCGATAAGAACGACAAGACTGTTGTGGTTAAGGTTGAGCGTCGCTATTCGCATCCGCTCCTCCAGAAGACCGTGCGTCAGTCGAAGAAGTACAAGGCGCATGACGAAAACAACCAGTTCAAGGTTGGTGATTCCGTTTCCATTCAGGAATCGGCTCCGATCTCGAAGGACAAACGCTGGGTCGTTCTGACGAACGAAGCAGCGGGCTAAATTACAAACACGCAGCTTAGGTAGGGCAGGAGCCCTTAACCAGCTGAAGGAAAAGAAGGCGGCCAGTCATGATTCAGATGCAAACAAACCTCGACGTGGCGGATAACTCCGGCGCACGTCGTGTCATGTGCATCAAGGTGCTGGGCGGCTCGAAGCGGCGTTATGCTTCCGTTGGCGACATCATTGTGGTGTCGATCAAGGAAGCTATTCCGCGCGGCCGCGTCAAGAAGGGTGACGTGATGAAGGCGGTTGTTGTACGCACCGCCAAGGACATCCGTCGTCCGGACGGCAGCGTAATTCGTTTTGATAACAACGCAGCTGTTCTCATCGATAACAAGAAAGAGCCTATCGGCACGCGTATCTTCGGACCGGTTCCGCGCGAACTTCGCGCAAAGAACCACATGAAGATCATCTCGCTGGCTCCGGAAGTTCTGTAAGGAAGCACAACGATGCAAAAGATTCGCAAAGGCGACAGCGTTGTCGTGCTGTCCGGTAAGGACAAGGGCCGTAAGGGCGAGGTTCTTAAGGTTATGCCTAAGGACGAGCAGGCGCTCGTTCGTGGCATTAATATTGTGAAGCGTCATCAGCGCCAGACCCAGACCCAGGAAGCCGGCATTATCTCCAAGGAAGCGCCGATCCACCTGTCCAACCTGGCAATTGCTGATCCCAAGGATGGCAAGCCGACCCGCGTCGGTTTCCGCGTTGAGGACGGCAAGAAGGTTCGTGTCGCAAAACGTTCTGGAGCGCTGATCGATGGCTGAAGCTAAGGCACTTCCACGCTTCAAGAAGCTTTATCAGGATAATATCCGTAAAGCGCTCCTTGAAGAGTTCAAATACGACAACGAGATGCAGATTCCACGCATCACGAAGGTTGTCCTCAATATGGGCGTTGGCGAAGCCACCGGCGATTCGAAGAAGCCTTCGGTTGCCGCTGAAGACCTCAGCCAGATTGCCGGCCAGAAGGCCGTCATCACACGCGCCCGTAACTCGATCGCAACCTTCAAGTTGCGTGAAGGCATGCCGATTGGCACGAAGGTTACCCTTCGCCAGGACCGCATGTATGAATTCCTTGATCGTCTGGTGACGATCGCTCTTCCTCGCGTTCGCGACTTCCGCGGCCTGAACCCGAAGAGCTTCGACGGACGTGGCAACTACGCCATGGGCATCAAGGAGCACATCGTGTTCCCCGAAATCAACTACGATAAGGTTGATCAGATCTGGGGCATGGACATCATCGTTTGCACGACCGCCAAGACGGATGATGAAGCGCGCTCTCTTCTGCGTGCATTCAACTTCCCGTTTCGGCAGTAACGGCAAGCGTAGCGAGGTATAGATAACATGGCCAAGACTAGCGCAGTCGAAAAAAACAAGCGCCGCGAAAAGTTGGTTAAGCGTCATGCTGAAAAGCGTGCACGTCTGAAGGCGATCGTAATGGATCAGGGCCTTCCGCTGGAGGAGCGCTTCCGCGCCACTATCCGGCTTGCCGAACTGCCGCGCAATTCGTCGAAGGTTCGTATTCGCAATCGTTGCGAAGTATCGGGCCGTCCGCGTGGTTATTACCGTAAACTGAAGATGTCGCGTATTGCGCTGCGTCAGTTGGGTTCGCTCGGACAGATTCCGGGCGTCGTCAAGTCGAGCTGGTAAGGAGTAGCATATGTCTGTGTCAGATCCTCTCGGCGATATGCTGACCCGTATCCGCAACGCAGTAGGCCGCAAGAAGACCAAGGTTACGACCCCGGCTTCGAAGCTGCGCGCTCGCGTTCTCGATGTTCTTCAGTCTGAAGGTTACATCCGCGGATACTCGCAGAGCGAATTCGTGAACGGCAAGGCCGAGATCGAAATCGAGCTGAAGTATTATGAAGGTGTTCCGGTTATCCGTGAGATCAGCCGCGTATCGAAGCCTGGCCGTCGCGTTTATGTGTCGGTCAAGTCGATCCCGCAGGTTGCAAACGGCCTCGGCATCTCGATCCTCTCCACGCCGAAGGGCGTAATGGCGGATCATGAAGCCCGTGAACAAAACGTTGGTGGTGAGCTGCTCTGCCGCATCTTCTGATGCGGTTGACAGCGAACAGATAAAAGACAGGTATTAAAATGTCTCGTATCGGTAAAAAACCCGTGCCGGTCCCGGCAGGCGTGACCGCCAGTGTTGATGGGCAGATCGTCAAGGCCAAGGGCGCGAAGGGTGAACTCTCCTTCGTCGTGCACGATGAAGTTCTGGTCAAGATGGAAGACGGCGCTATCAGCGTCGATCCGCGCGACCAGTCGAAGGAAGCTCGTTCGAAGTGGGGCATGTCCCGCACGATGATCTCCAACATTTTTGTTGGCGTGAAGGACGGCTTCGAGAAGAAGCTCGAAATCAGCGGCGTCGGTTACCGCGCTGCCATGCAGGGCAAGAACCTGCAGCTCTCTCTCGGCTTCAGCCATGAAGTGGTCTATGACGTGCCTGCTGGCATCACTGTTGCCGTGCCGAAGCCGACGGAAATCGTCGTCACCGGTATCGACAAGCAGCAGGTCGGTCAGGTCGCGGCTGAGATCCGCGAATATCGCGGCCCCGAGCCTTACAAGGGCAAGGGCGTCAAGTATGCTGGCGAGAAGATCGTCCGCAAAGAAGGCAAGAAGAAGTAAGGGAAGCGCGTCATGGCATCGCCAAAAGAAACTTTGCAGCGTCGCGCTGCTCGCGTGCGCCGTCAGCTCAAGTCTGCCGCCAACGGCCGACCACGCCTCAGCGTACACCGCTCTTCGAAGAACATCTACGCCCAGATCATCGACGACGTCCGCGGCGTTACGCTTGCGGCCGCTTCGACCCTCGATGGCGACCTCAAGGGCAAGCTCAAGACCGGCGCAGACCAGGCAGCAGCAGCTGCCGTTGGCAAGCTGGTTGCTGAGCGCGCCGTCAAGGCTGGCGTTAAGGACGTAGTGTTCGACCGTGGTGCATTTATTTTCCACGGCCGCGTGAAGGCTCTCGCCGAAGCTGCCCGCGAAAGCGGCCTCAGCTTCTAATAGAAGTTTGTGCTTCCGGAAAAGAAAAAAGGAAATCAGGATATGGCACAGAGAGAACGTAACCGCGAAGACCGCGGTCGCGAGGAGCGCGACAGCGAGTTCGTTGACAAGCTCGTTCACATCAATCGCGTAGCCAAGGTCGTCAAGGGCGGCCGTCGCTTCGGTTTTGCTGCTCTCGTCGTCGTTGGCGATCAGAAGGGCCGCGTAGGCTTCGGTCATGGCAAGGCACGTGAAGTGCCGGAAGCTATCCGTAAGGCTACCGAAGCTGCCAAGCGCGACATGATCTTCGTTCCGCTGCGTTCGGGTCGTACTCTGCATCATGACGTCGAAGGCCGTCACGGTGCTGGCAAGGTTCTGCTCCGTGCAGCTCCTGCCGGTAAGGGTATCATCGCCGGTGGTCCGATGCGTGCAGTGTTCGAAACGCTCGGCGTTCAGGACGTTGTCGCCAAGTCGCTCGGTTCGTCGAACCCATACAACATGGTTCGCGCGACGTTTGATGCTCTCAAGCATCAGATGCATCCGAAGGATATCGCGGCACAGCGCGGCATCAAGTACTCGACCCTTCAGGCTCGCCGCCATGATGTGGTCGGTTCGGAAGAATAGCCGATAGTTTGTGTTAGTCCGGGGTCTGACAGTTTCTGCAAGAATTTGCATTCGACACTGAAACAGGCCACCGGATACGCCATAGACAAAGGATTTGAGTGATGGCTGAGAAGAAGGGTAAGACGGTTACGGTCGAACAGATCGGAAGCCCTATCCGTCGTCCAGCCGAACAGCGTGCAACGCTGATCGGCCTCGGACTTAATAAAATGCACCGCCGCCGCACGCTGGAGGATACTCCTTCGGTTCGTGGCATGATCGCCAAGGTTCAGCATCTCGTCCGCATCGTGGACGAGGCCTGATAACGCAGGGGATAGAGACATGAAACTCAACGATCTGCGTGACAAGCCAGGTTCCGTCAAGGCGCGCAAGCGCGTTGGCCGTGGTATCGGCTCGGGCACAGGTAAAACCGCTGGCCGCGGCGTCAAGGGTCAGAAGTCCCGTTCGGGCGTCTCGATCAATGGCTTCGAAGGCGGCCAGATGCCAATCTACCGTCGTCTGCCGAAGCGCGGCTTCACCAACATCTTTGCAAAGAGCTTCAACGTTGTGTCGCTCGGCCGTGTTCAGGCCGCTATCGACGCCGGCAAGCTGGACGCCAAGGCTGTTGTGAACCTCGAAGCGCTGAAGGCTGCTGGTGTGATTCGTCGCGCCAAGGACGGCGTTCGCATTCTTTCGGATGGCGAACTGAAGGCAAAGGTAACCTTTGAGGTTGCTGGCGCTTCCAAGTCGGCAGTCGAGAAGATCGAAAAGGCTGGCGGTAGCATTAAGCTTCCTGAAGTAGCAGCTGCCGAATAAGGCTTCTGCATCAAAATTATAAGCGGCGGCCCAGGGCAATTCCGGGAAAGATGCAGTGCATTTTTCCATTTGGAACTGCGATAAAAACTGGGCCGCCGCTTGCACATTTATGCCAATGCGCATATCTGGGTTGGGTCTTCTTGTCCGGAAGGACGCGGGTTGATTAAACGCGTGTCGATGGGAGTAGGGGACCGGAGACTTTTCACCGGAGAAATTTAATGGCATCGGCTGCTGAACAGCTAGTTTCCAATCTCAATTTCTCGGCTTTCTCGAAAGCTGATGAACTCAAGAAGCGCATCTGGTTCACACTGGGCGCTTTGCTCGTATATCGGTTCGGCACCTATATTCCGCTTCCGGGAATCAATCCTGACGCTCTTGCGCAGGCTTTCCAGCAGCATAGTCAGGGTGTACTCGGACTTTTCAACATGTTCGCCGGTGGCGCCGTTGGTCGTATGGCCATTTTCGCGCTCGGCATCATGCCTTACATCTCGGCTTCCATCATCGTGCAGCTCATGACGTCGGTTGTTCCGTCGCTTGAAGCGCTGAAGAAGGAAGGCGAGGCGGGTCGCAAGATCATCAATCAGTATACGCGTTACGGCACCGTGCTTCTGGCGCTTGTGCAGGCCTATGCCATTTCGGTGGGCTTGCAGTCGGGTAACGGCATTGTCATGAATCCGGGGCCGTTCTTCATCGTTTCATCGGTGATTACGCTCGTTGGCGGCACCATGTTCCTGATGTGGCTCGGTGAGCAGATCACGGCACGCGGTATCGGCAACGGTATCTCGCTCATCATCTTCTCCGGTATCGTCGCGAACCTTCCGCATGCCATTTCCGGCACGCTGGAACTGGGCCGTACCGGCGCTCTGTCGACGGGCCTCATTCTGGGCGTCATCGTGCTCGCAATCGCCTTGATTGCGGTCATCGTGTTCGTCGAGCGCGCTCAGCGCCGTCTTCTGATCCAGTATCCGAAGCGTCAGGTTGGCAACCGTATGTTCCAGGGCGACACGTCGCATCTGCCGCTGAAGCTCAATACTGCAGGCGTCATTCCGCCGATCTTCGCATCGTCGCTGTTGCTTCTGCCCGCGACCGTTGCTGGCTTTGCCAACACGACGGAAATGCCTGCCTGGGCTACCACGGTTCTCAACGCATTGGGCCATGGACAGCCGCTTTACATGCTGTTCTACGCTGGCTTGATGGCGTTCTTCTGCTTCTTCTACACGGCCATCGTGTTCAATCCCAAGGACACGGCTGACCAGCTCAAGAAGCATTCCGGCTTCATCCCGGGCATTCGCCCCGGTGAGCGGACTGCGGAATATATAGACTATGTGTTGACCCGCATCACGGTTGTCGGCGCCATCTATATTATGCTTGTCTGTCTTCTGCCGGAATTCCTGATTTCCGCGACCGGCGTGCCGTTCTATCTTGGCGGTACATCGCTGCTAATTGTCGTGAGCGTTACGCTCGATACGGTTGCGCAAGTTCAGGGACATCTTATCGCCCATCAGTATGAAGGGCTGATCAAGAAGTCCAAACTCAGAGGTGGGAAACGCAATAAATGAGACTGATACTTCTTGGGCCGCCCGGAGCAGGTAAGGGGACGCAGGCTGGACTTCTTACCAAGAAGCATGGAATTCCGCAGCTTTCGACTGGCGATATGCTGCGTTCGGCAGTCGCTCAGCAGAGCGAAGTCGGAAAGCGCGCCAAGGCGGTCATGGATGCCGGTCAGCTGGTTTCCGACGAGATCGTCAACCAGATCGTGTCGGAGCGCATCGACGCTCCGGATTGCGCGAACGGTTTCATTCTCGACGGCTACCCGCGTACGGTTCCGCAAGCTGAAGCTCTCGGCGGAATGCTCGCAAACAAAGGCCTGAAGCTCGATGCAGTCATCGAGTTGAAGGTTGATGAGAATGCCCTGGTCAAGCGGATGGAGAGCCGCGTGGCCGAAACGATCGCCAAGGGCGGTCAGGTGCGTTCGGACGACAATCCGGAAGCTTTCCGCAAGCGTCTGATCGAGTATCGCGAAAAGACCGCGCCGCTTTCGAGCTATTACGCCGGAACCGGTGAACTGCGTGTCCTCAACGGCATGGCGCCGGTTGAAGAAGTGACTGCCGAAATCGAGAGAATTCTCGTTCCGGCGTGAAGGCTTGGACGAACGCATCGGCCCAAAAATCGGGATCGTTTTTTGGAAAGCACGATGCGCAGATTCAAACACGGGCAGAAAAGCGGTTAGCGTTTTCTGCCCGTTTATTGCTTCCAGAAGTCGATTCGATTGTCTGTAAGGCCGGTTTAACGGCTTTACGAACGTTTAAGAGTTGACTTTTTCGGGCGATTCCGTCAAAGACTGCGCCACTTCATTTGGTTTTGAATGGCAGGTAGCGGCGGAAATCGAAAAGAGGCCGATACCGGTCATTTTATGCTGTCTGGGGGATTAGTCTTTCAGGCGGAAGTGATTAACATTAAGGAGAACAGACGTGGCACGTATCGCTGGCGTCAACATCCCGACGAACAAGCGCGTTGTTATTGCGCTTCAGTACATCCACGGGATTGGACCGAAATTTGCTCGGGAAATCGTAACGAAGGTTGGCATTGCCGACGAACGTCGCGTTAACCAGCTGACGGATGCTGAAGTCCTTCAGATCCGCGAAGCAATCGATGCTGACTACCAGGTCGAAGGTGACCTGCGTCGTGAAGTTTCGATGAACATCAAGCGCCTGATGGACCTGGGTTGCTACCGCGGCCTGCGTCATCGTCGTTCGCTGCCGGTTCGCGGCCAGCGCACGCATACCAACGCACGCACCCGTAAGGGTCCGGCGAAGGCTATCGCAGGCAAGAAGAAGTAATTTCGACGGAACGTTTCGTTCCGTCGGGCCTTTCCGGTGCGCCGGTTGGGTTTGATACTGGTCCTTTCGTGAGGACCGGTGTAGCCGCTGGAATTACGGCGGTGTAGAGATCGATTGAAAGGACTATCATGGCCAAGGAAGCCACGCGCGTTCGCCGTCGCGAGCGTAAAAACATCTCGTCGGGCGTTGCCCACGTAAATTCGACGTTCAACAACACCATGATCACCATCACGGACGCTCAGGGCAATGCGATTGCCTGGTCTTCCGCAGGTGCTCAGGGTTTCAAGGGTTCGCGTAAGTCGACCCCGTTTGCCGCACAGATCGCTGCCGAAGATTGCGCCAAGAAGGCTCAGGAACACGGCATGCGCTCCCTCGAAGTCGAGGTTTGCGGACCGGGTTCTGGCCGTGAATCCGCGCTGCGCGCCCTTCAGGCTGCCGGCTTTGTGATCACGTCGATCCGCGATGTTACGCCGATCCCGCACAACGGTTGCCGTCCGCGCAAGAAGCGCCGGGTCTAATCCTCGTTCACATGCCGCACGAACCCTGGAGCAATTCAGGGTTCCTCTGCGGTTTCTACACTTGATCGCTACGATAGGATGGTAGCGACGATTGATAGAGGGATACTTACATGATCCAGAAGAACTGGCAGGAACTGATCAAGCCGAACAAGGTGGAATTTATCACCCACGGCTCCCGCACGCATGCAACCGTCGTTGCTGAACCGCTAGAACGCGGTTTCGGTCTGACGCTCGGCAATGCTCTGCGTCGCGTGCTTCTGTCGTCGCTGCGCGGCGCTGCCGTGACCGCCGTACAGATCGACGGCGTTCTGCATGAATTCTCTTCTATTCCGGGCGTCCGCGAAGACGTTACGGATATCGTTCTGAACGTCAAGGAAATCGCCATCCGTATGGAAGGTGAGGGCCCGAAGCGCATGGTCGTCCGCAAGGAAGGCCCAGGCGTCGTTACGGCTGGCGACATTCAGACTGTCGGCGATGTCGAAATCCTGAACCCGGATCACGTCATCTGCACGCTGGATGAAGGCGCTGAAATCCGCATGGAATTCACTGTCAACACCGGCAAGGGCTATGTGCCTGCCGACCGCAACCGTGCGGAAGATGCTCCGATTGGGCTTATCCCGGTCGACAGCCTGTATTCCCCGGTTCGCAAGGTGTCGTACAAGATCGAGAACACCCGTGAAGGCCAGGTTCTCGATTATGACAAGCTGACGCTGAACATCGAGACCAACGGTTCGGTCACGGGTGAAGACGCAGTGGCTTATGCTGCTCGTATTCTCCAGGACCAGCTGGCGATCTTCGTCAACTTCGAAGAGCCTCAGAAGGAAGCTCCGCAGGAACAGGTTGCGGAACTCGCTTTCAACCCGGCTCTGCTCAAGAAGGTGGACGAGCTCGAGCTGTCTGTCCGTTCGGCAAACTGCCTGAAGAACGACAACATCGTCTACATCGGCGATCTGATCCAGAAGACGGAAGCCGAGATGCTGCGGACTCCGAATTTCGGCCGCAAGTCGCTCAACGAGATCAAGGAAGTTCTCGCGTCGATGGGTCTCCATCTTGGTATGGAAATCCCGTCCTGGCCGCCTGAAAATATCGAAGATCTCGCAAAGCGCTACGAAGACCAATACTAAGCATTTCCAGCGAAAGTGCGAAGCGGTTTCGCGCGGGATAATGCTTGAATTAAAGACCAGCATTTCCAGCGAAAGTGCGAAGCGGTTTCGCGTCGGACAATGCGTTAATCGAAAATAAGACCGGCATATCCCGGTACGTTACGAATTAAAGGAGAAGGCCATGCGCCACGGTAATGGACAGCGTAAGCTGAACCGCACTGCCTCGCATCGCAAGGCAATGTTCGCCAACATGGCGGCTTCGCTCATCGAGCACGAACAGATTGTGACCACGCTTCCGAAAGCCAAGGAAATCCGTCCAATCGTTGAAAAGCTTGTCACGCTCGGCAAGCGCGGCGATCTGCATGCACGCCGTCAGGCTATCTCGGCTATCCGCGACGTTAAGGTCGTGGCTAAGCTGTTCGATACGCTGGCTACGCGCTATGCAACCCGCAACGGCGGCTACATCCGCATCATGAAGGCTGGCTTCCGCGCTGGCGACAACGCGCCTCTGGCCGTTGTTGAATTCGTGGAACGCGATGTCGATGCAAAGGGCAAGGCTGACCGCGCCCGCGTCGAAGCTCAAGCTGCTGCTGAAGCCGACGCTGCGTAATTCACGCTGATAAAGATTTAAAAAGGGCCGCCTTGTGCGGCCCTTTTTATTTGCGCTGCTGCTTGCATATGCGGCCACACGTTGATGTGACGGAAAATTGCACCGGCTTTTTGCATGTGGTCACAATGTGGCCCTTTATCCTTGGCCTCACTTCATTACATATGGACAACGAGCCCCGTATTCCTCCATTGGGAGTTGAACGGGAAGGCTGGGAAAGCGCGGAGTTTGTGCATGAATTGGCGACGTTTCGGAATCACGGGCATCATTCTGGCATCGATTGGCATGGCAGGACTGCCAGCCATAGCGCAGGATGCGCCAGCACCGGCAAAGCAGATACCGCTCAGCCGGGCTGATATGCAGCTTTCCTTCGCCCCTTTGGTCAAGGAAACCACACCCGCCGTTGTCAATGTCTACGCTGCGCGACAGGTGCAGGCTCAGGCGCAGTCGCCATTTGCGGGCGATCCCTTCTTTGAGCAGTTCTTCGGCAGGCAGTTTCGCGACACCAAGCCCCGCATCCAGCAGTCACTCGGCTCCGGCGTTATTGTCGATGCGTCGGGCATCGTCGTGACCAATAATCACGTCATCAAGGACGCGGACGAAATCAAGGTCGCGCTGTCCGATGGCCGGGAATTCGAAAGCAAGCTTCTGCTGCGCGATGAGACCACAGATCTGGCCGTCTTGAAAATCGAATCCAAGGAGAAATTTCCGGTCCTGTCGTTGGGTAATTCCGACGAAGTGGAAGTGGGCGATCTTGTGCTTGCTGTCGGCAACCCGTTTGGCGTCGGTCAGACCGTGACGAGCGGCATCGTCTCGGCGCAATCGCGCACGCAGGTCGGTATTTCCGACTTCGATTTCTTTATTCAGACAGATGCTGCGATCAATCCCGGCAATTCCGGCGGTGCTCTGGTGGATATGCGCGGGCGGCTGATCGGGATCAATACGGCGATCTATTCGCGTTCCGGCGGTTCTGTCGGCATTGGCTTCGCCATTCCGTCTAATATGGTGCGCGCTGTGATTCAGGCCGCGCAAAGCGGCAGCAGCAGCTTCGAACGCCCTTATATCGGTGCGACCTTTCAGGGCGTGACGGCGGATATAGCCGAAGGCCTCGGCATGGAGAAGCCTTATGGCGCCCTGATTACGGCGGTTGCCAAAGGCGGACCGGCTGAAGCCGCAGGCTTGAAGGTTGGCGATGTGGTGCTTTCCGTGCAGGGTACGCGCATCGATAATCAGGATGTGCTCGGCTATCGTCTTTCGACCGCCGGCATCGACAGCACGGTGTCCATTGCGATCCTGCGTGGTGGCGAAAATCTGACCCTGCCGGTCAAGCTGACCAAAGCACCCGAGGTGAAGCAAACCGCGCCTTTGGTTATTGAGGGTGATAACCCATTTGCCGGTGCCGCTGTGCAGGAGCTGACGCCGTCCACTGCCGCAAAATTGCGCCTGAAGCGCGATGCAAACGGCGTGGCGGTGATGGATGTTTATTCCGGCTCGCCAGCCGCACGGCTGGGCTTACGCCCCGGCGATATCATTCGCAACCTGAATGGCAATGTGATCCGCAGCGTAACCGATCTTTCTTCGGTCCTGAATGCGGGCCGCGGTCTGGCATGGCGTATGGAAATCGAACGCAACGGCACGCTCCTGCGCCAGTTCGTTCGATAAACCGGCTACAGAAAGTTGCATGCCGCTTCAGGTAAGCTTATGCCTTCATGTCTGATCCAAAAGTCGCCATGCCGGGCTGCAAATGGCAATTTCTGCGCTTACCTAGGCTCACGTACCCTAATGTACGCTGCGCTCCGGTTCTCGAAATCACCATTTTCCCCACGGCCTGCCGCTTTTTGATTTAGACACTGAAGCGGCATTTATTTTTCGACAGAGTCATCGAATGAGCGATCTTTTTTCATCGGCGTCAGACCCGAATGCGGACCGTAATCGTCCGCTGGCCGACCGTCTGCGTCCGAAGCATCTGTCTGAGGTCACCGGTCAGGAACATCTGACCGGGCCGGAAGGCGTGTTGACGCGCATGATCGCATCCGGTTCGCTCGGTTCGATGATTTTCTGGGGGCCGCCCGGAACCGGTAAAACCACCGTTGCCCGACTGCTGGCTGGCGAAACCGATCTTGCCTTCGAGCAGATTTCTGCAATCTTTTCCGGTGTTGCCGATCTCAAGAAAGTTT
Organism: Ochrobactrum teleogrylli; assembly: GCF_037482325.1. Taxonomy (NCBI): domain Bacteria; kingdom Pseudomonadati; phylum Pseudomonadota; class Alphaproteobacteria; order Hyphomicrobiales; family Brucellaceae; genus Ochrobactrum; species Ochrobactrum teleogrylli. The sequence goes on from NZ_JBBHKQ010000001.1 coordinate 344,299, forward strand.
TTGAGACGGCCCGCGCGCGGCGCATGTCCGGGCGGCAGACCTTGCTGTTTGTCGACGAAATTCATCGCTTCAATCGTGCGCAGCAAGATTCCTTCCTGCCGGTGATGGAAGACGGCACCGTCATCCTGATTGGCGCGACCACCGAAAATCCATCATTCGAACTCAATGCCGCTCTTTTGTCGCGCGCGCGGGTGCTGACCTTTCATCCGCATGACGCGGAGAGTATTGCGACGCTGCTGATCCGCGCCGAAGAGCAGGAAGGCCGTCCGCTGCCGCTGGATGAGGAGGCGAGGGCGAGCCTTATCCGTATGGCCGACGGGGATGGCCGTGCTGCATTGACGCTGGCCGAGGAAATCTGGCGTGCCGCAAGGCCAGACGAGGTCTTTACGGTAGAAAAACTTCAGGACGTGGTGCAGCGTCGTGCGCCGGTCTACGACAAGAGCCAGGACGGGCATTTCAATCTGATCTCGGCGCTGCATAAATCGGTGCGCGGGTCTGATCCCGACGCGGCGCTTTATTATCTGTCGCGCATGTTCGATGCAGGGGAAGACCCGCTTTATCTCGGGCGGCGCCTGGTGCGTATGGCGGTTGAAGATATCGGGCTGGCAGATCCGCAGGCGCTCGTCATCTGCAACGCGGCCAAGGATGCCTATGACTATCTGGGTTCGCCGGAAGGTGAACTGGCGCTGGCGCAGGCCTGCGTTTATCTGGCAACCGCACCAAAGTCGAATGCCGTTTACTTGGCTTATAAAGCTGCGATGCGCGCAGCCAAGGAAAATGGCTCTCTGGTGCCGCCAAAGCATATTTTGAACGCTCCTACCAAGCTGATGAAGAACGAGGGCTATGGCGACGGTTACGCCTATGACCACGATCAGCCTGATGCTTTTTCGGGTCAGGATTATTTCCCCGAAAGTCTCGGACGGCAGAAATTCTATGATCCGCCGGAGCGCGGCTTTGAACGCGATATCCGCAAACGGCTCGACTATTGGGCACGTCTGCGCCAGGAGCGTCAGGGCAGGAACCGATAGGCCTGCCCGCTTGTCGCTCAATGCAATAGTGCAGCATGCCGTACAGGATTGCCGTGATCGTAATCGCAAAGGCTGGGTGCCAGCCCCGATAGTACGAATAGGCAAGCAGGCGCCCCTGATCATGCCGCGAAACAACACTTCTCCCGCAAAGGCGACGAAGACGAGATTGTTGACGGCCCAGATCCCCAAATAGGGCATGATCTTCGGGTCGAACTTCATATAGCCGATCGCCAAGGCGAGAGGAATCACGGTTATAAGGCAACCACTCAACATCATTCCGATGATGTTGAGTGTTCTGGCCGTTCCCGCCGCGCAGTCCGGTTAATAGGACGTTTACTTTTACATTTTATCAATCTTTATAATTTGACGAGGTTTCCCATGATGCGCGTTTTGTGTCTCGTAGCGCTCGTGATCCTTGGAGGCTGTGCGACCGCCCCGCGGCAGGTCAGCAATGTATGCGCAGTCTTCGATCAGCGTGACGGTTGGTTTAACAATTGGCAGAGTGCCGCCACGCGCGTTTCGCGTGAATTCGGCGTGCCGGTTCCGGTTTTGATGGCGACGATCTATACGGAATCGGGCTTCCAGCCCTATGCACGACCGCCCCGCACGAAGATTCTCTGGATCATTCCATGGAAGCGCGCATCCAGCGCCTATGGCTATTCGCAAGCGCTCGACGGGACCTGGGATCGCTACAAGCGGGAGACTGGGCGCTGGACCGCTTCGCGCACCAATTTTGCCGACGCTATCCATTTCATCGGCTGGTATCACTATCAAAGCTATCAGAAGAACGGCATCAACCGCGCGGATGCGTATAGCCTCTATCTGGCTTATTACAGCGGCCATGGCGGCTATGCGCGTGGGGCCTGGCGTGGGAATGCGACGGCGCTCAATGGCGCGAAGAGGGCCCAGGCCATGGCCAATCGTTATGCGGCACAGTTGCGTTCCTGTGGCGGGATTAGCTAAAAGGTGAGGACGGGGGATTCAAATACGAAATTTGGAACACCGTCCGGCCTTAATCGCAACTATCATGCGCGCGGAATCGCAAATTGAGGATGACCTTTGCATGTTGAAAAAAATCGGTATCGGCCTGATTGGAGCCACCTTGCTGGCGGGCTGCACCACTGACCCTTATACGGGCGAACAGAAGATGTCGAACACGGCGGGCGGTGCTGCTATCGGCGCTGCCGTCGGCGCTTTGGGTGGCCTCATGGTTGGCGGTTCCAGCCGTGCACAGCGCAACGCCGTGCTGATCGGCGCAGGTATTGGCGCGCTCGGTGGCGGCGCTATCGGCAACTATATGGATCGCCAGGAAAATGAGCTGCGCGCGCAGCTTCAGGGCACCGGCGTATCCGTGACGCGTAACGGCGATCAGATCATCCTGAACATGCCGTCGAGCATCACCTTCGATACGGATCAGGATCAGGTGAAGAGCCAGTTCTATCCGACGCTGAACTCGGTGGCCATCGTGCTGCGCAAGTTCAACCAGACCCTGGTTGACGTCCTGGGTCACACCGACTCGACGGGTAGCGCCAGCCATAATCAGGATTTGTCGCAGCGTCGTGCCGGATCGGTGGCAAGCTATCTCGGTTCGCAGGGCATCGACCCACGCCGCTTTGCGATCATCGGTTATGGCGCAAGCCAGCCGGTCGCGACCAATGCGACGCCTGAAGGTCGTGCTCAGAACCGTCGCGTTGAAATTCAAATTTCACCGCTGCGGGGCGCAAGCTAACCCTTGGGCAGACAGAATCGGGCCGCTGTGGTCCCATCTAACGAACGCAGTTCCTCGCGAGAGGGCTGCGTTTTTCTATGTTCGGGCCGAATCGTTGCTCCGCCGAAAGTGGCGGAGCTGCTTAAAGCGTGGATAGGCTTTTTATTTTACGTCTCTCTAATTATAGAGAACAATAATGGAACAAAATAGTAATATTGTTTTATTTCAGACTGTTAGCCTTATTGCCAAACGAGAACAAAACAGATACAAATAGATATTGGCGATGAGCCTGCCGGGCTTCTAGCGGGACAAGAGGATGGTGTAAGATGTCTCAGAATTCATTGCGACTTGTTGAGGATAATTCAGTGGACAAGACTAAGGCACTTGATGCGGCGCTGTCACAGATCGAAAGAGCGTTCGGCAAAGGCTCGATCATGCGCCTGGGTCAGAACGACAAGGTGGTCGAGATCGAAACCGTATCGACCGGCTCGCTCTCTCTGGACATCGCGCTGGGTGTAGGCGGCTTGCCCAAGGGCCGCATCGTCGAAATTTACGGGCCGGAAAGCTCCGGTAAGACCACGCTCGCGCTACACACCATTGCTGAAGCGCAGAAGAAGGGCGGCATCTGCGCATTCGTTGACGCTGAACATGCGCTCGACCCTGTCTATGCACGTAAGCTTGGCGTGGATTTGGAAAACCTGCTGATCTCGCAGCCGGACACCGGCGAGCAGGCGCTTGAAATTACCGACACGCTCGTGCGTTCCGGTGCCATTGATGTTCTCGTCGTGGACTCCGTTGCAGCGCTGACGCCGCGTGCGGAAATCGAAGGCGAGATGGGCGATTCGCTCCCCGGTCTCCAGGCCCGTCTGATGAGCCAGGCGCTGCGCAAGCTCACCGCTTCGATCTCGCGTTCGAATTGCATGGTCATCTTCATCAACCAGATCCGTATGAAGATCGGCGTCATGTTCGGTTCGCCTGAAACGACTACCGGCGGTAATGCACTGAAGTTCTACGCTTCGGTTCGTCTCGATATCCGTCGCATCGGTTCCATCAAGGAGCGCGATGAGGTTGTCGGCAACCAGACCCGCGTGAAGGTTGTGAAGAACAAGCTTGCTCCTCCCTTCAAGCAGGTTGAGTTCGACATCATGTATGGCGCCGGTGTTTCCAAGACGGGCGAACTGGTCGATCTTGGCGTGAAAGCCGGTGTGGTCGAAAAGTCCGGCGCTTGGTTCTCCTATAATTCGCAGCGTCTCGGTCAGGGCCGTGAAAACGCGAAGCTTTACCTCAAGGAGAATCCTGAAGTAGCGCGCGAAATCGAAACGACGCTTCGCCAGAATGCCGGTTTGATCGCGGAACAGTTCCTTGAAGATGGCGGCCCGGAAGAAGATAGCGGGTCCGACGCTGCGGAGATGTAATCTCCGCTGTTGGTTCGGTTCGAACCTCAAGTTCCGCTTGAAAGTTGGAGGCCCTGTGCTGTTGCGCAGGGCTTCACTTTTTTCAGTCGCAGCTTGATAGGGATTCAACCGCACCGGCAAAAGCTGGTTTCAGGTGCTGAATTTGCCTTTATGGCGCACGCTGCTTATCTGGACAGAAAAGCAGCACATCGTTAAAAGCGGTCAACCGAAGAACTCCACTTCACGTCTTTGTAACGCGGGGAGGGAGTAATGCCTGCGGTTTCCGTTATTTAATGCGGTTTGCAGGTGCAAAAGACAATCGATGCTGCCTGTTAACAGGCTGCATCAATGCAGGGCAGGAAAAGCCCAAGGGTGAATTATGGCTGGCGTCAACGAGATTAGGTCCACATTCCTCGATTACTTCCGCAAGAACGGACATGAAATCGTTCCGTCGAGTCCGCTCGTGCCGCGCAACGATCCGACGCTCATGTTCACCAATGCGGGCATGGTGCAGTTCAAGAACGTTTTTACCGGGCTGGAACATCGCGCCTATAATCGCGCAACCACCTCGCAGAAATGCGTGCGCGCCGGCGGCAAGCATAACGATCTCGACAATGTCGGCTACACTGCGCGTCACCACACTTTCTTTGAAATGCTGGGCAATTTCTCGTTCGGCGATTATTTCAAGGAAGACGCTATCAGCTTCGCCTGGAACCTGATCACCAAGGAATTCGGTCTGCCGAAGGACAAGCTCCTCGTCACCGTCTATCATACGGATGAGGATGCGGCGAATTACTGGAAGAAGATCGCCGGCCTGAGCGATGACCGTATCATCCGTATTGCCACCAGCGACAATTTCTGGGCGATGGGCGATACCGGCCCGTGTGGCCCTTGCTCGGAAATCTTCTTTGATCACGGCGATCATATCTGGGGTGGACCTCCCGGATCGCCAGACGAAGACGGCGACCGTTTCATCGAAATCTGGAATCTCGTTTTCATGCAGTTCGAGCAGGTGACGCCCGAGCAGCGCATCGATTTGCCGCGTCCTTCGATCGATACCGGCATGGGTCTGGAACGCGTAGCCGCCGTGCTACAGGGCGTGCATGACAATTACGACATCGACCTGTTCAAGGCGCTGATCCGCGCATCGGAAGAAGCGACAGGCGTCAAGGCTGAGGGGGATTTCCGTGCCAGCCATCGCGTTATTGCTGACCATCTGCGCGCTTCGAGCTTCCTGATTGCCGATGGTGTTTTGCCGTCGAATGAAGGTCGCGGCTACGTGCTGCGCCGCATCATGCGCCGCGCCATGCGTCATGCCCAGCTTCTGGGTGCCAAGGAACCGTTGATGTGGCGTCTGCTGCCTGCGCTCATTCGGGAAATGGGTCAGGCCTATCCGGAACTGATCCGCGCCGAAGCGCTTATTTCCGAAACATTGAAGCTGGAAGAAACCCGTTTCCGCAAGACACTGGAACGCGGTCTCGGCCTCTTGTCCGACGCCTCCGAAAAGCTGGTCGAAGGCGACCGCCTCGACGGTGAAACGGCTTTCAAGCTTTACGACACTTATGGCTTTCCGCTCGATCTGACACAGGATGCACTGCGCCAGCGTGGTATTACTGTCGATACCGACGGCTTCTCCACTGCCATGGAACGCCAGAAGGCAGAAGCGCGCGCCAATTGGGCCGGTTCGGGCGAAGCCGCAACCGAAACGATCTGGTTCGGTATCAAGGACAAGGTCGGCGCGACAGAGTTCCTGGGTTATGAAACCGAAAGCGCTGAGGGCGTTATCGCCGCCCTGGTGCGCGACGGCTCGGAAGTGCAGTCGGCGTCCGAAGGCGAGACCGTATCGGTCGTGGTCAACCAGACGCCGTTCTATGGTGAATCCGGCGGCCAGCAGGGCGATACCGGAACGATTTCCGGCGAAGGTTTTGTCATTACCATCAAGGACACGCAGAAAAAGGGCGAAGGCGTCTTCGTTCATATCGGCGAAGTGACCAAGGGCACTGCGAAAACCGGCGAAGCCGTCGAATTGAAGGTCGATTCGGATCGTCGCACGCGCATTCGCTCTAATCACTCGGCAACCCATCTTCTGCATGAAGCGCTGCGCGAAACGCTGGGCAGCCATGTGGCGCAGAAGGGTTCGCTCGTTGCGCCTGATCGCCTGCGCTTTGACTTCTCGCATCCGAAGCCGATTTCGGCTGAGGAGCTGGCCAAGGTTGAAAACATGGCCAATGAGATCATTCTCCAGAACGCGCCGGTTTCCACCCGCCTGATGGCTGTGGACGATGCAATTGCTGAGGGCGCGATGGCGCTGTTCGGTGAAAAATATGGTGATGAAGTGCGCGTCGTGTCGATGGGCATGGCCAAGCATGGTCCGAAGGCTGGCAAGTCCTATTCGGTCGAACTTTGCGGCGGCACGCATGTGCGCCAGACAGGCGATATCGGTCTGGTCCGCATCGTTTCGGAAGGTGCGGTTGCAGCCGGTGTTCGTCGTATGGAAGCGCTGACGGGCGAGGCTGCGCGCCTTTATCTCGAAGAGCAGGACGAACGCGTGAAAGCAATCGCCAGCGCGCTGAAGACCACGCCTGCCGAAGCGCTTGAACGCGTCAACGCCCTGATGGACGAGCGCAAGAAGCTTGAGCGCGAATTGTCGGATGCACGCAAGAAGCTCGCGCTCGGCGGCGGTTCATCGGAGGGCGGCAGCGCGGTTGAAGCTGTGAATGGCGTCAACTTCCTCGGCAAGGTTGTGACTGGTGTATCGCCGCGCGATCTGAAGCCATTGGCCGACGAAGGCAAGAAGCAGGTTGGTTCCGGCGTGGTGCTGTTCATCGGCGTCGGGGAAGATGGCAAGGCCAGTGCCGTTGCTGCCGTGACGGAAGATCTGGTCGGTCGTTTCAGTGCCGTGGATCTGGTGCGCGCTGCTTCGGCAGCACTTGGCGGCGCCGGTGGCGGCGGCCGCCCGGACATGGCGCAGGCCGGCGGGCCGGATGGCGACAAGGCGGATGCTGCGATTGCAGCGGTCAAGGCGCTGATCGCCTGATTTAATAGCAATAAGGCCGGGGAAACCCGGCCTCAGCCTGCTGACAAACCCCTGGCTATGCCGGGGGGGTGTGATTCTCTGGGTCATGTTGAAGAAACCAGCCGCAGAACAGACCGCGCTCGAGATGGTGACGCTCGATCAACTGGTCCCGAAAGATCATCTGCTTCGCAAGATCGATGCGGTGATCGACTTCTCTTTCATCCATGACCGGGTTGCCGGGCTTTATTGCCCCGACAACGGCCGTCCTCCGCTCGATCCGACCTTGATGTTCAAGGCGCTGTTCATCGACTACCTGTTCGGCGTGCGCTCGGAGCGTCAGCTGGTGCGCGAGATCGAGGTCAATGTCGCCTATCGCTGGTTCCTGCGCCTGAAGCTGAGCGATGCGGTGTTCGACGCCTCGACACTGAGCCAGAACCGGCGGCGGCGCTTTAACGACACCTCGGTCGCCCAGGACATTTTCGACCATATCGTCGAACAGGCGATCCGGCACGGACTGGTCGATGGGACAGTGCTTTATACCGACAGCACACATCTGAAAGCCAATGCCAACAAGGGCAAATACGACCTTGAGATGATCGCCAGATCCCGGGCCGACTATTGGGCTGATCTTGATCGGGCCATTGATGCGGAACGGGCACTGCACGGCCAGAAGCCGATGAGGGACAAGCCGCGTGAGCGGGAGGTGAAGGAAACCAAGGTCAGCCGCACCGATCCGGAAAGCGGCTATATGGTGCGCGACGGCAAGCCGAAGGGCTTCTACTATCTCGACCACCGCACGGTGGATGGAAAGCTGGCCATCATCACCGATATCCACGTCACGCCGGCCAATGTGCATGACAGTCGCGTCTATCTCGACCGTCTGGATCGGCAACGCCGGCGCTTTGACTTCGAGGTTGGCGCGGTCGGGCTGGATGCTGGCTATGCGACAGCGGCCATTGCCCGGGGTTTGGAAGATCGCCATATCCTCGGCGTTACCAGCTACCGCACTCCAACGCCGCCCAGGGACGGCATGATGCGCAAGTCGAAGTTCGCATTCGAAGCGGATGCCGATGGCTATCGCTGCCCTGAGGGCCAATTGCTCCCCTATGCCACGACCGACCGCAACGGTTACAAGCATTATGTATCTGATCCGGCCATCTGCCGGACCTGCCCGCTGCTCGCATCCTGCACGGCCAACGCCAAGTCCATCCGTACCATCACCCGCCATGTCTGGCAGGACGCCCGCGAACGCACTGACGACCACCGGCTCACAGCTTGGGGAAAAGCGATCTACAAGCGGCGCAAGGAAACGGTGGAATGCTCCTTTGCCGACGCCAAGCAGCTGCACGGCCACCGCTACGCCCGCTTTCGAGGCCTTGTCCGCGTCGCCTGCCAATGCCTGCTGCAAGCCGCCGCACAGAACATCAAGAAGATCGCCATGGTCCTGACAAAGACCCCAAAGGCAGCCAGCGTATGAGCGGCTGCAGCCGCTTGCAACTCCTTACTAATGCAGTCACAAAACGCGCCCCTCTCAAAAACAAAACCCGCCGAAAAATATCGGCGGGTTTGTCAGCAGCCTGAGGCCGGGGAAACCCGGCCTTATCATTTTAAGCGGCGTGTGCTTTGCGGCTGTCATCGGGCGCTTCGGCCCGTTCATCAAGACCGTAGTCGCGAACCACGCTGGCGACCCGCAAGCGGTAGTTTTCAAAGACACCGCCACGACCCTGTGCCTGTGCAATGCGATGCGAGGGCAGGTTGCGCCATGCGCGGACGGCGTCTTCATCGCGCCAAAATGAGAGCGACAGCAGCTTGTCCGGCTCCACGAGGCTCTGGAAACGCTCGATTGAGATGAATCCATCGATGCGGCTGAGATCGTCCCGTAGGCCCGCCGCTATATCGAGATATTGTCCGCGCCGCTCATCATCGGCGGGCCAGACTTCAAAGATCACCGCGATCATGGTTTTACCAGCTCCGCATGAGGTCCCGATTGCGGCTTGAGGAACATGCGATCCTCAGATCGAATGAATTGCTCTCGGCGCGCAAATTCATAATTCTCGCGTCCGAGCGGATCGGCGGCAAGTCGCGCGCGATAGGCTTCATATGCGGCGAGGTTTTCCAGCGAATAAACGCCATAGGCCGTGGTAGCAGAGCCTTCATGCGGGCCGAAATAGCCGATCAGTTGCGCGCCGCAACGCGGAATGGCTTGGCCCCAATTGCGCGCATATTCGGCAAAAGCATCCGCTTTGAACGGGTCGATCTGGTAGCGGATGAAACAGGTGATCATGCGGGGTCTCCTTGATATGTATGCTTTCGATGGAAACACTGTAGCGGTTGAAATGCAGGCATAGTTCGGTTAGCATCGAAGTATGAAAGATGGACCGATCATAGCATCCGTCGCTGCTCTTCTCGGCGATCCGGCACGTGCAAACATGTTGACGGCGCTGATGGATGGACGCGCCTTGACCGTCAGCGAGCTGGCGTCTGCGGCGGGCGTCACCTTGCAGACTGCCAGCGGGCATCTGGCCAAGCTCGATGCGGCCAATCTGTTGATTGCTGAAAAGCAGGGGCGTCACCGTTATTTCCGCCTATCGGGCGCGGATGTGGCGCAGGTGCTGGAAGGGCTGATGGGCCTTGCCCAGCGAACGGGAGCGGTGCGCGTGCGCACGGGGCCGAAGGAGGAGGCATTGCGCAAGGCGCGCATCTGCTACGATCATCTGGCGGGCGAGCGCGGTGTTGAGATGCTCGATGCCGCGCACAGGCTTCGCCTCATCGATAATGCCGAAGAACCCGTGCTGACGGATGAGGGCAAATCGTTTTTCACCTGCCTGGGTGTGGACGTGGCAGGACTCGAACACGGCAAGAGACCGGTGTGCCGCCATTGTCTCGACTGGAGCGAACGGCGCAATCATCTGGGTGGTGCGCTTGGCGCGGCGCTTCTGAAGAATTTTATCGCGCGTGGTTGGGCCAGACGCGCCGAGGGGCGGGTGATCGCCTTTTCACCCACCGGCGCGCAAGCCTTCAAAAACGCGTTCTCAATTGAAGCGCAGCCGACTTGAAGTCGACACCTTAGCTCGCGGCCTTGACGGCAGCGTCATCCAGTTCAGCTGCACGTTTTGCGGCAGGACGGGCTTGCAGCCGTTCCCAATAGGCATCAAATGCCGGGCGGTGCGGCAAGCTTCCGAACATCATGCCCCAGCCTATATGAGAACCGACATAGACATCGGCTGCCGTGAAGCGATTGCCGGTAATATAGGGATGGCGCGATACCGCCTTTTCCAGCGTGGCGACGACGCTGTCGTAATTGCCATAGCCCATCATGCGCTCGCGCTCTGGCGGCACTTCAAAGCCCATGGAGCGATTTGATAGCGCCGCTTCCAGCGGCCCTGCGGCAAAAAACATCCAGCGATAGAAATCGGCGCGCTCGTCGGGATGGGGCGCAAGTCCTGCTTCCGGAAAGGTGACAGCCAGATAAGCGCAGACAGCTGCGGCTTCGGTGACGATAGCTTCGCCGTGGCGCAATGCGGGCACTTTGCCCATGGGGTTGACGGCACAAAATTCAGGGCCTTTCATCGGAGGGCCAAAATCGAGAATTTGAACGTCGTAGGGCTTGCCCGTCTCCTCCAGCATCCAGCGGGCGATACGTCCACGCGACATGGGATTGGTGAAAAGCGTCAGGTCAGCCATTTTATCCTCCTTGAATGGATGGATGCAGAATGCGCGTTTTCCCATATGAAGCAAATCAAAAAGAAAACGGCGGGAAAACCCGCCGTTTCGCATTCTTATGAAAGCTGCTGCTGATTAAGCAGCCATTGCCTTCTTGAGGTTTTCGTCGATCTTGTCGAGGAAGCCGGTGGTGGAGAGCCACGGCTGATCCGGACCGATCAGCAGCGCCAGATCCTTCGTCATGAAGCCGCTTTCCACGGTGTCCACGCAGACCTTTTCCAGCGTATCGGCAAAGCGCTTCAGCTCGGCATTGTCGTCGAGCTTGGCGCGATGTGCGAGACCACGGGTCCATGCGAAGATCGAAGCGATCGAGTTGGTCGAGGTTTCCTCGCCCTTCTGATGCTGGCGATAGTGACGGGTCACGGTGCCGTGTGCAGCTTCAGCTTCGACGGTCTTGCCATCCGGCGTCATCAGAACCGAGGTCATCAGGCCGAGCGAGCCAAAACCCTGAGCCACGATATCCGACTGAACGTCGCCGTCGTAGTTCTTACAAGCCCAGACATAACCGCCCGACCATTTGAGCGCCGAAGCGACCATGTCGTCGATAAGGCGATGTTCGTACCAGATCTTCGCTTCCTTGAACTTTTCGGCGAATTCGGTCTGGTAGACTTCTTCGAAGATGTCCTTGAAGCGACCGTCATAGGCCTTGAGAATGGTGTTCTTGGTCGAGAGATAGACCGGGTAGTTGCGCTGCAAGCCGTAGTTCAGCGAGGCGCGTGCGAATTCGCGGATCGATTCGTCGAGGTTGTACATGGCCATTGCCACGCCAGCCGCCGGAGCCTGATAGACTTCGTGTTCGATGGTTTCGCCGTCTTCACCGACGAACTTGATCGAAAGCGTGCCCTTGCCCGGGAACTTGAAATCGGTCGCGCGGTACTGGTCGCCGAATGCATGACGGCCAACAATGATCGGCTGGGTCCAGCCCGGCACGAGGCGCGGAACGTTCTTGCAGATGATCGGCTCGCGGAAGATCACGCCGCCGAGAATGTTGCGGATGGTGCCGTTTGGCGACTTCCACATCTTCTTGAGCTTGAATTCTTCAACGCGCGCTTCATCGGGGGTGATGGTTGCGCACTTTACGCCGACGCCGTGTTCCTTGATGGCGTTTGCTGCATCGATGGTGACCTGGTCATTGGTCGCATCGCGGTTTTCAACCGACAGATCGTAATATTTCAGATCGACGTCGAGATAGGGATGGATCAGCTTGTCCTTGATGAACTGCCAGATGATGCGGGTCATCTCGTCGCCGTCGAGTTCAACGACTGGGTTCGCAACCTTGATTTTTGCCATGGATGAAGCCTCTTTTTAAATGCGTCTTGAATGCGTTGGGCCCCTATAGCACCCGCAGGGAATAAGGCAAAGCTCTCAGGCCTCATTCTTTGGCCTATAGGTGAAATTGGCAGTCAAAAAATCGCGAAGGGCGGGGTCAGGCTGCGTGGTGCGTTGCCGGCTCGCTGTTGCGTGGCTTCTTCCAGCTCTCCTGCTGCTGGCGGTAATTTTCCTGTTCGCGCGCCAGAATGGCATCGGCGTCGAGCGCGGAAATGGCGGCTGCCTTGTCGGTCGGCACGAGGCCGTTCAGTTGCAGGGAAAGATAGCGCCCGCAGCAGACGCGCAGGAAAGAGGCGAAATTGTCGAGGTCGTGGCCTTCTTCGCGGGATTCGCCATAAAGCTTGCTGATCAGTCGGCTCACGCTGAGACCGTCGCGGGAAGCAACATCTTCCAGTGTCCACCAGAAGAAGTTTTCAAGCCTAACGCTGGTGACGACGCCATCAATGCGCAGTGAGCGTGTTACGCTCTGCCAGAGTTCTGGATTGGCACCGATGAACAATCTGCACATGATTTTCTCCCGGATAAAGCTCCGTGGATAGTGTTGCGCAATATGAAGCTGCCTGCAACCGGATGATGATTGCAGGCAATATCCATTATGCTCAAGCGTGCGTGATCTTGGTGCCGAGCACGGCGAGGAACTGCGATAGCCATGCCGGATGAGCGGGCCATGCGGGCGCGGTGACGAGGTTTCCGTCTGTTACGGCTTTATCGACGGGAATATCGGCATAGGTGCCACCGGCGAGTTCGACTTCCGGGCGGCAAGCCGGATAGGCTGAACAGGTGCGGCCTTCCAGCACGCGGGCGGCTGCAAGCAGCTGGGCGCCGTGGCAGACGGCGGCGACGGGTTTGTTTGCTTCGAAGAAGTGTTTTACGATCGCAATCACCTTGTCATCGAGCCGCAAATATTCCGGCCCGCGACCACCAGGAATGACCAGCGCGTCATAATTTTCAGCCTTCACATCGGCGAAACTGGCATTCAGCGTGAAATTATGGCCGGGCTTTTCCGAATAGGTCTGGTGACCTTCGAAATCGTGGATGGCGGTCGCGACCTGATCTCCCGCTTTCTTGCCGGGGCAAACCGCGTGAACCGTGTGGCCGACCGCAAGCAAGGTCTGGAACGGGACCATGGTTTCATAGTCTTCGCCGAAATCACCGCACAGCATGAGAATTTTTTTACCGGACATGGCTTCCTCCCTGAATCCTGATTTTCCGTACGGTTAATCTGGCATGGATGCGGCGAGGGCAGGTGTTATTCAGATACTACACCTGTTTTTTGCGGACGAACGTAAGGGGAATCTTTGCGAATTTACCTCAATTATGTCAGGGAAACGCCACGATTATATATATGACGGAAAGCATCATGGCAGGAACAGACAAGCAGCGCCCCTTTATCGCGGAAGGACCGGCAATCGTGCTGGTGGAGCCGCAATTGCCGGAGAACATCGGCATGGTGGCGCGTGCCATGGCGAATTTCGGTCTGGCTGAATTGCGGCTCGTCAATCCGCGTGAGGAGTTTCCCAGCGAAAAGGCGAGGGCCGCCGCCAGCAAGGCCGATCATGTCATCGACAATGCGGTGGTTTATGACGACCTGCCGTCGGCGATTGCCGATCTCAATTTCGTCTATGCCACCACGGCGCGTGAACGCGATGGCTTCAAGCAGGTGCGCAGCGCCGTCGAGGCCGGTAATGAATTGCGCACGCGTTTTCGAAGCGGCGAAAAGACGGGCATCCTCTTCGGTCGTGAACGCTTTGGTCTCAGCAATGAAGAGGTCGGGCTTGCCGATGAGTTGGTGACTTTTCCGGTCAATCCGGCCTTCGCCTCGCTCAATATCGCACAGGCCGTGCTGCTCATGTCCTATGAGTGGATGAAGTCCGGTCTCGAGACCGAGACGGAAACGGTTTTCCGTGGACCAGAGATGGAGCTTGCGCCGAAGCACGAATTGCAGGGCCTGTTCAACCATCTGGAAGAAGCCCTTGATGTCAGAGGCTATTTCCGGCCCGAAGCGCGCAAGGAAATTATGGTCAATAATCTGCGCGCCGTGCTGACGCGGGCCGGTTTCGCCTCAGCGGAATTGAAGCTCCTGCGCGGGGTTGTCACCTCGCTTGATGTGTTTACGCCCAAGAAGCCGCGTGGCTCCGGCGCGCCGGAAGGTCGCGCCCGCAAGCCCGCTCCAGAGGATAAGGCAGAATGAAAGACGCGCCCGTCGCCAGCTTTTCCGCTTCCGCAACAACCGACAACGAAAGACCTATATTGGTCTTCGACAGCGGTATCGGCGGTTTGACGGTGTTGCGCGAGGCGCGGGTGCTGATGCCGGACCGGCGTTTCGTCTATATCGCCGACGATGCCGGTTTTCCCTATGGCGGCTGGGAAGAAGAGGCGCTTCGGGCGCGTATCGTTGAACTGTTCGGCGGTTTCATCGCAACGCACAATCCTGAAATCGCGGTCATCGCCTGCAATACGGCCTCGACATTGGTGCTGGACGATTTGCGCCGCGCCTATCCATCGGTGCCTTTTGTGGGGACCGTGCCTGCGATCAAGCCCGCCGCCGAGCGCACATCGTCCGGGCTGGTTTCCGTGCTGGCGACGCCCGGCACGGTGAAGCGCGCTTATACCCGCGATCTCATCCAGTCTTTCGCCTCGCAATGCCATGTGCGGCTGGTCGGCGCTGATCGGCTGGCGAGCATTGCCGAGTCGCATATTCGCGGCGAGGAGATCGATGAAGCGCTGGTCGTGGAACAGATCGCGCCGTGCTTTATCGAGAAGGATGGCAACCGCACGGATATCGTGGTGCTTGCCTGCACCCACTATCCGTTTCTCGCCAATGTGTTCCGCCGTCTGGCACCATGGCCGGTGGATTGGCTCGATCCGGCGGAAGCGATTGCGCGCCGCACCGTATCGCTGCTGACGCCGCGCAAGGGCGATGTTGAATTGCATCACCACGACGATCTTGCGGTCTTCACCTCACAGAAGCCGGATTATGCCATCCGCAGGCTGATGCAGGGATTTGGGCTGCAATTCGCATAAGATATCATGCTTAAGGCCTTGTATTTTCCTGATCTTACGTGATCATGCTTGTGATCCGTCGATAAGGAAAAAGAGATGACCGGCACGATACCGCAGATCAAGCTTCCGTCAGGTCAGAACGTTCCAGCGCTGGGACAAGGCACCTGGTATATGGGTGAGAACGCCGGAGAGCGTCACCATGAGGTTGAGGCGCTTCGATACGGTATCGAGCTTGGCATGACGCTGATCGACACGGCGGAAATGTATGCCGATGGCGAAGCTGAGGAAGTTGTCGGCGAAGCCATAACAGGTCGCCGCGACGACGTGTTTCTGGTGAGCAAGGTTCTGCCCTATAACGCATCTCGGACTGGCACGATCGAGGCTTGCGAGCGCAGTCTGGAACGTTTCGGTACGGATCGCATCGATCTTTATCTCCTGCACTGGCGCGGGCGTCATCCGCTGGCTGAAACAATTGCTGCTTTCGAGGAATTGCAGCAGGCAGGCAAGATCGTCGCTTGGGGTGTCAGCAATTTTGATGCAGGCGATATGCAAGAGCTGTTCAGCGTCACGGGCGGTCAGGCTGTCGCGAGCAATCAGATTCTCTATAATCTCACACGGCGCGGGCCAGAATTCGACCTCATGCCCTGGTGCGGTCAGCATGGCATTCCGCTGATGGCCTATTCGCCTATCGAACAGGGCCGTTTGCTCGGCAATCGCGCTTTGGCGGAGATCGCTGCGGAATATAGCGTGACGCCTGCGGCGGTGGCGCTGGCATGGATCATGCGCAAGGGCAACGTGGTTGCTATTCCAAAATCATCGAACCTGCATCATGTTCGCGACAACAGAAAAGCCGCAGATTTGCGGCTTTCCGAAGAGCAATTGGCGCGTCTTGACCGCGCCTTTGCGCCGCCTTCGCGAAAAGTGGCGCTGGAGATGCTTTGAAATGGCTCTGTGATTGAATCAAAGAGCCGTTTTAAGCTGTTGTTTATAATCAATTTTCACAGGGTGTGGCTAGCGGGCGTCTTTCTTCGCCTGTTTGACACTTGCGGTCTTGCGGTTACGCCCGCGATCGGCAAGCCGCGTGAAAGTGCTGTACTTTTCATTTGGAACATTTCGCATACCGAAATGGGCATGACGCGTATTGAAGGTTTTGGCAGCCTTTTCGCTGGCGAGCTTTGCTGCAAGCGCTTTCTGGGCGTTGGCGATCAGATCGCTGGCAGCTGCCATCTGTTCACGGCGCTCGACTTCGCCATTGATGCGCGCCACGGCAGTCGCGAGAACGGCAACCTTCAGGTGAGAGCCTTCATCGGCCTTTGAAGCCGTCGCGCCACGGGCCGCCGATTTGCCGCGCATTTCACGGCGGCGCTGGTTGGCTTGATCGCGCGCCTTCTTGCGGCGCTCGCGGATCAGCTTTGCCAGTTGGGTGAGTTCCTCGTCGGACACTTCCTGCAAATGCGGATGCTGGGTCTTTTCCACCAGCTCCTTCTCTTCTGCATTAAGCGCGCGCGCCTGGTCCTTTCTGCTGACGGCCATGGGACATCCTTTCCTTGAAAAGCAATTTCCGCAAAAATCCCTATAGGGATATAGGCTCGGCTTTTGTCCGGGGAAGAGCGTAGTTGAAGTTTTCGTGTCACGCTTTTTATAGCGGTGTTCCTGCGGGCCGGCATGGAACTATTACGACCGATTTCCGTTATCCCGCAGTCGGAAAAAGCGCGGAGATCAGCATATGGAAATCGTCGAAACCCGCATCGGCTCGATAGGCGGCTTCAAGCTCTATACGGTCGAGTTTATTGCCGAGGGTGATGAAAAGGTATCCGTGATTTTTGAAAACGAAACCGGGGTGGAGTTGAATCGCGACGATGCCATTCGGCGTGCAGCAGCCAAGCTTGGTGCGGCGCTCGGCGTTGCGTCCATGGAATGTGGAATTGAACCCGACACCTTGCTGACGCGCCCCAGCGCAAGGCGGGCAGGTGACCGGGCCGAACTGGAACGTCAGCTGGAGGAAGGGCTGGAAGATACCTTTCCCGCGAGCGATCCGGTTTCGGTGACGAGTTCCGCGATACCGGCATCCGCGGACCCGAAGTCGTAAGGCGATACAAAGAGAAAAGCCGAAGCGTATGCTCCGGCTTTTCATGTTCATAAAATGAATCGCTTTTTTGATTTAACCCTTTGATAAATCAAAGATTGCGGCGTTTCCCTTCCAGAATGTCCAGAACGGCGCGTGCACAATCCAACACATTCGAGCCGGGGCCGAATACCGCTGCGACGCCGTGGTCGAACAGATATTGATAGTCCTGACGCGGCACCACTCCACCGCAAACCACGACGATGTTTTCCGCGCCTTTTGCTTTCAGCGTATCAACGAGCTGCGGCAGCAGGGTCTTGTGACCGGCAGCCAGCGACGACACCCCAATGACGTGCACTTTCGACTTGATGGCCATATCAGCCGCTTCGTCGGGTGTCTGGAATAATGGTCCGGCCAGAACTTCGAACCCGATATCGCCGAAAGCTGACGCGATGATCTTGGCGCCGCGGTCATGCCCGTCCTGTCCAAGCTTGGCGACCATTACCTTTGGCGTTTCGCCGCTCTGCTTGGAAAACTCCTCCAGCCGCGACACCAGCGTCTGATATTCAGGCTCGTGATGATAGGCATCGCCATAGACCTTGCGGATGACTTTCGGTTCTGCGGCGTGGTCGCCAAAAGCGCGGCGCATGGCGTCGGAAATTTCGCCGACCGTGGCGCGAGCGCGGGATGCCTCGACGGCTGCGGCAAGAAGATTGCCTTCCCCGCTGGTCGCCACTTCTTCGAGAGCGGCGAGGGCGGCTTCGACCTTTGCCTTGTCGCGGGTCTGGCGAATGCGCTCGATGCGCGCGATCTGCGACTGACGCACGGCGGTATTGTCGATTTCGAGAATGTCGATCTCGTCTTCCTGTTCCAGCCGGAACTTGTTGACGCCGACAATGACTTCCTCGCCCTTGTCGATGGCAGCCTGACGCTTGGTGGCGGCTTCCTCGATCAGCCGCTTCGGCAGGCCGCTTTCGACGGCCTTGGTCATGCCGCCCAGTTCTTCCACTTCCTCGATCAACGCCCAGGCCTTCTCGGCCAGTTCGTTGGTCAGGCTTTCGATGTAATAGGAGCCGGCCAGCGGATCGACCACCTTGGTCACGCCGGTCTCGTTCTGGAGAATGAGCTGCGTGTTGCGGGCGATGCGAGCGGAAAATTCCGTCGGCAAAGCAATGGCTTCGTCGAAAGCGTTCGTGTGCAGCGATTGCGTGCCGCCAAGGGCGGCCGACATGGCCTCGAATGCCGTGCGCACGACATTGTTGTAGGGGTCCTGTTCCTGCAAAGACACGCCAGAGGTCTGGCAGTGGGTGCGCAGCATCAGGGAACCCGGCTTTTTCGGCTCGAATTCCTTCATGATGCGCGTCCAGAGAAGACGGGCTGCGCGCAGCTTGGCGATTTCCATGAAGAAATTCATGCCGATGGCGAAGAAGAACGATAGGCGACCGGCAAAGTCATCGACATTGAGGCCTTTTTGCAGGGCCGCACGCACATATTCGCGCCCGTCGGCCAGCGTGAAGGCCAGTTCCTGCACCAGCGTCGCGCCAGCTTCCTGCATGTGATAGCCGGAAATGGAAATCGAGTTGAACTTCGGCATTTCCGTCGCCGTATAGGCGATGATATCCGCAATGATCCGCATGGAGGGTTCGGGCGGATAAATATAGGTGTTGCGGACCATGAACTCCTTGAGAATGTCGTTCTGGATGGTGCCGGAAAGCAGGTCGCGAGAGACACCTTGTTCTTCGCCTGCAACGATGAAATTGGCGAGGATCGGGATCACCGCGCCATTCATGGTCATCGACACGGAAACCTTCTCAAGCGGGATACCATCGAAGAGGATTTTCATGTCTTCGACGGAGTCGATGGCCACGCCCGCCTTGCCGACATCGCCGACGACACGCGGATGGTCGCTGTCATAGCCGCGATGGGTGGCAAGGTCGAAGGCGACGGACACGCCCTGCTGTCCGGCGGCCAGCGCCTTGCGGTAGAAGGCGTTGGATGCCTCGGCGGTGGAGAAACCAGCATATTGGCGGATGGTCCACGGACGTCCGGCATACATGGTCGCGCGCGGGCCGCGCACGAACGGTTCGAAACCCGGCAGGCTGTCGAGATGGCCGACATTTTGCAGGTCGTCCGCCGTATAAAGCGGCTTCACGTCGATGCCTTCCGGCGTATGCCAGACAAGGCTATCCGCAGGGCGCTTCAGTTCCTTTTCGGCCAACGCTTCCCAATCCGCGCGGGTTTTCTGCGTCATTGGCTTATTCTCCATCCCATATCGTCCTCATGCCCAGCTTCCCCGTCCTTCGAGACGCACCCTGCGGGCGCTCCTCAGGATGAGGAAAGCTTGCACCTGCACCTTGAGCCGGTGCAAAGCACCGCGTTGCAGGCTTATTCGAATTCCATAATCAGTTCGTCGACGGCAAGGCTTTCTCCGGCCTTGACGGCAACGCGCTTGACGGTGGCGCGACGTTCGGCGCGCAGCACGTTTTCCATCTTCATGGCCTCGACCGTCGCAAGTGGTTGTCCGGCTTCCACCGTAACGCCTTCCTCTGCCAGAATCGAGGTGATGACGCCCGGCATCGGGCAGAGCAACATTTTCGATGTATCCGGCGGCAGCTTGACCGGCATCAGCTTTGCCAGTTCCGCGATGCGGGGTTTTCGCACATGCACGGTCAGGTCCATGCCGCGCCAGCGCAGACGCCAGCCGGAGCCCGCGCGGGCGACCTTCACGCTCAGCGGCTTGCCGCCGACGGTGAATGTGGCGAGTTCGCGTCCTGGATGCCAGTCGCTGGCAATGGTGAGGCTGCCGCCATCGACGAAATTCACCGTTGCGCCGCCTTCGCCGTCGGCAAGGCGAACCGGCAGAAGATGGTCGCCGATCTTGACCACCCAGTCGTTGCCGGGCTTGAGGTCCTGCCCGGAAAGACGACCGGAAATTTGTCCGTCGCGGGTGACAACGGTGAGATTGATATGGGCAGCGACTGCAGCCAGAAGGCGCGCATCATCTTCCGATGGCGCAACACCCGAGAAACCATCCGGATATTCCTCTGCGATGAAGGCCGTGGTCAATGCACCGGCTCTGAAGCGCTGGTGGTCCATGACGGCGGACAGGAATGGCAGATTGTGGCCGATGCCTTCCACTTCGAAGGCGTCGAGCGCGTTGCCCATCGCGTCGATTGCGGCAAGGCGATCCGGCCCCCAGGAGCAAAGCTTGGCGATCATCGGATCGTAATACATCGAGATTTCGCCGCCCTCGAACACGCCGGTATCGTTGCGGATGACCGTTCCGTCGTCGCGACGACCTTCCACCGGAGGCCGGTAGCGGGTCAGGCGACCAATGGAGGGCAGGAAGTTGCGATAAGGGTCTTCGGCATAGAGACGGCTTTCCATGGCCCAGCCATTGAGCTTCACATCGGCCTGACCAAAGCGCAGCTTTTCACCGGCGGCAACGCGGATCATTTCTTCCACCAGATCGATCCCGGTGATGAGTTCCGTCACCGGATGCTCCACCTGCAAGCGCGTATTCATTTCGAGGAAATAGAAATTGCGGCTGCCATCGACGATGAACTCAACCGTACCGGCGGAAAAATACCCAACCGCCCTGGCAAGTGCGACGGCCTGTTCGCCCATGGCCTTGCGGGTCGCTTCGTCGAGGAAGGGTGAGGGCGCTTCCTCGATCACCTTCTGGTTTCGGCGCTGGATGGAACATTCGCGTTCGCCGAGATAGACGACATTGCCATGCTGGTCGCCAAGCACCTGAATTTCGATATGGCGCGGCTGCGTGACGAATTTTTCAATGAAAATGCGGTCGTCGCCGAAGGAGGATTTTGCCTCGTTGCGCGACAGTTGAAAGCCTTCGCGGGCTTCGTCGTCGTTCCACGCAATACGCATGCCCTTGCCGCCACCACCGGCAGACGCCTTGATCATCACCGGATAGCCGATGGAACCAGCGATCTTCACCGCTTCGTCAGCGTCTTCGATCAGGCCCATATGGCCGGGCACGGTGGAAACGCACGCTTCCGCCGCCAGCTTCTTGGAGGTGATCTTGTCGCCCATCGCATCAATGGCGTTCACCGGCGGTCCGATGAAAGTGACATTGGCCGCCTTCAGCGCTTCGGCGAAACGGGCATTCTCCGACAGGAAGCCATAGCCCGGATGCACGGCGTCCGCCCCGGTCTGCCTGATGGCATCCAGAATCTTGTCGATGACGATGTAGGACTGGTTGGAAGGTGCAGGCCCGATATGCACGGCCTCGTCGGCCATTTTCACATGCAGCGCATTGCGGTCGGCATCGGAATAAACCGCAACCGTGGCAATGCCCATCTTCTTTGCGGTCTTGATCACACGGCAGGCGATTTCGCCGCGATTGGCAATGAGGATTTTCTTGATCATCTTTATCTACTCAACTGAACCGGATCACAGCGGAATGGTGTCGTGCTTTTTCCAGGGCGCGCTTTGTTGCTTGTTGCGCAGGCTGGCAAAAGCGCGCGCAATGCGGCGGCGCGAGGAATGCGGCATGATCACCTCGTCGATGAAGCCACGCTCGGCGGCGACGAACGGATTGGCGAAGCGTTCTTCATATTCGCTCTGGCGGGCGGCAATCTTTTCGGGGTCGCCCAGTTCCGAGCGATAGAGGATTTCCGTTGCGCCCTTGGCACCCATCACGGCGATTTCCGCCGTTGGCCAGGCATAGTTGATGTCCGCGCCGATATGCTTGGAGGCCATCACGTCATAAGCGCCGCCATAGGCCTTGCGCGTGATGAGCGTGACCATAGGCACTGTCGCCTGACTATAGGCGAACAGCAGCTTTGCGCCGTGCTTGATGACGCCGCCATATTCCTGCGCCGTGCCCGGCAGAAAGCCCGGTACGTCCACAAGGGTCAGAAGCGGGATCGAAAAAGCATCGCAGAAGCGTACGAAACGTGCGGCCTTGCGCGAGGAATCGATATCGAGGCAGCCTGCAAGCACCATGGGCTGGTTAGCGACGACGCCGACTGTCTGGCCTTCGATACGAAGGAATCCGGTAATGATGTTCTTGGCGAAGGCTTCCTGAATTTCGAAGAACTCGCCTTCGTCTGCCAGCGCGTGGATCAGTTCCTTCATGTCGTAGGGCTTGGTTGCGCTGTCGGGGATCAGCGTATCGAGCCGCATTTCCAGCCGGGACGGGTCGTCATGCACCGGACGGACCGGTGGCTTGTCGCGATTGTTGAGTGGTAGGAAATCGAACAGAATGCGCACCTGTTCCAGCGCTTCGATGTCGTTTTCGTAAGCGCCATCAGCGACCGACGACTTGGCGGTATGCGTGCGTGCGCCGCCCAGTTCTTCCGCCGTGACGATCTCATTCGTCACGGTCTTCACCACATCCGGGCCGGTAACGAACATGTAAGAACTGTCGCGCACCATGAAGATGAAGTCGGTCATCGCCGGGGAATAGACCGCGCCGCCCGCGCAGGGGCCCATGATGACGGAAATCTGCGGAATGACGCCGGAGGCATCGGCATTGCGCTTGAACACGTCGGCATAACCCGCCAGCGAGGCGACGCCTTCCTGAATGCGCGCGCCGCCCGAATCGTTGAGGCCAATGACGGGCGCGCCGTTCTTCATCGCCATATCCATGATCTTGCAGATCTTCTGGGCATGGGTTTCCGACAGCGAGCCGCCGAGCACAGTGAAATCCTGACTGAACACATAGACCTGACGGCCATTGATCGTGCCCCAGCCGGTGACGACGCCATCGCCTGCCACTTTCTGCTCCGCCATGCCGAAATCGGTGCAGCGATGCGTGACATACATATCGAACTCCTCGAACGATCCTTCGTCGAGAAGCACTTCGATACGTTCGCGGGCGGTCAGTTTGCCTTTGGCGTGCTGGGCATCGATACGGCGTTGGCCACCGCCGATACGCGCTTCGGCGCGGCGGGCTTCGAGCTGTTCTAGGAGTTCCTGCATTATTGCGGCCTTCGAAAGTCGGTTATGAAACTGAAATGATAGGCATTTTTAGATGCGTTTTCTAAAATGCTTAAAGCGCTTGTGAGCCGTGTAGAAAAGCTTGAAAAGGTGCGATTGTGTAAGTTATAAATTTGCAAATAGCAAAATGCGAAATTGCGAAAATGGCACCTAAAAAACTCTATGTCGGCAGGAAGATACGTCAAATCCGCGAGCAGCATAAGGCCACGCAGTCGGCCTTTGCTGAACGTCTCGGTATTTCAACGAGTTATCTGAACCAGATCGAGAACAACCAGCGCCCCGTTTCGGCAGCCGTCCTGTTGGCGCTGGCCGAGAATTACCAGATCGATATTGGCGCGATCTCGCTCGGGGATGATGACCGGTTGTTATCGGCGGTTTCCGAGGCGCTGGCCGATCCTGTATTCGACAATTACAAGCCGAACCTCCAGGAGTTGAAACTCATCACCCAGAATGCGCCGGGACTGGCGCATGCCCTGATCGCCTGCCATCAGGCTTATCGGCGCAACAGCGAGCAGCTTGCCAGTCTCGATAACCAGCTGGGGCGCGCGCCTTCGATAGCCGAGCCTGCGCCTTATGAGGAAGTTCGCGACTTCTTTCATTTTATCGACAATTATGTGCATGAGATTGATGTTGCAGCAGAAAAGCTTGCCGAGAAGCTGGATATTCCCGGTCGGGATATCGGTGTCGCCCTGCCGCAATATATGGAAGACCGCCACCGCGTGCGGCTGGCAAGGTCCGGTTCAGACGAGGCGGTTCTGCGTCGCTTCGATGCGCAAGCACGGGTTCTCTATCTCAATCCCTATTCGCCTGCTTCGACGCGCCATTTCCAGATCGCATTTCAAATCGCCGAACTTGAAATGGAAGAACTGGTCAATGCGATAGCAAGGCGGGCCGATTTCAGGTCGGTCGAAGCAGTCGAGATTTGCAAGATCGGCCTGCGCAATTATTTTGCCGGCGCGCTGGTCATGCCGTACCAGACTTTTCTGTCGGCGGCGAAAGAACTGCGCCATGATCTTGAACTTTTGGCTTCGCGGTTCGGGGCCAGTCTGGAACAGGTTGCGCATCGTCTCAGCACTTTGCAGCGTTCGGGCCAGCGCGGCATCCCGGTTTTTTTCGCGCGTATCGACCGGGCAGGCAATATCACCAAGCGACACAGTGCCGCCAAGCTGCAATTTGCGCGTTATGGCGCCGCCTGTCCGCTCTGGAATGTGCATCAGGCTTTCGAAATGCCAGGAAGGATTATCCGTCAGTTGGCAGAAACGCCTGACGGTGCCCGCTATCTCTGTGTGGCCACGGAACTGACGAAAAGCGAGGGTGGTTTCAACGCCCCGCAGCGGCGCTATGCCATCGCCCTTGGCTGTGAAGTGGGCTACGCCCATGATTTCGTCTATGCGGATGGTCTCGATATCACGGCGCGGTCAGCCTTCGATCCCATTGGCGTTTCATGCCGGATTTGCGACCGTGCGGAATGTGTGCAGCGTGCCGTGCCGCCGCTCAAAAGCAGGCTGGCGGTCGATCACGACCGCCGTGGCATCCTGCCTTACAGGTTGATGTAGTCAGAAACCTGCATGTTCCTTGAGGAAGTCGGCTTCGTCTTCCGTGGTTGCGCGGCCCAGCACCTTGTTGCGATGCGGGAAACGGCCGAACTGCTCGATGATGTTGTGGTGCTCGCGGGCAAAGCCGAGCGAATATGGGTCGCCGAGCCTTTCATAAAGCTCGACGCAGCGGCGCTGGTGGTCCAGATTTTCGCTGTGCATGAAGGGCAGGTAGAAGAACTGCCGCTCATCGGCGGAAAGCTGCCGGTCGAAATCGTGGTCGAGCGCCTGCATGGCCACATCCAGTGCCAGGCCGTCGCTCTCGAAGGAACGCGGCGAGCCGCGGAACATATTGCGCGGGAACTGATCGAACAGGATCGTTAAGGCCAGCGCGCTTTCCGGCTGTTGCTTCCACGATTCCAGCTTGCCGGCGCGTGCATCGGCATAGGCGACAGCGAATTTCTCGCGAATCTCATTGTCGATATCGTCGCTTTTCGTGAACCAGTTTTCACGCATCTTGGGCGAAAACCAGAATTTGAGC
Source organism: Ochrobactrum teleogrylli (assembly GCF_037482325.1). NCBI lineage: Bacteria > Pseudomonadati > Pseudomonadota > Alphaproteobacteria > Hyphomicrobiales > Brucellaceae > Ochrobactrum > Ochrobactrum teleogrylli. The sequence goes on from NZ_JBBHKQ010000001.1 coordinate 369,605, forward strand.
ACATCTTGCGGTTCGATAGCCATCTGGGGCCTCCCTTTATCGTTTCAGGCTCAACACCTATTGGGTCTTGGGTGGAGCCTGATCCGGCTGCGGGCAGGGCGGCTCTCCCTTGAAGTTGCGGGACATACAGCCGAATCGGTCAAAACTCTTGCCTGTATCCATGGCAGCCTTTCCCGCGCCACCGCAGCCTGTGAGGATGATGCCGGATAACAGGGCGAGCGAGACAAATATACCGCGTCGTTTCATGATGTTTTTCCCGAAAATGGACAGGCGCTGTCGGTTGAACAGATAATAGGGACGGGGTGAAGGCAGGACAATAGAGGTGCTGGATTTGCCGTGTGTTCACAAAGTTTCACATTCTTGCCCGATACTTGTGGTTCAGTTGAGGCCATTAACCGGTCAGCAAGTTCTGCGATCTAGGAACGATCGGCAATGGCCTCGTGGCGGAATGCAACGCAGGGAGCCTGCAAACTCCCCTGTCCTTGGTTCAAACCCAGGGCGAGGCCTCCATCATCCTCTTCCGCGATAATTCTGCACGCCCTGTTCAGGAATCCAGACATCCTGCGGCGCTGCACCGGTCTGGTAAAAAACGTCGATCGGGATGCCTCCACGCGGATACCAGTAACCGCCGATGCGCAGCCATTCCGGTTGCAGCAGATCGACCAGACGCTTGCCGATAGTCACAGTACAATCTTCGTGGAAAGCGCCGTGATTGCGGAATGAAAACAGGAAAAGCTTGAGCGATTTGCTTTCCACCAGCCAGCGGTCCGGAACATAGTCAATCACCAGATGCGCGAAATCCGGCTGCCCGGTCATGGGGCAGAGCGATGTAAATTCCGGTGCCGTAAAGCGCACGCAATAGCGCGTGCCATGCTGCGGATTGGCGACCTTTTCGAGAACGGCTTCTTCCGGCGAGGTGGGAACACCTGTGGTCGATCCCAGTTGGGTAAGGCCGGAATATATTGTATTTTCTGACATTTAAGCGCCTTTCGTCAAGTTACGGCGCAGCCAGTTTCGCGCTTATGCGCGCAGCACAAGCATTGCTGCTTGGCTCTTGTCCTTGTTTTGACCGGGTAGGCTGCGACCGGTGGCAAAATTGCCGATGCAGCTGCACTATCAGGCAGCTGAGCAGGCGTAAAGGGAAATAGATACAGGAAGGCCCGCGCGAGGGGGCGACGCGGGCCTTCCTTAAACCGGCTTCAATCGGCTTGCTACAAAGCAAATCCCGAAAACCGTACCAGACGTTTCAGGATGTACTCTAGCGGCGATCCGAAATCGCGCATCCGATGGCAACGCCGATCAGAATGCCGAGAATGCCGGCGGTCCCGAACAGCGTGGTCGCCGTTCCGGGATTTTCACGTATCGTCTCCGCCACCACTTGTCCGCGATCGCGCACAGCCTGTGCCGTGTGCCGCAGCCGACCCGATACGTCATCCATTGCGTCTTCCGCACGCTCCCGGAATTCTCCAGACTGGGAGGCAAGCGAGCGGGAAAGACGTTTCAGCTCACCGCGCATATCGGCGATCTGCTTTTCCAAAGCCTGCTGGATATCGTTGGTGGTCTTGTCTTCGGCCATTTGTCGTCTCCGTTGATTGATGCAAGGAAAACGTGCGGAACGCCGTTCGGTTCCATTCGATTTCAGAGCCGGGTGGAGCTTATGGTAAACGGATCATAAACCATTTTAATTTACCAATTTTGAATACAAAGAACTGTCTGGAGCGGGGCCAGAATGTATATCGAAAATGGTGCGCCAATCAGCCGAACCGAACCGGTTTCGGCCCGTATCGTCAAAGCCGCAGCGCTTGCGCAATGCTGCATTGACCAGCAGGAGCCGCAGCAATCTCGTGCCTTCGCTGAAGCAAGCCTGACACTGATGCTCGACGATCCGTCGCCCAAAGTGCGCATTGCCATGGCCGATGTTTTGTCCACCAGCGCGCATTCTCCCTTGCATATCGTTACGGCGCTTGCAGCCGATCAGCCGGAAGTGGCTGGCTATATCATCGCGCGCTCGCCGCTGTTGAGCGAGGCGGACCTTATCGACCGCGTTTCCTTCGGCGCGCCGTTGATCCAGTTGCTGGTCGCGGCCCGTCCGCATGTTTCCATCGCATTGGCCGCTGCCATTGCAGAAGTCGGCTCATTCGAATCGGTGGCCGAACTTCTCCGCAACAGTTGCGCGCGGATTGCGCCGCTGTCATTCCGCCGGATTGCAGAGCGTTGTGGACATGAGCCACAAGTGCGTGAGGCACTGTTGGCGCATCCGCAACTGCCTGCCGATTGCCGTCATTTGCTTGTGGTGAAGGTCGGCGACGCCCTGCGCCAAATGCCGCTGGTCAATCGTCTCCTTGGCGAGAGACGCGCCGCGAAGCTCGTCGGCGATGCGTTCGTGCGGGCGTCCATCGACATAGCCGAAGCTTGCACGCAGCAGGAATTGCCCGCAGTAGTCGAACATCTGCGACTGCGCGGGGAGGTGACGACCGCTTTCATCATCCGTGTTGTCGCGGGCGGTCGCATTGATCTGTTCGCGGCCCTGATGGCGTCGCTGTCCGATCTCGATGAAGAACGCATTTGCTCGATCATTTCGCACGGACGCCCGGCGGCAATGGTCGCTTTGCTGCGATCCGCCGGATTGAGTGATGCTACCCACGCCGCATTGATTGCGGCCATCGAGGCATGGCGCGCTGTTGCCAACGGACGCAGCAAGTTCGGCCCGGTCGAAGTCTCCGCTCTGATGCTTGAAACCACTGGCAAAAGCAGACAACTGGCTGCAAACGACGATCTCTTCGCGTTGCTGCGTTCAATCCATCAGGAATTCATGCGACAGACCGCCCGCGACAGGCTGAGCCTGATGTCGGTGGCCTGATTTGATTTAGGACTGCCGAAAGATGGGCAGTCTGCTCAAAAGATAGCCCGCGGTCGTTCCACAGACAGCACCCACGGCCTTGAAAAGAAAATCCGCCATTTCCCCGTGACGTCCGGGCGCAAGACGCTGCAACAACTCGAATGCACCCGCGCAGCCGACTGTCAGCAGCAAAACAGATAGCCAGTGGCGGGGATAAGCGAGGGCAAACAGCGTGCCCACCAGAAAGAACGCGCCGAAGCGCTCCACATCCGCAGGTTCGCCGCTGATCGGGCGCAGGCTGATCGGGCCGACTGTGACGATGAGAATGGAGGCGAGGACCAGCCACGCAAAAATGCGTAAAAAACGCTTCATGGAAGTATGTCCTCTGTTCGGCTCTATTCTTCGCTGTGATCGCCCTCAGCTTCGTCCTGCCGGGGATCTCCGCATCGCGCATACATACGGTCTGTGACGGATTTTTTCAGATTATTGCCGAACGGCAATTCGTAATGCGAGATGACATCGACGCCCATACACCATTTAACATCGTGCGGCGAGAGGCCGTAATTGGTTTCCAGAAAAGCAGTCACATATTCAACGCCGTCCTCGCAGGTGTCCGTTTTGCAGAACTTGCCGTCGCGCGCGAGCTGGCGAATCGATCCTTCGCCGAGCTTGACCACGAGTGGCTCGATTGCAAATGGAAGCGCACCGCCGATTGCGATGACGATAAGGCCTGCCAATGTGTATTTTATCGAGCGCCGCATAAATTGCCATCATGCTGGTTTCAGGATGGGCTATAACGCACGATCGGCAATATCATGGCAAGAGAGCGCAGCCGCTAATAACTCTATATCGCTGTTTTAATGCGCTTTTCCCATAACGTATCGTACATTTTTCGTGTTCTTCGACTGTTATAAGCCCAAGTTTGCGGCTCCTAAAAGAGTGTCAATATTTTAGGATGTGACGGATTGATATTGACTTTTACGTAAATGCGGTTGCACAATATTCAATCACTCAAGGTGAGGTGCAATGCCGTGGTGCGCGAATATTATACGATTACGGAACTGACGCGGGAATTCGGGATATCAACCCGTACCTTGCGTTTTTACGAGGATGAAGGACTGATCGCGCCTGTGCGGCGTGGCCGGACCCGCTTGTTCCGCCCGTCGGACCGCCACCTTCTCAAGCAGATTCTGCGCGGCAAGCGACTGGGCTTTTCCATCGCCGAGATTCACGAGATCATCCAGATGTATCGCGAGCCGCCCGGCGAGACCGGTCAGCTCAAGCTTTTGATGAAGCGCGTCGAAGAAAAACGTGACGATCTGCGCCAGAAGCGCCGCGATATCGATGAAACCGTCGGCGAACTGGATCAGATCGAAGAAGCTTGCATTGAGCGGTTGGCGGAGCTTGGCGTCAGCACCTGACGCCATCTATTCCGGTTGTGTATCGGGAACAGGCGAACACATATTCGCGATTTCCCGCACCGTACTGTTGTTCTGTTGATCAGCCTTGCCGGTAAAGACGTCATCGAACAGTTGCGCCTTGTCGAGCTCGGTCACGACACAGCCGCAGAACGCCTTGCAAAGCGCTTCGCTGCCGGTTTGCGAACAGGCGGCCACGCAGGACTGCGTGAAGGCTTCTCTTGGCGCTGGTCGCGCAGGCGGCGCGATTTGCGCGAAGACATACACCAGAGAAATAAGTACCGGCTGGTGAATGAGGTAGAAGGCAAGGCTGTGCCTGCCGATAAAAGTGAGCGGCTTTTGCAGAAAGCGGGGCTTGATGCCTCCGGAAAGCAGCGGGAGCAAATTGTAGCGCTCGGCGATGCGCGACGCGGCAATTCCCAACAGAACAGCGCCAAACCATGGAAATAGCGGCACAAAGTCGTTGGACCGTATTGTGACGGTCGAAAGACCGAGGAAAGCCAGTGCCGGATGGTTGAAAATATCGGCTCTGGCAAAATGGGGCGCAGCAATGACCAGGATGGCCGCGCAAAGGGTCACGATCCATGGCAGTCGCAAGAAAAGCAGGCCCAGAACGCTTGCGAGCGCAATTTGATGCAGGATGCCGAAAAAGATGAAGCTTTCCGGTGACATCAAATAGGTGACGCCGGTGATGGCCGCAGCCGCAACGACGATCTGGACAAGACGTATGCCCATTGAACGCCAGCGTATGCCGCGACCATGGGCTAGAACCAGGCTGAACCCAACGAGAAACAGGAAGCTGGAAGCAATGCAGCGCGCGAACAGTTTCCAGCCGCCTTGTGCCGTCGTTGCCGGGGCCATATAGCCGAAAAACTCCAGATCCCAGCCAAAATGATAGATCGCCATGGCGATTAGCGCGATTCCGCGCGCAATATCGATGCGTCCGAGACGAGGACGCGAGGCAGCGGGTGACAGTTCCGTTTCAGCGGTGTTCTGCATGATGCTTTCCGGTTTCGATTCCCCGCAAATCTCTAACACAGGCTGATCCAAGGCTATAGTATCGAGATGCGTGGGATTCGGCCCCGTGTGGATCGGTTCGCTAGGGGTTTCAGAGTGTTCTACAGTTTTTCAAAGCTTTTCTGGCTGTTCTTTCAGCCGCTTACGATCATTTTCCTGTTCGTTTTGCTCGGAATTGTGGCCATATGGGCCGGTTTTCGCAAAACAGGCCTGTCGGTATTGGGACTGGCCGCGCTTATCGTTTTCGTCAGCGCTTTCACAACGCTCGGCGCTCTGTTTCTGGCCCCACTGGAAGACCGCTTTCCGAGAGCTGCTTTGCCGGATAAGGTCGACGGCATTGTCGTTCTGGGCGGTTACATGAATGGCGACATCAATGCGGGACGGCCCGGTTTTGAATTGAACAGCGCGGCTGACCGCATTGTCGAGACGATGCGGCTTGCGCGGCTTTATCCCAATGCGAAGATTATCGTTTCCGGCGGCGAGGGTGCTTTTTTCGAGCAATCCACCAGCGAAGCCGACACAACGCGCGCGCTTCTGGACGATCTCGGCTTTTCCGGAGACCGCTATATCTACGAGAACAAGTCGCGCAATACGGTTGAGAATGCGGTTTTCTCGAAGGAACTGGCTCAGCCCAAAGCGGGAGAAAAGTGGCTGTTGGTGACCTCCGCCTATCACATGCCACGCGCGGTCGGCTGTTTTCGCAAGGCGGGTTTCGACGTGATCGCCTGGCCAGTCGATTACAAGACGCGATTGAACGAAGAATTCTCCATCTATCTGGAGTCGCCCAACGATGCCCTTTCGCGCTTCAGCGTCGCCATGCGCGAGTGGGTGGGACTTGCGGCTTACCGGATTACCGGCAAGACAGATATGTTCCTCCCACAACCCTGATGCCGCATTTTCGCCGCCACTGTAAAGCTTTTGTTAATGAAAAAATTTTGTAAGCTTTTGATACGGAATGGATTTTTAAAGTGCGGTGCTTGCAGTTTTGACAGGTTGCCGCATTTCAGCCGCTTTTCACCGTTGCATTTCGCACTTCACGGGGCTATATGAGCGGTAACAGTGACGTGATCAAAACCACTGTTTGTCAGACCGATACACAATAGGGTTATGAAAAGTTCCATGGACGAAACAGTTCAAAAATCCTGCTGGGGCGTTACGCTCTGGGCAGTCATTGGGCTCGCCGCTATTATTCTCATGGCCTACCTCTTCTCTGTTTGATCGATCAGGCGCTGGGGTCTGAACGATCCGGCAGCAGCGCAGAAACAGAGCTACGCATTCCGGAAAATTGATGCCGCATTTCGGCAATCCGTTTGCGTTATTCCTTTCTTACACTATCTGATATGAATGTACCGCAACGCGTGTTGTATTCGCTCGCGTATACAACCGTCTGGATAGGACGGGCGTTAGGTCAAAGCTTGGTCAGCTCCGTTTAGTCGAAGCTGCAGAAGGTGTGGAATGTTTCTGTCGGTTTTCGATCTCTTCAAGATTGGTATTGGGCCCTCCAGCTCCCATACGATGGGTCCCATGACGGCTGCGCGGATGTTTCTCAATGAGATCATCAGCGGCAACTGGCCACGGCCTGCGCATTCCAAAATCGTTCGCCTGAAGGCGAGCCTGCATGGCTCGCTGGCTTATACCGGCGTCGGTCATGCGACGGACCGCGCCGTCATTCTCGGCCTTTGCGGTTTTCTGCCCGACACGATCGATCCCGATATCATGGATTCGGAAGTAGAAAAGGTTCTGGCGGCCAAGAAAGTGCAGCCGGGAGGCCATCCCGCCTATCAGTTTGATCCGGCGGTCGATCTTGTTCTCGACCGCAAGACGCCGCTCCCCGGCCATGCCAACGGTATGGCGTTTTCCGCTTACGATCACGACGACAATCTTTTGTTGCGTCGTGCTTATTTTTCCATTGGCGGCGGTTTCGTCGTCACAGAGGAAGAATTGAGCCGCGTCCAGCGCAGCGGTGCGAAGCCGGATGACAAGGCCGACGTGCCTTATCCTTTCCGCAATGCCGCTGAAATGCTGGTCATGGCCCATGATAGCGGGCTGTCGATTGCCGAAATGAAGCGCGCCAATGAAGAAGTGCATATGTCGCGTGAGGAACTCGACGCGGGGCTGGATCGCGTCTGGGGCGCCATGCGCGGCTGCATCGAACGCGGATTGAGCCGCGAGGGCATCATGCCCGGCGGGCTGGGCGTTCGTCGTCGGGCACGGCACATTCACGACAAGCTTCAGGATGACTGGCGCAACAATCGCAGCAATCCGTTGCTCGCCAATGACTGGCTGTCGGTCTATGCCATGGCGGTCAACGAGGAAAACGCTTCGGGCGGCAGGGTGGTTACCGCGCCGACCAATGGCGCCGCGGGCGTGGTGCCTGCGGTGCTACGCTATTATCTGCATTTCCACGATGATGCCGACCAGAAGGGCATTCGCGATTTTCTGCTGACGTCGGCAGCCATTGGTGGCGTCATCAAGCACAATGCGTCGATTTCCGGCGCAGAGGTTGGCTGTCAGGGCGAGGTGGGTTCCGCTTCGGCAATGGCGGCAGCGGGGCTTGCCGCTGTTCTCGGCGGTTCGCCGGAGCAGATCGAAAATGCCGCTGAAATCGCGCTCGAGCATCATTTGGGCATGACGTGCGACCCTGTTGCCGGATTGGTTCAGGTGCCTTGCATCGAACGCAATGCGCTGGGTGCGGTGAAGGCGGTGACAGCTGCATCGCTGGCCGTGAAGGGCGATGGCAAACATTTCGTGCCGCTCGATGCCTGTATCGAAACCATGCGTCAGACTGGCCACGATATGAGCGAACGCTACAAGGAAACCAGTCAGGGCGGTCTTGCGGTGAATGTCGTAGCCTGCTGAGTTCTCAACTTTAGGAGAACGCGATTCTTCTTGCTTGAAGCGGTCGCATCCCTTGGTTAAACCGCTTCCATGGCTCTCAATCTCGTCAAGCTTTGTGTCGGTTGCGATAGTATCGAAGATCTCGCAGCCTGGATCGATTTCCGCCTCGCTGAACAGCGGGGCGCGGGGCTTGTGCCCGAACAAACCCACACGACGCGGATGGTGCCGAAACGCATCGACGAGCTTCTGGAGGGCGGTTCGCTCTACTGGGTCATCAAGGGCAATATCCAGTGCCGCCAGCGTTTGCTTGATGTGCGGCCCTTTACGGATGAAGTCGGCATCAGCCGTTGCCATTTCGTGCTGGAACCGAAGATCGTTCCGACGGAATGGCAGCCGCGCCGCGCTTTTCAGGGATGGCGTTATCTGAGCGAGAACGAAGTGCCGCGTGATGAAGCGGCTGGAAAGTCGGGCAGGGCAGCGCTCCCTGCGGAACTGCGTCAGGAGTTGGCAGCACTCGGCCTGCTCTGAGCAATTTTCCCGGAATCAAAAAGGCCCACCAAAAATCGGCGGGCCTTTATTTTATTCAGCTAATTGCCGCTCAGTTTTCAATCGTCACACGAACGGTGATCGTGTTGGAATTGACTGGCAGCGTCATGCGCATCCGGGCACGTGGCTGGGCGATGCGTTTGTTACGAGCGGCATGGCTGACCAGCAGGCCGACGAGATCACGGGTTTGAAACCCCGTGCCGCGACGCACATCGGCAATCCGCAATGCAGCCTGCTTGAGCGTCTGTACCGAGAACAGACCGCCCAGCGAAGGCACACGGTTTTCTTCATGAGACCAAATGGTGGTCTTCAGCGGCGGTACGAATGTGTCTTTCATATTGGACATCTCGAAACCCTCTACGCTTTACAAAATTCGGGTTTGAAGCTGTTGCGAGGAGAAAAAATCCCCTCGCGATTGATCAGTTGGCGACGGCATAGCAGCCGAAGCTCTTCTTCTTGAGAGAAGCACAAGCATCCCATGCAGCCTGCTTCGAGGTGAAGCCGACGAAGCGGGCGCGGTAGAATGTGGCGTTACCCTTGTTGAAGGTTTCCGTGTAGGGCGATGCGCTGCGCAGCGCGCCACCGACAGACGAGGACGCCTTGGCAAGCATGTCGCGGGCCTGACCTTCGCTCGGCAGAGAACCGATCTGGATCGCCCAGCCGCCAGCAGACGGGGCCGATGCGGTGGTGACCGGGTCTACCTCCTGTGCCTGCGCTTGGGCCTGAGCCTGCAGGGTGCCGGATGGGATTTTGGCCTTCGGTGTCGGGCGAATGGCGGCCTGTGCAGCGAGCGCAGCCGGACGGGCTGTTGGAGCGGCCAGTGCAAGCACCTGCGGCTGTTCCGCGTCACCTTCACCGGATTCGTTGTTGATGACTTCGTTGACCGATTCGACACGGGCAACCGGCACAGGCGCTTGTCTCGCCTTCGGCAGATCGACGGCGGCGACAGTCTGCGGAACGTCATTGGTTGCGGCAATGAGAGCGTCGGTACTGCGACCGCGCTTGGCCTGCGGGAGATATTTGTTGATCAGCTGCGCCATATGGGCGTCGCGGCTTGCGCCTGTATTGCCGCCCATGACCACGGCAACGATGCGGCGGCCATCGAGATTGACCGACGAAACGAGGTTGTAGCCGGAAGCATTGGTATAGCCGGTCTTGATGCCGTCGACGCCTTCGATGCGGCCCAGCAGGCGGTTGTGACCGTTGATGGTCTGACCACGATAAACAAAGCTGCGGCGCGAGAAATAGGAGAATTCACGCGGGAAATGCTGACGAAGCGCCATGCCGAGGATAGCCATGTCGCGCGCGGTGGAATGCTGCGCCATGTTCGGCAGGCCTGATGCGTTGCGGAACGTGGTGTTGCGCATGCCGAGACGGCGCGCCTTGGCGGTCATCATCTGGGCAAAGCGCTCTTCCGAACCGCCGATATATTCGCCGACCGCCGCCGCAACGTCATTGGCGGACTTGGTGATCATGGCGAGCGCCGCATCTTCGGCGCGGATGGTCTGGCCCGGGCGGAAGCCGATCTTTGTCGGTGGACGCGAACGGGCATAGGCTGACACGGGGATGGGCGTATCCCTGCTGATCCGTCCGGCCTGCATGGCTTCGAAGAGCATATAGAGCGTCATCATCTTGGTCAGCGAAGCGGGATAGCGCTGCGCGTCGGCGTTTGAAGCAAAAAGCGTCTTGCCCGTATTCGCATCGACCACGATCGCAGCATATCTGTCGCTGGCGGCAATCGCCGGTATCGTGGTGGATGCTGTCGAACAGCCTGTAACGGTCGCGAGAAGAAGTGTAGCTTGCGCCGCTTTTTTCAGGGCATATGCGACTTTACTGAATGCCATACGCACGATGATGACCCTACCTGTATTCCGGAATTTTTAAGCTGCGGCGCAAAAGGCACACAGCAATCTAATTCCACCACCCTAATGTCATCAGCGTTACCAATCCGTTTATGGTAAGCGCGTCGTTCATAATTTTCTGAAAATTTTTGCGGTCACTCGGCCTTGGTCGCAGCTTTGATCACGCATTTATGAAGTTTTTTCGCAGCTGCGCGATGCCCGTTCCGTCAAAAAACAAACGCCACTTTTGGCAGAAAGCTTTAGCAAACGGGGGCTTGACCTATATTAGTTGTGTCAAGGGGCTCGCTGGTAATAAGTCTCGGTTGCAAGTGCCACTGAAGGGCTTAAAATCAGAACGAAAAGACCTACATATTGAGGCAGGGCGGGGTCGGCAGATGGGCATTTGGGTACAGGTTTCATGAGGCATTTCAATACAGTCATGCAAAGCAAGACCGATGGCGGGAACGGGCCGGAAAACGGCACCGTTGTGGTCACGCGCACGCAGCCCAAAACCAAGAAGCCCAGCCTCTACCGTGTCCTGCTACTAAACGACGACTACACCCCCATGGAGTTCGTCGTACATGTCCTGCAGCGTTTTTTCCAAAAAAGCCTTGATGATGCCACGCGCATCATGCTGCATGTTCACAATCACGGTGTCGGTGAATGCGGAGTATTTACATACGAAGTCGCCGAGACCAAAGTGAGCCAGGTCATGGATTTTGCCCGCCAGAATCAGCATCCGCTGCAATGCGTGATGGAGAAAAAGTGAGGTCTTATGCCATCGTTCTCTCCCAGCCTTGAAAGGGCACTGCATCAAGCCCTGACCATCGCAAACGAGCGGCATCACGAATATGCTACGCTCGAACATCTTTTGCTTGCCCTGATCGACGATCAGGATGCCGGCGCAGTGATGCGCGCCTGCAACGTCGATCTGGAGCACCTCAAGCGCGTCGTTACCGATTATATCGACCGCGAACTGGACAATCTCGTCACCGGCTATGACGAGGATTCCAAACCGACGGCCGCTTTCCAACGTGTGATCCAGCGCGCCGTCATTCACGTTCAATCTTCGAATCGCGAGGAAGTTACGGGTGCCAATGTGCTCGTCGCCATCTTTGCGGAACGGGAAAGCCATGCTGCCTATTTCCTTCAGGAGCAGCAGATGACCCGTTACGATGCCGTGAACTATATTTCACACGGCATTTCCAAGCGTCCTCAAAGCGGCGAAACCCGTTCGCCGCGCGGTGCCGAAAGCCCGAGCGAGGAGCAGCGCCCCGGTGGGGAGCAGGAAGAGGGACCGAAGAAGAAGCAGGACGCCCTGTCTGCTTACTGCGTCAACCTCAATGACAAAGCCAAAGCCGGTCGTATCGATCCACTGATTGGTCGCGACAGCGAAATCAGCCGGACGATTCAGGTTCTGTGCCGCCGCTCCAAGAACAACCCGCTTTATGTGGGTGATCCCGGCGTCGGCAAGACGGCCATTGCCGAGGGTCTCGCGAAACGCATTGTGGAAGGACAGGTTCCTGAAGCGCTTGCCGACGCGACGATCTTCTCGCTCGACATGGGCACACTTCTGGCGGGAACGCGCTATCGCGGTGACTTTGAAGAGCGTCTGAAGCAGGTCGTGAAGGAACTCGAAGAGTTTCCGGGTGCGGTTCTGTTCATCGACGAAATCCACACGGTCATCGGTGCCGGTGCGACTTCGGGCGGTGCGATGGATGCATCGAACCTGCTCAAGCCAGCACTGTCGTCCGGCGCAATCCGTTGCATCGGATCGACGACCTATAAGGAATATCGCCAGTTCTTCGAGAAGGACCGCGCGCTTGTGCGTCGTTTCCAGAAGATCGACGTCAATGAGCCGTCGATCCCGGATGCGATTGAAATCATGAAGGGGCTGAAGCCTTACTTCGAGGATTTCCACAAGGTCAAATACACGGTCGACGCCATCAAGTCGGCGGTGGAGCTATCCGCGCGCTATATTTCCGACCGAAAGCTGCCCGATAAGGCGATCGACGTGATCGACGAAACCGGCGCCAGCCAGATGCTGCTGCCGGAAAACAAGCGCAAGAAGACCATCGGCGTGAAGGAAATCGAAGCGACCATCGCGACGATGGCCCGTATCCCGCCGAAGTCCGTCTCGAAGGATGATGAACTCGTCCTGTCGCATCTCGATGCGGAACTGAAGCGTGTCGTCTATGGCCAGGATCTGGCTATCGAAGCGCTGTCGGCCTCGATCAAGCTGGCCCGTGCGGGTCTGCGTGAACCGGACAAGCCAATCGGCTCCTATCTGTTCTCCGGCCCAACCGGCGTCGGCAAGACGGAAGTTGCCAAGCAGCTTGCCGCCTCGCTTGGTGTGGAACTCCTGCGTTTCGACATGTCGGAATATATGGAGCGCCATACGGTTTCGCGGCTTATCGGCGCGCCTCCCGGCTATGTCGGCTTCGATCAGGGCGGTCTTTTGACCGATGGCGTGGACCAGCATCCGCATTGCGTGCTGCTGCTCGACGAAATCGAGAAAGCCCATCCGGACCTTTACAACATTCTGTTGCAGGTCATGGATCATGGCTCGCTGACCGACCATAACGGCAAGAAGATCGATTTCCGCAATGTGATCCTGATCATGACCACCAATGCCGGTGCGTCGGATATGGCCAGAGCGGCAATCGGCTTCGGTTCCACGCGGCGTGAAGGCGACGATATGGAAGCGATCAACCGGCTATTCACGCCGGAGTTCCGCAACCGTCTCGATGCGATCATTCCGTTCGGTCCTCTGCCGGTTCCGGTTATTCATCAGGTTGTGCAGAAGTTCGTTCTTCAACTCGAAGCCCAGCTTGCCGAACGCGGCGTTACCTTCGAACTGACCGAAGGCGCAATCGCATGGCTGGCCGACAAGGGCTATGATGAGCGCATGGGCGCGCGTCCGCTCGGACGTGTCATTCAGGAACACATCAAGAAGCCGCTGGCCGATGAAGTGCTGTTCGGAAAGCTCAAGCATGGCGGTACGGTACGCGTCGATGTGATCACCAAGGCAGACGGCAAGACCGATCTGTCGCTGGAATCCGTCGCCGAGCAGCCGGTGAAGCCGAAGAAGGATATTCCGGCCGAGAAGAAGATTTCTCCGCGCCGGAAGGCCGCGCCGAAGAAGGCTGAAAAGGAAAAGGTTCTGGCCGGTAAGGACGAACCAGCTCCGAAGCCAGCTGCAAAAGCGGCGCCGAAAGCTTCAAGCGCCAAATCGTCGGTGCCGAAAGTGCCGCGCAAGAAATAAATGCATGAACAGACGGCCCCTCTTCGGAGGGGCCGTTTTCGTTTGAAGTTTAAACTTATCGATCCTCGGTCAATTCTATTCTAACGTGGCTTCATGCCAGCGACTCATCTTCCAGATAAGCCTCCACATCAGGACATTGCGCCAGCGCAAAGCGGCCAGCATTTTCGCTGGTTTCTGCGTGGTTGCAGCCGCATTTTCAGCATTCCGGCCATCTTGCTGATGAGTTCGTTTGTCGGCTTTGCCGGGCTTGCGATTGAAAGCGGCATTTCGGTCGGGCAGGCGGTGTTCATGACGCTGACCATCTGGGCACTGCCCGCCAAGGTCGTGCTGATCGGTGCCGTCAGTGCAGGCGCAACACTGCCTGCCGCTGCGCTCGCTGTCGGACTGTCCTCGGTGCGCCTCATGCCGATGGTAGTGGCGCTTCTGCCGGAACTCAAAGGGCCAAAAACGCGTAAGCTGACGCTAGCGGTGCTCTGCCATTTCGTGGCGGTGACGGCCTGGGTCATGGCGATGGAGGAGTTGCGCAATATTCCGCGTGACATGCGCACCAGCTATTTTGCCGGGATCGGCTCGGTTCTGGTTGGAACCAATGCGCTGGTGGTGGCGATTGTCTATATGCTGTCGTCTTCGTTCCCGCCGGTTGTGTTTGCAGCCCTTTTCCTGCTGACGCCAATGTATTTTCTGACCTCGCTCTGGCGGTCGGCGCGCGAACTGGCAGGGCAGGTCGCGATGGCGTCCGGCTTGCTGTTGTTTCCGCTCTTTCACCAGTTCATGCCGGGATATGACCTGCTCTGCACGGGCATTGTGGGTGGCCTGATCGCCTTTGGATTCCACAGAAAGCGCAGCATGACGAAGGAGAAGGCGCTATGAACTGGGACAGTTTTGACAGCCAGTGGTGGCCGTTCGTCTTCATCATTCTGGCGGGATCGCTGCCGACCTATATTTTTCGCGTCATGGGCGTAATCGTCGGCGGGCGAGTCCGCGAGGATTCCGAGTTTCTTGTGCTGGTGCGCTGTGTGGCAACCGCGCTGGTCGCGGGCGTGATTGCACAGCTTATTCTTTATCCGAACGGCGCACTTGCCGATTCGCCGATATGGCTTCGGGTCGGAGCCGCCGGTGCAGGATTTGCCGCCTATCTGATGGCTGGCAAGCGTTTGCTTGTCGGTATCGCGGTTGCGGAAATCCTGCTGATTGCCGGTCTGTTGACGCTCTAAGAGTGAGTCTTATCAGAGCGCTGCGCGGATTTTTTCAGCATTTGCTGAAAGAACGGCTGCGTCTTCCATCTGGCCAGTATGCGGCTTGAGAGCGACGCCTTCAAAACGCGGAATGACGTGGAAATGCAGATGATAGACGGTCTGGCCGGAAGCCGGTTCGTTGAACTGCATGACGGTGACGCCATCGGCATTGAAAGCCTTCTTCACGGCCTGCGCGATTTTCTGCACGGCGGCGATGACGACGGCCAGCTTTTCCGGCTTGGCGTCGAGCAGATTGCGCGACGGCGCCTTCGGCACAACCAGCGTGTGGCCGGTGCCCTGCGGCATGACATCCATGAAAGCGACGACATCGTCGGTTTCGTAGACGCGGGTGGACGGAATTTCACCCCGCAGGATTTTCGCGAAGATGTTGTTGTCGTCATAGGTGGCAGACATGCGATTCTCTCCAATGCTGGACTTTGCCAAATTTGACCGCATAGAGAAGCGTTAGGCAAGCTTCGTGGGGGCAGCTTCGTGGCGGTAGGGTGTGTGTTCCTCCAGTGCCTCATGAATTTGCTCGACCTCGCGCCGTTCCTGAACGAGATAGTCGCTCACCGCATTTCGGAAACTTTCATTGACGATGTAATGCGCGGAATGGGTCGTTACTGGCACATAACCGCGTGCAAGCTTATGTTCGCCCTGCGCGCCTGCCTCCACCACGCGCAGCTTGCGCTCGATGGCGAAGTCGATGGCCTGATGGTAGCAGACCTCGAAATGCAGATAGGGGTGGTCCTCGATGCAACCCCAGTGTCTGCCGAACAGCCTGTCCCCACCGATGAAATTGATGGCACCGGCAATATAGCGTCCGGCGCGTTTTGCCATGACCAGCAGAATATCCTCGGCCATGGTCTGGCCGATCAGCGAATAGAACTTGCGGTTGAGATAAGGGCGGCCCCATTTGCGGCTGCCCGTATCCATATAGAAAGCAAAGAAATCGTCCCAGACCGCTTCCGTCAGGTCGCTGCCGGTCAGCCAGACGATTTCAATGCCATCGGACAGCGCTTCGCGGCGTTCCTTTTTGAGCGCCTTGCGTTTGCGCGAAACAAGTTCACTCAGAAAGTCATCATAATTGGAAAAGCCGTTGTTTATAAAATGAAACTGCTGGTCCGTCCGGTGCAGAAAGCCCGCGCGTTCCAGCGCATTTATTTCGTCGGGCAGGGCAAATGTCACATGCGCCGAGGATACGCCTGCCTGATCGGTTAGCTCGCGCAAACCGCCTGCCAGTGCCAGCCGCACGGCTTCGCCATCATAGGCAATATGGTTGAGAAGGCGCGGCCCGGTTGCGGGCGTGAAGGGAATAGCCGCCTGAAATTTCGGGTAGTAACGCCCGCCAGCCCGCTCGAAAGCATCGGCCCAACCGTGGTCGAACACATATTCGCCCTGGCTGTGTCCTTTCAGATAGTTCGGTACAACGCCGAGCAATTCGCCACGATTGTTTTCAAGACGCAGATGGCGCGGCAACCAACCTGCTTTTCGGGAAACGGAACCCGATTCCTCCAGCGCGGACAGGAAAGCGCGGGTCGTGAAAGGATTATAGTTCGCGTCCTGCCGGGAGGCCCCGGCAAGACTGCCCCATTCGTCTTCCGTAAACTCGCTGATATTTTCAACGATGCGAAGAACGAATCTTTCTTCACTGTGCGGATCTTCGTCGTTCACCGCAAATCCTTTGCTCTCAGGCGACCAGTGAGCGAGGGTCGAACCCTTCGAACGTGATCTGTTCGACATTGAGTTCGCTGTGCTTCTGCATTTCCCGGTCGCGCACTGTCCAGCTGATGACCGGCATATGCAGCTTTTCCCGCACGAAGGTGACGAACGGGTTCGGCAGATGATGCACATTATAGGATACGAAGGAAATGCCATGCGCGAGCATGGAGAAATGCGCTTCGAAATCCTGCGTGCGGGTGCCTTCCGCCGTCAGCCCGCCCGGAATGCCAGGCGCGTCGCTTGCAAAGCGGCGGATCAGGTGATGATCGAACGACATGATGGCCGCTTCGCCCTTATATTCGCCAAGCTCGCGGGCAACGGCTGCGACCAGCCCGTCATCGCGACCTTCGATGCCCTTGAGTTCGATCACCAGCGGAACTCGTCCATCGACCAGATCAAGCATCTGGCGAAGCGTCGGGACGCGCTCGGCAGTGCCGCCGACGTTAAGCGCGGTTGCTTCGGAGAGCGTGAGGTCGCTGATGCGACCCTCGCGACCGGCAAGACGTTGCAGGTCGTCATCATGGAAAACGACCACGCCGCCGTCTTTCGTCAGATGCACGTCGCACTCGATAGCAAAGCCCGCCTTGGCGGCTGCCTCAAACGCAGCGAGCGTGTTTTCCCAGCGGGTTTTGTTCAGATCGTGCAATCCGCGATGCGCCACCGGGCGCTTTGCGAGCCAGTCGATGGAGGACATTATGCAACCTCGATAATCGCTTCGACTTCAACCGGCGCGTTGAGCGGCAGGCTGGCGACGCCGACGGCGGAACGCGCATGTTTGCCAGCATCGCCCAAAACGGCGACGAGCAGATCGGACGCGCCATTGGCAACGAGATGCTGTTCAACGAAATCAGCGGTCGAGGACACAAAAACGGTGATCTTCACGATGCGCTTGATTTTTTCAAGATCGCCGAGCGCAGCCTTGGCCTGTGCCAGAATGTTCACGGCGCAGGCGCGCGCCGCAACCTGGCCATGGGCAACCGTCAATTTGTCGCCAACCTGGCCAGTGTGCACAAGTTTGCCATTTTCCAGCGGCAGCTGGCCCGAAGTGAGCAAAAGCGAGCCTGTTTCAGCAAAGGGGACATAGTTTGCAGCCGGTGCCGCGGCTACGGGCAGGGATATACCCAGGTTTTTCAAGCGGCTTTCGATCGTGTCGGTCATTGCATTAATCCTTGCTTGCAAAGGGACTTCTCCGTCACCCTATAGGCAGAATCGGTGAAGCTTTTTGGGAAGGGTGCGTTTTTTGCCTCGCTTCCGCCACGAGTTTTTTTATCATGCTTGTCAACTCATCGGGAGATTCATGTATGCGTTTTTTGAAGCCGGGTTTTAAAGTGGTTGTTGCTGCAAGTGGAACCGCCGCCTGTGTGTGGGCAGGACTTGCGAGCGTGGCCCAAGCGGCTTCGACGGTAACGCTGGTGCCGCATCGCGCCGTTTACGATTTGACGCTGGACCGCGCCGATGAAAAGTCAGGCATCAGCGGTCTGACTGGGCGCATGGTCTATGAGTTCAACGGATCTGCCTGCGAAGGCTATACGACGAACTTCCGTTTCGTGACCCGCATCGACATGGAAGAGCAGCCGCAGCGCGTCACCGATCAGCAGACGACGACCTTCGAAGGCAGCGACGGCAAGAGCTTCCGCTTCGTCAACAAGACCTTTGTCGACAAGGAACTTGTCAAGGAAGTGCGCGGCGATGCCAAACTTGAAGGTGGCAAGACGGTGGTGGAACTGTCGAAGCCGAAGGAAAACAAGATTGATCTGCGCGGGACGCAATTTCCGACCCAGCATATGGAAGAGCTGATCGGCAAGGCTGAAGCGGGTCAGAAGTTCTATCAGACGTCGCTGTTCGATGCGTCGGAAGACGCCGACCGCGTGGTCGCCACCACAGTCGTTGTCGGCAAGGGGCAGACCCCGTCGGATGATGAAACCAAGTTCATGGGCCCTTTTTCCAAAGACCCGGTCTGGCCGGTGACGATTGCTTATTTCGATGACAAGGAAAAGCAGGACGGGCTGCCGATCTATCGCATCAACTTCAAACTTTACCGCAATGGTATCACGCGCGATCTCACCATGGACTATGGTGACTTCGCCATGCGTGGCAAGCTCGTGAAGCTGGACGTATTCGATGCGGCCAAGGAAAAGGCCAAATCCTGCAATTGAGGATGCCCAGATACGCCGTTTGGCGTTATATTGGCTGGATGACTTGCAATTCATGGCGCGATCGGTTAACAGCGCGCCTATTCCACACACGGGATTGGGCTTTTGCCGGGAGAAATCCGGCAAGAACCTCCGGTGGCGAGCAATCGCCTCAGCCCGTGGAGGTTAAACCGGAAAAGGAAAATAAAGATGGCATTGCCTGATTTCAGCATGCGCCAGCTTCTGGAAGCTGGTGTTCACTTCGGCCACCAGACCCACCGCTGGAACCCGAAGATGGCGCCTTTCATCTATGGCGCTCGTAACAACATCCACATCATGGACCTGTCCCAGACCGTTCCTCTGCTGCACAACGCGCTGAAGATCGTTTCGGACACCGTTGCTCGCGGCGGTCGCGTCCTGTTCGTCGGCACGAAGCGTCAGGCTTCGGACATCATTGCCGATGCAGCAAACCGTTCGGCTCAGTACTACGTCAACGCCCGCTGGCTCGGCGGCATGATGACCAACTGGAAGACGATCTCCAACTCGATCCAGCGTCTGCGCAAGCTCGACGAACTTCTGGCTGGCGAAGGCCAAGGCTTCACCAAGAAGGAACTTCTGAACCTTCAGCGTGAGCGTGAAAAGCTTGACCGCGCACTCGGTGGCATCAAGGACATGGGTTCGGTTCCTGACCTGATCTTCATCATCGACACCAACAAGGAAGCAATTGCTATCCAGGAAGCCAAGCGTCTTGGCATTCCGGTTGTTGCCGTGATCGATTCGAACTGCAATCCGGACCAGATCGACTACCCGATCCCGGGCAACGACGACGCTGCACGCGCTATCTCGCTCTATTGCGATCTGGTTGCACGCGCTGCTCTCGACGGTATTGCTCGCCAGCAGGGCGCAATGGGCATCGACATCGGTGCGCAGGCTGAAGCTCCGGTTGAGCCAGCTCTCGAAGCTCCGGCTGAAGGCGCTTAATCAGCGTTTGATTTCATCCATCCGTCATATCTCTGATAGAGGCGGATGGATAATCTCGTTTCATTCCGGCGCGGACGCGTGATTCCGAAGCACGTTTGACGGTTTTCGGGCAAATTCACGCTTCGTCAAAATGGCGCCGGTTCAAAGTTGGCACACCCATTCGGTGTGCCTTCGCTTTCGTGAAAGGCGACACAATGAGCATTTCCGCATCTCAGGTTAAAGAACTCCGCGAACTGACCGGCGCTGGCATGATGGACTGCAAGGCTGCTCTTGCAGAAACCAACGGCGACATCGAAGCTGCTGTCGATTGGCTGCGCGCCAAGGGCATTGCAAAGGCTGACAAGAAGGCTGGCCGCACGGCTGCTGAAGGTCTGGTTGGCGTTGCATCTTCCGGCAACAAGGCTGTTGTCGTTGAAGTCAACTCCGAAACCGACTTCGTTGCCCGCAACGACGCTTTCCAGGATCTGGTCCGCAAGATCGCTCAGGCTGCCCTGACCACCGACGGTTCGGCTGAAGCTGTGGCCAACGCCAACATCGACGGCAAGACCGTTACCGAAACTGCGAAGGACGCAGTTGCAACCATTGGCGAAAACATTGGTTTCCGTCGTTCGGCTGCTCTGTCCGTTCCGCAGGGTGCAGTTGCAACCTACATCCACAACGGCGTTGCTGACGGTCTCGGCAAGCTCGGCGTTCTGGTTGCTATCGAAACCGCAGGTGACGCAGAAGCTGCAAACGCATTCGGCCGTCAGGTCGCCATGCACGTTGCCGCTATCAACCCGCTCGCTCTGACCGCTGAAGAACTCGACCCGGCTGCTGCCGAGCGCGAAAAGGCGATCTTCATTGAGCAGGCTCGCGAATCCGGCAAGCCGGACAACATCATCGAAAAGATGATCGAAGGCCGTATGCGCAAGTTCTACGAAGAAGTTGTTCTTCTTTCGCAGGCTTTCGTCATCAATCCTGACCTGACGGTTGCAGCTGCCCTCAAGGAAGCTGAAAAGGCCATCGGCGCTCCGGCTAAGATCACCGGCTTTGCCCGTATCGCACTTGGTGAAGGCATCGAAAAGGAAGAAAGCGATTTCGCTGCTGAAGTCGCTGCTGCAGCCAAGGGTTAATCGGCTCTGGTCTTCCTCTGAAAGCGTATTTGCGCTTTCAGAACATGCTTTAGCCTGAAAAGGCTTTTGATTATGAAGGGCATCGCGTGACAACGCGGTGCCCTTCGTGTATCGGAACGCAACACAATCACTTTATTACGATCAGTGGAGAGCATTCCATGTCCGGCAAGCCCGCCTATAAACGCGTCCTTTTGAAAGCCTCGGGCGAGGCATTGATGGGCAGTCAGGGTTTCGGCATCGATGTCTCCGTTGCAGATCGTATCGCCAACGATATCAAACAGGCCCGGCTGCTCGGCGTCGAAGTCGGCGTGGTGATCGGCGGCGGCAATATTTTCCGTGGTGTCGCGGTGGCGTCCAAGGGCGGCGACCGCGTGACGGGTGACCATATGGGTATGCTGGCGACGGTGATCAATTCGCTGGCGCTGCGCACCTCGCTGCACAAGATCGGCGTGGACGCCGTTGTTCTCTCCGCCATAGCAATGCCGGAAATCTGCGAGAGTTTCTCGCAGCGTCAGGCGACGGCCTATATGGACGAGGGCAAAGTGGTGATTTTTGCAGGCGGTACGGGCAATCCGTTCTTCACGACCGATTCAGCGGCAGCGTTGCGCGCCGCAGAAATCGGCGCGGATGCGCTTTTGAAGGGCACGCAGGTGGACGGCATCTATTCGGCTGATCCCAAGAAAGACCCGACCGCGACCCGGTTCGACACGCTCACCCACAAGGAAGTTCTCGATCGCGGACTGGCTGTCATGGATACGGCAGCTGTTGCCCTTGCGCGTGAGAACAACATTCCGATAATAGTCTATTCCATCCATGAAAACGGCGGCTTGGCCGAAATTCTGCAAGGCAAGGGACGTTGCACGATCGTTTCCGATAATTGATCGACACTGATCGTTCACATGCCTTGCTGCGTATCGAAGGAGAATATGCATGAGTGATGCTTTTGACATCAACGACCTGAAACGCCGCATGGAAGGCGCAGTCAATTCTTTGAAGCACGATCTGAACGGTCTTCGTACCGGTCGCGCTTCCGCCAGCCTGCTTGAGCCAATCACCATCGAAGCCTATGGCGCGACGATGCCGATCAATCAGGTTGCCAATATCACGGTTCCGGAATCGCGCATGCTTTCGGTTTCCGTTTGGGACAAGAGCATGGTTGGCGCCGTCGAGCGCGCTATCCGTGATTCCGGTCTGGGCCTCAACCCGATCACCGACGGCATGACACTGCGTATTCCGCTGCCGGAACTGAACGAACAGCGCCGCAAGGAACTGGTCAAGATTGCGCATCAATATGCGGAGCAGGGCCGTATTGCCGCTCGCCATGTGCGTCGCGACGGTATGGATACGCTGAAAAAGCTGGAGAAGGACGGCGACATCAGTCAGGATGACAGCCGCGTTCTGTCCGAAAAGGTGCAGAAGCTGACCGACGACACCATCGCCGAGATGGACAAGGTCGTTGCTGTCAAGGAAGGCGAAATCATGCAGGTCTAGGACCTGTATGACGTTCGTAAAAGGAGAGCCAGGAATGTCCGATCCGCGCCACATCGCCATTATTATGGATGGCAATGGCCGTTGGGCGAAGGCGCGCGGCTTGCCGCGTAGCGCCGGGCATCGTGCTGGCGTGGAAGCGCTGCGCGAAACGGTGCGGGCGGCGGGTGATCGCGGTCTTGGCTTTCTCACGCTTTTTGCGTTTTCTTCCGAAAACTGGTCGCGACCGAGCGGTGAGGTCAATGACCTGCTCGGTCTGCTCAAACTGTTTATCCGTCGCGATCTTGCCGATCTTCATCGTAACAATGTGAAGGTCAGCATCATCGGCGAGCGCGAAGGGCTGACCGACGATATTCGTGGGCTGCTCACCGAAGCAGAAGCGCTGACCCGCCGCAATACCGGTCTCAATCTGGTGATTGCCTTCAATTACGGGTCTCGCGACGAGATCGTCCGTGCAGTCAAGAGCCTGGCGCGCGACGTCGCTGCCGGTCGTCTCGACCCGTCGTCAATTTCCGCCGAGCTGCTCTCGGCAAATCTCGATACCGCTTCCATGCCCGACCCGGACCTCATCATCCGCACCAGTGGCGAGATGCGTCTGTCGAATTTTCTGCTTTGGCAGGCCGCTTATGCGGAATTTCTGTTTCTGCCCGGTCACTGGCCGGATTTCCGTCCGGCCGATCTCGATGCTGCCTATGAAGTGTTCCGTCAGCGTGAGCGCCGCTTTGGTGGTGTGGAGGCGCGGAGCAGTCTTGAAGACGGCCTCGTCGAATGCGAAGAGGGCAGCCGGGCAATGGGGCAATAGGTGCGGCATGACAGATCGTTTCGCAGCCGTGCTTCGTCATTGCTCTGTTCCATCGCATCGCATGCTCTGACGTAGTGCAAGCCGAAAGGTGTCAATGTCCAATCTGCAAACCCGTATTCTCACCGCCATCGTGCTCGGCGCATTGGCCTTGTGGCTGACCTGGGTAGGCGGGTTGGGTTTCACGCTTTTCGCTATCGCTATCGGTCTGGCGATGTTCTACGAATGGACGGCGCTGAGCGCTCCACGTCAAACATCGTTTTCGCGGGTTTTCGGCTGGCTCTGGCTGGTCCTGACAGCCATCCTTCTTATTCTGGACCGCAGCGCGTTGCTGACCATCGGCACGCTTTTGCTGGGAACGCTGATTCTTCTCGCCACGCAGTGGAAAACCGGGCGTGGCTGGCCTGCCGCCGGACTTTTCTATGCCGGGTTCTCGGCGATATCGCTTTCGCTCCTGCGCGGTGACGAGCCCTTCGGCTTTACGGCCATCGTTTTTCTGTTCGCCGTCGTCTGGTCCACTGACATCGCAGCCTATTTCAATGGTCGCGCTTTGGGCGGGCCAAAGCTTGCGCCGCGTTTTTCGCCCAACAAGACATGGTCTGGCGCTATTGGCGGTGCTGCGGCGGCGGTCGCTGGCGGCATTCTGGTCGCTTCGCTGGTGGCGACACCGGGTAGCCTGATCGTGCCGTTGCTGGCGCTTCTGCTCTCTATCGTTTCGCAGATCGGCGATCTGGCGGAATCCTGGGTGAAGCGCCAGTTCGGCGCCAAGGATTCTGGCCGTCTTCTGCCGGGGCATGGTGGCGTGCTGGACCGTGTGGATGGGCTTGTCGCCGCCGCTGCACTTCTATACCTCTTTGGTGCCGTGATTGCGGAGCCGGATGTGCCATCTGCTATCTTTTTCAGTTTCTAAGCGGCAGACGATTCGTAGAGTACGAGGGTCGATGCCGTGCTGTGGCCGCTGTCGATCACTGGGTGATTTGTAAGGAGTAGTCATTTGCAGGAGGCTCTGGCCTTTTTCTTCGGCGGTGAAAGCCTGCTTGTCGGGACAATCGTACCGTTCCTTTTCGTTCTCACAATCGTCGTATTCGTGCATGAGATGGGGCATTATCTGGTGGCGCGATGGTGCGGCATCGGTGCGCAGGCATTTTCAATTGGCTTCGGCCCCGAACTTCTCGGCTTCACCGACCGTCGTGGAACCCGCTGGAAGCTCTCTGCAATCCCGCTTGGCGGCTATGTGAAGTTCATTGGCGATGAAAGCGAAACCAGTTCGCCCGTCGGTGTGGCTAACAATGCACTGAGCGAGGAGGATCGCAAGCGCGCGTTCCACACTCAGCCGGTCTGGAAACGTGCGGCAACGGTTTTTGCCGGTCCTGCTTTCAATATCATCCTGACCATCGTGATTTTCAGCGTCTTCTTTGCGCTTTATGGGCGGCAGATCGCCGATCCCCTGATTGCGGGCGTTCAGCCGAACAGCCCGGCTGCGGCTGCCGGTTTTGAACCCGGTGATCGCTTTATCAGCGTTGAGGGCGAGAAGATCACCACTTTTGCCGATGTACAGCGCATCGTTTCGGGCCGTGCAGGCGATACGCTCGACTTCACGGTGGAGCGCGGCGGCAAGATGGTTGATCTCAAGGCGACGCCCGCAACCGTCGAGAGAACCGATCCGCTCGGCAACAAGGTGAAGCTTGGCGCCATCGGTGTCGAGACCACGGAAGCGGTCGGCAATTTCCGCCGTATTGAATATGGTCCGCTCGAATCAGTCGGGCAGGCGGTGATGGAAACGGGCTTCATCATCAGCCGCACAGGTGAGTTTTTCACACGTTTCGCCTTTGGCCGTGAGGACAAGTGTCAGCTCGGTGGGCCGGTCAAGATCGCCAATATGGCGAGCAAGGCGGCGAGCGCCGGCTTTGACTGGTTGATACAATTGACGGCTATGCTCTCCATCGGGATCGGGCTTTTGAACCTGTTTCCCCTGCCGCCGCTGGATGGCGGGCATCTGGTTTTCTACGCGGTCGAAGCGGTCAAGGGCAGCCCGGTTTCACCGGCGGCGCAGGAAATTTTCTACCGCATCGGATTCCTTCTTGTGATGGGATTTATGGGGTTCGTACTTTTCAACGACCTCTTTGCCTGCTAGATCAAATGCCGACTGTCTCAGGCAGCGGTCCTAGGAATTGAAATCTTGGGGGATGACGATCTTGGGGATTATTGGCCAGACCGGCTTGTCCGGTTAAGCTGACTGCAGTGAGGCGACGCTTTGACCGACGGAGGCCGGGCAAGGTGTTAAACAGAAGTGAACATTGGGAGCGACGACCAGAAAAGCTAAGCAATCTGTTTACCATAACTCACAATTCGCGTGGCATGGATGCCACGCTTGTTGCCTAAGTAAACAGAATTTAACCGCAACGCTTGCTTGTATGGAAAAACCGGCTAATACGGTTGTATCTGTACGCATTTTTCTGGGTTAATCGTCCCGGGGACAGAAACGAAGGTTCGGAAAGCCTATGACGGCAAGTTCTAAATTCTTTGGCGCCGCGTCCGCGCTCGCCATGTCGGTGGCTCTAGTGGCTTCGGGTACTGCTGCGCTCTCGCTCGCATCCGTGAATGTCGCGGAAGCTGCCGTTGTGAGCCGTATCGATGTTCGCGGTAATACGCGCGTTGATGCTCAGACCATTCGCGACAATATCGACATTCGTCCGGGTAAAGCCTTCACCAGCGCCGATATCGATGCCGCTGTGAAGCGTCTTTTCGGCATGGGCCTGTTTTCCGATGTTCGCATCAACCAGTCTGGCAGCACGCTTGTCGTGACCGTCAGTGAGCGTTCCGTGGTCAACAACGTCCTGTTCCAGGGTAATAAGAAGATCAAGGATCCTGACCTGACGCGCGCCGTGCAGCTGAAGCCGCGTTCGCCTTTCGATGCGGCGACGATGGAATCGGACAAGGAAACGATCAAGGCTGCCTATGCACGTATCGGACGCAGCGATGCGACGGTTAATGCGCGCACTGTCGATCTCGGTCAGGGTCGCGTCAACGTTGTCTATGAAGTCAATGAAGGCTCGCGCACCAAGATCGAAAATATCGAATTCGTCGGCAATCAGGCCTATAGCGGTCGCCGTCTGCGCGACGTCATCTCCACCAAGCGTTCGAACCCGCTGTCGTGGCTGACCCGTAATGACGTTTATGACGAAGGCCGTTTGCAGGCTGATGAAGAAACGCTGCGTCGCTTCTATTACAATCGTGGTTATGCCGATTTCCGCGTTGTTTCGTCGAATGCGGTTCTCGATCCGGCTACCAATGAATACACGATTACGATCACCGTCGATGAAGGTCAGCGTTACACCTTCGGCGATGTGAGTGTTGAAAGCACCGTTGATGGCGTCAATACAGACGCTTTGTCCGGTCTCGTGAAGACCCGTTCGGGTCGCGCCTATAGCGCCAAGGAAGTTGAAGATTCCGTTCTGGCTGTAACTGAAAGTGTTGCCGGCAGCGGTTATGCCTTCGCCAAGGTTGAGCCACGCGGTGACCGCAACTTCGAGAATCGCACGATCTCGGTTGTCTATAGCGTTGATCAGGGTCCGC
The DNA here is from genome assembly GCF_037482325.1 of Ochrobactrum teleogrylli. Lineage (NCBI taxonomy): Bacteria > Pseudomonadati > Pseudomonadota > Alphaproteobacteria > Hyphomicrobiales > Brucellaceae > Ochrobactrum > Ochrobactrum teleogrylli. Next base: position 396,414 of record NZ_JBBHKQ010000001.1, read on the forward strand.
GCGCTTATATCCAGCGCATCGAAATCCGCGGCAACGACAAGACGCGCGATTACGTGATTCGTCGTGAGTTCGACATGAACGAAGGCGATGCCTTCAATCAGGTCATGGTGCAGCGCGCCAAGCGTCGCCTTGAGGCTCTGGACTTCTTCCAGACCGTCAACATCTCGACCGCTCCGGGTTCCGAGCCGGACCAGGTGATTCTGGTTGTGGATGTTGTCGAAAAGTCGACGGGTGAATTCTCCATCGGTGGCGGTTACACCACCGGCGGCGAAACGCCGGGTGCGTCTGTCGAAGGTGCAATCACTGAGCGTAACTTCCTCGGTCGCGGCCAGTATATCCGTCTCAGCGCCGGTGCCGGTCAGGACGATATGCGCAATTACGGCCTGTCCTTCACGGAACCGTATTTCCTTGGCTATCGCATTTCGGCTGGCTTCGACGTATTCCGTCGCAGCTATCGCGTGAACGATGACTACGACGTCGAGCAGACTGGCGGTACGATTCGCTTCGGTCTTCCGGTCACGGAAAACTTCTCGGTCGGTCTCGCTTACAACCTGGTTCAGGAAAAGTATGACCTGTTCCGCGACAATATTGCTGATTACTATGCGCCTGCTCTGCAGGAAGCTGCAGAAAACAGCCCATGGCTTCGCTCGTCGGTCAGCTATTCGCTGACGTATAACACCATCGATGACATGAAGAATCCGCATGAAGGCCTCTTTGGCAAGTTCACGCAGGAATTTGCAGGTCTTGGTGGCGATGCGAAGTTCCTGAAGACGACTTTCAAGGGTAACTACTATAAGACGCTGGCGCAGGAAGCCGACATTGTCGGTATGCTGGGTGTCGGTGGTGGTTACATCCACGAATTCGGCGACGACGGCGTTCGTATCTTCGACTTGTTCAAGAACAATTCGGATATCATTCGCGGCTTCAAGTTCAACGGCATTGGTCGTTACCAGGATTCTGCCAGCGGCCAGCGTTACTGGATGGGCGGCACGACCTACATCAACGGTACGGCTGAAGTGCAGTTCCCGATGCCTGTCGTACCGGAAAGCCTCGGTATCCGTGGGGCATTCTTCGCTGATGCGGCCATGCTCTATGGCGGTGACGACGTGTTGGGTAATCAGCCGGTTCTCGGCGACGACAAGAAGCTTCGCGCTTCGGTCGGTCTCAGCCTGATGTGGGCTTCGCCGTTCGGTCCGTTGCGCTTCGACTACGCATTCCCGGTCGCGAAGGCTGATACTGATAAGGTTCAGAACTTCAACTTCGGTGTTTCGACCAAGTTCTAACCGATTTGCCTTTCCCCGGGGCGGCTACGCCCCGGGAGAGAAAGTGTACTGATGGCAGATCCCGTCTTTTTCTCGCCTTCTCGTGAACTCACGATTGGCGATGTTGCTGATTTCACCGGTGCAAGACTTCGTGACCCGAAGCTTGCACCGCGTTCTGTTGAGCGTCTGGCTTCCATGAAGGATGCCGGAGAGGGTTCGCTTATCTTCGTGGAAGGTAAGAAAAATGCCGAAGCGCTGGCCGGTATCAAAGCCGCTGGCGTTCTCTGCAAGGAAGATGTCGCTCCAAGCGTTCCTTCGCATATGGCAGCCCTGATTACCCGCAATCCGCATCGCGATTTTTCCGCCGTTGGGCGCATGCTGTTTCCGACCTCGGCCAAGATGGAAAGCTGGCTTGGCGAAACCGGCATTTCCCCGCAGGCTTTTATCCACCCTTCAGCGCATGTCGAAGATGGCGCGACCGTTGAAGCGGGCGCGGTGATCGGCAAGGGCGTCACCATCGGTTCAGGCACGTTGATTGCTGCAACGGCGGTGATCGGCGAGAATTGCCAGATTGGACGCGACAGCTATGTCGGGCCTGGTGTGACGATCCAGTGCGCTTTTATCGGCAATCGTGTTTTGTTGCATCCCGGCGTGCGTATCGGTCAGGACGGTTTCGGCTATGTCCCCGGCGCTGCAGGACTTGATAAAGTTCCACAGATCGGTCGGGTTGTTATTCAGGACAATGTCGAGATCGGAGCCAATACGACGGTTGATCGCGGGTCGCTGAGCGACACGGTGATCGGTGAGGGCTCCAAAATCGATAATCTCGTCCAGATTGCGCATAATGTGCGCATCGGTCGTTTTTGTCTCATTGCCGCGCATTGCGGTATTTCCGGAAGTTGCGTGATCGGCGACGGGACCATGCTTGGCGGTCGCGTCGGTCTTGCGGATCACCTGATTATCGGCTCGGGCGTGCAGATTGCCGCTGCGAGCGGTGTTATGAACGATATACCCGATGGAGAACGTTGGGGAGGTCTTCCCGCACGTCCTATCAAGCAATGGTTCCGCGATATCGCGAACATTCGCAGCATCGGGCAATCAAGAAAGGAGCAATCCTCAGATGAGTGATACGGAACAGACGAAACTCGAAGCGGCGGATATTCAGGATCTTCTGGCAGTGTTGCCGCACCGATATCCCTTTCTGCTGATTGACCGGATCGTGGATATTGATGGCGATCGTTCGGCAACCGGCATAAAGAATGTCACGATCAATGAGCCGCATTTTACCGGGCATTTCCCGGAAAAGCCGATCATGCCGGGTGTTCTGATTATCGAAGCCATGGCGCAGACCGCTGGTGCCATCTCGCTGCTGCAGCGCAAGACCGGTCGCCCGGGCGTGGTCTATTTTATGACGATCGACAATGCGAAGTTCCGCCGTCCGGTTGTTCCGGGCGATCGCCTGCTTCTGCATGTCAAGAAAACCAAACAGCGCGCCAATATTTCCAAATATGAGTGCGTGGCTGAGGTTGATGGTGTGAAAGTTGCTGAAGCGGAAGTCGCGGCGATGATCAACGCCGGTGAAGAAAGCCAGTGAGCATTATAATGAACGAAACAATCATTCACCCCACCGCTCTTGTCGAGCCGGGTGTGGAACTGGGCCAGGGTGTGTCTGTAGGCCCCTTCTGTCATATTCAATCGGGCGCTGTCATCGGCGACAATTCCGTCCTGATGAGCCATGTGGTGATCACAGACGCGACCACGCTTGGCGCGGGCGCGAAGGTCTATCCGCATGCCGTTCTCGGCTGCGATCCGCAGAACAACAAGCATAAAGGCGGCCCGACCACGCTGAAGATCGGCGCGAATTGCATGATCCGCGAAGGCGTCACCATGCACCGTGGCTCCGACAGTGCGCGCGGCTATACTTCGGTCGGCGACGACTGCTCCTTCCTCGCTTATGCCCATGTGGCGCATGATTGCGATATCGGCGATCATGTCACTTTCTCGAACAATGTGATGATCGGCGGTCATACGACCATCGAACACCATGCCATTTTGGGCGGCGGTGCGGCTGTGCACCAGTTCGTGCGCGTCGGACACCATGCGTTCATCGGCGGCATGGCTGCCGTGGTAGGCGATGTCATCCCTTATGGCATGGCCATCGGCAATCATGCGCATCTGGGCGGGCTCAACATCGTCGGCATGAAGCGTTCCGGCATGGAGCGCAAGGAAATTCACAATCTGCGCCATGCCGTGCGTATGCTGTTCGACCGTACCAAGCCGGTGCGCGACCGTACCATCGACGTACTCGCAGCTTTCCCGGATTCTCAGGCGGTCGCCGATATGATTGCCTTTATCAGTGCCGATACGAAACGCGCCTATACCACGCCACCGCTCGATGCGGCTCATGGTGGACTCGGGCATGACAGCGACGAAAGCTGAAAACTTGGCGCGTCAGTCCGTCGATGGCGGGCGTGTCGGTATTATTGCGGGCAACGGCCTGTTGCCCATTGCCGTGGCTGAGGCGCTTCAAAACGCTGACACACCGCCCTTTCTCGTTCCCTTGCGTGAAGAAGCCGACCGGGTGCTCTATAATTATGAGCATCAGGAAGTATCGGTTGTCGAATTTGCAAAGCTTGTTCGCTCCATGAAAGCGGCTGGCGTTTCGCGAGTTGTCCTGGCAGGAGGCGTGCGCAGCAGGCCGCATCTCAGTGACCTCAAGCTCGACTGGCCGACGTTGCGGGCTGTGCCGCATGTGTTTCGCGCGCTTGGGCAAGGCGACGACGCTTTGCTGCGGGCCTTTATCGGCCTGTTGGAATCATTCGGCTTCAAGGTGGTTGGTGCCCATGAAGTCGTGCCCGATCTTCTGTCTCCGTCGCCCGCTCGCATTCTTACCAAGGTTGCGCCGGATGCGCGTGAAGCGGGAAATATTAAGCTGGCTATGGAATCGGCTTTGCGGCTCGGCGATCTCGATGTCGGGCAGGGCGCTGTCGCTGTCGGCGGACGGGTGGTGGCGCTGGAAGGCGCGGAGGGCACCGATCTAATGATTGAGCGCGTCCGTGAACTGCGTGAAGCCGGGCGTATTCCCAAGCGCGGAGGAGTGCTTGTGAAAATGGCCAAACCCCGTCAGGATGAACGCGCGGATTTGCCTGCCATTGGTATTTCCACTGTGCTTAATGCTAAACGCGCCGGTCTCGCCGGGATTGCAGTTGAGGCCCGGCGTACATTTATTCTAGGCTTCGGCGACACCATTGCGGCGGCCAATGAAGGCGGCCTCTTCATAGAGACGATCAGTCGACACGAGAAGGACAGTTAAGGGTGAGCAACACCAGCCGGCCATTGAAAATAGCAATCGTGGCCGGTGAAGAATCCGGCGATCTTCTTGGTGCTGACCTGATTGACGCCTTGCGTCTTCAGACCGACAGGCTAGTGGATCTGGTCGGTGTCGGTGGCGATCATCTGGCCGCGCGGGGTCTGAAAACCTTTTTCGACCCGCATGAAATCGCTTTGATGGGGCTTGGTGCCATCATCAAAAACTTGCCGGGACTGGTGTTGCGCATTCGGCAGACTGCACGGCAGATCGTGGCGGAAAAGCCGGATTGTGTTCTGCTGATCGATAGTCCGGATTTTACGCATCGCGTCGCAAAAAAGATCAGAGCCGCCGATCCCTCCATTCCAATCGTCAAGTATATCGCGCCCAGTGTCTGGGCGTGGCGTCCGCAGCGCGCACGTGCGATGCGCGCCTATATCGATCATGTGCTGACGGTTTTGCCGTTCGAGGTCGATGTGATGGAGCGGCTGAATGGACCGCAGGCAACCTATGTCGGGCATCGCCTGTCGAGTTATGCGCCGATCATTGAGACGCGCGCGGCGCAGCTTGCGCTGGAGCCGCAACGATCGGAAGCCGGCAAACATACGCTATTGCTTCTGCCCGGTTCTCGCCGCACGGAAATCCAGATGTTGATGGAGCCTTTCGGCAGAGCGGTCGAAGAGCTGTCGCAGCGCGTGGAAAAACTCGAAGTCATTCTGCCTACCTTGCCGCGCATCGAAGCGATGGTGCGCGATCTGTCGCGGGACTGGGCGGTGAAGCCGCTGATCGTCGTGGGTGACGAGGAGAAGTGGAAGGCTTTTGCGCGGGCCGATGCAGCACTTGCCGCGTCAGGCACCGTATCGCTGGAACTGGCGCTGTCGCGCATTCCGAGCGTGCTTTCCTACAAGGCAGACTGGTTTGCGCGCAAATTCCTGATGCCGAAGATCACAATCTGGAGCGCGGCATTGCCCAATATCATTGCCGATGAACCGGTGGTGCCGGAGTTTTTCAATGAATTTGTGCGTCCGGGCATGCTGGCGCGCAATCTGGAGCGCCTCATGCGGCCCGGTTCAGCGCGTCAGGCGCAGCTGGATGGCTTCGACGCGGTCGCTTCGGTCATGGCGACGGAGCGGCCTTCTGGGGAAATCGGGGCGCGGGTTCTGCTGGACGCGATCGAAAAAGGTCGCAAGGGTTGAACAACTCAAATTTGGATCAAAAAGAAACCCCGGTTGCCATTGGCAGCCGGGGTTTTGTTTTCAGCGTTTGCCGCGCTTATTTGCGCTTTGCAACCGGCACGTAGTCGCGTTCCGTTGCGCCCGTGTAGAGCTGACGAGGGCGACCGATCTTCTGCTGCGGGTCTTCGATCATTTCCTTCCACTGAGCGACCCAGCCGACGGTGCGGGCGAGTGCAAAGAGAACCGTGAACATTTCGGTCGGGAAGCCGAGAGCCTTCAGCGTAATGCCGGAATAGAAGTCGATATTCGGATAGAGCTTCTTCTCGATGAAGTATTCATCCGTCAGAGCGATCTTTTCCAGTTCCATTGCAACGTCGAGCAACGGATCGTCCTTGATGCCCAGTTCGCCCAGAACTTCATGGCAGGTCTTCTGCATGATCTTGGCGCGCGGATCGTAGTTCTTGTAGACGCGGTGACCGAAGCCCATCAGACGGAACGGATCGTTCTTGTCCTTGGCGCGGGCGACGAATTCCGGAATGCGATCCACCGAGCCGATTTCGGCCAGCATGTTGAGCGCTGCTTCGTTTGCGCCGCCATGGGCAGGGCCCCAGAGGCATGCAACGCCAGCTGCGATGCAGGCGAACGGGTTGGCGCCCGACGAACCGGCAAGGCGCACGGTCGAGGTCGAAGCATTCTGTTCGTGATCGGCATGCAGGATGAAGATGCGGTCCATGGCGCGGGCCAGAACCGGATTGACCTTGTAATCCTCGCAAGGAACGCCAAAGCACATGTGCAGGAAGTTCGAAGCGAAATCGAGGTCGTTCTTCGGATACATGAACGGCTGGCCGATATGGTACTTATAGGCCATTGCGGCGAGCGTCGGCACCTTAGCGATCAGGCGGATGGAAGCGACCATGCGCTGATGCGGATCGGTGATGTCGGTCGAGTCGTGGTAGAAGGCGGACATGGCGCCCACACAACCGACCATCACGGCCATCGGATGCGCATCGCGGCGGAAGCCGGTGAAGAAGCGCGTCATCTGTTCATGGATCATCGTGTGACGGGTCACGCGATAATCGAAATCCGCCTTCTGGGTTGCCGTCGGCAGTTCACCGTAAAGCAGCAGGTAGCAGGTTTCGAGGAAGTCGCCATGTTCGGCGAGCTGGTCGATCGGATAGCCGCGATAGAGCAGGGTGCCTTCGTCGCCATCGATATAGGTGATCTTGGATTCGCAGGAAGCGGTCGAGGTGAAACCCGGATCGTAGGTAAAGGCATGCGAATTCTTGTAAAGTGGACCGATGTCGACGACGTCCGGCCCGACAGTGCCTTGTCGCACAGGCAGATCGAACGTATTGCCGTCGAGAGTAAAGCTGGCTGTCTTAGCTGACATCATGTTTCCTTTCATGTCCACTTTGCCGCCGCAGGCGGCAGTATTGCATTCGCTGCTATAACTTGTCTCGTATCTCTTGGCGGGCCCCGAAAGACTGCGGGATGCCCGATTTTTAACGCATTACGGCTACGATTTTGACCGCCAAACTATCCCAAACCGTCCGCGATGCAATGCGAAATTTGAACTATTTATATGCCGTTCGTCACGTCAGCGTGAATGATAGCACCTTAACCGATTTGATCGCGAATACGGCCCAAGGACTCGTCGCGACCCAGCACGAAAAGCACATCGAACACACCCGGTGAAGTAGCGCGCCCGGTAAGGGCGGCACGCAACGGTTGCGCAATCTTGCCGAGTTTCAGTCCGGTTTTTTCTGCATGGGCGCGAACCACAGCGTCCAGTGATTCAATGGTCCACTCGCCGGCAACTTCCAGATCCGGCAGCACCGATTTCAGAACGGCGCGACCTTCTTCATTGAGAAGTGAGGCGGCCTTTTCATCGAGATCGAGCGGGCGCGCTGCGAAAATGAATTTTGCACCGTCGGCAAGTTCAACGAGCGTCTTGGCGCGGTCCTTCAGGCCGGACATGGCCGTGAGCAGCTGCGCGCTGCGCTTGTCATCGAGCGCTGCGGCCAGCTCTTTACCACCTTCGATTTCCGGCAGAACGGCAACAAGGGCATCAAACAGCGCCTTGTCGTCGCTGCCGCGCATATAAAGACCGTTGATCGCTTCGAGCTTCTGGAAGTCGAAACGGGCAGCGCCCTTGTTGATGTCCTTCACGTCGAACCATTCGATCATCTGTTCGGTCGACATGATTTCGTCATCGCCGTGGCTCCAGCCGAGACGGACGAGATAATTGCGCAATGCTGCGGGCAGATAGCCCATGGCGCGATAAGCATCGACGCCAAGAGCGCCATGACGCTTGGAAAGCTTTGCACCGTCCGCACCGTGGATCAGCGGAATATGCGACATTTGCGGCACGTCCCAGCCCATGGCGTCATAGATGACAGTCTGGCGGGCTGCATTGGTCAAATGATCGTCGCCGCGAATGATATGGGTGACGCCCATGTCGTGGTCGTCAACGACAACCGCGTGCATATAGGTCGGTGTGCCATCGGAACGCAGAATGATGAAATCATCGAGATCCTTGTTGGGGAAGCGAATATCGCCCTGCACGGCGTCGCGCACGAGCGTTTCGCCTTCCTGCGGCGCCTTAATGCGAATGACAGGCTTTACACCTGCAGGCGCTTCGGACGGGTCGCGGTCACGCCAGCGGCCATCATAACGCGGCGGGCGGCCTTCGGCACGCGCTTTTTCGCGCATTTCTTCCAGCTCTTCCGGCGTCGTGTAGCAGTAATAGGCTTTGCCGAGAGCAACCAGTTCCTCGGCGACTTCGCGGTGGCGCGGCGCGCGCTCGAACTGCGAGATCGCGTCACCTTCCCAGTCGAGGCCGAGCCAGGTCAGGCCGTCGAGAATGGCGGCGGTGGCGGCATCAGTGGAACGTTCACGGTCGGTGTCTTCGATACGCAGCAGCATCTTGCCGCCGGTATGCTTGGCATAGAGCCAGTTGAACAGGGCCGTGCGGGCACCGCCGATATGAAGATAACCCGTGGGCGAAGGGGCAAAACGGGTGACGACCGGTTTCGACATGGTAGCTCCACTTTATCGCGCGCCCGTCAAGACAGCGGCAATTGCCGGGGCAGGGGCGCAAACTGAATTCTGATGCTCGCCGCCAAAGAGCGAGGGCGAGGATTTCTATAACGAAACCCTCTCGATTTCGACTGGCGTTCATGTAGCATAGGCAGCATTGTGCGCAAGGGCTTCGCGTTTGTTTCGGCTCCTTGCGACATTGTTCTTTTGGGGTATTTCGACAAAAAGACCTTTTTTTGCAGTCAGGCGGGGGCATGACGCGCATAGGTGATATGGCGGAAGCAAATGAGCGGGCGCTTGTCAAAAGCCTGCCTGACGGCTTGACGCGCTCATATCTTCCCGAGCCGTGGCCTGACCCTGCAATTGCGCCTGCCGAACGCCGCGACCGCGATCCGTCGCAAATCCCGACGCCGGATGATGGCCGCAGCGCCGTCAAAAGCCTTGCGCGCAGGGCTCCCGCCGCCTTTGCGGAAGCTGTCAGTCTGGAAGCGGCGCGCGGGATTTTCTTTCTGCTGATTCCGATTTTCAGCGGCCTTGGCGCGATTGCCTATTTCACCGTGTCATTTGAACCGGATTGGACGCCGGTGCTGGCGCTTCTCACCGGACTGGCTGTCATCCGGCTCCTCGCGCGGAAGCATTTCCTTGTTGCGCAGATACTGACGCTGGCGCTGGCTTTCCAGCTGGGTCTTGTCAGCGGAAAATGGGAAACCGAACGCAGGGCGACGCCGATGCTCGGTTCCGATGTTTCAACACGCATAACAGGCCGTGTCGTTGCGCTGGAAGCGCAGGATAATGGCAGCTGGCGTATTACCCTTGATTTGCTGGCAACAGAACGCCCGAAACTGCGCTTTGCACCGGAACGTATCCGTATCAATGCGCGCGATATACCTGCTGAAACAACGATTGGCGGCGGCTTGACCGGTTTTGCGCGGCTGCGGGTGCCGTCAGGCCCGGTCCGCCCCGGCAATTATGATTTTTCTTTTCACGCCTATTTCAACGGTATTGGTGCAAACGGCTTCTTTCTGGGGAACCCAAAGACGGCGCATGTCCCGCCGCAAACAAGCCTGATCGCTGCGATCAGTGAGTGGGTCGCCTTGCTGCGCGTGCGCGTTTCGGAGCGGGTGGAGGAGGTGATTGGCGGCGAGGACGGCAATGTCACAGCCGCATTGATCGCTGGAACGCGCGGCGGCATCAGTGAGGAAACCAACGAAAATCTGCGCAAGGCGGGTCTCGCGCATATTCTTTCCATATCGGGGCTGCACATGGCACTGGCGGCGGGGGTCGTCATGTTTGTCCTCCGGTCTGGTTTTGCGCTCTTTCCCGCGTTCAGTGTGCGCCATCCGGTCAAAAAATACGCGGCATTCCTGTCCCTGCTGAGCTGTACGTTCTATCTCGCCATGTCTGGAGCGGATGTGGCCGCACAGCGCAGCTATGTGATGATCGCCGTGATGCTCAGCGCGTTATTGTTCGACCGGGCTGCGATCAGCATGCGCAATCTGGCAATCGCCGGAATGGTGACCATCGCGATTTCACCGCATGAAATATTGGGGCCTAGTTTTCAAATGTCCTATTCGGCGACAGCTGCCCTGATCGCCGGTTATGCCTGGTGGAGCGCGCGCAAGGCCAAGAAGCTGCAGGATATGGAAAGGCGCGTTGCAGCGCCAGTCGGCGGATTGGCAGCCAAGGCGTTGAATTTTGTCTTTGCCGCTGCAGGAACGTCGTTATTGGCTGGGCTTGCAAGCGGTATTTTCGCTGCCTACCACTTCAACAATACCGCACCGTTGGGGCTGATTGGCAATGTGCTGGCTGATCCGGTGATTGCCGTTCTGGTCATGCCCTTTGCTGTTTTCGGTTTGGTGTTGATGCCGCTCGGTCTCGACTGGATACCATTGTCCCTTGCTGGTTCCGGTGTGTGGATCGTGCGCGAGATTGCAAGTTTCGTGGCGTCCTGGTCCCCGGAAGGCAATCCGGGCGCGATGCCGCTCACAGCGCTTGCTTTCTGGACCATAGCGCTTGTGATTGCGGTCCTGTTCACAACCAGATTCAAGATTCTCGCTTTACCATTTGTTTTATTGGGATTTATCGCCTTTGTACGCGAGCCGTTTCCAGATGTCGTGATCTCGGAAGATGCTAAGCTGGTTGGGGTTCGACTGTCCGATGGGCGTTTTGCCGTGAACCGCGACAGACCATCCAAGTTCACGGTCGATAATTGGCAAACTGCCTATCTCGCATCGCAATTTCTGATACCGCAACACGCAAAGGACCGGCTCAGAGGAATCCCGACGGACGGCTTTATCTGCGAGGATGGATTGTGCACGATCACGCTGCGCGACGGGCGCGTGCTTGTATATACGGCTGATCCGACAGTTCAGGATATCGCCTGTGACATTGGCGATGTGATTATTCTGGCTGTAGCTGGCGAAATGCCAGGATGCACGCGCACGAATAAGCTCGTTCTCAACCGGCGTGATCTGGCCTTGCGCGGGACGGTTGAAATCAAATTGGGTGACAAGAAAGACGCCGCCAATGTTCCCACCGTGAAGCTTTCAAGCACCTCGCCCGACGAAAGCGGCGCTCCACCGCAACAGCCCAGATTTGCTGATCCGCGTTACGACGACACGCTGGCCTTCGCCATCGATGAGCCACGGCGTCCGTGGCATCTATTTCGGCTCTATTCCCGCGCAGCGCGGGGACTGCCAGATTGGGAATATAAAAAGAAAAGGACTGCGCAGGTGGTGGTGTCAAATTGTCCGGCTGATGACAATCAGGAGCCGGGCAAATGTGAATGACCGCATGGCGGCTATGAGATCAGTTATTCCGGCAGTCCGGTAAACTACCATTGCGACCCAAATCGCCCAAAACGGACAACCTCTGATCAATACCGGCGGATCAGACCGACCAGCTTGCCCTGTACGCGCACGCGGTCGGGACCGAAGATGCGCGTTTCGTAAGCGGGGTTTGCCGCTTCAAGCGCAATCGACGCACCCTTGCGGCGGAAGCGCTTCAAGGTCGCTTCTTCATCATCGACCAGAGCCACGACAATCTCGCCCGGATTGGCCATGTCACCGCGCTTGATGATCACCGTGTCACCGTCGAAAATTCCGGCATCGATCATCGAGTCACCTTTGACCTCCAGCGCATAATGTTCGCCCGCGCCGATCATTTCCGGCGGAAGGCTGAGCGAATGCGTCTGGTTCTGAATGGCGGAGATCGGCACACCGGCAGCGATGCGTCCCATGACAGGCACCGACACGGTTGCCGACACATCGTCATTGATCGCAACCGGGGCAGGGCGCAATGGTTGCGCGGGCGCAGGCGGCGCCTTGCCCAGACTGCCTTCAATGACGCTCGGTGCGAATTTCTTCTGCGCGTTCAGCCCCGGTGCAATCGAATCCGGTAGCCGCAGCACCTCAAGGGCACGCGCTCGGTTCGGCAGTCTGCGAATAAAACCGCGTTCTTCCAGAGCGGTGATCAGCCGATGTATGCCCGACTTGGAAGCAAGATCGAGCGCCTCCTTCATTTCGTCAAAAGATGGCGGAATGCCCGTTTCTTTCAGACGGTCATGAATGAACAGCAGAAGCTCGTGCTGCTTACGGGTCAACATGCGCGACACCCTCCGGCCAGATAAGAATCGAGAAAAACAAAACCAGAACGAACACTATATGTTCCAGTCTTGTTCTGCAATGGTTTTAAAATGATTAACGGGTGCGCGCCTTGTTGCGGTTCTGTTCACGGAAGGGTGTGAGGTGGGGCTCGGTGTTTGATGAAACGGTTTGTTTTCAAACAATTACGTTTGTTACTTCGTGTTCATTCGAGGTTGTGAAAGCGCGGCTTTTCACACCTATCAGCGCAACATCAGAACACGGCACGGTGTGCCCGCAGCGGCTGCCGGGGCATTTTCATCACGAATGAGCAGTGCATTGCAACCGACAAGGGCCGTCAGCATGGACGAGTCCTGTACTGGAAACGGTGTCACCAGCAGTGTTCCATCGCTTTGTGATTCGACCGTTGCGCGCACAAAATCGCGGCGATGGTCATTGGCGGGCATCGCCTGACCGAGTTTCGCCGGGCGGATATCCGCCGTCAAATCGGTGCCTGCAAGTTTCGCGATAAGCGGACGGAGAAAAACCAGACTGCAAACAAGACTTGAAACCGGATTGCCTGGCAGGCCGATTATGTGAACGGTTTTGCCATTGACGGTCTTGCGTCCATACATCAGCGGCTTTCCGGGGCGCATGGCGATTTTCCAGAAGTCCAGTTCGACACCGCAATTGCGTAATGCGCCATGGACGTAATCGCGGTCACCGACCGAGGCGCCGCCGATGGTCACCAGTACGTCGATGCCGCTGTCGAGAGCGGAGGCGATAGCCGCTTCGATCTGAGCCGGATCGTCCGGAATGATTCCCATATCTTCAGGCTTGCCACCGGCGCGGCGCACGATTTCGGCAATGCCGACGCTGTTTGACGCGACAATCTGGTCCGGGCCGGGGTCGGCTCCCGGCGGCACAAGTTCGTCGCCGGTGGCCAAAATAGAAATGCGAGGTTTGCGAAACACATCAAGCGTTGGATTGCCGCTGGCCGCAGCCAGTGACAAAGCGGGTGCGTCCAGTTCGCGGCCAACGGACAGAACAGTCTTGCCCGGCGCAAAATCGAGACCAGCCCGGCGGATATGACGCCCCGTGGCTATGCCTTCGAGTATGGTTAGCTGATCGCCAGATCGCTCGGTATGTTCCTGGATGACAATCGTATCGGCAGCTTCCGGCATCGGTGCGCCAGTGAAAATACGCACAGCCTGTCCGGGGAGGAGTGAACCGTCGAAGCGCTTGCCAGCAGCGGATTCGCCGATAACCTTCAGTTGAAGCGGATAGGTGGTATCTGCTGGCGCAATCAAAGCATAGCCGTCCATGGCTGAGCAGTCGAAAGGCGGTTGCAGGAAATGCGCCTCAACGGCGCGGGCAACAACGCGCCCGCCCGCTTCGTTCAACGCAACGGTTTCGAGGCCATGCGGTTCTGCGGAGGAGAGTATACGCGCCAGAGCATCTTCGACCGGGAGAAGGGACATCGTATTTCCTCTCGAACTCAAACTTGTCGGAACGTTTCACGCCTTCCAGTCGCCGGACTTGCCACCAGACTTTTCCACAACGCGGATATTGCCGATTTCCATATGGCGATCGACAGCCTTGGCCATGTCATAGATCGTCAGGCACGTCACGGATACAGCGGTCAGAGCTTCCATTTCCACGCCGGTGCGGCCCTTGAGCTTTGCAAGTGCGCGAACGCGCAAGCCCGGCAGCGCATGGTCCGGTACAATATCCACCGCGACCTTGGTCAGCATCAGCGGGTGGCAAAGCGGAATGAGGTCGGCGGTCTTTTTCGCGGCCATGATGCCCGCAAGCCGCGCGGTTCCGATCACATCGCCCTTGGCTGCGTCGCCCGCCAATATGAGCGCCAGCGTTTCCGGCTTCATGGTCACGCTGCCTTCGGCGACGGCCTGACGCTCGGTCTCGTCCTTGGAGCCGACATCCACCATATTGGCGGCGCCTTTCTGGTCGAGATGCGTGAGCCTGGCCGTGTCCGAGGTCATGACATCAGGCCTTGCCGGTCAGGAGTTCGCGTGTGGCGGCGGCAACATCGTCCTTGCGCATCAGGCTTTCGCCGATGAGGAACGTGCCGATGCCGGATTTTTCCAATCGCAGGCAATCGTCATGGGTGAAAATGCCGCTTTCGCCAACCAGCAGGCGGTCGGCAGGAGCCATTTTCGACAGCCGTTCCGAAACGGTCAGGCTTACTTCGAATGTACGCAGGTTGCGATTGTTGACGCCCAGAAGGCGCGAGGAAAGCTTGAGGGCGCGTTCCATTTCGGCTTCGTCGTGCACTTCGATGAGCGCATCCATGCCGAGTTCGAAAGCGGTTTCTTCCAGCGCCTTGGCCAGATCGTCATCGACGCTCGCGAGAATGATCAGGATGCAATCCGCACCCCAGCTGCGCGCCTCATAGACCTGATAGGTGTCGAACAGGAAATCCTTGCGCAGGGCAGGCAGGTTGCACGCGGCGCGCGCTGCCATCAGGAATTCCGGCGCTCCCTGAAAGGACGGCGTATCGGTCAGAACCGAAAGGCAGGCAGCGCCGCCATCTTCATAGGCCTTTGCCAATGCTGGCGGATCGAAATCCGGACGGATCAAACCTTTGGAAGGGCTGGCCTTCTTGATTTCCGCGATCAGGGCGAATTTATCGGCTGCGCGCTTGGCTTCGAGCGCCTTGAGAAAGCCGCGTGGTGCGGCCTGATCCTGTGCACGGGCCTTCAGGTCTTCAATCGTATGACGCGCCTTGGCAGCCGCGATTTCCTCGCGCTTGTAGACTTCGATCTTACGGAGAATGTCGGTAGACATGGTGCGCTTCCTCTCGTCAGACTGTCTTGTCGTTGGAGACAGCGATTACCTTTTGCAGAACGGCCAAAGCCGCGCCGCTGTCGATGGAATGGGCAGCCTGTGCTATGCCATCCTTCAAATCCGTGGCCGTACCCGCGATCACGAGGGCGGCAGCCGAGTTGAGCAGAACAATGTCGCGATAAGCGTTCTTCGCGCCTTCCAGAACGGCGAGCAGAGCCTTGGCATTCTCGGCAGCGTCGCCGCCTTTCAGTTCTTCCGGCTTGCAACGGCGCAAACCGACGTCTTCAGGCGTAATCTCGAATGTGCGGACGGTACCGTTTTCCAGCGCCGCGACCTGGGTCGTGCCAGCGGTGGTCATCTCATCCAGACCGTCGCCATAGACGACCCAAACGGCTTCCATGCCGAGTTCATTCAGCACATGCGCCAGAGGCTCAACCCATTGTGCCGCGAAAACGCCCAGGAGCTGGCGCTTCACGCTGGCCGGATTGGCGAGCGGACCCAGTATGTTGAAGATCGTGCGGGTTCCAAGCTCGACGCGAGAAGGGCCGACATGGCGCATAGCGGAATGGTGCATCGGCGCGAACATGAAGCCGAGACCGGCTTCCCGGGCGCTGCGGCCAATGGTTTCCGCGTCGGCTTCAATATTGACGCCCAGTGCTGCAAGCGTGTCTGCCGCGCCTGAGCGGGACGACAGGGCACGGTTGCCGTGCTTGGCGACGGGAACGCCAGCGCCCGCCACGACAAAGGCCGAGCAGGACGACACATTATACGAACCGGACTGATCGCCGCCGGTGCCGACAATGTCGATGGCGTTTGAAGGGGCGACGACCGGCAGCATGCGTGACCGCATGGAAGCGACCGCGCCGACGATTTCCGGCACGGTTTCGCCACGCACGCGCAAAGCCATCAGAAAACCGCCG
Organism: Ochrobactrum teleogrylli; assembly: GCF_037482325.1. Classification (NCBI taxonomy): domain Bacteria; kingdom Pseudomonadati; phylum Pseudomonadota; class Alphaproteobacteria; order Hyphomicrobiales; family Brucellaceae; genus Ochrobactrum; species Ochrobactrum teleogrylli. Next base: position 412,506 of record NZ_JBBHKQ010000001.1, read on the forward strand.
ATCTGCGAAGGCGTTGCCTGACCGGACATCATGATATCGAACGCGGCCTTGGAATCCTCTTGGCTCAGTGGTTCGCCGGAGGCCGCTTTCGCGATGTATGGTTTCAGATCAGCCATTGTCTTTCTGCCGTTTGTTTCTGTGAATTCTCGCGTTCGGCTGCTCAGCAGAACCTAGAATGCGAGAGCATTATTGATGACAGTCTGGTTGATCTTCACCGGATACTGCTTCTGCAATTCGCCAACCATCTGTTCCAGCACATCGTCGGAAAGGGCGGTTGCGAGATAGTTGCGCTGTTGTTCAGGAATGGTGTCCGGGCCAGCACTTGCAGGCTCGGTCACTTCCGTCACCTTGAAGAGAATCTGCGCGTCGTCGGAAGGCGCTGCCGCCGTGCCGGTGAAACCGTCCGGGCCACGGAAAATCTGCGCTGCCGCAGCCGAGCCGATATCGGCATCGTTCGTGGAGCGGGTGATGCCGCGCTTGGTCTGCTTTTCAAGGCCAAGTTCCGAAGCAATCGCATCGAGCGTCGCGCCGCCATCGAGGCGCTTCTTCAGGTCTTCCAGACGCTGATTGAGACGCTTGACGGCTTCCTCACCCTTCCATGCCGCCACAACCTTGTCCTTGACTTCATCAAGGGTGCGGTCGCGGGCAGGGGTGACGCCATCGATCTGATACCAGAGATAGCCGACATTGCCCATGGTCAGCGCGTCATTGTCAAAGCCCTGTTCGGCCTGGAAAGCAGCGGCCAGAAGCGCCTGTCCGTTCGGAAGTTCAACCGGCTTGCCGGACGGGTCGTTGCCCTCGGCATCGACCGCATCGACGGTGACGGTCTTGAGGCTCAGGCTCTTGGCGACATCGGCCATCGATGCGCCATCGGAGCGCTGCTGCTCATAGGAATCATGAATGCCGCTGATGCTGCTCGCCGCAATGTTGTTGGCGAGCGTCGTGCGGATTTCGGCTTCGACTTCCGAGAGTGGCTTGACATGCGCCGGGTCGATCTTGGTAACGCGCAGAATGGCCGGGCCGAAACCGCCCTTGACGACAGGGCTTACGCCGTTTTCAGCGAGTGCAAAGGCTGCATCGGCGATGGTCTGGTCAGGAATAGCGCTTTTCTCGAAGGTGCCGAGCTTGAGATCGTCTTCGGTCTTGCCCTGTTCCTTGCCTATGTCGAGGAAGCTGGCGCCAGCGGCAATCTTTTCCTGCGCGGCGTTGGCCGCAGCTTCGTCGGTAAAGCTCAGCTGTTCGATGGTACGCTGTTCGACAGTGCCGTAGCGCGACTTGTTCTTTTCGTAATATTCGTTGATTTCGTCCTGCGTCACCGCAGAAGGGTCTGCGATGTCTGCTGGCTCCAGCTTGACATAGGTTACCTTGCGGTATTCAGGCGCCTTGTACTCATCCTTCTGCGCATCGAAATAGGTCTTGAGGACCTCATCCGACGGGGCAGGGATCGCGTCTGCTTTTTCCACAGGAATGGTGATGTAGTCCGCGCTGCGGCTTTCGCCCTGATAAAGCGCCAGAGCTTTCAGCATGGCGTCGGGCATCTTGATGCCGTCGGTCGCCGCTTCGACCATCTGCTGGCGACGGGCAACCTTGGCGCGATTATCAAGATAATCCTGCGCGCGAATGCCGGACTGGCGCAAAACCGCATCGAACTGCGCGCGGTTGAAGTTACCGCTGGCGTCCTGGAAGGCCGGATCTTCCGCCGTCAGGCGGGCAATGCCGTCCTTCGAAAGACCAAGCTGCATGTTGCGCGCGCCTTCGTCGAGAACCACACCGGCTGCAAGCTGCGCCAGAACCTGATTTTCAACGCCGATCGATTTTGCCTGTTCGCGCGTCAGACGCTGGCGGAACTGCTGCGACAGGCGCATCACCTGCTGTTCATAAGCGAAGCGGTAGTCAGTCGCGCTGACTTCGGAGTCGCCCGCAGTCAGCGCGGCATTGCCGGTTATGCCACCGCGGAAAACATCCGCAATACCCCAAACGCCGAAGCTCAGGACGAGCACACCAAGCAGAAGCTTGGAGATCCAGGAGCGAGAGGCAGAGCGCAGGCTGTCGAGCATGGGAAACCCTTCGATTATGAAATAAAGCTCGGCTTTGGTTGATTTGAGCCAGTCATTGAATTGATCCGTTCAGGGGATAACCCCAAGCAAGCCCCATATGCAAGGTCTCATTGAGGCTCTGCAACCAAGAACATTTGCATTGCGACACGAATATGCTTAGTCAGTGGCAAAATTCGGCGCGGTCATGCGTTATTCGCAGGAGGCGCCTGCCGTTTAGAGCGTGTTTCGATCCGAATGAATCGGATCGACGCTCTGAATGTTCAGTTCGACGCATAATCTTATCGATCCTCGTTTCACTCCGGTCGGATTATGCTCTTGAAAGGCGAGGAGAACACAATGACTCCGGGTATCCGTCCGTTGGTCGCTGGCAACTGGAAGATGAATGGTACGGGAGAATCTCTCACCGAACTGCGCGCGATTGCAGCCGGTCTGAGCTCCGATTTCGGTAGAAAATTGGATGCAGTGATCTGCGTACCGGCCACGCTGCTTTCACGCGCTGCCGAAACGCTCTCTGGCGAAACGACGGTCGGCCTTGGCGGGCAGGACAGCCATTTCAAGACTTCCGGCGCGCATACCGGCGATATTTCGGCTGAAATGCTGAAAGAAGCAGGCGCAAGCCACGTCATCATTGGACATTCAGAGCGCCGCACTGATCACCACGAAACCAACGATACGGTGAAGGCAAAGACCGAAGCCGCCTGGGCCTCTGGTCTTGTTGCCATCGTTTGCGTGGGTGAAACGGCTGATGAGCGTCAGGCAGAACGCACGCTGGACGTCATCGGCTCGCAGCTTGCGGGCTCCCTGCCGGATGGCGTGAATGCCGAAAACACCATCATCGCCTATGAGCCTGTCTGGGCCATTGGAACGGGTCTGACGCCGACGGTGCAGGATGTTCGTGCGGCGCACGCCTTCATGCGTGAGCAGCTGACCGAGCGCTTTGGAGCCAAGGGCGCGCATCTGCGTCTTCTCTATGGCGGTTCGGTCAAGCCGTCCAACTCTACCGAACTGCTCGGCATCGCCGATGTCGATGGTGCGCTTGTTGGTGGTGCGAGCTTGAAGGCGACAGACTTCCTCGCCATATGCGAGACCTATCGCAACCTTTGAGCGGCGCCTTGCCTCGCCATGCTCTAACTTGGGCGGCGGGGCTTGGATTATCACGCAATAGCGTGTAAAGAGCCGCATCTATTCTATCGTGCAGTCTGGACATGGTCATGTGATGTGTCCTGGAACTGCTTTAGTTCAGGGACGTAAAGACCGTTACCCATGCAAACCGTACTCATTGTCATTCATTTGTTGATCGTGCTGGCGCTTGTCGGCGTTGTGCTTATCCAGCGCTCTGAAGGCGGCGGCCTTGGCATTGGCGGCGGTTCTGGCTTCATGACGGCGCGGGGTGCCGCCAATGCGCTCACCCGTACGACTGCCATTCTGGCTATCGGCTTTTTCGCGACGTCGCTGGTTCTCGGCATCATGGCGCGTTATGGCGAACGCCCGACCGATATTCTGAACCGTATCCCGGCAGCATCCGGCAGTCAGACGGCTCCGGCAGGCGGCAACGGCGCTGGTGGTGGCATCCTCAATCAGCTCGGCGGCGAGTCTTCGCGCACCGACACGAATGGGACCGCACCGGCTGCACCGGGCGCCGCTCCGACGGGAACGACTGCACCGCAGGCGCCGGCGACGCCGGAAGCTCCGGCCAATCCGGTTCCAAGCTCACAGTAAAAAGAGCTTTCCATTCAAGCGATTGTGAAGCCGGCCCAATGGGCCGGTTTTCTTTTTGTTAACCACCGAATTGCAAAGTGTTGCAAGCAGGCAATAGGCTTTTACGAATCGCATTGCACAACTGTTGCAACGAATTGAGTCGTTCCTGCGTTTACAGTAAGGAAAGCGAAAGCTTGGCCGTAAAGTTGCGGCAGCTATTTTCCGCTTGTGCTTGGATTTCGGGAACTGATCATGTTTTCACGTCGTATTCTTATGGCTGGCATTGCGAGCCTTTGCGTTGGAGTTTCCGCGCCGGCTTTTGCCGCATCGCCGGTCAGTGCTGAAGCGCAGCTGAACGAAGCCGCTGCCGCTAACGTGCAAAAGGTTGCGCTTTCGAGCGACGCCAAGGCCAATCCGGACAAGCCGAAGAAGAAGAAAAAGAGCGCTTCCAACGGCAATGCCGGTGTGAAGGCCAACAAGTACAATATCGATCCCAAGTTCCGCGCACAGGAAGTTGCCTTTACGGGCTACAAGCCGGGCACGATCGTGATCGATCCGAAGCAGCGCTTCCTCTATCTGGTTGAAACCTCGACCACGGCGCGCCGCTATGGCATCGCAGTGGGCAAGCAGGGTCTGGAATTCAAGGGTTCTGCGACCGTCAATGCCAAGCGCGAATGGCCTCGCTGGATCCCGACCAAGGAAATGGTCGAGCGTGATCCCGGCCATTATGGTCGCTTCAAGAACGGCATGGATGGCGGTCCGGGCAACCCGCTCGGTTCGCGCGCCATGTATCTGTTCCAGGGCAACAAGGATACCTATATCCGTATTCACGGTACGGTTCAGCCATGGACCATCGGCAGCTCCGCTTCGAACGGCTGCTTCCGCATGATCAATGAAGATGTGATGGATCTCTACGAGCGCGTCGGTCTCGGCACCGAAGTCATCGTTCTTTGATCACAAATGACGATCTGAAAATGGCCGGGCTTTCGGGCCCGGCTTTTCTTTTGGCCGATTTTACGAATGCGTGAAGCTAAGCTGTGGATTGCGGGCTTCGGCATGGAAAAGTCGGGCAGGGGCCGTTAAGACGGTTCCATGTATTCGTCCGGAGATCATGCTTCCGTCATCTTCAGACGTATAGCGTTCGCATTCGTGCAATAGGGTTTCAGGGGTGCGTGTCACTCACCAAACGGTCCGTTTTGGGGTGACGTGTCTGTGTTCAACAACGATTACCGCATCGCTTCGGTGAAAAATCACTCCGAAGCGCATTTTTTTGTGGCGGAATCAATTAAGAAAGTCTAACGAGATAAGCCCATGGCGCGATATGTTTTCATCACTGGCGGCGTGGTTTCTTCCCTTGGAAAAGGCATAGCTGCTGCAGCACTGGCTGCACTCCTTCAGGCACGCGGTTACCGCGTGCGTATCCGTAAACTCGACCCTTATCTGAACGTCGATCCCGGCACGATGTCGCCTTACCAGCACGGTGAGGTGTTCGTCACTGACGATGGTGCCGAAACTGACCTCGATCTCGGTCATTACGAGCGGTTCACCGGTCGTCCTGCCAACAAGCAGGATAATATCACCACCGGTCGCATCTACCGTAACATCATCGAAAAGGAACGCCGCGGCGACTATCTCGGCGCGACGGTTCAGGTCATTCCGCACGTCACCGACGAGATCAAGAATTTTGTTCTCGAAGGCAACGAGGATTACGATTTTGTCCTGTGCGAAATCGGCGGCACTGTTGGCGACATTGAAGCCATGCCGTTCCTTGAGGCGATCCGTCAGCTTGGCAATGAATTGCCGCGCGGCGCAGCCGTTTACATCCATCTGACGCTGATGCCGTATATTCCGGCGGCGGGCGAGCTCAAGACCAAGCCGACGCAGCATTCGGTCAAGGAACTGCGTTCCATCGGTATTGCGCCGGATATTCTTCTGGTGCGTGCGGATCGCGAAATTCCGGAATCCGAACGCCGCAAGCTGTCGCTGTTCTGTAACGTGCGTGAAAGCGCCGTTATTCAGGCGCTCGACGTGGCAACGATCTACGATGTGCCAATTGCCTATCACAAGGAAGGCCTGGATTCGGAAGTTCTTTCGGCTTTCGGTATCGACCCGGCTCCGAAACCGCGCATGGATCGCTGGGAAGAAGTTTCCCATCGTCTGCACAATCCGGAAGGCGAAGTCACCATCGCAATCGTCGGCAAATATACGGGTCTGAAGGACGCGTATAAGTCGCTGATCGAAGCGCTCTATCACGGTGGTCTCGCCAACAAGGTTAAGGTCAATCTCGACTGGATTGAAGCGGAAGTCTTCGAAAGCGAAGATCCGGCTCCGCATCTGGAAAAGGTACACGGCATTCTGGTGCCGGGCGGTTTCGGCGAGCGTGGCGCAGAGGGCAAGATTCTTGCGGCGAAATTCGCGCGTGAGCGGAAAGTGCCGTATTTCGGCATTTGCTTTGGCATGCAGATGGCCTGCATCGAGGCAGCGCGTAATCTGGTTGGCATCGAAAACGCGTCTTCGACCGAGTTTGGCCCGACCAAGGAACCAGTAGTTGGTCTGATGACCGAATGGCTCAAGGGCAACATGCTCGAGAAGCGCGCAGCAGCTGGCGATCTCGGCGGCACGATGCGTCTTGGCGCTTATGAAGCAGCCCTTGCTCCGGGTTCCAAGATCGCGGAAATCTACGGTTCGACCGATATTTCCGAGCGTCACCGCCATCGCTACGAAGTCAATATCGACTATAAGAACCGTCTCGAAGAGGCGGGTCTGAATTTCGCGGGCATGTCGCCGGATGGCGTTCTGCCGGAAACGGTCGAATATCCAGACCATCCATGGTTCATCGGCGTACAGTACCATCCGGAACTGAAGTCGCGCCCGTTCGAACCGCATCCGCTCTTCGCTTCGTTCATCGAAGCGGCGATTGAACAAAGCCGTCTGGTTTGATGCATGAATAATGATCTCGCGCGCAATGCTCGTTCGGTGGACCATTTTGTTCTGCCGGTTGGACGACTGGACGAAGCGCGCGCGAGACTTTCTCTCTTGGGATTTACAGTGGCCCCGAATGCCCAGCATCCATTCGGCACCGCCAATGTGTGCAGCTTTTTTGCTGACGACACCTATCTGGAAATGCTGGCAGTCGACCGCGAGCCGCTTTATGTGGCTGCCGCCCGTCGCTCGAACAGTTTCATTCTCCGCGATCAGGCCTACCGCTTCCGTAACGGGCAGGATGGCTTTTCAGGCATAGCCTTCAAAACGGACGATGCACGCGCCGATCACGCCGCGTTCAAACGGCGCGGTGTTGCCGGTGGCCGCATGGTTGAGTTTTCACGGGCGTTCGTGAGCAAGGAAGGCAAGCGCGAAATTGCGAGTTTCCGCCTTGCTTTTGCGGCGGATCTGCGCGCGCCCGATGCGTTTTTCTTCACCTGCCAGCGTCTGGCTTATCCCAAGACGGATCGTTCGCATCTGATTGCGCATGAAAATGGCGTCAGCGGATTGCGCAAAATCCTGATCTGCGAGGATAATCCGGCGGCATTTTCGGAATTGCTGCAAGGCGTGTTTCATGCGCCAGCGCGCAAGCAGAACGGTGGTTCTCTGGAAATCACCGCAGGCAATGCCGATATAGATATCCTTCCTTCCAAACAGTTTGAACAAAGCTTTGGATGGTTGCCAGAGCTTCATGGCCGTGGCTTGCGGCTTGCAGGGCTGGTTTTCACGGTTGCTTCGCTTTTGACAATCGAGCAGCTTCTTGACCGCAACGGTGTCACGTTTCTGAAAAGAGATGGCCGTATCATCGTTTCTCCGGCTAAAGGCCAGGGTACGTTGTTCGTATTTGAAGGTGTTGAGTAAATGACGACCGCCAATTCCTCCGTCAAAGTCGGTAATGTTACCTTCTCCAACAGCGCGCGCTTCGCGCTGATCGCTGGCCCATGCCAGATGGAAACGCGGGACCATGCCTTCGACATGGCGGGACGCCTGAAGGAAATCACCGACAAGCTGGGTATAGGTCTGGTCTACAAGTCGAGTTTCGACAAGGCCAATCGCACGTCGCTGAAGGCAGAGCGCGGTATCGGTCTCGAAAAGGCGCTGGAAGTCTTTACCGATCTGAAAAAGGAATTCGGCTTTCCGGTTCTGACCGATATCCACACCGAAGAACAATGCGCCGCAGTCGCACCCGTCGTCGATGTGCTTCAGATTCCGGCCTTCCTCTGCCGCCAGACCGATCTGCTGATCGCCGCCGCGAAGACTGGCCGGGTGGTCAATGTCAAGAAGGGCCAGTTTCTGGCACCCTGGGACATGAAGAATGTTCTGGCCAAGATCACCGAAAGCGGCAACCCGAATGTGCTTGCAACCGAGCGCGGCGTGTCCTTCGGCTATAATACGCTGGTTTCGGATATGCGCTCGCTGCCGATCATGGCCGGCCTTGGCGCGCCGGTGGTTTTCGACGCGACCCATTCGGTGCAGCAGCCGGGCGGGCAGGGCGGTTCGTCGGGCGGACAGCGCGAATTTGTGGAAACACTGGCGCGCGCAGCGGTGGCTGTCGGTGTGGCCGGTCTTTTCATTGAAACCCATCAGGACCCCGACAATGCGCCGTCGGACGGACCCAATATGGTGCCGATCGACAAGATGCCTGCACTGCTGGAAAAGCTTGTGGCGTTCGACAGGATTTCCAAGGGTCTATAAAACACTGAGCGAATTGTGAAAGGCGGGGGATTTTCCTCCGCCTTTTGTTTCGCTAAGGATGTGCCCACATCGGATTTGTTCAGCAGCTCTGCATATAAGCGGAGCGATCTATAGGGAAGGACTGGCTCCTATGACTGCAATTATCGACATCGTCGGCCGCGAAATTCTTGACAGCCGCGGCAACCCGACCGTCGAAGTGGACGTAGTGCTTGAAGATGGCTCTTTTGGCCGTGCCGCTGTTCCATCCGGCGCATCGACCGGTGCCCATGAAGCCGTTGAGCTTCGCGATGGCGGCAGCCGCTATCTCGGCAAGGGCGTGGAAAAGGCCGTTGAAGCGGTGAATGGCAAGATTTTCGACGCCATTGCAGGCCTCGATGCCGAAAGCCAGCTGCTCATCGACCAGACTCTGATTGACCTCGACGGCTCTGCCAACAAGGGCAATCTTGGCGCCAATGCTATTCTCGGCGTGTCGCTGGCCGTTGCCAAGGCTGCCGCTCAGGCAACTGGCCTGCCGCTTTATCGCTATGTCGGCGGCGCGAATGCGCATGTTCTGCCCGTGCCGATGATGAACATCATCAATGGCGGCGCACATGCCGACAATCCAATCGACTTTCAGGAATTCATGATTCTGCCGGTTGGCGCATCGTCGATCCGCGAAGCCGTGCGTTATGGCTCGGAGGTTTTCCACACGCTGAAGAAGCGCCTCAAGGACGCTGGCCACAACACCAATGTCGGCGATGAAGGCGGTTTTGCTCCAAATCTCAAGAGCGCGCAGGCTGCCCTCGATTTCGTGATGGAATCGATCGAAAAGGCCGGTTTCAAGCCGGGTGAAGATATCGCTATCGGTCTCGATTGCGCATCGACCGAATTCTTCAAGGACGGCAATTACGTCTATGAAGGCGAGCGCAAGACCCGTGATCCAAAGGCGCAGGCCAAGTATCTGGCCAAGCTCGTCGCTGATTATCCAATCGTCAGCATTGAAGACGGCATGGCCGAAGACGACTGGGAAGGCTGGAAGTACCTGACCGACCTCGTTGGCAACAAGTGCCAGTTGGTTGGCGACGATCTGTTCGTCACCAATTCGGCCCGTCTGCGCGATGGCATCCGCATGGGCGTCGCCAATTCGATCCTCGTGAAGGTCAACCAGATCGGTTCCCTGTCGGAAACGCTCGATGCCGTCGAAACCGCACACAAGGCCGGTTACACCGCCGTCATGTCGCACCGTTCGGGCGAAACCGAAGATTCGACCATTGCCGATCTGGCAGTTGCCACGAATTGCGGTCAGATCAAGACCGGCTCGTTGGCCCGTTCGGACCGTACGGCGAAGTACAACCAGCTTATCCGCATTGAAGAAGAACTCGGCAAGCAGGCTCGCTATGCAGGCCGCAGCGCGCTGAAGTTCCTTTAATCGGAACCCCAAGGCTTTTGATGAAAGGCGGGCTCTGTGCCCGCCTTTTTCGTTGTCTTTGAGAACCATACCGCCATCTTGGTCGGTCCCGCTTTTGACTCCGTCCATATATATTGATATCAATGTTATTGTTCTGCCATGCGCTGGCCCTGAATGGGGAGCAATATGGCGGACATGGAGCGGCTCAATCCCGTATTGACCCGAGCCGTAAGGGGGGAATCGAAAGGGAGAGAGAAAATGGCTTATATTGAAGGCTTCGTCGTTGCGGTTCCAAAAGCGAACAAGGAAATCTATCGCAAACATGCCGCGACTGCTGCCGAACTGTTCAAGGAGTTTGGCGTTACGCGCATGGTTGAGGCATGGGGTGACGATGTGCCCGATGGCAAGGTGACCGATTTCCGCCGAGCCGTGCAGGCAACCGACGATGAGGAGGTGGTTTTCTCCTGGTTCGAATATCCCGACAAGGCCACCCGCGATGCGGCCAATCAGAAAATGATGAGCGATCCGCGCATGGCGGCGATGGGCAGCGAGATGCCCTTTGACGGCAAGCGGATGATCATGGGCGGGTTCTCAACGATTCTCGATGTGTGATCGTCTGAACGGTCGATAATGAACAGATCGGCAATCAAGAATTGATCCTGGTTGCCGATTTCCCCCCTGCGAGTGAATTACTCACAAGAGGTCACCGTCTTTTGATTATCCGAACTGTTTCACAAAAATAGGGTTAATCCTTCCCTGACATATGGCTGCGGTAAAGCTCTGTTAAGCAAAATAATGCTTCATGGTGGAATTCGGATTGGCGGCTACAGCTTGAGATTCGCTGCCGTCAAAAACATCCGGGAAGGAAGCCGCAATGTGGACCAAGCAGAAACGTAAATCGATCCGTGGGCGCTTTATTCTGCCTATTCTGACGGCTGCGTTTCTCAGCTATTTCGGCTTCCACGCCTATCATGGCGAATTCGGTCTTTACGCCCGTATCCGGCTCGAAGAGCAAAAAGCCATCCTTACCAAGCAGCTTGAAAAAATCAGCGGCGAGCGTTCCGCGCTTGAAAAGCGTGTCGCGCTTTTGCGTGATGGTTCCATCGAAAAGGATATGCTTGACGAGCAGGCGCGCAGGGCGCTTAATCTCTCCCATCCCGATGAAGTGACAATTATTACCTCTCGGGAAGACAGGTCGAATTAACTGAATTCCGGTTAATTGTCTTTTTGTGATATGTTTTTAAGGGCTTGGCAGCATAGCAGCTATGCTCTGGGTGCATATTGTATCTTGTAATATGCGCGTATAACGTCACAATATAACGACAATCTAAGGGAGCGAGATATGGCACCGAGGGCTAAAAAGACGCCTGCTGGCAAAACGCAGACGTCTTCTGTCACTACCCCCAAGGCACCTGCGCCTGTGGAATTTACCAAGGAGCAGGAACTGCACGCCTATCGCGAGATGCTGATGATCCGGCGTTTCGAAGAAAAAGCCGGCCAGCTTTATGGCATGGGCTTCATTGGTGGCTTCTGCCATCTTTATATCGGACAGGAAGCTGTCGTCGTTGGTATGCAGACCGCGCTGAAGGAAGGTGACCAGATCATCACTTCCTATCGCGATCACGGTCATATGCTGGCAACGGGCATGGAAGCGCGCGGTGTCATGGCCGAGCTGACCGGACGCCGTGGAGGCTACTCCAAGGGCAAGGGCGGCTCCATGCATATGTTCTCCAAGGAAAAGGGCTTCTTCGGCGGTCACGGTATCGTCGGCGCTCAGGTTCCGCTCGGCACCGGTCTTGCCTTTGCGAACAAGTATCGTGGCAATGACAATCTGTCGGTCACCTATTTCGGCGATGGCGCTGCCAATCAGGGCCAGGTTTATGAAAGCTTCAACATGGCCTCGCTGTGGAAGCTTCCGGTGATCTACGTCATCGAAAACAACCGTTACGCCATGGGCACCTCGGTATCGCGTTCTTCCGCTGAAACCGATTTCTCCAAGCGCGGTGTTTCGTTCAATCTTCCGGGCATCAAGGTCGATGGCATGGACGTTCGCGCCGTTGCCGCTGCCGCCAAGTTCGCTGCCGATTGGGCGCGTTCCGGCAAGGGTCCGTTGATTCTCGAAATGGAAACCTATCGCTATCGCGGTCACTCCATGTCCGATCCTGCGAAATATCGCTCGAAGGACGAAGTGCAAAAGATGCGTTCCGAGCATGATCCGATCGAACAGGTCAAACAGCGCCTGATCGACAAGGGCTGGGCAACCGAAGAAGAGCTGAAGGAAATCGACAAGGAAGTCCGCGACATCGTCGCTGATTCGGCCGATTTCGCTCAAAACGATCCGGAGCCGGATGTTTCCGAGCTCTATACGGATATTCTGCTCTAATTCGGGAAAGGTGTTGTCATGCCCGTAGAAATTCTCATGCCCGCCCTTTCTCCGACCATGGAAGAAGGCACGCTTTCCAAGTGGGTGAAAAAGGAAGGCGACAAGGTTACGTCCGGCGATGTGATTGCCGAGATCGAAACCGACAAGGCGACGATGGAAGTCGAAGCCGTCGATGAAGGCGTTATCGGCAAGATCCTCATCGCTGAAGGCACAGAAGGCGTGAAGGTCAATACGCCGATTGCCGTGTTGCTCGGCGACGGCGAAAGCGTTTCCGATATCGGTTCGGCCCCGGCTGCCAAGGCTGAAGCCCCGAAGCAGGAAGCCAAGGAAGAAGCAAAGGAAGCGCCGAAGGCTGAAGACAAGCCTGCTGCCAGCGTTCCGGCTGCTCCGAAGGTTGAAGTCGCTTCCGATCCGGATATTCCGGCAGGCACGGAAATGGTTTCGATGACCGTGCGTGAAGCGCTGCGCGATGCCATGGCCGAAGAAATGCGCCGTGACGAAAACGTCTTCATCATGGGTGAAGAAGTTGCCGAATATCAGGGCGCTTACAAGATCACGCAGGGTCTTCTCGATGAGTTCGGCGCGCGCCGCGTCGTCGATACGCCGATCACCGAGCATGGTTTTGCCGGTGTGGGCGTCGGTGCCGCAATGGCCGGTTTGAAGCCGATTGTCGAATTCATGACCTTCAACTTCGCCATGCAGGCAATCGACCAGATCGTCAATTCGGCTGCAAAGACGCTCTACATGTCGGGCGGTCAGATGGGTGCACCGATGGTGTTCCGTGGTCCTTCGGGCGCTGCTGCCCGCGTTGCCGCCCAGCACTCGCAGTGCTACGCCGCCTGGTACAGCCACATTCCGGGCCTGAAGGTCGTCATGCCTTACACGGCTGCCGACGCCAAGGGCTTGCTCAAGGCTGCCATCCGCGATCCGAACCCGGTCATTTTTCTCGAAAACGAAATTCTCTACGGTCATCATTTCGAAGTGCCGAAGCTGGATGATTTCGTCCTGCCGATTGGTAAGGCCCGCATTCACAAGCAGGGCAAGGACGCCACGCTGGTTTCGTTCGGTATAGGCATGACCTATGCGGTCAGGGCTGCGGAAGAACTGGCTGCACAGGGCATCGACGTTGAAGTCATCGATCTGCGCACCATTCGTCCGATGGACATTCCGACTGTCGTGGAATCGGTCAAGAAGACCGGTCGCCTCGTAACCGTCGAAGAAGGCTTCCCGCAGTCGTCGGTCGGCACGGAAATCGCCACCCGCGTGATGCAGCAGGCTTTCGACTATCTCGATGCGCCGATCCTGACCATTGCGGGCAAGGACGTTCCAATGCCTTACGCCGCAAATCTCGAAAAGCTGGCGCTGCCGAATGTGGCCGAAGTCGTGGAAGCGGTGAAAGCCGTGACCTACACCGCTTAACGAAAGGGTCTGGACATGCCGATCAATATCACCATGCCAGCGCTTTCTCCCACGATGGAAGAAGGCAACCTGTCGAAATGGCTGGTCAAGGAAGGCGACAAGGTTTCCTCCGGCGATGTGATTGCCGAGATCGAAACCGACAAGGCCACGATGGAAGTCGAGGCTGTTGACGAAGGCACCGTTGCCAAGCTGGTTGTTCCGGCTGGCACCGAAGGCGTCAAGGTCAATGCGCTGATCGCAATTCTCGCCGCTGACGGCGAAGATATCGCGGAAGCAGCAAAGGGCGGCGGCGCTGCCGCTCCCAAGGCGGAAGCAAAAGCCGAGGCTCCGAAGGAAGAGCCGAAGGTTGAAGCCAAGAAGGAAGCCGCGCCCGCCGCTGCTCCTGCTCCTGCTCCGGCACCTGCCGCTCCCGCACAGGCAAAGGGCGAACGCGTTTTCGCTTCTCCGCTTGCCCGCCGCATTGCCAAGGACGCTGGCGTCGATATCGCCGCCGTGAAGGGCACTGGTCCGCATGGCCGTGTCGTTCAGCGCGATGTGGAATCCGCGATCCAGTCCGGCGGCGCGAAAGCTGCTGCTGCACCGCAGGCTGCTGCGGCTGCTCCAGCGCCTAAGCCGATGTCGGACGATGCCGTTCTCAAGCTGTTCGAGGAAGGTTCTTACGAGATCGTGCCGCATGACGGCATGCGCAAGACCATTGCTCGCCGTCTGGTGGAATCGAAGCAGACCGTTCCGCATTTCTATCTGACGATCGATTGCGAACTGGATGCGCTTCTGGCGCTTCGCGCGCAGATCAACGCGGCGTCGCCGATGCTCAAGACCGAGAAGGGCGAGGTTCCGGCCTACAAACTCTCCGTCAACGACATGATCATCAAGGCGACCGCTCTGGCGCTGCGCGATATCCCGGAAGCCAATGTTTCCTGGACCGATGGCGGCATGATCAAGCACAAGCGTTCGGATGTCGGCGTTGCCGTTTCCATTCCGGGTGGCCTGATCACGCCAATCGTCCGCAATGCGGAAAGCAAGACGCTCTCCACCATCTCCAACGAGATGAAGGATTTGGCCAAGCGCGCGCGTGATCGCAAGCTGAAGCCGGAGGAATATCAGGGCGGTTCGACCTCCGTGTCCAATCTGGGCATGTTCGGCGTCAAGGATTTTGCAGCCATCATCAACCCGCCGCATGCGACCATTTTCGCAATCGGCGCCGGTGAAGAGCGCGTCGTGGTGAAGAAGGGCGAGATGAAAGTGGCGACGGTCATGTCGGTCACGCTTTCTACCGATCACCGCGCGGTGGACGGCGCACTTGCTGCCGAACTCGCGCAGGCCTTCAAGCGCCACATCGAAAACCCGATGGGCATGCTGGTCTGATGGAACTGACGCCGCGCTTGTCTTTGTAGATCATGCAGGGACAAGCGCGGCCTTTCCGCATTCAGGAATAAGGGCAAGAATTATGGCCGACATTTACGACGTTATTGTTATCGGATCTGGCCCCGGCGGCTATGTGACGGCAATCCGTGCGGCACAGCTGGGTCTCAAGACCGCTATTGTCGAGCGCGAGCATCTGGGTGGTATCTGCCTCAACTGGGGCTGCATTCCCACCAAGGCACTGCTGCGTTCGGCGGAAATCCTGCATTTCGGCGAACACGCCAAGGATTACGGTCTGAAACTCGAAGGCACCATCACGCCGGACGTGAAAGCCGTCGTGCAGCGTTCGCGCGGCGTTTCGGCCCGTCTTAATGGCGGCGTCGCCTTCCTCATGAAGAAGAACAAGATCGACGTCATCTGGGGCGAAGCCAAGCTCGTCAAAGGCGCTTCCGGTTCCAATCCTGCTGAAATCACGGTCGGCAAGACGTCGAAGCAGCCGATGCAGCCGCAGAACCCGGTGCCGAAGGGCGTGCTGGGCGAGGGCAGCTACAAGGCCAAGCACATCATCGTGGCCACCGGTGCGCGTCCGCGTGCGCTGCCTGGCATCGAACCGGACGGCAAGCTGATCTGGACATATTTCGAAGCCATGGTGCCGCAGGACCTGCCAAAGTCGATGCTGGTCATGGGTTCGGGCGCTATCGGCATCGAATTCGCGTCGTTCTATCACGACATGGGCGTCGATGTGACGGTTGTGGAAGTGATGCCGCAGATCATGCCGGTAGAAGATGCGGAAATTTCCGCCATCGCCCGCAAGCAGCTCGAAAAGCGCGGCCTCAAAATCATCACCGACGCCAAGGTTGCGAAAGTGGAGAAGGGCGCCAACAACGTCACTGCTTCCATCGAAACCAAGGATAGCAAGGTGCAGAAGCTGACGGTCGACCGGATGATTTCGGCTGTCGGCGTGCAGGGCAATATCGAGAATCTCGGCCTTGAAGCGCTTGGCGTGAAGACGGATCGTGGCTGCATCGTCATCGACGGTTATGGCAAGACCAATGTTGAAGGCATCTATGCCATTGGCGATGTCGCCGGTCCGCCGATGCTGGCGCACAAGGCCGAACATGAAGGCACGATCTGCGTTGAAAAGATCGCAGGCCTTCCGAATGTCCATTCGCTCGACAAGGGCAAGATTCCGGGCTGCACCTATTGCAATCCGCAGGTCGCGTCGGTCGGTCTGACGGAAGCCAAGGCCAAGGAACAGGGTTTCGACATTCGTGTCGGTCGCTATTCCTTCACGGCCAACGGCAAGGCGATTGCTCTGGGTGAAGATCAGGGTCTGGTAAAGACGATCTTCGACAAGAAGACCGGTCAGCTTCTGGGCGCACATATGGTTGGCGCGGAAGTCACCGAGCTTATCCAGGGTTTCGTGATTGCCATGAACCTTGAGACCACCGAAGAAGAGCTGATGCATTCGGTCTTCCCGCATCCGACCCTTTCGGAGATGATGAAGGAAAGCGTACTCGACGCATATGGCCGGGTGTTAAACGCCTAATCCCGAAAAGTTGCAGACTTTTCGGACCAGATTAGGCGTGTAAATAAAGCTTAAAGCAATAGGAGACGCCTATTCCGCTGATCGAAAATGGAGGGCCATGGCGGCGCGCCGCCTGGCCGATCATAAAATGGTGTACCGTCATCGGTCTGGCGCTCGGATTTGTAGCCGGCGTCTTGAGTCTGCTTGGCGGTAACACCATATCGGTCAACGGAATGGCGCTCTTGGGCTGGTATGGTGTCTGGACGCTGACTTTGGCGCTTGGCTTTGGCGGTCTGGTCTTTGGGCTCATCTGGGCTCTGGTTTTCAGGGCGCTCGGGCTGGCTGCGCGGCGATGAGTAGCAAATGGTCCAAGTTGACAGGTCTGTGGTCAGGGCTTAGGACCGGACCGAATTAAGGAGCGTTCCACATTTCTTTTGGAACATGCTCCGGATAGGCAGGAAACAGCATGGTTACAGTTCTCAATACGGTCAACCAGAGCGGACGTCTGCGGCACCCGGAAAAGGCGCACCGCCCGGACAATGAAGTCCAGAAGAAGCCTGACTGGATTCGCGTCAAGGCTCCGGTCTCGCGCGGCTATAGCGAAACGCGCGAAATCGTGCGTTCCAACAAGCTCGTGACCGTCTGTGAAGAAGCTGGCTGCCCGAATATCGGCGAGTGCTGGGAAAAGAAGCACGCCACGTTCATGATCATGGGCGAAATCTGCACACGCGCCTGCGCGTTCTGCAATGTTTCGACCGGTATTCCTACGCCGCTCGATCCCAATGAGCCGGAAAATGTCGCCAAGGCCGTCAAGCAGATGGGCCTGACCCATGTGGTCATCACCTCGGTAGACCGTGACGATCTGGCAGACGGCGGTGCGCAGCATTTTGCCGAGGTCATTCGCGCCATCCGCGCTGCAACGCCTGCGACCACCATCGAAATTCTGACGCCGGACTTCCTGCGCAAGGAAGGCGCGTTGGAAATCGTGGTCAAGGCGCGTCCCGACGTGTTCAACCACAATCTGGAAACCGTGCCGTCGCGTTATCTGAAGGTTCGCCCCGGCGCACGCTATTTCCATTCGATCCGCCTGTTGCAGCGCGTCAAGGAACTCGATCCGACCATCTTCACCAAGTCCGGCATCATGGTCGGTCTCGGCGAAGAGCGGAATGAAATCCTGCAGCTGATGGACGATCTTCGTTCGGCGGATGTGGATTTCATGACCATCGGCCAGTATCTGCAGCCGACCCGCAAGCACCATCCGGTCATCCGTTTCGTGACGCCGGACGAATTCAAGTCGTTCGAAACCATCGGCAAAACAAAGGGCTTCCTGCTCGTCGCCTCCAGCCCGCTGACGCGTTCTTCGCATCACGCTGGCGACGATTTTGCAAAGCTCAAGGCCGCCCGCGAAGCGCAGATTGCCAACCGGTCATAAGTAGACATGCCGCAGTTTACGACCGTCAGACGGGTGCATCACCGGGCCGATCAGATGTTCGCACTCGTGGCGGATGTCGAGAAATACCCGGAATTTCTGCCCATGTGCGAAGCCTTGTCGATCCGCTCCCGCAAGGAGCGCGACGGCAAGGCGCTGCTGATTGCCGATATGACGGTCGGCTACAAGCTCATCCGCGAAACCTTCACCAGTCAGGTCCTGCTGAAACCGGACGAGAATGTCATCGACGTCAAATATCTCGATGGCCCGTTCCGCTATCTCGACAATCGCTGGACGTTCAAACCTGCCGAGGATGCGGCTTATTGCGATGTCGAATTCTTCATCGACTATGAATTCAAGAGCCGCACACTCGGCTTGCTGATGGGGACGATGTTCGATCTGGCCTTCAAGAAATTCTCCGAAGCCTTCGAAAAGCGCGCCGACCAGATTTACGGCCTATAATCAAACAGCTTTTTACTGTGCCGTATAACCGCCATCGACCATTAGCGAAGACCCGGTGATGAATGAGGACTCGTCGCTGGCGAGGAAGAGCACAGCGCTTGCCACTTCCTCGGCCCGGCCAAGGCGACCCATCGGGTGCAGGGCAACCAGAGCGTCCTTCTTGTCGTCGGGAATATCTTTCAGAAGTGGTGTGTCGATATAGCCCGGGCAAACGGCATTTACGCGGATATTCTGCGTACCATAATCGATAGCCAGTGTCTGGGTCAGCAGTTTCACACCGCCTTTTGCCGCGGCATAGGCGGTCACGCCAGACTTGCCGACATGGCTGTGGATCGATCCGCAATTGACGATGACGCCGCCGCCTTGCGACCGCATCTGGTCGATTGCGTATTTATCACAGAGATAAACGCCGGTCAGATTGATATCGATGGTCTTCTGCCAGGCGCTTTCGTCAAGTTCGTCGATTGGTCCGTCCGCAGCAATACCGGCATTGGCGAACATGATGTCGAGACGACCGTAATTTTCCACTGTTCGGGCGATAAGCTCCTGAACAGCTTTGGTTTTTGTCACGTCTGTCTTGATGAAAATGGCCTGCTGGTGTTCACCGGCAAGTTCATCGGCCAGTTGCTGGCCGTGGTCGGCATAATCGGCAATGATAACGTTGGCGCCTTCGCGCACAAAAGCCCGGACCGTCGCTTCCCCAATACCGCTTGCCCCGCCCGTAACAATGGCCACTTTGCCTTTGAACCGCATTGCCTATGCTCCTCATCTTAAACTGATAAGTAGAGGATAGGGCGGCAGGGCGGAAAGTACATGCGTGAGCGTTATGCCTTGCGCAAATTTGTCAGCACCAGTTCCAGCGCGGCAAGAACCGTTGCATGGCGAATTTCAGCACGGCTTTTCGGGCCGAAACGGCATTCCCGATGCAGCGTTGGCTGGCCGTTGCGTGCGGAGGCGATATGGACGAGCCCGACGGGCTTTTCGTCTGAGCCACCGCCCGGACCGGCAACGCCGGTCACCGCGATGCTGATGCCCGCCCGCGAGTGCTTCAGCGCGCCTTCGGCCATGGCAATCGCCACTTCTTTTGAGACAGCGCCGACGCGGTTGATCAGCTCCATTGGCACGCCGATCATGTCGTGCTTGGCCTCATTGGAATAGGTGATGAAACCGCGATCCACCACATCGGACGAACCGGCAATATCGGTCAATGCACCGGCAATCAGGCCGCCGGTGCAGGATTCTGCGGTCGCAATCATCAGGCCGGCCTTGCGGCAGGCGTCCAGCAGCGCGATGGCTTCCTTCTCTGCGACGAGTTCGCTCATTCCGGCACCTCGCCGGGATAAATGACGGTGGCGGTGGCGATGGCTGCAATGCCTTCGCGGCGGCCGACGAAGCCAAGCTTTTCGTTGGTGGTTGCCTTGATGGAAACGCGGTCGGCGGCAATGCCGAGCATATCGCAGAGCGCTTCCGTCATGGCGGCGCGATGCGGTCCGATCTTCGGCGCTTCGCTGATCAGCGTCACATCGACATTGGCGATGCGCCCGCCAGCCTCACGAACGATTTTGGCGGCGTGCTCGATGAAGATGCGCGAGGCCGCGCCCTTCCATTGTGGATCCGATGGCGGAAAATGCGTGCCGATATCGCCTGCGCCGCGCGTGGCGAGCAGGGCGTCGGTCACGGCGTGGAGCGCCACATCGGCGTCAGAATGGCCGTTGAGCTTTGCTTCATGCGGAATTTTCACGCCGCATAGCGTGACATGGTCGCCCGGTTCGAAGGAATGGACGTCATAGCCATTGCCCGTGCGAATATCCGGAAAGGCGGCATGGTCTTGCCGCAGGCGCTTGTCTGCCATTTCAATGTCCTTTGCCCAGGTAAGCTTTGTATTGTCAGCCGAGCCTTCGATGATGCGCACGGCGAGGCCCTGCCATTCGGCGATGGCGGCGTCGTCGGTGAAATCGGTGCGACGAATGGCGAAGGCTTTTTCATGCGCTTCGAGAATAGGCGCATAGGGAAATGTCTGCGGGGTCTGTGCCGCGAACAGACCGGCGCGGGGAACGGTGGTCTTGACCGTGCCATCGATGGCGGATTGTTTCAGCGTGTCCGAAACGGCCAGCGCGGGGAGGACGCCTTCTTCCGGCGTCAGATTGCCGACGATGCGTTCGAGCAGTGCTTGCGTGATGAAGGGGCGCACGCCGTCATGGATCATCACATAATCCGGCGCGTGGTCCTTGAGGGCGAGGAGGCCCAGCCGTGTGGATTCCTGCCGTGTGGGGCCGCCGGTGACGACGATCGCATCTTTGTGGCTTTCTGGTATGGCGCGTTCATAAAGCGCGAGATCGTCTGGATGAATGACGACGACGATCTCGTCGACCAATGTGCAGTCGGTAAAGGCGCGCAAGGTGCGCGCGAGCACGGCTTCGCCGCCGATGCGCCGATATTGCTTCGGCCCTTCGACGCTTTGCCCCGCCCGTTCGCCCCGGCCGGCTGCCACAATGACCGCTGCTGTTTTCGAAATGATCTTTGCCTTTGCCAAAACGGATCGCTTTGAAGCCGAATAATGCCTTGCATCGACAAATGCCAGACTGCAATTGATTTATCGCTTAATCTATGCGCTTTTCCTTGCGTTCAAAAGATGAACTGATTAAAGTGTGTGCGTTATGCATCATGCACATGAAATAGGCATTTGTTGGTGACTTCTCTCGATCAGCCCTTGGATATCCGCGGCGTGGTGCTCAAGAATCGCGTTTTTCTGGCGCCGATGTCAGGCGTCTCCGATCTGCCGTTTCGCAAGCGTGCTGCCGCCGCCGGAGCGGGTATGGTCGTTTCGGAAATGGTGGCCAGCGCGGAACTCTGCAATCGTCACAAGGAAAGCCTGCTGCGCCTGTCGGGCGAAGGTTTGGGCACGCATGTGGTTCAGCTTGCCGGGCGTGAAGCGCATTGGATGGGCGAGGCGGCCAGGATTGCCGAAGGCGAGGGCGCCGATATCATCGATATCAATATGGGCTGTCCGGCCAAGAAGGTGACAGGCGGCTATTCCGGGTCGGCGCTGATGCGCGATCTGGATCACGCCATGACGCTTGTCGAAGCAACAGTGGCAGCGGTCAACGTGCCGGTCACATTGAAAATGCGGCTTGGCTGGGACGAAAACAGCATCAATGCTCCGGAACTGGCCAAACGGGCCGAGGATGCCGGTATTGCGATGGTGACGGTGCATGGCCGCACCCGCTGCCAGTTCTATGAAGGTCATGCCGACTGGGACGCCATTCGCGCCGTACGCGATGCGGTGAAAATTCCGCTCGTCGCCAATGGCGATGTGACGTCGCGTGAAGATGCGGAAGAGATTCGCCGCCGGTCGGGTGCCGACGCGGTGATGGTCGGGCGCGCTACCTATGGGCAGCCATGGTTGCCGGGCTCGATCGCGGGCAGTGCCTTGTCGTCTCAAGATGGAACAGGGATTATCGATTATATTATAATGCATTACGAAGATATGCTCGACCATTATGGTAGCAAAACGGGTATTCGCCATGCGCGCAAGCATCTTGGCTGGTATCTGGATCGTCACGCTGGAGAGTGTTCGACCTCAGCAGACAAGGCGGAAGTGATGACGCTGACCGATCCCGCAAAGGTGGTGGAAGTGCTGCGCCGGATTTTCGCGGCGCGGACGACGGATGCGCCAGAGTTGAAATCGGCGTTCAGAAAGGTCGCCTGATGCGCGAAAGAGATGAAAAGGGTAGCATCCCGTCGGTCATACTGGATGCGATCAGCCAGCCGGTCATTATGGTTGGGCCTGACAATCACATCGTTTATGCCAATCTGGACGGCGAGCAGTTCTTCCGCTCGGGTTCGTCCATATTGGCGCGCAACCGGCTGGAAAGTTTTCTGCCGTTTGGCAGCCCGCTTCTGGCGCTTATCGATCAGGTTCGCGCTAGCCAGATGCCGGTCAATGAATATCGCGTCGATATTTCTTCGCCGCGTCTTGGTGCGGAACGCATTGTCGATCTCTATGTCGCGCCCGTTGTTGAAATGCAGGGTGCCGTGGTCATTCTTTTCAAGGAAAAGACCATGGCGGAAAAGATCGACCGCCAGATGACCCATCGCGGCGCTGCGCGTTCAGTGACCGGGTTGGCCTCGATGCTGGCGCATGAAATCAAGAACCCGCTATCGGGCATTCGCGGTGCGGCGCAGTTGCTTGAACAGGTGGTGGGCGACGAGGATCGCGCGCTGGCGCGACTCATTACCGATGAAACCGACCGTATCGTATCGCTCGTGGACCGGATGGAGGTTTTCTCTGACGAACGCCCCATCGAGCGCACAGCTGTGAATATTCACGCGGTTCTGGACCATGTAAAGGCCGTGGCCCGCAACGGGTTTGCGCGGCATATTCGCTTCTCGGAAGATTACGATCCCTCACTGCCGCCGGTTTTCGCCAATCGCGACCAGCTTGTGCAGGTGTTTCTCAATCTGGTGAAGAACGCCTCTGAGGCCATTGGCGACCGCGACCACGGAGAAATCCTTCTCTCGACGGCGTACCGTCCCGGTATCCGGCTTCAGGTGCCGGGCGCACGCGACCGCGTTGCGCTGCCGCTGGAATTCTGCGTGCACGACAATGGGCCCGGAGTGCCGCAGGATATGCTGCCGCATCTCTTCGATCCGTTTGTGACGACCAAAACCAACGGGTCCGGCCTTGGACTGGCACTAGTGGCGAAAATCATCGGCGATCACGGCGGCATTATCGAATGCGACAGCCATCCCTCGCGCACCACTTTCCGCATTCTCATGCCTGCCTGGAAAAGCTCGGATATTGCTTCGCCAGCGCGCAAACTCACGACTGATTATACCGGAGACGACGCATGATAGCAGGACGCCCGACGGGAACCGTATTGGTGGCGGATGACGATGCGGCGATCCGCACTGTGCTCAATCAGGCGCTTTCCCGGGCCGGTTACGATGTGCGGGTCACTTCGAACGCCGCTTCGCTTTGGCGTTGGGTGGCGGCAGGCGACGGCGATCTGGTGATTACCGATGTCATGATGCCGGACGAAAACGCCTTCGACCTTCTGCCGCGCATCAAGAAGATGCGGCCGGAATTGCCGATTGTGGTGATGAGCGCCCAGAACACCTTCATGACGGCCATTCGCGCCTCGGAAGCGGGCGCTTATGAATATCTGCCAAAACCGTTCGACCTGACGGAACTGATCAATATTGTCGGACGCGCGCTGTCTGAACCAAAACATAAGCCGGCTTCGGTGATGCACGACGAGCCGGGCGAGAACATGCCTCTTGTCGGCCGTTCGCCCGCCATGCAAGAAATCTACCGCGTTCTGGCGCGTATGATGCAGACGGACCTCACCATGATGGTCACGGGCGAATCCGGCACCGGCAAGGAGCTGGTCGCAAGCGCCTTGCATGAATATGGCCGTCGCCGCAAAGGACCATTCGTTGCTATCAATATGGCGGCGATCCCGCGTGATCTGATCGAGTCCGAACTGTTCGGCCACGAGAAGGGCGCTTTCACCGGCGCGCAGAATCGGTCCAGTGGTCGCTTCGAGCAGGCCAATGGCGGTACGCTTTTTCTTGATGAAATTGGCGATATGCCGATGGAAGCCCAAACGCGTCTGCTTCGCGTGTTGCAGCAGGGCGAATACATGACCGTCGGCGGGCGTACGCCGATCAAGACCGATGTGCGCATCGTGGCAGCGACCAACAAGGATTTGCGCCAGCTGATCGCGCAGGGTCTTTTCCGCGAGGATCTTTATTACCGGCTTAATGTGGTGCCGCTGCGGCTGCCGCCGTTGCGTGAGCGCAGCGAGGACGTGCCTGATCTTGTGCGCCATTTCTTCAAGCGCGCCGCCGAAGAGGGCTTGCCTGAAAAGCGCATTACCAATGCCGGTCTCGACATGATGCGACGCTATCCATGGCCGGGCAATGTGCGCGAACTGGAAAATCTGGTGCGCAGGCTAGCCGCGCTCTATCCGCAGGAAGAGATTTCGCCGGAAATCATCGAAACCGAGCTGAAGGCGGAAATGTCGAAGCCCGACAGCATTCCGGCAGTGGCAGGTGATGCGGAAAACATCACGATTTCGCAAGCCGTCGAGCAAAACATGCAGCGTTATTTCGCTTCGTTCGGTGCCGATCTGCCGCCGCCGGGGCTTTATCACCGTGTGCTGGCCGAACTCGAATATCCCCTGATTCTGGCTTGCCTGACGGCAACGCGCGGCAACCAAATCAAGGCGGCGGACCTGCTCGGTCTCAACCGCAATACGCTGCGCAAGAAAATCCGCGAACTCGGCGTAAATATCTATCGCGGCGGGAAGGGAAACTGAGCCCGTCCGCCTGATCTTCGAGCCGCTATCTCTTTGTAACGGTAGCGGTCTCAGAGCCAAATCTTACCAATCGGGATGAAGATCGATAAGATTTGGCCGTGAAATAGATTTAAAACGCGAATTTCTGTTTGGTTTTAATGCCGTGTTGGCTTTTTGATGGGCTTCTTTACCGGCTTTTTCACATGCCTTTTGGGGGATGGCTTTTTCGCTTTCGCCTTTTTCTCCGCTTTGACTTGATGAACCAAGCCCGAGGAGATGTGGCTTGGAGCAGCAAATGCAGCCGGCGCGGAAATAAAGGAAAGCGCGATTGCCGCAGCAAAGATTTTTCTCATAATCAGTATCCTCAATGTTTTCAGTAATTCAAATATATATCTATAGATTGTCCTGTTTACGGCTGATTTGTAAACGAACGTTGCTGATATGAATTTTTATGAATATTCTGATCGGTGATAAATAAACTATTTATTGCTTTGAAAAAGTGGCAAGCGTCTCAATCGTCTGATTGAGATGACATTAGAGATATCAGTCTGCGGCGGTTCTGAATTTTGAGGAAAGTGTAATCTTGTCATTGTGAACGGCGAGCGTTTTGCTCCAACCGTGAAAATATTGGTGCCCCCAGAGAGACTCGAACTCCCGACCCCCTGATTACAAATCAGGTGCTCTACCAACTGAGCTATAAGGGCACTTCACAATACAGTGTTGTATCGAACCGGTTTTGGTCGCAAATCGCTTCCGCATCGCGGTTAGCGCTCGATTAGCACAAATGACGCGTCTGTAAAACGAAAATTCATCGCATTGAGGTCATGGCAACAGGGTTTTTCATGTGCTAGCCAGTAGACCGCGATGAGGACATGGCAAACTTATCAGGGTTGAACTGGGGAGCGAGACGGTAGACATGACAGACAAATCACTCGCGCTTCATTTTCTGTCGTCCGGGAGTGAAGAATCACTCGCGGCGCAGAAAGAACTCGTGAAACGCTATGGCCACGTGGCAGGCGAAGACGCCGATATCATCGTTGCGCTCGGCGGCGATGGCACCATGCTGCAGGCGCTGCGTGATTTCATGAATACCGGTACGCCGATCTATGGGATGAATCGCGGGTCCGTCGGCTTCCTGATGAATGAGTTTAGCGTCGATAATCTGTGCGAGCGCATTCTCGCCGCACAGATGGAAACGATCCGCCCGCTGGTCATGATCGCGGAGACCGAAAACTCAGCGCCGGTCGAAGCGCTTGCAATCAACGAAGTTTCGCTGTTTCGCCAATCCTATCAGGCAGCCAAGGTTCGCATATCGATTGACGGCAAGGTGCGGCTGGAAGAGCTGGTCTGTGACGGTGTGATGGTTGCAACGCCCGCCGGTTCGACGGCCTATAATCTGTCGGCGCAGGGGCCAATCCTCCCTCTGGAAGCACCGCTTCTGGCGCTGACGCCGGTGAGTCCGTTCCGGCCACGTCGCTGGGGGGGCGCATTGCTGCCAAAGCATGTAACGGTGCGCATGGATCTGCTTGAAACGGAAAAGCGCCCGGTTAATGCGGTAGCTGACAATAACGAAGTCAAATCGGTAACGTCGGTTACGGTGCGCGAGGCGCCGAACAGCCAGGTAGCCATTTTGTTCGATAAGAACCATTCCTGGGACGAGCGGATTTTGACGGAACAGTTCCGGCATTGATCTGAAAAGTCTATAGATTTCGGGTAAGATTATGCGCAAGCAAAGATGAAAAACTTCCGTGTGTGACAATCCTCTAATGTCATCAATTTGATTTAATTCGATTAGAAAAGGCGTTGATTGGCGTCGATTATCGTTTTGTGCAGAACTATCAAAGCAATTTGATATCGTATGATGGTATTTTGGTTGACTTTTGCACGCTGCGGACGTAGGCGATGCTGCAAGAAAACGCTAGATGCGTTGCAGACGCCTTTTCTGCTTTGGTCCTGCGCCCGATGACGCGGCTGCAATGACAGGATGGGCGGAACACGTTTCCGAACCAGAGAGCTGCGCCTCCATTGACGACATTTGCCGAACTCGGTCTTTCCCCGAAAGTGCTTGCTGCTGTAGAAGCGGCAGGATACACCGCGCCTACACCCATTCAGGCTGGCGCCATTCCGCCCGCGTTAGAGCGCAAGGATGTGCTTGGTATCGCCCAGACGGGGACGGGCAAGACGGCTTCTTTCGTTCTGCCGATGCTGACGCTCCTGGAAAAAGGCCGCGCTCGCGCGCGTATGCCGCGCACGCTCATTCTGGAGCCGACGCGTGAACTCGCAGCGCAGGTTGAAGAAAACTTCGTCAAATATGGCGTCAATCATCGCCTGAACGTCGCCCTGCTGATCGGCGGCGTTTCGTTCGACGAACAGGAGCGCAAGCTGGAGCGCGGCGCGGACGTGCTGATTGCAACGCCGGGCCGTCTTCTTGATCATTTCGAACGCGGCAAGCTTTTGCTGACCGGCGTTGAAATTCTGGTCATCGATGAAGCAGACCGTATGCTCGACATGGGCTTCATCCCGGACATCGAACGCATCTGCAAGCTGATCCCGTTCACGCGCCAGACGCTGTTCTTCTCCGCGACCATGCCGCCGGAAATCACCAAGCTCACCGAGCAGTTCCTGCATTCGCCATCCCGGATCGAAGTGGCCAAGGCTTCGTCCACGGCCAAGACCGTGACGCAGCGTCTGGTCAAGTCGAGCAAGAAGGATTGGGACAAGCGCGCCGCATTGCGCGATCTTATCCGCGCCGAAGGCGACACGCTCAAGAATGCGATCATCTTCTGCAACCGCAAGAAGGATGTGTCGGAGCTGTTCCGTTCGCTGGTGCGTCACGAGTTCAACGCCGGTGCCTTGCATGGCGATATGGACCAGCGCGCCCGCATGACGATGCTGTCCAACTTCAAGGACGGCAAGCTGCAGCTGCTGGTCGCTTCCGATGTGGCCGCACGTGGTCTCGACATTCCTGACGTCAGCCACGTTTTCAACTTCGATGTGCCGATTCACTCGGAAGACTATGTCCACCGCATTGGCCGTACAGGCCGCGCTGGTCGCTCCGGCAAGGCGTTCACCATCGTGACGCCGTCGGACACGAAATACCTTGCCGCGATTGAAAACATGATTGGCGAGAAGATTGAATGGGTCGATGGCGATCTGTCCACGCTTGCACCGTCCGACGAGGCCGATGATCAGCCGCGCAAGGGCCGGAATGCGCGTGGCAAGGGCAAGGACTCCCAGCGCGACAGCAAGGGCAAAGACAAGGGGCGGGACAAGAGCATGGATAAACCGAAGGAAAAGGTCGCTTCGATTGAAGCGCTCGATCCAGCGGAACAGCCGCAGCCCATTATCGAATCCCACGACCGCCGCGACGCGATCCGCGCTTCCAACGATGAACGTCGTGGCAGGCCGCAGCATGACCAGCATAAGCAGCGCCGTCGTGATCGCGATGATGATGGTCCGTCGCCGGTTGGTTTCGGCAACGATATCCCTGCTTTCATGCTCATTCCGACGGGCATGTAAGCAGACTGCAGTTTTGAGATTGTTATTCGGCCGTGAAGGAACGCTTCGCGGCCGATTTCTTTTGGGGTTTTGATGGACCGCTGCGCAGGGCGGCTTCATAGGCGAGGCGCGCCCACTCAGTCATGATTTCTGGATCATCGAAGGCTTCGCCCGGCACGCTCCAATAAGGCATGCCGATCGGATCGCCGCCTTTGCGCCCTTCATAGGTCCACTGCACCGATCCGGCATCGATGAAACGCGGACTGGTCAATGCGTCGGCTTTGAAAAGGAGTTCGTCGCGAACCACAAGCGCGAAGATCAACCCCTGATGATAAATGCCCTTGCCGCCGAACATGCGGCGGATGCTGATCGGGCCGAAATCCTGCAGCAGATCGCGGAGGGTTTCGTCATCCATTGGGGAGATTCCTTCGGAAGACCAGCCGCTTAAATCAGATCAGGCGGCGCCTTGCATCTGGCGGAGGCTTTCTGCCGAGGCGGGCGTCAGCTCAACCGATTCACCGCAGCCGCAGGCAGAGGTCTGGTTCGGGTTGTTGAACACGAAACCGGTGCGCAGCGTCGTCACTTCAAAATCCATCTGGGTTCCGAGCAGGAAAAGCACGGCTTCCGGGGCGATAAAGACCTTGGCGCCATCTTTCTCGGCAACATCGTCACCGGCTTTCGCTTCATTGGCGACATCGATGGTATATTCCATGCCTGCGCAGCCACCTTTTTTCACACCGACACGAATACCCAGCGCGCCTTCACGCGACTCAACAATCTCGCGAACGCGATTTGCTGCGGCTTCGGTTAGCGTCATGACTGCGAAACGGCCCATGGTTCATCTCTTCCGGTGTTATGCAGTGGCTTCGAAAGTGTGGCTTCATGCGCGAGAATCAACCAATCTCGTGTGAAACCCGCGAGTTTCGACCTCGCTGCCACGTTTTCACTATAGTTAGTGTTGTAACATCATTACCGCAAGACACCAAATCGAGAGCACAGGCCGGGTGCCCGGCTGGCGGGCTTTGGGAAAGAGGAGATGTGAATGTCGATCGATCGGATGAAATCTCTGAGACTGGCTGTTCTCGCGAGCGCGCTCGGCTTGTCTGTTGCTCTCCCGCAGGCCTATGCGCAGGAAGCGCCGAAACCTGCCGCGAAGGAAGCACAGAAGCCTGCGGCGAAGGAAAACGCCGAGCCGACAGCGCAGAAGAAGCCAGAGGCTGCGGAAACAAAGGCGCCCGTGGAAGAGACCAAGCCATCCGAACAGACACAGGATGCCGCCAATGGTGTTACAGTCCCGGAATATCGCGACGACCGGTCTTCGCCGCAGGCGCTAATCGAATCTTACTATAATGCGATCAACCGCAAGGAATATACGCGGGCTTATGGGTATTACTCGGAAGAGGGGCGGGAGCCCGACTTCAAGACCTTTGTGAAGGGCTACGAGAACACCAAAAGCGTCAAGGTCGCTTTGCGCAAGACCGAGCCCGATCCGGGTGCAGGCCAGATCTATTGGAGCCAGCCGCTGGCCATCGAAGCCGAGAGCAATGATGGCAAGAAGGAAGTCTTCGGCGGCTGCTACACAATTCATCTTACCAATCCCGCCATGCAGGAAGAGCCGCCCTTCAAGCCGATTGAAATCATGACCGGCTCGCTGAGCAAATCGGAACTGGAGCTTGAAAAAAGCGTGCCGGAAGCCTGTGAAGCCCCATAATTCTTTGATCCCGGCAACGGAATAGAAAGGTGAAATAAGCCCCGATCGCTGATGACGTTTTCACGCTTGACCTTACCACGATGGCAAGGTGCATAAGGTATGCATAACAAGTGTGGAGCGTTACCCGTGATGAAATTGACTATTCCCAAGATGAAATGTGGCGGCTGTGCCGATAGCGTGACTGCCGCCCTGCGCAAGCTCGATGCTACGGCGCCGATTGAAATCGATCTCGAAACCAAGGAAGTCGAGTATGGCGGCGATGCGTCCAGAGATGCCGTGGTTTCCGCGCTGGCCGCAGCGGGTTATCCGGCTGCAAACGCTCAATAATGTGATTTTGCCAGCGCTTGCGCCGGGACAAGACAGGATGTAGGTGCCGGGAAGCCTCGCTTTCCGGCATTTTCTTTCCGCAAGGAAAGTGGGGCTGAAAAGGTTCGTTATGGTGAGTTCAAGTGCCGCAAATGCGGGTGTTTCGCAGCTGTTTCATTGACTGCACCAGCGATTTTTGCCACATCAACGGCAAATCTCGTTTATGGTGCACTCGCAGCGGGGTTTGAACCAACGCTGCGGAGTGCTTTGTGATATGAAACATCGCGTTAGGCGATAATGAAGGGTTGAGGGCTATGGCAGCCGATTTCCAGGATCTTCGCACAAAGATGGTCGACAATCAGATCCGTACGACGGACGTAACCGATCTGGCGGTTATCGATGCATTCCTGGCGGTACCGCGGGAAGCTTTCGTACCGACTGTGCGTCAGGCTGTTGCCTATATTGACGAAGACCAGCGGCTTGAGACCGAAGGTTCTGCACCACGCTATCTGATGGAGCCGTCGCCTTTCGCCAAGCTCGTTCAGCTCGCCGACGTGAACAAGAACGATGTCGTGCTGGATATCGGATGTGGCACTGGTTATTCCTCGGCGATCCTGTCGCATCTGGCCGGTTCGGTTATCGGACTGGAGAGTGATTCTGCACTTTCTGCGGCTGCGACCGCGCGTCTTGCCGAACTCGGCTATGACAATGTTGTGATTGTGTCGGGCGACCTGCATGCCGGCTATCCTTCGGAAGCACCTTACGATGTGATCATGATCGAGGGCGGCGTGGATTTCGTTCCGGACGCCTTGTTCCAGCAGCTTAAGGAAGGCGGACGCCTCGTCGCCGTCGAAGGCCGCGGAAATGCCTCGGTTGCCCGGATTTACGTTAAAGAAAATGGTGTTGCATCGGGACGCATTGCGTTCAACACTGCGGTGCGCCCACTTCCGGGATTCGAGCGGATTCCACAGTTCGAATTTTAATTTCGGGGATTGGTACAATTCTGCAACGCTGCGGAATTTCTTTGTGCATGCTCTGGGCAGGGCGATGGAAATAACCGATTTTAAAGGTTATTTAAGGTTGCCCGAACTGATTGGTTCGATTTACTGAAATTGGCTGTTCTTAAGATGAGGTACCCGGTGTTTAAAACATACAAAGGACTGGTCGCAGCGGCAGCATTGTTGGCCGGCACCGTTTTATCGGGGCAGTCCGCCTTATCTGAAACCCTGCCTGGTGCACTGGTCAAGGCTTATAAGAATAACGCCACGCTCAACTCGTCCCGCGCAGGTGTGCGCATTCAGGACGAGAACGTGGCGATCGCCAAGTCCAATTATCGCCCGCAGATTACCGGTACTTATGATGCAAGCCGCAGTCGTTCGCCGACGAGCGGTTACCGCACCAGTGGCACGGTCGGCATTCAGCTGAACCAGATGCTGTTCGACGGTTTCCAGACCAAGAATAATGTCGCCGCAGCAGAAACGCAGGTTTTTGCCCAGCGCGAAAATATGCGCAATGACGAGCAGAACACGCTCTATAGCGCTGTCGTCGCCTATATGGACGTTTATCAGAATCGCCAGATCGCCGTGCTTCGCGAGAAGAATCTGGCTGCGATGAACGAACAGGTGCGTGCAGCTCGCGCACGTCTGGATGTTGGTGAAGGCACGCGCACGGACGTTGCGCAGGCTGAAGCCAGCCGTTCGACAGCAGTTGCCGAACTGAATAGTGCCCGCGCCAATATCAAGTCGGCTGAAGCAACCTATATCCGTATCGTTGGTGCGCAGCCGGGCAAGCTGTCTGCTGCTGCGGCAGCGAAGAACCTGCCCAAGTCGCCGAGCGAGGCTTTCGCAATCGCGCAGGCAGGCCATCCCGGCATTCTTGCAACGCAATATGCGGTGAATGCCGCTGGCTACAACGTGAAGGCCAAGGAAGGCGCAATGCTGCCAACCGTTGGTCTGTCGGCTGGCGCCAGCCGTCTCGATACTTATGCCGGTTCGACGGTGGGTGACGGCAATTCCGCTTCGGTCGGTATTGGCGTGACCATTCCAATTTATACGGGTGGCCGCACCTCGGCGCAGATTCGCCAGTCCAAGGAACAGCTTGGTCAGGCGCGCATCGAAGTTGACGTTGTGCGCGATCAGGTTCGTGAAGCCATTGGTTCGGCATGGTCGCAGCTAGAAGCTGCCCGCGCTTCGGTCAAGGCAAATCGCGATGGTATCGCCGCCGCCCAGCTCGCGCTGGACGGTGTGGTCGAAGAACGCAAGGTTGGTCAGCGCACCACGCTCGACGTGTTGAACGCGCAGAACGATTTGACTGCTGCCGAAATCAGCCTGGTCCAGTCGGAGCATGATGTGGTTGTCGCCAGCTATGCGCTTCTCAACGCGACCGGCCGCATGACCTCGAAGCAGATGGGCCTTCAGGTGGCTGAATATAAGCCGGAAGAACATTACGAGGCCGTCAAGGACAAGTGGTTCGGCCTGCGCACGCCGGACGGTCGCTGATCAGCGAGAATTCAGATCAAACGGCGCCTTCGGGCGCCGTTTTTGTTTGATGATGATTCGCGAGCGGCGGCGATCAATTCTTAACAAAATGATAAAGCTGTGGGTTCAATTGGCTGGCTCTCTTGCGGGGATTCTCAAATCGTCGAACGTCCGGTACCCTTAATTCATTGATTCTCTGTCCTTTGCAGGACGCGGCTTGCGAAGCTGCGGAACGGTTTTCCGCGCCGGAACGGCTGCTCCAAACAGAGAAGGAGAACCTTGCGTCGCTCACACGCGCGCATTGCTCTATTCTGAAATAGGGAAGATGGACAGCTATGGCACAGACATCCAGCGCATCACGCGAACCGTCCATGGAAGAGATTCTCGCTTCCATCCGGCGCATTATTGAAGACAGCGATGTGAGCCGCCACCCTGTGTCCACCACGGCGAATTTTCCGTTGCGCGGCGAGGTGGCAGAGTTCCGTCGCCCAGTGCCTGCGCAGGAACAGCCCGCTGCAGAACCTCCGGTTTCCAGAGCGGCAGAAAAGCCGGTCATGATGCGCGATATTCTAAAAGATGAGCCGGTGTTGCGCGGCTCGATTGATGCGCCGGTCAAAGCCGCGCCCGCACCGGAACCGGAAATCGAAGAGGAAGAAGAGGACATTGTTCTCGACGCCCAGAACGATGACCGGCGCGCCGCCGAACTGTCCCCGAACGCGCCTGCCGCAACTGCTCCGGAAGCTGCAAAAGAGGATGTTTCGATAGAGGCGCTTGATCGCTCATTGGAAGATGGCATCGCCGAAGCCATCGACGAACTGCTTGAACCTGACCTTGAAGAGCCTGTCGAGGCAAGCGCTGCGCCCGTCGAGGAACCAGTTTCAGAAACGCCGGTTGCTACCGCTGCTACGACCGCACCCGAACCACTGGCAAAGGCGGCTACGGCTTCCCATATTCTGTCACAAGTGGCAGAACGTCAGGTGGCCGCCGCCTTCCAGGATTTGAGCCACGTCGTGCGGTCGGAACCGCGTCGTTCGTTTGATGATATCGCTGCAGAGATTCTTCGTCCGATGTTGCAGGATTGGCTGGACAACAATCTGCCCACCCTTGTGGAGCGGCTTGTTCGTGAAGAAATCGAACGGGTGGTGCGCGGCGACCGATAATCGACGTGTTGCCTGTCTAAAACGGCCTTTGAGTTCAAAAGCCCGTCTGTCTCGCAGGCGGGTTTTCACTTTTAAAGTGATTTATCACCCGTTTGTTGTTATTGAGCGCTCAATCCTTTCATTGCGCAAAAAGACCGGATAATTCCATGCTTGAGAAGACTTATGACGCCGCGGCCATAGAGCCGAAAATTGCCGAACGCTGGGAAGAAGCTGGGGCATTTAAAGCGGGAGCAGGAGCGAAGCCAGGAGCCGATCCTTTTGCCGTGGTCATTCCTCCGCCGAATGTCACCGGATCGCTGCATATGGGCCACGCGCTCAACAACACGATTCAGGACATTCTGGTTCGTTTTGAGCGCATGCGCGGCAAGAACGTGCTGTGGCAGCCGGGCATGGATCATGCCGGTATCGCCACCCAGATGGTTGTCGAGCGTCAGTTGGCCGAGAGGCAGGAGCCGAACCGCCATGTCATGGGCCGCGAGAAGTTCATCGAGCGTATCTGGCAGTGGAAATCAGAATCCGGCGGCATGATCTCCAATCAGCTGCGTCGGCTTGGCGCGTCGTGCGACTGGTCGCGCGAGCGCTTCACCATGGATGAGGGCCTGTCGCGCGCTGTTCTGGAAGTCTTCGTCACGCTTCACAAGCAGGGCTTGATCTATCGTGACAAGCGACTGGTCAATTGGGACCCGAAGCTGCTGACGGCGATTTCCGACATTGAAGTCGAATCCCGTGAGACGAAAGGGCATCTCTGGCACTTCCGCTATCCGCTGGAAAATGTGCCGTTCGATTCAGAAAATCCGCATACTTACATTGTTGTCGCGACGACCCGTCCGGAAACCATGCTGGGCGATACCGGCGTTGCGGTCAATCCGAAGGATGAGCGCTATCACGCTCTGGTCGGCAATGATGTCGTTCTGCCGCTCGTTGGCCGTCATATTCCGATTGTCGCTGATGATTACGCTGATCCGGAAGCTGGTTCCGGCGCGGTCAAGATCACGCCTGCGCATGATTTCAACGACTTCGAAGTCGGCAAGCGCAATGATCTGCGCGCGATCAATATTCTGACGCCGGCAGCGGCTGTCACGCTGAAAGACAATAACGACTTCCTCGAAGGCCTGCAGCTCACGCCGGAACTGAAGGCGCTGATCGCCGAGCTGGACGGACAGGATCGCTTTGCGGTGCGCAAGCGTATCGTTGAGTTGATGGACGAGCGCGGCTATTTGGAAAAGGTTGAGGATCACACCCATGCCGTTCCGCATGGTGATCGCGGCGGCGTGCCGATCGAGCCTTATCTGACCGACCAGTGGTATGTGAACGCAGCCGAAATGGCCAAGCCTGCCATGGCCGCTGTTCGCGACGGTCGCACCCAGATCGTGCCTAAAAACTGGGAAAAGACCTATTTCGACTGGATGGAGAACATTCAGCCGTGGTGCGTTTCGCGTCAGCTATGGTGGGGACACCAGATTCCGGCGTGGTATGGCCCGGATGGCGCCTGTTTCGTTGAAAAGAGCGAAGCCGAAGCCAAAGCGGCTGCGAAGGCGCATTATGGCGAAGACGTTGCTCTGGAACGCGACACCGACGTTCTGGACACCTGGTTCTCATCGGGCTTGTGGCCTTTTTCGACGCTGGGCTGGCCCGACAAGACGCCGGAACTCGCGACCTATTACCCGACCAGCGTTCTGGTGACCGGCTTCGACATTCTGTTCTTCTGGGTTGCCCGCATGATGATGATGGGCCTCCATTTCATGGAGGAAATCCCGTTCCATACGGTCTATCTGCACGCGCTCGTTCGTGACAAGCACGGCGCGAAGATGTCGAAATCCAAGGGCAATGTCATCGACCCGCTGGAATTGATGGACGAATATGGCGCCGATGCACTGCGTTTCACGCTGGCCATCATGGCCGCGCAGGGCCGCGACGTTAAGCTCGATCCGGCGCGTATCGCGGGCTACCGCAATTTCGGCACCAAGCTCTGGAATGCGACGCGTTTTGCGCAGATGAATGGCGTTGAGCTCAACGCGGATTTCCATCCGGAAAACGCAAGGCTTGCGGTCAATCGCTGGATTCTGACCGAACTGACAAAGGCCACGCGTTCCGTGACCGAGGGCATTGCCAATTACCGTTTCAATGAAGCGGCTGGTGCGGCCTATCGCTTTGTCTGGAACCAGTTCTGCGACTGGTATCTGGAATTGCTCAAGCCGATCTTCATGGGCGACGATGAAGTGGCAAAGGCCGAAGCGCAGGCTACGGCTGCTTACTGTCTGGATCAGATCTATAAGTTGCTGCATCCGTTCATGCCGTTCATGACGGAAGAACTGTGGACGCTGACGGCTGGTGAAGGCAAGAAGCGCGATACGGTTCTGGCACTGGCCGACTGGCCGGAGCTTTCCTTCGCGGATGAAGACGCGGCTGCCGATATCAACTGGCTGGTCGATCTCGTCACCGGTATCCGCTCGGTGCGCGCGGAAATGAACGTCCCGGCAGGTGCTGTGGCACCAGTCGTCGTTCTTGACGCCAACGCAACGTCGACGGAACGTTTTGAACGTCACG
The DNA here is from genome assembly GCF_037482325.1 of Ochrobactrum teleogrylli. NCBI lineage: Bacteria > Pseudomonadati > Pseudomonadota > Alphaproteobacteria > Hyphomicrobiales > Brucellaceae > Ochrobactrum > Ochrobactrum teleogrylli. The sequence goes on from NZ_JBBHKQ010000001.1 coordinate 448,909, forward strand.
ACGCTGCGATCAAGCGTCTGGCCCGTGTTGAAAGCGTGACCTTCGAAGCGCAGGCTCCGAAGGGGGCAGCGCAGATGCTGCTCGGTGAAGCGACGATCTGCATTCCGCTCGGCAAGCTGATCGATCTCAAGGCTGAAGCTGCACGTCTGGCCAAGGAAGCAGGCAAGATTGCCGCTGATATCGACCGGATCGAGAAGAAGTTGTCGAACGAGAAGTTCGTGGCCAATGCCAAGGAAGAGGTCGTTGAAGCCGAACGCGAGCGTTTGGTCGAGCTGAAGGAAGCCGCGGAGCGGGTTGCGACAGCTGAGTCACGTATCCGTGACGCAGGTTGATTTGACGCGTTCCGCAACGTAAGACTTTCACGAATCAACACCCGGCAGCGAAAACTGCCGGGTGTTTTTTGTGCGGTATGTCGCGGAAAAGTTGCGTTTCAAGGGGCTTTGGACCGCATCGAACCGGCGTTTCGATTGTTTTTTGAAAATGTTGCCCTTTCGCAACAAGGCCGAAATATGGCCGAAAAAGGGGCAATTTGGGCGAATTTCTGGTCTACATTTGTCGGAATGTTTCCACCAAATGGAGAAACGCCCCGTATTTTAAGCGTTTTGAAAGAAGCGACTTCGAAGCCGCTCATAGCCCGCGAATGATTGGATATTGCAGGTCGAATCCTTCCTGTTTTACGTTTGCGTCAACGTTAATGCCGGTTGCTATCTGGGAGGACATAATGAGCGGACGCGGCTTAAAAATTGGGGGAATTGCAGCGGTACTGCTTGGGAGTGCGGTTGTCGCTCATGCAGGTGGTTTTGAACGCAGCTCGCAGGATTTTGATATCCTGTTTGAGCAGGGAAACGCCGTTGATGCGTCGGGAACTTTCGTAGCCCCGCAACGCAAGCTCAAGAATATTCGTGGTTCTGCAATCAGCACGATGAGCGGTGGCGTCAATCCATTGACGGGCCGAGCCTTCGAAACGGAAGTTGACGAGGCGGAGAGCTACTGGGTGCCGAAGTTTTCGGCCAAGTTCGACCTGACGAGCGATCTGGCCTGTGCGGCGCAATATCGTCAGCCCTGGGGTATCAGCACCGATGTCGGCATCGATACGGTCCGTGCTTATACGGCGATAGAACAGAAAATTTCGTCGCATGACTACGGCGTCAACTGCTCCTACCGCTTTACTGCGGGTGAAAAGGGCTATTTCCGCATTCTCGGTGGTGTGAGCTATCAGGAACTCCGCGGCGAACAGACAAAAGCCATTCCGGGTATGCCGCGAGGAAACCCATATAACATCCCCGCCGGCCCAACCCGTATCGGATCGCTGGATGTTGACGATCAGGCTGTAGGCTGGCGTCTCGGTGCAGCTTATGAAATTCCAGAATATGCGGTGCGGGCAAGTGTCGTTTACCAGTCCAAGGTCAAATACGACCTTGAAGGTACGGTCGATAATCTGGTTCTCAATCCGATCACCGGAAGAGGCATGTCCCTAAATGTGGACAGCGAAGTTTCCACGCCGCAGTCGCTCGAGTTCAAATTCCAGACCGGCATCGCGCCCGACTGGCTTGCATTTGGTTCTGTGAAGTGGACCGATTGGTCGTCGCTCACATCGGTCGATTTTGCCACATCTGACAGCAAGGTTCTGCCGAGCGGTACTAAGGTCACCAGCCTGAACCTTTATTATCAGGACGGCTGGACCGTGAGCGGCGGTGTCGGTCACAAGTTCAATGACCAGTGGTCGGTTGCAGGAACGGTGACATGGGATCGCGGCACCAGCACGGGTCTCACATCGCAGACCGATATCTGGCTGTTCGGTCTCGGCACCAATTACAAGCCGAACGACCAGTTCGAAGTTCGTCTCGCCGGTGCTGCTGGCTGGCTGTCTTCGGGTGAAGTTGATGACACGGTCGTCAATGGCACGCGGAACCTGCTGGGTTCCAAGGGTGAATTCGGCAACGACTTCGTCGGCGGTCTCTCGCTGACGGCGAAGGTCAAGTTCTGATCCATCGGATCAAATATAACTCAAGGGCCGGAGCATCCTAACAATGTTCCGGCCCTTTATGTATCAGCCCGGCAGTTCCCGCTGCCGGGCTTTTTGCGTGATCGGTCCGGGGAAATTTTAATTCCAGAAGCGTCTAAAGTAATCGAACCGGCGGTTCGGTTTCGCAAGCACGCCATTGCGCATTCGCAGCAGGCGGAAACAGGCCAAAAACGGCGGTTTTAGCGGAATTTGATTTGGGATTTGTTGGAACTCTGTCGCTGAGCCAATTTGCTCGGGGGGCGCTTTGGCCGCACAATTAACTCGCTATTGGTTGGATATTGCAGCTCCGTTTCTTCCCGTTTTACGTTTGCGTCCTCGTTAATGCCACAGCTTCTTGGGGGGAGATTTATGGGCGGACGCGGCTTTCAAATCAGTTGTATCGCGGCAGTGCTGTTTGGGAGAGCGGTCGTCGCTCACGCCGGAGCTTTCGAGACGAGTTCGCAGGATTTCGATATTCTGTTCGAACAGGGAAACGCGGTCGATACGTCGGCGATTTATGTGGCTCCCCAGCGTCGATTGACGAAAATCGGTGGCTCGGTCGCCAGCGACACGAATGGCGGTATCAACCCGGCGACAGGCCGCCCGTTCGAAAAAGGTATCGAAGAGGCGAAGGGCCTTTGGGTGCCGAAGATTTCGGCCAAGTTCGATCTGACCAGCGATATTGCCTGTGCTGCGCAATACCGTCAGCCTTGGGGCATCGACACCGATGCGGGCATTGAAACGGTTCACTCTTACACCTCGATCGAACAGAAGATCACGTCGAACGATTACGGTGTGAACTGTGCCTATCGTTTTGATGCGGGCGCGATGGGCTATTTCCGTATTTTGGGTGGCGTCAGCTATCAGGAACTGCGCGGCCAGCAGACCAGAATGATCCCGCATTTTTCCCGCAATCCTGACGGCATTCCCGGAAGCCCGTTTCGCGCCGCTTCTCTGGATGCAGATGACCAGTCGTTTGGCTGGCGAATTGGCGCTGCCTATGAAATTCCTGAATATGCGATCCGTGCGAGCATCGTTTATCAATCTGCGGTCAAGTACGGCCTTGAAGGCACTGTTGATAATCTGATTTTGAACCCAATCACCGGGCGCGGCGAACCGATTGATGTGAGCAGTGACGTTGCAACACCTCAATCCGTCGAATTCAAATTTCAGACGGGTATAACGCCCGGTTGGCTGGCTTTTGGCTCGGTAGAATGGATGGACTGGTCAAGCGTGACGTCGGTTGATTTTGTTGCGGCTGACAGTGCGGTTCTCCCTATCGGCACCAGAGTTACCAGCCTGAACCTCTATTATCAGGATGGCTGGACTTTGAGGGGTGGTGTTGCTCACACGTTCGACAACCACTGGTCTCTCGACGGGACTTTGACCTGGGATCGCGGCACCAGCACGGGCCTCACCACGCAGACGGACCTCTGGTTGTTCAGCCTTGGCGCCGGTTACAAGCCAAGTGACCAAGTCGAGTTTCGTCTGGCGGGCGCTGCGGGTTGGCTGGTCTCAGGAAAGGTTGACACGACGCTTGCCGACGGTGAGCGCAGTCTGCTGGGTTCCGAGGGCGTACTCGACGATGATTTTGTCAGCGGGCTGTCGCTCACGGCGATGGTCAAATTCTGATTGAACGCGGCTAATATAAAAAAGCCCGGCGGGAATGCCGGGCTTTTCTCCTGAACTGAACTCAGTTGATGTTCACTTCTGCTCCAGACGCGCCAGCAGAGAAGACGTATCCCAGCGATTTCCGCCGATCTTCTGCACTTCTTTGTAGAATTGATCGACAAGCGCAGTGACGGGCAGAAGCGCGCCATTGCGGTCTGCTTCGTCAAGGCAGATGCCCAAATCCTTCCGCATCCAGTCGACGGCAAAGCCGAAATCATATTTGCCCTGGTTCATCGTGGCGGAGCGGTTTTCCATCTGCCACGAACCGGCAGCGCCCTTGGAAATCACCGCGATGAGCTTTTCGATATCGAGACCGGCCTTCTTGCCAAAATGAATGCCCTCGGCCAGTCCCTGAACGAGACCGGCGATGCAAATCTGGTTCACCATCTTGGCCAACTGTCCCGAACCGACAGGACCCATGAGACCGACAGACCGGGCATAGGCGTCGATGATTGGCTTGGCGCGCTCGAAAACCGGCTCGCTGGAACCGACCATCACGGTCAACACGCCGTTTTCCGCGCCAGCCTGACCGCCGGAAACCGGCGCATCGATGAAATGAACGCCAAGCTTCTGCGCTTCTTCCGAAAGCTCGCGTGCGACTTCGGCAGAGGCAGTCGTGTTGTCGATGAAAATCGCGTCTTTCTTCATTGTCGAGAAAGCGCCGTCCGGGCCGATTGTTACCGAACGCAGATCGTCATCATTGCCGACGCAGGCGAATACATAATCGGCATCGCGCACGGCTTCTGCGGGCGTGGCGGCGAAACTGCCGCCGAATTCCTTCGCCCATTTTTCCGCTTTTGCCGTCGTACGGTTATAAACCGTAACGTCGTGGCCACCCTTGTTCCTGAGGTGTCCTGCCATTGGATAGCCCATCACGCCCAGCCCGAGAAAGGCTACTTTTGCAGTCGTCGTCATTCGTTCATTCCTCTGGATAGTTTGTGGACCGTTTGATCAGGTGAGGGGTGTCATCACAGCCGAACGGTAGGCAGGGCGCTCTTTCAGGCGCTCATACCAGCTTTCGAGCTGCGGAAGCGAGGGGCGTTCGATGGGGAACTCGAACCATGCATAGGCATAGCAGCCAATCGGAATGTCGCCGATGCCAAACGCGTCTCCGGAGAACCACGGCGCTTGGCCGAGACCGTCATTGGCAATCTTCATGGAACGGGCAAGGCCGTCGAGACCGCGTTGCAGGATTGCCGGATCGCGCTTGTCTTCCGGCAGGCGGATCATATGCTTCATCACATTGCTGAAATCGCTGTAGAGCGTGTTGGACGCCCAATCCATCCATTTTTCCGCTTGCGCCCGCTTGGCCGGGTTTTCGATCCACAGGCTGTTTTTGCCATAGGTTGCAGCCAGATAACGCGTGATGACATTCGATTCCCAGAGCACGGTTTCTCCGTCTTCGACAAGCGGAATGAGGCCATTGGGATTGCGCGCGAGGAAGGCCGGGTCGTCCAGGCCGCCAAACTGGCCGCCCACGTCGATCTGTTCGTAATCAAGGCCAAGCTCCTGCGCGATCCAGAGCGCTTTCTTGACATTGGTGGAATTGGTGCGACCCCAGATTTTCAGCATGATATTGCCCATTGCTATGCTTGAGAAATTGTCTGTGCGCTGCGTGGCAGCGAAGACATATTGTTGATTAAACAGATAGCCCCCGGAAGCTGCAAGGCTGCCGAGGGCTAAATTTAAGGTCTATCTGGTAAATCAACGAACAAGATGCCGTGTCAGCTTCCGTTCGAGATAATCCCAGATGTGGCGCAGCGCTTCGACGATCAGCAGATAGATCACGGCTGCCCAGAGATAGGTCTGGAAATCGAAAGTGCGGGAATAGGCGCGGCGCGTTTCACCCATCAGGTCGAGAACCGTAATGATGGCCACAATGGCCGAGCCCTTGATCATCAGGATGATTTCATTGCCGTATGGACGCAGCGCAACGATCAGCGCCTGTGGAAGAATGACCTTCCAGAACGTCACGCGCTTGGAAATGCCCAGCGCCGCGGCACCTTCCCACTGGCCCATGGCAACGCTCTGGATCGCGCCGCGCAGGATTTCAGCCTGATAGGCAGCCGTATTGAGCGAGAAGGCCAGAATGGCGCAATTCCATGCATCACGGAAAAACACCCACAGACCGATGCTTTCTAGGAAAGGCCGGAAAGTGCCGAAGCCGTAATAGATCAGGAAGGTTTGCGCCAGAAGCGGCGTGCCGCGGAAGAAATACACATAGCCGAAGGCGATGGCTTTCAGCCAGCGATTGTTCGACATGCGTGCGGCTGCGATCGGGATCGACAATGCAGCGCCGACAAGGATCGACACCACGACCAGTTTCAGGGTGATCAGCAGGCCGGACCAGTAGCGCGGTCCATAAGTTTCGAAGAGATCGATGCGCCAGACATTGTAGAGATAGATGGCGAGCCCAGCGAAGAGCAAAGCCCATATGCCGACGAAGATGTGGCCTGCAATGCGAGCGCGGGTCCATTCGCGGACGACGGGCGGCGGCGCCATGACGGCAGCACTGGTTTGAGTGACGGCTTCGCTCATGATCATGCACCCCGCGAACGATTGCTGCCCGCATCAGCCCATTGGGCAATGCGGTTGATGAAATAGGACGAGATGATCGCGAGAGCGAGATAGAGCAGGCAGGCGACGCCGAAGAACAGAAACGGCTCCTTGGTCACGCGCGCTGCGATGGATGTCTGACGCATGATGTCGGACAATGTGATCACGGACACCAGCGACGTGTCCTTCAGCAGCACCAGCCACAGATTGGCAAGGCCGGGCAGGGCGATGCGGATCAATTGCGGCAGGATGACCTTGCGCATGGTTTGCCAGTGCGACAGGCCGACAGCGTAACCGCCTTCATATTGGCCACGCGGAATGGCACGGAAAGCGGACAGGAAGACTTCACTCGAATAGGACGAGAAGACGAAACCGAGCGCCACCATACCGGCGGCAAAGGCGTTGATCTCGACATTCGCATTGATGCCGAAGAGCGCCAGCAGTTTCTGTAGGCCGAGCGAAGCGCCGAAATACACCAGAAACAGGGTCAGCAGTTCTGGAAGGCCGCGGAAAATGGTCGTGTAGATATTCGAGGCCAGTCGGATCGATGGTTCGCTCGATTGCTTCCCCAAAGCAACCAGAAATCCGAGAACGAGGCCAACGGGCAGAGTGGCGATTGCCAGAGTGACAGTGACCAATAGCCCCCAGGCGATGCTCCTCGACCAACCTTCGGGGCCGAAACTCAATAAAGTGGCGTAATGTTCCATCGCCTTTTTTCTTTTTTCTGGGCGGATACCAAATCCGGCGGTCTCTGTTTCGAGCGCTTCTACCGAATGGTCTGCCATAAATGATGTGCGCCGGTTTGTGTGACACAAACCGGCGCAAACTTCTTCAAAGCAACTTAGTTTTCGGCGCCGTAGGCGTCAAACTCAAAGTACTTATCGTTGATTTCCTTGTACTTTCCGTTGGCGCGGATCGCCTTGATGGCCGCGTTGAACTTTTCAATCAGTTCCGGGCGGCCTTTCTTGAAGGCAACGCCCGCACCGGGACCGTGAATTTCAACAACCGGCGGGAAGGTGCCGACCATCTTGCAGCAGGCGCCATCCGGCGTCTTCAGCCATTCGCCCAGCGTTACGCTGTCGTCATTGGCGGCGTCGAGACGGCCATTGGCCAGATCGAGGCGGTATTCCTCGGCAGTCGGGTAGGCCTTGATCGTGCTGTCGGTAAAGGTCTTTTCCGAGTAGTTGGCATGGGTGGTGGAAACCTGAACGCCGATCGTCTTGCCAGCGAGATCTTCCTTGGTCACGCCCTTGATGTCGCTATCTTTCGGAGCGACGATGCCCGGAGGCGTGTTGTAATATTTGTTCGAGAAATCGACCTGCTTCTTGCGCTCGTCGGTGATCGACATGGAAGCGATGAAAGCGTCGAACTTGCCAGCCTGAAGGGCCGGAATTGCGCCATCCCATTCCTGAGTGACGAACGTGCACTGAGCCTTCATCTCATCGCAAAGTGCTTTCGCGATATCGACGTCAAATCCCGAAAGGGTGCCGTCCGGCTTGATGAAATTGAAGGGGGGGTAGGCGCCTTCGGTGGCGATGGTGAGCTTCAAGGGCTCTTGGGCATTTGCGGCGCCAATGGCCAATCCGCCTGCCATGGTTGCAATGGTTGCAACCGAAGCTGCTGCTACGATACGCTTCAATACGCGCATATTTAGTCCTCTCGTTTACTCAGGCTGGTTCCCTGATTATTGTTCTGGTTCAGCCATCTGTAGTGCAATTGCAATTTAAAATTGAGGATTACCGATTGATAGTCATTCCTCCTGTGGCTACCAATAGATGGTTCAACGGAGGCTGCGCAATATTTTTTCGCATCTTCGCCGCCGCCCTCCAATCTGAGCACGATATTCCCACCACTTTTCACCCGAAGGCAAGATGGGTTGCGTAATAATTTTGCGTATAATTATTGTGGAATTCACAGGCTATTCCGCCGAAAGACGTGGCAAAATAGTGAATGCTGACGTTTTGGCGGAAAGCGATAGGGAATTGCTCAAAGTGCCATTTCATTTTGGATGAAATCGGCGATTTCATCGACCATATTGATATCGAAGACCGGCAGGCTCAAGCCCGACTGTGGATGATCGGTTGCAATGGCGACGATGCTTGGATCGTTTTCGGCGAGCGGCGGGCCATCATGGCTGCCCGTTCGGCGAAGCTCGATTTTCTTGTGCGGCTCGCGCTTATAGCCCTCGACGAGAATCAAATCGCACGGCGCAAGCTTGTCCGCGATGTCTTGCAGGGCGATTTCCGGACCGTCGAGATTTTCATGCATGATGGCGAAGCGGCGCTCCGAAACGATGGCCACTTCTGCGGCACCTGCTTGACGATGCCGCCAGGAATCGGTGCCTTCGTGATCGATGTCGAAATTATGATGCGCGTGCTTGATCGTGGCGATGCGATAGCCACGTTCGGTCAGGCAGCGCACGAGCTTTTCGGTCAGTGTGGTCTTGCCGGAATTCTTCCAGCCCGTAATGCCGAAAAGCTTATGTGTCATTCCGTATCTCCGTTCAGTCTATGCAATCGCCGGGCTTCGACAAGGTCGTCGGGCCGGTTGATATTGAAGAAGGGATCATAGTTCTCCGCGCCATCCTTGGTCGCCAAGAGCGGAAAGTCCACCGTTTCAAATTCAACATCGCGTGCGAAAGCGAGAACACTGGCTTTCTCTGCGGTTGAAAGCCAGTCTTTCAGACGATCCGCCAGCTGCGTGCGCCACAGGCCAAAGATCGGGTGAATATGCCCGGCGGAGCTTGCAAGAACGATGTCCTTGCCGGTCGCTCGTTGACGTTCGAAAAGCCGCTCTCCCAGATCGGCAGGCAGAAACGGCGTGTCCGCTGCTGCGGTCAGCAGCCATGTCGAATTTTTTGCGTGGATGAGCGCCGTGAGGATGCCGGGCAGCGGACCGCCATGTGATGCGGAAATGTCCGCTACAACCGGTAGGCCGAGGCTGAACAGTCGGGAGGCGTCGCCATTGGCATTGATGAAAAGCGCGCTCACCTGCGGTTTCAGCCGTGCGGCGACTTCACCAATGACGGAACCGGCACCCAAAACCTGCAGGAATTTGTCACCGTCTATTCCGCCTTCGCGCATACGGCTCGATAATCCGCCCGCGATGATCGCACCGGCTACATCCTTGATGGTCATCATTTTGGTCCGAGGCCGGTTGGAATAGACGCCAGAGTGCTTTTGTTCTTCTCACGCTTCTTGAGCGCGTTTTCGCGATAGACCATGTAAATGCCGCTTCCGACGACCAGAACAGATCCAGCAATTGTATACGCATCCGGCGCTTCACCAAAGATTGCAATGCTCAAGCCTATCGCCCAGAGCAGGCTGGAATAGCGGAACGGGGACACGAAGGACACTTCGCCCTCACGCATGGCGAGAATGATAAAGTGATATCCGATCAGCAAAAGCACGGCTGCGCCCAGCAAGGTCGCGATGGAAAGAAGGCCGACAGGCTGCCAACCGCCCATGGGGACGGTCAATACGCCGCCGGTAACCGCAATCGCACCGGCGGTAAGCGTGGAAAGGTAGAATGTCGGCACATGGGCGGGCACACGGCGCGTTGCAATATCGCGCATGGCCGCGCAAGCGACACTCGCCAGCAAAATGCCAACGGCACCGAGGCTTGCCGCACCGGCTGAACCGGGGCGAATGATGATGATTACACCGACGAAGCCCACCAGAATGGAGACCCAGCGCCGCCAGCCAACTTTTTCCTTGAGAAAGATTGCAGCGCCCAGCGTGACGACCAAAGGTGTGGCCTGAAACACGGCGGAACAGAACGCCTGGGAAAGATGACCCAGCGAGACAATGTAAGTGATTGTCGCAACGACTTCGCCCAGCACGCGCAGGACCGTCATCCACTCCAGAGAAAGATTGCGCAGCGCGCCATGACGCCAGGCCAAAAAACCAATCATCGAAGTGGCAAAAAAACCGCGGATCAGCATGTACTGCCCGCTGTTCATTTCCGTGAGAAGGAATTTGGTTATGCTGTCCCCGATGGTGAAGGTGCCCATGGCGAGAAGCATATAAATACTTGCGCGGAAATTATCTGACTGCAGCACGGTATAGAATCCAGTTTAGAATCCAATACCTTGTTAAAGTTTATTGCGCGACAATTATTTGTGATTATTTTCTCCTAAAAGTATAGCGCGGGGATTAACCACCCGTCAGGCTCATGTGGCGCGCCACAGCTGGGCGGTTATGATCGCGATCAATGATGAAATCATGGCCCTTGGGTTTGCGCGAGATTGCCTCATCGATAGCCCGGCTCAAAAACGTATCGCTGTCGTTTTCCCGCAGCACCTTGCGCAGATCGGCATCGTCATTCTGGCCGAGGCACATATAAAGCATGCCTGTGCAGGTGAGGCGGACGCGGTTGCAGCTTTCGCAGAAATTATGCGTCAGAGGTGTGATGAAGCCGAGGCGACCGCCAGTTTCCTCGATCGTGACATAGCGGGCAGGGCCGCCCGTCCGGTACGGAATATCGGTCAGCGTGAACTGACGTGACAGATCATTACGCACCTGCGACAGCGGCAGATACTGATCGGTGCGGTCGAATTCGATTTCGCCCATCGGCATGGTTTCGATGAGCGTCAGGTCCATATCGCGACCATGAGCCCAGCGGATCAGCTCGGGGATTTCGAGCTCGTTGAAATCTTTGAGCGCCACGGCATTGATCTTCACACGAATACCGGCCTTCTGGGCGGCATCGATGCCTTCTAGCACACGTGCGAGATCACCCCAGCGGGTTATTTCGTGAAACTTGTCAGGGTTCAGCGTATCGAGCGAGACATTGATGCGCTTCATGCCGCAATCGGCCAGTTCATGGGCAAAGCGCGCAAGCTGCGAGCCGTTGGTGGTCAGCGTCAGTTCATCCAGCGCTCCGGATGCCAGATGGCGCGAAAGCCCGCGGATCAGATGCATGATGTTCTTGCGCACCAGCGGTTCGCCGCCGGTGAGCCGCAGCTTGCGCACGCCCTTGTCGATGAACACGGTGCAAAGCCGTTCCAGCTCTTCAAGCGTCAGCAGATCCTTCTTGGGAAGAAAGGTCATATGTTCCGCCATGCAATAGGTGCAGCGGAAGTCGCAACGATCCGTCACCGAAACACGCAGATAGCTGACCATCCGCCCGAAAGGATCGATCATCGGTCCGGTTGGAGAAACAAGGGGCTGTGCCTGCAAGGTTTTCATCTGTGAAGCCATTGTTTCCATGAGGTGCGACGCAGTATCGACCCGTTCTTATGAGATAAGGCTTCCGCCACGCATTGTCCAGTTTTGCGCGGCTGAAGCAGTTTCAATACCCTTGCGGTAATTTGACATGCGGCCTATCACAAGCAAGCTTCGACGATGACGGAGCAAGCTCAATATGGAGAAAAGTGATGAGCGACGTTTGGCCGACCGAACTGCGCGTTTCCAGCGACCGCAAATTGCTGACGGTGGCTTTCGACAACGGAGAGCGATTTGAACTAACAGCCGAGCTGTTGCGCGTGCTTTCTCCGTCGGCAGAAGTGCAGGGCCATTCTCCCGAACAACGCATTACGGTTGGCGGCAAGCGCAACGTCGAAATCATCAAGGTCGAGCCGGTCGGCAATTATGCGGTGCGCATAACCTTTGACGACATGCACGACACCGGCCTGTTTTCCTGGACCTATCTGCATAAGCTCGGCACCGATAAGGAGACGCTGTGGCAGACTTATCTCGACGAGCTGGCCGAAAAAGGGCTCAAGCGCGACCGCTAATCGAGCTTAATCCTTTTCCAGCATATCCGCGATACGCCGCATCATGTTGCCCATCGCATTGCATTGCGCTGCGGTCGATTGCGCCATGACGCGGTCGATCAGATCGGTATAGACTAAAAGCGCTTCACCGAGCAGCTTTTCGCCGTCCGGCGTGAGAGTAAGGCGAATGATGCGTTTGTCTACCGGATCGCCGGTGCGCATTAGCAATCCCCGATTCTCCAGTTTCGGCAGCAACATCGTGATGTTCGAGCGTCCGACCAAAATCCGGCGCGCGAGATCGTGCTGCGATTCGCCGGGGTGGCGATAAATATTCATCAGCACATCGAGGTCGGCGATCTTGAGATCGAAGGGTGCCAGTCCCTGCGCCAGCGCGCGTTCAACCGCTTTGCCGGCTCTCGCAACCGCAATCCAGTTTTTAAAGCGCGGATTATCCCACGGCAGCTTTTGATTCTTGTCTTGCATTTTGTTCATTCTTGTACAATTATTTGTTCAGGATTGAACATGATTGAGGCCCCGTTATGGCGACGTTATCCCTACAGGTTACGCGATTCGGTCTGGGTGTGCTTGGGCGCATCGCACCGGAACGTGCTGGCCGCGCGGCATTCAGGATTTTCTGTCGCACACCGAGCCGTAAGCCCCAAACAAAAGCCTATGCGGAAAGGCTGCGTCAGACGAGCCGCGAGTTGCTCAAGGCAAAGCGGCTTGACCTGATTATCGATCGGGGCGTTGTCGCAACCTATCTTTTCGAGCCAGCAGGGATGGCTCGACAGAATGCCCGTACCTCGCTGGTAGTGCATGGCTGGGGTTCACGCAGCGCGGATATGATGGCCATTATCAGCGCGCTGGTCGCACGCGGCGAACGGGTTGTCGCTCTCGATCTGCCGGGGCATGGCGCTTCAGCGGGACGCGAACTGGATTTCATCCGGGCCATCGCGGCGGTGGATGCCGCGTGGCGTCAGTATGGGCCGTTCTACGCCATGGTCGGGCATTCCTTCGGCGGTGCGGTTGTCGTCAATGCAGCTGCGGGGCCGCTTGGTTGTTATCGTGAGCGGCGTCCCGCCAAGCTGGTCACGATTGCGTCACCGCATTCGATGGAGGGTGTTTTCGACGGATTCGGAAAGGTGCTTCGCCTGAACGCCGATGTGCGTCAGGCGATGAAGGACACGGTCCAGCAAATCGCCGCGCGCCCGATCCATGATTTCGATACCGATGCGCATCTGCGCCGATTGTTGATCCCGACGCTGGTTATTCACGCACGCGACGACAAGGAAGTGCCAGCGCGCTGTGCGGAAATGGCAGCGAAAGCGGGGCCGCATGTCCGTCTGCACTGGGCTGACGGTCTTGGCCACCGGCGGATCATCGCCAGCACGGATGTGGCCGACAAAATCGCGGATTACGTGAGCGGTCCAGTGCCCCTGCGCGCCGTGGCATAAGCGGCCCGTAACCAATCAGGCCGCGGTGAGCCTGTCCCACGCCGCCATCGCGCCATGCGCCGTGGCGACAAGACTTTCCACGCTGCCACCATCGCGCGCCAGGATGGACATACCGTTCTGTACCGTCGCGTAAAAGGTGGCGATAGCGTCCGTGTCGATGGTCGCGGGCAAGGAGCCTTCCTCGACACTGCGTTGAAGGCGGGCGCGCAGCACGTTGATATTCCCGTTGCGACGCGCCTTTAGTTCATTGCAGACATTCTGGCTGGACTGGGTGCGGTACAGCGCATCCAGCGCGATCAGGCATCCGCGCGGCTTGTCGGTGACCGAGAAAGTCTCGGCACTCACCAGCAAAAAGCGCTCGAATGCCTGCTTTACGTCCGATGTTTCTTCCAGTTGCGTCCAGATATCTGTGCCGACTTCGCTCGAATAGAGCGACAAGGCATGCATATAAAGCCCCTCCTTGCTGCCGAAGGCGGCATAGAGGCTCGGCGCATTGATGCCCATGGCGGCTGTCAGGTCTGACAGTGATGCGCCGTCAAAGCCCTTTTCCCAGAAAACATACATTGCTGCGCGCAATGCTTTTTCTCGGTCAAAGTTGCGAGGTCTTCCGCGTTCCGACACGGCTATCTCCTTTTTGTATTGATCGTTAAATAATCCACTTGACGTCATTCGACAAGCCTGACACCTTTTATGTATCAATCGTTACAGAAAGGATATTTCATGTCGGGAAAACCTTTGAATGGGAAGGTGGCCTTCGTAACCGGCGGCAGCCGCGGCATTGGTGCCGCGATTGCGCGACGGCTGGCCAAGGACGGTGCCATCGTCGCCATCACCTATGTGAGTTCCAGGGAAAAAGCCGAAGCGGTCGTGTCCGAGATTGCCGCCGAAGGCGGCCGGGCAGTCGCGTTCAAGGCGGATAATCGTCATGCGGATGAAATTGCCGCCGCGATTGCAGCGGCGGTCAAAGAGCTGGGACGGCTGGATATTCTGGTCAACAGCGCTGGCATCTGGCGCGCTGCTCCGCTGGGTGAGACGACGATTGCGGATTTCGATGAGGTGATGGCGGTCAATTTCCGAGCTGTTTTCGCCGCTGTTATAGCGGCTGCGCCGCATCTGGGCGAGGGCGGGCGTATCGTCACCATTGGCTCCAATCTGGCGGACCTTGTCGCATGGCCGGGGATCAGCCTCTATGCCGCCAGCAAGTCGGCGCTCATTGGTCTGACGAAGGGGCTTGCCCGCGATCTTGGCCCCAAGGGCGTTACGGTGAATGTCGTGCAGCCGGGGTCTACCAATACGGATATGAATCCTGCTGACGGCGATCACTCCGGTCCGCAGCTGGAGCGCATTGCGACCGGCAGCTATGGCTCGCCGGATGATATTGCAAGCTTGGTGGCATGGCTTGCCGGTCCAGAGTCGCGCTTCGTTACGGGTGCTACGCTAACTGCCGATGGCGGTGCGAATGCCTGATACAAAAAGGGCGGCTCTGGAAGCCGCCCTTATTCGTTTCGGAGATCAATCGGGCCAGATCAACCCAGGTTGAGTTCCTTGAAGAAATCATTGCCCTTGTCGTCGATGACGATGAAAGCTGGGAAATCTTCCACTTCGATGCGCCAGATGGCTTCCATGCCGAGTTCTGGATACTCGACCACTTCCACTTTCTTGATGCAGTCCTGCGCCAGACGGGCGGCGGGACCACCAATGGAGCCGAGATAGAAACCGCCATGGCTTCCGCAGGCTTCGCGCACCTGACGCGAACGGTTACCCTTGGCGAGCATCACCATGGAGCCGCCAAACGACTGGAACTGGTCGACATAGGAATCCATGCGCCCAGCCGTCGTCGGGCCGAACGAACCCGATGCATAACCAGCGGGAGTCTTGGCCGGACCGGCATAATAAATCGGGTGGTTCTTGAAATAATCCGGCATGGATTCGCCGTTTTCCAGCCGTTCGCGAATTTTCGCATGTGCCAGATCGCGGGCGACGATAATCGGGCCAGTCAGCGAAAGCTGTGTCTTGACGGGATGCTTGGACAGCTCCTTCAAGATTTCGGCCATCGGCTGGTTGAGGTCGATCTTCACCACATGCGAGGAGAGCTTTTCTTCGTCGATATCCGGCATGTATTGCGCGGGATTGGTCTCCAGCTGTTCCAGAAAGATGCCTTCCTTGGTGATCTTGCCTTTGGCCTGACGGTCTGCCGAGCAGGACACGCCGATACCGATCGGCAGCGATGCGCCATGGCGCGGCAGACGGATGACGCGCACGTCATGGCAGAAATATTTGCCGCCGAACTGCGCGCCGACGCCCAGTGACTGGGTCAGCTTGTGGATTTCGGCTTCCATTTCCAGATCGCGGAACGCATGGCCAGTTTCCGAACCCGCCGTCGGGAGGCTGTCGAGATAACGCGTCGAGGCGAGCTTGACCGTCTTGAGGTTCATCTCGGCTGACGTGCCGCCGATGACGATAGCGAGATGGTAAGGCGGGCAGGCCGCCGTGCCGAGGCTCAGGATCTTGTCCTTGAGGAAGTCGATCATCCGGTCATGGGTCAACAGCGAAGGCGTGCCCTGATAAAGGAACGTCTTGTTGGCTGAGCCGCCACCCTTTGCCACGAAGAGGAACTTGTAGGCGTCTTCGCCTTCTTCATAAATGTCGATCTGCGCAGGCAGGTTGTTCTTGGTGTTCTTCTCTTCGAACATCGACAGCGGCGCCAGCTGCGAATAACGCAGGTTCTTCTTGTTATAGGCGTCGAGCACGCCGCTGCCGAGCGCATCGGCATCGCCGCCTTCTGTCCAGACGCGACGGCCCTTCTTGCCCATGATGATCGCGGTGCCGGTATCCTGACACATCGGCAGGACGCCGCCTGCGGCGATATTCGCGTTTTTCAGAAGATCATAGGCGACGAAGCGATCATTGTCGGTCGCTTCCGGGTCTTCCATGATTTTGGCAAGCTGCTGCAAATGGCCGGGACGCAGCAGATGGTTGATGTCGGCAAATGCCGCCTCGGACAGAAGACGCAGACCTTCCGGGTCGACGGTCAGAATTTCCTGACCCTTGAACGTATCGACCGAAACATGGTCGGAGGTTAGTTTGCGGTAAGGGGTGGTGTCTTCGCCAAGAGGAAAGAGATCGGCGGCGCTTGCTTCTGCCATCGTGGTACCTCGCTTGCTTGCCTGCCGCACCGGCCAGAAATCGCGAGATCGCCAGCCTGCACGTATGTTGCTCAAAACCCGGATTACCGGGCAGCGTCCGGGGTTAATTCTGAGGGGCTTTTAGCGCGATGAGAGGCGGAATCCACTGCGGCACATTGCGCAATGAGGGGAATGGCGAGCGGCATCCCTTGCGGGACAGCTGTTGCGCGGATGCGCCTCCCTCAAAGTTTTGTGATTATTTTCGAGCAAGAAATTGAAAGAAGTGGCATTAGCGTTAAAACTTTCTATACGAGATTCATAAAATCTACGCGAAATGATTGAGACGGATTCGCCTTTCGGCGGACATGCTAACTTTGGCGGTTGAAATGCAGTTTTCTCGGCGCGCGCAGATGGATGCAAAGAAAAATCGCACCAGCGGGTCTTATATCCGCAATGCGATGGTACTGGCTCTTGCCGCATCGGCCTTGTTCCCGGTCACGCAGGCACAGGCAGCAAATTCACTTTTCGAGCTGTTTCAACAGCGCCGCCAACAGGCCGAGCAGCCCGTAGCACCGCTTCCACCCGCAGCGGCCGCGCCGCGCATAAAAGCAGCACCAGCTGCCGCCGCACCGGCAGCGCGCACGCGTATCGCTCCGCCCGCGCAGCGTGTGACGGTCAAGGGGCCGGAGATTTATGATTACAAGCCGGAAACGCTGATCAAGATCGATTTCAGCGCGCTCGATCTGCAGGTGACTGCGGCAACCTCTGCGCCAACTGTTGATCCACTGACATCCGGCATGTCGCCGATCCGTGTGGAAAAGGCGCCTGATACGACCGAAACGGCTGGCAACCGCGCTTTCGACGCCGCCATGGACTATCTGAAGTCGGTTGATGTGAAGGCTGAAAAGCCAATCGCTGAAGCGATTGTTTCCTATTATTCGACCAACCGTTCTTTCATGTGGTCTGCCGACGGCAAGGTGCTTGACCGCGCCAAGGCCGTAGCCGCTTTCTTCGCACGCGCTGGCGAAGACGGTCTCAATCCGGATGAATATGCAGTCACGATCCCTTCGGACAATTTCGATCCGTCGCAGAATGCGGAACGTCAGCAGAAGCTGGCAGAGTTTGAAGTTCGCATGTCGGCCCGGGCATTGCGCTATGCGATGGATGCAGGCGAGGGACGCGTGATCGCCGACCGCCTGAGCGGTTTCCACGACCTGCCGCGTGATCGCGTCGATCCCAAAACTGTGCTGGAAAGACTGGCCGGTGAAGCGGATGCATCCGCCTATTTGCACGGGTTCCAGCCGGATAATGCGCAATATGCGGCTTTGAAGCAGGCTTTGTCCCAGACAGATGCACCGACGGGCGAACCCATTCGCGTGTCGCTCGACGGCGTCATTCGTCCGGGCGACACGAGCGACCAGTTGAGCAAGGTGGTTGCCCTGATTACCAAACACGCGCCTGCTGATTATCTGGAAAAGCACCGCGATGTGTTGCAGGCCCATGCCGATACGAGCCTTTACGATCCGGAACTTGTTTCCGCGATCAAGGACTATCAGAAGCTTTCAGGCGGCGCGCCCGATGGGGTTATCGGACGAAACACGATTTCGGCGTTGCAGGGTGAGCAATCATCCGTCAAGCGCGACCGTATTCTCTATTCGATGGAACGTCTGCGCTGGCTGCCGCATGATTTCGGCACGCGCTATGTAATGGTCAACCAGCCCGCATACCGCGCTGAATATTTCGAAGGCGGCCAGGAAAAGCTGGGTATGAATGTGGTGATTGGCTCGCCGACCCATCAGACCTATTTCTTCTACAACAAGGTGCAAACCGTCGTCTTCAATCCGTCCTGGGGTGTGCCGCGTTCAATTATTCTGAACGAAATGCTGCCGAAGGTCATGCGCGACACGAGCTATCTCGACCGCAACGGCTATGAAGTCTATGTCGGCGGCAAGAAGGTTTCGGCGAGCGCCGTTAATTGGAGCGCGGTTGCTTCGGGAAAGGCGCATGTCGGTATTCGTCAGAAGCCGAGCCTCGACAATGCCTTGGGCGAACTGAAAATCCTGTTCCCGAACGAACATGATATCTACATGCATGATACGCCGGCAAAGTCCTATTTCGGCCGCGACATGCGTGCGCTGAGCCATGGCTGCATTCGTCTGGAACGCCCACGTGATATGGCTGCGGCAGTGCTCGGCAAGCCAGTCGGTGATTTGGAGAAATATTTCGGCAAGAACGAGCGCGGCATCAAGGTGCCGGAGCCGGTGCCGGTCTATATTTCCTATTTCACGGCATGGCCGGATGCGAATGGCCAGATTCGTTATTACAGTGACGTTTATGATCGCGACTCGGGCATGCAGAAGGCATCCGACAAGACGGTGGCTTCGCGTCTGGCAGCAATTTAATCGGCGTTACGCCGCTGGTATCTGTCAGAAGTAGGGATGTTTAATCCTTGGATATGGCGGCTATCGTTCGATAGTCGCCATTTTCGTTGGGTCTACCCGGACGGTTTTCGGTAGGGAAAATCATTTGGGAAATAAGTGTTGTCATGCTTGACTTTGCCCTGAGCGGGAACGTATATCCGCGTCACCTTGATTGAGCACATATGTGCCTCTAAGGGCGCGTAGCTCAGCGGTAGAGCACTCCCTTCACACGGGAGGGGTCACAGGTTCAATCCCTGTCGCGCCCACCATTTATTGCCACAAATCAAGCCCTAATGCGTCCGCAGCGTCCATCATGTGGTACGGGGCGCTTATTTTCTGCGTTCAGCCATGCCGAAATACGACAAGTGCCGTATACCATTTAAATGAAATCTAGCGTTTCGTGACACCGGATGGTGCGTCAACGCCCGCATGATCTCATCGTATTTTCGGCGTCAGCTGGCAGGGCCAGCAAAGGAGGAACCATGAAGACCATAGCTTTGTTAGCCGTTGGTGCATTCATGACGGCAGGAACTGCATTTGCAGCTGCACCGATCAACGGAAACATAGATACCCAGACAGTGAAGTCCGATAAATCGACCGCGACCATTGTTGCGAGCGGCAATAAAAAACCTACGTTGAGCTTTGGTTCGGCGAATCGCGGAGGGAAAACATCATCTTTCGGCGGTTGAGGGATTTGCCCCGTTACGCGGGGCAAACTCTCATTACGTCTTCCTGGACGCGCCCACCATTTTCCAACCGCCCAAATGCATTGCGAAAATCGTTCAGTTGCCGTTCGGCATCGTCGCGCCTGCAACGCCGGTATTCGTCACGATATTCCTGTCGTCGTCATATTTGGCGATAAGCATGAGGGCGGTGAGGGCGACAATAATCGGCACGATAAGACACAGCACCCTGACCGCCATCAGAGCGGTATGCCGTGTTCTTATTAGCGCCCTTGTTCTCATGGCCGATACTATCGCACGGATACGCTTAATCCGCCATATTGAGCGACATTAACAATAAGCAATCTCTTACAAACGCAGGCGCTTCAGAATGCGTTCTAGCGTGCGCAACGCTGCCGGTTGAGGCGGACCTTGATCTTGTCGCCTTTGTCCGACGCGGTGGGCTTGGAAGAGACGATATGCGCGCGCACGGTGCAGGTGCCGGCGAGAACCTCGAAATTATTCGCCCGGATATACATAACCGTATTGATCGGGTTCTTCGGCAGTTCGCGAGAGACCGCGTCGATGACGGCCTTGACTTCGGCGGCGCGCTGCTTGGGAGAGGTCGAGGCCTCAACGGAATTGATTGCGGCGAAGCTGCTGGCCGACAATGCCGCGATGCAGATGAGAACAGCTTTCTTCATTGGCGTAGCCTCCGATTGAGCCCAATGGATAAAAGTGCGGGCCTTTGTGAGAAAGGTCCGCTGAATCGGTTATGGCCCCGAACCTATCACAGATCGGGGCCATAGCTGCCATTTGGTCAGCTTTTATTGAGCCGGGGCAGGCGTTGCGGGTGTCGCCGGGGTAGTCGTCTCACCGCTGGCCGGAGCCTCGCTTTCCTTGGCTGCGTTTGGATCGGCCACGCCATTGGTGAAGACCTTGGAGCGGTCGAAAGCAGGCGCTGCGGTCAACTGGTCCTTCGTTGCGCTGAGAACCAGCCAGGTGTTTCCGTCGCTACGGGTCGCGAGCTGCAAGACATCCGGGCTTACGGCCACGTCCTTCTCACCGACGCCAAGGAAGCCGCCGACGCCGATCACGGCTGCTACAACCGAACCATCAGCACTGACTATCAGGTCATTCAGCTTACCGATGGATTTTGCATCATTGGCATCGCTTTCATAAACGCTGCGGCCAATGAAGCTTGAGACGAGAACTTCGCCTTCCTTAGGCTCGACAAAGCCGATCTTGTTGTTGTCGGGCGAGGGTGCTGTGCCGAACATGTTCTTGGTGGAAACAGGCAGATCCTGTTGTGCTGGCGCATCTGTGCCGGGCGTTGTCGCGGTGGGAGCCGCCGTCTGCGCAAGGGCTGGAGCACCAATCAAGAGTGCACACGCTGCCGTCAGAAGTGTCGTTCTAAACATAACTGCTCTCCTTTCTGCATTGAGTGTTCATAGTCCTAACGGTTTGATTTCAGGATCGTTCCGACATTTTTTCCTGTTTCATGAGGAAACCTGCGCCGGTCGTCGCCCGCATGCGATTTAGACCGGCGGAAAAATAGCACGCACGCTGCTGCGAAACTCCGAGCAAGCCCGGAATTCTCAACCGTGCAGCGGTGTCGTGCTGGCTATCTGTTATTGTACGACCGGAGAGGCCGGGGTGGGCTCGGATGGCGCAGGCGCCACAACAGGCGCAGAAGGGGCAGGCCCGCAACGGTTGGCCCGCGTGTGGCGCACGCCTTTCGACAGGAATACGATTTCCACTGCGTCACCAATCGGCGTGATGGTCACGTTTTCACTGGCCTGCTGTTGGTCGTTTTCGCAAACCAGATTGAGCGTGAACGTTCCTTTGTAATTGTCGAGCTTCATGACGGTACACTGCATGTCGCGGCTGTCGAAGCGCTCCTGCGAAATTGTGAAGCGCTTGTCATTATTGCTGCACCAGGTGCCGAGGATAGGTGTCGGATCGACTGGCGGCTTCGGCGGATTGACGCTGGCTGAAGGCGACGTGCAGGATGCCAGCGCAGGAAGCGCCAATGCACAAGCAGCAACATTCAGTTTATGCGACATTTAAAACCCCTGCGCAGCAGAACATCGAACAGTCTCAGCTCTTGGATACCGGGAAAGTCGGGCGGGCTCAAGACGGGCGCATGCAGAACAGTGTTGCGTCCGTGCGTGAAGCGTAGCCTAAGAAAAAACCCCGCCGTGGCGGGGTTTCATTCATGAAAGCCATTGCTGTCGATTATACCAGTCATCAATTTCGGATTTGGCGCGGTCTTTCGCGACTCCGTACCGCTCCTGAATCTTACCCTCAAGCTGTTCGCGGCGACCGCTGATCTGGTCGAGATCATCGTCTGTCAGCTTGCCCCATTGTTCCTGGATCTTACCTTTGACCTGTTTCCAGTTGCCTTCAACACGATTCCAGTCCATCGGGATTTCCTCCGTTTTACATTGGGAACAGGTGACTAACGCACGAGCGGCAGGATTGTTCATCGTTTTGATGCCAAGGCGCGTGATGACCTGATGTGCGGGGAGGGGAATCAGACAGGAGAAACCCCGACGTTTGTGTTTGGTGCATAATGACGCCGGGGTGCGCTTCAACGCTAATGCAACGAAGCGCCTGGCGACATGATTGCATAAAGACGGCAGAAAAATGAACCCGTAGAGGTTGCACCGAAGAGTGGAGCGGGAGACGCGCAACAAGGGCAGCGTGGCGTCTCCCGTGTCAATTGCGTGCTAATTGGGGGCAACACGCAAATTAACAGACTGGTATGTCTTCCAGCCGGCGGATGCTTGGACCGCCACGAAACAATTTACCGTGGTCTGATTTCATCTCAATCGAAGTTTTGTAACGTTTGGTTGCTGGAAATTTCACGGTTTTTCCGCTGCGATAACCAATTATTATCGGTGTAAAAAATTCTTGAAGAATAAATTGAACGGCTTTTAAGATCATCACAGATGTTTGAAAAGTTCAATCTGTTCATTTTGAGTTCATGCGCTAGGTTTCATGATGCTTCCCATCAAGAGGAGTACACAGAATGAAGCTCTTTAGTGGACTTATTGCAGGTATTGTTGGTGTTGGCTTGTTGGTGGGAGTTGGCGCGGCTTCCGCCGCACCAGTGGCAAATCTCGCTAAGCCCGGCGTAACCTCCAATGTGGAACAGGTTCGCGATCATCGCGGCTACCATTCGCGTAAGCACTGGAAGAAGCGGCATTACCACAGAAGAGACCATTGGCGGTCTGATCGTCGCCATTACCGCGATCATCGCTGGCGGTCGCACCGTCACTACAAGCGCGATTACTATCGCGGGCATTACCGGCATCACAGCAGCCGGTGGAATGGTCCGGCCAGTTCCAATCGATAGAATCAGGGGCGCAGCAGCGCCCCTTTTTAGTTGGTCTGTTGTCGGATGGTAATTGACTGCAATCGCGTTTCACAGAAACATACCGCAAGATTGAGATTTGGATATTGCCCTGCTCGGGCAGGTTTGCCCTGAAAGAAAACGGTATTTCATGTCGAAGTTTTTGAAGCGATTTCTCACGTTTCTCGTCGGTTTGGTTGTTCTACTGTTAGTCGGCGCGGCATCATGGCTCGGTTTCAACCCGCCGGAGCTTTTGCGGGTGGGCACGGGTTATGCGGCCAAGATCGTGTGTTCCAATGTCTTTATCGCCAAACGAGACGCCGATGCGGTACTCGCAGACGATGTTCAGGCACCGGGAAACCCGCTGCTGAAATTCCTCAATGTGGCCGTTGATGATGACACTGACACCGTAACTGTCCGGATTTTCGGCTTTTTTGCCCCCAGCAAGGCTGTGTTTCTCCCCGGTCAGGGTTGCGCCAACGTTCAATCGACAGATAGCCGCAGCGTCGGCAGCGATGAAGCTGCACAAGCGTCATCGCAACCGCTGAACGTGGCGATCTCAGATAAGGTGCAGAGCGTTATCGAGGATAAGGAACTGGCAGGCGCCGGCATGCGGGCCATCGCGGTCATTCACAACGGTCAACTCATCGCCGAAACCTATGGCGAGGGCTTCAATGCCGACACGCCGCTGCTTGGTTGGTCGATGACAAAATCGGTCATGGCGACGCTCATTGGGATGCGCATTGGGGAAAACCGCATGGATCTGGCCAAAAGCGATCTTCTACCGGAATGGCAGAACGATGAGCGCGCCAGAATCACCATCGCCAATCTGATGGCGATGGAAAGCGGGCTGCGCTTCAACGAGAATTATGGCGCAGTGGCAGATGTCACCCGCATGCTGTTTCTGGAAAAGGACATGGCGGGATTTGCCGCTTCGCTGCCACTGGAAGCAGCACCTGGAACGAAATTCAACTATTCGAGCGGGACCGCGAATATTCTGTCGAGGCTGTTCATGAATAGTTTCGACAGCCGGAATGCGGCTTTGGTCTATCCGCGCATCGCCTTGTTCGAACCACTCGGCATGAGCAGCGCCCTATTGGAAACCGACGCGTCGGGCGTCTTTGCCGGGTCGTCCTATATGTACGCGACCGCGCGCGATTGGGCCCGTCTCGGAGCGTTTCTGGCAGAGGGCGGGAAGCTCGATGGAAGGGAGGTACTGCCAGCTGATTTCGTGGCGTTCATGCGCAAACCGTCAGCGGCCTCGGATGGCCGTTACGGTTCTGCGCAGGTCTGGTTGCAGTCCGGCGGTGCCAAAGCGGGCGAGGATGGCATTCCCGATGATGCTTTCTGGATGTCCGGCCATGACGGACAAACCGTCATGATCGTACCGTCCTTGCATCTTTCTGTGGTGCGTCTGGGACTTACGCCATCCCGCTCCGGCTATAGCGTTCAGAACCTTGATGCGCAGATCATCGAAGCTCTTCGTTAGAACCTGGTTCAGCCACCACCAGCTTGCGGAAATCCTTGCCGCTTGGGTTCTGGAAAGCGCTCAAGCCGAATTCCGGCAGCACCGCGTAAAGGTGGTCGAAAATATCGGACTGTATCTGCTCGAATGAGGCCCAGACGGTGGTGTTGGTGAAGCAGTAGATTTCGAGTGGCAAGCCTGCCGGGGTTGGGTCCATCTGGCGCACCAGCAGCGTCATGCCTTTATGGATGCCGGGATGGTTGCGCAGATAGTTTTCCACATAGGCGCGGAAAGTGCCGATATTGGTGAAACGGCGCGTATTGACCGGGTTTTTGGCGCGGTCACCCAGCTTGTTGTTCCATTCGGCGATTTCCTTCGCCTTTTTTGGCAGATAGTCGGCCAGCCAGTCCACTGACGCCATTTTCGCGCGTTCGTCGTCGGTCAGGAAGCGGATTGAATTCTGGTCGATAAAGAGCGCGCGCTTGATGCGGCGGCCGCCCGATTCCTGCATGCCGCGATAGTTCTTCATCGGTTCGGTGATGAGCTTGCGGATCGGAATGGTGGTGATTGTTCTGTCGAAATTCTGCACCTTGACCGTATAAAGCGCGATTTCGGTCACATCGCCATTGGCGTCGAGATTTTTCATCTCGATCCAGTCGCCCACACGAACCATGTTGGAAGAGGCGATCTGCATACTGGCGACCAGTGAGAGCAATGTGTCCTGAAAAACGAGTATCAGTACCGCAGCCATGGCACCCACACCGGACAGCAGAATAACCGGCGACTTGTCGAGCAGGGTTGCAATGATGAGGACGGCAGCGATGATATAGACGACCAGCTTGCCGACCTGAATATAGCCCTTCATGGGCCGATAACGGGCCTCTGGGCGGCGATGATAAAGCGTGTCGACCACACCCAATGCTGAATTGACCGCGAGGGCGAGCGTCAGAATGATGAAGGCGATCGCGACATTGCGAATGACGGTGATTGCCGTATCCGGCAACCCCGGTATCGCCAGAATGCCGGAAGAAATGATCAGGGCTGGAACGATATTGGCCAGACGGCTGATGACGCTGTGGCGTTTCAGTTCTTCATCCTGACCGAATGAAGTCTTCTGAACGAGCCGGTCGAGCAGCTTGAGCAGGATCGCCTTGATCAGAAAATTTGCGATGAATGCGGAGAGAAACAATCCGCCGAGTGCCGTGAGCGTCTCCGCCCACGGATATTTAACAAAGAATTCCGACAATAGATTTTCCCGAAACGAGTTTTCGTGCGTTTTGATGGACGCCGTTCAAAGACTGATACAGTTTTGATGATTGTATCATCGAGATCTATTGCGAAATAATGCGGTGTGGCTCGTAAATCAACCGCAGAGAGTGTATTTAGCGGATGCCGATCCGGTTGAATTGTTCACAGATCGGTCATCCGGATGTGAATAGCTACAGTCTTTGACCTTCAAAGGGATGCGGTGATGCCGCCATCGACATAAAGCACATGGCCATTGACGAAAGAGGACGCGCCAGACGCAAGGAAAATGCAGGCGCCAACGAGTTCGTCAACCTTTCCCCAGCGGCCCGCAGGCGTGCGCTTTTCAAGCCAGCTTGAGAAAGCCGGGTCTGAAACGAGCGCGGCGTTGAGCGGCGTGTCGAAATATCCCGGAGCAATGGCGTTGCATTGCAAGCCATATCTCGCCCAGTCGGTGGCCATACCCTTGGTCAGATTGCCAACGGCACCTTTGGTCGCGGTATAAGGCGCGATGCCGGGCCTTGCGAGCGCGGTCTGAACGCTGGCAATGTTGATGATCTTGCCCGTTCCGCGCTTTATCATATGTCTGGCGACCGCCTGTCCGACATTGAACACGGTAGACACGTTGGCTTTCAGCAAGCGCTCAAAGGCATCGGCTGGAAAGTCTTCAAGCGGGGTGCGATGTTGCATGCCCGCATTGTTGACGAGAATGTCGATGGCGCCGACATCTGCTTCGAACCCGTCTATTGCCGCGCGGACGGTGTCGTGATCCGTCGCGTCGAAGGCCAGCATGTGCTTTACGCTGAGGCTGTCGGCAGCGACTTTCAACTTTGCCTCATCGCGACCGTTGAGGACGACGTCGGCACCGGCGGCGGCGAGACCTTTTGCCAGCGCATAGCCGATCCCCTGAGACGAGCCGGTCACAAGCGCGCGTTTGCCTGTCAGATCGAAGAGTTGGACGCTCATATCTTCTCCTGAAATTCTTTAGAGCGGTTCCGGTTAGTACGGAATCGAGGGGCCGTTCTATCTATTTGTTTTTACACATTATCCCACGCAAATCCGCTACGCACTTTTGCTGGAAATGCTCTAGCTGAATGCGATCTGGGTTTTCATCGACTTCGTTTTATCCGACGCAATGTCGAAGGCGCGCAGCGCATCGGAAAGGGGCAGCGTCTGCGTGATGAGGGGGTTGACGTCGATCAGCCCATCCTGCATGAGTTTGACCGCGATGGCGAATTCCTCGTGGAAGCGGAAGGAGCCGCGCAGATCGAGTTCTTTGGCTGTGATCGTCATGATCGGCAGGTTCATTTCGCCGCCCATGCCAAGCTGCACGATAACGCCGCGCGGCCTGATGGCATGTATGCCCGCCACAAGGGCGGATGCTGCACCGGAGCATTCGTACAAAATGTCGAATGAACCCTTGTTCTGAGCGTATTCCGCCAGACCATCCGGGTTCTCCGATAGGTTGACGGTGCGGTCCGCGCCGACCTTGCGGGCAAAATCAAGCGCTGGCCCGGAAATATCCGCTGCGACGATTTCAGCAGCGCCTGCGCGGCGGGCAGAGAGGATCGAAAGCGTGCCGATCGGGCCGCAACCTGTCACCAGCACGCGCTTGCCCAATATCTCGCCTGCACGGCGGGTGGCGTGCAGGGTGACCGAGAGCGGTTCTGCCATTGCTGCTTCACCGGCGCTGAGGCCGTCGGCTTTCACGCATTGGCTGGCTTTTGCGACAAGCCGTTCGCGGAACGCGCCTTGAATATGCGGGAAGGGCATAGCCGATCCGTAAAAGCGCATGTTGAAGCAATGATTGGGCAGCCCCTTGTGGCAATATTCGCAGTGGCCGCAGGGGCGGGACGGCGATATGGCGACCAGATCGCCAATGGCGAGCCCGGAAACCCCTTCGCCAAGTGCTGCAATATGGCCGGAAACCTCGTGTCCGAGGATCATCGGTTCCTTGACGCGCACGGTGCCGAAACCGCCGTGATTGTAATAATGCAGGTCCGAGCCGCATATGCCGCCAGCCGCGAGACGGATTTCAACCTCTCCCGGACCGGCCATCTCGAGCTCGCGCTCATCAATACGCAAGTCCTTTGCAGCGTGGATGACAATCGCTTTCATCGCGTCCTCACAGAACCGGATTGGGGATCAGTCGGCCCTGGAAATGAGCCGACAAATTATCGAAGATCATTTGTTTTCGAAACGGAATGTACGGCTTGTTTTCGCTCATCACAAATAGAAAGAGCGCCCCGAAGGGCGCTCTTTTATCTCAATAAAAATGCTCGCGGTTTCCCCCGTCGCTCGATCAGCTGCAGCCGCTCGTCGCGCCGCAGGTGTCGCACTTCAGGCAGGTGCCGTTACGCACCATGGTGAAGTTCTGGCACTCCGTGCAGCTGTCGCCGGTGTAACCCTGCATCATCGACTTGATGCGGCGGTCCGCTTCGAGCTTCTTTGCCGAGTTGGCGCTTTCAGCACGGGCCGAAGCAGCGTCGGCAGCAGCCTTGTCTGAGAACAGTTCCGTTGCAGCTGAGGTTTCCTGCTGCTGTACCGGAGCGGTCTGCTCTTCAAACTCACGCTTGAAAGCCGTTGCACCTTCCGTCACCAGACCGATGGTCGCCGGGCGACCAGCCGGGGTAGCACTCGACTTCAAAGTCGTGACATTCGAAGCCTGCGGCGCCGATGCAGTCGAACCCTTGGCTTCGCTGCCGCCCGGTGCCGTATTGGTCACCAGTGTCGGCTTGTAGCCGCGCGTCCAGCCGGTCGAGACCAGATTGGTCTTGCCTTCCTTGATGCCCTTGCCAAGCGCTGTGTTCGAGAAATCGCTCGTGTCAACATGGGCGAGATCGTTGCGGCCCAGATAGGACACGGCCAGTTCGCGGAACACATAGTCGATGATCGACGTTGCGGTCTTGATCGCGTCATTGCCGATGACGATGCCAGCCGGTTCGAACTTGGTGAAGGTGAATGCCTCCACATATTCTTCCAGCGGCACGCCATATTGCAGGCCGAGCGACACGGCGATGGCGAAGTTGTTCATCATCGCACGGAAAGCAGCGCCTTCCTTGTGCATATCGATGAAGATTTCGCCGAGGCGCCCGTCACCGAACTCGCCGGTGCGCAGATAGACCTTGTGTCCGCCGACGACGGCCTTCTGGGTATAGCCCTGACGACGGTTCGGAAGCTTTTCGCGCTCATGCACGATCTTCTCGATCACCTTCTCGACGATGCGCTCCGTCACCTGAACGGCACGAGCGGCTGCCGGTGCTTCGATCAGCGCTTCGACTGCATCATCTTCGTCTTCATCATCCGAGATCAGCGCTGCGTTGAGCGGCTGCGAGAGCTTGGAACCGTCGCGATAAAGCGCATTGGCCTTCAGAGCCAGCTTCCAGGACAGCATGTAAGCGTTCTTGCAGTCCTCGACGGTCGCGTCATTCGGCATGTTGATCGTTTTGGAGATCGCGCCCGAAATGAACGGCTGCGCGGCAGCCATCATGCGGATGTGGCTATCGACCGACAGATAGCGCTTGCCGATCTTGCCGCATGGATTGGCGCAATCGAAAACCGCGTAATGCTCTTCCTTGAGGAACGGTGCGCCTTCGAGGGTCATCGCGCCGCAAACGTGAATGTTGGCGGCTTCGATGTCCTTCTTGGAGAAACCGAGCGCTGGCAGCATTTCGAACGAGAAGTCGTTCAGCTGTTCGTCGGTGAGTTTCAGCACGTCCTTGCAGAAGTCTTCGCCAAGCGTCCACTTGTTGAAAGCGAACTTGATGTCGAAGGCGCTCTTGAGCGCTGCATTCAGGGCTTCGATCTTCTCATCGGTGAAGCCTTTGCCGCGCAGCGACGAAGGATTGACGCCCGGTGCCTGATTGATGTTGCCGTGACCGACAGCATAGGCTTCGATTTCGGCGATCTGGCTTTCCGAATAACCGAGCGTGCGGAGTGCTTCCGGCACGGCGCGGTTGATGATCTTGAAGTAGCCGCCACCGGCCAGCTTCTTGAACTTCACCAGTGCAAAGTCAGGCTCGATGCCGGTCGTGTCGCAGTCCATGACGAGGCCGATCGTGCCTGTTGGCGCGATAACGGTGGACTGGGCGTTGCGGTAGCCATGCTTTTCGCCAAGTTCCAGCGCCTTGTCCCAGGCCGCGCGGGCATGGGTGATCAGATCCTGATCCGGGCAGTCTTCGGCAATTAGCGCCACCGGGTTGACGGCGAGGCCTTCATAACCTTCCGTCTTGCCATGAGCGGCCAGACGATGGTTGCGCATGACACGCAGCATATGTTCGGCGTTTGGTTCGTAGCTTGGGAAGGTGCCCAGTTCCTTCGCCATTTCAGCGGAGGTTGCATAGGCAATACCGGTCATGATCGCGGTCAGCGCACCGCAGATGGCGCGGCCTTCATCGGAGTCATAAGGAATACCGGAGGTCATCAGCAGGCCGCCAATATTGGCATAGCCGAGGCCGAGCGTGCGGTATTCGTAGGAGAGGCGGGCAATTTCCTTGGACGGGAACTGCGCCATCATCACCGAGATTTCGAGAACGATGGTCCACAGGCGGGCCGTGTGCTCGTAAGCTGCAATGTCGAACGAACCGTCCTTGTTGCGATAGGTGAGCAGGTTGATCGACGCCAGATTACAGGCCGTATCGTCAAGGAACATATATTCCGAGCACGGATTGGAGGCGCGGATCGGACCTGCGACCGGGCAGGTGTGCCAGTCGTTCATGGTGGTGTTGTAGTGCAGACCCGGATCAGCGGACGCCCATGCGGCATAACCGATCTTTTCCCAAAGATCGCGCGCCTTGAGCGTCTTCATGACCTTGCCGTCCTTGCGTGCGGTCAGGTTCCAGTCGCTGTCGTTTTCGACGGCGCGCAGGAATTCATCCTTCAGCGAGACGGAGTTGTTCGAGTTCTGGCCTGAAACGGTGAGATAGGCTTCCGAGTCCCAGTCCGTGTCGTAGGTCTTGAACTGAATGTCCGTATAGCCCTGACGCGCGAACTGGATCACGCGCTTGACGTAGTTTTCCGGCACCTGGTTCTTCTTCGCGGCCTTGATTTCGCGCTTCAGGGCAGGGTTCTTCGACGGATCGAAGCAATCGTCATTATCTGCTTCGCAGTTGACGCAGGCTTTCATGATTGCAGCCAGATGCTGCTTGACGATCTTGGAACCGGTGACGAGCGAAGCAACCTTCTGCTCTTCCTTCACCTTCCAGTCGATATATTCCTCGATATCCGGATGGTCGATGTCGACAACGACCATCTTTGCAGCGCGGCGCGTGGTGCCGCCCGACTTGATGGCGCCCGCAGCGCGGTCACCGATCTTGAGGAAGCTCATCAGGCCCGACGACTTGCCGCCGCCGGAAAGCTTTTCGCCTTCGCCACGCAGATGGCTGAAGTTGGAGCCTGTGCCGGAGCCATATTTGAACAGGCGCGCTTCACGCACCCACAGATCCATGATGCCGCCTTCATTGACCAGATCGTCAGCGACGGACTGGATGAAGCAGGCATGCGGCTGCGGGTGTTCATAGGATGACTTGGATTTGGTCAGCTTGCCGGTCTGCCAGTCGACATAGAAATGGCCCTGGCCGGGGCCGTCAATGCCATAAGCCCAATGCAGGCCGGTGTTGAACCATTGCGGGCTGTTCGGCGCGACGCGTTGTGTGGCGAGCATATAGGCAAGCTCATCGCGGAAGGCGAGAGCGTCTTCTTCCGAACCGAAATAGCCGCCCTTCCAGCCCCAATAGGTCCAGGTGCCAGCGAGACGGTCGAAAACCTGACAGGCATCCATTTCGGAGCCATAACGCTCGTTCTGCGGCAGCGACGCCAGCGCATCCTCATCGGCGACCGAGCGCCACAGCCACGACGGAACGTCGTTTTCTTCGACTTTCTTCAATTGGGCAGGCACGCCAGCCTTGCGGAAATATTTCTGCGCAAGGATATCGGCCGCAACCTGACTGAACTGAGCCGGTACATTTATGTTTTCCAGGCGGAATACGATGGATCCATCGGGATTCTTGATCTCGCTGGTCGCAGTCCGAAACGCGATGTCCGCATAGGCCGACTGATTCTCTTTCGTGAAACGGCGTTCGATCTTCATCTTTTCCATCCAAACGTTCTATATATAGTAGCCCCAAGGGTGAGTTTCCACCATGGCCTGCCACGTGCTGTCTGTACCGCGTCTCTGTTTCGAAAGCCCAACTGCGGGGAAGGGCTTCTTGGTGAGGACACCGGCAGATATCCGGGGCCCCAAAATCCTGCTTCTGCCGTATCCGGCGCGCAACAAAACACCCCAAGGCAGTCGAAACCATCCTCGTCAGGGCATTGCAAACCAACAAATCAGCAGATCGAAAAATACTCTATCTTGTAAGAAGCATGAGCGCAAATACTAAATCTAGTGTTAACGCTCTTTCGTCATGTGGCTGCATCTGCTTCTCCAAAGGCGGTCCGACCCGGAATTCGGGCACGACGAAGTCCGGAGCGACAACTACGCTGAATAAGCGCAACGCCCGTTCCAGAACTTGACTAACCTGAAAGAAAGACCGGCTATTCAGACGCCCGGCCACGCCACTTACGCAACGATAAGTTCATAAAAAACGACTCGGCTGCGAGCGTCAAGCATTGGTTTGTTGTAAGGCGTCTAACGCTAGATATTGTGCGTCAGTCGCTGGGGGCGAATGTGGATAACGGGGAGAAGAGAAGCTTTTGTGAACGAAGCCGGCTAAAACGCTTTTACCTCTTTTTAACCAAATATGGAGGGCAATTATTTTGCAAAAACAGCAGGATCAAGCCGCTTGCTAATGCAAGCTTTGAGCAAAATGCCTCTTCCGGCCCCGCCATTCACGCTGCAATTGCCGAAAAATGCCGCCGTTGGACGCTCGCGATTTTCACCGTCAGCGTGATGCCCACGGGGATCACACGGCCCTATGGCTGGAATAGCCGCAGGAAACGCCGCATCAAAGCCGAATGACGATGGATAAAAAGCGTTGAGGGGGAAACGACGCTGCTATTCGGCGGCGACGACCATACCCGAATCACCGAAACGGAGAAGAATCTGCTTCAACTCTGTCTCTTCGACGCGCCGGGCGGCTTCGTGCGGGCAAACCCATTCGCAGATGCGCTGATCCCGTTCCGGCCAGCTTTTTTCCTGGCCGGTGAAACGGACGGCGTAAACGGCCACCGAAAACTGGTTGATCCGCTCGGGCGGCATATCCATCTTGCAGTAATTATAGCTGCCAATGGGTTCCGGGGAGACATCGCCGCGTATGCCTGCTTCTTCGAAGGCTTCGCGCAAGGCTGTTTCCGCAAGCGTGCGACCGACTTGCGGCCAACCTTTGGGGATGATCCAGCGGCCCGTGCCACGGCTTGTGATAACGAGAACCTGAAGGGCATCCATTTCGCGGCGGTAGACAAGGGCTGCAACCTGCTGCAAACGGCCAGAAGGCGTAAGAATACGCTTTTCCGTTGCGATAAGTTGTTTGGCTGCCGTCTTCACTGCTGGTTTCCCTCTTTTCCTTAAAATGGAACGATTCGCCAAAATAACAACTGATCAAATACGCAACAGTTCTTACAAAGGGGAAAAAAGCCCTTTATTTTAAAGCTACTATTAAAATACAGGAGAGGCGTATCGTTTTCGAACGCCGAACCTGAGCGCGATCAGCGTCATTTCATGTGCTTTCTATAGCACGTGAATACGGCAAAAATATCATTTTTTTGTTTTCGCTTTTTTTCGTTTTCGCACATCCTTGAAAACTTTCGTGGTTTTTTGAGAAATCCCTCCATTCTGAATGGTCTTGGGGCGATAACAGTGACGGACAATAAAAAATGCCAGCCGGTAAGGCTGGCATTTAGAATTTACTATCGGGCGTTAGAGCGCGTTTCAATCTGATTGGATCAGATCGGCACTCTAACAGTTTGTCATAACGCGCCTTATGTCCGAAATCCGTTTCACACTTTTCGGGGCGCGCGCTAAGCGAAAACTATCCGCGCTTGTCGCCTGCAATCGGTTCCAGATAGGTGTAGCCCATATCCCACGGGAAATAGATCCAAGTGTCCTGCGATACCTCGGTCACGAATGTATCGACCAGCGGACGGCCTTTCGGCTTGGCATAAACCGTTGCAAAATGCGCCTTCGGCATCATCTCGCGCACGATTGCGGCCGTCTTGCCGGTATCGGTGAGGTCGTCGACGACGATCACGCCTTCACCGCCATTTTCCAGAAGCTGGTCGCCGATACCCTTCAGAATTTGCATTTCGCCCTGCGACGTGTAGTCGTGATAGGAGGCAATGCAGACGGTTTCAATCAGGCGGATGCCGAGTTCACGGCAGATAATGGCCGCAGGCACCAGACCGCCGCGCGTAATGGCGACGATCGCACGCCAATCGTGCCCCATGCCGGAAATGCGCCAGGCAAGCGCGCGGGCATCGCGATGGAACTGATCCCAGGATACGGGAAAGGCTTTATCGGGCAAGGACATCGAAACGCTCCATCGAACAGTCCGTGGGCTGTGGCCACAGACTGGCTAAACCAAAAATGCGCGATGACCACCGTCAAGCGCGCTGAACTGTGTAGACCTTCGCTTTCGCCATCTGCGCCCACCATAATAGGGGCTGCAATACTATGAAAAGGTTTCTTCAACCCGGCACAGTCAGCGCCGGGTAGTGCTGATAACCGCAAAAACACCGATCTTGCAAGTCTGTTATGGCTTGAAGGCGTTCATTGCCACCAATTGGGGATAATTGCCCGCTCTGAATGAGCGGACATGTCACCGAGAAAACAGTGTCAGGACGGGGAGGTCATTCAGCATGGATCGCGTCACTCCACCGAAAACAAGCTCGCGCAGGCGCGAATGGCTATAGGCGCCCATGACGAGCAGATCGGCACGTTCCGCAACGATGTGCTCCCGCAGCGCATCCTGCGCATAGCGCCCATGCGAGGCGAGCGGCGTCACGTTGACCTCAATGCCATGGCGGGCGATGGATTCGGCCAATTCGGTTCCGGCGAGCGCTTCGTCCTCGCCCTCGGCTTCCGGCGGATCGACCCAGACGATTTCCGTCCGTCCAGCCTGTTTCATCAAGGGCAGCGCATCGAAAGCGGCGCGCGCGGCCTCTCTTTTGCCGTTGAAGGCAACGACGATCCGGTCAAGGGACAATTGCGGCAAGACGGGTGCGTAGGGCACGAGCAGCACAGGGCAGCTCGCATTGAAGACAATCGTGTCGGCGGTTTCGTCATTGGTAGCCGGATCATCGGGGTCCGGCTGGCCCGCGACCAGCAATTCCGCGCCGAGACAGGAGGTCAACACGCCATCAGCGGCGGTGCCGGTTTCCGAGCGGGTGATACGAAATTCGAAATGCGCATCCTGACGGCGCATTTCTTCTTCAAAGACGTGTTTCAGCCGCTCGGAGAGTTCCTTGTGCTGCTTGTCGTGCAGCTCGAACATGCCTGGATCGATAAAGCCGTTGGGATCGGCATAGACGATGGGAGAGGGGATGGAATAGAGGCCGATGACATGAAGGTCGGGCACTTTTCGCATCAAAAGCGCGACGGCGGACAGAACCCGCTTCAGTTCAGCCTCGCTCCGGGAATAGGCAACCACCGTTTTGTAGGTCATGACCGATCTCCTTCCAGCTGTGTTTCCATTTTAGCATAGAAAGCAACGCGTTGCGTAGGCAAAAGGTTGCAAGGCATAAAGAGTTGTCAGCTTGCGCCAGAAGCCACCAGCCCGGCAATCATGGCTTCAATTTCGACAACTGCCGCATCAATCTTTTGCGGATCGCTGCCGCGCACCACGAGTTCGGTGCTGAAGCGCCCGCCTTCGAATTTCGGATAGGAACCGATGATCGTATCAGGGTTCTGCTTCTGGATTTCGGCCAGTGGCGCGCCGATGACGCCTTCGCCGAACGGGCAATGCACCGCGCGCGACAACAGCTTGCGCCCGGTCCGCAGCGTAGGGAGAACATTGTCGAGCATGGCCTGAAACACGGACGGCACGCCCGCCATCACATAAACATTGCCGATATGAAAGCCCGGTGCAGCAGAAACCGGATTGTCGATATGTTCCGAACCCTCTGGCATGCGGGCCATGCGCTTGCGGGAATCGGTGAATTCCAGACCCCGCCGCGCATAATTGTCGCCGAGAAGCTTCATGGCTTTTTCATCATAGATGCAGGGCACGCCAAAGGCTTTCGATACAGCGTCGGCGGTGATGTCGTCATGGGTGGGGCCGATGCCGCCAGACGTAAAGACATAATCATAGTTCGAACGCAGGGCATTGAGGGCGGCAACGATGGCGTCTTCCTCGTCCGGCACGATCCGCACTTCCTTGAGGTCAATGCCCGCAGCCGTCAGCAGATCGGCGAGATGCCCGATATTCTTATCCTTGGTGCGCCCGGAAAGAAGTTCGTCGCCAATGGCGAGCATTGCAGCCCTGACGGCCTGCTGCGAAGTGTCGGTCATACCCAGACTCCATTTCAATCTGGCGACAGTTAAGCCTCAGCCGCACCCAGCCGCAACCGGTTTTCGCAAAAGGCAAAATGTTCCTCCCTTGGTCCACCTTTCCAAAATGAAAATGCTCTCTAGTTGAGTGAATGCGGAAAAGGGGTTCCGTAAAATCGAAAACGGAGACGTCAGATGGTAAAGGTTCTGGTGCTGTACTATTCGTCCTATGGACATATGGAGCAGATGGCCAAGGCTGCGGCAGAAGGTGCGCGCGAAGGCGGCGCAGAGGTCACGATCAAGCGGGTGCCCGAACTGGTGCCGCTCGAAGTCGCCAAGGCCTCGCATTACAAGGTCGATCAGGACGCACCCATCGCATCGCCGAACGATCTGGTCGAATATGACGCCATTATATTGGGCACGGCGACCCGCTATGGCATGATGGCCTCGCAGATGAAGAATTTTCTCGATCAGACCGGTGGTCTGTGGGCAAAGGGCGCGCTGCTCAACAAGGTTGGCTCGGTGATGGTTTCAACGGCGACGCAACATGGCGGCGCGGAACTCGCGCTGATTTCGGCGCAGTGGCAGTTGCAGCATCATGGCATGATCATCGTGCCGCTTTCCTATGCCTATCAGGGGCAGATGGGCAATGATGTCGTGCGCGGCGGGGCGCCCTATGGCATGACGACGACGGCAGATGGCGACGGCTCGCGCCAACCATCCGAACAGGAACTGGAAGGCGCGCGTTTTCAGGGCAAGCGTGTTGCAGAAATCACCGCCAAGCTGCACGGCTGAGATATCTGATTAAAACAAAAGCCGCCGAGAAAACACGGCGGCTTTTGCGTATGAAAAATTGTGGTGCGGTCGGCGGGACTTGAACCCGCAAGCCTAAAAGGCGACGGATTTTAAGTCCGTTGCGTATACCAATTTCGCCACGACCGCAGCGACTGGATTTCTATGTCATGATTTGCGCGATGATTTCAAGACAGAAAGCTTGTCAGCAATAACAGCGAATTTCCGAATATCTGCATGTTCTAAAATAGAAAAGAGACGCCATCGCTTTAATTATTGCAGTTGCATCCAAGCTTATAGCTTCATCCTTGTTTGCATGGGCAAACCCGTATAGCGATAAGCCCTATCGAGTAGGAATGAAGAAAGTTTAAGTATGACCGCCTTCGTCAAATCCGTGGCTCAGGCCGAAAAGGCAATGCGTGCGCTTTTCCCCGAGACACAATTGCAGCTCAACGATTATCTCTCCCGCAAATATGGTGCGGAGATTTGGTTGAAGCGCGAAGATCTGACGCCGGTGCGCTCCTACAAGATTCGTGGCGCTTTCAATTTCATTTCCAAGGCAGTGAAAACGACTGATGAGAACGCGGTGTTCGTCTGCGCTTCGGCAGGCAATCACGCGCAGGGTTTCGCTTTCGTTTGC
Source organism: Ochrobactrum teleogrylli (assembly GCF_037482325.1). Taxonomy (NCBI): domain Bacteria; kingdom Pseudomonadati; phylum Pseudomonadota; class Alphaproteobacteria; order Hyphomicrobiales; family Brucellaceae; genus Ochrobactrum; species Ochrobactrum teleogrylli. The sequence goes on from NZ_JBBHKQ010000001.1 coordinate 486,441, forward strand.
CGCCATTTCGGTCGCAAGGGTGTTGTTTTCATGCCGGTGACCACGCCGCAGCAGAAAATCGACAAGACCCGCGCTTTCGGTGCTGAATTCATTGAAATCAAGCTGGTCGGCGATATTTTCGACGTTTGTTATGCCGCTTCGCAGGAATTTGCGGCCAGCAACAACGGTGTCATGGTGCCGCCATTCGACCATCCGGGTATCGTGGAAGGACAGGCAACCGTCGCTTTGGAAATCGAAAGGCAGCTACCGGAGGGCAAAAAGCCCGATCTGGTTCTGCTGCCGGTGGGCGGCGGCGGGCTTTCCGGTGGCGTGACGCAGTATATTTCCGATCTCGGCTGGAAAACCGCGTTTCGCTTTGTCGAACCGAAGGGCGCCGCAAGCCTGAAAGGCAGCCTTGAGGCCGGCAAGCGCATCAAGCTTGCCCATGTCGATAATTTTGTTGACGGGGCGGCGGTTGCCGAGATCGGCAAAGAAAACTTCAAGCTTCTCAAAGGCTTCGACGCAAAGTCTGTCATAACGGTTCCGGAAAACCGTCTCTGCGCGACCATCATTGAAATGCTCAATATTGAGGGCGTGGTGCTGGAGCCAGCGGGCGCTTTGGGCATAGACGCGCTGAAGGATTTCAAGAAAAGCGAAATCAAGGGCAAGCGCATCGTGATTGTCGTTTCGGGCGGGAATTTTGATTTCGAACGCCTGCCGGATGTGCGCGAAAGGGCGCTTCGCTTTGAAGGTTTGAAGAAATACTTCATTTTCCGCTTCCCGCAGCGTCCGGGCGCATTGCGCTCGTTCCTCGATCTGCTGGGGCCGGAAGATGATATTGCCCGCTTCGAATATCTGAAGAAATCGGCGCGCAATTTCGGCTCGGTGCTGATCGGCATCGAAACGAAGGATGCCGCGAATTTCAAGCTCCTGGAAAAGAAATTCGGTGAAGCCGGTTGGGCTTATCAGGACATTACGGATAATCAGGTTCTAGCTGATTTCATCATTTGAACCGGAGCTAAGCGTCTGAATCAAAAAGGCGACAGGCCATGGCGAAAATGGTGATTTCGAGAACCGGAGCGCAGCGTACTTGAACGTACGTGAGCACCGGAAGCGCAGAAATTGCCATTTGCAGACCGGCATGATGGCTTTTGGATCAGACGCGAAAACGAAATCATTTGCTTTTTTGCTCAAACCACCCCATATGGGCGGCAGGCGCATGGGCCGACGTTAGTTGTCGGCTTTCCCGGCATTGGACTTGTTGCGTCACACCTTTGTCTTCCGGAATGGTCTGGAAACGGAGGGGACCTGAGATTTGCTCGGGCACGGCTGCGCAAGTCGCCAGGGGTTTTCCCGGCGTCCCGTCGTTATCATAAAAACAGATTTGGCTCGGGCAAGTTGCGCTTTCCCGGCATTGAAAGCGGATCGCAGATGTGCGGTGCCGCCGAAAGAGATTGAATTGACAAATGAAAATACGAGCGGCTTTGCCGCTCTTGGCGTCACCGGCGTTTTGCTTAAAGGTGTCGAAGCTGCTGGCATGACCGAACCGAAGCCGATCCAGACGCAGGCCATCCCGCCGCAGCTGGAAGGCAAGGACATTCTCGGCATTGCGCAGACCGGCTCGGGCAAGACCGCGGCTTTCAGCCTGCCGATCCTGCAAAAGATCATCGGTCTGGGCGATAAGCGCCGCCCGAAGACGGCGCGTGCGCTTGTCCTCGCACCGACCCGCGAGCTGGCCGTCCAGATTGAACAGACGATCCGCAATGTTTCCAAGAGTGCGCATATCTCGACTGCGCTCGTGCTCGGTGGCGTATCGAAGCTGACGCAGATCAAGCGTATCGCGCCCGGCATTGACGTGCTGATCGCAACGCCGGGCCGTCTGACGGATCTGATGCGCGAAGGTCTGGTTGACCTTTCGCAGACCCGCTGGCTGGTGCTCGATGAAGCCGATCGCATGCTCGATATGGGCTTCATCAACGATGTGAAGCGTATTGCCAAGGCAACTCATGCCGACCGCCAGACCGCGCTTTTTTCGGCAACCATGCCGAAGGAAATCGCGGCGCTTGCGGGTAGCCTGCTTCGTGATCCGGTTCGTGTGGAAGTTGCGCCGCAGGGCACGACGGCTGCCGAAATCACCCAGGTTGTGCATCCTGTGCCGACCAAGGAAAAGCGCCGTCTTCTGTCGGCTCTGCTGGCCGACAAGAACATGCGCTCGGTCATCGTCTTCACCCGCACCAAGCATGGTGCGGATGCGGTTGTGCGCCACCTTGAGCGCGACAAGTTCGACGTTGCGGCCATTCACGGCAACAAGTCGCAGAATGCCCGCCAGCGCGCGCTGAACGGTTTCCGCGATGGCACATTACGCATTCTGGTTGCGACCGACATCGCCGCGCGCGGTATTGATGTTCCCGGCATCAGCCATGTCGTCAACTACGACCTTCCTGACGAGCCGGAAACTTACGTGCATCGTATCGGTCGCACCGGGCGCAATGGCGCAAGCGGCGCTTCGATCACCCTGTACGATCAGGCGACCGAGGATTCGAAGCTGCGTGCAGTAGAACGTGTGACCCGCACCAAGCTTCCGATCAAGGAGGCTCCGGTCAAGCTTGCTCCGGCGCCAACGGCAGCGCCGCGCATTTCGATTGTGGGCGAAGACAAACCGCAGAAGACGCAGCACCGCAAGGGCCCGTCGCCGCAGCAGCATCGTCGCCCAGCGCAGAAGCCGGGCGAACATCGTGGGGGCAACCACGCTTCCGCAGGTGGTCATGCCAATGCGACTGGCGAAGCTGCACCGAAGGCAAAGCGCCCATTCCGCCGCAAGCGCCGCACAGGCAATGGCGGCGGTGGTCAGCGCGCTGCGTAACCGTCTTTCGGAACATCTTTTACAAAAGCCGCCCATTTCGGGCGGCTTTTTCTTTTGGGATGGCCTTTTGTGGATTGAGTTTGCCAGTTGGTGTGGAAAATTATTCCATCCTTCCTTGAAGGGCAGGGCAGTTCCTCATACTTTCCGGGCAAACAATTCGGCCCAAGATGAAGGATGGAAGCTATGCTCCAATCGGTTCTAGACGCAATCGGTAACACGCCATTGATTCGTCTCAAGAAGGCTTCCGAAATCACCGGTTGCGAGATTTACGGCAAGGCTGAATTCCTCAATCCGGGACAGTCGGTCAAGGACCGCGCGGCGCTTTACATTATCCGTGACGCCGAAAAGCGCGGCCTGCTTCGCCCCGGCGGTGTCATTGTTGAGGGCACGGCAGGCAATACCGGCATTGGCCTGACGCTCGTTGCCAAGGCGCTCGGCTATCGCACGGTCATCGTCATTCCGGAAACGCAGAGCCAGGAAAAGAAGGATGCGCTGCGTCTGCTCGGAGCGGAACTCATCGAAGTTCCGGCAGCGCCTTATCGCAATCCCAACAATTATGTACGACTGTCGGGGCGGCTGGCCGAACAGCTCGCCAAAACCGAACCGAATGGCGCGATCTGGGCCAACCAGTTCGATAATCCAATCAATCGTCAGGCGCATATCGAGACCACTGCGCCGGAGATCTGGCGCGATACCAATGGCAAGGTCGACGGTTTCGTGGCGGCGGTCGGATCGGGCGGTACGCTTGTCGGGACGGCCTTTGGTTTGAAGGAACACAATCGCGACATCAAGATCGCGCTCGCCGATCCTTATGGCGCGGCACTTTACTCCTATTACACGACCGGCGAATTGAAAGCCGAGGGCGATTCGATCACCGAAGGCATCGGGCAGGGGCGTATCACGGCCAATCTGGAAGGGTTCACACCTGATTTCTCCTATCGCGTTGCGGATGCCGACGCGCTCGACGTTGTGTTCGATCTCGTGGAGAATGAGGGGCTTTGCCTTGGCGGTTCTTCTGGCATCAACATCGCCGGTGCGATCCGGCTTGCAAAAGATCTCGGTCCGGGCCACACAATTGTGACGGTGCTTTGCGACTATGGTAATCGTTACCAGTCGAAAATGTTCAATCCATCCTTCCTGCGCGGCAAGAACCTGCCGGTGCCGGGCTGGCTGGAAACGAAAACCGAGATAGACATACCGTTCGAGGAATAAAACAATGGCCTATGAGACCGATGCGCTTTTCCGTGAAGATTCCTATCTTTCAACGGCGGAGGGCAAGGTTCTCGCCATTACCGACACCGGCGGCATTATTCTCGACCAGACGAATTTCTATGCGACCTCCGGCGGACAGCCGGGGGATATCGGCTTTTTCGAGCGCGCCGATGGATCGCGGATCGAGATTACCGCGACCGTTACCGGCGAAAACAAGAATGAAATCGTCCACGTGCCCGGCGAAGGTCAGGCCGTGCCGACAGTCGGTGAAACACTCGTCCTGCATATCGACTGGCCGCGCCGCTATAAGCTGATGCGCATGCACACTGCCTGCCATCTGTTGTCAGTCGCCTGTCCGTTTCCGATCACCGGTGCTGCGGTGGGCGAGGATGAAAGCCGTGTCGATTTCGATCTGCCCGATCCGACCTACACGAAGGAATTCGTGACCGAAAAGATCATGGAACTGGTCAAGGCCAACGATCCGGTTTCGATCAACTGGATCAGCGATGAAGAATTTCTCGCCAATCCTGATATTGTGAAATCGAAGAATGTCCGCCCGCCTGTCGGGCTCGGACGCATCCGGCTTGTCGCCATTGGTGAAAATGGCGCGGTGGATTCCCAGCCATGCGGCGGCACCCATGTGTCCGAAACGCAGGAAGTGGGCGAAATCCATATCGGCAAGATCGAGAAAAAGGGCAAGGAAAACCGCCGTTTTCGTATCCGCTTCGGTGCTTTGCCGGACGCGTGAGCATACAGGAGTTTTGACTATGGCTGAGAAAAGCGCATTTGTCGTTTCACGTGACTGGTTGAAGGAGCGGCTGGAAAAGCCGGGCATCGCCATTGTGGATGCATCCTGGTATCTGCCTGCGGCGGGACGCAATGGCCTTGAAGAGTATCATGGGGCGCATATTCCGGGCGCAGTGTTCTTCGATCAGGACGTGATCGCCGACAAGGATTCTGGCCTGCCGCACACTTTGCCATCGCCCGAACTCTTCGCGCAGCATGTCGGCGCCATGGGCATCATGGCAGATGAAACCGTGGTGGTCTATGATGGGCCCGGCATGTTTGCAGCACCGCGTGTCTGGTGGATGTTCCGCATCATGGGCGTTAAAAACGTCTTCGTTCTCGATGGCGGTTTCGATGGCTGGAAGGCAGCAGGATATCCCGTGACCGACGAACCGACGAAGATTGCGGCGACGCTGTTCACGCCTGCTTTCGATCCGGCTGGCGTCGTCGATTTTGCCGAAATGCGGGAACTCGTCGATGAACGCCGTACTCAGATTGCCGATGCGCGCGCTGCCGGACGTTTTACCGGTCGCGACGCCGAACCGCGCGCGGGCATGCGCTCCGGTCATATGCCGGGCGCACGTAATGTTCCAGTCGGTACGCTGTCGGAGAACGGCGAGCTGAAGGATCTGGATAGTCTGCGCGCAATTTTCGACAAGGCTGGCGTCGATCTCACCAAGCCTGTCGTCACAAGCTGCGGCTCTGGTGTCACGGCGGCGGTCATCATGCTGGCGCTGGCCTCGCTCGGCCATAAGGATAACCGGCTTTATGACGGTTCCTGGAGCGAATGGGGTAGCAGGCAGGATACCCCGGTAGTGACGGGCGAAGCCGACTGATCATGGTCGAAAAGCTGAAAGCCCGCATTACGCATCTGGAAATGCAGTCGCGACCGGCGATTTCCGTGCCGGTTCCCTCTGGTTTGCGGCTCGCCATCATGCGGGCGAGCGGCATGCCGGTGCATTTCTATCGCTATCTTTACGAGCAGGTGGGGCGGCAGCATCACTGGATGATGCGCCGCGTGCAGAGCGATGCGGAAGTGGCCGACATTATCCACGCCGATACGAGTGAAATTCACGTGCTTTATGCCGATGGCAATCCAGCCGGTTTTGTGGAACTCGATCTGACAGCCATGCCGGAAACGGCAGAAATCCTCTATTTTGGCCTGATGCCCGATTTTCAGGGGCGGGGGCTTGGCAAGTTCTTTCTCAGTGAAGCAATCTCGGCGGCCTGGGCGCACGGGCCGCAGAAAATTGCGATCCATACCAATACGCTCGACAGCCCGCGCGCTTTGCAGCTCTATCAGAAGATGGGTTTTGTTCCGGTCGGCTGGTCGGAGGAAGAAGTTATCCCTTGGGTTGAATAGCTCACCGAATATCAGCTGCGCGCTATTTCGCGACCACTGTTGATAGAGACAACTGAAGCGCTCGCCAGTCGAGCGCTTTCTTCATCCAGCACCACGCAATTGCGTCCGCGTTGCTTGGCCATATACAGGCAGCGGTCGGCGCGGCTCATCACTTGCGAATTGGTTTCGGTTTTTGGAGCGGAAGCCACGCCGATGCTGATCGTCAGCGGATAGACCTGATATTCGGTCGAGTGAAAGGGCGTACCTTCCACTTCCGTGCGGATGCGCTGCGCTACGCGCACGCCGGTTTCGCTGCTGGCGCCCGGCAGGAAGACGCAGAATTCCTCGCCGCCGATGCGCCCGACCAGATCGCCTTTACGCGTCACGTTTTGCAGGGCAAAAGCAATCAGCTTTAAAGCACGGTCGCCGGCGCTGTGGCCGAACGTATCGTTGATGGCTTTGAAGTGGTCGGCATCGATCACCATCAGTACACCTGTTTCAATACGCGACCGGCTGACTTTCATGGCGTCGAAAAGCGCTTCGCGATTGAGCAATCCCGTCATGTGATCGACGCGCGCGCGCCTGCAATTCAACATGCGCTCTCTCAAGCTGGGTATAGGCGTCTTTCAGCCTGTTATGCTGCCGGAAAATATAAGCGAGTGACGGAAAAGCCGTGGCAAAGGGAATTCCAGAGCTGAGCGCCAGCGCCACAATCCCAGGTCTTTCACCAGACAGGGCGGCAGCAGTCCAGGTCAGCGTGACAGAAAACAGCACGACAGAAAGGGTTATCACTCCTGCTTTCCATAAAGCTGCCTTCATTTCCTTACTCCCCGTCCCCGGATCAGGATTATCTGTTTGCCACTCGAAACCTTACGTTAAGGGAGCAATTGATTGAACGGCTTATAAGAGCAACTGCTCGTAAGGAAAAGATACCAAAAAGCCCGGATGCAACTTTTCCAAGAAGCGTACCCCGAAAGACACAATTTAAGGTTTTAGTTGTCCTCGTGCGGGCAAGCAAAAAGACAACAAGAGCGGGGGAGGTATCGGGATTTTCGAAGGATATATTCGCTTTGAAATGGCTAACATAAGCAAGGGACGGAAACAACCGCCCGGAGCAGTTTCAGCGAAAGTTGAATCACCGTAATCCCTATAATCTTTGGCTTTTGCGCACATCTTATCCGAAACAGCTTCGTGCTTTTCGAACCATGCTCAAGCGACGAAGACGAGCCTTCCGAGGCGTACAGATGGCAAGGACGCTTCGAAAGAACTCGTCTTATCCGGGCAGTGCATAACGTTTGGAGATTTCCGGTTGTGAACCGGTAAGGCGGTGGTCGTCAGAAGACAGCGAGGTATTTCAGCAGCGAGATGATGCCGATGATGATCACGATAACTTGAGCGATCTGTTTCACCTTCGCATCCAGTGGCAGCATGTTGATGAGATAAAGCACGAGGAAGATAACAAGAATTGTTATCAGAAGGCCGATGAGGATGGACATAGCTGTTCTGACCCTTACTGGAACGGCGCATTGTTCTTACCGTCTGACCGCCGCTCCTCCAGAACGTCAGACTGAACGTTAAGCGAAAAGGCTGGTGCAAGAGCCCAAGTCCTTTCGCAGCATTCTCGTTTCCCGTTGGAAAACGATATGCCGGATAACGTTTCGACGTGGAGAAAGTTCCGCTGGAACTGCGAGCGGGAAGGGCGAAGGGTGGCTGGATTTGAACTCCCGCCACCCGCAGAAGAATATTATCCCTGCTTCATGGTGCCGCTTTCGCGACGGCGTGTGTGCCAGCTGAAAGCTTCCTCCAGAAGGTGTGGCGTGTGGCCGCCACGCGCGCAGGCGCGCTCGAAATAATCATTGAGCTGGTCGCGATAATCCGGATGCGCGCAATTGTGGATGATCACACGGGCGCGCTCACGCGGGGCGAGGCCGCGCAAATCGGCAAGGCCCTGTTCGGTCACCAGAATATCGACGTCATGTTCCGTATGGTCCACATGGGTGACCATCGGAACGATGGATGAAATGGCGCCATTCTTGGCTTCGGACTTGCTGACGAAGATCGAGATATAAGCATTGCGCGCAAAATCGCCCGAGCCGCCAATACCGTTCATCATATGTGTGCCATCGACATGGGTGGAATTCACATTGCCATAAATATCGAACTCAAGCGCGGTGTTGATGCCGATAATGCCGAGGCGGCGAATGACTTCCGGGTGGTTGCTGATTTCCTGCGGGCGCAGGATCAGCTTGTCGCGATAGCGGTCGATATTGTTGAAGACGCGCTCGCCGACGGCGGGGCTGAGCGTGATCGATGCACCGGAGGCGTAGTCCAGCTTTCCAGCATCGAAAAGCTCGAAGGTGCTGTCCTGCAGCACTTCGCTATACATACGCAGATTGTGGAAAGGGCTATCGGCAAAACCGTTGAGCACAGCGTTTGCAATGGTGCCAATGCCGGCCTGAAGCGGGTTCAGTGTCAGATCGAGACGGCCATGCTCCACTTCCTGCTTAAGAAAATTGATCAGGTGGGTGGCAATGGCAACGGTTTCGCTGTCGGCAGGTTCGACCGTCGAGGCGCTGTCGTTTTCCTGCGTAATGACGATACCGGCAATTTTCTCGACCGGAATCGGAATATAGGGCAGGCCGACGCGGCTGTCGCAGGCCGTGACCGGGATGGGGTCGCGGGTAGGGCGCTTCGTCGGAATATAGATGTCGTGCAGGCCTTCAAGCGCCATAGGCTGATTGAGATTGACCTCGACGATCACCTTCTCAGCCAGGATGGCAAAGCTTGCCGAATTGCCGACCGACGTGGTCGGAATGATGCCACCGCTTTCGGTGATCGCCAGCGCCTCGACAACAGCATAATCGATCGGACCGATCTGGTTGGAACGCAACTGCTCGACCGTCTCAGACAGATGCTGGTCGATGAACATGACCTCACCGCGATTGATCGCGGAACGCAGGGTACGGTCGACCTGAAACGGCATACGACGCGCAAGCACATGGGCTTCGGTCAGGATCTTGTCGACGTCATGTCCAAGCGAAGCACCGGTAATCAGCGTGATCTGAAAAGGATCGGTTGCCGCACGCGCTGCCATGGCAACCGGAACTGCCTTGGCGTCACCGGCGCGGGTAAAGCCGCTCATGCCGACGATCATGCCATCCTTAATGAGGCTGGCCGCCTGCTCCGGCGTGATGATCTTTTCTCGCAGCGAAGCGTTTCGAATACGTGCTTCCAACATCTATAACTCTACCTTCTATCCCATCCAGCCAGCGGGCCGGGAATGCCCGTTCAATATGCGCCATGACCGCAAATGCCGGTCAGGAACGCGAGCGCTGGAACCCGCGTCGGGTCATACAACATGTACACGAATACATGCTGCTTTGGTCTTAGATCGTTCGAGGCTCCATACACTTTTCAGTCATTCTCATGCTGCAAGCAGTAAGGGAATGATTTTAATCAACCGCCGAATTTGTCAATCACAGATGAGATGAAACGCCCGGCCAGTCGCGTTTTAAGCGCCGGGCTGAACCGGTTTTTCGTGATCATAATCTTAATATAATTAGATATTACTTATATTGATTTGATAATAATACAAATAAATTTGCAATATAGATTGCGATCCATCATATTAAATTGATAATGGGGTGGCGGATATGAATTTATTATTATTACGTAATTTATATTATAGAATTATATATATTCTTTCTTTCATTGCGTCCCTGGTGACGATTTGCGGAACTGCTTATGCGCAGGGGCCGACACAAGCCCCAAAGCCTGTGCAAGTTGGCGTTTATGTCAGCGAACCTTTCGTCAACAATGAGGGCAATAGTTACTCCGGCATGGCGATCGACATCTGGCAGAACATCGCTGAACGCCTGAATATTGCATCGCATTATGTGGAATTTCAAAACTACGGCGCGTTGATGAGGGCCGTTTCCGAGGGCAAAGTCGATGCAGCCGTTACCAATCTGACCATCACCGAAAGCCGGGCTGAGATCGCCGATTTTACCTATCCATGGTTCGATGCTGGTCTGCGTATCATGGTGCACACCCAGGCCGGAACCGGCTGGGATGACCTTGTCGGACACCTCGGCCGCGCTGGCCATCTGACCACCTATGTCTGGATTTTGGGCATTCTCCTTGCGGCGACGGTGCTTCTGACGCTGTTCGACAGGCGTTTTGATGAAAGCTTTCCGAAACGGTGGCGGGAAGGGCTGGCGGAGAGCTTCCATCATGTGGTTTCGATTGCCACTTCCGGCAAAACCTCACGCAAAAATCTGTTCGGCTGGATTGGGCGTATCTGGCAAACCTTCTGGATGGTCTTCGGCATCGCCATTATCGCCTATGTCACATCATCGATCACTAGCGTGATGACCGTGGCGCATATCGACAACAGGATATCGAACCTGAGCGACCTGCAGAGAAAATCCGTTGGTGTGCGAACTGGCAGCGTTGCAGAACAGTTTCTGAAATCCCGGTCCATCGCCACGGTTACGTTCGATCATTTGCCGGAAGCCGTTACCGCGCTCGTCAATGACGAGATAGCGGCAATCGTCGCAGACGGTCCCGTGCTGGAATATTATATGCATCAGCATACCGATCAGCCGCTCGATCTTGTCGGCGGTGCATTCAGCCCGGACAAATACGGATTTGCATTTCCGCGTCACAGCGAACTCGTCCAACCAGCCAGCGTAGCCATCATCAGCCTGCATGAAAGCGAGGAGATCGCAAAGCTGAGGGCCAAATATCTCGGCGCGGCGAAGTGAGTGAGGGTACGAGCACTGATGGTTTCTCGCGTTTCGAAGGGAACGATATGCCGTTGGTGTCAGGCCCATATCGCAGGTCAGATCGGTATGGCCATCGTAGGTCAGTCGCACTTCAAGCTAGAACCCACCCCCTGTTATATATGTTGTTTTGGCAAGTTAGGGATGCGCTATCTCCAGCAAGATAGAGATGCGACAGGTGCTGACGTTCAGCCCCCATTCCGAGAGGCTGGTCAGGGTTGCAAGCGAGGAATGGGGGCGGGTCGATAGGTGCCCTTCGGCTTTAGCTTTCTTAGTAACAATCATTCCGTCGCTTTGGGTCATGCACGACATCACCCGCCAGCTGAAGCTTCTTCGCCGCTCTGGGCAGCTTGCCTGCAGCTGGAATCGGATACCCAAAGCGACATTGAGGTGCATTGACGATCATTATTCGGCTGCTGTCCGCCTCATCAGTGCCTTCTCCCGGCGCGCGATAACGTCAGGATCGTTCATGTAAGCGGCGCGCGATTTGCGCTCGCGCTTCTGATACCCGTTCCCGACACTGCCATCAGGCACGCCAAACAAATGGTTCGTCTGACCTGTGCGACGGGGACCGCTCTGGCTGCGTTGCAGTTCCCGGCCTGCCTGCATCTCGGCCACAATCGAAAGCATGTCATCCAGTCGCTTGTTCTCGACAACAGGCGAGCGATGAACAGAACGAAGCTTGTCGAATGTTCTGTAGGGCAGGGTGTCCGTACCATACATGATCTCCAGACGGCCATCCGGATAGTCGCAGACAATCACCTTTTGTCGAGCCAGCCGCTTTGCAAACTCCGTCGGCTCCAGGATGAACAGCACCTTGTCGTAACGCAGTGTCAGTGTTTGCGACAGTGTCCGTACTTCCTTCCGGCACATCGCACCATCGATGTTCTCATGCGCGGCCAGCGGTCGATGCATATCCTTAGGATTGCGCGGCTCCTTGCCAAAACGAGCATTGAAGTCTGCAATATATTCCGGCGCATAAGCATTGGCTGCTTCGATCGTATCAATGCCGCGCAGTCGCAATTCCTTGACCAAACGATCCTGCAAAGTTCTGTTTGCCCGCTCGACACGGCCTTTGGCCTGCGGGGTATTGGCGCAGATAATGTCGATGTTGAGTTCATAAAGCGCCCGGCCAAACTGGGTCAGACCGCTCGTGCGATCCTGCTGCGAACCATGGGTCGTGCGAAACACACCATGCTTGTCACTGTAAAAGGCCAGCGGCTTGCCCCATTGCTGCAGGTAGGCCTTCGTCGCATGAAAATAATCAAACGTGTTCTCTGATCCAGCGAAGCGCAAATGCAGGAGCTTGCCCGTGGCATCGTCAATATAAACGAGGAGGGCGCATTTGGGACCCCGCTCCTCAAACCACCAATGATGCGAACCATCGATCTGTACCAGCTCACCAAAGCAATCACGCCGACCGCGCGGCTGATGCAGTTGTCGCTTGCGTTCGCGCCGTAACGTCCACAAACCCGCCGCCGTCATCCATTGCCGCAGCGTCTCCTTGCTGACCGAAAGCTGGTGGCGTTCGACAAGCTTCTCACAGGCCAGTGTCGGCCCAAAATCCCGATAATAAGCCCGGATCAAATCAAGCACCGCATTCCGGAAATCCTCGCTGTAACGACGATTGCTCGGGCGTCCGCGTCGTCCCGACATCAGACCCGAATGCCCAAGCTTGTCGTAAGCCTGTAAAAGACGATGGATCTGGCTGCGGCTGAGATCCAGCAATGCAGTCGCCTGGATAACCGTCAGACGACGATCTCGAATCTTCTGAATGACTTCCAATCTATTGAGTTCTTTCTGCGACATCGTAATCAAACAAGACATGGCAACTCTCTAAACGGATACGTGTGAAGAGCCGCCCAGTCTTCCTTTCCTCGTTCGATCTGAACAGGGCACGCGACCTAAAAATGTCGCATCTCTATCTTGCCCATCTGTCGCATCTGTATATTGCTGTTATATATGTCGATCACATAACCTATGTTATGGAACTTACGTATCCTTAAGTTTGCGGCACATGAGCAAAACCCAACCGTGCATTATTTTTGGGGACAGTAATTTTCGAAATGCAAGCATTCTGGCTTGTCGTCCGGCCTACGGCTTCACCCAGACAATCCAGTTGCAGCCTTGCGGTTGAACGTTATCCCCAGCCAACCCCCGAGTGAAAATTCATCCGAATCGAGTTTGAATTTCTGTCCCTTCAGCTGACAAACGGAAGCCTCAAACCCTAGAAATTACGGAGATTTTTGCCAAAATCTGATGTAAAACAGAGCGGCAAAATTGTACGGAAACTCGTTTTTCCGTACCCGTTTTCGCCCACAAAAATCGCTCCCAATTTTTTGATTATTTGTATTAATTCAATGTGTTGCTAAGTTCGCTTGCATGTGGTTCGCTTATCCATAAGATGCAGGACATTTCATAAATTTCAAAAGAGGGGTTCTTAAATGTATCGGAAATTTCTACTGACAGGCGTATGTCTTCTGGCGCTGGCAGGTGCGGCATCTGCCGAAACCGTACTCAATCGCGGTAATGACACAGATCCGGCCACTCTCGACCATCACCGCACCTCCAGTGTTGCCGAGGGTAACGTGCTGCGCGATCTCTATGACGGTCTGACCATTCAGGATGCTGACGGCAAGGCAATTCCCGGCGTCGCCAAGTCCTGGGATGTTTCCGAAGACGGCACGGTCTACACCTTCCATCTGCGTGACAATGCGAAATGGTCGAATGGCGATCCGGTCACCGCAGGTGATTTTCAGTTCACGTTCCGTCGTCTGATGGACCCGAAGACAGCTGCCGGTTATGCCAGCATGCTGTTTGTCATCAAGAACGCAGAAGATATTGCAGGCGGTAAAAAGCCTGTCGACCAGCTTGGCGTTGAAGCTCTCGACGACCATACGCTGAAGATCACGTTGAACGCCCCTGCTCCGTATTTTCTCGAGCTTCTGACACACCAAACCGGCTTTCCGCTGAATCAGAAAAGCGTTGAGGCCAATGGCGATAAGTTCACCACGCCCGGCAAGATGGTGACCAACGGCGCCTATATGCTTGAGAGCTTCACGCCGAACGACAAGATCGTCATGAAGAAGAACCCGTATTATTATGAAGCCGATCAGGTGAAGATCGATACGGTGAACTGGATTCCCTTTGAAGACCGCGCCAGCTGTATGCGCCGCTTCGAGGCCAAGGAAGTGCAAATCTGTTCCGACGTTCCCGCCGAGCAGATGGATTATGTGAAGAAAAATCTCGCCAAGGAATTCCGCATGGCGCCTTATCTCGGCGTCTATTATCTTCCGGTCAAAGGCAAATCGGCGGACAGCAAGCTGAAGGACGTCAAAGTGCGTCAGGCGATCTCGCTGGCCATCGACCGTGAATTTCTGGCCGATCAGGTCTGGCAGGGAACGATGCTGCCCGGCTATTCCATGGTGCCGCCCGGTATCGCCAATTACCTGAAAGACGCGCCAAAGCTCGATTATTCCGACGATATGCTGGAGCGTGAGGACAAGGCCAAGGAGCTTCTGAAAGAAGCAGGCGTAGAGCCGAATACGCTTTCCATCGAGCTGCTTTACAACACCTCCGAAAACAACAAGAACACCATGGCGGCCATTGCCGACATGCTGGGCAATATCGGCGTGAAGGCCTCACTGAACGAGACCGAAGGCGCAACTTATTTCAATTTCATGCGCGATGACGGCCCGTTTGATATCGCACGTGCTGGCTGGATCGGCGATTACAACGACCCGCAGAACTTCCTGTTCATCAGCCAGGGCAATGTCAGCTTCAACTATTCCAAGTGGAAGAACGCCGACTATGACGCGCTGATGGCCAAGGCGGAAAAGACGACCGATCTCGGTGAACGCGCCAAGGTGCTGGGCGAAGCCGAAAAAATCCAGCTTGATGAAGTGGGCAATATTCCGATCCTCTATTACTCGTCGCGCGCGCTCGTTTCTGACAAGGTCGCCGGATGGAACGACAATCTTATGGATAGCCACAAGACCCGCTGGCTTTCCCTCAAACAGTAATTTCAGACAGGGCTGCGCTTGGTGGCGCGGCCCTATTTTTTGACGGAAAAGGGACGAGATACCCCCTCTCCCGCCAGCGTTTCCGTTTTCGCCTTACGATGGGCGAAAGCAGAGAAAATACCAGAAAAACAATAATCTAAAGCCCTTAGTGGGATTTGCCGGACAGGTTTTGACCATCCGGCAAAGAAGGGACAACGACATGCTGGGCTATACGCTCCGACGATTGGGTAGTGCGATACCCACGGTCTTCATTATCGTCACGCTGACATTTTTTCTGATCCGGCTCGCGCCGGGCGGCCCATTCGACCTTGAGCGCCCGATTGATCCGCTGATCCTCGAAAACCTCAAGCGCGCCTATAATATGGACGCGCCGCTCTGGCAGCAGTATCTGATTTATCTTGGTAATCTCTTGCAGGGCGATCTCGGCCCGAGCTTTACGCGGCGCGATTTTTCCGTGAATGACCTGTTCGCGTCAGGTTTGCCGGTGTCGATCATGCTTGGCACTTTGGGCCTGACGCTGGCGGCGATCATCGGCACTTTTCTCGGCACGCTTGCCGCGCTGAAGCAGAATTCCGCCGTCGATTATTTCGTGGTGGCTCTGGCGACCTTCGGCATCACAACGCCCAATTTTGTTGTAGCCCCCCTTCTCAGCCTGCTCTTCGGCGTCATTCTGGGCTGGGTTCCGGCAGGCGGTTGGTCATCGGCCAATGTCACCTACTGGATATTGCCGGTGCTGACGCTTGCTCTGCCGCAAGTGGGGGTTATTGCCCGTCTGGTGCGTGGCGCAACCATTGAAGCGTTGCGCGCCAATCATGTGCGCACCGCCCGCGCCTATGGCTTGCCGACCCGTGTTGTGGTTGGCGTTCATGCTTTGCGTGCTGCCATGCTGCCCGCCGTTTCCTATCTTGGGCCGACTGCCGCCGCCCTCCTCACAGGTTCGGTTGTGGTCGAGACGATTTTCGGCATTCCGGGCATCGGACGCTATTTCGTGCAGGGCGCGCTCAGCCGTGATTACACGCTCGTCATGGGAACGGTTGTGGTGATCTCGATCTTCGTCGTGGTGTTCAATCTGATTGTCGATCTTCTCTATGCATGGCTTGATCCGAGGGTTCGCTATGACTGATCTGACCGTACCAACGGAAACCGCCGAATTGAGCATGCCAAGCCGCTCGCTCTGGCAGGATGCATGGCTGCGCCTGCGTAAGAACAAGGCCGCCGTCGCCAGCGCTATCGTGCTTGCCGTTTTGGCTCTTGCGGGCATTTTCGGGCCGATGCTGAGCCCGCATCCTTATGACAAGATTTATCCGCAGTTCGTGCGTGTTGCGCCAAGCCTCGAAGCCTATCCGCGCGCGGATACGATCCTGCCCGGCCTTGAACGCGAACTCGCCCGTGCGCGATTGAAGGCCTCCGCCGAACCGGAACTGACCGGCAACAACATCATTGTCGACTTTACGGCGCAACGCCCAACCGACGACCGTGTTCTGCGTTATTTCCAGCGCTCCGATCTGTTCAGCAATCCGAAGGTGGAACTGGCCGCCGACGGCCTGAGCGGCAAGCTGACGCTCAACGTAAGCCGCAATTATTTCCTGCTTGGCACGGATAATCTCGGTCGCGATCTGATGACGCGCATCTTCATCGGCGTGCGCATGTCGCTGGCCATCGGCCTGCTGGCCTCGGCCATGTCGCTGGTGCTGGGCGTCTCCTTCGGTGCGATTTCCGGCTATCTCGGCGGGCGCATCGACAATGTCATGATGCGTGTTGTCGATATCCTTTATTCGCTGCCGTTTATCTTCTTTGTGATCCTGATGCTCGTCTTCTTCGGGCGCTCAATCTTCATCATCTTCATTGCCATCGGCGCGACGGAATGGCTGGATATGGCACGCATCGTGCGCGGTCAGACATTAAGCCTCAAGCGGCAGGAATTCGTGCAGGCGGCGGAAGCGCTCGGCGCAACACGGCGCGGGGTCATCACGCGGCATATCATTCCAAACGCGCTCGGCCCGGTGATCGTCTTCGTCACATTGCTTGTGCCGAAAGCGATCCTGCTGGAAAGCCTGCTCTCGTTCCTCGGCCTTGGTGTGCAAGACCCCCTCACCTCGCTTGGTCTTCTCATCGCGGAGGGCTCAAATAACGTCAGCGGTGCAAGCTGGCAATTGATCTGGCCCGCCGCAACATTGACCATCATCCTGTTTGCGCTGAACTTTTTGGGCGACGGCCTGCGTGACAGTCTTGACCCGAAGGACCGCTGAGATGACGAAGGAAACCATTCTGAGCGTTCGCGATCTTCGCGTGACCTTCGACACCCATGATGGCCCGGTTCCGGCAGTGCGTGGTATCGACCTCGACGTCAAGGCCGGGGAAACGGTAGCCATTGTGGGGGAATCGGGTTCCGGCAAAAGCCAGACAACAATGGCGCTGATGGGGCTGTTGGCGCGCAACGGCAAGGCAACAGGACAGGCGCTCTATCGCGGTCAGGACCTGATCGGCATGTCCGACAAGGCGCTGAACACCATTCGCGGCGCCAAGATCACCATGATCTTTCAGGAGCCGATGACGTCGCTCGATCCGCTCTATCGCATTGGCGACCAGCTTGCCGAACCGTTGCGCTATCACCGCGGCATGAGCAAGAAACAGGCGCGCCCGCGCATTCTGGAACTGCTGAAACTCGTTGGCATTCCGGAGCCGGAACGCCGCATCGACAGCTATCCGTACGAACTGTCCGGTGGCCAGCGTCAGCGCGTGATGATCGCCATGGCACTCGCCAACGAGCCCGATATTCTGATTGCCGATGAGCCGACCACGGCGCTCGATGTCACCATTCAGGCGCAGATACTGGACCTTCTGGCCGATCTGCAACAGCGCCTTGGCATGGCGGTTGTGTTCATCACCCATGACCTCGGCATCGTGCGCCGTTTTGCCGACCGGGTTTATGTGATGCGCTCCGGCGAGGTGGTCGAGACCAACCAAACGGAGGCGCTTTTTACCGCGCCGCAGCACGCTTACACCCGGATGTTGCTCGATGCCGAACCGGAAGGCGAAAAGCTGCCACCGCCGGATGAAGCGCCTGTCTTGGTCCGCGCCGATAATGTCAAGGTGAACTTCCTGATCCACAAACCTTGGCTCGGCGCTGCCAATTTCATGACTGCGGTGAACAATGTCTCGCTCACGCTCAAGGAAGGTCAGACCATTGGCATCGTTGGCGAGTCCGGTTCGGGCAAATCCACGCTCGGCCGTGCTATCCTCCGGCTTCTCGATTCCGAAGGCCGCATTGCCTACCTCGGCAAGGAGTTGCCGCGCGACCCGCAAGCCATGCGCCCGAAACGCCGGGAACTGCAACTGGTTTTTCAGGACCCGTTTGGTTCGCTCAGCCCGCGCATGACGGTAGGGCGCATCATCACCGAAGGGCTGCTGATCCACGAGCCACAGCTTTCAGCCAGGGAGCGTGACCGTTGGGCGCAGGAAGCGCTGAAAGAGGTCGGGCTGGACCCCGCCATGCGCAATCGCTACCCGCATGAATTTTCAGGCGGACAGCGCCAGCGTATCGCCATTGCCCGCACCATGATCCTGAAACCGCGCGTCATCGTTCTGGACGAGCCGACAAGCGCGCTCGACCGCTCGGTGCAGAAGCAGATTGTGGCACTGCTGCGTGATCTGCAAAAGGAGCACGGCCTTTCCTATCTATTCATCAGCCATGATATGGCCGTGGTTCGCGCCGTGTCGGATTATGTGATCGTGATGCGCAATGGCAGGATCGTTGAACAAGGCGACACCGAACAAATCTTCGATCATCCTCGCGAAGACTATACCAAGGCGCTGATGGCGGCCGCGCTCAGCGAGGAACGTTTCGGTTCGGCAAGCTGACACAACCGATATTTTGCAATACAGACGATGAAAACGGGGCTTCGGCCCCGTTTTTTATTGCCCGGTTTAGAACTGCGAAGAAACGATGTGTCCGGCTGGAATTTCAAAATAGGTATCAATAAAACAAAGGCAACTAATAGGCGTTGTAAAACAGATATTAAAATGACCACACTGTCATATTCCTTATATTATTGCAGAAATATTGCAAAATTAAATATTTGGAATGAAAATATTCTCAATAAAATAAGGAACGAAATCTGAAATAATTTTATTTAAAATCGGGAGATATATATGCGAAGTTCTCGTCGACTTGTTCGATTATTAGCTGCGACTATTTATCTGTTTCCTTCTTATTCCAACGCGCAACAGGCCGAACCATCTCGAGCATTCACGTCCGACGCGGAATATCTGGCAAGCTGGGGCCTCCCCATGATCAACCCCATCCCCGCATACCGACGCGGTTTTACAGGAAAAGGCATCACGGTCGCCGTGCTCGACACTGGCATTGATATCTACCATCCGGAATTTGCCGGGAAAGTGCATCCCTGGTCGAGAAACTTCGGCACTTTCATGCACGAACGCGATGTTCGGGACCTCCAGCGAAACGGGACGCCCATCGGGCACGGATCCCATGTCAGCGGCACCATCGCCGCAGCCCGCAATGGAACCGGCATGCATGGCGTTGCCTATGATGCACAAATCCTCGCCTTGCGGGCCATCGTGCCGGACCGGCAATATGACGCGATCAACAGGGCACTGCGCTATGCATCAACGACAGGGGTGAAGGTGCTGAACGGCAGCTATGGCCCCTATGCGTTTCCTACCCCTTACAACAACCGCAATTATCAACGGTTGAGCTAT
Organism: Ochrobactrum teleogrylli; assembly: GCF_037482325.1. Taxonomy (NCBI): domain Bacteria; kingdom Pseudomonadati; phylum Pseudomonadota; class Alphaproteobacteria; order Hyphomicrobiales; family Brucellaceae; genus Ochrobactrum; species Ochrobactrum teleogrylli. Next base: position 506,151 of record NZ_JBBHKQ010000001.1, read on the forward strand.
CAGCCGATTCTGTATGGCAACTATCTTCGTAATGATTATGAAGCCCTGAAAGTCGCCGCCAAAGCCGATATCGTCATGGTCTTCGCTGCCGGCAATAATTACAAGGTTCAGCCATATTCGTCAGCGCAGCCGAGCGGCAGCGCCCTGTTTCCTGCAATCACACCGCAGAACACGGCGCTCGGCAAATATAAATTTGTCGATGGTCGCCGCCGCGATCTCGACATGAACAATCCCAACACATTCCGCCTTTTGGCACCGAATGATCCTGCCGTCGCCAATCTCGACTTTTCGGATTTGAGAGGCTCGATCATTGCCGTTGTTTCCGTTGGTCCGAACCGGCAAATTGCGAGTTACAGCAATCGCTGCGGTATCGCGGCAGAATGGTGCATGGCGGCCCCAGGCGGTGATACGGGCGGCGCTGTTTACTCGACCTATCCCGGTGGCGGTTATTCCTACATGCAGGGCACATCCATGGCGACGCCGCATGTTGCCGGTGCCGCCGCCGTTGTGCGTCAGGCCTTTCCCTATATGAATGCGCGGCAGACCATTGAAACCCTGCTGACCACCGCCACCAATATCGGCCCGACCGAAACCTACGGCCAAGGCCTCCTGAATCTTGGCGCTGCAATCAACGGGCCGATGAAATTCCGCCATGCCGAAGGTTTCGACGTCGATACGCAGGGCTATTCTTCAACCTGGTCCAATGCCATCTCCGGCATCGGCGGTCTGACAAAACGTGGCGCAGGCATTCTGCGTCTGACCGGTGATAATAGCTTTACCGGCAATTCCGCAGTCGTCGGCGGAACGCTGATCTTCGACGGCGACAACTACACATCCGTCCGGGTTGCAAGAGCCGGGCGACTAAGCGGCATCGGCAGCGTCCAATCCGTGACCAACGAAACCGGCGGTGTTGTCGCTCCCGGTGATAATGGTGTCGGCACACTGACCGTCAAAGGCGATTACATCGGCAAAGGCGGCACGGTCGAGATTGCCACCGGTATCGGTGCCGATAATAGAGAGACCAGCCGTCTGGTCATAGCTGGCGACAGTTCCGGCAACAGCCAGCTTCGCCTTGTTTCCTATGGCCAGTCCAGCCAGCAGATTGCCGATGATACCAAGATCATCGAGGTTGCAGGCAATCCGGCGGGTACATTCGCGCTCGCAGGCGATTATACGACGGAAGACGGCGAAGCGGCGGTTGTCAGCGGCGTCTATGCCTACGAAATCACCGCAACACCTGACCAGCCGACCGAAGCCCCCTCGCCTGCGGCGTCAGAACCCGCTGCTTCTGCGGCAACCGCGAACAGCGTGGCGCTGACTGGTGACGGCGGATTTTATCTCCGCAATACATCCGCCAATGGCGAAAAGCGCTACAATCCGTCCATGCCGATCTATGAAGGCTATGCCCGCAATATGCAGGCGTTGAACCAGATGCCAAGTTTGCAGCAGCGCGTCGGCAATCGATACTGGACCGGTGATATATTGCCGAGTGAGGATATCAAGGACGGCCATGCGACGGCAGGACCGGATATCGCCATCGACAAATATGGCGTCTGGGGCCGTATCGAAGGAACCCACAGCAAATTTGCGGCGGGCGGCTCCACCGCCGATGTGACGCAGGATATCGGCGTATTCGTCATGCAGGCCGGTATCGACGCGATGTTTCACGAGAGCGAATCCGGTCGCCTGATCGGCAGTCTGACGGCGCAATATGGCAAAGCCAGCAGTGATATCTCGTCGTTTAGTGGCGATGGCACCATCGACACCGACGGCTGGGGATTAGGCGGCGCACTCACCTGGTATGGCAATAATGGCTATTATCTCGATGGACAGCTCCAGTTGACCTGGTATGACAGCAAGCTCGTGTCCGATACACTTAAAAAGTCATTGGCCGATGGCAATAAGGGCTTTGGCTATGGTCTCAGCCTTGAAGGTGGACGACGTATCGAAGTCAACGAACATTGGTCGATCACACCGCAGGCGCAGCTTGTCTGGTCTTCGGTGGATTTCGACAGTTTCCACGATGTCGCGGGCGTACCTGTCGATCTGCGCAACGGCGACAGCCTCAATGCCCGCATTGGGCTGGCGGCGGAATACCATAATGCATGGCATGACGAAAATAACAGGCTGACCCAGACCAAACTCTATGTCGCCGCCAATCTCTATCAGGAGTTCATGAACGACTATAAGATCAGAGCGGGTGGTGTTGATTTCAAAAGCGAAAACGACAAAACCTGGGGCGGTATCGGCGCCGGTGGAACCTATGCCTGGGCCGATGGCAAATATGCGCTGTTCGGCGAAGGCATGGTCAAGACCAGCTTCGAGGATTTCGGCGATAATTATAGCCTCAAGGGAACGCTCGGTTTCAAGGTAAACTGGTAATCTCACTTCATAACAACCAGAGGACCCCGACAGGGGTCTTCAATTAGAAAGCAGATTTCGGGACGTTTCAGCAGCGGCCTATGCTAAAAAGCCTTATGAGAGATTTGTTTGATCAGCTTGAACCCGTGGAGATTCTTGCGCCCGGCGCAGTACTTCTGCACGGCTTCGCATTGCCGGAGGAAGAAGCTATTTTGAAATCAGTCGCGGATGTCAGCGCCGCCGCGCCATTTCGGCATATGGTGACGCCCGGTGGCTATCGCATGTCGGTCGCCATGACCAATTGCGGGCAAGCGGGCTGGGTAACCGACAAAACTGGCTATCGATATAGCGCCAATGACCCTGAAACCGGGAAGCCATGGCCAGCCATGCCGGACGCCCTTCGGTCTCTCGCTGAAAATGCCGCCCGACAGGCCGGATATCCCGATTTTTCGCCCGATGCCTGCCTGATCAACCGATACGAGCCCGGCGCAAAGCTGTCCTTGCATCAGGACAAGGACGAGCGTGATTTCGCCAATCCGATTGTATCCGTTTCGCTTGGTCTTCCCGCTACCTTCCAGTTTGGCGGTCTTAAACGCAACGACCCGATCACCAAATACCCCTTGCACCATGGCGATGTGGTTGTCTGGGGTGGCCCGTCACGCCTTTATCACCATGGCATATTGGCGCTGAAAGATGGCGAACACGACAAGGTTGGTCGTGTTCGCCTCAATCTGACTTTCCGAAAAGCGTTTTAAACGCCTAGTTCAAAGCCTGCTGGCGTGTTTCGACATTGATCAGGAACGCAATCACACCTGCCAGCGCCAAAAGGCCAGCAAACATTGCCACAGCCACGTTGAAACTTTGGCTGATAACGATGGCCAAAGCCGACGGCGCCAGAAGGCCACCAAGGCGCGCCATGGCACCCGCCGCGCCCATGCCGCTGGCGCGCAGGGCTGTCGGATAAAGCTCCGGCGTGAAGGCATAGAGCGCGCCCCATGTGCCGAGCAGCGCGAAGCTCATGATCAGGATCGATGCGCCGACTACAGCCGAACTATCGGCAATCGTGAACAAGGCACAGGCCGCAGCGCTGATGAACAGGAAGCTGATCAGCGTCTTGCGACGACCCCACCTCTCGACACCATAGGCGGCGAGCGCATAGCCCGGCAATTGCGCCAGCGCCACCACGACAAGAAACCCATAGCCGCGCACGAAGCCAAAACCGTCACCGGCGAGCTTGGCCGGTATCCAGGTGAAAATGCCGTAATAGGACACCGAGACGAGGAACCAGATCGCGAGCGTTGCGAGCGTGCGCTGACGCAGCTTTGGCGACAAAAGCCGTTCATTCGTTACAAGAAGCGGCGCTTCAAGTCGCGCCTTTGGCGGCAGTTCCTGCTTTCCGTTGCGGCGCAGCACGCGGTTCATCACTGATTTTGCCTCATCCGCGCGACCGGATTTCAAAAGATGCATTGGCGATTCAGGCACCCAGAGGCGCAGCCAGATACCGATAAGCGCAGGCGCTGCGGTGACGACGAAAATATAGCGCCATGCATCCTCGACACCGGCAAGGCTCGCGGCCCATGCGGCAAGGGCGATCACCACGGTGCCCACGGCCCAGAAACCTTCCAGCATTACCAGCCAGCGACCACGGTTCTTGGAGGGCAAAAACTCAGCCATCATGGCATAATCGACAGGCAGCGTTCCACCGACGGCCACGCCGGTCAGGAAACGCAGTGCAAGCAGAACTTCGAAACCAGGTGCGAAGGCTGACAGCAGACCAAACACGGCATCGCACGCGACGGTGATCAGCAGCACACGGCGACGGCCATATTTATCGGCGAGTCTGCCGAACACGGCTGCACCGACCAACATGCCGAAGAAGAAAAGCGTTCCGGTTTGCAATGCCTGCGGCACGGTCAGCCCGAATGTTTTTGCAATGGACGCTGCGGTGAAGCCGACAGCCAGAACCTGCATCGCGTCCGCTGCCCAGACGAGGCCGAAAACCCCGAGCAAGCCTCGCTGGAATGCGCCCGTCCCCGCCTGATCGAGCGATTGTTCGATGGTGATCTTCATGCCGTCTATGTCCCTCTCCGGCCGAATAAAGTGCGAGCATTTACAGCGCTGCGCATACCGTCCTGTCAATCGCTGTTTTCTGAAACTGCACCGCCTTTTGCCTGCAAAAAGGTCCACAGGCTTTCAGCACGTGGCGAAAGCGGTGCATCATGGCGGAAGATGCGAATTTCCGTCGTCAGATCCCAATAGGGATCGACCGAAGCGGGCACCATATCGCCACGACGGATTTCTTCCAGAACCAGACTTTCCGGCAGCCATGCCATGCCCCACCCGGCCTGAACCATCGCTTTGAGACCGATGGACATGGTGTTCTCATGCACGACCTTGCGCGAAAAATTAGGGCCGGACGCAAATTTCTGCGCCAGAGCCGCGCCGAAGAATGAAAAGTCGCCATAGCTGAGATAGGGCAGTGGCGCGCCGGTCTCGATAGCGCGATCCAGCACAGGCCCTTCCCCGGACGGCAACGACACCGGGATCAGCCTTTCTGTGCCCAGAATGATCGACGGAAACCGTTCCCTGTCGATCAGGATCGGCACTGACGGATGCGCATAAGTCAGAAAGAAATCGACTTCGCCTTCGGTCAGGGTCGCGATATTGTCTTCAAACCCGCCGCGATCCGGCGCCAGATGCGAATGAATATTGCCGATGGTCGCATCAATCCCCTTCAGCCATTGCGGAAAGAACGTGACGGTCAAAGTATGCAAGGCAGAAAATTTCAGCGCAGGGTTTTGTCCTTGCCGGCTTGGCTGAAGGCTTCTGCGCGTGGCGTAAAACTGCCGGACCGCATCTTCCGCGACGTGAAGAAAGGTCTTCCCTTCATGGGTCAACTGAGCCGGAAAGGTGGCGCGATTGACGAGCGTTACCCCCAGCCAGACCTCAAGCTGCTTGATCCGCCGCGAAAAGGCCGACTGCGTCACATGGCGCGCCTCTGCTGCCCGGGAGAAGCTCGACGTTGACGCAAGCGCGATGAAGTCTTCCAGCCATTTCAGTTCCATAGGCGTTCCTTAGGGGAGTAGGGGAATAAGGGAGTAAGGGAATAGGGCAGTAAGGCAGTAAGGCAGTAAGGCAGTATGTTCGCGTCTCGGAGAGGCGATAACAACAGCTATTCACCTATTCCCTTACTCCCTTATTCCCCTACTCCCTTCCCTTTATGCAATTTCTGCATAGTGATTGCAAAACATAGCATTGGCCAGCCAAATTCTTTTTTCCTACCGTCCTTTCAATCGAGAAATGCAGATGCCGAGGACGTATTTTGGCCAGAGTAATTTATGTGAACGGAACCTTCGTCGACGAAAGCGACGCAAAGGTTTCGGTTTTTGATCGCGGCTTTCTGTTTGGCGACGGAATCTACGAAGTGAGCGCTGTGATCGATGGACGTCTGGTTGATAATGATCTTCATCTCTCCCGGCTGGAACGCTCGGTCAAAGAAATCGACATCGCCCTGCCCGTCTCGCTTGACGATATTCGCAAGGCGCAGATTGAACTCATCCGCCGCAACACGCTTCACGAAGGCGTGGTCTACATGCAGGTGACGCGCGGCGAAGCCGATCGCGATTTTGTCTATGCAGACGATATCAAGCCCAATCTGGTGATGTTCACGCAGGCCAAAAATCTGGCCAATGCACCGTCGGTGCTAAATGGGGTTCGTGTCGATGTCACACCGGATACGCGCTGGGCACGCCGCGATATCAAGACCGTCATGCTGCTGGCGCAGGTCATGGCCAAGAAGCAGGCCAAGAGCAAAGGCTTTCATGAAGTCTGGCTGGTTGAAGACGGTTTTGTCACCGAAGGCGCTTCATCGACCGCCTTCATCATTTCGCACGACAATGTGCTGGTGACGCGTCCCAATTCGCATTCCATCCTGCCCGGCTGCACGCGCCGGGCCGTTCTGAAAATCGCCGAGGAACAGAACCTCACCATCGAGGAGCGGCTGTTCACGGTCGATGAAGCCAAGGCCGCCAAAGAGGCCTTTCTCACGAGCGCATCGAGCTTCGTGACGCCGATTATCGGCATTCAGGACCACACCATCGGCGATGGCAAGCCGGGTCCGCATACGCGTCGTCTGCAGGAAATCTACATGGATCTGGCCCGCACGGGTGCAGAAGCCGTTCTCTAACCCAAAAGAAAGCAAGAGGGGAATATGACAATAAAAAACCTATTTAAGTCAGCAGCTTATAGCGCATTGTTCGCAAGCGTCGCCGCAGTGGCAAGTGTAAGCAGTGCATCTGCCGCCACCGAAGGTTACGGCGATTGCCCGCTGATCGGCGACAAGGGGTTGGCCTCGATCACCCCGGCAGTGCCCGGTCAGTTCACGGTCATCATCAACCTGCCCGCCATCGGCCAGTTCAATGGCGACACGCCGGACACGATCAAGGATGGCTATGAATTCTGCATGGCCGTCAATATCGCGCATCGCCTTGGCCTTGAGAAAGTAAAGCTGGTCAACGCCTCGTTTGACTCCATCGTTGCAGGCCAGAACAAGGATTATGACATCGCGCTGGCGCTGATCTCCGTCACCGAACCGCGCAAGAAGGTCGTTGATTTCTCCACGCCTTACATGAACTCCGATTATGGTGTAGCGGCCCGCGCCGACAAGCCGGTGACGGAAGCCGAAATGAAGACGGTGAAGGTCGGCACGCAGGCTGGCACGACGCTGGTTCCTTTCGCGCAGGAAACGCTGAAAGTTGCAAGCCTCGATGTCTTCGACGACACCGCGTCGATGTTCACCGCGCTTGCCGCTGGCAAGGTCAATGCCGTGATGACCGATCTGTCGATCATTCTCGGTCAGGTGAAGAATTCCAACGGCAAGCTGGCAGTGGTCGGCAAATATGAATCCAGCGGCGAAACCGCCGGTATTTATCCGAAGGGCACGGAAAACAAGAAAGTCATCGATCAGCTGATCGCCGACATGGGAAAAGACGGAACCCTCAAGAAGCTGGAAGCAGCCTATTTGCTGCCGTCATGGGGCATGTCTCCGTCCGACGTTCCACTTTGGAAGCCTTGATCTGACGGTTGGCCGGGCTGCGCCTGCGATGGCAGCCGCGGCCCGGTCTTCCGATTTTGACACCGTGGCAGCACCTTTCCCAAACGGGCGCGCGACCACCTTGCCTCAGCGAGAATATCTATGTCCCATCCGGCACCGGAAGCCAGCGCGGAGCGCGCGCGGCAATGGCGCAGCCGAAACAAAGTCCGCACCCATAGCGGTCGGTCCTTGTTCGCGTTCGCCTTTTCGTTCATCACCCTTCTGGCTTCGGCGCAGACCGTCCACAGCGTGACCAGTTATACGATCTCGCAGGGATGGCCTGCGACGCCCGTTCTCACCATCGGCTGGGCGCTGCTTTTGGCTCCGCTCGCCGTATTGTGGTTCGCCTGGCGTGCTGTACAGCTTTCAATGCAGGCCGGGAAAAGCGCCGATATCTACAAGGGCCGGGAACTGGGTGCACGTGCTTCGGATATGTCCTGGCAGGTCATCTCCTATGCCGTTGCCGTGCTAATCCTCTGCGCTGGCGCATGGTTCATGATCGTTAATGACGCTGCGGTGAGCCGCACTTTCTTCGATGTCAGCCTGATTGCCAAGTCGGCGGGCACCGTACTCAAGGCCTTTGGCACCAACATTGTCATCTTCTTCATTTCAGCCATTCTGATCCTGGTCTGGGCGCTGGTCATTGCGATTGCCCGCACGCTTCCCGGAAAGGCTGGCAGGCCGATCCGCCTGCTCGCCACCTTCTACAGCGACCTGTTTCGCGGCCTGCCCGCCATCATCACGATCTATCTTATCGGTTTTGGGCTGCCCTTGACGGGCCTGCCGATCCTGAAAGACCTGTCGTCCAATGCCTATGCGATCATCGCGCTGACGCTGACCTATGGTGCCTACACGTCCGAAGTCTATCGCGCCGGCATCGAAAGCGTCCACCCAAGCCAGATTGCGGCTGCGCGCTCACTTGGCCTCTCGTATGTCCGCACCATGCGCTATGTCGTGGTTCCGCTGGCCGTGCGCGGCATCATTCCGCCGCTGATGAACAACTGCATCAGCTTGCAGAAAGATACGGCGCTGGTCGCGATCATCGGCACCATCGACGCCTTCAACCAGTCGAAAATCATCGCCAGCAACTATTTCAACCTGTCGGCTGTCACCACTGTCGCCATTCTGTTCATCCTGATCACCATTCCGCAGGCCCGTTTTGTCGATCGTCTGATCGAACGGGATCGCCGGAAAATGCGTTCGAGTATGTGAGGAATACGGATATGGCACTCGTTGAAATCGACAAGGCAATCAAGCGTTATGGATCGCTGGAGGTTCTGTCCGGCATCAGCCTCGACATCGAAGAGCATCAGGTCGTTTGTCTGATCGGCCCTTCGGGCTGCGGCAAGTCCACGCTTCTGCGCTGCATCAACCGGCTCGAGACCATTGATGAAGGCGAAATCCGCCTGCATGGCGACCGTGTGACCGGACCGGGCGTTGATCTCGATGTCCTGCGCCGCGAAATCGGCATCGTGTTTCAGGGCTATAACCTGTTTCCGCATATGACCGTGATGGAAAACGTCACGCTCGGCCCGACAAAGGTGCTGGGCATGCCGGTCAAACAGGCGCAGGAAAAAGGGCTTGCCCTCCTTGCCCGTATCGGCCTTGACCACAAGGCGAAGGAATATCCGGACCGGCTTTCCGGCGGACAACAGCAGCGCGTCGCCATCGTGCGGGCTCTGATGATGGACCCGACATTGCTGCTTCTGGATGAGATCACCTCGGCGCTCGATCCGGAACTGGTATCGGAAGTGCTTGATATCGTGCGCGATCTGGCGACCAAGGGCATGACCATGGTGCTGGCCACCCATGAAATGGGTTTTGCACGCGAGGTTGCAGACAAGGTCTGTTTCCTGCAAAACGGTAAGGTCTATGAAGAAGGTCCGCCGTCGCAAATCTTCGGCAATCCGCAGGGTGAGCGCACACAAGCCTTTCTCAAGCGTATTATCGAAGCCGGGCGTCTCTGACCCACAGGTCTTTTAAAAACGGAACTATGACATGACTGCAACCGCACGTGACTTCGGCATCATCTGTGGCACCATGCCAACCGGCGCAAAAAATGCCATCACTGATGTGCCGGGCGTGCGGGTCGGCCACCACACTCTGCGCTATGGCGATATCAATACCGGCGTGACGGCCATTTTGCCTCATGATGGCAATCTGTATCGGCGCAAGGTTCTGGCTGCCTGCGATATCATCAACGGGTTCGGCAAGAGTACGGGGCTGGTTCAGATTGAGGAACTCGGCACGCTGGAAACGCCGATCCTGCTGACCAACACTTTTGGCGTCGGCACCTGCGCCAACGCCCTTATCCGCGACGCAATTGCCGCCAATCCCGATATCGGACGCACCACCGCCACCGTCAATCCGGTCGTTCTGGAATGCAATGACGGCCCGCTCAGCGACATTCAGGCCATGGCCGTAACCGAGGAACACGCGCGCCTTGCCTTGCAAGCAGCAAGCGACGACGTGGCCCAGGGTAATGTCGGAGCTGGAACCGGCATGAGCTGCTTTGGCTTTAAAGGCGGTATTGGTTCATCGTCCCGGCAATTCGTGCTGGATAGCTCGACCCATCATCTTGGTATTCTGGCGCTAACCAATTTCGGACGCGCGGGCGACCTCGTGCTTCCCGATGGACGCCGCCCCTCGCCCAAGACGGAAGCGCAACCGGAAAAAGGCTCGGTCATACTCGTGCTCGCAACCGATGTGCCCATGGAGCACCGGCAGCTGAAACGTGTCACGCGTCGTTGTGGTGCGGGGCTGGCGCGGCTCGGCGCGTTCTGGGGCCACGGCAGCGGTGATATTGCTGTCGGCTTTTCAACCGCCGTGACTTTCGACCACGACGAGCCGAGTGACTTCACCCGGATATCGGTCCTCAATGAAAACCGGATCGACACGCTGTTTCGCGCCGCGGCGGAGGCAACGCAGGAAGCGGTGTTGAATTCCATGTGCGCGGCGGAAGCCATGCGTGGACGTGCCGCAAACCGCCGTTCATTGGCCGATTGGCTTGCCGCAAGCGCCGCATAGGCCACTGCCCCCCAATATTTCAGTCCCCGTTCCGGCAACTGAACGGGGGCACATAGTTGGCGTTGTAACCACAACGCGAATATCATATTCCTCGCGCATCCGTCACTGTAATCGGAAGTCTGATCGCAGCTCTTTCAAGCATTATAAACAATATAGCCAATTTTATTGCTAGCAATTTAAAAATATGTTGCTTCGATGTACATACTCTCCAATCCATATTAAAAACAATGCGAATTTTTTATTGATTACTTTGAGGAAATATCAAAATTTCGAAAGTCCCCCTTTGCGCGATTTTGTTGTTTTTTCCGTTCAGCGCGGGCTGTGTTGCAGTTGGGCCGGATTATCGCGCCCCTGTCATCAATACGCCCCCCGCGTGGAACAGTAAGGCCAGCACCGTTGCTCCCAATCTCGCAGACTGGTGGAAAAACCTGCGCGATCCAATTCTGGACCAGCTCATTGCTGACGGCATTGAGGGCAGTCCTAACGTTGCGATAGCAAAAGCAAAAGTACGCCAGGCGCGCGCCAGCTACGCGTCGGCGGGTGGCACACTTTATCCGTCCGTGGATGGAAAAGGCAGTTTCACGCGTTCTGGTGGTGGTGGCAGCGCCGCCACTAGCACGTCGAGTTTCGGGTTAGATCCTGCATGGGATATCGATTTGTTCGGCGCGAACCGGCGCGGTGTCGAAGCGGCGTATTACGCAAAAGAGTCAGCGAGCGAACAGTTGCGTGCGGCGCTCGTCAGTCTGATCGGTGATATCGCAACCAATTATGTCCAGTTGCGCGGCGCGCAGGCGCAGATCGCAATCGCCGAGCGCAATGCTAGTTCACAGCGCCGAACTGTTGCCCTCACCCGCACGCAGCTGGAAGCTGGCAACATATCACAGGTTGATCTGCTGAGCGCACAAACGCAGGCCGACACCACAGAGGCCGGAATTCCTTCACTGCGCATCAGCTATGCCAGTTCTCTGAACAAGCTATCTACACTCACGGGACGTTCGTCGCTTGCGCTGGCCGCGATATTGGACAAGCCCCGGCCCTTGCCTTCCGCACCGCGCAGAATAGCTGCCGGATTACCTGCAAATCTCTTGCTCAGCCGCCCCGACATCCGCGCTGCAGAACGAGATTATGCTGCCGCAACAGCCAAGATTGGCCAGAGTCAGGCGGCACTTTATCCAAGCGTCTCCCTTACCGGTAAAATCGATACCGGCGGTGCAAACTTTGGCGATCTTGCCCGGTTGTCGACCATAGGCTGGTCATTCGGCCCCAACCTCACGATACCTGTTTTCCAGGGCGGCAAGCTGCTTGCTGATGTTGATGCGGCCCGGGCAACGCGGGACGAGGCTTTCATCAAATACCGCCAAACTATTCTGGACAGTTTGAGCGAAGTGGAAAACGCCAGTGTCCAATTCAACCAGAACCGTGTGCGCATCGCTCAGCTCGAGAAGATTGTGGGTAACAACCGTAAGATCACTGCGTTGACGCTCGACCAGTTCAAGGCCGGATCCAAAAATTTCCTCGACGTCCTCAACGCCCAACGCAGTTTGCTCGATCAGGAAAACGCGTTGGCGCAAGCGCGCGTGGAGATCATCACCAACTACGTCGCTTTGCAGAAGGCACTCGGCGGAGGTTGGAACGGTCGGATCGACATCGACAGGTCGGAAGTCGTGGACGGCTATACTGGTCCGCATCTCGTGAAACCTCCCATGGCAACCGCGCCTGATCATCCTGCGAGGCCGCAATGAACTCCCCGAACTCTGTATCGAAGCGACGTTTTCGCAAACGTTGGGGCGCGGCCCTCCTTGTCTTGATGCTGGCCGCCGGTCTGTCGTTCGAACATTGGTCCGCTCACGAGCCGCTACCCGAGATGACAACCGTAGAACGCGGTGACCTTGAAAGTTCCGTGGTTGCGTCGGGTACACTGCGCCCAAAAAATCTGGTTGCCATCGGCACGCAGGCCACGGGGCGGATACTCTCGCTCAAAGTGAAAACCGGACAGCATGTAAAACAGGGCGAGGTCGTCGCGCTCATCGATGCCGCGAGCCAGCAGAACGATCTGGACAAAGCCCAGGCGACACTGCGTCAGAACGAGGCCACTCGTGAGCAGAACCTCGCCGATCTGGAACTGGCGAAGCTGGATCTTGCCCGCAATCAGGCGATGATCGGAAAAAATGCTGTCGCGCGATCTGAATATGACAAAGCGGTAGCCGGATTGAAAAAGCAAAAAGCGGCCTTGGCCAATACGGAAGCCTTGATCGCGGCGTCGAAGGTTGGAGTCCGTATCGCGGAAACCAAGCTTGCCTACACTCGCATCACCGCTCCCATTGATGGCACCATACTTTCAACGGTGGCGCAGGAGGGCCAGAACGTCAACGCGCAGCAAACCGTCCCGACAATCGCGATCCTCGGTCAGCTCGACACGATGACGGTGGAAGCCGATATTTCTGAAGCGGATATTACGCAGGTGCATGATGGCCTGCCGATCTACTTCACCATTTCCGGAAGAAATTCAAAACGTTACGATGCAAAGCTCGAAACAATCGAGCCTGCGCCGGATTCCGTTGTGAGCGACAAGAGCTTCGGCACAAGCAACGGCCTGTCGGCTTCAAGCGGCGTGACGGCCTCTGCCGTTTATTACAAAGGCAAGTTCAGCATTCCCAACACCGATGGTCTGCTTCGCACCTATATGACGGCGGAGATCCATATCGTTCTGGCGAAGGTCAAAAATGTCCTGCTCGCTCCTGTGTCGGCGCTGAAACCGCTCGGTAATGACGACCCGGATAGTCCGGGTAAAGCAACCGTCCGCGTGCTGAATGCCTATGGAACGCTGGAGGAGCGCACCGTGGAAACCGGAATCACCGACAAGATCAACACGGAAATCCGCTCAGGCTTGCAGGAAGGTGACAAGATCGTCACCGACAATCAGGAAATCACTGTAACGACTGACGGTGCCTGACATGAGCGATATGCCGTTGATTTTGTTGAAGGCTGTTTCGCGCCATTACCCATCCGGCGACGGTTTCACCACGGTCCTGCGCGATATCGACCTCACCATCCAGTGCGGCGAGATGGTGGCGATTGTCGGTGCGTCCGGTTCTGGAAAATCCACGCTGATGAATATTCTGGGCTGTCTGGATCGTCCCTCGGAAGGGCAATATCTGATTTCAGGACGTTCAACGGCGAAACTGGAACCGGATGAACTGGCTCAGCTACGGCGGGAGCATTTTGGCTTTATCTTTCAGCGCTATCACCTGCTGAATGAGCTGGATGCGGTCGGCAATGTCGAAATACCCGCGATTTATGCGGGACAGGCGCGCGGAGCACGGCGCGAACGCGCCCATGAAATCCTGCGGCGGCTTGGCATGAGCGGTCGGACGCACCACCGGCCCAACCAGCTTTCCGGCGGCCAGCAACAGCGTGTGTCGATAGCCCGCGCGCTCATCAACAATGCCGATGTCATACTTGCAGACGAACCGACTGGAGCGCTCGATAGCCGGAGTGGCGAAGAGGTGCTCGGCATTCTTCAGGAACTGAACCGTGAAGGCCGCACGATCATCATTGTCACGCATGACAGGGCTGTCGCGGCGCGCGCAAACCGCATCATCGAAATCCACGATGGAGAAATCACAGCCGACACGTCGAAGGCCGACGATTGCTGTAGCATTCGGACCAACGATCCCCTTGCTGCATCGGAGTCGGAAAAACCTAATTTTTTCCGCGGCATGCGTGATCGCTTTAAAGAAGCATTTGCGATGGCCTTGCGTTCCATGAACGCGCATCACATGCGAACATTCCTCACCATGCTGGGGATCATTATCGGAACGGCCTCCGTCGTCTGCGTCACGGCACTAGGGCAAGGTTCACAACAGCGCATCCTCGAACAGATCAGCAGCCTCGGCACCAACACGCTCTATATCGGCCCCGGAACCGGCTATGGCGATCTGAAAGCGGCGCTTGTCACCACATTGAACGTTGACGACGCAAACGAACTGGCCAAGCTGCCCTATGTCGTCGCGGCAACACCTGAAAGTTCCACGATGGGAACGGTCCGCGTTGGCAACAAGGAAGTCAGCATCACGGTCAATGGTGTCAGCGAACGTTATTTTGCGACCCGTAAAAGCAAGCTGGTTGAGGGGCGTTTCTTCGACAAAAGAAGTCTCGATAATCTCGCGCAGGACGCGGTGATCGACACGAACACCAAAAAGGAATTGTTCCCCAATGAGCAGGGAACCGTCGTCGGCAGGATCGTTTTTCTGAAACAGATTCCTGTACGGATCGTCGGAGTTACCAAAGCCGATGAACAAGGCATGACCGGCTCGAGCAAGTTGGAATTGTTTCTGCCCTATACAACTGTTCAGACGCGCATGACCGGCTCGCGCGCTTTGCAGTCGATAGCCGTTCGCATTCGCGACACCATGGACCCGGCGATCGCCGAAAAGATGGTGACGGCGTTTCTGGAAAGGCGTCATGGCAAAAAGGACTTTTTCATCTTCAACAGCGACACATTGCAGAAAACCATTCAGGCCACGACGGCAATGCTGGCCCTCCTTGTGGCGAGCATCGCGGGCATTTCCCTTTTTGTCGGGGGAATTGGCGTGATGAACATCATGCTGGTCGCAGTTTCGGAAAGAATCAACGAGATCGGCGTGCGCATGGCAGTTGGGGCGCGGCAAAGCGATATCCTGCAACAATTCCTCATCGAATCTATCTTGGTCTGTCTGATCGGCGGCATTGTCGGGGTGCTTGTCGCTGGCGGTTTCGGTCTGCTGTTCGCGCAGTTCAGCACAATGTTCAAACTGATCTACTCGCCGACGTCCATTGTAGCGGCGCTGTTGTGCTCCAGCCTTATCGGAATCGGATTCGGTTTCATGCCCGCCCGCAATGCCTCCCGACTCGATCCCGTCGTAGCGCTTGCCCGTGACTGAGCCGCGCACCGGCAGCGTTTCGGGTAACGCGCTTTAAGGGAGTAATTTATATTCACAACCCATGCGGGTTTTCATATTTCTAATAAAATTCATTAACTTATAATACTTACTATTTGATTTTGTTGACTATTCTTGTTCTTTGGAATGAATTTCCCCACAGAAAACCAGCTGTCAACCGCGGCGACCCTGTCAGAATTTTCTGGGCGACGGCGAATTTATGAAGGGGGTTGTTAACCTTCATTTTTTATTACTTGGGCTCATTCAGGCGACAGTATCTATGGTTCAGGTATCATGCGTAATTTGAGAGAAAATTTCCCCCATTCGAATGGAAATCATACAGAGAACGCCTCGGACCCGAAGCCCCAGCGTGGCCAGACGGAGGCGCGTAATCCGACAGATGACGGCGCCTGGAAAATCCATTTTTCTCTGGGCGAGAATGTCCGTTTCACCCGCACGCCGGAAGTGGAACTGATGCGTCGTCGCGGCGAGGACCTGCCGGATGTCAACGCTCGCCCGCAGGTTCAGCCTGTTGCGGAAGCGCAGGAAGCCGTTGTTGAAAAAGCAGCCGAAGTCCAACCAATGGCGGTCGCCGCATTGCAGCAGAGCGTTTCGCTCGGCATGGTGCAGCCGCCCGTCGTACCTGTTCCGCCTGCCCTGCCGGTCATGCCAGCTGCCGTCGCGGCACCTGTCGTTCAGGCTATACCAGAACCTGTGGTAGCGCAGGCTCCTATCGCGCCCGCAACTGACATCACAACGTCTGCCTTCGCCTATATTTCCGACTTCGCCTTCTGGGAAGGATGCGATGTTGAGGCAAGCCTTGCGCCGACCGTGCCGCTTGTTGCTGCAGCACCCGCCGCTCCCAAAAAGCCAGCGCCGACTGTTGAATCCATTCTGGCACAGTTCCGCATTCGTGAATGGAACAGCCAGCCGGAAGAAACGCCGGTTGCGGCAGTTGTTGCTGAACCACAGCCAGTGGCAGAAGTTCCGGCTCCTGAACCCATTGTAGCGTCAGAACCTGTCGCCGTGGCTCCAGTCATTGCTCTGGTTGCAAAGGCAAAGGGAATCGCTCCGAAGAAGGTCGAAGCTGCACCGCAGATTGCGGAAGTTGCCGAGGTTTCAGGTGAAGCGACCGAAGACGATGTGGTGCTTGCCGTCGCAGAAGCCGAAGAGCACAGCGTTGAAGAAATCGAAGCGCCTGCACCAGTCGCAGCCACGCCTGCTCTGGCAAAGGCTGCGCCGTCGATTGCCCTCTATCAGCCCCAGCCCCTCCCCCGTGCGGAAGCACCGGTTATTCACGGCGAGTACGAGTTCCCGCCACGCGAGTTGCTGCAAATGCCGCCCACGCTGGATGGCAATGTGATCACGCAGGAAATGCTGGAGCGCAGCGCAGGCTTGCTTGAAAGCGTACTGGAAGATTTCGGCGTGCGTGGCGAGATCATCCATGTCCGGCCCGGTCCGGTCGTCACGCTTTATGAATTCGAGCCTGCCCCGGGTGTGAAATCCTCGCGCGTCATCGGCCTTGCCGACGATATCGCTCGCTCCATGTCGGCGCTTTCCGCTCGCGTTGCCGTCGTTCCCGGTCGCAATGTCATCGGCATTGAGCTGCCGAATGCCAATCGCGAGACTGTCTATCTCCGCGAGATGATCGACTCCCGCACTTTCGAAGCATCGAATTATCGCCTGCCGCTTTGCCTTGGCAAAGGCATTGGTGGCGAGCCGATCATTGCTGAACTCGCCAAGATGCCTCACCTGCTGGTGGCTGGCACCACGGGTTCGGGCAAGTCGGTTGCGATCAACACCATGATCCTGTCGCTGCTCTATCGGTTCAAGCCGGAAGAATGCCGCCTGATCATGGTCGATCCGAAGATGCTGGAACTGTCGATCTATGACGGTATTCCGCACCTGCTTACCCCTGTCGTGACCGATCCGAAAAAGGCCGTCGTGGCGCTCAAATGGGCCGTGCGCGAGATGGAAGAGCGCTATCGCAAGATGGCTCGCCTCGGCGTCCGCAACATCGAAGGTTTCAACGCCCGTGCGGCTTCGGCCAAGGGCAAGGGCGAAACCGTCATGTGCACCGTGCAGGCTGGTTTCGACAAGGAAACAGGCGAGCCGACCTATATTCAGGAAGAACTCGACCTGACGCCCATGCCGTATATCGTGGTCATCATCGATGAAATGGCCGACCTGATGATGGTTGCGGGCAAGGATATCGAAGGCGCGGTGCAGCGTCTGGCGCAGATGGCCCGTGCCGCTGGTATTCACCTGATCATGGCGACCCAGCGTCCAAGCGTCGATGTCATCACCGGCACGATCAAGGCCAACTTCCCGACCCGCATTTCGTTCCAGGTTACGTCGAAGATCGACAGCCGCACCATTCTCGGTGAAATGGGCGCCGAACAGCTTCTCGGCCAGGGCGACATGCTGCATATGGCTGGTGGCGGTCGTATCGTCCGCGTCCATGGACCGTTCGTTTCGGACGAGGAAGTGGAACAGGTCGTCAATCACCTGAAGGAACAGGGTCGCCCGGATTATCTGGCAACCGTGACGGAAGATGAGGACGCCGAAGAAGAAACCGCAGATGCCGCCGTCTTCGATGCGACGTCGATGGGTTCCGAAGATGGCGACGACGTCTACGATCAGGCGGTCAAAGTGGTGCTGCGCGACAAGAAGTGCTCAACCTCCTACATCCAGCGCCGTCTCGGCATTGGCTACAACCGTGCAGCCTCGCTCGTCGAGCGCATGGAAAAGGAAGGTCTGGTCGGACCCGCGAACCATGTCGGCAAGCGCGAGATTCTCACCGGCAATCGCGACTGATTTAATCGATATAATCACTTTAAAAGGCCGGTTTGCGAATGCGAATCGGCCTTTTCTCATCCAATCTCAAGCGCTTGCGCGATGTTGCAAGAATGCCCTTGTCAATATGTAAATTATGATTAATACTTTGGATATTCGTACATTCTTGATGACCGGCCGGGGTAGCCCGGATGCTACTCTGTGCCCAAAAAAACAGGGAGAATGGTTGATGAAAAGCATAATCATTGGGCCTACCGACAAGGATCGTACAGTTACGCAGCAGATACTGCATCGCATTCATGAGCAGATGCCAAAGCCGTCTGAAGACAAGACGCAGGTTTGCAATGTTTTGCGCCGTTCGAAGGGCGGTTATTCGCACCGGCGGCACAAGGTTCACAAGCTTGCCTGATTTTACCCCATGAATTGAATATCATGTCGGTTCGTTATCAGCGCCACATGCCATTCTGGGCTTGCTGGCGCTGTTATTTTATCCGCTCCAAACTATCTAAATCCGCATGGCTGGTTTATGAGGGAGCATTGCTCCAGTTTCAGTAAATTCAGGAATGTGCGATGACGACCGAAGCCGATGGAAACGACGTGAAGAAGAAATCCGGTTTCTTTCTCGGTTTCATGGCCGTTTTGGCTGGCCTGTTTTTCCTGCTTTTTATGGGTCTTGGCGTCTGGCAGATCGAACGTTTGCAGTGGAAACTCGATCTGATCTCGCGCGTGGATGCTCGCGTCCACGCCGAGCCCGTTGCAGCGCCGGGCAAAGATGACTGGGCCAATGTCAATCAGAAGGACGATGAATATCGTCATGTCACCATCACCGGCACTTATCTGAACGATAAGGAAGTGCTGGTGCGTGCGTTGACGGAACGCGGCGCCGGCTATTGGATACTCACGCCGTTGCGCACTGCTGATGGATCACTGACCTATATCAATCGCGGCTTTGTGCCGGGCGACAAGCGTGATCTGTCAACCCGCCCGGAAACGCAGATTGCCGGTGAAACGACCGTGACCGGTCTTCTGCGCATGCCGGAGCCGGATGGGTTCTTCCTGCGGCCCAACGATCCAGAAAAAAACAGCTGGAACTCTCGCGATGTTGCGGCTTTCGCCGCGAAAGAGAAACTTGGCACCGTCGCACCCTATTTCATCGATGCGGACGCCAAGTCCAATCCCGGCAACCAGCCGATCGGCGGACTGACGGTCGTATCCTTCCGCAACAGCCATCTGTCCTATGCAATCACCTGGTTTGCGCTCGCAGCCATGGTCGCCGGGGCTGCGGTGTTCGTCTGGCGTTACGAGCACAGTTGAATGCAACTGACATCCTTTCCAACTTTCCCTGTATTATATTCCAGCTAATATAAATTATCTTACCATCTTCAGAGGCTAAAATATGGAACGCCCAACATCTTTATTTCAGGAATTGAATATTCCTCAAGCGACTTTTAATGACTTTGGCTCTACGAGCTTTCACGGATCTAAATCAGGAAGCTTACTCGCTTTTACTTCATATATGGAAAAAGAACATCGTGGAAAGCTGCTCCCGATGGGGAGGCTACTTGAGATTGGCAAACCTCCATTCACTGGCGAATCCGGAAATTCTTTATTGAGGTCCGCAATTGGTCATAACAATATAAGTGTTACAACAAAAAATTATATCAATACTGCACTAAGTTACACGGCTCATAATGATGGAAATGCTAGTGTGTGGAGTATTAAGTCTGCCATAGTTCAAAAAACAGAAATGGAAAAAAAGATTGGAAATTTCATTAGCAGCGGGTCAGGTGACTCTAGTGGTTTTTTCGCCGAGGCAAGCAAGCTTTTGACTAGAAAAAGGGACCTTCTAGATATGCAAATATCCGCATGGGATACGTTGAGTGAAGAACACCGAGATATGGTTGAAAAATCCTTTCCTGTTTTGTATGGATTACGCGGTGTTAATACTACGAATATCGGAAGCAAAGGCTTACCTGGCGAGGCTTATGTTAGAGGATCTGTAAAATCTGAAAATATAGCTGCCATCTACGTAAAAGCAGATGAAATTGAGAATGTTAAACGATTGCTCAGTACCTCAACGGAATTTGCGCACATAGCTGTATCGCCAATTGAACCGCTTTATAAATTATAACCCTAAAAATCATTTTTATTAATATTGTACTTATAATCCAAGGACTTTTCCTTTTTTACAACTATTTTGCATCTTTTAAACCTTCACTTAATAACTAAACATGCAGTGCGTGGCCAAGCGCCTTCATGCTGGCCTCGGCAAAGCCTTCGCCTAAGGTCGGATGTGCATGGATTGTCCCTGCAATATCTTCAAGGCGCGCCCCCATTTCAACGGCTTGCGCAAAGGCAGACGACAGTTCAGAAATACCGACACCGACCGCCTGAATGCCCAGAATGACATGATTGTCTGCCCGCGCCACCACGCGGATAAAACCGTCTTCCCTCTCAACCGTCATGGCGCGGCCATTTGCCTGAAACGGAAAAATACCGATCTGCGTATTGTGGCCTGCCTTGCGCGCCTCATCGGGCAGCAGTCCCACCGTTACGATTTCCGGGTCGGTGAAGCAGACGGCGGGGATGCATCGCTTGTCCCAGGCCTGCTTGCCGCCCGCGATGATCTCGGCAACCATTTCGCCCTGCGCCATGGCGCGATGCGCCAGCATCGGCTCTCCCGTGACATCGCCAATTGCGTAAACGCCGCGCATCGACGTGCGGCAGCGATCATCAATGCGGATGAAACGCCCATCCATATCGAGCCGGATTTCGCTCAGACCCCAGCCGTCAGTCTGCGGCTTGCGCCCGACCGTCACCAGCACCTTATCGGCCTCGATGCGTTTCGCTGAACCATCAGCCGCCAACACTTCCAGCGCCTTGCCGTCGGCGGTCAGTCCCTTGGCCGATGTGCTGGTCAACACCTCCACGCCAAGCGCTTTCAATCGTGCCATGACGGGACGCGTCAGTTCGGCATCATATTGCGGCAGGATGCGGTCGGTGGCTTCCACCACGGTGACTTTGGAACCCAGCTTGGCGTAAGCCGTGCCGATTTCGAGCCCGATATAACCACCGCCCACAACAGCTAACTTCTCCGGTATCGCTCCCAGAGACAAGGCTTCCGTTGACGAAATGATATTGCCACCGAAGGGCAACGCCTCGATTTCAACCGGCACGGAGCCGGTGGCAATCACGATATTTTCCGCATGAATGGTCTGGCGGCCCGTATCGGTGTCAACCAGCACGGTCTTGCCGTCCATGAACCGCGCCTGCCCCTGAAACATGCGCACGCGCGACCGTTTCAACAGCCCGGCGACGCCGCTATTCAGCCGATTGACGATGCCGTCCTTCCATTCAAGCGTTTTGCCAAAATCGATAGCCGGATTTTGCGCGGTAATACCGAGTGCGCCTTTCGATGCGAAATGCGTCACGCGGTGGAATTCATCCGCCGCATGGATCAGTGCTTTCGACGGAATACAGCCGACATTGAGGCAGGTGCCGCCGAGGCGCTTTCGCTCGACCAGCACGGTGTCGATGCCGAGTTGCCCTGCCCGGATGCCACAGACATAGCCGCCGGGACCGCCACCGATGATCAGAAGTTTGCAGTTAATCTCACTCATAAGCTCAGCCTTCCACAAAGATCATCGCAGGCGTTTCGATGAGGCTTTTCAGCTTCTGCACAAAGACAGCCGCATCCCATCCATCGATCACCCGATGATCGAAGCTGCATGAAAGGTTAATCATCTTGCGCGGCACGAACTGGGTTCCGTCCCACATCGGACGCACGGCAATCTTGTTGATGCCGACAATCGCGACTTCCGGTCGATTGATGATCGGTGTCGTGGCAATCGCCCCGAGCGGTCCAAGCGACGTGATGGTGATGGTGGAGCCGCTCAGTTCTTCCCGCTTTGCCGTGCCGTTGCGGGCGGCGTCGGTCACACGCGACAGCTCGGAAGCTGCTGCGAAAACGGTCATGCTCTCGGCATGACGCACCACGGGGACGATCAGGCCATTTGGTGTCTGTGTGGCAATGCCCACATGCACACCGCCAAACTGGCGGATAATATCGGCTTCATCATCGAAATGCGCATTGAGACCCGGCTGTTCTTTCGCCGCCTTGACGATGGCGCGGATGACGAATGGCAACAACGTCAGGCGCGGACGCCCTTCCTTCTTCTCATTGTTGAGACTGGTGCGTAGCTCTTCAAGCTGCGTGACATCGACTTCCTCAACAATGGTAATATGGGGAATATGGCGTTTTGCATCCGCCATTCGTTCGGCGATCTTGCGCCGAAGCCCGATCACTTTGATTTCGTTGACGGATGTATCGGCGGCATAGCCGGACAAAGCCGTTGCAGCCCCGCTTTCGGCCTCAAAAAACGCGTCCAGATCTTCATGAGTGATACGCCCTGCCGGGCCTGTTCCACGCACACGCCTGAGATCGACACCCGCGTCGCGCGCGCGCAACCGAACCGATGGCGTGGCCAGCGGCTTTTCGCCTTCTGCCCGGACAGGGCCAGCGCCCGCAAAAGTGCGGCTCGAGGTTTCACGCTTTGGTGCTGCCGGCTTTGGCGGAACGGGCGTCTGCAACAAGACCGGCCCTTCCGGAGTCTGCGGCTTTGGCGTTTCAGCCTCTATCGGACTATGCGCTGGCTCTTCCGCCTTCGGTTCCGCGCTTGCACCGGAAGCACCTTCGATTTCAAGCCGCACCAGTTCAGAACCGACGGCTATCTTTTCCCCCACCTCGCCATTGATCGCGATGACTTTGCCAGCGCGTGATGACGGGATTTCCACCGTCGCCTTGTCAGTCATGACAGCGGCCAGAAGATCATCCTCACGAATGATATCGCCAACATTCACATGCCATTCGACAAGTTCTGCCTCGGCAACGCCTTCGCCAACATCGGGGAGTTTGATTGTAAAATGAGCCATGGTCTCTCCCCTCACGCATCCATGATAGACACAAGTGCGCGACCGACACGATCAGGACCGGGGAAATATGCCCATTCCTGCGCATGCGGATAAGGCGTGTCCCAACCGGTCACGCGAATGACAGGCGCTTCGAGGTGATAGAAGCAATCGCGTTGCACGAGTGCCGCGAGTTCGGCGCCATAGCCACAGGTCAGCGTTGCTTCATGCACGATGACGCAACGGCCCGTCTTGCGCACCGATGCCATGATCGTCTCCGTATCGAGCGGCAGAAGCGTGCGCAGATCGATGATCTCGGCATCGACGCCGGTTTCCTCGGCGGCGGCCAGCGCCACATGCACCATGGTGCCGTAGGCCAGCACCGTAACCGCGCTGCCCTCGCGGCGAATGGCGGCCTTGCCGAGTGGAACCGTATAATAACCTTCCGGCACTTCGCCCAGATCGTGCTTCTTCCACGACGTCACCGGCTTGTCGTGATGGCCGTCGAAGGGGCCGTTATAAAGCCGTTTCGGCTCAAACATGATCACCGGATCGGGATCTTCAATGGCTGCAAGCAGCAGGCCTTTGGCGTCGGCTGGCGTTGACGGCATCACCGTCTTCAAGCCCGACACATGGGTGAAAAGCGCTTCCGGGCTTTGGCTGTGGGTTTGCCCGCCATAAATACCGCCACCGGATGGCATGCGGATCACGATGGGGCATGTGAACTCCCCCGCCGAGCGATAGCGCAGACGGGCGGCTTCGGAAACAATCTGGTCATAGGCCGGATAGACATAATCCGCGAACTGCACCTCGATGCATGGGCGCAAGCCGTAAGCCGCCATGCCAATTGCCGTGCCGACAATGCCAAGCTCGCTGATCGGCGCATCGAAACAGCGCTCCTTGCCGTATTTCTTCTGCAAACCGGCGGTGCAGCGAAACACGCCGCCGAAATAGCCGACATCCTCACCGAACACGACCACGTTCTTGTCGCGCTCCATGGCAATGTCGTGGGCATTTTGGATCGCCTCGATCATTGTCATTCTGGGCATAGTCATCTTGGTCATTGATCAGAACCCCGCTTCCTGACGCTGGCGAACAAGATGCGGCGGCGTTTCTGCGTAAACATCCTCGAACATGTCGCGCATGGACGGTTTGCGCCCGTCATGCAGGGTGCCAATGGCTTCCGCCTCGCGCTGCGCGCTGACGACAAGGTCCATCACTTCCGCTTCCGCTTGCTTGTGGCGGTCTTCCGACCAGACGCCCCGCAAGATCAGATAGTTCTTCAGTCGCAAGATCGGATCGCCAAGCGGCCATGCATCGCTTTCCGCCTTGGGGCGATAAGCGGACGGGTCGTCCGAAGTGGAATGGCCGCCAGCGCGATAGGTGACATATTCAATGATCGTTGGGCCAAGATTGCGCCGCGCGCGCTCGACCGCCCATTTGGCAACAGCGTGAACGGCCAGATAGTCATTGCCGTCAACGCGCAGCGCCGGAATGCCGAAACCATGCCCGCGCGCCGCGAAAGTACCGGAGCCACCGCGTGCAATCCCCTGGAATGTCGAAATCGCCCACTGGTTGTTGACGATGTTCATCACCACCGGCGCCTTGTAGGTCGAGGCGAATACCAGTGCCGCGTGGAAATCGCTTTCAGCCGTCGAGCCGTCGCCGATCCATGCGGCGGCGATTTTGGTGTCGTGGCTGATTGCCGAGGCCATCGCCCAGCCGACAGCCTGCGTATATTGCGTCGCGAGATTGCCGGAAATGGTGAAGAAGCCGTGTTCCTTGGAGGAATACATCACCGGAAGCTGGCGGCCTTTCAGCGGGTCCTGCTCATTGGAGAAAATCTGGTTCATCATTGTGACGAGCGGATAATCATCAGCGATCAGAAGGCCCGCCTGCCGATAGGTGGGGAAATTCATGTCGCCCTTGCGCAGCGCCTTGCGAAAGGCGCAGCTGACTGCCTCCTCGCCCAGATGCTGCATGTAGAACGACGTCTTGCCCTGACGTTGCGCCATCATCATACGCGCATCATAGGCACGCAGGATCATCATGTGGCGCAGACCGTCTTTCAGCTCGTCATCGGTGAGCGTCCCGGCCCACGGACCAACCGCCTCGCCTTCGCGATTGAGCACGCGAATGATGCTGAAAGCCAGATCGCGCATCGCTTCCGGCTTTTCGTCTATTTCCGGTCTTCTGACACTGCCAGCACGAGGAATTTTGACATGGGAGAAATCCGGCGCATCGCCGGGCCGCCATTCCGGTTCGGGAACATGCAGGGATAGTACGACATCGTCGCTCATGCGGGCATACCTCGCAATGGGCCAAGAACTGGCCTCGCAAAACTGGCACTGAATGTCGAACGGGTGGAATTCTGTTTGGTTCCGGCGAACAGGCTTCTTCAAAACCCGGTTTCCGGGTGGCCTTTCAAACACAGATTGACCGCATTCCTCCCATGCGACGTGAAGCCGGTTTTCCTCCTCCGATTTCACTGTCATTCAGGGTGATACGGGTTACAAAATAAAGCAAGATTATTTTCATGGCCTCGAGAGGTGATCCTGAAGTTTAGTTCTCCTACCTGAAAATGCATCGCTTCATGAGGTCAATGAAATAAGTGTATTTCCATGTTTTATATAGGATTTGATATGGAATGTTTCGGCGGTCATGCGCGCAATTTTCTTACGCAGCATTGACGAATGCGTCAGTACCATCTGGTACTCTATCGAGCGATATCCGCTTCATCCGATAGTGCCTGAGGCACTTTGTCCACCGCGTCGCGATGATAAAACTCATAGAAAATGCGATCCGGGAACCTGATTCTCGCGGGCACAAAAAACCGCGCTTGAAACAAGCGCGGTTCAATTTCATCGAATGTCGAATGGTTTAGCGGACAGCCTTGCCGTCATCGTCAAAGCGATGCGTCTTGTCCGCTTCCGGCGACACG
This sequence comes from Ochrobactrum teleogrylli, assembly GCF_037482325.1. Lineage (NCBI taxonomy): Bacteria > Pseudomonadati > Pseudomonadota > Alphaproteobacteria > Hyphomicrobiales > Brucellaceae > Ochrobactrum > Ochrobactrum teleogrylli. The sequence continues at coordinate 532,195 of NZ_JBBHKQ010000001.1, forward strand.
AAGATGATGTCATCTTCCGTATAATGGTGTTCACCAAACAGGCGAACGGTGATGAGTCCCGCCGCTTCGGTTTCCACATAAAGAATGGTATCCGCACCAAGATGTTCGGCGTGAATGACCTTGCCCTTCCATTTGCCGCTTTCGCGGCTGACGCCGAGATGTTCCGGACGGATGCCGATGGTCTTCGCGCCCGTTTCACCGATACGGCCCGCTTCGACGAAATTCATCTGCGGCGACCCGATGAAGCCTGCCACGAACAGATTGTCAGGCTTGTTATAAAGCTCCATCGGCGAGCCGATCTGTTCAATCCGACCCGCATTCAGCACCACGATGCGGTCAGCAAGCGTCATCGCCTCGACCTGATCGTGGGTGACATAGATCATCGTCGCCTTCAACTCACGATGCAGCTTGGCAATTTCCAGACGCGTCTGGACACGCAAGGCGGCGTCGAGGTTGGACAAAGGCTCGTCAAACAGGAACAGTTCCGGGTCACGCACAAGTGCGCGACCGATGGCGACGCGCTGGCGCTGGCCGCCCGACAGTTCCGCCGGACGTCTCGCCAGATAAGGATCAAGCGACAGCATGGACGAAGCGCGCGTGACGCGGCTTTCAATCTGCTCCTTCGGCGCGCCGGACTGTTTCAGGCCAAGGCCCATATTGTCCTTCACCGTCAGATGCGGATAAAGCGCATAAGACTGGAATACCATCGCGATGCCGCGCTTCGAAGGCGGAATGACGGTCACGTCCTTGTCGTTGATCAGCACCTGACCCGACGAAACATCTTCAAGGCCTGCAATCGAGCGCAACAGCGTGGATTTTCCGCAACCGGAAGGCCCTACGAAAATGATGAACTCGCCGTCGCGAACTTCCAGATTGATATCCTTCAGAACAGCCTGCGCACCGTAGTTCTTATGTATCGACTTGAGTAGCAGCGATCCCACAGTCAAAAATCCCTTACAGTTTTACCGGCTGGCCAAGACGCACGCTTTCGTCAGCGGCGAGACAGATGCGCAGCGATTGCAGCACGTCATCCATATGGCGGTTGAGATCGATATCCTCACGAATGGCTTTCAGCATGTAAGCCTGTTCGCGTTCGCACAATTCCTGATGGCCCGGCTCGTCGGACATGGAAAGATCCGTATCGGGTTTGAGGAATTTGCCGTCCGCCCCGCGTTCGGCACGATGGATGCGGATGGTCGAGGTTTTTGTGTGTGCATCCACATCGTCGGACTTGGTGACGGCCTCGTTCATGACGATGGAGACGCAGCCATTCGGCGATATGACATCCTTCACGAAGAAGGCCGTTTCCGACATCATCGGCCCCCAGCCCGCTTCGTACCAGCCAATCGTGCCGTCATCGAACAGCACCTGCAGATGGCCGTAATTATACATATCCGGTTTGATTTCGTTGGAAAGACGCAGGCCCATACCGCGCACTTCCACCGGTTTGGCATCAGTGATCTGGCACATGACGTCCACATAATGCACACCGCAATCGACGATTGGCGACGTGGTGTTCATCAGGTTTTTATGCGTTTCCCAGGTTGCGCCGCTGGATTGCTGATTGAGGTTCATACGGAAAACGTAAGGACCACCGAGCTGCCGCGCTTCCGAAATCAGCCGCATCCATGACGGGTGATGGCGCAGGATATAGCCGATGACGAGCTTGCGTCCGTTGGCCCGAGCGCAATCGATCACGCGGCGCGCATCTTCCACGGTTGTCGCCAGCGGCTTCTCGACAAAGACATGCGCGCCCTGCTCCATCGCGGCCACGGCATAATCGGCATGGCTTTCCGAATAGGTGGCGATGCAGGCCATATCCGGTTTCAGTTCGGCCAGGGCCTCCTGAAAGGATGGATGAATTTCATAACCGGCAAGCTCGTCCGGGACAGCAACCTTAGTCCGGTTGACCAGACCGACGATTTCAAACCCCGGATTGCGATGGTAGGCCAGCGCATGGCTGCGGCCCATATTGCCGAGACCGGCTGAAAGAACGCGAATTGGGGCGACTTGGGCCGGGGCGGTTGTTGTATGTGCACTCATTTTACAGCTCCGGCTGTGATGCCGCGGATCAGTTGCCGCGAGAAAATGACGTAGAGGACGAGGATCGGGAACATTGCCAGCGACAGCGCCGCCAGAACCGCGTTCCAGTTGGTGACGAACTGACCGATGAACAGCTGCGAGCCGAGCGTCACCGTCTTGGTGGCTTCGCTTGGCGCGAGAATCAGCGGGAACCAGAGGTCGTTCCAGATTGGGATCATGGTGAAGACGGCGACCGTCGCCATGGCAGGCCGGATCAGCGGCAGCACCAGCTTGAAGAAGATCGCATATTCCGACATGCCGTCTATTCGCCCGGCATTTTTCAGGTCGTCGGACACGGTTCGCATAAATTCGGACAGGATGAAGATGGCAAGCGGCAAGCCTTGAGCCGTATAGACGAGGATCAGCGATGTCAGGCTGTTGACAAGCCCCACCGCGACCATGCCCTGCAACAATGCAACCGTACCGAGCCGGATCGGGATCATGATGCCGATGGCCAGATAAAGCCCCATCAGCGTGTTGCCCTTGAACCGATATTCCGACAGGGCAAAGGCGGCCATGGCGCCAAACAGAATGACGAAGAAGATGCTCGCCACCGTGACAATGGTGCTGTTCTGGAAATAGGTCAGGAACGAGCCCTGTTTCAGCACCGTCTCATAGCCGATCAGGCTAAAGCTTTCCGGTGTCGGAAACTGCAGCGGCGTGCGAAAAATCGCGTTGCGGTCCTTGAAGGAATTGATCAGCGTCAGCGCCACCGGAAAGACGGCGACAAGCATATAGATGATCAATGCCGCATGAACGAACGTTGTGCGAAGGGGCGAAGTGCGTGCTTTCGACATGATTTCTCGCTCCTCAGAATTGATAGCGGCGCATGCGACGCTGGATGCCGAACAGATAGAGCGACACACCGGCGAGGATGATGAGGAACATCACGGCGGCGATGGTGGCGCCCATGGACGGATTGCCAAGCTGCAACTGGAAGCCAAAGAAGGTGCGGTACAGGAAGGTGCCCAGAATGTCGGTCGCCTTGTCCGGCCCCGCGAGTGCGCCCTGCATCGAATAGACCAGGTCGAACGCATTGAAATTGGCAACGAAGGTCATGACCGAGATCAGGCCAATCGACGGCAGAATGAGCGGCAGCTTGATCTTCCAGAACTGGCTCCAGCCGGTAATGCCATCGCATTCGGCAGCTTCGATGATTTCATCGGGAATATTGAGCAACGCCGCGTAGATCAACATCATTGGAATACCGACGAACTGCCAGACGGAAACAAGCGACACCGTGACCAGTGCTGTTTCGGCCTTGCCGAGCCATGGCCCAAAGGCCCATTTCATGCCCACCAGATCCATCATCCATGGCGCAACGCCCCAGATCGGCGACAGGATAAGCTTCCAGATAAAGCCGACAATCACGAAGGAGAGTAGCGTCGGCAGAAAGATCGCCGTGCGATAGAAGGCGGCAAAACGCAATCTCGGCAGCGACAGCATGGCTGCCAGCAAAATGCCGATCGGGTTTTGAACCAGCATATGAATACAGAAGAATATGACATTGTTTTTCAACGCATTCCAGAAATCGCGCGACCAGTTTGCATCGCCGAAAAGCGTCTGGAAATTGGCAAAGCCGACAAAGACGCGCTGCCCGTCCACGACATTGAAGAACGCTTGCCGCAATGTCTCGATCAGTGGCAGCACCATGACGAGCGTATAAACCAGCACGCAAGGCAACAGGAACACAAGAATGTGCCATCGCCTCGGGCGTTTTTGCTCAATGATTGGCAGGTCGGCAGACTGGCTCATCAACACTCGCTGTTCTTCGGCTTATACGGTTCTTGCGAACATTCTTTTGCCGTGAGACTGACATGGATCGCGCAATGCGCGAAAGAAAAACTGCCTGTTAGGCGCCTTGCAAGTCTGTTCGGCATCGAAAATGCACACGGGCGGCCTGCCCTCAAGCAAAGCCGCCCGTGAATGATCATATTACTTCGCAGGCTTGTACCAGCTGTCGAGGCCTTCCTGCAGCTTCTTGGCGGCATCTTCCGGCGTTACAGTGCCGTTGATGACGTTAGCCGACTGAACCCAGGTTTCGTTTTCCAGGTTCGGCGTGCCGCGCGACAGGATCTGGTAGGTCGAACGGATCGTCGGCTTGCACTTTTCGCGCCAGGACACGAATTCCTGTGCCAGCGGATCGGACATCTTCACAGCCGTCGAATTCAGGCTGAAGAAGCCCGGCAGCGCGTTTGCGTAGATTTCCGCGAATTCCGGCGAAGCCACCCAGTTCAGGAACACCTTGGCCTGTTCGGCATTCTTGCTCGAAGCATTCAGGCCGAGACCGATATCGTTGTGATCCGAGATGTAGCAGCTGTCGCCTGCATTCTTAACCGGCGGCGGGAATGCGCCCATCTTGAACTGCGCCTGCGTGTTGAACAGGCCGATTTCCCACGAACCTGCCGGATAAATCGCGGCACGGCCCAGCGTGAAGAGGTTCTGGCTGTCCGGATAGGTCTGGGCTTCAAAACCGTCGCCCAGATAATCCTTCCACTTGGCAAGAACCTTGAACGGCTCAACCCATGGCTCGTCGGTCAGCTTCTGCTCGCCAGCGATCAACGCCTTGCGGCCTTCCTCACCCTTCCAGTAGGTCGGACCGATATTCTGGTAGCCCATGGTCGCGGCTTCCCACATATCCTTCGTGCCCATGGCCATCGGGATATAAGTGCCGTCCGCCTTGATCTTCTCAAGCACGTCGAAGAACTCGGCTTCGGTCGCCGGAGCCTTCAGGCCGAGCTTGTCAAAGGCTTCCTGATTATAGATGAAGCCGTGAATGACCGAAGCCATCGGCACGCAGAAAGCTTTCTTGCCATCGTCGGTGGTCCATGCGGACTTGGCGACGTCGGAAAAATTCTTCATGCCTTCCAGATCGGTGAGATCGGCAAGCTTGCCCTTGTTGAACAGCTCCAACGAAGTGTCGAACGGACGGCATGAAATCAGATCGCCGCCCGAGCCAGCATCCAGCTTGGCATTCAGAGCGGCGTTATATTCCGTCGGCGCGCTTGGCGCGAAATTGATTTTGATGCCCGGATTCTTTGCTTCAAAGGCCGGAATGATCTTTTCCTGCCAGATTTGCAGATCGTCGTTACGCCAGCTTTCAACCGTCAGCGTGACGTCCTGAGCCAATGCGGCAGAACCCGACGCCAGCAGCGTCGAACCCAGCAGCATGAATTTCAAGGTATTGCGAACCATTTGACCTTCTCCCGTTTTTTTGAACGCAGACGCACAAAAGAGGCGAGATACGCCTGTCCATTGCGATACACCACGTTAATGACGATAGCTCATCACGGTATGGGATAAGTGCCGGCTCCGCCGGTCTTCGCTCCATCCCATTTCCGCGCGACCCTCGCCTGTTAACAACCTTTGGCGACCCCTGGCGGCATTGCGCTCCCCTTTGATTGAATTTAATGCCAAAAACGTACCAATTGTCCAGCGAAGTTTACGAAATTCTCGCATAAAAATTGGAGGCAAGATAATTTATCTCAATTTATCAATGCATTAATCAAATTTGCTCGTCTCCGATGAATCTGCTTGGTTAATGGTATTTTTTTGGTATCTTCAAGTTGGAGGTATCTCATGGCAGAGTTTTTCATTGGCGTGGATGGGGGCGGCACCGGATGCCGCGCTGTGGTGGCAGATGGCAGCGGTGCGATTCTCGGAACGGGACGCAGCGGATCGGCCAATATTGTCACTGATCCGCAGACTTCGCTCGTCAATGTACGTGCAGCCATAGACAATGCCTTCGCCCATGCGGGGCTCGACCAGAGCCACTATGCCGAAAGCCATGCGGTACTCGGACTTGCTGGCGGCAATGTCCAAGGCGCGGGCCTGCCTATTGAACGCGGCCTCCCCTTTGCTCATGCCAATGTCGAGTTCGACGGTCTTATCGCATTGCAGGGTGCGCTTGGCGATCAGGACGGAATTGTCGCCATACTTGGCACCGGAACGGCCTATATCGTTCGGCAGCACGAACGAATTCATTCGGTCGGTGGCTGGGGGTTTCCGCTCAGCGATCTTGGCAGCGGCGCGCGGCTCGGCCAAAGCCTGTTGCAGGAATGCCTGCTCGTACATGATGGTATCCACCCCCGCAGCCGTTTGACAACGGATGTGCTCGATGAGTTCGGCAATAATCCCGACAATCTGGTTGAATTTGCCTGGACGGCAAAGCCGGGCGATTTCGGCAAATATGCTCCGCGTATTTTCCAATATGCTGCTAATGGCGATGAGACCGCGCGCATGCTTCTGCAACGCTCGGCAGGCTATGTCAGCGAAACGCTGGACATGTTGATTGCTCAGGGCGCGGAACGGATCAGTTTGTTGGGCGGGATGGCGCCGCTTTATGTGGAGTGGCTCCCCGCAAGCCAGCAGAAGCTCATTGTTCAACCGGCAGCGGACGCTTTGACCGGAGCTTTGCAGCTCGCGCTCAAGCGCTATGGGCACAAGATGGATGAGGCGCGTGCATGAGCGGCAATTTCAGCGCCTTTCTCCCCAAAAACCTTCAGGGCACTGCGCCAACTTCTGGCGCGGGACCGCTTTACATGCAGCTGCGTCAGTCGCTGGAGGCAGCGATTCGTGCCGGACATCTTGCCGATGGCGAGGCGCTGCCGCCCGAACGTGACATTGCGGAATATGCCAATATCAGCCGCGTAACTGTGCGCAAGGCGGTGGACGATCTCGTCAAATCGGGACTTCTGGTGCGTCGTCACGGCTCCGGCACTTTTGTTGTGCGCCCGAGCGAGCGTGTGCAGCAGTCGCTTTCCATGCTCACATCTTTTACCGAAGACATGGCGCGGCGCGGCATCGCCACCCAATCCAAATGGCTGGAACGCGGCCTCTATTATCCGTCGCCCGAAGAAATGATGAAGCTTGGCGTTTCATCCGAAACCCGGGTTGCGCGACTTGGCCGTTTGCGCATGGCAAGCGATCTTCCGCTGGCTATCGAGCGCGCCAGCTTGTCGAGCGAGGTTCTGCCCGATCCCGATGCGGTCAAGGGATCGCTCTATGCCGAGCTCGGGCGTACCGGCTTTCGTCCGGTACGCGCCGTGCAGCGCATCTCCGCCTGCAATATTAAGGACCCCGATGCCCGGATACTCGGCGTCAAGACCGGCGATGCCGGTTTGTCCATCGAGCGTATTTCCTATCTCGCATCAGGCCGCGCGGTCGAGTTCACCAAATCGCTCTATCGTGGCGATGCCTATGATTTCGTAGCGGAACTCTCGATACCATCGGCCTAAGACCAACATCAGCCCATAAAGAAAACGGCCCGTTTCCGGGCCGCTCCGTTTGTTAGTGATGCTTCGTACCTTGGCGTGCCAGTTCCGAAGTCGGATCTGCCGCTAGACGCTTGCGGGCGCGGTCGTCCATCAGCTCGTACCACATGGCATTGAGCACAGCGAAAGCTGCGGCGAGCGGCAAGCCCAGAAGCCAGGAAAAATACCACATATTGCTTTCCTTTCTTGGATTGAAAGGCGCGGGCGGCTAAGTCGCCCGCTGCCCGATCAATAAGCGTGGTTGCTCTCGTCTTCGATCATATCCTTGTCCACCTTGCCCCACAGCACCCGGTAAACCCAGGACGTGTAGGCAACGATGATCGGCAGGAAGATCAGCGTCACGACCAGCATGATGAACAAGGTCATATGGCTGGAAGACGAATCCCAAACCGTCAGGCTTGCCCGGGGATCGAGCGAAGACGGCAGAATGAACGGGAACATAGACACACCGACCGACGAGATGATGCCGAAGATCGTGAGCTTGCCCAGCAGAAGCGGCGCAACTTCACGTCCGCCACGCAGTGTCAGAAACACTGCGATTGCACCCAGAATGCCAAGCGCCGGAGCAATCAGCAGGATTGGATAATTCGCATAGTTGGCAAACCATGCGCTGTGATCCAGCTCCACCGTCTTGCGCAGCGGATTGGAAGGTCCATCGGTAACGACGGCGCTTGTGATCCGGTAGCCCGACACCCAGAACCAGCTGGCAACACCGGCCAGAGCATAAAGAACGAGCGTGAGAAGTGCGGCGATGCTGCCATAGCGCCGCGCTCGTTGCTGAATTTCTCCGGTAGTTTTGAGGACCAGCCACGAGGCGCCATGCATCGACAGCATGGTGACCGACAACACGCCGCACACAAGTGCAAACGGGTTGAGCAGACCGAAGAACGAACCCTCATAGAATATCTGGAGATCATCGTTGAGACGGAACGGTACGCCCTGCAACACATTGCCGACTGCGACGCCGAAGATCAGAGCCGGTACAAACCCGCCGATGAACAGGGCAATGTCCCAGCCGCGACGCCATGCCTTGCCCTCACGCTTCGAGCGGTATTTGAAACCAACCGGGCGCAGGATGAGGGCAAACAGGATAACGAACATCGCCAGATAGAAGCCCGAGAAGGACACCGCATAGAGCGGTGGCCAGGCGGCGAAGATTGCGCCGCCGCCGAGGATCAGCCAGACCTGATTGCCTTCCCAGACTGGGCCAATCGTGTTGATGATGACGCGACGCTCGACATCCGTTTTGCCGACGAGCGGCATCAGAATATCCACGCCCAAATCAAACCCGTCCATCGCGGCAAAGCCGATCAGCAGCACGCCGAGCAGGACCCACCAGATGATGCGAAGGGTTTCATAGTCCAACAATTCGCTGAGTATCATGGTCCTTACTCCGCTGGCGCAATGCTGGCAGGTGCAAGCATGGCTTCAGGTTTGCTGTCGGGTTCTGGTCCCGCTTTGATCGCGCGTATCATCAGGCCCATTTCGATGATGAACAGCACCGTATAGATGGCGCAGAACCCGATGAGGGTGAGCAGAACCGTCGACGCGCCGAGATTGGAGACGGCAACTGCTGTCGGCAGAATGCCTTCGATAATCCATGGCTGACGTCCGAATTCGGCGACGATCCAGCCCATTTCGGCAGCGATCCACGGCAGCGGAATTGCAAAGACCGCCACTTTCAAAAGGAAGCGATGCTGATCAAGCTTGCGCCGCGCCGACAGCACAAAGAACGTGCCAGTCAGCAGGATCAGGAAGAACCCGATGGCGACCATGATGCGGAATGCCCAGAACAGCGGCAGAACACCCGGAACCGTGTCGTTTGCGGCCTTGGCGATCTGCTCGTCGGTAGCCGTGCGCGGATCGTCCACATAACGCTTCAGAAGAAGCGCATAGCCCAGCCATTGGCTGTTGTCGGCGAAAACGTCCTTCACATCCTGTGGCACGGCACTGGTGTCGCCAGCGGCACGGATTTTCTGCAACGCATCATAGGCGACGATACCGTTGCGGATATGGTTCTCCGCATTCTGAACCAGTTCGTTGATGCCCTGGATCGGCGTAGTTAGCGAACGCGTGCCGATCAACCCCATGACCCAGGGAATTTGCACCGCGAAATGGGTTTCGCGCGCCTGCTGGTCCGGGATGCCGAAAGCGGTAAACGGCGCGGGTGCCGGTTCCGTTTCCCACATAGCTTCGATGGCGGCGATCTTCATCTTCTGGTGTTCGTTGGCCAGATATCCGCTTTCATCGCCCAGAACGACGACGGAAAGCGAAGCGGCCAAACCGAACGAAGCGGCAACCGTCATCGAACGCTTGGCGAGCTCAACCGAGCGTCCTTTCAGGAGATACCAGGCGGAAATGCCCAGAACAAACACCGATGCAGTCGCATAACCGGCTGAAACCGTATGTACGAATTTGGCCTGCGCCACCGGGTTCATCAAAACCGCGAAGAAATCGGTGATTTCCATGCGCATGGTTTCGGGATTGAAGGCCGATCCGACCGGGTTCTGCATCCAGCCATTGGCGATGAGAATCCACAAGGCGGAGAAATTCGATCCCGCCGCGACGGCATAGGTCGCGATCAGGTGGCCGACCTTGGAAAGACGGTCCCAACCAAAGAAGAACAGACCCACAAAGGTTGCTTCGAGGAAGAAGGCCATCAGGCCTTCAATGGCCAGCGGGGCGCCGAAAATATCGCCCACATAATGGCTGTAATAGCTCCAGTTCATGCCGAACTGGAACTCCATCACAATGCCTGTCGCGACACCGATCGCGAAGTTGATGCCAAACAGAGTACCCCAGAATTTCGTCATCTGTCGCCAGATGAGTCGCCCCGTCATCACATAAACGGTTTCCATGATGGCCAGCAGCACGGAAAGACCCAACGTCAGAGGTACGAAGAGGAAGTGATAAAGTGCCGTGATTGCAAACTGCAATCGCGACAGGGAGACAATATCGAGTTCCATCTTTTTCAGCCGGTAATCCCCGGCCCTCCTAGAGCATTTGCAGCCGGAAAAATCTCCGGCATCGCAGAATGCGACCAAAACGAGTTCATTTTGCACGTCGCATTAATTGGCAGACGCGACGCGCTTTCGCGTAACGGGCGTGGTCATGACATTGCCCGTTTGAAACGAAGATCGGATAAAGACCGCCCGCCGTTTCCATTCTCATGTGTTGGCAAAGCCCCTGATAGATGGACCTTCGCCCGCCCGGCTTACCTCATGGTATTGAGTATCTCACCGAAACGCTGGTCACTCATGCGCACAGACTCAACTAGAGCGCCTTGATTCAAAACAATGATCCGGTCGCAAATCCGCGCTTCGCGCTGGATATGTGTGGCGACAAGCAAGGTTTGTCCGCCCGACTGCGCCCGCAACCGCGCCAGCACATCTTCGGCCGTCGCCCCGTCGAGCCCCTCGGTCGGTTCGTCGAGAAGCCATAAGGACGATTCGCTTAAAAACAGGCGCGCCAGAGCAAGACGCCGCGCCTGCCCGCCGGATAATCCCAGACCGCCCTCGCCCAGCATCGTGTCGAGACCGCTCGGCAGGGTTTCGACGAATTCTCCGAGACCAGCGGTCTGCAAAGCCTGCATCAGCGCCGCATCATCGGCGTCCGGTTTGGCGAGCCGCAGATTATCGCGAAGGCTATCCTGAAAAAGCTCTGTGCGCTGGGTCAGCAAACAACTGGCCAGCACTCTAGCGCTGCCGTCCTTCACCGCGATTTCACCTGCGAGCACGTTGAACAGCGTCGATTTCCCTGCACCGCTGGTGCCAACGATGGCGACGCGCTCGCCCTCTTCGACGGTAAGATTGATGGATTTCAGGGCATCGACGGCTGCATCGTCATGGCGAACAGACAGGTTTTGAAGCTGTATTGCCAAACCATCCGGCGGCGTAGGTAGACCGGCAACCACCTTCTCATCACGCAATTGCGGGCCAACGCGCCGGGCAGCCAGAATGGTGCGGCCAAGTTCCATCGCGCCGCGCCGTAGCGCCGCGAAAGGCTCCATTGCGCCAAGAATAACCAGCATCGCCAAAGCTGCAACCGGAGCGCCGATTGTCCCCGCCTGCACCAGCCAGCCAGCGCCAATAAGGCCGCCAGCCAAAAGTGCGGCATGGGCCACCCCAAGCCCCGCGCCGGTTCTGATCTCGACGCGGTTCAGTGTGCGGTCAGACGCCGCCACATAACTGTCAGCCCGGATAAGCGCTTCATTTTGTCCCTGCATCCGCCCGGCCATCAGCAGTTCCGTCTGGCCCGCAACAAGATCGACCGTGCGGGCGCGCAATGCTTCCGTGCCCTTGGCGCGCCTGCGCATCGGCTTTTCCGAACGTCGTGCAGCCAATAACGGCAGGCTCAATCCGACGAGAAGAAGGGGAAGTGCAACAGCAAGTCCGAACAGCGGGTGCATCAGTGCAAGCGCTATGCCAGCCACAAGCGCGGTTGCGAGCGCGGCGCCAATCGGCACGACGACACGCAGATAAAGCGAATCCAGCGCATCGATATCCGCAGTCAAGCGGAACAGAAGCCGTGCCGGGCGCTTCAACAGCGCATTGGCCGCTGCCGGTTTTGCCCAGCTGCGAAACAGCGTTTCGCGCAACGCCGCCAGAATGGCGAGTGTTGCGTCGTGGGTGACAAGGCGTTCGAGGTAACGCGCGCCTGTGCGCACGATCGCGAGAAACCGGATACCGGCAGCTGGTGCGAAAACGTCGAACACGATGGCGGTTGCAAGGCTGAGGCCCGCAATGGCTGTCGCCGTAATGAACCAACCGGAAAGACCGAGCAGCGCGATGCCAGCCAACACCGTGACCGTAGCCGCGGCAATGCCTGCATAAAGGGCGGAACCTTTGGTTCTGAAAAACAGGCGCAGGATCGGGCGGAGTGCTTGCAGACCGTTCATTCGGCTGCCCTCCTCTGCCACAACGGATCAATATCTTGATTGTCAGCCAAGCGTATGATGCGGTTCATCTTGCGCGCCAGTCCCTCATCATGGGTAGCGACAATCAGGGTCTTGCCCTTGGCCAATCGCAACAGGCTGTCCGCAATATGCTCGGCCGTCTCTTGGTCGAGATGGGCCGTCGGCTCGTCGGCAAGGATGATATCGGCCTTAGGATCGACCGCGATGCGCGCCAGTGCAAGCCGCAACGCCTCGCCGCCAGAAAGCCCGGCACCGTTCTCGCCGATAACACCATTGCCGGTGATGCCCACAACATGCGCCAGCGCCATATCTTCGATGATCGAGGCGGTGGGGCTGACAGTGGTTTCGCGTCCGAGCGTGATATTGTGGCGCGCGGATCCCGCGAATATATGCGGCTTTTGGCCGATCCAGCTCATGCGTTGGCGCTGGGACATTGCATTTTCAGGAGCCATGGCGATTCCGCCAATTCTGATCGCGCCGGTCTGTGGCGCAGCCAGTCCGGCAATCAACGCCAGAATGGTAGACTTGCCGTAACCACTTGGCGCGAGCAGAGCGACGTGTTCGCCCGCTTCGATTGCCAGGTTGAAGCCTGTTAAAACCGCGGGCCCTGCCGGATATTGAAAACCGACATCGTGTAGTTGAACGGTCGGGTCTGTTTCCGTCGGTTCGTTCGCCGCGACACCGCTGCCGCCAACAACCGGCATGGCATGACGGCTCAGATTCTCCAATGCATCAATGGCCGCTTCGCCCGACGCACGGTCGTGCCAGACGGCGGAAAGGTCACGCAGCGGTTCGAAGAAAGCGGGAGACAGCAACAGGATGAACAGGCCTTCGCCCAGCGTCAGCTTCTGTCCCCATGCGCCGAACTGCAAGGTGCCGAGCAGGTGAAATCCGATATAGACGGCGACCATGGCAACGCCAAGCGCCGCAAAAAGCTCCAGCACGGCGGACGACAGGAAAGCAATCCGTAGAACTTTCATGGTTTTGGTGCGCAGGGTCTCGGCATTATCACGCAGCCGCGTGGCGGTCGCATCCACGGCATGAAAACTGCGGATGGTCGTCAGGCCGCGCAGCCGATCCAGCAGAAAACCATTCATGCCGCCAAGCGCCACCAGCTGCTTTTCGCTGGCAGCTTTTGCCCGCCAGCCAATGAGCGCCATGAAGATCGGAATCAGCGGCGCTGCAATCAGGAGAACAAGCGCCGCCGCCCACGAAAACCAGAAGACGGCCAGCAGGATCGCCAGCGGCACCAGCATGACCCGAATGCGCACCGGCACAAAACGCGACAGATAAGGCACGACCATTTCCGCCTGTTCGGCGAGAATACTTGCAGCTTCACCCGACGATGGCCGGGCTGTGTCGAGCGGCGACCGGCTGGAAAGCGCTGCAAAAGCGCGCTCGCGCAAGGCTGTCAGTTCAGCACGGGCAGAGTCAAACGCCTTGGCCGCACCAGCACCGTCAATCAGACTGCGCAGGCAACCCAGCACGAATATGCCAAGTGCCGCATAGTAAATCCGATTGTCGAAACCGGTATCGGCGAGCCGCCCGATGGCATAGGCTATCAGCCCGGCCTGCGGCAGCCACAAAAGCGCTGCCAGTGCCTGAAGATTTGCCCCCCGCCGAAGCATGGCCGGAACCGTCCGGCGCTCAGAACGACGCTTGGAAGACCGTGGGCGGCCTTTGCCGCTTTGCGCCTTTCCGTCGTCTGGCGTCAGATTTTCCGCCAGTTGCTCCGTTTGGGGGACATCAGATGTCAATCTCGCTTTGGCTCCTTCTTGGCCGATGTTCGTCCGCGCCCCAAAGCCACAATCCTGTCGGTGGTTTCGAGGAAGCGGGTCACCTTCGCGCCCAGCGCCAGAAGGCTTGTAAGACGGTCGGTATCGAGCTTCTTCACGTCGTCGTACCAATTGGTCAGCCGCTCGATCAGGCTGTACATGTCTTTCATGCGCTCCTGGGCGTAGCGGTCGCTGTCATCCTGCGGCGCTTCCATCAGCACTTCGCGCAGAACCGACAGTGTCGGATCGATCTCGCGCTTCTTGCGCTCTTCGGCAAGCGTACGCAGAATCTGCCAGACGTCATCCGGCGTCGTGAAGAAATCGCGACGGTCGCCGGGAATGTGCTTCAGCAGCACAAGATTCCAGCCTTGCAGTTCGCGTATGCCCATGGAGACATTCGAGCGTGACACACCGAGCGCGTCGACGATCTCGTCGGCGCACATCGGCTGGGGCGACAGATAGAGCAGCGCGTAAATCTGCCCCACCGTGCGATTGATGCCCCAACGGCTGCCCATCTCTCCAAAGTGGAGCACGAACGACTGAACGATTGGCGACAATTCCAAAATTCTCTCTCCCGTATTTTCTGAATTTTCAGAAATTACTGAAATCCAGATAATCTAAATGATGAAAACCTTCAATCCGTCTGACCATCGATGCGCCGCATCCGGACAATTGGCCGCAGCCAGTAAGCACTCCTCCAAATGCCACCAGCCGCTCCTTCCGAACCCAACAGGCCGCAGGCAATATGCTTCAGATTCGGGAAAGAGCGAATATCGTGACCGAACAAGGGGATATAAGTCTTTAAGCGAACCCGAAAAAGCTCAATCCGTCCGTCCGAAAAACGATGGCGGCCCTTCTGGAAAGAAGCCGCTGAATTTCCCCGTTCTGCACTGCGGAAAAGCCGAAAACGCCCTTTCCGCACCCTCAAGCATGATGTCTGCCGGCCTCAATCGGGGTCGGAAGATGAAGGCAGCTCCTTGCTGTCCTGCGTCGTGTCGCGATGGATCACGGCGCGGCTGAGCAGCATGAGCGTCACCGGCGTTGTGATGACCACAAAGACGGTAATCAACACTTCATGCAGAATCGGCTTCGATTGCAAGATGGAGAAAAATATGATTGAAGCAATCAAGATTCCCCCAGCCCCAAAAGACGAGCCGATGGTCGGCGCGTGGATGCGTTCATAAAAGGTCTTGAAACGCACAAGGCCAATGCATCCGACAAGCGTCAGGAAAGCACCGGCGACGAGAAAAAACGAAATGAGGATGGCGGCCCAGAGCGGGATTTCGGCTGCATGGATCATTCGATCACCTCCCCGCGCATCAGGAATTTGGCGAGCGCGACAGTGGCGACGAAGCCGAGCAACGCGATAATCAGTGCTGCTTCGAAATAAAGAACACTGCCGGTGCGAATGCCGAAAGTAATCAGCAGCAGCAGTGCATTGAGATAAAGCGCATCGGTGGCAAGCACGCGGTCCTGCGCGCGGGGTCCGATAAGCAGACGGTAGACCGCGCAGCCAATAGCGCCGATCAGCATCAATTGTGCAGCGAGCAGAGCCCAGAAGATGATAACGGCGCTCATGCGGATTTCTCCTTCTCGACGATGTCTGCTGCGCCGAAAATCGCGATCAGCGGCTTTTCGTATTTTTGTTTGATCAGATCGCGCCAGACCTGCGCTTCCTCAAGGTCGAGCACGTGAATGGTCAGTTCTCGGCGCGCGCTATGATGATCCACCCAGGCTGTGCCGGGGGTGGCCGTCACCACGCAGGCGAGAACCGCCAGCGCTGTACGGTTTTCCAGCTCCAGTGGGATAACCACGAAGCCGGGACGCCGTTTGCGGTTGGACAGGATAATGCGCGTGACGGTAATATTCGATTGCAGAATATCGAGGCTGAACGTGACGAAAAGCCGGAACATCGTCGGGATCGAGCGCAGATGGTTTTTCTGCGGCTGAAGCGCCGTCATGATCTGGCAGGCGAACAGCGCGATAATCGCGCCAAGGATAAGCTGCGCGCGGGTGAAACCGTTCAGCAGCAGCCAGAACAGGACAAGCGCCGCAAACATCAGCGGATATGGCAGGATCTTTTTCATTCTACCCCCGCCGCTTGCGCGTCCATTGCCTTGGACGGTCCATATTCGACCTTGGGTGCTTTCAGGACACTGTTGATATAGTCGGACGGATTGTGTAGCGAGCGCGCCGTTTCATCCATATAGCGCATGGCGGGACCGGCTGCGATTGTCAGCGCAAGGCAGAGCCCCAGAAGCCCTGCAATCGGCACGACTTCTCGCACCAGAACACGTGGCACATTGCCTTCGAGCGAGGCCCAGAAGGTGCGGATGCCGGTACGCGTCATGGCGATGAGCGCCGAAAGGCCGGACAGGAGAATCAGCGCAATCAGCGCCCAGCTTGCCGGACTGACCGGCATGGCGAGTTGCGGCGCCGCCCCGTCACCGTTGAAGACTGCAGCAAGGATGAGGAACTTGGCGATGAAACCCGAGAATGGCGGTAGGCCGATCAGCAAAATGGCGCAGATCGCGAAGAACGTGCCAAGGATGGCAAGGGTCGCGGGCAAGACCGCGCCGACCTCTTCTTCCTCTTCTTCTTCCTCGTCATCGCCATAGGCTTCCATCGTGACCGCGAGAACGTTGGCGGCGGCGTCCTGTCCACGTTCGACCAGTTCGATCAGCAGGAAGAATGCGGCAATCGTCAGCGTGGAACTGACCATATAAAACAGTGCAGCCCCGGCCATGGCGGTGTTACCGCTGCCGATGGCAGCCAGAAGCGTGCCCGACGAAACAAGAATGCTGTAGCTTGCGAGCCTGCCCATTGCCTGCGACGCAACCACGCCGATCAGGCCGAAGGCCAGTGTGACCATGCCGCCGAAATAGAGCCAGTCATTACCGAAACCGTAAGACGAGCCAGCATCCAGCCCGAACATCAACGGCGACAGGCGCAGCAGCACATAAATGCCGACCTTGCTCATGATCGCGAAGATCGCGGCAACCGGCGCTGCGGCTGCCGTATAGGTCGGCGCCAACCAGAAATTAAGCGGCCACATGCCAGCCTTGATCAGGAAGGCGACACCCAGAACCGCCGCACCGGCTTCCAGCAGCATACGGTCCTCGGGCGCAACCTGCGTGATCCGCTGTGCAAGGTCCGCCATATTCAGCGTGCCGGTAACACCGTAGATGAGGCTCACGCCGATCAGGAACAGCGACGACGCCACCAGATTGACCGCGATATAATGCAACCCCGCCTTGACGCGGGCCGGGCCTGAGCCATGCAGCGCCAGACCGTAGGATGCGGCCAGCATAACCTCGAAGAAAACGAACAGGTTGAACAGATCGCCGGTAAGGAACGCGCCGTTCAGCCCCATCAGCAAAAGCTGGAAAATCGTGTGGAAATGCGGGCTTGCCTTGTGCCAATGCGCCAGCGCGAAGCTGAGCGCGGCCATTCCGAGCAGACTTGCCAGCAACAGCATCAACGCCGCCAGCCTGTCGAGCACCAGCACGATGCCGAACGGTGCGGGCCAATTGCCGATCAGATAGACGATGGCTTCCGGCGCTTTTTCGCTGGCCATGCCGACAAGCATGCAGGCAATGCCGATCAGGCCGAGCGTCGAGAGCGAGTTGATCGCCATCTTCAGCTTGCGGCTGCGCTCGTCGATCAACAGCAGCACAGCCGCCGTTACCAGCGGCAGAAGGATCGGAGCAACGATGAGGTGTGATTTCCAATCCATCATCAGTTCTCCTTGCCGTCGACATGGTCGGTGCGTGTCAGGCCGCGCGAGGCGAGCAACACGACAAGGAAGAGCGCCGTCATGGCGAAGCCGATAACGATTGCCGTCAGCACAAGCGCCTGCGGCACCGGATCGGTATATTGGGCCGCCTGTACGTCCACTCCGGAGTCCAGCACCGGCGCAGCGTTGGAACGCAGCCGCCCCATCGAGAAGATGAACAAATTGACCGCATAGGAGATCAGCGACAGGCCAATCGCCACCTGAAACGTGCGCGGACGCAGCACCAGCCAGACGCCGGAAGCCATCAGCACCCCGATTGCGAGAGCAAGAACCAGCTCCATCAGTTCTCCTCCTTCGCAGTCGCTGCGGCGAGTTTCTCGACGCGATGTTTACGGATCGATTGGTGCGCCAGCGCGATCAAGACAATAACCGTCGCGCCCACAACAAGCGCGAAAACGCCGAAATCGAACAGCAACGCGCTTGCCACCGGCAATTTTCCAACCTGGGGTATGTCCACATACTGGAAGAACGAGGTCAGGAACGGATAACCGAACAGCCATGCACCCGAACCGGTTGCCGCAGCGCTGAGCAGACCCACACCGATCCAGCGCAAAGGCAGAATGCGCAGCCGGTCTTCAACCCAGCGCGTTCCGGCAGCGAGATATTGCAGGATGAAGGCAATCGCCAGCGCAACACCGGCCGCAAAACCGCCGCCCGGCAGATCATGTCCACGCAGGAACAGATGCACGGCCAGCACGATGATGACCGGAAACAGCCATTGCATGATGACCGACGGCACGGCCAGATAATCGTTCAGCGTCTCGCCCGCTTTGCGGTCGGGCATGGCCTCGTCATAGGCGTCCTGAATCTTCTGCTGCGCGGTCGAGCCGGTAGAATCCGGCGCGGGACGGAAACGACGCAGCAACGCAAAGACCGTCAGGCCGACAATGCCGAGGACGGCGATCTCACCGAATGTATCGAAAGCGCGGAAATCGACCAGAATGACATTGACGACATTCTTGCCGCCGCCACCCGTATAGGCGTTTTGCAGGAAATAATCGCCGATGCTGTTGGGCGACGGGCGCGTCATCATCGCATAGGCAATGATCGAAACGCCGACCCCACTAGCAACAGCCAGCACAAGATCGCGATAGCGACGGATACGTGGGCCGATCTTCACCGGAACCGGATCGGGATCTTCCCAACGCTTCGGCAGCCAGCGCAGACCGAGCAAAAGCAGAACCGTCGTGACGATTTCCACCAGAAGCTGCGTGACGGCAAGATCGGGCGCGGAAAGCCAGACAAAGGTGATGCAGGTCATGAGCCCCGCCCCGCCAAGCAGGATCAAGGCGGCGAGACGATGGAATTTAGCCTGATAGGCAGCGCCCACGGCGCAGGCACAGCCAAGAAGCCAGAGGCCGGCGAAAATCGGATCAACCGGCTGCGGCCCCAATAGACCCAAGCGCAGACCATCCTCAATCAGCGGCCATGCAGCAACCACAACGGCCACCGCCACGATGATGCGCAATTGCGGCTGCAAGCGGCGCGTGCTGAGGAAATTTTCAGCCTTACGCGCCCAGTTCCATGACAACGTCACCAGTACGCGCTCGAAAATGCGCTGACCTTGCAGGTGCCGGAACAGCGGCGGTCCATCCTCGCTGGTTGTCAGATAGTTTTTCAAGCACCAGTGCAGAAGTACGCCACCGATCATCGCGGCGATACTCATCATCAGGGGCAGATTGAAACCATGCCAGACTGCGAGACTATATTCCGGCGTCGCATCGCCAAGCACCGAGCGCACCGCCGAATGCAAGAATGGACCAATGGACAGGCCAGGAACGATGCCAATCAGAAGGCAGAGCAGAACGAGAAGTTCGATAGGGCGGCGCATCCAGTGCGGCGGTTCATGCGGCTCTCGCGGCAGATCATGCGGCGGCGGGCCGAAGAAGGTCGAGTAAATGAAGCGGATCGAATAGGCCACTGTGAAGATGCTGGCGAGCGTCGCCACGTAAGGGGTGATCGTGTCGAGCCAGGACGCAAGATGCGTTTCAACCGCCTCGGCAAAGAACATTTCCTTGGAAATGAAGCCATTAAGCAGCGGAACGCCAGCCATCGCCGCGCTCGCCACCATGGCAAGTGTCGCCGTATAGGGCATTAATCGGAACAGTCCGCTCAGGCGACGCATATCGCGCGTTCCGGTTTCATGGTCGATGATGCCTGCCGCCATGAAGAGCGACGCCTTGAAAATGGCATGGTTGACCATGTGGAAGATCGCGGCCACCGCAGCAAGCGGACTACCGAGGCTCAACAGCGCCGTAATCAGACCCAGATTGCTGATCGTCGAATAGGCGAGCAGCCCTTTGAGATCCTGCTGGAACACAGCAAAGAAGCTTGCAAGCAAAAGCGTGATCAGGCCCGCAGAGCCCAATATCCAGAACCATTCCTCGGTTCCGGCGAGCACCGGCCACAGGCGGGCCAGCAGGAACACGCCTGCCTTCACCATGGTCGCCGAATGGAGATAGGCCGAAACGGGCGTTGGCGCGGCCATGGCGTTCGGCAGCCAGAAATGGAACGGAAACTGCGCGCTTTTGGTGAAAGCCGCAAGCAGGATCAAGATGAGCGCGACGGTATATAGCGGATGAGTGCGAACCTCGTTGCCCGCTGCCAGCACGACATCGAGATCATAACTGCCGACGATATGACCGAGCAGCAGCATGCCCGCCAGCAGACAGAAGCCGCCAATGCCCGTGACCGTCAGCGCCATACGCGCGCCATCGCGCGCACTGGCATTATGATACCAGTAGCCGATGAGCAGGAACGAGAAGATACTCGTCAGCTCCCAAAAAACGGCAAGCAGGATGA
This sequence comes from Ochrobactrum teleogrylli, assembly GCF_037482325.1. Lineage (NCBI taxonomy): Bacteria > Pseudomonadati > Pseudomonadota > Alphaproteobacteria > Hyphomicrobiales > Brucellaceae > Ochrobactrum > Ochrobactrum teleogrylli. Next base: position 552,838 of record NZ_JBBHKQ010000001.1, read on the forward strand.
TATTGCCGGACAGAACGACGCCCAGCATGGATCCCATGAAGGATAGCAGGAACGAGAAGAAACGCGGCACCGGATCGTCGGGCGACATGTAATAGCGCGCATAAATCACGACCAGAAGGCCGATGCCGGTAATCAGCATGGCAAACAGCCAAGCGAAACCGTCCATGCGCAATGTCACATTGAGACCGTAGGCGGGCAGCCAATCGACTGTGCCGCGCAAAACTTTCCCGTCCGAGACGATGGGATAAAGACTGGCTGTGACAATGAAGGCGACGAGAGCGATGGCTGCCGTGAACCAGGCGGAACCGCTTCGGTCCGCGCCCCTGAAAAGACCCGTGATGACGCTGCCAATAAAAGGAAGAAGGACAAGCAGGAAAAGCATTCTGCCGTCCATCGTCATGCGCCCAAGGCCTCCAATCCGCTCTTACTGTCTATAATCACACACATCTGGTCCGAAAGCTGTTCACACTTTTGGAGATGCGCTCCACTTTGTCGTAATTTCCGGGCGCAAAACCGTCAGGCACTTTTGCAGGAAACGCTTTTCAACTGATCCGGCGCATGCGCGGCTCAGGCGAGCAGCAACTGAAATGCCCCGATCAGATGTTGTGAGGAATCATATATTCCGATGTCGTTATTATGACCGGCCAGCCAATATATTGGCAATAGCTTTCGATAGTTTATATGGGACAAATCAGAGGCTTATCGCAATTTTCTGACTTTTTGGCCGCCAATTCCACGCGAATCTCTTTCTTTCGCCGCATATCAGCCCCTGCAACCTTGCCTTGAAGGGCAACTTGCCACGAAAATCTTGTCGGTGAACGATCAGCAGCACGGCATCGCTGGCCGAAAGATTCGTTTCAGGCTTCCCCTTCAAACAAGGTCTCGACCAGTTTGGCCGCCTGAACGCGAATATCCGGAACGGCTGTCGATTCCCAGAAGACGCCCTTCGTCACCGGACCGATCGCAAAGAACGAGCCCGACGGTTCCCCCCGCGCATTGATCAGCTGGAAATCCTTGGTGACATCCAGACCGAGATCAAGCGCATCGGGCTTTGCCAGCCCATGCTCCATAAGGCCAAGCAAGGCGGAATTGCGTGTCGTTGAAAACCTTGGGTTTCCGCCACGGCAATCGATGATCGTCGCGATTTTCAGCCGCTGGAACGAACCCGTCTGGCGCTCGCGATAGCGGATCGTCATATCCGTTTCGTTTTCCTGCACGGAAAGAAGCCGACCTGCTGCAATTTCAAGCTGCCCCGAGGCACGCGCTGCGTCGATCCGATCAGCGACAGCGGGCGCCATACGATGACGGTGCGTGTCCCACCAGGGCCGCAGATGACGCAGAAAACTTCCACGTTGCGCCAGCGGCAACCGCGTCCAGATCTGCTGCGTGTGCGGTCGCAGCGCATCCATGACAGCGCGCCAGTTCGAACCCGCAGTCTCGGCCTCCTGCATCAAAGCGCGAACGCGACGCAACAGACCGACAATACCGGAAGCGACGAATAACGAATCGGTATCAACGTCAAACGGCTCCACCGCTGCATGGCGCGCAGGCACCAGTCCGCGCCGGGAGATCGCATGGATGGTTCCCTGATGCCCACGATCAAGTAGCGATAGCACGCTGTCGACCATCGAAAGCCCCGTCCCGAAGATCGCTACCGGCGCATCAGCCGGAATGTCGAAATAGCCGCTACTGGACCAGTATTCGGCAACATTCGCGCCAGAAACGGCAATCGCCGTTTCGTTGCCCGTCGCGACAATCACCGCATCTGCGGAAACAATCTCGCCTGTTTCAGTGACCACGGCAGGCTTGCGGCCGTCGAGTACGACATCGACAATCTCGCGCTGATCGACAACCAGTCTCGGTGTGTCGCCTGCACGGTATTGTTCGACGAGATCGTTCAGGTAATCGCGATAAAGCCTGCGAGGTGCGAATGACTGCGGTTGCCATTCATTGGCGATTTTAGCGCCTGCCGTCGTTTGCCGCGTGTGAAGCCAGTTCAGGAAATGATCGGGATTGCCGGGAAAAGCGCTCATATTGCTGGCGCGAACATTGAGAAGGTGGCCGGGATTTTCCGTCGAATAGGCGATTCCCCTGCCGATCTGGCCGGATCGCTCAAAAATGCGAACCATCGCATCACGCGAGCGCTCCAGCACTTGCGCCGCAAGAATGACGCCGCTCGCGCCGCCACCGATAATGACAAAAGACTTCAAACTATCGTGACCTATCCCATATCGCGACGGTTTCGCCCTCTGAAAAGGTTCCGTCGTCCTTCCCATAATCCCACCAATTTAATAAGATTCCAACATCGTGCCCAAGATGTAAAGCCCGGTTTGGCTGGGAATTTCCCCACAACGCACAGGCTCCGCCCCGCTATCTCTGATCAATATGGAAACAATGGCGGCTTCACCATCCCAATTTGTTGACAGTGTGTCTCTGAAAAGCGGGCTGGCGTTGAACGGTTTGACCCCAATATCTTGGGGCACGTCATGAATGTAACTTCTGGACATTCTGCATCAATAGATGTGTCGGGAAGTTCGCAATCTACTGCAACATCAGGATTAGAACGAATGAACAACAGCCATCTCGCATCCATCAAGAAGCGTCGCACCCAGTATGCTCTTGGCAAGAACCTCCCGCTCGCCAAGGAGCAGGTTGCGGAACTGATCCGCGAAGCCGTCAAGCACACGCCTTCGTCGTTCAACTCCCAGAGCTCGCGTGCAGTCATCCTGTTTGGCGCTGAAAGCGACAAGCTGTGGAACATTGCCAAGGAAGAACTGCGCAAGATCGTTCCTGCCGATGCCTTTGCGCAGACGGAAGGCAAGCTCAACAGCTTCGCAGCCGGTGCTGGCACGGTTCTCTTCTTCGAAGACCAGAACGTCGTGAAGGGCCTGCAGGAGCAGTTCGCACTTTATGCTGACAACTTCCCGGTCTGGTCGGAACAGTCGGGTGGCATGGCGCAGCATTCGGTCTGGACTGCCCTCTCCGACGCCGGTATTGGCGCCAGCCTTCAGCACTACAACCCGCTGATTGACGCAGAAGTCGCCAAGACCTGGGATATTCCGTCCTCATGGAAGCTGCGCGCCCAGATGCCGTTTGGTTCCAACGAACAGCCTTTCGGCGAAAAGACCTTCATGGATGACGGCGAGCGCTTCAAGGTATTCGGCTGATTCCGAATTTCTGAATATGAGCAAAGGCCGGGCATCTCACGATGTCCGGCTTTTTTCTGGAAGATTTCCATTATTTACTTTTTATCGTCGAAGCTGAAGGGCGGCAACTGTACGAGCGCCGATTTCAGCGCTTCGGACCAGCTTTCGGATACCGTCTGGTAATAAGGGTCCGTTGCCTCGAAGCGCCGTTGCACGCCGGTCTTGAGGCTATCAGTTTCGTAAATCTGCATATCCAGCGGAAGGCCGACAGAGAGATTGGCTTTCAGCGTGGAATCGAACGAGACGAGCAGCAGCTTCACTGCATCCTCGAAGCTCATATCCGGCTGATAAGCGCGCACCAGAATGGGCTTGCCATATTTGTTCTCGCCGATCTGGAAAAACGGAGTATCGACCGAGCTTTCGATGAAATTGCCTTCGGGATAAATATAGAACAGTCGCGGCTGGCCGCCTTTGATCTGCCCGCCCAGAATGAACGAAGCGCCGAACGCATCCGCTGCCTTCTGGCCGCCGGTAGCAGAACTCTGAATCACTTCCTTGACCGTATCACCAACCAGCCGTGCAACCTGAAACATGGATGGCGCGTCGAACACGGACGGGTGACGGTCAGCGGGCGCCTTCATCCGTTCTTCCAGCAAACTGGCGACTGATTGCGTCGTGGCAAGATTGCCAGCCGAGAGCAGGACGATGACGCGGTCGCCGGGCTTCGACCAGCTCCGCATCTTTGAAAATTTCGAAATATTGTCGAGCCCCGCATTCGTCCGGGTGTCGGACATGAACACAAGGCCACGATCGATTTTCATTCCAACGCAATAGGTCATCGGCAGTATCCGGCAGGCGATATCATCGTTCTCGTCCGATCACTGCCCTACATTGATGTGAACCGCAAGGCTTTCGACCGTTCCACCAAGCCGAACGCCTGAAATTGGAGCCGCATCGCGATAATCGAGCCCGGTCGCCAGACGCACATAGCGATCATTCGGGCAAATATTATTCGCCGCATCGAAACCAACCCAGCCGAGCCCGTCGATATGCGCTTCCGCCCAGGCGTGACTTGCGGTCTGGTCTTCCACACCCTCCATCATGAGATAGCCGGAGACATACCGCGCCGGAATGCCGAGCAGCCGCGCGACAGACAGGAAGATGTGGCTATGGTCCTGACAGACGCCCTTGCCCGCGCCGAGCGCCGTTTCCGCATCGGTGAAAACGCTGGTTGTGCCGGGCATATAGGCGACAGAACCATGGACGCGGTTCATCAACTCGTGAAGCAGGGCAAGCCGCTCCTGCCCGGTTGAAACTTCGCCAGCGAGCGCGCGAATGCCCTCGCCCGGCAGCGTCAGTTCGGTTTCGCGCTCGAACAGCCACAAGGGCGCATAGCCATAGACCGGACCGAGTACGCCGACACGGTCTTCCACATCGACAGTGCCGCTGGCGGTGATGATAATCTCGCTGGTATTGCGCTGGTGCTGCACCAGGTCGGTTTTGTTTCCAAAACCGTCGATATAGGAGACTTCCGGTTCGCCGCCTTCGATTGTCAGCTCCCAGTGCTTCACCATCTGTCCCGGCACGGTCGGCGGGCGCAAACGCAAACGCTGCACCGCATAGGGCACCGGATGTTCATAAACATAATGCGAAACGTGCCGGATATTGAGCTGCAAGCGAGGACCTCAATTGAAATTATAGGTTTCAGCGATCTCGTTGCCGAGCCGGTTGTTGCATTTGATGAAGTCCGTCAGGAATTCATGCAGACCAACATCGAAGATTGCACTTATGTCCTGATTTTGCAGTGTCGAAAAGATTTTCTCCCCTGTTTCATGACAGGTAGCATGGCTGTCATAGTCCTTGGACAGAAAATCCAGATGCTCGTTGATGCTGCGATAGCAATAATTGAGCGAGCGCGGCATGCGTCCGTTCAGGATCAGATAATCCGCGACATGCGCCGGACGATAATCCCCGTCATAGACCCAGCGATAGGAGCGATGCGCCGAGACCGAGCGCAGAATCGACTCCCACTGATAATTATCGAGCGTCGTTCCGACATAGGAAATGGCCGGCAGCAGCACATAATATTTCACGTCCAGGATGCGCGCGGTGTTGTCGGCGCGTTCAATGAATGTGCCCAGGCCCGCAAAATCGAAAATCTCGTTGCGCAGCATGGTCCCGTGAAAGGCTCCGCGGATCAGTGCCGTTTCGCGCTTGATCTGGTCGAGAAGCGGCGGCAGGTCGCTTTCCTTGAGCGGCTTGCTCAGCGACTTCTTCAAAAGCATCCACGCTTCATTGACGCTTTCCCACGCCTCGCGCGTCAAAGCGGTGCGCACCATGCGCGCATTGGAACGCGCCGTCTCAAAACAGGACATCACGCTTGACGGATTGCTGGTATCACGCAGCAGGAAATCGGCTACATTCGCCGCATTATACGCATCGTATCTTGCGGAAAAGGCCTGACTGGCGCCCGCCGACACCACCACGGAAGACCATTCTTCCGGCGCGTCGGACGTCTTGGTCAGAGCCATACGCAATCCGGCATCCACCAGGCGAGCCATATTTTCCGCCCGCTCAATGTAGCGGAACATCCAGAAAAGCCCGTTTGCCGTGCGGCCTAAAAGCATGAATTCATTCCCCTTATCGAGCCTTTAAGGCTCCATCTTCACGCGCCGGTCTTGATGCCGGATTTTGCGTACAAATTCGTTTCTGCTTCAGTTCTAGTCGTCCAGAACCCAGGTGTCCTTGGTGCCACCGCCCTGACTGGAATTCACGACCAGCGATCCTTCCTTCAGCGCCACGCGGGTCAAACCGCCGGGCGTGATGCGGATACGGTCGGAAACCAGCACGAACGGGCGTAAATCGACATGGCGCGGCGCGAGACCCTTTTCGGTAAAGATCGGGGTGGTGGAAAGCGCCAGTGTCGGCTGCGCGATATAATTGCGCGGACGCGCCTTCAGCTTTTTCGCAAAGGCTTCGCGTTCAGCCTTGGTGGATGCAGGCCCCACCAGCATGCCGTAACCGCCGGAACCGTGCACTTCCTTGACGACAAGATCGGCCAGATTGTCGAGCACATAGGCCAGACTGTCCGGTTCCGAGCAGCGCCATGTCGGCACGTTTTCGAGGATCGCCTTGCGGCCCGTATAGAACTCTACGATTTCCGGCATATAGGAATAGATCGCCTTGTCGTCGGCAATGCCGGTGCCCGGTGCATTGGCAATGGTGATATTGCCCGCGCGGTAGACATCCATGATACCTGCGACGCCAAGTGTCGAATCCGGACGGAAGGTCAGAGGATCGAGATAGGCGTCGTCCACGCGACGGTAAAGCACGTCGATGGCGCGATAGCCCTGCGTGGTTCGCATGGCGACGCGCCCATCAACCACCCGCAGATCGCTGCCCTCCACCAGTTCAACGCCCATCTGGTCGGCCAAAAACGCGTGTTCGAAATAGGCGGAATTATAAATGCCGGGCGTCAGAACCGCGACGGTCGGCACGCCCTGCGTACCGGGAGGCGCGACGCTCGCCAGCGACTGGCGCAGCAATTGCGGATAGTTCTCAACCGGGCGAACCTTGACGTTCTGGAACAGCTCCGGGAAAAGCTGCATCATCGTTTCGCGGTTTTCCAGCATATAGGAAACACCGGACGGCGTGCGGGCATTGTCTTCCAGCACGTAGAACTGGTTCTCTGCGGTGCGCACGATATCGACGCCGATAATATGCGTATAGACGTTGCCGGGCGGACGAAAGCCGATCATCTCGGGCAGAAATGCCTCGTTCCTGGTGATCAGTTCTTTCGGGATGCGCCCTGCCCTGACAATTTCCTGCCGATGATAAATATCGTCGAGAAACGCGTTAAGCGCCATGACGCGCTGTTCGATGCCTTGCGAAAGACGCCGCCATTCCTGACCGGAAATGATGCGCGGGATGATATCGAAAGGGATAAGCCGTTCGGCTGCTTCCTGATCACCGTAAACCGCGAAAGTAATACCCGTCTTGCGAAAGACGCTTTCTGCATCCTGAGATTTCTGCAGAAGCTTGCCAGAATCCTGGCCGTCGAGCCATTGTTTGAGAAATTCGTAAGGTGGCCGGACATTCCCGCCATGGTTGAGCATTTCATCAAATGGCTTCACTGAGTACCCCTTTTTCCGCTATTATTCAGCGCGACTTTGGGGAAATGCAAGCATTGAAATCATATAAAAGTGCAAAGCAGGGTTGCGCAATTCGTCGTGATGACAACGGACGAATTGAAATGTAGACTCCCGGCCAAATCGGGAATCGCTTGGCCCGTTTCTATCCCGGACGATGTGCCTTGACGACCGCCGGGTCGGTTTCGATACGGCCAGCACCGATCAAATCAAGACAATATGGGATAGCCGGAAAGACCGCCTGCAAGGTCATTGCGATGGATGCAGGCTTGCCCGGCAGGTTGAGAATAAAGCTCTTGCCGCGGCTGCCCGCCGTCTGGCGCGAGAGAATGGCTGTCGGCGTTTGTTCGAGGCTGACGCGGCGCATCAACTCGCCAAAACCCGGCAATTCCTTGTGCAGAACAGCATGCATGGCTTCTGTTGTCTCGTCGCGCGGGCTTGGCCCCGTGCCGCCCGTCGTCAGGATCAGATCGCAAGCCTCATCATCGCAAAGCGCGATCAGCGTGTCGCGTACCGACGCCATCCCGTCGGGAATGACGCGCTGCACCGTTTCGTAAGGCGTGACGATGGCGTTCTTCAGCCATGCTTCGATGGCCGGGCCGCTCAAATCCTCATATTCGCCGCGACTTGCACGGTCGGACACGGTAACAACGCCGATTTTCAAAACTGCATCCCCAAATCCTCTGAACGACGGCACTCATATCGTCCACCCGCGACAATGTGAAGACACCGTGTTCCGTTCCATGCTTGACGCGGGTGCAAAACCGCTATCAACGTCAATCGTAGCCCGCGCGTCGAAGGATGCGCAATATCACCGCCAAAAGCTTCTTCCGGTCATCATGATCATCAAGCGCAACGATCTCATTTTTGCGGTACGGACCACCGCCGCATCGCTGATCGCGCTTTATATTGCCTTCCTGATGAATATGGATGACCCGAAATGGGCCGCCATGACGGTCTGGATTGTCGCTCAAAGCAGCCGTGCAATGAGCGTTTCCAAGAGCATCTATCGCCTCATGGGCACGGCAATCGGCGTCGTGGTCGCGGTGTTGCTCACGGCAATCTTCATCCAGACACCCACTCTGTTTCTGCTGGTGCTCGCAGGCTGGATCGGCCTTTGTACTGCGCTTTCGACGGGCCTGCGCAACTTCCGCTCCTATGGCGCGGTGCTTGCCGGCTATACGGCTGCCATCGTCGCCATCGACTCTTTGTCCGACCCGGAAAATGTGTTTGAAATCGCTGTATCGCGGTTGATCTACATTGCATTGGGCATCGTGACCGAAGCCATCATCACCTGGCTGTTCAGCACCGATAATCCCTTCGAGGAAGCACGTGCGCAGCTTGGAAAATTCATGCGGCAGACGGCCAAGCTCTGCGCAGAAATGCTGGGCGGGGAAGCCGGAACCGGCGCGCTGCAAACCGCCTATCGCAATGCCATCGCCTTCGATACGGCCATTGAATACAAGGCCGCGAGTTCCGTCACGGTCAGGCGCAGCGTTGGCTATCTCAGGCAGGCGATGGTGGTCACGCTGCAACAGGCATCGGCTGTGCGCGCCATATTGGAAATGCCATCACAAACCACGAGCGGCGATCCATTGTTGCTGGAAGCCAAAGACGCCATGGCGCGGATCGCCGATGGCGACGAAACCGTTGATCTCGAAGCTCTGCGCGAAAAGATCATGCGCACGGCGGAAGAAGAAACGAGCGGCAATACCGATCTCACTTCCGGGCGGCTGATGTTTTTGTATCGCCTAAGAAACATGCTCGGTTTTCAGGAACAGGCACTCGCCATCGAAGCCGAACTCGACACCGCGCATCCGAAAGCGAACCGTGTACGGCTTTCCTACCATGTCGATCACACGGCAGCGTTTATCAACGGTATTCGCGCATTTGTGGCGCTGGCTGCAGCATCGGCGATCTGGATCTTCACCGCATGGCCATCCGGTCCCGGTTTCGTCATCGTGGTTGGTGTGGTCAACGCGCTTTTCGCAACCCGGCCAAACCCGGTTGCCAGCGGAACGGAATTTTTGAAAGGCTCAGCGATTGCCGCAATCGTGGCGGCCATCATGAATTTTGGCGTTTTGCCCGTCATTTGGGGGTTCCTCCCCTTCACCATCGTCATAGCGCCCGTTCTGATCTGCGCCGGGCTTGCCATGCGCAATCCGTCTACCATCGCCAAAGGATCGGCATTCGCCATTTTTTTCTGGGATTTGATTGGCCCTGACAATTTCACGCGACCCGACGCCACGTCCTTTCTGAATGGCGTGCTTGCACTGCTTCTCGGCATTGGCATTGGCACGCTTGTCTTCTCGCTGCTTTTTCCACCGAACGACTATGCCGCGCAGCGCCGCATGAAGCGCGCCATGCGCGACAGCCTGAAGAAGATCGGTGCGGCGCCACGTTCCATCTCCATCGAGGCGTGGATCAGCCAAAGTGCTGACCGTATCTCGCGTCTGCTCATAACCGAGACCTCTGCCGCATCACCTGAGGCGCATCAGGATTTGCGCGGTATGCTGGCCGTCCTGAACCTCGGCTCTGCGGCACTGGAACTGGCACAATTCACCGACCATCCCCAGCCGGATGTCCGCCTAGCAGTCCGCAACATGCTGCGGACATTGGCGGTTTTCGAGCCTGTAATGCTGATTGAAACCACCACGGCTGGCGCAGGCCAGATTCTGGCCGCATCGGAAGCTGCCAGAGCTGCGGAAAAAGACCGGTTGTTGCACGCGGCTGCACTCATGCAAGCCATGGCCATGACGACGGAAGCGAATGCTGCATTCCTGCGTTGACGTCTATTGCATAAAAGCAGGCATCAGTAAGAGATGCATTATTGAGTAAAACAATACTTATTTCCGAAACAATTATTCCAAAAAAATTCAAATATTTTAGAAGACGTAAACGATTGCCGGTTACTGTCTATGGTCATATGCTATAGTGAGCTTTAGCAAACTGGAAAGTTTTCGAACACAGACTTGCGGTGGCAAGCCCCCACCGGTCACATTGCGGAATGCATGGAAATGCCATTTTCGAGGGATTATTACTTCGGACGTTTCAAGGCCGACGAACTGGCAAGGTTGCAACAGGCCTATATTCAGTCCTGCGCAGCCATCGGTTGCTGCCCGATCACCTCGCCTTTGAAGGACGAGCTGGTCCGCGAAATCATCCAGATTTATGAGTGCGGCGTTTCCCAGCCTGAGAAGATCGCCGAACTCATGAAGCAGATCGAAAGCGTCAAACACCGTGCCGATCAGGCCCAGACGCTCGACCAATTTGCCGTTATACACTCCAAGACTGCATAAGCCCTGTTAGAGTTCCGGGACTTATTCCGCCGCATCCGCCAGATAGCCGAATTGCAGCACATTTTGCGGCGCTTTTACGCCCGGCAACAGACGCTCATCGTCAATCGGTTCGCCCAGTTGTGTCGTCACCGGAATGACGCCCGCCCAGATCGGTAGCGCATAATCCCGCTCGTCATCCTTGGGTGGACCGGAGCGGACTTTCGCTGACGCTTCATTCAGTTCCAGTTCCAGCAGCATGGTCGCCTTCAGCTCCTTGGCCATCATCGGGCGTAGCCCTTCCCAGCGATCAGGAAAAAGCCCATTCACGAAGTTGCGCAAATGTCGCTCCTTCGCCACAACATCGGTAATTTTCTTCGCCGTGCCGAAAGCCATCACAGAACGATAATTGCAGGAATGGTGAAAGGCAGAACGCGCCAGCACCAACCCGTCCAATGTTGCGAAGCTGACGCAGACTTCCGCTTCATCACAAGCTTCCAACATGCGGCTTGCCGAGGATCCGTGCCAGTAAATGAAATTGCCTTCCCGCCATACGAGCGTCGGCGACACATAGGGCGCGCCGTTGAAAACATAGGCTACATGGGCGAGCGGCTGAGCATCAATGATCGCGTGAACACTGTCCGCATCATAGCGGCCGCGATCATGCAGGCGCTTCACTCTGGTTCTTTCTGTTGGGGCATTCGTCATGCTGGTCGGTCCTGTTTGCATTTGCATTTTCAATGCATGCAAAATGCCGCCATAGTGGTATGTTGAAAATAACCACTTATAAGATACTGAACCATGCCACTTATCGCATCGATACCGGAATTCGGGATTGACCGTACGAGCGCTACGCCTCTCGCCGTTCAGCTTGCAGAACAGATAAGGCAGGCCGTTCTGACCGGAAGGCTGAAGCCTGAAAGTCGACTTCCCTCGACCCGCGCTTTTGCGGAAGAACTGGGCGTCTCGCGCGCCACAGCGCTTGCGGCTTATGACCAGCTGATCGCGGAAGGTTATCTGGAAGGCAGGCACGGTTCAGGGACGCGCATTGCCGCTCAATTGCCGGATGTAACGTTGAAAACCGGGCCAACGGGCAGCGCCCCGACAGCGAAGACGACCACCAAGGCAACACTTACACCGCAGCCCTTTCAGCAAGGTGTATTCGACAGCGATCACTTTCCACATGCGGAATGGGGCAAATTGCTTGGGCGCATCTGGCGCAAGCCTGACACCAACCTGCTGAACGGCAACGATCCATTCGGCTATTTTCCGCTGCGTGTCGCGCTTGCCCGCCATCTGCATGAATGGCGCGGCATGGCGGTGGATGCAGGGCAAATTCTGATTACCGGCGGCAGTACCGACGCATTTTCGCTTCTCCGGGCAGCCATCTTCGAACCAGGCGACAAAATCTGGATGGAGGAGCCCGGCTATTCGCCTGCCCGTAACATTCTCGGCGGTCAGGGAATCGATGTTGTTTCCGTGCCGGTCGATGACAACGGTCTTGATGTGGCCGCCGGGCGACAAAGCGCGATGCAGGCACGTGCGGCTTTTGTAACACCGGCCCGCCATCATCCGACGGGTGTAACCATGCCGCTGGCGCGACGGCTCGATCTCATTGCCTGGGCGCGCGAAAGCGACGCATTCATCATCGAAGACGACTATGACAGCGAGCATCGCTATATCGGTCAGCCGCTTCCGGCCCTTATGTCGCTCGACCGCGACCGCATTCTTTATATCGGCAGTTTCTCGAAGGTATTTTCACCCGTCTTGCGGCTCGGCTTCCTGATCGTGCCTCTGCATTTGACGGAAAAGTATCGCACACTCCGGCGCGAACTTTTGCCGCCGCCGTCGATGCTTGCGCAACCGGCACTGGCACAATTCATCGAAACTGGCGCTTTTGCCCAGCACATCAGGCGAATGCGCCGTCTCTACGCGGCGCGTCGTAACAAGCTTATTGCGGCACTATCCCCCGGTGAACCGTCGCTTTTCAGCATTGAAGCGCCCCCCGCCGGGCTGACGCTATTGCTGGCGCTTTCAGACGCGCAAAACGATGTGATGCTTGCAAATAAACTCGCCGACAGCGGTATAAAGGTTCAGCCTCTGTCGCCACTCTATGGCTTTTTCCAACCAAGACAGGGACTTATCCTCGGTTTCTCAGGCTTTGAAGAAGCTTCTCTGGAGAAATCTGCAACAGCGCTGATAAAAATCCTCGAAAGCTCAATTTGAACCGCGTGCGTTAGCACTTTCGTAAACTTTGGATTCAGTTTTTGCCGGTAATCTGACCTGAGCAATGACTCGGGAGAGCGTTGCAGCCCATTTGTTCTGAGTACGGGTGCCCATGCGTTCTTCGCCTTCGCGTTCTTTGGTCGTGTCTGCCATTGCGCTCGCTTGCGCCGCCCTGACGGGCTGCACATCGAGTTCCGGCATCGACAGCATCATGCTCCAGCCGAAACCCTCGGCGGAGATGACCAGTTCTGTTGTGAGGCCGGTTCCGCCCGCAGCCGTAACCGAAACAGCAAGCGCGCCACGCGCGCAGCCACTCCCCCCGCAAGAAGAGGTGCTTGCCTGGGCCGGACCTGTTCCAGACGGCGGACAGTTCAAGGTGCAGCCGCCTGCGCCAGTTGCGCCGCAACCGCGCGCGCCATTGCAGGAGCGCCCCGTCGCGCAGATACCTACACCCGTGCCGCAAACCGAAGCACCGCGCATGCCTGCACCGCAGGTGGCGGCCTATCCGGCAGTGCGTCTGGAACCGCAAGCGCGCACGGCACAGGATCGCTCCAGAATCTACAGCCATCGCTTCCGCGATGCGAAGCCGATCAATTTTGGCCGTGCATCGCCGCGCAAACTCGCCGTGCATGGCGTAGACGTGTCGCGCTGGCAGGGTGATATCGACTGGCCGAAGCTGCGCACGCAAGGCGCGAACTTCGCCTATATCAAGGCCACAGACGGCGGTGATCATCTCGACCCGATGTTCCGCAAGAACTGGCGCGAGGCCAAGGCCGCCGGTATCAAGCGCGGCGCTTATCACTTCTTCTATTGGTGCCGTGTCGCCAGCGAACAGGCTGACTGGTTCATCCGCAACGTGCCGAAAGACCCCGACGCACTGCCGCCGGTGATCGACGTGGAATGGAATGGCGATTCCGCCTGCCGCCGCCGCCCGTCGCCGCAACAGGTGCGTGAAAAGATGCAGGTCTTCATGGACAAGCTGGAGCGCCATTACGGCAAGCGCCCGGTCATCTATACCGCTCCGGATTTCTACGATGACAATCTGAAAGGTGCGTTCACCAACTATCCGTTCTGGTTGCGCGCTGTGGCACAACACCCATCGAAGGTCTATCCGGGCCGTCCATGGCTGTTCTGGCAATATTCTGGATCGGGCCTGTCTCAGGGCGTGAGCAACAAGATCGATCTCAATGTTTTCCATGGCTCCGAAGCAGAATGGCATCGCTGGCTGGAACGGGTCGGCAGCTGATAGAGCTTCATCCCAAACAAAACCCCGGAATTTCCATTCCGGGGTTTTGTTTATTCAGCGGCAGTCACTTCTTGCCGATATTTTCCAGATCGTACGGCGTCGACTGGTAAATTTCATTGATCCAGTTGCCGAACAGCAGATGCGCGTGGCCACGCCAGCGGTTTTGCGGCGGGCGGGTCGCGTCATCGTCCGGGAAATAATTTGCGGGCACCTTGGTTTCAGGCTCAGCCTGAATATCGCGGAAATATTCGTCGGCCAGCGAAGTCGTGTCATATTCGACGTGGTTGAACATGTGCAGCGCCCGATGGCGTGGGTCTTCCAGCAGACAAAGGCCGGATTCAGCGCTATCGACGAGAACATTCAGGCCGCTATCCTGCGGAATGTCTTCCTTGCGCACTTCCGTCCAGCGCGAAACCGGAATGGTGAAATCGTCCGAAAATCCGCGCAGATAGGGCGAGGCCGGAGCAAGGTTCTGCTGGCTGTAGACACCGGAGGCCTTGGCCGGAAGTTCATACTTGCCCATGCCATGAAAATGATGGACGGCGGCTTGCGCCGACCAGCAGATGTTCAAAGAGCGGTGCACATGGGTCTGCGTCCAGTCGAAAACGCGCTGCAATTCATCCCAATAGGTCACTTCTTCGAAGTTCAACCGTTCCACTGGCGCACCGGTGATTACGAAGCCATCGAAGCGTTCGTCACGCACATCTTCCCATGGGCGATAGAAGGAGAGCATGTGATCGGCGGAGGTGTGGCGCGCGACGTGATTGGTAATGCGCACGAGCGTCAGTTCCACCTGAAGCGGTGTCGCGCCTAAAAGGCGGGCGATCTGCGTTTCCGTGGTCGCCTTGTTGGGCATGAGATTGAGCAGGCCGATGCGCAAGGGCCGAATGTCCTGACGCACGGCATCCGCCTCGCGCATGACCATAACGCCCTCGGCCTGGAGAACACTGGTTGCTGGCAGATCGTCAGGAATTTTTATCGGCATGATCGCGTCGGTCCCTAGTTCTGTCAGGTCGACGCGAGTGGCTTTATCCGCATAGTTGCCGGTTTGGCCACATCCTCCTTTTTCAGGGAGTACCACCTTGCCCGGAGCGGCAGGTTGGCGTTGGGCGTCTCCCCAACTCTTGATGTATTCGCACTTCTACTCAAACGCAGGCATAATGGCAATAGCTTTACGCAACGACAGCCGTGGCTGGAACAAATGTCCGCTTTCCACGTTGTTAGAAGTGCCCGCATACTGTCTCAGGCTCTTGTTTCGGTTTGAGGGCATCAGGGAGGGAGAAAATGAGCAACATCATATTTTGGACGGGCATTTTGCTTCTGCCGATCCTGGTGGGAACAGCGTTCGCCTATCTGCGTCACTATCATCACGAAGACGACTTCTGACGTAAAACCAGAAGCCGCCCATGGATTTAGAAGTTTCATGCGCTTTCGCGCATACCTTTTATTGCGTCGCTGAAACCAGCGAGAAGGCCACGCCCTTCGGGTCAAGACACTGGATGATCCACTCGCCATTCGGCACTTCTGTTGGCCCGAATGTTACTGTACCGCCCAGCGATTTCACACGTTCGGCAGCAGCGTTCGTTCCATCCACCATGAAATAAAAGCCCCAGCCATTTGGCACATTCGGCGGTGCGGTCATAATGCCGCCCGTATCTGCGCCGTTTACACTGAAGATCTTATATTTGCCCATTGCGCCCATATCGAAGTCGCGCGCCAGCTTCCAGCCAAACACTTTCTCATAGAAACCAAAGGCTTCTTCGCCATTCTTGGCATAAAGCTCATGCCAGCTCGGATGGCCCACCTTGCGCGAACCGAAATCAGCCGGAGGCTCCGGCCGGTCTTTCGGCTCGAACAGCGCAAAGACCGAGCCTTGCGGGTCTGCCACGACAGCAAATCGCCCGACACTTGGGATATCATGAGCCGGTTGCAGGATTTTGCCGCCTGCGGCCGTGACCTTCTCGGACATGGCGTCTACGTCGGCCACGCCGATATAGCCAAGCCAGCCGGGCTTTGTGTCACAATTTTCGCTCGGCATATCGGAAAGCGCCATCATACCGGCAACGGCACAACCCGGCGTTTCAAACAGCGTGTAATTCACGCCGGGGACACCTGAGTCTTTCGTGTTCCAGCCGACGACCTTGCCGTAAAAATTTGCGGCCTCGGCGGCATCTTCAGTCATCAGTTCGTACCAGACGAACGGTGATGCACCCTTGTTCATCGTCATTCCTCCCAGAATTTGAATTCAGCGTTCAGCTGCAGCAGCTGTGGTTTGCTGCAGGCGCGGCATATTCATCGTGGCGCCTCACGAAATGCATGGTGCTGTCTTCGTTGCGTCCTTTGGGTGCGCGGTCGAGGATCATGAGTGTGCTGATCCACTCCTCAATGCCGCGCGCATAGCTGGAATAGGTATGGTAGATCGTGCCGTCGTCGGCCTTGATGAAGGCGCTCATACCGGGCAGTTCATCATGCGCCTGTTCCGGCGGCAGCTTGTCGAAATTGTAGAAGACGCGCCCTTCTTCGATCTCGGCCTTGTCGAACGATACATGGAAATCGAAGTTGAAATCACCGCCATAGGACGACACCCATGGAAAGTGCCAGCCCATGCGGCGCTTATAGTCTTCAAGCTTCGCAAGCGGCCCACGCGAAACGGCAATGAGCGTGACATCGTGATTGTTGAGATGGGGCAGCGCGCCGTCGAGATTGTCGGCCAGGAATGAACAGCCGACGCAGCCCTGCTCCCATTCCGGCCCGAACATGAAGTGATAGACGACCAGCTGGCTGCGTCCGTCAAAAAGCTCTGCCAGCGTTCGGCGTCCTGTCGGGGTGTCGAAGACATAGTCTTTCTCCACCTTGACCCAGGGCAGCGCCTGTCTTTCCTGATTGACGCGATCGCGAAGATGCGTCGCTTCCTTTTCTCTGGCCAAAAGCGCGCGCCGCGCCTCCAGCCAGACTTCGCGGGATACGACTTCATTCATGATGCAAGTCCTCCTCCGCCCCCGGATGATAAAACGCCCAGTTTTTATAGGATATTTGCTTGACGATTTACATTGATATCAATATTAATGGATCATGTCAAACGCTGCCGAAGTTCCTTTTGAAACGACCCTATTGGTCAGAGACACCTGCCTTTGTCTGCATGTTCAGCGCGCGGCCCGCGCGCTTGCACGGCGTTTTGACGAAGCACTTCGTCCGGCTGGCATGACGAATGGGCAATTCTCCCTGATGATGTCGCTCAATCGACCCACCCCACCGCCAATGAAGCCGGTTGCCGAATTGCTGGCAATGGATCAGACTACCCTCACCGCCGCTTTAAAGCCGCTGCAAAGGCAGGGCTGGGTGGAAATACTGGTCAATCCCGCTGACCGGCGCGAGCGCCTGCTGCAACTGACACCGGAAGGCAAAGCGGCACTGGCGGCCGCTGTCCCCATCTGGACCTCCACGCATGCGGAAATCGAAAAGAACCTGTCGCAAGGCAATGGCGACCAGATCCGTAGCGATCTGATTGCGCTGTCGTTCTAAAATTTCAAAACTCGGCCTCAGATTGTCTGCAAGAATTCATGCAGCACGACGGCCTGATTGTGTTCCTCGTCCTTCGCGCCATAGAGTAAAGTCAGCGGCGTATCACCGGCCTTGGCAACCAGCGCTGTGAGATCCGGCAATTTATTTTGCAACTCGCGGTGATAGCGTTTCTGAAACTCGCCCCACTTCGCGGGATCATGATCGAACCATTTGCGAAGGTCTGTAGATGGAGCAACATCTTTTGCCCAGAGATCGATGGCGGCCTTCTCCTTGGTCATGCCACGTGGCCAGACACGATCTACCAGAACCCGGTAGCCATCGGCAGCTGATGGCGCTTCATAGATCCGTTTGAGGCGAATATCGGTCATGTTGAAATCTCCGCATCGTCGCTACTGTCACTTGTTTAGCGTAGCTGCGCGGAATAGGCGACAACAGAAGCGCCACGCGGGGGCACAGCGCTTCTGTGTCTCGCAGGATCACGCGGCTTTGCCGAGCAAACCGTGCGGATCAAGGACGAACTTTTTCGCCACACCCTGATCGAAGCTTTCATAACCGGCTGCCGCATCTTCAAGCGAAATGACTTCCGCATTGACAATTTCGGCAATATTCAAACGCCCGTGCAGGATCGCCTGCATCAGTTGCCGGTTATATTTCAGAACCGGCGTCTGCCCGGTGTGGAACGATTGCGCCTTGGCCCAGCCAAGCCCGAAACGAAGCGACAGGCTTCCCTGTTTGGCCGCGCCGTCCACCGCGCCCGGATCTTCCGTCACGTAAAGTCCCGGAATACCAACGGACCCGGCGGGACGGGTGATTTCCATCATCTGGTTCAGCACGATGGCAGGCTGCTCACCACCGCTATGGCCTCTGGCTTCGAAGCCCACCGCGTCAATGGCGCTGTCAACCTCGTTGCTGCCGGTGACTTCCGCAATCATGTCGCCCAGACGGTCGCTGGCGGAAAGGTCGATCGGCTCGAACCCGACCTTGCGGGCATGTTCCAGACGTTCCTTGTTGAAGTCTCCGACCATCACGACGGCAGCGCCAAGAATGCGCGCGGAAGCCGCCGCCGCCAGCCCGACAGGTCCGGCACCGGCCACATAGACCACCGAACCGACACCGACACCCGCCTTGACCGCGCCGTGAAAGCCCGTTGGCAGAATATCCGACAACATGGTCAGATCGCGAATTTTCTCCATCGCCCGGTCGCGATCCGGGAATTTCAGCAGATTGAAATCGGCGTAAGGCACCATGACATAGCGGGCCTGCCCGCCGATCCAGCCACCCATATCGACGTAGCCATAGGCGCCGCCAGCGCGTGACGGATTGACGGTCAGGCAGACGCCTGTGTCCTGCTCCTTGCAGCAACGGCAGCGACCACAGGCAACATTGAACGGCACGGATACGATATCGCCGACATCAAGCATCTCGACATCTGCGCCCTTTTCGATGATCTCGCCGGTAATCTCATGACCAAGCACAAGTCCGGGCATCGCCGTCGTGCGACCGCGCACCATATGCTGGTCCGACCCGCATATATTGGTCGAGATGACTTTGAGAATGACACCGTGACCGAGTTTCCTCCCATCAGGTGCAGACAGCACCGGGTCTTCGATATCACGGACTTCGACTTTTCCGGGTCGCATATAGACGACGCCACGGTTCCTGCTCATGTCTACCTCCTCCAGGTTGGACAACAAACGAAGATGTCAGAAGTGAAAACGTAACGGCGATGGGAGCAATGCTCAGTCTCAATCGCGACACGTCTCATTCAATTTGCACGCCGCAGAACAGCCGTCATAATTGCGAGTGATGATAATAGAACATTGTATATATTAGCGAAGCAGCTTGACTCTGGGTTGTGCGCAAGCTTCACATGACGCGGATTCTTTCCGCTCTTCCAGGGGACATTGGTCGGGCATGAAATCGCAAGGAGAGGCAGATGCTTAACGGTTTCAAACGGCAACTCGGGCGTGCGCTATCGGCACAGATTTTCCTGACGCTGGCTGCAATCACCGGTTTGACCGCAGGGCTTGCGATTGCGCCTGCGCCTTCGAACGCCGCTGAAACGCGCCGTATCGAGATAACTGAAGATAGCGATTATTTCGGCTTCGACCTGCGCACCCAGAAGAACCTCACGCTGGACCAGTGCAAGAGCACCTGCCTCGGTGACAATGCCTGCCGTGCCTTCACCTATAATCCGAAGGTGAAGTGGTGCTTCCTCAAGACGGATTTCAACAAGCTCAATCCCTCTGTCGGTTCCATTGCGGGTAAGGTTGTATCGGGCGCGGCCAAGGACACCGCCAAAGCTGACATTGGTGCCCCACCGGCCATCACCTTCTTCGCTGACAATCTTGTCGACGAAGCGCGCCGTTTCCGTACCTCTATCCTGGCTGCCGACAGCAGCGAGGGCCTCAGCACCCTGAAGGCCGATGCAGCCACGGCGCTCGCCAACAGCGACCCGCGCACGGCGATGGAAAAGTTTGCAGCCGCAGCGGGTGCTGCTCCTGACGACAGCGCGCTCTGGACCGGGCTTGCTCTCGCCACTTTGGCGACCGAGCCTTCCAACAGCGAAGAGACGGCCAAGTTCAAACGCGACGCCACATCAGCAGCCTGGAACGGCTATCAGACCTCGCGCAGCAAGACCGCGCGCGCCGACGCGCTGAACGCGATGGCGCAGGCGCTTGACCGTCGCGAGCTGTCCCGCCCTGCGCTTCAGGCCTATGATGCGAGCCTCAATCTCGTCAATTCAGCTTCCGTTCGCGCTGCC
This sequence comes from Ochrobactrum teleogrylli, assembly GCF_037482325.1. Lineage (NCBI taxonomy): Bacteria > Pseudomonadati > Pseudomonadota > Alphaproteobacteria > Hyphomicrobiales > Brucellaceae > Ochrobactrum > Ochrobactrum teleogrylli. Next base: position 573,165 of record NZ_JBBHKQ010000001.1, read on the forward strand.
TATGAAGACCTCAAGGCCCGCAAGGGTTTCCGCATCGTTGACCACAGCGTCGATAATGACAATGCGTCGCCGCGCATCTGCGCCCAGTTTTCCGAAGAACTGGTCAAGAGCGGTGCCGACTATTCCAGTTTCGTGACGCTGGATAGCGCTGCGCCCAAGGCGATTGAAGCCAAGGATCGCCAGATTTGTGTCGAAGGTCTGGAACACGGCCGCACCTATAGCGTGACGTTCCGCGCCGGCTTGCCTGCCGCCATTGGCGAAACGCTGCCAGCGCCGGTAACCCTGTCTGTCTATGTGCAGGACCGCGCACCCTCGGTACGCTTTACTGGCGACAGCTTTGTGCTGCCTGCCAAGGCGCGTCGTGGCATTCCGCTGGTCAGCGTGAATATGGATGCGGCCAAGGTGAAGCTCTATCGCATCGGCGACCGCTCCTTGGCGCAGCTTCTGTCTGGTTATCATTTTCTGCGTCAGCTCGACGGCTATGATGTCAGTACGGTTTCCGACCAGATGGGCGCGCCCGTCTGGGAAGGTGAGATCGAAACGGCTGGCGGCGAGCTGAACAAGGAAGCCACCACCAGTTTCCCCATCGATGAAGCACTGCCGCAGCGCAAACCGGGCGTTTATGTGCTAACGGCAGAACCGATCAAGGCAAGCGGTGAAAGCTATGACACCAAGGCAACGCAATGGTTCGTCGTATCGGATATCGGCCTTTCGACCTATGCCGGTCAGGATGGCATCAATGTCTTCGCGCGATCACTTGAAACGGCTGAGCCCCTTTCCGGCGTCAAGCTGACGCTGCTGGCCCGCAACAATGAAGTGCTGGGTGAAGCGACAACCGATAGCGATGGTCGCGCCACCTTTACCGCCGGTCTCACCCGCGGCTCCGGCGGCTTGGTTCCCGCCGTCATGATGGCCAATCAGGGCGAAGACGATTTCGTCTTCCTCGATATGGCGCGTGCTGGCTTCGATCTCTCAGATCGCGGCGTCACCGGTCGTGCAGCGCCCAAGGCGCTCGACGTCTATGCCTGGACCGAACGCGGCATCTATCGTGCAGGCGAAGTGGTTCATGCCGCTGCCCTTGCCCGGGACGATGCGTCGCTCGCCGTGGACAATCTGCCGCTGACCTTCATCTTCACGCGCCCAGACGGCGTGGAAGACCGCCGCCTCGTCTCGGACAGCAGCAAGGCTGGTGGACATTCCGTCGACCTGACACTGCCCGCCAATGCCATGCGTGGCACATGGAACCTGAATATCTACACCGACCCCAAGCAACCGGCGGTCGCATCGCAGATGTTCCTGGTTGAAGATTTCGTGCCAGACCGCATCGAGTTCGACCTGACATCGGACAAGCCGGAAATTGCGAGCGGCGAAGCTGCCAACGTGACCGTCGATGGACGTTTCCTTTATGGTGCGCCCGCAGCCGGTCTGGCGCTGGAAGGCGAAGTCACGCTTTCAACCAAGCGCGACTGGGACCGTTTCAAGGGCTATTATTTCGGTTTGGCCGATGAAGGTCAGGGCGAAGCTACCCGTCTGCCACTCGACCAACTGCCCAAGGTTGGCGACGATGGCAAGGCGACATTCCCGGTCGTGATTGATGACCTGCCATCCACCACCCGTCTGATCAATGCAGCCGTCACCGTTCGCATGCGCGAAAGCGGCGGTCGTGCTGTGGAACGCAAGCTTGACCTTGCCGTTCGTCCGCAAGGATCGATGATCGGCATCCGGCCAGATTTTTCCGGCGATGAAGTACCGCAAGGCGGCACCGCAAAATTCAGCTTCATCGCTTCCGACGCCAAGGGCAACCGCACCAACATTGACGGCGCGGTCTGGTCCCTGGTGAAAGTCGAGCGCAATTACCAGTGGTATCGCAGCGGCAATAGCTGGAACTACGAGCCGGTCACATTCACCAAGTCGGTTGCAACCGGCAAGATCGACCTCAAGGCCGATGCTGAAGCCAGCATCACCCAGCCGGTCGATTGGGGCCGCTATCGCCTTGAAATCGAGACTGGCGATGCTTCGGGTCCGGCTTCAAGCTACGAATTCGACGCGGGCTGGTATGTGGCCGCAACCTCGACGGAAACGCCCGACGGCCTCGAAATCGCGCTCGACAAGGATCATTATGCAGCCGGTGAAACCGCCAAGCTGAAGGTCAGCCCACGTTTTGCCGGTGAACTGCTGATCACCATCGGCGCAGAAAAGCTGCTGACGACCATCAGCGAAAGCGTTTCGGCGGATGGCGCAACCATCGACATTCCAGTCGGCGAAGACTGGGGTGCTGGCGCTTACGTCACTGCAACGCTGTTCCGTCCGGGCAGCGCGCAGGAAAGCCGCATGCCCGCCCGTGCTATTGGCCTCAAATGGCTGAAGGTTGATCCTGCCGACAGGCAACTGGCAGTCAAGCTGACGCCACCGGAGAAAGCCACTCCGCGCGGCACGCTCTCGGTTCCCGTTTCTGTGGAAAATGCAGGCGGCGAGCAGGCCTATGTCATGGTCGCCGCTGTCGATGTCGGCATTCTGAACCTGACACGCTATCAGCCGCCTAATCCGGACAACTGGTTCTTCGGCCAGCGCCAGCTCGGTCTTGAACTGCGCGATATGTATGGACGCCTTATCGATGGTTCGCTGGGCACCACCGGCAAGCTGCGCACCGGCGGCGACGGCGGCAACATGGCAGCTGAAGGCAGCCCGCCGACTGAAAAGCTGGTCGCGCTTTTCTCCGGCCCGGTCGAGCTGGATAGCGATGGCAAGGCAACCATTGATTTCGATATTCCGCAATTCAACGGCACCGTCCGCGTCATGGCCGTAGCTTGGACAGTCAAGGCCGTGGGTCACGCTTCCAGCGATGTGATCGTGCGCGATCCGGTGGTCATTACGGCTGGTCTGCCGCGCTTCATGGCGCCGGGAGATCAGGCGACACTGCGCCTCGATATCGCCAATACGGACGCGCCCGATGGAAATTACCGTCTTAGCGTCGAAACGAGCGACAATCTCGGCACGGAAATCGGCTCTTATCCCGACACGCTTGCGCTGGCCGGTGGCAAACGCCATTCCGTCGCTGTGCCGCTCAACGCGCAGAAGACCGGACAGGGCAATATTACGATACGCCTTGCCAATGATGCCGGACTGGCCATCGAACAGAAGCTTTCGCTGCCGGTGCGTCCCGTCGATCTGCCAGTCACGACACGTCAGGTGGTCAGCCTTCCGGCCAATGGCGGTAGTCTCAAGATCGATGGCGGCCTGCTTTCCGAAAGCCTGCTCGACGGTGCTTTCGTGAGCGTCGGCGTCACCCGCAGCGCGGCGTTCGACGTGCCGTCGCTTCTGATGGCGCTTGATCGCTATCCTTATGGGTGTGCTGAGCAGACCACGAGCCGCGCCCTGCCCTTGCTTTATCTGAGCGAGATGGCGGCAGGCTCCGAAGCAAGTGCTGGCCTTGGCGATCAGGATGAACTGAAAAAGCGCGTGCAGGACGCCATCTATCGCGTGCTGAGCTATCAGTCTTCGTCCGGTTCGTTCGGCCTGTGGGGACCGGGTTCCGGCGACCTGTGGCTTGACGCCTATGTCACCGACTTCCTCACCCGTGCCCGCGAGAAGGGCTATGTGGTTCCGCAGGAAGCCCTGCTCTCGTCGCTGTCGAACCTGCAAAATGCGCTCGGCTATACGACCGACGCCAAGGAAAAAGGCAACGAAATCGCCTACTCGCTCTATGTGCTGGCGCGCAACAAGAAGGCTTCGGTCGGCGATCTGCGTTATTACGCGGATACGCAGCTCGACAATTTTGCAAGCCCGATGGCGATTGCGCAACTGGCCGCCGGTCTGGCGCTTTATGGCGACCAGCAGCGTTCGGACCGGGTGTTCAACGTCGCTCTCGACCGGGCAAGCACCAATACGGCATTTGACTATAATCGCTCCGATTATGGTTCGCGGCTGCGTGATGGCGCGGCCATGCTGGCGCTGGCCGCCGAAAGCAAGCCTGCGCCGAAAGTGCTGCCTTCGCTTGTCACGCTGGTCGGTTACGAACGCGACCAGGCGAAATATCTCAGCACGCAGGATCAGGCGTGGATGCTGCTCGCAGCCCGTGGTCTCAAGGAGAACAATGCAGCGATCAATCTCGATATCAACGGCACGGCCCATGAAGGCGCTTTCTCCGAACGCGTCAATGGCAACGCGCTGGAAGCTGAACCGCTTGTTCTGACAAACAGGGGCAGTGATGCAGTGGACGCGGTTGTAACAGCCGTTGCGCCGCCCGCGCAATCGCTGCCTGCCGGTGGCGAAGGCTTCAACATCGAGCGTGCCTATTACACGCTCGATGGACAGGAAGCCAACATCACCAGCATCAATCAGAACGAGCGTTTCGTCGTGGTGTTGAAGATCGACGATCTGCAACAATGGCAGTCGCGCCTGCTGGTCACCGATCTTCTGCCAGCCGGTCTGGAACTCGACAATCCGGGCCTCGTTTCGAGTGCCGATCTCGGCAACTTCCCATGGCTCGAAAGCACGCAGGCCGCGCATCTCGAATTCCGCGATGATCGCTTCGTCGCTGCGTTTGACCGCTCGGCAGGTGAGAAAAAGCAGATTGTTCTTGCCTATGTCGTACGTGCAGTGACGCCGGGGCTTTACACCCATCCGGCGGCGACCGTCGAGGACATGTATCGCCCGCAATATGCTGCGCGCACGGCGACTGGTATGATGGAGGTCACTGCGCCGTAGGACGGGCTTTCGGATAAGATATGAAACGGCGTTGGAAAATAGCAATTGGCGGTGCCGCACTTCTCGGCATCGCCGCCGTTGCGACGATCGGCCTCGACTGGCTTGACCGCGCTTTTCCACCCCCTTTGCCTGAACGCCTGACCATATCCACCGAAGTCATGGATCGCGACGGCGAGCTGTTGCGCGCCTATGCGACACCGGACGGCTATTGGCGTCTCAATACACGCATTGAAGATGTCGATCCGAAATTCGTGAAAATGCTGATCGCCTATGAGGATAAGCGCTTTTACGATCATAGCGGTATCGATCTCTGGGCCTTGGCGCGCGCAGCGGTGCAGCTTGCAGGCAACCAACGCATCGTATCCGGCGGCTCCACCCTCTCCATGCAACTGGCCCGGCTCATCGAACCACGCGAAAGCCGCAGCTTCGGCTCCAAATTCCGCCAGCTTGCCCGCGCCATGCAAATCGAGCGCCGTTTGAGCAAGGACCAGATATTAGAGCGTTATCTGACACTTGCCCCCTATGGCGGCAATCTGGAAGGCGTGCGCTCAGCATCGCTTGCCTATTTCGGCAAGGAGCCACTGCGGCTCACCACATCGGAAGCCGCAATGCTCGTCGCGCTGCCGCAATTGCCGGAACGTCGTCGTCCGGACCGCGCCGCCAGCACCGCACGCATGGCGCGTGATCGCGTGTTGACGCGAATGGTTCAGGCCGATGTTCTGACCAACGACGAAGCCGAACGCGGCAAGCGCGAGGCGATCTCCACCACCCGTCATGCTCTGCCTGCCCTCGCCGCACACTTTGCCGATCTGGCGCTCAAGAAAGCGCCGACAGAAGCCCGCCACGCACTGACGCTGAAGAAATCCGTCCAACGGGGTCTCGAAGCATCGGCCCGCGAGGCGGCATCAAAACTTGGACCCAAAGTGTCAGTGGCCATGGTGCTGGCCGATAGCCGCAACGGCAATATTCTCGGCGAAGTCGGGTCCGCGGATTATTTCGATGGCAGACGGCAAGGCTGGATCGACATGACGCGCGCCGTGCGTTCGCCTGGATCGACGCTCAAGCCATTCATCTATGGGCTTGCCTTCGAACAGGGCATGATTGCGCAGGAAACCATCATCGAAGACCGCCCGCAGGACTTTGCCGGTTATCGCCCGCGCAATTTTGACATGAGCTATCAGGGCGATGTCAGTATCCGGCAGGCGCTGCAAATGTCGCTGAACGTCCCGACCGTCAGCCTGCTGGACGCTATCGGTCCTGCCCGGTTGACCACGCGGTTTCGGCAGGCGGGTGTCAGCCTGCAACTGCCTAAGAACGAACCACCCGGTCTCGCCATCGGGCTTGGCGGCGCCGGGATCAGCCTGCGCGATCTTGTGCAGCTTTATACCGGCCTTGCCAATGGCGGACGTGGAGCCGCCTTGCGCGACGGAACCGAAACGGCGGAGCCGACGCAGCCATCCGGCCCTATTCTCACCGAACAGGCCTCATGGCAGATCGGCGATATTCTGGCCGGTGTCGTGCCTCCTCAAGGGGCACCCCGCCGTGGCCTCGCTTACAAGACCGGCACATCCTATGGTTATCGCGATGCATGGTCGGTCGGCTATGACGGGCGTTATGTTCTCGGCGTCTGGGTCGGGCGCGCCGATGGCGGTTCCGTGCCAGGGCTTGCCGGTTATGCATCCGCCGCGCCAATTTTGTTCGATGCTTTCGTCAAGTCGGGCGTGGTTTCCGTGCCGTTGCCGCGCGCGCCAGCCGGAACATTCCGCACGGCCCGTGCCGATTTGCCTGTTACGCAGACACGGTTTTCGTCGGCGAGCGATCCGCTCCCTGTGCTGAAAGCCGCAACCGAACCCGCACCGCGCATCATTTTTCCGCCCGATGGCGCGCATGTGGAGTTGAAAGCACTGACTGAAACCGCATCGCCGCTCGTGCTGAAATTGCAGGGCGGGCGCGCACCGTTTCGCTGGCTCGCCAACGGCAAGCCGGTAGCAGAGCCGGAACGCCGCCGGACCGCCACATGGCAACCGGACGGCACGGGCTACTCGACCCTGACCGTGATCGACGCCGCAGGCCGCGCGGCAAGCGTGAAGATTTTCGTGGAATAGCGCTTATTGCGCCGCTTCCGCGACGACCTCGCGAACCTCGGTCTTTTTCTCCAGCGACATGACTTTCAGATTGCCGGAAAACAATATGCCGGTGATCGGCAGAACCGGTTCGGCTGGTAGTTCATCCTGACGAACGCTATCCTTCGGCACATGCAGCTTGTGTTCGACATCGCTATCCGCACCGGAAAGCGTCAACGCGACATTGCCCCGCGCGTCGAGAAGATTGGTGCCGTAGAGAAATTCGAAGCTCAGCATGGAGACGAGAAACTTGTACGTTCCGTCGCGCACACCACCCTTCATCATCGCTGCGCGGTGCACCTCGTCGCCGATCCTGACGTCGAGCGGCGGAATGCGTGGATCGCAGACATAGCCGACCGCCAGCAACTGGCCGTTGTCCACTTCAAAGCGCATACGCTCATTGCCGAGGTTCAGGGCGAAAATGGAAAAGCGGCGGTTGCTATATTCCACCGGAACCCGTCCCAGCCGCTTGCATAGCTGCTCGCCACTTAAGGCACGTGCATTGGCAAAGTGGTCGGGATCGATTGCAAAAGGAAGCGCCTTCGGGCGATGGGCCGCGGACAGCGCCGGTTCCAGCACATCAGCAATCAGGTTGGCGACAATGGTGGTGGCGATGGGCCGCGAATAATGCCCCTGATCGAGATAGAAAGACGGGTTGGTCACGGCATCGCGACCATATTGCTGCATCAGCATGCGCGAGACATCGGCGCAGATCGTGCCATACCATTGCGAGATGTAATTGATGCCCGCATCGATAGACGGAACCGAATTGAGGAATGACCCGTTGCGCGCACCGAAGACGAGCGTTGCGATACGCAGGTTCGGATTGCGCTCCAATGCGTAGCGGATAATCCCTTCATAGAACCGCGCCCAGTGACGGAAGGGCCTGCGCTCGTCGCCATAGACGAAAGCGTCGTTGATCGCATATTCGATCAGCAGCAATTCGCAGTCTTCCAGTTGCTCGAAAATCTTCAGCTGATAAAGACCGAGCGCGCTCGTCGTACCGCCGACCGCCAGATCGGCAACGATATCCAACTCCACCCCGCGTCGCGCCATGGTTGAAAGCAGGGTCGGCAGATAGCCGGGCAGCATGACGGTGTTGGAACCGCCAATGATTACAGTCTTGAGTTTCATTTCGTCACCGTTGCGGCCTGACCTGCAGGGGTCAGAGCCCCGCAGCGCCAGACGCCGTAATTTCCCTCATCCCAATCGAAATAATAAGCAGCCGCGATCTGGCCGCTATCCATCATCTGGCGAAAGCGTTCCCGCGCTTTCTCGACCAGTTGCTGGCGGTTATTGTCATTTGCCGGGCAGGCCTTGGATTTGTTGGCAAAGCCCCATTCCGTGATCCAGCACGGCTTTCCATCGGCACCGCCGCAGAAGGAAAGCGCCTTATCGACATGCTTAGCGCGCGCGGCCCGCGTTCCGCTGCTGCCGGGATAAATGTGAATCCCGTAGCCATCGGCCACCGTATCGAGGCCGTGCTTTTTCAGAAGATCGGTGAACGTCGTCGGATCGATCGTATCGATCCCGCGCCGATCTGCATCGGCAAAGGGGATATCCGAAAGTCCCGCTGAAACCACCTTTGCGCCCGCATTGTGTCTGGTTTTCGCCAGTTCGGTACGAACGACGCGCAGCAGTTCGACATATTTCTCCGCGCCCTTCTCCACGAGGGGCAGTTCTTCCATTTCGCTCAGCGAGCGAGCGGTCTTTGTTTTTTCCTTCGGCAGAATGACCAGATCGCCATTATAGGCGCCCCAGTTGATTTCGTTGCCGGTCTCGACACCCATCAGCTTCACGCCAAGCGCGTCGATTTTCTGCAACGCATCACCAATCGCTGTCTGAAACCGTTTCGGATCAATATCCGATAGCCGGTACATATCCCAGATACGGCCTCGCCCTGAACGCGGCTTCGTGCCTTCCGGATAGAAGTCCACATTGTTCAGCGAAACTTCCAGCAGGACTGCGAGCTTTTTCTCGTGCGCAAGCCGCACTGCATCGATGCTCTGGTCGATTGGCCGCGTCAGCGAAAGCCGCACGGCGACCACACCGTTCTTCACCATCTGGTCGAAGATCTGTTCGCGCTCTGCGGCGGGCAACCAGGCCATATTAACCCGGTTGACGCCGAAGCGCGTATCGGCAAGAGCACCGTTCGGCATGACGCCGAGCAGGACAGCACCCAAAAGCGCTGCAATTGCCCGTTTGCTGCCCCCGGTGCTCCTGACCGTCAGTTTCATCGGATACCGATATCCTTCAGCGCGCCGTTGAAATTGGCTTCGCATTCCGAATAACGATTGATGGCGGCGGGCACATCGATCTTCGAAAGGAAGTCGCGCAGGTAAGCCTTTTTCTGCGGTTCACGGTTCCACACGCTGGCATCAATATGCGGAAAACCGACAAAACCCAGCATTTCGCGCATTCGGTCATCGACGGCGATCATCAGCCCCGGAATGCCGGACTGCATGCCGATGATCGTGCCATGGAAGCGGCGGCTCAAGCCGAAATCCTGACTGGAAATCCAGCTGCGCCATTTGTGCGTATCGAAAAACACCAGCAGCTCATTCTTGCGCTGCCATTTTTCCATATGCTTGTATTCGACAGGCGCCGTGATGCGGCTTGCCGCCTGATCATAGGCTTCGGAGTGGTCTTCACCCGCCATGTTCATGTTGTAGACGATCACTTCGTCCTGAAGGACGTAGCTTGCGACACTGTCCTTTTCGAGCAGCGCATGCGCGTCCACAATCGTATCAGCAACGCTGCCGAGATAGCCGCCGAAAGAGATTTTCTGCGCGTCCGCAAGGCTTGGATCAGCCAGACGGCTCAGCGAGCGCTTCATCTGGTCCGGTGCATAATAAAGCGATGGACAGCCGGTCGGACGGACATATTTCATGCCCGCATCCTTCAGGAATTCCGCCGTGAAATGGCCACGGGTCAGAAAGAAGCTTTCCTTGCGGCGCAGAATTTCAAGGAAGCGGCGCGTGCCTTCCGGCAGCTCTTCCTTCAGATTTTCCTTCTTCTGAATACCGATACCCATGACGACAATCGGCATGTTCAGCTTTTCAAAGACGAAGGATTCGGTCGTTGCCGCATAGCCCGGGCGCAAGAGATTCGCCGAGGCGAACAGGCAAAGATCAAAGCTCTCATTGAGCTTTGCATAGGTGTCCGGTGAATTGAGGCTGTTGGCGAGATGCCAGAACGGAACATAGGTCACGTCGTGGCCGCGCACGGCGTTGGCTGCGCCCTCACCGATAAGATAATTACCTGTATTGGCAATCTTCTTGACCTGATCGATCACATCCTTCTTCGTGCGGATAGGTTCGAAATAGGGGCGATGCTTCACGCTCGCCCCGGAAACACTTTCGACGGTCCGCATCAAATATGACGGAATGCCGGTAATCATTATGCGCATGATGATCCATCTTCGCTGGAGTTATAAAACGGCTCGTGGATTGGGAGCTATCCAATGCCGATTTCTGAAAGGGCGCTTCGGAAGTTGCGTTCGCGGTCCGAATATTTTTCGATCACGTCGGGGATGTTCATCGCCGCAATATGATCGCTCACGAATGCGCGCCGGTCGTTGGCGGCGTTGAGATCGCGGGCGTCGATCTTCGGCAGGCCGGAGAAATTCAGCATTTCGCGCATGCGATCATCGACAGCCACCATCAGGCTCGGCACGCCAGCCTGCATGGAAATGACATTGCCGTGGAAACGGCGACCGAAGGAGAAATCCATGGTCGAGCACCAGGCACGCCACTGATTGGTGTCGAGAAAAGCGTGAACGCTGATCTTCTTCTTGAGATCGCCGGAGCCCTTATAGGTGAGCGGGCCGACCAGTTCGCCTGTGGTCGAATCGTAGGCGCGGCCATTGGCGTCTGGCTCAAGCTGCATGTCGAAATGCAAAAGCTCATCCTGCACGACATAGGCCGAACGACCATCATCGGAACTAAGTGCATTCATGTCTCCGATGGTTTCCAGTTCCGCGCCCATATAGCCGGTGAAGACGGTGCGACCCTCGCCCACTTTCACATCCGGCAAGCGGCTGATTGCCTTGCGCATATTGTCGGGACGGAAATAGAGCGACGGACAGCCAACCGGGCGAACATAGGAAAAGCCCTGATCGCGCAGATAACCGGCGGCATTCTCGCCGCGCGTGAGGAAATAATGCTCACGGGATTTCAGGACTTCGAGAAGCTTCTTCGTGCCTGCTGGCAGACCGTCTTCACCTTCAATGTCCGGACGATTCTGAATGCCGATACCGAGCATCACCACCGGCATGTCCAGCTTGGATAGGACCAGAGCTTCTGCATCAGCCGACAGGCCCTTGCGCAAAAGATTGGCGCAGGTAAAGACGCAGATGTCGAATTCCTTGTTGATCTCTTCGAGACCAGTCCCGTTATTGATGCAGTTATAAAGATGCCAGAAGGGAACATGTTTTGCAGATGGCAGAAGGGCGGTCATGGCGCCCTCTCCAATCAGATAATTACCCGTGTTGCTGATGTTCTTCAGTTCCTGGATAAAGTTATCCTTGGATTCCGAATCCCGCTGCTTTTCCGAATAATAAACCTGCGCTTTGTCCGCGCGCTGGATGAGGCGGGTCAAATGGCTCGGAATGCCGGTGACGAGAATTCGTGGGTTGGCTGGGCGGCTCATAGGTCGACCTTTCTGGTATGATCAGGCAACTGCGCGGCCGGGGAGAACGGCAATCGCGCTGGCATCATCTGCAACGTCCGGCTGGGAAGACCGGGATTTCGGATAGACAGGGCTGATTTCATTGGCCCAGTCCGTGAAGTCGGAAAACGCAGCGCTCCATGTGCGGTGCGCCGCCGAGGCAAGCGCGCCTTCAGCCGTGCGCATCAAGGCGTCACTGTCCTGCGCAAGAATGGTCAGGATACGCGTCATGTCGGAGACGATCTGCGCATCATTGCCATTGCGGATCAGGATGCCGTCACGGCCATGATTAATGAGCTCGTCAACCGCACCGACCGCTGTTGCAACCGGCACACAGCCAAGCTGTTGCGCTTCCGCGATCATCAATGGCGCGCCCTCCCAACGGGAAGGCATCAGAAGCACATCGGCCCAGGCAAGATGGTTTGCGATGTCCTTGCCGTCGAAGACCGGCGGCGACACGCGGACACCCGCCTCTTGCAGCTTCGTCATCCAGGATGCGCTCGGATCGTCGGACAAAATCTCTCCACCAATTGCCTGTGCGTCGAAGGAAATGCCCTGCTCTCGCAGCTTCATGATCGCGTCGTGCAGCCGGTCGATGCCCTTCTGGCGGTCAAGGCGGCCCATATAGAGGATGCGCATAGGTCGGCCTTTTCGGCCTTCCTTGCGGGCTGCTGTCACCTGCGCGCGCTGCTTCGCATCGATTGAGAAGCTGGCGCCATTGGGCACCGAGAACACTTTCTCGAACGGCACGCCAAAACTGTGCAGGTAGATTTTCAGCTGATCCGAACAGGTGAGAAACGCATCATAGGCATGTTCGAAGGCGATGGCCGCATAAGGCTGTCCAGCCTGACGTCGGAAGACCGTTTCGTCCACCACATGGAGATAACAGGCCGTGCGCGTTCCCTCGGATCGAAGCTTGCCCATCAGCGGATGCGCGGCCATCACGTGGTTGTTCACGACCAGATCAAAGCCTGAAAGCTGACCACGGAGAATGCTCCAGTCGAGCGGATGATCCTCGGTGATGAAATCCTGCCCCAGAAAACGGTTCGTATCGCCCCAGGCCGGAATACCATCCTTCCAGAAATGGAGATAATCGAAGGACTGGTCGAACTCGTCCAGCACGTCCATGCGTTCATTGCCGAGGACGAAGAGATGGGTTTCAAAGCCCTGATTCTTCAATTCGCGGCCTGCGGCATAGGCCACCTTTTCCGCGCCGCCAAACGATGCGTTCGGAACCAGAACGGCAGCCGTCTTTTTCTTCGCTGGATTATGGCCGAGCGGCAGGACAGGCCCGCCGCCCAGCTCGTCACGCAGCACCTGATACATGTCCGACAAAGCGGGCAGACGGCGCGGACGCCACGTCCAGCGCATTGCCGCGCTCTGCTTGAGCGGGCTTGTGGCAATCGACGTGACCAGATTGAGCATGGATTGTTCCGGTCGCGACAAAGCGCGACGCTGGCGCACCCGCGGGAATGGAAAGCGCACTTTCATACGCGCCGATGTGGGCCATAATTGCTGCGTGCCAAGTGAGGCGAACCAGTTCAGCGCATCGTTCTCGATGATCTCGCGGATCAGTCGGGTCGAAACGAAAATCAGATCAGCATGCGGCTGTCGCGTACCGGATGGCATGATTTCCGTATCGATCCGCCGCTCGTTTTCGACATTCGTCAGTTCCACGAAAACGATATTGGCCTGCTCGGCGAGCTTCTCCAATCGCGACAGAATATTCGGGAACAAACGCGAGCGTGCCAGCAGTTTCAGCGTCTCGGTATTGGATGAGGCGAGAAATGGCGGAAAATGGAAATTATCGGGTTCCGACACACTGCCCCAGAAGGCCCGGATCGCATCATCGAATTTGAGATCGGTCGCACCGAGGCTCGGATCGGTGAAGAAACTGACCGTTCCCTCGCCTGCGCGAATGACGCCATAGCGCGGGCATTCCTCATGCTCGAAACCAACCAGAGTAGGACGACGGAACAGCGCCTTATGTCGCTTGCGCAGGAAATTGATCGAACCGGAACGGTCGCGATTGGCTTCCTTGAAGCGGCTTTCTGCGCGCAAACGATATTCGAAGCCGGTGTCATGGCACGGCGTACCGACAAAACCTGCCTCAATCGCCGAAAGCCAGAATTCCCAGTCTTCAAACCCATTCTGACGGTCATCGTCGAAGCGCACGCCGCTGCGGAACACATCCGCCGAAATCATCGAACCCGTATCGCAGATATTGTCCGTGATGCAGTGGATGAGCCGCGAATAGCTGTCGCCGTAATGGGCACGCCAGTTGACCGAAAACGTATCGATATTCGTGTAGACCCAGCCCGCATTCGACGCGAGAAGCTTGCGGTAAAGCGTATCGATGGTGTGCGGCTGCACACGATTGTCGGCATCGACGAAATAGACCGCCTTGACGTCCGGCATCTCGTCGAGAATGTATTCAACAGCGCGATTGCGCGCGCCGCCCGGGCCGGCGTTTTCGCCGAATATCACATGGATATTCGGATGGGCTGCGGAATAAAGCGCCAGACTGTCGAACACCTCGCGGCGCGGATCGCCATCGACCGACACAACAATCTGCGTGCGGAACACGGTCTGTGACGCGAGGATCGATTCCAGTGCCTCAAGCGCCAGCGCCGCATGGCCGTAGAGCGGCATGGCGATGACGATCAAATCCTTCGATCTATCGTACATTCGCGGCCTCTTTCAGCACCTCTTGGGCGGGACTGGCTTCGATGTGCTTGACCAGCCGGAAGTTGAACACTTTCAGCCATGAGAAATCGACGGAATCGCCTGCCGCCTTGCTCAGCACGATGAGGTCCATCGTGCGGTCGATGGGTTCTTCCAGCATGAAATTGATGTCGATGGGACGATTGGGCGCCACTTCCGACCAGCCACTGAACAGCACCTGCGAACGCCGCCGGTCCATGGAAGCCAGCGCACCGATTTCTTCCTGCGCATCCGATGCCAGATTGACGAGCAGCAGACCGACAGCGCAAGCTTGGCCCTCGGGGTGATCGATCACAGCACGGGCCGAAATCCGCACGGTCCCCGGCGCGACCACGCGGCGGATGGCGGCGGCGGTGATCCCCTCTGCAAGCGGGTGGCAACCGATAGCGTCTTCGTGTTCCAGAAAACGTACCGTCGGGAAATCCGGCGTAAGCGGTGTCACCGAAACATTGGTGACGTTACGCAGCAATTCAATCGGCAGACGGTAATCATCCACCTTGCGACCGTTGATCATCGATGTCGGCACAATAGCGTTTGGCAGCGATGCCGGACGCACACCCGGCAGGCCGGTGAAAATCCGCAGCGCCAGTGGGCGCATGTCGAGATCGGCATGCGGAATGCGCGCACGCGCGGCATAGCGCTCATTGGCGATCACATTGCCCAGCGAGATTTCTGGCGGCACGCCGCCCGTCGCCGCGATGCGAAGCCGCAACGTTCGATGGCTGCCGTCACAGGCTTTCGGGAGCGAGAAGAAGTTCCACTCCGAATGCAGCGTGCCATAAGGCACCAGCCATTCGGCGATACCCTCGCCGTTTTCGAGATAGTCCAGGGTAACAATCAGCTGACCGTTGCGGTTGGCGGGCAGATCGCGAAAATGCAGCGCAAAGCCCGACACGGCATAGCTCGACACCGGGAAAAGCTGTTCGATTTCAGATTCGCGCAGCAGGCGCGCAAAGCCTTCATCCTTGGGATCGACCAAAGGCGCGTGGCTGAATATCTCGGTGGAAGAATCCCAGTTGCGCGCATGAAACGCGTCTTCGATGGCGCGATAATTCTCGAACATCGTTTCGCGTTCACGTCGCAGCATGGCAAGTTCTGCATGCACCTTGCTGACATGCCCGACAAGTCGATCCAGACTGCTTTCAAGCAGCTGGGTCACGAGCATGGGCACGGTTTCAGGCCCTGCCTCATCGACGCGCACAACCGGCACTTCCGGTATGGTGCGCATGCGATAAAGCTGCTGCAGTATAGCGTTCAGTTCGTGTGCGCCTTCATCGGAAGCGGCAACCGCGATGAGTGGAAATGTATTCGCCAGACGCAGACGCTTGCCGTCGCCTTCGACGAAAGCAGTCACGTCGCCCAGAGAAGTCGCCTCCAGCGCTTCACGATCACGCATCGAAGCAATGGCATAGCGGCGGTTCTTCCGCCCCGAGATCGCAGGAAGTGGTGTGCTCAACATAGTCGTCCATTGTCTGGTGGCCGATTGGGAGGTTCGGCCTACAAGTACAATGAGAAAATACAGACCATGTATTGTCAACAGGGTTATAGCATCAACTATATGATAATATTGCGAATAATTGGAAGCGGTTTAATTCAAAATTTGAAATAATATGCATCTATATTCATTATGCGTCGTAAATACGCAGAAATGCGGGCTATTATATTATAAAACAAACCCTTGAATGCCCGATTGTCGCCACATATTGCTCATCGAACATTCAATACTGCGTCGATCAACGTTTTTTGCTGACGTAAACATTCCGACAACCGAAAGCGATTTTCGACGGTTCGGCGTGCCGCCGCGCGCATTTGAAGGCAAGCATCGGGGTCGGCGAGGATATCCAGCACCGTTTGAGCCAGCACATCCGTGTCATAAAATGGAACAAGCAGACCATTTTGACCGGCACGGATTACCTCGCGCACCGGCGGCGTGTCGGACCCGATGATGAGGGCGCCGCACGCCATGGCCTCGATCACCGACCAGGACAGCACGAACGGATAGGTCAGATAAATATGCGCTGTCGATATCTGGTAGAGCTTGCGCAGATCGGCATGGGGGATGGCCCCCAGAAACACTACCCTGTCGGACGGCAAGTCGTGATTGCGCACAAGATGTTCGCGCCATGATCCTCCACCCGGCGGCGGCGTTCCATAGCTGACCCCGTCACCGCCGACGAAGACGAAGATGGCGTCCTTGTTCTGGCGAATGACTTTCGTCGCCGCCTCCAGCGCCTGCGGGAAGCCCCGATAGGGTTCGAGATCGCGCGACACGAAGGTGATGACGCGCGATTCTCCGGCCTTCAAAACGCGACCGTCGGGCAGCTGCAAAGATGCATGGCGGTCGGGATAGAAAACCTTGGTATCGACGCCCTCATGCACGACGGCGATGCGATTTTGCACAGCCTTCGGATAAAGGCTCTTCTGCCAGTGTGTCGGGCTGAAACCGCCATCCATGCTTTCAAGCGTGACGAGCTGCGCCATATTTCTAAGCCGCAGCCGCTTCCGCATCTCCACTTCAGGCTTGTCGTCGGGCGCAAAGCCGACATCCGCACCATGCGCCCGATAGAAAAATTCGCAATAGCCAAGCGCCGGCGTCGAGGGCAGCACGTCCTTGACGAACATCATGCTGCCCCAGCCGATATGACCGATGACTATGTCCGGCGGTTGACCGTGTCGCGCCATCGCTTCAAGCGTTTCGGCGACACGGTAACCGATCCGGGTATGATGATCCGGAACCTCGAGATATCTGGCCATCGCACCATCGGTGCGAGGACCAGATTCAACTCTGTGGCGAATGACGCGGACCGCAGGGAGGCGACGGTCCACCGTTTCGCAAATCAGGCTTACATCATGTCCGCTCTCGGCCAGATGTCCGGCTAAAGCAGCGAACTGACCAAATCCACGTCTGTGCACAAAAGCTATATGCATGTCACAAAACGTGTACGATTTTTGGTCGTTTTTCGTCGATCAACATCAAATGCCATACCGTGCGGCGTTGCCCCACAGCAATTCCAGCCTGTGTAAAGTCTGGTATGCGATTTCGAGATTTCTAAGATCATCGTCATCGCGAGCAAGGATATGATGATAGTCCCTGCTGGCGTTTCTCAGGTTCATGCAAAGGCGTTCGCCCTTGTCTGTCAGACGAATGCGCGCCGACCTTTTGTCTCGCTGGGAGGCGACACGATCGACATAACCACCATCGGTAAGCTGCTTTAAATAATAGGAAATGTTGGACCCGACATAGTGCCCGCGATCCAGTAGTTCACCCACAGTGAGCTCGACATCGCCGATCGCCATCAGAACAAGCGTCTGTGCCGGGCCAATGTCCTCTACCCCCAGCTTGGTAAGCTCCGTCTTCAGAAGGCTCACAAAGCGGCGGTTCACTCTTTCAATCATCCGGGCCAGTTCGAAATGTGTAATAACGACTGTATGCACCGGATTTCTGCGTTCCTGTTTCTCGGCGGTTACTTCAGGAAAATCGACGGCTGAGTATCCGTCAATTGATGTTTCGACTTCCACTCCCTCGTGCAGAAGTTTTTGCATCTCTTACTCTCCATTTTCAATTTTACTTCAAATTTTGAAGAAATTTTCAATTAGATTTTCTTGTCTCCTTTCGCATTTCCCCGCCGTAATAACTTTTTTCCGTCACATTCTGAGCGGTATTACTTGAATAATACTGATAGAAGGGTGACTCTCTTTAGGGATATCCACGACCTGTGACCATACCAAGGCAGACCGCGTATGAACGATACTGGCCAAAAGAACCCAAATGGCAAGAGCTCCGTCGGCAAAAAAGCCACCGATGAAGTGGGGATTTCGCCGAAAAGCCTAATTTACCGGGCCCGGCGCGTGTTCCTGTCAGGGCTGCTTTATGCGGTGCTTTTAAGTGCCTGTATCAATTTGCTACAACTCACCGTACCGCTCTACATGTTGCAGGTTCATGACCGCGTCCTGAACAGCCGCAGTCTCGATACGCTGACCATGCTGACGATTCTCGCGGTCGGCGCGATGATCGTATTCGGCGTTCTGGAGTTTATCCGGGCGTTGTCGTTTCAGGCCATGGGCACCGCGCTTGTGCGCCGTCTCAACCTGGCCGTGTTGACCGCCGCCGTTCAGGCCTCGGTCGATCAGGGGCTGCCGAAAGCGACGCAGACCCTGCGCGACCTGACCGAATTGCGTGGCTTCCTGACCTCGCCCGCCATCAATGCCCCGCTCGACGCGGCATGGTCGCCGATCTTCCTCGGCGTCCTGTTTCTGCTCCATCCGATGCTCGGCGTGATCGGCGTGATAGCGGTCGTCATTCTGGTTGCCTGCGGTCTGTTGACCGATCTCCTGACGCGTAATCTCATTCAGGAGGCCAATCAGGCCAATATCGAAGCCGTGACGAAAATCGGTAGCAGCCTGCGCCACGCGGAAGTCATCGAGGCTATGGGCATGCTGCCTGCTCTCGCCCGTCGCTGGCGCACTGTGCAGATGCAGGCGCTCGAAGTGCTCGACCTCGGCGGCACCCGCGTGAAAGCCCTGTCGTCTATTGCACGTACAGCGCGCTTCATCATCCAGATTGCTTCGCTCGGCATCGGTACGCTGCTTGCCATGCAGCAGGAAATCACCCCCGGCGCGATGATCGCGACCAGCATCATCATCGGTCGCCTGCTGATGCCTTTCGACCGCATCGTTGAGAACTGGCGTCAGTGGGTCAGCGCCATAGCAAGCTGGAAGCGCGTTCAGTCGCTCCTGTCTGAAAACCTCGCCGTGCGCCAGACCATGCCGACGCCGCGCCCCAATGGCGATCTGGTGATCGACAAGCTGATTTATGCCGCGCCCGGCGTTGAAGTTCCGATCATCAAGGGCATCTCGTTTTCAATTTCGCCCGGTGAAGTGCTGGGCGTCGTCGGCCCCTCGGCTGCAGGTAAATCCACACTTGCGCGCCTGCTGATCGGCATCGTTAAACCCACCTCGGGCGGTGTCTTCCTCGACGGCAACAATGTCTATCTTTGGGAGCGCGGTTCGTTCGGAGAGATCGCCGGTTACCTGCCGCAGTCGGTTTCGCTTTTGGACGGCACAATCAAGGACAACATTGCGCGCATGGGCGACAGCGATCCACATCGTGTGCTGGAAGCCGCCCGTCTTGCCGATGTGCACGAGATGATTGGGCGCATGCCGCTCGGCTACGACACGCCGGTCGGTGATGGGCGGCTGACGCTTTCGGGCGGCCAGCGCCAGCGCATCGGCCTTGCGCGCTGCCTCTATAATCGCCCGCGTCTGATCGTGCTTGATGAACCCAATTCCAATCTCGACGCCATCGGCGAACGCGCCCTGATGCGCGCCATCGAACATGCGCGCGACGACGGTGCCATTGTCATCATGATCGCCCATCGCCCGACCATCATGCAGGTTGCCGACAAGCTGCTGGTGCTGGAAAACGGCCGTATCACCCAGTTCGGCCCGCGCACCGACGTTGTGGCGTCGCTGACGCCCGGCAACAATAATCCGCAGGCAGGAGCCGTAAACTCATGACCGGAAAATCCGTCATTCCGCGCCGTGTTTCGAATTTGCTCGCGCCGCGTGCAGAATCGTCAGACCACACGGCACTTACCCGCTTCGGCAGCGTCAAACCCGAATGGGTCTATGATCTGGAACGCGAGGACAACCAGTCTCCGCTGCGCCGCCTGATCATCGCGGGCCTCGCCACTATCGGCGTCGCTTTTGGCGGCTTCTTCGCCTGGGCCTATTCTGCCGAGCTCGGCAGTGCCGCTGTCGCCAACGGAACCGTCATCGTCGATTCCAAGCGCAAGACGATCAGCCATCTGGAAGGTGGCATTCTCGACCGGTTGCTGGTGCAGGAAGGCGATCTGGTCAAGGCTGGCCAACCACTGCTTCGTCTCGACGCCACCAAGGCCCGCTCACAGCTGAAATCGCTGGAAAGCCGTCGGATCGGCCTCATCGCCAAACTGGCGCGCCTGCGGGCCGAGCAGGCCGGTGAAACCGAAATCACCTTCCCCGATAAATTCGCGGAAGGTGGCGAGAACGCAGAAAATGCCATGCGCGCCGAGCAGATCTTCTTCGAAAAGCGGAAGACTCAGAAGCGTAGCAAGATCGATATTCAGCAGAAAACCATCGAGCAATATACCGAACAGGCCAAGGCATCGACGGCGCAGATCGCCGCCACCGACCGCCAGATCGCGTTGATCGAAGAGCAACGCAAGGCAATCGCCAGCCTGGTCGAAAAAGGCTTTGCGCAGAAATCCAAGCTGACCGAAATCGAGACCCGGTTGAGCCAGCTTGCGGGCGACCGGGGTGAATATACCGGCGACAAGGCCAAAGCCGAACAAGCCAAGGCAGGCGCAGAATTCGCCCTTTCCGGCATTGAAAGCGACCTGCAATCGGAGATTGCCGGTGAAATCACGACCAGTCAGGTCGAACTTTCTGACGCGGAAGAGCAGATCATCGCGGCGAAAGACGTGATGCGTCGCGTTGAGGTGCTCGCCCCGCAGGACGGCATCGTCGCCAATATTCGCCTGCGCACACCGGGCGGGGTCATCTCTCCCGCCGAAGCGATCATGGATATCGTTCCTGAAAATGAACCGCTTCTGGTGGAAATGAAAGTCAGCCCCAACGATATCGACAGCGTTGCGGTGGGTTCAAAGGCGCAGATCAAGCTGACTGCCTATAATCAGCGGTCCATGGCGCCCTTCGATGGCAAACTGACCTATATCGCCGCCGACCAGACGATCGACGACAAAACCAACACGGCCTATTTCGTGGCCCGCGCTGAGATTAATCCGGATTCTTTGTCCGCCAATCCGACAGCCCGTATGTATCCGGGCATGCCCGCCGAAGTCATCATCGTGCACAAGGAACGCCGCGCAATCGACTATATTGTTTCGCCGATCACCGACAGTCTGAACCGCGCATTCCGCGAGGATTAAGGTCGAGACTGCACGTTTTACCCGGATAATTAGAAAATGCGTTCTACAGTATAGTTTGAATTAAGTACGCAATTTCAGATTCTATCGCCGCCGCGCATTGGAAACGATGCGCGGCGGCATCGTTTTGAAAAACGGGCATTTTCTTGACAATTCCGTGACGTTTCAAATTTTGAAGCAATTTGCGCTTAAATATAATCCAAATACAAATTATAATTGATACAAAAGTAATTTTAAAAGAAGTTCACAATTCTGGAATATAAATTTTTCGTAATAAATTGTTACACGGCATTTCTATAATTATACCATTTTCCGATGTTGTATTTATCAAAGATACGTATCAGACTACTACGAGCATAATGGTCGGAGCATTCCGGCTTGTGAAACCCAACGGAACACAAGGAGAAGCAGATGGCCACTCTAGAAGGCGGCGCCTACGACGACGTGTTGTTCGGCTCCCGCTTTGACGATTTCATCCGTGCCCATGGCGGTGATGATCTCGTTTTCGGAGGGGATGGCAATGACACCATCTTCGGTGGGAATGGCAGCGACATTCTTTTCGGCGGTACGGGGAACGACACCCTATTCGGCGAGAATGGCAATGACATTCTTTACGGCAATGAAGGAAACGATGTCCTGAGCGGCGGCAATGGCAGCGACGTGCTGTTTGGCGGCAATGGAGATGACATTCTCCAGGGCGGCAACGGCAGTGACCTGCTCTATGGCGGCGCGCACAACGATATCCTGTATGGCGGCAACGGCAACGACATCCTTGATGGCGGCGCCGGAAACGACATCCTTATCGGGGGCAACGGGAGCGACACGTTCCTGTTCAATGGTGGCGGCGGAAACGACGTCATTCTCGACTTCAATCCTGGCGAGGACATCCTTCAGATTCAGAAGGGTATCAATGGCCTCGACATTTCGTCCGCGGACGATCTTGCCGATCGCGTCACGCAGGTTGGTGGCAATGTCGTTGTCGATCTCGGCAATGGCGACAGCGTTACCCTCGTGAACACCAGTGCCGACGACGTACAGTCGCATCCCGACCAGTACTTCACCGTTCACTGATTGAACCAATAATGGCGTGCCCGGCAGCCTCCCGCCGGGCACGTTTTCTTTTGAAGCGAATTCCGAAAAGTGACTGCCAGTTTTCGGATCAGAATGCGGGCTTGTTGTTGAATTCCTGCATCCGACAAGAATGAAAGGGTATTCGCATTGAACCTCGACCATTCGGCGGAATTTGCAAGCGGCATCGGGGCAAGCGATATCGGCTCGCGCGACCTCCGGGAAAGCAAACCCGAAAACCTTTCGATTTGCCGTCTTTGCGCCGATATTGCAATGATTGCCTGGGATATTCCAAGCCCGGCACGCCAGTCGACCAAATGCGCGCTCGAAATGCCTGTTCAGCCGGTGCCTCTGCTGAGCGTCGGCATTCCGCTGGAAAGCGGCGGCACGCGTATGTTCTGGGCCATGCGCACCGGCAGCGAGCCGGTCGAGTTTGCGCTTTCTGCGGGTTCCCTCGGCCCCACTGTTCAGACCGTTCTCTACCCCGCCAACGAACTTGCATCCTTTGATAGCGAGCGCATCCTTTCGGACCTGACGCTGCCCGGGCATATCAAGCTGCTCTCGACCATTCTCTCCACGTGGCGCAGCGCGTTTCGCCTGTCGCGCAATCAGACTTTTGCAGCCCTCGTCCGTGACATCACGCTGGCGCTGACCCCGGAACCGCGCGATATCCAGAACTGTGGCCAGCCGGTTGCGGGGCATCATCTGCTGGAAACCGCCGTTGACCCGATGCTGGGCGAAATTTCTGCCATCTATGGCGTCAGTAATGGAAGCGTCATCGTCATCCCGCCGCGCTTCACGGTCGGACAGCAATCACGCAAGGCGTGGCAACCCTGCCATCTTCTGGTCGAATCGCCACAGGATCTGCCATCATCCTTTCTGTTCGTCCTAACAGGACAAAAAGGTGTTGCGATCCGCAAACTCGCCGATGGCCCGTCAGAGCCGATGGATTTCGGCAAATGGTGGTCCAAATGGCAAGGCAATGCCGATCTGCGCGAATTTCTGGTTGGCGAACTCGCCAAACTCGGCACAAGCGGCCCTGCGGTCGCCATCGATCTGCAAAGCCGTTCGCCTCTTCCGGTGCGCCAGATCACGCAATCCGCAAGCCATAACCCGGCAGCGGAAATCGATCTCGCGCTTGCACTGGATAACGGGCTGATCGTTGGCGGGTGGTATCACGATCCCTCCGCCATGCTGGGCGATATCGAATATCTGCCGGCCAATGGCAGTGCGATTTCGCTGAAAGCCCATTTCCACAAATTCCCCGGCAAGATCGCCAAGCGTGAAGATGCCCCGCAGGCCGATGTGACGGGTTTCGTCGCGTGGCTGCCTGCGGCCAAGCACCTTGGCCCACTTCTGCAACCGCGTTTCCAGATGCGGCTTACATCCGGTGCAACCGCGCCGCTTGTTCCTGCCCCGCAGCCATTCGAACCGGCGGAGCAGCGCAAGCGCATCTTGCGCGCCGTGCCGCCGCAACATGCCCGCCCGAAGGTGTTCGAGACCATTCTCGCCCCGGCCTTGACCGAAGTGGAAAAGAAGCTCGGCGCAACCGTGCGCATTTCGGAGGTCAAGGATTTCGGCACGATACCCGCCAATCCGGTCGCGTCAATCGTCATTCCGCTTTATCGCAATCTCGATTTTCTGCGCTTCCAGTTTTCGGCCATGGCGACCGATCCATGGATCGTCCGCAATGCCGAACTGATTTTCGTTCTCGATTCGCCGGAAATACACGACGACACCGAGCATATGCTGGGCGGCCTGCATATATTGCACGATCTGCCGTTTCGCCTTGTCATCATGAACCGCAATGGCGGTTATGCCCGCGCCTGCAATGCCGGTGCAAGCGTGGCAACGGGCACCGCCATCGTGATGCTGAATTCTGATGTTGTGCCGGAAAAGCACGGCTGGCTGCAACAGCTTCTGCGACCGCTCTTCGATAACAAGCGGCTCGGGGCTATCGGCCCCCGCCTGCTATTCGAGGACGGCTCGCTCCAGCATGCAGGCCTCTATTTCGCCCGTGACCGCCACGGCGTCTGGCTCAACCATCATTACTACAAGGGCATGCCCGGCAGCTATGCACCCGCCCTTGTCGGACGCGATGTTCCTGGCGTTACTGGCGCCTGCCTTATAACGCGCAAGGATATCTTCGATCTCGTCGGCGGATATACTGAAGACTATGTGATCGGCGACTATGAAGACAGCGATCTCTGCCTGAAAATCCGCCAACTCGGCTTTCAGGTCTACTACGACCCCGCCGTGGCGCTCTACCATTTCGAGCGCCGCTCGATCCGCCGCAGCGCCGATTATATGCGTGGTCTCGCCAGCCAATATAATTCCTGGCTGCATACCCAGCGCTGGGATGAAGACATCACCGACCTGATGGCTCCGCCTGAAGACGAAGCGCAGACCGCGCCGTCGTCCAATGTGATCGTTGCCAAATATGAAAGGAGCGTCGCTTGACCGACGTGGTAGCGCTGAAACAGCCTGAAACCAAACTTCCAATCCCCGAAGAACAGATCGGCTGGCTGACGCACGCCGTCTTGAAGAACCGCTTCCTGCCCTCGCCCGACCCCAACAGCGTGTTTGTCGGCGACGGCGATTTCCGGGCTGTCGGTGCTGAATTTCTCGGACATTTCATCCGCAAAGGCGGCCTCAAGCCTGACGCGCGCGTTCTCGATATCGGCTCGGGCATCGGGCGCATGGCGGTGCCGTTGACGCAATATCTCGACCCTGCAAAGGGACGATATGCAGGCATCGACCCGGTTGCAGGCGGGACAAGCTGGTGTCGCCAGCATATCAGCGCGCTTTATCCGAACTTCCAGTTCCAGCATATCGACATTGCCCACGCGCTCTATAATCCGCGTGGCGCTGTCGATGGCCTTCACCTCGTTCTGCCGTTTCCCGACAAGAGCGTCGATTTCGTCATCATGACATCGGTGGTGACACATCTCGACGCTGACGAAGTCAAAGTCTATCTGCGGGAGATCGCGCGCGTGCTGGCGCCCGGCGGAAAACTGTTCGTGACGGCTTTTGTCGTGGATGATATTGCCGCGCGCGATCGCCATGGCAAACGCGATCCGCGCCTCAGTTTCGAACGCAGCGGTGCGGGGCCCTGCTGGTATGTGCCGGAACTTCCGCCGCTTGCCGCCGTCGGCTTCGAGAACGGCTTTCTGGATCGCGCCCTTGCAGGTGTCGGCCTGTCGTTGGAACTGAAATCCTTCGGTCACTGGCGCGGGATCGCATCCGACCATTATCAGGACCTCTTCATCGCAACACGCGGAGGCGCTGCCTGATGGCCGAACGCGTACTCGTTGCTGCCCATAATCACCCCTCGCTGCATCCCGGCGGGACGGAAATCTTCGCGCATGACCTGTTCCGCGCCTATCAGCGCGCCGGTTGCGAAGCATTGTTTCTGGGAGCCACCAACAAGGTTCACCGTCAGGAACGCCCGGGAACCAGCTTTCAGAGCATAGGTAACGGCGGCGATGAAATCCTGCTCTGGTCGGGTCATTTTGACCGTTTCAACCTGAGCCAGGTCGATCTCTACGGCATCGTGCCGGACATTGTGGAACTGCTGAAGGATTTTCGCCCGGATGTGGTGCATCTTCACCATCTGTTGCTGCTGGGCGCAGAATTTCCGCATATCGTCCGCCGCACATTGCCGGATTGCCGTATCGTCCTGACATTGCATGACTATTACCCGATCTGTCACCATGACGGGCTGATGGTGCGTACGACCGGCAAGGAACTCTGCTACGGCGCCAGCCCGGATCGCTGTCATGCCTGTTTCAAGGACATAGCGCTCGACAAATTCGTACTGCGCGAGCGCCATATCAAATCATTGTTGAGCGCTGTCGACGCCTTCGTGTCTCCCAGCGAATTCCTGAAACAGCGTTATGTTGACTGGGGCCTGTCGGAAGAGCTGATCAGCGTCATTCCCAACGGCCAGCCGGAGCGCCCTGCTATCGACACCCCGCGCCGCGAAAGAACCAAGCCTGTCTTCGGCTATTTCGGCAATCTGAACCCATGGAAGGGCGCGACGGTTCTGCTCCGGGCCGCGCAGCAGCTGATCAACGAAGGTTTCGACTTCGAATTGCGCGTGCATGGTGCGGCACCATTTCAAAGCGAGAGCTTCGTCAGCGAAATCGACCAGCTTTTCTCTGACACGGCACCCTTCGTGCAACGGCGTGGTGCCTATCGGCGTGAAGATATCGCGCAGCTGATCCGCACCGTCGATTGCGCCATCATGCCGTCGATCTGGTGGGAAAATGCGCCTCTCGTCATTCAGGAAGCGCAGGGACAGGATTGCCCGGTCATCTGCTCCAATATCGGCGGCATGGCTGAAATGATTACGGACGGCGTAAACGGCCTAACCGTTCCGCCCAATGATCCGCAGGCGCTGGCGGAAGCCATGCGTCGTATGGCGGAAAACCCGGAGCTGCGTCAGTCGCTGAGCCACAATGCACGCCATCCGGACACTATCGACACGACGGCATCGCGCTATCTCGATCTGATCGGAACACTGCGAACGACCCGTGTCGAGGCAGCATAAGAGGTACACTATGAACATCGCGACCAAAGTTCCAGCCGAAGGGGCAGCAAATCCGGCAGCAGCACAGACTGCATCTGCCGCACCTCAGAGGACAGAAGCCATGAAAGGACGCGTTGACGCCATCGAGGAAGGCCGCCTTTACGGCTGGGCGTTTGATCCCGGAGCGCCCACGGAACGGCTTTTGATCCGCGTTCTTCTTGATGACAAACCCATCGCGGAAGCACCGGCGGACAAGGAACGTCCCGACCTGAAGCGCAACGGCATTGGCGACGGCCTGCATGCTTTCGAAGTGATGCTGCCGCAATTCGCGGCTGCCCGCGCCGGTGAACTTGTTGTCGTCGCAGCCAATGCGGCAGGCAATGAGCAGAAACTGCGTGTGCCGAAGCCCGACGAACAGGCCGCCGAAGCGCTAATTGCAGCGCCGATGACGCGCATTCTCGACAAGCTCGACATGCTGATGGCCGCGCAGCGCCAATTGCAGGTCAACCAGCGTTCACTGCAACGCGTAGCCCCGGTGCTCGATAGTTCGGGCAACGCTGCGCCTGCCGAAATGGCGGACATAGCCACATCCGTCGACGGATTGCGCACCGATCTGCATCAGCGCATGACCGAGCTCGACGTGCATATCATGCGCATGGATGGTGTGGTCGCTGGGCTCGAAAAGCGCATTGACGACGTGCGCAAACGCGCCGGTGGCGACGTGAAGCTGCTGTTCATGCTGATGTATGTGATGGCGGGCTTCGTCGCGGGTGCTATCCTGACGCTTTTCGTGATGCGCTGAGGGGAAACCCATGACGCAAGACGAACGACCCGCCACGCAGCAACCGGCAGTAAAACCTGCCCGACCATCGGAACGCCCGCCCATGATGATGGAAGGCGAGATGGTTGTCGGCTGTGTGATCGAGGATACGCTTCTGCTCGTGCTTGGGATCGGCAATGCGACCGGCGATCAGGTCACTGCCTTTCTGAATGGCGATCCGGCATTGAGCGTCAAGGTGAACCTCGTCACCTGGCCGCTGAAGGAGCCGTCGCCCGCCGGAACCCATGGATTCGTCGCGATTGTGCCGACCGGCATTTTGCGCCGGGGCATCTTGAAGACGATCATGTTCCAGCACAAGGCGAAGGTCGCGCGTTACAATTTCGCCTCGCGCGCAGCACCTGTGGCCGATTTCGTCGCCATGATCGGCGATCTGGCCGGGCCGAGCCTGCCAACGGTCATCGATGAACTGGTGGAAGGGCTGATCTCCGGTCCTATCGGACGCAAGAAACTTGCCGCCATCACCGTTCTTTTGCAGGTGGGTGCGCGCTCCGATGGCTGTATCGAGCTGATTGGCGGCAGCGATGAAGGCGAGATTTTCGTTCAGGGCTGGGCGCAGGATTTGACGCCCGCCGTCACACGACTGCTCATCAGCGGCAAAAACTCTTCACTGGCAGAATGTTCGATCAGCGTTTTCGCGCGCCCCGATCTCAACGATCAGGCGTCGGGCTTTGCCGGATTGCTGCTTGCCAATGAGCCGGTAGAACCCAACGACATTGAACGGCTGTTGTTTCGCGGGCGGCGCGGCTGGCGCTTCACGGAAGTCTATGATCGCAGGCTGCTGGCCGGATCGCGCGAGACGCCAAGCCATATTCGCGCCATCCTGCCGCGTGTGCGCAGTTCGACGGATATTTTGCTCCGGCTGCGCTCCGCCGCCAACCGCTTTGACGGCGGCGAGACCGTTTCCGGCCTGCCTTTCCCGGTGCGGCTTGGCATCGACAATGTGTTCCGTGTTGAGGGCAGCGGCATACTGGTTTCCGGCTGGCTACTCGACCCCGACAGCCATGTGGAAAGCGTCAAGCTGCGCCGCCATCGCGGCGAGATACAGATCGACGGCACATGGACCCGTTATGACCGGCCTGACGTCACCCGCGAATTCGACAACCAGCCGCCCTTCAATGCCGGTCTCGACCCGAACCGCCATGCGCATGGTTTCGTGGCCTTTGCACCTGAACTCGCGGGCGATAGCACATCACCCTTCTATATCGAGCTTGCCATCAGCGATGGACGCCGCGCCTTTCATCCGCTGACGCCGACCCGTGTCACATCACGCGATGCGATTGTCCGGCAGATACGCGCGACGGACCCGAATGCCTGGGCGCTGCGCCACATTGTCGATCAGCAGCTTGTTCCGCTGCTCAGCGGCGTCAGCCGCCCGGCGCCAGAAGTGTTTGGCGTGGTCGATCTCGGCCCGTTCGAAGACGCGGTCAATCACGCCGCCAATCTGGCGATCATCATCGGCGTCGATGAACGAGTAGAAGAGATCGAGCCTTTGCTGGCCCTGCTCGCACTCGATCCCGAAACCCGCATCGCGCCGATTGTCATTTCGGCGGCGACGGAAATCATCGACCGCATCGGCGTGCAGGTTCGAAGGCTCGCCGACTTCTATCGTCTGTGCATCCGCCTTGTTTCTGCCAGCGGCTCGGAAGACCTCTACGATGCGCTGGAAGTGGGCGCGCGCGCCGTTACAACCGACAAGGTGGTCTTTTTGGCAGGTTCGCTGTTGCCGCGACGCGCAGGCTGGTTGAACAAGCTCGTCACGGCCTATGACGCGCATCACGACTGCGTACTGTCGCCGACACTCGTTTACGAAGACGATTCCATCCGCTGGGCCGGAACCTGGGTTGCCGGCCCGCAATCGGATCGCGCCCTCATCAGCCGTTATGCCGGTTATCCGATGGATTCCGTTTCCGGCATGTCTCTTACCGAAGTCGCCACCGCGACCTTCGAATGCTGCATCCTGCCCCGTGACGCGCTGTTTTCGGTCGGCGGATTCACGCGCGGCTATCTCGGCACGCATGAAAAAGGCCTCGACCTTGGCTTGAAACTCAAACAATCCGGCCTGCGCTCCTATTGGCTGCCATCAGCGCAAATGCTTGGCTCCGACGATGTGTCTGTCACCGACCGGGCATCAACCATCGCATTGATCGAGCGGATCGACCGTCAGGTCTTTGATGCGCGCTGGTCGACTATTCTTGCTGGCAGGCGCAGCGCACCGATTGAGGAACCCGCATGAGCGACAAACTCCGCGTTCTGGTTATATCGCACGCCCACCCGTCGATTTCCCTCGGCGGCGGTGAAATCGCATCTTATAATTTGCACAAGGGCCTGAACGCCATTCCCGGCGTGCAGTCGGTCTATTTGGCCCGCGCCGGGCACCCGATTCCGCGTCATGGCACGACAGCATTGATGAGCATGCGCCGCGCCAGCGACGAAATCCTGTTTCATGCCGACGAATACGATCACTTCTACCTGTCGAACAAGAACACGGACGAAATCCGTCGCGATCTCCTGCGTTTCGTGCGCGATTTCGATCCGGATATCGTGCATTTCCATCATGTGATGGGCCTCGGACTGGAAACGCTTTATGCAATCCGCGAGGCCTTGCCGGATCGCATTATTCTGGTCACGTTCCATGAATTCCTGTCGATCTGCAACAATGACGGCCAGATGGTGAAAGCCGGAACCTCGAAGCTTTGCAACGAGGCCTCGCCCATCGATTGCCACGCCTGCTTTCCGCAGGTTCCGCCAGCGCGGTTTCTCAAGCGCGAGCGCTTTGTGCGCGGGATGCTGGAACTGGCCGATGCCTTCATTTCGCCAAGCCAGTTTCTGGCAAACCGCTATCATGAATGGGGGCTGAGCCCCGACAAGATGGCCGTCATCGAAAATGGGATTGCCATCCGCGAAGTTACGCCGCCACGCGAACTGACCGGCCCAAACCCGCGCCGCAGCCGCTTCGCCTTTTTCGGCCAGATCAATCCGTTCAAAGGCATAGATGTGCTGGTTGATGCGGTATCGCGTGTGCCGGAACAGGTGTGGGGCGAAGATTCCCGCCTGATGATTTTCGGCGGCAATCTGGAAAAGCAGCCGCCCGCCTTTCAGGAGCGCATGCAGAAACTGATCGAAGAGGCTGGTCCCCGCGTGCGCTTTTATGGTGCTTACCAGAATTCGGAAATGCCGCGTCTCATGCAATCGGTCGATTGGGTGGTGATGCCGTCGATCTGGTGGGAAAATTCACCCATCGTCATTCAGGAAGCCTTGCATCATCGTCGCCCGGTTATCTGCTCCAATATTGGCGGCATGGCCGAGAAAATCCGCGACGGTGAAGACGGTCTGCATTTCCGCGTCCGCAGCGCTGAAGATCTGGCTGACCGTTTCACGGAAGTTCTAAGCGAGCCGAGCATATGGGATCGACTTCACAATTCCATCCGTCGTCCTGTACACTATGTGGATTGCGCCAAGGAACATCTCGACCTTTATAACCGATTGCGCGAGGCCAAGCCTCGCAAACCGAAGCCGACAGTGAGTGAAACTGTCCTCTCTCAGGCAAGCTGAGCCTGGCTCGTCTGAACTTAAACTCAACTAAAGGAAAACCGAATGGCCCGTGCCCCCCGCGCCCTCGTGATGATTCCCGCTGGAGAAGTGTATGACCACGACAATGTGCGCTGGTATCGTCACACCGACGTGCAGGGCAGCATCAACCACTATCACAATATCGGCGATGCTTTCGTGTTCGAGTCATCGCTCAAGCTGATGAATTATGAAAAGGCGTCCGAGCTTCCCATAACCGCTTATTCGCCGGAAAAAATCGATCAGCTGCGCGAGGAATATGACTATGTCATCCTGCGCGGGTCGAACTATGTCAACAAGGACATGAACTGGCGCGAGAGTATCGCCGTCCTGCAACGGTTGAAGCTGCCCGTCATCGCTTTTGGCATTGGCGCGCAGGCCCCCTCCAAGGGTGCGCTGGAACTTTCCGAAGAAACCAAGGCCGTGCTACGCATCATCGCGGATTCGACCGTTTCCATTGGCGTGCGCGGCGCTTATACGGCGCAGGTCCTGAACGATATCGGCATTCGCAATGTGCGCATCATAGGTTGCCCCACGGCCTTCCGCCGCAACAACCAGCATTTGCGCATCAAGCTGCCGCCGCTCGACAGCGTGCAAAAGGTTGGCGTCACCGTACGCCGCGAGGTTTCACCTGCCTATGCACAGGACATTGAGCAATATCTCACCCGCCACCGCGATCTCATCAAGACAATGGCGCGGCGCTTCGACGTTACCCTGATGGCGCAAGGCGAGATTGACGAGAAAAAGATGGTATTCGGCACGCCCGAGCAGAAGGAAGAGGCCATCGCCGCACTGAAAGGCCATCGCTGGACCGCCGACTGGTATTTCGATGATGAAATCGAAAACCTCTACCGGAACAAGATGTTCTATTCCGATGTTGTGGCCGACTATGAGAACCTCGTGCGTCAGCAGCAGCTTGTACTTGGTTATCGCCTGCACGGAAACCTGATGGCGCTCGCCAATGGCGTGCCGTCGATCTATTTCACCTATGACAGCCGTACCGCCGAATTTGCCGAGACCTACAAGATTCCGAGCTATGACGTGTTCAGCGACAAGCCGTTCCGTCTGGAAGACTATTGGGATCAGTCGCTTTTCGACAAATACAACCGCGCATGGTTTGAAACCTATGCGGAGATGAAGCAGTTTCTCGACGAAAACGGCATCGACAACAAGATGACCGATACCGGCTTGCCGGTGGAAACGCTCAAAGTCGCTTGATCTTTCTGCGACCTTATTTCGAGCGTCTTGCCTTCGCCGCTGCTGGTTTGGGACTGTCGGCGGCAATGGGCTTGTCCTTCTGTTCTTCGGCCAGCAGCGACCATGCGGCAATGAACATGGCGGCGATCAACGGCCCGATGACAAAGCCGTTAATGCCGACCAGCGAAATGCCGCCGACCGTCGAGATCAGCACCACATAGTCCGGCATGCGCGTGCCCTTGCCGACCAGCGGCGGGCGCAGCAGATTATCCACGAGACCGATAACCAGCGTTCCGATCAGGACAAGGATGACGCCCTTGACCCAGTCGCCGCTGACGAAGAACCATACGGCGGCAGGCACCCAGACCAGAGCTGCGCCAACCGCTGGTAGCATGGAAAAGAAGGTCATCATCACGCCCCACAACAGGGCGGCTTCGATGCCCAGCAGCCAGAAAGCGACGCCGCCGATCAAACCCTGAATGATCGCGATGATGATATTGCCTTTGACCGTCGCACGGATAACAGCGGTGAATTTCTCCAAAAACTGGCGCGTATAGTCATCGCTCAGCGGGATTGCCTGCCGGATTCTGCGTCCAAGATCCGCACCGTCGCGAAACAGGAAGAACAGCAGATAGAGCATTATGCCGAAGCCGATAAAAAATTGCAGCGTGTTCTGGCCAAAGCTGACCAGACGCCCAGCGAATAGCTGGCTGCCTTGTAGGATCGTCGATGAAATTCGCGAGCGCCATTCGGCGAAACTGCCAAGCTCAAAGCGCTTGAGCCAGTCTTCCAGCGAATCCGGCAGTACGGAAAGAATGCTGGTGATATAGCTGTTCAGGTCAAATTCCCGGCTGCTCAGTCGTTGGTAAAGCGAGTTTCCCTCCTGCACCAGCGAGCTGAAAATGATCAGCATCGGAATGATGACCAGACAGATACACATCAGCACCGACATGAAAGCCGCTAGATTGCGCCGTCCGCGCAGAACCCGCACGAGATATTGCTGAACCGGATAGAAGATAACGGCGAGAATGACCGCCCACAGGACTGCGGTGTAATAAGGGATGAGCAGCCAGGCGAAGGCGATCGTGACGAGCGCCAGTAGAATATAGAAGCTTACGCGCTGGACGGACATATTCACTCACCGACATTGTCTTGGGAGTAAACCCTGCCCAAAATCCGCTTTTTATTCAATAGGGTATTTCCGGCGGGGACTAGGAGACGCCAGCTGAAATGTCAAGCTGCGGCCCGGATGGAAACCGGGGCAGTTTGGGGCAGAACGCGCGCAATGGCACTGAGAAGGTCGCTTTTCGACACGACGCCGACCACGAACCTGTTCTCGTCCACGATCACCGCCACATGCGCCAGACCATCGGTCAGGACCGGAAGCAGGCCCATTGCCGCATCATCCGGGGCAGCTGTGATCGCCGGGACCACATGATCCTTGAGGCTTTCACCGGGCTGAACCAGCTCACGCAGGCCCACCATGCCAGTCAGTCGCCCATCCGCGCCCGTCACCGGCAAGGTCAGGATGCGATGGCGCAGGAGAAGATGACGGGCCTGATCGGCGGTATCGTTTTCCCCAATGCTGATGACGTCACGCGACATGATATCGGCGCAGGTCAGATCGCCATGCGCGCGGATCGATGCCTGCAACTCAACCTGCCGCAACAACCGGCCAAGATCGTTGCGATCAATGTCAAAACTTTCGTCCAGCGTGTTCAGCGCTTCGTCGATATCCTCTTCGCGGATGCCTGCCCGCACGGAAGGGGGCAAGTCCTTGGTCGCGTGCATGCTCACCGGCGCAGCCGCCACATTATGCGGATATTTGCGCCGGGAAAGCTTGTGGAACAGGATGCCCAGCCCCACCAGCAGACATGAATTGAAGCCGACCGGCACAAGCGGGAACCACAGTCCCCAGCTGGCGACCGCCTGACCACCCAGCACAGCCGTCAGCGCAGCAGCGCCGCCGGGCGGATGCAGGCTGCGGGTGACCGACATGGCTGCGATTGCCAGCGAAACGCCAAGACCGATGGCGAGCGCCGGATCGCTGACATACTGGGCCACAATCACACCCACTAGCGCCGAAATCGTATTGCCGCCGATGATCGACCATGGCTGCGCAAGCGGACTGTTCGGCACGGCGAACAGCAGCACCGCCGAAGCGCCGATGGGTGCAACGATCAGCGGCAGATGTGGCCCCTTACCCAACAAAAGCCCCGAGACGAAACCGGTGAGAGCAATGCCCACCAGCGCACCGACACAGGCAATGGCGCGTTCACGCAGCGTTGCGCCAGCAAGCATCGGATTAAACAGCCGGAATCGCCACGAAGGCGCTCCGTTATGGTCAGGAGGATTATGTCGTGTCATGTCACACTACAGCCAGAGGCGGCCTGTCTATTCCGAGCTTTCCCGGGAACTGCAACAGATCCCGCAATTCATGGAGCGTGAGTATCCTGTCTCCGGCATATGCGAACAAGAAAGCAAATCCGCATGTCTCGGATGAGAAAAGAAAATTCTTCCGCTATTGAAAGCTTAATAAGAAAATCGGCCTCACCAGCATTTCCGCTCCCAATAGCATAAGCCCGACAAGAAACCAGAGGCGAAACCGTTCTGGACTTATTTTCTGGCGGAAAAGCTGCCCAAGCCCCATGCCAGCCAGCGCAGGCAGGACAGCAGCGAGCGAAATCAGAAGGATATCACCGCTATAGGCCTGATGTGAGGAGAGCCCGATCGCCAGCGCAATCGTCGATACCGTGAAGGACAATCCCAGCGCCTGCACGAGATCGTCTTTCTTCAAGCCCAGTGCCTGAAGATAGGGAACGGCTGGAATCACAAACACACCGGTCGCACCGGCAATCAGGCCAGTCAATAACCCGATCAGCGGAGACAGCCAGACTTCATGCCGCCGCGATACCTGCCACTGTCGGGCGAAAAGGGTGTATCCGGCATAAATGACCAGACTTGCGCCGAGCAGCGACGCCGTCAGGATCGTTTCACCGCCCACCAGCAGGAAGGAGCCGATCCACGTTCCAGCGATGATTGCGACCATCATCGCCCACAGGCGCAGAGCCAGCGCACGAAAACTTGGCCCGGCCAGCAGCTGCCAGACATTGGTAATGAATGACGGAACAATCAGCAGGCTCGCGGCAGTGAGCGGCGAGATCAACGCCCCCAATACACCCATGGCGACAGTCGGCAACCCCATGCCGGTCAGGCCTTTGACGAAGCCTGCGCCGAGGAAAGTAAGCGTAATCGTGACGAGAAGTGCGACGGATTGGGTCATGCTTCCGCTATAGAGAATTCCCCATTTTGCGAAATGCGGAAGTTCCATATTCTGCCTTCGGCTTTACCGAAGGCAGAATATAAGCGATAAATATGCATGCGTTTTGACCTCACAGACCTTCGCCTTTTCATCGCCGTTGCCGACGCCGGAAGCATTACGCATGGCGCAACGGAAGTGGGGCTCGCCCTGCCCTCGGCCAGCGAACGCCTGCGTGACATGGAAGCCATTGGCGAGGTCAAGCTTCTCGAACGCGGCAGACGCGGCATCACCCTCACTGCGGCGGGTGAAGCGCTTGCCCATCATGCGCGCCTCGTGCTGCGCCAGATGACTGACATGCATGCGGACCTCATCACCCACGCCAGGGGCATGCGCTCAACCGTGCGCGTGGCAGCCAACACAGCCGCTGTGACCGAATATCTTCCCATGCGGCTCGCGCAGTTCATGGCAGACAATCCACAGATCGACGTCGAGCTGAAAGAACGGCAGAGCGCGGAAATCGCAAGGTCCGTTGCGAGCGGCTTTGTCGAGATTGGCATATTGTCCGACGCCGTCGATACCGGTGGATTGGTTCTCATCCCCTTCACCATCGACCGGCTGGTTCTCATCACCGGGCAGCAGCACTCCCTTGCCGCCAGAAAATCGACGTGTCTTGCCGATGTCCTGCATGAACCGTTCATTGGCCTCTATTCCGGCGCGCTCTACGATCACATCGAAGCGCATGCGGCACGCCTTGGCGTCAAGCTGAAGATGCGTACGCGACTGCGCACATTCGAGAGCATTTGCCCGATGGTCGCCGCTGGCGTCGGCCTGGCGATCATCCCGGAACTGGTCGCTCATCGCATGATGACAACGACCAGCATCGTGCCGATCCCGCTGACGGACACTTGGGCCACACGGCATTTGTCGCTTTGCATACGCGCGCCGGACGAACTGACGTCATCAGCCCGCGCGCTGATCGAACACCTCTCGGCAGAAACTCCGGTAGCACTTCCAATGATTCAATCTTAACCGGAACGCTCTAGAAAACTTGCGGAGGCCCATCCTCTTGTCTATCACACGGCATCGAAGAACATGTTGTTTGGAAGCCGATGGCCACGCAGGACGAAGCAATCATCAGAACGGTTGGCGTTTCCGTCAGTTTTGACGGCGCGATGGCTCTGAATTCGGTCGATGCCTCGGTTCAATCCGGGCGGATAACCGTCATTTGCGGGGCCAATGGTTCGGGCAAAAGCACACTGTTGCGCAGCATGGCGCGGCTTCAGACGCCAACGAGCGGACAGGTTCTGTTTGACAGTGAAGACATAAACCGCATGAAACGGATTGATCTGGCCCGCAAGATCGCCGTGCTGGGGCAGATGCCGGAAATTCCCGCTGGCCTGACCGTCGAAGAACTGGTCGAAAACGGACGTCACCCGCATCGAGGTCTGTTTTCCCGACTGGGCAATCATGACCGAAAGGCAATCGAACGCGCCATCACGCAAACCGGCCTGCAAGCCCTGCGTCATCGTCAGGTGGCTTCGCTATCTGGCGGCGAACGTCAGCGCGCATGGGTTGCGCTGGCGCTTGCGCAGGAACCATCCGTCCTGTTTCTCGATGAGCCGACGAATTTTCTCGATATCCGGCATCAGGCCGAGTTGCTGACGTTGCTCAAGCAGTTGAACCGCGATCATGGCCTGACCATCGTTGCTGTTCTGCACGATCTCAATCAGGTGCTGGAACTGGCCGACGACGTTATCCTGATGCGTAAAGGCCGCTTGATGGCTTCTGGCTCTCCTGAAGAGGTATTCACAACGGAACGCCTCCGAGAAGCTTTCGACTTCGATATCGAAGTGTCCGCGCACCCGGTTCTGCCGATTCCGTTCTGCATGCCACGCTGGGTCAACCATGCATCCATCAAGCCATCTGCCGGAAATCAGCAGAGCGAGCGGAGCGCGGAATGACCGCGCAGCCTCTGACCACAAGCCAAACTAAACCGGCAGGTTTCACGATTGGAATTATCGTTCTGGTAATCCTGCTGCTGGTCGCGCTGACGGCCGCCGAACTCGTCATCGGCAGTGGAAATGTCACGCTACAGGATGTTTTGCAGTCGCCGTCGCGGCCGCAAACGCTGGCGCAGATTATCATCGAAACCATTCGCCTGCCCCGTGCAATAGCGGCTATATTGGTCGGCGCAGCGCTTGCCGCCGCTGGCACGGTGATGCAGACCATTTTGCGTAACCTGCTTGCAGCACCGGACATTCTGGCCGTCACCAGCGGCGCGCAACTGGCCCTGGTTGTTTCCAGTCTGCTGCTTCCATTTGCCTTTCCGGGCTTCCTCGCTACGATCATCGGCTGCGCACTGGGCGGAACATTATGCCTGCTGGTCGGCGGCGGATTGCGCGCCCAAGCGGTTCGGCTGGCACTGGCGGGCGTGGCGGTATCCCTTGCCTTCTCGGCGCTTTCTTCCGCGATTATCCTAATTGCAGATGATCGCGCATCCGGCATCATCCTGTGGTCTTCCGGCATGCTGGAACAAACAGGCTGGGCTAAAATTGCACCGCTCGCCCCCTTTATTGTCGGAGCCATCCTGCTGCTGGTCGCCCTTGCCCGCCAGTTCGACGTCATGGCGCTCGGCAGCGACATGGCGGCAAGCCTTGGGCTTGGCAAAGCGACCGCGCTGATCGGCCTTCTCGCCACGATCGTACTATCGGGTGCCGCCGTTACCATTGCCGGGCCTATCGGCTTCATTGGTCTCGCGGTGCCCAACCTGCTCCGCGCCACTGGCATGGTTCGGCACAAAGCGCTTGTGCCCGCAGCCTGCCTGTGGGGAGCGGTTGCGCTGCTTTCAGCCGACATTGCCGCTCAATGGCTAAGCAGTGCCGGCACCATCATCCCGACCGGAATCCTCGCTGCCTGTTTCGCAGCACCGGCGCTGATCTTCGTCTTGCGTCGTATGAAAGCGGAGGCACCCGCCCACAACGCGCAGATCCTCGGGAAAACCATATTCAAGCGACCGGTCGCACTTTATGCGAGCCTTGGCATGGTTCTGTTAGCAGCTCTTCTGGCCGGGCTTCTGTTCGGCGACGGCATCGCAGGACGCGACATTGACTGGCAGGCGATACAGGCACTGCGCGCGCCACGCGTGTTGGTGGCCATGGGCGCAGGCGCTTTACTCGCAATGGCTGGATTGTTGTTGCAGGCCGTGACGCGCAACCCGCTATCCGGCCCGGAAACTCTGGGCCTCGCACAAGGCGCAGCACTCGCAAGCCTCGTCGCACTGCTCGGCGGCATCATTCCGGGAAGCGCGCTTTTTGCGCTCTGCTCGGCAGGCGGCGCCTGTCTTGTGGTCTTGCTTTTAAGCCTGCTCGGCAAAAACCTGTCACCGACCCGCACGGCGCTGACCGGACTTGCAGTGGCAGCCAGCCTTTCAGCGTTGAGCACGATTGTGGTGATTGAGGCAAAGCTTCAGATTGCCGAAGCACTTGCCTGGCTCGCAGGCTCCACCCATGGGCGCAACTGGCAGGATGTGGCGGCGCTTGCCCCCTGGCTTCTGCTGATCGCTATCGCACTTGCATTCGCGAAACGTCTCGACATTCTGGCGCTCGGTCGCGATGCGGCGGAATCGCTTGGCGTGGATACGGCCACGACGCGCTTATGGCTACTACTACTGTCAGCCCTTTCTGTGGCAGGCGCGGTGTCCGCCGTGGGCGCAATTGGCTTCGTGGGATTGATCGCGCCGCATGCAGCGCGCCTTTGTTGCGGGGCGCGCTATCGGCATCTGCTGCCAGTGACAGCGTTGATCGGCGCAATATTGACCGTTCTGGCTGATACGCTGGGCCGCGCGATCTTCGCTCCGCAGGAAATCCCGGCAGGCATCGTGACGGCCTTCATTGGTACGCCACTCTTCATTCTGCTGATGCGCAGACAATCGCGCTGATTGCCAATCTCACAATAAAACCTCGATGAGAAGCGCCGGATTCGAGGGAGAACCAACACTGCTCACCGAGTGAGGACGGCGCTAACCGTCCTGTTTGACGCATCCGCGAATTACCGAGCGGCCATCACACCAGCGATAAGACCGGTTGCCGCGGTAATCAGAAGATACTGATTATCGACCTTCACCCAACGCTGCCCCTTGCCCGGTGCACGAAGCCCATAACGCTTGTAATCCTTGACTTCGCTTTGACGCGAACCATTGAAGCGCTGCCCTTTAGACCAGCCCTTTGCGGACTGTTTCTTGTTCTGCACCTGGTGCACTGCTGGTTTGCGCTGCGGCTGGTTGTCACGAGCTTGCGCCAACGGCGCACCAATGAACGAAAGAGCAATCGCCGCGAGTAGGATTTTCTTGAACATGATATTCTCCTTTCGTGATGAACTCACGCTACCCAACCCGCGATGAACAATAAATGAATACTTTCAAAAATAATCATTAAATAAAATCAATGTTATTATTGATTTTCCAATTCCATATTATTTCTTAGTATTCGCAATTTAATAGGTATAAACTTGATAAGTTAAATTATAAATTCAAACTATTTAAATGATTTTCTTATTATTGTATATTTAATAAAGTATAATATTCTATATATTGAGAACGATCGATCACGCCAAGCGCAGGCTTGGAAAGCCAAAACCGTCGCCGGTTTTGACGGCACCATCGAAAACAAAAAGGAAAATAATGGCGGAGGGGGTGTCTGTCATTCGAACTTATGAGTAATTCCGAGTAATTCCGATAACTCAATAAAATCAATAATTTCGTATCATTTTCGTGCCGGTCATCTGCGCTTAGTTCCGATGGTTCCGACATGCATTTGTGGGTAGGTATGTGGGTACCAAAGTATACTTTTGGTTCTACTCTCATAAACTCAAAAATGGTGTACGTGAAATTCTTTCATTTTCAATAGACTCAAGCATCTCAACAGCTTAATATCGCTACTTCTAATCCCATTTTTTGAGGTCTGAAATGGCCAGCGTCATCAACAGATTAAGCGCCGCAATGGTCGCCAAAGCACTTCCCGCAGGCATGTATAATGATGGCGGCGGGCTGTATTTGCAGGTCGCCAAGGGCGGCACCAAGTCTTGGATTTTCCGCTTCATGCTTGCTGGCCGTGCCCGCGAAATGGGACTTGGCTCCATCCACGATTTTTCACTTCGGGAAGCCCGGGAACGGGCGCGAGAAGCTCGGCAACTTACGGCGGATGGAATAGACCCAATTGAGGCACGCCGAGAACGCCAAGCCACCACGCGAGCGAAGGCCGCGAACGAAATCTCCTTCGCGGATGCCGCCGAACGCTACATCAAGGCGCACGCGGCAGGCTGGAAAAATGCCAAGCACGCGGACCAGTGGCGCAACACCCTCAAAACCTACGCCTACCCCGTCATCGGCTCCCTATCAGTCGCCAGCATCGACACCGCCCATATCACTAAAATCATCGAGCCGATCTGGGCAGAAAAAACCGAAACCGCGAGCCGTGTACGCGGACGTATTGAGTTGGTGTTGGATTGGGCCAAAGCGCGCCATTATCGGAACGGCGAAAACCCTGCTCGTTGGCGCGGCCACCTAGACAAGCTGCTTCCCGCCCGGTCCAAGGTTTCCAAAGTTCGGCATCACCCAGCCATGACGTACACCGACCTCCCCTCCTTCATGCCCCGGCTCCGAGAGGTATCGGGCATAGCCGCCCGCGCCCTTGAGTTCACAATCCTCACCGCTGTCCGCACGTCCGAAGCCATCGGCGCAACCGACGCCGAGTTCGACTTAGTCGAGAAGGTCTGGACGATCCCGGCAGAGCGCATGAAAGCGGATAAGCCGCACCGCGTCCCTCTTTGCGACCGCGCCGTAGAAATCCTGCAATCAACGCCGAGGGAAGCCCACAGCCCTTACGTGTTCCCCGGCGCGAAACGAGGTAAGCCGTTGAGCAACATGGCAATGCTAGAAGTTCTTCGAGGAATGGACGGCACTGAGGGACTAACCGTTCATGGCTTTCGCTCCACATTCAGGGATTGGGCGGCGGAGCGTTCCAGCTTCCCTCGCGAGATTGCCGAAGCCGCGCTCGCCCACACCGTCCGCGACAAAACCGAGGCGGCATATCAGCGTGGCGACATGCTGGAAAAGCGACGCAGGCTCATGAGCGCGTGGGCTGACTACGTTTCCACGACTCCTGCATCCGGCAACAATGTATTGGCGATTGGTAAATTATAGCGAGTAAAAAACGACGCAAGAACTGCACTGTCAGAAATTAACGATAGTAGGCGAAACAAGCAGCGGTAGCCGCCATTTCGTTGAACGTAACCTGTCGTTGCGATAAATTTGAATGGGTAATGCCTATGGGGGGGCACCATGCAACAGGCACAAACACACCTCTATTTCAGTATTCGCCCATCTTTGATTGCGTGGATTTCCGCTGGAATAATCGCTTTACTAGTATTTCTGCACTCCGTGGTCATGGTGTGCTGGTACACAAAAGCTTGTGGCATTGCGATGGAGCCGATTAATCGCGTCGGCCATATGTTTGACCTCAACCGAGAAATGAACGTTCCGACGTGGTTTTCTGTACTTCAGCTATTTGCAACCGCCTGCGCGCTCGCATTGGTCGCGTGGGTCCAGCGCCTCAAATCACTTCCTTCGACTGCGTGGTGGGGCTTGTCAGCGATCTTCTTCTATATGTCGCTCGACGAGGGAACGGACATGCACGGCTTATGGCGAGCGGATAATTACGCCATCCCCGGCACCGCCCATCCATTTTTCTCATGGATCATTCCGGCTGCTTTCGTTGTGATCGTTGTCGGAGTTATTTTCGTCCGCTGGTTATTCGCACTGCCCCGACGCACAGCAAGCCTGTTCGTCCTTGCAGGAGCGGTTTTTGTGACCGGCGCTCTGGTCTTCGAGGGTATTGGAGCGTTCTTGGCTGACGAAACCTTTTTCAATGCGTCCTACCTCGTCGTTTCAACAATCGAAGAGACGCTGGAAATGTCGGGCGTTCTAATTATGCTTTTCGCAGTGCTCGAATATCTGGAAGACCAAGGCGTTAGGCTTGCGCTCGCCCCCGAGCCATACGACTGAAAAATTCACACAAAATTTGCGAGGGACATGGTCAGGCAGATGGGGGGTGGCATCCGGCGAAGTAGCCCTCGCCGTTTGCACAATGCAAAGGGGGGATGGGGCCTCGGCCTACCCAGCTTTTTGGTCGTTGAGTCGATAGCGTCCCTTGGCGACGCGAACGAATAGCGCAACATCGGGCGACTGCTTGTCGGTGCAATGGTCAGCGAGGAACTCGAAATAGCGAGGATAGGCCCAGCCGGGTGCAACCCGTCGCACATCTAAGGCGCGAAACGGCTCCGCCAGTTCCCCCTTCCGCACGGCCATGCAGACTGCCGAATAAATGTCAGTCCCACCCAGTCCCATAATAGAACACAATAAGCAATGAAACTCGGTGGGGCAAGGCTGGACCATACCGATCTTCGCCCCGCATTCGGCGCTTGGCGCGATATTTCATTCGATGGATAGAACTACCGGCAATCATTGCCGCGCTTGATGGCGGCACCATTCCGTCCCGTTTCCCGATACATTCTATCCGTGGCTAGCCATGCCATGCGACGCCCGCCCACATGCATATGGCTCAACCTCACAGCACCGTATTCCCGCGCAGTATCAATAGGGCAAGCCCTAGCGATTCTCAGAAAAAAGCCAACTGATGGTATCACACACATTGGAGTTGACTTTTTGATACACCAGTATCACAGTATTAGAGAGTTATGTGAGACAATCGGAGTCCATCATGTCCACCGCCGCAATCGTTGGCTACGCCCGCACATCAACCACCGACCAGAAAGCTGGACTTGAAGCCCAGCTCCGCGATCTGTCAACCGCAGGTGCTTCGCGCATATTCCAAGAAGAATTATCGTCTGTGGCTACTAAGCGCCCGGAACTAGAGCGGACGCTGGACTACGTACGCGAGGGCGACACGCTTATCGTCACCAAGCTGGACCGCCTTGCACGATCCGTCGCAGACCTCGTGGCGATCACAGAGACGCTTCGCACGAAGGGCGTCGCGCTTCGCATCCTATCGATGAACCTCGACACCGCCACACCGACCGGCAAGCTGATGCTGAATTTGCTGGGGTCGATTGCGGAGTTTGAACGGGAGTTGATGCTAGAACGGCAACGAGAGGGGATCGCGAAGGCCAAAGCCGAGGGCAAATACAAGGGACGAGCGCCGACTGCGCGGGCAAAAGCGGAAGATGTACTCCGGTTGAAGGCCGGAGGGATGACGGCGGACGCTATCGCGACGAAGCTGGGGATCGGGCGAGCGAGTGTGTTTAGGATTCTGAAAAACGCCAAGTAGATTTTTTGGTGTGCAGAGCGATCCGCTCCGCACACCGCATGTTTACTATTCTGCCGCGTCCTTTTCCTTTTCACGCAGACGCTTGCTCAATGGACGCGAGCTTGGAAAACACTCTGACAAAATCTTCAGTTGCGCTGCGTCTAATTGATCTAGAACTTTCTTATCGCGCTCGAGGTATCCGCTCGCGCCAAACTTCTCGATTACCGAGCCGACAATTCGAAGATGCTTTGTCGATATTTTGGGTATAATACTAATGAGAACCCTAGATATTTTTGATTGCTGCTCGCCATCCGCAGCGACGTCCGAAATAATGGTAAGTCTGTCCGCGAGAAACTGCTTTGTTTTTTCTCTATTTGTGTCCACAAGAAAATCCCTTACGATTTCAGTTATGAAATCGAAGCTGAATTTCTTACGGCACTGAACGACATAATTTAACAATCGACAGCATTGTTCGTCAGTCAGTCCTTCGTCACTGAGAAGTGTTTGAACAACGCTTGTTTGCTCATCCAATGCCGATAACCACATGAAAAGAACTCCATCGGCTTCCTCACCTAGTTCCTGAGGTTCAGCCGACAGTA
The DNA here is from genome assembly GCF_037482325.1 of Ochrobactrum teleogrylli. Classification (NCBI taxonomy): domain Bacteria; kingdom Pseudomonadati; phylum Pseudomonadota; class Alphaproteobacteria; order Hyphomicrobiales; family Brucellaceae; genus Ochrobactrum; species Ochrobactrum teleogrylli. The sequence continues at coordinate 617,699 of NZ_JBBHKQ010000001.1, forward strand.
TCTCTTTAGTGACAGCAATGATCTCAGCATTATCCGAAACTTTGGCCATTTTTCCGGCGATGAAACTCACGTCGTCTGACCTTTGTTGCCCTTTAAGCAAACTAACAACATGTGTGGGCGATAGCATGGGCGCTATTTGGTCAATCGTAGCAAGCACCGTTTCTGCATTATGCGGCCACAAAGCAATAGAAGCATTTGCAATTTCTGAATCCAAGTCTTCGACGAGGAGCTCTTTATCTGCCAACTCAACGACGGACCTGAAGATATATCCGGCACCCGCAAATGATGGATTACCTTTGATTATATGAAGCGCACTCTTGGCAATACCTGTCGGATCATAATCGCCAATCTGATCACTTTCCTCAGGCCAGAAACCTATCATGTGTTTATGGAGGACGGAGTTTTGATCTATAGAATTTGCTGTTTGACTGAACAGCTGGTGTAACAAATCTCCGGCTTCTCCAACAGGTGTTGCAACCAGAATATCGCGACTTACTGGAAATAACCCATCAAGGTACTTCGTATCGTTTCTCATCGCCACAAGGCGGCTACTGAGGTTCTTCCAATGGGATTCAAAAGGCGAAAGCGACCATTCCGACTTGGAGATTCCACGGGCAAAACCGGCATATGCTTTCAATGTATTTTCGCTGAGTTGCGTCTTGTTTACGAAAGCGTCCATCTGTTGAACTAATTCTGTGCGCTCTGATTCAGTTAGTTCCCCAACTTGTGAAGAAAGATACGTCAGCGTTTGTTCAGGTAGAGTAAATAATTCATCGTCAACTACACCATCAACAAACTCATGCCACACATCGTTATGATTTTCTCTCAGAATTTCAGCCGCCCTGACCATGTAATCTGCTGTATCAGAGCCCAAGGCCCACGAATACACTAACGGACTTATTGCAGATGCCGTCTTTGAATCGATGTGTTCTCTCCAACTTACCATCAGGTCTAGGAATTTTGCTCCGCCAGCCTTCCAGTCGAGTGGCCAAGCCCCTTCGGCAAGCATGTCTTTGTCTAGGCGTGTTGCGAAAGCACTTAGAAACTCCCGCGACTGAATCGCCGAACTCAAATTGGCAATACGGTTTGCCTCAATCCATGCCACTGAAACTGCTTCAGCATCTTCGACGCTGACGAGCTTCGAAAGTTGTTGCCACAAAAGCTTCCGATCTTCCTCACCATTTTTTGCAAGATCGTGGAAAACGATATTCAATTTCGCGAAAACTTGAGACTTATCAGCAATGGAATTTGCATCCTTATCAATTGTATCGATGGCAAGACGACTGTATTCACTATTGAGCAGTGGCAGTAGTTGGTCCGGGTACTCATTCACCCACTTTTCGAGTTCGCTAAACGGCAGAGCTTTTTCAGCGTTTGCCGACTGAATTTCGCGAACGATGAGCCACTCTTTCAAAAGAACAGCCGTATTTTGATTTAGTCCATCACGTTTAAGAACCGATAAAACAAGATCAATAGCTGCTTTAACACTAACGGTAAGCTCGTCAATGTTAGGAGTTTGCCTGTTGGGCAATTGCCAATCCAACTTTTGCTTGATCAGCAGATCACCAGCAAATGCCGCGACCACATCTTGTCGGTCGATTGAAGGAATGGATTCGATGATTTCCTGCGCCGCCTCTGGTCCGACGTTCATTCTGGTTATTTTCGAGGTGCTCATTTGACGGGCCAAAGGCACCATTAAACCTCGCCGTAATTGCGAAGGAATTCGGGGGGCTAAGTCAGCTAATACTCTTGCCGCATTGATACGGCGAGCCTCAGTCTCATCAGATAGCTCCTTAGCGAGTTGCTCAAGAAGCTTTATCTGGTCCACCTCTAAATCACTTCGGTCGAGATGATGACCGAATATTTCAAGGACGCCTTGCGTATCACCGGACACAAACGCATCATGAAGTTCCGGCGCGCTGTCACCAAACCTACGGGAAATCGTGTCTTGCGCCAACAGGAGCAAAGGTTGCAAAGATTTTGGCCATCGCAAATCTTGTAGGCTAGATAAGTACTGACGAAGCCCCCTATATTCTTGTCTTACTTGATTTGACGAATTATCTGCATCATTCGATGTAATTATAAAATCCTTCAGGGCATATTTCGCACCCGGAGCGAGACTTTCTAAAGATTCATTCTTGAAAATTAATCGGTCAAACTCGCGAATAAGTTCTGGTCTCTTCTGTAATTCATTGTAAAAGTCTGGGAAATCCACTTTTAATGCACACAACGCAGCCAAAGCGAACGGATGATTCGTCACCGCTCCCTCGTACAGTACGCCGGGCACAACGGAACCGGCTCCATCGCGCTCCCTCAGTACCGCAACCCACCACGACTGAACGAATGAATTTACTATTTGGACCGCGTTTCTAGGGCTTTCGACTCCGACGTGAATAAGGCGTTCGATCAAATCTTGAACTCGGACCCCTCTGCTCTCCAAATCGGCAACGATGCTGCCTGCTTCACGTAGTTTATTTTCAGCGAACAGACGCATGTCCAACTTCGGAAATGGCGGGATTTCCAAACGGAATTGAAACAGGCGATCAAGGTAGCGTCTTGCGTCATATCGCGTGAACACCGATCCCGGTAACTCCGGTTTCAGTATTCCACGCCCACGGGACAACGCTTCTGCTACTCTATCCTCATCGCACGATATAACGAATACTACACCAAAGTCGTCAGAGGCATTAGCAAGTGGAAGTTCCAAAAAAGTTCTGACTGCATCCAGACCTGCAACCATTTCAGAAGCTGAAAGACGGTCCAAATCATCTACGAAAATGACCAGTCTTTCTATCGTCTTCCCACTTTTGGTCTTCCTGAACGCGTGAATTTGCTCAACCAGAAGCCTTTCATATTCCTCAGAGCTTGTTGTCGGAAACGATATGACAGTCTGGTTATTGAAAAGCGTTGGAGATTTTAGTCTTATATCAACAACACACTTTGCAAGAAATCCGGCAACTGCTGTTCCGAAGGCGATACTGGTGGCCACGCTCCAACCGCCATCTATTCCGAGCGATTTTGCAGTAACGTAAATTGTTGTCATTACGACGATAAAGAGTACGCAAAACAACAACAAAGAGGCAAAGTTCTGAGCCAGCGCTTCTTTGCCCCAATCGCTCAAAGACCGCTTTTTCTGGGCCGTGTCGGTGACTTGCTGATATAAACAGCGTCTAAGTTCTACGTCGTCTCCGCCTAGTTCGATAAAGACATGCCTAAGGAGCGCGCGCTTAATATCTTCTCCACCCCCATATCTCCACGCATTGAAGGTTACCGGCTTGAATCGATCTCTCCGTTGTTTTCCTTTGGGTGCGGAAGAACCTGAGGCCAATGACGAGAGGTAAAGCTCCTTAATGGAGCTTTTACCTGTCCCCCACGAGCCAAGCAGACCGATACTAAATGGAGGCTTATGCGGCCCTTCAATCAGGCTCTCTAATGCTTTTGCAAAGTATTGATGCCCGAAGGCATCTTTGGAAAAATCAGAAATTTCTTTGTCTAAGACGCTCGGCATCGCGACTCTGCTAATCGCGTCTGTAGTCGATTGCTCCATTTCAAGCCCTCAGTGAAACCCACTTACCCATTTGTAGCGTAGCAGTTTATGTTGGGGCTTCGCTATTGTGAGCTTGTTTTTCCACAGGTTCGGTCGTCGCGCTTGGCCAAACATCCTTCCGAAACCTTTCCACCCGCTCTCGCGCTGCTTCCAGCCTTTGCGCTAGCCGCTTCGCCTTTTCCGTATCTTCACCTTTCGCCACTCCCGGAACAACCCGGCGCGCCTCCACCTTCCGCAGCAGCTTCAACGCCTCCAGCCGCAAATCCGTTGATTGTTCGTCGTCCTCGGCCACCCCGATCAAATATCGGTGGGTGAGGTCGTAGACCCCTTGCGGCGCTTCATACTCAATAATCGCTTTCGCGGCCTCGACGCACTTGGCCTCTGCCACCTCGGTAGAGGTCATGATTTGCAACAGCGCGGCGAGCGCGGGGCTTAGGATTTCACCGGCTTCGCCGTTATCCTTTGTCATGGGGCATACCCTTTCTTTTTGTGTTCGAGCGAAGTTGGGCGGCGCGAGCACCTCATTTTCGGCAAACTGGTGCGCTCGCGCCGCAAACAGCCCTATTTTTTGAACCATACCTAGCTGACGCCAAGGGCGATTTCGTGCGCTACCCGGTTAGAGCAAATCGGTCGGGTTGGTAAAAAATATAATATTTTCAATGATATAGAACACAATCCTAACCCCTAACCGCTCTAACTTCAGTTGATTAATGGTATTGTGTTTTGCGATAGACTTTTTAGAACTATGGGTCTAACGGGTAATGTGCGGTTATACGGTTAGGATTTATTAAAACATTGATTTAATTGTCTTTTTCATATCCCTTTACCGCCGTCCCCCCGATCCAAAGCGGCTTCGGCCCATCCCACCCCAGCCTGCGCATACATGCCGCCACCCGCTTATTCTCCCGCATCGCCACCTCACGCATATCCTTCATGAGGATTTGCCCGAAGATTGCCTGCGTCGTGATCCGCTGCTTGCCCTCGGCAACCTTGGCGAACCTCGGCAGGAGCGCAGCGAGCGTATCTTCCCACGGGTCAGCTTCAACTCGCGCCTTCGCCCGCTCGGCAGCGACCGCCCAAAGATGCGCGGGGATAGTTACCGGATCAGCTTCGCCGGGTTCCGCTGCTGCCGCCTCGGCCCAAAGCAGATCACGCACTTTGCGCAACGCGGGGAGGTCAATTTTCCCGGCGCGCACTGGCCAGAACCTCCGGTTTCCGGTCGGGTCTTTCAGATATGTCGCGTCATTCGTCGTTCCGATTAGGATACAACGGCGCGGTACCTCTTCCGTTGACTTACCATAGGCTTTCCGGCCCCGATCGTGGGTTTTGGAGATAAATTGCTTTGCATACTGGACGGCTGCTTGACTTAGCCCGCTCATTTCCGGCGCTTCCACGATCCATTTCCCCCCAAGTATCTCCATGTGCTCCTTGTAGCTTTGGCGGAAATCCAGCGCGTCGGTGAAATTATCATCTCCGCCCGCCAGAACCTTTACTACCGCAGACTTCCCCAGCCCTTGATCCCCTTCCAGCACGAGCATCGCGTCAAACTTGCAACCCGGACGCCGCACACGACGCACCCCGGCAATCAAAACCGCGCGACCAATCGCCCTTGTCAGTTCATCATCCTCTGCACCGAGATATACCGAAAGCCAAGTATTTAGCCTCGGCGTCCCATCCCACGTCAGCCCATCGAGATATTCCCGCACCGGATCGAACGAATTCTCCAGTGCCAGAACTCGAGTTGCATCCTCGATGAAGCCCTGCCTCGGATCGAACCCGAACCGCTCCACCACGGCATTCCGCATCTTCAGCGCGGTGTCGGAAAACGGCTCTCCGCTCGGTTTCCCATACCCCTCGAATTCTATACGGTCGTGAAATACATCATATTTCGGGCGAACGCCGAGGGAAGTGATCGCGATCTTTGCATTTGCGAGCGACGGCTCGTAATCCTCTGCATTGCCCCTGCGAATAAAACCCGGACCGTTTTTCGCGCCCGGCGTCTGTTTCCGGGTCAGTTGCGTAGCAAACGCGTCAACCGCCCTCGGCTTCGCTGGTGCAGGCGGAAGAATTTCGCCCAACCCCAAATCCTCCAAGCGCAGCGGCTTTTCACTCTTCCCTTCGTCACCCATGACGCGCACCTTTCTCACGGCTCAACAATATCCGAAGTCCCTCATAGAGCTTGTCGTACGCGCTCTGGGCGCGAGCCGTTGGTATGTCCTCGACCAATTCCAACGCATCGAAAATCAGCATCCATGCTTGGGCGAATGCATCATCGACCGGCTGCGAGCCACTGCGTCGCGCCCGAGCTTCATCCAGTGAAACAATATTATTCATCACTCACCTCCGGGGCTTCTACCTCGCTTGAGAAAAGTAAAGGGGCCGAACCAATCCGGCACTCATTGGTTCGGCCCCGGCGCGCACCCACGGACTAGGGGCGCAGCCTCAATTCGCTCGCCGTTTCCGCAGGGCTTCTTCCGCCTTCGCCACCAAGTCCGACACATCCGGCGTCGGCTCGCCCAGCACCCGCAGCGTGGTCATTGTCGCGACAAGCCGCTCAACCAACGGTAACGCCTTGCATTCCGCCAGCCAGTCCTCAGCCCGCGCCAGCACCAGCCCACGGAAAGCGACTTCGGCATCCGTCCATCCTGCGGAAGCCAGCATTTCTAGCGCTCGCATCACCTCGGTCCAGTTTGTATCGTCAAGATGGCGGAGAACCTGTCGCGCCACAGCATCCGGCTCACCCCGGCTAAACCGCAGTTCCCGGAGCATTTCTTCGGCGGTCGCGGCCATCACCTATCTCCCTCATCCGGTTTCACGGTGCTGGTGAACAGGCGGCTCGCTGCCGACTCCACACCGCCATAGGTCTCCAGCCCATGCGTCGGCGCACCCCTTTCCGCGCCTCGGTCATATGCGCCCGTAGCGGTGGAGTCGGCAAAAGCGTTGATGACATTGAGGGAATGCTCGGACATGGGCAGATTGCTACGCAGGTAGTGCTCAAGCACTTCCCGGTGCCCGACCAGTTTATGATCCTGAATGTACCGGGCAACGCGCTCATGCTCTTCTGGGTAAAGCGCAGCCGACTGCTGATAGCGGTACGCAATCTGGTCCAGTTGTTGGCGGGTGAAGAGGCGGGCGCTGGCGGCGTGATAAAAGTCTTCGGATTTCATCGGGCTTGCTCCTTTTGAGCGAACGCTGCGAGCCACGCCTCGACCTTGGGATGGCTGTACATAATTGACTGGAGTTCCTGCGGGGCATCGGGGAAAGCAGCAAAGACCGACGCCCGCACAGCTTCGCGAGCCTTCGTCCGTTCCATCTCCCGCTTGTGCATTGCAGCGCAATCGCTGATGCCCAGCGCCACCGTGTCCGAGGACTTGTCGTACTCCGGCACCGACTGGCCGTTCAAATGATCGGTCGCTGAAATGCCGGGGCCGGATCGAAAACTTCCGAGCTTGGCCTCCAGCCGAGCGCTTTCGATCTTGTCGTCTGAAATGTAGTTCATGGCTTTCGCCTCCTAAAGTTATGCGCTCGCCGCGCCGCTTCGTTCGATGCAATTCTCCTGCCATGCCGCAATCACATCCTCGTCCCAGCCAACAGCGCGGGGGCCGAGCCGGACGGGCTTGGGGAACCAGCCATCCCGCATCCCCTCGTAAATGGTGGATGTGGAAAGGCCGGTGGCGCGGCGCACGTCAGGTAGTCGAATAAAAGTTTTCATGTTGGCGTCTCCGCATTTACTTGCACTATTCTTTCGGTGCGATCCGATAATACATAGTAAATGTTGAAACGTTCCGGTTGTCAAAAGCGCATCCCCAGACTTTCCCAGAGAAACCCATGCGAAATTGACAATATATTCCTATTTACTATTGTAAAAAGAATAATGTTCTAAAGTAATTTAACTAATAACAATATTAAAAGAACATACTTTGTTTATTAGTGGAGCTAAACCTGCGGTACGTAATCCAAACCCGAGCAAAGGAGACGCTGACCTACGTAGAACTGAAAGACTTTATCGACGATTGAGTCTGATATGGCTTATTCGCCCGGCGTATAGACCATACCTAAAACCTCATTAAGACAGTTAAATGGCGGAGCCATAACCATCTATACTTTCTATTTTATTTACGTTGACCTATCCTTGCTCGCTTGTCAAACGTCTTAATGAGTCATAATGCGGCGATGGCGTTGGGAGTCATAACGTTAGAAGCGGAGGAAAAGACTCCCCCGGGCAACCGGCGGCACTCGACTCGCCAGCCGACGCATATTTGCGGTACGGATGCGGTATGGATGCGGATTTGGTTTTGTGGGTAAATCTGTGGGTCAACTTCGCCCGCACTTTATTTTATCAATGATTTCAATGACTTATAAAGGAAAATGGCGGAGGGGGTGGGATTCGAACCCACGGTACAGTCTCCTGCACGCCGGTTTTCAAGACCGGTGCCTTAAACCGCTCGGCCACCCCTCCAAGTGATTGTAATGTCTTCTTTTCCCTCAGCGGGAAAAGCAGCAAATCACCGATTTGCCAACCAATCACTCAACGGGTGACTTCTTAGCAGCTTTTATCGCCGCGTCAACTTGATCGCGACCGTTCTGTACGATCTCTCAGGGGGACAGCAACTTCGCCGGAAAACAAAAAAGGCCGGGGCGAAAACGCACCGACCTTCCTGATCCATCGCTTTCCTACCAGTGCCAGTACATCCGTGGTCAAAAGCATTAAACGATGGCGGCAATAGCGAGCAACAGACGCGTCCAGCGCTCTTAAGCTTTGCCGATGACAGCGATATAGGTGGCCAATGTGTTCAAAACAAGTCCGTGCGGAAAAAATAGCATCTGGGCCACATCATGCTGTCCAACCGGTCGGCATTTCGCCGTTTATTGGTAATTATTATTCAATTGACCAATTCCACCAAAATTATAACAGTTCTAGGGTTGCTCTCATCGTTAATGAGACGTAAACTTGAGTTTAATTATCATCATAAAGGGAAACCATGAGTCTGGAATCCGTAAAGGCATTTTTTGCTGACAAGGCGCCCGAAGTCGAAGTCATCGAATTGCCGACCAGCACCGCGACCGTAGCTTTGGCTGCAGAAGCGCACGGCGTGGAACCCGGCCAGATTGCAAAGACGCTTTCCTTCTCGACCAAGGACCAGACAATTCTCGTTGTCACACGCGGCGATGCGCGTATCGACAATCGCAAGTTCAAGGATCGCTTCGGCACCAAGCCACGTATGCTGGACGCCGACACCGTGCTGGCCGAAACCAGCCATCCCGTCGGCGGCGTGTGCCCCTTCGGCTTGCCGAGCGCGCTTCCCGTTTATTGCGATGTCTCGCTGAAAGCATTCGAGGAAGTGGTTCCGGCAGCGGGAGCAACAAACAGTGCGGTTCGTATTGCGCCGGACAGGATGGCCGCATTGGTAACCGCCGAGTGGATCGACGTTTGCCAGTGAAATGCAAGCTGGGCACGGGAGGGCTCGTAAACAGAAAAAATACGACTCGTTTTTTCCACTTTAAATGTGGAGAAAGACCTCGTATATATTAAGAACGATTCTAAACTGGACCATCGAGAAAATCCGGTTTCCATGAAAAAGCCATGAGCGGAGAGTGTTCTCGGCGCAGCTTTGTGGAGTTCAAACCGGAATTTCGGTCCAGATTTTGGAACCAGGATACAAAGAGCGAGGGCATTTTCCGACCTGACTTGGTCGGGTTTGAAAATGCTCTGGACGTGCTGAAAGGAACTGTCATGCGCCTTACTCGCCAGACGAATTATGCCGTTCGGATACTCATGTACTGTGCCGCGAATGAAGGCAAGCTGAGCCGCATTCCGGAAATCGCTCGCGCTTATAGCGTTTCGGAGCTGTTTCTTTTCAAGATCCTGCAGCCGCTGGTGGAAAACGGGCTGGTTGAAACCGTGCGCGGTCGTAATGGCGGCGTGCGTCTTGGCCGTGCGGCCAACGATATCAGCCTGTTCGATGTCGTGCGCGTTACCGAAGAAAACTTCGCCATGGCGGAGTGTTTCGAAAACGATGCGACCGAGTGCCCATTGGTCGATAGCTGCGCCCTCAACTCGGCGCTGCGTGAAGCGCTGAACGCCTTCTTCGGCGTCTTGATGAAATACAGCATTTCAGACCTCGTAAAAGCCCGTCCGAATGTACGCGCCCTGCTCGGTCTCGATGAAATGGAAGAACAGCGCGTCGCGAGCTAATCCTGCGACAGCGAGAGAAGCAAAAGGTCCGGTGAAAACCGGACCTTTTGTAATGCGTTGAGGTTACTCAGCGGCGGCGCGATAGGCCGATTGCGGCAGCACGAAAGGCACACCACGCGCAGGCGGCACCCCTACCCGCAGCGCGCATTCATAAACCCGTTCCAGCCGTTCATCGGTCAGCGCCTCCTGTGGGGAGCCGATTGTGTCGAGCCTGCCCTGACACATCACCGCGATCCGGTCGGCGAACATGGCCGTCAGATTGAGATCGTGCAGAATGGCGATCACGCCGCCGCCTTCAGCGGCAAAATCCCGCGCGATTTCCATCACAACGATCTGGTGCCGGATATCGAGGCTCGAAATAGGCTCATCCAGAAAAAGATAGCGCGCAGAGCCATCGACCACGGGCCTCCAGACCTGGCAAAGCACGCGGGCGAGTTGCACCCTTTGTTGCTCGCCGCCGGAAAGTTCCTGATAGAGCCTGCCGCCGAAGCCGCCAAGGTCAACTCGCTGCAAGGCGAGGTCGGGCAAGCCGGTCTCAAGATCGCGCGACAGGCCGCTGTAACCGCCGGTCAAACCGATCCCGACGATCTCGCGCACCGTGAACGGAAAGGACAAGGCGCTCGCCTGCGGTAGCACCGCACGACGCGCTGCCATTTCCCAAGGCTTGATATCCGCAAATGACCGCCCGTCCAGAAAGGCACCACCCGTAAAGGGCACATCGCCGGAAAGAGCGCGCAAAAGCGTTGTCTTGCCCGATCCGTTGGGACCGACAATTGCCGTCACCTCTCCAGCGCGCGCCGTAAAATCGATGTTTTCGATGATCGACTTACCCGAGAGACGAACACTGAGGGCCTTGGTTTCAATCATGGCAGTTTCACAGATCAAGAAGGCCGCGCTGGCGCAGCAATATCCAGAGGAAGAACGGCGCGCCGCACATGGCGGTGATGATGCCGATGGGCAATTCCGCCGGTGCAACGATGGTGCGGCTGACTGCATCGGCCAGCAAAAGCAGAATGGCACCCAGCAGAGCCGACGCAGGCAGAAGATAACGGTGATCCGGGCCGATGCTGAGACGCAGCATATGCGGCACCACGATACCGATAAAGCCAATGCCGCCCGCTACCGCCACGGTCGCGCCAGTGGCCGCAGCCACGGTAACGATGGCGATATTCTTGATGCGCTGCACCTGAATGCCGAGATGTCCGGCGGCGGCTTCGCCCAATGCCAGAGCGTTGAGACCGCGCGCCAGCATTGGCGCCGCAATCAGCACCACGGCGATAATGGGTCCGGCAGCGACGATCTTGCTCCAGGTCGCACCCGCAAGCGAACCAAGCCCCCAGAAGGTCAGATCGCGCAACTGCCGGTCGTCGGCCATGTAGACCAGAACGCCGGTCGCAGCCCCCGCCAGCGCGCCAAGCGCAATGCCCGCCAAAAGCATGGTGGCCACAGAGGTGCGCCCGCGTCGAGTCGCAACCCGGTAGAGCAACAAGGTTGTGGCAAGTCCGCCGAAGAAGGCCGCCAATGGCAGTGCGTAGATGCCGACAACGGCGATAACCGGCGCCAGAACGGTGCCGCCCAGTACGATCATCGACACCGCACCAAGACTGGCGCCCGAGGCCACGCCCACCAGACCCGGATCGGCAAGCGGATTGCGGAACAGGCCCTGCATGACGGCACCAGACACGGCAAGCCCCGCACCGATCAACATGCCGAGGATAATGCGCGGCAGGCGGATTTCCATGATAATCAGGTGATCACGCTGGAAGGTTTCCGCGCCCTCGCCGCCAGCAAACCCGCGCAGCAGCGTGAGAAGTGAAGCATCCGAAGCCCCTGCCGTGAGGCTGAACAAAGCTGTCAGGCAGAGGACAACCGCCAGCACGACCAGCACAATGCGCGCGCGTTGCGTGCGATCCCCGACCTTTGTGCCGGTTGCACAAGCGTTCTTCCGATTGTCTCCGGCTCGATGACGCATGGTGAAGGGCTCTCCGCCTGCCACACGGCCTTGGCTGGTCATTTGCTTATTCCTCATGTCGGATGCGTGATCCGATTATTGCGCTGCTGGCGCACCATAGAGTTTTGCCGACAATTCACGAATGGCAGCACCGGTGCGCGGGCCAAAGCCCAGCAGATAAAGCGCGTCCATGGCGACGACATTTTTGTTGCGGCCCGCAGGTGTGCTTGCAATGGCCGGGTTCTTCAAAAGTTCATCCGGACCGACACCGTCACCACCGTTGTTCATCATCAAAACCATATCCGGTGCGGCCTTGCCGATGGCTTCATCGGTCAGCTGCTTGTAACCGGGATATTCAGTGATGACGTTCACACCACCTGCAAGCTTGATCATGCCGTCAGCCGCCGTACCCGTTCCAGACGCCATCAGACGCCCACTAGCGCCGTTCAAAACGAACAGCACGCGCTTGCGTTGCTCATGCGCAGCGGCGGCCTTTTCGGCAGCCTGAATATCGCTCGCAACGCTATCCGCCAGCGCCCTGGCTTTGTCTTCGAGGCCAAGCGCCTTGCCGACAGCTTCGATCTTCGCAATGACGCTTTCGCCGGTATAATCTTCCGGCACGATGACCATCGGCACCGAGGCCTTCTTCAAGACCTCCAGCGTGTCTTGTGGCCCGCTGCCCTGAATGAGCAAGATGCCGGTCGGGTTGACCGACAGCACCCCTTCGGGCGCCAGCTGGCGCATGTAGCCGACATCTGGCAGAGCCTTCGATTCCGCTGGGTAGGTGCTGGTCTGGTCGCGTGCGACAAGCATCTTTTCCGCGCCAAGCGCATAGATGATCTCCGTCAGCGGCCCGCCGACGGAAACAATGCGTGACGTGTCGGCAAAACGCTCGACGGTATCGGCACCGGCAATGCCGGTTGCCAGTGACCATGCCAAAGCGGCGACAGCCCCAACGCGCATGAAACGTGCTGAAATGACAGACATGATGCGCGTCCTATGCAGCGGTCGACCGGGGAAGACGCGGCAGGTTTTCAGCAATCATGCGCCAGTCGGCCAATTCCGCCTCACCCTCGTGACGCTCACCGAAGAACTGCGCGATCAGTTCGCCATTGGCGTCGTAAGCTTCCAGCGAAGTCACATGACCGTCCTTGGTCGGCTTGCGCACGACCCACGCGTCGGCAATGTGATCGAGACGCAGATGCATGTGGAAGGTCGGATCAAGCACATTGAGCCATGGGCCCATCATCTTGATTTCATGGATCGGGCCGGTATGGATCTGGATGCAGCCGCGATTGCCGACAAAGCACATGATCGGCAGCTGTTGCTGCACAGCGTGGTTCATCATCGCTTCCACGGATGAAAGATCAACACGCCATGCGAAATCCTGTCCGGCGAGATGCACGGCCTGATGGCGGTCAACGCCAAAATCCTTCAGCAGCCCCATGAACTGATGCACATCGGTCAAAGCGCTCCAGCGCTCGCGAAAGGCATCGGTATCGACAAGCGCGACATTGGCCTTTGCACCTTTCGGCGCAATCGCGGTCGTTTCGATCGAACCCGACTGATCATCAAGCAGAAGTTCGGTGACAAGCGCCTCATAGGCTTCAACATCGGATGCCGGACGCAGGTGAATCTTGTGCACGGCCTCACCGGAGGCATCGAAGAATTGGAGGCTGCGGCGCAGTTCCTCGCCGTCCTTCTTGCGAACCGCGAAACCATGCACCCAATGCTTCGGGAAAATACGCAGATCAATCTGCTTGCCCAGCACGATTGAGGCATGCGGGCCCCAAACGGCCTTTTCGAACGGTCCGATCTTTTCGTGCACGACACTTTCGTTGCGCGTCAGCGCCATCACTTCGCCAAGGGTCGAAGCGCGCTTAAGCAATGTCTCAACATCCGCGCGAATGCGGCGGGCCGAAATGGCGGCATCGTCGCCGAGGCCACAATGGGCAGCAACGAAATCAGCTTCTGAAATACCGAGGCTCTGCGCGAAATCGCGTTCGCGCGCCTTCGGGTTGCCCGCCCGTGCCTGGAGAATCTGCTCTGGGGAGGGCTTGGAATGTTGCGTCATGTGTGTCGTGCCTACTTGTTCAAAATGAGCTTGCCTTGGCGGGTAATCTTGAGGCGATAGAGCGATCCGCCATGCTCTATCCCTACCTCGCGGGAGCCGTCGAAAAGTTCGCGGCTGCCATAAGTTTTGATCTGCGCTTCTTTCAGGGTCGCGCGAATCGGCGGCGCGGTGCGCTCAACCGAACGCCCCGTTCGGTCGCCAGTGTTGTCGCCTGCCGGACCGTCGATCACGCGATTGGCAGAACGGTCGGCGGCGTGCCCGCGGGGCAAACGCACTTGCATGTCGATATGAATACGCCTGTTCATTTTATCGCCCTGACGTTGACTTGAAAGCTCCGCTCGAAAGCCCCGTTTTCACAAAATCATATCCGCCTGTTCATCGCGAAATTGATTTGTTGACATCATTAGTCATGTTTACTAATCACTGCATTACTGGATTAATCGAGTCAAGTTTAAATCTCGCCCTTCCAGCGCAAGCCACGAAGAATTCGTCTTCGCCAGCCAGCAGAGCTGCCTCCATATTGGAAGCATTCTAAACAATTGAATTCTGAGGGCTTCCTGCCGTGTCTCAGGTCGGCGGGGGAGCACACTTGCGCAGAGGAAATACAGCAATGCGGGCGACTGGTGGGGTACACAAGCGTTCATTCCTGGCGAGCAGCGGGCTCGCCGTCATTCTTGTCGCAATGGCGTCGCAGTCATGGGCGCAGGAGCAAAAAGCAGCCGAAGGCGAAAACGACGTCAAGCTGAAGACAATCACCATCCGGGGCGCTGGCGCCAGGGGTGATGCGACCTACAACACGCCCGCCGCCGTCAGCACTGTTTCCAGCGAAGAGCTTCGCCGCAACGGCGATGTGAAGCTGGATGATGTGTTGCGCGACAAGCCGGGCGTCTTCACCCGCATGAACGGCTCCCAGCCGGGCGTGGCGGTCAATATTCGCGGCTTTGAAGGTTCCGGACGCGTCAACATGATGGTCGATGGCGTTCGTCAGAACTTCCGGTTCACCGGCCATGAGGCGCAGGGCTTCACCTATGTCGATCCGAACCTTCTCGCCGATATCGACATTTCGCGCGGCGCAGTGACCGGCACCGGCGGCGGCGCACTTGCAGGCAGCGTCAATTTCCGCACGCTCGGCGTGGATGACATCGTCCGTCAGGGCCAGCAATATGGTGTTCTCGGACGCGCCTCGTGGGGCAGCAACGGCGTCGGTTTCTCTGAAATGCTGGCCGCCGGTGCGCGCGTCAATTCGATGGGCGTTGCCGCAGCCATCAGCCGCCGCGATTCCAACAATTACAAGAATGGTGATGGCGCTGAACAGCCGGATACCGGTCAGGAACTGACCTCCGGGCTCGTCAAAACCGAGTTCGGCTTCGGCGAAGATCACAAGCTGGCGCTTGGCGGTGTTTTTTACAACAACGATTTTGGTGCCAATTCCTACGATCAGAACGTCAAGAACAAGACGTTCACGGCGAATTACACCTACAATCCGTCGGATAACGACCTGATCGACCTGCATGTCAACGCTTATTACAATCGTCTCGACATGACCTATTACAACAGTCTGTCCACGGGCCGTCCGGGCAGCGCGACTGGCCGCACCATCACCGACAAGGGCTATGGCTTCGATATTTCGAACACATCGCGTTTCAACCTCGGTGAAGTGGGCGTCAAGTGGAACTACGGCGTCGAATATTTCCGCGACAACATTTCGGGCGACAATTCCGGCGTCAATCCAGTCGACGGACGCAGCAGCAACGGCGCAGTCTTCTCCGAAACCACCTTGAGCTACGGCATTGTCGACCTGATCGCCGGCCTGCGCTACGACTTCTTCAAAACCTCGGGCAGCGCCGATACTGGACTGGCTGGCTTTGGCGAAAACGGCGTCTATGACGTCGATATTTCCAAGCAGCGTCTCGATCCGAAAATCACGCTGGCGATCAACGCCACCGACTGGTTGCAGCCATACGTGACCTATTCCCAGAGCATGCGTTCGCCAACGCTGCAGGAAACCATGTTGGGCGGCAACCATCCCGGCTCGACAAGCGTCAGCTTCTTGCCGAATCCGACCCTATCGCCTGAAACCCAGAAGGGTTGGGAAATCGGCGTCAACCTCAAGAAAGACGATCTGTTTCTTGCCGGAGACTCGCTGCGTCTGAAGGCCGATTATTACGACATGGATGTCGAGGACTACATCACGTCCACGTTCAACCCGACCTATCGCAAGTACCAGTTCGTCAATGTCGACGGCACTTCGCAGGTGCGCGGCTTCGAACTCGAAGCGATGTATGACGCAGGCATGGCCTTCGGCGGCATTACATATACCCACTCGAAGTCGGATCTTCCGGCGCAGACCCCAGGTCTCGGTGCAGGTCAGTACATGCCGGATGATGTCTTCTCCGTCAGCGGCGGCGCACGCTTCTTCGAGCGCAAGCTGACGGTTGGCGGTCGCTACTCCTATGTTTCGGGTGGCGATACCGTCGGTTATACCGGCGTTACCCAGTCGGACAGCTATGGCCTCGTGGATGTGTTCGCCAATTACAAGTTCACCGAGAACGTCGATCTGACTTTGAAGGTCAATAACCTGTTCGACAAGAGCTATACGCCATTCCTGAGCACATCGGGCTCCGGTCAGGGTCGTACGTTCCTCGTGGCGACACAGTTCCAGTTCTGACCATGGCGGGCGCCTGATCGCCCGTTTTAACCGTCGCATCTGTGAAGACCGGCCCACCTTCTGACCGCGGCTGTGGCCTTCTGATCCCGAGATGCGACGCGGCGCGTGCGGTCTTGACCCCGCACGCGCCTGAAATTCGAATTCAGTTTTCTGGCCATGCCGGCCCGAAAACCCATATAGTCGATCTAAAGCCAGTCCAAACCTAGTGGAAAAGGATGAGCCATGTTCATAGCCATGAATCGCTTCAAGGTGCGCGTCGGCAGCGAAGCAGATTTCGAAGCCGTCTGGAAAAACCGCGATTCCACGCTTTCCGAGCTGCCGGGCTTTGAAACGTTCCACCTGCTGCGCGGCGCAACCAATGAGGAAGAAGGCTATACGCTCTATGCTTCCCATACGGTCTGGCGCAGCCGCGAAGACTTTGTCTTCTGGACCAAGTCGGAACAGTTCCGCGAAGCGCATCGCAATGCCGGAACCAACAAGCCTCTCTATCTTGGCCCACCGCAGTTTGAAGGCTTCAGCGCCGTCGAAGGCGCCTAGTGGATTGAATTTGGCGTTTTAATCCCGGCTGACACATAAGCTGTTTCAAACGTCAAATTCGAAAAAGCCATCGGATTACGCTTCAAGCCATTGCCACGCCCACCTTTTCCACATGGGTGCGGCGAAATGGCACAGCCTCTATCGGTATAGCTTCAACGCCGTTGCAGATAGAGCATTTTAACAGATAATTAGTGTTTAAACATGGGTAGTTAACTCATATTTAGAATGATTCTAAGTTATTGTTTTTTAGAACATTTCAAAAACATAGAATTTGACAGACACCCCGCTCGCCAGCCATAACCTGACCTAGTTTGGCGAGTTTAACAGACCGTCGAAATAGACCTTTAATGTTCGGGCCTTTAACCCTTGCAATTGGAGGAACCATTGTCCGGTTCATCTTGGCCTTGCGCCACCAGTAAAATAACGCTGCGCGTTTCCAGCAGCGATCTTGAAGTAGAAGTACCGGGCAATCAGGTAAACTTCCTCCGTTTTTCGCATTCCGCGTCGGGTTTTTACTGCCAAAACGGCATGGGAGTATCCATCTCATGCTAGTTTGTAGCTGTAACGTCATCACAGATAAAGATATCGAAGCAGTTGTGATCGAACTTCTCGATCAGGACTGCTGGCAGCTTATCGTCCCCGGCACCGTCTATAATGCCATGTCCAAGCGCGGCCGCTGCTGCGGCTGCTTCCCAAACGTCGTAGAAACGATCATAAGGGTGACTGAAGAGTATCATCTTCGTCACAACCAAATGGACGAAAACGTTATCCAGTTCATGGATCGTGTACGTTCTCTACGCGACAAATTCGGGAGTTCATGGAATGAAAGGCGAACCAAAGGTCATCGAGCGGCTTAACGAGGCTCTGTTTCTCGAGCTCGGCGCCGTCAACCAGTATTGGCTGCACTACCGCCTGCTGAACGACTGGGGTTTCACGCGTCTTGCCAAGAAAGAGCGTGAAGAATCCATCGAAGAGATGCATCACGCTGACAAGATCATTGACCGCATCATCTTCCTCGAAGGTCACCCAAACCTGCAGACTCTCGCACCGCTGCGCATCGGCCAGAACGTAAAGGAAGTTCTGGAAGCCGATCTTGCTGGTGAATATGATGCCCGCGCTTCCTACAAGAAGTCGCGCGAAATCTGCGACGAGCTCGGTGATTACGTTTCCAAGCAGCTTTTTGACGAGCTTTTGGCAGACGAGGAAGGCCACATCGACTTCCTCGAAACCCAGCTCGACCTGCTGGCGAAAATCGGCGAAGAGCGCTACGGCCAGCTGAACGCCGCTCCTGCGGACGCAGCCGAATAAGCCTGTTTTTCCAGGTGCTCCGAAGCCGGGACCTCCAGTCCCGGCTTTTTTATTGCTGAGCCAGCCCACTGGTCATGACGATACACAGCCTTGCTGCGGCAACCGCGCCCGGCATCCAAGCTTTACCTCGCCCCCTTTGTCGTGGTATTGCGCGCGCAATTTCCGAAATTTGCAAGGTTCCCCCAATGAGCGCACCGCGCGTCAGTTTCGTTTCACTTGGCTGCCCGAAGGCGCTAGTTGATTCCGAACGCATCATCACAAGCCTCCGCTCGGAAGGCTATGAAATCTCCCGCAAGCATGACGGCGCCGATCTGGTGATCGTCAATACATGCGGCTTTCTCGATTCCGCACGCGACGAGTCGCTTGATGCCATCGGCCTCGCTCTCAACGAAAACGGCAAGGTGATCGTCACCGGCTGCCTGGGTGCCGAACCGGAGGTCATTCGCGAACGTCACCCGAATGTTCTCGCTATCACTGGCCCACAGGCCTATGAAAGCGTCATGAGTGCCGTGCACGAAGCTGCCCCGCCCGCGCATGATCCGTTCGTTGATCTGGTGCCGCCGCAGGGTGTGAAGCTCACGCCGCGCCATTATGCCTATCTGAAAATTTCGGAAGGCTGCTCTAACCGCTGCTCTTTCTGCATCATTCCGGCGCTGCGGGGCGATCTCGTCTCGCGCCCGATCGATCAGGTGCTGCGCGAGGCCGAGAAGCTGGTGAGCGCCGGGGTCAAGGAAATCCTTGTTATCTCTCAGGATACGAGCGCCTACGGCCTCGACATCAAGTATCAGGAAGCCATGTGGCAGGACCGTACGGTCCGCACAAAATTCCTCGACCTTTCGCGCGAACTGGGCGACATGGGCGTCTGGGTGCGCATGCACTATGTCTACCCCTACCCGCATGTCGACGAAGTCATTCCGCTGATGGCGGAGGGCAAAATCCTGCCTTACCTCGATATTCCGTTCCAGCATGCTTCACCTGCGGTTCTGAAAAACATGCGCCGCCCGGCCCATCAGGAAAAGACCTCACGCCGCATTCAGGCATGGCGTGAAACCTGCCCCGATCTGGCGGTGCGCTCAACCTTTATCGTCGGCTATCCGGGTGAAACCGAAGAGGATTTCCAGCTGCTGCTCGACTGGCTCGACGAAGCCAAGATCGAACGCGCGGGCTGCTTCAAATATGAGCCGGTCAAGGGTGCAAAGGCCAATGATCTTGGTCTTGAGCAGGTGCCGGAAGAAATCAAGGAAGCCCGCTGGCATCGTTTCATGGCTAAGCAACAGCAGATATCCACCAATCTTCTCAAGAAGAAGGTCGGCAAGCGCCTGCCTGTCATTATTGACGAGGCAAACGGCACCGTTGCCAAGGGCCGCACCCGCTATGACGCACCCGAAATCGACGGCAGCGTGCATATCCAGTCGCGCCGACCGCTGCGCGTCGGCGATATTGTGACTGTAAAGATCGAAGCGAGCGACGCCTACGATCTGCACGGCATCGCTGTCTGATGGTGGCTCCGGCTGCCATTGTCATCAGAAAAGCAACATCGGCAGATGTGGCGGCTATCGTCGCCATGCTTGCCGATGACGGGCTTGGCGCAAAGCGCGAAGACGCCAGTCTGCCATTGCGCGACGAATATCTGAATGCCTTCGCAGCCATCGATGCCGATCCGAACCAGTTTCTGGCCGTGGTCGAGCATGACGGGCGGATCATTGGCTGCATGCAGCTGAGCTTCATTCCAGGCCTGTCCCGCATGGGTCAATGGCGCGGCCAGATCGAAAGTGTGCGTATAGCGAGCGATATTCGCGGCGGCGGCATTGGTCGTCAGATGATCGAATGGGCTATCGAGAAATGCCGCGAACGGGGCTGCGGGCTGGTGCAGCTCACCACGGACAAATCCCGTTCCGATGCGCTGCGTTTTTATCAGTCGCTTGGTTTCACCGACAGTCATGAAGGCCTTAAACTGTCGCTTTAAGAAAGCTCTGTAAAAAGCTTATAAAAAAGAAAAAGGGCGCTTGAGGCGCCCTTCTTTTTTGCCTGTGAACTATGCTTACTGCGGGAGCTTGTCGTCAACGCCAGCGACGTAGAAATTCAGGCCAAGCAGGGTCTTGTCGTCGGCCTGTTCGCCAGCCTTCAGCCATTCCGAACCGTCCTGCTTCTTGATCGGGCCGGTAAAAGGCTTCAGTTCGCCAGACTTGATCTTGGCTTCGGTTTCCTCGGCCAGTTTCTTCACGTCATCTGGCATATTGGTGTAAGGCGCCATCTTGACGAGGCCTTCCTTCATGCCCCACCAGACATTCTGGCTCTTCCAGCTGCCGTCGAGAACAGCCTTGGTGCGGTCGATATAGTATGGACCCCATTCGTCCACGACTGCGGTAAGCTGTGTGTCGGGGGCGAACTTGATCATGTCCGAAGCCTGACCAAAAGCCTTGATGCCGCGATCATGCGCCACCTGAATGGCGGCGGTGGAATCGGTGTGCTGGGTGATGATGTCCACGCCCTGATCGATCAGAGCCTTGGCGGCATCAGCTTCCTTGCCCGGATCGAACCAGGAATTGACCCAGATTACCTTGACCTTGAATTCAGGATTGATCGACTGTGCGCCGAGCATAAAGGCATTGATGCCCTGCACGACTTCCGGAACCGGCACTGAGGCGATGTAACCGGCAACGCCCTTGGTCGACATCTTGGCGGCGATCACGCCCTGCACATAACGGCCTTCATAGAAGCGCGCATTATAGGCTGACATGTTGTCGGCGGTCTTATAGCCGGTCGCATGCTCGAACTTCACCTTCGGGAACTTCTTGGCGACCTTGACGGTCGGGTCCATATAGCCGAACGAGGTCGTGAAAATCAGCTGATTGCCAGCGCGTGCCAGACGTTCGATGGAACGCTCGGCGTCAGCACCTTCCGGCACGTTTTCAAGAAAGGTGGTCTCGATCTTGTCGCCCAGCGCTTCGACCAGTTCCTTGCGCGCCTGATCATGCTGATAGGTCCAGCCGAAGTCGCCCGGAGGTCCGATATAGATGAAGCCGACTTTGAGTTTGTCTTCTGCATGCGCCGCGCCGCCGAGCATAAAGCTGGCAGCGGTGGCGATGGCCATAAGCGTCTTTTTCATGGTCCCTGCACTCCTTGTTTGCACCCTATAAAAACGAAACCGTCCTGTCGTGGGAACCGGTTCGCGTTTAACCCCTATCTGTCCGGAACGAACGGCTTACCGAGCGACGCAGGCGTGTTCATCATCGTCAGGCGCTTGTTGCGCGAGATGATGACCAGCACCACGATGGTCGCGATATAGGGCAACGCCGAAAGCAATTGCGACGGTAGGCCGAAACCAAGCGCCTGCGCATGCAGCTGGCCGATGGTCACGGCGCCAAAAAGATAAGCTCCGATCAACACCCGCCATGGTCGCCACGACGCAAAAACGACGAGCGCCAAAGCGATCCAGCCGCGACCGGCGGTCATGTTTTCCACCCATTGCGGCACATAGACGAGCGAGAGTTGCGCGCCCGCAAGGCCTGCGCAGGCACCGCCGAACAGCACCGCCAGATAGCGTGTGCGCACCACATGCACGCCAAGCGCATGGGCGGAACCGTGGCTGTCGCCAATGGCGCGCAAGGTGAGCCCCGCGCGCGTGCGAAACAGGAACCACGTCACTGCTGCAACCAGCATGAGCGAGAAGTAAAAGATCGGGTCTTGCCCGAACAGGAACCGCCCAACCAGAGGAATATCCGTGAAATAGGGAATATAGATAGCATCGAGCCGGACACCCGGAACACCAACAAAGCTTTCGCCCAAGAGTGCTGAAGCGCCGATACCCAGAATGGTGAGAGCAAGACCAGTTGCCACCTGATTGGTGACCAGAGTAAGCGTCAGGAAGCCGAAAATGGCCGAGAACAGGGTTCCAACGGCTATGCCCGCCAATAGGCCGAGCCATGCCGAGCCGGTGAGCTGCGCTGCTGCGAAGCCGGAAACAGCGCCCATCAGCATCATGCCTTCGACGCCCAGATTGAGAACGCCCGAACGTTCAACCACCAATTCTCCAATGGCTGCGATCAGCAGCGGTGTTGCGGCGGTGGCGATGGTGAGAAGAATGGCCTGTGTCAGTTCCATCGGATCAGGCCTTTCCCGTTTTGTGTGCGCTGACAAAACGAATGCGGTAGAGAATGAGCGTATCACAGGCCAGCACAAAGAACAGGATCATGCCCTGAAACACGCGCGCCGATTTTTCTGAAATGCCGATGGCAACCTGCGCCGCCTCGCCGCCGAGATAGGACAGCGCCAACACAAGGCCTGCAGCGATAGCGCCGAGTGGGTTCAGACGCCCGAGAAACGCGACGATGATTGCGGTGAAGCCGTAGCCGGGTGAAATGACCGGACGAAGCTGCCCGATAGCGCCAGATGTTTCCGCAATACCGGCAAGGCCGGCCAGCGCGCCTGAAACGGCAAAGACGAAAAACACTAGTTTGCCGGAACTGAAGCCCGCGAAGCGCCCTGCCCTCGGGCTTTGGCCGATGACCTTGACCTCGAAGCCCTTCAGCGTGTGCTTGAGCAGGAACCAGACCAATAGCGCGGCAATCAGCGCCAGAATGAAGCCCCAATGGGCGCGTCCCGATTCACTCCATATTTCCGGCAGAATAGCGCTGTCATTAAACTGGCGCGTTTCCGGGAAGTTATAGCCTTCCGGGTTACGCCACGGTCCGCGCACCAGCCAGTCGAGGAAGAGTTGCGCCACATAGACCAGCATCAGGCTGGTGAGAATCTCGTTCGTATTGAAGCGGACCTTGAGAAAGGCCGGAACCGACGCATAGGCAGCACCGCCCGCCATGCCCATCAGCATCATCAGCGGCAGCACGAGCCACGACTGAAAGTCGGGAAACATCACCGGCAGAATAGAACCGGTGACGGCCCCCATGATGAATTGCCCTTCAGCACCGATATTCCAGTTGTTCGACAGGAAGCAGACGCACAGACCCACCGCGATCAGGATCAGCGGCGCGGCCTTGACCAGCAATTCATGCCACGACCAGATATCGAACAAAGGTTCGGCGAAGAACACATAAAGCGCATTGAACGGGTCCTTGCCCATCAATGCGAAGGCGAGCCCGCCGAATATGAAGGTCAGCGCAAGAGCCAGCAAAGGCGACAAGGCGCTGAAAAGTCTGGACGGCTGGGGGCGTTTGACGAGTTCGATCCGCATCAGGCCGCACCCATCTCTGCTTCACCGGAAATGCCGCCCATCAGCAGGCCGATCTTTTCAAGAGTCAATTCGGCAACAGGCATAGGCTCGGAAAGCTGGCCGTGATTCATGACCGCTATCCGGTCACTGATTTCGAAGAGTTCATCGAGATCCTGGCTAATGACGAGAACGGCAGAGCCCGATCGCGCAAGGTCCACAAGGGCCTGCCGGATATGAGCCGCAGCACCCGCATCGACGCCCCATGTCGGCTGGTTGACGACCATGACCGATGGCGAACGATCAAGTTCGCGACCAATGATGAATTTTTGCAGATTGCCGCCGGACAGTGCCGAAGCTGGCGGGTTTTCTGCGCTTTTGCGCACATCCATCCGCTCAATAATGCGTCGCGCAGCGGAATGCAGTGCGCTTTCGGCGATCAACTTTAACGCGCCGCCGCGCAGGAACGCTTTCGCATCGGTCTTGTAGCGCGACAGAAACAGATTGTCGGTCAGTGACAATGACGGCACCGCACCGTGGCCAAGCCGCTCTTCTGGCACAAAGGCCGCCCCCATCATGCGCCGTTCGCTGATGCCGAGCCTGCCTGCATCCTTGCCTCGAATACGCACAGTCGATGCAGCCGATTGCAGCACCTCGCCGGAAATGGCTTCGAAGAATTCGCCCTGCCCGTTGCCCGCAACGCCCGCAATGCCGACAACTTCGCCAGCCGCCACCGAAAGCGAGATATTGTTCAGCGCCGTGGAAAACGGTCCCCGTGGCGGCTGCGACAAAGACTTGATCTCAAACAGCGCTTCAGCGCGCGTCGCCGGAGCATCCATCGGGCTGCGCGCCACCACCTTGATGTCGTTGCCAACCATCATGCGGGCGAGCGACGCCGCCGTTTCCTTGCGTGGATCGCAATGCCCAACCACCTTGCCGTGGCGCAACACCGTTGCGCGGTCGCAGAGGCGCTTCACCTCTTCCAGACGATGACTGATATAGAGAATGGATTTGCCTTCAGCCTTCAGCCGTTCCAGTGTTTCAAACAGGCGGTCGGCTTCCTGCGGCGTCAGAACCGAGGTCGGTTCGTCCAGAATGATCAGGTCCGGTTCCTGCAACAGACAACGCACGATTTCGATGCGCTGGCGCTCGCCGACCGAAAGGTCGCCGACATGGGCCTGCGGATCGACCGGCAAGCCATAGGTCTTGCCCACTTCGCTGGCCCGTTTTGCCACATCGGACAGCGACAGAGCGCTATCCAGCGAGAGAGCGATATTCTCAGCGGCAGTCAGCGAGTCGAAAAGCGAAAAATGCTGAAAAACCATGCCGATGCCGAGCTTTCTTGCAGCGGCAGGTTCGCCAATGACGACGCTCTGGCCCTTCCAGACGATTTCGCCCTCAAGCGGTTGCAGCGCACCGAACAGCATCTTAACGAAAGTGGATTTTCCAGCGCCGTTCTCGCCCAGAAGCGCGTGAATTTCGCCCTTGGCAATGGTGAGATCAACCCCATCGCAAGCTCTGAGCTGCCCAAATAGTTTCGTGAGCCGGCGGACATCCAGAAGAGGCCGGTCGGATAAATTGGCTGACATTATTCCCCAAATGTATTTTTGAAAGACCTTAGCAGCAATTTTGCACTTGAAAAGAGCAAAAGCAGGCTCTGCCTAACATATGCACATCGGCGATAGGTTACCCCTCACTCGCGCCGCGAAAACAAGGTCAATCAGACGACATTACGGGAGTAAAATACTGGTTCCGGTGGTCTTGCGCGCTTCCAGTTCCTCATGCGCCTTGTGGGCGTCTTTGAGCGCATAGGTCTGGTTGATCTCGATCTTCACCGCACCGCTGCCCACCACGTCGAAAAGCTCGGCTGCGGTCTTTTCGAGGTCGGAACGCTTGGCGACATAGTTGAACAATGTCGGACGGGTTGCGAAGAGCGACCCTTTCTGCGCCAGAAGCCCAAGATCAAACGGCGGAATGACGCCCGATGACTGGCCGAAACAGGCGAACATGCCGAGCGGCTTCAGGACATCCAGCGATCCCATATAGGTATCGCGACCGACAGAGTCGTAAACCACGTCCACGCCTGCGCCATTGGTCAGTTCACGCACTCTTTCGGCGAAATTTTCCGTGCGGTAATTAATGACATGGTCATAGCCATGCTGCTTGGCAAGCGCGATCTTGTCTGGCGATCCGGCTGTGCCGATAACCGTTGCGCCAAGATGCTTGGCCCACTGCCCTGCGATCAGGCCGACACCGCCAGCCGCCGCATGAAAAAGGATCGTCTGTCCGGCTTCAACCCGGAAGGTGCGCCGCAACAGATATTGCGCCGTCATGCCCTTCAGCATCATGGAAGCGGCAGTTTTGAGATCAATGCTTTCCGGCACGATCACCAGACGGTCGGCAGGCAAAATGCGCTCGTCGGCATAGGAACCCGGCGTTGCCACATAAGCGACGCGGTCACCCACCTTCACATTGTCAACACCGGCACCAACGGCAATAACCGTGCCAGCACCTTCATTGCCGGGCGTGAACGGCATTTGCGCTGCCTTGTAGAGACCCGTGCGGAAATAAACGTCGATGAAATTGAGGCCGACGGCTTCATGGCGAACCTTCGCTTCACCCGGCCCCGGCTCACCGATTTCGATCTGCTCATAGTTCAGAACTTCAGGCCCGCCGGTCTGATGAACGCGAATGGCATTGATCATCATACGTCTCCGCTCTTTTTTGCAGCTGCAACTTTCTCGGCCTCAATAACGGCGGCGGTGCGCCCAAGGCCGGGGAAGAACTGCATCACTGCGCCAATGAAATAGATATAGAGCCCGGTCACGGAAATGCCCACGCGCACCCAGAGCGGCGCATCCAGCGTATAATAAAGCGCGATCGCACCAAAGGCGCACCAGAGCAGAAACACCGTGAGATTGATCGGGCGCAGGCGCACAACGCGCACCGGATGCAGGAAGTTGATCGGCAGGAAGGACAGGATCGCCGATGCAACCACGGTGCCGAACGCCACCCATTCTCCCGGCCTGACGATGAAGAGGGTGAAGACCACCATGTTCCACACCACAGGGAAGCCCTTGAAGAAGTTCTCCTTCGTCTTCATGCCGGTATCGGCATAATAGATCGCGCTCGACACGACGATGATCGCGCCGGATATGAAGGAGAGGTTCGTCCCCATAAAGCCGCTCTGATACAAGGCAAAAGCAGGGATCAGGACGTAGGTGACATAGTCGATGATGTTGTCGAGCAGTTCACCCGACCAGTTGGGCAACACATATTTGACTTCGAGCTTGCGCGCGATTGGCCCGTCGATGCCATCTACGAACAGCGCGAGGCCAAGCCACCACCACATCGCCGTATATCGCCCGTCGCTGGCCGCGACGATGGACAGAAAAGCCAGAAACGACCCCGATGCCGTCAGCAAATGGACAGAAAACGCCTTGGCTTGCGGCGCGGTGACTTTCTTGGCTTTGAGTTTTCCGGTCAGTTTGGTTTTCACGCTGTTCGCCATTCCGTTTTGTCGCCGCGCAGTTTCCGCAGAAGATACAGCGATTTTATTTCAAATCTCGCCTTGGCTCACCTTGGGCTTACCTTAGGCTCATCGTGGGCGTTTACACCAAACAAACTGACGCCCCAACCGTTCTGTTGGATCATGACGTAATCTATCCCAGAAAAGCCGTGTTCTTAGTTGAAGCTTTCCCCGAATAAGCTCAAAAGAGCAAGTAAGGCATGAGGCAAATCAGCCTTAATTCCACGGAAGAATGGCCTTTGCCGGCATTTCGGTCTAAGTGCTGCTTGAGAACGGCACGGAAGAATCATCTTCATAGCTGCACTTCTGGCCGACACGTCCCGACGAAGGATGAAGCGAATGAACGATCTGGTTGCGAACAAGCCAATGACTGACATCGTGATCAGCGGCGGCGGCCCTGCTGGCATGATGGCCGCGCTGGCGCTTGGCGCGAAGGGCTATCGCACCATCCTTCTGGGACCCGAAACGGACAAGGGCGACCGCCGCACGACGGCGCTGATGATGCCCGCCATCCGTTTTCTCGAACAGATCGGCGTCTGGTCGTCCATCCAGCCGGAAGCCGCACCGCTCGCCTCCATGCGCATTGTCGATGCGACCCAGCGCCTTGTCCGCAGCCCGACAGTCACCTTCCGCGCCGGTGAAATCGGCGAAGAGGCATTTGGCTATAATATCCCCAATGCCGTTCTCAACGCGAAGCTTGCCGAAGCTGTGGCCGAGAGCGCCAATATCGAGCGCAACACGGCGTCGGCTATCGAATATCGCCCCAATGGCGACCATGTAACGGTGACATTGGCGGGTGGCGACACCCTTCATGCCCGCCTGCTGGTAGCCGCTGATGGGCGCAATTCCGGGGCACGCGAAGCCGCAGGCATCCGCGCGCGCCGCTGGAACTATCCACAAACCGCTGTTGTCTTATCCTTCGCCCACAGCATCAGCCACGAAAACATCTCGACAGAATTTCATACCGAGCACGGCCCGTTCACGCAGGTTCCACTGAAAGGCAAGCGTTCGAGCCTTGTGTGGGTGGTGAACCCGGAACGCGCCGAAACCTTGCTCACGCTGGACGATCAGGCTCTGGCCGCACAGGTCGAAGAGATGATGCAGTCGATGCTCGGCCGGATCGAAATCGACGTGCGCCCGCAGGGCTGGCCTCTGTCCGGGCTGGTGCCAAACGCATTTGCAGCCAAGCGAACCATCCTGATTGGCGAAGCAGCCCATGTTTTCCCACCCATCGGTGCACAAGGGCTTAATCTCGGCACACGCGACGTGGAAACGCTGGTAAAGGCCATCGAAAGCGACCCTGTCGATCCAGGTTCTGGTCGTGTGATCCGCGCTTATGACCGCGCACGCCGTCCAGATATTCTGGCCCGAACCGGCTCGGTCGATGCGCTCAACCGCTCGCTTCTGTCGCCCATGCTACCCGCGCAGATCGCGCGCGGCGTCGGGTTGGAAATGCTGCGATCCTTCGCGCCGTTGCGGTCATTCTTCATGCGGGAAGGCCTGCGCCCCGGCAGCGGCTTTACGCATTTTCTCCCCAAACTTCCCAAGCTGGCAGACCGTCAACGCGACAACGCCAGCAAATAAAGGCTTCCCTCAAAAACTTCATGTTTCACGACCGCTTTAATTTGGCGGACGGTGAACTACATAACGTCTCATGGGTATGACACAGATAAAACACGCGAAATTCCAAATCGGCCAGGTGGTGAAACACCGGCTGTTCCCGTTCAGAGGCGTTATCTTCGACGTGGACCCCGAATTCGCAAATACGGAAGAATGGTATGAGTCCATACCGGAGGACGCACGTCCTCAGCGCGACCAGCCCTTCTATCATCTCTTCGCGGAAAACGCTGAATCTGAATATGTGGCCTATGTGTCCGAGCAGAATCTGCTGCCCGACGTCAGTGGCGAGCCTTTGCGCCATCCGCAGATCGACGAGATTTTCGACCGACTCGACAACGGCACCTATCGGGTGAAATCGCAGCACGCGAACTAAGTTGTCCTCACCTTTTAAAGCGATAGTTCAAAGAAAAAGGGCGCTGAAAAGCGCCCTTTTATTATGACCATGGTTTTGCCGATTAGTTGGCAGCGCCCTTGGCTTTTTCCTGTTCAGCCTTCATCTTGGCTTCGAAATCTTTCTGCTTCTTCTGGACGGCGTCCTGAAGTTCCTTCTGGCGGTCTTCCAGTTCCGACTGCTTCAGAGCCGGGCCGGTGAGAGCCTGCGAGAAGCCGGTCAGGGCAACCGGGATCGGGTTCGGCTTGTTCTGATAATTGACCGAGGTCAGCGTCAGCTTGCCGCCCTTCTGGAGAGCCTTGATCAGATCATCGTTCAGCGGTGCTTCTGCGATGCAGCGATCAGGGAAGCAGATGCCGTATTCAAGCTTTACCGCTTTGTTGTTGTCGATCTGCATGCCAACGCCAGCCGGAATCAGGCGGCCAATCGGCACGGTGACCTGGAAAATCTTGCGATTGATCTTGCCCTTGATCTCGATGAGGTTAACGGCGGTCAGCAACTGGCCGGAATCGGCAGTGATGATGTTCTGCGTGTTGCAGATGTCGTTATCTTCCTGCTTCGAGCAGACCTTGAACCAACCCTGCGGCGGCTGCTGCGCCGATGCAGGCATCGTTGCGGAGGCAAGCAAGGCGAACGCGCCAGCGATGGCCGATGTGGCAGCGATTGTCTTCGTGCTGGACATGATCAACAGGTTCCTTTCAACGCTCTGATCTGTAGTTCCCGTATTCTGGTTAGTCAGCGATAGACCGTCACTGGTTTGAAAATGCGGCAACAGCGTGACCTTTAGGACTCTTCAATCCTATTCCGGGGCGGTGTTACAACGACTGCGGGCGCGAATCCAGACCAGTTTCCATCTGGAAGGCTCGGAATCCCGTAAAATCACCATTTTCATTTGTACTGTAACGCGCGGAACACGCCCAAAATACCTATATATTATAGGATCATGATAATTTCGCCTAACGAATCAATGCTATTTCGTATTTCCTGAAAAACAAGCGCCTCACGCTTACTTACAATGGACGAATGAAGTTGAACGGATCGATCGCTCATTTGCGCAGAAAATTCCTGCTGGCAATCACGCGGGGGCTCAGATTAGGGCTTCCGGCGGCTATGGTCGTCTCGATGACGGGAATCGGTGCGCGTATGGCGCAGGCCGAAACAGCAGCTGCGCCCGATTATGCTCTCTCCATGCATGGAGACGTGGCGCTTCCTGCCGACTTTACGCATTTTCGCTATGCCAATCCTGATGCGCCCAAGGGCGGCAAGCTGACCATCGGTGTTGTCGGCACGTTCGACAGCCTCAATCCATTCGTGCTGAAAAGCATGCGCACGACTGCGCGCGGCCTGTTCAGCGATGGTGAGTTCGGCAATCTCGTTTTTGAGACATTGATGCAGCGCTCACGCGATGAACCTTTCACGCTCTACCCGCTGCTTGCGGAAAAAGTCGCCATAGACCCCGAACGGAAATGGGTGGAATTCACGCTGAACCCGAAGGCCAAATGGTCGGACGGGCAGCCAGTGACGGTGGATGATATTATCTTCACCTATCAAATTCTCACCGAAAAGGGCCGTCCCCCTTTCAACAACCGAATGAGCCGGATCGACAAGATCGAGAAGACTGGCGAGCGCTCGGTGCGTTTCAACTTCAACGACAAGTCGGACCGCGAGTTTCCGATGCTGATCGCGTCAGTGATGCCGGTTCTTCCGAAACACGCAACCGAGCCGGCGACCTTCGGTAATTCCACACTGAAGCCGCCGCTCGGCAGCGGTCCCTATCTGGTATCTGGTGTCCAACCCGGCCAGCGCATCATCTATAAGCGCAACCCGGATTATTGGGCCAAGGACATTCCGTCAAAGCGCGGCACGGACAATTTCGACACGCTGACGATCGAATATTATCGCAACGAAACCTCACTGTTTGAATCCTTCAAAAAAGGACTGCTCGATGTTTTCATCGAGGGCAACCCGACGCGCTGGGAAAAATCCTATGATTTTCCGGCTGTGCAGCAAGGCAAGGTCATCAAGGAAAGCTTGGAAAAGGGTACGCCCGCGAACATGCTGGGCTTCGTGTTCAACACGCGTCGTCCGATCTTCGCCGACCGTCGCGTGCGGCAGGCGCTGGGATTGCTGTTCGACTTTGAATGGGCGAACCGCAATTTGTTTGCAGGGCAGTACAAGCGCACCCAGAGTTTTTGGGAAGGCTCCGAGCTTTCTTCCGTCGGCAAACCCGCCGATGCGCGGGAGAAGGAACTTCTGGCTCCCTACCCCAATGCGGTGCGTGGAGATGTGATGAACGGCACATGGCATGTGCCCGTCACCGACGGCACCGGCCATGACCGGACGCCCGCCAAACAGGCCTATGATCTTCTGATGGACGCCGGTTTCCAGTTCCACAACGGACTGGCCGTCGATTCCACCGGCAAGCCGCTGCAATTTGAAATCATGACGCGCTCGGCGGATGAAGAGAAGATCGGGCTTGCCTATAAGCGCAATCTGGCCCGGCTCGGCATTACGGTGGATATCCGCACTGCTGATGACGCACAATATCAGCAACGGCTCCAGACCTTCGATTACGACATGATCCTCGGCGCGCTTTCCAGTTCGCTGTCGCCCGGCAATGAGCAGTGGATGCGCTGGGGCGCGGCGTCGCGTGATGCGCAAGGCAGCTTCAATTATCCAGGCGTGGCCGATCCCGCCGTCGATGCGATGATTGATGCGCTGCTCGCCGCGCGCACGCGTGCTGATTTCGTCAGTGCGGTGCGTGCGCTCGACCGGATATTGCTATCGGGCGATTATTATATTCCTCTGTATCACCTCCCTTATCAGTGGGTGGCACGGTGGGACCGGATCGAACATCCTGCAAAAACAGCGCTCTATGGCTTTCAGCTACCGACATGGTGGCGCGCTCAGCCTTGAGTTCTCGTTGATAAGGCCGTAATTCGCCCTAAATCCATTTCCTATAATATGCATATCGATGCGGGAGGCGTGCCTCCCGCAACCACACGGAGCATCCCGCATGAGCGAAAAGAAAATCACCATCGATGTCGTATCGGATGTCGTCTGTCCGTGGTGTTTCCTCGGACGCAAGCGGCTTGAAAATGCGCTCGCCATGCTGCCCGATGTGGAAGCTGAAATTCGCTGGCGTCCGTTTCAGCTCGATCCGACACTGCCGCCGCAAGGCAAGGACCGTCAGGCCTATATGCGCGAGAAATTCGGCAACGGCTCTAAGATCGATGACATCCATAAGCAACTGACCGAGCTTGGCGAAGAAAACGGCATTGTCTTCGATTTTGAAGCTATCACTCGTGCGCCCAACACGCTCGATGCGCATCGTTTGATCCACTGGGCGGCACAGGCCGCACCCGACACGCAGAACAAGCTGGTCGGTACGCTGTTCTCGCTTTATTTTGAGCAGGGACAGGATATTGGCGACCATGAAGTGCTGGTCGATGCTGCGGCAAGCGTTGGGATGGACGCAGCCGTTGTCGCCCGCCTTCTGGAAAGCGACGCCGACAAGGTCACAATCCGCGAGGAAATCGACACCGCCAACCGTATCGGCGTGCGCGGCGTGCCCTGCTTCATCATCGATCAGAAATATGCCGTCATGGGCGCACAAAACGCCGATGTTCTGGCCGATGCCATTCGCCAGACGGCGGAAGGCTTTGAGCCGGGGATTTCGGAAGATCGGTAGACCAATTATGGCGGCGGGTTAACCCGCCGCGATTTTCGCCAGCTGCGTCATGATGACAGCCGAGCCGTTGAGACGTTTTTCTGGTGTCGCCCAGTCGCGGATGAACACGATGCTTTGATCTGGCCTGATCTTGGCCATGGAACCCTGTTCGCCGATCATCTTCACCAGACCGACCGGATTGTTGAACGTCGCGTGGCGGAACTGGATGACGACGCCCTTCGGACCGGCATCCAGCTTTTCAACATTAGCGCGACGGCACAGCGCCTTGATATAGACGATCTTGAGCAGATGCTGCACTTCTTCCGGCATCGGACCGAAGCGGTCGATGAGTTCCGCACCGAAGGCGTCGATATCCTGCGGCTCTTCCAGATCGGCAAGACGGCGATAAAGGCCAAGGCGCAACTGCAGATCGGGCACATAGGATTCGGGGATCATGACCGCCGTGCCAATGGCGATCTGTGGCGACCATTGGCTGTCTTCCACCTCGCCGGAACCCTTGAGCGTCGCAACGGCTTCTTCCAGCATCTGCTGGTAAAGCTCGAAACCGACTTCCTTGATGTGGCCAGACTGTTCCTCGCCCAGCAGATTGCCCGCGCCGCGAATATCCATGTCGTGGCTGGCAAGCTGGAAGCCTGCGCCAAGCGTATCCAGCGATTGCAGCACCTTGAGGCGACGTTCCGCCATCTGTGTCAGCATCTTGCCCGCCGGAAGCGTGAACAGTGCAAAGGCGCGCTGCTTGGAGCGTCCGACACGACCACGCAGCTGATAAAGCTGCGCCAGACCGAACATATCGGCGCGATGCACGATCATGGTGTTCGCGGTCGGAATATCGAGGCCGGATTCCACAATGGTCGTGGAAAGAAGCACGTCGTACTGACCGTCATAAAAGGCGTTCATGATATCGTCGAGCACGCCCGGCGCCATCTGGCCATGCGCCACGGCGACTTTTAGTTCCGGCACATGCTCTTTCAGGAATTCTTCGATATCGCCCAGGTCGGAAATACGCGGACAGACATAGAAACTCTGACCGCCGCGATAACGCTCGCGCAGCAACGTTTCGCGAATAACGAGTGGATCGAATGGCGAAACAAAGGTGCGGACCGCCATGCGATCCACCGGCGGTGTGGTGATGAGCGAGAGTTCGCGCACACCGGTCAGCGCAAGCTGCAAGGTGCGCGGGATCGGCGTTGCCGAAAGCGTCAGCACATGCACGTCGGATTTCAGTTCTTTCAGCCGTTCCTTATGCTTGACACCGAAATGCTGCTCCTCATCGATGATGAGCAGGCCGAGATTCTTGAACTTGATCGAGTTGCCGAGCAGCGCATGGGTGCCAACGACAATATCGACCCTGCCTTCTTCCAGACCTTTCTTGGTGGCGGCCAGTTCCTTGGTGCCAACCAACCGCGAGGCATGGGCAACGGTGATCGGCAGGCCGTGGAAACGCTTGGAGAAAGTCTTGAAATGCTGGCGCGACAAAAGCGTGGTCGGCACCACGACAGCCACCTGAACTCCGTTCAGCGCTGCGATAAAGGCGGCGCGCAACGCCACTTCCGTCTTGCCGAAACCGACATCGCCGCAGATCAGGCGATCCATCGGCTTGCCTGCGGCCAGATCATCCGCCACCGCTTCGATGGCCGTCATCTGGTCTTCGGTCTCATCATAAGGGAAGCGAGCGGAGAATTCCGCATAAAGCCCATCGGGCGGCGTCATCACCGGCGCACCGCGCATCTGGCGTTCGGCGGCGATCTGGATCAGATGGCCCGCAATCTCAAGCAGTCGCTTCTTGAGCTTGGCCTTGCGCATCTGCCATGCGCCGCCGCCAAGCTTGTCGAGAACCGCGTCGGAGCCTTCCGAGCCGTAGCGCGAGAGAAGCTCGATATTTTCGACCGGCAGGAACAGCCGGTCATCGCCTGCATAGTGAAGTTCAAGACAATCATGCGGTGCGCCCGCTGCGGTAATCGTCTTGAGGCCGATGAAACGTCCGATGCCGTGATCGACATGGACGACAATATCGCCTGCCGTCAGCGACGCCACTTCCGAGATGAAATCCTGATCACGCTTGCGGCGCTTGGAACGGCGGATAAGACGGTCGCCGAGAATATCCTGTTCGGCAACGACGACTAGGTCACCGGCATCAAAGCCGCTTTCCACGGCAAGAACTGCCGCCGTCACCTTATCGCGAGACAGCGCCTTGACGGTTGAAAGCCGATCAACCGTCTCGATCTTTTCCAGCCCGTGCTCATCGAGAACCTGCAACAGACGGTCAAGCGAACCTTCCGTCCAGGCGGCAACCAGAACTTTCTTGCCGGAGGCGCGCAGATCGGCAATGTGCTTCACCGCGGCCTCGAACAGGTTGACGTCGGTGGCGGCCCGTTCCTCGGCGAAGTTGCGGCCCTTATGGGCGTCCGCGTGAACAATGGTGCGGTTCGATACGTCCGGTGTGCCGAAGGGCGTAAGGTCGATGCGAAGTCCGCTCGCCTGCACCGCATCTTCGACCGCTTGCGGCGTGAGATAGAGGGTTTCCGGCTTGACCGGCTTATAGGGTACCGCGTCGCTGCCTGCTTCCTTGCCTTCAGCCTGACGCAGCCGCGCTTCATAATGGTCCACCACCATGGTGTGGCGCTCGGTCAGCGCTTCGTGCACCAAATGATCGAACACCACAGGCATGCCGCCCGCATGGTCGAAAACCGTTTCCAGATGATCGTAGAACAGCGGCAGCCAATGTTCCATGCCCGCAAAGCGACGGCCTTCGCTGACTGCCTGATAAAGCGCATCGTCACGCTGCGGCGCGCCGAACATCGCCACGTAATTCTTGCGGAACCGGCTGATCATGTCGGGCGAGAGCGTGATTTCGCTCATCGGCTGCAGCACGAATTCCTTGCGCGTTCCGGTCGTGCGCTGCGATGCGGGATCGAAGGCACGGATCGTTTCCAGCGTATCGCCGAAGAAGTCGAGCCGCAAAGGCTCTTCCGCGCCCGGCGCGTAAAGATCAAGGATGCCGCCACGCACGGCAAATTCGCCAATATCGCGCACGGTAGAAACGCGCTCGAAACCGTTGCGCTCAAGCCTTGAAGCCAGACTGTTCATGTCGAGCTGATTGCCGGGACGCGCCGAAATCACCTGTTCGGCAATGGCGGCCTGCGGCGGCAGCTTTTGCAACACGGCATTGGCAGTGGTCAGCACGATGGCCGGATGCGGCGTCTTCTTGAGCGCTGCCAGAGCACCGAGCGCGGTCAGCCTGCGCGCCGATGCATCGGCACCGGGCGATACGCGGTCATAAGGCAGGCAGTCCCAGGCGGGCAGATGCAGCACCGGTAGATCCGGCGCGACGAAGCCCAACACCTGCTCCAGATCGGCAATGCGCTGCCCGTCGCGCACGATATACATAATTGGCCCGCGTTCGCCGATCTCGTCCACCAGACGCGCGAGGCAGAACGCCTCGAAGCCATCGGCAACACCGTCAATGACGATGTGGCGTCCGGCTTTCGTATCCGTATTGGGCTTGAGACCAAATTTGCTGAAAACGGGCATGGATTTCTTAAAACTCTATGCGGTCACGGAAGGCGACAATATCGCGGAACAGCGGCGTATCATGTTCTGCGGGGATAGGGCTTTCGCCCGTCACCCATTTGAGAAGATCACGATCCAGCACTTCCAGAATCTGCTCGAATTCATCCAGCTGGGCATCGGTGAAACTGACAATATACGCATCAGCATATTGGCCAAGAATCAAATCCATCTCGCGCATGCCGCGATGCCAGGCGCGAAACAAAAGCTTGCGACGCCGTACATCCAGATTTTCCGCCGCAAGTGTGCTGCCAGTCATGTCGGAACTGCTCCATTTATCAAAATCGCTGCCGGTATATAGCATCTGCGACCGAACAGGGAACCTGTTTATCAGACAAGAACAAAAAGAGCACGAAAAGATGATGGCGCACACTTGCACCTGACCGCGAAGCAGTTAATGGTCTGAGCCATGCGCCCATCCATGCTCGATCCGTTTTTCGCTTCCGTCCGCTCGCTTTCCGGCATTGGCCCGAAGGTAGCGGTTTTACTTGGCAAACTTCTCGGCACCGATGTGCCCGGTGCGGAACCGAAAGTCGGCCAGCTTCTGTTTCTGCCGCCGAACAGCGTGATCGACCGGCGCAACCGCCCCGGCATTGCGCTGGCGCAGGAAGGCGCCATCGTCACGTTGGAAGTGGTCGTTGATCAGCACCAGCCTGCACCGCCTGGAAGGGGCAATGTTCCTCATCGCGTCTTTGCCCATGACGAAACCGGCGAAATTGCGCTGACTTTCTTCCATGCGCAACTGCCATGGCTGCAAAAGATGCTGCCCGAAGGCGAAACCGTCATCGTTTCCGGCAAGGTGGAATGGTTCAACGGGCGCGCCTCCATGGTGCATCCGGACTATATTGCCAGCCTCGAAGACGCCGCCAATCTGCCCATGGTCGAGCCGGTCTATCCGCTGACAGCGGGCCTGTCGCCCAAAACCCTCGGACGCGCCGTCAAGGAAGCGCTGACGCGTGTTCCGCCGCTGCCGGAATGGATCGACGGCCCCCTGCTGGCGCGCGAGCGTTTTCCAAGCTTTCAGGACGCGCTTAATACCCTGCACCAGCCGGAAGACCCGTCCGACATTGCGCTGGAAGGCATTACGCGGCGCAGGCTGGCTTATGACGAGTTTCTGGCCGGGCAATTGGCGCTGGCCCTCGTCCGTGCCAAGACACGCAGGCTTTCCGGTCGACCACTGGAAGGCACCGGGCGCATCGTCACGGAAATCATGCGGCACCTGCCCTATCGCCTGACCAAGGGGCAGGATCAGGCCGTGCGCGAGATCATCACAGACCTCAAGTCGCCGGAGCGCATGTTGCGGCTTCTGCAAGGCGATGTCGGCTCCGGCAAAACCGTGGTGGGCCTGCTTTCCATGGCTCATGCTGCGGAATCCGGAGGTCAGTCGGCGCTGATGGCACCAACCGAAGTGCTGGCGCGTCAGCATTTCGCAACCATCGCGCCGCTCGCCGAAAAAGCCGGGCTGAAAGCAGCACTTCTCACGGGCCGCGAAAAAGGCCGCGAGCGCAATGCCGTGCTGGAGGGCCTGAAAAGCGGTGAGATCGATATCATTATCGGCACACACGCGCTGTTTCAGGAAAAGGTCGAGTATCACGATCTCGTTCTGGTCATCATCGATGAGCAGCATCGCTTTGGCGTGCATCAGCGCCTGATGCTGACCGCCAAAGGCTCGGCACCCGATATGCTGGTGATGACGGCAACGCCGATCCCGCGCACGCTGGTTCTGACCGCTTTCGGCGATATGGATGTGTCTAAACTGACGGAAAAGCCCGCCGGACGCCAGCCTATCACAACCGCCATTCTGCCGATGGAGCGTATGGGTGAGTTGGTGGAGCGCATCCGCAAAGCGGTTCAGGAAGGGCAGAAGATCTACTGGATCTGCCCGTTGGTGGAGGAATCCGAAGTCGTTGAACTGACCTCGGCGGAAGAGCGTTTCGAAAGCCTCAAATCCGTGTTTGGTGACCGGATCGGCCTGATCCATGGCCGCATGAACGGGGCTGAAAAAGACGAAGCGATGCGCGCCTTCAAGCAAGGTGAGACACGGCTTCTCGTTGCCACCACCGTTATTGAAGTCGGCGTGGACGTGCCCGACGCCACCATCATCGTCATTGAGCACGCCGAACGGTTCGGCCTATCGCAATTGCACCAGTTGCGCGGGCGTGTGGGGCGTGGCGATAAGCCATCGACCTGTCTCCTTCTCTACAAGGGGCCGCTGGGCGAAATCGGTCAGGCGCGACTGAAGGTGATGCGCGAGACGGAAGACGGTTTCCGCATTGCTGAAGAAGATCTGAAACTGCGCGGCGAAGGCGAGTTGCTCGGCACGCGCCAGTCTGGCACGCCGGGCTTCCGCCTCGCCTCCATCGAAGCGCATGGCGATCTTCTGGAAATCGCCCGCAAGGATGCCCGCTATGTTTTGACCAGCGATCCCGATCTGGAATCGGAACGCGGACAGGCACTGCGTGTGCTGCTCTATCTCTTCGGACGCGATGAAGCGATAAGGCTGCTCAGGGCCGGATAACAGAACGAATAAAGGACGCACTGCCGCTCCCCTCACCCCGAGCTTGTCGAAGGGTGGGGTTGACCAGTAACGCCTCGTCCTTCGAGACAGTGCTTCGCACTTCCTCAGGATGAGGCGTTATGAGACGTCGAGGCATAGATCGACGTCTTCTATCACTTCATTAAGATAACTATATAACAGACTGATTTTATTCAACCGTAACCGATTTTGCCAGATTGCGCGGCTGATCGACGTCCGTGCCCATCAGGACAGCGGTGTGATAGGCCAGCATCTGGATCGGCAGCGCATAGACGAGCGGCGTGATGAATTCCGGCACGTCCGGCAGAACGATGGTTGCCATCGTATCGACGCTGGCGCTTGCAGCACCCTTTTTATCAGTGATCAGAATGATGCGACCGCCACGGGCCGCCACTTCCTGCATGTTCGATACCGTCTTTTCATAGAGACGGTCGGACGGCGCGATCACGATGACCGGCATGGTTTCGTCGATCAGCGCAATCGGCCCATGCTTCAGCTCGCCGGCAGCATAGCCTTCGGCGTGGATATAGGAAATTTCCTTGAGCTTCAGCGCGCCTTCCATGGCGAGCGGGAAGGACGTGCCGCGACCGAGATAAAGAACATGGTTGACCTTGGCGAGATCGGTACACACGGCAGCGATCTCATCTTCCAGCTTCAACACCTGATTGAGGAAACGCGGCGCTTCGGAAAGCTGGCGCACCAGTTCCTGCTCGCGCTTTTCGTCGATGGTGCCGCGTGCCTTTGCAGCCGCAATCACCAGCGACGCCATGGCGGAAAGCTGGCAGGTGAAAGCCTTGGTGGAGGCGACGCCGATTTCCGGACCGGCGAGCGTCGGGAACACGGCATCGGATTCACGCGCGATGGTCGAACCGATGACGTTGACGACGGAGGCGATCTTCAGCCCTTGCGACTTGCAATAGCGCAGCGATGCCAGCGTATCCGCCGTTTCACCGGATTGCGACACGAAGACCGCAAGCGAATCCTTCGACAGCGGCATTTCGCGATAGCGGAATTCCGATGCGATATCGCTATCGACCGGTAGACGCGCAATCTGTTCGAACCAGTATTTGCCGACCGATGCAGCATAGAAGGCCGTGCCGCAGGCTGAAATCGTAAGGCGGTCGATCTTGCTGAAATCGAGGCCAATCGCTTCCTGACGCACCTTGCCGGTGGTGAAGTCGAGATAATTGGCGAGCGTATGCGAAATCACTTCCGGCTGTTCGAACATCTCCTTCTGCATGAAGTGACGGTGATTGCCCTTGGAAACGAGCATATTGGCCGTCTGCGTCTTCTGGATCGGACGCTCGACCTGACTGTTGCTCTCGTCATAGATGGTGACGCCCTTCCGGGTGAGCACGGCCCAGTCGCCGTCTTCGAGATAGGCAATCGTGTCGGTGAACGGCGACAGCGCAATCGCGTCCGAGCCGAGGAACATCTCGCCATCGCCATAACCGACAGCCAGCGGCGGACCCTGACGGGCGCCGATGAGCAGTTCTTCATCGCCTTCAAACAGGAATGCGAGAGCGAAGGCACCATGCAGCAACGGCAGGCAATCGCGCACGGCCTCAACCGGCGACTTGCCCTTTTCCAGCTCACGGGTCACCAGATGCGCAACGGCTTCGGTGTCGGTTTCGGTCTGGAACTTGCGGCCTTCGGCTTCCAGCATGGTGCGCAGTTCGGCAAAGTTCTCGATAATGCCGTTATGAACCACCGCAAGGCGCTCGGTGATGTGCGGATGCGCATTGCGCTCCACCGGCTTGCCATGGGTGGCCCAGCGCGTATGACCGATGCCGATCACGCCCGGAAGCGGCTCACCGGCAAGGCGCTTTTCCAGATTGACGAGCTTGCCTTCCGCACGACGGCGGTCAAGCTTGCCGCCCTGCAAGGTGGCGATACCGGCGGAGTCATAACCGCGATATTCCAGTCGTTTCAGAGCATCGACCAGAAGCGGCGCGACTTCATCCTTGCCGATAATACCGATAATTCCACACATGCATCTGCTCCAGATCTGGGTCGCTTGCTTTTGCCAGCCGGTTTAAAGACTCTAAAGCGGAACGGCAAGCCAAGC
Source organism: Ochrobactrum teleogrylli (assembly GCF_037482325.1). Lineage (NCBI taxonomy): Bacteria > Pseudomonadati > Pseudomonadota > Alphaproteobacteria > Hyphomicrobiales > Brucellaceae > Ochrobactrum > Ochrobactrum teleogrylli. The sequence continues at coordinate 658,549 of NZ_JBBHKQ010000001.1, forward strand.
CATCCGCCCTGGGGTCGTCTGATAGTCGATTTATTTCGATGAGGTTTTAGCCGCTTTGATGGCGGCATACTTCTCCCGCAGGATCTTGCCCCGGCCTTCCTTGGTTTCCTGCCGCGCACGGCCAAAGGCCAGCGCATCGGTGGGCACATTGTCGGTGATCGTGCTGCCGGATGCGATATAGGCGTTGTCGCCGATTTCCACCGGCGCCACCAAAGAGGAATTGGAGCCGATAAAGGCATTTTCGCCGATAATCGTCTTATATTTGTTGTAGCCGTCGTAATTGCAGGTGATCGTCCCTGCCCCGATATTGCTGGATGCGCCGACGGTCGCATCGCCGATATAGGTCAGGTGGTTGATCTTAGCGCCCTTGCGCACATCGGCGTTCTTCACTTCGCAGAAATTGCCGACCTTGGTTTTCTCGCCGAGCTTTGCACCGGGACGCAACCGTGCAAAAGGCCCGATTTCCGCGCTCGGACCGACATTCGCGCCTTCCATATGCGAGAAGGAATGAATGAGCGCACCCGTTGCAACATGTACGCCCGGACCGAAGAATACGTTCGGCTCGATGATGACGTCAGCTTCAACCAGCGTGTCATGGCTGAAGAACACCGTTTCCGGCGCGATCAGCGTCACACCGGCCAGCATCATCTCGCGGCGCTTGCGGTTCTGCCAGATGGCCTCGGCTTCCGCGAGTTCTGCGCGGTTGTTGATGCCGATGACATTATCAACCGGCACTTCGATGGCGGTTACGTTGAGGCCCTTGTCATGCGCGATGGCTACAATGTCGGTAAGATAATATTCGCCCTTGGCATTGTCGTTGCCGACTGCATCCAGCAGTGCAAGAGCATGACTGCCGCGCACGGCCATCAAGCCGCCATTGCAGAAACCGATCTGCTTCTGGGCGTCCGTCGCTTCCTTTTCTTCGACAATGGCGACCAGTTGGTCACCGTCTTCGATTAGGCGGCCATAGCCATGTGGGCTGGCCGGACGGAAGCCGATTACAACGATATCGGCACCATCGGCCAGACGCGCACGCGCGGCCTGCAGAGACTGCGCTTCGATCAGCGGCGTATCGCCGAAGACGATCAGCAGATCATCATAGCCATTTGCAATCGCCTCACGCGCGGCAAGCACGGCATGGGCCGTACCGAGGCGTTCCGTCTGTTCGAAAGAGGACACTGGACCCGCGATTTTCTCAACCGCGCCGCACACGTCTTCCGCTCCGCGTCCGACGACCAGCGCGACATCGCTTTTGCCTGTGCCCTGCACGGCCTTGACTACATGGCAGACCAGCGGCAGGCCCGCGACTGCATGCAGCACTTTCGGCAGGCTTGATTTCATGCGTGTGCCTTCGCCGGCAGCAAGCACGATGGAAAGGCAAGTACGGTCTGTCATGACATTATCCAGAAAATCGTGATGTTCATCCGCTTTAGCATGAAAGCGTATATGGAAGCTTACGGATTTAGCCAAGCCTCCCGAGGACCGGGAACGTCTCCAGTAGCCAGAACGAGAAGGATTGCATGCCGCCGGTCAGGAACAGGACCCCGGCCACGACGAGCAGTGCGCCCATTGCCTTTTCCACCTTGCCGAGATGCACACGGAAGCGGGACAGGAAGCGCATGAAGGCGCCGGAGAAAAGCGCAGCGACCAGAAAAGGAATACCAAGCCCCAGCGAATAGATTGCGAGCAGAAGCGCCCCCTCGCCGACGGTGCTGCTGCCACCGGCCAGTGTCAGGATCGGCCCCAACACAGGGCCGATGCAGGGCGTCCAGCCGAATGCGAAGGCCAGCCCCATGACATAAGCGCCGAGCGGCGAAGCAGGCGCATTGCGTGCCTGAAAGCGCGCCTCGCGCGACAGGAAGGACAAGCGCAGCAGGCCCAGAAAATTGAGGCCCATAAGTATGATGACCACACCGGCGACAATGGCGATCTCCTGCTGCCATGCGCGCAAAAATGCACCGATAGACGATGCGCCAGCACCCAGCGCCACGAAAACTGTGGTGAAGCCGAGGACGAAGCAGATAGCGGCAAAGGCAAGCGAGCGACGCGCGGACGGTTCAGCCGCAACGCGGGCGGCTTTATCAGCGCGGAAATCTTCAACGCTCACGCCAGCCATATAGCAAAGATAAGGGGGCACCAGCGGAAGAACGCAGGGCGATAAAAAGGACAGCGCTCCCGCACCAGCCGCCGTCATGTAGGAAACATCGAGCACGATTACCTCATTCGTTCATGAAATTGCTTGCTGCCCGGGCGAACCGCAGGCTTATATAGACCAAGTTTTGTGCAACTCTGAATATTTTTGATACAACAGGACATTAGAACACAAGTTTGCCCAAAATCGGGATCACTCCCCGCCTTTACTATAATTTGTTAATTGCTCCAACTGGACGACGCTCCGATGAGCTTGATTGATGATGAAGTGCCTTCTCAACATAACGCTGCGTCTTCCGGGCCTTTAGGCTGGCTGAGGCGATATCAGCATTTTCTGTTTCCGGTTGCGGGCATCGCCATCGCGCTGCTGGCGATCTATGTTCTGGAAACAATGCTCCAGCACACGTCGCGTTCGGAAACGCTTGCAGCACTGCATAGCATTTCCTGGACGACGCTGTCGCTCGCCGTCTTCTTTACGGTGTTGAGCTATGCCGCTGTCGCTCTTTACGATGTCGTGGCCGTAGACACCATCGCGCCAAACCAGATTCCGCGCCGTATCGCGGCGGTTGCAGGCGCTGCGGGCTATGCGATTTCCAATGCGCTCGGCTTTTCGCTTTTGACCGGCGGCGCGCTGCGCTATCGCATCTATGCCGCCGAAGGCGTCAGCCTCGCCGATATCGGCAAGATCGTCGGCACATCGTGGTTCGCAATCTGGTTTGCGCTGATCATCATGGTCGGGGCTGCACTCCTCATCGATCCCCAGGATGTGCCTTGGCTATCCGCCATCGATTCGCGCATCGATATCGTGGCGGGTGTGGTTATCCTCGGCGGCATCGGCTGGCTTATCTACTGGCTGTCGCATGGCGAGCGCAGCGTCAGGATCGGTTCGTTCAGCCTGCGCCTTCCCAATTCCAAAGGCGCACTAATCCAGATTTGCGCCGGATTGGTCGATGTCGGCGCTGCCGCGGCCACACTCTACGTCCTGATGCCCGCTGATGCAGTGCCAAGTTTCGCCGTCTTCGCACTCGTCTATGTGATCGCCATTGTTCTCGGCATCGCCAGCCACGCGCCCGGCGGCCTCGGCGCCTTCGAAGCAACGATCATCGCCGGGTTGGGCCTCGGCGGAAAACCGGACGCCATCGCAGCACTTCTCGCCTATCGCATCATCTACACGGTCATGCCGCTCGTCGTGGCAACGGCTGGCATTCTCGTCTGGGAAGCGATGCGGCGGCGTCAGATGCTGGGCAAACAGGCCGCCTTCGCCAAACGCCTGTTCGAGCCTCTGGTGCCAAGCCTTTCCGCTGGCATCATCTTTCTGGGCGGCATCATCCTGCTCATTTCGGGCGCGACACCCAATTTGCGCTATCGCGTTGAGCTTTTGTCCGACATCGTGCCTGAATTCCTGATGGAAATGTCGCATCTGGCGGCAAGCCTCGTGGGCGTCGCGCTGCTCATCGTTGCGCGCGGCCTTTCCAAGCGGCTGGAGCGAGCGTGGGTTGCGGCGATGACATTGCTCCTCAGCGGAGCGGTGTTTTCACTCGCCAAGGGCCTCGACTGGGAAGAAGCCGTCATTCTGTGCATCTTCGCTTTAACGCTCTGGAATTTTCGTGATTCCTTCTATCGCCGCCCGATATCCGGACCTTTCGAACTGAGCTGGAACTGGATCACCACAGTCGGCACCACGGTGCTTGTTTCCACATGGCTTGGCTTCTTCGTTTACCGGCACGTCGAATATTCGAGCGATCTGTGGTGGGATTTCGCATGGAGCGGTAATGCGCCACGCTTCCTGCGGGCGACCGTGCTGGTTTTTGCAGTGGTCGCCGCTGTCGGCCTGCATTCGATCATCAACCGCAACAGCCATCGCAGGCGAAAGGTCGATTATTCGATCCCCGAAGCAGTGCCTCCTCTGGTGGCGGAATGTCCGCATACGGACGCGGCGCTGGCCATGTTGGGCGACAAGCAGTTTCTGCTCGCACCGGATAACAGCGCCTTCATCATGTATGCCCAATCCGGTGGCAGCCTGATCGCGCTCGGCGAGCCGATCGGCAACCCCGAAACCGGCAAGGAAACGGCCTGGTCGTTTCACGCGCTTGCGGACAGATTAGCGCTGCGCACGGTTTTCTACGGCGTTGGCCCGCAAAGCCTGCCGCTGTTTCTCGACATGGGGCTTGTCGCGCTGAAACTGGGCGAAGTGGCCCGCGTGAACCTGACGGACTTTTCACTGGAAGGGCCGCGTCGCCAGCCATTCCGCTATGCCGACCGCAAGGTCGACAAGGACGGCCTCACCTTCGAAATTATTCGGGCGGCTGACATTCCACCGATCCTCCCGCGCCTGCGTGAAATTTCCGACGCCTGGCTCGATTTCAAATCCGGCAGCGAAAAGGGATTCTCGCTCGGCTATTTCGATGACGACTATATGCAGCGCTTCGATGTCGCCGTGCTGAAAAGCGAAGGCGAGATCGTGGCCTTTGCCAATCTGTGGCGCGGCGCAAACAAATACGAGATCACCGTGGACCTGATGCGCTATATGCCCAATGTGCACAAGCTGCTGATGGATGCGCTTTTCGCCAAGCTGCTCATGTATAGCAAAAACGAAGGCTACCAGTGGTTCAATCTCGGCGCGGCCCCGCTTGCCGGACTGAGCGGCAGCAGGCTTGCGTCGCGCTGGAACCGGCTCGGCTCCTTCATCTACAAGCGCGGTGCGGACCTCTATCATTTCGACGGATTGAAGGCCTTCAAGGAAAAATTCGATCCTGTCTGGACCCCGCATTATATGGTCTGCCCCGGCGGACTGGAAACACCGCGCGCCCTTCTCGACGCCACAACCCTGATCAACGGCAGCCCACTGGAGTTCATCCGTAAATGAAGAAAGAACGCGTCCTCTTTACCGTGGTCGGGCTTGTGCTGCTTGGAGCGGCGGGCGTTTACGCGTCGCTGCATACTGGCAAGATCGCCCGCATGTGGACCAAACTTACAGGCTCCGAGGAGCCGGTCGTTCATGCAAGCGCCGAACGGCTGTCGAACATCCCGGTCTATATGCCGAACGGTGACCCGGTCGGACTTACCATCCTTCTCAGCGACGAGGCGGGCATCGGCGAGAAGGAGCGCGCCTATATGGACGCGTTGCTTGCGAAAAACATGATCGTTTTGCCGGTTGAACTCGGCCCATGGCGGGCTTCGCTCGATAAGGAAGACGGCGAGTGCAACTATCTCGACTCCGATTTTGAGGCCATCGCCAAGGAAGCGCTGCGCGGGCTTGATCTCGATGTCTATTTCCATCCGGTGCTGACCGGCATCGGCCAGGGTGCGACGATTGCCTATGCCGCGGCGTCGGATTCGCCCGATGCGACCATTGCGGGCGCTGTCTCGCTCGACCCTGCCCCGGCGAAAACCCGCCTGCCCTCCTGTACAGAAAAGGCGGCTGCGACGAAAACACCGGATGGTGCATTTACCTATGCTTTTGGCGCCCAGATACCAGCACCTGCTCTGGTGGTCGCCCCTCCCGGAACGGAGACCAACAACCCGGTCGAAGCACGGCAACAAAATATCGCCGTTCTCCAGAGCGCCAAGGATTTCCCGGCGCGCATGAAAATGGCGGTTGATAACATTGTCGCCATGGCTGATCAGGACGCCAAGAATGAAGCCCTGCCGATTGTCGATCTTCCCGCCAAGGGCGGCAATGCGGAGATGGTCGCGGTCTTCTATTCAGGTGACGGCGGCTGGCGCGATCTCGACAAATCCATCGGCGAATGGCTGCAAGCGCATGGCGTGCATGTCATCGGCGTCGATTCTCTGCGCTATTTCTGGTCGGAGCGCACACCGGAAGAAATCGCCAAAGACACCACGGCAATGATCAGGAAGGCCGATCCGGCAGGGAAATTGCCTGTTACGGTGCTTGGCTATTCCTTCGGGGCCGATACTTTCCCCTTCGCGTGGAAATATCTCGATCCAGCCATTCAGGACCGCACAAAAATGATCGGGCTGCTTGGTGTCGAAACCACGACAACCTTTCAGGTCTCTATCGAAGGCTGGCTTGGCATGGATGGCGACAAGGATGTCGTTCCGGCAATTTCCAGCATTCCGCTCGACCGCGTCGTCTGCGTCTATGGCGAGGAGGAAGACGACACCGCCTGCACGGCAAGCGAGTTGAAGGGCATGGACGTCATGAAACTGGCGGGTGGCCACCACTTCGACGAAAACTACGAGCCGATTGCAGCCGCCCTGCTCGACAAAATGCGCGCACGCGCCGGTCTGCCGCCGCGCCCGTCAAGCTGACGGGCCACTTCCGGTAAAGGCGCTAACCCTTTATCGCGCCTGACGGATTTTGCGCGCCAAGCGCGCGCTGCACCGCCACGCGGGCCGAGGCGAGATCGGGCATGACCCAGTTCGGCTCGCCACCCAGAAACTTGTCGAGGAAGGCTATCGCATAGCCCGGCATGTCGGCCACGTTTTCCCGGTAAGACCACCAGGTTCGCAAATCGTCCGCACAGGCGTCGATATCCTGTGCCACGCCGAATTCCTGCTCCTGCACGGCGGCAATCGCGCAAATGCAGTAATTGGTATAGAGGAACCCCTCCGGCCAGAAGGCGATAATGTCGTGTTGCGGCGTATTCTCGCCCTCGTTCGCCTTCGGGATCGATAACGCCCGGGCAGGCGACAGGCGGATCAGTTCACGCAGAACCAGCCCGGCGGCAAAGGTGATGAAATCCTTGCGGTCCACCTTGGCATATCGCTTGTTCTGCTCGACCAGTTCTACCCAGTTCAGAAAAGCTTCCGTCAGTTTCTGCTCGTCGATCTCATAATCGACACCATAGACATCATGGAGAAGACTGGCGTGTTTGCGAAACGTCGCCCTGAACCAGCGCAACTGCCGCAAGCGACGCCGCAAGTCCGGCATCGATGCCATCTGGTTCTTCAAAAGCAAATCCATATTCCACGCCTCCAATGCCGAAAGACCATATGCGAAACCGCTACCGTTGTCAGCTTGTCCTTCCCGCAATCTTCACCTCATAATTATACATATTGACATTTCAGAAAACAAATGTTCTGTGAAGAGACGGAGACTGGCGGCGCTCAAAGACGCACGAAGCCTCCGGTGGAGGAGGAGAAAATGGCTATCTGGCAATGGGCTTTACTGGCTTTGGCTCTTTTATGGGGAGTGCAGTCGCTGGGCGTCTGGTTTCAGATGCGCCATTACTCCGACGTGCTGAAAGGCGTCACATCCCGCTACTCTGACGGATTCGTGGGTGCAGGCCATGTGCGCGGGCGCTTCGGCAAAGGCGTCATTGTCATGATCGTGGTTGACCGCGACCTGAAGGTCCGGCGCTTTCTCGAAATGAGCGGACGAACCGTGTTCGCAAAGTTCAAGCGGCAGGAAGCCTATGAGGGCATGCCGCTCAATGCCTTGCGGCGTGAACAGGAAGCGCTCGAAAAGTCGCCTGTCAATGTTGCCGCAAAGCAGGCGATGGACCAGATCGATCGCATCCGCGAACAATCCGACGGCACGTCTCTCGACGGACTGAAGCTGGCGCACGCCTGAGCGTGTATCCAACCGTGAACTGGGTGGCAATGTTCAAGGGGTATCGCCCGACGAGGACGGGCGTGGAGGAGGAGAAATGTCTATAGCTGCAATGCTGGCGCAAGGCGCCGATACGACCTTACAGTCCTTGCATGTGGCGAGCCAGATGGCCGCCAACATAGCAACGGACGCGGTGTTTCACGGCAAGCTAGCCGTCGAACACGGTAGCGATAACCTTGTGCAGCTTGCACAGGCAACCGGCACGGACAATCTGACTGTCGATCAGTTCAAGGAACGACTGCAAAACGTCACTCAAGAAGAACAGCTGGGCTGGCTGGCCTCGATCGGCAAGCACTTCATCGGTATTTTCCAAAAGGGTGGCGAAGTGTTTTCCGGTTTCGTGACCGGCATCATTCCGACCCTGGTGGTTCTGATGACCGCCTTCTACGCGATCACCGAACTCGTCGGCGAAAAGCGCGTGCACGGTTTGGCACAGGGGGCGGGCCGCATCGCGCTAACCCGTTATACGGTTCTGCCGGTGCTGTCGGTGTTCTTCCTGACCAATCCGATGGCCTATACCTTCGGTTCGTTCCTTGAGGAAAAGCACAAGCCTGCCTTTTACGACGCGGCAGTGTCCTATGTGCATCCGCCACTTGGCCTCTTCCCGCATATCAATCCCGGCGAATATTTCGTCTGGGGTGGCGTACTCGTGGCGCTGCTTGAACTGGAAAAGAAAGGCGCTGTCGCCAATGGCTATCATATCAATGTGGCCATCTGGTACGCCATCGTCGGCCTCGTCGTGATCCTGCTCAAAGGCATGCTCACCGAACGCATCACCGCCATCATGGCGCGCCGTCAGGGCATCGAGCTTTAAGGCGCGGGAGGACATCATGGCCAAAACCTACAAATCCGTTAGAATTTCCCATGGCTCCGGTGGCTGGGGCGGACCGCTTGTCATCCAGCCCACCGAACAGCGTAGCAAGATCGTATCCGTGACCGGCGGCGGCATTCATCCGCTCGCCAGACAGATCGCGGAAATGACCGGAGGCGAAGCCGTAGACGGTTTCCGCGCTCCGCCCATTGAAAGCGAAATGGCTGTCGTCGTGGTCGATTGCGGCGGCACCGCCCGTTGCGGCGTCTATCCGCGCAAGCGCATCCCGACCGTCAACCTGACGCCAGTCGGCCAGTCAGGTCCCCTGGCGCAGTTTATCACCGAAGACATTTATGTCTCCGGCGTAAAGCCAGAAAATGTCGTTCCTGCTGATGGCTCCGAGGCTCCTGCCGCCGCCGCTTCCTTTGGGGCTGCCGGCGCCAAGGCCGACGAAAAGCCGGCAGCGCCGATCGATACTTCGAATGATGGCGGCCTTGTCGGACTGATCAGCCGGATCGGCCGCGTCATGGGCCGTGTCGTCGGCATTTTCTTCAATGCCGGTCGTCGCACCATCGATCAGGTCATCCGCAACGTTCTGCCATTCATGGCTTTCGTGACGATGCTGATCGGTCTCATTCTTTACACCGGCATCGGCGATATTCTTGCCCAGCCGATGGGACCACTCGCCAACAATATCATTGGCCTGCTTGTGCTGTCGGCTATCTGCGGCTTGCCGTTCCTGTCTCCGATCCTTGGGCCGGGCGCAGTCATCGCGCAGGTAGTGGGTGTGGCCATTATCGGCCCGCAGATTGCCAATGGCACCATCGCTCCGGCAATGGCCCTGCCCGCGCTCTTCGCCTACAACACGCAGGTCGGTTGCGACTTCGTGCCGGTGGGTCTGGCGCTCGGCGAAGCCAAACCGAAGACGATTGAAATCGGCGTGCCTGCGATCCTGATCAGCCGCCAGATCATGGGCCCTGTCTCGGTGCTCATCGCCTGGCTCGTCAGCCTCGCCGTGCTTTGACGCAAACTGGCTCGTCGCATCAAAGCGGCGGGCCGCTCCTCCCAATCTCTGCCCTTAATTTTCGGCATCCTCATCTCCCCAATTTTTGGAGGATGTCGGTTGAGTGAAATTGAAAAGGACTGCCGCCATGCCGATACATCTCAAGACACGGATCACCGCAATTGGTCCCGAAGTGGCTGATCTCGCCGAAGGCGGCGTTCTGATCCTGTTTGCAGAGGGCTCCCCGCCCGAACTGGCGGAAGTCTCGGTGATGCACGCAGTCGAAGATGGTCCGCAGGAAGCTGCGCCGCCGGTTGGCGCGCTGATCACCATTGGCGACATTACGGCGAACATAACGGCTGTTGGAACAAGCGCCTGGCAGAAAGTGCGCGACATCGGTCATGTGGTGATATCGTTTACCGGGGCCGACTCGACCGACCGTCCGGGCGAAATCTGTGCCAGCGAAGTTGACGGCGCCGCTCTGGTTGCCGTTCTGCGCGAAGGACATATGATCGTCATCAGCGACTGATCTCAAGAAGCATTCATGATCCAAGGCTCTCAAATGGAACGCTCCACCATCGTCCGGGTGCATGAAGGGCTGCATGCGCGCCCCGCCACCCGTTTCGTCAAGCTCGCCAAGGGGTTCGAGTGCAATATCGAGATCGCAAAGAGCGGCAAAAGCGTCAGCGCGAAAAGCTCCGTTAAGCTCATGCTGCTTGGCGTGAAGGAAAATGACGAAGTCACCGTCAGCGCCGAAGGGGCTGACGCGATTGAAGCACTGGAAGCGCTGATCGGCTATCTCGAAAACCCGCGCGCGGGGCTTGAGGAAAATGACGGCGCAGCCGTTGCTGCGGTGGTGGAGACTGCGCCCGTCGTCGTCCCGGTCGCGAGTGTTGCGATTGCAGCGTTGCCGGAAGGCCAGATCAAGGGCGTTGCCGCCAGTGAAGGTCTTTCGCTTGGCGAGGCGTTTCCGTTTTTCCCTGCCGAAATCACGCCCGGCACCGGCAAGCTGGCACCTCACGAAATCGCACCGGAAATCAGCCGTTATGAGGCCGCTGTTGCAACTGTTCAAGAGCGGATGGAACATTCGCTCGCGCGCGGCGATCTCGCCGAAAGTGATCGCGGCATCGTTGCTGCATTGAAGGATATTGCCTCCGACGACAGCCTGCGAGACGAAGCACTCGCCCTTATTCGCGGCGGCATGGATGCGGTCTCGGCCACGCTCGGCGCTGCCTCGACGGTCGCGCAGCAATTCGCAAATCTCGACGATCCCTATCTCAATGCCCGCGCCGACGATGTGCACGCAATCAGCCGCCAGATTTGTCTCGCCTTACTCGGTCAGGAAGACCTCAATCTCGACGGACTACCGGATGGAGCCATTCTAATCGCCGAAGACATCGGCGCTTGGGACTTGGCCCGCGCACCCCTGAAGCGCATTCGCGGCGTGGTTTGCGGCCATGGCGGCGCGACCTCGCATGTCGCGATCATCGCGCGCACGCACGGAATCCCGGCAGTGCTTGGCCTTGGCGACGCTGTTCATAGACTGAAGACAGCGCGACAGGTTGCCGTCGATGGCAGTGCGGGCATTGTCCATCACGACCCGGATGCCACCGTTCTGGCCGAAATCGAAAGCCGCATTGCCAAGGCCACTGAAGAACAACGTGCGCTGGACAAGTATCGTGACTATACGCCGCGCCGCGCCGATGGCGTGGTGATTGAGGTTGCGGCCAATCTCGGCGCTTTGGAGGAAATCGAAGCGGCCCAGACCGCAGGCGCGATGGGCGTCGGCCTGTTCCGCACCGAGCTTCTGTTCATGAAGCATATCCATTTGCCGTCCGAAGACATGCAGATGGAAACCTATGCATCACTTCTGCGCGCTTTCGCCCCCCAGTCTGTCATTGTCCGCACACTCGATATCGGCGGTGACAAGCCCGTCGCCGGCATCGAGTTTCCCGAGGAGGAAAACCCGTTCCTCGGCTGGCGCGGCATCCGCATGTGCCTTGACCGCCCGGAGGTATTTAAGCCGCAATTGCGCGCCCTGCTTCGCGCCTCAGTGCACGGCAAACTGAAGGTCATGTTGCCGATGGTTTCCGATATCGAGGAGATCCGGGCGACAAAAAGCCTGATTGCCGAATGCGAGCGCGAGTTGACAGCAGAAGGCAAGCCTTACGGCACGTTTGAACTGGGTGTTATGATCGAAACACCGGCAGCGGTTTTTGCAGCCGATCAGTTGGCCAGGGAATCCGCCTTCTTCTCCATCGGCACCAATGATCTGACGCAATATGTCATGGCGGCAGACCGTCTCAACCCGACGATCGCGAGGCTCAACGACGTGCATCATCCAGCTGTAATGGCGGCCATTGAAATGACCGCGAAAGCAGCCACGACAGCGGGCATCATGGTTGGCATGTGCGGGGAAGCGGCAGGCAAGACGGATTTGATACCGGAATTTATCCGCATGGGACTGACCGAGCTCAGCATGAGCCCGGCTTCCATTCCCCGCGCCAAGAAAATCATCGCCGATCTGTTCGGCGACTTAAGGTAGGTGGGCAATCAGCGTCGCGAAGAGGGTTTCGAGCTTCTTCGCGTCGTGGGTTTCTGCCGCATCCACCAGCCGCTCATAGCGTGCCTCCAGCACCATGAATACACTTTCCAGCGGATCGATATCGGCGAGATCAGCAGGTTTTACGGTCGCCAGCCCGCAAGCGAGGCAAGCTGCCGCAAGCCCGACCACTTCCGCCTTGCGCAGATTTTCCGGGTCGCACGAGACTTCCAACGACGTCAAGCGGACAGGGCTTTCAGCCAGCGCTTCCAGATAAAGCGCGGCCAGCGCCTGTGCAACCTTTAGAGGATCGCGCAGAAGTTCCGCATGCTTGCGCAACAGACGCCCGTGGATGACCGAAAAAGCCGCTTCGTGGATAAGTGCGTTTTCAAGTCCGTAGCGCCGCATCGTTCCCTTGAGGAAATAATACATATCGCTGCGGAAACCGCGCACACCTTCCGCGCCGGTGCCGAAATAAAAGGATAGGCTGCGCATCTGTGGCGCGCCATGATGTTTGGCCGGTTCAGACGAAATAATCGAGATTGAGATCGCTTCGGCGGCGGTCAGCGCCGTATCCATCACGCCTGCGGCATGGCCCAGAAGCGCTTCCGGCGCAGGCAGGCTGGTTTCGGGCGCACGCGAACTTTGCCGGGCGCGCCTGATCACATAGCGCACGTCACGCAGACGGTCTTTCAGATTGACGGCGATTTCATCGGAAAGTGTGCGCAGCATGCCGGTCGTCCCTCCCTGCGAGGCCAACAATCGTATCTTAACCGATACAAAAGAAGTATTGTTTTCCTCGTCCCGGAAAAGCAATAGGGTCCATATCACAAAGACGCAAACTGTAAGAATTTTGGGGAATCGATTTGAGAAAGACCGCCAATGGGAAACGGAACGCAGCTGAAACCAACGACCTTCTGGTGGGATCCGAAGGCGTTGCAGCGGAAAACCGCACCAGCCGCCTCAGAACCCGTGCGGCGTGGATGTATTATGTCGAGCAGATGACCCAGAGCGATATTGCGGATGCGTTGGGCGTTGGCCGTGTGACCATTGTCCGTCTTCTTGCCGATGCCCGCGCCCGCAACGAGGTGAAGATCACCATCGAAGGCAAGCTTTCGGCTTTGACCGCGCTGGAAGCGGCGCTTGAAAAGGCTTTCGGGCTGGAGCAGGCCATTGTCGCGCCCCTCTCCTCTGCCGAGACCGATCCGATTCCTCCGATCAGCGCGGCGACCGGCGCTTATCTGTCGGAAAAAATCCAGCACGGCATGCGCATTGGTGTCGGCTGGGGCCGCACTTTGTCCAGCACCTTGCAGCATATCGGCTCGCGTCCGGTGAACGATCTCAAGGTCATTTCGCTTCTCGGCGGCATTGTGCAGCCACGACGCTCCAACCCGCCCGAATTTGCCTGGCAGTTCGCGCAGATGCTGCAAGGCGAAGGCTACCTTATCCCCGCGCCCGCCCTTGTGGACAGCAAGGAGACTCGCACAGCCCTGATTGAGCGCTGTGGCCTGAACACGGTGCTGAACATGGCGGAAGATCTCGACATGGTGTTGCTCAGCATTGGCGGCATTGAGACCGCCAGCAGCACGTCCTACCGCGTGGGGCTCGTCGATGAAGAGCAGAAACAATCCCTGCGCGCCAATGGCGCGGTCGGCGACGTTCTGTTCCATTTCTACGACGCCGATGGCCGCATCGTCGATGATCCGGTGCATGAGCGCGTCATGTCGGCCAGCATCGAAAGCTTGCAGAACACACCGCAACGCATCCTGACCTCCGGCGGCAAGGAAAAGATCGAAGCGCTTCTTGGCGCGATGAAACTTCTGCGTCCAACGGTGTTCATCACCGACGAGGAAAGTGCCGCCGAAATGCTCCGGCGCATCGGACATTCCGTTCCGAACTGAACCGCTCAGTAATGAGAATACAAATAGTTAGGGCGCTTTCGTGATCCTTCACGAAAGCGCCCTTTGAAATGGGCCGAAATTACTTGCGCAATTCGGCTTCGATTTCGTCCAGAACCTTGTCCTTGCCGATGCCGGTCAGGAATGCGAGGCCCTTGATGACCCGCTTCTCGACTGCAGCGGAAATAGGCGTCGTGGAAACGATGAAATCCACATTGTCAGCCAGAGACGGCACTTCGGTCGCCTTGGCCTGCTGGGCGTTGAAGGTCAGCCCGCGCTTTTTCATCTCTTCGGTGACGGCAGCATTCACGGCAGTGGATGTTGCGACGCCGGTGCCGCAGGCAAAGAGAATCGTTTTCATTTTGGCCATTTTGGTTCCTCCGATTAACCGAGCGCGGCTTCCACGTCACTCAATGTGCGCGATTTCTTGAGATGCTCGAGCGCGTCCTCATTTTGAATGGTCGCCATCACCTGTTGCAAGGTCTCGATCTGTTTGTCCTTGTCATTGATGGCAAGCAGGAAAACAAACCCGACCGGAACGTCCTCTTCCGGATCTTCCATATTGGAGAAGATGACAGGAGATTTCAGCGTCGCAAAAGCGATGCCCGCTTTCAGGACATGCTCAGGATCGGTATGCGGAACGGCAACGTTTTCTTCGCGCTCCAGCGGCAGACCGGTTGGCATGGTCTGTTCCCGCTTCACGACCGCATCCGCATAGCTGGGCTTTACATAGCCGAGCCGTTCCAGCTTCGCCGCCAGAATACGGATAATTTCCTCATTGGTTTTGGCCTCGCTCTGCAGCTCAATCGCTTCGGGGTCGAGAAAAGCCATCAGGCCGTTCGCCATTCCATCCTCCATTGCAGATAGCCGCATACCTCTCCGGTATGCGGCCAATATTGCTTTTGCGCCTTACCAGTTGTTCTGCTCGGCTGGTTCGTCTTCCGCACCGGCAGCGCGTTCCCAACCGTCGGTGTTGCGACGATAGAGAATGAACGCTGCGGCGATGACGACTGCAAGAACCGCGATTCCAACAACGCCCAACCACTGGATTGCGGCGATGATGACATAAGGCACCCACAGGAAGCCGTCGACCACAGAAGTAATCTGCAACGCGTTTTCCGGCAGCTTGAAGCCAGACGACACGGCAGCGCTCGTGAAGAGCGGAGCCAGCGCATTGGCCACATAGAAGCCGATGGCGAGCGTCACCGTGCCGACGACAACCATGCGGAACACGTTGCCCTTCAACAGCGGCGCAGTCATGGCGACGATGAACGGAATAACCGCAAGATCGGCGAACAGGATGACGCGGTTGCCCGGCAGAATCACCGACAGGATGATCGCAATCGGCACAAGGATCAGCGACGACGAGATCGCAGCCGGATGGCCGATCAGGATTGCCGAATCGAGACCGACCAGCAATTCGCGATCGCCGGTGCGCTTGCGCACGAATTCCTGTGCGGCATCAGAAACCGGCAGCAGGCCTTCCATCAGGATTTTGACCATGCGCGGCAGAAGCAGCATCACGGCGGCAAGCGTCATGCCGGTGCCCAGCACCTTGGCCAGCACATGGCCGAAATCGCCTGAATTGTAGAAAGCGATGAGACCAAGCACGAGACCGATAATCAGGCCCAGAACCACCGGCTCGCCGAAGACGCCGAAACGGCGTTCGATGGTTTCGGTGCTGATGTGGATCTTGTTGATGCCCGGAATGCGATCCATGATCCAGTTGAGCACGATGGCAATCGGCAGAATCTGCGCCGATGCCAGGTGTGGAACGGAAACGCCCGGAACGCCATAGAACTGCTGTACGGCGCGTGCCGACCAGTCAGCGAACAGCAGCGACAGAGCCGCAACAAGAGCTGCAACGATAATGCCATAGGCGAGATTGTCCGTTGCGGCGACGACAAGCGAGCCGACAAAGGCAAAGTGCCAGAAGTTCCAAACATCGACATTGAGCGTGCGGGTCCAGCGCATCAAAAGCAGCGCGATGTTGACCAGAATGCCGACCGGAATGACCCAAAGCCCCACGGACGAACCGAAAGCGATGGCCGCAGCCGAAGGCCAGCCCACATCGACGATATCGCGCTTGATGCCCGTATTGGTAACAATCGCCTGAGCCACCTCGCCAATGGAGGTGAACATCAGCCCCAATACGAGGTTGATACCGATGAAGGCGACGCCGATGGTCACGGCAGCGCGGAAGGCTTTGCCCACCTTTGCGCCAAGAACCACGGCTATAATGAAAATGACGATAGGGAGCAGGACCGTCGCTCCCAACGTATCGATGGCCGATTTCAGGCCGCTTAGAAATGCGTCCATAGTTTTCTCCTCCCCCCGGCCATCCTCCAACGAATGCCAGGCCGTTCGAACGCTTGTATCAAGTTCCGCGCCGCATGCCCCCACAAGATTTTGTTGTGTTGCATTTTGAAACACCGGGCAGAACATTTGTTTTTTATAGCAGACCAATGTTTGTTCACAAGCGATAAAGCACGGTAAGGAATAACAGGTCTGTGGCGCGTGATAAATGTACACTCGTATTGACTTGGAAACAAATGTTCATTATCGGGTAAAGGAAGAGAGGCGCGAAGGCGTCTGGAGGAACATCAGGAGGAAAAGATGGCGACGAATGTGGCGTTGACGGGCTTGGCACGTGATATGCAAGCGCGTGCGGACAGCGGACGGCCGATCCGTATCGGGCTGATCGGCTCCGGCGAAATGGGCACCGACATCGTGACCCGCGTGGCGCATATGCCCGGCATCGAAATCGGCGCCATTTCCGAACTGCGTGTTCCGAACGCTTTGAAAGCGGTTGATATCGCCTATCAGGAAGAAGGCCACGGCAGGCAAGTTTCAAACGCTTCCGACCTGACCTCGGCCATGGAAGGCGGCAAGGTCGCCGTTACGGACAATGCCAGTCTGATCCTCGAAAATGATTTGATCGATGTGGTCATCGACGCCACCGGCGTTCCGGCTGTCGGCGCGGAAATCGGCCTGCGCGCCATGGAACATGGCAAGCATCTCGTCATGATGAATGTCGAAGCCGATGTCACCATCGGTGCCTACCTCAAGGCAGAAGCCGACCGTCTGGGCGTCACCTATTCGCTGGGTGCCGGCGACGAACCATCGTCCTGCATGGAACTGATCGAGTTCGTTTCAGCCATGGGGCATCCCATCGTTGCCGCTGGCAAGGGCAAGAACAACCCGCTCAATATCGACGCCATTCCCGACGATTATCTGGAAGAAGCCAAACGCCGCAACATGAATGTGCGTATGCTGGTGGAGTTCGTCGATGGCTCCAAGACCATGGTGGAAATGGCAGCCATCGCCAATGCCACGGGCCTTGTGCCCGACAAGCCGGGTATGCACGGCCCAGCCGCAACGCTCGACCAGCTCAACAAGACGCTGATTCCTGAAAAGGACGGCGGTGTGCTTTCGAAAGTCGGCGTCGTGGATTACTCCATCGGCAAGGGTGTTGCGCCCGGCGTCTTCGTTGTGGCCGACATGTCGCATCCGCGTGTTTCGGAACGCATGGAAGATCTGAAAATGGGCAAAGGCCCTTACTTCACCTTCCACCGCCCTTATCACCTGACCTCGCTCGAAGTTCCCCTCACCTGCGCCCGTGTCGTGCTTTACGGCAAGCCGGACATGGTGCCCCTGGCAAAGCCGGTGGCCGAAGTCTGCGCTGTGGCCAAGAAGGATATGCAGCCGGGCGAAAAGCTCGATGCCATTGGCGAATATTGCTACCGCGCCTGGATCATGACGTCTGGCGAAGCGCGTACAGCGCATGCCATCCCCTGCGGTCTTCTTCAGGGCGGCAGCGTGACAAAGCCGATCAGGAAGGGCGAACTCATCACCTATGACAATGCTGCCGTCGCGCCGGGATCGAAGATCGCCGAACTGCGCGCCCGCCAGGACAAGCTCGTTTACGGAGCATAAGGAGCCGCACCATGGTTCAGGCCAGAAAGATTGACGCGCAGGCCGCAGATCGCCACAACCTGCCCTTCGCTTTCCGCACCTATTCTCCGGAACAGCTGAAGGAAGCGCTGCACAAGATGTATCTCATCCGCCGCTTCGAAGAAGGCGCGGAAGAAAGTTACACGCGGGGGTTGATTCACGGCACGATGCACCTGTCCATCGGACAGGAAGCAAGCGCCATGGGTTCATGCCTGCCTTTGACCGAAGATGACATGATCACCTCGACCCATCGCGGCCATGGTCATTGCATCGCCAAGGGCGCCGATGTGAAGCGCATGTTTGCCGAGTTCTTCGGCAAGGAAACCGGCTATTGCAAGGGTCGCGGCGGCTCCATGCACATTGCTGATGTATCCAAAGGCAATCTCGGCGCAAATGGCATTGTCGGCGGTGGCATTCCGATTGCAGTGGGTGCTGCGCTTTCCGCCAAGAAGCAGAAGAGCAACAAGGTTGTTGTGTCCTTCTTCGGCGATGGCGCCAACAATGAAGGCGCTTTCCATGAAGCGCTCAACATGGCTTCCGTCTGGAAGTTGCCGGTCGTTTTCGTTTGCGAAAACAATGGCTATGGCATGTCTACTTCAACCAAGCGTTCAACGGCGGTGGTGAATGTCGCGGACCGCGCATCGGCCTATGCCATGCCGGGCAAGGTCGTGGACGGCAACAACCTTTCCGACGTTGCCGAAGCCATCAACGAGGCCGTGGAGCGTGCGCGGCGCGGGGAAGGCCCGTCGCTGATCGAGAACAAGACGTACCGTCTGCGTGGTCATTCGAAGAGCGACCGCAACCGCTATCGCACCAAGGAAGAGATCGAGGATTGGGCCAATAATCGCGATCCAATCGCGCATTTCGAAGCCGATCTGAAGGCTTATGGCGTGATCGACGACAAGGAGATCGAAGCCATTCGGGCCAATGTCGAGAAGGAAATCGCTGACGCGATTGAATATGCCCGCAACAGCCCTTCTCCCGACCTCACCAACCTGACCCGCGACGTATATACGGACGAAATCTGATCATGGACACCACCATCCGCGAGTTGAGCTATTCGCAAGCCATTCAGGAAGCCATGGCGATTGCCATGGAGCGCGACGACCGTGTTTTCCTGATGGGCGAGGACATCGGCGTCTATGGCGGCGCGTTTCAGGTAACCGGCGATCTCGTGCATCGCTTCGGCGAAGACCGCGTCATGGATACCCCGATTTCCGAACTGGGCGGTGCGGGCGTCGCCGTCGGTGCAGCGCTGACCGGCATGCGCCCAATTTTCGAATTCCAGTTCTCCGACTTTGCCGCGCTCGCCATGGAGCAGATCGTCAATCAGGCCGCAAAAATCCGCTATATGCTGGGTGGCGCGGTTTCGGTGCCGCTGGTCATGCGTTTTCCCGCCGGTTCCGGCACGGGCGCCGCCGCACAGCACAGCCAGAGCCTCGAAGCCTGGCTCGGCCACGTGCCCGGCCTGAAGGTTCTGCAGCCTTCCACCCCGCATGACGCCAAGGGCATGTTGCTTGCAGCTGTCGAAGACCCCGACCCGGTGATGATTTTTGAGCACAAGCTGCTCTACAAGATGAAGGGGCCGGTGCCGGAAGGCTATTATACCGTTCCCATCGGCAAGGCCGAAGTGGTGCGCGAGGGCCGCGATCTCACCATCGTCGCGACCGCAATTATGGTGCACAAGGCGCTGGATGCGGCGGCAGAACTGGCCAAGGAAGGCATCGACGTCGAAGTCATCGATCTGCGCACCGTGCGCCCGATTGATCGCGACACGATCATCAGAAGCGTCAAGAAAACCTCGAAGCTGCTTTGCGTCTATGAAGCCGTGAAAACGCTTGGCATCGGCGCGGAAATCTCTGCAATCGTCGCCGAAAGCGATGCTTTCGATTATCTCGACGCCCCGATTGTCCGCCTTGGCGGCGCCGAGACGCCGATCCCTTACAATCCCGATCTTGAACGCGCGACCGTGCCGCAGGTGCCGGACATTCTCAAAAGCGCCCGCGATCTTGCCAGGGGAGTGCGCTGACCATGGCAGTGGAAGTCATCCTGCCGAAAGTCGACATGGATATGGAGACCGGCCAGATTTCGCGCTGGTACGCCAAGGATGGCGATACCGTCACCAAAGGCCAGCTCCTGTTCGAAATCGAAACCGACAAGGCGGCCATGGAAGTGGACGCACCGGCCAGCGGCATTCTTGCAGATGTGAGTGTTGCCGAAGGCACTGTTGTGCCGGTCGGACAGGCTGTCGCGTGGATTTACGAAGAAGGCGAAGAGCGCAAAGCACCACCATCCGTTGAGCGCCCCGCCGATGCGCAGCCTGCTCCCTCGCAGAGCGCGCCAGTACCGGTTCGGGAGGATGGCCCCCCACCTGTCGAACCGGTCGTTTCTGCCTCCCAAGGTGCTACCGCTCAGGACACAGCCGTGCGTGCAACGCCGCTTGCACGCCGGCTGGCCCGGGAGGCTGGTATCGATCTTGAGGCGATTGCAGGTTCCGGCCCCAAGGGACGCGTCCAGAAAAAGGATGTCGAGGCGAAGATTGGCTCTGCCCAAGCTGCGGTTGCGGCTGGCGCTGTAAGCCAACCGGCTGCCCCCCCCGGACGAAGACCTACCGCCGGTTCCGCTGCACCGCTCAATGCAGTCTGGCTGCGTGAGGGTGAAGCCGGAAAACTGCCTGTTGTCCTGATCCACGGTTTCGCCGCCGACCTCAATTCGTGGCGCGGCCTGTTCGCGGGCGCAACGCTCGGCCATCCGGTTCTGGCGCTTGACCTTCCCGGACACGGCGCTTCCACGCGCGCAGTGCCGGACAGCATCGATGCGATCGCGGAGGCCGTTGAAGCCACACTTGCCGCCTTTGGCGTGAACGCCTGCCTGCTTGGCGGTCATTCCTTTGGTGGTGGCGTTGCGGCGACCGTTGCCGCACGCGGCATCGTGGATGTGCGCTCGCTGGTGCTGATTTCGTCCGCCGGTCTCGGCCCTGAAATCAACGGCGCCTTCACCAAGGGCCTGATCGCCGCCAAAAGCGAAGCGAGCATCATCCCTTGGCTGAAACTGCTGGTCAGCGACGAAAGCCTGCTCACGCGGCCTTTCATCAATGCAACAGTCGCTCAGGCCGCTGATACCGAATTGCGCGCCGCGCAAAGCGCGATTGCGGAACGGTTCTTCACCGATGGCACGCAGACCTTCGATCTGCGGTCAACCATAGCCGGATTGCCGATCCCTGTGCGGCTGATCTTCGGTGCGGAAGATCGGGTCATTCCCGTCAGCCACGCCCATGGGCTGCCCGGAAAAGTCGGCGTGCATATCTTCCAGCGTTGCGGACATATGCCGCAAATCGAGGAACGCGCCGAAGTACTGCGTATTCTTGGCGAATGCGCCCGCGCCGTTGCCTGAAACAACAAAGCCCCGGTTGAACCGGGGCTTTTCTCATATATCAGGCAGTTAACGCCGCTAACGTCCGCTCAACCAGCCGCGTCATGGAGCGTGTCGAGCCAAAAGGCCAAATATCGCCGCCGAGATGATAAATATGACCGGCGCTGACCGCAGGCAGGACCGGCCAGATCGCGCTTTCCGTCAGTTCCTTCGGCGTCGCGTCATCCAACAGGCAAAGCCGTGTCTCCGGCGCTAGCGTGGCAAGCTCTTCCAACCCGAATGTCGTAAAACCAAAGGGCTGCACGCCGCGATCAACTGCTTCCGAGAAGCCAGCTTGCACCAGCGTTTTTATCACTGCTGAATTGGTCGTGAATATTCTCAATCGCGCCACACCGGGCAAAGGCTGTGCAATCACGACAGGCAATGGGCCGGATAGTTTCGCCCGCGCTGCCGACAGGCCATCTTCGAAAGATTGCCATTCGGCCCTGCCTTCCGCCTGGCGTTGCAGCGCACTTGCGGCAACGCCGAGATTTGATTTCATATCCTGCAAGAGATCGGTACTGTCGGATGCGCCGTCGAGCAGCACCGTCGGCGCAATCGCGTTGAGGCGCTCGGCAATCGCCTTATGGCGCAACGCCGATGTGAGGATCAGGTCTGGTTTCAGCCGTGTTAGCGCTTCAAGGCTCGGCTGCTGCCGTCCACCCACATCGGCCGCATCGGCAAGCCCGTCATTCTCGATATTGACCCACTGGCGATAGCCCGCCAGATCAGCAACGCCCAGAGGGCGAATGCCGAGCGACAGCGCAATTTCCGTTTCCGCCCATTCGAGCGTGACAACCTTGCGCGGCGTCTCGGCCCGAACAGAAGACGTAAGGGCGGCCAAAGCCGCCCCCACAAGAAATTCACGTCGTGAGAAACTCACTACCATTTCACACTCGTTGTCGCCACGATGGAGCGGCCCTGACCGTAATAGCACTGGCTGGTCGAATTGCAGCCCGCCACATATTTCTTGTCACCGAGATTATAGGCATTCACCTGCAGGCGATAGTTGCCAAGATCGTAGCGCAGGAAAGCATCAACCAGCGTGTAGGACGGCACGAAGAAGGTGTTCAGCGTATCGCCAGCGGTCTTGCCGATGCGTCGTACACCGCCGCCGAGAACGAGATCGCCCTTGAGGTTATCCGGCAGCGGCACATTATAGCTGACGAACAGCGACTGCTGATCCTTCGGCACGGTGTAAGGCAGCTTGCCAATCTGGGCAGGCGTCTGGCTTTCGCTGACTTCCGAGTCCTGGAAGCTCATGGCAGCCGTCAGGTTCAGGCGATCCCACAATTGGGCCGTGCCTTCCAGCTCGACGCCGCGTACGCGCACTTCGTCCGTCTGATAGTAGACGCCGGAAATACGATTGACGACATTCTGCTGTTCGGCTTCGAAGGCCGAAAGTGTAACGCTGTAATTCGCGCCTTCCGGGGCGTATTTAATGCCCACTTCCTTCAACGTGCCCGTGGTCGGCTTGAGCGGCGTATCCGCTAGCGTCAGCGTCGGCAGGAAGGACGTCGAATAGAGCGCATAAGGCACAAAGCCACTGTCGAAGACATAGGCTATGCCCGCACGGCCCGTGAACTTTTCAGGGTCCTGCTCATAGTCGACGCTACGGCCTGTTGAGAGCGTCGTCTGTTCGGAATCGACCTTCACAAAGTCCTTGCGACCGCCGAGCGTCACGCGCAGATTGCCTGCTTCGATCTGATCCTGCACATAAATGCCGGTCTGATACTGGTTTTGCAGAAGACGCGTCGTCGCCTTCACCGGCGTCAGCGGCTGATTGAAGGTCGGGTTGAACAGGTCCTGCGACGGACCAGCCGCCGAGCCAGTATAATTGTCGAGGCGCTGCCATTGCTGATCAACGCCGACCAGCAAAGTGTGCTCCAGAGGGCCGGTATCGAAGCGCGATTCAAGCTGCGTGTCGAAGGCAATTGAATCGAGTTCGGGCTGTGCCAGATAATTGGTGCGCGGCAGCGTTCTGCCATTCCAGCCACTGGTCGGCAGCACGCCCGCAAACAGGTTGCGATAATCGGTCTTCAGATGCGAATAGCGGAAGTTCTGGCGCAGCGTGAACGTGTCGTTGAAGCGATGCTCGAACTGATAGCCAACGTAACCGATTTCCTTCTTATAGGTCGCGATGCGCGGATCGCCATCGGTGAAATCACGCGGAATACTCTGGCCGGTCGGGTTCGGCAGCACGCTGCCATAGGCCGGAACGATCACGCCCGCCTGTCCCAGATCATCCTTGAGATAACCGCCCGAAACAATCAGGCTGGTATCCGCATCCGGACGCCAGGCGAAGCTCGGATTGATGGCAATACGGTTGTTCTTGCCCAGATCGTAGGACGTGTCGGCATCGCGGATCATGCCGTTCAGGCGATAGGTGAAACGCGGGTCGTTGTTGATCGGCCCCGTCAGATCGAAGCCGAATTCCTTGCGCTGGAAACTGCCGCCACGCAGATAGACCTCATTGGATGCCTCGGCCTGCGGCTGCTTGCTGACCATGTTGACGATACCGCCGACATTGCTCTGGCCAAACAGCGCGGAACTTGGACCGCGCAGAACTTCCACGCTTTCGAGCGAATAGGGTTCGACCACGAAGCCCGAATAACCGCCGGTCTGGTTGGCTATCTGCGGAATACGGATGCCATCAAGATAGAGATCAGCCGGGAAACCACGAATGGTGTAATAATCCGAGCGCACATCCGCGCCATAACGCTGACCGTTCACATTGGCACTGTACAACAGTGCTTCACTCACCGACGAGACGGCGCGATCATTCATATTGTCGCGCGTGACAACGGAAATCGACTGCGGTGTTTCGCGGATCGGCGTGTCGCTCTTGGTGGCGGCGCGGCTATATTCAGCAATATAGCCCTCGACGGGAACGCGTGGCCCTTTGTCACCGGAGGTCTGCACCTCGATGGTGTTGAGCTGAATGACGCCCGTGTCCTGGGCCAATGCCGGAACGGCCACAACGCCAAGCGCCACGCTAGCGAGAAGCACGGTTTTGAGCAGCGATCCGGCGCGTCTGCTGTTGTGAATGCGATCTGTATTGCGCACGGTGTCCCTGCTGGTCTTCAACTCTGTTCTCCTGCCGTTCCTGCAAAACGGCTACTGCCCGCGGCCCATCAAAGTAGCGGCTATAGCGATTATTTTTTATTGTTGCGCAAGTTCAGAATTCAGAATAATTCTAATTTACTCACACATATCAATGCGTTGCGCGAGCGAATATATTCGGGACAGTTTGGTGAGTCAGGCCAATCTTGGTTGCATTCGGGTCAAAATTTTGCAATTCCATTTAAATATGACAATTTCAGTCAAATTGGGCCAAAATGGAAATTCGCACGCGACCGAAACACGCCATCGACTATCAGGACATCGCACGCCCTCTGGCGGTGATGCGGCGCGACTATGAGAAAAGTGCCTCGTCCGGCTGGCATAGTCACCGGCGCGGCGAGCTTCTCTATAGCAATAGTGGCTATATGACGGCGCAAACCGAAGATGGCGCTTTCATGCTGCCGAGCGGTTATGCCGTGCTTCTGCCGCCCGATGTGCCGCACAGCGTCGATATTTATGGCTCGGTCGAAATGCATGCCGTTTTTATCGAAGAATCGGTCCTGCGCGATCATTGGGAGCCGACGCGCGTTTTGAAAGTTTCCCCCCTGTTGGACGCCAGCGTGCAGGCTCTGGCCGAAGAACCGGTGCTCTATGATGAGCGCGGGCGCGGCCAGCATCTGACAGCGCTTATTCTGGACGAAGTTCGCTCGGCGAAAGAACAGCCCTATGTCGTTTCGCTGCCGACCGATAAACCGTTGCGCAAGCTTTGTCGCAGCCTTCTGGATAATCCCGGTCTCGATCTCACGATTGACGACTGGGCGGATGAAGTCGGCATGAGCCGCCGCACCATGACGCGCAAGTTCCGTCTCCAGACCGGCATGAGTTTTGTCGAATGGCGGCAGCGCCTGCGGGTATCGCATGTCATGCGTAAACGTGCGGAGGGCATACCGCTTGCCATTGCCAGTGTCGAAGCGGGATATCAAAGCATTTCGACCTTGAAGAAAACGATGAAACGGTTGGGCGGGCAATAATGGCGTGCCTCACTGGTAGCGTGATTATATCCGCCGTACAGGCAAATTGATTTCAGCTGCCGCGAATAGTCCCAATTGGGAGACCAGACTGGTGCCGTTAAACGAGATGGAGAAACGACATGAGAGTGTCGGTACTTTCTTTAGCTGCGGCACTGGCGGTGTTCGCCTTTAATGCCGAAGCCAACCCGGTCGGCAATCTGCAAGCGCCCGCGCAATCGGGGCTGGTGCAGAAAGCGGATTACTGGTGCGGCCCCGGCTGGCGCATGTCACGTCGCGGCGTATGTGTTCCCCGATATCGCCGTCCGCCACCACCGCCTCCCGGTTGGGGATGGGGCCCGCCACCACCACGCTGGGGCTGGGGTCCGCCGCCAAGAGACTGGCGCCGCGATCACTGGCGCGACGGATATCGGGACCGGCCAAGGCATTACAGACCGCGCCCCTATTGGGATTGATTCCAAGAGACCGGATCGGGCGGCTGAAGCCGCCCTTTCCTTTGGCATCTGCGTCATCACGTTACGTCATATCTGCTTCGCCCAACGCGAATTTACCGCCAGACCCTGTTGATATCTCAACAAAAATCGAAATTAAAATTTTTTGATTTACGTACCTCATTTTTGCTCCTATGGTTTGCGCGGAGGAGCAGGAATGAAACCCACCGTTCATGATATTGCGCGCACTGCAGGCGTCAGCCTTGCCACGGTTGATCGCGTTTTGAACGACCGTCCCGGCGTCCGGTCCAAAACCCGTGAACGGGTGATGGAGGCGATGAATACGCTTGGCTATGTCCGCGATGTGGGGGCCGCCAATCTGGCCCGCAGCCGACTCTATCATTTCGATTTCATTGTGCCCGACAATGACAACACCTTCATGCTCAGCCTTCGCGAAGAGATCGCTGTTGCGAGCGAACGCGCGCTGACCGAGCGTGTCTCGATCAATCTCGTTCTGGTTCCGGCGTTTGACGAGCTTGCGCTGGTCGCAGCACTTGACGCCAGCGCCCTTGGTAAGCCGGATGGTGTGGCTTTTGTCGCGCTCGATACGGATCCGGTTCGCGCAGCCTGTGACCGGCTGCGCGCAAGCGGCGTGCATGCCGTGACGCTGGTTTCTGACCTCGGCCACTCCGGCCGTGAACATTATGTCGGCGTGGACAATGTTGCAGCGGGACGTACGGCGGCCCGTCTTCTCGGCCTGTTTGCGAATGGGACAGACGGTGTCATCGCCATTCTCACCGGCTCGTTGAAAGTGCGCGATCATCGCGAACGTTTCGATGGCTTCACCTCCGCCATGCGAAGCGATTTTCCGGAACGCTCCATCCTCCCCGCCCTTGAAGGCCTCGACGAAGATGTGCGCGTGGAAAATCTGGTGCGCACCCTCCTTCGCGAGCGCAGCGATATTGCAGGCATCTACAGCCTCGGCGCTGGCAATGGCGGCCTGCTTCGCGCGCTCGCCACCCATGACGGAAAACGCCCTCTGGTGATTGCCCATGAACGCGACGAAGCCACCTCGCAGGCGCTGGAACAGGGGCTGGTGCATGGCGTTCTGGCACAGGATGCCGGGCATGAAATCCGCAGCGCCATTCGTATCCTGAAAGCGTCCGCAGATCGTCTGCCGATCATTGCGGGGCAGGAACATATCCGCATCGAAATCTTTCTCAAAGATAACTTGCCGCAGTTCTGCTGAACCATCGGCCATCGTGAAATTCCGACAGGAGCCACCATGTATCTCGGCCTCGATCTTGGAACATCCGGCGTCAAAGCGCTTCTGATCGACGACAATCAGCGACTTGTTGGTTCCGCCCATGGCGAGTTGGACGTTTCGCGCCCGCATGCAGGCTGGAGCGAGCAGAACCCTGCCCAATGGATCAGCGCGACTGAAACTGCCATCGACGCCCTGCGGCAAGCTCATCCGAAAGAATTCGCAGCCATCAAGGGCATCGGCCTTTCCGGCCAGATGCATGGTGCGACATTGCTGGACGATACGGATCAGGTGCTGCGCCCCTGCATTCTCTGGAACGACACGCGGAGCTATCGCGAAGCCGCGGAGCTTGATGCAGATCCGGCCTTCCGCACTATTACCGGCAATATCGTCTTTCCGGGCTTTACAGCACCGAAACTGGTCTGGGTCGCCCGCAACGAATCCGAAACCTTCGCCAAGACGCGTAAGATCCTGTTGCCCAAGGATTATCTGCGCCTCTGGCTAACCGGCGAACACGTATCAGACATGTCGGATTCCGCCGGGACAAGCTGGCTCGACACGGGCGGGCGTCACTGGTCGTCCGAATTGCTTGCAAAGACGGGGCTGACCGAAAGCCACATGCCGCGGCTTGCAGAAGGCAGCGACGCGACGGGACAACTGCGTGCCGAACTCGCCGCGCGCTGGGGTATCGGCGGTCGCCCTGTGGTCGCTGGCGGTGCGGGTGACAACGCCGCTTCGGCCTGCGGCATGGGGACTGTAAAGCCCGGCCATGCTTTCGTGTCGCTTGGCACATCCGGCGTCCTGTTTGCCGCCAATGGCGCTTATCAGCCAAAGCCGGAAAGCGCTGTCCATGCCTTTTGCCACGCGCTGCCGGGCACATGGCACCAGATGGGTGTCATCCTTTCGGCGGCAAGCGCGCTTGACTGGTTCGCGCGTGTCGTCGGCACGACCCCGCACGCGCTTGATCAGGAACTGGGTGACACCGTCCAGGCGCCCGGCAGTGTAACTTTCCTGCCTTATCTCTCCGGCGAACGCACCCCTTATAATGACGCCAAAATTCGCGGCAGCTTCAATGGTCTGGAACATGAGACCGACCGCAACGCCATGACACAGGCCGTTCTGGAAGGCGTCGCCTTCGCCATTCGCGACAGTCTCGTCGCGCTCCAATCGGCGGGCACCGAAATTCATTCGCTCATCGCAGTTGGCGGCGGTTCTCGCTCGGCCTATTGGCTAAAATCGATCGCAACGGCGCTGAACACGCCCATCTCGCTGCCGGAAGAAGGCGACTTTGGCGCGGCTTTTGGCGCAGCACGTCTGGGGTTGATTGCGGCCAGCGGCGCCGATCCGTTTTCGATCTGCACGCCGCCGCGCACCGCCCGTACTGTCGTGCCGGAACAGGCGCTGCTCTCCGCTTATGACGAAGCCTATCAGCGCTATCGCGCGCTCTACCCGGCCCTGCACTCGTTGGCTGGCTGAAGATCAAAACAAATGGGAGGATAACAATGGCGACCGGATTTTTCGGGGACATCGAGAAAGTTCGTTTTGAAGGCGCAGACAGCGATAATCCGCTGGCATTTCGACACTACAATCCTGACGAGATCGTGCTTGGCAAACGCATGGAAGATCACCTGCGTTTCGCGGTTGCCTATTGGCACACATTCGCCTGGGAAGGTGGCGACCCGTTTGGCGGGCGTACATTTGAGCGGCCCTGGTATTCCAACGATATGGAAGCAGCAAAGCTGAAGGCCGATGTCGCCTTCGAGTTCTTTTCGCTGCTTGGCGCACCGTACTACTGCTTTCACGATGCCGATGTGCGTCCGGAAGGCGCGAACTTCGCGGAAAACACCAAAAACCTTAACGAAATTGTTGATATTTTTGAGAAAAAGCAGGCTGAAACCGGCATAAATCTGCTCTGGGGGACCGCCAATCTCTTCTCTCATCGCCGCTATATGGCGGGCGCGGCAACCAATCCCGACCCGGAAGCTTTTGCCTTCGCGGCGGCCACGGTCAAAACCTGTCTTGACGCCACGATGCGGCTTGGCGGCCAGAATTACGTGCTTTGGGGTGGTCGTGAGGGCTATGAAACGCTGCTCAACACCGATCTATCGCGCGAACTCGACCATATGGGACGTTTCCTCAGTCTGGTTGTCGAGTACAAGCACAAGATCGGCTTCAAAGGCACGATCCTCATCGAACCGAAGCCCCAGGAACCGACAAAACACCAATATGATTACGATGTGGCCACCGTTTATGGCTTCCTGAAACGCTATGGCCTCGAAAACGAAGTGAAGCTGAACATCGAACAGGGCCACGCCATTCTTGCCGGGCACTCGTTCGAGCATGAACTGGCGCTGGCGCGCACGCTCGGCATCCTCGGTTCCATCGATATGAACCGCAATGATTACCAGTCCGGCTGGGACACGGACCAGTTTCCCAACAATGTGCCGGAAATGGCGCTCGCTTATTATCAGGTGCTTCTTGGTGGCGGTTTCAAAACGGGCGGCACGAATTTCGACGCCAAGCTACGCCGCCAGTCGCTCGACCCGCAGGATCTGCTGATCGGACATATCGGCGGCATGGACTGCTGTGCGCGCGGCCTCAAGGCTGCGGCGCGCATGCTGGAGGATGGCGCGCTTTCAAAGCCGCTGGAGGAACGCTATGCGGGCTGGGGCGGCGACTTCGGCAAGAAGCTTCTGGGGGATATGTCCCTTGAACAGATCACCACTGCCGTTGAAACGCAGGATATCAATCCGCATCCGAAATCAGGCCGTCAGGAATATCTGGAGAACGTGGTCAATCGCTACGTCTGACCTAGCGCATTTCCAGCAAAAGTGCGAAGCGCCTACGCAGGGAAATCAGTCCACTGGACTGATTTCTGTTCCCGCTTCGATACGTAGGATAATGCGTAAGAACAAGTAGATAGAGCGGTTTCCCGATTCCGTTTTAACCGGAACCGCTCTGGATGCTATCAAACCCCGCCTTTCGGCGGGGTTTCAGCTTAATTCAACGCCACCGTGTGCGGCTTGCGGCACACGGCAAAACGGTCGAGCTTTTGATCGTAAACCGTTGTTTTGATTTGCATCATGCCAAGCACCGTATGAAAAAGATTGTCATGCGATGACGGTTCGGCAACCGTCTTCTTCAGGCAATCGACATCAAGGCCCGTATCGGACGCATAGTCCGGTGCAAACCATGTGATGAACGGCACATGGGTCTGCTGCGATGGCGCAATGAAATAAGGCGCGGCATGAAGATAGAGACCATCTTCGCCGAGAGACTCGCCGTGGTCGGACATGTAGATCATCGACGAAGCGAATTTATCTTCATGCGCTTTCAGCATATCAATGACTTCAGACAGGATGTGATCCGTATAAAGGATTGAATTGTCGTAGGCATTGACGATCTCGTCATGCGAGCACTTGGCGAAATCGTTGGAGCGGCAATCAGGCTTGAACTTCGCAAATTCTTCCGGGTAACGGCGGTAATAGGCCGGGCCGTGGCTGCCCGTCATATGCAGCACGATGGTGGCATTGCCCGAAAGCGCGTTCAGTTCCTTGCCCAGACTATCGACCAGAATCTGGTCGATACATTCGCCGCCCTCGCAGTAACGCGCGTCCTTGACGGCTTGCAGTTCGATCGTCTTGATCCGGTCGGCAACACCTTTGCTGCCAGTATTGTTTTCATACCAGGCCACTTGGACACCTGCATGTTGCAGCACGTCCATCAGATTTTCCGATCCACGAAACTTGGTATTGGAAAACTCCTCGCGTGTAAAAGGCGAGAACATGCAGGGCACCGAAACCGAGGTTTCCGTCCCGCAACTCGTCGTGTCGGTGAAGGCGACAACATTGCGCTGCTTCAATTCCGGGTTGGTTTCCCGCGAATAGCCGTTGAGGCTGAAATTCTGTGCGCGTGCAGTCTCACCCACGACAACAACCGTCAGCAGCTTCTTATCTGCAGGCAGCTTCGTCATCGCCTGTTTGGCATCAAGCCCCAGCGACTCCATCGGAATGTCGCGATTCTTGATCGTATGCGCTACATATTGCACCGTGCTGGTGATCGGCGTTCCTGGCATCAGCTTTTGCATAATGTCAGCATTGTGCTCGCGGAACATTGAAGAATAGGCCGCGTAATTCACACCCAATATGGCAATCGACGCCGCGAGGCAGGCGAAGATTATCCCCGTATTGACGGCCACCTTGCCGAGCAAGGGCCGATGCTTGACCCGCACCCATACGATCAACAAGGACGGCACAACACCGAACAACATCATGTGCCAAACGAAGCTTGGCGTCAGCAACGCGCCGGATTCAGCCTGCGTGGTCGTCAGCGCGGCCTCAACCACGAATTTGTCGATGATCGTCCCGAATGTATCGGTAAAATAGGAGCCGCCAGCCGCGATCAGGACAAACAGGATCAGGATCGGCTTGATGACGTATTTCGCCGAAAACACCAGAAGCAGCGCGGTATGGAGTAGCACGAGTGCCGCCGCAATGCCCGCCAGTTTCCACGGCGCATCAGCGTAATAAGCGCCGAGTGCATGCCAGAAAGAAGCGTTGGTGAAGATGAAAACGTAGAGCACCGTCAGAAGGCACAATGGGCCGCTGGCGATTGTGGGACGGAATTTCTGCATGGCGTATGTCTCAAGCGGCTCTGTGCGAGACCTGCCCTAAAAGCGGGCAGATCAGAATGACCAACACGCCTTCGCAAGCGTTTGCTTAGAAACATGCAATTAAAATGGTTTTTTAACGGCAGAGCGGCCACAAGGTGGCCGCTCAACTTAATTATTCGCTTCCGATCAGAGATTGACCCAGGCGCCGTTTCTCTTCGACGAGCGGACGCAAGCGTCGATAAAGCTCACACCTAGCAACCCATCGTCAACGGTTGGATAAATCACCGCACCGTCCGGCTTTTTGCCTTCACGATGCGCCTCGATAGCATTGGCTGCTTCGGTATAGATCGTCGCAAAAGCTTCGAGATAGCCTTCTGGATGACCAGCAGGCACACGCGTTACCCGTGCAGCTTCAGGTCCGGCACCCGCACCGCCGCGCGTGATAAGCCGTTTTTCGCCCCCGAACGGGGTAAACAACAGCCGGTTCGGGTCTTCCTGCGCCCATTCAATGCCGCCTTTGGTGCCGTAGACACGCAGGCGAAGCGCATTTTCGTTGCCGGGCGCAACCTGGCTGCACCAGAGCATGCCCTTGGCGCCGCCCGCAAAGCGCAGCATCACATGCGCATTGTCATCAAGCCGACGCCCCTCGACAAAACTGTCGAGATCGGCAGCCAGACTGTCCAATGTCAGCCCGGTGACGAAGGATGCAAGATTGAAGGCATGGGTGCCGATATCACCCGTGGCACCACCAAGGCCGGACTGCGCCGGATCGGTGCGCCAGACAGCGCCCTTCGCGCCCGTGGCTTCGACGGCTTCGGTCAGCCAGTCCTGCGCATATTCCACCTGCACAACACGCAGATCGCCCAACTCACCGCTCGTCACCATGGCGCGGGCCTGCCGCACCATCGGGTAACCGGTATAGTTGTGGGTCAGCACGAACAGCGCGCCGCTCTCATCAGCCGCTTTCTTCAGCTTTTTGGCATCGGCCAGCGTGGAGGTCAGCGGCTTGTCGCAAATGACATGGATGCCGCGCTTCAGGAATTCTTTCGCGGCTTCATAGTGAACGTGGTTCGGCGTCACAATGGAAACGGCTTCAATGCCGTTTTTCAACCGCGCTTCGCGGATCGCCATTTCGCGGAAATCCGAATAGATGCGGTCCGACGCCAGTCCCAGTTCACGTCCTGACGCTTGCGCCTTTTCCGGCGAGGACGACAGTGCGCCCGCAACCAGTTCGAAGCGGTTGTCGAGCCGTGACGCCATGCGGTGCACGCCGCCAATGAAGGCCCCTGCGCCGCCGCCAACCATGCCGAGACGGATGCGCGGCGTTGCTGTTTCCTTGGTTTTGGCTTCAATCGTCATGAGTTCCTCATTTCGTCTCAAAGACCCAGCATACGGCGGTTGGCAGCGTCATCGGTGCCGCCGGATGCAAAATCGTCGAACGCCTTGTCGGTGACGCGAATAATATGCGCCTTTACGAATTCCGCGCCCTCGCGCGCGCCGTCTTCCGGGTGCTTCAAGGCGCATTCCCATTCGACCACGGCCCAGCCGTCAAAATTATTCGCGGCCATTTTGGAGAAGACCGCACCAAAATCAACCTGCCCGTCGCCAAGCGAGCGGAAACGACCGGCGCGATTGACCCAGCCCTGATAGCCGCCATAAACGCCCTGCCGCCCGGTCGGGTTGAACTCCGCATCCTTGACGTGGAACATCCTGATCCGGTCTTTGTAGATGTCGATATTGTCGAGATAATCGAGACATTGCAGGACATAATGCGACGGATCGTAGAGCATATTGGCGCGCGAATGGCTTTTCACGCGCTCCAGAAACATCTCGAAGGTGATGCCGTCATGCAGGTCTTCGCCCGGATGAATTTCGTAGCAGATATCCACGCCATGCTCCTCGGCATGATCGAGGATCGGCGTCCAGCGGCGCGCGAGTTCATCAAATGCCGTTTCGACCAGACCGGCTGGCCGCTGCGGCCATGGATAGATAAACGGCCAGGCGAGCGCGCCGGAAAAGGTCGCATGTGCGCCAATACCGAGATTGCGCGACGCCTTGATCGCCATCTTCACCTGTTCGACGGCCCAGGCCTGTCGGGCTTTGGGATTGCCACGCACTTCCGGCACGGCAAAGCCGTCAAAGGCTTCATCATAGGCCGGATGAACAGCGACAAGCTGGCCTTGCAGATGGGTGGAAAGCTCGGTGACAACCACCCCGTTTTCCTTCGCCACCCCGGCGAACTCGTCGCAATAATCCTTGGATTCGGAGGCTTTTTTGAGATCGATCAGCTGTCTGGCCCACGTGGGTACCTGAACGCCGAGATAGCCTTTTTCGGCGGCCCATTTGGTGATGCCGTCCCATGTGTTGAACGGCGCTGCATCGCCCGCAAACTGCCCGAGAAAAATCCCCGGCCCCTTGATCGTCTTCATCGAAACTCCTCCAGAATAAAATGAAAATGCGCCCGCCAAACCGGCGGGCGCATACAAACGGATCAGAATGGCGAATCCGGGAAGTAGAACTGCTCGGCATTGTCTTTCGTGACGAGCGTTGCATCGAGGATGTAGTTGCCGCTGACCGGGGTCTGGTCATAGAAATGACCAGCCGTGAGCTGCATTGCCGTGCCCACCATCGCTGGCGGATAGAGCACATCGACCGGCACAAGCTTGTCGCCGTCCATGACCTTCTTGATCATGTCCTTGGAACCGGCACCGGCAACGATATACTGGATGTCGCTGCGGTTGGCCTGCTTGATGGCTTCGAGAACGCCAACGGCCATGTCGTCATCCTGACACCAGACCACGTCGATCTTCGGATATTTGGTCAGGAAGTCCTGCATCACGCGGAAAGCATCGTCGCGGTTCCAGTTGCCGTACTGGCGGTCGAGAACCTTGACGTTCGAGCCTTCAATGCCCTTGTCGAAGCCGTCCTGACGCTGCTGGTCGATCGGGATCGGCATGCCGCGAATAACCACGACCTGCGCATCCGGCGTGGTCTTTTTGATATATTCGCCTGCAACCTGACCGAGCGCCGGATTGTTACCGGCGACATAGAGATCGCGGATCGAATTGTCATTGTTGCTCGGCGCACGGTCGACCAGCGCGACGAATGTGCCCTTGTCCTTGATTTCCTTGATTGCGTTGACCAGCGGATCAGGATCGGATGGCAGCACGACCAGAGCGTCAAGCCCCTGCACCGCCAGATCCTGCAACGCATTGGCCTGATTGGCCGCATCCGGCGAGGTCTTGACGATGACGTTCAGGCCCGGATGCTCCTGCATCAGAAGCTTGGCCACGCGCTCGGCGTGATAGACGACACCAGCCGTCCAGCCATGGTCGGCAGCCGGAATTGAAACGCCTATGGTGACTTTCTTGTCCTGTGCACTGGCGACACCGGTAAATGCCATGGCACTTGCAGCCAAAGCGGCGAAAGCAACGCCCAAAAATTTCCTTCGCATGTTTTCCTCCCAAAAAAACGGGGCTTGTCTCTTTCAGTGGACGCATGCCTACTTCCCAGCACCGTATCCGGTTTCGGGAGACATACCCCTTTTTGCCGGGATCGCCCCTGCAATCCCGCCAATTCCTGCATGTCATCGTCGCGACAGTGACCGCTGCACCAGCATGGCGATGATGATGATCGCGCCCTGAATGGCCCCGATCAGATATTCGCTGATGAAGTTCGACAGCAGCATGATGTTGCCGACGATCTCCAAAATGAATGCGCCGCAGATGGTGCCCCAGACGCGGGCAACACCGCCGCGCAACGCAGTTCCGCCAACCACAACCGCCGTGATGGCCTGCAATTCCCAAAGAATACCGGTCGTGGCCGAGGTGGAGCCAAGGCGCGGCACGTAAAGCAGCACGGCAACGGCCACACAAAGCCCCTGCACCACATAGGCAATGGTCCGCACGCGCTTGACTGAAATGCCGGAATAGCGCGCCACATCCTCGCTGGAGCCAACCGCAATCACATGCCGCCCATAGCGCGTTCTATAGAGGACGAAGGCAGCAATTGCCGCCGTGACGAAGATGGCGATCACCGGCACAGGCACGCCGAAAACCGTGCCAAAATAGGCCGGGCGATAAAGCGACTGTATCTCGGGATTGCGGAGCGTAATCGCGCCGCCCTGCGACAGCCATGTCGTAAGACCGCGATAGATGCCCATGGTGCCAAGCGTCGCGATGAAGGGTTCGATTCCCCCGACCGTCGTGATCAGTCCGTTGAGGAGGCCGCAGGCCGCACCCACCACGACCGCCAGCATGACGGCGGCAATCAGCATCATCACCGGATCGGCGATGACGCCACTATTCATGAACAGGATCATGATACTGGCGACAAAGGCCACCATTGCCCCGACGGAAAGATCGAGACCGCCCGACGAGATCACATAGGTCGCGCCGAGCGCGATGATGGCAATGAAGGCGCTGCGCGTTGCGACATTCAGCAGATTGTCAATGCTGATGAAGTTGGGATTGGCGATTGCCCCAAGAACCAGCAGGAGAGCGAGCGCGATGAATGGCGCGATGGCTCTCAGGTCCCAGTCGTTGGAAGTCTTCGGTACCCGGCTTTTATCAGTCGCAACCTGTGTCATTGAATTCCCACTCATTGTCTTTTTCTGTTTATTGCCGTTCAGGCCGCTTCTGCATTAACACCGGTCGCCAGAACGACGATGTCATGTTCCGTCATTCGCTCGCCCGTAACCTCGCCCGCGATGCGTCCTTCGCGCATCACGATGATACGGTCGCAAATACCGATCAGCTCCGGCATTTCCGATGACACGACAATGATCGAACGCCCCTCGTCAGCCAGACTGGCGATAAACTGATAAATCTGCTCCTTGGTCCCGACATCGATGCCGCGGGTCGGCTCGTCGATGATGACAATAGATGGATCGAGCATCATCATCTTGGCCAGAAGCAGTTTCTGCTGGTTACCCCCGGACAATTGCCCGGCCAGAATGTCCTTGTTCCCCGTGCGAATGTCGAAATCGCGGATTGCATCATCCAGCGCCACGCGCTCCTTGTTGCGGTCGATCTGGAAGCGGCTGACGAATTTCGTGAGTGAAGCGAGCGTCAGATTGATGCCAAGATCCTTGGTCAGCAACAGTCCCTTGCCTTTGCGATCTTCGCTCAGATAGGCGATGCCCGCCGTCAGACTGTCATGGGCATCGCGGAAATGCGCGGGTTTGCCATTGTGGCGCACATCGCCCTTACCGGGCCGCAGGCCCACGACGCCTTCCATCAGTTCCGTGCGGCCAGCGCCGACCAGCCCTGCAAAACCCAGTATCTCGCCTCTATTCAGGCGGAAACTCGCTTCCTTTACATGGCCCGCCACCGAAAAGCCGCGGACCTCCAGAACGGCTTCACCGCCATGCTGCGTTGCGCGGTCGGGATAAAGCTTCGCCACATCGCGCCCGACCATCAGACGCGCCATGTCGGCTGGCTGCAGCTGCGACGCCATATGCGCAGCAACAAGCGTTCCGTCCCGCAGCACTGTTACCCGGTCGGAGATTTCCTTCACTTCCGGCA
Organism: Ochrobactrum teleogrylli; assembly: GCF_037482325.1. Lineage (NCBI taxonomy): Bacteria > Pseudomonadati > Pseudomonadota > Alphaproteobacteria > Hyphomicrobiales > Brucellaceae > Ochrobactrum > Ochrobactrum teleogrylli. The sequence goes on from NZ_JBBHKQ010000001.1 coordinate 695,820, forward strand.
AGCGATGCGAAATGTAGAGGACCGCCACGCCCTTGGCACGGATATCGCGAATGACCTTCAACAGAGCTTCGGTCTCAACCGGCGTCAGCGAAGCTGTCGGTTCGTCGAAAATCACCACGCGGTGCGGCACCAACAGAACCCGCGCAATCTGCACCAGCTGGCGTTGCGCTATCGACAGGCTGCCGACCACCGCATCGGGATTAATATCGGCACCGAGGTCCCGTATCGCCTTGCGTGCGCCCTCGCGCATGGAGCGGTCGTTGACCGTAATGCCGTTTAACAGCTCCCGACCGAGATAAATATTTTGCGCAACTGTCAGATCGGGTGCGAGCAATATTTCCTGATGCACAAGGACGATGCCCTGTGCTTCGGCCTCAACCGGATTTGCAAAGGCGATTGGCTTGCCGTCAATAAGGATTTCACCGGCTGTCGGGCGTTCATTGCCTGCAAGAAGCTTCATCAGCGTCGATTTACCGGCGCCGTTCTCGCCGATGATCGCGTGAACCTCACCACCGTAAATTTGCAGATTGATATTTTTCAGCACCTGCACAGGGCCGAAAGATTTCGACAGGGATCGGGCTTCAAGAAGCGCAGTTTTGTCAGGAGTTTCAGCCGAAGTCATAAGCGTGCACCGTTCGGTGCGCTACGCTTGCAGCCGTAACCTCCCCGCCATTGATCCTGATAATTAGATCGCACGTGAACTCCTCCCAAAGCCTCACAATTGCGAGCTTAACTTTCGTTTTGAGGTACGTAAAGCAAAATTGTGCAAACGTTGTCATTTCAGGGTTACCGAAAGCTGCGATGAACCAGCCGCGACCCTTGCGATCAAACCGGAGATCGCTATATGTATAGCACACCCATATTTTAGATTGCTAAGTAATGTATGACCCGAAACAGGAACTGCACGCCGCGTTCACGATGGGCCTATCCACTGCGGCCCGAAAAATGCGCAACCTATTTGACTCTCGCGTGCGGGCGCTTGGCCTGACGCTATCACGCGCCCGCGTGATGCTGCTGCTTGCGCAGGATCGCGACTGGAACCAGCGCGAACTGGCCGATGCATTGGAAATCGAGCATCCATCGGTTGTCCGCCTGCTGGATGGGCTGGAAAAACAGGAGCTTATCCGCCGTGTTCCGGTGGAAGGTGACCGTCGCGCCAAGCGCATCGAGTTGACGCCTGAAGGACAGGAACAGGTTCGCGAACTTCAGGAAGTGACGCATCATATCCGCGCCGAGCTTCTCGAAAAGATCGACCGTCAATCGCTGGAAAATGCGCTTTTCGTGTTGCAGGAAGTGACCCGCACAGCTGAAACCGCACTGGTCCCGCAGGACAGTTGAAACCCATCAAATTCCCGTGCCGTCCTCTGGAATTGTTGCGACAGACGGCCTAGATTCAAGTGGAATGACAGGGAGTTTTACCCATGAGCTACAGCAAGAATCCAGAGGCCATCGCCAAACTGTCACCGGAGCAATATCGCGTTACGCAGGAAAGCGGCACCGAGCGCCCGGGAACGGGCGAATATCTCTATAATAAGGAAGCCGGTATTTACGTCGATATCGTTTCCGGCGAGCCGCTCTTTGCATCCAGCGACAAATACGATTCCCATTGCGGCTGGCCAAGCTTCACCAAGCCGATTGAACCGGCCAATGTCAGCGAGTTGAATGACATCTCGCATGGTATGGTTCGCACCGAAGTACGGTCCGCCCATGGCGACAGCCATCTTGGCCATGTCTTCCCGGACGGCCCGGTTGATCGCGGCGGCCTGCGTTATTGCATCAACTCCGCCTCCCTGCGCTTTGTGCCGAAGGCAGAGATGGAAGCCGAAGGCTATGGCGACTATCTCGATCAGGTCGAAGACATCGCGTAAAAGACAAAGACCGCCTTTTCGCCCCCGCGAAAAGGCGGTCGGTCCTTCAGCACTCACGCCGATGGCGTAACCAGTCTTTTCAGAAGCGCTTTCAGCTCTTCAATCGAGCGGTCGATTTCGCCCTTCTTCTTCTCAAGTTCAGCAAGCTTTCCGGAAAGCGTTGCGCGCAAATCATCGACCTGACCGAGATCGCTTGCGCCCTCTTTCCAGAGATCGATGAGTTGTTTCGTCTCCGCCAGCGTAAAGCCGATCTGGCGACCAAACAGAATGAGACGCAGACGGGTATGGTCCTCACGGTCATAAAGCCGCGTGACCCCGGCCCGTCGCGGACTCAACAATCCTTTATCCTCGTAGAAACGCAATGCGCGCAGCGACAGACCAAACTCATGCGCCAGGTCGCCAATCCGGAACAATTGGCCGCGTTGCTGGTAATCTTCTCTGACCTTCAAGCTGCTCCCGGTCAGGAGCTCCGCTATCGTTACAGGCTCTGTGGCCTTTTCACTCATATTAATCCCTGTTTCCGCCCCCGGAAACGCCCGTCCACCGCACCAAGGCGCGATGGAACCTCATTGAGAAAACGACTCAAGGTAAAAGCTTCGGTCACACAATGACCGGCCTGCCCGTCGATTCTGGTTGTTCGTACTGCCATGATGGACCCGGCCAGTTCCGAACCCGCAATTTGGTGCCTACCACACCTGCGCGAGCCGTCAGACCGGACAATTTTCGTTCAAAAACAAGCTGAAAACCCGCATATTAACGACTTGTTTACTACGTTTGTACAAATGTAGGTGCAGCAAGTTTCTAAGGTTCTGCGTTCCCGAATTTGCGTCCGGCGACCCTTATCATTTGGAAAAGTGAATTTCTCATGGCAAATCCAGAGCTAGCTTCCGGTTCGCGTTCCAGGATTGATGATTTGAACGCGCATCGCGAGCGTCGCCCCGCATCCGCAGCCATGCAGGAGCTCGACCGCACGCTTGCCGGTCTTGAGCGCCGCCTGATGGAGTTGGAACAGGACGCTCCCGCAGCACCGCATCCCAACGCCCCCTCCTTTGCCGCTCACCAGCCTACCGCCGCGCGCTATACGGATGAGACCGCAGCCGGCCTCGCAGAAATCGCCGACAATCTGCGCCGCCGTCGGGACAGCCAGGAACAGGCGAAGGCGCGCTTTGCATCGAGCACCGAGATCAGCGATGCCAGCCGTGAAATGTCGCGCATGCAGCGCGCTGCCAGCGAAGAAGGGTTTTCGCAGCGCATGAGCGACGATTTCGATCGCCTCAGCGAAAGCGTGCGCCTGCTTGCCGAGCGCAGCAGCGAGGCCAATGCGCAGGCGCTGCGTCGCCAGTTCGATGAATTGAACCGCACCGTCCATACGCTTGCCCGCGAGGAAACCCTGCGCCGTATCGACAATCGCTGGGACCGCTTCGACGCGCAGATGCAGGCTTTCGAAAAGCGTCATGACGCCGTTAATCCGGCGCTCAACGCCATTGGCTCGCGCCTTGAGCAGATGCGCGAAGCCATCGGCACCCTGCCGCAGTCCCATGCTTTCAGCGCCATTGAAGAGCGGATCGGTAGGCTGACCCACTCCATCGAAGACGCGCTGAACCCGCAGAACGCAGCGCCTTTCGAACAGGATATGCTGAACCAGATCGACACCCGGCTTGACGAAATCAGCCGTGCGATCATCGCGACCAGCCGCGCGCAACGTCCCGATCATGAAGATGCGCGCCGTTTGGAGCGCATCGAGAAGCGCCTTGCCGAGCTTGCAGACCAGATCGACGGTTCGGCTTCCCGACAGAACTCGGATGTCTTGTTCCAGAAGCTGAGCGAGCTATCGCAGCGCATCGATGTGCTGTCCAGCGGACAGGCTCTGCCCGATCGCATCGCCGAACAGCTCGCACACCAGATCAGCCTTCTGGCCAATCAGGTCGCCAAGGTCACGGAAAATCTGAGCCAGTCCGATTATCGCAGCGTTGAAGCCCGCCTCGAAGCCATTGGCCAGAAGCTGGAAAACGCCGAACGGCGCAGCCATGAGCCGGACCCTGCGGTTCTCGACACCATCGACCGCCGTTTCGCGGAACTGACCGAACGGCTGGATGCGCAATATGGCGGCCGCTCCATCGACAGCGACGCGATCCATACGCTCGAAGGTCGTCTTGACGACATTTCGCAGCAGATCTCGCTCGGCTTGCTGCAAGCGCCGCATTATGAAATGCCAAATCTGGCCGACAGCGAAGCCATCCGCAATCTGGAAGATCAGATTGCCAATATCGCCCACCATCTGGCCCAGCCGGTTGCCGAACTCGCCCAGATCAAGCCGCGCCTCGATTCCATCGAACGTTCGCTCGAAACGAACCGAGAGACCGTTCTCGACGCGGCGCGTGAAGCGGCGGAAAGCGCCGTTGCGCGTGTTCTCCAGCACGGTAGCCAGGGCGACACAGCCATTGCCCGTCAGCTCGCGGACGATATGAAGTCGCTGGAAATGCTGGCCCGCAATACGGACGAGCGCAACAGCAAGACCTTTGAAGCCGTGCACGACACGCTGGTCAAGATCGTGGATCGCCTGTCCCGGCTTGAACAGGATATGGGCGGTCAGGGCAGTGAAAGCCTTGCCAATCGCAATCCGGACAAGCGTGAAGACGATGCGCGCCCGGCCATGGCTTTGGCGGGCGACCCGGCACCGCGCTTTTCCGCTCCGGAAACCGGTGCCCCGCGCCTGAACACGCCTCGTTCGCCTGCAGCCGCTGCCGCCGAAGCTGCCTTTGCCACCATTCAGGGCGAAACCGCTGTCGTTGCTGCGCCCGTTGGCGAAGCTTCCGGCAAGCCGTCGCTGTTCGGCGGTCTTGCCAAGGCAATGCGCGGACGTCGCGCTGACAAGAACGGCGCCAATACCGATGGCGATCTCAAGGCCGAAAGCTTCGACAAAAGCGACGCCCCGGCTTTCGAAAGTGAAATGGCCACTGTCGAACCCATCGTGGAGAGCGAACCGGATGCCCGGTTCGGCGGCGATCATATGCCCGACCTCAACTCCATCATGAAGCGCGTGCGCGAAGAACGCCGCCAGCGCGAAGATGCAGCCGACGCCGCTCTGGCAGCCAATGGCAAGGTCGATTTTATCACTGCCGCCCGCCGCGCCGCACAGCTTGCAGCCGCCGAATCCGAACAACTCCAGAAGGGTTCGGTCAAGGGCGCAGGCAAGAAGAAAAAGTCCGTTGGCGATGTCATGCAGCGTCAGCGCAAGCCGATCCTGATGGCAATCGGTGCCGTCATGATCGCCATGGCGGGTCTGCAAGTCGGCAGTGCCTTCTTCACCCGCGATGAACCGACCGACGCGACCGTTGATGTTGCTCCGCAGCCGGATGCGCCCGTCGCTGAGACACCAGCAGCAGCACCGCAGGCTCCGGTTCAGGCTGAGGCACCACAAATTATCGAGCCGCGTCAGGAAAAGGCCGAAGCGCCCGCTGCATCGGAACCATCGTCCACCATTGAAACGGTCATCGCCAGCGCGCCGACCACTCCGGTCGAAGCCTCTGCGCCTGCAGAGACCACGTCACCTTCCGCACCGGCTCAAGTCGCTATTCCGGCCATCCCGGAAGAAGCGGGTCCGGCTGCCTTGCGCGAAGCCGCCGCCAAGGGCGATGCCCGCGCCTTGTTCGAAATCGGCAATCGCTACATGGAAGGTCGCGGCGTCACCGCCGACTTTACCAAAGCCGCACAATGGTATGACATTTCCGCTGGTCAGGGTTTTGCACCGGCACAGTATCGCCTTGGCAATTTCAATGAAAAAGGCCTCGGCATGCCCCGCGATCTGGACAAGGCCAAGACCTGGTATCAGCTTTCGGCGCAACAGGGCAATGCAAGCGCGATGCACAATCTCGCCGTTCTGTTCGCAACCGGCGCAAACGGCGCTCCGGACAATGCGTCGGCCGCCCGCTGGTTTACCGAAGCTGCCAACCTCGGCGTGAAGGACAGCCAGTTCAATCTCGGCATTCTTGCGGCCAAGGGCCTCGGTGTCCCGGTTAATCTGGAAGAGAGCTACAAATGGTTCGCGCTTGCCGCCAATTCCGGTGACAAGGACGCCGCCCAGAAGCGCGACCAGATCGCCGAAGCGCTGAAGCCGGAACAGCTGGAACAGGCGAAGACCACCGTCCAGTCTTGGAAGGCAAAGCCGCTTAACGAGGCCACCAATTCCATTGACGTGCCTGATGCCTGGACGGAAGCCAAACCGACCACCACCGGCTCGGTGGATATGAAGAAGGCAGTTCGCAACATCCAGCTTATTCTCAAGAAGAACGGCTATGATGTCGGCACGGCAGACGGCGTGATGGGCGGCAAGACCCGCACGGCCATTGCCTCGTTCCAGAAGGCCAACGGGCTGCAGCCAACCGGCAATGTCGATCAGAAGCTGGTGCAATTGTTGCTGCAGAAAAACACCTAGAAAATGCGGCTAACCATTGCAGGAAAGTAACACGTCCCCCGCAAGGTAACCGTAATATCAATCGGCGTTTGACTTCGCGGATCGGGCAGCGCAAGACGGTTAGGTGAACAGGCCTCGCGGAATTGCGCGACCGCAGCGGGCCCGAGAAGCGTATGCGTCCGTGAGAGCCGGGTTCGGAATTGGGTATTTATCTTCCCATTGCAGAATTATCGGTCAACATGCTGGTTCTGCTCAGCATGGGCGCTGCGGTTGGCTTTCTTTCCGGGTTGTTCGGTGTCGGCGGCGGATTTCTGATCACACCACTCTTGATCTTCTACAACATTCCACCTGCCATTGCAGTTGCGACCGGTGCCAATCAGGTTATCGCTTCGTCTGTTTCCGGTGCGCTCGTTCATTTCAAGCGGCGCACGCTGGATATCAAGCTTGGCCTGTTTCTCGTGGCCGGCGGTATTGTCGGTTCACTGCTCGGCATTTTCGTCTTCTCCTGGCTGCGCGAGCTGGGCCAGCTCGATCTGATCGTATCGATCCTCTACGTATTCTTCCTCGGTAGTGTTGGCGGGCTGATGCTAGTGGAAAGCCTGCGCGCTTTGCGGCGCGTCAAGAAAGGCGGCGCCATACGTCGCCCCGGCCAGCACACATGGATACACAGGCTGCCGTTCAAAATGCGGTTTCGCGCCTCGACCATCTATGTCAGCATCATTCCGGTTCTCGGCATCGGCTTCTTCATCGGTCTGTTGTCATCGATCATGGGCGTCGGCGGCGGCTTCATCATGGTGCCCGCGCTGATCTATCTTTTGCATGTGCCGACCAATGTGGTTGTGGGCACTTCGCTCTTCCAGATTACATTCGTGACCGCTTTCACCACGGTCATGCAGGCGACCACCAACCAGTCTATCGATATCGTACTGGCTTTCCTGCTGATGATTGGCGGCGTGATCGGCGCGCAATATGGTGCGCGCGCTGGCCAAAAACTGCGCGGCGAACAATTGCGCCTTTTGCTGGCCCTGCTTGTGCTGGCCGTTGCATTGCGTCTTGCCTTTGGCCTCTTTGTGCGGCCAGATAATCTGTTCTCGATCACGATAGCGGATTTTTGAGATGCGGAGCGCCGCCCTCGTCTCAGCACTCACCCTATCGCTTCTCGCGAGCGCCGCATTCGCGCAAATTAATGCCAGTGGCGACGGCAATACGGTCCCACAGTTGCAGACGCCTGCGGAAGAAACGATCGATATCGGCCTTTCGACCGAAACCATCGCCATCACCTCCAACTTCGGCGGCACGGATCTGACGATTTTCGGCGCGCTGGACAATGCCGATCCGATGATCCAACGGCAGGGGCGTTACGATATTATCGTAGTTTTGCAGGGGCCGGAACGCAACCTGGTGGTGCGCAAGAAGGAGCGTTATCTGGGCGTCTGGATCAACGCCGATTCAGAGACTTTTCTCGGCGTTCCGCTATCGTATTCGCTCGCCTCGACGCGCAATCTTCAGGATATTGCGGATGAAAAAGTCTACCGTCAGCTTTCGGTCGGCGTGCGCAATTTCTATCTGAACCCGGAAGACCCTTCGAGCCTGTCGGGCAACATTCCGAAATTCGGAACCGAGCTTCGCGAGATGAAAATCCGGCAGGGCCTCTACAATCAGCGCATTGGTGGCGTGGAATTCGTGTCACGCACCTTGTTTCGCGCGACGCTCAACCTGCCAGCCAATGTGCCGGTTGGACGACACAAGGCGCGTGCACTTTTGTTTCGCAACGGCGTCTTTCTGCGCGAAGCCAATGCCGGTCTGGAAATCGTCAAGGCCGGTCTGGAGCAAAGCGTTTATAACGCCGCCCACCAATATAGCCTGCTCTATGGCCTGTTCGCGGTTTTTCTGGCGGTCTTCACCGGCTGGTTCGGACGTATTCTGTTCAGGAAAGACTAGAGCATTTCCAGCAAAAGTGCGAAGCGCCTCCGCGGGGAAATCAGTTCACTGGACTGATTTCTAATCCCGCTTCGATGCGTCGGATAATGCGTAAATGCAAAGGTTCAACCGCCATGCAGCGCGCCGCGGGCAATCGGATAGACCTTGCCTTGCCCCAGCATATAGGCGCGTAACGTTTCATCGACAAAAAGGCCGCGAAAGGCGCGGTCCAGCACGTTGAGCGCGCCGGTATATGCACCGAAAGCGGGCATGATCAGCCTTTCGCCATCGCTGACGAAACAGGGACGACGCACGGAGCGCCCACGCCGCACGATGCGCGCCGCCGGATGCAGATGGCCCGCAATCTCGCCCTGCCCAAGCATGCGCGAGGGTTCGTGCCGGAACACAAGCGGTCCCACCGCCAGTTCCTCCACACAATCGCCCGGCAGATCGACCGGGCGTTCGGGATCGTGATTGCCGGTGATCCAGAACCAGTCGCGATTTTCCATCAGCGATTTCAGTCGGATGGCGTAAAGCGACGGCAGGCGTTCGCTGGCTTTCGGATCATGAAAACTATCGCCAAGGCTGATGATCACCTTCGGCTGATAACGGGCGACCGCCGCAGCGAGCATATCGAGCGTTGCCGCCGTATCATAAGGTGGGATCAGTTGCCCACGCCGGGCGAAGGATGAGCCTTTTTCCAGATGCAGATCAGACACGACCAGCATGGCGAGATCGGGCAGAAACAGTGCGCCGGAAGGATCGCAAACGGCGGCAATGCCGCGCACTTGCGTGTGCGCGAGACTATAGGCCTCGCCATTGCTCCAGACAGCCGCTCTCATTCCGAAACCCTCATTCTCATTTCTTATTCCATCGCCTCGCGGATGAGATCGTCAGCTGTTTCCTCAAGCAGCATTTCATCGCTCTCGCCTGCCACACGTTCGCGCCCGATTTCCAGCATCACCGGCAGGGCCAGCGGCGAAATATGCTCAAGCGGCTTGTGCAAGATATGACCTTTCACGCGCGCCAGCATGTCGCCGAGGCGCTTGATATCGAGAAGCCCTGTCGCGGCATCCGCCCGCGTTGCCTGCAAGAGGATATGGTCGGGTTCATGGCCGCGTAGCACGTCATAGATCAGATCGGTAGAAACAGTCACCTGCCGCCCGGTCTTTTCCAACCCCGGATGACGGCGCTCGATCAAACCGGAAATCACGGCACAATTGCGGAAAGTCCGCTTCAAAAGATAGCTTTCGTCAAGCCATGCTTCGAGATCGTCGCCCAGCATGTCCTCATCGAACAGGCGGGTGAGGTTTAGCGAACCGGAGCGGATCATCGCGCCCATGTCCTTCAGCCCCCACAGGCCCAGTGAATAATCGGTGGCGACGAAGCCCAACGGATGGGCGCCCATCCGTTCCAGCCGGCGCGTCAGCAACATGCCGAGCGTCTGATGGGCCAGCCTGCCCTCAAACGGATAGGCCACCATGTAGAACCGACCACCCCGCGGAAAAGTTTCGATCAGCAATTCATCGGTGCGCGGCAGCACGGATTTGAATTCCTGCACCTCCAGCCACTCGCGCACCTGTTCGGGCAGAAACTGCCAGCGTGTGCGATCGGCCAGCATAGCGCGCACCTGAGAGGCAAGATAAGTCGAAAGCGGGAACTTCCCGCCCGCATAGACCGGTATTTTTGCATCCTGACCGGCAGCACTCGTGGCGATGCATTCGTTTTCGCGAATACCTTCGAAGCGCAACACCTTGCCCGCAAACAGGAAAGTGTCGCCGGGCGTCAGCGTTTCCAGAAAATATTCTTCGATCCGGCCCAGAACACGCCCGCCATAGGCGCTGGCTTTCTTGCCGCCACGTGTGAGCCGCACGTTCAACTCCGGCGCTTCGACAATCGTGCCGATGTTCAGGCGATATTGCTGCGCAATGCGTGGATTGGAAACGCGCCACGTGCCGTCAGCCGTCTTGCGGATTTTGGCAAAGCGCTCATAGGTTTTCAGCGCATAACCACCCGTTGCGACAAAATCCAGAATGCGATCAAAGCTTTGGCGGGAAAGGTTCATGTAGGGTGCAGCACTGCGCACTTCGGCAAAAAGCTGATCGGCATTAAACGGTTCGGCGCAGGCCATGCCGAGCACATGCTGCGCCAGCACATCGAGCGCGCCGTCGATCAGCGGCGGCGTATCCTGCGCGCCGAGATAATTGGCGTCGAGTGCGGCGCGACATTCCATCACCTCAAAACGATTGGCAGGCACGAGAATGGCGCGGCTCGGCTCGTCCATGCGGTGATTGGCGCGACCGATACGCTGTGCCAGACGGCTCGCCCCCTTTGGCGCGCCGACATGGATGACCAGATCGACATCGCCCCAGTCAATACCGAGATCAAGCGTGGAAGTGGCGACAACCGCCCGCAATGTATTGGCGGCCATGGCCTGTTCGACCTTGCGGCGCTGGCTGGCATCGAGCGAACCGTGATGCAAGGCAATCGGCAGTGTATCCTCATTGATGCGCCACAGCTCCTGAAACAGCATTTCCGCCTGACTGCGCGTATTGACGAAAAGCAGCGTGGTGCGATGCGCCCGGATCGCCTCATAGACATCGGCAATGGCATAGCGTGCGGAATGCCCGGCCCACGGCACTCGTTCCTCGGAATCGAGGATGGATATTTCCGGTTTCGCGCCACCATCCACCGTCACCAGTCCGGCTTTGGGATCGGTGCCGTCCTGCTCCACAAGCCACTGGCGCAATTGGTCCGGCTCGGCCACGGTCGCGGACAGCCCGATGGTCTGCAATTGCGGTTGCAGACGGCGCAGCCGCGCCAGCCCCAGCGCCAGCAAATGGCCGCGCTTGGAAATCACCAGCGAATGCAACTCGTCCAGCACCACATAGCGCAATCCCTTGAAGAACTGGTCCGCCCCCTTGGACGCGATCAGCAAGGCCAGCTGTTCCGGTGTGGTTAGCAGAATATCCGGCGGTGCCAGTTTCTGCCGCTGGCGCTTATGCGCAGGCGTATCGCCGGTGCGGGTCTCGATGGTGATATCAAGCCCCATTTCCTCGACCGGCACTGTGAGGTTGCGATGGATATCGACCGCCAGCGCCTTCAGCGGCGAGATATACAACGTATGAACGCCGCGCTTCGCCATACCCGGCTTTTTACGGCCTTTCCGCTCAAGATCCACCAGCGCGGGTAAAAACCCGGCTAGCGTCTTGCCAGCGCCGGTCGGCGCAATCAGCAAGGTCGATTGCCCGTCTTCTGCCCGCGCCAGCAATTCAAGCTGATGGGCGCGCGGGGACCAGCCCTTGGAAACGAACCATTCAACAAAACGGTCCGGCAGGGCAAAAGCGGCTGATGCGGCAGCGGGTTTCAAATTCAGTGTCACACGCCCAATCTAATAGCCACGCCGCATCACGCCAAGATGTTTGTTCACTTTTGTTCTCATTTTGTCAGCAATGACGCCACCCTTCTCTTTTCAGCCGAAAGGTGCTGACCTATCTTTGGCTTATGCGCTTCAATCAGCTCTTATGTTCCTCTCCGAAAGGTCTTTATTGCCCGCCCGGCGATTTTTACATTGATCCGGTACGCCCGGTGGAGCGCGCGCTGATCACCCATGGCCATTCCGATCATGCCCGCGCAGGGCACACCCATGTTCTGGCCACGCAGGAAACGCTCGATATCATGCGACTTCGCTATGGCGAAGGTTTTGCCGAAACCGTGCAGCCAGTCGCCTTGGGTGAAACGCTGACGATCAACGGCGTTCGCGTCAGTTTTCACGGCGCTGGCCATGTGCTCGGTTCGGCGCAAATCGCCGTCGAGAAGGATGCGACCCGCATCGTCGCGTCGGGCGACTATAAGCGCGCTGCAGACCCGACCTGCGCGCCATTCGAGCCGATCAAATGCGATGTCTTCATCACCGAAGCGACATTTGCGCTACCGGTCTTCCGTCACCCGGATGCATCGCATGAAATCGCAAAGCTTTTGAAATCACTCACGCTCTTTCCGGAGCGCGCGCATCTGGTCGGCGCTTATTCGCTCGGCAAGGCGCAGCGCGTGATCAAGCTCATTCGCAATGCGGGCTACAGCGATCCGATCTATATTCACGGCGCTTTGGAAACATTGTGCGACTATTACCAAATGCGCGGCATCGACCTCGGCCCGCTTGAACCCGCAACGCTGGAGCGTGGCGAGAAGCAGCCTGATTTTGCGGGCAAGATCATCGTCGGGCCGCCGACCGCCTTTTCCGACCGCTGGGCGCGACGTTTTCCCGATCCTGTTCCGGCCTTCGCCTCCGGCTGGATGCGCATCCGCCAGCGCGCCAAGCAACAGGGCATCGAACTGCCGCTGATCATCTCCGACCATTGCGACTGGGATGAGCTGACGGAAACGATATCGGAAATTGCGCCCGCCGAAGTCTGGGTCACGCACGGGCGGGAGGAGGCTCTGGTTCGGTGGTGCGAATTGCAGAACATTCCGGCGAAGCCGCTGCATCTTATCGGCTACGAAGATGAGGGCGATTGATGCGCGCTTTCGCCGAACTTCTCGACCGTCTGGTTCTCACTCCGCAGCGTAATGGCAAGCTGCGCCTGCTTGCCGATTATTTCCGCACCACACCCGATCCCGACCGTGGGCTGGCGCTGGCCGCCATCACGCGCGATCTGGAATTGCAAAGCGTGAAACCCGCCATGCTGCGCGCCCTGATCGCGGAACGGACGGACCCGACGCTTTTCGCTTATTCCTATGATTATGTCGGCGATCTGGCCGAAACCATTTCGCTGATCTGGCCCGGCCCCAGCGAGACCTCGCCGGGCACCAATCTTTCGCTCGGCGTTGTGGTGCACGAACTGCAACATGCCTCGCGCCGTGAAGGCCCGATACTGGTTGCAGGCTGGCTCGATCTTCTCGGCATATCGGAGCGTTATGCCCTGCTGAAACTTGTAACCGGCGGCTTGCGCATCGGCGTTTCAGCGCGTCTTGCCAAACAGGCGCTCGCCGATTTCGGCGGCGTGGACGTGACGGAGATCGAAGAACTCTGGCATGGCCAGTCACCGCCCTATACGGCGCTGTTTGCCTGGCTGGAAGGCCTTGCTCCCAAACCAGCCGCAACTGCCGATGCGCCCTTTCGCCCTGTCATGCTGGCCACCGCACTGGATGAAGCAGAGATTTCCTCGCTCGATCCAGCCGCATTCAGCGCGGAATGGAAATGGGACGGGATTCGTGTGCAAGCCGTCTCGGAAAACGGGGTGCGCAAGCTTTATTCACGCACCGGCGATGATATTTCCGGCGCATTTCCGGATGTGCTGGAGGCAATGGACTTTGAAGGCGCCATTGATGGCGAACTTCTCGTCGGACATCACGGTGAAACCGGCATTGAAACCGCCACTTTCTCCGACCTGCAGCAGCGATTGAACCGCAAGACCGTCAGCGCCAAACAATTGCGCGACTATCCGGCTTTCATCCGCGCTTATGATCTATTGCAAGACGGCAACCAGCAATCCGGTGAGGATTTGCGCGCCCTGCCCTTTGCCGAGCGCCGCAGGCGGCTTCAAACCTTCGTCGCCACACTCGACCCGCGCCGGTTCGATCTGTCGCCCATGCTGCCTTTCACCGATTTCAGCGAACTGGCCGCCTTGCGCGTCAATCCTCCGCACCCGGTTATCGAGGGCGTGATGTTGAAACGGCATGATAGTGCCTATCTTCCCGGTCGCCCCAAAGGACCGTGGTTCAAATGGAAGCGCGATCCGTTCACCGTCGATGCGGTGGTTGTCTATGCGCAGCGCGGCCACGGCAAACGCTCCAGCTACTATTCCGACTTCACCTTCGCGGTCTGGACAGGACCGGAAGACGAGCCGGTTCTGGTGCCGGTCGGCAAGGCCTATTTCGGCTTCACCGATGAGGAACTGAAACTGCTGGACAAATTTGTTCGCGAAAACACCATCGAGCGTTTCGGCCCGGTGCGTTCGGTCCGCGCAGAACCCGATCACGGTCTGGTCGTGGAGGTAGCCTTTGAGGGATTGAACCGCTCAACACGACATAAATCCGGTGTCGCCATGCGTTTTCCGCGCTTCTCGCGCCTGCGCTGGGATAAACCGCCCCGCGAAGCGGATCGGCTTGAAACGCTGGAAAAGCTGCTCAGCTAAATCTCCTCCAAACCCAGAGAAGAAAAGCCAGCAACTCTCTGTTTTTCAATGATTATTGTGCATTCGCCGAAACGCGAATTTCGTAGATATCGACCGGCTTTCCGGTTCCGGTCAGATCGGAGTTGATCGTGATGACACCGGCGCGGCCTGCCTTCTTGTCACCTGCAAAATCCAGATCGAACAGAAAATCGTTGCGCGATTCACCCACGTCATACCGTCTGCGCCCGCAATCGCCAAAGCCTGCGAAATCGCAACTGACAGACATTTGGGTTATCTTGCCGCCATCGGCCTTGGCGATGATATCGAATGTGGCCGTCTTGCCAGCGAGCTGGTCCAGAATGCCTTCGCCAACATCGAAGGTAACCGTATCGCCTTCACCGGAAGATTTCACGCGTGCAAAGCTGCTCGGGCCATCACGCAGAATTTCTGCGGTGGCGCGCCCTTGCACCGACATGCGTGTCGCTTCAGACGGCTGGAAAATGGTAATCCACTTTGCCCCGCCCGGCTCTTCACCATCCTTCAGCGGTGCGCCGCTTCCCTCGCTGTGCAGCGGACTGCTGGACGGACCACGGCTCAAATCGATGAAGCTGCTATAAAGCGAATAGCCAATCATGACGGCGACAAACAGCACCAGCGCCGGAATGCCATAGCTGTAGAAGGGCGAATGCCGCTTCTTCTTGCCGCGCTTTTCCTTGCGCGAGACACCGCCTTCATAGCCGAGATCGGCGCTTCCGCCCTTTTTCTTCGTGGAGCGGGAACGTATATCGCCGGTATCGAGCGCCGGAGCGCTGCCCACAGCAGCACCCAGGACAGGATCATCGCGATGCGGCGCATCCAGCGATGGCTCTGCCTTGTCTTCATTCTGGCGCGGGGCGGAGAATTCCTGCTCGATGCTGGAAATGGCATCCTTCAGCTTCTGGCGGCGCTGTTCTTTTTGGACATCGCTCAGCGCAGTGTTGGCCGTAAGCGCGCGCTCATGGGCACCCCATGCGGATTCGTAGATACGCTGACGGGTCGCAGGGTTATAGGCATCCGCTTTGGCAAATGCGTTTCTGATGGCGCGTTCTATACTATCCAAAGGCCACTCGTCCCCGTGTTCGCGTTTCCCGCCCTGTGCTCATTCCTAAAGTTCCAAACCGACTTTCAGAAAGCGGCTTTTTCCAAGCCTCAGCGAATTTAACGTCTGAATCAAGGCATTTAGCCGTTCAATAACTGATTTGGCTACCTGATAAGACCCGCCTTGTTGCCAAATATCGACTTTCAACGTGCTTTTCCCCGAACCTTTGGTGCCGTCGCCTCACCCTAGCAGATTGAATCTGATGCAGAAACCTCATCCGACATGTGATTCAGCGACCGTTCAAGAGCATGATTTATCGGTCAGTTTCCTAATCTTCGCGGCAAATTCCTAGCCTAGCCATCTTCATGTTTTATCTCAGCTTTGTAACCCACCGGCCTAAATCGAACCGCAAAACCATCGCTATTGCGACAGAATCATCATCCGAGCATGGAAGCCGAAGCTAAACCGAAGGCCTGACCATTCTTCGCCCGCGCGTTTTGTGCTGGCACCAGAGATGCTTACGCTTGGTTCCGAGGCCGAATCTCATTTAATCTTTCGTATTGCCGTTCTGTACAGGCGTGGTAGAGATATTACGTTTACGCAAACGTCAATTTTTGAGGAGAATAATATGGCCTTGCCGGATAGTTTGAAGAACAGATTGCGCATTCCTGTTGTCGGCGCGCCCCTATTCATCATTTCGCATCCGGCGCTTGTGATGGCGCAATGCAAGGCTGGCGTCGTTGGTTCGTTCCCTGCACTTAACGCGCGCCCTGAAGCGCAGTTGGATGAGTGGCTGGCTGAGATCACCGAAGGCCTCGCCGCTCACGACAAGGCCAATCCGGACCGTCCGGCAGCACCATTCGCGGTCAACCAGATCGTTCACCGTTCCAACAAGCGGCTGGAACATGATCTCGGCCTCTGTGTGAAATACAAAGTGCCGATTGTCATTTCTTCACTCGGCGCAGTGCCCGAGGTGAACGCAGCGATCCATTCCTACGGCGGCATTGTGCTGCACGACGTCATCAATAATCGCCACGCCAATTCGGCCATCCGCAAGGGTGCAGATGGCCTGATCGCTGTCGCAGCCGGTGCGGGCGGCCATGCCGGACCGCTATCCCCTTTCGCATTGATGCAGGAAATCCGCGCCTGGTTTGATGGCCCACTGCTTCTTTCCGGTGCCATCGCCAATGGCCGTTCGATTCTGGCTGCACAGGCCATGGGCGCAGACCTCGCCTATATCGGCTCACCCTTCATCGCGACGACGGAAGCCCGCGCGGTCGATGCCTACAAGCAGATGATCGTCGATTCGACGGCGGCAGATATCGTCTATTCGAACTATTTTACCGGCATCGCAGGCAATTATCTGAAGCCCTCCATCGCCCAGTCCGGCCTCGACCCGGACAATCTGCCGGAAGCCGATGCATCGAAGATGGATTTTGATCAGGCGCATAAGGAAGGCGCGAAAGCGTGGAAGGATATCTGGGGCTGCGGACAGGGCATCGGCGCCATTCATGAAGTTGCACCGGCGGCCACGCTGATCGACCGCCTGGAGCGGGAATATAAGGAAGCGCGCAGTCAACTCTGCGCTGGCGCATAAGGCACATTGCCAGCGCGTTTCGAACAGGGCCTCTCCGATGGAAGGCCCTGTTTTCACAAGGTTTGAAACAATTTGACCGTTTTTCGATTTCGGTCTTGCTTTCCGTTCTGCTTTTGGTTATCAGCGCACCGTCCAGACGGAAACGAATGGAATCTCTTAACGGAGTTGGAACGAAGGTTCCCGGGCCGCTTTAGCTCAGTCGGTAGAGCACATCATTCGTAATGATGGGGTCAGGTGTTCGAGTCACCTAAGCGGCACCAGCTATTCAATAAATTAGCTTCCACTAACATTCTCAACGAAAATTCTGCTCTCCCAGAACGGCGTCGCCTTCACTACAAAAAACGCTCACTCCATAGCTGAAAGCGCTCTTGTCGCCTCTTTCAGCCCGCCGCGCCATTTGAATTGCTTCGGAACGTAATCAAAACACGTTCGTTTACTGAGGCCTTCACCTCTAAGCGACGAGAAACATGGATCAGCTTCAAACCGCGCTTCAAGAGGCGCTAAAGTCCGACAATTTCAACGTTTGGCCACACGTCATCGCCTTGGCAGCCGCATACATTCTGGCACTGCCGATAGGTTGGCATCGAGAACGAGAAGAACGAAGCGCTGGCCTTCGAACATTTCCGCTCGTGGCGGTGGCCAGTTGCGGCTTTATCCAGGCAACAGAAGGGATTACGACCGACAATCCCGAAGCGCTCGCCCGCATTATTGAGGGCGTCATCACAGGAATGGGCTTTATCGGTGGAGGTGCCATCCTTCGTTTAAGCTCGTCGGTGAAAGGTACCGCCACCGCCGCCAGCCTGTGGGCGACAGGTGCCATTGGCATTGCGTGCGCTGTAAATGCCTTTGACGTTGCAGTTATTGTGATGGCCTTTGCGCTGCTTACGCTCGTTCTTTTCTCGAATGGAAAATCGACCGCCCCACAGGGCGACACCGGGGATGAGCAATAACAACAAGGCCGTCTTCCCGTCATTTTACCTCAGATTTTCACCGCGCAGGGTTCCATGAGGGCGTTCATATAATGTCCGTTCGAGAGAAACAATTTGGCGCCAGCGGTGTTGTAACACCAACCGCATATAAGCGTGGTGGAACATGCGGGAGCGGACAGTGGCTCAAAACAGCAGGGATCCGGAGGGAAGAATGACGACCACCTATAAAACATTGAGATGCGGGAACGGCACCTGGTCAGTGGTGGATGGGGCAACCCAGCGCCCCATCACATTCAAAGGTCGGCTGCAAATCGCGTTGACAGAGGATGCCGCCCAAGCTGCCTTTACGATCCTTGAACGTGTTCAACAAGAAAGAGAGTTACAGGCACAGGACGGGCGGCAGATGTAGCGAATGGAGGCCCCTATGATTGAAAACGGATTTGATGTTCGGCGGGAGCACGACGGCACTTGGTCCGTTTTTGATAAGTTCAGCAGTGAAGTTGTTTCAATCGAGGGTCACGTTCAAGCGCGTTTGACGGAGACAGAAGCCAGAGATGCGCTCGATCTGCTCATTCGCAAATATATGGTTCGCCATCACGAAGATGGCAGCGGGCGACTACCCTGAACGTCATTTTGCAGCGGGAGAGAGACATGAGTGGCGAACTTGAAAAGCAGCTTGAGATTGAAGAACTTGCGAAGCAATTGTTTGATCACGAAAACCCGGACCCCGATCTGGACTGGGATTCAACCGTTGGCAAAATCGTCAGCGGTGCCAGTGTGAGCGGCGGGGTCTCCGACGAAGTGAAAGACAACTACAGAGCAAGAGCTGCGCAGATACTCAGAGATCAGCCAGAGCACAAAGACAGCTAGGTTTACCGAACGATTAATGCTCATTTCGATGACCGACCGGTTATCCATTACTCTCTGCCATGGCCAAACGGCAAAGGTGCACTAGTTTAGGAACGGCAATCGCATTGGCAATTTGCTGAATTCATATGAAGCTAAAGCAGAGGAAATCGCTATGCAGCACAGAATTCACGAGAATATGGAAGTGATCGGCGCAGACGGTGTGCATGTCGGAACAGTGGATCGGCTGGAAGGAAACCGGATCAAGCTGAAGAAGTCCGATAATTCCGGACAGCACGCCGACCATCATCACTATATCGAGTTGGGCTTCGTCGCCGATATCGAAAGCGACAAAGTCAGGCTTTCGGCAAATGCCGATGTCGCTGTCACGCTTGAGGAAGAAGCCTCAGGCCGCCCGGTCGATCTGTAAACGCGATAACAGGAGAAGCCGGACGAGACGCCCGGCTTCGACCTGATGCTAGCCGCGTGGAAAACGCTGGTTATCCTCCAGCACGTTCAGGTCCATGTGGTTTCGCATATAGCGTTCGGATGCCTTTTGCAGCGGCTGGTAATCCCACGGGTAATAAGCGCCGTTGCGCAGGGCCGGATAGACCACATGGCGGCGGGCCTGACTTGCACGGACATTTGCATTATAGAGATCAAGATTCCAGCGCCCCAGTGCCTTGTCCATCAGTTGTTCGAGCATCGCGCGATGCTCCGGGCACTTTGCCAAATTTTGCAGTTCATCCGGGTCGTCAGCGAGATTGTACAATTGCGGTGGATCGACATGACAGAGATTGAGCTTCCATGGCCCGTCACGCAGTGAAACCATCGGCGCGACCGTACCTTCAGCCGCATATTCACACGGCACCGCGCCGCGTTCCTTTGCACCCGAAGCGACTTCCAGCAGTGAAACGCCATCCGTCCACGGCATGATGCCATTGAGGTCGATGCCGGCCAGATCGGCAAGGGTGGGCAGCACATCAAGCGTTGACGCAGGCGTATCGATCAACCCTACCGGCATCTGCGGAGCGGCGATCATCAAGGGCACCCGTGCGGAGCCTTCGAAGAAGCTCATCTTGAACCACATGCCGCGTTCACCAAGCATATCGCCATGGTCCGAGGTGAAGATGACAATCGTATCATCCGCCATGTTGCACCGCTCGATCACGTCCAGAAGTCCGCCGATCTTCTCATCAACATAGGAAATATTGGCAAAATAAGCCTGTCGCGCCGCCCTGATCTGCTCGCGCGTCAGCTCATAATCCTCAGCCTTGCAGGCACGAAGCAGCCGCTCGCTATGGGGATCAATTTCGCCCTCCGACAGAGGTCCGATCTTCGGATCGAGTTGCGGAATATTCGCATAGAGGTCGAAGAAGCGCTTGCGCGCAACATAGGGATCGTGCGGGTGAGTGAAGCTGACCGTCAGGCACCACGGACGCTTATCATGACCGCGCGCCAGATCGTAAAGCTTTGCTTCGGCCTGATAGGCAACTTCGTCATCATATTCGAGCTGGTTGGTGATTTCCGCAGAACCGGCCCCGGTGATGGAACCCAGATTGTGATACCACCAGTCGATGCGCTCTCCGGGCTTGCGATAATCGGGCGTCCAGCCAAAATCGGCGGGGTAAATATCCGTCGTCAGGCGCTGCTCGAAGCCGTGCAGCTGATCCGGGCCGACAAAATGCATCTTGCCGGAAAGCGCTGTCTGATAACCGGCATTGCGCAAATGATGCGCATAGGTTGGAATTTCGGACGAGAATTCGGCTGCATTATCATAAACGCCGGTGCGGAACGGCAATTGGCCCGACATCAACGAGGCACGAGCCGGAGCGCAAAGCGGGCTCGCCGTGTAGCAATTGGCAAAACGGGTCGAGCGTTTGGCAAGCTTGCGCAAATGCGGAACATGCAGAAAATCGGCGGGGCCATCCGGAAAGAACGTCCCGTTCAACTGGTCGACCATGAGAATGAGAATATTCGGCTTTTTCATTTGTGCAGAACCATTTGGCATAAGTGAAACGCGAAATGGCGGGCATAGAAATGCCCGCCTTATAGTCTTTTGCGTCTGACGATCAGAGGCCGATGCTTGCCTTGACGGCAGCAGCGCCGGGTTCGCCCTTCAGCGTCGTTACGCCTGCCAGCCACTTGTCGATCTGCTCAGGATTAGCTTTCAACCATTCCTTCGCAGCCGCAGGGCCTTCCGCACCGTCGTCCAGAATCTTGCCCATCAGCTCGTTTTCAATGTCGACGGTGAAGGTAAGGTTCTTGAAAAAGGTTGCAGCGTTCGGGCAATTCGCCGACCAGCCGGTGCGGGCCAGCGTGTAAACTTCGGCGCCACCATAGTTCGGACCGAAATAATCATCGCCGCCCGATAAATATTCAATCTTCAGTTTGGTGTTCATCGGATGCGGCGCCCAGGCGAGAAACACCACCCAGCCCTTGTCCTTGTTCTTGCGGTCTACCTGCGCCAGCATGGCCTGCTCGCTGGATTCCACGATCTTCCAGCCGTCGAGCTTGAATTTCGGGTCTTCAATGATCTTCTGGATATTCTGGTTGGCGGGAGCGCCGGGCTCAATACCGTAAATCTCCTTGCCGAATTTATCGCCCTGCGCGGCAAGATCGGCAAAATCCTTGATGCCTTCGCTTGCGACATAATCCGGCACTGCGAGCGTGAACTTCGCACCTTCAAGATTCTTGACGATCACCTCGGCTGCTTTGGCCTTGTCGAGATCGTCGCGGAATTTCTGCTGAGCGGGCATCCAGTTGCCGAGGAAGACGTCGAGATTGCCAGTCTTCAGGGCCTCATAGCCAATCGGCACAGACATCGTCTTCACATCGGGCTTATAGCCAAGCCCCGTCAGCAGCACGCTCGCGATGGAATTGGTCGAGGTGATATCTGTCCAGCCCGGATCGGACAGGCGGATGGTTTCGCATGCAGCCGGATCGGCAGCATAAGCCGTTCCCGCCAGCCCGGTGAACGCCGCAAACGCCAGCGCAGTCGTCTTCAAATAGCGCATCGGTGACCCCTCCTTGATGGATGCGTTCCGCATCTCGTACAATCAAAAGCCGTTATGGCTTGCATTTCGACTTTCAGGAAAACACCATTTACGCTAAGGAAAAACCCATTCATTTTTTATTGGAGATATAAAGGTTCTTTATGGTTTCTCCGTCCTGGGATCTTGGCAGCCTTGGCGTTTTCGAAGCGGTCGGACGTTTGGAAAATCTGACCCTTGCGGCGCGTGAACTCGGCATGACGCAACCTGCCGTCAGCTATCAAATAAAACGCATGGAAGACCGTTTGGGTGTTGCGCTGTTTGCAAGGCGGGCGCGTGGCGTTGAAATTTTGCCCGATGGGCGAATCCTTTATGAAGCGGTGCGCGCCGGTCTGGATGGGATAGAAGACGCCGTGCAGCAGATCAGGCGCAGGCAGCGCTCGCCCGGTTTGCGGATCGCAACCGATTACGGCTTTGCCACTTTCTGGCTGATGCCGCGGGTGGCGCAATTCAGGCCGAAACATCCCGAGGTGGATGTGCGGATCACGGCATCCTCCATGCTGCAGCCGCTCGACTATCGCGAGGCAGACATCGCAATCCTGTTTGGCGCGCGCAATGATTTTCCCAAAGGCTCCGTCCCCTTCATCGGCGAAAAGGTGGTGCCGGTCTGCTCGCCCGCTTTTCTCGAAAAATCCGGCGGCTTTCCCTCCGGTAAGGGGCTTGGTGCTGCCTCGCTTCTGCATCTCGACACCTTGCAGGGCGATCGCTGGTTCACCTGGCAATCGTGGCTGAATGCCATCGGCGAGGAGATCGATGACGGCAATTACGGCCTCGTCTTCAATACCTATAATCTGGTGATTGAGGCGGCGATTGCCGATCAGGGCGTCGCGCTTGGCTGGGCCGGGCTGATTGATGGCGCAGTGCAACGCGGGCAACTCGTCCACGCCTGCGACCGATCGCTAACGAGCGAAAACGGCTATTGGCTGGTTTTCAATCCCGATATTTCCGACACGGCGCGGGCGCTTGCCATGGAACTGATCGAGACACCCGACAACGGCTGATGCGGCGGCAAGCGCTATTCCACCAAGCCGACAATCGGGCCAAAACCGCCATGCCAGGATATGTCGTTGCGGCCCATAGCGGGATCATAAATGCCTGTCCCGTTTCCACCATCGAGAAACAGCGCATTCGGGCATTTCAAATGGTCGCGAAACATGCGCGCGAAATCATGAAAATTCACCGGGTCTTCGCTGATGGCTAAGCGCACAGCGCCATTTTCGCAAACACCGACGCCGCTGCGGCGTGTGCGGTCCGTCGAGCCGGCAATAAAGGCCGGGTGCAATTTGTTGCGGATGACCAGCATGGGGCCTGACTGGGTGGCAAAACTGACCTTTGGCCGGCGTTTCAAAAACGTGTCGGTCGGAAGAATTCCCGCCGCCTTGTCGTCCCAGAAGAAAACACCATTCGGCCTCTTGTAGAAATTTGGCACAGGACCACCTGCACTTTCGCCTTTCTGCCTGTTGGCGGGACGCTGTTCCTGTCCGTTCTCAACATAAAGGCCTATCGGCGCAAAATCCTGCCCGTACATTCCGGCATTCATCGCGAAAACCAGTCTGCGGCCATCGTCGCTGACGGCCTTGGCAGCGCTGGAGAATGTCCGATAGGGCTTGTCGTCGGCCCCTTTCCAGAACAGCCGCAGCCCGGCGACACCGTTTTCCGGCTTGCAGATGATATATTTCGTATTCTCGAAACTATCCGCCTCGCAAATGCCGGGCTTGCCCGGTTCCTGTGCCTGAGCAGGACAGGACATCGCCGCCACGAGCATCATGGCCACAGTGGATAATCCGCGCTTCAGATAGATCGCCAATGCCGTTGCTTCTTTCTTCATCTCGCCACTATGCAGAAATTGGGAGATTCGAAGAAGCCTTTGTTATCAAGCGATCTCCGATGCCTCGTTTCGTGCCGCCTTGCGGGTCGCATAGATGAAAGCTGCGGCGAAAGTCATTGAAAGCAAAAGCACAATTGTGGGTGCCGGAGCGCTGTCGATGAAGAACGACAGATAAGCGCCGATGAACGAACCCGCCGCCGCGATGACCGCAGCCAGAACCAGCATGGTGCTGAACTTACGCGTCAGGAGAAATGCAATGGCCCCCGGCGCGATCAGCATCGCGATGGCAAGGATGATACCGACAGCCTGCAACGCACCCACAATCGTCAGCGAGATGAGGCTCAGCAGGCCGTAATGCAGGAGATTGACCCGAAGGCCCACCGCCCTCGCCTGCGCGGGATCGAAGGCATGCAAAAGGAAGTCTTTCCATTTTACGCCGATGATCGCGGAGGTGAACAGCGCAATCAGCCCCGTCTGTCCAATATCGAACCACGAAACACCCAGCATATCGCCGAACAAAATATGGTCGAGATGCACATCCGGCCTGACCTTGACATAGAGCACCAGTCCCAGCCCGAACATGCCGGAAAACACCACGCCCATGACCGTATCCTGCTTTATGCGGCTGTTATCCTTCAGAAAGCCGGTCGCGAGGGCGCAAAACATGCCCGCAACGAAAGCGCCGACCGCATAGGGAAAGCCCACGACATAGGCGATCACCACACCGGGAAACACCGCGTGGCTGATTGCATCGCCCATCAGCGACCAACCTTTTAGAACGAGAAAGCAGGATAACAGCGCCATGGGAACAGCGACAGTGACGGAAATCACCAGTGCATTGACCATGAATGGAAATTCGAATGGCGAAAGAAGCGTGTCGATAATGTTCACTGCGACGCCTCCATGGCCTGCGTCCTGGCGGCGCGGCGTCGGCTGGCAATCATGCCATGCTTGGGTGCGAAGAAAAATGCGCTAAGGAAAATCGCCGTCTGCAACACGACAATGATGCCACCCGTCGCGCCATCGAGAAAATAACTCGCATAGGCGCCGACGAAACTGGTGGCAGCGCCGATTATCACGGCGATGACCAGCAGTCGCGGAAACCGATCCGTCAGCAGATAGGCCGTGGCTCCCGGTGTCACCACCATGCAGATGACGAGGAAGGCGCCTACCGTCTGGAGCGCCGCCACCGTCGATGCAGAGAGAAGCGTGAAGAACATGATCTTCAGCGCGGTCGGATTAAGGCCAATTGAACGTGCGTGGGTCTCGTCGAAGAATGTGACCATGAGGTCTTTCCATTTGACGAGCAGAAGGGCGAGCGACACGAAGCCGATAATCCCGAGCTGCAGCTTGTCGCCAGGCGTAATCGCCAGAATATTGCCGAGCACGATGGTCTGGATGTTTACCGAGGTCGGCGAGATCGACACCATGAACAAGCCGAGACCGAAAAAGCCTGAGAAGATAAGGCCGATAATGGCGTCTTCCTTCAACTTGGTTCGCTGGTTCAAAAACAGCATGGCGCCTGCCGCCAGCCCGCCGGAAAAGAAGGCGCCAATGGAAAACGGCAGCCCCAGCATATAGGCTCCAGCGACGCCGGGAACGATGGAATGGGACAGGGCATCGCCGATCAGCGACCAGCCCTTCAGCATCAGATAACAGGACAGGAAAGCGCAGACGCCGCCGACCAGCGCCGACACCCACATGGCATCCAGCATATAGCTATAGGTGAATGGCTGCAGGAGTGTTTCCATCATTCCTGCCCTCCTTCTCCATCGCCGCTGTTGCGAATGGCAGTCTTGCCGCCCTGCAAGATCAGCGGGCGTTCATCGTCGCTGATAACGCCTATCGAGGCGGAAGCCTCGCCTTGCGGTCCGTTCAATACGAAATGCCGCAGAACGCCACCAAAGGTCTTTTCCAGATTTTTTTGGGTGAATGTCTCAGCCGTCATCCCATAGGCCAGCACCGTCCCTTTGATCAGGATGGTGCGGTCGCAGAACTCCGGCACGGAACCCAAATTATGCGTTGAGACCAGCATCACGCGGCCTTCATCGCGCAACTCGCGCAACAGCGTGATGATCTGCTCTTCCGTCTTGACGTCGACCCCCGTAAACGGCTCGTCCAGCAGGATCACGCGACCGTCCTGCGCCAGCGCACGGGCAAGGAAAACGCGCTTTTTCTGTCCGCCCGAAAGCTCGCCGATCTGCCGCTTGCGAAACTCGCTCATATTGACGCGGGCAAGCGCATTGGCCACCGCTTCATGATCGACAGCCTTTGGTCTCCGCATCATGCCCATATGGCCATAGCGACCCATCATCACCACATCCTCAACCAGAACCGGAAAATTCCAGTCCACCTCTTCCGATTGCGGCACATAGGCGACGAGGTTCTTGCGCAAGGCTTCGTCAACCGTCATGCCCAGCACCCGGATCGAGCCGCGCGCAAGACGCACAAACCCCATGATCGCCTTGAACAAGGTGGATTTGCCTGACCCATTGACGCCGACAAGAGCGGCAATCGTGCCGGTCGGGATGCGAAAACTCGCGTCGCGCAAGGCAGTCAGACCGTTGCGATAAGTGACGGTAGCGCCATCGACGGAAATGCCGCCATCTTCAGAACCGGAACCGAAATGGCTCTGCCAGTCGGGTTGAGCATTCATCGGATATCTCTTTCATCAGGATCGAATGCGTGCCCGCCACGATGGCGGGCACCAGATTTGTAGAGATCAGGACGGATCAGCCAGTCCCTTGACGATTGTGTCGGAGGTGACGCGTAAGAGGTCGATATAGGTCGGCACCGGGCCGTCCTTGTCGGTCAGGGAATCCACGTAAAGCACGCCGCCATAGCGAGCCCCGGTTTCGCGGGCCACCTGCTGGGCTGGCGCTGGCGAAATCGTGCTTTCGGAAAAGACAACGGTGATGCCGTTCTTGCGCACCGCATCGATGACCTTGCGCACCTGTTGCGGCGTGCCTTGCTGGTCGGCATTGATCGGCCACAGATAGAGTTCCTTCAGACCAAAATCGCGTGCGAGATAGGAAAACGCCCCTTCGCTTGAAACGAGCCAGCGCTTGTCCTCGGGAACAGCGGCAAGTTTCGCCTTGATCGGCTCGATTGCGGCGCGGATCTTCTGCTTATAGGCGTCTGCATTGGCCTTGTAGATGGCGGCATTCGCCGGATCATATTTGACGAAGGCGTCACGGATGTTATCGACATAGATCAGCGCGGCGGTTGGCGACATCCAGGCATGCGGGTTCGGTTTGCCGCTATACGGCCCCTCCGTAATGCCCATCGGAGCGACGCCGTCAGACACCACAACGCTCGGCACGTCCTTCAGGTGCCGAAAGAACTTTTCGAACCAGAGTTCGAGGTTAAGCCCGTTCCACAGAACAAGCTGCGCACCTTGCGCCCGCTTTATGTCACCGGGTGTCGGCTGATAATTATGGATTTCCGCGCCCGGCTTGGTGATCGATTCAACAATTGCCGCATCGCCCGCCACGTTGCGCGCAATGTCGGCAATGACGGTGAAGGTCGTGACCGCCTTGAATTTCTCCTGTGCGCCAGCCGGAGCTATTGCAAACATCGCGATCAATATTGCCGCCAATGCTGCTCCGGTCGCTGCCTTCAGGAAAGTTCGTCTCACCTTGTTCAGCATTTCGCATCCTTCTGCTATTAAGACTTATTTGCAACTGAAAATTGGACTGTCCACCGCAGTTCGAACCGGCCTGCAATTTTGGGTATAGCCCTGTTGACTGCTTATATTCTGCAATTGCAAATTATTTGCAATAAGAAATTGCAAAAATGCCGAATTTCATCACGGGCCTGGTTGGATTCGGAGCTGGCAAATCATGGAAAATCCGACTGAGGGAATGCTGCGGCGCAGGCCACAGAGCCGCGATAATTATTTAAAATCAATAATCTAAACCAATTACCTCATAAAACAGGACTGCCGGCGATTACATCACCGGCAGTCCTTCAATATCGTGACCTACCATTTCACGCGGAAGCCGACCGTTCCCTTATAGGCGTAGCTGTCGCCGAAATTGGCCAGACTAGTGTTGATCGAACCTTCGCCATAGAGCGAATATTTATCGTTGTTCCAGTTATAGCTGCCACCGAGACCGATACCGCCCCAGAAGCGATCATTGCGACTGGTAAAGCTGGTGCCCGAAACGTCAACTTTCGTCCCATCCAGAAACTCGTAGTAAAGATTGGCAATACCGTACACATAGGTCCGGTCGATCAATCCCCTGTCATTGTACCACGAATTCTGGCGGTCGAGGCTCAAGCCGAGACGGCCTTGCAGGCTGTCACCCCGGTTGAGACTGACTTCAGCATCGAAGACATCATTGAAGCTGTCGAAATCGACATTCGAATAAACCAGTTGCGCCTGCGGCGTCACCGACCATTGCTCGTTCAGCATGATGCGCTTGCCGCTTTCGAGCGACAGGGCATAACCGAAGCCGTTATTACCGCTGGTCAGGTCGAAACCCGCGAGCGTGGACTCCAGATCGCTATCATACCACGTTGCCTGCGCCTGTCCGTCGAGATAGAAGCCGTTCTCACCATACCAGGTCAGCGTGCCCCCGAAACCGTAACCATCGGTCGATATTTCACCGTCGCCATAGATCGAGTGCGTCCTGGCCTTGCCGTGCACGTAATGCACGGTCAGCCCGCCGATCAGCTTGCCGTTTTCATTCTCTACGAAAAGACCATCAAGCCCTGCCTGCATGCGGAACGTATTGAAATCGTAATCCGTGCGGGAGGTGGAGAAGCGCGGCGCCATGCTGGTATGCACGCCTTCGACACGCCCCCAGATCCCGTTGTTTTCGATCAGGACACCTGCCTCCTGCGGCGACGCATAAGGCGAGCCGACCGGGTCTGCCCCCTCGGCAACCATGACATTGCCGGCATGGCTCCAGTAGCGGTTGCCCACGCGCTGCTGCAAGGTTGGAAGACCGTTCAGGCCGAGCAGCAATTGCGGATAGGCTTCATAGACAGGAACGCCCGGCTGGTAGAGTGGCAATTCCTCGCCCGGCTCTTCTGGCTCCGGCTCCGGGTTGCCCGGTTCGGGTTCCGGCTCGGGTTCTGGTTCCACCGCACTCACGGTCGAGCGGAGATACCAGTCGCCATCGTTCGGCGTCGAAACACCGCCCTTGTAAAGCCGATAAGCATAGGCCCCGCCGACGACCGCAGGGTCGCCCTCGAACTCGTAATCGCCCAGAAGCGTAAACGAACCATCCGAAGCGCCATCGACGCTGATGATCCTGATGCCTTCGGTCGTCACGGCGCCAGTCCCGTTGACATTGACGACATCGACTAGCGTGCTGCCTGCGGTGTCGCCGGTCACAACCAGCATATCGGTTGCGGAACTGTCATTACCCAAGGTCGTGTTGAGGCGCAGTTCGCCATCCGAACCGATATAGTTTCCGTTGATGGTGAGCCTGTCGCCGACTGAAGTGCCACCGGCGTCCAGATCGATCAGGCCTGCATTGGTCACGCCTACGGCCGTCCCCGCCACACTCGGCGAGATGGCATAGCTTCCCCCGCTGGCGACAACCGAGCTGGTGCTGTCGATGGTCAATGTGCCGGTTTCCGTCGCCGAGTCACCCAATGTCAGGTCGCCGCCCATGGTGAGCTGCGAGCCGGACAGCAGGGAGATGCTTTCCCAATTGATGAAACGCTCCGGCTGTGCAGTCTGCACATTGGTCAGCGTGAGCGCGTCCGTGCCGAGACCGCCATCAAGTAGCGTGGTCGGCTGCACAGTCGTTTTGGTCAGATTTGTTAGATTGGCAACGTCATCGCCGTCATTGAGATGAATTTCACCGGCAATCGTCCCGGCGCCGGTCCAGTTCAGCGTGTCGACCCCGGCTCCCGTCAGCACGTCGCCCGTTATGGTACCGCCCGTCACGTTGATGGTGTTGACACCACCCGCCAGACTGATCGCCGTGCCATTGCCGCCGGTAATGATACCGGCGTTGCTCACGGTATAGCGGCTGCCGGCGCCGAGAACACCGGTGGCCAAAGTGCTGGTGATCACGCCCGTTTCGGTGTTCGTTAGGACTGTGCCGCCGAGCATATAGACGCCATTGCCGCCATCGCCGGTGGCCGAAATCGTGCCGGAGTTGACGACGGTTTCATTGACGCCCGCCAGGACGCCATAGGCATTCAGGCCGCTGACGCTGACTGTGCCCGTATTGGTCAGAAACCCGAAGCCGCCCAACGAGCGCATACCATGCGCCGTCTGGCCGGACGTCTCAATCGTACCGTTATTGGTCAGTTCCCCCATATACTGCTTCGACATGCCGAATCCGTTCAGCGAGGTCGTCGTGATGGTTCCGTTGTTGACGGCATTGGCGTAGTCGTCGAGCAAAACGCCGGAACCCAGCGCATTGATGATCGCGCCCGCACCGATCGTCACAGTGATGTAGTCTTGTCCCGTGGTCGCGATAACGCCATAAGTGAAAGGGTTGGGCGCAGTCGCATCGCAGGTAATGGTTTCGCCCTCGTCCGGCTGGCCTTCCGCCGTGCTGGAACCGGTGATCGCTATTGCGCGCGTGACATTGAAGCACGCTGCTTCGGCAATATCCGGAAAGGCTGTTCCGGCGAGTGTCGTCAATCCCGCAAGCGCCAGCGATGGAAAAGCCCGGCTCAATACGCCTTGCACAGTCACGGATTTCATATGGTTAGCGGGAGTACGGTCATATTTCCAACTGGCCATCCGGAAACTCCAACGAGAACGAACATCTCTAGGACTGTGCATGTACGAAAGAGCGGAAAAGCCCGAGAACAAATATCACCCAAAATGAATTGCTACAGAATACAGCAAGTCATTCTGGTGTAACGATATCCGCCGTTGAAAAGAAACACGCCCCTCAACGCGCAAATCAGTTCTTTCTAATTAAGAGAATTATTTCGAACCATTCGCCTGTCAAGGGCGCTCGCAGCAGATTTGACGCATAGGTCAATCATAGATTGTGAAACGTTGCCTGATTGCATCGGCAAGTGCTAAAATTCCCTCACTGAAAAAATAAGACCCGCTGCACAAACCCAATTGTGCAGCGGGCCCATAGAAACTCTTGGTTCTGACAATGCGTTCAGCGCATTCAGAAAATCCGCCTATTCCTTCACCGCTCCCGTCATCGACGACACGTAGTAGTCAACGAAGAACGAATAGAGGATCACCACCGGCAGCGAACCGAACAGCGCCCCCGCCATCAGCGCGCCCCATTCGAAAATATCGCCGCGCACCAGTTCGGTCAGCACGCCCACGGGAACAGTCTTGTTCTCGGAAGACTGAATGAATGTCAGCGCATAGATGAATTCGTTCCAGGAAAGCGTGAAGGCGAAGATGCCTGCCGAAATCAACCCCGGCACGGCCAGCGGCAGGATGATCTTGAGCAGAATCTGCCACCGGTTGGCGCCATCCACCAGAGCACTTTCCTCAAGCTCGAAGGGTATTGAGCGAAAATATCCCATCAGCAGCCATGTACAGAAAGGAATGAGGAAGGTGGGATAGGTGAAGATCAGCGCCAGACGTGAATCATAGATGCCGAGCTTGAAGACGATGAACGCCAGCGGAATGAACAGGATCGACGGTGGCACCAGATAGGCCAGAAAGATGAACAGGCCAACCGAGCGCGAGCCGGTGAAGCGGATGCGTTCGATCGCATAAGCGCCCAACACGGAAGCAATCAGCGACAGGAAAGTCGAAGCCGTCGCCACCAGCATCGTGTTCCACAACCAGCCCGGATAGGAGGTCTCGAACAGCAGATATTTGATATGGTCAAGCGTCGGCCCCACCACCCAGAAGGGGCTGAAATTATCATAATCCGTCAGCTGCGAGTTCGGTTTTACTGCGGTGATCGCCATCCAGTAAAACGGAAACAGCAGCACGAAGACGAACAGCGCTATGGGTATGTAGATCGTCACCACCCGCCGCGGCAGGCGATTGAGATAGGACATGCCCTGGCTGTCGTCCTTCAAAGCGGCTTCATTGGAAGGTGCCTTGGAATTCATGGTCATCTCCATTGTCAGTCGCTTCCGCCCTGCTGCCATTTGCGACGCTGCAAGCCGAAGAAAGAAAACATGATGGCGGCAAGGAGGAACGGGATCATCGCGACCGCAATCGCTGCACCCTCACCCAATTGGCCGCCGGGAATGGCGCGCTGGAAAGACAGGGTCGCCATCAGGTGGGTTGCGTTGACCGGGCCGCCCTTGGTCAGAACGTAGATCAACTGGAAATCCGTGAAGGTGAACAACACGGAGAACGTCATCACCACCGCGATGATCGGCGTCAGCATCGGCAATGTCACATGCCGGAACCGCTGCCAGCTTGAGGCACCATCCAGCGATGCTGCTTCCTGCAATGAGGCGGGAATGGTCTGCAAGCCAGCGAGAAGCGAAATCGCCACGAAAGGAATGCCGCGCCAGACATTGGCTGCAATCACCGAAAGACGCGCATTGGTTGGATCGCCAAGGAAATTGATGGGTTGATCGATGAGGCCCATTTTGATCAGCGACCACGAAATGATCGAGAACTGGGAATCGTAGATCCACCAGAATGCCAGTGCTGAAAGCACGGTCGGCACCACCCATGGCAACAGCACGATGGCGCGGAAGAACGATTTGCACGGCAGGTTTTCGTTCAACAGCAGCGCGAGCCAGAGGCCGAGACCGAATTTCAACACCGACGCCACGGTTGTGTAGAGTACGGTGTTGAACACCGACAGCCAGAAGACACTGTCATCCCACAGAAACTCGTAATTTTCCAAGCCGATGAAAATGCCATCGCGGCCAATCTTCGTGTCGGTAAAGCCGAGCCAGACGCCGAGACCAAGCGGATAGGTCAGGAAGCAGACCAGAAAAACCGCTGCGGGCAGCATGAACAGAAAGCCCAGCATGTTGTGATTATTCGCAAGGCGAGACATGAAAGGCCGTTTTATCGCACCGGGATCGCCGGATACTCCGGCTCCGGGTGAATTGGTCATCGTCATGGATACAAATCTCCAGAACCCAAAAAGAAACGAGGCGCGAAGTTAGGCTTCGCGCCTCCGCTCCAGCGACTAGACGCGATAATAGCGGTTGGCGCGTTTTTCGGCGCTCGCCACAGCTTCTTCCGGCGTGGAAGCACCGGTAACGGCGGAGGCGAACATGTCGACCAGAACATAGTCGGCCATGACGGCTGCCGAAGCATAGCCGAGCGGACCGGCATAGCCGTTCGGACGCAGCGTTTCCGAAGCGCGGGCATAAGGCGTATGGATCGGATTTGCCTTCCACACCGGATTATCCGCGAAAGCCTTGAGCGGCTGGCAGCAATAGGCGCTGGAACCTTCAAGCCAGGCGTTCATCTGATCGGCTTCCATCATGAATTTGATGTAGGCCTTGGCTGCTTCCGGATATTTCGAATGCTTGAACAGCAGAAGCGAGCTGGTCTGGTGCAGTTCTACGCTCTTGCCGACCGGGCCAATGGGGAAGTTCGTGCTGCGCATGTCAGCGGCGAATTCGCTAAGTTTCGGATCATTCTTCGCCGCATAGTAGATGGAAACGCCATTGGCCGTCAGCGACACCTGACCGGCGAGGAACGCACGGTTGTTGTTGATGTCGAGCCAGCTTTCCGTGCCCGGAATGAAGGTCGCATAAAGCTCCTTGGCATAGTTGATGGCGGCAATCGTTTCCGGCGAGTTGATCGTCACCTTGCCGCTTTCATCGACCATCTGCGCGCCGTGGCTCCAGAGCAGCCAATGCGCATAGTTGTTGCCGTCACCGACAGCCTTGCCATGCGGGAAGCCAGCAGGCGTTCCCTTGGCTTTCATGGCCTTGCAAAGCTCAAGGAAGCCCTTGGTGTCCTGCGGGAATTCGCTGAAGCCAGCTGCTTTCATATGGCTGTCGCGATAGACAATCGCGTTGCCGATTGCTGTCAGCGGCATGGCGATGAACTTGCCTTCGCGGGTCGCATAACCCTTGAGGCCGTCATAGAAACCGCCATATTTCCCGTCGAGATAAGTGCCAAGCTCCGTCAGATCGACCAACTTGTCAGGATACTGGTGGGCATCGTCGAACCAGCACATCACGATATCGGGGCCAGAGCCCACATTGGCGGCAACCGCAGCCTTTGGACGAATATCTTCCCAGCTTTCCTTGTCGATGCGCACTTCGACGCCGGTGGCTTCGGTAAACTTCTTGGTGTTGGCGAGCCAGCTTTCCTCATCGCCCTTCACAAAAGGCGTCCAGCGCAACACGCGCAGGCTGGCGCCCGCTTCCGGCTTATAGTCCGGTTCGGCTGCAAAAGACGGACGAATGCCGAGGCCCGACAAACCCGCCGCGCCAACAAGACTTGCCGTTCCTGTCAGGAATGTTCTTCTTCTGATAGTCATTATGCTCCTCCTCCAAAAATGGGACTTGGTTACGCCGTGTTCGCTGTCCCTGCAGGCGAAAACGGCTATCTGGTGAAATGCACTTTCCCAGAAAAGACACGGCCTCCGGCTCTCCCCTCCTTCAGCGTGCCTTGTATAAATTCATCCAATAAGGCGCATGCCGCTCTCTTCGTCGAAGAGGTGAACATTGCCGGGGTCGATGGAAATATTGATCGCCTCGCCGGGGCGCACATCGACGCGTTCGCGGAAAACACAGGTGACTTCCGTGCCGCCGAAATTCACGACCATCTGCGTTTCATAGCCGGTCGGTTCGATCACCACCACGGGCGCGGCCAGACCCGCACCGTCAAGCCGGATATATTCCGGGCGCAGACCGTAAACGAGGTCTCGCCCCACAGCCTGCGGATAGCTGCGCGACAAGGGCAACCTTGTGCCATCGGTAGCCACGAACACCTGCGGATTTTGCGGATCAAGCTTGCCCTTGATCATGTTCATAGCCGGAGAACCGATAAAGCCAGCCACAAACAGATTGTTGGGATTGTCATAGAGTTCCAGCGGCGAACCCACCTGCTCAACAATGCCGTCATGCATGACGACGATCTTGTCGGCCATGGTCATGGCTTCGATCTGGTCGTGCGTCACATAAACGGTCGTCGTTTTCAGGCGGTGATGCAGTTCCTTGATCTCGGCGCGCATCGCAACACGCAGCTTGGCGTCGAGATTGGACAAAGGCTCATCGAACAGGAAAACCTGCGGATCGCGAACAATGGCGCGTCCCATAGCCACGCGCTGGCGCTGACCACCGGAAAGCTGGCGCGGATAGCGGTCGAGCAGATTGGTTAGGCCCAGAATGCCAGCGGCATAATTCACACGCTTGTCGATTTCCGCCTGCGGCGCTGAATTCAGCATCAGCGAGAACGCCATGTTCTTGGCGACCGTCATATGCGGATAGAGCGCATAATTCTGGAACACCATGGCGATATCGCGTTCCTTGGGCGGCAGGTTGTTGACCGGCCTGCCGCCGATGCGAATTTCGCCGCCGGAAATATTCTCCAGACCGGCCAGCATGCGCAGCAGGGTCGATTTTCCACAACCCGAGGGGCCGACGAGAATGACGAACTCGCCGTCTTCAATATCGATATTAACGCCTTTGATGACGGGGAAATTGCCGAAAGACTTTTTCACTTCGGCGAACTGAACAGTGGCCATGCATCTCCTCCCAGACTGCATTCTGTATTTTCAGAAGATGTGAATGTCGGCTCCTCACTTCCGACGCTCAGATCTTTCGCGAATATTCTCCTTGCTTTTCATGCTCTCCGCGCCGAATTCCTCTTTCGGTGCGCATTCCCGTTTTTATTTAACCCCGGCCCACA
Organism: Ochrobactrum teleogrylli; assembly: GCF_037482325.1. NCBI lineage: Bacteria > Pseudomonadati > Pseudomonadota > Alphaproteobacteria > Hyphomicrobiales > Brucellaceae > Ochrobactrum > Ochrobactrum teleogrylli. Next base: position 731,212 of record NZ_JBBHKQ010000001.1, read on the forward strand.
AAGGGCATCTTGGTTGCCATGACGGTCATGGTCAGCACATTGGCGTCGAGCGGCAGGCTTGCCATATAGACAACCGCATTGGCGACATGTGCCGGATCAATGGTCGGCTCCGCCGCCATTGTTCCATTGGCCTGAATGACGCCGGTGGAAATCTTCTGCGTCATATCGCTGGCGGCATTACCGATATCGATCTGGCCGCAGGCAATATCGAAATTGCGCCCGTCGAGGGCGGTCGATTTGGTCAGCCCGGCAATGGCATGTTTCGTCGCCGTATAAGGCGCTGAATTGGGGCGCGGCGTGGTGGCGGAAATGGACCCATTATTGATAATCCGCCCGCCGCGCGGGCTTTGCGCCTTCATCACGCGGAAAGCCTGCTGCGTGCACAGAAAAGCGCCCGTGAGATTGGCGCCGACAATCGCGCTCCAGTCTTCGAACGTAACCTCTTCAAGCGGCACACCCGGAACGAGAACGCCCGCATTGTTGACCAGAAGGTCGAGCCGTCCGAACTTTTCAACAATCGCATCAAACAGTTTGCGAACGGCGACCGGGTCGCCCACATCAGCTGCGATTGGGTGAAAGCTTCCCCCCGTTTGCGAGGCGAGATCGGATGCTGCCTTTTCCAGCACATCGATGCGACGACCGGAAATCACGACGTGATAACCTTGTGCTCCGAGGGCTTTGGCGATAGCGCGGCCCACACCTGTACCGCCGCCGGTGACAAGCGCAATGGCCCCACTTTTCGCACCCGTTGCCTCACTCATCCCAGCATTCCTCCGTGTTGCGCCCCCGGCCTCAGAGCGCGTTTTCAATTTGAATTTTCTATTGAAGCAAGATCCTGACGATCCTCGAAACCCGGAGGGCGGATATGCTTCGGCCTGCATGCATTATCGAATTTCAATAGTGGGTCGATGCTGCGCAGCTGATAGTCAGGCGCGCTTATTGCGTATGCCGTCAATTCCCTGCCGGGACCGTTTCACCCTTAACTGGTAAGGTGAACGGACCACTTGTCCATTGTTGGCCGGTCGAAGGCCGCGAGTCAATCTCGTTTTGCCGCAATCCCGAAACATTAGCTAAAGAGATTGTGCGAGCCATTGCCCTCATCGCGAAGCCTTCATCCCGACCAGCCATGACAGCCCGGCATCGGTCGTCGTTTTCGGACGATATTCGGCACCGAGCGGCATTTCATAGCCGAGAGCATCGAGCAACTGTACAATATGCCGGTAATCCAGTTCGCCGTGGTCGGGCTCGGCTCTATCCGGCACAGCCGCAATCTGGACATGCCCGATATGCGGCTGCAACGCTTCCAGCCGTTTGCTGATATCGCCTTCCATGATTTGAAGATGGTAGCAATCGAACATCAGCTTCAGATTGCTTGCCGCCACTTCTTGAATGATTGCAATGGCTTGTTCCGATGTCTTCAGAAAATAACCCGGCGCATCACGGTGATTGAGCGGCTCGATCAGGATCGTTATGCCGTGGGTGGCGGCCAGTTCGCAGGCATAAGTAAGATTTGCAATGAATGTGCGATGCGCCGCTTCGCCTTCTGCTTTTCCGGCCATCACATGGATATTCAGGGCACCGATGGCGACGGCATAATCCACAGCCTGACGAATCGCTGCCTGCGCCTCATCTTCCCGTCCGGCAAGCGCCGCCAGACCGTTCTCGCCAGCCTCGACATTGCCGCGAATTGTATTGAGGCCAAGCATCGTCAATCCGGTATCGCGCAAGGCGGCAGCGACATCGCCAGGCTCGAATCTATAGGGCCAATGGCATTCCACAGCATCGAAACCGGCGGCCTTTGCAGCGCGGATGGCGTCAGGCAGCGGCAATTCTTGCCAGAGAAAGCCGAGATTGGCTGAAAAACGCGCCATATCAATCCCACTCCACATCAAATTTATCGACGATCTGGCGAATTTGCGCCTCCGTCAGCATGTTCGGTTTCAAACCGCGCGTGAGTATGGCGAGCTTCGCGGTTTCCTCAAGCTCTTCAACGGCATAGACCGCCGCTTCCAGATCCTTGGCGGCAACGACCGGACCGTGATTAGCCAGCATTACGGCGCTTCGCTTGCCTGCCAGACCACGAATCGCATCGCCCATCGCGGGATCGCCGGGGATGAAATAGGGCAGCAGCTTTACCTTACCGAGTTTCATAATCGAATAGGCGGTCAGCGGCGGGAGCATATTGTCCGGGTCCACATCCGGCAGCATGGATAGCGCGACGGAATGGCAGGAATGCAGATGCACCACAGCGCCCGTTTTGGCTGCCCGCGTTTCGTAAAAGGCGGCGTGCAGTGGCATTTCCTTGGTCGGCTTGTCGCCGCCGACAAAATTGCCTTCGCTGTCGAACAAAGACAGCCTTGCCGGATCGAGATTGCCGAAAGAACTGCCGGTCGGGGTCAAAAGCAGCCGCCCATCCGACAGGCGCGCCGAAATATTGCCCGACGAACCGCCGGTCAGCCCTCGGTCGAACATGGATTTCGCCATCAGGCATATGCTTTCGCGTAGCCGCGCTTCTTCGCTCATGCGACCTCCAGCTTGCGCAGCGCCGTTTCAAAAAAGCTCTCGAAACCGAAATTACCTGATTTGAGCGCCAGCGCCGCTGTCTCGCCCTTGATCGTGGCAAAGGTCCACGGAACACCGGGGGCGATTTCCCTGCCGACCATCACGCGCGAGACGCCAAGCGCCTGCGCCACTGCGCCGGATGTTTCACCACCCGCCACCACGAAACGACGAATGCCAAGACTGAAAGCCTCGCGCGCCAGAGCGGCAAGAGCCTCTTCGACAATCTGGCCTGCCCGCTCCACGCCAAGCTTTTCCTGCGCTGCACGAACCGATGCGGGTTCTGCGCTGGCATAGATCAGCTTCGGTTCATTCAATGAGCGCTGCCGGAGCCACGCGAAAGCCTCGCCTGCGCCACGTTCCGCCAGTTCCAGCGGGTCGAGCCGGTAGCTCGCGGCTCTTTGCGCATAATGCGCAACCTGTTTGAGTGTCATCGCCGAACAACTGCCGGAAAGCACGATTTGGCCTTCACCAACGGCAGGCTCCTGCGCCTCTTGCCTGTCTTGCTGCAACTGCCCTGCCTCAGCCAACAGACGCGGCAATGGCATGGCAAGCGCGCTACCCCCGGTGAGCAAGGGCAGATTAAGCGTAGCCTCGGCAATGGTTCCAAGGTCCTCATCGGCGACCGCATCAACGATGACATGTGCCACACCCTGGCTAGCCAGTTCCGCGAGCCGCGCTTTCAGGGCATCGGCACCGCATGCCACAATGAGGCGATTGGCCAATCCGACCTTGCCTTTGACCTGCGGTTGCAGCAAACGCACCAAGCTGGAATCCCGCATCGGCGTCAGCGGATGATCCTTCATCGGGCTTTCGTCTAGCGGCTGTTCACCGACAAAAAGATGCCCCATGAAAATGCTGCGGCCGTTTTCAGGAAAAGCCGGACAATAGATCGTCTGCGACGCGCCAATATCGGCCATCAAAGCTTCCGCGACCGGCCCTATATTGCCTGCGGCAGTGCTGTCGAATGTCGAGCAATATTTCCAGTAGAACCGCTGCGCACTGGCAGCTTTCAGCCACGCATATGCCGCGCGCACCTGAGCGACGGCCTCATCAACGGGAACTGTCCGGCATTTCAGCGCGATGATTTCGAACGGCGCTGTCGTTTCCGCCGCGTCAGTTTCACTGGGCAATCCGAAGCGCAGCGAAACCGGATAGCCGCTGCGGGCCAATAGTCCGGCAAGGTCCGTGGCTCCGGTGAAGTCATCAGCAATGGCGCCCAATACGATAGCCATCGATTATTTCTCCATGCCCGGCAGGGCAATGCCGCTGCGCGCGGCCAAAATCTTGGCAACGGCGGCATCGTCTTCGAGGCCGAAACCGGCCTCGGATGCTTGCTTGAACAAGGCCAGCGCGGCTTCGCTAAGCGGCGTGGAGCCGCCTGCATCAGACGCTTCGCCAGCCACAATCCCCATATCCTTGACGAAAATATTGACCGCAGAACGCGGCGTATAATCACCATCGACGATATGCGGTCCGCGATTTTCGAACATCCAGGACGAACCAGCAGAAACGCGGATAACATCGAACACAGTTTGCAAGTCGAGACCCACTTTGGCGGCGAGCGTCAACGCTTCCGCAGCCGCTGCAATGTGAACACCTGCCAGTAACTGATTGATCATCTTGACTTTTGAGCCAAGGCCCAACTCTTCCCCAAGCCGGAACACTTTGGCCGCAACGGCGTCTAGAGCTGGGGCGGCTTTCGCGAAAGCTGCATCCGCGCCGGAACCCATGACCGTTATTTCGCCGGTCAGCGCCTTTTGAAAACCGCCAGAAACCGGTGCATCGATAACCGCCATTCCCGCAGCTTCAAGCTTGGCAGCGATCTCGACCGTCACGCTTGGCGCCATTGTCACGCATAGAAGAAATACCGTGCCGGGCGCGGCGGTCTGCACCGCGCCTTTTGGGCCAAACAGCACTTCCTTGGCCTGATCGGAATTGACCACAAAGACAAAGACAACATCACTTGTGCCCGCATCCGCAGGTGCGGAAAAAGCCTCGCCGCCTTCCGCCGCGAACCGCTTCAGCACTTCGTCACGAATATCCACGCCCTTGACGTGAAAGCCCGCGCGCAGCAGGGACAGGGCTGCGCCCCACCCCATCGAGCCAAGACCAATCACGGTTGCCGTATTGCCCGGCGCCATGCAAACCTCCCGTTCTTTCTTTGGTTATCGCTCGTGGATATCGATGCCGTTCAGGCTTTTTCGAGTTCATCCTCGATATGGATACGGATGATTTCATCGAAGGATTTGTCGCCGATAAAACCGAGAGCGATGGCGCGGCTCGCATCGAAGTCCTGCGCCCAACCGGCGACGATGCCTTCAATCAGCGGGTCGGACTCCCGGCGGATAAGCGCCACGGCCTTGTCACCAGCGACACGGCGCAGTGCTTCAATCTGCTCGCCAACGGTGGCAGACAAACCCGGCATATTGAGGATGCAGCGATGCCCGACTTTAGCCAGATCGATGGTTGCAGCGTGCAGCAGGAAGCCAACCGCGCGGCGCGGGCTCACATGCCAATGGCGTACCGATTCATCGACCGGCAGGATCGCTTCCTGCCCGACCAGCGGTTCGCGCAGAATATTGGAGAAGAAGCCCGATGCCGCCTTGTTTGGCTTGCCGGGACGAATGCAGACGGTGGGCAGGCGAATGCCGATCCCATCCAGAAAGCCTTTGCGGGCATAGTCTGCCAGCAGCAGTTCGCCAATTGCCTTTTGCGCGCCATAGCTGGTGCGCGGCGTCAGGAAAAACTCGTCGTCGATCTTTTCCGGGAACGGCGCGCCGAACACGGCAATGGACGAGGTGAAAACAACACGCGGTTTGTAGGGCGCCTTTTCGCCTTCCTTGCGGATTGCCTCGAGCAGATAGCGCGTACCGTCGAGATTGATCGCATAGCCCTTGTCGAAATCAAGTTCCGCTTCACCGGAAACGATGGCCGCCAAATGAAAGATTAGGTCCGGTCGCTTGGCAATCAGCGCGCGTGTGACGGCTGGATCAGAAATATCCCCCGCGCTCGCATGGACCGTACCAGTAAAGCCCTCCGGCGGGGTCGGCGCAACCACATCAACCAGCGTCAACTGCTCGACGGGCTTTCCGTCAATGCCGCCATCACGGGCGATTGCTTCGGAAAGCTTGCGGCCAACCATTCCTGCTGCGCCGATAATCAAAACATGCATGCGATTTCGCCTTTCCCATTCACGGATGCTGACCGCATCCAACTCCCTCAGCCGCGCTTGTCGCGCACCTTGGCAAGTAAGTTCTTGGTTGAAACATAAATGCGTTCTTCATGCGCGGCGAAGGCCGCCATGGCCGCCTCGCGGTCGCGCTTTTCAAGCGCTTGCAAGATCGCCTGATGGTCGGAAAAACTGCCATCAATTGCGCCCGGCTGCGCAACGGCGCGGCGGCGATGCTCCAGCATATAGGTGTAAAGATCGGTAACGATGTCGGCGAGCAGCGGGTTTCCGCATTCACGATAGATCGTGACGTGAAACTCGCGGTCGCAGATCAGAAAGCGAACCGGATCATTCAGGCAATCAATCTGCGCCTTGAGCGAGCGACGCAATATATCCAGCGCTTCGTCGGAAATGCGCTCGGCGGCATCGCCGACGATCTGCTGCTCGACCAGCAGTCTCGCCGCATGTACGGCATGGACATCGTAAAGATCGACATTGAGCCTTGATGTTATGCCGACCGCCATACCGGTGAGATCGGCTTTGGCGACGCGCGTGCGCGATCCGTGCGAAACTTCCAGCACACCGCGCGCCGCAAGCGTCTGGATGGCGCTGCGCACCGTCTGGCGACTGACCGAAAGCGCTGCGGACAATTCGCGTTCGCCCGGCAGCTCATCGCCCTCCGCCAGCAAACCGGACGCAATAAGCGCTGCGATCTTGTCGGCGATCACATCCTTGATGGTACGCCGTTCCAGGTTTCGCCCCAGGCCCGTGTTCTTATCGAGCAGAAAATTATGTGCGACGATCAACGCTGCTCCCACTGACCCACTGGTCTTTCCACTAGTCCAGTTGGAATTTATCGATATCGCAATGGCTGTCAAGGGTGGGCACGGGTTCGCGCCGCGATCAATTCAGATCGCAGCGTTTTTCATATCGTGTTTTTGGGAGATCGCTTAGAGCCTGAACCAAAAAGCAGCATGTGTGCGTGAAAATGGTGATTTTCGTGTACCGGAGCGGAGCGTACTTAAGGTACGTGAGCACCGGAACGTAGAAAATTGCCATTTGCAGCCGCACAGGGCGACTTTTGGAACAGGCTCTTACACCGCGTCCAGAATCCGCTTTTGCAGGTCAATCGCGCGGGCATCGGCAAGTTCGCGGCGCGGGCGCTCCAGATCAATGTCGATATCGAGCGCAATCGACCCCTCGCGCAAAACGATGACCCGATCAGCGAGTGCGACAGCTTCGGCCACATCGTGGGTGATCAGGACCGTCGTAAAGCCACGCTTCGTCCAGATGCGTTCCAGAAGGCGGTGCATCTCGATACGCGTCAACGCATCGAGCGCGCCAAAGGGCTCGTCCAAAAGCAGGATTTTCGGATCGCTGACCAGCGCCCTCGCCAACGCCACACGCTGCCGCTGGCCGCCGGACAGGACGGAAGGCCAGTCATTGCCGCGCCCTTCAAGCCCCACATCCGACAGGACGGAGAGTGCGGCCTCGCGCCAGTTTTCGCCACGCGCTATGCCGACATTGTCGGTCACGCGCTGCCACGGCACCAGCCGTGCTTCCTGAAACAGCAGACGCACCGATGGGCTGATGCCAGCCAGCGCTTCTCCACCCACCGTAACGCGCCCGCCATCGGGCAGGTCGAGCCCCGAAATCAGGCGCAGAAGCGTGGACTTGCCACCGCCAGAGCGCCCGACAACGGCCAGAAACTGCCCGGACGGCACCTCCAGATTGAAGTGCCGCAGAACCTTGAGGCTACCGAAGGTACGGTCGACACGGGAAAGCGAAATGGGCAATCCACCATCCACTTCCGCACCGCGAGCGGTCGTTGCGACATCATATGTGTCTTGAACCGCAGCCATCAGTTTTTGCCTTTCTCCGGCTGATAGGCCGGATGCCAGACAAGCACGCGCTTTTCGATGAGACGGGTTGCCGTGTCGGCCACTTTGCCGAGAAGCGCATAGATGATGATGCCGAGCAACACCACATCGGTCATCAGAAACTCACGCGCATTCATGGTCATATAGCCAATGCCGCTGGTGGCCGAAATGGTCTCGGCAACGATCAGCGTCAGCCACATGAAGCCCAGAGCATAGCGCAGGCCGACAAGGATCGACGGCAGAGCACCCGGCAAGATAATGCGCTGGATCAGCGCCTTCCGATCCAATCCATAGACATGCGCCATCTCGATCAATTGGGGATCGATGGTGCGCACGCCGTAAAACGTGTTGATATAGATCGGAAAGAAAACGCCGATGGAAACGAGAAAAATCTTGGCGGTTTCATCAATCCCGAACCACAGGATGACGAGCGGAATAAGCGCCAGGTGCGGGATGTTGCGCAGCATTTGCAAGGTGCTGTCGAGCAGCGTTTCGGCTGGTTTCCAGAGACCGTTGACGATCCCGGCGACGAAACCCAAGCCACCACCGATGACGAGACCGATCAAGGCGCGCTGTGTGGAAATATAGGTATGATAGATCAGCGTTCCGTCCAGCAGCGACTTCCAGAATGTCGCCGCCACCGTGCTGGGAGCCGGCATCAATCGCGCCGTGATCAGGCCGGTACGCGCGGCGATCTCCCAGACGATCAAAAGAACAATCGGCAGCGCCCATGGTGCAAGCACTTTGCCGAGCGATTTGAAACGCGGGACATTGCCTGTGCTGCTCTTTCCGGCAAAGCCGGAAATGCCCGAAATGCTTGAATCCGCCATCAAGCCGCTCCCTTGCGCGTCACCTCGGCAATGGAAATTTCCTTGGGAATGAGGCCGAGTTTGAAGAAGGTGTCTGCAATTTCCTGCTGCTGGGCGATGACCGCTGCATCGAGCGGCTTGACACCATAGGACTGACGCTCGACGGCACGAACAAGAACATTTTCCGGAATGCCGACCGAAGGCGCAAGTTCTGCCGCGACTGTCGCCGTATTGTCCTTGATCCATGTATCGATCTCGGCAATCGCATCGATAACGATATCGATGGCTTGCGGGTTCGCATCCACAAATGGCTTTGCGCCAAGATAGAACTGATGGTTGGGCACAAGCCCTTCGCCGTTGCGCAACTCGCGCGCTTCAATGGCGATTTCCGCTGCGGCCTGAAAAGGATCCCAGATCACCCAGGCATCAACTGCGCCACGCTCAAAAGCGGCGCGCGCATCGGCAGGTGGCAGGAAGGTGGTTTTGATGTCGGTATAGGCAAGGCCTGCATCTTCAAGCGCCTTGACCAGAAGGTAGTGAACATTCGAACCCTTGTTGAGCGCGACGTTCTTGCCTTTCAGCTCTGCAACCGTCTTGATGGGGCTGTCCTTCGGCACCAGAATGGCCTCGCCGGTAGGCGCCGGAGGCTCATGCGCAATATAGACAAGCGGCGCACCCGCTGCCTGCGCGAAGATCGGCGGCGTTTCGCCGGTGGTGCCAAAATCAACCGCGCCGACATTCAACGCTTCGAGAAGCTGTGGCCCTGCCGGAAACTCGGTCCAGCGCACGTCAAAGCCGATCTTCTGCAACTTCTCTTCGAGAATGCCGCGCGCCTTGAGCAGAACCAGCGTGCCATATTTCTGGTAACCGATGCGCAGCACGTTTTCCTGCGCGAAAGCAGGCACACTGCCGATCAATGGTAATGCAGCCGAACCGGCGAGAAGTCCTGCAAATTTACGTCTTGTAATGCGCATCAATACTGCTCCTGAAACACCGGCTTCTTCTTGTTCTTATGTTAGAGACAAATAAGCGCAGCCACAGGAACGAACGTCTAACCTCACGGGGTTCAGGGGAAATTCTTTACTTCTCGAACGCTATCGCCGCGCAAGACAGTGCACGACATATTGTAAAGCCTGCTGCCTCAATCGCGCCCCGCCCAGGGCACCAGCACGGATTCAAGCTTGCGCAGCGACAGTTCAAACGCAAAAGCGATCAGCGCAATGACGATAATGCCCATGATCACCACATCGGTCACAAGGAACTGCGCGGCCGACTGCATCATGAAACCAAGGCCTCTGGTCGCTGCAACCAGTTCTGCGGCTACCAGCGTGGTCCAGCCTGCGCCCAGCGCAATGCGCACCCCGGTAAAGATCGAGGGCAGCGTATGCGGCAGCACAACGAAACGCACCAGTTGCCGACGACTTGCATCGAAGGCGCGCGCAGCATTCAAACGCTCCTGCGAAACGCTGCGCACGCCAGATGCCGTGGAAAGCGCAATCGGCGCCAGCATCGCCAAAAAGATGACCAGCACTTTCGACGTTTCGCCGATGCCGAACCAGATCACCACCAGCGGCAGATAAGCAAGTGGCGGGATCGGGCGCAGAAATTCCAGAATGGGGTCGAGAATACCCCGCCCGACGGGACTAAGGCCAATGGCAAGGCCGACCGGCACGGCAATGACGATCGAAATGACCAGCGCCGCAAAAACGCGGGCAAGACTCGCGATCAGATGCTGCGCCAGCGTCGCATCGACGAAACCGTTTTGCGCCACGCTGAAAAACTTGGCCAGAACCTGTGCGGGCGACGGCAAAAAGACCGGCGAGACCAGTTTCAGGCTTGCCGCCAACCACCAGACAAGGATGAGAGCAACAATCGTCGCCGCGCTGATCGCACGCGTGCCGGAAAATAACGACAGCCATGGCCGTGAACCCAGCCGGGGCAGATCAGTGGAACTCTCCGATTTGCTAGGCGCAATATCGTCATAGCTGCGCGTTTCTGTCGAAACACTCATGCCGTTTCTCCCTCGAATATGGCATCCGCCAGTTCGCCCCGCGCTTGCAGGAACGCCGGGTCCGTCTTGATGGACCGCACTGGCTCGCCCGCCAGATAACGCCTGCCGAAATTCACATCGAACACCCGCTCGATCCGCCCCGGATGCGGCAGCATCACGACAATTCTGGTTGCGAGCAGCAATGCTTCCTCAATGCCATGCGTGACCATCAGGACGCCCGCCGCGCTTTTGCCCCATATGTCGAGCAACAGCGTCTGCATGCGTTCACGCGTCAGCGCGTCGAGTGCGCCCAGCGGCTCGTCCATCAATAGAAAATCTGGCTTTGAGGCCAGCGCCCGCGCCAGTCCGACACGCTGGCGCATGCCGCCCGACAATTCCCAGATCGCCTTGTCGCCCGCGCCTTCCAACCGGACCTGCGCCAGCAATTCATCGGCGATGCGGCGTCGCTCGCTCTGGGGAATGGCTTTCAGTCGCAAGGCAAAGGCGACATTGTCGCGCGTGTTGAACCATGGAAACAGCGCATCGTGTTGGAACACCACCGCCCGCCCTTGTCCTGCACCTTGCAGACGAACACCGTTTCGCGTCACCGCGCCGCTTTGCGGCTGCAACAATCCGGCAGCGACATTGAGCAACGACGTTTTTCCGCAACCTGAACGCCCGGTGAGTACAACGAATTCGCCCGCCGAGAGGTCAAGCGATACATTGTCGAGCGCCGGTGTCGCAGTGCCGCCATAGTGCACGCTGATCTGACTGAGTTTGAGCTGGCTCATATGCCCTACCTGTTACCGCAAATGCCCCTGCCCGCCGGAATGGTCGGCGGACAGGGGTTTGTTCGATCTGAAACGCGCAGGATCAGTTGCTGGCGAGCGCGTCCGTCACGAATTTCGTGGTGACGTAAGGCGCATAATCCGGCAGCGCGTTGTCGATCTTGCCTTGCTCCTTGAGGAAAGCCGAAGTGTCTGCGATCGCCTTCACGGTTGCGCCGCCCAGATAGTCGGCAGAGGCCTGATCCTTCAGCGACGGATAGACATAGCCTTTCAGGAGCGCTGGAATTTCTTCCTGCTTGGCGCCGGTCAGGCGGGCAATCTTTTCCGCCTGCGTTGATTTGGCATCCCAGGCTTCCGGCTTGGAATTATAGGCATCATAGGCCTTGCCGGTTACCTTCACGAAATCCCGTACCGCTGCCGGATTCTCGCTGGCGAAATCCTTGCGGACGATCCATGCGTCAAAGGTTGGCGCACCCCATTCGGCAACCTTGGCCGAATCCAGAATGACTTTGCCCTTGGTCTTGATCTGGCCCAATGCCGGGTCCCATACATAAGCGGCGTCAATGTCGCCGCGCTCGAAAGCGGCGGCAATTTCCGGCGGACGCAGATTGAGGATTTCCACCGACTTGCTGTCCACGCCCTCATGCTTGAGCGCGGCAAGCAGGCTGTAATGCGTAGTCGAGACAAACGGCACGGCAACCTTCTTGCCCGCAAGGTCCTTGACGGAGGCGGCATTCTGCGCGACCAGCGCCTCGGAGTCACCGATCAGCCCCACGACGAAAAACGCCTCAATCGGCAGTTCGCGGCTGGCGGCAGCAGCCAGCGGGCTGGAGCCTACATAGCCGATGTCGATATCGCCGGAAGCCACAGCCGCAATCACATCCGCGCCTGAATCGAACTTGCGCCAATTGATGTCGGCATTGGCCGCCTTTTCATATTCGCCGTCGGCCTGCGGAACCTTCGATGGCTCAACCACCGTTTGATAACCGATATTGATTTTTACATCGGCGGCGAAGCTTGCGCCCGCAGCCACCACCCCAATAACAGCCGTGGAAGCGGCCAGAAAAATACGTCTTGTCAGTATTGTCATCCTACGCCCTCGTTCAAGCTGTCGATTACCCCGAAAGCGCCAGCCTGAAGCCCCGGCCTCAAGCGCTTCCAATACCAACAATGATCGAACAACGCGCAACGGTTGTAGAGGAACGGGATACCAATTTTACATGCAAAGGAAAAATATTCGCACCACCGGCAACGTGTGGATATGCACCCAAAAGAGGACTATCCGTCCGCGCGGCAGAAGCTACATTCCTGTTATAGGACGTTGACGCTTGTGCTACTTTATGGAAGGTAATTTTGATGCATCATACAGCAAATATCGGGCATCATCATGTATGACTATTGTCTCGTTGGTGGCGGTATTGTCGGCCTTGCCACGGCGCTTACCATTGTCAGACGAGAGCCTTCAGCCCGCATTCTGGTGCTGGAAAAGGAAAACGCCGTTGCGATGCATCAGACCGGCCATAATAGCGGTGTGATCCATGCGGGCATCTATTATCAGCCCGGCAGCTTCAAGGCAGAGCTTTGCCGCGCTGGCGAGCGCATGACGAAGCAGTTTTGTGACGAGAACAACATAGCCTATCGCGTTCCGGGCAAGCTTGTCGTGGCGACCAACGATGTGGAAGTGCAGCGCCTTGCAGCCCTTGAAACCAATGCCGCCGCAAACGGCATCACCTGCCGCCGTCTCAGTGGCGGTGAATTACGCGAATTCGAACCCGCTGTGACCGGACTTGCCGCTTTGTTGGTCGAGCAAAGCGGTATTGTTGATTATCGCGCGGTCTGCCGCGCCATGGCCGATCTCATTCGCGCCGCGGGCGGCGATATCGAATTCAATATCAGTGTGGACCGCATTGAAGAACGGGCGGATAATGCGCGCGTTCATGCGGGCGACAAGGTTTGGGAAAGCAGGCAGGTTATCGCCTGCGCCGGTCTGCAGGCCGACCGCCTTGCCCGCCGGTCGGGTGTCGATATCGATTTCCAGATCGTGCCTTTTCGCGGCGAATACTATGCCTTGCGGCCCGAATTGAACAAACTCGTTGAACGCATGATCTATCCGGTGCCCGATCCTTCAATGCCGTTTCTCGGCATACATCTGACGCCAATGATCGATGGTAGCCTGACCGTCGGTCCCAATGCCGTTTTGGGTCTTTCCCGCGAGGGTTATCCCAAATTCTCGGCCAGTCTGCGTGACATGGCGACTTATGCCGCATTTCCGGGCTTCTGGAAGGTGATTACTGCCCATCTTTCGTCCGGGTTCGAAGAAATGAAGGATAGCCTCTTCAAGACGAGCTATCTGGAAAAATGCCGGAAATATTGCCCTTCCCTGCAGGAAAGCGACCTGCGTCCTTATGGTGCGGGGATAAGGGCGCAAGCCGTTTCGCGAGACGGCAAGCTCATTCACGACTTCAAATTCCACCAGACCAAACGTGTGCTGCATGTGTGCAATGCACCGTCCCCAGCTGCAACATCGGCCATACCGATCGGAAATCTGATCTTTCAACGCTTGCAAACAGGCAATTGAACAGGCGTTTTTCTCCATCATAAAATGAAAACCCGCATCATCGCTGATGCGGGTTTTGTTTGTCCCTTGAAGGCGTTTTCAGATCAACTGCGACCGAGCGAGGCCGCGACCTCATCCAGCGACTTCTTCGTTGCCGCAACAACATCATCGACCTGCGCAGGCGTGATGATCATCGGCGGGCAAAACGCAATTGCGTCGCCCATATTGCGGGTGATGACGCCATTGCCGAACATCGCCGCATTGGCAAGACCGCCCAGCGCGCCAACCTTCTCATGCGGTGCCTTGGTGGCCTTGTCGCCAACCAGCTCAAGTGCCGCAATGAGACCAACGCCGCGCACTTCGCCGACCAGCGGATGATCGGCCAGTTCGCGCAGGCGCTTTTGCATATAGGCACCCGTTTCACGCGCATTGGTCACCAGATCACGCTCTTCGATAATCTTGAGATTCTCAACCGCAACGGCGGCTGCGACCGGATGGCCCGATCCCGTATAGCCGTGACCGAACACGCCAAGACGCGCGCTTTCATCGGCCACCGGCTGATAGACGCGGTCGTTGAACATGAAAGCCGAGATCGGCAGATAAGACGACGAAATCTGCTTCGACAGCGTCATGATATCCGGCTTCATGTTGAAGGTCTGCGAACCGAACATGTTGCCGGTACGACCAAAACCGCAGATCACTTCGTCGGCGATCAGCAGAATATCGTATTTCTGCAGCACGGCCTGAATCTTTTCCCAATAACCTTCCGGCGGAACGACAACGCCACCTGCGCCCATCACCGGCTCGCCGATGAAAGCTGCAACCGTTTCCGGTCCTTCCGCGAGGATCATGTCCTCCAGTTCCTTGGCAAGACGCGTGGTGAATTCATCCACCGTCTCGCCCGGCAGCGCATCGCGGTAATAATGCGGACACGTCGTGTGCAGGAAGCCCGGCAGGGGCAGATTGAACGAGTTGTGATTGACCGGCAGGCCGGTGGCGCTGGCGGAAGCAATCGTCACACCATGATAACCGCGCTTGCGACCGATAATCTTGGTACGCTGCGGCTGGCCCATGGCATTAGCGCGGAACCACAACATCTTGATAATCGTGTCGTTGGCTTCGGAGCCGGAATTGGTGAAATAAACCTTGCTCATCGGCACCGGCGCAATGCTGATCAGCTTTTCAGCCAGTTCGATAACCGGCGGATGCGAGCGATGCGTGAAAGTATGCGAATAAGGCAACTTCAGCATCTGCTTATGCGCTGCATCGGCCAGACGCTTTTCCGAAAAGCCGACGCCGACGCTCCAAAGCCCAGCCATCGCCTCAATGTAGCGCTTGCCGTTATTGTCTTCGACGTAGATGCCATCGCCCTTTTCAATCACCACCGGGCCGATTTCTTCATGACGGCGCGCATTGGTGTTTGAATGGAAATGATAAGCGATATCGCGAGCTTCAACGGAATTGGGCTGTCTGGTCATTCGAATTCCCCTTTTAAATCCGATCAGAGCAGCTTTCACGTCACTCATCTATAGCCGCTTCAACGGCAATATTATCCTGCCAGCGCCCGAGATGCGGAAAACCACTTGTCGTTAGGATCGAAGCTATAAACAAATAATCTTTGGCGCAACGAGAACGAAAACCGTTTTCGAGAAAATCTGGACCGCCGAGGAATAATGCAGTCACTCGCCAGCTTCTTCCATCTGCGGACGCTTCTTCTTCCGCGATGACAGAACCGAATCGCTCTGCCGGATCACAAGGTCAGCGCCCACAAGCACCTTGACCGCAGGCTGTTTGTCAGCCGCATTGATCAGATCGTCCAGTATCGACACGGCCAGATTGCCGATCTTGCGCTTGGAGACATCCACCGTCGTCAGCATCGGCTCCATGGTGGCGCTCTGCGGCAGATTGTCGAAGCCGATCACCGAAACATCTTCCGGTATGCGCACGCCGCTTTCCTTCAGGGCCCGGATGAAGCCATAGGCAATAATGTCATTGGTGCAGAAATAGCATTCGGCAAGCTCATGCCCCGATTGCAGCAATTCGCGCGTGTCGCGATAAGCGCCTTCATAGGTCGATTCGACCGACAGGATATCCTCGGGCTGAACCTTAAGGTTCAACCGCTGCATGTTCTTTACATAGGCTTCACGACGCAACCGGAAGTTCATCGTCTCGGTGGGGCTCGCAACAAAGCCTATGCGGGAGAAGCCGGACTGCTTGAAATGCGACAGCACCTTGAAGACGGCGTCTTCATTGTTCATGTCGACAAAATTGGCCTCAACGACATCGTAAAACGTATCGATGAAAACCGTGGGCAAGCCCATGCCCTGTATCATGTGGATATCAACCGCCGACAATTCGGTGCCAAGCGCGATGACGCCACGAACCGGCGCACCCGCCAGCGACTCGGCCACGGCGCTGACCGGCTGCCCCTCGAAGCTCGCCACCTCCAGCGTGTAATTGCGGCGGGACGCTTCCGACGACATGCCGTCGATATAGTCCGAAACGAATACGCTGTGATCGCGATTGACCGTGCCGCCGTGCTTGGAAATTTTCAGGAAGCGAATCGTCTCGCCCGGCCCTGTGGTGCCATTGCCGGTCTTGGCCACACGCGGCACGTAATTCAACCGCGACACGGCTTCAAGAACACGCGTGCGAGTCTCGCCAGAGATTTCTCCCTTACCGTTCAACACAAGCGAAACCGTGGCGGGGGAAACACCCGCATTCTCGGCAATATCTCTGATCGTAAAAGATTTCTTCTTTTTCATACGCTCCGCACGGCTGCCGTCATCAGCACGTCATTCCCCTCTTGGCCCCATTCGGCCCCACCGCCCGCTCAGGCAAAGCCAGAAGGATGGGCTGGAATCCTCTTCAATGCGCATCTTATTCGGAAATCCGCATCATGCTACTGAGAAAGCACCACGATAAAACACAATTTGTTTAGTAAACACAACAGCCGTGTTTTTAAAACGATTAAGCTGAAAACCTGCGCGAATCAACGGAATTTTCAGCAGCATCCGCTTGACATCGCCGTTAGCTAGGCAATAGGTTTAGTGAAATAAGTTTTTGTTTAGTAAACGCTGTAGGAGGAGACCATGCAGAGGACAAGCAACCCGCTTGCCATGCTTGTTGTCATTAATGTGGGATTGCTCGCGCTTGGCGCGTACATCTCCGGCGGGTCTTTTCTCTCCCTGTTCAACTTGCAGTCTATGGCTGGTCAGGTGCCTGAAATCGGCCTTCTCGCCATCGGCGTGATGCTGGCCATGTGCGCCGGCAATGGCGGCATCGACCTTTCGGGTATCGCGCTTGCCAATCTCGCAGGCGTGGTTGCAGCGGTTATTGCATCGTCTTTCGTGTCGGCCTCGGTCAATCCGCTCGGTTTCAGCATTGCATTCATCGTGCTTGCGCTGATCGTCGGCCTTGCAGGCGGCATTATCAATGGCATCCTGATTGCGCGTTTCAACATCACGCCCATTCTCTGCACGCTCGGCACGCAGATGGCCTTCATGGGTCTGGCCGTCGTGGTCTCGGAAGGCCGCGCCGTGATGGTCGGCAGCCCTGACCTGTTGTCGCGCATCGGCAATGACATGTTCCTCGCCGTCCCGATCAGCTTTCTGATTTTCCTTGCGGTCGCCATTCTGATCGGCGCCGTGGTTCGCTTCACGCCTTTCGGCGCATGGCTGATGCTGATGGGCACCAACCCGAAGGCAGCCGTCTTCGCCGGTTTTCCCCGCGCCCGCGTTCTGATTGCGACCTATGCAACAAGCGGCCTTCTGGCAGGCATTGCAGGCATCATCATCGCCGCACGCAACGTCAACGTGAAATATGATTACGGCAGCTCTTATCTGCTGGTCGCCATTCTCATCGTCGTGATGGCAGGCGTGAAGCCCGAAGGTGGTTACGGTCGTATCATCTGCGTGGTGCTGAGCGCCATCGCCTTGCAGCTCATGTCGAGCCTGCTCAACTTCGGTGGACTGTCCAACTTCGTCCGCGACTTTGCCTGGGGCCTGCTGCTGCTCGCATTCCTCGCTGTCGGACGCTACGACGTCGCCAGTTTCTTTACCTTGGGCAATCGCTCCAAGGCACCCATTGGTGCTCAACCCTCAAGCACCAAACCGTAATACTGAGGGACTCTTAACGAGGAGGAAGTCATGAAAGCAAAGACAAAGAAGCTGCTCACTGGTGCGCTCATTGCTGCCACTGCACTCGCAGGCGGCGCAGGCACGCTGGTCGCGCAGGAAAAGCCGGTCATCGCAACCGTCGTCAAGATCAGCGGTATTCCGTGGTTCGACCGCATGAACACCGGCGTTGAAGCCTATCAGAAGGCCAACCCGGATGTGGTTGCAACCCAGAGCGGCCCGGCAACTGCCGACGCGGCACAGCAGCTTCAGATCGTTCAGGATCTGGTTGCCAAGGGCGTTAACGCTCTGGCCGTCGTTCCGATGGATCCGGCTGTTCTCGAAGGCACCTTCAAGCGCGCCATCGAACGCGGCATTGTTGTCGTGACCCACGAAGCCGACAACCAGGTCAACACCATGGCTGACGTCGAAGCATTCGACAATGCCGACTATGGCAAAGCCCTGAACGAACGTCTTGCACAGTGCATGGGCAAGAGCGGCAAGTGGACGACCTTCGTTGGTTCGCTCGGCAGCCGCACGCATATGCAGTGGGTTGGCTCGGCTGAAGAAAACGCCAAGCAGTACCCGGATATGCAGCTGGTCGATCCGAACAATGAATCCTTCGACGATGCCAACGGCACCTACGAGAAGGCCAAGGAAATCCTGCGCAAGCATCCTGACCTGAAGGGCTTCCAGAGTTCGGCTGGCAACGACGTTCTCGGCATTGGCCGCGCGATCGATGAAGCGGGCTTAAGCGGCAAGGTCTGCCTCGTCGGCACCGGCCTTCCGAACCCTTCGGCTGACCTTCTGGAATCCGGCGCCATCACGGCTATCGGCTTCTGGGACCCGCAGAAGGCTGGCATGGCGATGAATGCTGTCGCCAAGCTTCTGCTGGAAAAGAAGGAAGTCAAGGACGGCATCGACCTCGGCGTTGAAGGCTACAACAAGGTTTCGGTGAAGAAGGGTGCAGGCGAAGGCCTCCTCGTTATCGGTAACGGCATGGTTATCGCCGACAAGGATTCCTACAAGGAACACCTGTTCTAAGAAGTCTCAGAAGATCCGACTGCGGGTGGCGACCGTTCCGTTCACCATCGCCACTTAGCGTCAAGGCCTCGGATGCTTTCCGCGAATGGAAAGCATCCGGGCAACTAACCCCGGTTGATTTTGCCGCCAACCAGCCGACAGCGGAACCGTTGCGCGCAAGCGCAATGATGCACTGTGGCAGAGGAATTAACGTGTCAACTACGATGAACAATGAGTCGGAAAATGGCCGGACACCGGAACGTTTTCTCGAATTGCGCAACATCCACAAGCGGTTCGGCGGCGTGCATGCATTGCGCGGCATCGACCTCACGCTCGATCTAGGAGAGGCTTATCACCTTCTCGGCGAGAATGGATGCGGCAAGAGCACCGTTATCAAGATCATGTCCGGCGCGCATGGTCCGAGCGAGGGTGAAATTGTTCTCAACGGCAAGACCTATAAAGAACTCGATCCGATTCAGTCACTGGCTGCAGGCATCGAGACCGTCTATCAGGACCTTTCACTGATCCCTAACCTCACGGTTGCCGAAAACGTAGCGCTTAATCAGCAGCTCGTTGAAGGCAATGGCAAGTTGTTGCGCCGTTTCGACCGCACCAAGCTGCGCCAGACGGCGGAACGTGCGCTCGCCACTGTCGGGCTGCCGACGGACCGCGCTTTCCTGAACACCATCGTTTCCGAACTGCCGCTTGCCATGCGCCAGCTGGTCGCCATTTCCCGTGCGATCGCCACGAGCGCCAAGCTGGTCATCATGGACGAGCCGACCACGTCGCTGACGCGCCGCGAAGTCGACAACCTCATCGAAGTCGTCAATCGCCTGCGCGCAGACAATGTCGCCGTCCTCTTCGTGACCCACAAGCTCGACGAATGCTATCGCATTGGCGGTAACGCCGTCGTGTTTCGCGACGGCCAGTGCGTGGCGCAAGGCCCGATTGAAAATTACACCAAGAAGCAGTTGTCCGAACTGATGATCGGTCGGGAAATCGACGCCGAACGTTACCGCACCGGCACGCCGGGCGAAGAAGAACTGCTGAAGCTGGACGGCCTGTCGTCGCCGGATTTCAAGAATATCAACCTGACGCTTCGCAAAGGCGAGGTTCTCGGCATTACGGGTCTCGCCGATTCTGGCCGTAACGAGCTGGCAATGGCAATCACCGGCGTTGATCCGGCATCCAACGGTGCGATTACGCTCGAAGGCCGCAAGATCAACGTCAAGAACCCTGCCGAAGCCATAGACCTCGGTATCGGCTATGTGCCGGAGGATCGTCTGGCCGAGGGGCTTTTCCTCGACAAGTCGATTTTCGAAAACGAAATCGCGCTGATCCTGACCCGCCTCAGCAACAAGATCGGCATCGTGGACCAGAAGAAAGGCCGCGAAATCGCAGCCTCGCTGATGGAGCAGATGCGCCTCAATACCAAAAATATGGACCTGCCGGTCGGCGCTCTTTCGGGCGGCAATCAGCAGCGCGTTCTCATCGGTCGCTGGCTCAGCATCGGTCCGAAGCTGCTTGTGCTGCACGGCCCGACTGTCGGCGTCGATGTCGGATCGAAGGATACAATCTACCGCGCAATCCAGACACTGGCCGAAGCAGGCATGGGTCTCATCATCGTCAGCGATGACCTGCCCGAACTGCTGCAAAACGCCGACCGCATTCTCGTCATGAACGCGGGAAGCATCGTCAAGGAATTTGACGCCGCCGAGGCGACGGAAGACCAGCTCTACCAAGCCATGATGTCGTCGCAAAAGGAGCTACCGCAATGAGCGCGTCGCAATATCAGCAGGAACTGGGCCAGACCCGGTCCTTCAAGCTGGGTGACTTCATTCGCAGGCGCCCTGAATCCATCACCTTCTTCCTTCTGGTCGCGATCTGCGTGATCGTGTCGATCGTCAATCCTGCATTCCTGCAGGCTTCGACCCTGATCGATATCGGTCGCGCCAGCGTCGTGATGGGCCTGTTTGCACTTGGCGTCTTCATCATTCTTGCCGCGGGCGGCATCGATGTTTCGTTTACGGCCATTGCCGCCTGTACAGTCTATTCACTGACGCTTCTGGTGCAGGCCTATATGCCGACGCTGCCCATCGTCTTCGTCATCCTGATGGCGATTGCGGGTGGCGTCATTCTCGGCCTTATCAACGGCGTTTTGGTACACAGTCTGAAAGTTCCGTCGCTGATCGTCACCATCGGCACGCAATATCTGTTCCGTGGCTTTTTGCTCGCGTTCGTCGGCACGGTCTGGATCATGTCGCTGCCGCCGACGATGGGCGCGTTTGGCCGCCTGCCTTTGTTCCAGTTCGAATCCGCCAACGGCGCCACCATCACCATGCCGTTCTACTTCCTGATACTGCCAGCCGCGGCGATCCTGACCTGGTGGATCTTAAACCGCACCTTGATGGGCCGTGCCATTTTCGCCATGGGCGGCAACAGCCAGATCGCCAGCCGCCTCGGCTATAATCTGCGCACCATCCACCTATTCCTGTTCGGATATGCCGGTGGTCTCGCGGGTCTTGCAGGCATCATCCATGTTTGCGCCAACCGTCAGTCCAGCCCGTTCGACTTTGTCGGAACCGAAATCAGCGTCATCGCCGCTGTGGTTCTGGGCGGCGCACGGATTACCGGCGGCACGGGCAGCGTTTTCGGCACCATTCTGGGCGTTTTGCTCATCACCGTCATCAACAGCGTTCTGGTGCTCGTCGGCATTCCCAGCACATGGCAGCGTCTCGTCGTCGGCTGCTTCATTCTTCTGGCCGCCGCCTTCTTCGTCACCCAGCAGCGCAAGAAATAACCCGATAATCTCAAGAGGAAATCATGAAGAAATTCCTGAACGATCCAGTCAATTTCGTTGATGAGATGCTGGAAGGCATCTATCGGGCGCATCCCGAACTCACCTTCGTCAATGACGACAAGCGCTGCATGGTCACCGCCACGCCGAAGACTGGCAAGGTTGGCATCGCAACCGGCGGCGGCTCGGGCCATTTGCCGACCTTCCTCGGCTATATCGGCGAAAACATGATCGACGGTGCAGCTGTCGGTGGCGTGTTCCAGTCGCCAAGCGCTGAACAGATGTATCAGGTCACCAAGGCCATCGATCAGGGCGCGGGCGTGCTCTACATCTATGGCAACTACACGGGCGACATCATCAATTTCGACATGGCTGCGGAATTGGCCGACCTCGACGGCATCACCGTCAAGCAGGTTGTCGGCAATGACGACGTTGCCTCGTCGGTCGTCGGTGAAGAACACAAGCGCCGTGGCGTTGCAGGCATTTTCTTCATCTACAAGGCAGCCGGTGCGGCAGCCGCCAACGGCCTGTCGCTCGATGAAGTAACGCGCCTCGCCGACAAGGCTCGTCTGCGCACCCGCACGATGGGCGTTGCACTGTCGAGCTGCGTTGTGCCGGAAATCGGCCATGCCACTTTCTCCATCGGCGACGATGAAATGGAAATCGGCATGGGCATCCATGGCGAACCGGGCATCAGCCGCACCAAGCTTGCACCGGCCGACTCCGTTGTCGACCAGCTTTTGGGCCGCATCTTCGCCGAACAGGACTATGCCAAGGGCGATGAAGTTGCCGTTCTGCTGAACGGTCTCGGCGGCACCCCGCTGGAAGAACTTTACATCATGTTCCGTCGCGTAGCCCAGCTTTTCGACGAGCGCGGCGTCAAGGTGAAGCACATCTGGATCGGCGAATTCGCCACCGCCATGGAAATGGCTGGCGCTTCGATCTCGGTGCTGCATCTGGACGACGAACTGGAGCCGCTTATCGCTGCTTCGGCGAACACGCCGTTCTTCAAGCACATTGCCGGTTGAGGTAACGCCATGAACTCCATCAAGGCTTCCGATCTCATCAACCTCTTCGACAGCTGGAAGCAGCTTTTCGCAGAACAGCGCGAATTCCTGATCGCGCTTGACGGCAAGGTCGGCGACAGCGATCTCGGCATCACCATGAGCAAGGCTTTCGCAGCCGCTGCCGAAGCAACCGCCGCAGAAGGCGAAGCGGCTGGTATCTCCAAGCTGCTGCGTCTGGCGGGTGCCACCATGGCCCGCGTCGCCCCGTCCACCATGGGCACGCTGACGGCAACCGGTTTCCTGCGCGCAAGCAAGGCGACCGAAGGCGTCGAAGAACTGGGCACTGCGGAAGTTGCCGCCTTCTGGCGCGCTTATCGTGACGGTATTGCCGAACGTGGCAAGGCCAAGGTCGGCGACAAGACCCTGCTCGACGTGCTCGATCCGATTGCCGTTACGCTTGAAGCACAGGCTGCCGCCGGTGCTTCCCTGCCCGACGCACTGGCTGCGACAGCCAAGGCCGCTGAAGACGCGCTGGAAGCAACCAAGTCTCTGGTGGCCCAGCATGGCAAGGCAGCAGCCTTCCAGGAAAAGACCATCGGTCTTCAGGATGCCGGTGCGACCGTCGGCACCTTCCTGATCGTCAGAATGTCGGAGTTCGTATCAGCTCATTCCTGATACGTCTCCACACATGTCGAAGGCCGGGAACCCGCCAGATTCCGGCCTTCGATGCTTTTTAGAGATAGGCCAGCATTATAATTTTCGGCGCACGGCAAAAGACGACCCGAACCGTTCTGCCTGTCGTCGTATGCGCATATCCCTGCTGAAGATCGACAATGATGTCGTCATAGTTCAGCACCACGCGGTCCAGCGGATAGACGGCCTTATAAACCGCCTCTTTGGCGCAAAAAAGAATACGATCTGCATCGGCTGCACCTTCAGGCAAGCGGTCGCCTGGCTGCTTCACCAGCGCGGTAATGTCCTCCGGCAGCGCAATAGCCGGCTCCACATCGATCCCGACCGAAAGAAAATCGGCGCTGCTTGCAACAGCAGCAACAGCCATATCGTCATCATGGGCGAGCGACCCGACAATGCCCGATGGCCAGATTGGTACGCCCGAGCTGCCCCGCAAAATCGCAAAACCGCCTCTGCCATGCTTTATGAGCAATTCCCGCGCCGCAAGGCGGGCGGCCCCGCTGGCGCGACGGCGAACCGGATTTCGCACGGTAAGCGTCGCACTCTCATCGGCCAGCAATCGGGTTTCATCCCCGTCCCGAATGACCCGGCAAGCGGTTGAAATGCCCGCCGCGGCGACAGCCTGCATGGCTTGGTTCAGCGCAATTTCCAATGGATCGAAGCGCGCCATATCCGTTTCATCAGTCCCGAAGATCGAGGTGGGCGATCATCTCGCCATCTTCATCGAGACCATCTTCGACAAAGCCCGCTTTAGCATAAAGCTGGCGCGCGCCTTCGTTTTCCGGTTCGTAGCAGATCGAGATGCGACGAATATGATCGAGCGCCCTGATATCAGCCAAGACCAGCTGCAACGCGGCCTTTCCGTAACCCCGCCCCTGAAAAGCGCGGTCGATCATGAAGCGGTAGATCTGGGCATTGTCGCCGTCGCTGGTCGCGTCATACATGAGAAACCCGACCAGATCGTCGCCGGCGAACACGGCGCGCGGACGCGCATCCTCATCTTCGTCCGCCTCTTCCAGCGAGCTTGCATTATCCGCAACAAGATTTTCTTGTCCCGGCGCAAGCTCCAGCGCCGCGATCCGTGACCGCAATTCTGCCGTCACGGCTGCGAGCCGGATTTCGCTCGTGTCGGAGACGGCTTTGCTCAAGCGGCAGCCTCCGTCGGGCGATGCGCTATCGAAGCGCCCGCCTGTTTGACATTGGCCAGCACCGTGCCGTCTTCCGTAACCGGAATGACGAAGCGGTTGAGCTTGGCCGGATTGCCACGCCAGACGGAATAAGGCTCAAGCACCTCACCCTTCATGACAAAGGAATCCACATCAACGATAGAGCCGTCGCCCATGACGACGCCATAATGGACGAATGCCGATGGTCCGAGCGTGCAGCCATTGCCGATGCGGATGAAGTCGGACTTGAAAGCACCCTCCTCCAGCGAATGCGGCTGGATCACACAACCTTCATTCAAGGTTGCATCGTCGCCGATTTCCACCAGCGAACGTTCGGTCAGATTGGCGCCGCCGTCATAGACGCGGCGACCGACCTTCACGCCAAGGCAGCGCAGAATCATCGGACGGAACGGCGTTCCGGCGAAAAGCTGCGTAATCGGCGAATCCGACAGTTTCCAATGGCGCTCATGCCGCCAGAAAGCTTCATCATAGATCGTCGTCATACGCGGTTTCAGTCTGCCGAAGCCGAGCGAGAGCCTTTCGATGAAGATATAGAACGGTATTGCAATGCCCGCCGTCAGAACCACGGCCACAAACAGCGCGTTGTACTTCCAGTCGTCATAATAGTTCAGCGCACGGTCCCAGATCGCCAGCGTTGCAAACAGCATCAGCCATTGCTCCGCCAGGAACATCAGTCCGGTGCGGAAATTGTGGAAGTTCTTGCGGCGCAAGCGGCGCAGGCGGTCCTCTTCCTCAATATTGGCGATCAGTTCCTTGTCGCGATTGACCATGCGCGGAATTTCAAAGCAGGGCGAACCCAGAAGCCCGACATTCTCGCGCATAGGCCCCTCGATCGGCACCATAACCTTGGTGCCGAGCAGACAGTTATCCCCGGTCCGTCCGTCGGACGGATAGAAGATATTATTGCCGAAATAGTTCCGCTCGCCGACCTTGGTATGCTCCAGCCGGAATGTCGCCGCCGACTTGTGCGTGTTGATCATAAACAGACCATCCGACACCATTGTCTGACTGCCGATTTCGCACAGAAGCGGGTTTTCATGCTGCTGGTTGGTGCCGAAATTGGACCCGGTCTGGACCACCTTGTTGAGCTTCCAGCCGATGGCCCGGATATAGTGCACGACGGCAGAACTATCGCCGAACAGCAGATTGAGAAGACGCGAATTGCTGGCCAGTTCCACCATCGACTGCAGCCAGTAATGGAAGCCGTAAAGCGTATAGGTGCGGTTTGGCTTCAGGAACAGGCTGGCCAGTCGCGGCACGGCAACCGCAGCAATAAACGAGGTTGCCAGCACGCCGAATAGCGTAACGGTCGTGCCGATGGCCACGATGCCGATGGTTTCCTGATAATCGTCGCTGACATTTTGCCAGTAGCTATGGAACAGTAAAGGGAACGGCGTGACCAGCATGAACAGCCCGACAAGCTGCACAATCTCGAACATGATACGGCGGGTTTTCGACAGCGTAATGCTGCGCACCTTGCAATAATCCGCAGTAGTGGGCGCTGCGGGCGACCCATGCCAATGTTCACCATCGGGGATGCTCTGGCCACGCTGCAACGACGACGCATGGCCAAGCTGCGCGCCATTGCCGATTTTGGTGTCGATATCGATGGTCGAACCAACGCCCACAAAAGCGCCGTCACCAATGGTAATCGTGCCCGTATGGATATAGCCGCTTTCAGCCGTAAAGCCGAGAATGTTGGATTCGCGGCGCAAAATGGAATTCTCGCCGATGGAAATCAGATCGGTACAGACCGGAATTGCCCGGCATTCGATGGCCGTGTTGCGGCCAAGCTTTGCACCGAGCAGCCGCAGATAGAGGCTATAGAGCGGATTGCCGCGGAACAGCACCACAGGCGCGGTGCGGATCAACGTCTTCACCACCCAGAAGCGGTAATAGCGCAGCCCCCAGATTGGAAAGTTTTCTGTCTTCCAGCGCCCGATCAGCAGCCATTTCGCAGCGATGGCAAAGCCCGTCATCGCGAAGAAGCTTGCCCCAGCGAGAACAACGCATCGGAAATAGAGCTGAAGCGGGTTGTCGAGCGCGTCATAGACCCAGTCGAGACCGCCATCGAAGAAAACCAGCCCGATATAGGCATAGACCGCATAGAAGGCGAGCTGTGCAGCGCCGCAGGTCCAGTAAGCAAAATTCGATGCCTTGTGGGTGAGCTGACGTTCAACCGTGGCCGCCGTTTTCTGCTGCGGTGCGTGCAGATGCGTCGCCAGACTTGCGATGGTCGGATGCAGGTAGATATCCCGCATCGACGCCGTTTCCCAACCCTGCGCTGTACGCACGCGGGCGCAGAACCGCGCCATCAGCAGCGAATTGGCGCCCAGATCATCGAAGAAATGATCCTCGACCGAAACTTCATCCAGATTAAGCACTGCGGCCAGCGCGTCCGCCATGAAGCGCTGATCGTCATTGCTCGGCGGGACGATGTCCCGTTCCGCTGACAGACGCACATTGGTCGGCTTCGGCAGACGCTTCAGATCGGCCTTGTTGGAGACCGTCATTGGAATGGCGTCCAGCTCTTCGAGATAGGTCGGGACCATATAGGACGGCAAACGTCGCTTCAGCTCGCGCGCAATATCGGCACGCTGCAGCGGTGGCACGCCCGACTTCGGCGCATAATAGGCGACCAGTTCGACACGACCCGGCTCGATTTCCCAGGTGGTGACGGCAGCCTGCGCAACTCCGGGCTGATCGAGCAGAACGGCTTCGATCTCACCAAGCTCGATGCGGTAGCCGCGAATCTTCACCTGCGTGTCGATACGCCCATGATACTCGATCTCGCCCGCAGCATTAATGCGCCCCAGATCGCCGGTGCGATAGATGCGTGCTGACGGATTGTTCGGCAGACCGATGAAATCAGGAATGAATTTCTGGTCGGTCAAATCCTGCCGGTTGAGATAACCGACCGCGAGGCCGATACCGGCGATGCCGATTTCGCCCAGTTGATCCGGGTCGGTCAGCTTCGGCTCGGTCGGTTCGATGATGACTATCGAATAGGTCGGCAACGGCGCACCGATGGTCACTGGCTTGTCGGGCGTCAGAACGCCCATGGTTGCCGTGACGGTCGCTTCCGTGGGCCCGTAAGTATTGAGAAGCAGGCGTCCCGGCTTTGTCCAGCGCGCCACCAAATTGAGCGGACAGGCTTCGCCGCCCACCATCAGCAAGCGCAGCTTCGGCACATCGGTTTCGATGGAAGACAAAAGCGTTGGGCTGCACGCCATGCAGTTGATGTCATTCTTCCGCAGGAAATCCGCGAGTTCTTCGCCCACCAGCGTCATCGGCCCCGGGGCAGGCACCACGGTCGCGCCTGCCGTAAACGGCACCCAATATTCTTCCGCCGAAAAATCGAAGGCGATGGTCATGCCGTGGTAAACACGGTCACCCGGCCTGTAGCCATAGGACATCGCCGCGACACGCAGGAAGTTGCAGAAGCTCTGATGCAGGATGGCGACGCCTTTTGGCCTGCCGGTCGTGCCAGACGTATAGAGAATATAGCAAATCTGATCCGGATTTGCGGCCCTTGCAGCCTTGTCGAGCGTGGCGTCCGACTGCTTTGAAATTTCAGCGCCCGCCCCGTCGATCAGCACATGCGGCACGGGCATCTGTTCGACGCGGGCCGCATAGGCCTCAAGCGAAATGACGAGCTTTACATTGGCATCCCCGATGATAAGGGCCATGCGATCTTCCGGAAATGCGGTCGCCAGTGGCACATAGGCCGCGCCCGCCTTCATGACGGCGAGCAGCGCGATATACGTGTCGGCAGAACGGTCGAGCAGCAGGCCGATGCGGTTACCAGGACGAACACCGCGTTCGATCAGCAGACGCGCAAACTGGTTGGCGCGGTTGTCGAGTTCCCGATAGGTCCAGTTGCGCCCGTCCGAAACAACGGCAACCGAATCCGAAAACTTGTCGGCCAGTTCTTCGAAGAAGAGGTCCAGCCGTTCGCCCGGTTTTCCGGGGTCAGCGAAATCAGCACCTGTCAGGATCTGCTCGCGAGCAGCCCCAAGACCCGCCTTACCCAGCGCCTTTTTTCCCTGCGCATCGTCGATGGGCAGACCATTTACGCCTGTCGTCGCTGCGGCTTCGCCGTGTCCAGCGCCACGATTTTCATAATTCATTTTTCAACACTCACTGACCAAAGGTCGAGCATCAACGGGCAATTATACGCGTTAGGCGGCACGCTTTGCCTGCAATGAGGCATTATCTGTCGTCGAACCGTTCACTGCGGGTGAAGAAGACCGCTATTGGCGCAGGCCACTACTCAAACTGGTTGAAATAAGAAAGTGAATTTATTTTTATCTTAGATGTTCGTCTCTCAGTGTTGCAAAACTAGCATACAACGCCGTTCAGATCATCCGCTTTTAGTTCCTATCCACCACTCTTGCAATCCTTCGCCGGTCACGGTTAACTGCCGAAATGGCGTTTACATTAAGGCAGTTACAGTATTTCGTTGCAGTTGCGGAGCAAGGGTCGATCACCCGTGCGGCGCAAAAATTGTCAATTTCGCAGTCTTCTGTCACGGAGGCGATCAAGGAGCTGGAAACCGACCTGAATGTCGAGCTTTTCGAGCGCCATCCCCGCGGCCTGACAGTGACACATAACGGCCATCAGTTTCTGCGCCACGCCACCAAGATTCTGACCGGCGTTTCGGATGCCCGTCGCTCTTTCGTCGACCAGCGCATTCAGGAAAAGGGCAAGCTCAATCTTGGCGTAACATCGCTGGTCGCTGGCTACGTCCTGTCCGACCTGCTCGCCCGCTATCGCCGTGCCTTTCCGGGCGTCGAAATCAGCGCCATCGAAGACAATGGTTCCTATCTGGAACATCTGCTGGTCGGCGGTGAGCTGGACGTAGCGGTGATGGTGATTTCCAACCTGCGTGACCGCATGGCGCTACATGCGGAAATTCTCGAAACCTCGCCCTATCGGTTGTGGCTGCCGCTCGGGCACGAGCTCGTCTCCATCGACAGCATTTCAGTCAGTGATATCGCGAAGGAACCGCTGATCATGCTGACGGTTGATGAAATCGAGGAAAATACCGGCAAACTTCTGGCCGCCCTCGGTGCCCGTCCGCATGTGGCTTTCCGCACGCGATCGGTGGAAGCCGTGCGCAGTTTGGTGGCCACGGGCGCGGGCATAGCCCTCCTCCCCGATCTCGTCTATCGCCCCTGGTCGCTGGAAGGCGACCGGATCGAAAGCCGCGATGTTTCGGGATCGCTGCCCGTCGTGCAGATTGGTATGGCATGGCGAAAAGGATCGAGCCTGCCGCAATCCGCACGCGACTTCATCGGCATTGCCGAGGCTGCGCGTTCTGGCCGACTGCGTTAGCACACCAGGTCCGATATCGGAAAAATCGATACCAGCTTTCCGATAAATGAATTTGCGAAAGGCAGGGTTTAAGCACACCATCTGCTCCGGGAACAAAATCACTGAATGTGAATAAAACGGGAGTGGTCGATGAGAAAATTTCTGCAATCCTGTACCGCTTTAATGGCCGTCGCGAGCTTTGCCACGCAGGCCATTGCCGCCGAACCGCTGAAAGCAATTGGCGAAGGTGAAGGCGCGCTGAGCATCGTGGCCTGGGCGGGCTATATCGAACGCGGCGAAACCGATAAGAACTACGACTGGGTCACCGATTTCGAAAAGGAAACCGGCTGCAAGGTCAGTGTGAAGACTGCCGCCACCTCCGACGAAATGGTGGCGCTGATGAATGAAGGCGGCTTCGATCTCGTCACCGCCTCTGGTGACGCCTCATTGCGCCTCGTGGCGGGTAAGCGCGTGCAGCCGATCAATACGGACCTCATCCCAAGCTGGAAAACGGTGGACGAACGGCTGCAAAATGCGCCGTGGTTCACCGTCAAAGGCGTGCATTACGGCGTGCCCTATCTTTGGGGTCCGAATGTGCTGATGTACAACACCGAGGTCTTCAAGGGCGAAGCGCCGAAGAGCTGGAACGTGGTGTTCGAAGAACAGACCCTGCCGGACGGCAAGTCCAACAAGGGCCGCGTACAGGCCTATGACGGGCCGATCTATATCGCCGACGCCGCGCTTTATCTCATGAAGCACAAGCCGGAACTCGGCATCAAGAATCCGTACGAACTCAACGAAGACCAGTATAAGGCAGCGCTCGATCTCCTGCGCGGGCAGCGTAAGCTGGTCAGCCGTTATTGGCACGACGCCATGATCCAGATCGATGACTTCAAGAATGAGGGCGTCGTGGCTTCCGGTTCATGGCCGTTTCAGGTCAATCTCCTGAAGTCGGAAAATGCCAAGGTCGGCTCGACCTTCCCGGAGGAAGGCGCGACCGGCTGGGCTGACACCACCATGCTGCACGTGGATAGCGAGCACCCCAATTGTGCCTATAAGTGGTTCGAGCATTCGCTAAAACCGAAGGTTCAGGGCGACGCCGCAGCATGGTTCGGTGCCGTACCGTCCGTTCCAGCAGCCTGTAAGGGCAATGCGCTTCTGACCGACGAAGGCTGCGCGACCAACGGCTTCGATAATTTTGCCAAGATCAGCTTCTGGCGCACACCGACGGCCAAATGCGAAAGCCAGGGCGAATGCGTCCCCTACCATCGCTGGGTGTCGGATTATATCGGCGTCATTGGCGGTCGCTGACATCGACCATCACAATTACAAACATTGCCCTTCCTTCAGCTGAAGGAAGGGAACGGACAGACGCGCCCGCCAACGGAGGCTGGCGTTCTCGATGATGGGTAGAGCCATGACAGCAGCAGTTCGTTTTGAAAATGTGAGCCGGCACTTCGGCGAAGTGCGGGCCGTCGATCACGTCAACCTGACCATCGCGCCCGGCGAGTTCTTTGCCATGCTCGGCCCTTCCGGTTCCGGCAAGACGACCTGCCTACGGTTGATCGCGGGCTTCGAACAGCCGACCGACGGAACAATAGAGATTTTTGGCGAAAGCGCCGGTGGCGTGCCGCCCTATCGGCGCAACGTCAACACGGTTTTTCAGGATTATGCGCTGTTTCCGCATCTTAGCATTCTGGACAATGTGGCCTATGGGCTGATGGTGCGGGGTGCCGGAAAGGCTGAACGCCACCGCGCCGCCGAGGAAATGCTCGAACTGGTCAAGCTGCCCGGCTATGGCGCCCGCAAGCCGAGCCAGCTTTCCGGCGGGCAGCGGCAGCGTGTCGCGCTGGCGCGCGCCCTCGTCAACAAGCCGAAAGTGCTACTTCTCGATGAGCCGCTCGGCGCGCTTGACCTCAAACTGCGCGAACAGATGCAGGAAGAGCTCAAGAGCCTGCAAAAGGCGCTGGGCATCACCTTCGTCTTCGTGACCCACGATCAAGGCGAAGCACTGTCCATGGCCGACCGTATCGCAGTCTTCAACAATGGCCGTATCGTTCAAGCCGGCACACCGCAGGAAATTTATAATCGTCCCCAGACCCGTTTCGTTGCGGATTTTGTCGGCTCTTCCAATGTCGTCGCACCGGAAATCATGGCCGCATTTGGCGGCGAGCGCCGCTGGGCCAGCCTCCGGCCGGAATCCATTCGCCTTGCAGATAAAGGCGACAAGGTCGGCGTTGCAGCGCGGATCGAAACCGCCAGCTTTCTCGGCTCCGCCACACGTCTCGGTGTTGAAGCCGAAGGTGCCAGATTGCATGTCATGCTGCCCGCAGGTGCAAGTGTTCCCGAGACGGGATCGGATATCCGCATCGTCTGGAATCCGGGTGACGTTCATTACATGGATCAGGCAGCATGAGCGGCGCGCAGGCTTCCACACTCGGAAACTCCGGAGCAAATTCCGGGGCCAATCCGACCTCCATCCTGCCGCAGCACGGCGGGATACTTGGTCGTCTCTCCGACCTTTTCTGGCGTCGTCCGGGGATGCTGCTGTTTCTCATGCTCACGCCGCCGCTTTTGTGGCTGGGCATTATCTATATCGGCTCGCTGATCGCGCTTCTGTTACAGAGCTTCTTCTCGGTCGACGATTTTTCCGGGCTGATCGACTATAATTTCACGCTCGCGACCTACGCGCAGCTTTTAAACTCCGCCAATCTCGACATCATCATCCGCACCGTATCAATGGCCGCACTGGTGACGGTTGCGTCTGCTTTCGTCGCCTTTCCAATCGCCTATTATGCCGCCCGCTATGCGCACGGCCGCTGGAAGGCATTGTTTTATCTCGGCATCATGCTGCCGCTTTGGTCTAGCTATCTGGTTAAGGTCTATGCGTGGAAGCTGATCCTTGCCAAGGAAGGCATCCTGACCTGGATATTCGCGAAACTGCACCTGTCCTGGCTGCTCGACGGCATCCTGTCTCTGCCGGTCATCGGCGGCAATTCACTGTCGGTCAGTTATCTCGGCACCTTCATCGTCTTTGTCTATATCTGGCTGCCCTATATGATCCTGCCGACACAGGCGGCGCTGGAGCGTGTGCCGGGCAATCTGGTGGAAGCCTCGTCCGACCTCGGAGCAACGCCTGCGCAAACCTTCCGAACCGTGCTGATGCCGCTCGCCATGCCCGGCATCATCGCGGGGTCGATCTTCACCTTTTCGCTGACACTCGGCGATTACATCATTCCGCAGATCATCGGCTCGTCGCGCCTGTTCATCGGACAGGCCGTCTATACCCAGCAGGGAACGGCAGGTAATGTGCCACTCGCTGCTGCCTTCTCCGTCGTGCCGATCGTCATCATGGCCATCTATCTGTGGATCGCCAAGAAACAGGGGGCTTTCGATGCGCTCTGATCGCAACAACCGCGCTACCTTCGGATTGAAGCTTGCTGCCGGACTGGGCCTCGCCTTCCTGCATCTGCCGATCCTGCTGATCTTCATCTATGCCTTCACGACGGAAGAGAAGAGCTATCAATGGCCGCCGCCGGGCTTCACACTGCAATGGTTCGCCGTGACATGGAACCGTGCCGATGTGTGGTCGTCGCTTGCGCTCTCCGTGCAGGTGGCCACGATTGCTACCCTGATTGCGCTCGTGCTTGGTACGCTCTGTGCCGCTGCTGTTAGCCGAACCCATTTTTTCGGACGTGAAAGCATTTCGCTGCTGGTCATCCTGCCCATCGCATTGCCCGGCGTTGTCACCGGCATTGCCTTGCGCTCGGCCTTCTCGCTGTTCGACATTCCGTTTTCGATGTGGACCATTGTGCTTGGTCACGCCACCTTCTGCGTGGTGGTCGTCTACAACAATGCCGTGGCCCGCTTTCGACGCACTTCCGGTTCGCTGATCGAAGCCTCAATGGATCTTGGCGCAAACGGGTTCCAGACCTTCCGCTATGTGATCCTGCCGAATATCGGAACGGCCTTGCTCGCAGGCGGCATGCTCGCCTTTGCACTGTCTTTCGACGAAGTGATCGTCACCACATTTACCGGCGGCCAGCAGATGACCCTGCCAATCTGGATGCTTCAGGAACTGATCCGGCCACGCCAGCGCCCCGTCACCAATGTGGTGGCCATGGTGGTGGTTCTGGTGACCTTCCTGCCCATCCTCGCCGCCTACTATCTCACCCGCGATGGCGATCAGGTCGCCGGTCACGGGAAATGACACAAGGGAGAACGATATGAACACCGAAATGCTGATTGGCTCGCGCTTTGAAGCTGGCACGGAAACCGATCAACGCCGTCATCAATGACGAGATTCCGGCCATTGTCGATTGTTACCGCTTCTTTGCTGGCGCGGTGCGCAATCTCCACGGACCGATTGCCGCCGAATATTTGCCGAACCACACGTCGATGATCCGCCGCGATCCGGTCGGCATCATCGGCTCCATCGCCCCGTGGAACTATCCGCTGATGATGATGGCGTGGAAACTGGCGCCAGCCATTGCGGGCGGTAATACGGTGGTTTTCAAACCATCCGAACAGACGCCGCTGACCGCGCTGAAAATGGCCAGACTGCTGGCGGATATTCTGCCGGAGGGTGTCGTCAATATCGTGTTGGGACGTGGTGAAACGGTCGGCAACGCGCTGATCAATCATCCGCGTGTCGATATGGTGTCGATCACTGGGGACGTCGCAACCGGCAAGAAGGTCTTGCAGGCGGCAGCCAAGAGCGTGAAGCGCACCCATCTGGAGCTTGGCGGCAAAGCCCCTGTCATTGTCTTTGACGATGCGGATGTGGAAGCCGTCGTCAACGGCATTCGCACCTTCGGCTATTACAATGCCGGTCAGGACTGCACCGCCGCCTGCCGCATCTATGCCGATGCGCGCATCTATGATCGTTTCGTCGCTGACTTGTCATCCGCCGTTTCCAGCATCCGCTACAATCTGGAAGATGACAGCCAGAACGAGATCGGACCACTCATTTCCCGCCGTCAGCGGGATCGTGTCGAGAGTTTTGTCGCCCGCGCCCGCGAGCATAAGCATATCGAGGTGACGACCGGCGGCAAGACATCGGGCGCCAACGGCTTCTTCTTCGAGCCGACCGTGATTGCCGGAGCAACGCAGGATGATGAAATCGTACGCCGCGAAGTCTTCGGTCCGGTTGTTTCGGTCACGCGCTTCAGCGATGTCGATGAAGCCGTGCAATGGGCCAATGACAGCGATTACGGTCTTGCCTCGTCGGTGTGGACCAAGGATGTCAGCAAGGGCATGCAGACCGCAGCCCGCCTGCAATATGGCTGCACCTGGATCAACACCCATTTCATGCTGACCAATGAAATGCCGCATGGCGGGTTGAAACAATCCGGCTATGGCAAGGACATGTCGATCTATGCGCTTGAGGACTATACTGCCGTGCGCCATGTCATGATCGCGCAATGAGCGATCACAGATAGATCGACCGAGACGGCTTGCATGGCGGCAGATTTGCCGCCATTTCCATTTGATCTCAAGGCCTTATCTTTTAATAGCCAGCTAAATTAGCTTGAGCATCGGGACGACTTGACCTATTCGGTTCTCAAATTCAATCTCAGGGTGAGCGGGATTTTGAGAATTGACACGCATTAACTGCATTCCCCCAGCAGAGCTGACCGGGCCGCATCTTGTTGCGGAATACCGGGAATTGCCGCGTGTTTTCGCCCTTGTGAAAGCAGCCATCCAGCGCGGCGAAACCACCACGGATCGGAGAAACCCGCCCGCCTACACGCTTGGAACCGGGCATGTCCGGTTTTTCTATACGCGCCTCGGCTATCTGGCGAAGCGTCAGGCCTCGCTTGTGGCCGAAATGCAGGCCAGAGGTTACGCGCCCCAGTTCACCGCAACCCATGAATTGCTGATCGGCATCCCGCCTGAATGGTGTTGCGACTGGGACCCTTCCGACGAAGCAATGGCGATCAACCGAGCCCGTATTGCCGAACGGCTGCGGAAATAGGCCCGGCAGGACGCCAGCACAAAAACAACCATACCTAGAAGAAACCAGGAAATACAATTGACTATCGTAGGCTGAATATGAGTTTAAATAAATCAAGGATACTTATGTAATTTTCAAATTATTCACTAGATTGTATATTTCTAAACAATAATACTATATTCTGGAAAGTACGGATAAAATTTGATATGATTAAGCAGCAACATCCCCCATGCTGAGACATACCGCATGACAGAGAAAAAAGCGGCGCCGGAAAAGAAGCACGCTCTGGACCAGCAGACATCGTCTTTTACCGACGCTGTTGAAGAGATTGCGCGGAAGCTGCAAAGGCCCTTGCAGCCCGATCTTGAAGACGACTTCATTCGCTATGCGCTCGACAGCGCTGCGATTGTCGCTCACACGGATGTGCGCGGCACCATCACCTATGTCAATCGTAAGTTCTGTGAGATCAGCGGCTATACGGCGCGCGAACTGATCGGCGCGAACCACCGCATCCTGCATTCGGGCGTCCACAGCAAGGACTTCTTTCGCGACATGTATCGCGAGATCGCCCATGGCAAAATCTGGCACGGCGAAATCTGCAACCGGCGCAAGGACGGCTCGCATTACTGGGTCGATACCACCATCGTCCCGCATCTGTCACCTGCTGGAAAGGTGGATAGCTACACGGCCATCCGCTTTGATATTTCCGACCGCAAGAAACTTGAAAGCGCCTTGCGGACCAGCAAGGAACATCTCGACCGGCTGGCCAATCTCGACCCGCTGACCGGACTACCGAACCGCCGCCGTTTTCAGGAATATCTGGAAATGCAGGTGCAGGACCACGAAAGGTCCAACGGCATATTCCATCTGGCGCTGCTCGATGTGGACTCCTTCAAGGAGGTCAATGACACGTTCGGGCATCACGCAGGCGATGTTCTGCTCCAGAATATCGGCAAGCGTCTGCGGTCCTTCGAGGACAGTCAGTTGTTCATGTCGCGCATGGGCGGCGACGAGTTCAGCCTCATTCTCGTCGGCGCGACGGACTGCGAAGCCGATGAGCTTTTCGAAGAAATTCTCGAAGCCATTCGTCAGCCCATGGTGATTGGCACGACTCCACGGCGCATATCGTCCAGCCTCGGCATTGCACGCTTTCCGCGCGATGGCAAGGATGTCGGCAATCTGTTCAAGGCGGCTGACCTTGCGCTGTACAAAGCCAAGGCGCTGGGCCGGGACCGCGTGGAAGTGTTCCAGCCGCAGTTGCGTGAAGTCGCCCGCCGCAAATCCGCGCTCTATGAAGAGATCGAGGGCGGGCTGGAACATGGCGAATTCGAACTGCATTATCAGCCGATCATTCCGCTCCTTTCCGGTCAGGCAATTTCGTTGGAAGCGCTGATGCGCTGGCGTCATCCCGAACGGGGATTGCTCACGCCTGCCTATTTCGGCGAAGGCTTTGAAGACCCGGCCATACGGGCGGCGCTCGGCATGTTCATGCTGGAGCGGATTTTTGCGGATGCTCAATCGCTGCGTCAGGCGGACGCGCCCTTGCATCGCATTGCGATGAACTTGACCAATTCCGATTTCCGCTCGGATATCTTTCTCGACCGCTTCTTTGAATTATGCGCCGAAACCGGTATCGGACCGGAGAGCTTCAGCGCGGAGATGACGGAAGGCATGTTGCTCGGCCTTGCGCAAAAGCGCGTCGAACAGGGTCTCAAACGGCTTCACATGGCAGGCGTGGAAGTCGCCCTTGATGATTTTGGAACCGGCTTCGCCTCGCTCACGCATTTGCGCCGCCTGCCGATTGATCGCCTGAAGATCGACCGCAGCTTTGTAGCCAATATCGCGGCTTCACCGGAAGATCGGGCTATCGTGCGCGGCGTCATTCAGATTGCCCATAGTCTCGGCAAGACGGTGACCGCCGAAGGCGTCGAAACCATCGAACAGATCGACCTTTTGAGTGACATGAAATGCGATCATTTGCAGGGCTGGTATTTCAGTCCCGCCTGTGAGGTGCGCGAGTTGCCGCAGGTTCTGGCCATGATGCCCAAACTGGACGCCGAAAAGCTGCATTAAATAGCCCGCACTTTCCAAGGAGATAGGCCGATGCGCACTGCGCACCGGAATTGTTGCCGTTTTGACATAGTGCGCTTCTTTTTGTCATCGAAGGCCCTTGACAACGTTTACCAGGGCGCGACTCGTGCTATTAATCTTGCATCTCGCCATTGGGGGCTTTGGCGGAGATTCACCGCCCTAGCGCGTTTATTCGCGGCTGGGGCGGTTTCGTTTTGGGGCGCGTTTTAACGCCTTGCAAAATACGCATATCTCGGTTGCAGGATCGGTTGTTGTAAGGCCCGGCTCACGGCTCTATTTTGCAGTTGTTCGGTTTTACTCCTCCTCCCAAAAACCGAACCTGAAGCGCGATACTCCTCCTCCCAATCGCGCTTTACCAATCCGCCCGCAGCAACTCTCCTCCTCCCAAATTGCTGCGGGCGTTTTGCTATCCAGATTTCCCTTAAAAAGATAAATCCTTGATGCGGACCTTTCAGCCCGCGATCTTTCCGCCTGTCATGGGCGCAGGTACGCCTGTTGTGCTTGGAAAACTGATCGGCAAGCCACGCAAGGCGCGCACGGCGAGAAACGCGAAGCACTCAGCCTCAACCGCATCGCCCCGCCAACCTAAGGTCTCGACCGGCACAAGCTCGACGCCAGCACGCTCGACCAGCATACGCATCATCGTCGGGTTGTGACGCCCGCCACCGGAGACGGCCAGCCGGTTCGGGCGCTGTGGCAGAATATCGAGCGCCTTTGCCACAGCCGATGTGGTGAAAGCGGTAAGCGTTGCAGCCCCGTCTTCATCGCTGAGACCATCAGCCATAGCAGCGGTAAAGTCAAAGCGGTCCAGCGATTTCGGAAAAGGCGCGGTCATATAAGGATGTTCAAGTAGTTTGGCGAGGCGCGCTTCGTCAACCTTGCCATGCGCCGCCAGCGCGCCGTCGCGGTCCATCTCGCCCAAACCACGCGCTTTCATGAAATCATTGATCGGCGCATTGGCCGGGCCGGTATCGAAGGCGACCAGCGTGTCGCCGCCATCCCACCATGTAATATTGCCGACACCGCCGAGATTGAGAATTGCCGTATCGCCGCTGGCATCGGCACTGCGCAGCAAAGCCGCGTGATAGATCGCAGCCAGCGGCGCACCCTGTCCGCCTGCACGAATGTCGGCGGTGCGGAAATCGTAGACAACCTTGGTGCCAAGCAAGTCTCTCATCAGCGCACCGTCGCCAAGCTGGCGCGTATCGCCAAGCCGTCCGGGCTGTGGCGCACGATGCAGCACGGTCTGGCCATGAAAACCGACAACGCCGATGTCGGCCATAATCAGGCCGCTTTCTTCAACCAGCTCGCGCACGGCAGCCGATTGCGCTCGGGTCAGGGCATCTTCCGCCTCGGCAAAAATCGCCGGTTCCGGGCCTTCAAAATTCCAAACGCGGGCTTCGGCCTGCGCCTGCTGCAACAGTTCCAGAATACCGTCCGGATAAGGCTTCAGCGCATAGGTGCCGAATATATCGACCGTCTCGCCATCCGTTTTCAAAAGCGCGACGTCGATATTTCCATCGAGAACGGTGCCGGTCATCAGACCCACGGCCCAGATTGGCTGCATAGAATTCTCCAGACTCTCACATTACCGAGAGTCTGAGTATTAAAGGAGTTCGACGTTCAATGGAAATGTCTCAACACTACAGTTGTGCTCTTCGTGTCATGCGCTCACGCGCCCACCCTTTTCCGGCTCGAAGACGTGGCTCGTTGCCGGATCAATGGCGATTGGCAGCACATCGCCTGGACGCACGGTCAAACGCTCACGGAACAGGCAGGTGATCGGCTGCGTGCCGAGCTTGCCCATGACCATGATTTCCGAACCGGTCGGCTCGACAATTTCCACCGTGACCGGGACGCCGCCTTCTGCGATCTTCATATGCTCGGGGCGTACGCCATAGACGGCTTTGGCCGAAAGGCTGGAATAATCCCCTAGCGGGAGCGGCAGGCGGAAGCCGCCCTCAGCGACAAACGTTCCTTCCTCGATCTTGCCATTGATGAAATTCATCGACGGCGAGCCGATGAAGCCCGCAACGAACATATTGGCCGGGCGATCATAAAGGTCGAGCGGCGCGCCGATCTGCTCGACCAGACCATCGCGCATCACCACAATCTTGTCGGCCATGGTCATGGCTTCGATCTGGTCGTGGGTCACATAGATGGTGGTGGTCTTCAGGCGCTGATGCAGGCCCTTGATCTCGCCGCGCATCTGCACGCGCAGCTTGGCATCAAGGTTGGAGAGCGGTTCGTCGAACAGGAACACCTGCGGATCGCGCACAATGGCGCGGCCCATGGCCACGCGCTGGCGCTGACCTCCGGAAAGCTGGCGCGGAAAGCGGTCGAGCAGCTTGTTGAGGCCGAGAATTTCGGCTGCACGCGCAACGCGGTTGTCGCGCTCTTCCTTGGGCGCGTTCTTGAGCATGAGCGCGAAGCCCATATTGTCGGCAACCGTCATATGCGGATAAAGCGCATAGTTCTGGAATACCATGGCGATGTCGCGTTCCTTGGCGCGCAGGTCGTTGACCACGCGCGGACCGATGGCGATTTCGCCGTCGCTGATTTCCTCAAGCCCTGCGATCATACGCAGAAGCGTGGACTTTCCACAGCCCGAAGGGCCAACGAGCACGACGAACTCGCCGTCCTCGATGCTGACTGACACGCCGTGCAGAACACCGACATTGCCATATTTCTTGACTGCATTACGGATGGATACAGATGCCATCTTGAACCTCAACTCTTATTTGACGGCGCCTGCGGTTAGACCTGCAACGATCTGGCGCTGTGCGAAGACGGTAAGCAACAGAACAGGCAGAGTGACCACAAGTGCTGCGGCAGCAAGCGGCCCCCAGCTCACCTGTTCGAAGGAAAGCATGTTATAGACAGCGACCGGCAGCGTGCGCGTTTCGCGGCTTGCGAGCACGATCCCGAACACGAAATTGTTCCAGGAGAAGATCACTGCAAGAATAAGCGACACCACGATGCCGGGCTTGGCAATGGGCAGCGCTACTTTGAGAAACACCTGCAACGAGGACGCGCCGTCGATTATCGCCGCCTCTTCCAGTTCCATCGGCGTCGTTTCGAAATAACCGATCATGATCCAGATCACGATTGGAACAGTGACGACCAGATGGATGATGATCTGCGGCCACAACGTGCCGAGCAGACCCAGTGTTTGGAACAGAAGGAACAGCGGGATCAGATAGGACAGACCCGGCGTCATGCGGGCGATCATGATGACAATCGCCGATTTATGCGCCTTGAGTCGCGCGATGCCGTAGCCCGCTGGAACCCCGACCAGAAGGGCGAGCAGTGTCGCCATGCCGGTCACCAGAAGGCTGTTCCAGAAATAGAGCAGAAAATCATTGGCTTCGAAAATCTGCGTATAGTTCGACCAGGCGAAACGTTCCGGGATCAGGATCGGCGGATAGGCACCGTTGTCGATTTCGTATTTGAGCGAAAGCGACAGCATCCAGATGAAAAAGAAAAGCGCCGGCGAAACGATAACGAAAACAAGAAGCGCAGTGCCGAGCTTCGACAGAATTGACTTGCGTGCCATGAGCCGGTCCTCAAGCGTTCCATTTGGTCCGCTGGCGAAGCGCCAGCAGGATCATGGACATGGCGATGATCACGATGAAAAACACAACGGCAATCGCCGAAGCATATCCGATGTCGTAATAGGAAAACGCCACGTTATAGAGATAGATGTTGATGGTTTCCGAGGCCGTGCCGGGGCCGCCCTGCGTCATCGCATAGATGATGTCGAAGCTTTTCAGCGCATCGATCGAGCGGATGATGACGGCCACCATGATGAAAGGCAGGATCATCGGAAGCGTGATGTAACGGAATTTCTGCCAGCCATTCGCGCCGTCGATTTCAGCGCTTTCGAACGGATCGCGCGGCATGGAAGCAAGACCACCCAGCACGATCAGCATGACCAGCGGTGTCCATTGCCAGGTCTCGACCGCGACCAGCGACGGAATGACGGTGTTCTGGTTGAAAATCCATTCCTGCGGACCGATCCCGATCAGCGACAGGAGATAGTTCAGCACACCAAGCTGCGGGTGATACATCATTGTCCAGACCAGCGCGACGGCAACAGGTGTCGCCATCATCGGCATGACGAAGATACCGCGCAACAGGCCCCGCATCGGCAGCTTGCTGTCGAAAATCAGCGCGGCAATCGTGCCCAGCACCATCGGCGCCACCACGGACAGAACCGTATAGACGGCCGTGTGCCACATGGAATCCCAGAAGCGCGCATCGGCTGCCAGACGGATATAATTGTCGAAGCCGACGAAGCTGATGCCTCCGCCGAGCTGCCATTGATTGGTGCTCATCCAGAGGGTGAACAGCCAAGGGAAGACGATCACCGCCCCGACGGTGATCAAGGCGGGAAGCACAAACGGCCAGTAACTCGGCTTCAGATGGCTTTTGCCAGACTTGCCACCGGTTCTGGTTGCGGAAGCCGCCTTTGTGGCGGCCTCCCCATTCATGCTCTTTGTTGCTCCTGTCGGGGCGGCAGATGTCATTTTCCTTCGCTCCGTGCGAGGACCGGACGGAATTCTTCCGTCGCGCGCTTCATTTCAGCTTCTGCTTCGGCACCATTCAGAAGATTGGTGAGGCCAACGCCCATGATGTCGCGGAATTCCGTGACCGGGACGATAACCGGCAGGCAGAGCTGGCTGATTGGTGCGGATTTCGACAGGGCTTCGACCCAGCCTTCCGGCATGGTCACGCCCTTGCGCACTTCCGCATCGTCGATGATCGACTTGCGGAACGGAACGCCCGAACCCGTCTGCAGCAGACGAGCGCCCATTTCTTTCGAAATGGCCCACTGGCAGTAGAGATAGGCGGCTTCCTTCTTGGTCGAAGCTTCGGTCACGCCGATGCCGTCGCCGGTGGTCGGTGCAGCCTGGGCCTTCGGTCCAGCCGGGATGACGCCATAGCCGACCTTGCCGACAACGCGCGACTTGTTCGGATCTTCGAGCGGCGGCGCAAAGCCGATACCGTCGAGCCACATGCCGACTTTGCCTTGCAGGAAGCTCGACTGGCATTCGGCCCAGTTGAAACCGGCAACACCGGGAGGTGCCGCTTTGGTCATCAGGCGCTGATAGAGCTTGGCGGCTTCGATGGCTTCTGCCGAATCCGTCTTCAGATTGCCGTCGGCATCGACCGAGCTCTGGCCATAGCCGAGCATCAGGCTCGTCCAGACCGGAACATTGGCGTTCTTCATGCCGCGGGCCACGAAGCCGTAGGTGTTCGAAGACGGATCGGTCAGCGCTTCCGCAGCCTTCACCAGTTCTTCGAAGGTCTTCGGATATTCGATACCCTTGGCTGCGAACAGGTCCTTGTTCCAGTAGATGATCCAGTAATCGACCGAGAACGGCAATGCGCCGAAGCGGCCATTGGCGTCCTTGGCGAAGGTCAGACCAGCGCTTGCGAAATCGTTTTCCGTCAGCGACGCATCGGTCAGCGTCGGGTCTTTCAGGAACGGGTTGAGATCGGCAAGCCAGCCGCCCTTTTCGAACTGGCGCTTCTGCACGTGATAGCTGATGTGAATGACGTCGAAGCTCGGGCGACCGGAGGTCAGTTCGATGACCGCCTTCTGGCGCTGCTGCTGTTCCGGCATCTGTTCGGAATGAACCTTGATGCCCGTCAGCTCTTCGAATTCCTTCTCATGCTTCTGAAGGATTTCGCCGCGCGGGCTCTTGATGAGATTCACCTCAAGCGTGGTGCCCGCATATTTCTTCCAGTCAACCGTGGAAGCGGCGAAAGACGGGCTGATGCCTGTCACGCCGGATGCGGCGATGGCCGCTGAACCCGCCAGAAACTGGCGACGTGTCGGATGAAATAGTTTCATTCTGCTCCTCCCCTATGTTTCAAACCCGGCAACTCCTCTTGCTGGGCCTTTGTTTGATCTAGATGTGTAAAGCCAGCTTCCGCGCATTGTTGATATGAACGGCGATGGCATCCATGGCGATTTGCGGGTCGCGGGTTTCAATCGCCAACAACACCGCAAGATGTTCCTGCATGACCGGAATGACGCGCCCGGTGATCCGGAAACGCTCCTGATTGATCAGGCGCATCTTGATCGTATTCGTCTGGTAAGCGCGCCAGATGATTTCATTGTCGAGCGAGGCGACAATGGTGTCGTGCAGGCTCCAGTCGATATTCTGCGCCCGCTCCTCAAGCTCCGGCGTTTCGCCTTCGCTCATGGCGCGGTTCAGCGTGTCTTCGTGCTCGGCCCGCAGCGAACGCAGCACCTCGTCGGAAGCCGACTGGCAGAAAATCGCCACCGACTCCTTCTCGATAAACAGGCGAAACTGGAAAGCCTCACGGATGAGATTGAGATCAATATGGGCGATCTGAAGCCCGCGCTGGGGCACGGTCTTGATCAGACCTTCCGCCTCGAGCCGGGGGATCAGTTCGCGGATCGCGCCGAGCGGCAGGCCGGTCATGGTCACGAGCTGGCGTTGTGAGACGAACTGGCCCGGATGGAAATCACGCGCCAGCAAATGCTGGGTAAAGCTCTGATAGGCCTTGTCCCGCAACTTCACCGGCTCGTTCTGATCTTCCGCCAAGGCTTTGTCCTCTCCCAACCGCTTTGGTTATACTGCGGAAACGTCTCCCACATTTCCGCAGCATGTCTGCACG
This sequence comes from Ochrobactrum teleogrylli, assembly GCF_037482325.1. Taxonomy (NCBI): domain Bacteria; kingdom Pseudomonadati; phylum Pseudomonadota; class Alphaproteobacteria; order Hyphomicrobiales; family Brucellaceae; genus Ochrobactrum; species Ochrobactrum teleogrylli. The sequence continues at coordinate 775,806 of NZ_JBBHKQ010000001.1, forward strand.
CTTATGCCCGGCTCAGGCCGCCTTTGCCATATGCAATCCGGCAAATACACTGCCAATTGCATCGAAATCCGCATCATTCAGCGCGACCAGCGGTGCACGGACACGGCGCCATTCCTGGTCGCCGGTATGCCGCGCCACCAGCGCCTTCACCGCAGGCGTCACCGGATAGTTGAGAAGCTTGCGCACAGCATCGACCAGTTCGGCATCGTCCTGCCCGTCATTGATCATGCGTAGCAGGCGGTCCGGGAACAGATTGGCCATGCCGGAAATCGCGCCCTGCCCGCCGAGACGAACACCGGCGGCGAGATCACGCTCGTCGCCGATCAGGATTGCAATGTCCTTATGCGCAGCCAGAAGCTTCTCGGTATAAGCCCAGTTGCCCGATGAATCCTTCACGCCAGAGATAATCGCGCCGAAAGCAACGCGCAGGCGGCCGACCAGATCGACCGAAAGTTCAACCGCCGTCACCGAGGGGATGTTGTAAAGGATGATATCGCGCGCATCCGAACCGAGACCCTTCAGCACGGCGGAGAACCAGTTGAAAAGGCCATCGTCGGAAAGGTTCTTGAAATAGGACGGCGGCGCCAGAAGAATGGCCTTGCAGCCGCGACGCAGCGCATCGCCCGACTGAAGCACCGCATCGGCAATGGAGTTCTCCATCACGCCGACAACGATATTGGCTGCTGGAAATCCCTGCGCGATGAATGCGTCGAGAAGCGCTGCGCGCTCCGCATCGCCAACCGAAGATCCTTCGCCGGTGGTGCCGAACAGCGTGACGCTGGAACAGCCATGATCGAGGCGCGCACGCGCGTGCTTGAGTGCACGGTTGACGTCGATCTTGCCATCCGCATCGAATGGCGTGGTGAGCGCTGCAGAAAGCCCGAAGCGCTTCTGCGCAGAATTGTTTTGCGGCCCAGAATCTGTTGGCAAAGCCGTCTCCTCCCAAGATTGAACTGTAAGTTGGCACATACTAACATGTTAGTAAATAGTCAATTCGAGTTCACTGTGCATTTATGTAAATTTTGGGGATTGGAGATTTAAACCGGAAACAGTCCGCTTTCCATAAATGCCTGCACTTCTGCCCGGCTTGGCGAACCGGAGCGTCCGCCGAATCGTGCGCATTTGATGGCGGCGGCGGCATTGGCAAAGCGGATAATGTCATGCATCGCGCCGCCTTCGACCAACCCGAGCGCGAAAGCGCCATGAAAGACATCGCCCGCAGCGAGCGTGTCGACCGCCTTTACGGGAAACCCGGCGACATGCTGCACCGAATGCCCGGCCCGTTCAGTCCAGTAGCACCCCTGCGCGCCAGCGGTAACGGCTGTGAAAACATCATAGCGGCTGGCCAGTATCGCGACGCATTCGCTCAAATTCGCCGTTCCCGTCAGGCTGATGGCGGCGGGTTCTGACGCGACAATATGCGTTGCAAGCGGCAACAGTCGTTCAAGGCGTTCGACCGGGGCCGTGTCTGCATCAAGAATGGCGGGTATACCGGCGCGACGCGCGGCCTTGAGGCCGGTTTCTGCGGCCCAAGCCCAACGGACATCGGCCATGACCGCTGCAAATGCACCTGTTTCGACAGGCGGCACGCTTGAAGCCGGGCTACCCAGTTGCGGATCATAGAACGGCACGATCACGCGCTCGCCGGACGGATCAACCAGAATCGACGAAAACGCGGTGCGCGCGCCTGGAAGCCTGCGAATATGAGAGCAGTCGATGCCTTCGGCCCGCAATTCAGCAATCACCCGCTCGCCGGTGGCGTCGTCGCCGGTCGATGCCCAAAGCGCCACATCGCCCCCAAGACGGGCGATGGCGGCTGCGGCACTCGATGCCATACCGGCTGCGATCTGCACCGCTTCTCTGGGCAGATATTTCCCGGCTTTTTCCGGCAATGCGTCAAGGCGGAGGATTGTGTCGAGCGTAAGGGCGCCCAGGCAGAGAATAGTGCGGCTCATAATATGCGATCCAGAACTTGCAAGAATCTGACAGCGTCCTCCCCGGATCGCGCCGCTCTCGCCATATCACGTTTTCGCCAGTTGCAAAGCGTCCGTCGCACCAAGCCAGAAGGCGCGCAGGCTGTTGCGCCAAACAGCAAAAGCCCTGCTATCCATTTGTTTCGACAAAGCTTCCGTCATAAAGCCATCATGCAAAATTGCTGAAATGGACCGGAAATTTTTTCTCGCTGAAAGCTCATGCTTGAGAAAGAAAGGCCAAAGAATTTCAATATTATGCGATGCGGTTTAATCTCGACAATGCATAAGATGCAAATTACGCTTTCGGCATGAATCAGTCGGTCCAGCGGCGTGCCGTATTCTTTATTGGCGGGTATGATCCGAAAACGCCAGACGCGTTTTTCAAGCGGCTGCGTAAGGAAATTGCTCGTTTCGACACGCTGTGGGGCTACCAGTCAGCGGTCTCTTCCGTGGATCAGGCACCCGATCACGAGATCGGGCTTGCAACCATCGAAACCCGTGCTGCGCACGAAGATTGGTCAACGACGACCGATTTCAATTTTCTCGCACTCGACAGCATCGTATTGGCAGATTTCGCCCGGCCCCTGCCTGTTCGGCTCGGCAAATATCTGCGCGCTTTTGCCGACTTCGTCTTTTCCGGCACGGCTTTCCAATTCTTTGCCAAAGCTTGGCGCTTCGGGCTTTATTTCCTCTATCCTTTCCTCGCAATCGTCCTGTTCGCGCTGTTGGGATATGCCGCCGTTCGTCTCACGGCGCATTGGCTTGGCGCACTTGGCTGGATCATCGGGCTTGCCGTGTTCTCGGTCGCATTGATGGTGCTGGGCAAACGCTGGTCCACCAATCATCTGATGGATCTCTGGTCCTTCTCGTTGAGCTTCTTTCGCGGCAGGCGACCGGATGCCGAAGCGCTGATGCAGCGTTTTGCGGAAAGCATTGTCCAGCGCGTCAGAGCGGGCAGATATGACGAGGTCATCCTGATCGGCCACAGCACCGGCGGCATGCTGATGCTGGATGTCGCCGCCCGTTGTCTGGCCATAGACCAAGCCTTTTCAACGCGCGCGCCGAAGGTTACCATTCTGACGCTTGGTTCCACGGCGCTCAAGGCGGGCTACCATCCGGCAGCCAAGAGATTTCGTGAAGACGTGCAAAGACTTACCGATGATGGTAAGCTTGAGTGGGTGGAAATCCAGTGCCTCACCGACGCTATCAACTTCTATAAAACCGACCCGGTGGCGGAAATGAAGCTCAAGCGTGCGGAGGGCAGAAGGTTTCCGTTCGTGCGTCAGGTGCGCACCAAGGATATGCTGCTGGCCGAGACTTACACGCGGGTGAGGCGCAATCTCTTTCGCGTGCATTATCAATATGTATTCGGCAATACGAAGCCCTATTGGTACGATTTCTTTCAGGTCTGCTGCGGCCCGATTTTCCTCGCAGACCGTGTGCGTGACCATATTGTGGGCGGCTCGTCGCCAGAAAAGGATATTTCCGAATGACGCCCACCTTGGCAATGATCGTTTGGGCCGTTGGCCTCGTTGCGTGGGTGGTCATCCGGGTGCCGCACCAGCGGCGCGCCCGCAAGATCAAAGTTACGACCAATGCCAAGACACTGCCCGACCGGGCGGCGCTGGCTGCCGCGACCGTCGGCCTGTCGCTGATCCCGATTATCTATGTTGCAACGGGCTTTCCAGCATTTGCTGATTATACCTTTCAGCCGTGGCTCGGCTGGATCGGCCTTGTCGTGGAACTCGCCTTTCTATGGCTGTTTCATGCAAGTCATCGCCAGCTCGGCAAGAACTGGTCGGTGTCGCTGGAAATCCGCAAGGAACACAAACTCGTGACGGATGGGCTCTATAAATATGTCCGCCATCCGATGTATTTATCGTTCTGGCTTTGGGCGATAGCGCAGTTTTGCCTGCTCCCCAACTGGTTCGCCGGACTGGCGGGCATTGTTGGTGTCGGCATTCTCTATTTTTACCGCGTAGGCCATGAAGAAGCGATGATGCGCAACGCATTCGGCGCTTCATATGACGAATATGCCAGGCGCACCGGACGTATTATTCCGAGACCTTGGCCATAACCCCGGTATTTTTACATGACGAACAAATCAGGCAATTCGGCGAAAAATTTCATCAGCCGCCGCTTTCTGCTGCTTTCTGGCCTTGTGCTAGCCGCGATGCCGGTCGCAGCACACGCCAAATCGGCGAAACCTGCCGGACAGGTGCCCGCTACGAATGACAAGACGGGAAACGCCGCCCAGCCGGGACGCCCCGACGTCTATCTCCTGCGCGGTTTCGCCAATATCTTTTCCGCCGGCATCGATGAAATCGGTGCAGAATTGCAGGCCGCAGGTGTAGATGCGCATGTCGATGGCAACGCCGCCTGGCGGCTCGTCGCCAACCGGATTATTGCCGACCGGCAGAAATATGGCCCGCAGCCGGTCATTCTCGTCGGCCATTCATTGGGTGCCAATGCCATTATTTCCATCGCCGAAGTCCTTGAGAAAAAAGGCATTCGCGTGGATTACATGGCCTCGTTTGCCGCCACGGCACCCGATCCCTTGCCAGGAAATATCCGCCGCGTTGTGAATTTCTATTTCTCGCAGCACGGTTGGGGGCTTCCGCTGGTGCCCGGCCCCCGTTTCAAGGGGAAGCTGGACAACCGCGATTTCTCCGGCGTGAAGGAAGTCGGCCATTTCAACATCGAAAAACAACGCCCGCTGCAGGCGGAAGTCGTCCGCGATATTCTCCGTATTCTTCAATAACGGCCAGCAACAACACGCGTTTCTGCTAATAATGGCATCACTCATTATCACGAAGTGAACAACTGCCGCTCTCAATCAATTTAATTGCCGGGCGGCACCGTTGTGTTAGCGTTCGGACAGCCGGTATTACGGCGTATCCCTTCGTTGACAGGAGCGTTGAGTGAAGCGTTGGGTTGTTTGGGGTGTCCCGATCCTATTGGTTGCCGGTGCCGGTTTTGTCGGCTGGCAACATACCACGAAACAGAACGGCACCAGTGCTCCAAACGCAGTTCAGACAGACAGTCGAAAAGGCGGTAGCCGCTCGGCCAGTGCCGAGCATGCCGTCAAGGTCGCGGTTGCAACCGCTGGATCGCTGCCGATCCAGCGCAGCACCATCGGCACGGTGGTTGCCGTCGCCTCCACCGCAGTCAACAGTCCCGAGCCCGGCAATGTGGCCATCCTCAAGGTCAAGGACGGGGCCATCGTCAGAAAGGGCGACCTGATCGCTCAACTTGATGACCGAGCCATCCGCGCCACCGTCGTGAAAGATCAGGCTTCCGTCGCCAAATCGCAGGCCACGCTGAACAATGCGCAAATCCTGCTGAAGCGGATGCAAGACCTTGTCAACAAGGGCGTCAGTACATCGCAGGCGGGCGATGATGCGCTGGCCGCTCTCAAAGTGGCTGAAGCCCAGTTGCAAGTCGATCAGGCACAGCTGGCGGCTGATCAGGTGACCCTCGACAACACCCGGATTATAGCGCCTTTCGACGGCCAGCTTGGCGCCGTGCTTGTATCCGCTGGCGCCTATCTTTCCGCCGGTTCGCCGGTCGCGACCATCACGCAGATGAAGCCGATTTACGCAGATTTTACACTAGCGGAAACGGATATCGCGCTGATCCGCGAAACGCTCGCCACCGGCACACTAAAAGCCACAGCTTCCGCAGTATCGGCTGACGGCAGGGATATTTCGGAAAGCGGCCCGGTCAGTTTCCTTGACAACACAATCGACGAGGCCAGCGGCACCGTGCGTCTGCGCGCCACGCTGGACAATCAATCCGGCAATTTCTGGCCAGGCCAATCGCTGCGTGTACTGGTGGAAGCCGGACAGGCAGACAATCTGGTGCTTGTGCCCGGCGTTGCCGTGCAGCCGCAGGAAAGCGGTTCGATCAGCTATGTCGTGAAGACGGATAACAGCATCGAAGTGCGCCCGGTCACGGTTGCGCTTCGCGCCAATGGCATGGCCGGTCTCAGCGCTGGCCTGCAACCCGGTGAAAAGGTCGTGACCGAAGGTCAGGCCTCGCTTGCCAATGGCAGCAAGGTCAAACTGGCCAGCAACGACGCAGAGACAAAAGTCTCGTCCAACTGAATGAAGGCACCAGGGCGATGAACATTTCCGAAGTCTTCATTCGCCGCCCGGTTGCGACGATCCTCCTTGTCATCGGCGGATTGATCGGCGGCATCGCGGCTTATCTCCAGCTTCCAGTCGCGGCTCTACCCGAGGCGGATTTTCCGACCGTCAACGTGTCGGCACAGCTGGCAGGCGCGTCGCCGGATACCATGGCATCGTCTGTCGCAACCCCGCTTATCAAGCAATTCGAGACGATTGCGGGTATCGATACGATCAGCGCCACCTCGTCGCTCGGCAACACGTCGATCACGCTTCAGTTCAACCTGTCGCGCAATATCGACGCGGCAGCTGCCGACGTGCAGGCGGCGATTACCCGCGCCCAGCGTCAGTTGCCCGACAATCTGACCACGCCGCCAAGCTACCGCAAGGCCAATCCAGCCGATGCGCCGGTCATCATTCTGGCGCTCACCGGCGACGGCGCACGCCTGACGCAGATGGACGACATCGCGCAGAACATCATATCGCCAGCGCTTTCCACCATTTCAGGCGTTGCGCAGGCGCAGGTCTACGGCTCCAAAACCTATGCCGTGCGCGTCGAGGTCGATCCCGACAAACTCGACAGTCGCAGCCTGTCGCTGTCTGGCCTTGGCGATACCATCGCCGCCGCGAACAGCCAGACGCCAGTCGGCACATTGCAGAACGGGTCGCAGGCGCTGACTGTCAATGCCAAAACCCAGCGCACCAATGCTGAAGAGTTCAAAAGCCTGATCATCTCCGGCAGCGGCAATCGCATCGTCCGCCTCTCGGATGTAGCCAATGTTCTCGACAGCGTGGAAAACATCAATCAGGGCAGCTGGCTGGACGGCAAACAGTCAATCGCGCTTGCCGTTCAGCGCCAGCCGGGATCGAACACGGTTGCCGTTGTCGATGCGATCAAGGCCAAGCTGCCGGAGATCGAAGCCGCCCTGCCCGCGCAGATGCATATTTCTGTCGTCAACGACGTCTCCCGGTCGATCCGCGATGCGGTGGCCGATGTTCAAAAGACGCTTGGCATTACGATTGCGCTCGTCGTGCTGGTTATCTTTTTGTTTCTCGGCCAGTTCTGGGCGACGATGATCCCCGGCCTTGCCGTGCCGCTTTCGCTGGTTGCGACATTTGCCGCCATGTATGCGTTCGGCTTTTCCATCGACAATATCTCGTTGCTTGCCCTCACACTGGCGGTCGGCCTTGTGGTGGACGATGCCATCGTGATGCTTGAAAATATCGTGCGCTATACCGAACAGGGGATGCAGCCTTTTGAGGCTGCCATCAAGGGCAGTCAGGAAGTGACCGGCACGATCATTTCCATGTCGCTGTCGCTTGTGGCGGTGTTTCTGCCCATTCTCCTGATGGGCGGCATCGTCGGGCGTGTGCTGAACGAATTCGGCATGGTGGTGACACTCGCCATTCTCTCCTCGGCGCTCGTGTCGCTGACCGTGACGCCGATGCTCGCCGCACGCCTGCCGCACAAGGAAATCAAACCGGGCCGGATCGCTCGCCTGTTCGATCAGGTGACAGAAAGCTATGGGCGCGCTGTCGGCTGGTGCCTCAGGCATCGGGCGCTGGTGCTGCTGGTGTTCGGCCTCAGTTTCCTTGGCTCGATCTGGTCGTTCACGACGCTGCCGCGCAGCTTCTTCCCGCAGGAAGACATTGGCCTTCTCACCATTTCCACGCAAGCGCGGCAGGATATTTCCTATCAAGCGATGCGCAATCTCCAACAGCAGGCGGCGGCGATCGTCTCCGACAACCCAGCGGTTCAGCACGTTACGGCGTCACTCGGCAGCGGCCCCGGCGGCTCGACCTTCAACACCGGTTCGCTGATGGTGCAGCTGAAAGCGCGAGACACCCGCCCTCCGCTCGACCAGACCTTGAGCGCGTTGCGCAAATCGCTCGCCGCCCTTCCCGGTATCACCGCCTATATAACGCCGGTGCAAAATCTCCGTTTCGGCGGACGCAGCACGCAGAGCCAGTATCAGATTGTGCTGCAATCGCTCGATGCCGACGAAGCCCGGTCCTGGTCGGTGAAACTGGCCGACGCCATGAAGGCCGAACCGCAAACCTTTGTCGATGTGGCGTCCGACCTGCAAAACAACGCGCTGCAAGCGAGTATCGAAATCGATCACGACAAGGCGGGAAGTCTTGGCATCAGCTCGCAGGCGATCCGCAGCACACTGGAAGCCGCCTATGGAACGCTGACGGTTTCGCAAATCCAGACCACCGGCAACAGCTATGATGTCATTCTGGAACTCGATCAGAACCGCCAGTGGGACGAAACGCAACTCGGCGCGCTGCGTGTGCCCTCATCGTCGGGCGCTCTGGTTCCGCTGGCCAGTTTTGCCAGCATCAAGCGGACCAACGGGCCGGTGACCGTCAACCAGTCGGGACAGCTCGCATCGGTCACGCTGTCCTTCAACCTGCCCGCAGGTGTTTCGCTTGGCACCGCAACCGACCGCGTGACGGCACTGCGCAGTGAAATCGGCATGCCGGCCTCGGTATCGGCGCGGCCTTCGGGCGCGGCGCAGATTTTTGCCCAATCGACCGGCAATATGGGTCTGCTGATCCTCGCCGCCGTTGCGACGATCTATATCGTACTCGGCGTTCTCTACGAGAGTTTCGCGCATCCGCTGACCATCCTGTCCGGCCTGCCATCCGCCGCGTTCGGTGCGCTGATCACGCTCCAGCTATCCGGTTTCGACCTGTCGATCATTGCGCTGATCGGGCTTTTGATGCTGATCGGCATCGTCAAGAAGAACGCGATCATGATGGTCGATGTCGCGCTCTACCTGAAGCGTGATGAAAACCATGCGCCGGAAGAAGCAATCCATCAGGCAGCCATTCGCCGTTTTCGCCCCATCATGATGACGACCTTCTGCGCGCTTCTGGCAGCGGTTCCTGTCGCGCTTGGCGGCGGTCAAGGGTCAGAGCTGCGCCAGCCGCTTGGTGTGGCGGTGGTGGGCGGCCTTCTACTCAGTCAGGTGCTGACACTGTTCATCACACCGGTGATTTTTGTGGAAATTGACCGTCTGGCAAGTGCACGCTGGTTCCGCAGCCACAAGGTCGAATCCTCCTAGAGCCTGAATATCTCTAGATAGACCCACCTTTTGAAAGGGGAGGAAACCCTACCAACCATGAAAACAACGAAACAACTTTGGAATGGAATTATTTACTTTGAGCCATTGTATTTTTCAGGAGACGTATTTCTCTCTGCCATCACCAAACCAGATAAAAACTACTTTGAAACTGTGAAAGTGTTTCAGTTCGTAGTGCATTGTATGCAACGGCGCATTACGCGATTCTGACGATATATATATTTAGTCAACATTGTCCACAGAGCCCGTTATTGGAGCTTGCCTCCGACCTTGAAGGCGTTTCTCAAACACAACTATACTGTCATAAGTCGTGATGGATCGTGTGGTTTTTGTGAACGGGGAAACTGGCAAAGCTCCACGAGCATGAAAAGCATTTATATCGTCGAGACGATCTTTAACAAACTCCATGAAGCTATCGGAGCGTTTCAAACCACCTTCATATTCCTCCCAATAGCAGGTATGTGTATCTTCGACAAAGTAGCAGCCATTTTCTGAAATACGAGGGTAGAGATATTCAAATGATGCAATCATGTGTCGCATCATGTGACTTCCATCGTCCAAAATAATATCTATATTCGGATACTTTTTGAGAACAGAATCTAGAAGCACCTGGTCATCTTGGCTGCCAATAAATATCTCTATACCCACTTCTTCATGCATTTTGCAGGACGGGTTGATATCTATACCAACAATTTTTGCCCCTGGTCCGAAATATTCCTTCCACATTGCTAGCGAGCCTCCACCAAACACGCCAATCTCGACGATGGTGGGCGACTTCCCTCTAAAACGCTCAAAATGATGTTCATAAATATCAAAGTAGTGCGTCCACTTATGGAGGCGCCGACCGCCATTTGCTAAAAAATATTTATGTAAAAACCCGTCTGACATTTTCACCTCAGGTAAAGCGATTTTTGGAGCATCTCACAGACCAACTGAAGCCGCAATCGTGATCCGGGTTCAGCTTTCGCATTTTAATTCTATAACAGAAGCGGCCGCCAGCTTAGTGATATCCGACTTTATTAAACCATTTACTTCGCCAGAACTGAAATGTCCTGCGAGGATTTGATTTCGTCGGCGGATGCACAAAACTCTGGCTTGCTGTCATCACTGCCTTCGGCGAGAAACAGGCCAAAACGCGCGCCGAAGGCCACAAGAACAGCTGCTTCGCGCAGATCGGCCTGCTCGTCGCTCAGCTTTTTGTCTGTATCTTTGATGACGTCTTCGATTTTCCTGCGGAATGCTTCATGATCGAGCTCATGCCCATCACAGAGCCTGACGATGGCCGCCTGATAGGCGAGATTGTTCAGGCTTGCGAATTGCTTCGTCGTCAGAAATTCGCCTTCGCCCTTGGCCAAAGCGTCCCATGCGGAATGAAGCCGATGACTGGTCGAGTCTTCAGCCATAGCCACTTTTGGGAAGGCCGCAAGCAATGCAGCGCCCATTAAAAAATGATAAAATTTCATAATATGTCCTAATTGCCGAACTGCGAATGGGTCGTGAGGCCCGCATAATGTCCGTTTGCAAGGTAACAGGCCCGCTGCGCAGGATAACAGGTGATGCCGTTGCTCAGGCGGTAAGGTGGCGGCGCATAATAAGGTTGTGGCGGCGGAGCATAAACATCGTGAGGACGGTTGTTGCCATTGTCGGCAATGGCGGCGGCAATCGCCAGTCCGAGAATCCCTGCGGCAACGGCAGCACCAGCATGATCGTGATGATGAAAACCATGGTCATGACCGAAAGGCGGAAAATCATGGTCATGATGGCCCCAGTGGTCATGATCCCAGTCATGACCGAACGCGACCTGCACGGGCAACGCCAGTGCAAGCACCATCATGCTGGCAAGCAGCTGCGTTCTTCGCTTCACGATCATAATCGATCCTTTCTGATAAAGCGGTTTGTTCCAGTGAAAGGTTTTCGTTCTGTCGAGCGCCCCCTGCTCAAGCGACGGCCAGCGTCTATATCGGTGAGGGATAGCGACGTCTGGTGGGGATAATTCCGCCAAAACCTTCGCATATGCGACTTTTTTCCGTCGTAAACAGAATGACGGTCTGGCAACCCTGAATTGCGCCCGCTGTATAATTTCACCGCCTCCGCCAGATTTTTCTTTCAATATAAGAATTGTTTAATCCAACGATTTAATTGATCTGGAATACCCGTTTCAACGAGACAGCTTTACTTCGAACGTCGGTCAGGCGGTTATCGCGTTAGACCCTGATTTAATTCCGCAATTCGATATTTCACCAAGATCTAACAATAAAGAATTCGACTTAATAGAGATAGCTGAGGCAATCGCACTGACAATACATGTATGTCCCTAATATGCGGTATTTTTGTCCCATCTTGCGTTTTGAGGGACAAATTTGATAGAATAGGTCCGCGCTTGGGAGTAGTAGGAAACAGTTGGATGCTTAAAAAGTGCGTAAGCTTATGCGCATGCAAAGTTGCCAGCTGATAATTGTCGCAGTTGGGGGCACATGAAGAGCGGCCATTACATATCGGCGGATATGGTTGACGAGAAAATCCGCAATGATTTCTGGCGGGACACGTCATCCATCATCTATGAGGTTTCGCCAACGCTCGAAAAAGGCGACAAAGTCATGAGCGGCTCCGTCCGCTCGCGTCTGTTCGGCGACATGGTGGTCGGCAATACCACATTCAGCAGCCAGTTCTGTGATCGAACGCCGAAAATCATCGCGAGAACGGATCTCGACCTTTATCTGCTGCAACTGGTTCTGGCTGGCGACTACCGGGGCGACTTCAACGGCAAGAATGTCGATGTGAAGCCGGGCGACATATTCATTCTCGATCTGACGCAGGTGTTGACCAGCAAGAAAGAGGCTGGCGCACGCGTGACGCTGGCCATTCCGCGCAAGGAACTCAACAAGGCCTTTCCGGGCAAGAACCTGCACGGTCTCGTGCTGCCTTCCAACATTGCAACCAACAAGATCCTGTTCAATTTCATTCTGACACTCGACCGGATCATCGATACGATCGACCAGAATGATTATCCTGAAATTCAGGAATCCCTGATGGTTCTGCTGAAAGCGGCGATCAACAGGCAGGCTTTCACATTGGAAGAATATCTTGCCGTCAGCCAACCGCTGCGTCAGCGCGTGCTCGACCATATCGACGCGAACCTGGCTGATCCGAACCTTTCGCCAAAGAGCATTATGCAACAGTTCAAGCTGTCGCACTCTCATCTCTATCGCGCGTTTGAACCTGACAACGGTGTCACAAAGCTGATCCGCAACAAGCGGCTCGACCTTGCTTATCGACGCCTCATCAATGATGGCGGACGACGGCTAAGCATGAAGGAAGTCGCCTATGCCTGCGGCTTTTCAGACCGCGCGCAATTTACCAAATTCTTCAAGGAGCGGTTCGGTATAGCGCCGCAGGATTTGAAAGGTTTTCCAAAATCACCGGATCACAATCCGGCTACGTCGTTCACATTGCACACCTTTGTTTCCGAGCGGATTCGGCAGCAGGGTTCGGAAGAATAAACCGGATAGAGAGCGAACCGGCGCTTATGCACCGATCAGCAGCTTCCATGCGATTGCCCACATTACAAAAGCAATCAAGCCCTCCAGCATACGCCAGGCGGACGGCTTGGCGAAAACCGGGCGTAGCCAGCGCGCACCAAATCCCAGCGAAAAGAAAAATACGAACGAAGCCGTGATCGCGCCCATAGCGAATGCGCTTTCGAGGCCCGGAAACTGGGTAGAGATCGTGCCCAGCAAGACAACCGTGTCCAGATAGACATGCGGATTGAGCCAGGTCAGAGCGAGGCAGGTGGCAATGGTTTTCCCCAAGCCTGTTGCCTGACCGTTGCCGGTCGAAAGCGCCGTTGACGATGTGATTGCCGAATAAAGGCTTCGCGCTCCATACCAAATCAGAAAAGCGGCACCGCCATAGCGCATGACCGGATCGATTGACGGCAGCGCCGCCGCGATCTTCTGAAAGCTGGTGATCCCTAGCGTGATCAGCACCGCATCCGAAACGGCGCAGACAAGACTGACCGCGAAGACATGCTCGTCGCGCAGCCCCTGCCGCAGAACAAAAGCGTTCTGCGCGCCGATGGCTACAATCAGGCTGAGGCCCATGGTCAGGCCCGTCAGATAAACGGAGAAATTCATTTCGGCTCGCTACGGAGTATGGCGCCAGATGCCACGCAAATTGGAATGGTTGATAGCGCTTGGATACAGACCTCGTCTGGATTAGTATAGTTAAAGATACTAACTATAATTAAGATAAACTAATGATCGATTATTCCGCACTTCGTGCCGTTGCGATGGTCGTGCAAACCGGCAGCTTCGAGAAAGCGGCCCGCGCGCTGAATGTGACACCGTCTGCCATATCGCAACGGGTGAAACATCTGGAGGAGCGGCTTGGCACGGTGCTTATTTCGCGCGGGACGCCTTGCACCGCGACCGAAAAAGGCGACTGGCTTTGTCGCCACATCGAACAGGTGGGTATGCTGGAACGCGAGTTGCTGGAAGAACTGCCCGCCCTTGCCGGGCCGGACGACCTGAAGCAGCGCGTCACGCTGAACATCGCCACCAATGCCGACAGTCTGGGAACATGGTTTTTGAAAGCCATTTCCGCTTTTACTAAAGGTTCCGAGCATCTTCTTAACATCGCCGTGGATGATCAGGATCACACAGCCGAATGGCTTCAGCGTGGGCGTGTTCTGGCGGCTGTGACCTCTCACGCGAAACTGGTGCAAGGCTGCCGTATCGTTCCGCTCGGCACGCTGCGGTATCACGCAACCGCATCGCCGGATTTCATGGAACGATATTTCAAAAATGGCGTGACGCCGGATGCGCTTGCCACTGCGCCAGCCTTGACTTTCAACCAGAAAGACCGGCTACAGGAGCGCTGGATCAAGGACAACCTGAAGGCGGATGTCAATTGCCCGACGCATTGGTTACCTTCTACGCAAGGATTTGTCGAAGCGAGCCTTGACGGCATGGGCTGGGGTGTAAACCCAAACGTGCTGGTGAAGGACCACCTTGCATCCGGCCAGCTGGTCGAACTTGTAGCCGACACACCGCTCGACGTACCGCTCTATTGGCAGGTCAATCGGCTTGCGGCTGATCGGCTCTCCGATTTGACGCAGCAGGTTGTCGCAACAGCGCGGCGCGAACTGCTGCAGAACACCGCCTGATCCGTTACCAGCCTCCGCACGTCGATCACCATCAGTTTTATTGAACGTGAGCGGAGATTGAGCGAATGCTGTTTTATGAAAATTCTGGCTCTCATAGCGGCTGCGGTCGTGCTTTTGTTTCTCGGCTGCTATTTGCAGACGCATTTTGCCGTGCCGTAAAAGACGCATGAGCCAGCGAAAAAGGCAGGATCAATGATCCTGCCCCGTTTGCGCTACGCCTGCGGCCTCCTCGCAGACCCTGACATGTTCTGCCAGAGCGTCGAGAGGTAGAAAGGCGCTTACCGTACAGATATCGCGCTTCTGAAACTTTGGCAGTTCCTGAAGCTCCTTCAGACGGATAAGAAGTGTGCCGCGGTTCATGGAAATATCCCTCCATTATCGCCCCCGCACGTTATAGTAAGCACTTCCAGACACGATTTGCCGGAAATGCTTTGAAGATCAGGCTGCCCGCACCTTTTTCTTCAAGGGAAGCTCGATATCGACTTCCAGTGTCGACATCTGATCTCCCCGATCCATCTTCACGCTGACCTTGTCGCGATCGATCTGGATATGTTTGGCGATCACCGCCAGAATTTCTTCCCTCAGCACAGCCACAAGATCGGAATGTCCCTCGGACGCTCGCTCATGCGCCAGCAGAACTTGCAGACGTTCGCGCGCCAAGGGCGCCGATGCCTGCTTGGTGAAGAAACGAAATAGGCTCATGCCGCTCTCCTTCCGAAAATTTTGCCCAGAAGGCTGCGCTTTTCGGATGGAACAGTCATCGGCACTTCTTCGCCCGCCAGACGGCGTGCTGCATCCAGATAGGCCAGAGCCGGCGCACTGCGCTGGTCGGCAAGCGTCACTGGAGAGCCGATATTGGATGCGCGCAGCACATCCTGGCTTTCAGGGATGATGCCCAGAAGCGGGATAGACAGGATTTCAAGAACGTCTTCAACTTTCAGCATGTCGCCGCGTTCGGCGCGGATCGGGTCGTAGCGGGTCAGCAAAAGATGCTTTTCCACCCGTTCGCCGCGCTCGGCCTTGAGAGTCTTGGCGTCGAGAAGGCCGATAATACGGTCGGAATCGCGCACCGACGACACTTCCGGATTGGTCACCACAACGGCCATGTCGGCATGGCGCATGGCAAGCGTCGCGCCGCGCTCGATCCCGGCCGGGCTGTCGCAGATGATCCAGTCGAATTCCTTCTTGAGGTCTTCGATCACACGATCAACGCCCTCGGTGGTGAGGTTGTCCTTGTCGCGGGTCTGGGAGGCGGGCAGCAGATAAAGCGTGTCGAGACGCTTGTCGCGGATAAGCGCCTGCGGCAGCTTCGCATCGCCCTGAATCACATTTACCAGATCGAACACCACGCGGCGTTCGGCACCCATCACCAGATCGAGATTGCGCAAGCCGACATCGAAGTCGATAACGACAGTCTTTTCACCACGCTGCGCAAGAGCGGCGCCGATGGCTGCGGTGGATGTCGTTTTGCCAACGCCACCCTTGCCGGAAGTTACAACAATTACTTTTGCCATATTGGTCTCCTGTAGCTCCCGCACGCCTTATGAGAGTATTGCCCGCCCAACCGGACATGATTTCTTTTCAATAAATTCGATCAACCGAGCGTTTCGGCCATCATGTAATCGCCATCGAGCCAGAGCTGCACCGCCTGACCGCGCAACCGGGCTTCCATGTCTTCAGCCGTCTTGTAGAGGCCGTCGATTGCAACCAATTCCGCTTCCATCTTGCGGCAGAAAATGCGCGCGTTGGAATTGCCTGCCGTCCCGGCCATCGCACGACCGCGCAGCGCGCCATAGACATGGATCGAACCGCCCGCCACCACTTCCGCACCAGAAGCCACCGAACCGACAACGGTAACGTCGCCATCCGGGAAATAGATGGACTGGCCGGAGCGCACAGGCTCCGTTACCACCATCGAAGGGACGGCCTTCACCAGTTGCACATTGGCGGGTGCTGCGGTTGCAGCCGGCTTTGCCGGGGCCGCAGGCTCGCTCACCTCGGGATTGAAATCCGCGGCCACCTGCCCGCCACGCAGCGCTGGCGGCATGCCAGGACCGAGAAGCGAAGGACGCGCATTTTCAAACCCCGTGATCCAGACACCGCGACCTGCAAGATCTTCCAGTAGCTGAACCAGCTGCATCCGTTCGATAACCAGATTCTCAAGATCAAGCACGACTGGCCGGTTCAGAAAGAACCCCGCCGAACGCGCGGCAAGATCGTCTAGCCTATCCAGCCAGCCATCCAGCGGCAGTTCAGGCGAGAGCACCAGCGCAAGAAAGGAGCGCCCTTTCAAACGGATCGGACGGGATTGTGTTAGCACTTGATTCATCTTGGTTAAAAAACGGTTTACTCGGTCTATATGCGGAATGGTTAACAGATGGTTAATTTTTGGCTGACGTCCTGACATGTAACCCCTCCGACGAAGCGAAGGCGCGCTAGCATGAAGCCGGACCCGCTGCTGCATGCATTCCAAGACGTGGCCAAGCTGCGGTGCACCTCGCGCACCAATCGACTCAACTGGCTTAAACGTACCCGAAGAATAGGGCAACAGCCGGGCTTTTCGGCGTCTTCCACAGAAGAAAGCGCTTCAGATTTACGATTAAATCCCAATCAAATGTGACGCTGCGTAACGTCTTAAAACGTGACTGCGATTTTTATACGAACTGAAGGGTAACGCGCGTTGCAACTCAAAATGCGCGGACCGAAGCCAGCATATTCGATTGTTACGATTCTTGGGAAAAACTGATGGTTCCTGGATAAGGAACCGCCTCGCGTTTGGGCGGGGGGCTTAGGGGCGCGAGGCGGGCGAGCTCTCAGGAGTGCACGCAGGGAAAAAATGGCGACTAAAGACCGATTCTAAAACCAACAAAGGGTTCCAGTCTGAAAGATTACGTGATCAGAACGGATAATTATCCCACTTAATTGGGAGGGCGATCTGGTTAAACATCCGAGATCATAAGGCTTTTTTTGAAACTCTTATTGAGTCAGAGTTTTTATAGTCCTGTCTAAATTTCCACCGCGCAAGCCTATCGCATCAGTGAAATTTGAAGACTGATTCCTTAAATCCGTCGGCGCGAACCTAATCACACCTGTTCCAAAATGGAAATAGCAATCTCGGAGAATTGCGGGGTACAACTGCGAAGCGCACTCAAATGACAGCTTCACACAGGTGCCGTGGTTCCACTCCGCCTCACGGCAATTAGATAGTCCATAAAATATATCAAATATTAGCCAAAGTTTTGTTCGGCTGGGAGCCACACAGTGTGGGCGAGTACGACCCGAGATCAGTCGAGACCCAACCGCTCATCAGCAGGAGACCCGGCAACTACTCAATTAGCTTCATGGATTTCAGTATTTTCTGAAATTTATAGAGTTTTGTCGGGGGCTTGCTTTTAGAAACTCCCACATTATTGTGTGCTCCACTTGGAGGAGGGAGTGACCGCCCCAGCGCGCTAGACCGCTGCGGGGCGGTTTCTTTTTTAGCCCTTTAAAAAATGCATAGCTGCCCTGCAGCATGTCCTCTTGTAAACCTCTGACCGCGCACCTATTTTCACGTTGTTCGGTTTCACTCCTCCTCCCAGAAACCGGACACGAAGCGCGATACTCCTCCTCCCAATCGCGCTTTACCAATCAGCCCGTTGCGCACTCCTCCTCCCAGCGCGACGGGCTTTTTTGTATCTCCAGACAAAGCTAAAACAGTCGCAGCTTGCGCATATGAAACGCTTCGGCATAGGTTTCCGGCGCGCGACATTCCATACCGCGCAATCGCGCCAATCCGCGAAATGTTTCGGGGTCGAACCAGTCCTTCGAACGTTGTGTGCCGAAATGCTTCATCAAAAGCTCGACCTTGTGTTCCATGATCGCCGCCGAAAGGGCCGAATAGGCATTGGGCTGGCCGAGGTCGCCATCCCATTTCGGGATTTCATATTCGAGGATCAGCTGGTCGCGGAAGAGGTTCCAGGTCAGTTCGTTGACTGTGCGGTGATCCTGATGCGCGTCGCCGTGGCGGTGGGTGAAAACAATATCCGGCGTCTGGCGGCTGCGTTGTTCGATCAGCCACGCCTTGATCTCGCGGATCTGCGCCGGGAAATAACTGTCCTCAAACGCCGCAAGCCGGATGCCGGGATTTTCCGTACCGCGCAGAAAATCGCGCGCTGAAGCCTCCGCCTCGGCGCGTCGTTCTCCACTGCCCGACAACACACACCATTCGATGTGCATCGGCGTTCCCGCTTCGATCAGACTGAGGAGCGTTCCCCCGCAACCGATTTCGATATCGTCCGAATGCGCGCCCAGACATAAGAGCTGAAGCGGCCTGCCCGGATTGGCGAGAGAACGCAGGTCGATCATAACGCTATGGCGATGTTGGCTGCGCGCTGCTCCGCCTTGTGTTTCTTCCAGGGCATATCGCCCTTCTCGACCATGTCTTCCAGCGTCTGCCAGTCGCGCAGCGTATCCATTGAACGCCAGAAGCCCTCATATTTATAGGCCATCAGTTGATTGTCGGCGATAAGACGGCTGAACGGTTCCAGCACCAGCTCTTCGCCCTCTCGCATGTAATCGAAGATTTCCTTGCGGAAGAGGAAATAACCGCCATTGATCCAGATATCAGAGGTGTTTGACGTCCGAAAAGCCCGCACGTCCCCGCCTTCGGCGATATCCGCCAGATGATAGGTCAGCGGCGGACGCACGGCGAGGAAGCAGGCTATCTTGCCGCTCGCCTCGAAACGCCGCGTCATGTCGTCGAGATCGACATCGCTCAGACCATCGCTGTAATTGGCGAGGAACATGTCCTCCTTCTCGACATGGGCACGCGCGCTCCACAGGCGCTCGCCGATATTGCGCCAGATGCCGGTGTCGAGCAGGGTCACGCTCCAGTCGCGGTCCACTTCCTCCAGCAATTCGACATTGCGCCCGCCATTGGAGACGACGCAATCGGCGAAAGTCTGCGGGCGGATCGTCAGAAAGAAATCCTTCACGACATTGGCCTTGTAACCGAGACAGAGGACAAAGTCGTTGTGGCCGTAATCGCTGTAATATTCCATGACATGATGCAGGATCGGCTGGTGGCCGAGCGGGATCATTGGCTTGGGCACATTTTCCGAATATTCACGGATTCTGGTTCCAAGACCGCCGCAAAACAGAACGACTTTCATGACTAACGCTCCTCTGCAATCAGAGCTGGATCGATCAATCGGACATGAGGAATGGGGATAATGAATTTCGCGCCCCATTCGACCACGTGCTGCATCTGCCGGATGATCTCATCCTTGAAATTCCATGGCAGGATGAGGATGTAGTCCGGCTTGTATTTGTCTATCGCCGATACGTCATAGATCGGGATATGCATGCCGGGCGTATAGCGCCCGTGCTTGTAGGGATTGCGGTCCACGGTGAAATCCAAAAAATCCGTGCCGATGCCGCAATAGTTCAGAAGCGTGTTGCCCTTGCCCGGCGCGCCATAACCGCTGATGCGCTTGCCCGAATTCTTGGCTGCAATCAGGAAGGACAGGAGATCACGCTTGGCGTGACGGGTCTTTTCCGCAAACTGTTCATAGGTCGCGATATCGGTGAGACCGAAGCTCTCTTCCTTCTTGAGAAGGGCCGCCACCCGGGGCGACGCCTTGCGCTTGCTGCCGGTGCGCGCCAGATAGACCCGCAGCGATCCGCCATGGGTCGGCACTTCCTCGACATCGATGATCTTGAGGTGGTGCCTGTGCGCCATGAAGCGGATGGTCAGCAGCGAGAAATACGAGAAATGCTCGTGATAGATCGTGTCGAACTGGTTGAGCTCGATCAGATTGGCAAGATGCGGAAATTCCAGCGTGATGACACCTTCGGGTTTCAGCAGAAGCTGCATACCGCGCACGAAATCATTCAGATCGGGCACCTGCGCCAGAACATTGTTGCCGATAATGAGATCGGCGCTTTGATTAGCACCGAGCATTTCCAGCGCCAGTTTCGCGCCGAAGAAATCAACCCGGGTTGGCACGCCCTTGGCGATTGCGGCTTCCGCCACATTGGCCGCAGGTTCTATGCCCAGAGCCGGAATGCCCTTTGGCAGGAAATGCTGCAGCAGATAGCCGTCATTGCTGGCGACTTCCACCACGAAACTGTTCTCGTCCAGTTCCAGCCGTTCGGTGATCGCGTCGCAATAGGCTCTGGCGTGATCCACCCAGCTTGTCGCAAAGGACGAGAAATAGGCATATTCCGTGAAAATCTCGGCGGGCGAAAAATACTCCTTCAGTTGCACGAGATAGCAATGATCGCAGACCAGCGCGTAGAGCGGGTAATAAGGCTCCATGCGGTCCAGCTGATCGGCGGCAACGAAACTTTCGCAGGGCGGCGACATGCCCAGATCCACAAATGTGTGTTTAAGCCGCTTACCGCACAGGCGACAGCCGGTCCGCTCTTGCGTCATGCTTTTGCTCCGCGAAATATCCGGTGTCTGGATGGTCATACACACCCCCTCGGCTCTGGCCCTCACAATGGCCGCCACTACTCTGGTCCCCAAACTACTAAGCGGTCTAAAGATTGCCGAGACTGCCATCTGGAGCGCGGCGCACATACCATTGGGCGCAGCCATCACCGAACGAATACTGCCAATCCTCACCCGGCTTGCGTCATAGGGCGGGCAAGGGTGTAGGCCGCTCGCCCATCCGGGGGAAAGCCCTACGTCGGAAGGTGAAGATCGTCCCTCCAAGAAGGCTCTACCGGGCGCTGACCACGCTGTCAGAATGTCGGCAGGCGGAAACGGGGCGCTCCATATGCGGTTTACTTCTCTGAACATTGATGGCGCATGGTCTATCGAGCCGGAACGGATGGAGGACGAGCGTGGCTGGTTTGCGCGGGTTTATTCCGAAACAGCTTTTGCCGAACGGCAGATGGAAACGCACTATCCGCAACACAGCCTTTCCTTCTCGCGTGAGAAAGGCACGCTGCGCGGCTTGCACTACCAGCATGACCCGCATTCGGAGACAAAACTCGTCACCTGCCTGCAAGGCACGGTCTGGGATGTGCTGGTCGATATACGCCCCAAATCGCCCACCTATATGCGCTGGGTTGGTCTGGAGCTTTCGGCGGAAAATGGCGTGCAGCTTTATATACCGGAAGGCTGCGCCCATGGATTTCAGGCGCTTACCGATAATGTCCTCATTCGCTACATGATCTCACATCCCTACACGCCGGATCATGCAACGGGCCTGCGCTATGATGATCCGGCGCTCGGCATACCGTGGCCGAACCAGCCGAGCGTGATTTCGGACAAGGACCGCTCCTGGCCACTGATCTAGGCCCACTACTTCAACTCGATCAGCAATCCGGCATCGCGCAATCTCTCCGCAGCCCCGGCGAGCGTTGCGAAAGGCAATTTCGACCGTTCGGCCATGTCGAGAAGTGACGCGCCGCCGTCGGCCAGATTAAGAACCCAGAGCATGGCCATCGCTTCCTGCGCGGCACGGCTGTCACCGCCGGTCTTGCCGTACAGCCCACGGCGACCCAGTTGCGGCTCGCCCTTGGGCGAGGTGTTGAGCGGAATCCAATTTCGCTCCGCTATATCAATGACCTGCATGATGAGATTGAAGGATTGCTCAAGACATTCCGGCTTGATGAAATCCAGATTATCCGCTGAGGTATGATATTCCGAGAAAGTGCCATAAAGGCTGCGTTGAAACATGCCGACCGGCAGGTTGAACCCCGGCGAGCAGAACTGCCTTTCATCATATCCATAGGGCCAGAAATCATGCATTGTCGCCCCGGCCAGACCGGACTGCGCGAGCACCTGCCCCATGATCCGGTCGATCGCCGCGTTGCCACGACGGCTGCGCTTGTAATTCGGCCCCCCATCATCGCCAACGCAGGACAGGACCAGACCGTGACTGACACGGTCAAGGTGCGGTTCGTTCTCTCTCAACCAGGCAAGCGCGCCGAATGTCGCCGGGCCGAACAGGAAGCGATAGGTCAGCCGCGTGGAGCGCGCTTTAAGCGCCGTCCCCAGAAGCGTCAGCAATGCCAGACCTGAGCAATTGTCATTGGCAAGCGATGGGTGACAAAGATGCGCGGAGATCAGAAACGTCTCGTCCGTTGTTCCGCGATGCGTGAACTCCCCGAACACGAGCGCACCATCGCGCCGCTCGGCGTCGATAACCACGTCATAGTCTCCCTCGGCCATTGCCAGAAAGTCGGCATGCGCCATGCAGAAACCCCAGTCCTCCGCATGATAACAGGTGCGGTAGGGAATGAGGTCCGGCTGATCGGGCAGCGTGTGAATGTGGCCTCTCAAGGCTTCGAGCGAAAGCCTTGTTCGTACAGGAATGCTGAAGTTCACCACATGCAGATTGTGCCGTGCAAAATCGACAATCCGCTGGCCGTTGCTGTTCGCAATATAGGCTTCGCGGATCACCCATTCCTGCGGCGCTTTCCAGTCGAAAAGCGGGGTGCCGGTCGGCACCTCGTGAATCTCCAGCGGCAGATGCCTGCCAATAATGGCGAGCGTGTCCCGCACGCCCTCACCCGTCAGACTGCGGCAGATAGGATAAAGCTGCGCGGCCAGATCATAGATCGCCTGCCCGTCTGGAGACCGGTGCATGTCCGTGATTGCTGGCCGCGCATCCATCATGCGATCGCTCTGAGCGGCGGCTGCATAAGCTCCACGCGCCGCAGATCGCTGTCGAGAACACCTTCCTCCAGAAGCTTGCGAATATGGGCGATGCGCTGGAACCGAGGCCCTTCGAATTCTTCAAGCGTCAGGGTCGAGCGGCTATAGGCTGCCAGAAGCTCTTCCGCCCCCGCCGCCGCATCCCATTGCGGCTTTGCGTTGGGCAGAACCCGCGCCAGCTTCTCGAAGCTGACACGGTAGGACCGTGTATCCGGGCCGGCATCTTCGGCAAATTCGATCCGGCAATCGGGCACCGTCTCGGCGACAATGCCCGCAATGTCACGTATACGGTAATTGTGTTCGGTGGAGCCGACATTGAAGGCTTCATTGAAGACCTTTTCGCGCGGCGCTTCCATGGCCGCCATGAAGGCTCGGGAAATATCGCGAATATGCACGATAGGCCGCCATGGCGTGCCATCTGATTTCAGATAGATCAGCCCCTTGGTCACGGCCCAGGCGACAAGATTGTTCAACACGATATCGAAGCGCAGGAAAGGCGACACGCCATAGGCCGTTGCGGGTCGCAGATAAACCGGGCAGAAATTCGCATCGGCCAGCTCACGGATTTCCTGCTCGGCGCGCACTTTCGAGCGGCCATAGGCCGTCACCGGCTTCAACTCGCCGGTTTCGTCGATCAGATCGGCATCGCTGATGCCATAATTGCTGCATGACGAGGCAAAGAGAAAACGCCCCACGCCCGCACGCTTGGCGGCTTTCGCCATTGCCACGCTGGCGCGGTGGTTGATGTCATAAGTCAGTTCTTCATTGAGGTTGCCCAGCGGATCGTTCGACAGCGCGGCCAGATGAATGACTGCATCGAAACCTTCCAGATCACGCGGCGACACATCGCGCACGTCCTTGCGCAGCGTCGGTACATGAACAACCGCACCACCTTCTTCGAACAGGCAATGTTCGTAAAGACCGATATCGTAGCCCGACACCTCATGGCCCGCATGAACGAGGATCGGCACCATGACCGATCCGATGTAACCCTGACTTCCGGTAACCAGCACTTTCATAGTCGTTTCCTCTGCATCCCCAATAATCCAAGTTAATCACGCAGCAGTGGGGGTAGCGATTTGACCGAAGGCATATCCGGTTAAAGACAAGCGGGGTGCACGGCAGCGGAAGGGCGTAGCGCTTACCCCTTTCGGTTAAGCGCAAATCGGCCCGGCTTACCGATCAGCAATATCCAGTCTCCGTCCCCGCCCGCATTCTTTTCCGATGGGGTGCGAAAGGTCAGCGTCTGGCCATCTTCCTGCGGCGTGGCCGCTTGTATCCCTACCCCGGAAGATGGGTCGATCCAGACGACATCATTTCCTGTTTTCACTGCGGCCTTGCGGACGGAAAAGCTGTCCCCTTCGCCGTAGATCACCGCTCCGGCCCCACCGGCAAACGATGCGGCATAGAGGTTTCGCGCATTGGTAATCTGCCCGCTGCGGTCAGGCTCAAGATCGGTCCATGGCAGCACCGCAAACAGCTTTCGCAGAACCGTCATCGACCGCGCACCCGGACTGTTCAGCTCTTGCCGCCAGTCCCGATCGGAGTCGAACACGCCCGGCCCGCCAAAATGCCAGATCGGACTATTGCCGAAGAACTGCCCGACCGCTCCAGCCAGCAGCGCGCCATAAGCATTCAGGCGTATCATTTGCGCAGTCGTTCCATGCTCATTCTCGTAGAGCGTCTCAATCAGAATGACCGGCATTCGATTGGCTTTGGTCTGCGCAAGCACGGAACTATGAACATCGTCATAGTCATAGACGGTGTCGATAGAGAGCCATTTGGCGTCGGACCAGATTTCGGCGGTGTTGGTGTTGCGGCGCGTATGAACGGTTTGCAGGGCATCCGGCAAAACGGCCGCGATGCCGTCGGCCACGCGGGACACCAGCCTTTTATCCGGCGCATCAAAATCGCCGCCCAACACCCAGACAATATTGGTATATTTGGCGAAGCGGCGCGCCACCGCCTCGCCATAGGCGCGCATCCGTGCCGGTCCTGCGGCTTCGATTTCCAGATACCAGCCCTGCCCACCACCATTTGCGCCGAGATAGGCCGGGGCCAGCAGAACCACAAAACCAAGCGCCTGCGCCCGCTCGATGACCCATGCGGCATGGTCGAAGTAGCGCGGATTGATCGCGCCAAAAGCTGCATCTTTAAACGGCTTGTCGCCATAGGCACTGGCAGGCGGATTGCTGGAAAACTGATGCTCCAGTAGATTGACCAACAGGGTGTTGAAGCCGCGTTTGCGACGGTCTTTCAGGTAGAGCTCAACGTCATCGCGTTTCAGCTGGACGATCAATGACCATGCGGTGTCGCCCTGCATCAGAAATGGCTTGCCGGATGCATCTTCAAAATAGCGGTGGTTTTCGCTGACATGGATCGGCAGCTTGACCTCGGGTGCGGCTTGTGCCGGCCCATTCAGCATCACAAATGCGAGCAGACCTGCCAGCATCCCTCTCATAGCGTCGAGGGCGGACATATATTCGCGCTTTCATTGAAGCGGCGATAGACCACCTGCGATGGGCGTCCGATCAGATAGGCCCCGACACCGTCATTCAGCGCCCGCGCATAGATAGAAAGAGCGCCGTCAATCGCGTCGACAGTCTTCGCTATATCGTCATCGCTATGGGTATAGCTGACCACCAGCGAAGGCATCAGGACGCCGCGCCGGATGGTCTCCTGGAGAAACAGCGAGCGGAACGCCTGCGACGGCGCGCCGTTTTCGTCAAGCGTTGCATAGGCAAGACAGCTGGCGCGTCCAACGGTGCTGACATAGTTGCTCAAGCCATGACGGGTGATCGCCTCGTTCATTCCATTCGCGAGCTTGGAACCCTGTTCATACAGGTGCTCGATAACCGGTTCATCGCGATAAACGGCCATGGTCGCCATGGCAGCGGCCATAGCGTGGGTCTCGGCACCATGCGTGGTCGACAGCAGAAACACACGCGGAAACTCGGTCTGACTGAGGCCGCCGAGCTGCATATATTCCGCCTTGCCTGCAAGCGCCGAAATGGCGAAACCATTGCCGAGCGCCTTACCAAAACAGGAAAGGTCCGGAACAATGTCATAGAGTTTCTGCGCGCCCTGTCTGTGCCAGCGGAAGCCGGTGATCATTTCATCGAGCACGAATAGCGCACCATTTTCATGGGCAATGCGCATTGCCTCATGCAGAAAATTGTCCTTTGGATCTTCGGCACGCGCTGGCTCCAGAATGATGGCCGCAATACGCCCCGGATAATCCTCAAACAGAGCCTTTACGCTGGCATGGTCATTATAGCGGAAGGTCGCTGTCAGGGCCGAAACGGATGCCGGAATGCCCGCGTTCATCTTCGTTGTCCCGATGAACCAGTCATCGGTGGAAAAGAACGGGTGGTCCGCACAGCAGGCGATCATGTCGCGCCCGGTATAGGCCCGCGCCAGACGCATTGCGCCCGATGTAGCGTCAGAACCATCCTTGCAGAACTTGACCATCTCGGCATTGTCGATCAATTCGAGAAAACGCTCCGCGCAATCCACTTCCATCGCGCTCGGGCGGGTGAAATTGCACCCATCCTCCAGCGCATCGCGCACGGCCTTCAAGACCGGCGGATAGGCGTGACCCAGCCCCACCGCCCGGTTGCCCATGCCATATTCGATATATTCATTGCCATCGACATCGAAGACATGCGAGCCGCAACCGCGTTGGATAAAGCCCGGGGCGAGGACCGGATACTGGTCGTCGCCCTTGGCATAGGTGTGGCAGCCGCCGGGTATAAGCGCATGGGCTTTGCTACCCAGCAATTGAGAATTGCGAAACTGCGATGTGAACAGATTCATGGCGAATACCTTCGTTTGCTCGGCAGCCGGTCAGGCTGCGGACCATCCCGCATACATTCGTTCCCTTATCCGGCGCAGCCAGTTCTTGACCGGCTGCGGCAGGCGGCTGCGCAAATTCTTGTGCAGCGCATTCGGCATGGACCATTGCGACAGCGCCAGCGGCGGCGCGATTTCCGGACGGTCCCGGTGCAGCTTATGCAGCAGGTCTACGTAAGCGCGCCCAACAATATCGCTGTCGAAAGTCGAAGTGACTTTCTGCACTGCCGCTTCCGCCATGCGATTGCGCAATGGCAGATCACCTGCAAGCCGGTCGATCTGCTGTGCCGCCCGCCCGCAATCGCCAATGGGAAAAAGCATCCCGTCTTCGCCATCAGTGATAATCATGTCAGTGACACCCGCAATGCGCGATACGATGGCCGGACACCCCTGGCTCATCGCTTCCATAAGCGTCATCGGGCACCCCTCATAACGCGAAGGCATGACCAGCGCATCGTGCTGGCTAACCAGCCATGACACATCGGAGGGCGCGACCCATCCGGTAAAGCTGACCTTGTCGCCAAAGGGCTCAAGCTTGTGGCGCAGCGCTTCCAGGTCTGGCCCATCGCCTGCAACCGTCAGATGATAATCGCAGCTGAGCCGCCGCAAAATGCCCGGCAGCCAGAACACACCCTTCGAACTGTCGTCTATACGACCCAGATGCAAAAGCCGGATCGGCTTTCCATCTGCATTACGCGATGGGGCGCGCCCGATATGCGGATCGCGGCTCAACCCGTTCGGGATGACCAGCGTTCGCGACGCATCGAAACCGTAGCCGCGAACAAGATCGTCGCGGCAGCGGTTGGAGACGCCGACCGTCGCATGAACATGATCGCGGATTGCGCGTGCCGCCTCGTAAGTGCCGGGCGTGATGCTGTGGACGATCATGATGCGCAGAATATCGGCAGGCAGATAGCGGACGAGATTGGTTTCGAAACGCTGCGACAGCACATTGACGAAGACAGCATCGAACCGATTATCGCGCAGAAAATCCACAATGCGCTTTGCGCGGGTTTCTTCATCGAGAACACCCATCCGGTCAATGGCGTCGCCCTGCCGCTCGGCATCCTCCAGCCCCTGCCCTTCCGGCACGTTGACGGTATCGCCCGCAGCCCCCGTTGCAAGCCAGCGCAGTTCAATGTCCGAGCGCGCCAGTGACG
This sequence comes from Ochrobactrum teleogrylli, assembly GCF_037482325.1. Lineage (NCBI taxonomy): Bacteria > Pseudomonadati > Pseudomonadota > Alphaproteobacteria > Hyphomicrobiales > Brucellaceae > Ochrobactrum > Ochrobactrum teleogrylli. The sequence continues at coordinate 803,824 of NZ_JBBHKQ010000001.1, forward strand.
CACGCATCCGCGTGAAAACCGAATAGGTCCCGCCTATGTGCGGGCGCACGAAGTAGGCACATTTCATCGTAAACACCCCCTTTAGAGCGGCTCCATGTCACTTGAATAGGGGTGCCGCTCTAAATGTCTTTTCGTCCGCATTTCCAACGCAAAACCGCTTCGCACTTTTGCTGGAAATGCTGGTTTTCCGTCGCATTATCCCGCGCAAAACCGCTTCGCACTTTTGCTGGAAATGCTCGGACCCCGGAAACCAGACTTCGAGGGAAAATGTCCCTCGAAGCCTTGTTCCGGTATATCGAGGGGGCAAGTTGATATACCGCTGCCAGTGTATCGAATTTGCAGGCGGGCGCATTCTGGCCATGAGGGGTAAGAGAGGTATGCTCCATCCTACATTAGACGATGGGCTTCCCCCTTCTGCCAGTTTTCCCGCGCGGTGATCCCAGAGTACCGTGCAACAGGCGCTTCGGGGGCGCTTCTGGAGACACCAGTATGAGAATAGGCCTTTTCGGACAGTTCGGTTCCGGCAATGCAGGCAATGACGGCTCTCTGGAAGCCATGCTGCAATTACTGAAACGCAACTGTCCCGATGCGGATCTGCTATGCATCTGCGCGCGCCCCGATATCATCTCGGAAAAATACAATGTCGCGACAGTGCCGGTGGGAAACCCCGCGCTAGAAAGCGACCTCTTTCGCCTGCTCGACAAGGTGCTGCTTCAGCTGCCACGACGGCTCGCCGGATTTCTCACCGCAATTTCCGTCGCACACGGCCTCGACATCATCATCGTGCCCGGCACGGGCATTCTCGACGACTTCAACGAAGGTCCGTTCGGCTGGCCGTTCGTCATCCTGCGCTGGTGTCTGGCGGCACGCCTTGGCCGCGCCAAGCTTGCCTTCGTGTCCGTTGGCGCTGGGCCTGCCGATCATCCGGTCAGCCGCTTTTTCTTCCGCAAAGCGGCGCTCTCCGCTGTGTTCCGCTCTTACCGCGACGAAATCTCCCACGATTTCATGAAATCGCTCGGGGTTCATGCGCACAGCGATACGGTGAGCGCAGATATTGCCTTCGCGCTGCCACCGGCCAGCAACACAACCCACGACAACGTTGGCGGGCGTGTGGGCCTTGGCGTGATGACCTATCGCGGCTGGAAAAGGCGAGCGGCCAACGCCTCGGACATTTATGATACCTATCTCGGCAAAATCGCAGAACTGGCGAAAACACTTCTGGCCAGCGGGCGCGAGGTGCGGCTGCTCACCGGCGACAAGGGCGACGTTCAGGCCATCGGCGATCTGATGGCGCGGATCGATTCACCGGACGCCGCGAAGATTATTATCGAGCCTGTCGCGTCTCTGCACGAGCTAATGCAGCAGATCGCGCAAACCGATATCGTGGTGGCCAGCCGTTATCACAACATTGTTTGCGCACTTGCCATGGGACGCCCTGCAATCTCGCTCGGCTATGCCGCGAAAAACGAGGCGCTGCTGCACGATACCGGCCTTGACGGCTTTGGCCATCATATCGAACGGTTCGACCCGCAAACCATTCTGGCGCAAATCGATGATATGTTCGCCCGGCGTCAACAACTGGCCGAAAGTGTTGAGGCCGGGGTGGCCCAATATCGGCTGAAACTCGCGCAGCAGGAAGAGACCTTGCGCGTACAACTGCTGACGAAACGGAAAAGCGTTCGTCTATTGTCGCCCGGTCGCCGCCAGAGGGCGAGCTAGCATCGTATCGACGTAGCTGCGCAAGCGCCGCTTCGTATCGGGCCGGTGCAGGAGATAATTGACCGGCGGGATAAAAGCCGTCTGTGTCCGCTGCGACACTGCGAATTTCAGAAGCTGCCGCCAGGCCGGATCACCACGCAGCAGGTGGGATATGGCTGACCAATAGGCCCGTTCCGCGATGCCCCGGCGCGCCATGCGATGCAAAGCATCGCAATCGGGCAAGACACGCCCCTCACGGGTAAAAAAATACTCGCCCGCATCCGCCGTATGCTGAATATGCAGCAGATGGGTGTCGCGCAATTGCTGCGAACGGTTCTGCCCATGCGAGCGCGTACCGCCCTGAACACAGTCCAGTTCGGCAATCCTTCCCTGCAATCCAAGCCGCAGCCACATGTGATAATCGTCGCTATGCGGTAGGGCCTCGACATAGTGTCCCGCCGCTTTCTGCGCCGCAGTGCGAACCACCATCGCCGAACCCGGCAACTGGAACACGCCGAGCCGGCAAAAGCGCTCGATGAAGGCCGTGCCTGTCTCGACACGGCAGGGCACATCGTCCGGCTGGGGCGGGATGGGGGGAATCGGCGCGTCGCCATTCACCGCAACGTCGCGCCCGTAGGAGAATGCGATTGTTGGATCGGTTTCCATGATCGCCAATGCGCGTCGAAGCGCGCCGGGAACGATAAAGTCGTCGGAACACAACAAAACGAAATAGTCGCCGCTGGCCCAGTCGATACCATCGTTGAACGAGGCATGCTGGCCCTTATTGACTGGCCGCAGCAGCAGTTCCACCCGCGCATCTTCGGCAGCGAGCGCACGCGCCACATCGGCGCTGTCATCGGTAGAGGCGTTATCGATGATCAGCACCCGCAGGTTTTCAATATCCTGCGACAGCACGCTGCGAACACAGATGCCGAGATAGCGTCCGTAATTGTAATTCGGAATGACGACATCGACACTTGGCTGTCTCATCCTCGATCTCCTCATTCGGCTGGCGTGGAGGTGGAGAAACGCCCGCGTCCCAACCGGCCAAGACGACCCGCAATTCTACTGAGCGCCCATCCAAGGACCGGGGTGATTTCCGATGCAAAAGGATGGCGCGTGATCAGCACGGCTCCGATCCAGCTGGCGACACCAGCAAGGCCGATGGCAAAACCCAAGCCCCAATGAACTTCCAATGTGCCAGCAGCGGCAATCATTGCAACCGGAATGGCAAGCGTCAGCAGCGTTACGAACCCGCTGCGCAACAATTCGAGGCCCAGCATCCGGTAGGAAAAAGCCACGTGCTTGCGCACATAGACCACGGAAACAACCATCTGGAACGGTGTACTGATGAACAGGCTGAGCGCTACCGCCATCAGGCCATGGTAAGCGGCGACGCAAAGAATGATCGCCGTCACCACGCGTGAAATCAGGTTGGATATGAAGGCATCGCGATTGGCGCCGAGCGCCATCAAAAGCGGATAGGTCAACACGACCGAAAACCAGAACATGCTGGACAGGCACATGATGACGACAATCGACGTTGCGCCATACCAGTCTGGTCCGAGCACCAGATGGACCGCCGGAAAAGCGAGCAACGCCAGCAGCGCCTGCGCAGGCCAGTAAACAACCGAAATATAGGACAGCGCGCGCACATAGGATTGCGCTATATCCACACCCGCCCGAACCTGATCGGAGAGCATCGGAAAGGCGACCGTAAAGATCGCCGACAGAAACACCCGGTCGGGCAAACCGCTCAATGTGCTGGCGCGATTATAGATCCCGACGGATGCGGCGGGCATGAAACGCCCCAGCATAAGCTGCGGAAAAGTCTCGCAAATCTTGCTCAACCCCGCGCTGCTCCCGAGATACATGCTGAATTGCCATGCTGTGCCGATACTGGCGAGCGATGGGCGCAGCAGTCGACCCAATGGATAAAGCGCTGCCGCAAAAGCGGTTGTGACTGCCGCCGCAGCCAGCGATCCGAAGGCGAAGCACATATGCCCCACGCCCCACCAGGCCATTGCGATGGTTATGGCTGCGCCGCAAACGGAACCGGCGGTGCGAATGCGCGCCAGAGCGCCAAAAGCCATGTCGCGCCGCAACAGGGCGACAACCGGCAATGAAACGCTTTCGATCACCGCCGCGATGATGGTGACGGTGAGAAAAAGCGACAGCAGAGGATCATGATAGGTGACGGCAAAATAATCGCGCGCCAGAAAGAGCGCTGCGGCCAGCACCAGCGTCACGCTCATCAAAAACGTGAATGCCGTCTGGATATCGCGATCCTCGACCTTCTCGATCCGGATCAGGAATTCGGCGCTTGCGAATTCACGCAGCGAAAAGACAATCGCCGCGACACTGAGGCCGACAACGCCCATGCCGGTCTCGGACGGCCCCAGAAAACGCGAAACCGCAACGACAGTCAGAAAATTGCACAGCAATCCGGCATATTGCTCCAGCGTGGCAATCACGAAGCCCCGGCGATGATTTTTCATGATCGGCTCCGTGTAACGAAGAACAGCGGGAGCGCCGACATTTCCGGCAGACAATTTTCCAAGATGCGATACCCCCTCGCAACCGTGCCGGGCGGAAAAGTCCACCCGGCTTCCCGGCGCCTTCAGAATAGCCTTTCGCCCGCCGCGGGGAATGTCACCGATGGTATTAGCGCCTGACCTGAAAGGGGTATGCCGCTCGCTCTAAAGCCAAGTCGTGGGACATCAGCTGACTGGGTAAAAATTCCAGAACGTTCCCAATGGAATCGCGACGCGGTTCGGTTGGGAAATGCAGCAAGGAAAAAGAACAATAGACCTTCTTTCGCGCCTCGGAGGAGACATGAGCAATCTTTCCTGGATCACGCTTCTGGCCTTCGTCCTCTCGGTCGCCTTTTGCATCGGCTTCCGTGAACTGGCCCGCGAATGGTATCTCATCGACATTCCGGACGACCGGAAACGGCATGAGGGTGCGGTGCCGCTTTGTGGTGGCATTGCGATTTTTCTGGCCTTCGCCATCGCCGCTTCGATTGTGCATGGGGCTTCCCAGCAAGCCAATATGCTGCAGCTGCTGCCCGGTCTGGCGGTTGTGCTTGTCACAGGCGTGCTGGACGACCGTTTCAACCTGCCGGTCATGCCGCGTCTGACCATCCAGCTTTTGGCCGCGGCCCTGATCATCGGCATGGCCGATATTGAGCGGCTTAGTCTCGGCATGACTATCGGCTGGCCTTCCGGCCTGACCGCAGACGGCGGCAGCGTTTATCTCATGGGGCCTCTTTCGCTGCTGCTTGCACTGGCATTCATCGTCGGCCTTATCAACGCGGTCAATATGAGTGACGGCGTGGATGGACTGGCAGGCGCATCCAGTGCCGCTGCCTTTTTCTGGCTTGCCGTGATCGGCTTCGACTTTGGACAGCATCGGCTCGGCCTTCAGACGCTGGCGCTCGCGGCGGCGTGCCTGGGCTTTCTCGTCTTCAATATGCGTCACCGCTGGCGCATGAAGGCCAGCCTCTTCCTAGGCGATGGCGGGAGCACCCTTCTGGGTGCGGCCCTTGCGGGCACATCCCTCATCCTCGCAAGTGGAGAACCCGCCATCGCCTTCCCTGTTCTGCTGTGGGTCGTCGCCGTTCCCGTCATTGATACGCTGAGCCTCATCATCCGCAGGCTTGGCGCGCGACGCAGCCCGTTTTCCGCCGACCGACAGCACCTGCACCACCTGTTGATGGATGCTGGCCTGAGCTGCGGGCAAACGGCCATGGCTGTGATGGCGCTCAACCTGCTTGCTGGCGGGATCGCCTATATCGCGATCCGGGCCGGTGTGCCCGCATGGATCATGCTGGCTTTGCTCCTGCTGCCAGCCACGCTGCACACGCTTTTCGTGCTGCGCATGACCAGAGGCACACGTCCCGCTGTCGTCGTTGCCGCGACAATCTCCGAGACAGCCAAGACGGCAAAACCCAATCTCACATTTCCGGGGACCACTTCATGACCGTTTCCGCGCTCATCATGACATTCAACGAGGAAATGAACCTGCCCGCCTGTCTGGAATCGCTTGCCTGGTGCGACGATATCGTGGTGCTCGATTCATTCAGCACCGACCGCACCGTGGAAATCGCCAAGGCTGCGGGCGCGCGGGTCTATAGCCATGCTTATGACACCGAGGACCGCCAGCGCATGTATGGACTTACGGAAATCAAGTTCAAGCATGACTGGGTTTATACGCCTGACGCCGATGAAATCACGCCGCCGGACCTGCGCGACGAAATGCTGGCCATTGCCGCCGATCCGGATCGACCGGAAGTGTTCTTCAAGGCGCGCTACAAGAATATGTTCATGGGGCGCTGGATACGCCATGCGAGCCTTTACCCGACATGGATAACCCGCCTTGTCAGACCCGACCGTGTCCGCTTCGAACGCTCGGTGCATTCCCGTGCCAGTGGTGGACCGGGCGGCGAATTGCAGGCGCATTTTATCCATTACAGTTTCAATAAGGGGCTGGAAGCCTGGTACGCGAAACACAACCGCTATTCCTCGGTAGAAGCCGACCTTTCAGCAGCGCGCCTTCTGGAACGGCACATCGACTGGGGTGGTATTTTCTCCACCGAGCCTGAGAGACGGCGGCGTGCGCTGAAATCGTTGTCCTACAATATGCCCTTCCGTCCAAGCCTGCGCTTTTTCTACATGTATGTGCTGCGGCGCGGTTTTCTCGATGGCAAGCCCGGCTATCTTTATTGCCGCCTGCTTGCAGCCTATGAGTTCATGATCGTCGTCAAGATGGAAGAGCAGCGCAGCCGTCAGAGCGCGCAGCCTTCCCGCTCTTCTGTCCTGCAGCGACCGCTGGACGCCAAAAAACCGGAGCGACACATGGTATGATGTTGCTCGCCATTCTGCCCTGCGCCGTGTTCTTCGGACTGGCCGCCATGTTCTTCTCTGAACCCTTGCTGGCACTGCCGGACGACGGCAGCCGGGCCGATGTGATCGTCGTGCCGGGCGGCGACGGTCAGCCGCGTGCGGAACAGGCGGCACGGTTGTGGAAGGAAGGGCGCTCGCCCTATATTCTCGTCACCGGGGATGGCGACTGCCTGTTCAACAAGCAGATCATCGTGCGCGAAGGTGTGCCGCCATCGGCTATTTTCGTCGAATGCTATTCGGGCAGCACCTGGCAGAATGCGCGCTATTCCGCCCCGATGATGCGCAAAATCAATGCGAAGAGCGCGCTTATCGTCACCAACTGGTATCACTCGCGCCGCGCTGTTGCGAGCTTTCGCGCCGTTTGCCCGCAGATGCATTTCGTGTCCGCGCCTGTCAATGACAGCGACGAACATATCGGCTTTCCCACCACACGCACCGATGTGGAGGTGATCGCCAAGGAATATGTCAAGCTTGGCTGGTATCTGCTGTCCGGCCGCATCTTCCCGCAGGATCTGACCGGGCACGGCCCAGCGCTCAACCTGTCCTCAATCTGCAAATCGACGGAGGACGGGCTGTGAACCTCTCGCTGACATGGATGTTCGTTCTTCTGGTTGTGGCGTTTCTGGCCACCGGCTTTCTGGGGCGGCCTGAGCGCATGTATCAGTTTCCGTTTCTGGCCGGTGTAATGACCTTCGGTTTCATCCTGCCGCAGGTTCCAGCCCTGGTATATGACCAGTTCATACCCGCGGGCGCCTATGCGAAAACCATGGTGATGGGCATATTGGCTCTGCTTGCTCTGGCGCTCGGCTGGCAGTTGGGTAACCGCCCGATAAAATTCCTCACCATTAGCTTCAGCGAAAGGCGGCTTTTATGGGCTGCTGCCGGGCTATCGGTTTTCGGCGCGTCCTTCTATTTCCTTTTGAGCCGCCTGCCCGGCGAAGTATCCATCGGCGTGCAGATGACCGGCATGCCCGTCATCTGGCTCTTCTTCGCGCAGCTCATGCCCTATGGTCTCGCGATTGCGCTGCTTTGCTTTGCCCGGCGCAGCTCGTGGCTCGCACTGGGCATCATCCTGTTTGATCTGGTGTTCTATCTCGACCGCATCGTCGTTACCGGCAAACGCGCCGAGGCCATCCAGCTTCTGTTGATGTTCCTGCTTGCTTTCTGGTTCTACCGGCGCTGGGTAGTGCCGCGCACACTGATGTTCATCGGCATTATTGCAGGCACGTTCCTGATGACCAGCATGGGCGATTACCGTCAGGTGACGCGTGCTGCCTCGGGGTTCGTCCTCGACCAGATTCTCGATATCGACTATGCGGCCAATTTCGAGGAAACGCTGGAACGCGGCGGCCCCGAAATGCGCAACGCCGTATTGCGAATGGATGAGATCGACCGGCGACTGGAGTTCGATTACGGCAAGTTCCACTGGAACCGGATCGTCTTCACCTATGTGCCCGCCCAACTCGTCGGCAGCCAGATCAAGGACAGTCTCTATCTGTCCACACCGAAGCCCGACCGCAATTACAACCCGCTGACCGGCACGACCGAAACCGGGCTGATCGATGCCTTTTCATCATTCTGGTATTTCGGCGCGCTGAAATTCTTGGCTTTGGCCTGGGTCATTCGACGCCTCTGGGAAACGGCCATGGCAGGTGAGATGCTCGGGCAGCTCGTCTATATGTTTTCTATCGTGCCCGCCATGCATGCCATCTCGCATCAGACAGACTGGGTGATCACAGTCTGGATACACATGGCCCTGTTTCTCATTCCGATCCTGTCCGTCTGCGTCATTCGCAACCGCTCCGTCCACTTGCCGGTATCGCCTTCCGGGTCGATACCGCAACTCATCCGGGGATGACCCATCATGACCGCCATGCCCAATCACCCCCGTCCCCGATCCGCAGCGTCCATTGCGGGACGAAAAGATGCTTCGCGTCCGCTGGAAGGCGGGGCGACATTCACCTTGCAGCACCGGCTGCAGCGTCTTGGCTGGCAAATGACATGGCTGGTGCTCGCCGCCTGGACGCCCTCGTTTTTCTGGCGCTGGCGCGGCATGGTGCTGCGGTTGTTCGGCGCAAAAATCCACAAGACTGCCATCGTGCGCGGCAGCGCGCGCATCTGGTGGCCGGGCAATCTCATCATGGGCGCACATTCCTCGCTCGGTCCCGGCGCACATTGCTACAATGTCGCCAATGTCACGCTGGCGCCCTTTGCCATCGTCTCGCAAGGCGCGCATCTCTGCACGGCGGGCCACGATATCGACCGCGCCGATTTTCCGCTCACGGCATCGCCCATTCATATAGGCCCGCATGGCTGGATCGCCGCTGAAGCGTTTGTCGGTCCCGGTGTGAATGTGGGTGAAGGCGCAGTGCTTGGCGCGCGCGGTGTCAGTTTCCGCGATATGGAACCATGGACGGTTTATGCCGGAAACCCGGCAAAAGCCGTGCGGCAAAGACGAAAAGCCGTGTGATTGGGCTGGTTAAACCGGTCCCATCCGGCGCTCGCGGATAAGGCTATAGCCATTTCCGCCCATGATCGAGCCTGTCTTGCGCTTTTGATAGGACTGATAGGCATCGATGGTTTGCAGCGCGATGCGCGGCCAGGTGTAATTGTCCCGAACCAGCTTATGGCCCGCCTCGCCCATCCAGACCGCACGCGTCGGGTCGTCCAGAATCTGCATCAGCCCAGCCGCAACAGCTTCGGCATCCACAGCGCAGACCACGCCCGCTCCCGCCTCGGCGACTTCAGGAAAATGGCAGGCATCGGTGATCACCACCGGCACGCCGCAGGCAAGCGCCTCGGTTATGGCGACGCTGAAACCTTCCTGCCGGCTTGGCAGGCAAAAACAGGCTGACCGTTTCAGCGCAACGATCTTGTCGGAACCATAAAGCCCGCCAACCAGATGCACACGCTTTTCCAGCCCATATTGGCGGATCTGCTCGCGAAAATCATGTTCAGCACCGCCATCCGGCCCCGCAACGACGAGATCGACATCTGGCAGGATCGGTGCAATCCGGCGATAGGCATCAGCCAGAATGTCGAGACCCTTCTTGTAATGCAGGCGCGACAGAAACAGCACAAAGCGCCGGTTCGGCAGTTTTGCCAGTGCTGCGCTGTCGTCAGCGCCAGCGTCACCTTCGACTTCATCGAGGAAAATGCCATTTGGAATGATCAGGCTTGGCGGCTTCAGCCCCAAGGGTCGCATCAGCTCGATTTCATCACGATTGAGCGCCTGAATGAAGGCCGCGCCATCGAGCATCCGGCGAAAGGCCAGCGCCAGCGCCAGTTTCTTCTTCCACGACCGCTGTTGCATGCTCCACATATCGAGCATGCCGCAACAACAGATGCAGTATGGCACGCCGAAGCGACGGCACAGTATGGAAGCCCGCAGCAGATTGGTTTCCCAGACACCGTGCAGATGCACAAAATCCGCCGCACGGATTAGCGGCGCCATAGCCTTTGCCGCCCGGCTTCCGAACAGCATTTCCCGCAGATCGGGCATCGGAAGCAATAACGTCTGCACCTTGTCGAAATCCGGTATGGTTTCGGCGGCCTTGGCCGCGCGGCGGTTCACGTCTTCATCGCTGTAGCTGACGATCGTCACGCTATGTCCAAGTGCTGCCTGCGCCGCCGCCAGCCTGACAATGACCGCCTGCGGGCCGCCTTTGGCGGGATCGTAGGAACCGATGACGTGAACAATCTTCATGCCGCCAATCTCCGTGTGTGCTGCGAAAGGGCTGCGACAAGACGCTCGCCATAACGCGCCACCGTATAATCGGCGGCGCGCTCACGTGCGCTGTCGCTCATCCGTGCCAGCATGGCCGGATTGCCAGTCAGTTGTTTGAGAATTTCCGCCGTCTCGTCGACGTCGCGTATCGGCACAATGTAGCCATCAATGCCATGCCGCACCACGCTGCCGGTATTGTCCGTGCAAATGACCGGCAAGCCTGCCGCGAGCGCTTCATAGACGGCGGTGGCCGACCCTTCGCAAAGCGATGGCAACAGGAACACATCCGCCCATTCGAACTGCGCCTGCATTTCGTTGCGCGGGATCGGGCCGGTCAGCTCCACGCTGGCCGACAGGGTCGCAACAGCTTCCGGCTGCACGTCAATCGGCCCGACCATGCGAAACTGCGCGATATCCCGCACCGTCTTCGCAACCGCGCCGACATAGGGCGAGCCCTTGCGCAGCCCGACTGCGCCGACCGTCAGCACCCGCAACGGCCCCGGCGCGCGTGGCGACGGATCGAGTGGAAAGCGTTTGTCGACGCCGTAAGGCACGACCACCACCTTATCCGGCTGGCATCCGGCCTCGATTACATGGCGCGCCACAAAGTCCGACGGGCAGACCACCGCGTCAGCAATGGCCCATTCGGCCCTTTCGCGTGCTGCAAAATCATCGGCATGCACATCGTCGGCGGCGGACATATGCCAGCCGGGATTGAGCACTTCTTCTTCGCAGGCCAATTGATCGACCACCGTGCGCGGCGCGATCATCTGCTCCACAGCGGTCCATAATCCCGCCTGTCGCGCAGCGGTCAGCTGCTCCAGCGCCTCACCGCTGAACGCGTAAACCCCGCTTGCCCCGTGAAAACCGCTGTCCGCCACCAATTGCCCAAATCGCTGTCCGGCCCAGATGGCGTTGGCGGTCGATTTCGGCCCGGTCTGGTTGGCAAGCCTGCGCACGGCGGAATGCAGGCCGAAGCCCGGAAAAGTCGTCATCCGCTCCTGCGGGATGCCCCGCGGCGCACGCCCGATCAACCGCCGCACGGCGGTTGGAAGCATGGTGGGCGGCAGACCGTTCAAAAGACGCGGCCAGCCCTGCAAGGCGCAAATGTCGGTATAAAAATGCGCAAGCCTTTGCCGGTCGGCGAAAATGCGCGGTACGGCATAATGCATACGCGCCCCAAGCTGGCTGACGACAACCGAGCCATCCATCATCGAAGCTCTCCCGACTGGAATTTACGATCCAGAACCGGCATTGCTGCCGGCGCGCTTTTCTCTTCCAGACGCCCCACCGCCGATTGCCACATGGCCGCGCCATATTCACGGGAATAGGCGGTTTCCATCAGATAGCGTGCATTGTTACCCATGGTCATGCGGCCAACCGCCGAATGGCGCATATGCAAAACGGCCTCGACCAGACAGTCCACCTCGCCCGGGCGCAATGCTGCGCCGCATTCGAAATCACGAACGATGGAGCCTATCTCGCCATCGGGGTCGCCAATGAAGATTGTCGGACGCCCCGCTGCCAGCACCCCGTAGAACTTGCTCGGCACGATGCAATGTTCCAGTTCTGGCTTAAGCGACACCAGATGGACATTGGCGGCGCCAAGACTTTCGGACAGTTTTTCGACCGGCTGAAACGGCTTCATCACCACATTGGTCAAGCCGCGTCGCTTGACTTCGCTTTCGACAAAACCTCGCTGCTGCCCCTCGCCGATCATCAGGAAAACAACGCTTTTCATATGTTTCAGCCGCTCGGCTGCATCGAGGACGGTCTGGAATTCGTGCGCCCGACCGAAATTACCGGAATAGCCGATGACGAATTTTCGCCCCAGCCCCCAGGCGCGGCGCAGCGGATTTTCCGAAGGGGCTACCGGCATGATCTCGTTGCGATCCGCCCAGTGATGCACAACGCTCAAATTCTCGCGCGCTATGCCCGTTGAAGCAAGATAGCGCGACATGCGCTCAATGGGGCAGATGGTCAGTGCCGACTGGCGCATGGACCAGTTGCGCAGCGCCAGCGTCAGCCTTGCCGATGCGCTGCCCGATTTGACCAGTCCAAGCTCGATTGCCGTTTCCGGGAATAGGTCCATCACCCAGTTGACGAGCTTTGCCCGCCGAAGCCGGATCGGCAATGCAGCCGAAACCGATAGCAAGGGCGGATCGGTGCAGATCACGCAGATATCGTCCTTGCGGGCATGGGTCGCGAACCAGGCCGCAGCGGAAAGATGGAAGGTGGCATAATCGATCGCCCGCCCGGCCAGTTTTCCGCGACCGAAGCCTGATGTCCAGATGCGATGCACATCGACACCATCAATCGTCTCACGCGCAGGCAAGGTTTCCCTGCGGTTGTCATGGAAACTTCGGCTGGTCAGAATCGCCGTTTCAATGCCCTCACCCACAAGCGTCTGCGCCAGACTGGTGACCATGCGACTTGTCGCGGACTGGTCCGGATAAAAATAGCGATTGGCAAGCACAACGCGCATGAGCCCCGTCTCCCGTCTTTTCGACCTCATGGAAGCAGCATCGCAACAGCGGGTCGTTCATCGCAAGGAACCCAAAGGCATGGGCGGCACGCCAAGCGGGCGAAGTGCCTACCTCTTTGGGTGCATCGGGCCATGGCGGACACCATCACCGCTTCACCCGAAGAGGGTTAGGCACAGCCGTCCTTGCCGTTTTGGAGCCGTTCTGCCGCGACACGAAATCGGTAACATGGTCTCATGGATATTCAGGACGGAGGGCAGTCCCTTGAACGATAGATTGCACGATAGCTTGCATGATAATCAGCGTGAGAAAACCGCGCTCATCATCGGTGTTACCGGCCAGGATGGCGCCTATCTGAGTGAGCTTCTGCTCAAGAAGGGCTATCGCGTTCATGGTCTGAAGCGGCGTTCGTCCTCGTTCAACACCGGGCGTATCGACCATCTCTATCAGGATCCGCACGAGGAAGACGTGCGCTTTCGCCTGCATTTCGGCGACTTGACCGACGCCACCAATCTATGCCGCGTCATACAGGAAGTGCGCCCCGACGAGATTTACAATCTCGGCGCGCAAAGCCATGTGCAGGTGAGTTTCGAAACGCCGGAATACACCGCTAATACAGATGCGCTCGGCACGCTGCGCCTCTTGGAATCCATCCGTATTCTCGGCCTTGGCAAGACCAGCCGCTTCTATCAGGCTTCAACCTCCGAGCTTTTCGGCAATTCCTCGCCACACGCGCAGAACGAGCATACGCCGTTCATGCCCCAGAGCCCTTATGCAACGGCCAAGCTCTATGCCTATTGGACCACGGTGAATTATCGCGAGGCCTATGGTTTCCACGCCTCGAACGGCATCCTGTTCAACCATGAAAGCCCGCTGCGCGGTGAGACTTTCGTTACCCGCAAGATCACCCGCGCCGTTGCGGCCATCGAGCGCGGTTTGCAGGACAAGCTGCGTCTTGGCAATCTGAATGCCCGCCGCGACTGGGGCCATGCCCGCGATTATGTGGAGGGCATGTGGCGCATCCTGCAGGAAGAGACACCGGATGATTATGTGCTCGCCACTGGCGAGACCCATACGGTGCGTGAATTTGTCGAACATGCCTTCAAGGCCGTCGACAAGCAGATCGAATGGAAGGGCGATGGCGTGGAGGAAATTGGCATCGACCGGAAGACCGGCAATTGCCTGATCGAGATCGACCCGCGCTATTTCCGTCCGAATGAGGTGGATTTCCTGTTGGGCGACGCATCGAAAGCCCATAGCCGCCTTGGCTGGCAGCACACGACCGGCTTCGACAGCCTTGTTGCCGAGATGGTGGATTGGGATTTGCGCAATATCATGCGGGAGGCTGGGCGCAATGACTTCTATGGACATTAACGGGACCGCAGAACCGGTCTATTCGCTGGCAGGCAAGAAGATTTTCGTCGCCGGGCATACCGGCATGGTCGGTTCGGCCATCCTGCGCCGCCTGCACGGCACGGATTGCGACATCATCACTGCCGCGCACAGCGCGCTGGACCTGACCCGTCAGGGACCAACCGAGAACTTCATTACCGGGCGCAAACCTGATGTCATCATCATTGCGGCGGCCCATGTCGGCGGCATTCTTGCCAATGCGCAATCCCCCGCCGATTTTCTCTATGACAATCTCGCCATCGGCATGAATGTCATCCACGCCGCGCACCAGACCGGCGTGGAACGCCTACTCTGGCTGGGGTCCAGTTGCATCTACCCGCGCGACGCGGCGCAACCGCTGACCGAAGACGCCCTGATGACGGGGCCGCTTGAAGCGACCAACGAGGCCTATGCCATCGCCAAGATTGCCGGGCTGAAATATGCCGAGGCCTGCGCGCGCCAGTTCGGTGAGTGCTTCATGACGGCAATGCCGACCAATCTCTACGGTCCGAATGATAATTTCGACCTGAAAACGTCGCATGTGTTGCCAGCGTTGATGCGCCGAATCCATGAAGCGAAAATCATGGGTGCAGAGCAGGTGACCCTATGGGGCAGCGGCACCCCGCTGCGCGAATTCCTGCATGTGGACGATCTGGCCGATGCCTGCCTGCATCTCTTGCAGTTTCACCATGGGTTCGAGCCGGTCAATATCGGCTCCGGCGAGGAAATATCGATCAAGGATCTGGCGCTGCTGATTGCCCGCGTCGTGGGCTATGAGGGCCGGTTCGAGCATGACCTGAGCAAGCCGGATGGCACGCCGCGCAAGTTCCTCGATACATCCCGCATGGCCGCACTCGGCTGGAGGCCACGCATCAGCCTCGAAGATGGCCTGCGCGCCGTCTATTCCGCATGGGTGGAAGAAAGCGCTGAAGCCGTCGCGGCATAGAGGAACTGTTTCACCCATTATCGCCCACACCCTCATGCTGAGGAGCCGCGCAGCGCCGTCTCGAAGCACGAGGGTTCCAGATGGAAATTGATATGTTTGCCAGCCGTTTCCCGTCCTTCGAGACACCGCATGCGGCGGCTCCTCAGGATGAGGGAAACGGCTCACTACGACGGCGACGTGTTGATTTTGCTCATATCGAGTTCGATACGCAGAATATCGCCCGGTTTGATTTCCGTCCGCTCGTTGCCGACGATGTCCTGAAACGAGCCATTGACGTTGCGGCTGATCGTGAAGATCAGCTTCTTGCGCATATCGGATGATGAGATATTGCCGGAAGACTTGGCGATTTCCGCCATGGTCTGGATTTGCGCGCCGCTGCGCCGCTCCATCCGCGCCAGATTGAGATCGACCTCCTGCAAGCTGGTTGCCGCATCGCTGCGCCGGACCTCTTCCAGATTGGCGATACGCTGCTGCACGGCGAGCTGGTTTTGCCGCGCCCGCGCCAGAAATGACGCCAGCTCCAGCGCATCGCGGCGGGTCGCCGACAGGTCACGTTCCTGATCACGCAGGTTCGATTTGGCGGCAAGGCCGCGATCGACCAACGACCGGCTGGAATCTACATTTTCCTGCAACAGCTGGATTTCGGAATCATGCAGCTTGATGCTTTCCTGCAATGTGCGGATTTCATCGCCATAACTTGCGACCTGCGCTTCCAGCGCCTGCCGCTCGGCTTTCATATTGGTGCGGCGCACGTCGAACAGCGTGCGTTCGCCTTCCAGCATATGCTGGACCATCACCTGATCGTCTTTCGATACGTTGGATTGCTGCGATGGCGTGTAGTCGAACTCGCCCCCCTGCAATTCGGCAGCAAGGCGCGCACGGCGGATTGTCTGGGCGGCAATCTGCAATTGCAGATCGGAATATTCCTGCTGCGCAGCGATCAGCTGCATCCCTGCGGTCATGGCGGGCGCTTCGCCCTTGCCCGCGCCACCGCCGAGCGCCATCAGTTCCAGCGCGACCATACCCGGCCTGTACTCATATTTGCCGGGCGACTTGATATCGCCGACAACAAAGACCGGCGCATATTGATTGATCGTCGCTGTCACCGTCAGACCCGGAATATGCTGCGACAGGGATGCGGCGATCCTCTCACTGATTTCAATCGTCGTCAGTCCGCGCACGGAAACGTTGCCGACAACCGGGTAACCGATATTGCCATCCACATCGACGGGATAGAGCCCGGTGAGGGAAGGTTGGCCATAAACCGTGACTTGCAGCACGTCATTCGCTCCGACGCGGTAAATCTGCCCCTCGGCCAGCGCCAGATTGCCCGCGCCGAACAACAGCGCGGCGGAAAACACCGATGCCTGCAAATGACGGGCGAAGCGGTGCCTATCTATGATCTTTGGCATGGCTCCCCCTCCTATACCTGTCTCTGGGTCTGGTCCGGCGCGGAACGACCGCGCTTGAATAGCGCCGACAGCAGGGCGCGGCCTGTCGCCAACGTGTCGGCCATCCTTCCTGTGTAGATCGCCGGGGCCTGACTGACGACGGCAAGCGCGGGCTTGCGGCCAAAAGAGGCCAGCGTCTGCACCAGCGCATTGGTTGCACCGGAATCGCGCCGGTCATCGCTGACCACAAGAAGTGCTGTATCCGTGGCGCGGGACATCAGAACCGACCGCTTGTCTTCCTTGAAGGGCGGCAAATCCACCAGGATGATCTTGTGATCGGCGCGCAGCTGCGCAATGAGCCCGCCCAGCCAGTCGCCTTCCGGGGCTGGTCGATGCGGCCTGATGATATCGATGCCCGAGCCATGATCGTGAATCAGTGCCGCACCACTCAGCTTTTTGGCTGTAGCGGGTGGCTGCAAATCACCAACAGGCAGACCGAAAGCCGCACAAAGGCCGGACTGGCCATTGGTCGCATCAATCACCGCTATCGAAACACCGCTCGCGGCAAATTGCTGTGCCAGCGCCGTGATTACCAGACTTTTGCCGTCGGTATCGGACAGGGAAATGACGGATAGAGCGAGTGAATCGCGTCCTCGCGTCAACGCCCGCAGACGATCGTGCACGGACTTGATGGCGCGCCCGAAAGCGCTGGCCGGGTCCAGCCCGCCATTGATCAGCAAAGGTACGGTCAGGCGCGGCGTTTTAGGCAGCAAGGTTGCCGCCGGAATTCCCGGCAAAGCGAGCGATGAAGTCTGCGCCGGTCTGATCCGATCGAAGGTCTCCTTCAGCATCGCACCCGCAACGGCAAAAAGCCCGCCCAAGCCGATGCCGAGCAGCAGCCAGTTGATCAGTTTCGGGCTTGCCTTGGCCATCGCCGGTTCGGCGCTGGAAATAAGCTGCGCTTCTGCCGAGGCGATACCGTCCTGCTCGATCAGCTGCTTGTACCGCGTCAGATAACTTTCATAGACAACGCGGCTGGCATTGGCTTCGCGGTCGAGCTGCGCCGCCGTTACCTGCGCCTGATTGGCGCTGGCAAGGTCCGCTTCAGCGGCTTTCAGCGCCTCTTCGAGACTTGACCGCCTTTGCCGGGCGATCTGGATTTCATTGCCAAGGCTCTGCACGATCTGATCGACCTGCCCGACAATCTGTTGTCGCAGCGCATCCCGCTCTGCCGTCAAAACCGGAATCTCGGCGCTTTTCAAAGCACCGTTCGATTGCAGCTCGCCCAGCTGGCGTTCAACACGCGCCTCTTCATTACGCAATTGCTGGATGGCCGGCGAGGCCAGAACTTCAGCCAAGGCCGGTGCATCGCTGCTGCCTTTCAGAGCTTGCGCAGTCTGCAACCGGGCTTCTGCAGACGACACAGCCCCGGTTGCCGCGACAATCTCCGTATTCAGGGCCGCAACGCGCTGCGCCTGAAAGGTCATCTGCCCCTGATCGCCTGCCAGACCGGATTTCTGCCGGAAATCTTCCGCCGCCCGTTCGGCGGTTTCAAGATCGTTGCGCAATGTGACCAGCTTTTCGCCAAGCCACTCGCTGACGCGCTTGGCCGCCGATTGCTGCACATCCACCTGATGATCGAGATAGGCGGTCGCGAATGCATTGGCGACCTTGGCCGCATAGATAGGATCGGATGCACGATAGGAAATGAAGATCGTATAGGAACGACCGTCATTGGTAACCTGCAACCGCGACAGCAGAAGATCGATCTGCTGCCGCTCCTGCGTCGCCGGATCGCTATCCTGCGTGGCCGCTGGCGGCACCGTGAAGCCGTCCGCCTTCAGGATATCGATGACCTTGCGCGCCATCATCCGCGAATTGATGATATCAAGCTCGGAGCGCAAAACCGGGCTATCTTGCGGCAGCGGCGTGATGGCGCTTTCGCTTGGAAGCGCCTGCAGACGGCGCATGTCCAGCACAACCACGGCCTCCGAAACATAAGAGACCGGGGCATTCATATAGCCAAGGAAACCGGCCCCTATGCCCACGAGAATGGGCACGGTCAGCATCAGTCTTCTGCGCTTGACAGTATCCAGAAGGTCGGCAACCGGCTGCCGCGCGCTTCCTGATGAAACGTCGGAGATAATCACAACAATGCTCCTTCACGGGAGGATCAGCTTGGATTGGACGGCTATTGCAGGTCGGAAAATGAAGTTTCCGAAGGGAAAAGCTCATTAATGATGCAGGCTACTTCCGTGCGGTTGGTGACCTTGAGCTTCTTCATGATATTCCGGATATGCACTTTCACCGTGCTTTCGCGCAGCTTCAGCTCATAGGCGATGATCTTGTTGGCCTTGCCGCGACGCAACGCATTGACGACTTCGGCCTGCCGCTGCGTGAACATGCCGCCGAGGGGCTGAATACGCTGCGCGCCCGTGTCGGTTGCATGGCGCAGCGCCAGAACACTGCTTGCCGGGACGAAAGTGCCGCCCGCCATGGCGAGGCGCAGCGCTTCGATACAGACATTGAGATTGACCGAGGTGGGGATATAGCCCTTCACGCCATGCTCCAGCGCGCGGACGACTTGCGATATTTCTTCCTTGTCGGCAAGGATGATCACCGGCGCAGGCGCGCATTCGGAAACGAGTGATTTCAGATAATTGCCGACCGCCGGATCGGATACTTTCTGCCCGCCCACATTGAAGAGAACAGCGGCAGCGGTCCGGCTGCGACGCTGATGTTGCCATTGCTCGAAGGAACTGAAGGTTGCAATGGCCATATCGGCGCAATTATTGGTCAGTCCATGCGCCAGACATTCGCGATCCAAGGCGCGGCTGTCTATGATGACGATCAGGGACTGTTCCCTTTCCTTGGTAAAGTCACGCTGATCAGCAACGCGGCCCCCATACACATTGCGAGAGTTGAGGCTCTCGTCCTTATCCTTGAACTGTGCAGAAATATTCATTTTAACGCCCTCTGAATCTTTTAAGAACGCAACCCTCTTCCATGTTTAATCGCAATTAAACACAAGGATTACATCGTGTTCTATTTTATGATTGTATTCAGTCGCCCTAAGATCTTGTATATTTCTTATTTTTCTAAATTATTGCCGAACTCCCCCGGGCTGTCATTAACCTAGATTAACGGGCGAATAGAAATATGGTTTAGGGTGTATCCGTTATTCTACCCAATTAGTGGTAGAAAATGCCCTCTTGCAAAATCATTGCCCCTCACGGAAGCTTGGTCATCGAATATGACGCTTTTCGTGCAGGACGAGCCGGGCAATCATCCTGATATCCAAACCACGCACCGGGTAACGCCGATGGGGCTGAATAACGAAGACAACACGCTGCTCAATCTTCTCAAGAACCCACCCATCGATGCGACCTTCGAGGCGAATGACCTGAATGTTCTGCGATCGATGCCGGTTTCGACCAGGCACTATGCGCCACATACGATCATATCCAGACAGGGTGACTGGACGAATTCGGTGCTCATCATCAACAGCGGATGGTGCTGCATCTATCGCGACCTGCCGAATGGCGACAGGCAGATCCTCGACTTTCCGATGAAGGGCGACCTTTTGGGGTTCCGCACGGGATTGGGCTTCAACTATTACACGCTGTTTTCAATCACTGACATTTCGGTGCTGGAAATCAACCTCGATACGCTGGTTGAAAACATGCTGAAATCGGCGCGTCTGGCCATGGCTTTCATGGAGATGACGGCGCGCCAGCGCACCATCCTGCTGGAACATCTGATCAGTCTGGGACGACGCGCATCAGTTTCGCGCGTTGCACATCTTCTGCTTGAACTGGGCTATCGCGCGCGGGCCAATGGCACCGGCGACGAGAACGGCTTCTATTGCCCCATCACCCAGAGCGAACTGGCCGATGCGCTCGGCCTGACGCCGATCCACACCAACCGGATGCTCCGCGAACTGCGGGAGGACAATCTCTTGACCTTCCGGAACAATGAGGTGAAATTCCTCAACCGGACGGCGCTCATGCAGATTTGCAGCTTCGATGAAAGCTATCTCGCGGCCAATATTTTTGCGAGCATCCACAAATCCAACCGTTGAAGCTTTACTAGCCCTCACGGCATCCGCTCCGTTAGTCAGCATTATCGGCTTTGTTTATCAAATCTTATCCGTATAGAGGCCAATACTGCGCCTGAGCAATCAGACGAGGAAAAACGTATGGGCGGCGCGGCAAGCGAAGAACTCATTCACGTGCTCTATATCACGGCCATTGTCGCCGAAGCCATGACAGCAGCGCTGGCCGCCGGGCGTCGGGAAATGGACTGGATTGGCGTGTTCCTGCTTGGCTGTGTAACCGCCCTTGGCGGCGGGTCGGTACGCGATGTTCTGCTTGATCATCATCCGCTGTCATGGGTGCAGCATCCGAGCTATCTGGTGATCACCGGTTTTGCTGCTTTGGCCACCATCCTCATCGCGCGCCATATGCATCGCCTGCGGCAGATGTTCCTTTTCCTCGACGCTATCGGCCTGGTGGTGTTCACGGTGATTGGCTGCGGCGTGGCGCTTGGCATGAATATGCCGATCATCGTCGTGATTGCAGCAGGCATGATTACCGGCTGCGTCGGCGGCGTGTTGCGGGATGTGCTGTGCAACGATGTGCCACTGCTGTTCCGCTCGGAGCTCTACGCCACCGTGTCAGTCGTCACCGGCGGCATTTTTCTCGGCGGCCTATATCTGAATGTGCCGCACGGTCCCGCCGCCTTCGTGGCGATGGCGGCCGGGCTTGTTCTGCGACTTCTGGCGCTGCGCTTCAACTGGAGCATGCCCAAATTCGTCTATACAAAGGACCTGCACTGACTGGAGTTGGGTCTATCGTTGCTTTTTCTGGCGGCGTGAGCGCAGCCAGAAAATGGCGAAGAAACCCAGCACAAATACAATCGCGAATATTGCGGCGGCCACATGCGAGCGCGCGCCCAGTGCCAGCATGATGCTCGGCACAAAATAAGCGAGTACCCCGAAACCAATCAGGATGACGGCGGCGGCGATGGCCGGATGGCTTTTCTGCGGTTCAGCCAAGATTTCGGAACTCCTCAAATCTCTTTATCTGCTGGCCGTCACTATCAAAGTTTTCCGGTGCAAGCCATGCCTGATAGGCTTTCTTGAGCGCAGGCCATTCACTGTCGAGGATCGAATACCAGGCCGTGTCGCGGTTCTTGCCCTTGGCCACCATATGCTGGCGGAAAATCCCCTCGAAGGTGAAGCCGAAACGCTCCGCTGCGCGCTTGGACGGCGCATTGTCGTTGTTGCACTTCCATTCATAACGACGATAGCCAAGCTCATCGAAGATATATTGCATGAACAGAAACTGCGCCTCCGTTGCCGCGGGCTTGCGCGAAATCAGCGGCCCCCAATAGATATTGCCGATCTCGATCACGCCATGCACAGGATCAATGCGCATCAGGGTCTGGCGACCGGCCACCTTGCCACTGGCCTTGTCGATGACGGCGAAGAACAACGGGTCCTCGCTTTTTGACACCTTGTCCAGCCAAGGCTCGAATTCCGCGCGGGTTGCGGGTGGAAATTCGAACAACCAGGTGAAACGCTGGTCGGCGTCAGTCACCGACGACGCTGCAAAAAGCTCGTCGCCATGCTTTTGCGGTTCGAGCGGTTCAAGGCGCACATAGCGCCCTTCCAGCACTTTGCGTTCAGGTTTCGGGCGTGGCGTCCAGTTCTGCAAATCAGTCATGTTGTTCTCCCAGTCAGCCGACAGGAGCATAAAAGCGGTGCCACGCAAACCAGATTATTGTAGCCGTTTCATTTTTACCGAATGGCAGCCCGGTCCACCGAGACAGCCTTCACCAAGGCAACCACCCGTTCGCCTGCCCGCAAGCCAAGATCGTCCACCGAGCGGCGCGTCAGACGCGCCTCCAGATGCCGCCCGTGAAAGTCGAGGGAGACCTGCGCGTTCGGCCCCTCGCCTGCTTCGATGCCCGTAATGATGACCGGCAGCACATTGCGAATGCTGATTGCGTCTGGCGCCTGACGCGCCAGAGAAACGTCCCGCGCCCGCACGCGCAGTCGCACATGCATGCCGTGCTTTAGACCCGCATCCGTCAACTGGAACAACGCGCCACCAAGGTCGATTTCCGCCAGCTTGTAACTCTGGTCATAAGAGGCGACCGTGCCTTCCAGCAGCACGCCTGCTCCATCGCCTTCATCGATCAGCGGAAATATTTCTGCCGCCTCGCCGCTCGCCGTCACCTTGCCGCCGGAAAGAAGCACGATCTCATCGGCAAGCCGCGCCACTTCGTCTATTTCGTGACTGACATAGACAACCGGCACACGGCTTTCGTCACGCAACCGCTCGATAAAGGGCAATATCTCCTGTCGGCGCGCATGATCCAGCGAGGAAAGCGGCTCGTCCAGCAGCAGTAGTGCCGGATCTGACAACAGCGCCCGGCCAATAGCGACACGCTGGCGCTCGCCGCCCGATAACGTCGTTGGGCGACGGTCGAGAAGCTGTTCGATGCCGAGAAGCGTTACCACCTCATCGAAGTTGCGCGTGGCCTGCCGGTGTCCCGCCCAGCGCGCATAGGTCAGGTTGCGCTTGACGCTCATATGCGGAAACAGGCGGGCTTCCTGAAAGACATAGCCGATGCGCCGCTTCTCCGGTGGCAGATCAATGCCTTTATCGGCGTCGAACAGCGCAAAATCGCCAACCGCGATGCGACCGCTTTCCGGGCGCAACGTTCCGGCAATCATCTTCAAAAGCGTGGTTTTGCCCGCCCCCGAATGGCCGAACAAAGCAGTGACGCCACCACCCGCTGCAAAATCGGCTTCAACGGCGAATTTGCCATTGCGGCCCTTGATGGAAACAAAGAGCCCACTCATTTGGCATCTCCGGCAAGCCTGCGCTGCAACCATTCGGACAGCGCGACGGCTATGATGGAAATCGCAGCCGATATGGCAATCAGTCGGAAGGCTTCAGCGTCGCCCGATGGCGTCTGCATCAAAGCATAAATCGCAAGCGAGAGGGTTTGCGTCTCGCCGGGAATATTGGAAACAAAGGTGATGGTCGCGCCGAATTCACCCAGCGCCTTGGCAAAACCAAGCACGGCACCCGCCAGAACGCCCGGCAAAAGCGGCGGCAGGATCACGGTGAAAAAGGCCACAAGCCTGCTGGCGCCCAATGTCCGCGCCGCTTCTTCAAGCCCACGATCCAGCCCTTCAATCGACAGGCGGATCGGACGGACGAGCAGCGGAAACGCCATGACACCGGCGGCAAGAGCAGCACCGGTCCACCGAAAGGAAAAGCACAGGCCGAACCATTCCTGCATGGGTGCGCCGAACGCCCCTCTTGCACCGAACAGGATCAACAGCAGATAGCCTGTGACCACCGGCGGCAGAACCAGCGGCATGGTCACAAGCGCCTGCGCCAGAGATTTGCCCGGAAAATCGAACCGTGCAAGAATCCATGCGACAA
The DNA here is from genome assembly GCF_037482325.1 of Ochrobactrum teleogrylli. NCBI lineage: Bacteria > Pseudomonadati > Pseudomonadota > Alphaproteobacteria > Hyphomicrobiales > Brucellaceae > Ochrobactrum > Ochrobactrum teleogrylli. The sequence continues at coordinate 827,828 of NZ_JBBHKQ010000001.1, forward strand.
GGAACGCGACTGGCAAAGCGACGAGGATGGCAATTCCGGCAACCCGGAGTGACAGCAGCACAATCGGCCAGACGCCAACTTCCATCATCACTTGCCCGCCTCCGCAGCGCCGACAAAGCCCTTGTCCTTGATGATCGCCTGACCGGCATCGCTTTCAAGGAAAGCAAGGAAGGCCTTGGCGGCATCGTTTTCATTCTTTTCAATGAGAGCCGCCGGATAGAGGATCGGCGCGTGACTGGTTGCCGGGAACCGGTAGGCTTCCACCAGATCCGGCGCTGCAGCGCGGTCGGAAGCATAGACAATGGCCGCCTTAACTTCGCCACGGCTGACATACTGCAGTGCCACGCGCACATTCTCCGCGAAGACGCCATTCTTCTCGACATCTTTCCAGATATCGAGCTTTTCCAGCGCAGCCTTGCCGTATTTACCGGCAGGCACGTTGGACGGATCGCCCATGGAGAAACGGCCAGCGCTCAACAGTTCCTTGGCATCGGCCTTCGCCGTATCCTTCTGCGTGGCGATAACCAGCGCATTGCCCGCGATTACCTTGCGCGACGCCTTGTCGATGGCATTGGCCTTCTCGACATAGTCCATCCAGTCGAGATCGGCGGAAATGAAAATCTGCGCCGGCGCGCCCTGTTCGATCTGCTTGGCCAGCACTGACGAAGACGCGAAGGAAGCGACCACTTCCGTGCCGTCCTTGGCCTTGATCTGCTTGGCGGCTTCTTCGATCACATCCTTCATGCTCGCGGCGGCAAAGACCGTTACCGTTTCGGCGGCATGCGCGACCGAAGCGGTGCCAGCGGCAATTGTGATAAGAAATGCGGCGATAAGTTTTTTCATGACTACCCTCCATATTGCCCGTTTGAACGGACAAACACCATCATCCGCCGGAATGAACCGGCGCGCTTTTTTGCGATGATGGGTGTGATGGAGGCAAACGCGACCCGGATGCCGTCAGACCCTTGATGCACGGGCGTCCATGCAAAAGCCGCCCAAAATTCCGTAACGAATTCAGTTCGTTCCGAAATCGGCGTCACCATAATGCGGTGCAACTTGTTTGGCTAGTGGCTAAAGAAGGCTCAACTGCCGATATGCTTGTGTTGTCCACGCGCTTTGGCGAGACCGATCTGCTTTTGACGCTCGGCATAACGGGCGCGATCTTCCGGCGTGCGCTCATCATAGCAACCGGCGCAGGAAATACCTTCCTCGAAGAACTTCGACAGCTTGTCCTCTGGCGTGATCGGACGACGGCAGGCGCGGCAAAGCTCCACGTCGCTTTCGGTCAGGCCATGGCCAACGGCTACGCGCTCGTCGAACACGAAGCACTCGCCGTTCCACATGCTCTCTTCCTGCGGGACTTCTTCCAGATATTTGAGAATGCCGCCCTTCAGATGGAAGACATCGTCAAAGCCGAGGCCTTTCACAAAGGCGGTCGCCTTTTCGCAGCGAATACCGCCGGTGCAGAACATGGCAATCTTCTTGCCTTCCAGCTTATCGCGGTTCTGTTCTACCCAGTTCGGAAATTCACGAAAAGTCTTGGTCTGCGGATCGAGAGCGCCCTCGAACGTACCGATCGCATATTCATAGTCGTTGCGCGTATCGACAACGACCGTATTTTCGTCGGCAATCAGGGCGTTCCAGTCTTGCGGGGCAATATAGGTGCCGACGCTTTTCAGCGGATCGATACCATCGACGCCCATCGTGACGATTTCCCGCTTCAGCCGCACCTTCATGCGATTGAACGGCATTGCGCTTGCATGGGAATATTTTAGTTCCGGCTGGCTGAGTCCCGGAATGGCGGTGATATGCTGCACAAGCTTTTCAATCGCCTCGGCTGTGCCAGCCACAGTTCCGTTGATCCCTTCGGCGGCCAGAAGCAGCGTTCCCTTGATGCCGTTTCCACAGCAAAGCTGGGCCAGCGGCTCGCGCAGGCTTTCATATTGCGGCAGCGGCGCAAAGCAATAAAGGGCGGCGACGGTGAAAGGCAAATTGCTCATCGTTTGTGTCTTCTTTGAAAATCTACCCCGCAACTAATCCCCGGACACCGATAATTCAAGACAACTTTATCCTCACGGCCCCGGATGCGGCGAAAATCGCCACGAACACCACCGTCCAAGAGGAGAAATGCATGTTCGACAAACAGACCATCGATGCGATGACCGTCATGGCAAAACAGGCCGAGATCAATCCGGCGGCCTTGCTGGCAGTTGCGGAAGTGGAAAGCGGCGGTCGCGCGCTTTACGATGTGGATGGACAAAAGGAACCGGCAATCCGTTTCGAAGGGCATTATTTCGACCGCAGGCTTTCCGGGCGTATCCGCGACTATGCCCGCAAGAACGGCCTGTCCGCGCCGGAAGCTGGCAAGATCGCCAATCCGAAATCGCAAGGCGGCCGTTGGCTTTTGCTGGAACGCGCCATGGGTCTCGACAAGAAAGCCGCGCTGGAATCCACCTCCTGGGGTTTGGGTCAGGTCATGGGCGCGCATTGGGAATGGCTCGATTTTGCTTCGGTCGATGCGCTGGTGGCGGAAGCGCGCGGGTCGGTCGCCGGTCAGGTGCGGCTAATGCTGCGCTTCATCGAAAAGGCGGGGCTGGTGGAAGTCATGCGCGCCTGCGACTGGCGCAACTTCGCCAGACGCTATAATGGCCCCGCTTTCGCCCGCAACAATTACGACACGCGCATGGCCGCCGCCTATCAGCGCTGGCTAAAACAGCTTGGTACTTTCAAGTCTGCGGCCTGAAAACAACCTTGTCCCGGCTGTGGACAAGTGGGCCTCTTATATTTAAATCGATTTATCACATTGCGTGCATGTCCATTTTTGCGGAATCGTTGCACGTTCCGCAGAATATGCCGAAATACTCCAACAGCCGAGCGAGCCGATGCCCCAGAAAACCGATCTTCTCGTCCCCGTCATGAAAGGCCAGCCGGTTATTCCGGTGCTGCTGATCGACAAGGTAGAACACGCCGTGCCGCTGGCGCGCGCACTGGCCAAAGGCGGGCTTCCTGCCATCGAGATTACCTTGCGCACGGCAGCGGCGCTGGAAGCCATTCGCACTGTGGCTGATGAAGTGCCTGAAGCCATCGTCGGCGCCGGTACGATCCTCAACGCAAAGCAATATGAACAGGCGGCAAAGGCCGGTTCGCGCTTCATCGTCAGCCCCGGCGCGACGAGACAGATTGTCGACGCGGCCAATGACAGCGACGTGCCGCTGCTGCCCGCCGCCATCACGCCCAGCGAAATGCTGACGCTGCGCGAAGAAGGCTACACGCATCTGAAATTCTTCCCGGCGGAACAGGCCGGTGGCGCATCTTTCCTGAAGGCGCTTTCGTCTCCTCTGGCTGGCACATTCTTCTGCCCAACGGGCGGCATCAGCCTCGCCAATGCAAAAACCTATCTCTCGCTGCCAAACGTCATTTGCGTCGGCGGATCGTGGGTTGCCCCGAAGGAACTCGTGGAAGCGGGCGATTGGGACGCCATCACCACGCTTGCACGTGATGCAGCCAGCCTGAAAGGCTGAGGTTCCTAGAGCATTTCCAGCAAAAGTGCGTAGCGCCTACGCAGGGAAATCAGTCCACTGGACTGATTTCTGATCCTGCTTCGATGTGTCGGATAATGCGTCAAAACAAATAGATAGAGCGGTTCCACGATTCCGTTTTAACCGGAACCGCTCTAAAACCGACCATAAAAAAGGGGCCTCCGTGGCCCCTTTTTCTTTGATGCCTTTGCGGCAATCAGTTCGTTGCGGTGAATTTTGCGACCGTCAGGAAGGTCACAGCATTGCCGCTGAACTTGTTTGCGCGTTCGCTGGGCAGATCGCCTTGTTGGAAGCCAGCCGTATAGACCATTGCTGGGGCACTGCGCAGCGCATCGTTACGCAGAACCGGATTGGTGACCGGAGCCTTCTGCGCCATGGATTCCGACGACATTGCCATTTCTGCATTATGCACGGCTGCCGGCTGAACCACGGCCCGCGGCTTTGCCGAAGACGCTTTGGCAACACGACGAGCGCCCTTGGCCGTGGTGCGAACACCCGTATCAACCGCCTTGCCAACTGAGGCAGGCTGCTTGGCGCGGGCTGCCGGTTGAACCGGTGCCGCGACAGGCGCCAAAGAAGCCGTCTGAACCGGAGCTGGTTTCATCTCCACTTTGGCGACCGGTTCGGAGTCGTAATCGTCGCTCGGCGGGGCGATCAGCTCACCGATTTCGTCCTTTTTGGACAGCATTGCGAGCTGGGTGTTGGGCTCGGCGCGCGGTGCCTGCTGCGGCAGGGGCAAAGCACCAGCTTCACCCGGATTCGTTGGCGAAGAACCCGCACCGGCCACAGCCACGGCATCATTGTCGTGATTATTGACCAGCGCTGCAATTGCATCCTGACCGGTGGCGACAGGGTGCTCACCCGGACGTTCCGGACGCTGCGACGGGACAACCGCTGCAATAAGCTGCGCCTGCGCATCGTCGCCTTCAAGCTGCGGACGGGCCGACGGGATCGGCACGAAGCCGGTCATGAGCGGCGAAGCATCCGCCACCTGGGCCGCCGCATCAGGATCGGCGGCGGCAAGCGCCACGGCATCCTGCGGCGCCATTTCAGGCTTGCGCGCCGGGATCGGCACATTCATGGCGACGACAGCGGCACCTTGCTCGGCAACAGTGCCGGTCTGCGCCTGCGATTCGAGTGTTTGAGCGTTCAAACCAGTCTCAGGACGCGGAGCCTGCATCGGAACCGGCGCTTCACGCGCTGGCAATGCGGCAATCATCGTTTCGCGCGGCTGAGCCGGAGCTTCTTCCACCGGCGCTGCGGCTGGAGCCTGCTTGGCCGGAGCCGTGGCGCGCGCCGGACGCGCAGTCGCTGGCGCCGCGACATCGCCATTATCTTCTTCTTCATCCGCACCACCGCCGAAGAGCGCGCCAAACAGCGTCTTGCTCTTGCGCGTGGATGACGAATTGCTGGCCACCATGACCTCGCCGCCGCCACCGGCCTTGCGCTTCTCGATCATGGCCAGCGCCTGCTCATAGCCCGGCAATGGCTTGCCATCAGCCGGAAGGTGGGCCGTCTTGCCATCCGGGAACAGTGCCAGAAGCTCGCGACGGCTCATGCGCGGCCAGGAGCGGACATTGCCGACATCCATGTGCACGAATGGCGAGCCCGAGCGCGGATAATAACCGACGCCGCCGATCTGGTAGCGCATGCCGATGCCGCGCAACTTGGCCAGATTGACGCCCGGAATGTAATAATCCATCGCGCGACCCAGCATATGCTGGCTCTTCTTGGCGACGCCGCGCGTGCTGGAACGCAGCATCGCGTTGGTCGCAGGCGAGCGATAGGCCGACACCACATTGATATATTCGCGCGAGCCGGTGGACTGATAGACCTGCCAGACCAGATCGAACAGGCGCGGGTCCATCTTGGTCGGCTCATTGCGGCGCCAGTCGCGCAGGAAAACGTTGAGGCGCTTCAGCCCTTCGGGCACATAGCGGCCATTCTTCTTGAAGACGATTTCCGCCTTCTCGCCGGTATGGACGTAATAAAGTTTGAGGGCGCGGGTTTCAGCCGAAGCCTGCGTGGGAGAAGCCACAAAGGCGATTGCCGCCGCAACAAGGGAAAACGAGAGAGACAGACGCGTCGTCGCACCGATCCGGGTTTTATTCCAGACATTCGCGAAACGCGCTTTCATGGTCGATATGCTGTTCATCGAATCGTATCGCCTTACCGTTTTGTCCGCCCCCAGAGGCTACAAGTCTGAAACTCGCGGCAACTGTCAGTCACGACAGTTGCAATTGGTCTCGCCCGCAGCTCTCTTTCCAAGTGACCTTTTCTGAGCGCCGCACGAAATCCGCTTCGTTCCGCCATAGATCCAATTGTCGGATTTAATGGTTAATGGACGCTTAGTGAACAACAAATGCGGAAACACCATGGCAAAAAAGACACAGGAGCGCATCTATTTTCGCTATGGTAAAAAAACTATTAACAGTCTTTAATTGGCAACAGCCTATCCATCCGCCAAAAAGCGAATATTAGAAACTATTGAAATTCAAATATTTAGGCTGATTTCACTATCCTGCGGAGCGTCGGAAAGGGGTACTGTCACCATCCTGACCGTCATCGAATCCCCTGCCGGATATGGAGGTCACATCAATGCCATATTCCTTGAGCTTCCGATAAAGCGTGGTCCTTCCGATGCCCAAACGACGCGCGACCTCACTGATTTGCCCGTCGTAATGTGCCAGCGCGAAGCGGATCATCTCTTCTTCGGCGGCGGCAAGGGTCCGCACTTCGCCATCGGCATTTGTGCCGCTGATGACACCGGGCGCGACCCTGCCGGATGCGATACCGGCATGAGTCGCCACCCTCGCGCCTGTCTGGGGCGCACCCGTCCAGCCGTCAACATTGCTCATCAGTTCGGCAAAATCCGCCATGGTCAGCTCGGAGGTCTCGCACAGCAAAACGGCGCGGAAAACCGCATTCTTCAACTCGCGCACATTGCCCGGCCAATCATAGACCCGCAACCGTTCCAGCACATGCGGCGCAATGCCGGTGATATGGCCGCGCCGCTCCTCGCTGGCAAAACGCATCGTGAAATGGTGCAGCAGGACCGGAATATCTTCCGAACGGTTGCGCAAGGCGGGAACCGGCAACATGAAAGACCCCAGCAACTGGCCAAGGCCCGGATGGAACCGCCCCGTATGCACCAGATCGCTCAACGGCTGCGTCGTGGAAGCCATGACGCGCGCATTGAACGGGTATTGAACGCCCGCCGCCTCGAACTGCCCCGTTTGCATGGCCGAATAGAGCCGCATCTGGGCATGACGCGGCAGGAACCCGACCTCATCCAGATAAAGCGTGCCGCCATCGGCACTCGCCAGCTTGCCGAAAACCCCCTCCGGCCCCGTGATCGCGGAACCGCCCATGCGTGGCTTTTCCGGCGCGCCGAACAGGATCTGGTCCACATTGTCCGTTGTCAGTGTGCGGCAATCGACGGTGATGAAAGTTTCGCGCCATCTCGCGCCAGCGCTGCAAATGGCGCGGGCCAGCGTTTCCTTGCCGCTGCCTGGTTCCCCATCGAGAAGAAGCGGCGCATCCAATGCGGCAGCGCGTCGTGCGGCGACCATCGCCCGCTCCATATCGGGGCTTCTGGCAATGATGTCGGAAAGCGGAAAATGTGTTCTGAGCGAACGGTTGCGCCGCACCTCGTGGGCGAGCGCATCAAGTTTCAGCGCATTTGAAATCGAAAGCTGGACGCGCTCAGGAACCACCGGCGTGGTCACGAAATCCACTGCACCAAGCTTCACCGCCTGCAAGGCCCTGTTCAGGTCTTCGCCCTGAACCAGCACGATCACCGGTATGGTCACGCCCACATCGCGCATTTTGGCGAGAACGCTGAGACCATCCATGTCCGGCATGGCCATGTCGAGCAGGATCAGCGCAATATCCTTGCGCTGCGTCGCGAAACCAAGCGCGCCATTGCCCCCGTCAGCCAGGATCGTGCGATACCCCATGCGCTGGACCATCGCTTCAATATTGCGTCGGTGAATCGGATCATCATCCGCTATGAGAATGCGCGTGCCCATTAAAGCTTTAATCAACCTGTGGAGTTCCCGCGCCCGGACACATTAAACTGTTAAAAAATCAACAAAAGTTTACTGCTCCAGGCGCGCTATTTGGAGCCAAACCGCCAACAATTGCAAGACCTTAAAACAGTATCTGACGCTAGTTTCACAAAATTTTCGTCTAAAAAACACTCAATGCTTGAAGCGCCCAAAAAGTAATCGCGGAAGTTACTGACAATTTATTGGCTGCTTACATAACACCGGTTGTACCGCTGTGTTGCCCCTCTTGGCGATCCCGGCAAGACATGCGAGAAGAAGGCCAATAGGAGAATGCTTATGACCCGTTTTTCAGACTCTGCTTCGTTCAACGCACTTCTTCCCGTACCGGTTCTGGCCCCATCCGGCGATAGCGCCGCTACCGCAAAGGCCGATCTCGGCACACTGCCGGAATGGAACCTTGCCGATCTTTATCCCGCAGCCGACAGCCCGCAGCTCAAGGGCGATATCGAGAAAGCGATGAAGGATTCAGCCTCCTTCGAAGAACGCTGGAAGGGCAAGCTGGGTGCTGAAGCGGCCAAGGCCGATGGCGGCAATTTTGCCGATGCGATCAAGGAATTCGAAGCGCTGGACGAACTGATGGGGCGCATCGCCTCCTATGCCGGGCTCTATTATTACGGCGACACGACCGATCCGAAGCGCATGAAGCTTTTTGGCGATGTGCAGCAGAAGCTGACCGACGCCAGCACGCATCTCATTTTCTTCAGTCTCGAACTGAACCGCATCGATGATGCAATTCTCGACAAGGCCATGGATGCCAATGCGGCAATCGGCCATTATCGCCCGTGGCTGACCGATCTGCGTAAGGACAAGCCCTATCAGCTCGACGACAAGCTGGAACAGCTTTTCCACGAAAAGTCGATCACCGGTTTCGGCGCATGGAACCGCCTGTTTGATGAAACCATGTCGGGCCTGCGCTTCGAGATCGACGGCCAGGAACTCGCCATCGAACCGACGCTGAACATGTTGCAGGACGCTGATGGCGCGGTGCGCAAAAAGGCGTCCGAAGCGCTCGCCAAGACATTCGGCGCCAATCTGCGCACCTTCACGCTGATCACCAACACGCTGGCCAAGGACAAGGAAATTTCCGACCGCTGGCGCGGTTTTCAGGACATTGCCGACAGTCGCCACCTTGCAAACCGCGTGGAACGCGAGGTTGTGGATGCGCTCGCCAAGGCAGTCGAAGACGCCTATCCACGCCTTTCGCACCGCTATTATGCGCTGAAGGCCAAGTGGCTCGGCCTAGACAAGCTGGAAAACTGGGACCGCAACGCACCACTGCCGGAAACCCCGCAGGCCCTGATTTCGTGGGATGAAGCGCGCGATACCGTGCTTTCGGCCTATGGCAATTTTGCGCCGGAAATGGCCGCGATTGCCAAGGATTTCTTCGACAAGAACTGGATCGACGCGCCAGTGCGTCCCGGCAAGGCTCCGGGCGCTTTCGCCCATCCGACCGTGCCATCTGCGCATCCTTATGTTCTGCTCAACTATATGGGCAAGCCGCGCGATGTGATGACGCTTGCCCATGAACTGGGCCATGGCGTGCATCAGGTTTTGGCTGGTGGCCAGGGCGCGCTGATGGCCTCCACCCCGCTGACGCTGGCCGAAACCGCTTCGGTCTTCGGCGAAATGCTGACCTTCCGTTCGCTGCTGGAGCGGACGAAGGACAAGCGCGAACGCAAGGCCATGCTGGCCCAGAAGGCCGAAGACATGATCAATACGGTCGTGCGCCAGATCGCCTTCTACCAGTTCGAGCGCCGCATCCACACCGAGCGCCGCGAAGGCGAATTGACGTCGGAGCGCATCGGTGAAATCTGGATGGATGTGCAGCGCGAAAGCCTCGGCGAAGCGGTGCGGCTCAATCCGGGCTACGAGACCTTCTGGACCTATATCCCGCATTTCATCCACTCGCCATTCTATGTCTATGCCTATGCTTTCGGCGATTGTCTGGTGAACTCGCTCTATGCCGTCTACCAGAATTCCGAAAAGGGCTTTCAGCAGAAATATTTCGACATACTGAAAGCGGGCGGCACCAAGCATCACACGGAACTTCTGGCTCCGTTTGGTCTCGATGCCACCGACCCGAACTTCTGGAGCAAAGGTCTGTCGGTGATCGAAGGCATCATCGACGAACTCGAAGCCATGGAAGACTGAGGCGACAGTGACCCGAACGGGTAACAAACCGCTGATCCTGTTTCGGGACGATAAGGCGGGCCGCGACGTGCTTTTCGCGGCCCCATCGTCAATCATCCGTGCCGACGAGCCGGATGAATTCGATGCCGCATGGGATGCCATGCAACACGCCCATGCGGATGGGAAATGGCTTGCGGGCTATCTTTCCTATGAGGCCGGCTATCTTCTTGAACCGAAGCTGAAGCCCCTCCTGCCGACCGGGCGCAAGGCCCCTATGCTGTGCTTCGGCGTCTTCGACGGGCCATCTGACGAAGTTTTGCATCATCGTGGCAATGATAATGCGACCTATCTGCGCGATCCTGTCGCCGAATGGACGCTAGCCGAATATAAAACGCGGTTCGACCGCCTGCACCGACACTTGCGCGAAGGTGACTGCTATCAGGGCAACCTGACCTTTCCGGTTCATGCGGAATGGGGCGGTGATCCGCTGGTGCTGTTCAACGCGCTCGCCGCACGTCAGCCGGTTCGCTACGCGACCTATTGCGATCTCGGCGGTCCGACAGTCCTGTCGCGTTCGCCAGAGCTTTTCTTCGAGGTGGATGCCGATGGGTGGATCGAAACCCATCCCATGAAAGGCACCATGCCGCGCGGAGCGACGCCTGAGGAAGACGAGGCTAATCGCACCTTTCTGATGAACGATCCAAAAAACCAGGCGGAAAATCGCATGATCGTTGATCTGCTGCGCAACGACATATCGCTCATCAGCGAAGTCGGCACGCTGGAGGTGCCAGAACTTTTCCGGGTTGAAACTTACCCTACGGTTTACCAAATGATCAGTCGGGTACGAGCAAGGCTGAAAAGCGATATTCCCCTGCGGTCGCTATTTGCAGCCCTTTTCCCCTGCGGTTCGATTACCGGCGCGCCGAAAATCAGCGCCATGGAAATCCTGCGCAAGCTGGAACCCAACCCACGTGACATTTATTGCGGTTCGCTCGGCTGGATTGAGCCAAGCGGACGCATGCGTTTCAATGTCGCCATCCGCACGATCTCGCTTCTCGACGAAAATCGTGCAATCTTCAATGTCGGGGGCGGCGTGGTTTTCGATTCCACGGCGCAAGCGGAGTATGAGGAATGCCTTCTGAAAGCACGGTTCGCGACGGGGCAAAAACCGTCTGTGCGGAACCAGAATATCAGCTGATTGAAACCATGCGATGGGAGCCTCTGTCCGGGGTTCTGCGGCTGCAATTGCATCTGGCGCGACTGGAACAGTCCGCGCGCGAACTTGGTTTCTCCTGCAATATGGACGCCATCCGCCAGCAGATTGAAAATGCAGGCTCCGGCGACCACGCCCTGAAACTGCGTCTCACGCTGGCGCCGGATGGCGTCGCCAATGTTGCTGCCTTTAATTATGCGCCGCTGCCGCAGCAGACGACATGGCGCATAGCGATTGCACGCACCCGCCTCAAACATGACGACCCGCTGCTTCGGTACAAGACCACGTGCCGTCAGGCCTATATCGCCGCGCGTGAGGAATATTCTTCCGCGGAAGTGGACGAGGTCATCCTGCTGAATGACCGCGATGAGGTCTGCGAAGGCACCATCACGTCGATTTTCCTCGATATTGGCGGTACGACCTGTGTGACGCCTGCTCTATCCTGCGGGCTGCTGGATGGCGTTCTGCGCCGCGAGCTTTTGAACAACAGCGTGGTCTCTGAGGGGATAGTTTCCGTAGACGATCTCAAAAACGCGCGTAATATTCTCGTCGGCAATTCACTGCGCGGCATGATCCGCGCCAAGCTGATTGAAGGCTAAAATCCTAAAATGCGTTAAACACGTCTGCATGTCATAGGGGTGTGACGTTTCTTTCTTTGTATGAAGTTGTGCTATCGTTCCGGTTTCAATCCTGCCGTCGAACGGTTACAGAGCGCAACGCCGCAATTTCTGCGGCTCACACAGAGGAAGAAAATGGCGAAAGCGAAATGGCAAGTCTATAGCGAGATCACCGGCCCCGTAATCATGATCGGCTTTGGGTCGATCGGGCGCGGTACCCTGCCGCTGATAGAACGCCATTTCAAATTCGACAAATCGCGGATGGTCGTGATCGACCCGAGCGAGAAAAACCGCAAGATCCTTGACGACAAGGGCATTCGTTTCGTCAAGCAGGCGATCACCAAGGATAATTACGCAGAAGTGCTGGACCCGTTCCTGAAAGGTGCGGAAGGACAGGCTTTCGTCGTCAATCTGTCGGTCGATACCGGATCGGTCGATCTGATGCACTATAGCCGCAAGAACGGCGCGCTTTATATCGACACCGTGGTCGAGCCTTGGCTCGGCTTCTATTTCGATGACAAGATGGACAATGCCGCGCGCACCAATTATGCGCTGCGCGAAACCCTCCTGGCAGAAAAGCGCAAGAACCCCGGCGGCCCGACCGCCGTGTCGTGCTGCGGTGCCAATCCGGGCATGGTGTCGTGGTTCGTCAAGAAGGCGCTGGTCGATCTGGCGACGGAACTCAAGCTCGACTTCACCGAACCGGCGGCCAATGACCGCAATGGCTGGGCCAAGCTGATGAAAAAGGCTGGCGTGAAGGGCGTTCACATCGCCGAACGCGACACGCAGCGCGCAAAGGAACCGAAACCGTTCAACACGTTCTGGAATACGTGGTCCGTCGAAGGCTTCATTTCCGAAGGCTTACAGCCTGCCGAACTCGGCTGGGGCAGCCACGAAAAGTGGAAGCCGAAAAATGCACGCAAGCAGAAGAAGGGCACGAAGGCGGCAATTTTCCTCGAACAGCCCGGCGGCAATACGCGCATTCGCACCTGGTGCCCGACCCTCGGCGCGCAATTCGGCCTGCTCGTCACCCACAACGAGGCGATCTCCATCTCCGATTACTTCACCGTGCGGGATAAGAAGGGCAAACTCGATTACCGTCCGACCTGTCATTATGCCTATCATCCGAGCAATGACGCCATTCTCTCGCTCGACGAAATGTTCGGCGCGGGCGGCAAGGCCCAGCCCGTCCAGCATGTGCTGGAAGAAGCGGAAATTCTCGACGGTTCCGACGAACTGGGCGTCCTGCTCTATGGTCATGACAGGAACGCCTACTGGTATGGCTCGCAGCTGACCGTCGAGGAAGCGCGCAAGCTTGCGCCCTATCAAAATGCGACGGGCCTGCAGGTTTCGTCCGCCGTGCTGGCTGGAATGGTCTGGGCGCTGGAAAACCCGACAAGCGGCATCGTTGAAACTGACGAAATCGACTATCGCCGCTGCCTCGAAGTCCAGATGCAGTATCTTGGCCCCGTGAAAGGCTATTATACCGACTGGACGCCACTGGAAGGTCGCGGGCATCTGTTCGAGGAAGACCTCGACACCAAGGACCCATGGCAGTTCCGCAACGTGCTGGTGCGTTGATGCAATGAAGCCAAGGCCCGGCATCGACCGGGCCTTGGCACCTCAGCGCATCCGAACGAAACTGATGTGATTTTCCAGACATGTCCGGTCAATTAAGGCGCATAGTGGCAGACCGCTTTCCCGATCTCGTAGCCCTGCTCAGCGGACTGCTGATCCTGCCGTGGATTCTGGGCGTGCCGGGGCATCCGAGCCAGCTTGTGCAGACGGGATGGACAATCGGACTGGTCTCGATGGTTGTTTATCTGGCCCTCTACCAGACGGCCAAGTCCCTCGCAGCACGTCGCTCCGTCAAGAACAATCCCTCCCGGATCGCCCCCCTTATCAGTCGCGTTTTGAAGTGGTCGGCGGGTCTGCTTGTCTTGCTGATGCTTATATCCTTCGGGCTGATATTCACGGCATAAAGCCGGCATCTGCGCGGCGATTTTGCATCATTACCAATAAATTAACACATCTGGCGGCCAATCCTCACATTGGGGACTTGTTTTCGTGTAAATTTCGATTCATCACACGTCATTATCCCCATTTTGGAGAAAGCATGGACATGAAAAGCTTCCGCATCGTTGCCCCACTTGCCGTCATGTCGCTTGTGCTGGCGGCTTGCGAAACGACCGGACCGGTCGGCGGCAATGTTCCAACTGTCTCCCGCGCACCGAGTGGCATCGAAGGCAGCTGGGTCGATCCAAACGGCATTGTATCGTCGTTCAATGGCGGTATCTTCGAAACCCGCACCACCGACACCAACGAACGGCTCGCCGAAGGCAATTATCGCTATCAGTCGCCGCAGCTCGTTGAAATCGACATGCGCTCGATCGTGCGCGGCACCTCGTCCAAGGTCAATTGTGCTCTGGTTTCGCAAAACCAGCTCAACTGCACCTCGTCGGCAGGCTCGCGCTTCTCACTGTCCCGTCGCGCAACCAGCTAAAGCATTTCCAGCAAAAGTGCGTAGCGGTTTTGCGCAGGATAATGCGTAAAAACAAACAGATATAGCGGTTCCGAGATTCTGTTTTAACCGGAACCGCTTTAAAGCGAAACATAACATCTCTTCCCCTTCAAGCGGCGCGGGCTATGCTCGCTTCGCTTGAATTTTTTGTTGTCTGCAATTGTCAGGATTGTAATTTGTCGCTTTTTCTGGCCTTTGCTTACTGCGCGTTTCCCGCGTAAAACCGTTTCAAACTTTTGCTGGAAATGCTCTATTTTCCAGCGGGATAGGAGTCGGCTCATGAGTAAGATGGACACCGTGCAACAGAACCCAACTCAGCCCGCGCAGGCCAAACTGCCCAAAGTTGGGGTTCTGCTGGTCAATCTGGGGACGCCGGACGGCACGAGTTACGCCCCGATGCGGCGCTATCTTGCAGAGTTTCTGTCCGACCGCCGCGTGATCGAATGGTCGCGCCTGTTCTGGTATCCGATCCTTTACGGCATCGTGCTCAATACGCGCCCCAAGCGTTCCGGCAAGCTCTATGACCGCATCTGGAACCACGAGAAGAACGAGTCGCCATTGCGCACCTATACGCGCGCGCAAGGTGAAAAGCTGGCAACCGCGCTCACCGACATTCCGAACGTCATCGTGGACTGGGCGATGCGCTATGGCCAGCCATCCATTGAAAGCGTGACCGACCGCCTGCTGCAACAAGGCTGCGAGCGTATCGTCGTGTTCCCGCTCTATCCGCAATATTCGGCCACCACGACCGCGACGGTGAACGACAAGTTTTTCGAAGCGCTGATGAAAAAGCGCTTCATGCCAGCAATCCGCACCATTCCGTCTTATGAAACGGAACCGGTCTATATCGAAGCGCTGGCGCGCTCCATCGAAAGCCATCTTGCAACACTGTCCTTCGCGCCGGAAGTGATCCTCGCGTCCTATCACGGCATTCCGAAAAGCTATTCCGACAAGGGCGACCCTTATCGCGAACAATGTCTGGAAACCTCGCGCCTGTTGCGCATCCGGCTCGGCATGGATGAAAATCAGTTTCGTTCCACCTTCCAGTCCCGTTTTGGACCGGAGGAATGGCTGCAGCCCTACACGGATGAAACCGTGGAAAATCTGGCGAAACAGGGCGTGAAATCCGTGGCGGTTCTCAATCCGGGCTTCGTCGTGGACTGCCTCGAAACGGTTGACGAGATCGGCAATGAAGCCGCACACCTTTTCCATGAAAACGGCGGCGAAAATTTCAGCCACATCCCTTGCCTCAACGACAGCGCAGAGGGCATGAAAGTCATCGAAACGATGGTACGGCGCGAATTGCTGGGATGGGTATAATATAAGGGATTAGGGGAATAAGGCAGTAAGGGAATAGGTTTTCATACTCCCTTATTCCCTTACTCACCTACTCCCCTAACGGACGAGGGTTAGACAATGACAGGTTTCGACATCACGCTGCTCATTCTGGCTGCGCTGGTTCTGGCGACACTCTTCGCGGGCATCAAGACGGTGCCGCAGGGTTTCAACTATACGGTGGAACGGTTCGGTCGCTATACGCGCACGCTCAATCCGGGCCTCAATCTGATTGTCCCGTTCTTCGACCGCATCGGTGCGCGTCTCAATATGATGGAGCAGGTGCTGGACGTGCCCACGCAGGAAGTCATCACTCGTGACAACGCCATTGTCGGCGTCGACGGCGTTGCCTTCTATCAGGTGCTGAACGCCGCGCAGGCCGCCTATCAGGTGGCCAACCTGCAATATGCGATCCTCAATCTCACCATGACCAACATTCGTACCGTTATGGGCTCAATGGATCTAGACGAATTGCTTTCCAACCGCGATGCGATCAATGATCGCCTGCTGCGTGTGGTGGACGAAGCAGCCCATCCGTGGGGCATCAAGATGACCCGCGTGGAAATCAAGGATATCAATCCACCCGCAGATATCGTCACCTCGATGGCCCGTCAGATGAAGGCGGAGCGTGACAAGCGCGCACAGGTTCTGGAAGCCGAAGGCGACCGCAATGCCCAGATTCTGCGCGCTGAGGGACAGAAGCAGTCGCAAATTCTCGAAGCCGAGGGCAAGCTGGAAGCAGCCAAGCGCGAAGCGGAAGCCCGCGAGCGTCTCGCCGAAGCCGAAGCTAAGGCCACGACGCTGGTGTCGGACGCTGTCGCCAACGGCAATGTGCAGGCGCTCAATTACTTCGTGGCGCAGAAATACACCGAAGCGCTCAGCAATATCGCCAGCGCCAAGAACCAGAAGGTCGTGCTGATGCCGCTGGAAGCAAGCTCGCTGATTGGTTCGCTCGGCGGGATCGGGGCCATTGCGCGGGAAGTGTTCGGCGACGGCAACAAGCCCGTTGACCCGACACCGCCATCGCCGGGCATTTCGCGCGCGCGCAGCGTTCCGCCGACCGGTCGCGGCTAAATCAGGGGTGGAGCGCCATGATTATCGAATTTCTGTCCGAACTTGGCATCTGGAGCTGGCTGGTCCTCGGGCTGGTCCTGCTCATTCTCGAAATTCTGGCGCCCGGCATTTTCTTCATCTGGTTCGGCCTCGCCGCACTGGTGACAGGGGGGATGGCTTTTCTCCTGTCATCGACCAGCGCTTTTGGCTGGCAGGTCCAACTGGTCGTCTTTCTTGTTTTGGCCGTGGTCTTCGCGCTGGCAGGACGCCGTTTCTTTGGCTCGAAGAGCGAAAATCTGGACGAGCCTCTGCTCAACCGGCGCGGCGAACAGCTGGTTGGTCAGCGCACCACACTGACCGAGCCCATCATCAATGGGCGCGGACGCATTCGCATCAACGATACGACATGGCGTGTGAAAGGGCCGGACCTGCCCGCAGGTACTGAAGTTCGCGTCGTGGCCTTCGATGCAGTGACGCTGGAGATAGAGGTAGCTGTTTAGGGGAATAGGGGAATAGGGGAATAGGGGAATAGGGGAATAGGGGAATAGGGGAATAGGGGAATAGGTCAGTATGTTATGCGCTGGTCGTCAACCTACTCCCTTACTCCCCTACTCCCTTAATCAGACAGCCCCAATCCGCAGCAGATCGTGGAAATGCACGAGACCGACCGGGCGGTTGTCCTCGACCACGATCAGTGCGCCGATGTGGTTTTCGTTGATCGTGTTGAGTGCAGCAGTGGCCAGCATGTTCTGATCGACCGTCTTCGGCTTGCGGGTCATGATGTCATCGACCGCCAGTTCCGACAGATTGCGGTGCAGATTGCGCGAAATATCGCCGTCCGTGACGATACCGGCCAGTTCGCCGCTCTCATCGACCACAACCACGCAACCGAAACTCTTTTGCGCCAGCACTTTCATCGCGGCTGGCATGGCCGTTCCAGCGGCTACCAGCGGAATGCGCTCTCCGCGATGCATGATATCGCGGATATGGATGAGGCTCGCACCCAGCGAACCACCCGGATGGAAGGTTTTGAAATCGCTCGGTGTAAACCCGCGTGCTTCCAGAAGCGCAATCGCCAGCGCATCGCCGATGGCGAGCTGCATAATGGTTGAAGTGGTTGGCGCCAGCCCGTGCGGGCAGGCTTCTGCCGTCTTGGGCAGCTGGAGCACGACAGTTGCAGCGCGACCGAGTGCGGAATCCTCACGCGAGGTGATTGCAATCAGCGGAATGCGGAAACGCTGCGAATAATTGACGATGCCCTTAAGTTCTGCCGTTTCGCCGGACCAAGAAATCGCAAGGATCACATCGTCACGACCAATCATGCCGAGATCGCCGTGATTGGCCTCCGCCGAATGCACGAAGAAAGCAGCCGTGCCCGTCGAGGCAAAAGAGGCGGCAAGCTTGACGCCGATATGGCCGCTCTTGCCGACGCCGGTAACGACCAGACGCCCCTTGGCGGTGGCGATCTGTTTTACCGCTTGTGCGAAGGGACCGGACAAACCATTGCGCAGCGCTTCTTCAAGCGCGGCAAGTCCTTCGTTTTCGGTGCGAATGGTCCGGAGCGCCGAAGCGATGGCCGCTTCCGCACCCGTCGAAATCTGGGTTTGATCGAGCTTTTCCATGGCGCAAAGCGTTAGCCTCTTCGCTGCCCGTTGTCCAAGCTTTTATTACCCACAAATGATTGCTTTCGTTGCGCAACATCGCCGATGGCAACCAAGAATTAACCATGTGCCTTTACCGTTCATCCACCACGTTGCAACGGTTTGAAATCACATATGCCATTTGCCATGCCTCTATCCGGCGGTTCGACGCCCATTGCCCGCAGGCTGAGAAGCCTGTTTCTGGCGGGCGCGGCGATGGCTATCGTCCCTTCCCTCTCGCATGCTCAGGATGCCTATCTGCGCGGCAGTGTGCCGGAAGACGTGCTTTCCGCCTCGTCGCCGGATACGCTCGCCGCGCGCGGGCTGGCAGCCCCCGGCCGTTCCGATAGCGCCAACGGTGGCGGGAGCGATGATGGTTCCGACACCTTTTTCGCGCCGATGCAGGATAATGCGGTTGCAGCGGACGCCCAGCCACAGCCTGCCCCGGCGGCGCCGCTCGATGATCAACCGCTTGACGCCATGCGGGTTGGCGCGATCACAAACGAAGCGGATAGCGATAGCGGGCGTGTGCAGCGCGAAAATATGCGCCAGTCACCCGAACAGGGGCGCGGGCCGGCACAGGAGGCAGACCCCTTCGCGCCGGTTGGCCTCCGCGCCGGATCGTTCGTTCTGCGCCCTTCGCTTGAGCAAGGCATTCGCGCGACATCGAACGGCGACAATAGTGCGTCCGGTTCGAGTGCAGTGCTATCGGAAACCACGCTGCGCCTCAATGCGCAATCCGACTGGGCGCGGCATCAGGCGACGCTCGATGCATCGGGCACGCTGAGCAAATCCATTTCCGGTCAGGATGTGAGCGAACCGCAGCTCGACATTCAGGGCAATCTGCGCCTCGATCTGACCGACCAAACCACGGTCAATACGGGCGCGGGTTATCGGCTGCGGCGTGAAAGCGCCTCCAATCCGAATGGCGTGGTTGGCGCCTTGCAGCGCCCGCTGGTTCACACCTTCAATGGCAGCCTCGGCGTCGAGCACGATACGGGGCTGATTTTCGGTCGCGCCACGGGCCGCGTCGAACACGATATGTATGGCGATGCGGAACTGCCTTCCGGCGGCACTGTCAGCCAGAAGGATCGCGACAACACCTATGCCAGCATCACGCTGCGCGGCGGTTTCTCCATGTCGCAGGCCATCAAGCCATTCGCCGAAGTGGAACTCGGCAAGCGCATTTTCGACGAGCGCGTGGATAGCAACGGCTTTGAACGCAGCGGTTCGCAATTCGCCCTGCGCGGCGGCCTGATGGTCGATATGGGCGAAAAGCTGAACGGCGAGTTCGCCGCAGGCTATATGCGCGCCAACAGCGATGATGACCGGCTTGGAGCAGTCAGCGGACCGTCGATCAATGCCGCGCTCAACTGGTCGCCATTGCGTGGCACCGATGTGCGGCTTTATTCACAAACCACCGTGGATATGTCCACCACGCCGGGCATTGCCGGTTCGCTGCTGCAATTTGCGAGCCTCGACGTCACGCATCGCATCCGGTCGGACCTCAGCCTCAATGGCAGGGTCGACACGCTCATCCGCGCGAACAAGGATGGCACCGGCACGGACTATACGCTGGGTGCACAGATCGGCGCGACTTACTGGATCAACCGCTTCGTCGGGCTTGATGCGCGCTTGCGCCATGAATTCCTGACGAGCCAGGTTTCTACACGAGAATATAACTCCAACAGCATTTATCTCGGCGTGAAAGTGCAGCGCTAGTGGTCTGATTCCAACATTTGCATCCCTCGGTTCACGCGCTGAGCAAATGTTGGAATCAAAAAGACCACTAGCAAGTATATGTATCTAGTGGATTTTTCGAATTTGACGTTTGAAACAGCATCTATGTCAGCCCGGATTCAAACGTCAAATTCAATCCACTAGAAGCGGGCAACAAAAAAAACCGCCTTCAAGACTGAAGGCGGTTTTCGATTTTCAGGCACCCAACTCAGGCTGGCTTGATCGTTTCCAGCAATTCGCTGATCGACACTTCCACCGAGGGGCGGATGTCCTTGCGCCACAGCGCAAACGCGACATTGGCTTCGATGAAGCCTGCCTTGGAACCGCAGTCGAAGGTGCGGCCCTGATAGTCGAAGCCATAGAATTTCTGCGCATCGGCCAGCTTCAGCATGGCATCGGTGAGCTGGATTTCGTTGCCAGCGCCTTTTTCCTGCTTGCTCAGAAGCTCAAAAATTTCCGGCTGCAGAATGTAACGGCCATTGATGTAGAGATTGGACGGTGCAGTGCCCTTGGCGGGCTTTTCAACCATCTGGGTAATCTCGAAACCGGAGCCGATTGCACTGCCCTTGCCGACGATGCCGTATTTATGCGCCTCTTCCGGGTCGCATTCCTGCACCGCGATGACATTGCCGCCGGTCTTTTCGTACAGCTCGACCATTTCGGCGAGGCAGCCCTTCTTCGACTGCATCACCATATCCGGCAGCAGAAGCGCGAACGGCTCATCGCCGACCAGCTCACGTGCACACCAGACCGCGTGACCAAGGCCCAGCGGAACCTGCTGACGGGTAAAACTCGTCGTGCCCGGCTGCGGCTGCAAATCCTGAAGATGATCGAGTTCGGCCTTTTTGCCGCGTTCGGCAAGTGTGGCATACAACTCGACCTGCGCATCGAAATAATCTTCGATGACCGCCTTGTTGCGCCCGGTGACGAAAATCAGATGTTCGATACCAGCCTCACGCGCTTCATCGACCACATACTGAATGACGGGCTTGTCCACGACCGTCAGCATTTCCTTGGGGATCGATTTGGTGGCGGGAAGGAACCGGGTGCCGAGACCGGCAACGGGGAAAACGGCTTTGCGGATTTTGCGGATCGAACTCATTCGTCTCCTCGATTTTCACTAATGCAATCTTGCTATCAAAGCATTGAAGCAACTGAATTTCAAATAAGGCTATTTCATTAAAGAACGACGAAATTACATGGATCATACCATCACATTAAATGAACCATTCTTAATGTTGCTTGATTCAAAAATTTTTCCAATTTTCCGGCAAATTTTACCGCAGCGCCGCCCATGGTAAACCAAATGCTAACCGACAGACTATAATTTGAACATTCAACTGGTCGATGCCAATTTTACACTGCCAAATTGCAACAGTGGATGGTATTAGTTAGCGCATGCAATCTGAACCGAGCGGCATCGACATTCTTAAGAAACACGCCGGAAAACAAGACGTTCCGGCATGAAGATTGCAGAAGGGAAACACAGAATGCTGCGATTTCCATTCACACTGGGACAGACGCTGAAGCTCAAGGCGACCGCTACGGTTGCCGTTGTGGTGCTGGCATCCACCCTTTCGACCGGTTCGGCTTTTGCCGATGCGAAATTTCGCCAGTGGGTGGCGAATTTCCGTCCGGTTGCCATCAACGCCGGCGTTTCGCCTTCCACCTTCGACCGCGCCTTCCGCGGTGTCGATGCTGCCGATCCCGTCGTGCTGGAGAAGGCGCGGTATCAGCCGGAATTCACCGAGCCTGTCTGGAATTACATCGACAATCGTGTGAACGAAGATTCCACCGGCGTCGGCCAGAGCATGGCGCGCAAATGGGGCCCGTGGCTGCAGCGCATCGAACAGCGCTTTTCGGTTGATCGGAATATTCTGCTCGCCATCTGGTCAATGGAAAGCAATTACGGCGAGATTCTCAAGCGCGACGACGTGATGCGCGATGCGGTTCGTTCGCTCGCGACGCTGGCCTATGCCGATCCGAAGCGCGCCAAATATGGCCGCACACAGCTGATCGCCGCGATGAAAATTCTCCAGACCGGCGATATCGACCGCGGGCATCTGTCTGGTTCGTGGGCAGGCGCCCTTGGCCACACGCAGTTCATCCCGACCAGCTATCAGGCCTATGCAGTCGATATGGATGGCAATGGCAAGCGCGACATCTGGAATTCCATTCCCGATGCGCTGGGCACTGCCGCCAATCTGCTGCACCGCAATGGCTGGCAGCCGGGCCGGACATGGGGTTACGAAGTGGTGCTTCCGGCGGGCGGCAAGTTCCCATCCGGTTCGCTGACTGTCGCCGAATGGCAAAAGCGCGGCGTCGTGCGCGCCAATGGGCGTGCATTCCCCGACCCGAGCGAAAAGGTGACGCTGAAGGTGCCGGATGGCCGCAAGGGCCCGGCATTCCTGATGACCAAGAACTTCTTCGTCATCAAGCGCTACAACAATGCTGACAAATATGCGCTGGCTGTCGGCCTTCTGGCAGACCGCATCAGTGGCTATCAGGGGCTGCGTCAGGACTGGAATCGTCCGTTCACCCCGATCACCATGAACGAGCGTCAGGAATTGCAGACGCATCTCAAGGCGCTCGGC
Source organism: Ochrobactrum teleogrylli (assembly GCF_037482325.1). Classification (NCBI taxonomy): domain Bacteria; kingdom Pseudomonadati; phylum Pseudomonadota; class Alphaproteobacteria; order Hyphomicrobiales; family Brucellaceae; genus Ochrobactrum; species Ochrobactrum teleogrylli. The sequence continues at coordinate 850,280 of NZ_JBBHKQ010000001.1, forward strand.
TATTACGACGGTAATATCGACGGCAAGATCGGCTCCACCTCGCGTAAAGCCATCGAAGCCTTCCAGCAGCGCAACGGCTTGCAGCCGGATGGACATCCGAGCAAGGAAGTGCTGTCAGTCCTGCGTCGCCGTTAAGACGAACCGCAGATTTATCGGAGCGCGTTTCCCACGAAGCGCGCTCCGTTTCATTTTTGCGCCATGCCGTATTATGATGGCTTTGCAACGAAAGCGGAACTGATGCGCAAATCTCGGATTGCAGTCGAAATGTTGAAGGCGGCCAGTGTCATGCTGGCAGCGCTGACGCTGCTGCTTTCCGGTCTTGCCAGTGCATCAGCGCAGGAACGGCCACGGACGCTTTTCGACTTGCTGTTTGGTTCGCGACAACCGCAACGCCAATATGAGCAGCCCCGGCCCCAGCAGAGCCGACCAAAGCCGAAACGCGCACCCAAGGCGACGTCTCCCGTCACCCGTAAAGCCGCGCCACAGGTGGCAGTGCCCACCGTGCCTGTCATCGAGAAAAACCCGGATGCAAAAAAGGTGCTGGTGGTCGGTGATTTCATCAGCAGCGGCCTTGCCGAAGGGCTCGATGTGGCCTTTGCGTCCGATCCGGATCTGACGGTCACAACCCGCATCAACGGTTCGTCGGGCTTTGTGCGTGAGGACTATTTCAACTGGCCGGAAAATATCGGCAAGATACTGGATGAGGAAAAGCCTGCCGCCGTCGTCGTGATGATCGGCTCCAATGATCGTCAGGCGATCACGGCCAATGGCGCCAGCCTCGCCGCACGTTCGCCGGAATGGACTGCGGAATATCAAAAGCGCGTGGACCAGTTCGTCAAGGCGATCAATGACCGCCATTATCCGCTGGTCTGGGTCGGGCAGCCCGCCTTCCGTCCGAAAGGCATGTCACAGGACATGCTGGCGCTGAATGAAATCTACCGCACCACCACGGAAAAGGCGGGCGGCAAGTTTGCCGATGTCTGGGACGGCTTTATCGATGAAGACGGCAATTTCACCCAGACCGGCTTCGACATTAACGGCCAGACCGCGCGCCTGCGCGGCAATGATGGCATCAACATCACTTCGGCTGGCAAGCGCAAGCTCGCCTTCTATGCGGAAAAGCCGCTGCGCGCCTATCTTGGCGGCGGCAAGGAAGAGGGCCAGCCTCTCCCGGCTGCCGGTGCGCAAGACCCGTCCAAACCCGTGGACCGGGTCGCACCCGTCAGCCTGCGCGACATCAATAAGGACGAGAGCGGCGTTTTGCTCGGCGGCAATCTTGGCGTACGCCCCCAAAATACCCGCCCGGCACCTGTCGAGAAGAAACCCGCGCCCGGTCGCGCCGATGATTTTTCATGGCCGCGCCCAAGCACAAATCCCTAATAGATAGCCTACTACTCGTTATATCAATAGTATATTAGCGCTTTGAATGGAGCTTTCCGCGTCAAATCTTAGCCTAATTATTATATTCCGCGCTGTTTCCATCATCGTTCTCATCGTTTATCAGAAAGCACCGTTCGTCCAATTGGGCGCACAATTGCGGATGCGGTCTATCTGGCATCTGCTCGATAAAAAGAGGCGTTTGAATGAACATCGCATCCAAACCTTCTGTCGATTCCGATCGGGAGGAGGATACCCACCTTGCGCGCAATCTATCCAACAGACACCTGCAACTGATCGCCATTGGCGGCGCGATTGGCACCGGCCTTTTCATGGGCTCGGGCAAGACCATTTCGCTGGCTGGCCCTTCGATCCTGCTCGTCTATGCGGTGATCGGCTTCATGCTGTTCTTCGTGATGCGCGCATTGGGTGAAATCCTGCTGTCCAATCTCGAATATCGCTCATTCGCAGATTTCGCGGGCGATTATCTCGGCCCATGGGCGCAGTTCTTCACCGGCTGGACCTACTGGCTCTGCTGGATCGTGACGGGCGTGGCAGACGTGGTGGCCGTATCGGGTTATGTCTCGTTCTGGTTTCCCGAACTGGCGCTCTGGATACCGGCACTTGGGCTGATCTTCACGCTTCTGGCGCTCAATCTGCCCACCGTTCGCAATTTCGGTGAAATCGAATTCTGGTTCGCGCTGATCAAGATCGTCGCCATCGTCGCACTGATCATCGCCGGCGTGTACATGCTCTCGACCGGCTTTACCCTGCCGAACGGCAGCCGGGCCTCGGTCGCGCATTTGTGGAACCATGGCGGCTTCTTCCCCAACGGTTTCCTCGGCTTTGTCGCCGGTTTCCAGATCGCGGTCTTCGCCTTTGTCGGCATCGAACTCGTCGGCACCGCCGCAGCGGAAACCAAAGACCCGGTGCGCAATTTGCCAAAAGCCATCAACTCGATCCCGATCCGCGTGGTGCTGTTCTATCTCGGTGCGCTGTTTGTGATCATCACCGTGATCCCCTGGGATCAGGTCGATCCAAGCTCCAGCCCGTTCGTCGCCATGTTCTCGCTCGCCGGTCTAGGCATTGCCGCGCATGTGGTGAATTTCGTGGTGCTCACCTCGGCAACGTCGAGCGCGAATTCGGGCATCTACTCGACCTCGCGCATGATCTACGGCCTCGCCACTTCGAAGCTGGCGCCAAAGGCGCTCGGCAAGTTGAACAACCGCAAGGTGCCGGTCAACGCGCTATTCTTCTCGTGCATCTTCTTGCTGGCAGGCGTGGTTCTGCTCTATGCGGGCCAGAGCATCATCGAAGCTTTCACCATCGTTACCACGATCTCGGCGCTGCTCTTCATCTTCATCTGGTCGATCATTCTTGCGTCCTATCTGCAATATCGCCGCAAGCGCCCTGATCTGCATGAGAAGTCCACGTTCAAAATGCCGGGCGGACGCGCCGCCGTGGTCATGGTCTTCGCCTTCTTCGCCTTCATTTTGTGGGCGCTGGCGCAGGAACCAGATACCGCAGCAGCCCTGAAGGTCACGCCATTCTGGTTCGTGTTTCTCGCCATCGCCTATCTGGTGATGAAGGCACGGCGCAGCCAAAGCTAGTCTCAATCAAAATGTATAAAGGGCCGGAGAATTCCGGCCCCAATATGCTGTCGTTCAGAACCGATAGGTCACACCCAGAACCGGGCCATTCAGGCGAGAATCGAACACATAGCCATCGCGGTCATAATCGACATGCAGCGCCTTGTAGCCCGCCGAGACCGACAGGTGATCGGTGAGCAGATAATTGACCGTGCCAAGCACTGACCAGGTCAGCTCAGATCCGGCACCGAAGCCGCCAATATCCGCCTGTGCCTGCAAGGAGAGATTGTCCGTGAGTCGCAGAAGCGCTCGCGTGCCGACCACCGGATCGACCCAGTTGAAGCTTTCGCCATAACTCCGCGAAAGGCCAAGCGCGCTCACCGTCACATCGTTGGAAATATGCCAGAAGCGTATGCCGCCCAGCGCATCAAGCGTGAATTTGGGCGTATCGACCACGCGATAACCGGCTTGCAGCGTGGCCATGAACTGCTTGCTGTCCACATCGCCCTTGACGACCGTGCCCGATGGAATGGCAATCGGCAGTGGCGGCAGGTTGCCGTAGGCGTGGCTTTCGGTCGTATCGACATACATCATGTCGCCCGAGACGACGAAACGGTCGTAGCGGCCCCAGATATTGACGAAGCCGCTGAAATTGAGATCGCTCAACACATCGGAAAAGGACTTTTCGATGCCGATGGTCGGTGCGCGCTGGAAAGGCGAAATATCGCCCTTGAGACCCGCAGCCCAGACATAGGGTGTGATTTGCAGGGCCCAGCGCTGGCTTTCCACGACGGGCGGCGCCTCCGGCGGAACGGTAACCGCATCGGCGGCACTGGCAGCCTGTGCGCCGCAAAGGGACAGGACAATGGCAACGGCGTAGTGACCTGGTCTATTCAAAATGCGCCCCTTCAAGCCGAAAGCGTGTTTTTGTGAATGCGCCCATCCTTCATGATGAGCTTCATCGTGCGGTCTGGATCGGCAATCAATGAAATATCATCGAGCGGATTGCCATCCAGCACGAGAATATCCGCATAGGCTCCCGCTTCGATGCGGCCCAGTTTTGCCGGATAAGGATTGCGCGGCCCCGAAAGCGCGACCAGATCGGCATTGCCGCTGGTCAGCATGCGCAGCACGTCTGCATTGTCATACCAGCGCGCAAATTTCGCCAACTGCCTGCCTTGGGTCGCAGTGCCCTTCGGGTTGAACAAAATGTCGGTCCCGAGCGCCATCTTGACCTTGTACTTCCGCCCAAGCTCGATTGCCCTGACCGTGCCGTCGGAAATCTGCTGCTGTTGCTGGCGCTGCACCGGGTCGGATTTCGGATTGGCATCCTCGTCGGAAAGAAACGGCTGAATGCTCCACCACGCATCGGCATCGGCCATGCGCTTGACGGTTTCCTCATCGGCAAGCTGGCCATGCTCGATGGATTTCACGCCGCAATCCAGCGCCCGCTGAATGCCGGCGGATGTATAGGTGTGAATGCAAACATAGGTGCCCCAGTCGGAGGCGGCAGCAACAGCCGCCTTGGTCTCGGCTTCGGTGAACTGTATACCGTCGATCGGGTCGTAAGATGAGGAAACACCGCCGCCGCCCATGATCTTGATCTGGCTTGCGCCGAGCATCAACTGCTCGCGCACGCGGCGCAGCACTTCGGCCTCGCCGTCGGCAATGGCCGATATGCCCGCCCGTTCCGCCACGCTCAGATCGCTCTGCGCGCTTCGCGGCAGATCGGTGCGCATACGAAAATCGCCGTGACCGGAGGTCTGCGAAATCATGGCGCCGGATGGGTAAATGCGCGGGCCCACCACGCCGCCCTCGTCAATGACGCGCTTGAGCGCGAAAGACGGCCCACCAACATCGCGCACCGTCGTGAATCCGCGCAGCACCGTGCGCTCGGCTTCCTGCGCGGCCACCAGATGCACATAGGGAATATCGGCTGTCATGGCCGCCATTTGCGATATTCCGGCCAGAATGGAGTGCCAGTGGGCTTCGATCATGCCCGGCATCAGTGTGCGACCACCGCAATCTATAACGTCCGCGTCTGCGACCGTTTCCTGCGCGTCGACCAGCGCCTTGATGAGATTTCCTTCCACCAGAACGTTCTGGCCTTCCATGAGCTTGGCGCTGGTGCCGTCGAAAATCTTCACATTGGTCAGGAGAAACGGCTTTGCCGGGGCTTTGGTCTGCGCCATCGCCGTGCCGGTCAGGCCCAGTGCCGATACGGTAAGCGTTGCGGCGGCAGCCTTGAGCAGATTGCGGCGCGACAGCTTCTTTTCCATTCGTGCCATCAGTTGCAGGGCTTGCGGGCTATGGCAGGCGCAGCTCCATCCGTGAATGAGGTGCCCGTATTTTTGGCCAATCCGTATCGACAAGACACACCCCTTCTTTTCGTTTGCGAACGACAGCGCGCAGGAAAGCTTCAGGAAGCCGAAGCGATGAATTTCATGTTAGAGGATTCTTCAATAAAAACATCTCGAATTTGCCGGTTTCCTTCCTTCGATGTATATATTTTCCATCGCACGCAACGCGAATAAAGCGGCGAATGACCTTTCAAGCCATATTGCCGATTTGATTTTTAAATTTGGAGTAAAAATTGCGCGGTGAACAAACGGTTCTTCAAGTCTCGATAGGCGTTACTCTGCTGGTCGCCGGTTTCGGCGTCGTATTCGGTCTTTTGTCCGGTTCATTCTCCATTGTCTTCGACGGTGTCTATATGCTGGCCGACGCAGCCATGAGCGGGCTCGCGCTGATCGTATCGCGCCTCATCGCGCTCTCCGCATCCCCGGAGCAGCCCAACCGCAAATTGCGCGAGCGTTTCACCATGGGGTTCTGGCATCTGGAACCGATGGTGCTTGGCCTGAACGGCATCATGCTGACCGGCGTTGCGATCTACGCACTCATCAATGCGATTGCCATTATCATGCAGGGCGGTCGCCATCTCGAATTCACCTATGCCATCTTCTATGCGGTGGTTGCGCTGGTTGCATGCCTCGGCATGGCGTGGTTCGAAATGCGCGCCAACCGCGTCATAAAATCGGAGTTCGTGGCGCTGGATGCCAAGGCGTGGATCATGTCGGGCGGCATTACCGCCGCGCTGTTGATCGCCTTCCTGATCGGCTATCTCGTGGAGGACACCGAGCTTGGTTGGATAGCGCCCTATATCGACCCGACCGCGCTGGCCGTGGTCTGTCTCGCCATCATCCCTATGCCTATCGGCACGATAAAACAGGCGCTGGCCGACATATTTCTGGTTACGCCCGCCGATCTCAAGCAACATGTCGACAGCGTGGCGCAAGACATTGTGAAGCGTCATGGCTTCATGTCCTATCGCGCTTATGTCGCCAAAGTCGGTCGCGGCAAACAGATCGAACTTTACTTTATCGTTCCGCCCAACCTACCACCCCGGCGGCTGGAAGAATGGGACGCTTTGCGCGATGAAATCGGCAATGCGCTGGGTGAAGAAAGCCCCGACCGCTGGCTCACCATCGCCTTCACCACCGATGTCGAATGGGCGGTGTAACAAATGCCTTATCCCGACAGCTTCTTCGCCTGAATTTTCTGCGAGAGTGCCTCGACCGTCACATCGTAGTGGTCGCCCTGCACAACATCGAGAATACGGCTCGGACGAAAAGCGGCGATGTTGACGCCGCCCTCATGGCGGAGGCTATCGAACAGGATGCCGTTTTCTCCGGCAGCGCGCATTTCCTCGCCGAAAAGCTGCGACGCGCGATAGTCGTCGGATGCGTAGATTTCAGGTCTTGCCACCTGTTCGCCGCTGATATCGATGAAATCGCCTTCAAGGCGCGCGCTATAAACGCGGAATGTCCGGGAAAGCGTCGCCTGCCCCGTGGCCACCGCCTCACGGCGCATATGATGCGCGACTTCCACTACGGAGGTGGTGATGCTGGCGGCGGCATACCATGCGCCAAGCTCCGGCCCGTTGAACCGCATGCCGCCGGGCGCGACATGCAGGAATGTCGCCATGACGATGCTGGAATTCGGCCTGCCGAACACCCATTCCTCATGCGGTAGCCTTTGCAGACGTTCGACCAGTAGCCGGTCATTGGTCCAGCCGGCCAGTTCCATCACCGCTTCCAGATCGGCAGCGGTCGCCACCGTGTCGAAAAGTCCGACCGGAGGAAAACGCGACGGAATAAGCCGGTAACTCGGATGCGGCGCGGGATTGCGCCTCACGAGAACACCACGTCGGAATCGCGATAAGGCGTGAAGGCGCTGTCGATCTCGTTTGGTTCCATGAAGTGGCCGCCACGGGCCGCATCGAGAAACCGCCGCACAGTCAGCAATCCGTCCTGTGTACCACCGGTCACCAGCCTCAGCGGCGGATGCCCGCCAAACACCGTTGCGCGATTGGGCGTCGTCAGCCAGCGCACGCCCGCCGTCTCATCCGGATAAAGAACACCCAGCGCCTGATGAATGCCGAGCACGGCAGACAGGCGCGTCAGCACATCGACATCCAGCGTGATATCGCGATGTTCGCGCACGGCTTTCACCCAGTTGTAATAGGTCGAGCGCGACGGAAGACCCAGAACCAGCAGACGCTGCTGCTCGTCCAGCCCCCAGAGATCGGCAATGGCCAGAAAGGTACGCAGCCCGGGCGCACTCAATCGCTTGCGCGATAATGGGCCGAAACGGCGCGGATCAAGAACGTCCGGTCCTTTTTCAATCCCTGTCTTTAACGCCACATTGCCACGAGCCATGATCGTCTCCATTCGTCCAGGATGGAATATAGTCCAAATTTGGACTTTTACAACCCTGCGTTATAGACAGCGATTATTCAGCCGCGATGAGCGGGACGTTGGCAGCACCCGGAAGATCGAAGTGGACTGGACGCAACGATACATAGCCATTGCGGATATCCAGCACATGGGAATAGACCTGCGCGCCGTTTTCCAGCACCGGAAGCTTTTCCTCATGCATGATGCTGATGACGATGGCATCAGGGCAGCGGCTCTTCAGGGCGGCATGGAAGCGCGCCTTTGAAGTCGGGTCGAGCGCGCCTGTGGCTTCATCAAGGAAGATGATCGAGGGCTTGTGCAGGAGAATGCGCGCCAGCACGATCTTCTGCTTTTGCCCGCCAGATAGAACCATATCCCACGGTGCACCACCGGCATCGCTATCGTTCATCTTTTCGATGAATTCGCCGAGACCCGCTTCATGCAGGACCGCAGCGACGGCAAGATCGCTGAAGCTTCCGGCATCGCCCGGCAGGCTGACAAGCTGCTTCAGCGAGACGGACGGGAACTTCGCATCCTGCGTGGCATAGAGCGTGGTTGCATTCTGCGGATAGATGATATCGCCGGTGCCATAGGGCCAGAGGCCGTTCAGCGCCTTGACGAAAGAGGTTTTGCCCGAGCCGGATTCACCGCGCATATAGACCCAGTCGCCCGCGCGGATATTGATGACGCCGGAACGCAGGAACGGCGCTTCGCTGCCCGGCCCCTGCATCAGCGTGAGGTTGCGGACGGACAGGCCGAAGCGCGGATGCTGACGGCCAAAGGCAAAGCGGTTGACGCCCGAGCGCGCATAGAAATCCGTCGGGTCCTGCACATTTTCCATGGCGCGTGCCAGCCCAGTCACGCGACCGGCATTGGCCCGCAGATTGGCGATGGCAGGCATGACCTGAATGAACCAGGAGCAATCATTGATCATGGCGGCGACCAGTTCCGCGCCCGTGACATAATTCCGGAAGCTCACCGACCCGCCCATATAGGGCAGAAGGCCCGGAATATAGGCGACGATGCGATTGGACAGGAAGCCATAGGCTTGCTGGAAGGCAAGATAGGCCGCGTCAAAACGATTGAACTTATTCCACGTTCCGTCCACATCCTTGTAGAGACGTTCGTTCACCGAACGCTGCACGGCCTCGCCATTGGAGGCGGAAATCTGGAAACTGCGGCGCAGAAGGGTCGTCCACTCGCCACGATAGGAACCTTCCGCCTGCTGAATGCCGAGATTGAGGCGTTCCAGACGACGACCGATTTTGACGGCGACGAATGTGCCAAGCGGCACGTAAATCAGGATGGCGGCGAAGGCGAGAACCGCGCTGCCATAGGAGCCGAAGACTTCCAGCCCTTCCACATCCGTGGACATTTCAATCAGCTTCTGCCCGATGAAGAAGGCCGACAGAACGACGCCGACAATACCCATTACGAGGCCGATGGCGCCGCCGGTCATGCCTTTGATCGACTCCTGCAAGCGCTGATCGACATTGTCGATCTGGTCCTTGCCGCGGCCCTGCTGCAAATGGAAATGCGTGTGCCTGCTATTAAGAAGCGCTGCGGAAAACTGGTCGTTCAGCCATTTGCGCCACTTGCGGTGCAAGGTGGTTGAAAGGAAATGCCGTGAGCCGACCAGCATCACATCCTTCGCCAGCATCAGCAGAATGAGAATGCCTGCATTGATGGAGATCGTCGCCAGCGGGTTTTGAACCGGTGCGGTATTGGCGTTGACGATGGAGTTCATCAGATGACCGGAGGCTTCCGCCACCCACACCGTCGTCTTGCTGACGAAAGCCGTCAGAAGAAAGATCGCGGCGGTGAGCGCCCAGGCTTCTCTCCAGCGGTCCGAGACCCAATAGGCGCGCATCAGGCCCCAGAATGAGGTCATGCTGGCCACGGCAGACTTATCCCCTTGTGGCAGGCTTGCCTGCCGGGATTGTCGTTTTATCTGCCGTACACCTTTCAATCCGCACCTCGCTTCCAGTTCACCAATTGTAACACTGCGTAACACATTGCAACAAACTGTGGTTAACGCGATGTTAACAGTCAATACAAAACGAGAGCACGGATTCTTGAAAAGCCGAACGCGCCGTCTCAAGGACCTGAAATTATTGAGCTATTAGATGTGCTAAATTTTATCGGAAAGCGCCGTTTTGTGCGGAAAACCGGCACTTAGAAGCAAATATGCAACATGATTCGGCATGATTCCACTTCACTTGGCGAGAAACGCCTGCAAACGCGGCACAACGAAATCGAGGAAAACCTTCACACGCTGGGGCAGGCGCGCGCCACCCAGATAGACAGCGTTCACCTCTTCCTCGTCGCTCTCGATCACATCGGCCAGCACCTCGACGAGCCGACCGGCAGCTATATCGTCGCGGGCGTGATAGTCACCAAGGCGGGCAAGCCCCAGACCGGCGACGGCCATGCGACGGACCGTTTCACCATTATTGGCGAGCAACGAGCCATAGACGGCGCGGTCGACAATGCGACCACTTTCCTTGAGCGGCCAGACGGGCGCCATACGGCGGAAATTGAACCCGATGCAATTATGGTCCGCAAGGTCGTCTACCGTCAGCGGCGTGCCGCACCGCTCCAGATAGGCCGGAGCCGCCACAATCTTGCGCCGGGCCAGTCCGATCCGGCGCGCCATCATGCTGGAGTTCGGCAACCGACCGGTGCGAAGCGCCACATCGGTTCGATCACGATAGAGATCGATAATCTCGTCGCCGAGTGACAGGTCCACCACAATATTGGGATAGGCGGCAAGAAACTCCGGCAGTATCGGTTCCAGTCCCAGCGTGCCCAGCGCGACCGATGTGTTGACGCGCACCGTGCCGCCCGTGCTGGCCGAGCCTTGCGACAGTTCGCGCTCGATCTCATCGAAGTCGTGCAGCAGCCCCTGGCTGCGCTCATAATAGATGCGCCCCTCGGCGGTCAGCGACAGGCGGCGCGACGACCGTTCCAGAAGCCGCACGCCCAGCCGCGTCTCGATACGGGAAATCAGCTTGCTGATCGTGGACGGGTTCATGCGCAGCAATCGTGCCGCCTCAGAGAAGCTGCCCGCCTCCACGACCCGCAGAAAAACCTGCATCTCACCGGCGCGATTATCCATTCATGACCTCATCTGTGAAATCGTTTCATAGATAATGTGGAACGCCAGCGCATTTTCAAGTGAGAATGTTGGGCCTATTTCTTGGGACATCACAGGTTTCTAATAGATTCCTGACTGGAAGCGTCTGCCTCCCAAGCTTCGTGCGCCTCCGCGCGAAACGCGTCCAGCCAGTCAACAGGAGTTACCATGAAGTTCATCAACGCACATGGCGCGGCCATTCCCGCGCTTGGTTTCGGCGTTTTCCGCATGTCGGATGCCGAAGTGGAAGCCATCATTCCAGCCGCACTGGAAGCAGGTTTCCGCCATTTCGACACCGCCCAGATTTATCAGAACGAAGCAGCCCTTGGCCAAGCCTTGCAAAAGGCAGGCGCGCGTCGTGACGATCTGTTCCTGACCACCAAGGTCTGGGTCGATAATTATAGCGAAGAGAAATTCGCCTCTTCCGTAACCGAAAGCCTGGACAAGCTGCAAGTCGATCAGGTCGATCTGCTGCTTCTGCACTGGCCAGCCCATAAAGTATCGATTGCCGAACAGGTTGACCTGCTGAGCGCAGTTCAGGCTTCCGGCAAGACGCGCTTTATCGGCGTCAGCAACCAGAATATCGCGCAGATGAAAGAATCGATTGAACGCAGCCCCGCGCCGATCGTGACCAACCAGATCGAGGTTCATCCTTATCTCGACCAGAACGCGATTGCCGCAGCCGCTAAGGAAGCAGGCGTTGCCATCACCGCCTATTTCGGCATGGCCGATGGGGCGGTTCCGCGTGATCCGGCGTTGCAGGCCATTGGCGCGAAATACGGCAAGACCGCCGCACAGGTTGCGCTGCGCTGGCTCATCGAACGCGGCTTCATCACGCTTTCGAAGACCGCCAAGCCGGAACGTGTCGCGGAAAACTTCGACCTGTTCGACTTTGAACTCAATTCTGAAGACATGGCAGCGATTGCAAAGCTCGCCCGCCCCGATGGACGTCTGGTCAGCCCTCCCGAGCTGGCGCCTGTCTGGGACAAGTAATACGGAGATTTCGCTATGAGTGCTTCAACCGCTCAGACAAGCGCAACCAGCGCGGCAGGTTTCAACTGGCCGCTCCTTGCGCTTGCAATCGGTGCCTTCGGCATCGGTACCACCGAATTCGCGCCGATGGGCCTGCTGCCTGTCATCGCCGATGGTGTGAACGTATCGATCCCGACCGCTGGTCTTCTGGTCAGCGCCTATGCCATTGGCGTGATGATCGGCGCGCCGATCATGACTTTGGCCTTTGGTCGCTTCGGCAAGCGCACCGCGCTGATGCTGCTGATGGCGATCTTCACCATCGGCAACATTCTCTCGGCAATGGCGCCCGATTACTGGACGCTTCTCGCCGCACGTCTGGTGACAAGCCTTAACCACGGCGCGTTCTTCGGTCTCGGCGCAGTTGTTGCGGCCAGCGTCGTGCCGCCGGAAAAGCGGGCCAGCGCGGTTGCGACCATGTTCATGGGTCTCACCATTGCCAATATCGGCGGCGTCCCGGCAGCCACCTGGATCGGACAGCAGATCGGCTGGCGCATGTCGTTTGCGGGAACTGCGGTTCTCGGCCTCGTCGCCATTGTCGCGCTCTGGCTTTCGCTGCCGCGCGGTGAAGCGGGCAAGATGCCCAATATCCGTCAGGAACTGGGCGTTCTGATGCGGCCAACCGTGTTGAAGTCGCTGGCGACAACCGTGATGGGCGCAGGCGCGATGTTCACGCTCTACACCTATGTTGCCGCCGTTCTGGCTGATCGCACCGGCGCTTCGGAAGGTTTCGTGACGCTGGCGCTCGTCATTATCGGCGTGGGCTTTACCATCGGCAATGCGCTGGGTGGCCGTCTGGCCGACTGGTCGCTCAATGGCGCAACGCGGATCTTCCTCGCCATGCTCGCAGCCGTCAGCTTCGTGCTGCCGTTCGCGCTTAACAGCCATGTCGGCGCGCTCATCAGTCTGCTGGCCTGGGGTGCTGCGGCATTTGCCATCGTGCCGCCGGTTCAGATGCGCGTTATGCAGGCCGCAGCCGAAGCACCGGGGCTCGCTTCGTCGATCAATATCGGCGCATTCAACCTTGGCAATGCAGTGGGCGCTGCTCTGGGTGGCGCGGTGCTGAGCGCTGGCTACGGTTATGCCGCTATCCCGGTGGCCGGTGGCCTTCTGGCCGGGGCTGGCCTGCTCTTCACGTTGTCACGCCGCCCGAAAGTGGAGCTAGCCGCTTCGGCTTGCTGATAAAACCTGGCTCCGGCGCGCGTCTCGTTAATCGAGCGTGCGCCGGAATTAAACTATGCGGCCACACTTTTTGACCGCGTTTTCAGCGGCCTTAAAACTACGCGCCGACGGGCATGACCATTTCATTGAGTATCTGGACAGGATGCCGGATGGCGCGGCTGTCAATCGCCTTCACCTGCGAGCGGCAGGAATAGCCGGTCGCCATGACGATATCCCCCTCGCCGGATGATGCGAGAATGCCGTTCCAGCTTGCAGCGTACAGCTTTTCTGAAATCGGGCGATTGCGGACCTCATGGCCGAACGTGCCCGCCATGCCGCAACAGCCTGTTTCCGGCACATCCAGCTCCACGCCGATCTGCTGGAACACGGATTTCCACTGCTTCATCGAGGATGGAACATTGCTGCGCTCGGTGCAGTGTCCAAGCAGACGCAGCCGCTTTTCACGCGCCATAGTGTCAGCGCTACGCAGGCGGTCGCGATGGGCGTCCAGCCATTCCTGCATCAGATTGACCTCCGCCTTGATCCGCGCCGCCTCGACCCCCTTATATTCGCTACGATAGGTCAGCGTCATGGAAGGGTCGAGACCGACCAGCGCAATGCCCATCTCGGCGAGTTCGTTGAGATAGCGGATGGATTTCGACGCGGTTTTCTCGAAAGCGCCGAGATAGCCGTGAACGTGCAGGGCCTTGCCGTTCTGGTTGGGTGCCGCGAGATAAGGCGTGAAGCCCATCTTGCGCGCCAATTGCAGCGCGGCCAGCCCGACAGCCGGGTCGAAATGGGCCGTGAAGGCATCCAGCACGAACACCACCGCTTGTTGCCGCTGCGCCTCCGATAGTTTGCGCATCCGCTCCGGTGTTGCCACCGCCACGCCCATGCGTCGCGCTTCACGCGCCAGTGACAAAGCAGGCATTTCCGGCAGCGCCGTCAGCCCGGCCCGACGCATCAGCGCCTGCCCCAGAGATGACCCAACCCATACATTATAGGCGGGCTTGAGCCGCGCAAACAAAGGCAAGGTGTTCTCGATACTCGCCACCATCATATCCTTGATCGGGCGGGCATAGCGTCCATAGTAGATTTCGAGAAATTTAGCCCGGAAGGCCGGAACGCTGACCTTGACCGGACATTGTCCGGCACAGGCCTTGCAGGCGAGGCAGCTATCCATCGCCTCACGCACTTCATGCGAGAAATCGTTGCGATTGGCGGGGTTGATCGAGTTCCACAGCCGCGCGGGCAGTGTGCGGATTGCACCGGCGCTGCGGGCTTTTCCTGCTTCCTTGCGCGGGTCTTTCCCGCTCTCCGCCATCAGGCGCAGCCATTCACGCATCAGCGAGGCGCGGCCCTTGGGCGAATAGCGACGGTCGCGCGTCGCCTTGTAGGAAGGGCACATCAGGCTCGCATCGTCGAAATCGAAACAGGCGCCATTGCCGTTGCAATAGGCGGCGTTGTCGAAAGCTTCGCGGATTTCCAGACCGATGATCCGGTCGAACTGGCCGCGCAGCGGCACCTCATCGATCTTCAGCAGTGCCTGCGAGGCGGGCGCTGCGATCTTGCCGGGATTGAGCCGATTGCGCGGGTCGAACAGGCCCTTGATTTCCTGCAGGCTTGGATAAAGCGCGCCGAAAAATTCCGGCACATATTCCGACCGCACGCCCTTGCCATGTTCGCCCCACAGCACACCGCCATATTTGCGCGTCAGCGCAACCACGCCATCGCTGATCTTGCGCACCAGTGGCTCGTGATCAGTCCGCGTCAGATCGAGCGCCGGGCGCACATGCAACACGCCCGCATCGACATGGCCGAACATGCCATAGCTTAAACCCTCGCCGTCGAGCAGCGCCCGAAACTCGCGAATATAGGCGGCAAGATTCTCCGGCGGCACTGCCGTATCCTCAACAAACGGCACCGGACGCACCGGCCCATCGACATTGCCGAGCAGACCGACCGAGCGCTTGCGCATGGTCCAGATCGCCTCGATATCCTTTGGATCACGCGCAATGGTGTAAGGCTTGCCGCCATCGGACTGATCGGCATCAAGCGCAGCAATCACTTCGCGGAACTTGCTCTCCAGCTCTACCGCGCTGTCGGCCACCAGTTCCACAATGTTGATGCCATTGGTTGGGCTGCCGCCATCATCCGGGAAAAAGCGCGCAATGCCCGGCCAGACAATGTCCTTCTTGGCAAGACCCAGCACCTTTTCGTCGATGGTTTCGACGGAAGCGACCTTCAGCGCCACTAGCGCGCGGGCATGTTCCAGCGCGGTGTTGAAACTGTCATAGCGGATATTGACCAAGAGTGCATGGGCCGGGATCGGCAGAAGATTGACCTCGACCTCCGCGATCATCGCCAGCGTGCCTTCCGATCCGCACAGAATGGCGTTGAGATCGAAACGCCCATCCTCGCGCCACAGATGCTTCAGATCATAACCCGTCATATAACGGTTGAGGTTCGGGAAAATCTCGTCGATCAGCGCCCGTTTTTCGGTCGCGATGCGCGCAACAGCGCGATAAATTTCACCGATACTACCGGGCTTCTGCTGCGCTTGCGCCAGCGCCGGGCCGTCGAGCGGGCGTGACCACAGTTCCTCGCCATTGGTCAGGACGACATTGAGCCCCAGAATGTGATTGCTGGTCTTGCCATAAAGACACGACCCCTGCCCGCAGGCATCCGTGCTGACCATGCCGCCGATGGTGGCACGGTTGGAGGTGGAAAGCTCCGGCGCGAAGAACAGGCCATGCGGTTTCAGCGCCTTGTTGAGCTGGTCTTTCACCACGCCCGACTGGACGCGGGCCACGCGCCGTTCCGTGTCGATTTCCAGAATGCGGTTCATGTGGCGCGAGCAATCGACCACAATGCCGGAGGTGAGCGACTGGCCATTGGTGCCGGTGCCGCCGCCGCGTGGCGAAATCACCACGTCGCGAAATGCCGGTTGTTCCAGAACCG
Source organism: Ochrobactrum teleogrylli (assembly GCF_037482325.1). Lineage (NCBI taxonomy): Bacteria > Pseudomonadati > Pseudomonadota > Alphaproteobacteria > Hyphomicrobiales > Brucellaceae > Ochrobactrum > Ochrobactrum teleogrylli. The sequence continues at coordinate 866,269 of NZ_JBBHKQ010000001.1, forward strand.
ATGCAAGGATTTTCAGATCGTCCGTGCCTTTGGGAAACACGATGCCGGTCGGCTCTACCTGATAGATCGAATTATCGGTGGAATAGACGGCACGCGAGCTGTCGCCGACTTCCACGTCACCTTGAAAGCCCGCCTGGGCCAGGTGCTGCGAGAGTTCGAGTGTGAGGCCGTTGAGGGGCTGTTTCCTGATCAGGGACGGTATCATGCGGGACTCAAAAAATCTGCATCGCCATGGGCGGCACGCCGCATGCCGGAGTGGTCCCACTACGCTATATGAAAAGCAATGTCGAGGCTCTCCGATGCCGCGATTGCCGCAGGCTTCGTCTAACACTATAGTTGCAAATTCGTCAGGCTGTGGCGAAACGAGTGATTTTCGAGTACCGGAGCGGAGCGTACCTTTGGGTACGTGAGCACCGGCGCACAGGAAATTGCTCGTTGCAGACCGGCATGGCGAAGAATGCAGCTGTAGTGTTAAACGCGCTCAAGCTTTACGTGAGGCAGCGGCGGCAACTCGACTTCAATCGGATCGTCAGCGCGCACATGCCCACCAGCGAGAACGATGGCCATGACACCAGTTTTGCGGATCACTTCGCCATCCGGCATCTTGTCGAGCACTGCCGAAAGAAGGCCTTTCTGGAAGTTTTCAATCTGCGGGCATGGATTACGCAAGCCCGTCACCCGCAACACCACATCCTTGCCGATTTTAAGCAAAGCGTCTCTCGGCAAGCCGAGCAAATCGACACCCCGCGTGGTGACGTTCTCGCCAAGATCAGCAGGCGCAATCTGAAAACCTTTTTCCGACAGTTCGTCGAAAAGTTCGGCCTGAATGAGATGCACCTGTCGCAGATTGGGCTGGGTCGGATCCACCTTCACGCGTGAACGGTGTTTCACCGTTGTGCCCTGATGCGCATCGCCCTCGACACCAAGCCCGGTCAGGATATTGATTTCCGGTACGGGCTGCTTGGAAAAACGATGTTCACCATCGCGTGCAACGGCCACGACAAATCCACCACCCATGATTCCCATCCCATCGTTGCTCCGGCCATTTTGTGTAGCGACCAAATTATTGTTGCAGAGAAGGTTTCTCGCAAAGGAAAAAACACTCCCGGCCTGCTATCATAGGTTATAAGACATTTATTTGAATGCAGGCAGGACGAGGCGCAGATTGCAACAGAAAAACGCGCATAGCGAGTTTCGCTGGGGGATATGGGGAACTGGCGCCATTGCCAGCGCCTTCGCAGCCGATATCGCTGCCGTTGAAGGCATGCGCGTTTCCGCCGTCTGTTCGCGTACACTGGAAGCGGCGGAAGCTTTCGGCAACCGTATCGGTGCCGACAAGACCTTCAACACGGTCGGCACATTCCTTGCAGACCCGGATATTGATGCGGTCTATATCGCAACGCCCAGCGCCATGCATGTCGCGCAGACCTTGCAGGTCATTGCCGCAGGCAAGCCCTGCCTGACCGAGAAACCGCTGGCGCTTGATGCCGCTGGCGCGGGGCGTCTTTCGGCAGCCAGCGAAATCAGCGGGACTTTCGTGATGGAGGCGATGTGGTCAAGGTTTCTTCCCGCCATACAAGCAGCGAAGCGCCACATCGAGACCGGCACCATCGGCAAGGTCACGCGCATCGAAGCGGACCTCTCCTATCTGCGCGCCTATGACCGGCAAAGCCGCTTCTTCGACCCGGAACTGGGCGGCGGAGCGGCCTTCGACCTCGGCGTCTATCCGGTCTCGCTGGCGCTGTTCTTCATGGGACCGCCGGAGCGCTCGCAGGGCCGCTGCAAACGCGCCGATAACGGCGTCGACCTGCGCACGGAGATCGAACTGTTCTGGCCCGGCGCGGAAGCCCGGCTGTCCTGCGGCTTCGACCGGGACGGCGACAACCGCATGCTGATCACGGGAACCAAGGGCGCGCTGTTGTTGCACGGCCCTTTCCTGAAGGCCCAGCGACTGACTGTCTATTCCGCTGGTGCATTGAAATCGCCCTTCGGACCGGGCAAAGGCTCCGGCCTGTTTGGCAAAATCATCAACCGCCTGCCCCTGCCGGGTCGCAAAATCGAAAACCATACCTTTTCCGGCAACGGGCTTCAGTTTCAGGCGCTTGCCGTGCGCGATGCCGTGCGCAATGGCGCGATTTCAAGTCCGGTCATGCCTCTGACAGACAGTACAGCCGTGGCGGACATCCTGCATCGGATCGTATCGAGCGATTAGAAACTGCTCTTCATCGGATACGGCACCGCGCTGTCGCCAGCATTGTTGAGCGCCAGCGCGATTTCGGTAATGTGCAGCGCCACATCACCGGAAAAGAACGCCGTCGCGCCCGTTTCGATGGCGCGCGCCTGATCGGCGATACCGCGTGCAAAATCGATCTGCGACGGGTAAGCAGGCAGAGCGGATTTGCCGTCCTTTGGATAGGAGAGCTTCTTTCCGGCAACCGGCTTCCACGACAGGAATTTGCCGATCCGCACTTCGAGGATGATGAAGAGCCGCGCCCAGAACCGCGTCTTTTCATCTGCCTTTTCAAGCCGCACGGCAGAGCGGTTGTCCCACAGATCGTCCACGCTGATCGAGCCCTTGTCGCCCACCACCGTCAGGCTGCGGTCGCGCGGCATGGCGAGACCCGATGTCAGCCGCGCCACAAGGCCCGACTTGAAACGCAGGCAACCGACCGAAAAATCGGCGGCCATGTGGAGATGCTCCGTACCCGGCCCCTTGTCGGGAAAGGTGATCGCAGAAAACGCCGTGACGCTTTCCACCGGGCCGAACAGCGAAACCAGCCATGACAGCGCATAGCCTGCATGTTCGAGCGTGCAGCCGATTTCAAATTCGTGCAGGCCGGGCCAGGCCGCGCCGGAGGCTGAGCGCCATGTGGACCATCTGTCGCGAAAAACCGGGCCATCTTCCATCTGCGCATAGACGAGACGCGGCGTGCCGATAGTGCCAATAGCCGAGGAAACCAGCCGCTGCGCATCGCTGAGACCATTGGCGGGTGCAGCTGCCAGCGTCAGGCCGCGGCTCGCGGCAAAATCGACCAGCGCGCGCGCCTCATCGAAACTCATGGCGAGCGGCTTTTCGGAATAGACATGCTTGCCTGCGGCGAGCGCCACCCGCGAAATCTCATAATGGCTTTCCGGCGTCGTCAGATTGACCACGATCTGCACGTCCGGGTCTGCCAGCACGGCATCGAAACTGTCATAGACCTGCACGCCATAATGCGCCGCAAATGCCTTGAGCCGCTCCGGCGACCGATCATAGACGCCGCGCAGCACCAGTTCGGGATAATTGCGTAGGGTGGTCATGTAGTAATCGGCGACGAAACCCGTGCCGACAATTGCAATATTCATGAATGATCTCCGGTAGAAGCGGCCAGCCTTTTCGGTATGCTGATTCTGGATGTCAGTCGCAGCCCGAAAATCCCCAACAAAGTGGTGAGCCAGACCGGGTCCACGCGTCGGAAGAAGAAGCTTTCCATCATCGCGTTCAACGTGCAGAAGAACACGATCATCAGAAAGTAATCGGCCAGAAGCAGGTTTTCGCGCTGCGGCCTGCACCGCATATAATTGACCAGCGGCATCACGATGATCACCGCCACGCCGCAAATCAACCCCGGAATGCCCATGGCGATGACCAGATCGAGATAGCCATTATGGGCATGGACCATGTTGCGCACATCCCAGCCGAGATAATAAGGATTGGCCGCCTCCAGCGCGATGGGCGATTTCCAGAAGCTTTCATAGCCATAGCCGGTCCACAATCGGCCCGGCAGATTTTCGATTGCAAATTGCCAGATCGACACGCGCCCGGTGAAAGTCGCGTCAATGCCGAGGCTCTCGACAAATTGGCGGACCGGATCGAACAGCACCGTCCCGAAAGTAAGGAACGCGAACAGAAACTGAATGGAAAAAATCGCCGCAACGGTCAGAAATCGCAGGCCGAATGCACCCGGCACCATTACCAGCAACATGGCCATCGGCACCAGCGCCATGGTGGTTTTCGAGCCGGTCTGCGCGACGAAGAACAAGGCCGACAGGCCAATCAGCACGCCGCTGACGCGCCAGCCCCGCCGCCAGAGATAAAGCCCAGAAAAGGCGAAGGCGGCCATGACGGGACCGGCCACATTCTTGTGGCTGAAGACACCGCGCCAGAGATAGGAGTTCTGCGGTTCGATCGGGTCTGCACCATGGGTTGCCCCCGCGGGCAACAGCACCACACCCGCATAGGAAATAACCAGCACGACAGATGCTACCGTCATCAAAAGCCGTGCATAGCCATCGCCGTCCTGCGGCAGCGCGAGGACCGCGACGACACAGCAAACGCCGATCATCGTGAAAATAGCGCCGCGCATGACCACAGCCGGATAGATGCTCTGCATGAGCGACGCGAATAGCAGGAGAAACATCAGAGACCAGCCGAAGCCGACAATCCGCGCCACCTTTCGCGGGTCGGCCAGCGTGGCAAGCGCCAGCATGGCCATGACACCCAGAAGGCTGAAACCGAGCTGGTTGATGATATCGCCGCCGCCACCGCCATCGGTTTCCGGCTCGGGCATGAATGGGCGAAACGAAATCATCAAAATGCACATGATGATCATGGCGGCAGCGAGCGCCACCTTCCGCATTTGCGCACGGTGCGCCCCCGCAACCCCGGCTGCGACAGCACTGGGTGCGCCGCTGTCAGTTTTTGTCCGGGTTGCGATACTGCTCATGCTCATATCCAAAATGCGCCATGACCCGGCCCAATCCGACATGGATATAATAGGCGCCGACGGAAACCCAACGCGCCTGAACCGCCTTGTAGACCGCCTTGAACGGCGAAAAGCCCAGCAGAAGCGCGCTCTTGAGAAAGACCCGCGCCGCGCTGAACGGTTCGTCCTTGCGCTTGCGCCGCTCCATCATGGTGGAAATCATGCCATTGCGCAAACCGCGCGCCCGAATCCAGTCGGCTTCCAGCCGCCGCGCCGGGACGGTTTCACGCACCGGGGCTTCCGCGCACCAGCCTGTCTTGAAACCCTTGGCGACGGAACGGCTGATGAAATCCGAATCGCCGCCGCCGGTGAAGTTGAACATCGGATCGAGAAACGGAAAACCCGCCGCTTCCAGCACAGGCCGCGCCACAGCCAGATTGCCGGATGAATAGAGCGTCGGCACCGGTCCGCTCTGCTGATAGGTCGGCAGGAAAACCGGATGCCGCGCCCACGCCTCCGAGCCCGGGCGGTCGAAAACCGGCACCTGCGGGCCACCGACCAGATCGACGCAATAGCGTTCCGCCGCAGCGATCATATTTTCCAGCCATGACGGGTCGGCCAGTTCGTCGTCATCGATCACCAGCACATGCTTCATGGCGGGGAAATAGCCAAGCGCTGTCAGCCAGGCCGCATTATAGGCGTTGCAATTGCCGCGCTGCGTTTCCACAATCACCAGACCGCGATAAGTGCCCGCCGCAAAAAGCGGTGCCGCGACCGCCGCGCCCGCGCGTTCCTCCGCCTCGTTTTCCACCACGATGATCGCGAATTGCCGTACGGTCACCTGCCCCTTCACGCTTTCCAGCGTGCGCAGGAGATGTTCGGGGCGGCGAAATGTCGGCAGCGTCACGACCACCTCGACATTTGCAAAATCCAAATGGGGTGTTTCAGCAATGACTTGAATATGATCGGGAAGCTTCGGCGTTCTGTTGTCCATTATATTTTCAACCGCCGCCCTATTTCCCAATGCAAAACCAATTGGCACTTTTGCCGGAAATGCCCTATTTTTGACACGTAAACTTCTCTATGCCACATCAATTCTTAGATCGGTGCGGTTGTACTGAAAAACAGCGCTCCATCCGATTCAACAAATTGTTTTCAAGCCCTTATTACCAGCCGAGCGTTTAAGGATCATTTACACCGCGCGGCTATGAATCGGGGAATAAGAAATACGGCATATCCGCAGGAGTCGAATTGCAACCGTTGCGTCTTGTCTTCGTGACATCCCTCGTACCCCACGAAGATGCTTCGACTGGATATGAAGTCGCTAATGCCGCTGTCATCGACGGGCTGCGCCGGGCGGGTGCACAGGTCACGGTCATCGGCTTCACATGGCCCGGGCGCAAGGCTGCAACCGACCGTGATGTCGTCGTGCTGGGCGAAGTGGAAGTGCGCACCGAAGGCGCAAGTGCGGCGCAGAAAATCGGCTGGGTGGTCAAATCCTTCCTGACCGGGCTGACGGTTTCTTCCGCCAAGCTGCGCGTCATTTCCCCGATGAAATTGCATGACGCCATCGCGGCTTGCGGCGATTTCGACGCCTATGTGCTGAATGGTGTTGCCCTGCCGGGCGCGTTCGAAACGGTATTTCGCGACAAGCCATCGCTTTTTGTCGCCCATAATGTGGAACACCGCTCAGCGCGCGAAAACGCCGAAGACGCCAAGGGCATCATCCAGAAACTTCTGTTCGCCCGCGAAGCCCGCATTCTCAAGCGGCTGGAAAAGCGGCTCTGCGACAATGCAGATTTCGTCTTCACCTTTGCCGAGGATGATGCGCCGGCGCTGGGCCTGTCGCAGACAAAAGCCGCGACCTTCCCGCTGGTCATGCCAGCCGGGCGCGTATCGGCCAAACGCGATATCGCCTATGACCTCGCCTTGATCGGCACCTGGACATGGCACCCGAACCGGATTGGCCTTGAATGGTTCCTCAAAGAAGTGAGACCTTTGCTGCCCGCAAATATATCCATCGCGATCGCCGGCAGCACGCCAGCCGATCTGATTGCCGCATGGCCGGGCGTGAATTTCGTCGGCAAAGTACCGGACGCTACCGCCTTCGTTGAAAGCTGCGCCGTCGTGCCACTGATCAGCCGCGCAGGCACGGGCGTTCAGCTCAAGACCATCGAAACCTTCGAGCTTGGCATGCCAAGCGTCGCCACCGCGCATTCTGTGCGCGGCATCGCCCGCATTCCTGAAAACTGCACCCTTGCCGACACGCCAGCGGCATTTGCAGCGGCGATCCAGACGCGCATTGCCAAAGCCCGCGCAGGTGACCGTCAGATGCTCGACGGCAAGGCGTTTACCCGCTCGCAGATCGACGGCATGGATCAGGCGCTTTCACGCGGGCTGGATGCGCTCCGTCTCGCGTCAAAGCGTACGGACGGAGCGCAATGATGCCGGAACCAAGCCCCGTTCACGCCCGCAATATTCTCGGCATCAAGGTCACCGGTTTCAACTGGGACCAAGCGCTCGACTTTTTCGACAAGGCGCTCGAAGACGGACAATTCCTGCGCGTGGCATGGCTCAATGCCCATTGCGCCAATGTTGCCCATGCGGATGCGACCTATAGGCAGGCCTTGCAGAGTTTTCTCGTGCTGCCGGATGGGGTCGGCGTCGATATTGCAAGCAAGATTGCCTATGGGCAGAAATTCCCCGCCAATCTCAACGGAACGGATTTCGTGCCGCGCCTTCTCGGCCATATCAAGCGGCCCCTGCGCATCGGGCTGATCGGCGGGCGGCCCGGCATCCCCGAACAGGCTGCCGAAGCTTTTCGCGCCCGCGCGCCGCAGCACGACTATCGGGTCTTTGCGGACGGATTTTTCGGAAGCCACCAGACAATCGCCATCCTCGACCGGCTGGCGGAATATCGCCCGGACATCGTGCTGGTCGCCATGGGGGTGCCCTTGCAGGAATTGTTCATCCGAACCCATATCACGGCAGCGCATTGCACCATGGCCTGCGCGGTTGGCGCCTTGTTCGATTTTCAGGCAGGCGCCACCGAACGCGCGCCGCAATGGGTGCGTGACATGCGCCTCGAATGGGCCTACCGGCTGATGCGTGAGCCGGGCCGGCTGGCCGGGCGCTATCTCGTCGGCAATCCGCTTTTCCTGTGGCGGGTCGTGCAGCATGCAGTTTCGGGATACTTCAGGCAGGACAAGCGATGAAAACGGCACTGGTAACGGCAAGCTACCACAAGGATTTCGAGCGTTGCAAATTGCTGTGCGAGACCGTGGACCGTCATGTCAGCGGCTTCACCAATCACTATATCCTTGTCGAACCGCGCGATGTCCCGCTTTTCCGGCAGCTGGCCGGGCCGCGCCGCATCATTATCGACGAGCGCGAGTTACTGCCGTCCTGGCTGCGCGTGTTTCCCGATCCGACATCGTTCGGCAAGCGCCGCATCTGGCTGTCGCCCAAAACAAAACCGCTGCGCGGCTGGCATGTGCAGCAATTGCGCCGCATCGCAGTGGCGCAAGTGCTGGAGGAAGACAGCTTTCTCTACATGGATTCCGATACGGTTTTCCTGCATCCATTCGATTGCGACAGCCTGTGGCATGGCGAACGGCTGCGCCTCTTCGTGCGCCCAAATGCGCTGGCCGATCCGAAATGGACGGAGCATCCGTTCTGGTCCGCCAATGCGGCAAAAATTCTCGGCATTCCCGAGACGAAAACCTCGCTCAATGATTATGTCGGCCAGCTGATCGCATGGCGGCGCGACACGATGCTTTCCATGTGCGAGCGCATCGAACAGCAGACCGGACGCCACTGGGTGGCGGGCATTGGGATGAACCGTCGTTTCTCGGAATGTTTCATCTATGGCCGCTATGTAGAAGACGTGCTGAACGGTTCCGGTCACTTTACCGACACGCATGATCTGTGCCGGGTGATGTGGTTCGAGCCGCCGCCGACCGAAGCGGAATTCCGCGCTTTCATCACCGAAATGGAACCCTATCAGGTTGCCATTTGCATGCAGTCGTTTCTGGGGCTTTCAGCCGACGATATTCGCCGCATCACCAGCGGCTGAACTTAAATTCGTTTGGCTGGGAGCTTCAAGCTCGTATAGGTGAAGACCAGCGACAGGATATAAAGCGCGCCGAAGACAAGATTGAGGCCCGCAATCCAGTCATTGCCGCCCGCGGCATGCCTGAGCAGAAGCCAGACAAACAAAGCCTTGGCTGCCGTCATGATAACGAGGCTGAGCGTCCGCAGGCCCGACTGGCCGCGCGCATAAAGAAGCTCGGTCTGGTATTCGATCAGGTTGCGGAACCCCGGCACCAGCAGAACCAGCGGCAGCAGGCTGACGATGGCTGCGACATTGGCGCCGAGCGCATTGGGAAACACCCAGAGGAAGATCGCAAGCGCCGCAAGCCCGCCCGTTGAGACGGCAAACACCGCCGCCTCCAGCCCGGCGCGCAGACGCAGGCTCGACAGCATGTCGGGCTTGCGCATCAGCTTTTGCACCAGCATCATGTTGAAGGAGCGTACTGGCAGCGCCGTCAGATCGACCAGCCGCATGACGATGGCATAAAGCCCGGCTATTTGCGGCCCGCCGACACTCAGCACCAGCAACTTGTCCAGCTCGCTTTGCACATAGAAAAGCAGTTCCGCCCCGGCGACCGCAACCGAATCCGCGATGCGACGCATATAGAGTTTTGGCCGGAAACGGATTTTCCGTCGCGGATAGAAGCAGATCGACACGGCAAGCGCCGCGGCATTGGCCGCAAGATACCACCATGCCCAGTGGGCGACATCATGCACCGTCGCCATCCAGGTGAACAGCACCGCCGCAACCGCGCGCGTGACCGTGCCGAAAATGACGAGGCTTGCCGAAATGCCGAAACGGTTGAGGCCGTTATTGACGATGATGATGACTTCCGCCGACCGCCAGAACAGGGCTTCCGCCGCGATGATAATGGCGAAAGGCAAAAGCGTGATATCCCGGCTGAAGAAGACCAGATAGACGAGCCAGGAGCAGAGCGCGAAAAGCGGCAGCGATCCCACCACCGCCATGAGATAACCCGCGCTATAGGTACCGAGAAGATGCGGCTTGACGGTGGCGATGCGATAAAGCGGCGAGGTAAAGCCTAACGACACAATGCGGGACAGCATGACGCCCGTGCCCGATGCGGTTGCGAAAATGCCGAAATCGCCGGTCGGCAGCGTATTGGCAAGCGCGATGAAATAGACCAGCGAAACCACGAGCCGCCCGACCGAACCAGAGACGAGCGACAGATAATCCCTGAACAGGCCGGACTTGAGACCAGATTTCAGGCGATCCATTTTTTGAAATGCTTTCGCTATCACCAACGAACCTTTGTCTTCGTCGCATCGCTCATGATCTGGCATGTTTCACGGGCCGAAGCGAAAAGCCAGCGCAAAACCCGGCATACGATATTGAATGGTTAACCGGTTGCATTTTCCATCGGGAGAATTGCAATAACATTAACCAATTTTTTCCCGTAGGCACTTACAGTCTCAACCCAAACGGGTTTTCAGAGTTCGGATATTTCAGGCAATGAGCAGCGATGATAAGCGTCATAAAGAGGGGAGCGGGAAACCCCTTCTCTCATTCTCCGACGCGCCAGCTGCCGTAAGCCGGACATCGAACGCTCCGACGCCACCCCAGGCACCTCCCCAAACACCCCCGTGGACTCCCCCCGCTTCGAAAGAGGAGCGCGAGGATTTCACCCGCACGCACGATCTCAACCCGGAGCGGCTGACCGAGGAGGAACTCGAAGCCTTGCAGGAACGGCTTGCGGCCATCGAGACCGAGCTTGACCGCAAGCTGGTCGAGCGCGCGCGGCGCAAGCAGGTGCTGCGCGAAAGCGAGCCGCCGCTTGCTGATGAAACAAACCATCACGAACCGGAGGCCGCGACCCCACCCGCCACCACGCAACCCGCCCCACAGGCCGGAAACGTTGATTCCGGCGATGGCTGGCGTCCGCTGATCGACCCTTATGCGGCAATCGACGTCATCAAGGGATCGCGCAAGCTACTGCTTGTCACCACCGTTCTCGGCGGCATTGCCGGTGTGCTGATCGCACTTTCCATGCCGACCATGTATGTGGCGACGACCGATGTTCTGGTCGATCCGCGCAACATCAAAACGGTGGGCACCGAACTGACCCCCGGCCAGCTGCCCACCGACGCCTCGCTGGCGGTGGCGGAAAGCCAGGCGCGTATCATCGGTTCCAGCAGCGTGCTTTTGAAGGTGATCGACCAGACCAAGCTGACTGAAGACCCGGAATTTAACGGGACGCTGGTGCCAACCGGCGTGGCCGGTTTCTTCGCGCAGATCCGCGACATGCTGTCCACTAAGAAGACAAGCGACAGTCAGGCGCTGGAAACGCGGGTTCTCTACAATCTCTACAAGGCGATGACCATCGCTCGCGATGCCAAGACCTTCATCTATTCGATTTCGGTCAAAACCCGCGATGCGCAAAAATCGGCCTCACTGGCCAATACGATCAGCACGGTGTTTCAGAACGAGCTTGCCTCGATGCAATCCGATGCGACGCGCCGCACATCGGAAGAATTATCCACCCGGCTGGCCAGCCTGCGCGCAAGCGTCGAGCAGGCGGAAACAGCGGCTGCCGATTTCCGCGCCGCGCATGATCTCGTGGATGTTGACGGCAAGCTGATCAGCGATAGCGATTTGAGCTACCTCAACCAGCAGCTTTCCAACCAGCGCGCCGAAACGATGCGGTTGCAGGCCCGCACGCAGGTGATGAACAGCGCCACATCGGACAATGTGGTGGCCGGTACATTGCCGGAGGAGTTGCGTTCCAACACACTGACCACTTTGCGCGCGCAATATGCGCAGGCAAGACAGGCGGCCAACGGCATGTCCTCGCAATTGGGGCCCCGCCATCCGCAATTGATACAGGCGCAATCGCAGGCAGGCGCAATCCTCGGCGATATCGACGCCGAACTGCGCCGCGTGCGTTCCTCGCTTCAGGTCGAGGTGCAACGTTCGGTTCAGCAGGAGAAGGAATTGTCGGCTCGTCTGGCGCAATTGAAAGCCCAACAGGCCAACAATAATGGCGATCTGGTCAAGCTGCGCGAACTGGAGCGGGAAGCGGCAGCGCGCCGCTCCGTCTATGAAGCCTTCCTCCTGCGCTCGCGCGAAACCGGCGAACAGGAAGGCCTCAACACGGTCAATATCCGTGTGCTTTCGGAAGCGCGTCCGCCGCTCGATCCTTCGGGAAAATCGCGCAAGCTGGTGGTGATTGCAGGATTGATCGCCGGTCTTCTGGCGGGGTTTGCCATCACAGCCGTCCGCAATTTCGGACGGCTGCTGCGGCTTTCAAGATAGTCTCAGGCGGCGCGCGGCACCTTGCGGCCACTTGCCCGCAGAACGCCGTGGGCACCGTCGAGGTGGCCGGGCTTCAGTTCAAGCGCCAGAAAACGACGCTTTTCATAAGGGCCGGGCATGGCCAGTTCGCCGGTCTTTTCTGCCGTGAAGCCGAAACGCTCGTAATATTCCGGATCCCCCACCAGCAGGATCGCGCCATGGCCAAGCGTGCTTGCTTCGGCAATCGCATGACGCATCAGGGCCGAACCCATGCCGCAACCGGCAGCCAACGGATCCACAGCCAGCGGCCCAAGCAGCAGCGCGGCAACCGGAAAGCCGAAGGCGTCGATGCCAGCCTGCACATTCCACAGGCGAACGGTGCCAGAAAGAGCGCCATCGGCGCTCTCGGCAGCAAAGGCCAGCCCTGCGGCGGGAAGACGACCGCGACGCAGCTTTTCCGAAGACTTTCTGCGGCGACCTTCGCCCATGGCACGGTCGAGCAGCGCCTCGCGCGCCAGCACATGCTCTACCGTCTCGCCCGCTATCGCAAAAGCAGGCGCAGCAACGGGGGCAAAGCCCGGCACGAAGCCAGCGGCATCATTGTCCTGAAAATCGAGAATTGCATTCATCACATCTATCCCCGCAAAGCGGCAGCAGCACACCCTGTCCAGTGCCTTACGGCACCAGACAGATTGAGAGGATCCTCAGGGTTAAACCTGAAAGATCAGATGACGTAGGATCGGAGCGGTTCGAAGCCGTTGAACGCCACTGCCGAATAGGTGGTGGTGTAGGCGCCCGTGCCTTCAATGAGGATTTCGTCACCGATGGTCAGCGAGACCGGCAGCGGATACGGCGTCTTTTCGTAAAGAACATCCGCACTGTCGCAGGTCGGGCCAGCCAGTACGCAAGGCTCGGTTTCGCTACCGTCATGCGGGGTCACGATCTGATAGCGGATCGCCTCGTCCATGGTTTCGGCGAGACCGCCAAACTTGCCAATGTCGAGATAGACCCAGCGCACATTGTCGTTGTCCGCCTTGCGGGAGACCAGAACCACTTCGGTCTTGATCACGCCTGCATTGCCGACCATGCCGCGGCCCGGTTCGATGATGGTTTCCGGGATGCGGTTGCCGAAATGCTTGGACAGCGCGTCGAAGATCGCCATGCCGTAAGCCTGAGCGGTCGGCACGTCCTTGAGGTAACGGGTCGGGAAACCGCCGCCCATATTGACCATGCGCAACACGATGCCTTCATCGGCAAGGGTGCGGAACACCGATGCCGCATCGCCAAGCGCGCGGTCCCAGGCGGAAAGGTCCGTCTGTTGCGAGCCGACATGGAACGACACGCCATAAGCGTCGAGACCGAACACCTTGGCATGACGCAGCACGTCCACGGCCATTGCAGGCACGCAGCCGAACTTGCGCGACAGCGGCCATTCGGCGCCTTCACCGTCGGTCAGAACGCGGCAGAACACGCGGCTGCCGGGAGCGGCGCGCGCGACCTTCTCGACTTCCTCCACGCAATCGACCGCGTAGAGACGGATGCCCAGCTCGAAAGCGCGCGCAATATCGCGCTCTTTCTTGATGGTGTTGCCGTAGGAAATACGGTTCGGCGTTGCGCCAGCTTCCAGCGCCATCTCAATCTCGGCAACCGAAGCGGTATCGAAGCAGGAACCGAGCGAAGCGAGCAGGCGCAGGATTTCCGGCGCAGGATTGGCCTTCACCGCATAGAAAATGCGGGAATAGGGCAATGCCTTCTCAAAGCTCTGATAGTTCTCGCGGACAACATCAGTGTCGACGACGAGGCAGGGACCGTCCGGGCGACGGGTGTTGAGGAAATCAATAATGCGCTGTGTAGCCATGGTCGTTCTCCTGCGGCGACCCTAACCGGGCCGTTTTTGGTGCGCAATCGCGAAAAGTTGCTGCCTTTTCTGACAAACGCGCATAAAAACAAATACTTAGATCATCGACCCACCCCCAAGGGGCAGGCAATTCTCTAAGAGACAAAGGTGCATGAGACCCTCGCCGCGAAGTCAGCCTTTGGAGGCGCTGATATCACACGAAAGAGCATGCGGCGTTGGAACAACGCTAGATCCGCGTTATTCCGCTTTGTCTGCCTTGGATTGGAATTGGAGAACCGCATCCGCACTACCGGCAATGAAGGTGTGCCTCTTCAGTAATTTCGGCTTTTGGACAGCCGAAAGACACCAGAAAGGCCCGCACCGTCGTTGCTTCAAGATGTCCTCGATCTGGCGGTTGGCCAACAGATCGACTGGAGCGGTTAGGTCCAGGTACCGTACCGAATTCCTCACCATTCGAGGATCGGCGGACACCCACAGGCACGTGCGACTTTGGGCAAGGGCGATATAAGCGCAAAGCCGTGACCATTCAATGACAAATCTTTGTCGAAACGAATTTATTTTTCGACCGTTTTGGAGGCAAAGCGCGCTTGCCATTGTTCAGCAAGAGTGAAACATTCCATCGGAAATTTTCACTTTCTATTCAGCATAACGGCAGATTCCTGCCCCTAATGGTGAACAATGACCACCTTCGATCCTTTCAATGCGATCATCGCGAAGCCCGAAAATCCCCTTCCCCACGCGGAAAATGGACCGCTTTTCGGCGAGCGGCTGGCGGTCAAGGACATCTATGATCTGGCTGGAATGGTCACCGGATGCGGCAATCCGCAGATTCTGGTCGAATCACCCCCCGCTCAAAAATCCGCTCCCGTGGTCGAAAAGCTGCTTGGCGCTGGTGCCGAAGTCGTCGGCAAGGCCCAGACGGACGAGCTTGCCTTTTCGCTGATGGGGCAGAATTCGCATTATCCCCATCCCATCAATCCTGCCGCGCCGGACCGCGTGACGGGCGGGTCGTCGTCGGGCTCCGCGGCGGCAGTCGCAGGCGGGATCGCCGATATTGCGCTCGGTTCCGATACGGGCGGGTCGATCCGCGCGCCTGCCAGTTTCTGTGGCCTTGTTGGCCTGCGCACCACCCACGGCCGCATCCCGCTTGAAGGCATCATGCCGCTCGCACCGTCACTCGATACGATCGGCTGGTTTGCACGCGACGTCTCGCTTTATGAAAAGGTGGGCGCGGTTCTGCTGGGTGGAGACGAACAGTCGTTTCAGCTGACCCAGCTTCTCTATATGCCGGTTCTGGAGCAGCTTCTGCTCGGACAGGCGGAAACCGACGCCTATCGCGCCATGTTCGGGGCAATTCGCCCGCATTTTTCGGGCCTGAAGGCGGCGAGCCAGCCAACCCTGTCCATCGACGAACTTTATCTCGCCTTCCGGCAGATACAGGGCGCCGAAGCTTGGGCAAGCCACGGCGCATGGATATCCTCCGGCGAACGCCAGCTCGGCCCGGGTGTCGTTGATCGCTTTACCTATGGATCGCAGATGACGCCCGAGATCGTGGCCCAACAGCGGACGAGGCGCGCGCGTTTCACGCAGGAGCTTGAGGCGATCATCGGCGATCATGCCGTGCTTGCTTTGCCCACGGTCCCCGGAGCGGCACCGCTCGCAAACGAACCTTTCGAGGCCTTGCAGGCCTATCGTGAACAGGCATTGCGCTTGCTTTGTCTTTCGGTGCTTTCGGGCCTGCCGCAAATCACGTTACCACTTGGGCCGCTGGGCGAAGTGCACGGCGCGCCCTTCGGCATATCTCTCATCGGGCCACGTGGCAGCGACCGGGCGCTGATCGCGCTTGGCAAAACCATTCTTGAAACGCGGGGCTAAAACAGATGGACACGCTGACACGTATGCGCGCCTTTATCGACGTGGTGGAGGCGGAAGGGTTTTCTGCCGCAGCGCGAAAAATCGGGCGCTCCAAAGCCCTTTTGTCCAAATATGTGCGCGAGCTGGAAGACGAGCTGGGTGCGCGCCTTCTCAACCGCACCACGCGCCAGTTTTCGCTGACCGAGGCGGGGCACACCTATTACCACCGGGCCGTGGAAATCATCCGCGAAATCGACGCGCTTCAGGATGCCGTCAGTGAAACCAGTTCCGATGCGCGCGGACGCATAAAACTGTCCGCGCCACGCACCTTTGCCGATGCGGTGATCGGCCAGTCGCTGATTGATTTCTGCCTTGCGCATCCTGAAATCGTGCTCGACGTGCGGCTGGACGACCGCTTTGTCGATCTGGTCGAGGAAGGTTTCGACCTCGCGATCCGCATCACGCGCTTGCAGGATTCTTCCCTCATCGCGAAGAGGCTTTCGCCTTTCCATTCCATCCTGTGCGGTGCACCGGCGCTGATCGCCCGCGTCGGCAAGCCCGAACGACCGGAAGACCTGACCGACAGGCCCTGCATCATCGACACCAATGCCCGCTCACGCAACAACTGGCACTTTCGCAACACGGATGGCTCGATGATGACCGTGCCGGTCAATGGCCCCATCGAGGTCAACAGCCCGGTCGCCACCAAAAACGCCGCTCTGGCGGGGCTCGGCTTCTGTTCGCTGCCCGCCTTCATCGCCGAAGAAGAAATCGAGCGCGGCAGGCTGGTCGCCTGTCTCGACGAATTTATCGTGCGGGACGGCGGCATCTATGCGGTCTATCCGCATCGTCGCTATCTGCCGGCGAAAATCCGCGCGCTTGTGGATTTTCTCACACAATGGTTCAAGGAACGGGAGCAAGGCGGAGCCGCGAAAAGCCCGACTTCATAAAACTATCGGCGTTTTGGGCTATGTGTCCCACTTTCGCCGTCTTCGGCTTCGAGCATTAGGTAGTACTTACGGAAAGACTATATGCAGGTTTCGTCATCGCGGTTCAAAGCCCGGTTCGCCCGGACCACCACAGCGGCCCTTCTGGCTGCTGGCCTCGTGCCGACGGCGGCGCTTGCCCACCCGCATGTCTTTGCCGAAGCGCGTCTGGAACTCACCATTGCGCCGGACGGCACGGTTCAGCAGCTCGCCCATGTCTGGCGCTTCGACGATGTGTTTTCGTCAACCGTGCTGATGGAATTCGACAAGAATGGCGATCTCAAGCTCGACCATAAAGAGCTGATCGATCTCGGCCATGTCATCAATGAATCCATTGCAGAGTTCAAATATTTCCAGACCGTTCAGGAGGATGGCAAGGATGTCGCGATGGTGAGACCCAACGATCTTGCCGCGACCTTTACCGACAACCGCCTGCTGATCGTCTTCACCAGCAAGCCCGCCAAGCCGCTCAAGCTGCAGCCCGGCCACAAGGTGAGTTTCGGCGTCTATGACCCGACATTCTATACCGCGATTGACTATGTGGACGACAAGGAACTTGTGGTGAAGGGTTTGCCGCAGGGCTGCAAATCGACCGTCGTGCGCCCCGATCCCGATCAGGCCATCGCGCAAAATCAGGCAACGCTGACCGAGGCCTTCTTCAACGATCCGGCGGGCACCGACATGTCGAAGATTTTCGCCACCCGCCTTGAAATCGACTGCGCCGCGAAAGGATAGACGAGCCGATGAAGAAAACGGCAACGCTCATACTCACCTTTGGTCTGACGATCCTCGCCGCGCAGGCGCTTGCGCAATCGTCGCTTGGCATCGGTGCGAATGAAGTGGCCATGACGCCGACCGGACCGTTCGCGCATATCATTCTCTGGATGAACGAGCAGCAGCGCGCATTCTATCTGGCCATGACCACCGCGCTGAAAGCCATGCGCGAAGACCCGTGGCAGGCGTCCATCCTCATCGGTCTTTCCTTCATCTATGGCATATTTCATGCCGCCGGTCCCGGCCACGGCAAGGCGGTGATCTCCTCCTATATGATCGCCAATGAAACAGCGCTGCGGCGCGGCATTTTCCTGTCTTTCATCTCGTCGCTGTTGCAGGCCATTATGGCGATTGTCGTTGTTGGCCTCGCATGGCTCGTGCTGCGCGGCACCGGCATTTCTATGAACCAGACGGCGCGCTATATGGAGATTGCCAGCTTCGCGCTGGTCCTGTTCTTCGGCCTGTGGCTTCTGGCCCGCAAGCTGCCGCTTCTGTTCCGCAAACCCAAAAACGCAGCACCGCTTTTTGCGAGTGCACCGCAACCGGCCATGGCAAGCGGCCCGGCATGGCAGGGCAGCATTTCGCAGGCCACGCGCGCGGCAGCAGGCGGCAGCACGGTCAAGCTCAACTACAAGCCAGCCGCAGCGGCGGCGACTGCGACGGACCACGCCTTCATCGGGGATAGCGATGTCTGCGCCGCCTGTGGCAATGCCCATATCGCCGATCCCTCGACACTTGGCGACAACTTCAACTGGACAACGGCCTGGTCGGCGATTTTTTCGGTCGGTCTTCGCCCCTGTTCCGGGGCCCTGATCGTGCTGACCTTCGCGCTGCTCAACGGCCTGATGCTGGGCGGATTACTCTCCGTTTTCGCCATGGCCTTCGGCACGTTTCTCACCGTGGCTTTTCTCGCCACACTGGCGGTCACAGCCAAGAATGTCGCCCTGCGTTTTGCGGGCAACAACGCCATGTCCGGGCGATTGAAGGCAGCAATCGAGGTCTGCGCCGCCCTTTTCATCGCGCTTACCGGCGCGTTGCTGCTGAGCGCCGCCTTGGCCGGCTAAATGCGGTTCGCTTGCTGCGGCTGAATCGACCTGTCGCGTCGGCGAAATTAAATCCGATAAGGGTGGTTTTGCACGTATTCCCCCAGAAAAGGCCGCTATAAATATCGGAAAATTATACCGTATTGCCGATTTCTCTAAAATAATATTCTAATATTACTATCGGATCGGCTCTCTCGGAAACCATTCAAATGAACCGTTTCGATGGCTATTCATTTCAAGAGGAAGTTCCTCAACATTAATTCATTTCAACGTGTATGCCCTCATTTTTCATAATCCTCCTGTCAATCAAAACAGAAGGGATTCTTGGTTATGAAAACGAACGGGCAGCGCATTTTCTCTGCAGTCATCGCTCTGGGAATGCTCGGCGCAACAACGGGCGTTTCCTTCGCCCAATCGGCGGCAAGCGAGGCAACGGCACCGGCTGGGACCTACAAGCTTGATCCGACACATGCAGCCTTGCTGTGGTCCCTGAGGCATAACCAGATTTCCAACTATACCGCCCGCTTCAACAAGTTCGAGGCTACGTTGAAGCTCGACCCGGCCAAAATCGAAAATTCCTCGATCGAAGTGACCATCGATCCCACTTCCGTCGCCACTGCCTATCCGGCGGACTACAAGGCCACGCATGCCTCTTCCGGTTATGCAACCTGGGACGAAGATGTCAGCCGCTCGCCCAACTTCCTGAACAGTGACGCCCACCCGACAATCACCTTCAAGTCCACCAAGGTTACGTCGACCGGCGCAACAACGGCTGACGTCACAGGCGACCTCACGTTTCTGGGGGTGACCAAGCCCGTCACACTGAAGGCGACGCTCCAAGGCGCAATCGACAGCCATCCCTATGAAGGCGTGCCTGCGGTCGGATTTGCCGCTGAAGGCACTTTCAACCGCACCGAATTCGGTCAGCCGCTTGGCCCGGTCGGCCCGGAAATCACCATTCGTTTCGATGGGGAGTTCATTCAGGAAGCGAGCTGACGCGCGCTTGACTGAAACCCACCGGCTGCGCCTCCTCCCAAGCCGGGCCGGTGGGCTTGCGACATTTCAATCACGAAATTTTTGCCCGGTGTCGCAATGGCGGCATCTGGGCCCCGACCCGTCAGGATGACCATGAACACTCATCCCCGCTCAACGTCCTCCCGCTACAGCGCGATTGCCATTCTGTTGCATTGGGCGATTGCCATTCTCGTCATTTCCATGATCCCGATGGGCTGGTGGATGGTAAGGGCCATCAACAAGCCGGACACGCAGCAGCTCGCCTATCAGCTGTTCCAGCTGCATAAATCCATCGGCTTCGCAATTCTGGCCCTGACCCTGCTTCGCGTGATCTGGCGTCTGACCCACCCGGTTCCGGCACTGCCATCGGACATGAAGGACTGGGAACGCGTGCTGGCGCGCGCAACCCATATTGCCTTTTATGCACTGCTGCTGGCCATTCCACTGACCGGCTGGGTCTATGTCTCGACCGGCTGGGCGATCAGCACGGATCGCCCGCTGATGGTATCGACCTCGTGGTTCGGTCTGTTCGACGTTCCACCAATTCCAGCCATGGACGGCATGCGCAATGTTGCCTTCGGTGCCATGGGCGCCCATGCTTATATGGCCTATGGGGGTGCCGCTCTCATTGTCCTGCATGTTGCCGCTGCGCTGAAACACCAGCTGATTGACCGCGACGGCGTGCTGGCCCAGATGCTGCCTTTCCTGCGCGCGAAGGATCATGGGGACACGGCGCTTCCCGGAAGGGCGATGTTGCCACGCGGTCTCGGGATCGCCTTCATCGTCATGATCGGGCTTGCGGGTTTTACCGTGCATCTGCCCACAACCCCTCCGCCAGCACAGCTGACCGTCGCAGAAGCGACGCCGGTGGCGGCCTCCCCAGCCGCAGAAGCCACAACGGCAGACGCCAATGCCACCAGCTGGGCTATTGATCCGGCTGTATCGGCCATCCGCTTCACCGGCACCCATGCAGGCAAGGACTTCGCCGGGCATTTCAGCGAGTGGACCGGCAATATTCGCTTCGATCCCGACAATCTTGCCGGATCGAAAGCCGTGATCACAGTCAATACCGGCTCGGCCACAACCGGCGATGCCACGCAGGAAAGTTCGCTCAAGAATGGGGAATGGTTCAATCCCCGGCGCTTTCCAGAAGCGCATTTCGAAACCAAGAGCTTCCGCTCGCTCGGCGGCGAGCGCTATGAAGCCGACGCTATCCTGACGATCAAGAACAAGGCCGTGCCGGTCGTTCTGCCCTTTACCTACAAACCGGAAGGTAACATCGCCACCGTGGACGGCAATATCGAGCTTGATCGCGCAGCGCTTAATCTCGGGATGTTTTCCGATCCGGCTGCGGAATGGGTGTCCAAGACGATTGCCGTCACGATCAATGTCACGGCAGCAAAAAGCTGATGCCGAAAACAAAAATCCCGGCACTTGTGCCGGGATTTTCTGTCTGTCTATGCAAATTGCCTATTCTGGCCGAAACTGTTCTGGAGCAGCAGCCTCAAACGCCGGTAGCTCTCCGCAGGCCTTTGCCACCGCCGCAATACGCGGAAGGTTCTCCCATTCGACGCCCCAACGGCTTGCATTGTAAAGCTGGGGAACCAGCACACAATCGGCCATGCCCGGCGTGTCGCCATAGCAGAAGCGACCTTCAAAACCCCGATGGTCGAGCAGCTTTTCGAAAGCAGCCAGACCACGAGCAATATTATCCTTGTTCCACGCTGCGCGGGCTTCCTTGCCCGCGAGCGCTTCGACCTGCGCCAAGACCCGAAGGTTGGAAACCGGATGGATTTCGCAGGCGATTGCGTCAGCCAATGCGCGGACATGCGCCCTGCCCGCTGCATCGCGCGGCAGCAGGGCCGGGTCTGGCCGCGTCTCGTCCAGATATTCGATGATCGCCAGCGACTGCACCAGCACCAACCCGTCAATTTTCAAAACGGGCACAAGACCCTGCGGATGCAGCGCCAGATGCTCGGGCGAAAACTGCGCACCCGCAGTGAGGTCTACCGGCACCCGATCATAGGCAATCCCCTTCAAGGCCAGCGCGAGACGAACGCGATAGGCCGAAGACGAGCGCCAGTAATCATATAAAGTCACCGTCATGGCTGTGCCGGAAGAATCTGGCCGACGCAGGGTCCAAAACCGATGCGATAACCATCGCCTCTCGCTTCCGCAAACAAGGCAATCTCGTCGCCATCCTCGATGAAGGTGCGGCTTTCGCCATTCACCGTAACCGGGTTCTTGCCGTTCTGCGTCATTTCCAGAAGCGCGCCGGTCTGTTCAAGGCTCGGCCCGGAAATCGTGCCGGAACCAAGCAGATCGCCAACCCGCATCGGGCAGCCGGTTTCGGTATGGTGCGCCAGTTGCTGCGCGCTCGAATAATACATGACATTGTAATTTGTCTCTGCCATGCGTTGGCCGTTCATGGTCCAGCCGATGGCGAGATCGTACAATCCCGGCCGGTCTTGCTGCAGATAAGGCAGAAGCGGATTGACGCGCTCCGGGCCTGCGCTGCGGAACGGCTCAAGTGCGGCCTGCGTCACAACCCATGCACCAATGGTCGTCCCCAGAGCCTTTGACTGGAAAGGCCCCAGCGGCTGATATTCCCAAGCCTGGATATCGCGGGCGGACCAGTCATTGAGCAGCACATAGCCGAAGATCATGTCCTCCGCCTGCTCGACGCTAACGCGTTCGCCCATCGTGCTGTCGATGCCGACGATAGCGCCCAACTCCAGTTCCAGATCGAGCTTTTTACAGCGGTCCCATACCGGCCCCTGTTCGCCTTTGGTCTGTCCCATGGGGCGGCGGATCGGCGTGCCCGTCACCACCACAGAGGAGGCGCGGCCATTATACCCGATCGGCATATGGGTCCATTGCGGCGGCAAAGCGTTTTCCGGCCCGCGAAACAGCACGCCCACGTTGAAGGCATGATTTTTCGATGCGTAGAAATCGGTAAATTCCGTCACGCGGATCGGCAGATGTAACCGCGCATCGGCCATTGGCACCAAGGGCAGGCTGGTGTCGCCGCCTTCGCGCAAAAGCTCCGTCAGCGCTGCCCGCACCTCGTCCCATCTGGCGCGGCCCAACGCCATGAAGCCATTGAGCTGCGGCTGGGCGAAAGTGCCATCGGCATCGATGAGGCCCGCCGCTTCGCATTTATCGAGATCGAGTATCATATCGCCAATGGCAACGCCGCAACGCGGTGCATCACCGTCTACCGAAAACACACCATAGGGCAGATTGTTCAGGGGAAAGGGGCAATCTGCATGATTGGCGCTCTCCACCCAGGACCGGATCAAAGCCAATGTCCATCTCCTCATTTCAAAATCATCGTCTTCGAGTGCCGGGAATTGGAAACCGCAGCACCCGATGCATCGCGCATCACTTCACGCCGGGCGTGCCGTCGAACTTCTTTTCGAGATGGTCCCAGACCTCGATATATTCTTCCTGCATGGGGGCCTCGTGCGCGGCGAATTCCGTCAGATGCTGCGGGAAGCGGGTCTCGAACATGAAGCTCATCGTATTGTCGAGCTTTTCCGGGCGCAGTTCCGCATTCGACGCGCCTTCAAATGCGTCGCGGTCCGGCCCGTGCGGCAACATGCAATTGTGCAGGCTGATGCCGCCCGGCGCGAAGCCCTGCGGCTTGGCATCGTAGACGCCATAAATATTGCCCATAAGCTCGGACATGATGTTCTTGTGATACCATGGCGGGCGGAATGAATGTTCCGCCACCAGCCAGCGTTCGCGAAACAGCACGAAGTCGATATTGGCCGTGCCTTCCTGACCCGACGGTGCTGTCAGTACTGTGAAGATCGACGGATCGGGATGGTCGAACAGAATCGCCCCGACCGGAGAATAGGTGCGCAGGTCATATTTATAGGCGCAGTAATTGCCATGCCACGCCACAATGTCGAGCGGCGAATGGTCGATCCATGTCTCGTGGAACTGGCCGCACCATTTGATGACAACACGCGAGCGCGCCTGTTTGTCCTCATAGGCTGCAACCGGCGATTTGAAATCGCGCGGGTTGGCAAGGCAGTTGGCGCCGATAGGACCACGACCCGGCATATCGAATTTCTGACCGTAATTCTCGCAGACGAAACCGCGGCATGGTCCCTCAAGCACCTCGACGCGATAGACAAGACCGCGCGGGATAATGGCGATTTCCTTGGGCTCAAGATCGATGATGCCAAGCTCCGTGCAGAAACGCAGACGTCCTTCCTGCGGTACGATCAGCAATTCACTGTCGGCGGAGTAAAAATATTCGTCCTCCATCGAGCGGGTGATCAGATAGACATGGCTTGCCATGCCGATCTGGATGTTCACATCGCCCGCCGTGGTCATGGTGCGCATACCGGTGATCCACGTCAGGTCTTCGTCCGGCCCCGGCAACGGGATGGGGTCCCAGCGATACTGGCCAAGACTGGTGATATTGCGCCGCTGCGGATCGCCGACCGGCAGATTGGGCGCAGTCTTCCAGTAGGGCACGTCAATCAGCTTGAAACGGCCCGTATGATGAACGGACGGGCGAATGCGATAGCACCAGGTCCGCTCGTTCTGACCGCGGGGCGCGGTGAAAGCGGTGCCGGACAGCTGCTCGGCATAAAGCCCGTAATTGCATTTCTGCGGTGAATTCTGGCCTTGCGGCAATGCGCCCGGCAGCGCTTCGGTTTCAAAGTCGTTGCCGAAACCGGGCATATAGCCCTCTACGGTTCCGGTCGTTACCGATGCGCGGACCATGCCCTGCGGGATCGCTTGAATGGTCATGATTATTCCTCCCGGCAAATTCGTTGCACTAACAACGATAATAACGTTGCGAATGCAACGAAGTCAACGCTTCTTGTGCAGAGCTTGTTTTTCCGTTGTATTTGCAATGAAACTCTGCTCCTTTCCTGCAAAAAGGAGACGTGCATGGCGTTCGAACTCGACAGTTTCCTGCCCTATCAGCTGAGTGTCGTGGCCCAGCGGATCAGCGAGCGGTTTTCAAGACGCTACGCCGCCGAGGCAGGGCTGACCATTCCCGAATGGCGCGTGCTGGCGCATCTCTATCGTAGCGGCGAAGTCAGCATTCGCGACATCAACACCCGCGTCAATCTCGACAAGTCGATTGTCAGCCGGGCTGCAACGCGTTTGGAAAGTGCTGGCCTGCTGCACAAGTCGGATAACAATATCGACCGCAGATTGATTGTACTCGCCCTCACCCCCAAGGGGGAAGCGCTGATGCATCGCCTTGGCAAGATCGCCGACGAATTTCAGGCGGAGATCCTGAAAGAGCTGGGCCCGGACGCCGGGCATTTTCTCGACGGGCTTGCGCGCCTCTCCGGCGCGCACCCCGCGCGATAGGGTTCGTCTTATTCTGCCGCAGTCACCTGCCTTACGGCGTTGTGCAGCGCGGCAATGCCGGTTTCCAGCGCCTGCCTGTCCGACTCGGACATGGCGCCCAATATGGCATTGGCCCTGGCATCGACCTCGCCAAAGACTTGTTGAAACAGGGCCTGTCCCGCATTCGTGATGGCATAGTGCCGCAAACGCCGGTCTTCTTCGGATACGGCACGGACAATCAGACCTTTTGCCTCAAGCCGACTGGCGGCGCGGCTGACCTGCACCTTGTCGAGCGATGTGCGCTGGGCTAGCTGCACCGAATCGATGGACCCTGCCTCCGCAAGCAGAAACAAGAAACGCCATTCTTCTCGCATCAGCCCATATTTATGGCCATAGACTGCAACGAGTTGCCGGGAAAATGCTTCCGCGACAATCGCAAGCCGATAGGGAAAGAACGTTTCCATACGCATTACATACCCCCTCACAAAGTCTTTGCATTTCAAACAGTTTCACGGAATGGACGAACAATTTCAAAGGCTTTTTCACAAACACGGCCCATCCGAAGACCGTAAAGATTGCTGTTCACGGAAGACCTCAAACCTCGACTGCTCCCCAGACGGTTCACACCACTATTAAACGTTGCCCGCCGCTCCTGCGGTCTGCATATCTCCTAAAAACGCCACTCCAGTTCCTTGCATATGTAACGTTGCTATTGCAATGAACTTGACATCGTTGCAAATGATACGATTATAGGGGGCCGGTATCGAGGAACCGGCTTTTAAAATTCTGTGCAGCGGAGGAGCACCCATGAGCACATCAGCACCGGCGGGGACAGTGGACGCCGCGCAGACGCAAAAATCGTCGATACGACTTCTTTTCGCGGCCAGCACCGGCACGATCATCGAGTGGTATGATTTCGCGGTTTTCGCCTTTTGCGCCGCGCTTGTTTTCAACACCGCATTTTTTCCGGCTGTCGATCCGATCACCGGATTGATCGCAGCCCTGTCCACCCAGGCCGTGGGCTTCATTGCCCGCCCGGCGGGTGGCTGGTTCTTCGGCGTTCTGGGTGACAGGATCGGCCGCAAACAGGCGCTCGTCATCAGCCTATTCCTGATGGGCGGCGCGACGGTCGCCATGGGCCTGCTCCCAACCTACCAGCAGATCGGTGTGTTCGCACCGCTCCTGCTTCTTCTCATGCGCCTGCTGCAAGGCTTTGCCATTGGTGGTGAATCCACTGGCGCACTGGTGCTGATTGCGGAAAGCCTTCCAGCCAAACAACGTGGGCTTTGGACCGGCTTTCCGATGATCGGCGGACCGGCTGGCAATGTGATCGCCACAGCCGTTATCGGTGCCGTCATCGGTCATTTCGGATCGGAAGCCTTTGTCGAATGGGCATGGCGTATCCCGTTCATTGCTTCCATCCTGCTGATCGGTCTTGGCCTTTGGGTCCGTCGCAAGGTCGAAGAATCGCCCGCCTTCGTCCAACTTCAGGAACAGAAAAATGAACCGGTCAAAGCCCCGCTGCGCGAAGCAATTTCGACCCAGGGCGGAAACATGCTGCGCGTCCTGTTCGTCAAGGCTGGCGAAAGCGCACTGTTCTACCTCTTCTCCACATTCTTCATCGTATTGGCCACTGTGTTTCTCAAGGTGCCACGTGAGGCAGCGCTGGGCGCATTGTTCGTCGGCTCGATTGCCGAAGTCGCGGTCATCCTCGCCGCTGGCGCGACCGCTGACCGGATCGGACGCCGGGCAGTCACGCTGGTAGGGCTCGTCGGCGGTATCGGCGCTGGCTTCTGGCTTTTCAGCTTGCCTCCGGGCGCAGACACTGCGACGCTTACATGGGCAACGGTGCTGACCCTCTCTTTCCACGGCATTATCGTGGGCGGCATGTCGGCCTATTTCACCGAACTCTTCCCTGCACGTGTTCGCTATACAGCTATGTCGACATCCTATTCGGTCGCCACAGTCCTCGGCGGAGCGCTCGCCCCCATCATCGGCACATGGTTGCTCGAAATATTCGGTACACCCTTCGCAGTTGCGGTCTATGCAACACTGATGGCCATTCCCGCAATCTATGTGATGATCACCACACCTGAAACCAAAGGCCGGGATCTTGTGAACTGAAACTGTTCCCGTTTCTAACGAAAAGCCGCATTTTGATGCGGCTTTTTGTTTTCGGTGCACTTTATAGGTCGAAATATCGTAGCTTTAGCGAGGTAAAACCGAACTTCCCATCAGATCAGCATCGATGGCGTGTGCGGCCTGACGGCCTTCGCGGATCGCCCAGACGACCAGCGACTGGCCGCGGCGAACGTCGCCTGCCGCATAGAGCTTGTCGACATTGGTGCGATAGTCGTGCTCATTGGCCTTGACCGACTTGGAGCCGCGACGATCGGTTGCGACATCAAGCTTATCGCCCAGTTCCTTGATCACGCTGTCCTCACCCGGACCGGCAAAGCCGATGGCAATGAATGCAAGATCGGCCTTGATGAAGAATTCCGAACCGGCAATCGGCTTGCGTTTTTCGTCCACCTGGCAGCACTTCACATGGGTCAGGCGGCCTTCTTCGCCGATGAATTCCAGCGTCGCGACCTGAAATTCGCGCGAAGCACCCTCAGCCTGACTGGAAGAGGTGCGCATCTTGGTCGCCCAATAAGGCCAGACGCTGAGCTTGTCTTCCTTTTCCGGCGGCTGCGGACGAATATCGAGCTGCGTAACGTTTACTGCGCCCTGACGGAAGGCCGTGCCGACGCAGTCCGAAGCGGTATCGCCACCGCCGACCACGACGACGTGCTTGCCACCAGCGAGGATAGGCGCCGAAGCCCATGCAACGGATTCGATGTTCTCGCGACCGACGCGGCGGTTCTGCTGGACCAGATAAGGCATGGCGTCGAAAACGCCTTCCAGATCGGCACCGGGAATGCCTGCGGGGCGCGGGGTTTCGGAGCCGCCGCTGTAAAGCACGGCATCATAGGTATCGAGAAGACCGCGCAGCGGCTTGTCGACGCCGATATTCACGCCGCACAGGAAGCGGACGCCCTCACCTTCCATCTGCGCCACGCGGCGGTCGATGTGGTGCTTTTCCATCTTGAAATCCGGAATGCCGTAACGCAGCAGACCGCCGGGGCGGCTTTCGCGCTCATAGACATCCACCATGTGACCGGCACGGGCAAGCTGCTGTGCGGCAGCAAGCCCAGCCGGGCCGGAACCGATGATGGCAACCGACTTGCCGGTCTTGTTGGCGGCAGGCTGCGGCACGATATAGCCAAGCTCATAGGCCTTGTCGCCCAGCGCCTGCTCGACCGTCTTGATCGCAACCGGCGTGTCTTCGAGGTTCAGCGTGCAGGCTTCCTCGCAAGGTGCGGGGCAGACGCGACCGGTGAATTCCGGGAAATTATTGGTCAGATGCAGGTTGCGGATCGCCTGATCCCAATTGTTGTTATAGACCAGATCATTCCAGTCCGGGATCTGGTTGTGCACCGGGCAGCCCGTTGGCCCATGGCAGAACGGAATGCCGCAATCCATGCAGCGCGCAGCCTGCTTCTGCACTTCACCATCCGTCATCGGAATGGTGAACTCGCGGAAGTGGCGGATACGATCCGACGCTGGCTGGTACTTTGCCACCTGACGGTCGATCTCTAGAAAACCAGTTACCTTACCCATTCTTCTACTCCCCTCGGCCTGAGACCAGCGCATGGTCTGCTTTGCCGGAAGTTGCCCTGTCCGCCGCGTTATCTTTAACGCGCAGGCATGTCAGGACGTTGTTATCTCTTCATATGGCGAAGGGCGCCCGACCCGAAGGTCGGGCTCCGCTTGTCAGGATCACTCAGCCGCGACACCGATCTGCGCACGCTCCATCTCTTCCAGAGCGCGACGGTATTCGACCGGCATGACCTTCACGAATTTGGGACGATAGCTCTCCCAATTGTCGAGAATGTCCTTCGCCCGCGTCGAGCCTGTGTAATGCAGATGGTTGGCGATCAGCTGCACCAGACGTTCCTCATCATGATGGGTCATATTGGCCGAAACGTCCACACGGCCCTTATGCATGAGGTCACCGCCATGGTGATGCAGCTTTTCGAGGATGTCGTCTTCTTCCGGCACCGGTTCCAGCTCGACCATCGCCATATTGCAGCGCTGGGCGAAATCACCTTCCTCGTCGAGCACATAGGCGACACCGCCCGACATGCCCGCCGCGAAATTGCGACCCGTCTGACCGATAACCACGACGACACCGCCGGTCATGTACTCGCAACCGTGATCACCCACGCCTTCGACAACCGTGACTGCACCGGAGTTACGGACGGCGAAACGCTCGCCTGCAACGCCGCGGAAATAGCACTCGCCTTCAAGCGCACCGTAAAGCACCGTATTGCCGACGATGATGGAATCTTCGGCGACGATACGCGTATCTTCCGGCGGACGGATGACGATGCGGCCACCCGAAAGGCCCTTGCCGACATAATCGTTGCCATCGCCGATCAGCTCGAACGAGATGCCGCGCGCCAGGAACGCACCAAAGGACTGGCCAGCCGTACCGCGAAGCGTGACGGCGATGGTGTCGTCCGGCAGGCCCTTGTGACGGAACCGCTTGGCAACTTCGCCCGACAGCATGGCACCGGCAGAACGGTCAACGTTCTTGATGCCAATGTCGATCTTGACGGGCTTGCGGTCTTCAAGCGCAGGCAGGGCCTGCTCGATCAGCTTACGGTCGAGAACATCTTCAATCGGATGATGCTGACGCTCGGTCCAGTAGATCTCGTGCTTTTCGGCCTCAGGCTTGTAGAAGATGCGGCTGAAATCGAGACCCTTGGCCTTCCAATGATCGATCATCGCCTGCTTTTCCAGAAGCTCGGTCTCGCCGATGATCTGTTCCAGCTTGGTGAAGCCCATCGAGGCCAGCAGCGCACGCACTTCTTCCGCCAGATAGAAGAAGAAGTTGATGACATGTTCCGGCGTGCCCTTGAAGCGCTTGCGCAGAACCGGGTCCTGCGTCGCCACGCCGACGGGACAAGTGTTCAGATGGCACTTACGCATCATGATGCAGCCAGCAGCAATCAGCGGAGCTGTCGAGAAACCGAACTCGTCGGCACCGAGCAGCGCGCCAATGACCACGTCGCGACCGGTCCGCAAGCCGCCATCGACCTGAAGCGCCACGCGAGAGCGAAGCCCGTTCAGCACCAGCGTCTGGTGAGTTTCAGCAAGGCCGATTTCCCATGGGCTACCGGCATGCTTCAGCGAGGTGAGCGGCGAAGCGCCCGTGCCACCATCATAACCCGACACCGTGATGTGGTCGGCGCGTGCCTTGGCAACACCGGCGGCAACCGTGCCGACACCCACTTCCGAGACCAGCTTGACCGAAATATCGGCAGCCGGGTTGACGTTCTTCAGGTCGTAGATCAGCTGCGCCAGATCTTCGATCGAGTAGATGTCATGGTGGGGCGGCGGCGAAATGAGGCCAACGCCCGGCGTCGAGTGACGGGTCTTGGCGATGGTCGCATCGACCTTGTGACCCGGCAGCTGACCGCCTTCGCCCGGCTTTGCACCCTGCGCAACCTTGATCTGGATCAGATCGGAGTTGACCAGATATTCCGTCGTCACACCGAAACGGCCCGACGCCACCTGCTTGATCGCAGAGCGTTCCGGGTTCGGCTTGCCGTCCGGCAGCGGATAGAAACGATCTGGCTCTTCGCCACCTTCACCCGTGTTCGACTTGCCGCCAATGGCGTTCATCGCGCGCGCCAGCGTGGTATGCGCCTCTCTGGAGATCGAGCCGAAGGACATGGCACCGGTCGAGAAGCGCTTGACGATTTCAGCCGCAGGTTCGACTTCGTCGATGGAAACCGGCTTGAGGCCGCGTTCTTCGGCAAAGCGAATATCGAACAGACCACGAATGGTCTTGGCCTGCGCCGACTTGGAGTCGAGCATGCTGGTATATTCGGTGAAGGTGTCCGGGTTCGAAGTGCGCACTGCATGTTGCAGCTTGGCAACCGCATCCGGCGACCACAAATGTGCCTCGCCGCGCATGCGGTAGGCATATTCGCCGCCGACTTCGAGCGAGGTCAACAGAACCGGGTCGTTACCGAAGGCATCGGTGTGACGGCGCACGGTCTCTTCCGCGATTTCGTCCAGACCAACACCTTCGATGCTGGTGGCCGTGCCGAAAAAGAACTTGTCGACGAAGCTCGACTGCAAGCCGACCGCATCGAAAATCTGCGCGCCACAATAGGACTGGTAAGTCGAGATGCCCATCTTGGACATGACCTTGAGAATGCCCTTGCCGATCGACTTGATGTAGCGCTTGACCACTTCATATTCATCGACTTCCGGCGGGAATTCGCGACGGCGATGCATGTCGAGTAGCGTGTCGAAGGCGAGATACGGGTTGATCGCTTCCGCACCATAACCGGCAAGGCAGGCGAAGTGATGCACTTCGCGCGGCTCGCCCGATTCGACCACGAGGCCGACTGAGGTACGCAGACCCTTGCGGATCAGATGATGATGCACGGCAGCCGTCGCCAGCAGAGCCGGGATCGGAATGCGGTCCGGACCGACCTGACGGTCGGACAGGATGACGATGTTGTAGCCGCCATGAACAGCCGCTTCGGCGCGGTCGCACAGACGCTCAATGGCGCCATGCATACCGGCAGCACCCTCACCCGTATTATAGGTGATGTCGAGCGTCTTGGTGTCGAAGCGATCTTCCGTATGACCAATGGAGCGGATCTTTTCCAGATCGCCATTGGTCAGGATCGGCTGGCGCACTTCCAGACGCTTGCGACGCGAATTGCCGATCAGGTCGAAAATGTTCGGGCGCGGACCGATGAAGGAGACGAGGCTCATCACCAGTTCTTCACGGATCGGATCAATCGGCGGGTTGGTGACCTGCGCGAAGTTCTGCTTGAAATAGGTGAACAGCAACTTCGACTTGTCGGACATGGCCGAAATCGGCGTATCCGTGCCCATCGAGCCGATAGCTTCCTGACCGGTGGTCGCCATCGGCGACATCAGGATTTTGGTGTCTTCCTGGCTGTAGCCGAAGGCCTGCTGGCGGTCGAGCAGGCTCACATCCTTGCGCAACGCACGCGGTTCGACCGGGTTGAGGTCTTCCAGAATGAGCTGGGTGTTGCCAAGCCACTGCTTGTAGGGATGCTTCTGCGCGATCTGCGACTTGATTTCATCGTCGGAAACGATGCGGCCCTCTTCCATATCAATGAGCAGCATACGGCCCGGCTGAAGACGCCACTTCTTGACGACCTTCTTTTCGTCCACCGGCAGAACGCCAGCTTCGGAAGCCAGAATGACGAAATCGTCGTCGGTCACGATGTAACGGGCCGGACGCAGGCCGTTACGGTCCAGCGTCGCGCCGATCTGGCGACCGTCGGTGAAGGCCACGGCAGCAGGACCGTCCCATGGCTCCATCAGGGCAGCGTGATATTCGTAGAAGGCGCGGCGGTCATCCGACATCAGCTTGTTGCCGGACCATGCTTCCGGGATCAGCATCATCATCGCATGGGCGAGGCTGTAGCCGCCCTGATGCAGAAATTCGAGCGCATTGTCGAAGCAAGCCGTATCCGACTGGCCTTCGTAGGAAATCGGCCAGAGCTTGGAAATGTCGTTGCCGAACAGTTCGCTATCGACCGAAGCCTGACGCGCCGCCATCCAGTTCACATTGCCGCGCAGCGTGTTGATTTCACCGTTATGCGCAACCATGCGGTAAGGGTGAGCCAGACGCCAGGAGGGGAAGGTGTTGGTCGAGAAACGCTGATGAACCAGCGCCACCGCGCTTTCGAAGCGGGGATCGCGCAGATCGTTATAATAGGCGCCGACCTGATAAGCCAGGAACATGCCCTTATAGACGACCGTGCGCGCCGACATGGACACGACATAAAAGCCGTTATCGTCGCCGTCATTTTCCTGATAGATGCGGTTGGAAATGACCTTGCGCAGCACGAACAGGCGACGTTCGAACTCGTCGTCGGTTTCGAGCATCGGGTTGCGCCCGATGAAAACCTGAACATGGAATGGTTCGGTCGCGGCAATATCCGGCGCCTTCGACAGCGACGAGTTATCGACCGGCACTTCACGGAAACCGATGAACTGCTGGCCTTCGGCAGCGATCACTTCCTTGACGATTTCTTCCGCATGGGCGCGCAGCTGGGCGTCGCGCGGCATGAATAGGTAACCCACGCCATAATGGCCCGGCTGCGGCAGGTCGATGCCCTGCCGCGCCATTTCCTCGCGGAAAAAGCGATCTGGAATCTGTACGAGAATGCCAGCGCCGTCGCCCATCAGCGGATCAGCGCCCACGGCGCCGCGATGAGTGAGGTTTTCCAGCATCTTGAGGCCGTTTTCCACGACCTCATGCGACTTTTTGCCCTTCATATGGGCAATGAAGCCAACGCCGCACGCATCATGTTCGTTGCGCGGATCGTAAAGACCTTGAGCAGGTGGGACGCCTGCCGCTTTCGTTTTTCGCGTCGTTCGGGTGGAAGCCGTCGTCGCAGCTTTGACGTTTTCGTTCTGCACGTTGTGAGAAACCACATTCGTTACAGATGGCGTCAAATGCGTCATCGTCATTCCCTCCGTTTGGCCCTCTTCATGAGGCGCGCGATCAGTATATACCGAGATGGTGACAACCATCTCGCTGGTGTATTCATTCTATGGAAAGCCTTATCGACAAGGCGTTGGACGAGGTTCCGGGCAAATGGCAGAGCCAAGCGGGCAAAGCCGGTGCGAGGAACGATGTTTAGCGCCTTATTCTCATCAGGCTCGGACAGACGACACCCAGCCCGCCAAATAAAGGCGCACTCGAATCTCCCCTGTCACAGTCGGAGCGCCGGTGACCGTCAGGCCATTGGCCTGGCAGCACAGCGCTTTTATTTCTGAAACCGGCGGCGCGGGGTTCAACCCATGTTTTCCGTCTGCCTCAGCTTCTAATTGGACAGCATTGCTGTCCTAATTACGTATGACAGAATTCAAATTGCCTCACAAGATGGAAACGCAATTTTTCTCAGCCACTTCCGTAATAAAATGTCGCATGTGCATATCTTTGAGAATTTTAATTGCGCATACGGCTTATTGCGTCAGTTTGGCGCGGCTTAAGGTGAACGCACAAAGCATGGAAAAGTGACAGGCCGCGTCCGTTTTTTCATCATTTTCAGTATTATCGCCTTTCTCAAGTCCCGTTATAGACAGTCGGCAGCAGCTGTCGCTGACACACTGGAATCGTTGCGAGTGGAGACAACCGTGCATTTTGCTTCAGACAACTGGGCGGGCGCCCATCCGAAAATCGCCGAAAGCCTTTCGCTGCATGCAGCCGGTTTTGCCGCCGCCTATGGCGCGAGCGAACTCGACAAGCGCGTTGAACAACGTTTCAACGAGGTGTTCGAGCGCGAAGTGGCCGTCTTTTTCGTCGGAACCGGAACGGCCGCCAACTCGCTGGCGCTGGCCAGCGTCAACCGTCCGGGCGGCGTTTCGCTGGTGCACCGCGAAGCGCATGTCATCGAGGATGAATGCGGCGCGCCTGAATATTTCACCGGCGGCGCGCGGCTGCATCCGATCGATGGCGCATTGGGCCGTATCGACCCCGAGCTTCTCAAGCGCGAACTGAAGCGCTTCAACCCGGCTTTCGTCCATGCCGGACAGCCGATGGCCGTCAGCATCACGCAGGCTACGGAAGTCGGCACGCTCTATCAACCGCAACAAATCGCCACCATTTCCAAAATCTGCCGCGATGCCGGTCTGCCGCTGCATATGGATGGCGCCCGCTTCGCCAATGCGCTGGTTACACTGGGCCTGACCCCGGCTGAAATGACCTGGAAACAGGGCGTCGATATCGTCTCCTTCGGCGGCACCAAGAATGGCTGCTGGTGTGCGGAAGCGCTGGTGTTCATGGACCCGGCCCGCGCAAAGGATCTGCCTTTCATCCGCAAGCGCGCCGCGCAGCTCTTTTCGAAGACCCGCTTTGTGGCGGCCCAGTTCGACGCCTATCTGCAGGACGACCTCTGGCTGGAACTGGCGCGTCATTCGAACGCGCTGGCGGCCCGTCTCGCGGGGCACGTCAATGCATCGAGCCAGATGCGGCTTGCCTGGAAGCCGGAAGCCAATGAAGTCTTCGCCATCATGAAACAGTCGGTCTATGACCGTCTGCGCAATGCGGGAGCCATCTTCTATGACTGGAACCCGCCGCATTCGGAAGAAAACCGCATCAGCGAGGGCGAAATTTTCGCCCGCTTCGTGACCAGCTTCGCCAATACGGAAGAAGATGTGGATCGGTTCGGCGACATGATCGCTTAAACAAAAAAGGCGGCGCTTTGCAGCGCCGCCTTTCTCATATCTATAGGCTTATCCGCGATTAATGCGCGGTTTTCGCTTCGATCTGCTGAGCGCTGTCGGAACCAGCCTTGGCGACTTCGATCTTGCGCGGTTTCATCTGTTCAGGAATCTCGCGCTTGAGGTCGATGTGCAGAAGGCCATTCTTGAGGCTTGCACCAGCGACTTCGACAAAATCGGCAAGCTGGAAGCGGCGCTCGAAAGCACGCGAAGCAATACCGCGATAAAGCACTTCACCGATATCGGACGCCTTTTCGTCAGCCTTCTGGCCCTTCACGGTCAGCTGGTTGCGATGGGCTTCGATTTCGAGTTCGCTTTCGGAAAAGCCCGCAACGGCCATGGTGATACGATAGGTGTTCTCACCGGTGCGCTCGATATTATACGGCGGATAGGACTGGCTACCTTCCGGCGAAGCGAGCGAATCAAGCATGGTGAAGAGCCGGTCGAAACCAACCGTGGAACGATAAAGCGGGGAAAAATCTACGTGACGCATGTGTTAGCCCTCCTTTAGAGCGACATGATGCATGGTTCGGTATGATCCTTGTCTAAAAACCGCTTTGCGGTGTCCGGGATCATACATGGCGGCGAAACTCCCTTATTGGCGAATTCCTTGATGCCGGCGGCCCCTTTGTGGCGACCGCAAAACTCATTTGGGAATGGCTGTTTTGCTTTTCAAGGCCGTTTTCAAACAAGAGCCGATCCGGCATTGCCTACACGGCATGTCACTTCGCGTAACAACTCCTGATCCGTAGCGGGCTACATTTTTGGGGGCAACGCACGACGTGAACCCAAAATGAACATCATCTTCCACGAGCCTTCATTTGCTTGGGGCTAATGTCCCGTCATGCCTGTCACTCGACAGGTTCTATTAAGGATCACGGTTATGAAAAAAGCTGTTCTCGCTTTTGCCGCACTTGCCACCGTCGCTACCGGCTTTGCGACCCCTTCCCTTGCAGACAGCTCGGGCTTGCGCGTCCAGGTTCAGTATTACGACAATGATGGTTATCGCCCACGCCCGCCGCGCCCGGATGCACCGCCTCCCGGCTATGGACGCCCGGACCGCCGCCCCGACTGGGGTGATCGCGACACGATGCGCCCGCGTGAAGTGACCCGTATGCTGGAACGCCGCGGCTATGCGGTCGGTGACATGCGCAGGGATCGCGACACCTATTTTGTCCGCGCCACACGCCCGAACGGTCGTCGTGTGATCGTCATGGTCGACGCCTTCTCTGGACGTATCGTCGGCGAACGCCGTCCCGACCGTTACTAACCATCTCAAAATACGGAACGTCTGGCGGCAACGTCCCTTGCCGCTGACGGTCCTTTGGCCGGAAGTTCGCAAGCGAACTTCCGGTTACTTTTTGTCATCATTTCGCGCATAATAACGGAAACGATCAGGGCATTATCATTCGGGAAAGGCTGCGCAACGGATGTCGGAACTGCTGTTCGAAACCGATGCGAATCCAATTCCGCATGGAATACGGTCGGGCTTTTTCACAAGCCATTCCGACTATCCCGACAGGACACTGCGTTATAGCATCCTGAAGCCGGAAACTGGCCCTGTGCGCGGCACGGTGATTGTGCTGCAAGGCCGAAACGAATTCATCGAAAAATATTTCGAGACGATGACTGAGCTTGCGGCGCGCGGCTTTGTCGCCGCCACCTTCGACTGGCGCGGACAGGGCGGCTCGCATCGGCTGCTGCCGGACAGGCTTCGCGGTTATGTTCGCAGTTTCGACGATTATCAGGAAGATCTCGATCATTTTCTGATCGACATCGTTTTGCCCGACTGCCCGCCGCCCTTCTATATTCTCGGCCATTCTTCCGGCGCCATGGTGGCCCTGGCCTCGATGGGTAGCCTGTCGTCCCGCATTACGCGCATGGTGCTGTGTGCGCCCTTCATGGGCCTTGCTGCGCAGAAATTGAGCGACGACGTTGTGCGCCGCATGGCCGCCACGCTGCGGCGCATCGGGCTTGGCACGCTCTATGCGTCCGGCAAAAAAAGGCTGACAGCACGGCCATTTGCGGGAAATCCGCTGACCAGCGACCCCGCGCGTTTTATGCGCAACACGGAAATCACGCGGCTCTTTCCCGATCTGGCGCTGGGCGGCCCAACCGTGCGCTGGGTATGGGGCGCGCTTGAAACGGCACGCCGCATCAATCAGCCGGACTTCTATGAGGAAAGCCCCAGTTTGCCCGTGCTGATCATTGCCGCAGGCGATGACCGCGTCGTCTCGACGCCGGTGCTGGAGCGCTTTGCTGCGCGCACGCGCAATGTCTCACTGATCACCATCGATGGCGGGCGTCACGAACTGTTGCAGGAAGCCGATTTCTATCGCGAACAGCTCTGGGCCGCGTTCGACGCCTTCATTCCCGGTTCGTCGGATGTAGAAACCATGCCGGAAACCATCGAGCCTGAATTTTCCGGCATCTGACAAGACGGTTTGGGGAATTAGCCCAACGCGCCGATTCCCCGCACCAGAATTTAGCCGTTCAGCAGTTCAAGCGCGGCCTTGTGCAGTTCCGGCGTGGCGGCTGCGACGATATCGCCAGCCTCTTCCGCCGGGCCGCCATCGCGGCGCGTAACCACGCCGCCCGCCTGTTCGATTATCGGGATCAGCGCCACGATATCGTAAGGCTGCAAGCCGGACTCGACAACGATATCGACATAGCCGCCCGCAAGCATGGCAAAGGCGTAGCAATCGACACCATAGCGCGACAGGCGCACAGCGCTTTCAAGCCGGTCGAACCCCTTGCGGTTTTCGCCTTTGAACAGGGCAGGCGTTGTGGTGAACAGCGTCGCATCCGCCAGTGTCGCGCCCTTGCGCACGGAAAGACGGCGCGGCGCGGCGCCATCGCCTTCACGCAGCAGATAGGCGCCCTCGCCGTCGCTATAAAAAAGCTCGCCCGTGAAAGGCTGCGACATCATCCCGGCGCGCGCATCGCCATCCACCGTCAGCCCGACCAGCGTACCCCAGACCGGCAAACCCGATATGAAGGCCCGCGTGCCATCGATAGGGTCGATGACCCAGACGTGGCTGCGGTCGGTATTTTCGGGGCCATATTCCTCGCCCAGAATGCCGTGCTCCGGATAACGGTGGCCGATGACGGCACGAATCGCCCTCTCCGCAGCACGGTCCGCTTCGGTAACAGGGTCGAAACCGACGCTGTATTTGTTGTCCACCGCGTTCAACTGACGAAAGCGCGGCAAAGTTTCAGCCGCCGCTGCCGCTGCCACTTCGGAAAAAAATGCCTTGTCGATGAGCAACCCCATCCTCCTGTTTCCATGACATGGCTGCAACTTGTGCATCCATGCTAATTTTGCTCAATTATTGAGCAAGAAAAAATTCGCCCAAAAAAGATGCGCATTTTCTTGACGCAACCAGCTTTAGCGCGTAGCTTAAAGACTAGACAGGTCTTCCTGTCGATGCCTTTCGGGGCATTTCCTCCCTAGTCTTTGGCCGCGTTCGTATTGCTCGAGCGCGGCTCTTTTTATCGGCATGAGACCCGGACTGGTTGCGGCCTTACCTATTCGGCAGCCAGCGGCGGCGCGATGAACAAATCATCCGGAAGCGATGTAAGATAGCTCAGAAACTGATGCAGATCGCCACATAACGTTTCGAAGCCCGCAAGTTTGTGCAGCGACTGCTCGTTCACATAGAGACTGCGATTGATCTCAATCTGCAAGGCATGGCACGCAACGGCTGGCCGACCATAATGCTCGGTGATGAAACCGCCCGCATAGGGTTTGTTATGCGCAACCGAATAGCCCAGTTCACGCAGCAGCTCGATGGCCGCCTGCGTGAGGCGCTCGCTGCAGGAGCGTCCGAATCGGTCGCCAATGATGAAATCCGGGCGGGAGCCCACCTCCCCCGGACGCACACCCCCCGGCATGGAATGACAATCGATCAGAACCGCATAGCCGAACCGTTCGCGGGTCGACTGCAACAGACCTTCCAACGTGCGGTGATAGGGCTTGTAGAGGCTTTCGATGCGGTAAAAGGCTTCGGCAAGGGGGATTCTCCCCGGATAGATCAATTGCCCCTCGCCCACCAGACGCGGCACCGTGCCCAGACCACCGGCGACACGCGCCGACTGGCTGTTGATGAAGGGCGGCAAGGTTTCGGTGAACATGCGCGGATCAAGCTCATAGGCTTCGCGATTCACATCGAGAAATGCGCGCGGGAAATGTGCTTTCAGCAGCGGTGCGCCGAGCCGCACGGCAGACGCGAACAACTCATCCACATAACAATCTTCCGAATGGCGGATGCTGAGACTGTCGAGGCGGGATAATTCCAGAAAGGATTGCGGATAATAACGACCGCTATGCGGCGAGTTGAATACGAACGGAATTCGCTGCTCTGCCGGAGCATTCACCTCGAAAGGCGGTATCAGGCTGAAATCACGCTCCAAACTCATATTTTGATCCGTCTATGCATGTCTTGTTTGCGGCGGCTGAACACAGCACACCGGCAGGCTCGACAAATTACGTCAACCGCTGCGCGGGTGCAAATACCAACAGGGTACGCCGAATTCGATCACGAACTGAAAACTGCGGCAATCCCGTCACAAATGACAGGTTGTTGCCAAATGCATGCCATAACAATTAACATTCGCGCGAGCATTCATTTCATATTTACCAAAGAAGCGTTTTCTAGAGTGGAAAATTGAATCGTTCACGCTGTCCAAGCACTGGAGCGAACGATGGGAAATTCGGACGGACCAATGAAAAGAATTCTTCTTGCTGAAGACGACAACGATATGCGGCGCTTTCTCGTGAAAGCACTGGAAAAGGCCGGCTATCACGTGACTCACTTCGATAATGGCGCCAGCGCCTATGAACGACTGCAGGAAGAGCCGTTCTCACTGCTGCTGACCGACATCGTGATGCCGGAAATGGACGGGATTGAACTGGCGCGTCGTGCGACGGAAATCGATCCAGACCTGAAAATAATGTTCATTACGGGATTCGCAGCCGTCGCCCTGAATCCTGATTCTGACGCCCCGCGCGACGCGAAAGTGCTTTCCAAGCCGTTCCATCTGCGTGACCTGGTGAACGAAATCGAAAAAATGTTGATCGCCGCCTGAGGCGATCACTGGCCAAGGCGCGGTTTTCCGGGCTTTTGAAAAGTCT
Organism: Ochrobactrum teleogrylli; assembly: GCF_037482325.1. Taxonomy (NCBI): domain Bacteria; kingdom Pseudomonadati; phylum Pseudomonadota; class Alphaproteobacteria; order Hyphomicrobiales; family Brucellaceae; genus Ochrobactrum; species Ochrobactrum teleogrylli. The sequence continues at coordinate 906,622 of NZ_JBBHKQ010000001.1, forward strand.
TCAACAAAAAGACAAAAAAACTTCATAAAAGGGCATTGACGAGCGCAACGCGATATGGTGTATGCGCCACATCGAATGGGCGTATAGCTCAGCGGGAGAGCACTACATTGACATTGTAGGGGTCACAGGTTCAATCCCTGTTACGCCCACCATTCGATCTCCGAAAGCCTTGTGTTTTCAATCAGTTTCTTCCCCATTACAAATAGTATGTCTGCCGCGCTTGTGTGCATCTTGAATGCAAATAACCGGCCTCGAATATGTGTTTATCCTGCCCACACCCTTCGAGCGCGAGCAGGACTTGCCGTTAAAGATTATATTGTTGGCGCGCGATATCCCCGAGACCGGCTTTATCAAGGTTCGTCAAAGGCGCTAAAAAAGTCACCTGAATTACGCCCGGATCGCGTCCGATTTCGATAGCGCCGTTGATCGTAGCCCGGTTGCGCACTTCCGAAACGGTCATATCCAGCAGCTTTGCCGCTCTTTCCAGGCCATTGACAATAGCCGCGTTCATATTGGCCGCCGTGCCGATGACGGAAATCGGCGCCACTTCCTCAACGACTTTGACGCCCCACTGTTGAGCCAATTTTGTACCGCGTTTCTTTTCTTCCTCCGTGAAGGGCCTTGCCAATGGCGGCAGATCCTCAAGCAGCGGAAACAGCACGGGACCGTCATTATTATAGCTCTTCAGCACCTCGACCTGCAGGGTGACGCTTCCGGCCACATCCATTGTGTGCCCTGCGATTTCGCCATCCCCCTGGGCAGCGTGCATGTCACCCATATAGACGCCAGCGCCTGGAACCTTGACGGGGCAAACCAGAACGGCGCCGGCGCGCACCGCATCAATGTCCATGTGCCCATCGGTCTTGTGCTTCTGCAATTCCTCCTGGCTCAAGGCATAAGGGTGCGGCGCGCCGACAAGGAACGCGCCGAAGTCGCCAGCGTTATGGGAATCCGGCATAGCCTTCGAAGGGGTTGTGCCCAACTGCCCGAGGAATGGCCGCATGCGCACAATGGCGCCGACGAGATCAGCCGGAGCGTAGTTCAACACGGAGTGCTGTACCGATTGATCGGGCAGCGACGCATAGTGATTGGCATTCTTGGCGATGCGTTCCGCAGCGTCCTTGTCGACTGTCAGGCCAACATCCTGCGCTTCGTCGAACACCACCGTGTAACCATGCACAATCTCGAATGGCTTGATCGCCGTCCCGCATTTGTTGCAGCGCACGGAATCCTGTCCCACACCTTCAATATGCGTTTCGGGCCAAACTTCTTCACAGACAGGGCAGCGCGCCGCAACAAACGGATCGCCGAGACAATATTTGTTCGAAACGGCGTCGTGACCGGACGCTGTTGCCAATGAGGTTACGGAAATATCGCGAATGCGGATGACAACACCGTCGCCAACCTCTGCGCCCTCAATATAGACTGGCTTGGTCACTTCGTGTCCACCGCGGAGACGCGGCGTAATCATCGGCCCCCAGCAACCTGGCGCGGTATTGGCGATGATCGTGCCGCCATTCTGCAATGGACCCAACATCGGTTCGGACGGGTCCAGAACACTATTGGTAAAACCGTCGACAACGACGCTCCGCTTCGCAATATTGGATGGTGAATCTGCCATGGTCGCTCTCCCGCTGGTTTGTATCGAAGCCCGATCATAGCTCCGATAGCCTCGACCACAAGGAAAGAACGCCGAGACCTTGCCGGACCGTGCATGAAATGCCCCCTCTCCGGCTGCTCGCGACCGTAACGGGCGTGGCGCAATTAGCGCTCACCTCCCGTTTCAGCCATCAGCGTCTTCTCTGGACAAGCGGCCTGCTGAAGCCGCTATTTGGGCGAGGTAATGACCTTTGCGAATCCTCCAAGGGCACGATCATTCAACTCCAAAATTTCGATCGCTAACCACTGATAAATTATCCGCAGCATGGCCATTCATGAAGTAGGTTGTAGCAGCTTTGATTCTGCTATTAACATTCAACTTTACAAGAATAGATTCTATATGTGACTTTACCGTTCCGGGACTAATATTCAAAATCTTAGCAATTTGCTTATTCGTGCAACCGTCCAATACGAGCCTAAGTATCTCTTCTTTCCTATTGCTCAACAAGCCGGAGTTCCTACGCCGGCTCCCTATGGAATTTATCTCATTCGAGTAACACGTGAACCCGGAATTAATAACGGATATTACATCGTGCAAACCGTCGATTGAGGTACTCCTCTTGATAACTGATTTTATATTGTAACTATCAAATCCACCGCGGCGAAAGCTACCGTCATCGCCAACCATCAATATTATTGGAACGAGTGGCAGTTTTTCTTTAATCTTTTCAAGTGACCCCGTCAGGATTGATGGGGAACAGTCACCGGCAATTAACACCGCTGACAATATCAAGTTTTCGATGTCTTCAGACCAATCTGAAATCGAATTACACCCGTAAATACAATAATTTTTGTCGATGTTCTTTAAGCCATGCATTGTCCCTCGTAAATATATATCATGGCTGTCTATAATTAGTAAATTCATTTTATTATCCACTTAAAATAGACGAATCAATTAATAAAGTATATATATGCAGTAATTTATATTAAATATCATTAAGTCAGAATTATTTCTAAAAATTACGCCCCATAGATTAAACATTGTTTATTCCGCATAGTTTAAATTATATAAAAATATCTCGATTAATTTCTTCCCTATTTTTAAGAGCCTGAATCAAAAAACGGCATGTGTGTGCGAAAATGGTGATTTTCGAGTACCGGAGCGGAGCGTATTCAAGGTACGTGAGCACCGGAACGCAGAAAATTGCCATTTGCAGCCACACAGGGCGACTTTTGGAACAGGCTCTAAGGCGCTCTCAAGAACAGATCGCGCTCAGCGGCCCGTCTCCGCGTTAAACCGGGCAACGCCATTCCACCCGCCTTGTTCCATCGCAAAAATTGTTCTGCAGCTTCTGTATATTGACCGTGGTTAAGGAGGCGAAGCAGCGTTGAGCCTTTCAGATTGGCCAGCCCTAGATTGAATGCGAATGATACGAGAGCATCGAATTGATTCTGGTTCATACTGACGGCGACATACTGGATGACGCCCCCTTCGAATTTCCTCAAATCACTTTGAAGTAAATCCTCTGCCTCCAATTCCGTTAAAGGCCGGTCAAATCGCTCTGAAGGCAGTATTAAATGGCCATAGCCGATAGTCCATTTTCCTACAGCATCTTTGTATTTCTCGAGCCTCAAACCTTCAAACTCTTTAATCAAATTTAGACCAGATTGACCTATTCTTCGTTGTTGCTCCATAACAATAACCTCACGATTGACGAACGGGCTGTATGTGACGTGTGTACTCGTCGATCAAACGCATCACGCTTTCCGGCGGCTCAAACGATGCAAACTCCATCTCGATATCTACATGGCTGGGGCAGCGCCCATTTTTGTCATGCGCAGTTGGAGAGAGGCTTACAATAAAGCGGTTCGTCGTTTCTTCCCCGGAAAGAGCAGAGGCGTCCATTGGCTCGATGGCTTCTGTACAGACGGTCAAGAATACTTTCATCTTTTCCAGAAGAAGCCCGCGAGGCGTAGACATCGCCACTAGAGGGATTTTGATTTGATGGTCGTCATCCAGCTCGATATCAACGACTTTAGGCTTAAGGCGCCCATCGCCAATGTCGTCAAAGAAAGGCTCCATAGCCTGCAAGTATTGACGCGCGACCAATCGGTTTGCTGCCATGGCTGCGTGCTGCATACCGAGTGCAATTTCATCTATTGATAATACCGGTCGATTACTTTGAAAAAAATTAGATCCATGATCTTTTGAAGAAGTATCCGATTCTTCAATTCCGGTCTTTTTATAGAACCAATCTTTTATAGACATAAGACTACCTTTTGGGTGAGAAGACCGCCCAGCGATCTTCTCACCTCGATTCAATTTTATTAATTAATACTATTTAATATTAATATTTGTAATTAATTTTTTTATTATTGGCTTAATTTGTGTCGCCTCCATTATTATTTTCGCCAGGAGTGAGCATCAGGTTCTTTGGATCCGTCTTAGGGAAATCCACGGCTTTGACATCCTTGTGCATCACAGGCTTGGTGGCAGCGTCTGTCAGGAAGTCAATGACTCGCAGCAGCGCTTCCGGCGCAGGCTGACGCTTTACCTGGGTATGAATGCTATACTTCGCCCGGGTGTCCGTTGATCGCGTTTGTTCGGACTTATGCGATACGCGACCTGCTAGTTTAACGCTGAAAGGCCCCCAGCCGATGCTGCCTTCGGCCGTTGCATCAGCCTTAGTCGTGCTCTGGGATTTTTCTGCCTGCGTAACTTCCAGCTCAAAATCAATAGTACCCTCTTCAATGCAAATATTGGGGTGAGCAATAGTTGCAAGCAAAGGAATACGCATAGTCTTCTTGAGCGTAGATGGAGTTCCATCTTGCTCGTTGATTACGGTCTCGTCGTAATCGAACTGAACGGCAATAGCGACGCCGTCCTTAATACATACCTTTAACAGAAATTCTGCATAGCTGTGGCTCGCCTGTAGCTGAGCCTTAATCATGGCCTGCAGCGGCCCGCCGATCATATCTTCGACGGGCAGTGCGTGAATGACAGAACCAATAAAATTCGTATCCATTTTTCAAATCCTTAATTAAATATATTGATGTGGACCACATGAGACACAGTAATGAAATTGATGAAGCGCCGAAATCCGCTGCATAGCCGTGAGCGTCGTGGCCTAGTTTCACTGCCATCAGACATATGTGGAACAGCATAGTATGTAGTTGTGGGGGTGGACGCGTCAGATCGGTGACTGCGCCCCATGTCTGAACCAGACCGTGTGTCGAGACCGCACTATTCCTCTGCCGCGCGTTGCTTGTCGCTTGATGTATCCGACAAGCGAAGCTTCGGAGGCTCTCCATCCGCAAGACAGTTGATCACAACGTCAACGATCCCGGAGGCAACAAAATCCGCCCGAATTCTATTTTGGAGTTCAGCGCCTTCCTTGCCGTCTCTGGTCTGCCCAAGGGACCATATGGCAACACCGATCAACGCATCTGGATTAAGACGCTTCAAACGGCGGATAGAGAACCTTCCGCGTGTCGCGTACTCCACATTGAGATAGCAGACCACGATAGCGGACGCCTCGGCGACAGCCTCTTTTTTCAACTGGCTTGGCAACAAGCCCGCATGGCCGATGACAGTGGCGCGCGCACCCTGTACGGACAGCACCTGAGCCACCATTTCGGCGCTAATGTCATCCAGCGCATCATGGCCGCCGATACAGACGACAGTTCTCCCCTCACCGGATGGAAGTTCGACCTTGGCCTTTTCCTTGGTGGTCGCATCGACCGTCACATCTTCATCGTTGTCCAGTTCTTCATTTGCAATCATGCGAAGATTGGCAACAAGCATATCTGCGCTGCTGGTGACGTCCTTCAACTGCTTTTCATTCAGCGCGCCGCGCGCCCTGTCCTGCTCCGCAAGGAGAAGTGCCGGGATGGCAACGGCGCCGTAATATTCAACCAGAAACTTCTCTTCGAGGATTTCTTCCGCATTATCCGTGGCTTCGATCGGGTCTCCCGCAAGCAGGCGTTGATAGAGTCTCTCTTCCGGGTCGAGGACCGGCTCATCGCCAAACAATATCTCGAAGAACTCAAACTGCGGCACATGCCGCCCCAGCACCACGAGACAAACCGTCAGCGGGGTTGAGAGCACCAGCCCAACAGGTCCCCAGAGCCATGCCCAGAAGATCGCGGATACAATGATTGCAAGGGGGGACAGTCCTGTTCGCGAGCCGTATAGCCACGGCTCGATGACGTTATTGCTGATGAGTTCCACAATGATGAAAAGCGCGATGGTGCAGATGAGCAATGTCCAGCCGGGCGAAACCGCAAATGCCAGAAATATCGGCATCACCGCAGCAATCACCGGCCCGATATAGGGCACAAATCTCAGCACTATAGCGAGCATGCCCCACAACAGCGCATTGGGTATGCCAAGCAGCCACAGGCCGATGCCCAATGGCACGCCATAGGCGATATTGACCATGAGTTGGGTCAGCAGATATTGACCGACGCGACTACCAGCTTCCTGAAGGGCTTCGGTGGTCCGATGCAAGTCGCCATAACCGACAAGCCGGATAAACCTGTCGCGCAGTTCCTCCCTTTCAAGCAGCATGAAAACCACGACCACGATGACAAGGCCGGTTGTCGCCAGCGGGCTGATCAGCGGCCCCAGAATGTTTTCCAGCGTTTCGATGGGGCTGCGGCGCGAGAAGACTTCAACCAGCACCGGTTTTCTCTCCGGCTCCGGATTGATCCCGGGAACATCCGGCTTTTCTTCCGGACTGTTGATCTCGGCCCCTACCCGTTCGGCGAAGCGGTTCAAGCGGTCGATGATCCCGCCTTCCGTGCCTGCCTTCTTCAAATTCCGTATTTTCTCAATGATGTTGTACTGGTAGGTCGCGATGTTCTGCCCAACCTCCGTCACCTGAAAGGCCAGGATCGCGCTGAAAATCGCGATGATCAGGAAGCCCCCGGCAACACTGGTGATGATCGCCACCAGCCTCGGCAGCCGCAGCCGGCGGAGGAAGGCCACAATCGGCGCCAGCATGAAAGTGAGCAAAATCGCTATGGCCAGCGGCAGGAAAACATCTTTGGCGAAATAGAATATGGCAATGACCCCGGCCATCGCGGCCAAAGTCGGCAACCTGGTGTTGGCTGAGTTCAACGGCAGATTTCGATTAGGAACCCCACCATAACGGTCCATAGTGCATCCGGCTAATAATTGGTCACCTTATTAATGGAGATGCTCCGCTTTTGTTCCGCGAAATGAACCCGCAAAGCGCGCGATAAGATAAAAGCGGCCCTCCCGTCCGCCTTTTGTCAGAACTTCGCACCGACCCGCAGTGCGAATGCGTGGTCTCGCGCGCCAGAGCCGCCGAAGCCGGTCTGATATTCTACGCCGGTGGTCCAGGCATTTTCGAAACTGAAATCAAGCGACAGACCGACATTTCCGCTATCGCTGCTCTCGCCTTCGATGTCGAGCGCATAAGGAAGCCCACCGAGTGCGCTGTAGCCCATTGCGGCCCGGCTCGCCCCTTGAAAATCATGCGCGTATTCTGCCCGCACACCCGGCGTCAAACGGCCCCATGTGTAGTCGATGGCGTAATTGGCGCGCAGACCAACCACACCCGTGACGGTGTCCACGGTTTGATCGCCATAGGTCAGCCGATAGATGCTGTCTCCGCCTTCGGCATAGCCATCGAGCCAGGAACGCGACATTTCCAACCGGCCATAGGGTGAAACCAGCCACGTTTCCTGACGAAATTCGTAGGCCGCCGTCAGAGACCCGAACATCTGGCTGCCGTCGCGTTTGCCGTCGGTCAAACTTCCGTCTGTCGTGATGAAACGGATGGAATCAAAATCCAGAATGCTGCCGCCCACCAGCGCATCGATAAAGAAATTGTCGAGCGGCTTGAAACTGCCATAGACGGCGGCGCTGTAAGCATTGGCACGGCTTTCCGTGCCGTTGTCGCCAACGTCGGTCCGATCCCGCCCATAGCCTACGCCAAAACCGGCCACGAACCGTTCCGAAAACCGATAGTCGATACCGCCACTCACGCCCACAAGCGTATAGTCCAGATCGAGCTTGCCACTATCGCGCTCACCAAAATTGACGAAGCCGCTGCTCCAGAATGCGAATGGTCCAAGGTCAGGGTCCAAAGCTGGTGCGGGCTGTTCCGGGTCCTTCAGGCCGATCACCTTGCCCGGAAAAGCATTGCGCTTTTCCGGCGCATAGCCAAGGGCCGCATTGGGCGTTGCAGACGCTGAAGAAGACCGGTCGGACGGGTCCACCGGTGCCGCGTTGGACGCCTGCCCGCCGAGCCGTACACCGAGACTGGACTTTCTGCGGTCGCCTTCATCATGCAATTGCTCAAGCCGGTTTTGAAAATTCCGGGTTTGAACTTGCGCAAAACGTCGTGCCGCACTTGTCTGCGCGTTCAACAGGCCGATCACTTCGGGATCAAGCGTCGGGTCCGGGAAGACCAGCGCCGCACGGCTGACAACCACCGTGTAGCTGCGATTGGCGCCGCTTGCCGCCGTTACAACAATCGAAACCGTATTCGCACCAACCCCCAACCCCACCGGAGTGCTTGAACTTCCCGACGCAACATTGCTTCCTGCAACACTTACCCGGGCGGAAGGCTCGGAAACGGTTGGCACGAATGAAATGCTCTCGACACCATTCTCGACATTGACAGAATAGCTGAGCGTCTCCTTGTCAAATGCCGGGTCCAGCGATCCGACGCTCGGAACAAGGCTCGCAAGCGTTGCATCCGCCGACACGGCGCGCGTGACATTCACCGTATAGCTGCGTGTCGTTCCATTTTGCGCAATGACGACAACCGTTAGGGTCGTATTGCCGATGCCCAACGGTAACGCACTGCTCGCGCTACCGGACGCAACGGCTGCTCCGTTGACCGTGATGGTTGCCGTCGGATCAGCGGCAGTGGGCGTCAGTTGTAACGACGATGTTTCGGTTGGAACCGCCAGCGCGTAAGTCGTCGCGCTCGGCGAAAATGCCGGGTCAAGAGATCCAGCGCTCGGAACAAGGCCCACCAGATCGGCATTGCCGGACTGCGCGCGAATGACATTGACCGTATAGCTCTTCGTGGTGGTTCCATCCTGCGCGGTAACAGTCGTGGTAACCGTGTTGCTCCCCACCACCAATGGGATTGAAGCGCTGGACGTTCCATTGGGCGTTGGCGCCCCATTGACGACAGCCGTTGCGTTGATATCTGCAAGCGATGGGATGAATGAAATGCTCTCCACATCGTTTGCGACATTCAACGTGTATGAGTTTGTGTTGGGAGCAAAGGCGGGCGTTAAAGCACCGGTACTAGGTATGAGGCTCTGCAAATCTGCGTTTGACGATTGCAGTATAGATACCATCAATGTTAGAGACGGATTGTTTGGATTTCCATACTTACTTTCGACAACTCCAACTGGCAAGCGCACGCTCAGAGAACCGCTACCAGTTACATGAACGTCAAAGGCATAGACTACATTGTCGCTTGTTACCAAATTGCTAGCGGTTGCCGCAACAGTTCCCGTTAGGCTAAGAACAAAATCATTTAGCGTCAGCCCCGTGACTGCTTCGGAAAACGTCACAGTGAAGCGTTGAACCGTATCGGATGGTAGCGATGAGGTCGAAATTACCGCGGTGGGCCCAATGGTGCTGACCAACACTCCAGACGTGACACCAACATTGTTGAGTGTAAGATCGGCTGGCTGACCCGCGCCGGTCTCAATTGTCCCGCCGTTCAAAACTATCGCAGGCCCAATGCTAATCCCGTCTGTGTCAATGTCGCCAGGCTGGATAGTATACGAGAAAGTTAGGGTATTGGTGCTTACATTACCTGATGCATGAACCGCATGTCTTACGGTTGCGCCTATAAAGATTGGAAGAACCGGAGCCCCTGTTACGGAAAAGAAATCATCAAAATTCACGACGAAGTTCAACTCGTCGCCTGCTTTGTAGTAACCTGGCCTCGGAACGGTCACTGACGTTACCCTCGGAGTTTGCCCCAATACGGTGATATTTACCGTATTTGAAGCACTTCCAGTATCATCCGTTACTTGATACGTAAATGTATCCGTGCCGGTGAAATTCGCTACAGGAGTATATAGAAAGGTTCCGCTATCAGGATCCAAAGTAACGGTGCCATGCATCGGGTTTGACGCAATGGAATAAGTCAGCTTTCCGCTACCAGTCGCCCAAAACAACCCGACGATAGGCATATCTTCATATATAACGTGGTTTATCAGGTTGGCCGTAGGGGTTGAATGAGCGGTCAACGAACCGGATATCAAGGCAAAAAGCCCGACCATCATCGCACAAAGATAGCGCCATCCCGGCGCGCCACGCATCCCCGCTAGTGTCCCCGACCGCACGATGTCCCCCTTGCCCCGAACAGCTTATTTTCTGTCACTAAAATGCATTGGCGACAAGAGAACATTGAATAGACAAACAGAAACATTTAAAAAAATACGGCATATGTCGTATTTTACATTGTCTTTAGAAAACAACTTTCAACACTGCATGGAATGCCTGAATATCGCTGCGCGCATGAGTAGAAGATGGCTTGTGGTCGCGTCCTGTCACAAACGCTGATCAATCAATCATTATTTTTGACATGACATTGCCTAGCGGCAGCGGTAATTGCTCGTTTTAAAATAACGGTTTGGCGGGTTATTATGTCGACGGGCATGCAGGAAACAAAGCCGCTGGTCGGAATTGCGCTGGCATCGGCTGGCTATGCCTGCTTTGCCTTGCAGGATGCACTGGTGAAATGGCTCGTCGCCAGTTATGCCGTGCCCCAAATCCTCTTCATGCGCAGTCTGGTCATTGTCGTGATTACCGGCGCTTTGGTGCGCTATTACCGCCACCCGTCGATCATGCACAGCCCCTATCGCGGCACGCTTGTCCTGCGTGCCGGGCTGATGCTGTTTGCATGGCTTTTGTTCTATAATGCCGCCAAGTTTCTTGGCCTTGCCGAACTGACCACGCTTTATTTCTCCGCACCGATCATGGTCATGTTTCTGTCCATTCTCGTTTTGAAGGAGCGGATTGGAACCGGACGCTGGATTGCCTGTTTCGGCGGCTTTGTGGGTGTTGTCATCGCGGCCAATCCGGGCCATTCGCCAAACCTGATACCCGCCATCATGTGCGTAGTGGCTGGCTTTTGCTGGGCATGGAGCACGATCCTGATCCGTCTCGTCAGCCGCAGTGAAACAACTCTGACGCAGATGTTCGCAACCAGCCTGATCTTCGGCATTGCCTGCGCGGTTTCCTTCCCATGGCTATGGCAATGGCCGGATGCGATGGGCTGGGCGCTCATGTTCGGCCTCGGTCTCATCGCAACGCTTGGCCAGTTTCTCCTCTACGAAGGGTTTCGCCACGCGCCCGCATCGGCGCTTGCCCCGGTCGAATATACCGGTCTCATCTGGGCCTTTGTCTATGGCTATGCGATCTGGGCGGAAATTCCGGCAACAAACGTCTTCGTTGGCGCCTTGCTGATCGTCGCTTCCAGCTTTGTTCTCGTCGGGTGGGAACGCTACGAAATCTCCGCGAAGCGCAGGCGCGCCGTCTGAGACGGGCGCGTTCGCTAGACGGCGAGAATATATAGCCAGAACGACATGGTGACCGCTGAAAGCAGCGTGCCGATGAGAATGGCATTGGCCGCCACACCAGAGGCGCGGTTATAATAAGTTGCGAATATATAGACGTTCACACCGGCGGGCATGGCCGCAAGCAGCACGCCATATCGCGCAGTTTCCATCGGAACTTTCAGTACGCCGATCATCAGCGCATAGGCAAGTGCTGGATGCACCATCAGCTTGATGATCGATGCGATCAGAGCCTGTTTCCAGTTTTCCGACAGCTTGAACTGAGTCAGCGCGCCGCCGATACCAAACAGCGAAACCGGCACGACCGCCTGCGCCATCATCGAGAAAAACGCATCCGCAGGCTCGATGAGTTTGATCCCGAGGCTGGAGCCGATGATGCCGGTGGCAATACCCCAGATCAGCGGATTGGAACCGATGCGGCGCAAGGCGACGATAATCGTCTTGCTCAAGACCTGACCATCACGACGCACAAGCTCCATCGTCATCATGCCGACCGTCAGCAGGATCGCACCATGCAGACCGATGATCGACAAAGTAACCGGCAGCGCCTGATCGCCATAGGCGCGCGTCATGATCGGCAGGCCGATCAGCACCGTGTTGGTGAATGTGCCGGAGAAACCGACAGACACGCTCTCGCCCGGGCGGTTTCCATAGACTTTGCGGGCGATGGTAATGCCAAGCACAAAGCAGATGATCGCCGCGACATAAAACGGGCCGATGATCTTGAGATCGAAGGCGGAACGAAAGTCGCTCGTCGTAATCGAGTAGAACAGCAGGCAGGGCGTCGCAAAATTATTCACGAAAGAAATGAGACTGCCGACACCAGAAGCGGGAAAGAACCCCGTTTTCACAGCAATAAAACCAAATGCCATGAGCGCGAATATCGGCGTTATAACGTAAATGATATCGATCATTTCAAGACTTCATGGAGATTCAACTTTCGCAATTCTCTTTTTATTATCAAATAATATTATTCGATCAATAAGAGAATACGAATATCCACGTCATAAATATCGATAAATTTAAATCCAGCTTCCACATAAACTCAATTAATGCTTCGAAGCCACCTTTATGTTCCGACATTAACCGCGAAGATCATTAATATTTAACTATATGCGACGCTTTGCATATTTGACCGGGAACCACCCTGTCCTGTCAACATAATATAAAGGCTTGCTGGTGCTAATATCGCCTCAAGCAGGGGTTGCAGACCCTCAAGAGCTTTTAGGCAAAGGTGCGCCGGATAAAAACGCTTGCGTCGACGCGCACCAAGAGCGGGGAAATGAATCATGAATGAATCCATTCGGGAAATTCTGGCCAAGGTCGGCGGATTGCCCATAGCCGTGACCGACATTGCAGACGATGCCGATCTTTATACGGCGGGCCTGTCGTCCTTCGCCTCGGTGCAGCTGATGCTGGGCCTTGAAGACAAATTCGACATCGAATTTCCGGATCAGTTTCTGAACCGCAAATCCTTTGCGAGCATCAGCGCGATTGAACAGACGATCACCAGCATCCTCAAGGATAACGAGGCCGCATAATGAATGCAGGCGGGGGGAACAGCCTTTCCGAGCGTGCCGGTCGCGTAGCAGCCATCGCCGGAAAATTCGCTGATCAAGTCGATAAGGAAGGGCGCTTTCCGCGCGAAGCCATCGATGCGATGAAGGCCGAACGATTGCTGGGCATTCAGGTGTCGCGCGATCTGGGCGGCGAAAGCGCGGAGATCGACCAGATTGCAGAACTCTGCTGCATTCTGGGGCAATCCTGCGCTGCAAGCGCGATGATCTTCGCCATGCACCACATCAAGCTATCGAGCCTTGTGGAGCATGGGCAATCGGTCGAATGGCATCGCGGCTTCATGCGCGACGTTGCGGACCAGCAGTTGCTGCTTGCTTCCGCCACCACGGAAGGCGGCATTGGCGGCGACCTGCGCAATTCTATCTGCGCAATCGAAATCGACGGCGACACCTGCCGTCTGGAAAAGAACGCCACGGTTATTTCCTATGGCGTCTATGCCGATGCAATCCTGATCACGTCGCGTTCGCACAAAGATGCGGCCTCGTCCGATCAGGTCATGACCGTTTTCCGCAAAGACCAGTACACGCTGGAAAAGACCAATGAATGGGACACGCTGGGCATGCGCGGCACCTGTTCGGAAGGCTTTGTATTTCGCGGCGAAGCGGACAAGGTGCAGATCCTGCCGCATCCATTTGCCGAGATTGCCGCGCAATCGATGCTGGCGCAGTCGCATACATTGTGGAGTTCGCTCTGGTACGGCATCGCTGTGGACGCAGTGAACCGCGCGCAGGCTTTTGTGCGTGCCGCAGCGCGCCGCAATCCGGGCGCACCGCAGCCGGGCGCTTTGCGCGTCGCGGAAGCCTCCAACATGCTGCAAATGCTGAAATCGGAAATCGTCGCCTGCCTCAAGACTTATAAGGACGCGAAGCACGACGCCGACAAGCTCGCTTCCATGGGCTTTGCCATAGCGATGAACAATCTGAAGATTGCCGCATCGCAGACCATTCTGCAGGTCATCAACCACGCCATGCTGGTGTGCGGCATCATGGGCTACAAGAATGGCACGCCCTATAGCCTTGGCCGCCATTTGCGCGATGCGCATTCGGCGCAATTGATGATTTCCAACGAGCGCATCCTCGGCAATACGGCGACCATGCTGCTCATTCACAAACAGAACACAAGCCTCTTGGGATAACGCCATGGACGCGCAAAGATCTTTTCTCAACCGGCTTTTCGATGCCGGACTGCTGATTGAAACCGGCGTGGACGGCCTCTACGGACGTTCCGGCCAGTTTGAAGATGTCATCGTGGCCTTCGAGCGCCTCATTGACCGCACCGGCGGCGGCGATGGTGCCGAAGCGATCCGCTTTCCGCCCGGACTCAATCGCGCTTACTTCGAAAAAAGCGGCTATATGAAGAGCTTCCCGCAGCTGGCCGGCACGGTGCACAGCTTCTGCGGTTGCGAGCTGGATCATATCAACCTCATCAAATGCATGGATGAGGGGCAAGACTGGACGCTGGAGCAGAAGGCAACGGACATCGTCCTGACGCCCGCCGCCTGCTACCCGCTTTATCCGACCATTGCCAAGCGCGGTCCGCTGCCGCAGGGCGGCGGCCTCTATGACCTGCAATCCTATTGCTTCCGCCATGAACCTTCGGTGGACCCTGCCCGCCAGCAGTTGTTCCGCATGCGCGAATATGTGCGCATGGGCACGGAAGCCGATGTGATGGAGTTCCGCCAGCTCTGGATAGAGCGCGGCACGGACATGATGAAGAAAGTCGGCCTGCCAGTTGAAATCGACGTGGCGAACGATCCTTTCTTTGGACGCGCGGGTCGTTTGCTGGTCAACAACCAGCGCGACCAGAACCTGAAATTCGAATTGCTGATCCCGATCACCAGCGTCGAAAAGCCAACCGCCTGCATGAGCTTCAACTATCATCAGGACCAGTTCGGCGTGAAATGGGGCCTGTCGCAACATGACGGTGAAGTCGCGCACACGGCTTGCGTCGGTTTCGGACTGGAGCGCATCGCATTGGCGCTGTTCCATCATCACGGCCTCGACGTCAAAGCCTGGCCAGAAAGCGTACGCAACGAATTGTGGGGTTAAAGCATAATCCGACCGGAGTGAAACGAGGATCGATCAAGGTTATGCAGGCAGTCTTTCCGCATATCTCGCCAGAAACCTACGCGCCGCATGCGCTGCATGCGCAGACACGCATCTGGCCCGAAACCAATTGCTATGTCGATCTCTGGATCGAAGTGCTGGCATCGCTTCGGGTCGTGCCCGAAGCGATGCTGGGCTTTACCCTGACGCAGGATTTCGAGGGCGACCAGTTCACCTTCTTCAAGGTGCCGCTGGAAGACCTCGAAGCGCTCTATGGTGTGCGGGCAACGGAACTTGCGATCTTCGACAGTGTGGAAGGCCATATCGCGGAACAGATCGGGCGCGGACGGCTGTGCATGGTGGAGATGGACAGCTATTTCATGCCTGACACGCAGGGCGTGAGCTATCGCACCGAACATGGCAAGACCACCATCGCGATCAATCGCATGGATGTTGCGAACCGCTCGCTCGATTATTTCCACAATGGCGGCTTCTACCATCTGGAGGGCGAGGATTTTGACGGTGTCTTTCAGCGCCATCTGACAGAAGCAGACCTGCCCTTCCTGCCCTATACGGAATTTGCGAAGTTCCCGAAGGAAATGCCCGGTGAAGCGCATCAGCGGCGCGTGGCAGAAATTCTGCTGCCACGCCATTTTGCGCGCAGGCCCAAGGCCAATCCGATCCGCGCTTTCGCCGCTGTGTTTCCGGCGCAGGTAGAAGCCATCGCCGAACGCCCCTTCGGCTTCTTTCACAAATATGCGTTCAACACGCTGCGCCAACTCGGCGCAAATTTCGAACTGGCTGCAAGCCATCTGCAATGGCTGGGCGAAGGCAAGCGTTTCACCGCTGCTGCCGCCGATGCGATCCAGATCGCCGAAACGGCCAAGGCCGTGCAATTCCAGCTTGCGCGTGCCGTGATGCGCAAGAAATTCGACGCACTGGCAAGCGCGCTGACACCTGCCGCCGAAGCATGGGATCGCATGACGGGGGCGCTTGCAACAGAACTTGGCCGCGATGCTGCCTGAACAAGCTGCATCAAGCCGCCCGCTTGCCGAAGGCTGGCGGCTTTTCCTGACCGCAGACAATGAGGCCGCGTCGCCCGCTGATGTGCCGCGCAACGGCGCGTATCTCGATGCGCCGGTTCCGGGCACGGTGGCGGAAGCGCTGGAAAAAGCAGGGCGTTTCAGCCGCACTGCTCCGACACCGCTGCACAATCAGGATGCGTGGTATTTTCTCGACCTTACCGAAACAGCCGGTGAGGCGGTGTTGCATTTTGCGGGCCTTGCCACGATCTGCGAAGTCTATCTGAACGGCGCTTTGGTTCACAACAGCGACAGCATGTTCCTCTACCACGACCTGCCCGTCACGCTGACCGGCGCGGATGAGCTTGCGCTTTGTTTCCGCGCTCTTGGCCCCCGCCTGGAGCAGAAAGGCCCGCGCGCGCGCTGGCGCACGCAATTGATGAATATGCAAGGCTTGCGCCTGATCCGCACTACCGCGCTCGGCCATATGCCGGGCTGGTGCCCGGACGTTCATGCCGTCGGCCCTTGGCGGCCAGTGACGATCAGCCGACCCGACGCGGAAACGGTGAGAAGTATTTCCATCCAATCCACGCTTCATGAAAATGGCAACGGAGGGCTTGCAGTCAGCTTCACCTATCACGGCAAGGCTGAAAATCTGACGTTGCATTGCGCGGGTTCGCAGATCGCCTGTGAAAGAGGTGCCGATGGTCTCTGGCAGGCACAGCTGACCATCCCCGCCGTGAAATCGTGGTGGCCGCATACCCATGGCACGCCGACACTCCATGAAGTGGAATTGTCGCTCGGCAACGAAAAGCAGAAGCTTGGCCGAACCGGCTTCCGCCGCATCGGCGTTGATCGCGGACCAGACGGAAAATCATTCGCGCTGGTGGTCAACGGCGAGACAATCTTTTGTCGCGGCGCTGTCTGGAGTTCTGCCGACATTGTCCGATTGCCGGGCGCACGCGCCGACTATCAACCATGGCTGCAGCTTGCGCAGGACGCTGGCATGAACATGCTGCGCGTCAGCGGCATTACGGCTTATGAAACGCCTGACTTTTATGCCCTTTGCGACGAGCTCGGCATCATGGTCTGGCAGGACTTCATGTTCGCCAATTTCGACTATCCGGTGAAAGACGAAGGCTTCGTCGCCAAGGTACAGGCGGAGACGCAACAACTTCTTTCCGCCATTCGCCATGCTCCTTCGCTCACCGTGTTGTGCGGCGGCAGTGAGATTTATCAGCAAGGCGCCATGATGGGCCTGCCCGAGACAATCTGGAAAGGCGCGCTGACCGAAGAGATTTTGCCCGCCGTTGCGCGCAAACTCTGTCCCGGCATTCCCTATGTGCCGAACTCGCCCTGTGATGGCGCTCTGCCCTTCATCAGCAACGAAGGCGTCAGCCATTATTATGGCGTCAGCGCCTATTGCAGGCCGCTGGACGATGCGCGCCGCGCCGAAGTGCGCTTTGCGACCGAAAGCCTTGCTTTTTCCAATGTCCCGGAGGCACGCACGCTCAAGGCGCATCTCGACGTGCCCGCCGTCCATGATCCGCGCTGGAAAGCGCGTGTTCCGCGTGATCGCGGCGTGTCATGGGATTTCGAGGACGTGCGCGATACCTATCTGGAAATGCTCTATGGCTATGATCCGGCCCGCTTGCGGCGGGAGGATATGGAGCAATATCTACACCTTTCCCGCGCCGTCACGGCGGAAGTGATGGAGGCGACTTTCGCCGAGTGGCGACGACCGGCAAGCACCTGCTTCGGTGCCTTGGTCTGGACGTTTCAGGATGTGTTGCCCGGTGCCGGCTGGGGCGTGGTCGATGCGACCTGTGAACCCAAACCCTCGTGGTATGGGCTGAAACGCGCTTTTCGCCCGGTGCAGGTTGGCCTGACCGACGAAGGCGTCAACGGGCTTGCCATTCACGTGCTGAACGAACAGCCCCATGATGCCGATCTGACACTGGAACTCACCTGCCTGCGCACCGGTGCCCAGTCGGTTGTAAGCGGTCGCCGCGATCTTTCGCTGACAGCGCGTTCCGGTGTCACAATACCGGCAACCGAATTGTTCGGCGCATTTTTCGATACGACTTATGCCTATCGCTTCGGGCCTCCGGCCCATGACGTGACGGTCGCCCGGTTGAAACGCAGCGAAGCCACTATCGCCGAGGCCTTTCATTTTCCGCAGGGGCGCACCAAAGCCTTTCACGACGCGACAATTGAATGCAGTGTCGTGGAAGAGAGCGGCAACTGGTTTCTTGATCTCAGCACAGCCGTGCTGGCGCAATCGGTCAGCATTGACGCCGAAGGCTGGCGGGCAACGGAAAACTGGTTCCATCTCGCTCCCGGGGAGACGAAGCGCGTCGCGCTTCTTCCCCGCCATGATGGCGAAGGCAAACCGTCCGGCGAAATTCGCATTGCCGGATCGTCGCGAAGCGTCTGGTTTTAACGCGTTTTGAAAGCCAGCGCGCGGATGGCGTCGATATAGACGTTGCGCGCATGTTCGGGCGTCAGATTGTGATCGGCGTCCGGAATGACCGCGACTTTCATATTATCGAAGCCCTGCACCTTGTCGCCTGCCTGATCGAAATAGTAATTGAAATGCTCGCGGCCGCTGTCCTTCTCGGCATAGACCAGCGTCAGCGGCACCTGCCGCAGCTTCAGTTCATCGAAAGCCGAATAGATCGCCCGGCCTTCAACCGTGCGGCTGCGCAAAAGCTTGCGCGCCAATCCGCGAATACGTCCGCTGACGCCGCGTGCAAGGTTGCGCAGGATAGCGCGAATATCGAGTTCTCCGCGAAACAGGCGCTTGAACGTATCGAGTCGCATGGCGCGGCTGCCATAATCTTCCAGCGTCCGATTGCCTTCCCGTACCACATCTTCGACCGAAAGCTCCGGCGCCCAATAGAATGTCACCGGATTGACCAGCACGGCACCCGAAATCCGCTCGTCCAGCACCGCGCAATGCAGCCCGAGGAAAGCGCCGCTGCACCGCCCCGCCACAACCGGACGCCCCAGCCCGATGACATCCAGATAATCCAGCGCGTCAGCGACATCCATTTCCGGCGCATGGGTATAAAGCACCTGTTCCGGCATGCCCGGAATGGGCGGGCTGTCACCGGCATTAGCGATATCAAAGCGCAGCGACGAAACACCGTCCCGCGCCAATCTGCGCGCCATATCGACCGTGGTGCGGCCCCATCCAACGCGCCGATCATAAGAGGACGAGAGGAAGAGGACCGTATGCCCCTTGCTGTCGCCCAAGGGTTTGCACAGCACACCCGACAGACGATTGTTCGGGCCGAAGGCCACCGGCGTTTCGACGAAGCCGTCGCCCCTGATCTGTCCGCCGAGGTTGGTTTCATCGGCACTTTTTTGGGCCGGTCTACCATCCGCAAGCGCCACTGACCAATCGACCAGTCTGTCGGCAACATTCAACGGCAGGTGCGAAATAACCGGGTTGGAAATCAGCTTGTCGTAATCGGTGAAGGCTTCCACCGTGACTGCCACGCCGAGCTTTTCCAGATGCCCGGCCAGTTCCGCATCGTTCGGGCGGTCGGCCCTTGCTAGCAGAAGGCACGTGTCCGCAGGCTTTTCAGAGAGCGACAGGAGATTTATCTTCTTCACATCTGCGGCAATTTCGGGCGTCATCGTCAGGGATGCAATGGAAACCGCCCCCTTGATCCGCTGCGCATCAGGAAGGCCGAGATCGGCATCGACCATGCTCGACCACACCGCCAGCTCGCGGGTGTAAAACCGACCGGAAATCACCGGTGCCAGCAGCGCCAGCGCCGCCAGACCTTCAATACGTGGAGCCGTTTCAGCAGCAACCGCCGCGCCAAGGCTCTGCCCGATGATGACAACACGGCTCGCGCCCGACAAAAGCCGCGCCTTGTCCGCCGCTTCGATCAGCGCCTTTCGCCAGCGTTCCAGACCGGAAGAAAAATCAATGTCATCGCGCCCGTCGCCGGTGCCCGGCCAGTCGAAGCGCAAGGATGCAATCCCATGCTGAGACAGCCTGTCGGCAATGATACGCCAGAATTTCCGCGTCGTGCAAAGTTCTTCCAGCCCCCATGGGCTGGCGAAGACGACGACCGTATCGAGCCCCGTACCATAAGCACGCTGAAACAGGCCCAGAGTGTCGGAAAAGACAATCGGACTGGCCGCCGCCGTGCCCTCCAGAGGCTTGGAAGATGGTATAGTTTCCACGCCGTCGCCCATGCCCGGTATCCCCACCATATTAACAACGCCTGCAATAACGGAATTTAACCACAGAACCAAGAGGCCCTATTCAACATCTGAAGATGCGATCATTTAAAGATGTAGACCATATACTCTTATTACCGGGCAGTATGACACTTCATCCACCAGGCAATGCCGGTTCATTTTCGAAAACGCTGTAACAGCAGATGCTTTCTTATAACATTCTTGTGAAAATGATCTCCCAATCACAATCTTGATATTCGCGTTAACCGCTAATCAGGAAATACTATGCAACCAAGGCCCATCGAAATTGAGCCGGATTTGGCTGGGGGGCCAGGATGGGTAACGCGATCATGACATGCCGCCGTGCGGTGACAAGGCCTGCGCCTGTCGGCTGCGCGATCCCGGTCCAGTTTCTGCATTTGTAAAGACCGACCTTGCACAGCCAGGTTTATCTGTCGGATCACCACTGACCGCCATTGAGACCAAGCCAATCACTTTGGGCAGTCCAGTGCCCTGACCTCGCTTCTACAGGCTATCGGGGCTATTTCATTCCATGATGACCGTTCTCAATTGCATTGCCACGCAGCATGACGCGTGGCTGACAACGTTGGCAGCGCTGATCTGCCTCGTGGGTTCCGCGATCACGCTCAATCTCGTCCGCAAGGCCGCCAGATGTCATGGCTTCGTGCGCTATGGCTGGCATTTTCTGGTGGCGATCGCATCTGGCTCAACCGCCTGGTGCACGCATTTCGTCGCCATGCTGGCCTATGAGCCGAGCGCGCCCGTGGTGCTTCTGCCAGACCTTACCATCCTGTCGCTGGCGATTGCCGTTGTCGGCACGGGAATCGGCTTCGTGGTCATGACCGGCGGCTTTCCCCGCTTTGCCCCCGTCATCGGCGGCGCCATGGTGGGCGCATCAATTGCCACCATGCACTATATCGGCATGCTCGCCTATCGCGTGGACGGGCTGATCGAATGGAACATGGATTATTTCTATGCATCCATCGTGTTTGCCGTGTTGTTTGGCTCGCTCTCCGGCCAGTTTTTGATGCGGTGTCGCTACCCGACCTCCTACCGTCTGGCGGTTCTGGCCTTTACCGCAGCCGTCGTCAGCCTGCATTTCACCGGCATGGCGGCGCTGACCGTGACGCCGATGAACTATCTGCAAGAAGCGGAGCTTGCCGACAAGTTCACCCTTGCCGCTTCTGTCGGCGGAGTCGGCCTGATTGTGCTTGGCACTGCCCTTGCCAGTTACCTGATCGACAGCCACGTCCAGTCTTCCAACCTGCGGCAGTTGCAACACATTGCCCGTCACGACTCGCTGACCGGATTGCCCAACCGCACCCAGTTCGTCGAACGCCTCAGCCGCGAAAAGGTCAATGCCGATAATGGCGACCACCGCATTGCGCTGATCGGCATCGATCTGGATCGCTTCAAGGAGGTCAACGACCTCTATGGCCACGCCGCGGGTGACAGGCTGCTTTGCGAGATTTCGGCCCGCATGACCGAACATCTGGAAAGCGGCGAGCTGATCGGTCGCTTCGGCGGCGATGAATTTGCAGCCCTGAAGACATTTCAGGATGAGGACGATCTGCGCAGCTTCGTCTCACGACTTAACATAGCGCTTAGCGATCTTGTGGACCTTGGCAATGCCGTTGTGCGCCCCGGCGCAAGCCTCGGCATCGCAATCTATCCAACCGACGCCGAGGATGTGGAAAAGCTTCTGTCCAATGCGGATATGGCCATGTATCGCGCCAAACAGAACATTGAGAACAAGATTTGCTACTATGAAAGCAGCATGGATGAAGCGGCGCGCAAGCGTGCTGCGCTGGCACGCGATGTCTGGACGGCGATTGACGAAAACCAGTTCTTCCTGAATTTTCAGGTCCAGCGCAGCATCAAGGATGGCGGCATATCGGGCTATGAAGTTCTGCTGCGCTGGCGTCACCCCGTGCAGGGTCTGGTGCCGCCAACCCTGTTCATTCCGATAGCCGAAGAATCGGGCGTCATCACGCAGCTCGGCGAATGGGTATTGCGTGCAGCCTGCAAAGAAGCGGCAAGCTGGCCCGTTTCCCGCAGGATAGCGGTCAATATTTCCCCGTTACAGCTCAGCCATACCGGCCTCGTGGACACAGTTCAAAATATTTTGAACGAAACCGGCCTACCGGCAAAACTGCTGGAGCTTGAAGTGACCGAAGGCGCGATCATCCGCGACAAGGCGCGCGCGCTGCATATCCTGCGTGAACTCAAGGCGCTTGGCGTCAGCATCGCCATCGATGATTTCGGCACCGGCTATTCGTCGCTGGCGACATTGCGTTCCTTCCCATTCGACAAGATCAAGCTCGACCGCAGCTTCGTCACAGATCTGGACCAGAACGTGCAGTCGAAGGCTTTCGTGCGGGCGATTCTGGCGCTCGGTCAGAGCCTCGATATTCCGGTGCTGGCCGAAGGTGTGGAAACGCAGACGCAGATGGATATTTTGCAGGAAGAAGGCTGCAATCAGGTGCAGGGCTTCCTGCTTGGGCGGCCCGCGCCCGCCATTCACCTCGGCCTCGACAAGAAGGGCGAGGCGCAAGCCGCCTGAAGCCAGTCCACAGTGGGCCGGGACGCGGCGCGCGGCGCTATTACCGCCGCGTGCGAATCTACCTATAATCGCTTCATGCCCATTCGACATTTAAGCGAAACCATCATCAATCAGATCGCAGCAGGCGAGGTCATCGAGCGCCCCGCCAGCGTGATCAAGGAATTGGTCGAGAATGCCATCGACGCTGGCGCGACCCGCATCGAGGTTGTGACCGGCGGCGGCGGCAAGACGCTGCTGCGCGTCACCGACAACGGCTCCGGCATTCCCGTCGACGAGTTGCCGCTCGCGGTTTCGCGCCATTGCACGTCCAAGCTCTCGGATGACGTGCATGATATTCGTGCGCTGGGTTTTCGTGGCGAAGCCCTGCCCTCCATCGGCTCGGTCGCCAAACTGACCTTGAAATCACGTCCGCAGGATGCGGATGCCGGATTTGAGGTTTCCGTTTCCGGCGGTCATCTCGAAGGCCCGCGCCCCACGGCGCTCAATCGCGGCACGATAGCCGAAGTGCGCGATCTCTTTTACGCCACGCCCGCCCGTCTCAAATTCATGAAGACGGACCGTGCCGAAGCCTCCGCCATCACCGATGTGCTGAAGCGCATTGCCATTGCCTTCCCGCATGTGCGCTTTTCGCTGTCCGGCACCGACCGCACGCCGTTGGAAATGCCCGCGACTGGCGCGGGCACCGATGCCACGCTGGAGCGGATCGGGCAGGTTCTCGGTCAGGATTTCGGCGAAAACGCGCTTTCCATCGATGCCGAGCGTGACGGTGTGCGGCTTGCCGGTTTTGTCGGCATACCATCCCATAATCGCGGCAATGCACAGCACCAGTTTGCTTATGTGAATGGCCGTCCGGTGCGCGACAAGCAGATTTTCGGCGCGCTGCGCGGCGCTTATGCCGATGTCATTGCGCGTGACCGCCATCCGGTCGCCGTGCTGTTTTTGACGCTCGATCCGGCGCTCGTCGATGTGAATGTGCACCCGGCCAAGGCCGATGTCCGTTTTCGCGATCCCGGCCTTGTGCGCGGCCTGATCGTGGGCGCGATCAAGCAGGCGCTGTCCCAATCCGGCATCCGTCCGGCAACCGGCGGCGCAGAAGCCATGTTGCAGGCTTTCCGCGCCGAAGGGTTTCAACCAAAGCAGTCTTCGAACAATTATGCCTCGACAAGCTGGCGGCCTGAGCGCCCAAGCCCGCGCAGCGAGTGGTCGCCGCAGACTGCACATCCGGCGCATAGACCGCTTGATTTCGGCAACGCGCCTGCCTTCCACGAAAGCGAGCAGGCGACAATCGATGTCGTGAATATTCCGACAGCCGATGCGCGTGCGACCATGAGCGAAGCCCCGGTCGAATTGCAGCAAAAACCGCTGGGTGCTGCCCGCGCGCAAATCCATGCCAATTATATCGTCTCGCAAACCGAAGACAGCCTCGTCATTGTGGACCAGCATGCGGCCCATGAACGGCTGGTCTATGAAGCGCTTAAAAACGCGCTGCATTCGCGCCCGATACCGGGGCAGATGCTGCTGATCCCGGAAGTGGTCGATCTGGCGGAGGAAGACGCCGAGCGGCTGGCAAGTCATGCGGAAACGCTGGCCCGGTTCGGGCTGGGCGTGGAGCAGTTTGGTCCCGGCGCTATCGCTGTGCGCGAGACACCCGCCATACTTGGCGAAATGAACGTGCAACAGTTGATCCGCGATCTGGCCGACGAGATTGCCGAGCATGAAACCGCCGACGGATTGCAGGCCATGCTCAACCATGTTGCGGCCACCATGGCCTGCCATGGATCGGTACGTTCAGGACGCCGTCTGAAGCCCGAGGAAATGAACGCATTGTTGCGCGAAATGGAGGCAACGCCCGGTTCCGGCACATGCAATCACGGACGCCCGACCTATATCGAGCTGAAGCTGAGCGATATTGAGCGGCTTTTCGGCAGACGTTGACAGGATTTGGTATAAGCACCTTCAGCGCCGCTGGACGCCAAGGTTCGCACTTGCTAGAGTTCAGTGCAAAGGTTTTACACACATGAACAGATTTGAATCGCCCCGCTCATCCTCCGAAGCTGTCCTGCGTTATCTCGACGGCGACTATGAAATCGTCAAGCACGGTTCCTATGTGCTCTGTGCCGTTACCGGCGCGCAGATTCCGCTGGACGAATTGAAATATTGGAGCGTTGCGCGGCAGGAAGCCTATGCGACCGGCCTCATTTCCTTCGAGCGTGAGCTTGAGTTCAACCCGGAAATGCGCAGCCGCAAGAAGGCTTAGTTTCCTTATAAAGACCGGCTTTTAAAGCGCTCGATCACCGTATCAAGGATATGATGGAGCGCATCCGTGCGCTCGAATTTCAGATCGATATCGAGAACCGCCAGTTTCGACAAAAATTCAGCCGGCACACCGACCATTGTGGCGAGACGCACATGGTCCTTTGCCGTGGTGATCAGCCCCAGCCCCTGCCTGCGGGCCGTATCGATCAGGTCGCGGATTTCATCGGGTTCAAAGCTGTGATGATCGGGAAACGAGCGCGTTTCCGCGATGACGCCGCCAGCCTGTGCAAGACTTGCATAAAACTTGTCGGGATTGCCGATACCGGCAAAGGCCAGCCAGCGCTGCCCAGCAACCGTTACCGACGATGAAGGTATAAGCGCGGCCTCATAGATCGGCCGTCCGGCGCGGGCCGCCTGACGGATCACGAAATCCGCCGCATCGCCTTTGCCGATCCGCAACAGCGCGTCGGTCTTGCGCATCTGGTCGGTCAGCGGCGCGCGCAATGGACCCGCCGGGATGACGCGGCCATTGCCGATGCCCCGCCCCGCATCCACCACCAAAAGCGCGAAATCGGCATGGAGCCGCGCGCTCTGGAACCCGTCATCCATGATGATGAAATCGCAACCAAGCGATTGCAGATGCTGCGCGGCCTTCACCCGGTCGGGCGAAAGCGCCACCGGCGCATGGCGCGCCAGCAAAAGCGGTTCATCACCGACATAGCGGGCGCTGTCATGGCCGGGGTCAACGACATGCAACCCTTTATAGCTCCCGCCATAGCCGCGCGAGACGATGCCGGGCTTCAGCCCGCGCGCCTTCGCGACCTTGGCAAAGGCAATCGCCGTGGGCGTCTTGCCTGCCCCACCGACGGTGAAATTGCCGATACAGAGAACGGGCAAAGCGATTTTGGGTGGTTCGGAGCGGATCAGGCGTCGCCCGGCGATAGACCCGTAAATCCAGGCGGCAGGGGCCAGTGATCTTGCGCGCCAGTCGAGCTTTTCCCACCAGAATGGCGGCGCTTCGCTCGCCATATCAGATGCCGCCGTGGACGTAGGCAACCTCGTTGCGATTGCCGGGGAACTGCGCCTGCAGCACAAGCGGCTGGATGAACGGCTCCAGCGCGACAAGCGTGCGATCAAGCGCGCCGCGCATATCCTTCACGGTGTTGACGCCCGCATTGATCATGCCGCGCAGATGCTGCGGATTGTTGAACAGGAAATTGATCGCCCCGGCGAGCATGTTCCTGTCCTTCACGATGCGCGCGCCGCCATTCTTGATCAGGCGCTGGAAGGACTCGCGGAAGTTCTGCACATTCTTGCCAGTCAGCACAGCTGTACCCATCATCGCCGGTTCCAGCGGATTGTGCCCGCCTTCTTTGGTCAGCGAATTGCCGATGAAGGCAATCTCGGTCAATTGCAGATAAAGCCCCATTTCGCCAATTGTATCGCCGAGCAGAATATCGGTATCCGCTTCAACGGCCAAGCCACTGCTGCGTCTGGTGACTTTCAGCCCCTTTTCCGCCAGCATCGCTTCGATGGCAGGCGTGCGATCCGGATGACGCGGCACGATGATCGTCACGAGATGCGGATAGCGCACCTTCAGCATCTGATGCACTTCGGCGGCGATTGCCTCTTCTCCATCATGGGTAGAGATCGCAGCCCAGCTGCGCCGTCCGGCGATCTGCCGCTGCAACATGGAGAGCGCTTGCGGATCAGCAGGCGGCGGCGTGGTATCGACTTTCAGATTGCCCGACACGCTGACCGGGCGCGCGCCAAGCGTGCGGAAACGGTCGCCGTCGAGTTCCGACTGGGCCACGACATGAGCGAAATTTTCGAACAGGGCTTCTGCCAGCGCGGGCCGCTTTTGCCATCTGGCAAAGGAACGATCCGACATGCGGGCATTGACCAGCACTTGCGGAATATGACGACCGCCCAGCGACAGCACCGTCGCGGGCCAGATTTCGGATTCGCAGCCGATGGCGAGGTCCGGCTTCCAGTGATTGAGGAATTTGTTGACCGCCGGTTGCAGGTCGAGCGGCGCATATTGATGAATGACCTTGGAGCCCAGCTGATCGGCCACAAGCTTTGCAGATGTCACCGTGCCAGTGGTCATCACGACATGAATGCCGGTGGAGGCAATGCTTTCGATCAGCGGCGTGATGGCAACACTTTCGCCGACACTTGCCGCATGGGCCCAGATGACCGGACCTTGTGGGCGGGCGACGGCTGACTTGCCATAACGCTCACCACGGCGCTGCCGCTCTTCCTTGCCGCGCGACGCGCGATAGGCAATGTAAGGCCCCATGAAGGGATAGGCGGCGGAGCCGAACATGCGATAGGCTGACAATATATTGCGCGCCCAGCGTTCGCTCATTTCGCTTTCTCCAATGCCGCATAGGCGCGCACCGTGGCGTCATTCAGCAGGCGCGTCAGTTCCATGCGTTTTTCTTCCAGTTGCGTTTCATCGGCGTCGGCATCTACCCAGACATTGTCGGCGCGCACAACAACGGACCGTCCAAAAGGCAGTGGAATCGTCGTCTTGTCCCATGACTTCTCCAAAACATGATTTCTCGAGAAGGCATAAGCAACCGGAATGATCGGTCGCCCGGACAATTTCGCCAACAAAATGATCCCCTCGCCGGCCTCACGCGGCGTGCCGTGGGGAATGTCGGCGATGATCGATGCCGACTGTCCTTTTTTCAGCGCATTCTTCAAGGTGAGAAGCGCACGCGCACCGCCTTTTTCTGGCTGTGCCCGCGAGCTGCGCCCGCCGGACCCGCGCACGGTCATGAGACCGAGCTTTTCCGCGACGCGGGCGTTCAGCTCCGCATCGGCGCTGCGCGAAAACATGGCGACCAGTTCGATCCCCTTGGGGCAGATGAACGGCCCCATCAGATGCTGGCCATGCCAGAAGGTCACGATGAAAGGATCGTCCTTGCCGACCAGCGCTTGCGGATCAGCCGAGCCCTTCAGCCGCGTGTTGGTATAATAGACAAGCTTGAAATAGCTCGTGATGAGCCAGACCAATATCGACTTGACGACAGCCGACTGCGCCAGCGGCCCGCGCACGCGCTTCCAAAGACGCTTGGCGAGGCCGTCTTTTTTCTTGCGCCTGTCGGGCTGGGCCGCGGGCTGAACGGACCGCTCTTCGCCTTCCGTCATATGCTGGTCTGGACCGGGCAAACTGCTCAGTCCGCCTGCAGGGTCACACCTTCGGGATCGAGCAACCGATGCAGGTGCACGATGAAATAACGCATATGAGCGTTGTCGACAGTCGCTTGAGCCTTGGCCTTCCAGGCGGCTTTTGCGGATTCGTAGTTGGGATAGATGCCGACGATATCGAGGTTTTCGAGATCGCGGAATTGTACGGTTCCAAGCTTGGACAGCTCGCCGCCGAATACCAGATGAAGAAGCTGCTTTTTGTCGCCTTCGACACTCATGACAATAATCCCTGAACAATTTTGGTTCGCGGCATGATTAACCCAACGGTCACTCCGCGACAACACTCAACATTTCACGCAGCAAATTCCCGCTGGCCGCGACAAGAGCGCCGTGGCTCCGCGTCGGACCGCCATAAATGAGCGGAAGAGCATCGTTTGTCAGAATAGCCCCGCCCGACTCACTCAAGATGAGATCGGCTGCAGCCAGATCCCAATCATGCGAATTTGGCCGAATGAAGGTGCCCGCAATATCGCCCCGTGCCACCATCGCAATACGATAGGCAAGCGACGGCACATAGGCATGCAGCTTGACCCTGTCGCGCCATGTTTCCGGAAATATGGTCGTCGCGCTACGCGCCGAAGCGATGGTGAGCGTCCCGCCTTCAGGCGGTAGTTTGACATGGATCGGCGCATCGTTTTGCACCGCACCAAGTCCCTGCCCGGCCTCGATCAGTTCTTTACGAACCGGACATTCCAAAACACCGGCAATCGGCCTGCCATCCTCCACAATCGCGATGCTCACGCACCACTGGTCCTGACCGGCAATATAGGCACGGGTGCCGTCGATGGGATCGACGACGAAAGCGCGCCGCCGCTTTGCCTTGGCGCGGTCATCGGTGGTTTCTTCGGAAATCCAGCCATAATCGGGGCGCTCCGTCAAAAGCACGTCTTTCAGATAGCGGTCCACCGCAAGGTCGGCCTCGCTCACCGGCGAGTGACCGTCCTTCAACCAGACTTCCGGCGAGCGCCCGAAATAACGCATGGCGATGCGTCCGGCCTCGCGGGCGGCATCGCGCAACAGCGCCAGTTCTGCACGGGCTTCGCTCTGTTTGTCAGTTTCCGGCAAGGGTCATGCCTTCGATCACGAGGGTAGGCGCGGTCATCCCGAAATTGCGGTCGATATCCGATGCAGGTGTCAGATTGAGGAACATGTCCTTGAGGTTCGACGCGATGGTGACTTCGCTGACCGGATAGGCCAGCTCGCCATTTTCGATCCAGAAACCCGAAGCGCCACGGCTATATTGGCCGGTGATCATATCGACGCCCTGCCCGAACACTTCCGTCACATAAAAGCCCGTGCCGACAGCGCGGATAAGGTCTTCCGGCGACTGCGTGCCCGGCTCGATGGCAAAATTGGTCGAGGCAGGTGAAACACCGGACCCCGAGCGCACGCCGCGTCCGTTGCCCGTCAGGCCCAGTTCGCGGGCGCTGGAACCGGACAGCAGCCAGTGTTGCAGCACGCCATCCTCAATCATGGTCAGCGGCTGGCCCTCAATGCCTTCACCGTCGAACGGACGGGACGACGAGCCGCGCATGCGCAGCGGATTATCGGTGACGTTGATGCCCTGCTTCAATATCTGCTTACCCAGGCTGTCGCGCAGAAAGCTCGTCTTGCGCGCAACCGACGCGCCATTAATGGCGCTGGCCAAATGCCCGGCAATACCGCGTGCGAGGCGCGGATCAAAGACTACCGTGACCGGGCCGGTCTTCGCCTGTCGCGCGCCAAGCCTGCGCACTGCGCGCTCACCGGCACGACGACCGATAGCGTCCGGCGTATCGAGATCGGCGAAATGCAGCCGCGAACTGAAATCATAATCGCGCTCCATCCTGGTGCCTTCGCCCGCAATGGCCGAAACCGAGCGACCGAAGCGCGTGGCGGCATAATGGCCAGCAAAGCCGGTGGAGGTGACAAGCACCAGCCCGCCGAGGCTGCGCGATGCGCCCGCGCCGCCGGAATTGGTCACGCCTTTGACTTCAAGCGCTGCTGCTTCCGTCGCCAGCGCATCCTGCGTCAGACGGTCGGTGTCGATTTCGGTCGTGTCGTAAAGATCGAGATCGCGCGGCGACTTCACCAGCAGCGCCGGATCGGCAAGCGCTTCATAGGGATCTTCCGGCGCAACACGCGCCATGGCGACGGCGCGTTCGGCCAGACGGTCTGGATCAGCACCCGCATTGGCCGAAACGCTGGCGATCCGCCGACCGACAAAGACGCGCAGCGCAAAATCGTCGCTCTCCGACGATTCGGTTCCCTCAACCTTGCCAAGCCTTACCGAGACGCTGACAGAGCGGGCGCGCATCACCACGGCATCGGCATGATCGGCGCCAGCACGTTCGGCAGCCTTCACCAACTGGGCCGCGCGCTCGACCAGCTTTTCCGCTGAATTATCTGAAATCATTGCATAATCCCGCTTTGGCAAGCTCGCCTCCGTCTGACCGGACATTGCAATGTGCAACGGGTCGTGACCGGGACTTGCTAAAAAAATATCGTCAATTTGGTCGACATTGGGCTGATTGCAGCCATATCTTGTTTCTATATTGCCGAAATCGGGGGGCATCAAGGCAAGCCCGTCCACATTTCTCCAAATCCTCACGTCGCGAGACCCGTCCGTCTCCGAACCACAAGAGCGCACAGCATGATTCCGACCGGTGGAAATCTCT
Source organism: Ochrobactrum teleogrylli (assembly GCF_037482325.1). Taxonomy (NCBI): domain Bacteria; kingdom Pseudomonadati; phylum Pseudomonadota; class Alphaproteobacteria; order Hyphomicrobiales; family Brucellaceae; genus Ochrobactrum; species Ochrobactrum teleogrylli. The sequence continues at coordinate 937,367 of NZ_JBBHKQ010000001.1, forward strand.
ACCTACAGGCCCTGATGATCCTTGGCGGCGCCATCATCGCCGCGCCGCTGTTCAAGCGTCTGGGGCTTGGCACAGTGCTGGGCTATCTGGCCGCTGGCATCACGATTGGCCCCGTCGCGCGCCTCATCGCCGATGGCGAGGAATTTCTGCACTTTTCCGAGCTTGGCGTGGTTTTCCTGCTGTTCATCATCGGCCTCGAACTGAAGCCGTCGCGGCTCTGGGCGCTGCGCCACGCCATCTTCGGGCTTGGCGCGGCACAGGTTCTGCTATGTGGCGCGGTTCTCACCGCGCTCGGGATTTATCTGGCTGGCCTCAACCCGGAGGCCGCGATCATCATCGGCTTCGGTCTTGCACTTTCCTCGACGGCCTTCGCCATGCAGGTGCTGGAGGATCGCGCCGAGACCAACCAGAAGCATGGACAGCGCGCCTTTGCGATCCTGTTGTTTCAGGACCTCGCTATCGTTCCAATTCTGGCGATCATTCCGGCTCTGTCGCCCAATGAACCCTCGCAGGCAAGCGCGGGCTTTCATCTGGCAACGGCGGTTGCGGCCATCGCCGCGCTCGTCATTGCCGGGCGCTATCTGATCAACCCGATGTTCCGCATCATCGCCAATACCGGCGCGCGCGAGGTTATGATTGCCGCCGCCCTCTTCGTCGTGCTGGGATCGGCAGGATTGTTGCAGGCCGCCGGTCTGTCGATGGCCATGGGCGCATTCATCGCTGGCGTATTGCTGGCGGAATCCTCCTATCGTCACGAACTGGAAGCCGACATCGAACCGTTCCGCGGTATTTTCCTCGGCCTGTTCTTCGTCGCGGTGGGCCTGTCGCTCAATCTCAGCGTAATTCTGGAATATTGGAAGACGATCCTTCTGGCCGTGCCGGTGTTCATGGTCGCGAAGATCGCCGTCATCTATGTTCTGTGCCGCATCTTCCGCTCCAGCCATAACGACGCCGTGCGCATCGCTTTCCTGCTGCCGCAGGGCGGCGAGTTTGCCTTCGTCCTGTTCTCCGCTGCTTCGGCTGCGGCGATCATCTCCAGCGCGCTTGGCTCTGAACTGGTGGCGGCTGTCACCGTATCCATGGCGCTGACCCCGCTTTCGGTGGCCATCGGCTCGAAGCTTCTCATCAAGGACAAACCGGTCGATGAAATCGAAGAGGATTTCGAAGGCGCCGGTTCCGACGTGTTGATGATCGGCTTCTCGCGTTATGGCCAGATCGCATCGCAGATCCTGCTGGCTGGCGGTATCGACGTGACGGTGATCGACAAATCGCCCAACCGCGTACGCGCAGCAGGCAAGTTCGGTTTCCGCATCTATTTCGGCGATGGCACCCGCAAGGATGTGCTGGAAGCTTCCGGTATCCGCAAGGCCAAGATCGTCGCGGTGTGCACACACAATAAGGAAACGACCAACCATATCGTCAGCCTGATCCAGTCGGATTATCCGGATGTGCGCCTGTTCGTACGCTCCTATGACCGCGAGCATACGTTGCAGTTGCGGGCGCAGGGCGTGGAATACGAGTTGCGCGAAACTTTCGAATCCGGTCTGCTTTTTGGGCAGCGCACGCTGGAAGGTCTCGGCATGGCCGAGAACAACGCCTATGCCATCCGCGAGGATGTGCGCCAGCGCGACGAGGACCGGCTGCATGTTCAGGCGTCGGAAGGCATCATGGCCGGGCGGCATTTGCTGTTCAACAAGCCCGTTACGCCTGAACCTCTGGTCAAGCCGACGCGTGAAGGCCAGCGCATCGACAAGACGGTGGATGCGCCTTCGCCTGCCGCCAATGACGATACGATGGAAGATGCAATTCCCGCCGAATAGAGCGGGAGCTAGGACAGTGTCGGAAGATTATCGCCCTCGATAATGCGGTCGAGGGCCTGTTTCAGTTCCTCGCGAACCCCGGCGCTCTGGTCGAGAATCTGATCGAATTTCAGGAAATCGAGCAGCCCGATGCGGCCGACATCCGGTCGCAGAAAAATATGCGGCGGGCGAATGCGGAATTTGTTCTCGATGATCGAACACATGGTCAGCTGATTACCGCCGATGACCGCTTCGAATGTCGTCGGCATATAGTCGTCATCACCGGGCGGCGCCCCAACGACATCGATGCCGATGACGATATCGGCCTTGTCGAACAGAAGATCGAACGGCACCGGATTGAAGAGACCGCCATCGACAAGAATGCGGCCATTGCGGCGCACCGGCGCGAAAACCGGCGGAATGGCGCAGGAAGCCGCAATAGCGGAACGCAAATCCCCATCGACAATCTGAACCTCCTTGGCGGCGTGGAAGTCCGCCGCCGTGATGCTCATGGGAATCTTGAGATCTTCCACATTGGCGGGCAGCGATGCCGGAAGAAAGGCATCGATAATTTTCTCGATGTTGAACTGGCTGACGCGAAAGCCGCCTTTCAGCAGTTCAACCCAGCGGGATGGACGCGTCTGCCACATGCGGCGCGCAACTTCCGAACGGCGATTGAAGATCGCCGCCATATAGTCGTGTATTTCCGTGCCGCGCATGCCGTTCGCCATGCCCGCGCCGACAATCGATCCGATGGATGAGCCAGCGATGGCCACGGGCCTGATGCCCAGCTCGTCCAGCGTTTCGATGATATGCAGATGCGCAATGCCGCGCGCGCCGCCGCCGCCGAAAGCGACGGCAATGCGGGGCGATGACGGCATGGCGTTATCCAACACTCTATCCCCTTGAGAGGAATCTTCGGTTTTTAGGCGCCCAAGGCTCTGATGAGATTCGGGCTATGGGAAGCCGAAAATGGTGGGGTTTGAGAACCGGAGCGGAGTGTACTTAAAGTACATGAGCACCGGAAGTCGTATGATCCCGAAAAGTTGCAGACTTTTCGGATGAGATCACGCGCATAAACTCAAACCAGGCCATTTGCAGGCCGCCATTGCCCGAATATCGCAGAGCCTCAACTCTTAGCAGGTCCGTAAATCAGTATCGCCGGTTCGGCATCGAGCAGCTTCTTGGCAATAGCCTTGATCTGATCGAGCGTCACCGCCTCGATAAGCGCCGAGCGCTTGTCGATATAATCGCGCGGCAGTCCCGCATCCTGCAAGCTGACCAGTGTTTCGGCAATCGCGCCCGAAGAATCAAGATTGTTCACCGCGTAAGACCCCTTGAGGAAGCTTTTCGCGGCGGCAAGTTCGGCTTCCGTCGGACCGTCGCTCGCCATGGCTGCCACCTGCTCGCGAATGATCTTGAGCGAATCCTGTGCCTTTTCCGGGCGTGTCGCGGTGGAGATCACCAAGGCCGTGACATGGTCATGCAACACCAGCTGCGACGAAACCGAATAGGCGAGACCGCGCTTTTCACGCACTTCGGCATAAAGCCGCGAGGTGAAGCCGCCGCCCAGAATGTGGTTCATCAGATAGGCCGCGAAGAAGTCCGGGTCTTTGCGCGGGATTGCCGGATAGACAAACCGGATCGACGTCTGCGGCACATCGAAGGAGAGGCTGGTAGTGGTGCCGAGCGCCAGCTTGACGTCAGGCACCGGCACAAGCTCAGCCGCTGCGGGCAGATCGCCGAACACCTTGTCGAGCATCACGCCAAGGTCCTTGGCATTGATCGCGCCGACCACACCGATGGTCAGCCGGTCGCGGGCGAAATTCTTGCGATGGAACGTCACCAGATCGTCGCGGGTGATCGTCTGGAGCGATTTCGCCGTACCTTCGTCGGGACGCGCATAGGGATGGTTGCCATAAAGCACTTCCGCGAAACGGCGAGCGGCAATGGTGCCGGGGCTGCGCTGTGAAGCCTCGATGCTGGCCACGACCTGACTGCGAATGCGATCAATGGCGGGCTGGTCGAAGCGCGGCTTGTTGACCGCCAGCGCCACGAGGTCCATCACCGCATCGCGATTTTCCGCCAGCATGCGAACGCCGCCGGAAACGGCGTCCTGCGTGGCGGTGAAGCTCATTTCGGCGCCCAGATTATCGATCCGTTCCTGAAACGCATCGGAATCGAGATCGCCAGCGCCTTCATCGAACAGCCCGGTCATCAGATTGGCGAGGCCTTCCTTGCCTGCGGGGTCCTGCGACGTGCCGCCCTTGAACGAGAAGCGCATGGATACCAGTGGCACCGAACTGTCCTCCACCAGCCAGGCATGAATGCCCTTCGGCGAGACGACTTCCTGAATTTCGATGGCGCGCGCAGGCAATGCGCAAATCACGAGAAGCGTCATGGATGCGACCAGAACGCTTGCGAACGAGCGAGCGCGAGAAGCAAAGACGCGTTTGAAGTTCAGCATGATTATGGTCTTCACTGGATCGCTCCCTCTGCACCATTGCCGCTGGCACCGCTTGCGGGCGCGTTGGGGTTCTCACGGGCATTTTCCGGTTCGGCATCGGGTGGCAGGAGGTAGCTGGTCACCGACTGGTCCTTGACGAGATACCGCTCGGCCACATCACGAATCTGATCCACCGTGACGGATTTGATAAGGTCTGGCCATTTCTGGATATCTTCCACGGACTGGCCAACAGAAAGCGTCGAACCATAAATCCGCGCCATACCGGCCTGACTGTCACGCGCGAAAATAACCGCCTTCAGGAAGCGATTGCGCGCCTGATCCAGTTCTGTCTGGGTCACGCCGTCCTTGACGATGCGCGCAAGCTCGGCTTCCACCGCCTTCTCGACATCGCCCAGCGTTGCGCCGTCGCGCGGTGAGCCATAGACCGAGAACGTGCCGTCATCCAGCGCATCACCGCCATAGGCTGCGCCCGTGTTGGCCGCGATGCCGTTTTTGACGATCAGCGTCTGATAAAGGCGCGAACGGGTCGAGCCGCCGAGAATTTCGCTCAAGAGATCGAGCGCCGGCGCATCACCTGGCTTCACACCGGGAAAGCGCTTTTCATTGGCATAGGAAGGAACCAGCCATGACATGCGGAAGGAAGGCGTGCTGATGCGCGCATCATGCAGCGTCACCACGCGTGCGGCATGTTTTTCAGGCTCCTGCGGGCGGTCGCGCGGCAGAACTTCAGCGCGCTTCGGTACGCGGGCCCAGGTCTTGAGCGTCAATTCACGCACGCGTTCCGGCGTCACGTCACCGGCGATGACCAGCGTGGCATTGTTCGGCGTGTAATATTGCTGATAGAAATCGATGGCGTTCTTGAGGCTCAGCTTTTCCATTTCCTGCCGCCAGCCGATCACCGGCTTGCGGTAGGGGTGGTTATAGAACAGCACCGCATCGGTGTTTTCATTGAGCATGGCCGCCGGGGTGGAATCGACGCGCATGCGGCGTTCTTCCAGAATGACTTCGCGCTCGGTCGTCACGGCTTCATCGTTCAGCACCAGATTTTCCATCCGGTCCGACTCGAAATCCATGATCATTTCCAGCGCTTCCGGCGAAACCCGCTGATAATAGGCTGTGTAATCATAGGAGGTGAACGCGTTTTCTTCGCCGCCGATCGACGCGACCTTGGCCGAAAATTCCCCTGCCGGATGGGTTTTCGTACCCTTGAACATCAGATGTTCGAGAAAATGCGCAATGCCGGAAACGCCCGGCACTTCGTCTGCCGATCCGACATGATACCAGATCATCTGCGTCACCACCGGCGCGCGATGATCGGGAATGACCACGACTTTCAGGCCATTGGGCAAGGTGAAATTGCTGACGCCATCCGACTGGGTGATTTCCGGCAGAGCCGCCTGATCAGCCTGATCGCCTTGCGCCTGTGGCGCGGGCGCTGGCTCGGCGGCATCGGTTTGGGCAGGGGGTTGATTTTGAGCTTCAACGGAGCCGGTTGCGAGCGGCAAAGCCAGCGCGAAACCAAGAGCGGTCGATAAAAACAGGCGTCGGAGGGAGGTGTTATTCACCAAGCGACATCTCCAATCGGTTTCATTTCCGCCCGACCTTTCCGGGCGGCATGCTTCAAATCAATATCGGCGACACCGTCGCCGCACAAAAAGAACGCGACGGCAAACACCGCTGCAAATCATCTCAATCGGCTTTGATTTGGATGAGCCGAATGATTGTGCCGCCATAGTTCCGCTCGTCAAGCACAACAAATTGTTCGTCAAGCTCGAGCGAAGCTTCGGCAGCCTCTTCAAGCACCAAAAGTGCGTCAGGATTAAGCCAGCCGCCCTGAAGTGCCGATAAAAATGCTTTTTCGCCCATGCGCCGCCCATAGGGTGGATCTGCGAAGATCAGATCGAACGGTTCCATCGTGCCGACAATGCCAAGCTGGCAGGCGTCACGGCGGAGAATCTTCGTGTGGCCCTGCAAGCCGAGCGCCTCGACATTTTGGCGCAACAGCCCCCGGCCCTCCGCGGATTCCTCCACGAAGGTCGCGTATCGCGCGCCGCGCGAAAGGGCTTCAAGACCAAGCGCGCCGGTGCCTGCGAAGAGATCAAGCACACGCGCGCCTTCCACCTTGTCGGGAAAGCTGTGCGCGAGAACATTGAACAGGCTCTCGCGCGTGCGGTCCGTAGTGGGGCGAATGGCGTTGGTGGACGGTGTTACCAGCGGGCGACCGCGAAACTTACCGCCGACGATCCGCACCGCCGCCTCCCGATCTGCCACCGCCGCCTGGTTTTCCGCCGGTGGGCTTGCCACCGGTCGGCTTTCCACCCGGGCGTCCACCAGGCTTGCCGCCCGATTTGCCAGCTGGCTTTCCACCTTCAGGACCGCGACGCGGGCCGTCGCTGAAACCGCGTGGAGCGCCACCGCTGCGCGCGCCTGAACGCGTGTCGCGATCGGAACCGCCGAAACGGCCCTCACCGCGCGCACCGCCCGGCTTGTCGGACTTATATGGCTTGTCAGACTTGAACGTCTTGCGACCCTCAAAACCGCCCTGCGAGCGCTCGCCGGAAGCTGCATCGCGCAGTTCGGCGCGCTCACGCTTGCCGGGGCGACGCTCCTTGTGCCCATCCTCGCGCTTTTCGCGCGTTTCCGCACGACCACCTTCAAAACGAGAGCCTTCGGCGCGAGGGCCGTAAGAGCGACCTTCCGCCCCCGGCTTGCCGCCGGCGCGCGGACCGCTTGAACGCTGGCCTTCCGGACGCTTGTTGTAACGGCGCTCGCCGCCCTCTTCGCGACCTTGCTCCGCATCGTCCGAACGGCGCGGACGCACCTGCATGTCGCCGCTGAACTTCGCGCCGCGATGCGGCATCTGATGTTCGACGCGAGCAGGCTTGGCAGCGGCCTTCTCGCCCTTTGGACGTGCGCCGGGCGCCATCCACACATTGGCATTGCCGCGACGGCGCGGCTCGACCTTTTCGGTCTTTTCCTCACGTCCGCGACGGCGTTCCGGGCGGCTGGAAATCCACTCGCGCTCACGCGGTGCGCGGCGGGTTTCGCCTTCCTGTTCCGGTTGAGCTTCTTCCATCTCGCGACGGGTGCGGCCCTGCACAGCGGCATTGGAGAACTCGTTGAAGATCGGCGCGTCGAAATCGGCACCGGAATCTTCAACCAGCTTGTCGCCCAGCTGGTCGCGCAGCGTGCGGCCCTTGATTTCGCGCACAGCGCCTTCTTCAAGATCGCCAAGCTGGAACGGGCCGAAGGACACGCGGATCAGGCGACCGACCGTCAGACCGAGCGCGCCAAGAATGTTCTTCACTTCCCGGTTCTTGCCTTCGCGCAGACCAATATTGATCCAGACATTCGCGCCCTGAACACGCTCAAGCTCGGCTTCGATGCTGCCATAGAACACGCCATCGACAGCGATACCGTTCTTCAATTCGTCGAGCTGCGGCTGCGTGACCTTGCCATGGGCGCGCACGCGATAGCGGCGCAGCCAGCCGGTAGACGGCAATTCCAGAACCCGCGACAACCCGCCATCATTGGTGAGCAGCAGAAGCCCTTCAGTGTTGATGTCGAGACGGCCAACCGACAGCACGCGCGGCATTTCAGCTGGCAGTGCGTCGAACACGGTCGGGCGACCTTCCGGATCGCGATTGGTGGTCACGAGACCCGCAGGCTTGTGGTAGAGCCACAGGCGGGTGCGCTCGGCCTGTTTCAGCGGCTTGCCGTCAACCGTGATCACGTCGGTGCGCTTCACATTGACCGCAGGACTGTCCAGCACCTTGCCGTTGACCGCGATCCGCCCGGCGGCGATCATCGTTTCGGCTTCGCGGCGCGAAGCGATGCCAACACGCGCCAGACGCTTGGCGATGCGTTCGCTGGTATCTTCTTCGGTTTCCACATCGCGCGGGGCACCCCGGCGCGGACCGGCGCGGCGCGCGTCATCCCGGTCGCCTTCATCGCGGCGCGGTCGGCTGTCACGACCGGGGCGGTCGCCGCCGCGTCCAGCCGGGCGTCCGCCCGAACGTCCCTCGGGGCGTCCGCTACGGCCATGAGGCGGCTTGCCGCCCTTGTTATCGTCGTCTTTAGTCATCTGGTATTGGCCTCTCAGCAGCGTTTCCGTATCGCCTTGCACCGTCGAAAGCAGGCAAAGGAATGTCTGGAACGAAAACGCCGTATAAATCTGTTCGCAAATCGGTTTCGATTTCGAGAATTATGCAGTAACAAATCGCTCCAGTGCTTGCGAGCGAAATTTCCCGATCAATGCACGAAATGGAGTGCGCATGAAAGAGCGGGCACCCGCAACCGTTACCGACATGGCAACACCGATGGGCGCCGCGCTGGATGAAGCACGTGCTGCAGGCGCGCGCGGCGAAGTGCCGATTGGCGCTGTTGTCGTTCATGAAGGGCAGATCATCGCCCGCGCGGGAAACCGCACGCGGGAGCTGAACGACGTGACCGCCCATGCCGAAGTGCTGGTCATTCGCCAGGCTGGTGAGGCCCTGCAATCGGAACGGCTTGTCGATTGCGACCTCTACGTGACGCTGGAACCCTGCGCCATGTGCGCGGCTGCAATTTCCTTTGCGCGCATCCGCCGCCTCTATTACGGCGCATCCGACCCCAAGGGCGGCGGAGTCGAACACGGCCCACGCTTCTACACCCAGCCGACCTGTCATCATGTACCGGAAATCTATGCGGGGTTTTCGGAAGGCGAAGCGCAGAAAATCCTCAAGGATTTTTTTCGCGAGAAACGCTGACCGGCATGTCCGAGCCCACTATCAGCCGCCGACAGAATATTCTGGTATTTGCGCTTCTCATGCCGCTGATCGCTGTCGTGCTTCTCATCTGGCTGGGCGCGGTCATTGTTATCAATCGATATTTTCCCGCACTGGCAATCTCGGCGGAAGATGTGCTGAATTATATTCTGGTCGGCGTCATTGCGATTTTTTACATGCCCTGGATTCAGGCGCGAAGCTTTCGCCGCCAGTTGGCAGAGTTTGAAAGCCAGCCACCAGCGCCCGTCAGCATTAGGTGCAAACGCTTTGGTCTCTATTGTATCGCCGCTTTCTCCCTGCTGCTGGCGTTCGGGCCATTATCTTTTCAGAGGCAAATATACAGCTGGGCCTATGGAACAGGGCTGGTGACCCGGTCCATATATCTTATTGAACTGCTATTTCTGGCGGGGGCTTTGCTGGTTGTTGGCGTCGCAGCAGGTCTTGCAAAGATCATCACACGCATTCGCGCAAAAACGGCGGCGTCCAAACCGGACCATAAGGATCAAGCCGAAGTGGCCAGAATCTGGCGCGATTGCTTTGGCTTTACCTATTGCCTCTGCGCCGCCTTATGTCTTCTTCCGGGGTTCTTTATCCTCAAATTCCTGTAAGGCACGGGGGCTTATCAGCCGCGAGCCTTATGCCCCGTCATATGGCGCAGTGTGTCGTCACGCAGCGCGAAATGGTGGAAAAGCGCCATGAAGACATGGCAGCCGATGACCGCCAGCAGAACCCAGCCGAGCAAGCCGTGAAAAGCATTGCCCGGAGATGTCAGCGCGTCATCTTTCACGCCTGTCTCCGCGAAAATTTGCAGACCGAGAAACGAAAAGCCACGCCCATTGCCATAAGAGCGCAACAAGCCGAGCGCCGGGACGGCAAACATCAGCCCATAAATCGCCAGATGCCCGAGCGATGCCATCTTGCCGACAAGACCGTCCGTCTGCGGACGGCGACCGAGATTCAAAATACCCCAGACGCCACGCAACAAAACCAGCACCAGCAATGCGAAACCAAGCTGGTGATGCATCGACCAGAAGAAACTATATATCGCGCTGTCCTTGGCGAAGACGCGCAGAATGGCCGACATGAACTGCCAGAGAAACAAGAGGGCCATCAACCAGTGAAAGCTTCGGGAGACAACGCCATAACCATTGCGGCTGTCCCAGATCGTGTTTGCGTTGGCCATTGAATTGTATCCTAGAACTGAAAGTGGCACGGTGCCTTATGCCAGCGATGATGTCCTTGATTGAAATCAAATAGATGTCATCTCGAACAATATTAAAAAAATTAATGTATTACGAAACAATACCTTTATTCATCTTGAACGAGTATATCTCTATTATGTCCGAAACAAAACAGCCACGGCGGATATTCGCGCCATGGCTGCTCAAACTGTTACGGAATAATTCCGGATTAGTTCCAGGGAAGATAATCGCGCCAGCCCTTGGACTTGCCAGCGGCCTTCTTGCGCTCGCGTTCCTTTTGCGCCTCATCCTGACCCAGTTCGCCGGTAGCGGCGGTGGACGCCGGTTGGCGATAGGCAAGCGGCGGCTCGCTCAGATATTTGCGGTTGGTAGCCGACCCCTGCGTCTGCGCCGCACGCTCTGCCTTCAGCGCGGCGATCTTCTTGGGATCGGCGTTCGGCAAACGGGAATCATATTCTTCGCGGCGGCTGTTGCCGCCCGGCAGCGCCGTCTGCAAATTGCTTGCAACCGGGCCGTCAGCTTCGATCGGAGAGACGAAATTCGGATTGTCACGGTTGGCCGTGATTTCATCGCGCAGGCGCTTACGGCGCTGTTCCGGCGATTCTGGCCAGTTTGCACCACCCGCACTTGCAACATTGTCCTGCGGCGCAGGAAGCTGACCCTTGTCGCCCGGAGCCGGACGTACAAGATCGGGACGCGGCTTGTAGTCGATGCGTTCTTTCTTGTTCTTGCCCTGACCGAAGCTCGCCATATTGGAAACGTCGTCAAGGAGCTGTGCGCCCGACGTCTTGTCCGTTCCGTAGGTTGGCGATGACATGCAGCCTGACAGCGAAAGACCCGCTACAGCCGTCATAAGTATCAGAACTCGTCCGTCAATCTTCATTAGCGCCACTTCTTTTACGCCTGTCGATTCTTTGTTCGCGAGGCTTGCTCCAGCGTGCCTTGCCTCAAAAAACCGGCAACTCCAAGGCAGATCGTAAATTTTCCGAGGACTGCCTTGTACATGAGAGCAACCCATGCGGCAATCCGGCATTAACCGCTATTTCACCATGTTCACGCGCAAGGCTGCAACCCCTGTCACGCAAACAAACAATCCGCCCCGGATGAAACCGGAGCGGATTGCGATCTCTGCAATCAGGCGTCGAGCTTGCCGAGCGCCTTCAATTCGCGCAGTGCCTCGGCATCGCGCGCCGACACTTCCGGGAATTCCGGGTCGGAACCCACATCGGTGGTGTAGCGCCACGACCGCGCGCATTTTTCGCCTTCGGCACGCGCTGGCACAACGGCCACGCCCTTCACATCGCCAAGCATGAAAGCGCCTTCCGGTGCCGCTGCATCGCTGAACGAGATGCCGCTGGTGATGCAGATCTCCGCAAAATCGAGACCATCGAGCGAATCGCTCAGGCTCTTGTCGGAGATATGGACCACCGGCGAAGCTTCCAGCGACGAACCGATGCGCTTGTCGGCGCGTTCCAGTTCGAGAGCGCCGGTCACGACGCGGCGAACCGCGCGCACCTTGCGCCACTTTTCAGCCAGCACGTCGTCGCGCCATTCGGCCAGCGTCGGGCGGAACTGCTCGGCATGAACCGAAACCGACTGCGGATAACGGTCGAGCCATGCTTCTTCCATGGTGAAAGGCAGCATGGGCGCCAGCCAGGTCGTCAGGCGGTCGAAGATTTCGCGCACCGTCTGCAACGCGGCCTTGCGGCGCACGCTCGACGGCGCATCGCAGTAAAGCGCGTCCTTGCGGATATCGAAATAGAAGGCCGAAAGCTCGACGTTCATGAAATCGATCAGCGAGCGCGCAATGCGTTTGAAATCGAAGGCATCATAGCCGGAGCGGACGACTTCATCCAGTTCGGTCAGACGATGCAGCATCAGGCGTTCAAGTTCCGGCAGATCGGCATAAGCGACGTTTTCGCCTTCATCATGCGCCAGCGTGCCCAGCATCCACCGGATGGTGTTGCGCAGCTTGCGATAGGCGTCAATATTGGTCTGGATGATGCTCTTGCCGAGACGCTGATCTTCCCAATAATCGGTCGTCATGACCCAGAGACGCAGGATATCCGCGCCGGATTCCTTAATGACGTCCTGCGGCGTTACCGTATTGCCGAGCGACTTCGACATTTTTTTGCCGTGCTCGTCCATGGTGAAGCCATGGGTCACGACGGCATTATATGGCGCGCGACCGCGCGTGCCGCAGCTTTCGAGAAGCGACGAATGGAACCAGCCGCGATGCTGGTCCGAGCCTTCGAGATAGACGTCTGCGGGCCACTTCATGTCCGGGCGGTCTTCCAGCGTGAAGGTGTGGGTCGAACCGGAATCGAACCACACGTCCAGAATGTCGCGCACCTGCACCCAAGGCTCATTGGCGCGGTTGCCGAGGAACCGCTCGCGCGCGCCTTCGGCAAACCATGCATCGGCACCTTCGGCTTCAAAAGCATCGAGAACACGCTTGTTGACCGCATCATCCTGAAGGATGGTGCCTTCCTCATCCACGAAAACGCAGATCGGCACGCCCCATGCGCGCTGGCGCGAAAGCACCCAGTCCGGGCGGCCTTCAATCATGGAACGCAGGCGCGTCTGACCGGCAGCCGGGACGAAACGCGTATCGTCGATGGCCTTCAGCGCGCGCGAACGCAGTGTGGTGCCGTCGCCAAGGTTCTTGTCCATATAGACGAACCATTGCGGCGTGTTGCGGAAGATGACCTGCTTCTTGGAACGCCAGGAATGCGGATAGGAGTGCTTCAGGCGACCACGGGCGAAGAGCTTGTCACGCGCGATGAGCTGATCCATCACCGACTTGTTGGCGTCGCCCTTCTTACCGTTGTCATCGATGACGCGTGCGGGACCGCCTTCGCGGTCCGGGCCAAAGCCCGGCGCGTCCTTGGTATAGTAGCCGCCATCGTCGACCGGGAACGGGATGCTCGGATCGATACCGCGCGCTTCCAGCTCGCGAACATTGTTCATCCAGGCTTCAAAGTCTTCGCGGCCATGGCTTGGCGCGGTGTGGACGAAGCCCGTGCCCGCATCGTCGGTCACATGGTCACCGTCGAGCATCGGAACTGCGAACTCATAGCCGCCGCCAAAGCCCTTCAGCGGATGATCGAGCACGACCTTGCCAAGCTCATCGGACGAAACACTGCGCAGGCGCTTGAATTGAAGCTTTGCCTTGGCGAAGCTTTCTTCGGCCAGCTTGTCGGCGAAGATGAGCTTTTCGCCAGGACGCGGGCCAAAATCATTCTCGGCTTCCGTGACTTCATAAAGCCCGTAGGCGATACGCGACGAATAGGACACGGCGCGGTTGCCGGGGATGGTCCATGGGGTGGTCGTCCAGATCACCACATCGCTGCCAGAAAGTTCGTTCTGACCAGCGACCGGGAACTTGACCCAGATCATATCCGACTCGACATCATGATATTCGACTTCGGCCTCGGCGAGCGCGGTGCGTTCGACAACCGACCACATCACCGGCTTGGAACCGCGATAAAGCTGACCGGAAGCCGCGAACTTGAGAAGCTCGCCAGCGATACGCGATTCAGCATGAAAGTTCATCGTGGTATAGGGGTTTTCGAAATCGCCGAGGATAGCAAGGCGCTTGAACTCATCCGTCTGGACCTTGATCCAGTTGGCGGCGAATTCCCGGCATTCCCTGCGGAATTCGTTGATCGGCACTTCGTCCTTGTTCTTGCCTTCGGCGCGATATTTTTCCTCGATCTTCCACTCGATCGGCAAGCCGTGGCAATCCCAGCCCGGAACATAGTTCGAGTTGAAGCCGCGCATCTGGAACGAGCGGGTGATGACGTCCTTAAGGATCTTGTTCAGCGCATGGCCGATATGGATATTGCCGTTGGCATAGGGCGGGCCATCGTGCAGCACATAGAGCGGGCGGTCTTTCGCCTGCTCGCGCAGCTTCTTGTAAAGGTTCATCCCCTCCCAGCGCTCGACGAACAGCGGTTCGCGCTGCGGCAGGCCCGCGCGCATCGGAAATTCTGTCTGCGGCAGATTGAGGGTTTTTGAGTAATCGATCTTGGTCGTCTCGGTCATGATGGGTATTCGCCTGTGGAGCCTCGGCCAGAAATGGCGGGCATGTGGATCAACGATAACAGGGGGACTGTAAGAGCACAGCCGGTCGTTCCCGGACCTCCGCACCAGTTATTGCCTGGCAAAACAGCCATTCAGGCAAAGCGGGAGGCCGGGCCAATAATTCGTATGGCCGTCATGATAAGCCGAAAATCCGTCATCATGGGCACGCTTTTAGCAATGAGCTTTGCAGGAATAAAGAGGCCAGGGGAACAAAGACGCAATAAAACTGCATCTCTGCCCCTGAATATCTTCACAGTAGCATCGGCATTGGCTGCCGAATGGTCTTAGTCAAGCGAGAAGTCGAAGCGATAGGTCGCCGACACGCCAACCATGAACTGGTCGCGCGAGCCGCGCTCCTTGACGATGCTCGAATCCTTCGCCGGGCCCTGCAGGCGGGTATATTCACCGAAAAGGCTGGTATCGATCTTGTCGGTCGCCTTCCAGTTGATGGCGCCGCCGAAACCGGCCGATTTGAAACCGCCGCCGGGATTATATTCCGACAGGCCGGAAGCAGCGGATTCCTCGGCATCGACGCCATAATAGGTCTTGAAATAGTCCTTCGACGCGAAGGTTGCGCGCGGACCCGCCGAAACGCGGATGACTGGCGTGACATCATAAAAGGCGTCAGCGGAAATGTCGGCAACCACGCCCTTATGGGCGCGAATGCCCTGGCGCACCTCGCCGCGCACGCGCATCCAGTCGGTCGGATAGACTTCGGCAAAGCCGCCCACTTCGCCGCCGAACTTGGTGTCTTTCAGTCCGTGAATGTCGTCGTCGCGTTCGAACAGCAGCTTGCCTGCCAGACCGGCGCGGATGCGGTTGTTGTCGATCAGTGCGAAAGAGACATTGTCATTACGCGAGGAAAACCGCGTCGACTCGCCCTGACGGCCGAGCGAAATCAGCGGCTGCGCGGAAAAGCGATATTTGTTCGAGCCTTCAAACTTGGGCGCAACCAGCCCGGCGGCGCCGACCTTGAGATACCAGTCACCAGACCAGAAATGCTTGCGGGTCGGCTGAACCGTCTCCGCGGCATAGATATCGGTCTGCTGCACATCGGCGGCATAAGCGATGGAACCGAAGGGAATGAGAGTGCCTGCAACGAGGGCCAGTGAGAGAATACGCAAAACAAGATCTCCGACAAACAGCACCTCGAAAGTGCGCAAGGTGTTTAACACTCTCTGACCGAAATACGTAAAATTTAACTTAAATCTTAGGTAGAAAAATAGCTCTTTACAATTCACCTGAAAGAAAGAGCGCGATCCAGCTCCGAAAGCGGGCGCGCGCCGGCCAGCAAGGCGCGGGCCTCTTCTTCATCGCGCTTCATCTGCACGATCAGCGCGTCCAGCCCGTCGAACTTCACTTCACCGCGCAAAAAGCCGAAGAACGAAACGCAGGCGTCTTCGCCGTAGAGATCGCCGGAGAAGTCGAACAGGAATGTTTCAAGAAGCGGTTTACCGTCGCTATCCACCGTCGGGCGGCGACCAAAACTGGCGACGCCGTCATGCAGACTGCCATCCTGCCTGCGGAAGCGGACGGCATAGATGCCATGTTTCAAGCTGGTCTGGGCGCTGACCTGCATATTGGCCGTGGGGAAGCCCAGCGTGCGTCCAAGCTTCTTGCCGTGGATGACTTCGCCGCAAACGGCATAGCGATAGCCGAGCAAACCTGCCGCTCCGGCAACATCGCCGTCGCAAAGCAGATTGCGAACCCGCGTGGACGAAACGAGATTGTCGCCCTCATCGGTAAAGGCATCGACCAGCGTGACGTGGAAACCAGCGCCCTCGCCTGCCTGCAGGAGAAATTCCGGCGTGCCGCGCCGACCTTTTCCGAAATGGAAATCATAGCCAGTCACGACACGGCTGGCATGAAGCTTTTCGACCAGAATATGCTGTACGAAATCCTCCGCCGACTGGCTGGAGAATTCAGCGGTAAAAGGCTGTTCCACCACCGCATGGAAGCCCATATGCCGCAGGATCGATGCCTTTTCACGCGCATCGGTGAGGCGGTCGATCGGCTCGTCCGGCTTGAAGAAGCTGCGCGGATGCGGCTCGAATGTCAGCACGACCGCAGGCAGATTTTCCTTGGCCGCGATTTCCAGCGCCCGCTCGAGCACGGCCTGATGTCCGCGATGAACGCCATCGAAATTGCCGATGGCCACCACGCAATTGCGCAGGCGCTCCGGCAGGGTGTCGGTTCCCGAAAGGCGTTGAAAATCAGAGTTCGTCATGGTGTGCCTGAGTCTTGACTGGCTTATATCGGGGCTTGCTGATCAGACGAGTGCATAAAGCGAGGCGACCGGGCGATGACCGTGTTTCTCCAGAAACGCTTCCATCTTCTCAAGATCGACAGCCCCGTTATCCGCATAATCGGCGGCGTGTACGCCGCCCGAAATATAGAGCACATCGAGACCGAAACCGGCAGCGCCCTTCACATCGGTCAGCACACCGTCGCCAATGCCGAGAATACGGCTTTTGTCGACGGCGCCGCCGCGAATTTCTTCCGCCGCATGGAGCGCCGCCTCGTAGATCGGGCGATGCGGCTTGCCGGCGATCAGCGTGCGACCGCCCAGCTGGCCGTAATCGCGCGCAAGAGCGCCTGCACACCAGACAAGACGCGGACCGCGCTCAACCATGATATCGGGATTGGCGCAGATGAAAGGCAGATTGCGCGAACGCAGACGCTGCAGCAAATCGGCGTAATCGGCAGGCGTTTCCACATCGTCATCGGCAAGACCGGTGCAAACGACACCATCGGCCTCGAATTCTTCCACCAGCTCCACATCCAGCCCGTCATAGATCGACAATTCGTTCTCACGACCGATATGCAGAACTTTGCGCGGACCTTCGGCGATCAGATCGCGGGTCACGTCGCCGGAGGTGACGACACGGTCATAGGTATCCGCAGGCACGTCCAGCATTTCCAGCTGCGCTTCGACACCCGGATGCGGGCGCGGAGAATTGGTGACGAGAATGACCGTGACGCCTCTGGCGCGGGCGCGCTTCAGCGCATCGACAGCAGCCGGATGTGCAGCAACGCCATTATGCACCACGCCCCAGACGTCGCAGAAGAACACGTCATACTGGCCGGCCAGGTCATCGAGGCTTTCAAGCTGCTTCATAGTCTTCCTCTTGATATTCCATTTCTGAGGCGAGCAATGCCCGCTTATCTGCGCTGCATGGGCTCCATCTAACGCAGCCGATCAAAACTGTCACGAGCTTTACCGCCAATAAGCCGAGAAAGCGCCGCGTCTAAACACCCCATCAGGAAAGACTTAATAAGCTTACTGGCAGATTCACCGATCATTTACCGCGCTTCGTGACCGACTGTTAGAAAGATGCTGCTAGGAACAGCGCACAACCTTTCGGTTCAACCAAAAGCAACACAACCTTTCGGGCGGGCGTGGATTTGAATAACTGGAGCGGACCAGCAAGGCGGCTATGCGCTGCCTGTGTGACCGGCTTTGCGCGCAAGGCCAATTGCGGACGCCTTGCCGAAAGAGCAAACCGGTTTCGCGGGGATGAGCGTGGCAATTTCGCGATGATCACCGCCATATTGCTGGTACCGCTGCTCCTTGTCGGTATGGTCGCGATCGATGCGACCAATCTCATGCGCACCCGCAACAATGTGCAGGCCGCGCTCGACGCGGCGGCGCTGGCGGTCGGCAAGCGCTTTTCGACCGGCGCGAGCGAGGCCGACATGCAGGCCTATGGCGGCAAGGTCTTCAATGTGAACCTGACCGCCCTTGCCGCAGACCGCGTCGCCTTTGCCATCAATTTTCCGCGAACATCGAACGATGACCAGCAGATCGAGGCCACCGCAAGCTTCCGATATCCATCGCTGTTTGGTTCCATCGCAGCCCAGCTGACCAATTCGGCTGACGATTGGGACAACAAGCAATATGCGATGAGTTCCTTCGTGCGGTTGAAGAACACCGTCGAAGTGGCGCTTGTGCTCGATAATTCAGGCTCGATGAATGACACCGGCGCAGGTTCGAACAAGCAACGTCTGCAGTTGCTTAAAGATGCCGCAACGCAGCTTGTCGACACCATGGCTGCACAATCGGCGCTGATTACGCGTGTTGAAAAGCCGATACAGTTTTCGCTCGTACCTTTTGCCGGATCGGTCAATGTCGGGCCGAACTATCTTAAAGAAACATGGATGGACCCAAGCGGGACCTCCCCGGTCAACCTCGAAAACTTCACCCTGCCTGTTGAGATCGATAATACGCGCAGCATCATCGAAAACCCGAAAGGCAGCGGCCTTTACTTCAAATCGGGCAGCGGCTGGGGCACGGACAACAACAAGGCATTTTCCCGCGCCGCGCTCTATGCCGATCTTGCAAAGCGTTCGTCCGCCTCCTGGATTCCATGGGCGGGATGTGTCGAGGCGCGTCCCGGAGCATTGGCGCTGGACGTGACGCCCCCAACCGAGAGCAAACCGGAAACCCTGTTTGTGCCGATGTTTGGTCCGGCGGAGTATTACGATGTCGATTCGAAAAACAACCCGACGAATCTTACGCTGAACAGCTGGTGGACGGACGATTTGAAATTGAGCGGCGCGGCCCGCCAGAAGGACCTCAAGAAATATTATCTGAACAACGTGCTGTCGAAGCGTTCTGATGGCGGTGGCCCGAATTACAGCTGTACTACTACAGCCATCACGCGCCTGACTGATATCACCAACGATGCGGGTAAGGCCACGATCAAGACGGCCATCAAGGCCATGCAACCGAATGGCGGTACGAATGTGCCCGAAGGCATGGCTTGGGGCTGGCGCACGCTCGTCCAGGGTGCACCCTTTACGGAGGGTCGCCCGTCGACCGACCGCGGCAACGACAAGGTCGTCATCGTGCTCACCGACGGCGCTAATACCTACTACACCTATAATTCGCTAGCAGGATCGAACAGGGATAAGGCCAGCAATCTGTCCTACTATTCGGCGCATGGCTATACGAGCCGCACCACGAAGGGCTACAGCCAGACCCGGCTATTTCAGGAAAGCGGCGTGTCCGTTTCGCAAGATAACGGCGTCTACACCAAAGCGATGAATGCCCGCTTTGCCACGCTTTGCAACAACGCGAAAAATGCCAACATCATCATTATGACCGTCGCGGTGGACCTGAACAGCAGCAAGACGGACGAAAAAGCCCAGATGGAGCTGCTAAAAACCTGCTCGTCCGATTCCCGTGTTCGCCTCGACGGCGGCAAGCCAGCGAAACTGTTCTGGAACACCACGGGCGGCGAACTGGCCGAAACCTTCCGTCAGATCGGCGATGAGCTGTCAAACCTGCGCATCGCGGGTTGATCCTGCAATCCGAACCACCATATGCGGAGCGGGCCACCCGGCCCTCCGCATGTTGGGCCGCCTGATCCCTTCGCGAACGGTGCAAATTAACCATCATTCGCCTGTCAAATTTTTCAGGCAATCTTGACAAGAAAAGATACGGCCTCTATCTCAAAGGCACGTTAGCACTCTGGAAGAGAGAGTGCTAACAGCGCGGATCGGCTTGATCCGCATAACAGGGTTCAACGTCTATAACACCAAGGGTTATACCATGGCTGATATCAAGTTCCGCCCGCTTCATGACCGCGTCGTCGTTCGTCGCGTTGAATCGGAAGCAAAGACCGCTGGCGGGATCATTATCCCTGATTCCGCTAAGGAAAAGCCGCAGGAAGGCGAAGTCGTCGCTGCTGGCGCCGGCGCTCGTGACGAAGCTGGCAAGCTCGTTCCGCTGGACGTCAAGGCTGGCGACCGCGTTCTGTTCGGCAAGTGGTCGGGCACGGAAGTCAAGATTGGCGGCGAAGACCTGCTGATCATGAAGGAATCCGACATTTTGGGTATCGTCGGCTAATTCATTTAGCCCGGAGCATTTCCAGCAAAAGTGCTAAGCGGTTTTGCGTAGGATAATGCTTAAAAACAAAGAGACAGAGCGGTTTCGCTCCTGCCTCAAAACCAATTCACCATACCTGACCGGGATATTCCCAGGAGAGTAAAATGGCTGCAAAAGACGTAAAATTCGGTCGCACTGCGCGCGAAAAGATGCTGCGCGGCGTCGATATCCTCGCTGACGCTGTTAAGGTCACGCTCGGCCCGAAAGGCCGCAACGTCGTGATCGACAAGTCCTTCGGCGCTCCGCGCATCACCAAGGACGGCGTTTCGGTCGCCAAGGAAGTCGAACTGGAAGACAAGTTCGAAAACATGGGCGCACAGATGCTGCGTGAAGTGGCTTCCAAGACCAACGACACTGCCGGTGACGGCACCACCACCGCGACCGTTCTCGGTCAGGCCATCGTTCAGGAAGGCGCCAAGGCTGTTGCCGCTGGCATGAACCCGATGGACCTGAAGCGCGGTATCGACCTCGCAGTTTCGGAAGTTGTTGCAAACCTTCTCGGCAAGGCCAAGAAGATCAACACCTCGGAAGAAGTTGCACAGGTTGGCACGATCTCCGCTAACGGCGAAGCCGAAATCGGCAAGATGATCGCTGAAGCGATGCAGAAAGTCGGCAACGAAGGCGTCATCACGGTTGAAGAAGCCAAGACCGCTGAAACCGAACTCGAAGTCGTTGAAGGCATGCAGTTCGACCGCGGCTACCTGTCGCCGTACTTCGTCACCAACCCTGAAAAGATGGTTGCTGACCTCGAAGACGCTTACATCCTTCTGCACGAAAAGAAGCTCTCGAACCTCCAGGCTCTTCTGCCGGTTCTCGAAGCTGTCGTTCAGACCTCCAAGCCGCTCCTCATCATCGCTGAAGACGTTGAAGGCGAAGCTCTTGCTACCCTCGTCGTCAACAAGCTGCGTGGCGGCCTGAAGATTGCTGCCGTCAAGGCTCCTGGCTTCGGCGACCGCCGCAAGGCCATGCTCGAAGACATCGCGATCCTCACCGGTGGTCAGGTTATCTCCGAAGATCTCGGCATCAAGCTCGAAAGCGTTACGCTCGACATGCTCGGCCGCGCCAAGAAGGTGTCGATCTCCAAGGAAAACACCACCATCGTCGACGGTGCAGGCCAGAAGGCCGAAATCGACGCGCGCGTTGGCCAGATCAAGCAGCAGATCGACGAAACCTCTTCGGACTACGACCGTGAAAAGCTTCAGGAACGCCTGGCCAAGCTCGCTGGCGGCGTTGCCGTGATCCGCGTCGGCGGTGCAACGGAAGTTGAAGTGAAGGAAAAGAAGGACCGCGTTGACGACGCCCTGAACGCAACCCGCGCTGCGGTTGAAGAAGGTATCGTTGCTGGCGGCGGCACCGCTCTGCTCCGCGCTTCGGTTCAGATCAAGGCCAAGGGCATCAATGCTGACCAGGAAGCTGGCATCAACATCGTTCGTCGTGCGATCCAGGCTCCGGCCCGTCAGATCACGACCAACGCTGGTGAAGAAGCTTCGGTCATCGTCGGCAAGATCCTCGAAAACGGCTCCGACACCTTTGGCTACAACACTGCCAACGGCGAATATGGCGATCTCATCGCTCTCGGCATCGTTGACCCGGTCAAGGTTGTCCGTACGGCCCTGCAGAATGCAGCTTCGGTTGCTGGCCTGCTGATCACCACGGAAGCCATGATCGCTGAACTGCCGAAGAAGGATGCAGCTCCGGCTGGCATGCCTGGCGGCATGGGCGGCATGGGCGGCATGGATTTCTAAGAAATCCATAAAGCACGCCCATGAGTGGATAAGCCTGCGCCGCAAAGCGGCGCGGGTGGCGGCATGGACTTCAAGCAAGTCCATAAAGCACTACTTTAAAGAGAACCTCCGGTTTCGACCGGAGGTTTTTTTATGCCTAAAGGACTGATGCAACGCCCAATTATGCACCCGCTCCGATGCGGGATCGCGACCACTGAGCGCCTTTCTATTACGCAGCGTAACCATCTGTGATTTATAAAAAATTTACCCTTCGCCCCCTTTGCCCAAGATAAAATTCTATTTTAGAAAGTTCTCATTGACTTGAGGCAACCATTCGTGGTCAATCCGGTTGAAATGAGATGGACTTCCAGTTTGCCCCCGCACCCCGGAAGTCCTGTCTCAGGCGACAGGAAAGGCAGGCTTCGGCCTGCCTTTCCACTTTCAGACGCTTCTTTCACAAATTTCCGACGACCACATTTTTGTGCGTATTTGCGAATGCAGGCCCGTCCGTACTCTTGCCCGACGCGCTTCAACTTGCCTCCCGCCGATTTTGCCCTATCGTTATCGCAACGGAAAGAGGACGGAAAATCTCATGCGCAAAGAATTGCCTATCGACACTGCCCCCAAGGATGGTCGCAAGATTACGGTCGTCTGGACCGACGAAGACGACCAGCGCAATGAATCCATCGCGCAATATCGTTCACTGGCGCAATTGAACGCTGGCGGGGGTCAGTGGGACGAGACCGATACCGGCTGGTGGACCTTCACCGACAGCAAGACCCAGCGCAAGATCGAACCGACCGCGTGGATCTCCGAAACCGAGGGCGGCGACGACGATAGTGAAGACAACTGAAGAACGCGGAAATTTTCCGCTCAAATAAAGTTGAATTTCATAATCATATTTTGTCAAATAGCGACGTAAGGGAAATACGGAGCTACCAATCCCTCGGTAGTGCTATATTCATTGCCATAGACGCCCGGTTGCGGGCTGAAAGCTAGCCGGAGACATGAAATGACCGCCACGCGTACCGAAACAGATACTTTCGGACCGATCGATGTTCCCGCCGACCGCTATTGGGGCGCGCAGACGCAGCGCTCCTTGCAGAATTTCAAGATCGGCGGCGAGCGCATGCCCCTGCCGCTCGTCCATGCTCTGGGCGTTGTGAAACGCGCCGCAGCGGAAACCAATATTGCGCTCGGCAAGCTTGATCCGGTTCTCGGTCAGGTCATCGCGGTTGCAGCTTCCGAAGTAATCGAAGGCAAGCTTGACGATCATTTTCCCCTCGTCGTCTGGCAGACCGGTTCCGGCACGCAGTCGAACATGAACGCCAATGAAGTGATCTCCAATCGCGCCATCGAACTGCTTGGCGGCGAAAAAGGTTCCAAGAAGCCCGTTCATCCGAACGACCACGTCAATATGAGCCAGTCGTCCAATGACAGTTTCCCGACAGCGATCCACATCGCCACGGCGATCGAAGCGGTCAACCGCCTTTACCCGGCGCTGGAGCATCTGACCAAGGCGCTCAAGGCCAAGGAAAACGCTTTCAAGAACATCATCAAAATCGGACGCACCCATACGCAGGATGCAACACCGGTCACGCTCGGACAGGAATTTTCGGGCTATCGCGCAGCGCTTGAATATGCGCGTCATCGTATCGAGCAATCGTTGACCGATGTTTTCCTGCTTGCGCAGGGCGGCACGGCGGTGGGCACCGGTCTCAATGCGCCGATTGGCTTCGACACCGGTTTTGCCGATGCGGTCAGCGAAATCACCGGGCTCTCCTTCAAGACCGCGCCGAACAAGTTTGAAGCGCTGGCGAGCCATGGCGCGGTTCTCAACTTCCATGGCAGCCTGAACGCGCTGGCGGCTGATCTGTTCAAGATCGCCAATGATATCCGCTTCCTGGGTTCCGGCCCGCGCTCCGGCCTTGGCGAATTGTCCTTGCCGGAAAACGAGCCGGGCTCGTCCATCATGCCGGGCAAGGTGAACCCCACACAGGCGGAAGCCATGACCATGGTGGCAACGCAGGTCTTTGGCAACCAGACCGCCGTGACTGTCGCCGCAAGCCAGGGCCATTTCGAGCTGAACGTGTTCAAGCCGGTCATCGCCTATAACGTCCTGCAATCGATCCGCCTGCTCAGCGATGCGATGGTTTCCTTCGCCGATCATTGCGTGGACGGCATCGAAGCCAATGAAACCCGCATCAAGGAATTGCTGGACCGTTCGCTGATGCTGGTGACCGCGCTGGCGCCGGCCATCGGCTATGACGGTGCAGCGAAGATCGCCAAAACCGCGCATAAGAACGGCACGACCCTGCGCGAAGAAGCGCTGGCGAGCGGGCTTGTGAGCGCCGAAGACTACGACCGGCTCGTCCGGGCGGAGCGCATGATTGCGCCTGAGTAATCAGGCGCAAATGATCGTCTACATGCAGTGAACGAACTGTCGAGAATTATACGTCTTTTCTTGACAGTAGTTAGTCGATAATTGGTGGCTTAGTTCAACAGGAGATAGCTCCCCCATGTCCTCGATTACCCCACAGTCCAACGGCGCTGTAACACTCATCGCCCGCGTTTTTCTTTCGATCCTCTTCATCATTGCCGGTTTCGGCAAGCTGACGGCTATTTCCGGCACGGCTGGTTATTTCTCCAGCATCGGCCTCCCGCTTCCAACGGTTACGGCTGTGGTCGTCGGCCTCGTTGAGTTTGTTGGCGGCATCGCCATCCTCGTTGGCTTCCAGACCCGTATCGCAGCCGCCATCGTTGGCCTGTTCACCATTGGTGCAACGCTCGTTGCGCACATGGACTTTTCTCAAGGCATGAACGCCCTGATGGCGCAGAAGAACCTTGCCATCGCTGGCGGTCTCTTCCTGCTCGCTCTGCATGGCGCAGGCTCGCTGTCGATCGACGCCAAGCGCGGCTGATCGAGTCTGAATCATAACGCACCGCCTTCAATACTATTGGGCGGTGCGCACGAAATGAATAAAGCCGCGTCCGCATGAAACATCGGGCGCGGCTTTTTTGTTCTGCTCTCGACCGCTTTCGCACCACCAGCGCGAACACGCAATTTTTATCGAAACAACCTTTTCAGAATCTTCTTCCGATATAGTTTGTGCGGGCAGAGCACCCCGATGATTAAGCCTCCCATTTCAGCATTTAATGACGACCGCTCCGCAAACGATCCATTGCATGCCCAAATTCCTCCCCAAGCATAGATTGTAGAGAAAAATGTCTGTTTCCACCGCAACCCGCAGTCAGTCTCCCACTGGCTCAACCCCTGTTGGAAATTTCGGTTTCGCGCTGACCAGCCTGACCGTTCTGTTCTTCATGTGGGGCTTCATCACCAGCCTCAACGACATTCTGATCCCGCATCTGAAGAACGTCTTCCAGCTCAACTATACCCAGTCGATGCTGATCCAGTTCTGCTTCTTCGGCGCATACTTCATCGTATCCCTGCCCGCCGGAGCATTGGTCAAACGCATCTCCTATAAACGCGCCATCGTCGTCGGCCTTGTGGTCGCTGCGATTGGCTGCGCGCTGTTCATCCCGGCGGCGTCATACCGGGTCTATGGGCTGTTTCTCGGTGCGCTTTTCGTGCTGGCTTCCGGCGTGACGATCCTGCAAGTATCGGCAAACCCCTATGTGACGATCCTCGGCAAGCCGGAAACAGCCGCCAGCCGCCTGACGCTGACACAGGCGTTCAACTCGCTCGGCACCACGATTGCACCGCTTTTCGGCGCAATGCTGATCCTGTCTGCCGCAACCACCGACGCTACCGTCGCGTCCGAAGCGGATGCAGTCAAATTTCCCTATCTCCTGCTGGCACTGGCCTTCGTCGTCCTCGCCATCGTCTTCGCCATCCTGAAACTGCCGGATGTGGAAGCGGAAGAAAGCGCGGTCGCGGATGAAGGCTCTGCCTGGCAGTACCGGCATCTGGTGCTGGGGGCCATCGGCATTTTCGTCTATGTGGGCGCGGAAGTCAGCGTCGGCAGCTTCCTCGTCAACTTCCTGAGTGACCCGAGCGTGGTCGGACTGTCGGAAACCGAAGCTGCGCATCACGTCGCCTACTTCTGGGGTGGCGCTATGGTTGGCCGCTTCATCGGTTCGGCAGCCATGCGCTATATCGATGACGGCAAGGCGCTGGCCTTTAATGCCGTCGTGGCCATTCTGTTGCTGCTCCTCACGGTCGCGACAACCGGCAATGTCTCCATGTGGGCGGTTCTGGCCATCGGCCTGTTCAACTCGATCATGTTCCCGACCATCTTCAGTCTGGCGCTGCATGGACTTGGCAAACATACCAGCCAGGGTTCGGCAATTCTCAATCTCGCCATTGTCGGCGGCGCGATCATTCCGCTGATCCAGGGCGCGCTGGCGGATACGGTCGGCCTTCATTACGCCTTCCTGATGCCGATCATCTGCTATGTCTATATCGCCTTTTATGGCCTCGTTGGCAGCAGACCGAAACGCTAATCCAAAACACAAAAGCCGGTCTGAACTCAGACCGGCTTTTCATTGAACGTCATAGCATAACGAAAGCGTCAGGCCGCGAGACCCTTGCGGATGCGCTCGGCAATTTCCGTGATACGGGCATTGCCATGGCTGCGGCGCGCCGAGACGAGGCAGGCCTGCGAGCGCAGGATGATGCCATCTTCCAACACCTTGAGACGATTGGCGCGCAAGGTGGAACCGGTGGACGTAATATCGACAATCATGTCGGCGGACCCTGCCGCCGGAGCGCCTTCGGTCGCGCCGAGGCTTTCCACGATGCGATAGACTTGAATGCCATGCTTTTGCGAGAAGAACTGCTGCGTCAGACGCCAATATTTAGTGGCGATGCGCAAACGGCGACCATGACGCTGGCGAAAATCGGCAGCCACGTCATCAAGGTCGGCCATGCTGGTCACATCGCGCCAGACTTCCGGCACGGCGACAACAACATCGGCGTGGCCGAAACCCAGTTCCGCCTCGATGGCCACGCGCTCATCGGCATGGGCCAGCGTTTCGCGCACGAGGTCTTCGCCTGTGACGCCCATATCAACGCTGCCATAGCCGAGCTCGCGGGCAATCTCGGAAGCCGACAGGAACAAGATATCGAGATCGTCTTCGCCTTCGACGCGCGCACGATAATTACGGTCGTCATCCGGCAGGATCACCTTGTAACCGGCCTTTTCGAGAACGGCGAGCGTCTGTTCCTTCAGCCGCCCCTTGGACGGCAATGCCAATGTGACGCTCATTTCGTTGCTCCCGCCAGCACTTGCAGCCGGTCCAGCCAGATCGAGAAGCCGACGCCGGGAATGTTTTCGGAAGCGCCGAGCATGGTCAAAAGCCGGTCGTAACGACCGCCGCCTGCCAGAACCGCATCCTTTTCCACGCCAACGGCGCGGATTTCGTAAACGAGGCCGGTATAATAATCGAGCGGACGCCCGAACGACGCGTCATAGACGATATCGCTGGTCTTGATGCCAGCCGCGGCAATCGCCTCGGCACGGGCTTCGAATTTCTGAAGCACAGCGCCAAGATCGAGCGCATTTTCGGATGCGAAGGCCCGCAATGTCACCGCTGCGGAATCGAGCGTGACATGGGTTTCCAGAAACTGCTTGAGCAGATCGAGCGCCGAAGCGGGGAACCGCGTGGCGGCCAGATCTTCCTTTTCGATCAGGCGGCGGGCGATTTCCGCAGGCGAACGGCCAGCGCCCGGCGAAATGCCAGCTTCCAGCATCTCCGCTTCCAGCGTGCGCGCAAGGCCGGTTTCGTCACCTTCTGCAACGAGAACGGCCAGCGTTTCTGGCAGCGAATCGCGCAGCTTGTCGCCCGTCAGTTCGGCCAGAGCCAGTTGCATGGAATGCGCATCACCGAAGGAACGCAGCAGCTTCTTTCGCCAGCCCTGCGGCAAACCAAGCGCTTTCAGCATGCCTGCGAAAACCGACTGGTCACCCAGCACGATTTCGAGCTTGGCTTGAGGGACAACGGAACGCACACAGGACAGCGCATCGGCAATCGAGCGCGCATCCGAAGCCGCTTCATCGGCAGCACCCAGATCCTCGATGCCTGCCTGAAGAAACTCAGCCGCGCCGTCACGGCGCTGGCGAAACACTTCGCCGAGATAAGCGTAACGCTTCGGCGTTGCGGCATTGAGCGCAATATGGTTGCGGCAGACCGGAATGGTGAATTCCGGCCGCAGGCACAGGCTGTCGCCATTCTCGTTTTCGGTGAGGAAAATGCGACGGCGCAGATCCTCGCCCGCCATATCCAGAAATGGATCGGCAGGCTGGATCAGCGGTATTTCCACCAGATCGGCATCGCGCGCATCAAGCTCAGTGCGAAGCGCGTTGAAAACCGGCGATGTGCGCGTTGCAACCATGATTCCGATCACTTTGCGGCTTGAGCGCGGTCCTGCGCCTGACTGCTGAGAATTTCCCGAACCGCTTCGACCAGTCCGTCTTCCTTGACGGTGATCTGCGCCGGACGGCTCTCGCGCCAGGTCACATTGTCCTCGATCTCGGCGGAAAGGCGCTTGCCTTCGACCAGATCCTTGATCTGCACTTCACCGGCTTCGCGCTCCTGCGAGCCCTGAATGATCACGCATGGCGCATCGCGACGGTCGGCATATTTCATCTGCGCCTTCATGCCGGAACCGCCGACATACATTTCAGCGCGGATGCCCTGCTGCCGCAGATCAGAGACCATCTTCTGATAACGACCGAGGCTTTCCGTGTCCTTATCCATCACCAGCACGACGACCGGGCCGCCGACATCCGACACATCCAGCTTGCCGAGGTTTTTCAGCGCCGTCATCAGGCGCGAAACGCCGATGGAGAAGCCCGTCGCCGGAACCGGCTCGCCACGGAAACGCGACACGAGGCCGTCATAACGACCACCGCCGCCAACCGAACCGAACACGACCTTCTGGCCGTCTTCATTGGTCACGTCGAACAGAAGCTCGGCTTCGAAAACCGGGCCGGTGTAATATTCAAGACCGCGCACCACGGACGGGTCGATCTTCACGCGGCCATCATAGCCGCCTGCCGAGAACAGCGCCTGCATGTCGGAGAGTTCGGTGACACCTTCTTCGCCCTTGGCATTGCCTGCAACGACGGCGCGCAGATTGGCAATCGTATCGGCTCCGGTCGTACCACCGGCGGCGGTAAAGGCCAGCACCTTTTCAATTGCAGCAGGGCTAAGTTCAGCGCCCTTGGTAAAATCGCCGCTTTCGTCGAGACGACCCTTGCCGAGCAGAAGGCGCACGCCCTCCGGGCCGAACTTGTCGAGCTTGTCGATGGCGCGCAGCACATTCAGGCGTTTGGCGGCATTGCCCTCGCCTTCAAGGCCGATGGCATCCAGCACACCGTCCAGAACCTTGCGGTTGTTGACGCGGATCGCATAATCACCACGACGAATGCCAAGACGCTCCAGCGTATCGGCCATCATCATGCACATTTCCGCATCGGCGGAGACATTCGGCGCACCGACCGTATCGGCGTCGAACTGCATGAACTGACGGAAGCGGCCCGGGCCCGGCTTCTCATTGCGGAACACCCAGCCATTGCGATAGCTGCGATAAGGCTTCGGCAACTGCTCGAAATTTTCGGCGACATAGCGCGCCAGCGGCGCGGTCAGATCGTAGCGCAGCGACAGCCACTGCTCATCGTCATCCTGAAAGGAAAACACACCTTCATTCGGACGGTCCTGATCCGGAAGAAACTTGCCCAGCGCGTCGGTATATTCCACCAGCGGCGTTTCCACCGGCTCAAAGCCATAGAGGTCATAGACTTCGCGGATCGTCGCCATCATCTTTTCGGCGGCGCGCAAGTCGTCCGGAACCCGATCGACAAACCCGCGCGGCAGCCGCGCCTTCATCTTGTCCGCTTTATCGGCCATTTTTCCTGCCTGATCGCTAAATATATACAATACATGCCGGAAAAAACCGGCAGCAAACCCGTTGCCGGTTTCCTAACCGATCAAGCCCGTTGCGGCAAGTGCAGGAAGCGTGTTCAGCGTGCGGCAATGGCGACGGCAGCGCCCGCCATCACGCCAGCGCTGGTTCTATTGGCGATGCGCATCATGCGCGGGCTGCGCAAAACGCGCCGGGCCTGGGCGGCCAGCACCACCCATGCGGTGTCCACTGCCGCCAGCACGACAAACATGACAGCCAGCAGTTCTGCCCAGCCGACAAGCGAAACATGGTTGATATTCACGACCGTCGGCAGAATGGCGATGTAGAAGACCATGATCTTCGGATTGCCGAGCGTGACGGCAAGTGCACTGAGGAAAAGCTTGCGCCCTTCTCCCTCGCGCGGAATGGCGTTTTCATCCGCTTCTTCATTGACCGGGGCGGTCCACATTTTCCACGACAGATAGATCAGATAGGCCACGCCCGCATATTTCAGCACCAGAAACGCGTTGTGAAAGCTGTTGGCGAGAGCGGACAGGCCCCAGACGGCAAGCGACAGCCACACGGCATCGCCGAGCCAGAGGCCAAACATGAATGGAAAGACGCCCTTATGCCCACGGCTGATGACACGCGCAACCAATGCGCCGACATTCGGCCCCGGCGTGCCCGCAGCAACGACCAGAATACCCGCGAAAGCAATGAGCGATGTCAAATCCATAGCATATCTCCGAACAAGCGCGTTTTTCTGGCAGAAAGACTGACCCTTAGCAATCCCTGTTTCTTGGCCCGCAGCTTATTGGGGCCGCTTGAATGCCTGCCGCAGTTTTTCTATTTGGGCACGGCAGTGGCAGCCTTCGATGTGGTCGTTGACCAGCCCCATGGCCTGCATGAAGGCATAAACCGTTGTCGGCCCGACGAAGGACCAGCCACGCTTTTTCAAATCCTTGGAGATGCGAATAGATGTATCGGTTTTCGGATTGGCCACCAGCGTCGGATAATCGACCACGGCGGGGCGGTCCGCCGCACCCGGCTCGAACGACCAGAAATAGGCCGCTAGCGAGCCCTTTTCCGCGGCCAGTTCAATGGCGCGGTTTGCATTGTTGATGGTCGATTCGATCTTGCCGCGATGGCGCACGATACCCTTGTCGGCGAGCAGGCGTTCCACGTCTTTTTCGTCATATTGTGCAACGCGGTGGAAATCGAAGCCGTCGAATGCCGTGCGGAAATTTTCGCGCTTGCGCAAAATCGTCAGCCACGACAGCCCCGACTGGAAACCTTCAAGGCATATCTTCTCGAACAACCGGAAATCGTCGGAGACCGGCACGCCCCATTCATTATCATGATAGGCGAGATAATCCGGCAATACGCCCGGCCAGAAGCAGCGGGTCTTGCCATCCTCGCTGACGATCAAACCTGTCTTGACCTCGGCAACATCACTCATTTTCCCGCCTCCATTTTCTTAGCTCACGACACTATCCGAAAACTGTTTCCCACTTTTCGGGGACATGCGCAAAGCTTCATCGATCATTAAACATGTGACGCAACCCGACGCTAACCACAACTCTACTTAGAGCTTCAGGCAGGCAGAACACGCGACCGAAATTTACCTTTACGATTCCATTGGGGCGCACAATCCCGTCATGAAATTGAACGTTGTTCTCCTGACAGGGCATGTCAGGAGGTGCAACCAGGCAACCGCGCCAATGAACCCAGACAGGTGAAGCAACCGGGATGATGGCGCAAAGAGGGACGGATCTGGACCATGAAACCACGTCATCTTCTTTTGATCGGATCGCTCGCGGCGATTGCCGTTTCCGTCGTCAGCACCGGCATGGCCTTCGCCAGTGAACGTTATGCAACCCTGCCGCCGGTCGCAGTCAGTCCCGATCTATCCGCGCCCTGGGTAGCGCAGCTTCATGGCCAGCCTGCCCGCGTGCGCCAAATGCCAGACGGTACCGTCCAGCAGCCCATGCGCCGCACAACGGTCAAGCAACACCAGAAGCAGAAATCGAGCTATCGTCAGGTTTCGTACCAGCGCCCGGCGCAAAACCCGGCCACAGCACCAGCCAAACGCCAGATCGACCCGATCTATCTGCCGCAGAGCGTTTCTTATTCTGGCAAGGAAAAGCCCGGCACCATCGTCATCGATACCGGCAAGCGCTTTCTCTATCTCGTGCAATCCGATGGCAGGGCCATGCGTTACGGCGTCGGCGTCGGCAAGCAGGGTTTCAGCTGGAAAGGTTCGCAGCGCATCAGCCGCAAGGCCGAATGGCCAAGCTGGACGCCGCCGAAGGAAATGATCGCCCGCGAGCGCAAGAAGGGACGCATCCTGCCTGCGCGCATGGATGGCGGTGTCAACAATCCGCTTGGCGCACGCGCGCTTTATCTCGGCTCCACGCTTTACCGCATTCACGGCACCAACCAGCCATGGACCATCGGCAAGGCCATGTCTTCCGGCTGCATCCGCATGCGCAACGAGGATGTGACCGATCTCTACGAACGGGTCCCCATCGGCGCCCGCGTCGTGGTTCGCTGACCCGTTACGGAACAGTTTTACAGTTGAACAAAGCCGCCCTGTCCGCAGGGCGGCTTTTTCCATTCATAATCCTGAAACATTGGATTATTTGATGAAAAGAGCCCGCAACAAGTCGCAAAACGACCTGAAAAGGCTTTTGCTTTTCCCGCGAACACCCATATGCTGCCAGTGATGATTTGAGAAAATATGGACGGAGCCGCCAGAAGGCGGCCAAAAATGCGGTTGTACCGGATATGAGCCGGTGCCGCATTTTGATGGAGGGAAAGGATAGTTCATGACCGTACCGACCGTAAAACTGAATGACGGCAACCATATTCCGCAGCTCGGTTACGGTGTCTGGCAGGTGGGCAATGATGAAGCGGTTACAGCGGTCAGCGAAGCGCTGAAAGCGGGCTACCGGCACATCGACACTGCCGCGATCTATGGCAATGAAGAAGGTGTTGGCAAAGCCATCAACACTTCGGGCATTGCACGCGACGACATCTTCCTGACGACCAAACTCTGGAACAGCGAGCAGGGCTATGAGTCAACGCTGAAAGCCTTCGCTACCAGCCTGAAAAAACTCGGCACCGATTATGTGGATCTCTATCTGATCCATTGGCCGATGCCTTCCAAAGACCTGTTCATGGAAACATGGCGCGCCTTCATCAAGCTGAAGGAAGAGGGCCTCGTGAAGTCCATCGGCGTGTCGAACTTCCGCACCGCCGATCTTGAACGCATTCTCAAGGAAAGCGGCGTCACGCCGGTTCTCAACCAGATCGAGCTGCATCCGCAGTTCCAGCAGGACGAGCTGCGCCTGTTCCATGGCAAGCACAACATCGCCACGGAAGCCTGGAGCCCGCTTGGGCAGGGCAAGATTCTGGAGGACGAAAAGCTGAAGGCGATTGCCGCGAAACACGGCAAGTCTGTCGCGCAGGTTATCCTGCGCTGGCATATCGAGACCGGCAATATCGTCATTCCGAAGTCGGTCACGCCCGCGCGCATCAAGGAAAATTTCGAGGTCTTCGATTTCAGCCTCAATGGCACCGATCACGATGCCATCACCAAGCTGGACAAGACCGATGGCCGTATCGGCCCGAACCCGGCCACATTCTCTGCGGGCTGATCCAAAGCATTCGAACAAAAAGCCGGGCACCTGCCCGGCTTTTTCTATCGCAATAATTTCAGACTACCGGTCAGTGAGCGGACCCATTTGGCGGGACCGGCGATCCCCACCCCATCAATGACCTCGGCGGCAAGATCGCGGTTAGGAATCGTGGTTTCATATTCCGCATAGACATGCATTGCCCGCGCGAAGGCCGGAAAGGCCACAACCGCTTCCCTGTCTTCATGTGCAGCCGATTTCAACAGGATCGCCCGGATCGTTTCCGCGTCCGCTTGCAGGATCGGCACGGGCCGGTCGGAGCTGATATCGATGGCGACGCCTGAGCGATCAACCAGTTGCCGCGCCGCAGCTTGCGGCAGCCGCGTACCAAGTCCGATTGAGATGGCCGCGACCGTATTTGCTAAAAGGCCCCGCGCCAGATCAGGGTTGACGATAACGGCGAAACGCAGATCTTCCTGCATGATGGCTCCAGAATTTTGGTGTTTCTGTCTGAGAAATACACCGCATCTCCGGGGCGATCCTGCCTTTCTTACCTGATTATGATCATGATAAGGTAGCTTCTACCCAAACTTACTATCATTCAGGTAGATTTTATGAGCACGCTGGAACCGTCCGATATTCGCATTCTCGAAGCTTTGCAGGAAGACGGTCGCCTGACCAATCAGGCGCTGGCCGATCAGGTCGGCATGTCCACCTCCCCCAGTTGGCGGAAGATGCGCAAGCTGGAAGACGATGGCGTGATCGACGGCTATCGCGCCAATCTCAATCGCAAGGCAATCGGTCTTGGCGTCATGGCCTTCGTGCGGATCAAGATCGACAGTCACAGCGAGTTGGAGGCGGAACAGTTCGCCGCCGAGCTGATGGACCTCGACGACGTGATCACCTGCTACAGCATCGCTGGCGATGCCGACTTTCTGCTGCAGGTGGTCTCACGCGATCTTGACACCTATGCTGATTTCGCCATGTCCACACTCCGCCGCCTGCCGCGTATCAAGGAAATGCAGACGACCTTCGTTCTGAAAGAAACGAAAAGCTTCAAGGGCTTTCCGTTGCACTATGCCGCGTCAGTGAAGACGGGAGCCTGAGAGAGCGACCGGCTTCGGCCCGCCATATGCCCAGTCGATCAGCTCCACCGTGTGGACAATCGGCAACTTGCTGCCGGTGGCGATCTGGGTCATGCAGCCGATATTGCCGGTTGCGATCAGAGCCGCACCCGTTGCCTCGATATTCTTCACCTTGCGGTCGCGCAGCTTGGCGGCAATCTCCGGCTGCATGATGTTGTAGGTGCCAGCCGATCCGCAGCACAGATGCCCTTCCAGCGGCTCCTTCACCGTAAAGCCCGCTTTTGAGAGCAGGTCTTTAGGCTGCCGCACAATTTTCTGCCCATGCTGCATGGAGCAGGCCGAGTGATAGGCGACCGTCAGTGCCTGCGGCGCATCGGGTTCCGGCAGGTCGATGAGGGTCAGATATTCGGTGATATCCTTTGCCAGCGCCGAAACCCGCGCAGCCTTGTCCTGATAGGCCGGATCGAGCCGCAACATGTACCCATAATCCTTGATCGTTGTGCCGCAGCCGGACGCCGTGACGATGATCGCATCAAGACCGCCCGCCTCGATCTCACGCGTCCAGACATCGACATTGTGCCGCGCCTGTTCCAACGCCTGCTCCTCGCGGCCCATATGGTGAACCAGCGAACCGCAGCACCCTTCGCCCTTCGGAGTCACCACTTCGATGCCGAAGCGGTTGAGAAGTCGCAAGGTGGCGGCATTGATACCCGGATTGAGCACAGGCTGCGCACAGCCGTTGAGAATTGCCACGCGACCGCGCTTTTCGCCCTTGGCGGCGCTGATGGTTTCGACGGGAACCGCCGCTGGCAGGCTTTGCGGCGCGAGATCAAGCATGGCCGCCATGGGTTTCAGGGCGTCGCTCTTGCACAAAAGTGGTGCAAAGGGCTTGCCGAGCTTTGCCAGTTTCAGCGCTGCGCGGAACCGGCCCGGATAGGGTAGAACCTGCGCCAGAACACCGCGCAGAAAGCGATTCATGAAGGGGCGCTTGTAGGTTTTCTCGATATGCGCGCGGGCATGATCGACCAGATGCATATAATTGACGCCTGAAGGACAGGTCGTCATGCAGGAAAGGCACGACAGGCAGCGGTCGACATGGCGCACGACTTCCTCATCCGCAGGACGCCCGTTTTCCAGCATGTCCTTTATCAGATAAATGCGCCCTCGTGGGCTGTCGAGTTCATTGCCCAGCGTCACATAGGTCGGGCATGTGGCCGTGCAGAAGCCGCAATGCACGCATTTGCGCAGGATTTTTTCCGATTCCTGAACACCGGGATCGCGCAGCTGGTCGGGGCTGAAATGGGTTTGCATCGTGTCACGCTCCAACCTGATGAGAATGCATGCGGCCCGGATTGAGAATATTTTCCGGATCGAATTGCTGCTTCAACCGCTGCGACAAGGCCGCAAGTGCTGTTGGCTGCGGTTCGAAAACGTCAACACCGGCGCGGATCGCCTCCGGCGCGCGCACCAGCGTCGCATGCCCGCCGCCATGTCTGGCGATCAGCTTGCGCAAGATTTGTGCTTCCGGGTCGGCCTCCATCCGCATCCAGATCAAGCCGCCTTGCCAGTCATAATAGGCATCGACGCCTGCATGACGACGGAACTCGTCCACCATCTGCCAGCCCTGCATCGGCGTCATCGAAACGCGCCATACAGCACGATTGTCGCCCGCATTGGCATAAGGCAGGACATCGCGCACTTCGCGCCAGAGCTGCTGCGATTGCGCCCCGTCGAGCGCTTCCACCATGCCGGACTGGCGGAGCAATGCCTGCAATTGGCGGCTGCGATGCTCGACCGAAGGCGCAAAGCCCTCAAGCCGCAACACGGTCGCCGCTTCCCAGCCGAGCTTTCCATCAAGGAAGCGATTGGCAACCGTCGGCGGCAAATGTGCTGCCGAAGCGACCTCCTCGCGCGATCCCATAGCCATGGCCATGACACGCGCCGCCTGTTCGTCGGTCAGCCCGCGCACGACAAGCGTGGCCGCCGTTTCCGGCTTCGGCAGAACCTTGAACGTCACCTCGGTGGCGACGCCCAGCGTGCCCCAGGAATTGGCCATGCCCTTGGACAGATCATAACCCGTCACATTCTTGACCACGCGACCGCCGGACTTGAACAATTCGCCCCGTCCCGACACAACGCGCACGCCAAGCACATGATCGCGCGCAGCACCCGCCTTGAGACGGCGCGGACCAGACAGATTGGCAGCCAGCGCGCCGCCGATCGTGCCGCGACCGCGCTCGCCCGACAGCAAAGGACCGTAATCCATCGGTTCAAAATGGAAGCACTGATTGTTGTCGGCCAGAAGCTTTTCAATCTCGACCATCGGCGTTCCGGCCTTTGCCGAGAGCACCAGTTCGTCCGGCTCGTACAGGGTCACGCCCGTAAGCTGCGACACGTCGAGCACGCGGCCCGCATCGACCCTGTGTCCAATGCCGCGCTTGGAGCCATGGCCGATAATTTCCAGCGGGGTGGAGCTGGCCAGCGCGTCCTGCACCGCATCCAGAACGCCCGCCTCATCCTGCGGCTTTAGAATATTTGCATCGCTCATGATCAAAACCACAACTCAGAATCGGGGAACATCCGGGAAGGCCAGCTCGCCGCGATGCACATGCATGCGACCAAGCTCGGCGCAGCGGCGCAATTGCGGAAACACCTTGCCCGGATTGAGCAGATGCTTGGCGTCGAAAGCACATTTGACGCGCATCTGCTGGTCGAGATCGATGTCATTGAACATTTCCGGCATCAGATCGCGTTTTTCAATGCCGACGCCATGTTCTCCGGTGAGAACACCGCCAACTTTCACGCAGAGCCGCAAAATATCTGCGCCGAAATTTTCGGCTGCTTCCAGTTCACCCGGAATATTCGCATCATAGAGGATCAGCGGATGCAGATTGCCGTCGCCCGCATGGAACACATTGGCCACCCGCAATCCGTATTTCTCGGACAAGTCGCGCATGCCCGACAGGACACGCGGCAGTTCCTTGCGCGGAATGGTTCCATCCATGCATAGATAGTCGGGCGAAATGCGCCCTACCGCCGGGAAAGCTGCCTTGCGCCCGGCCCAGAAAGCCAGACGCTGCTCTTCCGACTGCGACAGAATGCAGGTCGTGGAACCATTGCGCAGTGCGAGCGCCTCAACCCGTCCGATCAGGTGATCGACCTCGACCGGCGGGCCGTCGAGTTCGACGATCAACAGCGCTTCCACGTCGAGCGGATAGCCAACGCGCACAAAATCCTCCGCCGCCTTGATGGCGGGTCGGTCCATCATTTCCATGCCGCCGGGAATTATGCCTGCGCCGATAATATCGGCCACACACTGGCCGGCCTGCTCGCTGGATGGAAAGCCGACCATGACGGCGCGCGCCGTTTCCGGCTTTTGCAGGATACGCACGGTGATTTCCGTCACCACGCCCAGCAGTCCTTCCGAGCCGGTCATCAGACCCAAAAGATCATAGCCCTCGCTGTCGAGATGCTTGCCGCCGAGGCGCAACACCTCGCC
The DNA here is from genome assembly GCF_037482325.1 of Ochrobactrum teleogrylli. NCBI lineage: Bacteria > Pseudomonadati > Pseudomonadota > Alphaproteobacteria > Hyphomicrobiales > Brucellaceae > Ochrobactrum > Ochrobactrum teleogrylli. Next base: position 975,393 of record NZ_JBBHKQ010000001.1, read on the forward strand.
GGTGATCAGCACCATCTCGATGCCCAGAACATTATTCGCTGTCAGGCCATATTTCAGGCAATGCACGCCACCGGCGTTTTCCGCCACGTTGCCGCCAATCGAGCAGGCAATCTGCGACGACGGATCGGGCGCATAATAAAAGCCCTCATGCTCAACGGCTTTGGTAATGCCGAGATTGGTCACGCCCGGCTGCACCACGGCGACACGGTTGGGATAATCGATTTCGAGAATGCGGTTGAAGCGCGACATGCCGAGCAGCACCGCATCCTGCAAGGGCATGGAACCGCCCGACAGCGATGTGCCCGCACCGCGCGGCACGACGCGAATGCCATTCTCGTGGCAATAACGCAGAACTTGTGAGACCTGATCGACCGTTTCCGGCAGCACAACCACCAGCGGCAGCGAACGATGCGCCGTCAGGCCGTCGCTCTCGAACACACGCATCGCATTGACCGTATCGACCACGCCCTCGCCCGGTACGATATCGCGCAGATCATCCACGATCTGCCCGCGCCGCTGCATGACGGACGCATCCGGCTCCGGCATAATCAATCCGCTCATTTGCTCCTCCGCCGCTGGGCAGACCCTCTTCGTCAAGGTGCCGCCAGCCTTCAAATGCCGCCCCGGTTTTCATCCTCGCTTGAGAACCGGAACGGTCGTAACGCGCTGTTTTAACGCCACGCCAACCGAGATGGACAGACCCGATCTTTTCTGGAATAGCTCTAACATGCACAGTGCACCCTGCGCCGCATTCGTCAAGTGGTAAATCATTTTTACCACTTGCACCTTTCGCATAACAGTTTTCACGCTGTGGCATAATTGCTTGCGGAGCCTTGCAACGCTGGGCTAGATGCAATTGAAGCGCAGGGCAATTCGGGGGATCAGACGATCATGATGAGCAGCAGTCTGGCCGATATGGAAATCTTTGCCCGCGTGGTCGCAACCGGCAGCATGTCGGCGGCGGCTCGCGATCTCGGCCTGTCGCCTGCCGTGGTTTCCAAGCGTCTCGGTCGTCTGGAGGAGCGCCTCGGCACCCGGCTCCTGCAACGCACAACGCGGCAAATCGCGCTGACCGAGGCTGGTCAGGGCTATCATGAGCGCGTGCTGGCCATTCTTTCCAATATCGAGGAAGCGGAAGCTTTCGTTGCGCGCCGCTCGGCGGATGCGCGCGGCACGCTGAAAATCTCGGCTCCCACGACCTTCGGGCGCATGCATATCGCCCCCTATCTGGTGCCTTTCATGCGCGCCAATGCCGACCTGACCGTCAATATGCAATTGACCGACGAAATGGTCGATATTGTCGGCGACGGTTATGATCTCGCCATCCGCATCGGTGAATTGTCGGATTCGACCCTTGTGGCCCGCAGGCTGGCGCCGGTCCGCCGATTGCTCGTCGCATCGCCCGGTTATATCGCGGAACGCGGCACGCCTGAGACCATCGAAGATTTGCAGGCCCATATCTGCCTTGCGCCGCACAACAATGATCCTTGGCGGCTGGAAGGGCCGAAAGGCCCGATTGTCATTCGCCCGGTCGGACCACTCCAGACCAATTCCAGCGAAATGGTGCGCGAGGCCGTGCTGGCCGGTCTCGGCATCGCCCAGCGCTCCACCTGGGATATCGGCCCGGAACTGGCTGCAGGCAAGCTTGTGCAGGTGCTGCCCGACTATACCGCGTCGCGCAATCTGGCCATTCACGCGGTCTATCCGTCGAAACAGTTCCTGCCTGCCAAGGTGCGCCTGTTCATCGACTATCTTGCCGACCTTTACGGGCCCGTTCCCTATTGGGAGAGCGGCAGTTCTCCACAGGGCGCATCTCAAAAATAGACATCAAGTCTTTTGCCGACTATGAAACGCTGCGCATTAGAAAGCGTGCATATAAATACGGTGCGGCATGAACTCCCATCATGCCGGCCGTGTCGTTCCGACTTTTGAGGAAAGATAATGAACACTCCGATCCGATTCATTCTCGCTATCATCGTTGCCGTTGTCGTCGGCTGCGGCTTCATGTTCTACGACAAGTCCCGCGGTGCGGAATGGGTCGTGTCCCCGCAGCAGATCGAACAGGCCAAGGCCGAAGGTAAATCCGGCGTCGAAAGCCGCCCCGGCACTGTAACCGTGCTGCCGATCCGCAGCGAAACGGCTGATGCGCTGCCGTTCAAATGGGCGATGTATGGCGTTGTCGCCGGTCTGTTTGTGCTGGTTGCGACGCGCAAGCGCAAAAAGGCTTAAAACCCCTTTTCCAAGCGTCATAAAGCCCGGCTGGATCACCAGTCGGGCTTTATTTTCAATAGAGCGGTTCCTGTTATGACGGAATCGTCGGAACCGCTCTAAGTATTTATTTTTACGCATTTCCAGACGCAAACCGCTTCGCACTTTTGCTGGAAAAGCTCTATATTCCGTTGCCGGGTCCGTCCCTTGCGGCTACCTTGCCGCCGATACGCAGAGGGCTTGAACGGCATGGCCGAAACGATTTTTTCCCGCATACAGGCGAGCCGCACAGCGGACGACGTCGTATACCAGATCGAGACGCTCATTCTGGAGGGCGTTCTGCGCGGCGGCGACCGTCTGCCCGGCGAACGGGAGCTGGCGCGCCAGTTCGACATTTCCCGGCCCATCCTGCGCGATGCCCTGAAGCGCCTTGAAACGGCTGGCCTTTTGACCTCCCGCCATGGTGGCGGCACATTCGTCGCCGATGTGATCGGGCAGGTCTTCAGCGCGCCCGTGGTCAAGCTTTTTGCCGACCACCGCAAGGCGACCGCAGACTATCTCGAATATCGCCGCGAGATCGAAAGCATCGCCGCCGAATATGCGGCGTTGCGCGCCACACCCGCCGACAAGGCGCTTTTGACGGAAATCATGCATGCGATGGAGACGGCCCATGGCGCGAGCGATTTCGACACCGAAGCGCGGCTTGATGTCGAGCTGCACAATGCGGTCGGCGAAGCCGCCCACAACATCGTGCTGCTGCACACTTTGCGCTCCTGCTACCAGCTATTGAAGGATGGCGTGTTTTACAACCGCAGCCTCATCTACAGCTATCCGGGCGTCGCCGACATGTTCCTTTCGCAGCATCGCGCTATCTATGACGCGGTGATGGCTGGCAACCCGCAGGCCGCCCGTGAGGCGGTGCAGAAGCATATCCGCTTCGTCGAGCAGGCCACCCATGACCGCGAACTGAACGAAGAACGCGAGCGCGTGTCGCAGCTGCGCTTCCGCCAGCGGGCGGGCACCAATGCGGTGAAGGAAGTGAAGGACGACGGCGAATGACTGGTGTGGTTTTCAAGGATGCATGCGGCCCGCAGAACATTCGCCTTTATGCCATTGGCGACGTGCATGGGCGCTTCGATCTGTTGCAGGATATGCACGGATTAATCCGCGCCGATCTCGACCATCGCCCCGTCCATGACTGGCGCATCATCCATCTCGGTGATTACATCGACCGGGGACCGCAATCCAAGGAAGTGCTCGATTTTCTCATCGAGGCGGCTGCGCACGATCCGCGCATCCTGTCTCTTCTCGGCAATCACGACGAAGGCTTTCTCAATTATCTCGCCACCGGCGACACGGCAGGCATCTTCGCTCTGCATGGCGGCGTGGAGACCGGGCGCTCCTATGGCGTGGAACTCGATTTTTCCGATCCGGACAAAGCCCGGCGCGGACACGAGGCTCTGGTGAAAGCCGTACCGCAAGCGCATGTCGATTTCATACGCTCGATGCCGCGCTGGCTGTCGTTCGGGGACTTCTTTTTCTGCCACGCAGGCGTCAACCCCGTTGTCCCGCTTGAAGAGCAGGACCCGGACGACCTCATCTGGATACGCACTTTGTTTTTGAAATGGACCGATCCCCTCGCAAAGGTGATCATCCATGGGCATACGCCGCAAGGCGCGGTCGATGTTCAGCCCAACCGCGTCAATCTCGACACCTATGCCTGGAAGAGCGGCCTGCTATCGGCAATCGCAATCGATGGCGCGGAAAAGCGCTTCATCGAAGCGAATTAATGAGCGCTGGAAATTCCGTAACCGTCGCTCGAAACCATGGTGTTACCGGCGTCGACGGTGAAGATGCCGACAGCCATGAACACGATCGCGGAGACCATCAGGACGGTAAGAAGGGCGGCATGCTTGGCGGTCATATTCGGAAACTCTTTCGACGGTTGCCGGATGAAATTCGATAAAACGAGCCGCCGTTGCGAGCATGGCGTGAAGCCCTGCCCGACCGATCATTGCCCGGGAGACGGCGTTCAGTTACACCCGATAAAAGTTACCTGCAACTGAACGGCGGCGTCGTTCACCGCGCTTTTTTCACAAAACAACGCATTGCTCACAGCATGTGGCAAAGCAGCAACGCGAAGTCTATCCGCAAGGTTAATGTTGGGTTTAAATCTGGTCGATCCAGGCTTTGGCGAGTGCCGCGCCCGCTCTGTCTGAGGAGCGGCCAACGCTCTCGGCAAGTTGCGCAAACGCCTTGTCCCAGCCCGGCGCAAAATCTTCGATTTCGTGGGCGAGTTGGGCATTCCACTGTTTGACGAGCGTGGTATCGGCTTCGAAATGGAACTGGGTTCCATAGACCGCTCGTCCGATCCGGTAGGCCTGATTCTGCGTCATGTCGCTTTGCGCCATATGCACGGCACCTTTTGGCAGCGTGAACGTATCGCGGTGCCAATGGAAGATCGGAAACGCTCTGCCTGCTGTCGATAAGACCGGATCGTTCAGGCCCTCTTCGGTCAGGCGCACTTCCTGCCAGCCGAACTCCATCGGACGGTCGAGGATATTGTCGCCGCCATAGGCGCGCGCCACAAGCTGGCTGCCGAGGCAGATGCCAAGCACCGCCTTGTCCCTGTCACCAAAGCCACGAATGAGATCGAGCAGATGCGGGAAATAGGCAAATTCGGCATCGGCCAGCGCATTCTGCTCGCCGCCCAGCACAATAAGCGCCTTGTGGTCGGTATCATCAGCGGGCAGCGCATCGCCATTGTAGGGAAGGCGCAAATCAATCGCATAACCGGCTTCTTTCAGGACGGGCTCAATCTGTCCGAGCCCCGCACCATCATAATTCTGGACGACCAATACCCGCATAACCAAGCCTCGAAAATTCTTTGCCATTGGCTAACACGAAAAAGGCCCGGACAACAGCCGGGCCTTTGATCGATTGGACGCCGATTATTCGACGACCGACACGCTGACGGTCCGGCCCGCCACGAGGTGCACGCCATCCGGCACGTCCTCAAGCTTGACTCGCACCGGCACACGCTGCGCAAGACGCACCCAGTTGAAAGTCGGCGTGACATTGGCAAGCAGGCTTGTCGTTGCGGTGCGCTCGCGATCCTCGATGCCACCGGCAATGCCTTCGACCTTGCCCTTGAGCTGCACGTGGCTGCCCATGATATCGACCACCACCGGATCGCCGAGCTTGATACGCTCAAGCTTGTTTTCTTCGAAATAGCCCGAGACATAATAGGAATCCGTATCCACCAGCGCCGTTACGGCAGAACCTGCGGTGACATAGTCGCCCGGCTGCAGCGAAAAGTTGGTGATGACGCCATTGACCGTCGCCTTGACCGAAGACCGATCCAGATTGAGCGCGGCCAGATCACGGTCCAGACCGGCCTGACGGTAAGCCGCCTCGGCTTGCATGGCTGTCGTCTCAACCTGTTCCAGCTTCTGGCGGGTCACAGTCGTGTCGTTGAGCTGGCGATAACGGACGAGATCGCGATTGGCCATGTCGAGCGCAGCCTTGCTGCTGTCGACCTTGGCCTCCGCCGTTTGCAGCGCCAGCTTGTAACGCGCCTGATCGATGCGGAAAATCACATCGCCTTTTTTGACGGTCTGGTTGTCGCGAACGAGAACTTCGCTCACCAGACCCGACACGTCCGGTGCAACGCGCACCACATCGGCAAGGATCTTGCCATCGCGTGTCCACGGCGCATTCATGTAATAATCCCAGAGATGCCAGCCCAGCAGCCCCGCCATTGTGACCATGACGAGGGTGAGAAAAACCCGGCCAGTATGTGCGAAGAGCTTTTTCATCAGTCTATTCCGTTCAAGATAATGGCGGCAGCGCCAAGAATGCAGAAATACATGGCGGCATCGAACAAGGGCCGGTGCCACACAAAACGGTAGAAACGCACGCGCGCCAAAAGGCGTTGCATGATCGTATTGAGGACATAGGCGCCAAGCGCCAGCACGCCCAGGGTCGGGATATAAATCCCGTATATATCGAGTTCAGGTCTCATGATCGTTCACATTCAGTCTTCAAGCTCCTGTTGGTCAGGCGGCTTGCGGCAGCTCCAATTGCGGGCGCGGTGGCAAAGCAAAAGGCGGCGCCTTGGGAAACAGGTTGAAACGCAGCGCCACCAGTGCGAGCCGCGGACGGCGGGCAACGGCTGGCGAGCCGCTTTCGATGATCGCCGCTATCGCCTTGTCGATGGCGGCGAGCAATTGTTCGTCGATGCCCTGACGCGACAGGCCGTTCGGCCCGCCTTTGGACAAGGCCCGATAATGCGCGCCGACACCGTCCAGCACCGCATCCACCGCCTCGCGGCAAGGCTCGGGCAACTTGGCGCGATATTGTTGCAGGTCGATGGTATTCATCCCGTTGCGCAGGTCGCGCAGCAGATCGACCTTGGCGACATCCGCCGATGGGATCAGCGCCAGACGCGGCGTCATCATGCCGATGCGGTCAATCATGCGCAGCAACAGGCGGTTCATATGCTGGCGGCGATGACGGCTTGGTCCGCGTTCGGTTGCCGCCACAATATCGCGCCAGCCAGCCTCGACCAGACGCCGCACGCTCCATTCGGCACCGACCGAGCGCACGATAGACGTGATCACCGCAGCAATGACGATACCGACAACCGTTGCCAGATTGGCATTGGCAAAAGTGACGAAATCCGACGTGGCGTGGCTTTGCAGCATGAGCATGTTCGGCAGGTTCACACAGAGCACCATGCCCAGCAGAAACTGCGACGGAATTGCCAGAAGCACACCGGCAGGCACCAGAAACAGACCCAGCACCAAAGCCAGCGGGAAGAAACCGTCCACCAGCGGCAGCAGCGCGAATTCGAAGATGAAAGCGGCTGCGATCACGATCATCAACAGCCAGTTGAACTTCCGCATCACCGGCACGGGGTCGTCCATCGTCGCAAAGATACAGCAGAAGATGCCTGCCATCATTGCGGCTGCACTGCCCTGTGACCAGCCGGTGGCGATCCAGAAAGCCGTTGCAACACTGGTTGCGAGAAAGGCAGAGAAGCCCGACAGAAACGCCATGCCATAATCGCGGTGCGCGGGACGCCCTTTTAGATGGGCGTCGTAACGGCGCCAGCGCAGCGCATGGCCGCGCTTCGCACCGGATACGATATCCTGACGCAGCGTGATGCAATCGCTCCATATCTGGACCAGATCGCGGACACGCGCAGCCACATTGAACGGCAGAAGCTCGCCCCAGCTGGAGGCGTCCTTGCCGTGACGCTCGATCTCGTCGATCAGCTTCAACAGAACGGCGCGGCGCTCTTCGCTCAGGCTTTCGCCGCTTTCGAGCCAGTCGCAGGCTTCATCGAGAAGCTGCTGGACAGCCGGATGCCAAGGCTTTTCGCCTTCACCCGGCTTCAGCACGATAACATCATGCAGGCTCGATATGATCGGCAGCACGGCCACCATGCGCTGTTGCAGCACATGCAGCATGGTTCCAACGCCGCGAATGGACGAGGTGTCATAGGCCACATGAGTGGTCAGGTTGCGCAGTTCCAGCGCGTCGGATGCCAGACGCTGACGGTCGCGCAGGAATTGCGGGCTGGCGCCCTCGCCGCGCATTGTGGCGACGGCGAGCCGCGAGCCCTCCCGCAGCCAGTTGTCGATACGACCGACCAGCACCGGCCCGCTGTGGCGCGGAAAGACGAGGCGATTGACCAGCGCCGCGCAGACAATGCCAATGGCAATTTCCTCGACGCGGCCAAGCGCATAATCAAAGGTGGTTTCGGGAACGGAAACCACGGCAAAACTTGCGATCGCCACCGTATAACCGGCGAGCATGAAGAGATAGCTGCGCGGCGTGCCGTCAAGCAGGCTGATCGCCAGACAGACGCCCATCCATACGCCGATGGCGACGGTCAGGATTTCCGGCGAATTGATCAGATGTGGCACGAAAAGAATCGTCACCGCACCGCCGATGATCGTGCCGATCAGACGATAGATGCCCTTGGATGTGGTGGCCCCCGAAAGCGGATGCGCGACGATATAAACGGCGGCAATCGACCAGTATGGGTTCGGCAGATTGGCCATCAGCGCAATCCACAAGGCAAGCATACCGGCGGCGAACGTCTTTAGGGAAAAGACGACGTCCCAGAATTTCGGGGTTGTTTCGGCAAGCTTGGTCATTGTTTTTCGAAGGCAGCGTGGTTGGTTCAGATGTTCAGGAATTTCTCGTTCAGCCTGCGCAAGACTTCCATGGCGACATCGACCTGTTCAGCGTCGAAATCACTTAAGAACTGCGTCCGAAGACGGGCCGCAGACTTTTCCACCTTGGTGGCAAGGGCGCGGCCGTCTTCGGTCAACTGGATGAGTTTGACGCGACGGTCAGCATCGTCGGCGACGCGCAGGATCAGGCCATCCTTCTCCAGCTCATCGACGACACGAACGATCGTCGCCCCCTCGATGCCGACCCGTTCGGCCAGCACCCCCTGGGGGATCAGATCGCCATGCCGCAAGAGGGTCATCAGAGGAACAGCTTTCGCATCGGAAAGTCCATGCTCCGCCATGGCCGCATCAAAGGCTTTCCGCCATCCTCTGGCGGTGCTTGCGAGAAGCGGCGCGAATTCGACCCAGGCTTGTTTCATCACTTCAATTCCATTCAAATAGATAGCTTCATACCTATATGGATACAATCTAATTAGATTCAACCGCCAGCCATTTCCCATCAATTGTTTGTGTAAGCCATTTGTTATGTGAGAGCGGTTTTCAATCGGCAGGCTGGCAGAACTGCCACACAAAGCGCTTGACCGGCAGGCTTGCCCTCTGCCATCGATGCGATCATGCGCGCAAATTACAGAATGCAACGACTTTACATCGAGGACGACTTCGCCCCGGAAACGCCGGTGGAGGCTGCGCCGCAGGCTGCCCATTATCTCATTCACGTGCTGCGCCTGAAAGAAGGCGATGAAGTTCTCGTCTTCAACGGGCGCGACGGTGAATGGAAGGCCTGGCTAAAGCCGGAAGGCAAGAAGCGTGTTCTGCTCGTACCTGTTGAGGAGACCCGCCCGCAGCCAGCGCCAAGCGATCTCGTCTATTGTTTCGCGCCGCTGAAACAGGGCCGCCTTGATTATATGGTGCAGAAGGCCGTTGAAATGGGCGCTGGCGTCTTGCAGCCGGTCGTCACCCAGCACACACAAGTGCCGAAACTCAGCACCGACAAGATAAAGGCCAATGCCATTGAGGCTGCCGAGCAATGCGGTGTGCTTGCCATACCCGAATGCCGCGACGCGGTGCGCTTCGACCGCTTTATCGACCAGTGGGACCCGTCGCGCCGTCTGATCTTTTGCGATGAAGGCCACGAATCGGACGATCCGTTGAGCATTCTGCAAGGTTTGAAGACCGGACCAACGGGGCTTCTGATCGGCCCGGAAGGCGGATTTTCGGAAGAAGAGCGGCAAGTGCTGCACCGCCAGCCCTTCGTGACGGCCATTCCGCTCGGCCCTCGCATTTTGCGGGCGGATACCGCAGCCGTTGCCGCCATGGCTCTGGTACAGGCCATTCTCGGCGACTGGAGAAATGCGGCATGATGTTCTCTAAATCGATCGTTCAATGAAATTGACTTGCGTGATTTGACAAATTTGTCCAATCACGCTGACAAGCTGAAATACGACCAGGGATAGACTGTATGGCGCGCGATACGACTGACGAAACGGCACTGACGGGCGTTGAAGAACTTGCGATCTATCTTGCCGGGGGAAACAAGCCCAAGGATGCCTGGCGCATCGGCACCGAGCACGAGAAATTCCCTTTCTATACCGCTGACAACAGCCCTGTTCCCTATGCGGGACCGCGCGGCATCAAGGCGATTCTGGAAGGCATGCAGGCCATGCTCGGCTGGGAGCCGATCATGGACGAAGGCAACATTATCGGCCTTGTCGAGCCGACCGGACAGGGCGCAATTTCTCTGGAGCCGGGCGGCCAGTTCGAGCTTTCCGGCGCACCGCTTACGACCATTCACCAGACCTGCCGCGAAATGAACGCGCATCTGAGCCAGGTGCGTGAAATCGCCGAGCCTCTGGGCATTCGTTTTCTCGGCGTCGGCGGCAGCCCGAAATGGACGCTGGCCGAAACGCCGGTCATGCCGAAGTCGCGCTACAAGATCATGACCAACTACATGCCGAAGGTTGGCCATGAAGGTCTGGACATGATGTACCGGACCTCGACCATTCAGGTTAATCTCGATTTCAGCTCCGAACGCGACATGCGCCGCAAGATGCAGGTTTCGATGAAACTGCAATCGGTCGCCACGGCGCTGTTTTCCAGTTCGCCCTTCACCGAGGGCAAGCCGAACGGTCTCCTGTCATGGCGCTCGAACATCTGGCGTGATACCGACAACCAGCGCGCCGGTGTGCTACCCTTTGTCTTCTCGGAAAATTTCGGCTTTGCCGATTATGTCGACTGGGCGCTCGATATTCCGATGTATTTCATCCTGCGCGATGGCCGTTATCACGATTGCACCCATGTCACGTTCCGCCAGTTCATGAACGGCGCGTTGAAGGGTGAAGTCAGCGATCCGGTCCCGAATATGGGCGACTGGACCAATCATCTCTCGACGCTGTTCCCGGAAGTTCGCCTCAAGCGCTTCCTCGAAATGCGCGGTGCGGACGGCGGCCCATGGCGGCGCATCTGCGCCCTGCCCGCCTATTGGGTCGGCCTTCTCTATGACGAAGAAGCGCTGACGGCAGCGGAAATGCTGACCAAGGACTGGACCTATGAAGAGGTTCTGGCGCTGCGCAACGAAGTGCCCACCAAGGCGCTCACCGCAACATTCCGTGGCAAGCCGCTGGAAGGCATCGCCCGCGAAACGCTGAAGATTTCGCGTCTTGGTCTGAAGAACCGCAACAAGCTCAACCCGGAAGGTTTTGACGAAACCCACTTCCTGGCGCCACTGGAAGAAATCGTCGCCGCTGGCATTACCGATGCCGAGCGTATGCTGAAAGCCTATAACAGCATCTGGGCCGGTTCCGTCGAGCCGATCTTCCTGGAATATGCCTATTGAGCTTCAATCCGGCAGAAAACCACCCATGAAAAAGAGCGCGTTTTTCGCGCCCTTTTCATTTTCGGGATGTGCTCCGAGGTTAGCTCGTGACCTGCTGACCCTTTGTCGGATCGGGGATCACAACAATCGTGCTGCCATCGCGCACATTGTTATAAAGATCGATCACGTCCTGATTGAGCATACGGATACAGCCGGAGGAAACGGCCTTGCCGATGCTCCATGCTTCGGGCGACCCGTGGATACGATATAGTGTATCGCGGCCATCCTTATGGATATACATGGCGCGCGCGCCCAGCGGGTTCTTGAGGCCGGGGGGCATACCGCCATTGGCAATGCTGTAAGGCTGGAGTGCTGGCTGGCGGGCAACCATCTCATCCGGCGGCGTCCAGCGCGGCCACTGGCGCTTGTAAGCGATGACGGCACGACCCGCCCAGGCAAAACCGTCACGACCGACGCCGATGCCATAGCGCATCGCCCGCCCATTGCCGAGCACGTGATAGAGATATTTGTTCGGCGTATCGACGATGACGGTGCCCTTAGTCTCGCTCGTCGGATAATCAACTTCCTGCCGCCAGAATTTCTGATCGACCTTACTGATATCGACGGCAGGCAGTGGAAACTGCTCTTCCGGCATGGCCTGATACATGAGCGGCACGGGCTGCGACGGCGCAACGGGCTTGTTGACCGGCTTTGCCGGCAGCGGCGGCTGGGCAGTCGAAACACAGCCTGACAGCGCAACAGCGCTTGCACCAATCAGAAAGCTGCGGCGGTTGAACACCGCCGCCTTCAAGCCGGAAAATGCGGCGTCCTGGGAGTTTTTACGCGACATCCTTGAACTCTTCGTTTGACACGCATCACGGCAGAAACGCGGTTCGCCCTGCCCGAATTGTGCTCATCATTTCGGATGTGCGAGAAAGAAAAGGCCAAGCTTAAGCCAGCCTTAAGAGAACAGTGGAGCTTGCACTCGGCTTCCCAATTCGGCGTTCAAGACATTGCGAGTGTTGCTAAAATAGCGATCCCTGCCCGCCGGAGCGAGCCGATGCAGGCTTTTTCGGTGCGCCCGGTTTGGCTGCCGATTCGTCCTCTGCACCGCCATCAGCAACCACCGCCACATCACCGTCACGGAAACGAACCGACAGCGCATCGCCCGCCGCCACGCCAGCCGCCTGCTTGACCGGATGACCGTCCGCATCGAACACGATGGCAAAGCCACGGTCCAGCACACTTTCGTAAGACAGGGTGCGCATCAGGCGTTCCAGTTCCTGTCCGCGCCGTTTGGCGCGCTCGATCAAAAGGCGCACCGCCTGATCGCGTCTGCGATCCAGTTGCTCGACGGTCGATGTGGCAAGGCGGGTGCGCCGCAAGATCGGTTCCGGGACCAGCCGGTCGCCACGATGCGAGAGCGCCGTGCGGCGTTCCCGCAAAAAGGCTTCCAGCGCACGCGGCAGTCGCTGACCGAGCAGCGACATGGTGCGTTGCTGTTCCACGAAACGGCGCTGCAACAGGCGCGGCGACAATTGACGGGCGCGCCCTTCGAAATGCACCCGCTTCTTCTGCGTGTTGACGAACAGCGCCCGCGTCAGGCGCGAGGCGGATTCGTCAAAGCGCCGGCGGGGCAAGGCCAGCAACTGATCGGCGGAAGGCAGAGCGCGCGCAGCCGCGCGATGCGCCTGCCGCTTGAGATCGATGAAGCGCGACATGGCCGAGGCCAACCGCGCCGATTGTCCGGCAAGCGTTGCCTGCAAATCGGCCCTGACCGGCACGGCCATTTCGGCAGCGCCTGTTGGGGTCGGTGCGCGCACATCGGCGGCTAGATCGATCAGCGTCCAGTCGGTTTCGTGGCCGACTGCAGAAATCACCGGAATATGCGACGCCGCCACGGCGCGCACGACAATTTCGTCATTGAAGCCCCAGAGGTCTTCCAGACTACCGCCGCCACGCGCCACGATCAGCACATCGGGACGCGGAATCGCGCCATCTTCCGGCAAGGCATTGAAGCCCTCCACGGCAGCAGCCACTTCCAGACCGCTCGTCTCGCCCTGCACGCGCACCGGCCAGACGATGACATGCAGCGGATAGCGATCTGAAATGCGGTGAATAATATCGCGGATGACGGCGCCTGTCGGCGATGTCACCACACCGATCACACGCGGCATGAAGGGCAGGAGCTGCTTGACCGCCGGATCGAACAGGCCTTCCGCCGCAAGGCGGCGCTTGCGTTCTTCCAGAAGCGCCATCAGCGCACCGGCGCCCGCCGGTTCCATCTGCTCGATGACAATCTGATATTTCGACGATCCCGGATAGGTGGTCAGCTTGCCGGTGGCGATAACCTCCATGCCTTCTTCGGGACGAAAACGCAGGCGGCCCATGGAACCGCGCCAGATCACGGCTTCCAGCCGCGAGCGGTCGTCCTTCAAGGCGAAATAGGCATGACCGGACGAATGCGGTCCGCGGTAACCGGAGATTTCTCCCCGCACGCGCACATGGCCGAACACATCCTCGACCGTGCGCTTCAAAGCGCCGGAAATCTCGGAAACGCTATACTCGGCGACATTCGACGATGCGCCGGTAAAACTCGAATCGGAACCCATGCTCATCCCATCATAGGCCATCAGCCGATACGGCTGGTCAAGAAGTCGCGTAGAAAATCATCTCATGCTTATCAACGGACCTCACCAGCCCGGCAACAACTCATTGGCCCGCACCCTGCGCGTGCGGACCGCCGGAAACGACGAGATTTCCGGCGAACTCATCGCGCCAACAATGCCTCCCGGCTGGGGCGATGAAATATTGTCAAGACTTTCGATGATGTGCTGCGCCAGCGCATCCACCACCGCATTCTGCTTGTTGTGGCCGCGCATGATGCCAATGCCGAATTCCGGCAATCGCCCAAAACCATCGGCCTCACCCAGCACCCGCATGCCGGGGCGCAACGCACATTCCGGCAGCACCGAAACGGCAAGGCCGGAGAGAACCGCAGCGGCAGAAACCGTCGCCGACCAGCTCGTGATGATGATGCGATAATCGCGTTTCGCCGCTTCCAGCACTTCGATTGCCGCATGACGCCAGATGCAGGTCGGTCGCCCCACCGCAAGCGGCAGCACGGCTTCCTCATGCACAGCATGATTGGCCGACGTGACCCAAAGAAGCGGCTCGGTGCGCACCACTTCCGAGCGGCGCTTGTCGTCGCACTGGGTGACCAGCGCAATATCCAGCGTGCCGCGACGAATCATTTCGTCCAGATTGACGGTCGGCTCGCAGACGACGGAAAGCTCAACACGCGGATTGGAGCGCGCAAAACGCGCCATGATTTCCGGCAGGAAGCGGTCGGCATAATCATCAGGCGTCCCGATACGCACATGGCCCTCCAGTTGCGTATCGTCAAAGGCCGCAATGGTCTCCCCATTCAGCTGCATCATACGCCGCGCATAGAGAAGCAGCCGGTCGCCATCCTCGGTCAGGCGATTGGAGCGCCCGTCCCGCTCGAAGAGCGGCTTTCCGATCCGTTCCTCAAGCCGCCGCATCTGCATGGAAACCGCCGATTGCGTCTTGAAAATCGCATCGGCAGCGCGTGTGAAACTGCCCGTATCGGCTATCGCGATGAAGGTTTGTAACTGATCGAGATCCAGAGGCGTGCTCATGGGCGCTATCCATCACTATTATTGAAGAGTGACATTAGAAACATTCGTTGGAACAATCAATTTGATTGTTGGATAAAGCAGCCGTCGTAAAGGAAAGGAGCCGCGAAAGCGCATGAGCCTGACGATGAGAACCCCTTAGCACCGCTGATTTAAAGGAGAGCGGACATGACAGCGATAAGCAAGACAACGACGACCTATTTACCGGCAACGCGCGCAGAGACCTCCACGCTCGTGCAAACGGTGAAAGCTGTGTTTACGTCGGCTCTGCGTCGCTGGATGATGTCCCGCAATCGACGGCAGCTGATGCGAATTTCCGAGCTTGATGATTATCTTCTGCGTGACATCGGCCTGCATCGTGGTGACGTCTATACGGCGACCCACTACCGCGGCCGCGAAAACCCGACACGTGTTCTGCGCTCGCTGGCTGATGCGCAGCGCCGTATCGAGGCGACACGCCACATCTGCTGAGGCCACGGCCTCAGCAGCCTTTTGAATCTCAAGCAGTTCGCACGAAACCCCTTCGCCGAACTGCCCACGGAACATCTGGCAGGCGCCACCTTCACAAGCCGGGTCCCCTCTCGGCCAGCCTGCCCTTTGCCCGGCCCGCTCCTCCGCTGGCCGGGCCTTTTTATTCCGGCGTCGCGCAAACAACCCGCCTTCTGGCAAAAGACCATGCTTGGCGGTTGTTTGCGGCGATTGCGGCGCGAGAAATTGGGGATGGCGAAATTTGCTATTCTTTTTTCAAAGAAAGGGGTTGCGTTCGGGGTTTGAGTTCGCTAGATGGAAGCCGTCGCGAACGAGCTTCACGCTTCTGTCGCAATTGCAAACGCTCGATAAGAGCATGATTTGCAATCCTTGCTGGGGAATAGTTTAAGGGTAGAACAACGGACTCTGACTCCGTTAGTCTTGGTTCGAATCCAGGTTCCCCAGCCATTATTTTCTTCAAAGAAATCAAGTTGATAAATATCAAGCCGGTACTTCCACAGGCTGGTCTTTTTGCATTCTTCCTCCAAGCGGATTCCCGATAGATTCAGTCGTTTAACCAGACTAGCGGAAAATCCACACCGCATGAAACGCAACATGCTTGACTCTTAAATAAGCAGCGAACAAAATAGGAACATCGACGGCGAAAAGCCGATGGAATCCGAAATGGCTGGAAATGTGATGTCTGCTTATGAGGAGCACGGCAAATGAATGCGCTTGTGCAAAAAGAAGGTTATGAGGACGAGATTGATCTGGTTCTCGCTTACCACGATGGCGATGTGCGAGCTGCTATCGAAGCCTTGCTGAAAGATCGCGATTTTCTGGTGAAGGAAATCGAATATGCGAGCCTCGCAATGTCCATGGGCTTTGCCCGCGGATGGAAGCCAACCGTCTTTACAAAATGATCCATCGCCGGTGCACAGCACACACGTGTCCGATCACACCATGGGAACCATCCAACATCCCTTATTGTTAAGCAGGTGCTTGGATTTGATCGCGATCAATGCTGGGTCCGGCGGGCTCTGCGAAGCTCAGCCAAAGCAAAGGAAGGAAACGTCATGTCGAACACACCGCACACGCTTGGAGAAGAATTCCCCGGCCAAATCGACGCTATTCACGCCCTCAAGGCGAAAGATGCCCGCTTTGCGCGTATTCTGGAAGAATATGACGCAATCAATGATCGCATTCATCTGGCGGAAACAAAGATCACGCCCTTGAGTCAGGACGAAGAGACGCTTTTGCGCAAGCAGCGTCTGGCGATAAAAGATACAATCGCTGAGACGCTTGCCTCGGCATAATAGCGCGCAACCAAGGCGCCGCAATAAAACCGGCGAGTGAAAGAGACAGCACGTTCCCTCACCCGCCGGACGCCCCCGCGTCAACTGGCAAACCGCGCAAAGGTGGGTCTGCTTATCCACCGAAAGTGTTGCGCCCGCCCAACAAGACGCGCCCATTGGTGCGCTTGCCTCCGACTGCGATGATAGTCGAGTTTGTATGGGGCTTTGAGGCCGACGTCTCGACAGGTTCCTTGATCGTCACCGGCACCGATGCTGCGGCACCGGTTACGAAAGCAGCCGATGCTGCCGCTGCAATGAGAATGTGCTTCATTTTATCCTCCAATTGGCTGGCATCCCAGCATACCAACCCAATATTATGTCATCGGATAACTACTCTTAGCGTCCGACCGGAAACAATACGGCAGATGTCGTATATCGTAACGTAAGAACACCTGCCTGAAACCGTCGGATATCTCCTGTCGAAGCACAGCTGAACCAGCCAAGGGCCCGGATTATTGCCGTCTTCTAAGCGGGTTCGACACCTCGCAACGGGCCAACGTATCGATACTATAAGCTTCCATATTGTTGGCCAGCCAAGACTGCACACCGCGTGCGGCCTCGACAATCATAAGTTGTTTTATTCTGTGATTTACCCAACGATCCGCAGTTCGCATTATTCATTACTTAACAATGCCGTTTTTCCGCCGCACAGATGGTATAAGAAAGCTGAAAAACTGGAAAATAATGAAAATATTATACGCGACATGGTGCTCGGCACTTGACGAATTCCATGGGCAAGCGTCTACTATGCTATTGTTTTCATTTGTTATAAGCGCAGACGAAAGATCACAGGCGTGAATCCGATTAAATCCGCATATGTTCCCAGTATTCACGCCGATTTAGGTAATTTGCTTTATTGACCGGCTATATCAGGGAGAAATGCAATGAACCTCGGTCGTCTTTTTGTCTGTCTGGCCGTTTGTGTGACAGCGATTTCCGGCGCATTTGCCGCTTCGCTGCCCAAACCGCAGGACAAGCCCATTCTCACAATATCGGGCAATATCCAGAATAAGAACAACGGGGACACCGCGCAGTTCGACCGCGCGGGTCTGGAAGCCCTTGGCCTCAAAACCGTGGAAACCGCCAATCCATGGTATGACGGCAAGGTCCGCTTCGAAGGCGTGTCCATCGACCAGCTGATGAAACTGGTCGGCGCAGAAGGCAAAACCGTCACGGCGGTGGCGCTGAACGATTATGTAACCACCATTCCGCTTGAGGATTTCAAGAAGTTCAACGTAATTCTTGCTTTAAAGCGGGACGGAAAGTACATGGCGGTGCGGGACAAAGGACCGTTGTTTATTATCTACCCGTATGACAGCGACCCTCAACTCCAGAATCAAACATATTACACGCGCTCCGCCTGGCAGGTTGCCAAGCTGATCGTTGAATAGAGGCGCGCTTGAGACGCATACTGGGTGTCATTATCTGCTGCTTTGTGGTGGCAACGGGCTATATCGCCTATGTCATCGCAGAGCGTCAGACGGCTTTGCAAAAATTTTCCCGGTATAATGACTCCTGGTCCATCGGGCAGACTGTTTCTGAATATTTGCGGCTTGAACATCGGCTGAGCGCGCTGGCGCTTGGCCTGCCTGATGTTGATCGCGATGAAGTGCGGCTGCGGCTGGACTTCATGGTCGGACGCCTTGAAATGTTCCAGCAGGGCAATCTGCGCGCCTTCATTCAGGACGATCCGGGACGCCGCCAGCTCTATATGAAGTTGAGCAACATCATCCACGAGATGGATATGAAGCTCGACACGATGAGCACGGACGACATGAAAGCCATGCTCGTCGCGATGAGCGAGCTGGATGCACCGCTGACGTCGCTCGCATCCACATCGGTCGAACACGATGTCGATCTGATCGACGCCGCCCAGAGTGACGTCAAGCAGCTCCATTTCATCTATACGGCGCTTGCCGCAGGCCTTATTCTCTGCGGCGTCGTTCTGGTTATCCTGCTTATTCGCCATAACAATCTTCTGGATCGCGCCCATGGCCGCATGCAGCGCCTTACCGCGGATCTGCGCGAGGCCACGGCAGAACTGCAATCGCAAAACTTTCGTCTCGAACATGACGCGCATCACGATGCGCTGACCGGCCTCCCGAACCGGGTCCTGTTCCGGCAGGATCTGGAAACGCGGCTAACGGCGGCGCTGTCCGGCGGGCCGTCTGCCGTCATCCTTCTGCTCGACCTCGACGGCTTCAAGGATGTGAACGATACGCTCGGACACGATGTCGGCGATATATTGCTGCAGGGCGTTTCGCGGCGGCTGACGCGGCTGAGTCGGAAGGGTGATATTGTCTGCCGCCTTGGCGGCGACGAATTTGCCGTGCTGTCAACCGGCATGACCGAAGAAGAGTCGCTCGAATTCGCCGCGCGTTTGATGGATGAGATCAGCCGCCCCTACCGGGTGGGCGAATTGGAAATCAAGATCGGAACCTGCGTCGGCGTTGCCATTTCGGAAGGCGAGCCCGACACGGAAGAAATGTTCAAACATGCCGATCTGGCGCTTTATGAAGCCAAGGCTGTTGGCCATGGCCATATCAGCGTCTTCAAATCGGACATGCTGACGCGGCTGCGCGAGAAGAAATCCTTCGAAGCGGATTTGCAAACCGCGCTTCAGAACAACGAAATGGAAGTCTATTACCAGCCGCAGGCAACGACTGAAACGCGGGAAATCTGCGGTTACGAAGCGCTGCTGCGCTGGACCCATCCGGTGCGTGGACCAGTATCGCCGATGGAATTCATTCCGGTGGCCGAGAAGATCGGCACGATCATGCCGCTTGGTGAATGGGTGCTGAAGACGGCCTGTCAGGAAGCCGTGCGCTGGAACAAGCCGCTGCGAATTGCAGTCAATCTTTCGCCGGTGCAGTTCCGCGACAAAGACCTCGTCCAGTCAGTGATGGCGGCGCTGGAAGAAACCGGACTTGACCCTCGGAGGCTGGAGCTTGAAATCACCGAATCCGTGCTGCTCGACAAGAACGAGCAGACGCTGGAAACACTGCGCGGCCTGAAAGCGCTCGGCATCCAGATCGCCATGGATGATTTCGGCACGGGCTATTCGTCGCTCGGCAGCCTGAGCGGCTTTCCGTTCGACAAGATCAAGATCGACCGTTCCTTTGTCAGTGATGTCACGACGCGCAGCGATGCGCTTGCCATTGTCGAGCTGGTCACCGGCGTTGGCCGCAGCCTGCGCATGACCACCATCGCCGAAGGCATCGAGACGGAAGAGCAATATGAATGCCTTAAGGGGCTGGGCTGCGATCAGGTGCAGGGCTATCTGATCGGCAGGCCGATGCCTGCAACAGAGCTCGCTTATCTGCATACCAAAAAAGAAGGGGGAAGGACTGTTTCCGGTCGGAGCTAACTGATACGAATACACCCGTGGTAGCAATCAATTGGGTGTGGAAGTGTTGAATGTGCATGGGGTCGTCGTACCCATCGAGCCGGGAGAGGTTTCGCCCGTCATCTGGCAGGCGCTGAGCAGCGGCAGCTATGAAGCCAAGGAAGCGCGTACGATCAAAAAGGCCGTAAAGGCCAGCGACCGGGTCCTGGAACTCGGGTCCGGCATCGGCATTATTACTTCGCTGATCGCTCGAATCAGCAACGTGGCCGTCTGGGCCTTCGAAGCCAATCCGGCAACCGCCTCGCTGGCGCGGCGTGTGCTTGACGCCAACGGCCATGACAATGTGGTTCTGTCGCAGGGCATTTTGAGCGCCGGTGAAACCGGCACCTTCCGTTTTTATGTGCGCAAGGATCTCTGGATGTCGTCCATGGACGAAAATCAGGGGCCTTATGAAAGCACCATTTCGATCACCTCGACCAATATCGACCAGTTCATCGCCGACCACGGCATCAATGTGCTGGTGATGGATATCGAAGGCGCAGAGCGCGATCTGCTCAAGCAGGCCGAGCTGCCGGGTGTGGAACGTATTTTCCTCGAGCTGCACGACCATCTTTATGGTCTGGCCGGCATTCGTGACATTACCCATGCGCTGGCCGAAAAGGGCTTTGCCTACGACCCACGCGGCTCGCACGGTCCGTGTGTGCTGTTCGCCAAGGACGACGGCGCCCGCGAATATGAACCGGAACCCGATGCGCCGGTGATGTAAGACCATCGCTAGAGCGGTTCCTGTTTTGACGGAATCGTCGGAACCGCTCTATCTATTTGTTTTTACGCATTATCCCACGCAAAACCGCTTCGCACTTTTGCTGGAAATGCTCTATCGATAAAAACAGCCCCGGTTCGGTGACGAGTCGGGGCTGTTTTTATTTTCATCGCTGCTGATCGCGATCAGAAATCGCGCAGCTTGCGCGCCGTGTCCTGCAACAGCGTGAATGCCTCAAAACGGCGATCATGCCATTTTGCCCGGTCGGGATCAGGCTGATTGACCTCGCCAAGCTCCGACATGGCAGCCATCGCCATTGCGAGGTCCGGATAGGCGCCGCCCGCAACCGCGCCCAGCATGGCCGAGCCGAGCAGAACCGGTTCCGGCGATGTGGAAGCCGCAATAACGAGACCCGTCGTATCGGCCAGCACCTGACGCACGAGATGCGAACGGGCCGCACCGCCGCTGACGACGATGGTATCCGTCGTTATACCCTTTGCTTTCTGCGCTTCGACGATCTGGCGCGCGCCATAGCCAAGCCCGCAAAGACCGGCCAGATAAAGCGCTGTCAGGCTGTCGATACCTGCATCGAGATCAAGCCCGGCAATGATCGCCCGGGCGTCGGGGTCTGCGAAAGGTGCGCGATTGCCGAGAAACTCCGGCACGACGTGAATGTCGCCGATGATCTCAGCTGTCTTTGCAGCGCCGCCGCGTGCGTCCACTTCCAATGCAAGACGGTCCGCGAGGCCCTTGCCTTCAGCCGCCGCCTGCTTTTCCGCCTCGGCGGCAAAGGGGTGCATGTGGATGAGATGATCGATGGCGGCACCTGCCGCCGACTGACCGCCCTCATTCAACCACAGCCCCGGCACCATGGCCGAAAAATACGGGCCCCAGACGCCATCCACGAAAACCGGCTGTTCCGTGGTGGTCATTGTGCAGGCGGATGTGCCAAACACATAGGCCATGCGCGACAGCACCTTGCCAGCCTCGCCACGCGCGCCCACCGTGCCAATACCGCCTGCGTGCGCGTCGATCAGACCGGCGGCAATCGCGATGCCCGGCTTGAGGCCAAGTTCCGCTGCGGCTTCCTCGCTCAGAACACCGAGCTTCTCGCCACCCGCACGAACCTCCGTGCCGATGCGCACAAAACCCTCATCGGCTAGTTCGCCGAGGCCAACTTCGCGGAAATAGGCGTCGTCCCAGCGATTTTCATGGCTGAGATAGGTCCATTTGCAGGTGACCGTGCAGGCCGAACGCGCGAGGCTGCCACAAGATTTCCAGGTGAGAAAATCGGTAAGGTCGAAAAACTGCCACGCAGACGCAAAACTTTCCGGCTTGTTTTCCTTCAGCCAGAGGAGCTTCGGCGTTTCCATTTCCGGCGAAATGGTGCCGCCGACATAATCCAGCACCTTGGCCTTGGTGGCATTGATACGCTCAGCCTGTTCGACCGCGCGATGATCCATCCAGACGATGATGTCACGCGCCGGATCATTCGACGGGCCAACGGCGAGCGGCTTGCCCCCCTCGCCCAGCACCACCAGCGAACAGGTGGCGTCATATCCGATACCGGCAACGCTGGCTGGATCGATCCCGGCGATCTTCACCGCCTCGCGCACGCTTTCGCAGACGGCCTGCCAGATATTGGCGCTCGACTGTTCAACAATGCTGCCAGCCTCGCGCCAAATGGTAATGTCGCGCTTGGCGGAAGCAAGCATTGAACCTCTGGTGTCGAACACACCGGCGCGTGCGCTTCCGGTGCCGACATCGACGCCCAAATAATAGTGAATCATGGTCTCCGACCCGTTCTTGAAGGGATTACAGATCGAGGCTCTGCGGCACGATCACCAGATCCCGAATGGTGATGTTGCGCGGACGTGTCAGCATGAACATCACCGATTCCGCCACTTCCTTCGGCTCCATCAAGCTGCCATTGGCCAGCGCTTCCTCTAGCTTGGCCTTTGGCCAGTCGCTGATGAGCGCAGTCACGACCGGGCCGGGCAGAACACCGCCGACGCGAATGCCATGCGGCGCAACCTGACGGCGAACCGTATGCACGAAAGCCTGCACGGCATGTTTGGACGCCGTATAGATCGGCTCCCAGATCACCGGCACAACGCCCGCCACCGAGCTGGTCATGATGATGTCGCCTGTCTTGCGTTCCATCATATGCGGCAGCACGGCATGAACCGTGCGGAACGCTGCATTGATGTTGAGGTCCAACATGCGATCC
Source organism: Ochrobactrum teleogrylli (assembly GCF_037482325.1). Lineage (NCBI taxonomy): Bacteria > Pseudomonadati > Pseudomonadota > Alphaproteobacteria > Hyphomicrobiales > Brucellaceae > Ochrobactrum > Ochrobactrum teleogrylli. The sequence continues at coordinate 998,440 of NZ_JBBHKQ010000001.1, forward strand.
CAGGCATCCGGGTTACCTTCCCAGAGCGGACCGCCGATATAAGCGCCCGCATTGGCATGAAACACGTCGAGCTGACCGGCCTGTTCGAGAATCTGCGGCACCATGGTGGCAACCGATTCCGGGCTGAGCAGGTCGATGACCAGCGGCTTTGCCTTGTCGCCAAGTTCGGCGCATTTTTCGGCCAGCGCGTTCTCGTCGCGATCAACGAGAAACACCGTCATACCTGCTTCGACCATGTGCTTTGCACATTCGAAGCCGATGCCGGAGGCAGCACCAGTGACCGCTGCAACTTGTCCTTTGAGATCCTGAGCCATTTGGAGAATCCTTTTATGTTAAGCGCGACCGTGCGACTGGCGCGAGCGGCGTGCAAGAGAATCGACAATCACGGCAATTGCCAGCACGGCACCGGTGATCATGTAGCGAAGCGACGACGACAGATCGAGCAAGGTCAGACCGCTGGCAATCGACTGGATGACGATGATGCCAAGCAAGGCGGACCAGGCGCTGCCGCGACCGCCGAACAGACTTGTGCCACCGATGACCGCTGCTGCAATGGCGTTGAGGTTGACGTCGCCCGTACCGGCCTGCTGGCTGGACGATGCCAAACGCGAAGCGGCGAGAATGCCGCCCGCCGCAGCCAATACCGAACAGGTGACGAAGGCGGAAATATAGATGAAGGTGACGTTGATACCGGCACGGCGCGCAGCTTCACGATTGCCGCCGACAGCCTGCATGGCGCGGCCCCAGCGGGTGCGGGTCAGCGCATAGTTCATGGCAACCACCAGCGCCACAAACAAGCCGAACATCCACGGCACGCCACGCGACTGGTTGAGATAGAACACGGCACCGCCGACGATCAGCGTGATGACAATGGCCTTCAGCGCGATACCAGCGACGGAAGGTGCCGAAAGCCCAGCCTCGCGACGACGCTGCGCCGAGCGGAAACCCGTGAAGAAGATCGCAAGACCGGCAATCAGCGCCAGCGCATAAGAAAGCGGACGCGGCATCACCAGAAGCTGGCCGAAGCTGACAAGCCACGAGCCATAGGGCAGGTTGATCGAGCCGGTATTGCCGAGGAGATAAAGCTGGAGACCAAGTGCCGCGAGCAGGCCCGCCAGCGTCGAAACGAAGCTTGGCATGCTGAAGCGGTTATAAAGGAAGGCGTAGAGCAGGCCGATCAGCGCTCCCGCGCAAAGGGCTGCGACAATCGCCAACGCCACCGGCCAGCCATTGTTGACCCACAGCACGCCGACGATGGCGGAGGCCAGACCGCTGACGGAGCCGACTGAAAGATCGATTTCGCCAAGCATCAAAATGCAGACGATGCCAAGCGAAATGACGCCGATGGTCGAGCAATCGAACAACAGGTTCACGAGGTTGTTGCTCGACAGGAAAACCGGGTTCAGCGTCTGGAACACAGTCCAGATGATGACAAGGCCGACAATAACCGGCAGCGAGCCAAGATCGCCCGAGCGAACGCGGTCGAAGAAGCCACGCAGCGCGCCCGAAACGCCTTCATCATGGCGCACGCGGGCATCCTGCCGGTCGAGCGGGGTATTTCCGGTTGTCTGGTTCATCGTGCTTCTCCCCGGTCATGAGCGTCATCGTGCTGTGCCTGACGTCGTTCGGCACGGCGGGAAACGGAATTGCTGGTTGCGCCAGTGATGGCGGCGACCAGTTCCTCATTCGATGAATCCGGATAGAAAACACCGTTATTGCGACCAAGACGCAGCACCACGATGCGGTCTGCGACAGCGCGCACATCTTCCATATTATGGCTGATCATCAGCACGCCCAGACCGCGATCACGCACGCGCTCGATCAGATCGAGCACTTCCGCCGTCTGCGCGACACCAAGCGCTGCGGTCGGTTCATCGAGCATGATAAGCTTTGGATCGAGCAGCAGCGAGCGCGAAATCGCAACGGTCTGCCGCTGACCGCCCGAAAGCGAGGCGACCGGTTCGCGGACGCTGGGGATACGGGCGGAAAGCTCGTTCAAAAGCTTCCATGCCTTGATTTCCATCGACACTTCATCGAGGCGAAAGGGGCTAAGCTCCCGACCAAGGAAAATATTGGCCACGACATCGAGATTTTCGCACAGCGCCAGATCCTGAAAGACCGTCGCTATGCCAAGGTCGAGCGCATCGCCCGGCGAGGACAGCACAACCTTCTCGCCATTGAATTCCATCGTACCCGAACTCGGCTGATGCACACCGGCGAGTGTCTTGATGAGCGTCGATTTTCCGGCGCCATTGTCGCCCACCAGCGCCACGACTTCCCCCGGATAGACTTCCAGATCGATATCGGTCAGCGCGGAAACAGCGCCGAAATTCTTGGAAATGCCGCTGAGACGCAGCACGGGCTGCGACGATGACGTCGCCGCTTTGTTTTCCTGGGACATTTTTCACTTTCCCCGGCACATCTCACGATATGCCTTTGCGCACGAAACACAGCACATCCCGAAAAATGTGAAACGGCTTTCGGATTGGATGTGCGTAAAAAAGACGCCCGACCGGAAAACCGACCGGGCGCATCGTTGAATTACTGCGTGATGCCAAGCTTCTTGCAGCCATCGGCATAGCGATCGACGCACAGCGTTGCTGCGGGCACGATGTTCTTGTCGATGATTTCAGCCTTGAGGTTTTCGGCCGTCACAACCGCCGGGACGAAGAGCTTCGACGGCGTGTTGTAAAGCGTGGTTTCAGCCTTCGGCGTTTCGCCGTTCAGCAACTGAGCGGCAACGCGCGCAGCTTCCGAAGCAACGATTTCCGATGGCTTGTTGATGGTGTTGTACTGATCGCCGGAAATGATGAGCTGAAGCGCCGCAATGGTCGCGTCATTGCCGGTAATCGGCGGCAGCGGATCGATACCCGCAGCCTTCATGGCAGCAATCGCACCGCCTGCGGTGCCGTCATTGGCAGCCACGATGCCGACGATCTGGTCGTTGAAGCGGGTAATCTGACCGCTCGCCCATTGCTGCGCCTTGCTTGGCGCCCATTCCGGCGTGTCATATTCAGCCAGCGTCTTGTAGCCGCTGTCCTTCAGACCGGCATGAATACCGTTCTTGATGAGACCAGCAGCCGCATCGGTCGGCGAACCGTTGATCTGGAGAACGCCGCCCTTGTCGGCCGGAACGTTCTTGGCCTTCAGCTGCTTGACGAGCGATTCGGCAATCGACTTGCCGATGGCTTCATTGTCGAACGAGACATAGAAATCCGACGTCGCATCCGGGATCGGGCGGTCATAGGCGATGACTTTGATGTCCTGCGACTGGGCGAGCTTCACCAGCGAGGCTGCGGCTGCAGTATCAACGGCATCGAGAACGATCACCTTTGCGCCCTGCGAAATGACCGAATTGAACTGCTGCTGCTGCTTGGTCGCATCGCCATCGGCGTTGAGATAAAGCACCTTGCAGCTTTCGCAGAGCTTCTTCATTTCTGCTGCAAAACCTGGGAAATCGCGCTCTTCATAGCGCGTGGATGCCTGATCCGGCATCAAAAAGCCGACCACCGCGTCCTTGACTTCCGCATGCGCCGTCGTAGCGGCCATCATCAGCACGCCAGCCAGCGCGCCTGTCATCTTCGATACCTTCATGACACTCTCCTCCTGATTGTCTGTTCTTCTGGCATTCGACCGGGAATTTGCCCGCAAGAGACGGCTTTACATGCGCTGAAGCCAAGGGCTCACCTCCAAGGTTACATGCCGAAAGCGTGAAACGCCTTTCGGACGAAGTATCCTCGCATGACCAACTAGAGCGCCGATCCGATTCAAACAGATCGGAACACACGCCAACCAGCCATTTTCAGAAACGCGCTTCGTATTGCCTCCACCTGCCAGCGCCGCCATCTCCCATTAGGCGGCGGCATCTCGTCCCGGGCCTCTTCCCGGTTGGAGATGCTGTAACTCTGCACAACAATTTGCACAATCGATTGTGCAAGGTGATAATGCGCCAGCCCCTGAAATCTGTCAACACGATTCAGCGAGGGATGGGTTGCTGGCGTCTGTAAGACTTCGACAAATCGGGAACAAAGTCCTCGGACATCGCTCCGGTTAGTGCAGAGCCGAGATCGCTCAATTATTTGATATCTTTAAGACTATCCACCGGCAGCGGGATCGCTGAACGCGGCGCGATTAATCTGGGCATAACGAGGTGTAGTTCCGGCGCCGTGACGTGCTTTTCCATCAGTTCGAAGGCTTTGGCGATCATGCCTTCCACATCCTGCTGGATTGAAATCACCGGAAACGACAGGAAAGAGGCAAAGGGGTCATAGTCGTAACAGCCGACCACAAGATCATCGAGCTGCTCGTGCGGGTGCTCGACCATATAGCGCAGCAGGCCCTCAAGATTGATCGACGAATTGACGAACAGACCGCGCGGCAACCGACCGTGACGCTCGCGATATTCATCCAGCGCCCGCACAGTATTTGACGGCGAATAGCCGGTGCGGAAAACACAATCTTCCGGATCAGACCCGAGAACGGTCTGCTTGGCGTCATGAAAGCCGCGAATACGCTGGCGCGTGGATTCGTCATTGCGACCGCCAAACAGACAAAGCTCCATCGGCTGCAACGGTTCACGATCGGCAAAATGCGCGATGATCGCTTCCGTCAGCATGCGGCCACCGGCGAAATTATCGGTAGTCACCGATGGAGCCTTCGCTCCCGGCAGATCGATATTCACATGCGGGAGTGCTGCCTGTTCGCAGAGTTCATGCAGGCTGTCCGGGTCTGTCGCGCCGCAGATGAACAACTCGTCGATGGAATAGGAAATCAGCGTTTCCGCCGTTTCGCGTTCCTCAGCCGGATCGCGCCCCGCGCTGACCACGACCGGGCAAAGACCACGTGCGCGCACATGCGCTTCGAATGTCTGCGCCATGGACGAGAAAAAGCGGTTGTCATGCAAAGGCAAAAGCAACCCGACAAGGCCGGAGCGGGAATGGCGCAACCCCTGCGCCTGACGGTTGGCAGTATATTGGTGCTGTTCGGCAAGACCCAGAATGGATTCCGCGGTCGCCTGACTGATCCTGCGCTTGCGCCACGTGCCGTTCAGCACTGCGCTGACCGTGGAAGGCGAGCTGCCCGACAGAACGGAAAGGTCGTATATCGTCGCCTTCTTCTTGTCGCGGCGCATTCTGGCTCCTTCTTTTGACTGTATAGAAATAGCGCTCAGAAGCAGAAACTGGAACACGTTTCTCCGATTGCTGGCGCAACACCCACAGAGTTGACGCTTTGCTGTTTATCCCAGCCCACCGGAGACAACAGCAATCAAGTTTCGCAATAAAGCGGTCAAGCGCACCGATAAACTTCACGCAGGGCGCAGTTTTTAGCATCGCATTCCTTAAGCGGGCGATCTGCTCAGGTACAATATTCCCCGAACACGCTCCGCTGCTGCGAGCGCCCGATGGCATTAATCGGGCAATGCGCGGGCATACGGAACACAGGAAGAAAGGTCTCTCATGTCCGCCAATGGAAAGCCGCTCGATTTTCTCTGGTTCATCCCGTCTTCGGGTGACGGCACCTATCTGGGAACCGAAGCGCTGAGCCGCCCTTCCGATCCCGCCTATTTCCGGGAAATCGCGCAGGCGGCAGACCGCCTCGGCTATTCCGGCGTTCTGATCCCGACAGGGGTTGCCTGCGAAGAATCCTTCGTTCTGGCCGCCAATCTTGCCGCTTACACGGAAAAGCTGAAATTCCTTGTCGCAATCCGACCCGGCGTGGCTTCGCCCGCCTATTATGCCCGCCTTGCCTCGACGCTCGACCGCGTGTCTCAGGGCAGGCTGCTTCTCAATATCGTCGTTGGCGGCAGTCAGCAGGAACTGGCTGGCGATGGCATTTTCCTGCCGCATGACGAACGCTACGACCATGCCGACGAATTCTTCCAGGTGTTCAACGATCTGATCGAAACGGGCCATGGCAATCTCGACGGCAAATACATCAAAGCCCATGACGCTGCCCTTGGCCTGCCGCCCGTGCAGGCCCGCCCGCCGATCTATTTCGGCGGTTCGTCGCAGGCAGGCATCGATTTTTCTGTCGGTCTCGTCGATAAATACCTGACCTGGGGCGAACCCCCGGCACAAGTCGGCGAAAAGATCGCCGCCGTTCGCAAGGCCGCAAGAGCCAAGGGCCGCGACGACCAGATTTCGTTCGGCATCCGCCTGCACTTCATCGTGCGCGAAACCGACGAGGAAGCGTGGGAAGCCGCCGACCGCCTCATTGCGCATCTCGACGACGAAACCATCGCCGCCGCCCAGCAGGTTTTCCTGAAGAATTCCGATTCTGTCGGTCAGGCTCGTATGGTCGCCTTGCACAATGGTCGCCGCGACAAGCTGGAAGTCTCGCCCAATCTCTGGGCGGGCATCGGCCTTGTGCGCTCCGGCGCCGGGACCGCGCTGGTCGGTTCGCCCAAGACCGTTGCCGCCCGCCTGCGCGAATATCAGGAACTGGGCATCGATACGGTGATCGCCTCCGGCTATCCGCACCTGGAAGAAGCCTATCGCGTTTCCGAGCTGCTGTTCCCCGAATTGGGGCTGGAAGGACCGCGCAACCAGATCCGCTCGTCCTTCGGCAAAAAACAGGTCTTTGGCGGCGGCGGACATGGGGGTAATGTAAAGGTCGCTTCCGGCTCGTGAGATTTGAAATGCCGATGAACGCCCACAGCAGCACCGTCGCCATTATCGGCGGCGGTTTTACAGGCGCGGCTGTTGCGCTGCATCTGATGCGCCAGCTGTCCCAACAAGGGCATGACGCCAACTGGCGGATCGTGGTGATTGAACCGCGCGAAAAGCTTGGGCGCGGTCTGGCCTATGATACGCTCGAACCCGTGCACCGCATCAACGTGCCTGCCGACCGGATGTCCATCCTGCCCGACGAACCACAAGATTTCAGCAACTGGCTTGCGGAAACCGGAATATTGGAAGGCGACCCGGATGCGTTCAGCATAGACGGTGCGCCCTTCCCCGCCCGCACGGTTTTCGGGCTTTATGCCTCATCGAGACTGGCGCCGCTGATTGAAGCCGGACGTGTGGAACACCGCCGCACCCGCGCCGTGAAGGCAACTAAAAACAGTGGCCTCTGGACCATCGACACCGAAGATGGTGAGCCGGTCATTGCCGATATCGCCGTCCTGGCGGTCAGCCATCCCGCCCCTTCGCTGCCCGGCGTACTCGCGCCGATCAGGGACCATGCCGGTCTGATTGCCGACGCAACCAGCCCCGGCGCGTTGGATAATGTCCAGCCGGACGACCGCGTGCTGGTGGTCGGCAACGGACTGACCGCCGCCGACGTCATCGCCACGCTGAAAGCGCATGGCCACAGGGGGCAGATTGTTTCGATTTCGCGCCGTGGTCTCCGCTCGCGCGGGCATCCCCATGTCACCCACGAGCCTTATGGCGATTTTCTCAACCCGCCCTCGCTCAGCGCTTCACAATTGCTGCAACGGGTCCGTGAAACCGTCAAAGCCGCAGTCGCAGAGGGGTTGAGCTGGCATCCGGTTCTTGATGCGGTCCGCCTTCAGGGGCAGAATATCTGGCGGGCTTTGCCTGTTTCGGAGCGCAGACGCATCGCGCGACATGTGCGTCCATTCTGGGACGTGCATCGTTTCCGCATCGCGCCTCAGGTGGAAAATGCGCTGGACTGCGCCATCGCCGAGGGCACCCTTTCGGTGCGCGCTGCCTCCGTCCGTAGCGCGGAATCCTCCGGCGACACTTTGCGCATCAGCCTCAAGGATCGCCGGACAGGCCAACTCGATATCCTCGACGTGGACAAGGTGGTTGTCACCACCGGTCCCGGCCATGGCGGCATTCTCGGATCGCAACCCTTGCTGGCGGCGCTTGCCGAAGCAGGCCATCTGGCGCTTTGCCCGACGGGGCTTGGCCTTCTCTGCGACCGGCAAAGTTATGCAATCTCCACGTCGGGCGTCGCTGACGAGACATTGCTGATTGCCGGACCGCTGGCGCGGGGGACATTCGGCGAACTGATGGGATTGCCGCAGGTCAGCGAACACGCCGTTCTCGTGGCTGGCATCATTACCGTGCTGATCGCGGAACAAGACCGTGCCCACCAAAAGGCTGCGGTATGATCCTTCACGGTTTGGCGGGCTGTATGCGCGTCAGGTGATCCTCAATATGCTGGTGCAGATTGGAAGCCGACATCGGATCGTGCCCCGGCAATCGCTTCAATTCGCGTAAATCGTGCGGTGAAACATCGTAACGTTCCTTGAACAGCCGGGTAAACTGCGCGCGATCTGAAAAGCCGCATTTATAGGCGATCTCTTTCAGCGTTTCCGCCTTACCTTTGCTGTGGATCAGATAGCGATAGGCCAAATCCAGACGCTTTTGCCGGATCAATTTGGTGATGCCGTCATCCTGCTCGAACTGCCGGTACAGATGCGAGTGGGAGAGTTTGAAATGCGCCATGATCGTCTTGGGGCTCAAACGCCGGTCGCGAATATTCAGATCGATATAGTCGATCACCCTTTGCCGCATCGTCTGGTCAATGGCGCTCGATTGTGCCGGCGAGAGCGCAACACCATTCACCGCCGCCACCAGCAACAGCACAAGCGCCTCCTTGATCGCCGGTATTTCAGTCTCCTGAATGAAATCCAGCGCGCCATCCAGGCTCAAGATGAAATCGAACAACACCTGATTGATATTCACATTCCGCGGCAGGATAAGCCCGTGCAGATCCTTCGCAGGAAACCACTTATTGATCTCGAACCGGGGGATCGCCAGGGTCACTCGCGCACCCGCTTCCTTGTAGCTGTCCAGAACTTTCGTCAGGTCCACGAAAAACATATCGCCCGGCTGCACCTGAACATAGGTGCCATCGAAGTCACCGGTATATTCTCCCGACAGCACAAGCTGCAGCAGGCAGATATCCAGATTCGAGCGCGCAATGATCTCCGGCGTTCGCCGACAAATCTGCTCGTTGAATGTCGTGTCGCCCAGCACCATGCTGTCAAAAATCCGTGAGCGAATGGTGCCAATCAGTTCAGCATGACCATCCTCGTCCACCGGAGAGACTTCGTATATAAGCTTCGATACTTCCTGCCAGAAGGCAGTGCGATATCTTTCATCCACCATGTCGGTTGAGAGAAAAAATTCCGACACTATTTACCAGCCTTTCGTCTAGCCACGCAGAATATTGTGGGCAAAAATTATTTTCTGAGACTATCTGGAGATCGAAAAGTGTTCCTCCGAAGCCTCGACAATCCAGCAGGTTTTAAGGTTTTTACGCAAAAGGAACTACCACGCTTTAAACAGTGACCCACTCATACGCAGACCATCTTTTTTATATTTCTTTTTAAATATAGACCTACATTTTTATATTTCCAAATAAAATCTAATATCTATCGATATTTATTAGATTGAGATAATATTGCACAGAATATGGGATGAAAACGTATTGCTCGACTTTGATTTTTACATATAGCTCATTCCGAGGAGAATAAAACACCCTGTTTCATTATGAAACAGGTCCGCCCCCCCTAGGTATGCATAAGATCAAGTTCTTCTAAGGCCAGTTATCGCAACAACGGGAAAGCTCGTTCTTTCCGAGACGGCAGATATTTGCCTCTTGAGAACTGGTCACTCAATCCTTTCAAACACAGGATCTCGCGAATGGACCACGAACTGACAAGCCGGCTTAGCTTCTCACGACGTTCGTTTCTTAAGGTGGCGGCAGCCTCGGCGGCAACTGCCCTTGCGCCAGAAATTGCCTTCGCTGAAGACAAGACTTTTCCAGCCGGTTTCAAGTGGGGCGTCGCTTCCGCCGCCGCGCAGGCAGAGAGCCGCGCCGGGCGCGGGCGCAGCAACTGGGACGTTTTTGCCGATATTTCAGGTCGAATTCGCGACGGCTCAACCAACGTGAAGAACACGCAATTCGAGACTCGTTACGGCGAAGAGTTTGCCCTGTTGTCTCAAGCGGGTTTGAATACCTTTCGCTTTTCTTTCTACTGGTCACGCATCCAGCCCGAAGGACCGGGTGCGCCAAGTGCCGCTGCGTTGGACTTATATGACCGTATGATCGACGAGATGCTTCGGCTCGGTCTTGATCCCATGGCCACCATCCTGCATTTCGAAAACCCCATTTGGGCCGGTGATTTCCGCAATCGTGAAATCATCCAATATGCAACCGACTATACCGAAATTATAACGCGCAGGTTTGGCGATCGTATCAAGCTTTGGATTGCCATGAACGAGCCTGGCACCGTTTCCACCTTCGGCTATGGTTCGGGACGCTTCGCGCCAGGTTACATATCCTTGAGGGCAATGGGGGATGCGATCCATCATCAAAATGTCGCGCAGGGCCTTATCATCGCGGCCGCCCGGGCGAATCTGCCAAAAGACGCAAAGGTCGGCACCACGCTCAATCTCCAGACTGTCCGATCCAAATCCAACTACCCGGAAGATGAAAAAATCGTCCGAACCATGGATGCTTACTGGAACACGGCCTATCTCGATCCGCTGTTCGGGCAGGAATATCCAGCAGAGGTGCACGCATTGGTCGCTCCAGTCGTCCAGCCCGGCGACATGGAAATCATCGCCGCGAAACCAGATTTTCTCGGCGTGAATTATTACTCACGCTTTTATGTCAAGGCCGAGCCGCACACGCCACTCGGCTTCGTGCAGGACACGCCTCCAGCTAATCTCAAGCTCACCAAATATCTGCCCTACGAGCCGGATGGATTTTCGGAAACGCTGCTGCGTGTCCACAATGGTTACGGCGCCCCCGACATCTACGTCACCGAATTTGGCTTCCCCGTCGACGAGCCCAATACGGTCGTCAATGGCGTTGTCGAGGACACCACGCGGATTGAATTCATCAAGGGCTATGTTGAGGAAGCCTATAAAGCGATGCAGAAGGGCGTCAACCTGAAGGGGCTGGTCTACTGGTCTTCCACGGACAATTGGGAATGGAACGAAGGATTTGCAAAGAACTTCGGCCTGATAAAAGTTGACCCCACAACAGAGAAGAGATGGCCGAAGCGTAGCCTCGAATATTTCGGAAAATGCTGCAAAACCAATAGCATTGTTTAAGCGCCCTCCCTTTGAGAGCGGTCCCGACACTCGCCCACAACAATGTTGTTGAACAGCGAATGCCGGGATCAAACTACCGGCTTTCTTCGAAAGAATAGTGTTGCGTTTTCATCCAGCATAACGCTGTCGGCCAGCCTAAAATCAGACAACGAATTCAATCTGCGGGCACAAGCGTTAGCGTTCCGACCTTTATACATTGGAGGGCAAATGGCTCGCGTGGGGTATTTTCTGGTTGCCGTAGCAATCCTTGCTTCGTCTTTGACTTTTGAAGCGCGCGCCGAAGCTACCAGCGGCAAAATCGAGCTGCAGCATGGATGGCGTCTCATCCGGGACGACGACGCGAAAGCAGCACAGATCGACGTGCCCAATGCAGCTCTTGGCGACAGCGGCTACGCTATCCAGATTATGCCTTCCACCGTTTTGAACACGCTCAGCAAGGCTGGTGTCTACAAGGATATCTACTATGGGGACAATCTTACCAAGGTAGACAACACCCTGTGGAAACACCAATGGTGGTATCAGACCAAGCTCGATGTTCCAGAAGGGCACGACCGTTACACGCTCATCTTCAACGGGCTAAACTATCGCGGCGAAATCTGGCTGAACGGCCAAAATATCGCAGGTCCCGACACCGTTGTCGGCATGAGCCGCAAGTACGAGTTTGACGTCACCAAGCTGGTCCATCCCGGCGCAAATAATTTGCTGGCGGTTAAAATCACCCCGGAACAGCGCACCCCAAGCCTGACATTGGGTGACAGCCTTAATCCGGGGAAAGGCGAAGGTGTCGATCTGACCGACACCTGGATGGACTGGATCAACCTGAAATATCTCGGCGATTATGCGACAAAAACCTCCTTTATCCCCGATAAGGGCGCAGGTATCTGGCGCAAGGTCTATCTCACCTATGGCGGCGACGTTGCCTTGCGCAATCCTTATGTCAAAGCCGACCTGTCGGTGCCAGATCTGAAGACGGCGAAGCTCGATGTCTATGCCAATCTGATCAACCGCTCTTCAGAACCCGTTACGGGGGTGCTGCGCGGCGAGATCAGCCGGGAGGGCAAGCCCAGCATTCACCTCGAAAAGACCGTCACGCTCAAAGCCAACGAAACTCGCGAAGAAAGCTTTACCCCGGAACAAGTCAAGACGCTGAAGGTGAATAAGCCCGATGTCTGGTGGCCCTATATCTGGGGCAAGCCAAACCTCTACAATCTGAAACTCACCTTTAGCATCGGCGACAAGGTTTCCGATACAGCAACAACGGATTTCGGCATACGCAAGATCACGCAGCACATCGACAACTCCAAGCTGTTTCCGAAGTTCAAGAATCCCGGCAGCTTCTATATCAAGGTCAATGGCCGTGATTATCTGATTCGTGGCGCGGCCTATACGCCCGACCTGTTGTTCGACAACAATCCGCAGCGCGATCGCGACATCATCCGCTATGCGAAAGACCTTGGCGTCAACATGCTGCGCTGGGAGGGCAAGTTCGCCGATGATGACATGCTGGAGCTGGCCGACAAGGAAGGCATCCCGGTCATGCGCGGCCTCATGTGTTGCGGATCGTGGGAACTGTGGAGCCATTGGGACAAGGAAGACTACGCCGTCGCTTATGCCACAGTTCATGACATGATCGCGGATTTTCGCTCGCATGCCTCGGCCTTCATCTGGGCGAATGGCAGCGATGGACTGCCCCCGGCTCCCGTCCTTCAGGAATACCATGCCATTCTGAAAAAGATGCATTGGCAAAATGCGGTGGTCGATACGGTGTCCGCCCGCAACGGTGACTGGAGCGGCATCCATATGGCGGCGCCCTATTCATGGCGCGCGCCCGCCTTCTGGTTCAAGGGCGACATCATCGGCGCGATGGGCTCCATCGCTGAATCGGGCAATGACGAGACTATTCTGCCGCTGGACAGTCTGAAGAAATTCCTGCCAGCGGACAAGCTCTGGCCCATCAATGATTTCTGGTATATGCGCGCCGGTTCCGCACCCGGCAACAGCACGCTTGAAAGCGCCAAGGCGGCCATTGCCAATCGATATGGTCCTGCAGATAGCGTTGAAGATCTTGCGCGCAAGGCTCAGCTCACGACCTATGAAAATGTCCGCGCGCAGAACGAAGCCTATGGCGCGCTGGGTGGGGACGCCCACAAGATGACGATTTTCTGGATGCTTAACAGCCATTGGCCATCCTTCTTCGGTCATCTCTTCGATTATTATATGAAACAGGGCGGCGGCTATTTCGGAGCCAAGAAAGCCCTGCAGCCTTTAAGCGTTGTTTTTGACGGCTATGCGACCGGCAACCATTCCAAAGCCAAAATTTATCTCGTCAACCAGACTCTGGGGGGCTTGAAAAACCTAACAGTCAACGCCCGGCTCTACGACATAAACGGCAAGCTCAAGCACGAGAAGAATGTGACCGTCAAAACCACCGGTCCTACCACCTCGACAGTCGCCATGACGCTTCCGCGTTATGACGACATGGGCAAGGTTTATTTCGTCCGCCTGCAACTCCGCGATGCCAAGAACAAAGTGCTTGCGGAGAACACATATTGGCAATCGGCAAAGGACGACATTCCCGAAAACATGAGTCCTGACTCCATGATGGACGCGATGATACTCAAACAAAAGCAATGGGCGGATTTCACCCCGCTCAACACGATGCCGAAGGTGGAACTCAAAGCCACACTTGAAGAAATCGCCTTCCAAGACGACTTCCGCCGCTTCAAGATTTCGCTGAACAACCCGACCGACCACATCGCTTTCTTTGTCCGGGCGGAGCTTCGGCAAGACAATACCGCCGGTGAAATTCTGCCCATCACCTATGACGACAATTACGTCACGGTTTATCCCCGTGAGACGCGCGAAATCGTGGCGGAAGTCTCAAAAGCACAGATCAACGGGCAGAACCCGGTTGTCGCCATCGAAGGCTACAACACCCACTGATTGCAGTCGAAAAAACCAACGTCACTGAACCTCTTGATCAGAGCAGGCTCATGAAACCACTAGTCCAAACCCTAAAGCCTTTCCTCTGGTCCATTCCGGCGACGCTCCTCTGCTTTGGCGCACAGGCCGCTGAAAACGGTCTCGGCTTCTATCTGCTGGGGTCCAAGGGGCCGATGGCTGCGATCCTGCCCGCGCCCGGGCTCTATCTGCAGAACGACACCTACTTCTATCGCGCAAGTGCCGGTGCGTCCGCGCCGCTGCCGCTGGGCGGCGTGGTTGGTTTCGGTGTCGATGCCAAGGCCGTTGTCGACCTCCCAACCTTCATATGGTCCACGCCCTATGAACTTCTGGGAGGACGGCTGGCCTTTGGCTTGACCACACCCTTCGGCCATCAGAGTGTCGATGCTGATCTGGTCTATGGACCCTATTCGGGCGATATCGACAACAGCGTTACCAGGATCGGTGATCCGGTTGTCACCACTACAATCGGCTGGAACAGCGGCGACTTCCATTGGAGCCTCAATGGTATGGTCAATGTTCCCATTGGGGACTACCAGAAGGACTCGCTCGCCAATATTGCCTTCCACCGTTGGGGTGGCGATCTTTCCGCTGCGGGAACCTGGTTCGACCCGGCGCGCGGCCTCGACATATCCGGCGTAGTCGGCTTCACCTTCAACGGGAAAAACCACGAAACCGATTACCGCACCGGAACCGAATTCCATGTGGAAGGCGCGGTTTCGCAATATTTCTCGAAACAGTTCTCGCTCGGTGCCATCGGCTATTATTACCAGCAGATCAGCGACGACAGCGGCAGCGGAGCCGTGCTCGGCGGCTATCGCGGGCGCGTGGCGGCACTCGGTGTAACCGCGAGCTACAATTTCGAATTCGATAAAACACCGGTTCAGGCGCGGGTGAAATTGCTGCGTGAGTTTCACACCGAAAACCGGGTCGAGGGCACCGCAGCGTTTCTTACGCTTTCGGTTCCGCTTTACGTGAGCAAATGACCCGGCAATTTGGTCACGTCGAAAGCCCAGCGTGAATGGATCAGGATGTTAAAATGTTGTTAATATTTACTATTCTATTATATTAGCAATATATAATTTGATGACGACTTAATTAAAGAAAACACTTTCGGAAACTTCTTTTACTGTTTCAAATATAATTTATATAATTTATCCTAATAAGCGATTCTATACCTACCGAAAGAACCGCTATGCCTTTATCCGCCTCAGCGCAACTTACGATTGTGCAGCCATGACACATTTAAACATGCAGTCTTGCGCAAGGCACTTCACCCCATAGCACCCTGCGTCGCAGGATCAGCGTTGAAGCCCCAGCACGACGCAAGCTCCCAAACAATCTGAACAGACACAGCCGACCGTGCCCCCACGAAAGTCGGCGGGCCAAGACAACCGACGTTGGTTGTCCCTTGAACTATGCAGGATAATTTGATGCGGACCTACCCATTGCACAAACTGGCAGCCGTCCTTTCTGCGAGCACGGCGCTGCTTGCATTTCCTCTTACCGCAAATGCAGCGGACGTCGAATACATAGGCCCATCAGCTGGCGGCCTTTGGAGCACAGCAGGCAACTGGAGCAACAATGCTGTTCCAACAGCCGCTGACACTGTGATCATCAACCCGGGCACCCAAAGCATATCAATCAGCTCCGGACAAACCTATGCCGTTGGCAGGATCGACGTTCTTGACGGCTCCACTCTAAATGGCAACGGTATTGGAGGCTCGAACTCTGGCGGTACGTTAGTTATTTACGGCGTCGACGGGATTGGCTTCCATTCCTCCGCCAGCGGGTCGGGTGGTCAAGGCCCCAGAAGATTTCAACTTGTCAATGATGTAGCGTTCGTTGTCGACAATCCGAATGGCAGCACTGTCACACTTGCATATTTCGGCGCTATTGGCTTGACCGACAAGACACTCACTATCAACGCAACCCATGCCAATAATACGGTCGTCATCAGTGGGGCGATTTCCGGAACGGGCGGCATAGTCAAAACGGGCGACGGTCTGCTATGGACGGGCGCAGGAACCCACAGCTATACCGGCATCACGGATATTCAATCGGGCACGATTGAGCTCCGTGCCGCAGGAAGCTTGAAAACATCCAGCCTCATCAACGTAGATGGATTGTTTGACGTTACGGCCATCAACGCCGCTTCTACATCGATCCAGACCTTGACTGGCACGGGCGAGGTTCGGCTTGGAACCAAGACACTCGAGATCACAAACGCAAGCACAACATATGCCGGCGATATCAGCGGCACGGGCGGCGTCACGATCAGCAGCGGTGTTCTCACTCTGGCTGGCGCGACCAGCTATAGCGGCGCAACGTCGATTGCAGCCAGTGCGCGCCTTCAGCTCGGTGCGGGCGGCGCGACGGGCAGTCTGGCCAGCCAGCAAATCTCCAATGAGGGCGAACTGGCATTCAACCGCAACAATGCGTTTGATTTCAGCGCGGACATTTCTGGAAACGGTGCCGTGTTCCAGAGCGGAACGGGCACCACCACCCTGACGGGCAATAACACCTATAGCGGCGACACCAATATCGAAGCCGGAACCCTGAAAGCGGGTGCGACCAACGCCTTCAGCACGTCATCGGCTTTTACAGTTTCGTCCGGCGCGACGCTCGATCTCAACGACATGGATCAGACACTGGTGACGCTCGCCAATGCGGGTAATGTCAATTTCGGCACATCGACCAGCAACAATCTCCACATTACCGGCGATTATGTCGGCAATAACGGCATGCTGACGATCAATGCCGTTCTTGGCGACGACACGTCGAACACGAACACGATCGTGATTGATGGCAATACGTCGGGCACCAGCTTCCTCCATGTCAATAATCGCGGTGGAACGGGCGACAGCACGACGCTGGGCATCGAAGTCATCAAGGTCAACGGCAGTTCTGACGGTGATTTCATACTGGACGCGCAATATCGTGCAGGCGGCAGACCCGCTGTGGTGATCGGCGCGTATGAGTACGGCCTTTATAAAGGCAATGCTGAAGGTCAGAACACCAATGACTGGTATCTGATTTCCAAGAAGACGCCAGTGATCCCCACGCCAGATCCTGACCCCAATCCGGAAAACCCCAACACTGAAAATCCAGTTCCAGAGAAGCCGGAACCACAACCGGAAGGCAAGCTGCAAGCCGGTGCGCCGGTCTATGAGGCCTATTCGCAGCATCTGCTTGGGATGAACGGCGTCTCTTCGCTGCGCCAGCGCACGGGCAACCGCGTCTGGGTAGGGCAAACCACGTCTTCCGACAAGGAAACCGCAACCTCCATGGGCAATGGCGTCTGGGGCCGCATTGAAGGCGCGCATAATCGTCTTGAAGCCGACTACAGCACCACCGGAACCCAAATCCGTCAGAACATCTTCAAGATGCAGGCGGGTATTGACGGCGCATTTCTGGAAAATGAGCAGGGTCGCCTCATTGGCGGCATCTTCGGCCAATATATGCATGGCAAAACCAGAACATCGTCCAGCGACTTCGTGTCCGGCGATATTTCCACGGATGGTTATGGCCTCGGTGGAACCCTGACCTGGTATGGCGAGAACGGCTTTTATGCAGACGGGCTGGCGCAGGCGACATGGTATGACAGCGACCTGACCACATCGGCAGAAGGCGCATCGGCGCTCGCCACCGGAAGCCATGCTTTCGGCTATGCGCTGTCGCTGGAAAGCGGGCAGAAACTCGCCATCGACAACGATTTGTCGGTCACACCACAAGGCCAGCTGGTCTGTTCGTCGGTGGACGCCGACAACTTCATCGACGGTTTCGGCAGTGCCGTGCGGTTTGATCGTGGCGAGAGCCTGCAAGGCCGTCTCGGCCTCAATCTCGATTACGCATCTTCCTGGCAGAACGCCAAGGGCACAACCGACCGCGCCAGCCTCTACGGCATCGCCAACCTTTATTACGAATTCCGCGACGGCACCCGTGCCGATCTCGCAGGCGTCAGCCTGGCAAGCCGTCAGGATCGTCTGTGGGGCGGTCTCGGCGTCGGCGGCAGCTATGATTTCGACAATCAGCGCTATTCCGTGTTCGGCGAAGGACTGGTCAACACAAGCCTGAATAATTTCGGCGACAGCTACACGCTGAAGGGCAATGTCGGCCTGCGCGTCAACTGGTAAAGGCACGGCAGAGCGGCTTCGCATCACGAAGCCGCTCTCAATTATGTTACAGGGCCGATTGAACCAAATCGCCAGAGCCGCGTTTATTAAGCATTCGTTAACCATAACGGAGGCTGTCATGCTCTGGTACTACCGACTGGAAAGCAGTTTTGCCGCCGCATTCGTGATCGCTGCGGCAGTCACACTCTGGTTGATGTGAGGCGGAGGCCAACACCGCCCACTTTCTCCAACAACACAACAACGGAGGACCACACTATGCAGTGGCTCCATTGGATCGCGTTTGGAATGATTGCCGCCATGCCACTTGTCGTGTTCGGCATTACTTATCTTGAACTGGGTCGCAAATGATCTGAAATGATCGGGCTCGGCATCATCCGTCAGGGGACAGATGATGCCTTGCCTGCATAATGTCGTTCTCTTTCATGAGAGGCAAAACCACAATTTCGGATGACTTCTGTGTATGCAGCCCTTATGCACAGGAGAACGATTTTTCCCGGTTTTGCTGCATGAAAGGACATCACGATGAGCGACGCCATCCTGATTACGGTCGATGAACTGTTCGAACTCGTGAAGGACACACTCCGCAACGCCACATTCAGCGATGACCATGCAGCCGCAATCGCGCGCACCATCGTCGCCGCAGAACGCGACGGCTGCAAATCGCATGGCATTTACCGCATCGAAGGCTGCCTGCGCACCGTGAAGAGCGGCAAGGTGGCGACCGATGCCGTGCCCGTGCTGACCGTGGATGACAGCGCCGTGGTGCGCGTCGAAGCTCACGGCGGCTTTGCCAATCTCGCATTCGAAACCGGCAAATCGGCGCTGATCGAACGGGCGCGCAAGCTCGGTCTGGCCGCCCTCGTCATCAATGATTGCACCCATTTCGCAGCCCTCTGGCCGGAAGTGGAAGCGCTGGCCGACGAAGGCCTCGCAGCCATGGCCATGTGCCCGAGTTATGCGACCGTTGCGCCTGCGGGCGGCAGCAAGCCGCTTCTTGGCACCAATCCATTTGCGTTTGGCTGGCCGCGCACTGGCGAAAACCCCTATGTGTTCGATTTTGCAACCAGTGTCGCGGCACGCGGCGAACTGGAACTTTACCGCCGCGCCGGCAAGCAATTGCCGGAAGGCTGGGCGGTCGACGCCGAAGGCAATCCGACCACCAATCCGGAAGCAGCCCTAGCAGGCGCCATGCTGCCCTTCGGCCAGCACAAGGGTTCGGCCATTTCGACCATGATCGAGCTTCTGGCCGGCTCCATGATCGGCGATTTCAGCAGCCCGGAAGCGCTCGCCTATCTCGGCACCACGACGATTGCCCCGCGCCACGGCGAACTGATCCTCGCTTTCGACCCGACACGCATGGCCGGTGGGCGTCTCAATCCGATTCAGCACGGCGAAATCCTGCTGGAAGCCATTGCCGGTCAGGGTGCGCGCCTGCCTTCGCAGCGCCGTTTCGCGGCCCGACGTGAATCGCTCTCCAAGGGCATTTCGCTGACGCAGGCGGAAATGGAACAGCTCGAAATGCTGCGCCAGAAGGGCCTCGACGCCGTCGCGTAGGTCGGACCGCAACCAAATAAAAAAACCCCGCCAATTGGCGGGGTTTTTTATTTGCGAATTTTATAAAATTCAGGCTGCGTATTTCGCGACCGCGCCGCCCTGCTTGTTCCACTCTGCATACCAGGTCTGGAACAGCTTCAGCTGTGCTTCGCAATAACCGCGCTGGGCATCGGACAGCTTGTCCGTCTCGTTGAAATGCAGTTCGTATTCCGGGTTTCCGGTCACGACCATCATATGCTTGTAGAACAGGACGAGGTCCGGGCCTTCATCGAAGGAGGACAGCACGCCAAGTGCGGCTTCCAGTTCAAGCGCGGCAACGCGGGCCTCAACATCGCCCGCAGCAGCGGCCTTGGAAAGCGATACCAGATGCTGCACTTCTTTCGGCAGCACATTGCCGATGCCGGTGATGGCACCCTTTGCGCCGCAATTGACGAAGCCGTGGAACACGCCCGTATCGACACCGACCATCAGGGTCACATCGTCATCGGCGCTGGTGATGTTTTCTGCCGCATAACGCATGGCTTCCGCCCCGCCAAATTCCTTGAAGCCGATCAGGTTCGGATGCTCAGCGCGCAGCGCGAAGAAAAGATCGGCGCGGGTGGCAAAGCCGTAATAGGGGCTGTTGTAGATGACCGCCGGAAGATCGGGCGCAGCCGCCAAAATGGCCTTGAAGTGCGCCTTCTGGGCGGAAATCGACGAACCACGCGACAGAACGCGCGGGATGACCATCAGGCCCTTTGCGCCAACTTTCTGGGCATGAGCAGCGTGAGCGACAGCGGAAGCCGTGTTGACCGCGCCGGTGCCGACGACGACAGGCACGCCAGCCTTGGCCAGCGCTTCAACGCCCGCCATGCGCTGTTCGTCGGTGAGAAGCGGCCAGTCGCCCATCGAACCGCAATAGACGACGGCAGACATGCCAGCGGCGATCAGTTCCTTGCCCTTGCGCACCAGCGCATCGAAGTCCGGCGTACGGTCTGGCTTGCATGGCGTCATGAGTGCGGGAATGCAGCCGGAAAAAATATCAGAAGTCATGGTCCTGTCCTTGAATCTCTTCAACGCGTTTTTCAATCAACCAGAGTCTACTACCGGCTTGAGCAAGCCTTGTATGAAATCAAATATACACAATGTATTTTTCTTGTCGACTAAAATTTCAATTGCAACTACGATCTAATCACCATCACAAAGGTTATTGCGGATAACGGCGTGAAAGCATGCCTCCCGGCTCTTCCCGCCCGCCCCTTTCAATAAAGGACACGCCATGAGCAATGCACCATCCAGCCAATCGGCAAACCGGTCTGAGGGCCAATCTGCCGACCGCAAGAAGGGCTCGGGCGTCAAGATGGTCTATGATGTGCTGCGCGATGAAATCATCGATCTTTCGCTCGCGCCCGGCAGCCCCATTGATGAAAACCAGCTGGCCGAACGCTTTGCCATGTCGCGCACGCCGATCCGCGAGGCGCTTGTGAGGCTTGCCAGCGACGGGCTGGTGACGACGCTCCCCAACCGCTCGACGGTGGTTTCGAATATCGACTTTCTGAGCCTGCCTGCCTTTTTCGACGCGATCACCCTGATGTACCGCGTCACGACGCGGCTTGCCGCACGCCACCGCACCAAAGCGGACCTCAAGATCATCCGCGCCCATCAGGAAGATTTTGCCAGGGCCGTGCGCGCACAAAACGCGCTGGACATGATTTCGACCAATCACGATTTTCATGCGGCGATTGCCGAGGCCGGGCGCAATCCGTTCTATACGAGTTTTTTCGCACGCCTTCTTGATGAAGGCCGTCGTTTGCTGCGCCTTTATTATTCGTCCTTCTCGGACCAGCTGCCGGAACAATATGTGACGGAGCACGAAGACATGATCCGCGCTATTGAGGAGCAGGATGTCGAAACGGCAGACCGGCTCGGCAAGGCGCATGGCGACCAGATCGTACAGCAGATCCGCAAGCTGATCGCCGAAGACCGGCGTGACGTGATGGAACTCTGATCAGCCGCCATTCACCAGCGCGAGGACAAGCTGCTGCACATTGCCGCCATTGCCCATTTCGACCCGGTCGAAATCGCGGCCTTGCGCGCGTTGCACGGCAACCAGATCGGTGATTTCCTTGATCAGCACCTTGCGCATTTTCTGGCATTTCGGATCGTTGGGCACGGAAAGTCCAACCGTACGGCGCACGATTTCCCGCGTCATGTCCTTGGCGCTGTCGCCATGCACCAGCTCGTGCTTGCGGATGCCTTCGATGAAGACGTCCCAGTTTTCGCGCACCGGCGACGGCAGCTTTTGTGACGGCTTCGGCAGCGTATAGGTGATCTTCAGCTTCGGTTTTGCCGACAGAATCGTGCAGCCATTGTTGCTTTTATCGAATTTGCGGTCCCAGGTCAGCACATAGCTCGTATGGGCGATCACCCGTCCAATCCCGATCTTCGGCCCGCGCTGGCCAATGGATCGATAGAGATCAATGCCGGTCTGCCCGGTAATGGCGTAAGGCTTGACCTCTTCGACGGCCTTCCAGTCGTCTTCAGCATAAGCGGGCACCGCCAAGAGCAGTGCAAGAATTGCCAGTCCAACGATTTTCTTCACGACCACCCCATCAACAACAAGATGCCGGGCAACTTACAGGAGCGGATTGCATTGCAGAAGCCATGCTTTTCGTTTGCCGAAAACTATTGTCCACAGTGACGGGAATCGAAGGAGATTGACTCCCGCCACCCATCATCGTTTGATCGCATCATGCATGGGGGTTCTGCGGGGTGGCATTTTTGCCGGAGCAAGGAAAAACCATCTCATTCAAACAAGAAAATGGAGTTGCGTTGTGCTCAAATCCACCAGACGGGGAATAATTCATCTTGCCTTAGCTCTTGCCGCCACCACGGCGATCGGCACTTTCGCTACCGCAGCGGAAGCCAAGGACAAGATCCTCCTAATCATCAACGGCGCGCTCGGCGACAAATCATTCTTTGATTCCGCCGCCAAGGGCATGAAGATGATCAAGGACAAATATGGCGACGAGGTAGAGACCAAGATTCTCGAAATCGGCGACGATCCGACCAAGTGGGAGCCGGTCTTCCTCGACGCGTCCGAACAGGACTGGGACCTGATCATCGGCGGCACCTACCAGATGTCGGAAACCGTCGGTTCGGTCGCCAAGCAGTATCCGGACAAGAAATACGTGCTTTACGATGCGAGCGTGCCTTATGAAGAAGGCGGCTATGACAACGTCTATTCCATCCAGTACAAGCAGAACGAGGGCTCCTATCTCGGCGGCATGCTGGCGGCTTCGCTGCTGAAAGACGGCAAGCTTGGCGATACGGGCAAGAATCTCGGCTTCCTCGGCGGCATGGATATTCCGGTCATCAACGACTTCCTCGCTGGCTATATTGCAGGCGCACAGTCGGTCACGCCGGATGTGAAGATCGCCATTTCCTATGCCGGTTCATTCATGGATGCCGCCAAGGGCAAGGAACTCGGCCTCGCGCAATATCGCTCCGATGTGGCGCTTGGCTTTGTGGTCGCGTCGCAGACCGGCCTCGGCCAGCTTTCGGCTGCCAAGGAAACCGGCAAATATGTGCTCGGCGTCGATTCCGATCAGGAAGCGATCTTCAAGGACAGCGACCCGGCCATTGCCAAGCAGGTTGTCAGCTCCGTGCTGAAAAACGTCGATGTCAGCCTGTTGCAGGCCTATGATCGCTTCAAGGCAGGCGACCTGCCTTTCGGCAAGGCGGAAGCGCTTGGCCTGAAGGAAGGCGCAGTTGGCATCGTGATGGATGGCAACATGGCCACCATGGCCAGCGAGGAAACCAAGGATGCCATCAAGAAGGCCTCCGACGAAATTTCCGAAGGAAAGATCACGGTTCCGACCGGCTTTGGGCTCAGCACTGAAGACCTCAATGCCATGCGCAACAAGGTTCGTCCCTGATCGTGGCAAATCAAGCTGAAACACATGAAGGCGGCGATGCCATCGTCGCCTTCCGCGATGTGAGCAAGGTCTATCCGAACGGCACCGTCGCGCTGCGCGACGTGTCGTTTACGATCCGCGCCGGATCGATCCACGCCATCTGCGGCGAGAACGGTGCCGGTAAATCGACGCTCATGAAAATCCTGTTCGGCATCGAGAATGCCACGGCGGGCGAAATCGTCGTCGATGGCCAGCACATTACCGCATGGTCGCCCGAAGATGCCGCAGCCAAGGGCATCGGCATGGTGCACCAGCATTTTTCGCTGGTGCCGACGCTGACCGTGACCGAAAACATCATTCTCGGCCATGAACCGGTGAAGGCCGGGCTGATCGACCGCGTTGCCGCGCGCAAAATGGTCGATGAACTGATGCAGCATTATGACCTGCATGCCGACCCGGATGCGATCACGGGCACACTATCCGTCGCAGCCCAGCAAAAGGTCGAAATCCTGAAGGCGCTGGCGCGCCGCACACGCCTGCTGATCCTCGATGAACCGACTGCCGTTCTCTCTCCGCCGGAGATCGAGGAACTGATGCGACGGCTGAAAAGCCTGCGCGACGACGGCATCACCATTCTTTTCATTTCGCACAAGCTGAACGAAGTGCGCGAACTGGCGGAAAGCGTCACCGTGCTGCGCGCCGGTGCTGTCACCGGCACGGAAAAGCTTGCCGATGTGCCCGACGATGCCATCATGCAGATGGTGATGGGCCACGCGGTGGATATTCCAAAACGCGCCCACAAGACCGGTCCGACCAGAACTGTTCTCACCATGAATGGCGTGACGACCATGGCGCCCGATCCTGCCGACCGCATCAACGATATCACCCTCACCATTGGCGCAGGCGAAATCGTCGGCGTTGCGGGTGTGGATGGCAGCGGCCAGCGCGGCCTCGTCTCCGTCCTGTCCGGTCTGGCGGAAGCCGCGACCGGCACTATCAGCTTCAACGACGCAAACATGCTGCGCGCCGATACGGCCAGCTGGCGCAAAAAGGGCCTTGCCTATCTTCCTGCCGACCGCTTTTCGCAAGGCGGCGCGCCGGGCCTGTCGCTGGCGGAAAATGCCATCGCTGGAACCGACCGCAACCCGGACACCGATCAGGGGCCGTTCCTGCGCTGGAATGCGATCAAGACGCGCGTGCAGGATATGATCAGGCGCTATTCCGTGCGCGCCGGCGCGATTACGGAGCGGCTCGATTCCCTTTCCGGCGGCAATGCGCAAAAGCTGATTGCAGCGCGCGAGCTGGCGACCAATCCGAAATTTCTCATCGCCGATCAGCCGACGCGCGGCATCGACGTTTCGGCGGCGGCTTTCCTGCATCGCCGCATCGATGAAGTGGCGCAGGGCGGCTGCGCGGTTCTGCTGGTCAGCGCCGATCTCGACGAATTGCTGCGCCTCAGCGACCGTGTCGTTGTGCTTTTCAACGGGCGCATCGTTGCCCATCTTGAAAACGGGCCCGACATCACACCTGCGACGCTCGGCCCCTATATGCTCGGAACCAAGGTGGCTGCCTGATGCGCAAAATTCTGGCTTCCCTCGTTCCGTTCTTCCTGACCGTGCTGGTCATTGCCGTCATTATGGCCGTGCTGCTGGTGCCGCTGGCACTGATGCAGGATGACCCGGCGGCGATTCTGAAGACGTTTTTCCTCGGCCCCTTCGGCAGCATCCGCCATATGGGCAATATGGTGGAAGCGGCAACACCGATCATGCTGACCGGGCTTGCCATCACCATCATGTTCCGCTCCGGCTTGTTCAATCTCGGTGCCGAAAGCGGCTTCTTTCTGGGCGCGCTCGGCGCGGTGACGGGTGCCGTGCTGATCCCGTCGCTCGGCTGGTTCTCGCTGCCTGTCGCCATTCTGTGCGGCGCGGTTGCGGGCAGCTTTGCCTGCACCATTCCGGCGGCTTTGCGCCTGCGCTACGGCGCATCGGAAATGGTGACCTCGCTGGTGCTGAACTATGCCTTCCTGTTCCTCGGCCTGTTCGTGCTGAATTATGTCATCCGCGATCCGGCTGCGGGCGGCATGATGTCCTACAGAATTCCCGCCGAGGCCAAGCTCGACCGGCTTCTGGCGGGCACACGCCTCAACAGCGGCTCGATCATCGCCATTCTGGCCTGTATCGCGGGCGGCATCTGGCTTTACTGGACGCGCTCCGGCCTTGATATCCGCATTGCGGGCTCCAGCCCCGGCTTCGCCAATCATCTCGGCCTACCGCTGAAACGTATCATCATGCGGGCGCAGATTGTCGGCGGTCTGGTGGCGGGCATGGCAGGGGCGCTCGAAGTGCTCGGGCTTCATGCGCGCTTTTCCTGGCTGGACCTGCCCGGCTATGGCTGGACCGGCCTTGTCGTCGCCATTCTGGCGCGGGAAAACCCGTTCATGCTCATCCCGGCTGCCCTGTTCCTCGGCTTTGTTCAGGTGGGCGGCGATCTTCTCGCCCGCAACATGAATATTCCGACCGAGGTGGTCGGGCTGGTGACCGCCGCCATCATGGTGGGTGCCACGGCCAGCGTCATCCATAACCATCCGACCGTGCTGCGGCTGATCCGAAGCCTGCGCAATCGTGAAGGCGAACAAGCCGGAGTGCAGCCATGAGCACCGTTCTCGCACAAATTCTCGATCCGTCCTTCATCGGCACGATCCTGCGTGTGGCGACGCCGCTTCTGCTGGCAGCGCTTGGCGTGATGATTTCCGACCGCGCCGGTGTTCTGAACATCGGCATGGAAGGCATGATGCTTGTGGCGGCGCTCATCGCCGTTCTGGCCAGTGCCGCAACGGGAAGCCCGGCCATCGGCCTTTTGGCCGCGCTGATTGCGGGCGCGCTTCTCGGCTGGATCATGTCGGTTTCGGTCAACCGTCTCGGCACCGACCTCATCATGACCGGCATTGCGCTCAACATTGCGGCGGCGGCGGCAACCACGCTCGGCCTTTATCTCGCCACCGGCGACAAGGGCATGTCGGGCGCGCTGAAAAGCGGCGCATTGCCAAGCCTGCCAGTGCCTTTCATCGGCAATATTCATGTGCTGACCTTCGCCGCCCTTCTGGCCGTCCCGGCGGTCAGCCTGTTGATGATGCGCACCCGTTTCGGCCTGCATCTGCGCGCCACCGGCGTCGATCCCAAATCGGCGCGCGCCGCAGGCATTCAGGTCCGGCGTGTGCAGATGCAGGCGCTTGTCCTGTCCGGCCTCTTCGGCGGTGCGGCGGGCGCCTATCTTTCACTGGGCTATGTGACCTGGTTTGCCCAGAACATGACTGCCGGTCGCGGCTTTATCGCGATTGCAGCCGAAGTGATGGGACAGGGAACGGCATGGGGCACGCTTGCCGCGAGCCTTGTACTGGCGGCTGCGGAATCGCTTGCCATCACGCTGCAAAGTCTCGGACTGCCGTTCGAACTGATGCAGATGATCCCCTATCTCGTTCCGGTGGTCGTGCTGACGATCCATGCCGCCCGCAAGCAGCGGCGCGCACGGCAATTGAAGAACTCCTGACATGCATGAAAATGAGAAGAACATGAAGGCTTGGGAACTGACCCGCGATCTGCTGCGCGACACCAAACCCGTGGTGCGGACGGCGGAAGAACAGACATGGGATGCGAGCGCCGTCATGAAGGCGCAGGACGATCTCATGGCCATGTTCTGGAAAAGCAATGTGCCCGGATCGGCAGCACCCGAATGCCTGATGGCAGGCGCGCTGCAATCGCTCGAAAACAAGGGCTATGTGCTGGAACCCTATGCAGAGCTTCTCAGCGATGGGCTGGCAGCGCTTGAGCGTGGCGATTTCGAAACGCTCTACCGGATCGACATGCGCCTGCGCGTGCTGATGCGGGCAGCAACGCCCGACCCGAACCACATTTCGCAGAAGACAGTGCGATATGGGTCGTGGGAGGAGTTCGACGCCGCCGTCCAATGGCCGGATGATGTGCTCTACGCTGTGCATGCAGACGATTTCCGCGACCGCACCGCAGCCGCATGGATGGCGCAACTCGTGGGCGCGGCGGCGGGAACGGCACTGGAAGGCTATACGGCTGAAAACATCATGGAGGTTTTCGGGCCGATCCGCGATTATGTGCGCGAGCCCAACACCTATAATGACGATATCACCTTCGAAATCGCCTTTCTGGAAGCCTTTGGCGACAAGGGTTCCGCTGTCACCAGCCGCGATATTGCCGAGCGCTGGACCGCGCTGATCCCGCTTGGCTGGTCGGCGGAAGCCATCGCGCTTTCCAATATGCGCCGTGGCCTGACGCCGCCGGAAACCGGCACATCAGACAATCCATTCGATGAATGGATCGGCGCGCAGATGCGTGGCACCATTTGCGGCATGGTTGTGCCCGGTCGCGCCCGCGAAGCGGCACGGCTTGCATGGATGGACGCCGAAATCTCCCATGCCGGCAACGGCATTCTGGGCGAGGTGTTCAACGCCGTCATGGCCGCCTGCGCTTTTGTGGTGAAAGACACGCGCGAACTGCTTGTCTCAACGATTGGGCTGTTTTCAACCGAAACGGAATATGGCGCTGTTCTGGCCTTCGCGCTTGATGCCTGCCATTCCGCAGCCAGCTGGCAGGACGCATGGGCGAAATGCGATGCGGAATATGCCGAATATAACTGGATCCACGTCTATCCGAATGCGGCGGCTCAGGTTATCGCCTTGTGGTTCGGCGAAGGCGATTTCGACCGCACGCTCGAAATCGTGTGCGGCATTGGTCACGACGTCGACTGCAACGCCGCGCAGATCCTGAGCATGATCGCCATCCAGCACGGCTCCGGTATCATCGCGGAACGTTGGTCGAAGCCGCTTTTGGCCGACGACATCGTCACCTATATGCGCCGCCCGGCGAAAATCTCTTTCGAAGCGCTTGTCGACCAGACGGTCGATGCAGCGCGCAACGCTCTTTAATTCCCCTATTAGGAACCCTAACATGGCCCGTAAAATCATTATCGATACCGATCCCGGTCAGGACGACGCCGTTGCCATTCTGCTGGCGCTCGCAAGCCCGGAGCTGGACATTCTCGGCATTACCGCTGTTGCGGGCAACGGCCCGCTGGCGCGCACGGAAATCAATGCGCGCACCATCTGCGAAGTGGCGAAGAAGCCGGACACCAAGGTGTTTGCAGGTTCCATCCGCCCGCTGGTACGCCCGCTTGTGACGGCTGAAAACGTGCATGGCAAAACCGGTCTCGACGGCTATGACCTGCCCAAGCCGACAATGCCGCTGCAGGCGCAGCACGGCGTCGATTTCATCATCGAAACGCTGATGAAAGAGGAACCCGGCACCGTCACGCTTTGCCCGCTGGGACCGCTCACCAACATCGCCTCCGCGCTGATCCGCGAACCGAAGATCGCCGAACGCGTCAAGGAAATCGTGCTGATGGGCGGCGGCTATTTCGAAGGCGGCAACATCACGCCTTCGGCGGAATTCAACATCTATGTCGACCCGCATGCCGCAGCGGTTGTGTTCAAATCCGGCATCCAGATCACCATGCTGCCGCTCGATGTGACGCACAAAGTGCTGACCACCGAAAAACGCATCGCCGCCATTCGCGGTCTCGGCACCCATGTCGGTGAAGTCGTCGCGGCATGGCTCGAATTCTTCGAGCGCTATGACGAGGCGAAATACGGCACCGATGGCGGCCCGCTGCATGATCCAAACGTGATCGCCTATCTGTTGAAGCCGGAGCTTTACTCCGGTCGCCATTGCAATGTGGAAATCGAAATCAATTCGGAGCTGACCATCGGTGAAACCGTCGTCGACTGGTGGGAAGTGACCGACCGCCCGAAGAACGCGCTCTTCATCAAGGATGTCGATGCGGATGGTTTCTTCGCGCTTTTGACGGAACGTCTGGCGACGCTCTGATCCCTCGTCAAAACGAAAAAGCCGCGCTGGTCCAGCCAGCGCGGCTTGCTGTTTGACGACTGAAATTCAGGCGCTGGCGATCAGCGCTTCCACTTCGCGCGCGGTCGGTGCTGCCGCACCAGCACCTGCCCGCGTGACTGCTATCGCGCCCGAGGCGGACGCGAAACGCACGCAATCATGCAGCGATTTTCCATCCGCATAGGCAACCGCAAAGCCGCCATTGAAACTGTCACCGGCAGCGACCGTATCCACGACTTTGACCTTGAATGGCTCGAAATGCCTGACCTCATCCGCCGTGACCAGCAGTGCCCCACGACTGCCAAGCTTGAGGATGACAGTCTTGGGGCCGCGTTCCAGAAGGTTGCGGCCTGCCGCTTCTGCCGAGGCCAGATCGGTTGGCTCAATGCCGGTGATTTCGGCGGCTTCCGTCTCGTTTGGTGAGATGATATCGCAAAGTGCGATCAGGTCCGCCATGCGGCTGGCATCGCCAACCGGCGCCGGATCGAACAGCACCTGACCGCCGGAAGCCCTTACCGCCCCTGCAACAGCCAGATTAACCTCATGCGGCACTTCGCGCTGCAAGAGGGTGATCTTCGCCTTGGCAATATCGGCAGCATAAGCGTCGATATCGGCTGCCGACCAATGCGCATTGGCACCCGCACAAACCGCAATCGTGTTCTGGCCGGCCTCGTCAACCTGAATGATCGCCATGCCCGTATCGACACCATCGGTCACACGCACGCCAACCGTATTGAGCCCGAATTCCTGCATCTGCTTGACGGCCAGATCACCGAAAGCATCGTTGCCCACCGCGCCGACAAAACGCACATCGCCGCCAAGCTTGGCGACAGCCACAGCCTGATTGGCGCCCTTGCCGCCGAGACCGATGCCATAGCCCGATGCATTCACCGTCTGCCCCGGACGAGGCAGCGCCGCCATGCGGGCGCTGACATCCACATTCACACTGCCGAAAATAAAAATCTTCAACGGCTTCCTCCATAGAACTTTAGGGCACCATAGAGCATTTCCAGCAAAAGTGCGAAGCGGTTTTGCGTAGGATAATGCGCAAAAACAAATAGATAGAGCGAAGAAAACTTCCATGTCGGCAGTTCTGTCGTGCACAGACAGAAAAGCCGCGAGACGATCCCGCGGCTTTTCTTCAATCATGGCACAAGCGGCTTATTCGGCTTTCAGGAAATCGCCGACTTCCAGCAGCACGAATTCATTGTCGTCAACCTTGTCGAGCGAACGGCCAGCCGAGAACGGCAGATTGTTGTCGTTACCGACGATGATATGGGTATCGTCTACGCGGTCGACATTTTCGATGGTCAGGAAGGGCATGTCGTAAATGGCGTCATGACCGCCCTGACGGCGCTTGTTGTCCGGGTCGGCAATGGCCAGCAGGTCGATATAGCCGATCTTGCGCACTTCCTTGCCGACATTGCTGTCGTCGAAGGAAATCTTGTAAATGCGCTTCACCTGGGACGGCACGTCGAAGCAATCGGCTTGCGGCTTCTTCGGATCGGCACAGGCCTTTTCCGCAACACCAACGCCGTTGTCACGCTCGATCACCAGACCCGTGCTGGCGTCCAGCATGTTGAAATCGCCAATTGCTTCGCCGCCATCGGCCAGAGGATAGAGCCACGAACGACCCGTCCATTTCTTGTCGGCCACGCTGAACTCGATAATACGCAGGCCGGTCTTGCCGCTTTCGGTCTTTTCCGGCGCGCCATCGACGAAAAGCGGGCCTTCGAGAAGACCATAAAGCTTCGAACCATCCTTCGACATGGCAAGGCCTTCGAAGCCACCCGAACGCTTCAGATTGTATGCCGGAAGTTTGAGGCTCGGATTGGCAGGCAAAGCGAGCTTCGGATTGTCCGGCGAAACGACCGGCGTTTCACCCACCTGCGTCGCGAATACGTCGGTCAGTTTGCCTTCAGTATCGAATTTCAAAAGGAAGGGACCGAATTCCTCGCCCACCCAGAAACCATCCGCCACCGGCTGGATCGATTCCACGTCGAAATCGGCCCCGGTCAGATAGCGCTTTTCCGCGCCTTCCATGACAATCGGAAACGGCGCCTTCTTGTCCGGGTCTGTGAGGAACAGGGTTTTTACCCGCTCGACCTTGCCATTGTCCCAGTCGAATTTCACATTGTGCAGCATCAGCATGGCATCGGGCGAGTTGAGCTTCGACCCAAAACCATTGTCCGACAGCGTCCAGAAGCTGCCATCTTCCATCGTCTTGATGCCGGAAAAGCCCTGCACCGGCTGGCCGTCGAAAGGAAGCGAAAGGCCGGTCTTGCGCACGCCATCCTTGCCCTCGATCGTGCCGATGCCCTCGGCGCGTTTGCGGTCGGCGGTGGTGAACTTGCCGGAGGTCTTCAAATGGTCTGCCGCATCATCCGGTGCCGCGATAACCGTGTTGGCTGGCAGGATCGCATGAGCCTTGAGCGTTGCCGGAAAGGCTTTTTCCTCAGCCGAGGCCGGTGCGATGGTGAAAGCCAGCAGGCTAGCGAGAAGGGTCGAAGTGCCTAAAGAGCGATGCATGGAATGTCCCCGTTCCGATTGAGCAATGCGCATTGGGTAAGCAAGCTTCGTGACACGTGCTTGACTGTCCAATGAAGCTTTGAAGACTTCCGTGCCGGCGAGAGGAAAAACCAACTTCGTCAGTATGGAATATTTTTCCTCTATTCGGCGGGCAACTATGACGTTAATTTCCTGCGTCGCTGCATGAGGGAAAATATGACCGACAATTCGTCCGTTCGCCGCAATATTCTTATCCTGACGATGGCACAGGCGCTCGGCGCGTCGAGCCCGCCCATCGTCATCTCGCTTGGCGGTCTTGTCGGGCAGAAATTGTCGTCTGATCCAGCCCTTGTCACCCTGCCCGTCAGCCTGTTCAATCTGGGGCTCGCGCTTGGCACATTGCCTGCCGCATTTTTCATGCGCCAACTCGGACGGCGCAATGCCTATATGCTCGGCGCACTTGTCGGCGTGGCGGCGGGGTTGATCGCAGCCGCCGGCATTTTCTCGGCATCGTTCCTGATCTTCTGCCTTGGCACGCTGGCGGCGGGTCTCTATGCCGCCTATGTGCAAAGCTATCGCTTTGCCGCAGCAGACGCCGCCAGCGGCGACATGAAGGCCAAAGCAATTTCCTATGTGATGGTCGGCGGTCTTATCGCCGCAATCGTCGGCCCGCAATTGGTGATCTGGACGCGCGATACCATCCCCGACGCCATGTTCGCGGGCAGTTTTCTGAGCCAGGCGGTGCTTGGCCTCCTGGCATTGCCGGTGCTGTTCATGCTGCGCGCGCCCAAGGCCGTCAAAGCAGCCAATGCCAACAACGACACCGGCAGACCCCTGATCGAAATTCTGAAAATGCCGCGCTTCATCCTGTCGGTCGCGGCGGGTGTCTGTTCCTATGCCCTGATGACCTTCGTGATGACGGCGGCGCCTATCGCCATGGTCGGCCATGGCCATTCGGTGGACCATGCGGCGCTTGGCATTCAGTGGCACGTGCTGGCCATGTTTGGACCGAGCTTCTTCACCGGCAAACTGATTGCCCGTTATGGCAAGGAAAAGATCACCGCGCTCGGGCTTATCCTGATCGCCGGGGCTGCAGCCGTCGCGCTCGGCGGCTTCGATGTCGGCCATTTCTGGTTTGCGCTGATCCTGCTTGGCATCGGCTGGAATTTCGGCTTCATCGGTGCCACCGCGATGGTCACCGACTGCCACACGCCCGCCGAACGCGGCAAGGCACAAGGCGCCAATGATTTCATCATGTTCGGCACGGTTGCCTGCGCTTCGTTCTTCGCGGGATCGCTGCTGCACGCTTCCGGTTGGGAAACCATCAACTGGCTGGTTTTCCCCGCTGTCGCGCTGGTGTTTGTGCCGCTGATCCTGCGCCTGAAACCCAAGGTCGTGACACAATAATCAGCTTGGCAAATAAGCACACTATCGTGACTTGGACTTAGTTTCGCCAGAAGCTATCTCTACTGAAATGCACCGATCCGATTCCGTCAGGCCGGTGTTCTATTTCAATTTCCTAATCATTGATGCACGCCGCATACTCAAGTTTTTGAACGTCGGGCGAACCGCTGGAATGAGACTATGATCAACGATCTTACCGACGAAATGTTCTGGCTGTTCACCATCGGTGTCTGCATCCTGTTCTTCATCCGCCTGCTGTCGCCGCCCCCGGCAATGCGCAGCAAAACATCCGCGCAGACGCTTCCGCGCCCGCGTTGGCGTTCACGGCGCAGGGCTTTCCGCGAGCGCTGGATGGCGCGCAGCAAGGACGCGCAGCGTCCTAACGCATAAAGATCAGCGCCATGCCGACCACGGCAAAGGCGGCCCCGAGCCATGCGCCCGCTGCCGGGCGCTCGCCTGTTCGCAGCCAGAGCAGCGGCAATATGATGACGGGCGTTGTGGCCGAAATGGTCGAGACAATGCCCGCTTTCCCGCCCGACAAAGCAAAAAGCAGCAAGGTCATGCCGACGCCAAGCGACAGGAAGCCGGTCAGGGCCGTCATCGCTCCAACCCGCCAGTTGAGCGGATTGCGGGGCTTGACGGCTGCGAAGGGCAGCTGCATCAAAACCGACAGACAGGTGGCGGCAATACCGACCCGCAACATGGAGCCGACAAACGGGTCGATGCCCGTTTCCATCACCGGACGTGCGATGATCGAGCCGATGGCCTGACCAAGCGCCGACAAAAGCCCGAGGCCGACACCTGCCCACAGCGACCCTTTGATCGTTTCCCATGGATGCTGCTGATTGGCGCGCTTGCCAAAGAAGATCGCCAGCGAAACACCGAAAACCGTGATGACAATACCGAGCACGGCGGTCAGGGAAAGCGTTTCACCTAGCACCAGCCAGCCCAGCAATGCGGTCATTGGCGCATTCATGGCGAACAAAATGCCGGAGCGGCGGGGCCCAAGCCTGTTCAGCGTGATGAAAAGCAGGGTGTCGCCCAGAAAAATGCCGATGAAACCTGAAAGCAGCAACGGCAGAACGACATCGCCGGTCAATTGCTGCCATTTTCCGGTGGCAATCACGTAGATGGCGAGCAGGCTCGACACGAACACCTGGCGCACACGATTGAAGGCAAGCGCGCCCAGATGACCGGCTGGCCAGGCGGAAATGAGGCCCGTCAGTGCCCAGCACGTTGCTGCCCCCGCCGCAGCCAGCTCATAGATCGGCATGTTATTCCTGCAATAAACGTTATGCCGCTTTCTATCGGGGCAGGAAAATGCCGTCTATTTCATTCTCGTGAACTGGCTATCACCGAAATCGAACAATAAACGAAACAGCTCTATCGGTAACCCATGTTGCTCATAAGAGGCGCCTTGCTTTTAGATCGTTTCAGACCAGAAGTCGCAAATTGGCTGCTGTGGAACCAAGCACCGGGTCATATACCCATGAAATAGTTTTCGGTTTGAGTGGTTTGTGATTCACTGTCTCCATTCATTTGAAGGCAATGATGGCCCGTTTTGATTTAACTGATTTCGAATGGTCCGCAATTGAACCGCTTCATCCGACCAAAGTGCATGGTAAGGCCCACGTTGACGCTCGACGTGTTTTGAACCGTATATTCTGGCGGCTGAGAACAGGTGCGCCATGGGCAGATATTCCAGCCCGCTCCGGTCTGTACGACTGTAAATCGCTTCAACAGATGGCGCCATTCAGGGCACCGGGCGCGCATTCTCAACGCGATATTAGATGCTTACGACGGCGATATACAGTTGATCGACTGCTCGTCAATTCGCATCCTGAAGAGGTGAGACCTCAAAAAATAGATCCCGTGAATCGATTGCAGGTCGAACGGGTTGCTCCTTGAAGCGTGCACAAGCCGTACCCGCATACGACCTGGATGGTGCATGGACCGAAGCTTATAGTATTTTCAGGGAAGTTTGGTTGCGGGGGCAGGATTTGAACCTGCGGCCTTCAGGTTATGAGCCTGACGAGCTACCGGGCTGCTCCACCCCGCGCCAGGGTGTTTTATTTTAGAACCGGTTGGGTATTTTTAGCGATTATCGCATGTTTGGAGTGTTTTGTATGATTTGAGAAGATGTTTTAATTTGTGTGCTTAGCAGACCTGGCAGCGACCTACTCTCCCGCATCTTAAGATGAAGTACCATTGGCGCTGGAGCGTTTCACGGCCGAGTTCGGAATGGGATCGGGTGCAGCCGCTCCGCCATAACCACCAGGTCGGCGAAGAACACAAATTGAGAAGCTGGATTAGGGGAGTAGGGGAATAGGGCAGTAAGGGAGTATGTTAGCTCACTGTTTCCTCTGCTCTTATTTTCTTTCTGCACTGATAAACAATAAGCACGCGACTGCGTGCCGCCGGTTGTCCGGCGCCCTGTCCGGAGCGAAGCGGCTTTAGCCGCGACAGCGTGAGGACAGAAGTTAAAGCTGGTATTCGTCAAGCGAAGCTTGATGGATATTGTAAATGGGAGTGATCAAGTCGATCGAGCTATTAGTACCGGTAAGCTGCATGCGTTGCCGCACTTCCACACCCGGCCTATCAACGTGGTGGTCTTCCACGGCTCTGATAGGGAATACTCGTTTTTAGGTGGGTTTCCCGCTTAGATGCCTTCAGCGGTTATCCCGTCCGTATATAGCTACCCTGCTATGCCGTTGGCACGACAACAGGTCCACCAGAGATACGTCCATCCCGGTCCTCTCGTACTAGGGACAGATCCTATCAATATTCCTACACCCACGGCAGATAGGGACCGAACTGTCTCACGACGTTCTGAACCCAACTCACGTACCGCTTTAAATGGCGAACAGCCATACCCTTGGGACCTGCTCCAGCCCCAGGATGCGATGAGTCGACATCGAGGTGCCAAACAACCCCGTCGATATGGACTCTTGGGGGTCATCAGCCTGTTATCCCCGGCGTACCTTTTATCCGTTGAGCGATGGCCCTTCCACGCGGGACCACCGGATCACTATGACCGACTTTCGTCTCTGCTCGACTTGTCAGTCTTGCAGTCAGGCAGGCTTATGCCATTGCACTCGACGAACGATTTCCGACCGTTCTGAGCCTACCATCGCGC
>NZ_JBBHKQ010000001.1:1040000-1375000 GCF_037482325.1 Ochrobactrum teleogrylli
ATGCGATTTTCTTTTCCACAGCCAATATGGTGTCTTTTAACGTAAATTCAACCGATGAAACCTGTCGATTCGAACAGTTGCGACAAACATATGACAATCAAGCACATACCGTATCGCATTGCCGTCGATGGCGGCGGAACCGGATGCCGGGCGGTCCTGACGGACGAAGCCGGGACTATTCTCGGCCGCGCCACCGGCGGGCCGGCCAATATCGGCGCCGATACGCCGGGAGCACTTACGCATATAATAGAGGCAGCGGAACAGGCCGCTGTGAATGCGGGACTGGGCGTTGCGATATTAAGTGAGGCGCGCGCGGTGCTTGGGCTGGCCGGGGCCAATTCGCTCGCCAACCGCGAGGCGCATTATAATGCGCTGCCATTCGGGAAGGTCAGGATCGTGTCGGATGCGGTCACTGCGCTGCAAGGCGCGCTCGGCGATGGCGACGGGGCCATGGTCATTGTCGGGACTGGCTCTGCCTTTATCAGGCGAACCGGCGAGACCATTGAGATTGTCGGCGGGCGCGGCTTCATGCTGAGCGATCACGCGGGCGGTGCGCGACTGGGGCGCGAACTGCTGGAAGAAGCACTGCTCGCCGCCGATGGCATGGCTGCGCGTAGCGGACTGATCGATGCCGTATTGACGCAGTTTAACAATGACGCGCGTACGATCACCGCTTTTTCTCGTAAGGCGACTGCCGCTGACTATGCCGCCTTCGCGCCTTTGGTCTTAGAATGGGCCATGGAGGACGATCCTCTCGGCCTTTCAATCACCAAGCGGGCCTGCGATTTCATTCGTCGCGGACTGGATCGGTTGGGCGTAGGGATGCTTGGCCGCTTCAGCATGACGGGCGGACTGGCGAACGCCTATGCGGCGCTACCGTTTCTGCCGCACCGCGCACTTTATAAGCAGCCGGTCGGCGACGCCTTGCAAGGCGCACTGGCGCTGACCATGAGAGACGACTAATAAGATGAGCCGCCGGGGGCAAAAAGACTTGTCGCAACGCGGTTTAATCGCTACGTTTTTTATCTGAAAGTCTCGCAGGGGTGGCATGCTTACCAAGAAAGGCAAATACGGCCTGAAAGCCATGGTTCATCTGGCGGGAATAGCCGATGGACAACTGGCCTCAGCCAGTGAGATCGCCGAAAAGCATCATATTCCGCGGAAGTTCCTCGACAATATCTTTACCGAACTGCGCAATGCCGGTTTCGTCGTCAGCCGTAAGGGCAAGGGCGGCGGATTTTGTCTGGCGCGTCCGGCCAATGAAATTGCCATCGGCAATATCATTCGTGCGCTGGATGGCGCGCTGGCGCCCATCGCCTGCGCAAGCAAGACCGACTATCATCCTTGCGACGATTGCGATGAAGAAGAATGCGAAGTGCGCCTGATGATGCTGGACGTGCGTGAGGCCATTGCCAATGTGCTGGACCACCGCACGCTTGCCGACAGCAAGACGCTCGCCTCGCTGTCGGTTTAGCATCTCAATCAAGCCGCAACCGACCAGTTCGGAAACGGATCGGCCAGAGCCGACCAGCGTTCCGGCGTAAAGGTTTCGTCTTCCACCAGACATGTATCGAGTTCGGCGGTCAGCGCTTCCTCGCGCATCGGATCAACGCCGATAAAGACGATCTCCTGACGGCGATCCCCCCAGACCTTGTGGAAATACGGCGCCATCGCGCTCGTCCAGCCGGGTTCCGTTGGCCAATAGTTCTTCGGCACCGCCGACCACCAGCGCCCGCGCTTGGCCGTGCGCACCGATGCGCCTGCCTGGCTGATCTCGCCGACGAAATCCGGCTGGGTCGCCAGCCAGAAGAAACCCTTGGCGCGAACCACGCCCGGCCAGCTCTTATCTATAAAGGACTGAAACTTTGCCGGATCGAAAGGCCGCCGCGCGCGATAGACGAAAGAGCGAACGCCATATTCCTCGGTTTCCGGCACATGATTGTTGAAGCCGTAAAGCTCCTTATACCACAGCGGATGTTCATGCGCCTTATTGAAGTCGAACAGGCGTGTATCCAGAATGGCATCGAGCGGAACCTGTCCGAAATCAACCTCTTCGATACGCGCATCGGGATTAAGCGAGTGAATGACCTTGCGGGCCAGGTCGCGTTCTTCCGGCGAGGCCGTCGAAACCTTGTTCAGCACCACGACATCGGCAAACTCGATCTGCTCGACCAGCAGATCAACGAGAGTGCGTTCGTCCTCATCGCCCAGCGACTCACCCCGATCGCGCAGAAAATCATTCGACGCATAGTCCTTGAGCAGATTGGCCGCGTCCACCACTGTCACCATCGTATCGAGCCGCGCCACATCGGTGAGGCTCTTGTCGTTCTCGTCGCGAAACTCGAAGGTCGCGGCCACCGGCAGCGGCTCAGCGATACCCGTCGATTCGATCAGGAGATAATCGAAACGCCCCTGCTCGGCCAGTTGCGAGACTTCCTTCAGAAGATCGTCGCGCAACGTGCAGCAGATGCAGCCATTGGTCATTTCCACCAGTTGCTCTTCGGTGCGCGAGAGATTGGCCCCGCCTTCGCGCACCAGTGAAGCGTCGATATTGACCTCGCTCATATCGTTGACGATGACCGCCACGCGACGATTTTCGCGATTGTTGAGCACATGATTGAGAAGTGTCGTCTTTCCGGCACCGAGGAAACCGGAAAGAACCGTAACGGGAAGCCTTTTTCTCATGACACCGTTCCTTGAATTCAGAGGTTGGGTTGGGGTCAGTCGTGCTGATGCTGATCGAGATTGAAGGTCAGCGTGGTGAAATAGCTGAGCTTGTCGGCATCGCTGGAATCCGTCGTCGGGCTGGAGTGAGCGGCCCCGATGACATTGAGACCCGCATTGCGGATTTTGATCGTGGCGATGCCCTCGGCATTGGTTTTCACCGGCGCGGCGTGGCTGTCATTGACATAATCCGCTGTGACGGAAACGCCTTCCACCGGGTTGCCGTCGAAAAGAACCTGCACCGGCAATTCGCTGCCCGCCGTCAGGATTGTCGGGTCCATCAGGGGGACGATTTCGAATGGCAACCCCTGAGCCTGTGGCTTCTTGCGCAAATGATCGAGGATCGCGACCGCAAATTTCTGGCTCTTGCTGGATTGTTTTGCGCCCGGCACTTCGGCTTTCGACTTGTTGACCCATTTGCCATCCGGGCCTTCGGCCCAGAAACCGTTATCGAAGGTGCCACTGACCACCACCGCATTTTTCGGCACATCGAGAAGGGCATGGTCATCCTGCCGCCTGATCTCGACGGCGACTTTCTTGCCATCGACATCCTTTGCCGACACCGCCTTGAGCTTCTGCGGATCGTAAGCCTCGTCGGTTGCGCCGTGACCGTAGACCACGGCCTGCGTGCCGTGGCGCTCGGCGATCCAGATACCATGAGCGTTGGCGGCAACCGGCGCCACCAAGGCCACCGCCAGACCGACCGACCACAGTTTTGCGAAGTGACGCATCTCTTTTTCCTATATGTTATATCATTACATTATGGGTTCAAAAAACAGGCGGCAGCGCCGCCTTCGACGGATCATCCTGCGTCGGGCCATTCGAGGGATGGCCCGACGCCGTTACGGTTGCCGACAGGCTGACGGGCAACCGCAGCTGTCAGGAAGACAGGCAGGCTTTCAGCGAATCCGCCAGATTGCGGATCAGCTGCGGATAAAGATCGGGGCCGTCCTTCAATTCAGCACCAAGCGGGTCCAGAACGCCGGTTTTGGCATCGGTTCCATCGATGACCGTATTGACGAGCTTCGGTTCGAACTGCGGTTCGGAGAACACGCAGGCCACCTTGAGCGATTTGATCTTGTCGTGGATTTGCTGGATGCGAGCGGCACCGGGAGCCTTTTCCGGGCTGACCGTGATGGAACCGGCTGCTTTCACATCGAAGCGATTTTCAAAATATTGATAGGCATCGTGGAACACGACAAACGGCTTGTCCTTCACCGGCTGCAATTCCGTCGCGATATCCTTGGTCAGCGCATCCAGCTTTTCGGCATAGGCCTTGGCGTTCTGCTCATATTGCGCGGCATGGGCCGGATCGCTCTCGCTCAGAACCTTGGCAATATTGGTGACCAGCACCTTGCCATTCTGCGGATCGAGCCAGAAATGCAGATCATATTCGCCATGGCCATGACCATGATGCTCATGCGCCCCTTCGCCCGCTTCAGCAGCGTGATCGTGACCGGCTTCCGCTTCCTTCTTGTCGCCGTCATCGTGGTCATGCCCATGCGCATGGTCGTGACCCTCATGACCTTCGCCCTCATGGCCATGGTCATGCGCCTCGAACGGCCCGCCTTCGCGGAATTTCAGCCGGGTCAACCCTTCCGATTCACCGAGGGCCACAACCTTGGCGCCCTCGCCCAGCGTATCGATCGGCTTGTCCAGAAAGGTTTCCATCGACGGGCCTGCCCAGAAGATGACCTTGGCATGTTCGATAGACTCGGCATCCGAAGGCTTGAGGCTATAGACATGCTCCGAGCCTGCGCCCTGCACGATCAGTTTCGGCTCGCCGACGCCCTGCATGACTGCGGAAACAAGCGAGTGGAGCGGCTTGATCGAAACGACGACACCGTCTCGGTCTGCGGCAAAAGCAGTGCTGCCGAGACCGGCCAGAAATGCGGAAGCGAGCAGCAGGGAACGCAAATGTTTCATATTATCTCTCTTGAATGAGCGGAATGAGCGGCATATCTGGTGATATGTTATTTTATTACATCAGTTGCGTTATGCTATAACGTCTGCCATAAGGTCTAGCAACCCCTTTTTGGAGAAATTCACCCGGCATCTTTTTGGCGATATCGCATTCATCCTGAAATTGCTGTCCTGTGTGACAGCATGGGCAGGTGGATTTCACAAACGGGATATGGCGTTGCGCACCGCCCGAAAAAGACACTGGGAAAAACTCCGAATCGGCAGATGATCCGTTGGAATGCGCACTAAGCGAAATGAAGATGCAGGCAGCGAAAGCCCCGATTGCAATGGCCAGAAAGAATAGAATCCCCGCCGACAGGGCGCGGGAAACGCTGATTGAACTGAAAAACGCCGGTGTTTATCGCGACGGGCGCTGGCTTGTGCGCAATGTCGATCTGAAAGTCGAGCGCGGCGAGATCGTAACGCTGATCGGGCCGAATGGCGCTGGCAAAAGCACCGCGGCCAAGATGGCGCTGCGTATCCTCAAGCCCGACGAAGGCCAGGTGATCCATAAGCCCGGCCTGCGCATCGGCTATGTCCCGCAGAAGATCAACATCGACCGCACCCTGCCGCTTTCGGTGGAGCGTCTGCTGACGCTGACCGGCCCCTTGAGCAAGCAGGACATCATGGCGGCCCTTGAAGCAGTCGGCATCCCGCATCTTTTGAAAGCGGAGACAGCCCATCTTTCCGGCGGCGAATTCCAGCGCGCCTTGATGGCGCGGGCGCTGGCGCGAAAGCCGGATATCATGGTGCTGGAC
Organism: Ochrobactrum teleogrylli; assembly: GCF_037482325.1. NCBI lineage: Bacteria > Pseudomonadati > Pseudomonadota > Alphaproteobacteria > Hyphomicrobiales > Brucellaceae > Ochrobactrum > Ochrobactrum teleogrylli. Next base: position 1,045,445 of record NZ_JBBHKQ010000001.1, read on the forward strand.
GAACCCGTGCAGGGCGTGGATTTTTCCGGCGAGGCCGCTCTTTATGAACTGATTGCGCGGTTGCGCGACGAAACCGGCTGCGGTGTGCTGCTAATCTCGCACGATCTGCATCTCGTCATGGCGGCAACCGACCGGGTCATCTGTCTCAACGGTCATGTCTGTTGCAGCGGAACCCCGCGCGACGTGACGGCAAGCCCGGAATATATGCGCCTGTTCGGCAGTCGCGCTGTCGGGCCGCTCGCGGTCTATGAGCATCATCATGATCACACGCATCTGCCTGACGGGCGCGTGCTACACAGCGATGGTTCGGTGACGGATCATTGCCATGCCGATGACGGCCATCATCATGAGCATGAGCATGCGCACGAACAGGGGCACGAGCATCACCACCATCATCACGGGAAAGGCGAACACCGTGCTTGACGATTTCTTCACCCGCGCCTTGATTGCCGGCATCGGGCTGGCGCTGACGACCGGCCCTCTCGGCTGCTTCATCGTCTGGCGGCGCATGGCCTATTTCGGCGACACCATGGCCCATTCCGCCTTGCTCGGCGTGGCGCTGGCGCTCATCTTCGACATTAATCTGATGATTGGCGTCTTCGCTGTGTCGGTCGCGATTTCCGCGATCCTGCTGCTCTTGCAGCGCCGCCACACATTGTCGGCGGATTCGCTGCTCGGCATCCTGTCCCATGCCACATTATCGCTCGGTCTCGTGATCGTCGCTTTCATGACGTGGGTGCGTGTCGATCTGCTTTCCTTCCTGTTTGGCGATCTTCTGGCCGTTTCACGGCTGGATATCGTCTATATCTATGCGGGCGGGGCATTCGTGCTTGCCGTGCTGGCCTGGTTGTGGCGACCCATGCTGGCCGCGACCGTCAGCGAGGACATTGCGCGCGCCGAAGACATGAACCCCGCCGTCTCGCGCGTCATCTTCATGCTGCTTCTGGCCATCGTCATCGCCATTGCGATGAAGATTGTCGGCATTTTGCTGATCACGTCGCTGCTGATCATTCCGGCTGCAACCTCCCGCCGTTTCGCGACCACGCCCGAGCAAATGGCGGTACTTTCATCGCTGATCGGCGCTGCTGGCGTGGTCGGCGGGCTCTACGGCTCCATTCATTTCGACACGCCGTCGGGCCCTTCCATCGTTGTCGCTGCGCTTGCTATTTTCATTTTCAGTCTTCTGCCCTTACATAAGAGAGCAGAGGCCCCATCGAAACGGATTGCTGAACAATGAGCTCGCATCACCACCATCACCACCCGCAACAGGATCTGACCCGCAACCAGACCCTCGTTTTCGATGCTCTGTCCAAGGCGGAGGGGCCGCTCAGCGCCTATACAATTCTAGACCAGTTGCGGGATGACGGCTTTCGCGCGCCGCTTCAGGTCTATCGTGCGCTGGAAAAGCTGCTTGATTACGGGCTCATCCATCGCCTCGAAAGCCTGAACGCTTTCGTCGCCTGCGCGCACCCGCAATGCCACCAGCAGGGCCTCGTCGCTTTTGCGATCTGCGAGAAATGCGGTCAGGTGACGGAATTTTCCGACGCGGCGATCGAAAATCTCGTCAGCGCCTGGAGCCTGCAAAGCGGCTTCAAGTCGCGCAAGACGACGCTTGAACTGCGTGGTCTGTGCCAGTCCTGCGGCGATCACTAACCCTTTGGAAGTAAGGTTCTCTGGCGGTCAGACTTTAAAAGTAACGCTTCGGAAATCGAAATCTGCTAAAAATACCTATTCAGGGGATTAGTGGGTAAGATTTTCATATGGCGCGCATGAAGTCGCCGCAGGAGCGGCGCAAGGAAGAAAGACAAAGGACAAGGTTACGTTCGGGAAAACTTATAGACCTGGACGGGCAGTTTATCGTTGAGTGCCAGTTCAGCGACTTGTCTCCCCATGGCGCCAAGCTCAGAACCGTTGAGACGCCTGCCCTGCCCGACCGGTTCTGGCTGTTCGACGATTATTACAAGCGCGCGCTGCTGGCCCGCATCGCCTGGCGCAATGGTCGCGAAATGGGCGTCGAGCTGATCACCGATCCAACGGTCACGCCACTGGATGCCGAACGTCTCGCCCAGCTTGGCGGAAAATATTATTCGCTGTGAGCCGCCTGCCCATCATTGATATTGGCATTGGCTTGCTTTCCGGGCGTCTGGTGGGCTGGCGCTGTCGATGTCGGCTCACCGCGCATGTTCATGGCGCGGATTTCTTCAGCCGAAATATAGTTGAACTGCTCGACCAGCAGGTCCTTGATCACCGGCTCTGGGAACCGCCCGTTCAAGTCTGAGATGATCGAGGCGCGCACGTCCTCGAACTGCACTTTCTCCACCTCTTTCGTATCCGAATAGCTGCCATAGAACTTGCGGAAAATCTCGTCGCTGATGAAAAGCTCCAGCGGCACGCTGAGCTTCTTGCGGATATTCGAATCGACCGTATAGACGAGCTGCGTCACGACATAGCCAGCAACCGCGCCGTTCGAAATGATCGGCACGCTCATCACGTCCGTCTTGACGTAATCCACGCCGCCGAAGCCGCCGACAGCGGCCTGCGCCTCACCGGACGATGACGCGTTCTGACGGGTCGCCAGGAACAACGACCCGAAGGCGACAGCGCAAATCCACAGGCCAATGACGAAAATGCGGATCATCGCGCGTGACCGAGCCTCGCGCTCTGCATGGAATAGGTGCCATCGGCTTCCTGCGTTTCCAATGCGCTGCGGATCACATCGGCGAGTTCGCCGACCGCGCGCAGATGCAGCTGCAACGCTTCGCAGTTCTTCTCAAGCTTTTGCTTCAGGCTGTCGAGCAGTGGCTGCAAGCCTTTCAGCGTCGCAGGCTCGGCCAGAGCGGCAGCCTTCTTGATCGCCTTGTTGAAATCATAGAGACCGCGGCTTTTGCGTGAATTGATTTCTGCGAGATCGGGATTGCCGCCTTCCATCAGAAGGCGCGTTTCAGTCTCGATGACGTCCTCAAGACGCTGGATGGCGCGAACCACCGGCTTCAAAGTCGGGTTTTCTACCGGTTCCATTGCCAGTTCCGGCTTCGCCAGATCATGCACCTGTTCGCTCGCCTTCGCGAGAACCAGCGATTCTTGCGGGGGCAGGCTGGTTTCAGAGCTTGTCTCGGTCATTTCAAGGGTTCCTCAATTTCGGTGGACGTCACGTCGCGCGCTGCGGTATTTATCGTTCAGCCGCGCGCGCTATCCGCGTCGTCATTTTTCTCAAGCTGCTTTTGGATGAGCGTGCGTTCGAACCCGTGTATCAGATCGTTCGAAACCGCATCGTTGCTCATAGTCTCTCCCAGATTGTTGATCACATCTCCTAGTGCTGCAGTGGTCGGCGCATCTGCCCGCCCTTTGCGCGCCGCCTGCTCCTCAAGCAGTCTGGCAATGCCGACACCGCCGCCATCCGCCATCTTGTTCGCCATGGCTTCCGCCATCATCGACTTCCAGTAGTCACCCGCGATGCCCTTGCCGAAAGTCGCTGTCGTGTCACTGGTGAACATCGACTGGACAAAGGATTGCAGCATGAAGGCCTCGAATTTCCGATAGGCCGGATTGATCGTATTCTGCGCGTCGGGCCGCATAGTCACGCCCGCCGAAAGACTGTCGGAAAAGCTTGCGAAATTATCCCGCGTCAGTCCCGTACCCGACGACGCCATTGCCGTTTGCATGGTGCCGGAGACCGACTTCAATCGCTCCGCCGCCATGCGATAGGCCTGCGGATCGGCCGCGCGGGCCACATCCATCACCAGATCCGACGGCGGGTTGATCGCCATGCAAGGTTTCCTTCTTCATCCTATGAGTGCACCATAATGGGTCAAACTTGACTGAAACTTGTGGACGAGTTCAGCGTGGCCCAGAAGGCGCTTTCGTGGTTTTCCGGCTAACGAATTCCTCGATCAGACTGGCCAGTTCGTGCCGGTCCAACTCGCTTTTGGCTTCTTCCAGCCGATCTTCCAGCAGTTCAACCCGCCGTTGTTCCTTCAAAAGCGCGCCGCGCTCTGATTCGAGCCGTGATTCGAGCGCCGCCGATTCAACTGCATTCGCACCAAGACGCTTGATGAGCAGCGACGGATCGATATCGAAGACAGCGCCGTCATATCGACGGTCCTGCATGGCGATGAGGGCCAGACGCTCCTCCTCCAGCGCAAGCTTGCGCGCATTGGAAACGGCCAATGCTGATTCGAGCCGGGCGCTGCCCAGTTTCTGCAAATCGATCAGCTTCTTGAGATTGCGTGTGTTGGTCTGGGCCATGGCCACCTCAAAACAAAGCGCGCATTTGCGTGGCGGTTTCGTTGGTGAAAAAGCGCAGCAATTCCGGCAGGATGAAATAGACCACCAGCAGCCCGCCCCCCAGCACGAAGGGCATCGACACGAAATAGATCGGGATCGACGGCGTCAGCTTGTTAACAAGACCGATCGCGAAATTGACCAGAATCGCAAAGACGATGAACGGCGCTGCTATGCGCAGTGTCGCCATGAAGGCCAATGACAGCGCATCGGTAAAATCGATCATCGCCGCGTCCGGGCGGAATCGCCCATCTACCGGGATTGCCGAATAGGAATTGAGCAGCGCGCGCAGAATTTCCAGATGCATGTCGGTGACGAAAAACAGCAACAGCGCGCTGAAGGTCACGATGGTCGCCAATGTTGCCTGCGGCTCTGATTCGGTGATCGCATCGGCGGGCGAGCCACTAAAGCCAATGGCCATCGCCATGGTGTTGGCCATGAATTGCAGCGCCCAGAAATAGATATGCGCCAGAATGCCAATCACCGCGCCGATGAACATCTCGCTCGCTATCAGGCGAAACAGGGTCCACGGCGCGCCGCTGTCGACAGCCGTGACAATGCGCGGCAAAACCAGCGGCAGCACCGCGAAGGAGCACGCCAGCGCGATGAAGAGCCGGACCTGCAACGGAATGCGCGCGCTCGAAAGCCCCGGCATCAGCATCAGGCATGCGCCGACCCGGCAAAAAGCCAGAATGGCTGCCAGAATGATGTCGTTGAGCGGCAGTTGCGCAATCGGCACTCAGGCCCCTTTCCGCGTTTCAATCATATAACCAGAGCGGTTCGTAGAACCGCTCTATCTATTTGTTTTTACGCATTATCCTACGCAAAACCGCTTCGCACTTTTGCTGGAAATGCTCTATCCCCTCGTCCTTCGATCCTTCGAGACGGTTCCCTTCGCTGCGCTCAGGGCACCTCCTCAGGATGAGGGGAAGTCTGGCGCCCCCGCCCCTCATTCTGAGGAGACCCTCCGAGCATAGCGAAGGAGGGGCGTCTCGAAGGACGAGGGATCGAGAGGTCGAGAGGTCGAGGAAATCAAAGAACCGAACCTACGAAACCGCGCCGAGCGATTTCACCTCCACGCCGCGCGCGATTTCGACATGCGACAGCACCGGCAGGGTTGCGAACAGGCGCTCGATGATCATCCGAATATAGGGCCGCGCTTCCGGCGACGACACGAGGACGAATCGCTCGCCATTGTCGAAATGCTTGCGAATGACGGTAGATGCTTCCGTACCGAACTGTTCCAGCAGGCGCGGGTCGATATCGAACTCGACGATTTCGCCCTTAGCGTCTCGCTTAAGGCTCTGGTGGAACACCAGATCCCAGCGATTGCCGAGACGCAGCACATTCAGCACGCCATTGTCGGAAAGGTCGCCGCAGATTTGCTGCGCCATGCGCATGCGCACATGTTCGACAATCATTTCCGGGCGGCGCACCATCGGCGCAATTTCCGCGATGGCTTCGAGAATGAGGTGCAGGTTGCGGATAGAAACCCGCTCGGCCAGCAGAAGCTTCAACACCGCCTGCAAACCGGAATAGGAAATATGCGCCGGGCTGATATCTTCCACCAGCTTGCGATATTCCGGCCCCAGACGATCCAGCAGAATGCGCATATCCTTGTAGGACAGGAGCTGCGCCAGATTGTTGCGCACGATTTCGCTGAGATGAGTGAGCAGGACGGAGAGATTATCAACCGTCATATAGCCATCACGGCGCAAATCGGAAGCGAAGGTTTCCGGCACCGAATAAGCGCGCATGCCGAAGGCGGGCTCGCGCATTTCCTCGCCGGGGATAGACGGGATCGGACGCTCGCCCAGCACCACCAGAATTTCACCGACGCGCAATTCATGGCTGGCCACCGCCGTGCCGTGTATCTTTATGCGATAGCTTTTCGGCGGCAGGGCAAGGTCGTCCGTCACCTTGATTTCAGGAATCACGAAGCCGTATTCCTGCGCGAATTTACGGCGCATCTTGTTGACGCGATGCGCCAGCTCCTGCTGCGACGCCATCAGGCGCGCGGAAAGCTGCTTGCCGAGGCACAGTTCAATCTGGTTGGTTTCGAGCGATGCCTTGACGGAATTGCGCTCCTGATCCGCGGCCTCGCGCTGCTTCTTGTCCGCCTCAGTGGCTTCTGCCTCGCGCTGGCGCGCCTGACGGCGGGGCACATCGATACCGATGAAGGCCATTGCGCCGCCCAGCATGAAGAACGGAAATGCCGGAAGACCCGGCATGATGCCAAGCACGAACAGCAGCATCGACGCGACCAGAAGCGCCTTTGGATAAGCGCCAAGCTGGCCGAAAATCGCCTGATCGGCTGAGCCCCGGGTTCCGCCCTTCGACACCAAAAGACCGGCGGCGAGCGAAACAATGAGGGCTGGAATCTGCGTGACGAGACCGTCACCAACCGACAGCTTGGTGAAGACGTCAGCCGCGTGGGAAATGTTCATGTCATGGCGGGTGACGCCGATGATGATACCGCCGAAAATATTGACGGCAGTGATGATCAGACCGGCAATGGCATCGCCGCGCACGAATTTCGACGCGCCGTCCATGGAACCGAAGAAGGAGCTTTCTTCTTCCAGTTCGCGGCGGCGGCGCTGCGCTTCCTTTTCATCGATCAGGCCCGACGAAAGGTCGGCATCGATGGCCATCTGCTTGCCGGGAATGGCGTCGAGCGTGAAGCGTGCGCCCACTTCCGCGATACGCGTCGCACCCTTGGTGATGACGAGGAAGTTGACGATGATCAGGATGCAGAAAACGACGAGACCGATGACGAAATCGCCGCCCATCACGAATTGCGAGAAACCGTGGATCACATGACCGGCGGCCAGATAGCCTTCATTGCCGTGGGTGAGAATCACGCGCGTCGTCGCAATATTGAGCGAGAGGCGCATCATGGTCGCGATCAGCAGGACGGTCGGAAAGGCGGAGAAATCCAGCGGCCGCTGAATCCACAGCGCCACCATCAGGATAAGCACCGAAAAGGCGATGGAAAAGGCAAGACCGATATCCAGCACCACGGCTGGCACGGGCAGGAACAGCACCGTCAGGATGATGATCATGCCTGCCGCCAGCCCCATATCGCTGCCGGTCAGAAATCCGCTTTTTATGAAGGGTTTAGCCGTTGCCTGCTGCACGTCCGTCTCCTGTTACGAAGCGGACCTTAACTTGCGAAGCTTGCGCGAAACCTGAAAGGAGGAGAGGTAGAGCATGTCCAGCAAAAGTGCGCAGCGGTTTTGCGTAGGATAATGCGTAAAAACAAATAGATAGAGCGGTTCCCCGATTCCGTTTTAACCGGAACCGCTCTAGAATCCCTTTTCGATGCGCGAATAGACGAGCAGCGTAAAGGAATTGATCTGCGCGCCGACAAAAGGCGCGGTGACAGCCAGCACGACGAAAATCACGACGATCTTCGGAACGAAGGTCAGGGTCATTTCCTGCACCTGCGTCAGCGCCTGAAACAGCGCGATGCCGATACCGATCAGCATCGCGGCCAGAACCGCCGGGCCGCTGGCCATCAGCACGGTCCAGACTGCGGAATTGACGATATCCAGCGCATCGGCTTCGTTCACCGGGATCGTCCTTAGCTGACCTTGACGCCCTGACCGATGGTGACGGTCTTCCCGTCTTCCAGCTCGGCGAGCATGCCAGACTGCTGGATCGTGACCGATTTCACCACGCCGGAAATCGTGCCGTCGGCACTGGTCACCGTGCGGCCAATCCAGCCCTCGGCCTGCGACAGCGATGAGTTGGCGATCAGCGTTTCCAGCTTGGAATTCATCTGCACGGACTGCTCGACACCCGAAAAGGTCGCAAGCTGCGAGACATATTGTGTCGCGTCCATCGGCTGCGTCGGGTCCTGATTCTTCATCTGGGCGACCAGCAGTTTCAAAAACGAGTTGTAATCGACATCCGCCTTCGCCGCCGAGCTGGCGCTCGACGAATTGTTGGCATTGGTCGTGGTGTTGCCGACCGGTGGTGTCGTAGTCATAGGCTTGTCTCCCTGGCCTCAGCGTCATTCCTGACCGGCGGCACGGCGCATTGTTCCGGCATCAATTCCGCCTCGCGCGGATATTGCGCGCGGATGGTTTTCAGCGCTTCGAAAATGCGCCCGTTATGCACCAGCTCGTCAACGATCTTCAGCGCGTTCAGGATTGCCGGATCGGAAAACGCCTTGAACATGCCTTTCAGCATTTGCGCAAAGGTTTGGCGCGCCTGATCGCGCAAGGAAGGCTCGATGAGCATCATCTGCGCGGCAAAATAAAGCTGGCGCAGCGGGGTCGTCGTCTGGTCCGGCTGGAGCACATGGTTTTCCAGAAGGAACGTCGCATCGTTGAGCAGTTCCAGCGATACCTTGCGGTCGGCTTTCAGCACGGCGCCGTTGATATAGATCTTCTCGCCAGCCCGAAGCGACAGGCGGATTGCCGATTTACCGTTGGCCGCCATCTTAAAGACCGTCCCGGATCGACCGCGTGATCTCGATCAGCGTATCGTAATCATTGCTCTCGCCCTGACGAATGCGCTCGATTTCCTTGAGCACGAAAATGCCCACGGAAATGATGGCGGCCTTCAATTCTTTCGGCAGTGCGTTTTCTTCCGATCCCAGATCGTCGATGATCGTGGTCCAGAGCCGCATTGTGAAATAACCGGCATCGATGGCTTCGCGCGAACCGGCGCCATTGGCCTTGGCTGCTGCGAGCATGTCAATCGAACGGTCGAAAAGCATCCGTTCGCGGTCCTTGGCGCTCGCCATATCGTCATTCATGACATCTTCGTAGCGCAACTGATACATGTCGTCTCCGCTAGAGCGCCTTTGAACTGACCAAATCAGATCGGCGCTCTAAATGGTTGGTCTTACGCACATCTTATCCGAAAACCGTTTCACACTTTTCGGGATGTGCTCTTATGGGCATCATCTGCGCGGATCGCCTCATGCCACCGCCGTTATGATGCCGCCCGCTTTATTTTAAATAGTTAAGCAGGCTCATGCTCTGAAGCTGAACCGTCAGCTGATACGAGGTCTCGATCTGCGTCTTCAGATTGTTGACGCGGGTCGCCGCCTCGTAAGGATCGACTTCTTCAAGATTGAGAACCGACTGGTTCAGGATCTTCTGCTGTGCGTTGATGCGCGTGACGGCCTGCGAGGTGCGCGACTGGGCGAGACCAAGCGCGGTCTGTTCGGACGTGGTCTCGGCGATGGCCTGCGTCGTCGTCTGCATCGCATGGGTGGTCAGCGCCTGAAAGGCCGAATTGTTGAGACCAATAGTAGAAAACTCGGCCATCATCGCAAGCGACATCACCGTCTTGCGAAAACCGTCGGCATTGGCGCTGATCGATGTATCGGCTGTTTCAGTCGGCGAAATACGGCTCTTGATGACAGTATCCGATGCATCCGACCAGTTGGTGTCCCAATTGGCATCGTTGAACTGGTCAGCATAATCGCCTTCCAGAAACGCCGTCATCTGGTCGGCGGTAATATTGGCGACCTGCGGATCATCCACGCCAAAGCCGAAATGCGCCGTGAAAGCGTCGCGGATAGCCGTCTGCGCCGCGCCGCCCTCGGTATAGTCTGCGAAGGGCTTCACATCGGTATTGACGCCGGAGAAGATATATTCGCCGTTATAGCTCGTATTGAGCAGACCTGTGACGCTGTTCAGGATCGACCGCGCCGAGGCGGCAATGGTCGAGCCGCTCTCGCTGGTGCTGGTGGCGCCGGTGAGATTGGCCAGAAAATCCTGCGTATTGTCGATGATCGCGCTCGTCGCCGTCTGCGTCGTGGTCATGCGCTGCTGCACGAGATTGTTCATGTCCAGCAGCACGGTCAGGCGGTCATATTCCTTGCGCAGGGAAACGCTCTGCCCCGATTTGGTGCCAAGCGCCAGCCCCACGTCGAAGACGGTTCCCGTCGTTGCTTCCTGCTGGGCCTTGACCAGATCGGCCTTGCTCTTGCTGACAAGCGCCCGAAGGGCGGCAGCTGCACCATAGTTGGAAACTGATTGCGCTTTCATGAGCCTCACACCGCCGCGAGCAAATCGTCGAGCATCGCGCTAACCGTCGTCAATACGCGGCTCGATGCCTGATAGGAATGTTCCAGATCGAGAAGCAGCGCCATTTCGGTATCGATATTGACACCGTTGGCGTTGGACATGGCCTGATCGGCCTGGGTCGCTACCGTCTGGTTGTAGTTATATTCGTTGTTGGCCGTCTGACGCTTGCCTTCAAGCCAGCTGACCGAGGACGAACCATAATCCGTCAGGCTCGCATTGGCCTTGAGCCCGGCTGCGGCGTCGAAGGAAAATGGCGTCGAAAATGCTTCGTTCAGCGCCAGCAGACGGTCGGTGAAACCGGCGGCGTTTTCCGCATTATAAACATAGTCGGCGCCATTGGCGCCACCGTCACGCAGATAGGTCGGGTTGCCGCCCTGCGCGGTGACGAATGCGGAGGAAACCTTGATCGAGCCTGCAATGCCAGAGGTCAGGCCAGCGCCCGGCACTGCTGGCGAACCAGACCAGCCGAACAGGCCGGTTTGATCCGCGCCGCCATTGCCGGACTGGTCCGATTCGGAAAACATGGTGACGAGGCCGCGTGCGATCTCGTCAAGCTGCATCTGGTATTGCGGCGCAATCTGATCGCGCAATTGGAGAAGCCCGCTGAGACGACCCGTGCCATAAGGCTGGTCGAAAGTATCGTGGCTGAGCGGCACGCCATCCACCAGCACGGCATTGCCGGCTGTGCCAGCCGTCAGGCTGCCCGATGGCGCAAAGGTCACGGTGCGTGCCGTGGTCTCAAACAGCGTCACGCCATTATCGGCGAAAATGACCATGTCATTGTCGCCGCGCGTCATGGTGGTGATGCCAAGCTCGCCGGAAATCTGCTTGAGGAGCGAATCGCGCTGATCCAGCGCATCGGACACGTCACGCCCGGCGCGCGTGCCGCTGACCACATCCTTATTGACCTGTTCGAACTTCGACAGAAGATCGTTGATACTGGCAACCGACAGCGCGATTTCGCTATCGGCATCCTCGCGCAGCGTCTGCACCTGCTTGGTGCCGTCATTCAGCGCATTGGCAAGCGCCTGCGCCGTCGACACGACGCTATCGCCGAGCGACGAATTGGACGGCGATGCCGCATAGGTCTGGAGCGCATCGCGCAAATCGCCCATCAGCGCCGATGGCGAACCGGAATAATTGTCGGCGGAATAAATCGACGAAAGGCGGTCAAGACCGCTTGCGAGAGCCGACGAAGAGGCCGCCGTGCTGTTGGACTGGATGTAGCGATTGAACAGCGCTTCATCCGCCGAACGGGTGACATTCACATAAAGCGAGCCATAAGGCCCGGAAACGAGGGAAGCAGTGCGGCGCGAATAGTCGGGATCGTTCACGCCAGCAATATTGCGCGAAACAACCGATGTCTGCTTGGACGTGGCCGCAAGCGAACTCTTGGCCGTCGATAGAGCAGAACTAAGTGACATCCTTTTCCCCTCATCCAAATCGCAAACCGCGACCCGTAATGTAAAATACGGCGTTTGCGGGAAAGTCGCCCTTCCCGCAAACGCTCAAACTATCTCTTCAGATTGACCAGAACGTCCATGAGTTCGGAGCCGGTCTGGAAGACTTTCGAATTGGCCGTATAGCTGCGCTGGGCTTCGATCATGTCGGTCAGCTCCTGCGCGATATCGGCGTTTGATTCCTCAAGCGAGCCCGACATGATCTTGCCCATGCCATCGCCCTGCGGATAGCCGACCCTCACCCCGCCTGATGCGGCGCTTGGCGAAAACACGTTGCCGCTCACCACCGTCATGCGGTCGGGGCTGGCCACGGTTGCCAGCGGCAAACGATAGAGCACCTGCTGCGAGCCGTTTTCATAAATCGCGACGACCGAACCGTCCGCGCCCACATCGACGCTTTGCAGCGACGATGGCGCCTGACCGTTGATGGTGGCCTGCGAGATCGTGTAGTTGCCTGTACGCGCCGTCGACGCGCCGAGATTGAGATCGAGCGTACCGCCATTATAGCCGGTCAGATCGACAGAAATATTGCCGCCGGAAACCACCGCGCCCGTCGCGGGATCGAAGGTCAGCGTGCCCGTGCCGATTTCAACATTATCGGCAGCGTTCTTGACCGAGACCGACCAGGTATCATCCGCGTTCTTGGTGAAATAGACGTCGAGCTTCACCGCCTCACCGGCATTGTTGTAGGAGATGAGCGACGTCTTGTGGTTATAATCGCCTGCCGTCGCAGGAGGCGTGTCGGTCGTCGGCAGGTTGACCGTGAAGGTGCCGTTCGTGCTGCCGATTGCCGTAAGGTCCGGCGCATTGACATTGACGATCGAGAGGCCGTTCAGGTCTGGCGCGACATTGCCGTCAGCCGATCCGAGCAGGTAATAGCCCGCCGTATTGACCAGATTGCCATCCTTGTCCGGCACGAACGAACCCGCGCGCGTCAGATAGGTTGCGCCATCCGCGCCCTGCACGAGAAAATAGCCGTTGCCGTCAATGGCAAGGTCGGTCGTGGACGACGTGGAGCGGATGCCGCCCTGATCCGAAATACCGTAACGCACCGAAGTCAGTACGCTGCCGGAATTGTACTGGCCGCCACTGCTCGGCAGAACAAGCGAGGAAAACTGCGTTTCGGCGCGCTTGTAGCCGATCGTGCTCGCATTCGCGATATTGTCCGCGACAGCCGAGAGACGGTTGGCCTGGGCATTCATGCCCGAAACACCCGTCCGCATCATACCGTAGAGACTCATTGCCAGCTCCTGAGAATTTTAGCCGAGAATTTTAGAACTTGTTACGATTCTAACGTGCCATGCTTGCGTGAAGCTGTAGCTTCGCGAGATTTTTGATTTTTTACCGGGAATGCAGTGCAGCTTTTGAGACGGAAATCCGTTTTAAAACTGCCCGAAGCCTTGAACGCGGAACACAAGCAAACCATTCACACAATGAACGGGGCACTACTCGATGCTGATGCAGTAGCCGAGGAAGCGCTTGGAATCGATGGGATCGAAACCAAGTTGCTCGCGCAACTTCTTGCGCAGCTTGCTGATGTGGCTTTCCACGACGTTTTCTTCGACTTCACTGTCGAAGATGCCGTAGATCGCACCAAAAATCTGCGCCTTGTTGATGCGGCGACCGCGATTGGCGATCAGATATTCCAGTATGCGGCGCTCGCGGCGCGGCAGCGGAAAATCGACGCCATTGATCTGTGGATCGCGCCCATCGGAAAAAACGCGGATCGGGCCAAGCTCGGTGCCGGTTTCCGCAACGCTCTGCGCGCCTGCGGCGCGGCGGCGGATCGCATTGATGCGGGCGAGGATTTCGCGCACGTGGATCGGCTTGCGAACGACATCGTCAACCCCGGATTGAAAAAGCTCCAGCGTATGCTCCAGCGAGGGACGGTCGTTAAGGGCGATGACGGGGGCCTTGCAGCGTTCACGAATTCGGGCAGGAAGACGATGCTGGGTTGCGCATTCGCCAATGAGGAACGCTTCGACGGCCATAATATCCTGCCGCGGAACAGTCTCTACCCATTCATCAAAATCTGCCGGTGTGAAGCCCGTCGTCGTGATGCCTTCACGGCCAAACCAAGAGGCATAGCCTTCAGTGACAATATCTCTGTCATCCACGACGACAATCATCGGCCCGCCTTCCGAATCAATATGTTAGCCCAAGCAAGACAGAGGTAACTGGCGGAGTGACTCGGCGACAATGGCAAGAAATTGCCCGCAATAAATTGGGAGGCATTTTAGCATTATCTAATTTTATGGGAATCGTGCAGATTGCATTGCACCTTGTAATGATAGCCAGGCGAACCTTAACGAGAGGTTAACGGCTCACGATGTTTTACGATTCATTACAAGGGGTTAATTATCGCTAACCTAAATTAGTCCCCAATCCTTATGACAATCACTGATTGCAGGGTTGCAAATGGCGTGTATGCGACACCGCTTTACAACCATTAAAAATTTAATGATTCACTGATGGTCCAGGGAGGCCGCCCGTTACGCTCCGCAAAATATTTTTGCGTCTGGCGTCCAGTTTCCGAAGCCCGTCGCGACCATATTTGCCATCACCCGGCAGACATATCGCTTCTGTGCGGGATTGTTGTTCGGGCCTGCATGATAGCGCGCGACAGCCATCGTCCAGTTGCCTTCACGGGTGTGAAGCTGCTTGAGAAAGCGCGCCGCGTAATCGACATTGAGGCTCGGCATCAGCATGGCTGCGACCGATGGAAATTCCTGCCCGTGATAGTAGTAGTTGATCTGCATGCAACCGAGATCGATGAGCTTGGCTCCCCCGGCGCGCACCTCGGTAAAACGCTTGAGGGCGGCCCCTTGCGACGGCAGAAATTCCGCCCGGCCCTCAATATTCATCGCATAGGGTTGCAGTGAATTCTTGCGCCCGGTTTCCGTCAGGCCGACAGCGTAGAGGATGCCGAGCGGCACGTCATAGCGCGCCGAAGCGCGATGCATTTCACGCTCGCAGACATTCTCCGCCAGAGCGGCACTGGCGTTACACAACCAGACCGCGACTGCGGCCAGCAGTGCCTGCAACAGTGTCGCGCGCCGCAGTTTCGGAACCTGTCTGCTTGCCGGACCGGTCTTGTCCCGTTTGGCTGGAATCACCATTCTGCCTGCCCTCGCCGCTTGCAAACTGAGCCTGTGCCTGAGATTGCGCGCCATTGCGGCCATCGAAGCCGCCTTGCATATTGAAGGCCTGTTGCTGGCCGGATGATTGCTGTTGCGCGCCGGCCTGCTGCTGGCCAGCGCCTTGCCCCGCCGCCGTGTGCTGGACCGCGCTTGCCGCAGTGCGGTCTGTAACCGTTACGGAGATGCGGGCATCGTCCGCGATACCGGCACTTTTCAGCGCCTTCTCGATGATCGAGCGGTCAGCGGAAAGCGCTTCAGCGGCCTGCGCCTTATCCGCGACCAGATGCACTTCTACACCGTCCGGCACAACGCGGATGCGCGCCGTCACCTGCCCCAGATCGACGGGATCAAGCCGTATTTGAAGCGTCTTCACCGAACCAAAGCTGCGCTCGGAAACCACCTGCACATCCGCCACGCGAACCGCCTGCGGCGTGGCAGTCGCCACCTTGCCATCCACCGGAGCAGCGGACTTGCCAGCGGCTTGCAGCGGCTGGAAGACACCGCGATCAGCATTGCTGGAATTAGCCGGCTGATTACCCGCTGGCTTTTCGGCTTTCATCAGATCGGTAAGGTCTGCATCGGCATTTTCAGTTGGCTTATCCGACTGCGCGTCGTTCGTGTCGCCCGACACAGCCTCGCCGGATTTGGAAGACGGCTTTGCACTGACACCAGGCTGGAGATTCTGAGCTGCCTCGGCCTTCCGCCTCATGTCGCTGACGGTATCCGCTCCGACCTCAGCACCCTCGCCTTCAACAGCGTTCGGATTCATGTCGTCCGATTGCGCCAAAGCAGCTTTTCCAGCCTTTTTCGCGAGATTTTCTGTGGCGGAATTGTGGCTTTCGCCGTTCAAATTGGGCATATTGGCGGCCAAAGAAAGGACATTCTGTGTCACGGCCCAGTTTGTCCCTTGCGTGGACGCATCCGCTTTCTGCTCATCGGGCTCATCGCTGAGCGCAGTATCGGCGTCATCGCCCTTCGCGACCGGCTTGCCATGCGGCTTTTCCAGAAGCGCGCCAAACAGCTGCGACGGCTCGGAATTTTCCTGCCCATCCACATTTGCCTTGCCTTGCCCATTGCTTTGCTGGGGCGCCAGACTGCGGGTCGGCGACGCCATCCGTCCGGCCTGACCGAGCAAAATATCCACGCTCATTGAATGGTCTCCCCTAGCAAAGCGTCGATCTCGGCAAGTTTGCGCCGGGCATCGTCCATGGTCTTCTGCAGATCGTCAGTTGGCTGCGCCGGTGTCGGTTTCCAGCCCGCAACCGGCGACGAAGCCGGTATTGCGGCGGGCGCGGTAACGGGTGCGTCCGCCACTGCCATAGCAGGCACCTTGCGGTCCTCCACAGCGGGTTCAGGCGCTGCTTTTGCTGGCGGCAGTGCGCTCGGCGCGCGGGTCACGACCGAGCCCACCGTCTCGGCTGCCTTCAACAGCTTTCGGTCAGGTTCCTGCAGGCGATCAGGCGAAATCTGCGACAGTTCACGCAAGGCGCTGCCCGCCGAATCGGAGGCGACATCGCTTGCCGCCGCATAGAGATTGGCGCGGGTCGGATCGGCTTTGAGTCGGTCGGCGAGCTTGCGCGCCTCCGCAGACATGAAACGCGCCCGCTCCGTCTGGCCGTCCACCAGAGCGCCGCGCGCAATCTGGAGATAGAGCGAATATTGCATCACCGGATCGGCGGCAGCGATCAGCTTCACCAGTTCGGCATTGCCGATGCGGTCATTGAGCTTGAGCGCCGCGCTGACGAATTGTCCCATGAAATCACGCATATAGGGCGAGCGGGGAAAGCGCTGCAGATAGTTGCGCGCCAGCATCCGGATCTTTTCCGCATCGCCAAGCTTGGCTGCAATCGGCATCGAACGGCGGATCGCCGCTTCCTCGAACAGCGTGCCCGGCGCTTCGAGCCGCACCTGATCAAGCCGCAGCAGCGCGGTCGCCGGATCGAAGGCTGTCATCTGGCTTGCGGTCACGAGCACGATGGAGGCTTTCAGCTCCGAAGGCACATCCGGCGACAGCGGAACGGAGAACAGCTTGACCACTTCGATCATCTGCCCGGAGGCATAGGCCAAAGCACCCTTGACCAGTTCCTGCGGCACGACATCCGACTTGAAATCGGCCAGAACCTTGCGCACCGCGTCGGGATTACCGCCATTAAAAAGATAGATGATCGCCGCATAAATGTTTTCGGGATTATCCCATGCTTCCTTCGGCGCGCGCGCCATGTCGGCGCTGATGAAAGCCAGAAGCTTGTTCAGCATGACCACGGCTTCCGGCTTTCCCGCCACCACCTGATCCTGCAACATGCGCAGCGAACGCACGAGCTTGTAAGGCTCAAGCACCGGCAAGGCTGCGCCCGCACTGCCGCCCTGTTGCGCCTGTGCAAAGACATGCACCGGCGCTCCGGCCAGCGGCAGGCTCATGGTCAAGGCAATCATCAGGGAGCGCTGAACAAGCCGCTTCATGGGGCAGACTTGAGGAAAATATCGATGCGGCGGTTTTCAGCCGCATTCGGGTCATTGGCGATTTTCGGCTGGCGGTCGGCATAGCCTTCAACGCGCAACACGCGCTTTTCATCCAGCCCGCCGCGCACCAGCATGTAATAGGCCATCTGCGCGCGCGCCGACGACAGACGCCAGTTGTCATAGCTTGCGCTTTTGAACGGGCGCGAATCGGTGTGACCGCTGATGATGACTTCGCCGGGCTGGCGGGAAATCACCTGCGCTATGCGTTCCAGCATCTGCACCACGCGCGCATCAGGCTTGGCAGAGCCGATTGTGAACATGCCGTAGTCGATCTTGTCGGTCAGCTGGATCATCACGCCGCCCTTGACCGGAACCACCGTTACATCCGGCATCGGCTCAGCCTTGCTGCCCGGCTTGGCCGCAGCGGGCTTTTCGCCTTCCGCAGCCTTTTTCAGTTCCGCAATGAGCTGTTCCTGATCTTTTGCCGGCGTTTCGGCGGGTTTTGCTTCCGGCGTTTCCGGCTTGGGCGGCGTGGAGGGCGCGGCATTCGGCGGCGTCAGCTCGTCCGCGGCCTTGCTCGACCAGTAATCCGGGCTGAAAGGATCGCGATAGGCATCGCCGCCGTCGGCACCGGTGGCGGGACCGGATTGCGACGTACCGCCGTCACCCTTGGCTGACTGATTCTGCAACACACCGGTTTCATGCGCCAGTTCCGACAAAACCGCATAGGGTTCGCGGAAAAGCTGGCGCTCCTCCTGCTCGCTCGGCGGCACGGTCGTGGCGTCGTTGATGACCTTGGTGCTGTTTTCGACCTGCTGGTCGCTTTCATAGCGAACCTTGCCATCCTTCTCATCGACATCCTGCACGCCCTTGGGGCTGGAATGCCGGTCCATCAACTTGACGGGATTAAAATAGCTGGCGACAGCCGCCTTGGTTTCCTCATTGGCGGCATTGATCAGCCACATGACGAGGAAGAACGCCATCATGGCGGTCATAAAGTCGGCATAGGCAATCTTCCACACGCCGCCATGGTGGCCGTCATGGTCGTCATGCCCGCCACGGCGAACAATGATGATTTCGCGCTTGGTTTCGGGATCGATGCTCATTGGACCGCAGCCTTCAATTCATCAAGAAGCGGCGCGATGCGCGTTTCCAGCACCCGTTCGCCAAAGGAAAAGGACAATTCGTCCGACGCGTTTTCGACAAACCGGCAGCCGGAGGGTAGCAAAGCCGCATGGTGGCGTAGCGGGGCCAGCAGTCCTGCCGGACCGGAGATTTCCGGCGCTTCGCCTTCCAGCGCCAGCGCCGCAATGCGGTGGGCAAATTCTGCAACCGCGTCCTGTTCAAGCTTTCCGACGAGAAGCGGCGCTAGAATCTCGGCAATCTGGCCGGAAAAACTCTGTTCCAGCGCAGTCAGTGCTTCGGTCAGGCTGCGCGCCAGCAACAGCGCCTGCTCCCGCGAAAAGGCGGCGCGAAGATTTTCGATTTCCGTCTCATGCTCGCGCAAAAGCCGGGCCTTCTCAGCTTCGTAAAGCGCTTCGGCTTCTTTATGGCCTTCCTCGCGGCCAAGCGTATGGCCTTCGGCATGACCGTTTTCAAAGGCGGAGCGCTTTTCTTCCTCGGCTGCGATGAGGGCCGCCATTTCCGCCTTTTCGGCAGCGGCAAGCTTATCCGCAAGGGCCGCCGCTTTCGGGTCAATCGCTTGGGTGCGACGAACCGGCTCCGGCTTCAACGGTTGCGACGGCGCAGGGGCGGCGATGATCTCCACAGCCTCATCCGCCACGCGATGGGTCGAAAAATCAGGAAGGTAACGGCTGAGGGAGAGCGCGCTCATTATCAGGCAGCCTCAAGCTCCGGTGCATCGGCCCGTTCGGCATGGACAGGCTGCTTCACGGCGTTTCCGTTGATCCACTGCTTGAGAACGGCGGCAACGCGCTCCTCATCCATCTCGATCATCTGTTCCAGACGAAGCTTGGCGGGCATGCGCATGCGCTGGCGCAAATCGCTGAGGCTGGTCTTCATCTGGTCGGCATAGGCTTCGGGCCCGCCGATCACAGCCTGCTGGCCCTCGCTGCCTGCCTGTGTGCCGACGAAATTCGGCGTGGCAACCTCACCCGCTTCGCGGATGGCGACTTCCGTGCCCACTGGTTTCGCGGTCTGGTCACGCAGCAGCGGACGC
Organism: Ochrobactrum teleogrylli; assembly: GCF_037482325.1. NCBI lineage: Bacteria > Pseudomonadati > Pseudomonadota > Alphaproteobacteria > Hyphomicrobiales > Brucellaceae > Ochrobactrum > Ochrobactrum teleogrylli. The sequence continues at coordinate 1,065,012 of NZ_JBBHKQ010000001.1, forward strand.
AGGCCAAACCAGATCAGAAGACCAACTGCGGCGAGGATGGCCAGCGCGTTGACATAGCTTCCGCTTTGGCGCAGCAGCGTATCGGTCCATGGCGCCGAAACCGGCTCCATATCCGCACCAGCCGGATCGAGGAAATTGACGGCGGTTACATTGATGACATCGCCGCGATCCGCATTGAGACCGGCAGCCGTGGCGACGAGATCGCGAATCTTGGTGATCTGCTGATCGACGAAATTGGCAGGCGGCGGCGTGGTGCCAGCCGTTTGCAGCAGGCGGGCCTGATCAATGACGACGGCAATCGACAGGCGCTTGACGGAATAACCGTCGCTCACCGTCGCAATCGTCTTGCTGTTCATTTCGTAATTGGTCAGTTCCTCACGCCGGTCGGTCTTTTCCGATGAGGTCTCGCCATTGCGGTTCTGGATTTCTTCCTGCGGGATGTTCTGTTCCACACCCGTCGCGTTGTTATCGCGGTTGTTGCGGGAATCGCCGCTTTCGCGCACCACGCGGACCGAACGTTCGACACGCGATTCGGGATCGAAGGTCGTCTCGTTGATCTGGCGGCGATCAGTGTCGAGCGTCGCCTGCACGCTGGTCTGGAAATGGCCAAGACCAAGATAGGGTGCCAGCGCCTTGCGGATGCTGTCGTCCACATTACCGGCAACCTGCTGTTCCAGCGAGGCGGTCATGAGAGCCGCGCCATTGGCGGCCTCGCCAGCGGAGGCGAGAAGCCGGCCATTGGTGTCGAGGACGGTGACCGACGATGCATCGAGCGACGGTACGGCGGCGGCAACGAGCTGGCGAATCGACTGCGCCGAATCGGCGGCAAAGCCGCCTTCCGCGCGAATGACCACCGAAGCGGACGGCTTCTGGTCGCCACGGCGGAACGAGCCTTTTTCAGCCAGAACGATATGCACGCGGGCGGCCTTCACGCCGCGAATCGCCTGAATGGTGCGGGCGATTTCGCCTTCAAGCGCGCGAACGCGGGTGATTTCCTGCATGAAGGAGGTGAGGCCCAGCGAGCCCATATTGTCGAACAGCTCGTAACCGGCATTGTTGGAGGTGGGCAGGCCCTTTTCGGCGAGATACATGCGGGCGGTTTCCGCCTTGCCGATCGGCACCAGAATGGAGGAACCATCCGACTTCACGTCGAAGGGAATGCCCGCTTCGCCGAGTGCCAGGCCCATGCGGTTCACGTCATCGCGCGACAGGCCGACATAAAGCGTCTCATAGGATGGACGGCTGAGATAGAAGCTCGTGTAGAGGATCGCTCCCATCAGGGCGGCCCCCACAAGCCCGAGCGCAACAAGCTTGCGCACGCCAAGCTTGCCAAGCGTTCCCTTGAGCTGTTCGATCAATTGCTGGATATTCTGCTGCATCGACACCACCGCCATCATGATGGATGCAAACTAGACCGCGAAGCTTGCGCGAAAGTGGCGGCTGATAAAGCACGTGCTTTCTGAACGCCGAAACGAAGCGGGGCGCGGAATTGATCCCGCGCCCCTTTTCCGCCCAAAGACATCCGGTCCGATCAGGTCGGTCCGGATGCGAACCCCTGATTTGCCTGAGAACTCGCGAGAGCCGGTGACCCGCCTCTCCGTTTTATCTACTCAGTTATCGATTAGCCGCGGAACAGCGACAGGATGTTCTGGTTCGACGAGTTGGCAATCGACAGAGCCTGAACGCCAAGCTGCTGCTGAACCTGGAGAGCCGACAGACGTGCCGATTCCTTGTTCATGTCAGCATCAACGAGCTGGCCAACGCCCTTTTCGATCGAGTCCGAAAGACTCGAAACGAAATCCTTCTGCATGTCGATGCGTGCCTTTGCGGCACCCAATTCGGCAGCAGAGGTTGCCATCGAGCCGAGAGCGGCTTCAACGTCGGTCAGAATCTTGTCAAACGCTGCGCCTTCGTCGGCTGCGTCATAGCCCGTAACGCCAGTCACGTCGCTGACGTCGATGGACAGGATCGACTGTCCCGACGCACCAGTGGTCTTGTCGAGAACGCCGGTGGTGCCACCGGTATCGATCAGACGGGTGCTGGAGTAGTTCACCGAAATCGTGCCGGTGGTCACATTACCCGAAGCGTCGCGGTTGTAAGAGGTGATGACGTTGAGCGCGTTGCTTTCAGCCACTGCCGGAGTTGCAGTAGGATCAGCAGTGTCCTTCGTCGAATCCGAGGTCAGCAGGTTCGAACCGGCGTAGTTGGCGCCAGCGACATTGTCCTTGAGCTGAGCAACATAGGTTGCAATTTCGCTCTGGATCTTGGCGCGATCTTCAGTGCCGGAGGTCTTCGCGAGAAGAACCTTCTGCTTGATCTGATCGACGACTTCAATCGCCTTGTTCATAGCCGTGTAGGCAGTGTCAACCTTGCCAGCGCCGAGGCCGAGGGAATCCTGAACGACGGAGTTGGCCTTGTTGTCCGAACGCATGGTCGTTGCGATGGACCAGTAAGCGGCGTTGTCGGATGCACCGGCGACCTTGAGGCCAGTCGAGATACGGTTCTGCGTTGCTTCCAGCGACTTGTTGGTCGTGGAAAGGGTCTGAAGTGCAGTCAGAGCTGCCGAGTTGGTCAGAATGCTAGCCATTATTTTGCCCCTTGGGAAAAATCATACAGAGGGACAGGCCGGACTTACCGGCATAGTGGAGCGGCATCATGCCTGTCTCCGCTGTCGCAGGGACCCACCATGTGCCGACGTTTAAAACCCAAATATTAAAGTAATGCTAATTTATTTTGCCGAATTTTACCGATCTCTCAGATTTTGACGCCGAATTTTGCCGGACGCTTTGGCAACTGTTCCAAATCGGGTCAGGAGAACGAGCGAATCAGGCTTCCGACCAGAATATTCCAGCCGTCGATCAGCACGAAGAACAGAATCTTGAACGGCAGCGAAATCACTGTCGGCGGCAGCATCATCATGCCCATGGACATGGTGAGCGTCGCCACGACCAGATCGATCACCAGAAACGGCAGCACGATCAGGAAGCCGATTTCAAAGCCGCGACGCAGTTCCGAAATCATGAAGGCCGGGACCAGCACGCGGAAATCGACGATGCCATCCTCCCCGGTGCGGAAGGACGGATCGGCAAGGTCTTCGAACAGGCGCAGATCCTTGTCGCGCACCTGACCCATCATGAATTCGCGAAAGGGCTGCGAAATCTCGGTCAAGGCTGCCTGTTGCGTTATCTCGTTACGCATCAGCGGCTGCAAGCCATTGTTCCAGGCGCGGTCGAAGGCGGGCGCCATGACATAGAAGGTCATGAACAGAGCGAGCGAGATCATCACCATGCTGGCAGGCGCGGTCTGGAGACCAAGACCCGAGCGAAGCAGGGAAAAGGCTATGGCGAAGCGCGTAAAGCTCGTCACCATGATCAAAAGGCCGGGCGCGATGGACAGTACGGTCAAAAGACCGAAGAGCTGGACAATCTGGCCGCTGGCCGCACCGCTGCCTGCGGGTAGCAGATTATCCAGCGTCAAGGCCTGTTGGGCCTGTGCCGAAACGGTGAGTGCGAGCGTCAGGAGAACGCTTGTACCAAGGAGTTTTTTCATTCTACGACCAGTGCCGAAATAAAGACCCGGTCCACCGCGCCTTCCGAGCGCAGGCGGGCGCGTTCTTCGAGATCGGCGCGCAGATAGGCAAGCCCTGCCGCGCCTTGCAATTGCATGAGATTGACACTGCGCAGGAAGCTCAGAAAATCATCGCCGACACTGGCCGCCATGGCCGCCGGTATTTCATGACCGGGCTTGGCGACCAGCGAAGCTTCCAGCCGTACCCAAGTGTTCTGCGGAATGCCGAGATTGGTGATGATCGGCTTTAGCGGCACAACCGCGCCGATGGAGCGCGATTCGAAATCGCCCGGCTTCGGCTTGTCTTCCTTGGCCGTGGTCTTGGCAAGCGCCTGCTGGTCGGCGGAAATCATACCGCCCAGATACCAGCCGCCACCGGCGGCGATAGCGGTAAGAGCAACGACCGCCGCCAAAAGCCCCATCATGGAGCCTTTGGCCTTGCCGTCTTTCTTGTCCAGTGCCGTGTCGCTCATCGATGCTCAGCTTTAAAAAGGAGAAACCTGATCGAGAATTTGCTGGCCGTATGGCGGCTGCTGCACCTCGCTCAACCGTCCACGACCACCATAGGAAATGCGGGCTTCGGCGATCTTGTCGTAGGAAATGGTGTTGGAACCGGAAATATCCCGCGGACGCACGACACCGGCGACATTCAGCACACGCAACTCATTGTTCACGCGCACCTCCTGCGAGCCGCGAATGATCATGTTGCCGTTCGGGAGCGTGTTGGTGACGATGGCCGCAACCTGTAGGCTGATATCCTCGCTGCGCTTGATTGTGCCCTTGCCCTTGGACGAGCTGTCCGAATGGGTGTTGATGGAACCGTCCATGTCGCCGCCAGCACCGGCGCCCGTGCTGCTGCTGGTCGCGAACGAGCCGCCCGCGCCATAAATGCCTTTCGACACCCGCTCGCGATCGGTCTTGTTGTCGAGATTGGCGCGGTCATTGATGGAAATGATGACGGTCAGCACATCACCCGGCTCGGCCGCGCGCGGGTCCTTGAAGAAATTGGTCGAGCGCTGGTTCCAGAGCGAATAATCCGGCTTGGCCGGACGCGACGGATAACCATTATATTGCGGATTGTTGTTCATGCCGAGATTGGCGGCAACCGGCGACAGGTCCGGCGCACGACCGATTTCTTCCGGCTTCATGGCGCAACCGGCCAGAAGCGCCAGAGCGGTGGCGGCGAAAATGGTCTTGTTCATGCGTCCTGTCATTGCACCGTATTCCCGGTTTGCGCCTGAGCGCGCTGGTCCTTCACCGCCGGTGGCGTTGCGCCCGTGCGCTGCGATCCGACGATGATGCGTGCGAGCTTTGCTGCCTTTTCCGGCGGCATTTCATTCAGAATGATGCTCGAAACACGCGGGTTGAGCTTGAGGATCAGGGCTGCCGCCGCCTCATCGCCGATCATGGCCATCTGGGCTGCCGCTGCATCCGGCTTCATCTTGGAAATGATGTCGACCAGCGAATCCTGCGCCTTGCTGACGAACTCGTCGCGGCGCTTCAGCCACATCTCGTATTCCTTGCGCTTTTCTTCCAGCGCCTGCATCCGCTCGTCCACCTCGGCCTTGAGGTCGGTGAGCTGCTTGGCCTGCAACGAATAGCGGGCGTCTGCGGCCTGATTGTCGATATTGCCGCAGAACTTGCGGATTTCATCCAGATTGCCGAGGTTCGCAGGTGGCGCGGAAACAGGAACCGCCGCCGTTGGGGCCACAGTTGGCGCTTGCGGTGCAGGCGATGCCACCTCCTGCGCCAATCCCGGCAAGGCGCTGGCAAAAAGCAGCGCCAAAGCCGAACCGGTGCGGATTGCCAGTTTCACGATCATGTCTGCTGTCATCCCCGGCCTCATCATTGCACCACCAGTTCCGCGTGAAGCGCGCCGGAAGATTTGATCGCCTGCAGGATAGCGATGATGCCGGTCGGCTTCACACCCATCTGGTTGAGGCCCTTGACCAGATTTTCCAGATTGGCGCCGGTCAGAATCCCGATCTTGGCATTGGGCTGGTTGACGGCGATATCGGTGTTCGGCTCCATCGCCGTCACACCGTCGCTGAATGGTTCAGGCTGCACGACCATCGGCGTTTCGGTCACGCGCACCGTCAGGCTACCATGGCTGATTGCCACTTTGGAAATGCGTACTTTCGAACCGATGACCACCGTGCCGGTACGCTCATCCACCACCACGCGCGCCACCTCATCCGTGATGATCGGAAGGCCCTCCAGCTCCGCAAGAAAGCGGGCGGCGGGCACATTTTTCGGACGGGACAGGCGGATGGTCTTGGCATCGCGGGCAATCGCCACACCGCGCCCATAGCGGCGCTTGGCGAAGATATTGATCGTATCGGCGGTGCGCACGGCAGTCGTGAAATCAGGATCGCGCAGCTCCACGATCATCTCGCTGTCCTTGCCGAAGTTTCCGGCAACCTCGCGCTCGACCAGCGCACCGTTTGGAATGCGGCCCGATGTCGGCACGCCCTGCGTCACGGTGGCTGCATCGCCTTCGGCGGTAAAGCCGGACACTATCATATTGCCCTGCGCAACTGCATAAATCTGGTTGTCGGCGCCCATCAGCTGCGTCATGACGAGCGTGCCACCCTGCAAGGAGGTGGCGTCGCCGATGGACGAAACCGTCACATCGATGCGCGAGCCGGAACCGGCAAAGGCGGGCAGATTGGCGGTCACGATGACCGCTGCCGTGTTCTTCGAACGCGTGGAATTGCGCGGCGCATTGATGCCGAGATTATCGAGCATGGCGCGCATGGACTGTTCGGTGAAAGGCGAGTTGCGCAGGCTGTCACCCGTGCCCTTAAGGCCGATCACCAGACCGTAACCAACGAGCTGGTTTTCACGCACGCCCTGAATGGTCGCGATATCCTTGAGGCGTGCCACAGCGCTGCCACGACCAAGTTCAGCATAGGCCATCTTGGACGGATCGCCGCCTGCACCCAGCCAGTCGGCGTCCGCTTCGACGGCGGTGCCGAAATCCTTCACATTCTTGGCCGACTCATCCGCCAGAACCGCAACAGGTTGAAGCGCGAGAGCCAGAACGGTGATCAGCGTTGCCCAGGTTTTTCTCACCGCATCCCCACTTGAACACGGCCATCGGCCAGTATCGTGCCGGGCACGATGACGCCGCTGTCGCTGTTGCGTACCTTTATGAAATCGCCTGCCGCCCCGGACTCGAGCGGTATGCCGACGGCTGTGATCGTCATGACACCGGTGGAGAACACCATCGTCACCGGCTCGCCACGCTTGACCAGCGACGGCTCCGAGAGGGCGGCGACGAGGATCGGCTTACCCGCGATCAGCGTCTTGCGCGCGACCTTGCCGTCAGCCTGATCCACCGACAGCACATATTGCTGCGCGGCGGGCGCACTGATGTAAAACTTCTTCTCGACCAGCGCGACATTGCTGACGACCTGTCCGGGATAAACGGTCGCCGAAGGCACAACGAAAGCGATGCGGTCGGTGGCCGAAGCCCCCGAGATCGCAGCAGCGGCAAAACCGGCCACTGCGGCAGCAGCCAGTGCGGCGCGTCTGAACCGTGAACGGGCTTTGATGTCGTTTCCTTGGGCGCGTTTCATGGCGATCACCGTCAGCGCATGTTCTTCGATACAGTCGCCGCCATTTCGTCGGCGGCCTGAATGACCTTGGAATTCATTTCATAGGCGCGCTGCGCCGTAATCAGATCGGTGATTTCCTTCACCGGATCGACATTCGATGCTTCGAGATAGCCCTGCTTGACCGAACCGAAACCTGGATCGCCCGGATCGCCGACCAGCGGCCCGCCGGAGGCTTCCGTCTCGCGATAGAGATTGTCGCCCAGAGGTTCGAGACCGGCTTCATTGGTGAAATTCGCAAGCTGAAGCTGGCCGAGCGGGGTGATCTGGATGCCGTTCTGTTCCTGAATCTTCGCAAAGACCTGCCCGGTATCGCTGACGGTTACTTCAAGCGCATTTTCAGGAACCACGATGCCCGGCTGGACAATATTTCCGTCGAGCGTCACCAGCTGGCCATCGGCATTCTTGTTGAATGCGCCAGCGCGGGTATAGAGCGTTTCGCCGGTCGGGCTCTGGATCTGGAACCAGCCCTGCCCGGTCAGCGCCAGATCGAATGGATTTCCGGTCTGGTTGAAGCTGCCCTGAATATGCAGGTTGCGCACCGCCGCCGTCTGGACACCAAGGCCGACCAGCGCGCCTTCGGGCACAATGCTCTCATTGGCCTGATTGGGAACGCCTGCCGTGCGCTCGGACTGGTAGAGTAGGTCCGAAAACTCGGCACGCGCGCGCTTGAAGCCCGTTGTATTGATATTGGCAATATTGTTGGCGATCACTTCCAGATTGAGCTGCTGGGCGTTCATGCCGGTTGCGGCAATCGTCAGGGCTTTCATGGCGCGTCCTCAGTGCGAGATTTCCAGCAGAGCTGAAAAAGGCAGAATGGAGTTGGTGTCTGAATCAAAAAGCGGCAGGCCGCGGCGAAAATGGTGATTTCGAGAACCGGAGCGGAGCGTACATTTGGGTACGTGAGCACCGGAAGTGTAGAAATCGCCATTTGCAGACCGGCATGGCGACTTTTGGAATAGACACCTAGATCGACATGCGGCTGATCTCGAGATATGCCTGCACGATCTTGTCGCGGATCGCGATTGCGGTCTGGAGCGACTGTTCAGCTTCCATGACGGAGCTGACCACCTCATTCACCGGCGCATCGCCCTTGATGCCCTGAATGGAGGTGGCTTCCGCCGCCTGCAATTTCTGGCCGACCGAATCCGTCATCTGCGACAGGACTTCACCAAAGGATGCGCCCGGCGTTGCGGGAACAGCCTGCGGAGCCACCGTGGAAGCGGCAGAACCGACGCCATTCCCGGCGACGGTTTCGGAAAGGCGCGACAGCGCATTGCGCGCCGAAATGCTCATGATCGAGTCGTACATTATGTGCTCCTCAGGAGATCGATGGTCATCGAGATCAGCTCACGCGCCTGCCTGACGACCTGCAAATTGGCTTCATAAGAACGGTTGGCTTCACGCATGTCCGCCATTTCGACGACCATGTTTACGTTGGGGTAACGGACATAGCCGCGCTCGTCGGCGGCGGGGTGGCTCGGATCATATTGCTCGACGAAGGGTGAGGTATCCTTGCCCACATCGGCCACGCGCACTTCTGCGGCGCCCGTGCCATGTTCCAGCTCGGTGCGGAAGGAAACGGTCTTGCGGCGATAGGGATCGTCGGTCGCCGTCTGGCCCGTCGACTGGGCATTGGCGATGTTTTCCGAAACGATACGCAGACGTGTCGATTGGGCCGAAAGGCCGGAGGCTGCGATCTTCAGGGAATTCTGCAAGGCGTCGGAAGACATGGATTATCCCTTCGCGACCGACAGCATCATGCGGTGGAACGCTTTGACGATGCTGGTGTTGAGCGAATATTCGCGGGAAATCTCGCCTGCCTTCATCATTTCCTGTTCGACATCGACGGTATTGCCGGAATGGGTTTGCTCGGTGATGTCGTCGGGACGCAGGCGTGCGCCTGCGATGCCGTTTGCCTCGAATTCCAGATGCTGCGGACTCGTCGCAGCCATGGTGAGCTGCGTCTTGTCCAGCACATCGGTGAAGGGTTGAACGTCGCGCGCCTTGAAATCCGGCGTGTTCGCATTGGCGACATTGCCAGCGACGGTGGCCTGTCGGACCGACAGCCACTGCACTTGCCTTGCGGCCAGATCGAAAAGATGAATGGAGCTCATGGAGTTTCCCGCCTTTACCGTTGGGTAACTTACGGGGCGGAACTTGCGTCAAGCTTGCGGAGGTTAAGGGAGTAGGGGAATAGGGGAGTAAGGGAATATGTTTTTGGGGAATGGTATATCGTTGTTTCTAAGAGAGCGCTGATCGCGCAAGGCCAACATACTCCCCTATTCCCTTACTGCCCTACTCCCCTACCTCCGCATTTCAATCACGTCGCCTGACGACGTGGTCAATTGCCAGGTTCCCGCCCCCCGACCGATGGAAACAAGGCGACTGCCATCGGGCAACAGAGATCCTTTTTCCACGAACCAGTAGCCGGACGTATCCTCGATCATTGCCATCCCGCCGACGACCTCGCGCAGCGCGAAGACCGGCTTCGGGAAAGCCTGTCCATCGCCGCCGCCTTCGCCGCCAGTGCCAGCGCCGGTTCCCGGCAGGCCCTTGCCGTTGGACATGACCGAACCGGTCATGGTGTTATCGATATCCGCACTGGGGGAAATGCGATCCGACGGGCGGAAGGACGGAAAGCGGCGCACCGTCTTCTGCTCCGAACGGTCCAGTGGATCGATGATCTTGCGTTCCGCCTTTTCGGCAGGCGCAAGCTCCATGCGCTGGAGATAGGTGATGAAGGGCAGCATCGCGCAGCCAGCCGCCAGCGTGACCGCCGCAATCTTCAGATAGCGGTCAACCTTGCTGTGGGGTTTCTTGCCACCTTCCTGTGCGGCGGCGGCGCTCACTTCCGCTTCCAGATCGGCCAATAGCTTTTCTTCGGCGTTTTTGCGTCGGTTCTTGTTGCCCGTCATCATGGATTGGATGCCTGTTTTTCCCCGCGCAAGGCGGCGGCGAGTTTCTGATAGGGATCGTCTGAACGCGGTGTCTCTGGGGACTGCTGCAAGGCATCATAGATGCGCGGAACGAGATCCACCGCCTGATCCAGAATCCCGTCATGCCCCTTTTGATACGCGCCGATAGCGCGCAGATCGCGCGTTTCCTCGAAGCGGGCCACCATGCTGCGAAGCTGGCTGACAAGCTTGCGCTGTTCGGCCGTCCAGTTGTGCTTGGCGAGGCGTGAAACCGAACCCGGCACATCGACCGCTGGAAAGCGCCCCAGCGCCGCAATCGTCCGGTCGAGCACGATATGCCCGTCCAGCGTGCCACGAATCGTATCGGATACCGGATCATTATGGTCGTCGCCATCGACGAGCACCGAATAGATGCCCGTAATACTGCCGCCTGTATCGGCGCTGCCCGGCCCCGCCCGCTCCAGAAGGCGTGGCAACTGGCTGAACACGCTCGGCGGATAACCGCGCGAAACCGGCGGCTCTTCCGCCGCAATCGCCACCTCGCGCGCCGCATGGGCAAAGCGCGTGACGGAATCGACAATCAGCAGCACATTCTGGCCGAGATCGCGGAAATATTCCGCAATGGCCGTCGCGGTATTGGGCGCAAGACGGCGCATCATCGGGCTTTCATCGCCGGTTGCAACAACCGTGATGGTCTTGTCCAGATGGCCCGCCATGGTTTCTTCCAGCATCTCGCGCACTTCGCGTCCACGCTCGCCGGTCAGCGCCAGCACCACCGTGTCGAAATCGGCGGCGCGCGTCATCATGGCGAGCAGCGTGGATTTGCCGACGCCGGAACCGGCAAAAATGCCGATGCGCTGGCCAAAGCAGAGCGGCGTGAAAATGTCGATCACGTCAACGCCGGTGCGAAGCCCGCGATCCACGCGCCCCCGGCGCAGCGCGGCTGGTGCCAGATTTTCGGATGCCATAGGGCGCGGACCGGGCAAAAGCGCGCCCCTGCCGTCAATCGGCTGCCCCAGCGCATTGATCACCCGCCCGCGCCATTCGAGCGCCGGACGGATGCTGAGCGGTCCTTCCTCGAAGACCGCTGCACCCAATGAGGGAATAATCCGGTCGTCGAAAGGTTTGACGAGAACCTGCCTGTCGGCAACGCGAATGATTTCCGCCAGACTGGTGCCGCCCGCAGCCCTTATCGCCACCGCATCGCCAAGCCGCGCATCGCGTGACAGCCCGCGCACGGCAATCGCCGAGCGCGACACGTCGCTGACCGTGCCGCCGATACCGGACACGGGCTTCGACTCTACGGCCTGTTGACGGGCAAAGGCGGCAAGCCGCGCGAGCGGTAGGTCTGGCGTCATCCGTTTTTGGAGCCCAGCGTCTTGATCGCTTCAGACACGGTCGCTTCCTGCTGGGTCAAAAGATTATTGACCTGCTCAAAGGCGCGGCTGACGCTGATGAGACGCGTCATCTCGGTCATGGCGTCGACATTCGAGCCTTCGATCATGCCCTGCACAACGCCGATGCTGTTATCGTCGAAGATCGGCGCCGCAGCCTTGTTTGGGATCACACCGGAATTGCCTGCATATTTCAGCTCGGCATCGGCGGGAATGGAGTAAAGCCCGAGAGCGCCGATCTGCGCGCCATTCTGATAGACCGCGCCATCGGCGGAAATCTTCGGCGCGCCACCATCCGGATTGAGCATGATCGGCGCGCCGCCGACATCGAGCACCGAATAGCCCATCATTGAAACCAGCTCGCCGGTCGCCAGCATCTTCATACGCCCGTCGCGGGTGAAAATTTGGCCCTGCGGTGTGTTGAGCGACAGCCACGCATCGCCCTTGACCGCAATATCAAGCGGGTTGTCCGTCTTGACCAGCGGGCCGGGTTCGGTGCGGATATAGCTCTTGCCGGCGCTGGCAAAGCTCACATCGTCGCTTGCCTTTTTAGAGACAATCGAATCGAACTTGGTGCCCTCGCCCCGGAAACCGACCGTCGAGACATTGGCGACATTCTGGGCAATCGAATCCATTCGCCGTTCAAGCGTAATGAGCGAGGAAAGCCCGACATAGATCGAATTATTCTGCATGGATCAGCGACCGCCCGGCTTGAAGCTTTGCAAGGTGGTAAGAATATCGGTCGAGATGCCAACCGAAGACGCGCTGCCGAGCAGCAGCGAGGCGATGGATGCCGGGCTGCTTGAGGTCGGGTTGTTCATTTCATACATGGCCGTGAAGCGCGAAATGAGTTTCGAAACATAATCGGGATCGGACATTTTGGAAAAGTCGATCTTGGCCTCAAGCATCTTGGCCTGCTTGTCCACATCGGCATTGGACATGGCCGCAGGCCAGCTGAATATCGTCTGCACCGTGGTCAGCAAGGCCTTGTCGCCGAGGATTTCATAGGCATTGGTGATCTTCGAAGCCTTGCGCTCGAAATAGAGCGCCAGACGCACGCCTTCGTTCTGGCCACCGGCTTCGGTTTCCAGCGTCTGGCGCAAATATTTGTCCACCACACCCTGCTGCGCCTCGGTGCTTTGGGTAGCCTCGGCGCCCTTGCCCGCAAAGTCGAAGACGGTCGCGAATTCCTTGTAGCGCTTGTCGGTCAGCTTGTTGGCCATGGCGTCGTCGCTCGTGACGCCTTCCGTCAGAATCTTGCGCACGAAAGCCTTTGCATAGGCCATGTCTTCCAGACCGAACGCCTTCATCGCATAATTGTAAAGGCGGCTGTCGGACATGAAATCGTCGATCGATTTCACATTGCCGATGTTTTCCTGGAAATAGGCCGTTTCGCGCGACACCAAAGGTTCTTTCGAAACGCGCTGCAAAGACCGCGTCATATCCGACGCGATCAGGCGATAGCTCGTCATCGTATCGACCATAGGCATGACCCCCTGCTGATAGTTGCGCCCTTTATGCGCGATCAAGCTTGTCCGAAGCTGATGGCGCCCAATAGTCCTCGGGCGACCTCGGCAAGCTTCGCGCAAGCCGCGCTGCCTATGTTCGGCTCAAAGAACTATTCTGCGGGAGTCTCGGGCTTTGGGCATTATCATCGGTCTCGCCATCACACTGGGCTGTATGCTGGGCGGTTTCATCGCCATGGGCGGACATGTGAGCGTGCTCATCCAGCCTTGGGAATTCGTCATCATTCTGGGCGCAGCGCTTGGCACGTTCTTCGTCGCCAATCCGTTTTCGCTGGTGAAGGATACCGGTCGCGCCTGCATGGAGGCGTTCAGCAACGCCGTGCCCAAGCAGCGCGATTATCTCGATCTTCTGGGCCTGCTCTACAGCCTGATGCGCGAATTGCGCGCCAAGTCGCGCAATGAAGTCGAAGTCCATATCGACAATCCCAAGGAATCGCCGATCTTTCAGGCCTATCCGAGCGTTCTGAAAAACGAAGACCTCACCCATTTCATCTGCGATTACTGCCGCCTCATCATCGTCGGCAATGTGCGCTCGCACGAAATCGAAGCGCTGATGGACGAGGAAATCCACACCATCGCCCGCGACAAGCTGAAGCCCTATCAGGCCATGGTCACCATTTCGGAAGCCCTGCCTGCGCTCGGGATCGTCGCCGCTGTTCTCGGCGTGATCAAGGCCATGGGCGCGCTGGACCAGTCGCCGGAAGTGCTCGGTCATCTGATCGGTGCAGCCCTTGTCGGCACCTTCGCCGGTATCTTCTTTTCCTATGGCGTCGTCGGTCCCATCGCGACCAAGATCAAATCGACCCGCGAAAAGAAGAACCGTCTCTATGTCGTCGTGAAGCAGACGCTGCTTGCCTATATGAACGGCTCGCTGCCGCAGATCGCCGTGGAATATGGGCGCAAGACCATCTCCGCTTATGACCGCCCGACCATCGATGTGGTGGAGCAGGAAACCATGGCCAGCGCGCCGACGCAGCAGGCCGCATAAGATGACGACGCCCGAAACCACCCCTAAAACGTCGGTTGAAACGACCATGGCGGAACAACACCGCAAAAATGACGTGCTGGCCGACAATCTGCTGCGCGCAGCCGGATTGTCCGGCGACGATCTGAAGTCGCTCGCCCATGTGTTCAAGGATGCGTCCACGCATTTCTGCGAGCGGCTGAAACATGGTTGCGCGGCGGCTTTCGAAGTGGAAGCCGGTGCGGTGGAAAGCACCGATGACGCGGGTTTCGCCGCCATTCTCGACAGCGCCGCCATCATCGCGCCGCTTAAAGTCGAACGCTGGGGCTCGACGCTTTATCTGACCGTCGATGCGCCGCTGGTCTTCTTGATTATCGAGGCCATGTATGGCGCGCAGGGTAATCTGGGCCAAGTCGATGTCGAGCGCCCGTTCGGCATGGTCGAACACAAGATTTCCGCCCTTCTTTCCGGCCATCTCGCCGGTGCGCTGGATCAGGTTTTCAACGCCGGTTCCCTATCGGGCTGGGTGGGGAATGCGCAGTCGATGTTCGTGGCCGGTGAATGCATCGACATCGCCGAATTCGACCGCACCGATTTCGAACGGTCGCGGCTTTTCGCCTGCCGGATCGATGTGACGGCGGCGGGCAAGACCGGACAGGTCCACCTTCTGCTGCCCCGCAGCACGCATAAGCCAATGCAGGATGCCGTCGCCGCTTTTCTGCGCCGCCCCATGAACCAGGCCGATCCGAGCTGGGCCAAGAAGCTGCGTCAGGAAGTCAGCCGCGCCCGTATCGAGCTTGAAGGCTTCATCCAGCAAGGTTCGATGACGCTGGATGCGCTGTCGAAACTGGAGATCGGACAGGTGTTGAGGCTGCCTGCCGACGCTATGGAGCAGGTGCGCCTGCGCGCGGGCAACCAGCAGCTTTTCAAATGCTCGCTCGGCAAGTCGGGCATTCATTTCACCGTCAAGGTCGGCGACCCGGTCAATCAGGAAGAGGATTTTATCGATGAGCTTGTTGCTGGCTAATATTCTGTCCACACTGATGGCCCTTGTTTCGCTGGGCGCGCTGATCGTGGTCGGACGCAAGGCCAACGAAACGATCAAGCTTGGCAAGGTGCTGGCGCTACGCATCGCGGCCGCCTCCAACGGTCTGGAACGCGCCGTGAAGGCGATCCAGAGCGAGCGCACCGATCTCGTCGATGAAAATGTAAAACTCGAAGCCCGCCTTGGCGAAACCCAGCGCGTGCGCCGCGAGATGGAAGAAGCCATCGAGGAACTGAACCGCCTGCGCAAGGCGCTGACCCGCGACATGCGCGAAGCGCGCACCGTTGCCGACAGTGCCGTTCGCACCCGCGAACCGATTGTCGAGCAGAAAGAGAAGAATGCGCTGCCGGTGTTCGTGCATCGCGCGGTCCGCAAGGCAACCGTTGATATTGCGGGGCAGGCATGAGCGCTGACAACAAGGACAAGAACATGCAGCAGGAACTGGACGAAGCCATCGAGGAACTGCGCGAGGAAAAGCCGCGCAGCGCGCAGAAAGGCGCTTCCAAGCCCAATCTCGAACTCATCATGGGCATTCCCGTCGATGTGCAGGTGGTTCTCGGCGGCACGACCATGCCGGTGGCCAATCTGATGAAGCTCGGTCGCGGCGCAGTTATCACCCTCGACAAGCAGATCGGCGATCCGGTCGATATCGTCGTCAACGGTCGCGTGATCGCTCGCGGCGAAGTCATCGTACTCGAAGATGATTCTTCGCGTTTCGGCGTCAGCCTCACCGAAATCATCGGCAAATAACGGATCGGCCCGGATATCTCCATGACCGAAAAAGAGCAGCAGGCCAACACTGAAGAAAGCGCGAGCGGTATCATCGATACGCTGAGCGGCGCACAAAAGGCGGCAGCCATTCTCGTGGCTATTGGCCGTCCGGCTGCGTCACGCCTTCTCAAGCATTTCAGCGCCGAGGACCTGCGCAAGCTTGCCGGTCATTCCCGCACGCTGGACCCGATCTCGCCGCTCGATTTCGAACAGCTGGTGAAGGAATTCGAGGATTCATTTGCCGAGGGCGCGCCCGTTTCGGAAGCCGCCCAGCGCTTCGAAGGTCTGCTGCGCGATACGCTGCCACAGGAAGAAGTGGATGCCGTGTTCGAAGAACGCGTGCAGCCGCAACTGGTACAGGAATCGGTCTGGGTGCAACTCGGTCGCCTGCCGGTTGACAGCCTGCAAGTCTATCTGGCCGACCAGCATCCGCAGATCATCGCCTATATCGTCTCCAAACTGCCGTCGGACCTTGCCGCGCGCCTGTTTGTCGCCCTGCCGCCGCAGCTGCGCAATGCCGTCGTCCAGCGCTCGCTGCATATCGGCAATGTCGCGCCGGCCGCAGCCGAACTGCTGGAAGATGTGCTGCGCCGCGATCTGCTGGGCCGCAGCGATTCCGGCCCGGTCAAAGCCCATCACGGCCAGATTGCCAATATCTTCAACCAGCTCGACAAGAACGAGATGGAAGAACTGATGGCGAGCCTTGAAGATCTCAATCGCGACGACCTCAACCGCATCAAGGCCAAGCTCTTCACCTTCGAAGACATCGAGCGCCTGTCGCAGCGCGCGCGTCTGCTGCTCTTCGATGAAGTGCAGACGGAACAGATCGCAACCGCGCTGCGTGGTGCAGACGCCAGGCTTCAGGAACTCATCCTGTCCTCGCTCTCCACCCGTGGCCGCCGCATGGTGGAAACGGAGCTTGGCGCTGAGCAGGGCAATATCACCGCCCAGAATATCGCAGACGCACGCCGCACGATTTCGCGCATCGCCATCGACCTTTCCGAGCGCGGCATCATCACCCTCGACGCCAACGAAGCCTCTGCGTGAGTGCGCGTGTGACGCATGGCGGACGATACCGATAAGGAAAGCAAAACAGAAGAAGCGACCGAGCAGAAGATCCGCGACGCCTTGGAAAAGGGCAATATGCCTTTCTCCCGCGAAACGCCGATACTCGCTGGCGTCGCCTCGTTTCTGGTCATCGCCGTGTTTGTCGCCGCACCCGCCACGACAAAGCTCGCAGTCTTCCTGCGCGAACTGATCGACCGTCCCGAGGACTGGGTTCTCAACAGCGCCGAGGATGCTAGCCGCCTGTTCAGCGTGCTGGCGCTGGCGGTTGGCGCAGCCCTTGTGCCGGTCTTCATCATCATTCCACTGGCAGGCATTGCCTCGTCCGCCTTTCAGAACGCGCCCCGCATCGTCGGCGAGCGCATTCGCCCGCAGGCTTCGCGCATTTCGCCGCTCAAGGGCTGGCAGCGCATTTTCGGCCGCTCGGGTCAGGTGGAATTCCTGAAATCGGTCGCGAAGTTTCTCGCCGCCAGTCTCATCGTCTTCATCGTGTTCTTTCAGGGCAACAGCCTGTTCACGGATGCGATTGCGACCGAGCCAAGCGCGCTGCCGGAATTTCTGCGCGAGAACATGGTGCGTCTTCTGGTCGCCAATGTGCTGGCGATCACCGCCATCGCGGCTTTCGACCTTGCCTGGTCGCGCATCCACTGGCGTCAGGAACTGCGCATGACGCGGCAGGAAGTCAAAGACGAGCTGAAGCAATCGGAAGGCGATCCGCTGGTCAAATCGCGCCTGCGCTCGCTCGGACGTGACCGCGCCCGCCGCCGCATGATCAGCGCCGTGCCGACCGCCACGCTGATTGTCGCAAATCCGACTCATTTCTCCGTAGCACTGCGTTACAAGCCGAATGAAGACGCCGCTCCGGTCGTCGTTGCGAAGGGACAGGATCTGATCGCGCTCAAGATAAGAGAAGTCGCCGCCCAGCACTCGATACCAGTCTTCGAGGACGTGCCCCTGGCACGTGCGCTTTATAAGCAGGTGAATGTCGACCAGATGATCGCACCGGAATTCTATAAAGCCGTTGCCGAACTCATCCGCATCATCAATACGCGGCATGCGGTACACTAATGGTACAACTATGACTTTGCCCTATTCCCAAATATTATTGGCCCGTTCTTATGGATCGATGGTGACACGATGAAGAGCCTGCAATTTTCGAACGAACGCGAAGCGATCATCGCCGAGAACCTGCATGAAGTGGTGGCGGAGCTGCGTCTCGTCGATCCGGCTGACTATATCGCCTTCATCCGCTGCGAGCTGTTTGCCAATATTGCCGATGTCGTGAGCTCCGCGACCGAGCTTTATTTCTTCCCCGGCACACTGGAGTTGGGCCATGGCGGCGACTATCGCTGCGACTGGCAATCGCCTCCATCGGTCGTGCTGGATATGGAATTCCGCAATCAGGGTGTTTACGCCTATTTCCGCTTGATCCTCAGCGACAAGACGGCGGGTGTGGAGTTGAACCACATCACCTTCGAAGACGCCGATCAGGACCCGGCGAAGAACACGGCGCGTTTGCGAGCCGCTTTCAGCGCCGCGAGAATGCCATTGAAAAAAAGAGCCTGAATACAAAACACCGGACGCGAGCGAACGCATCCGGTGTCATGCAAGCAGTTCAAGCGGCTAGTGTATTTTCCAGCAGGGCTGGAACGCCCTGCGTTCGAAAATGCAATCAATAAACACAATAAATAAAGTAGCCTGCGCTTCCTTTTTACCCGGAAGCGCCATGTCTGGCTCGCCAACGAGCCGCGTTTGCCTGAATTACATGAGATGCTCGGTGCCCGGCATTTCGATGATGCCGAGCGACAGAGCCGTCGCCACCGCCGAAGTGCGGTTGGAGCAATTCAGCTTGATTTTGGCGTTCTGCAGATAGGTCACCACTGTCCAGCGGGCGATGCTGAGAATATCGGCAATCTCGCCATCGGTCTTGCCATTGGCCGCCCAACGCAGGCAATCCACCTCGCGCGGAGTGAGCAGGCTTGCCACTGAGCTGGCGTCCTTATGGCCGCACAGCGCGTTGTGAATGACGCCCGAGACGCTCAACAGACGCGGACGCATCTTCGCCACGAACTGTTCGCGATCCTCGTCCTTGTCGATCTCGAACGAGAACAGCGTGCAGCCGGACGCGCCTTTCGGATTGCGCGCGGAAACGGCAATGAAAATATTGCCGAGCCCGTGCTTTTCAGCGTCCTGCAACAGTTCCGCAACCGCCGGGCAGATGGTGGCATCTTCCTGCAAATCGCGCACGATGCCGCTGCCGTCGTTTGAGAAATAGGGCGCATCCTCCTGGAAGATCGGATCGATGGCGAAGTAGTTCTTCGTCGAATAGCGCGCCGACCAGGCGGTCGGAACGGTCATCACCAACGTCAGATCGGAGGAATTCAGCTTGGCACACTCGTTCATGCGGCCACGATAGGCGTGCATGATGTGCCGGCAGCCGACTTCATCGCGGATGCGGGTCAGAAGTGTGAGCGTGTCGCTCTGAAATGCCGCTCCAAAAAACGTTTTCTTGAAATTAGGAAAATGAATCAGGTCAAGTGTCATGCGAAATATCCTTAAGAATCAAGCCGCTTAAGCTTTCGTTCTGTCGCCTTATGTCCTGCTGGCGACTATGTTTCGAATCGCGCCCGACAAACTGCTTAATTGTTTATAAGTGACAAAAAAAATACGCCTCATGGCAACTCGCAATTATTGTGCCGCAAGTTGTTACACACAAGAACAGAGTGAAAATAAGGCACAGTTTCGAAAAGCATGTTCCCTATTGGAACAAATACGTGATGTCAGCTTCTCTTGCCGTATGCTCTGAAGAAGAAATCGACCGCCGTTTCGACATTCTTGCGGATAGCTTCTTCTGTTGGCTCGTCAGCAATCACGCCGAACAGACGCGGACGATAAAGCCCGGCAAGGAAAAGATCGGAGAGCTGATAGGCAACCCGGTCAACCTCGAACGGCTCCAAAACGCCGTTCTCGATCATCTTTTCCAGATATTCGGCCATGGCGACCAGACTGCGCTTCGGACCCCGATCATAAAACCGCGCCGACAGTTCCGGCTTGCGCTCGCTCACGCCTAAAACGATGCGCTGGGCGCGAATGGCGGTCGATGAGGTTATTAACGTCACCAGCGCAATACCGAACTCCGTTAGTTCTTCACGATTGGAGAAACCATTGTCCAGCTTGCCGATCAGGGCGCTGAACATGGTATGGCGGTAATGCTCGCACAAGGCGACGAACAGGTCTTCCTTGCTGTTGAAATAGACGTAGATCGTGCCCTTCGACACGCCCGCCTCACGGGTGATGTCGTTCATGCTGGCGGCGTCGAAACCCATGCGCAGGAACACGCTTTGCGCGCCTTCCAGTATCTGGCTGCGCTTTGCCGGATCTTGGCCAGCGCCAAGCCTCGTGCGTCCGCATTCGGTTTCAGGCGCGCATGCAAACGAACCGGCTTTCAACTTTTCCGATTTTGGCAGCTTTTCCGATTTTTTGCCCGTTCCGGCGACATTGGCCGCAGCTCCGCCCGCATCATGCCGATCAAGATCAGGCGTGGTAAGCGTGTCGGGGCTTTCTTTGGTATGCCGTTCGGGCTTCATATCACAAAACTCTTACATATTTTTCGAACCGAGCGGTTCGATATCGCTTGATATGCGCATCTTATTGGATTATGTCAACATCGAACCGAGCGGTTCAATCCACTGGATGTGCAGAAAGTTTCACCTATGACTGCCAAGAAGTCTGTAGATCAGGCCGATATTCGCCAGTTTCCCACGGCCCAACTTCCCACGGCCAAGACCTTTGCGCCGGGTGATGCACCCGAGACCAACGAGGCGCCGCAGAATGAGAGAACGCAGCCTCATGCTGTTCCCAATGCGCGCCCGCAGGAAGCGCCGCATAAGGACACCGCAAAAGGTGGCGGGAAAAAGAGTTTCGGCAAGCGCGTGGTGCTGCCGGGCGTTTTGATCGTGGCTGTGGCCGCAGGCCTCTGGTATGGCTATGATTATTGGACCGTCGGCCGCTTCATGGTTTCGACCGACGACGCCTATGTGCAGGGCGACATTGCGTCCATCGCACCGAAGGTGACGGGCTATATCGACAATATTCCGGTTGCCGCAAACCAGCGCGTCAAGGCTGGCGATGTGATCTTCCAGCTTGATCCTGGCGATTACCAGATCGCGCTTGATGAAGCAGAAGCCAAGCTTTCGACGCAAAAGGAAACGCTGGCCCGCATCGTCGCGCAGACGACGGCAGCCCAGGCAACCCAACAGCAGGCGGAAGCCCAGAAGCAGGCGGCAAGCGCCGTTCTGACCAATGCGCAGTCCACCCTGACGCGCGTGCAGAAACTGCACGAAACGCGTTTTGTCGCTCAGGCCGATCTCGACACGGCGCAGTCGTCGCTCGACCAGGCACGCGCCAATGTCGCCAATGCCGATGCGCAGATCGCTTCCGCCAAGGCGAATATCGACGTTCTCAAAGCCCAATATAAAGAAACGGACAGCGGCACGAAATCGCTAGAACTTGCTCGTGATAAAGCTGCCCGTGATTTGGCTTTCACTACATTACGCGCGCCGTTCGATGGCGTGGTTGGCAATCTGTCCGGCAAGAAAGGCGACCTCGTGTCTCCCGGCCAGAAGATCGCGGCGCTGGTCCCGGTTGGTGAGCTTTATATCGATGCCAACTACAAGGAAACGCAGCTCGCCGAGATCAAGACCGGCGAGACGGCGCACATCTATGTCGATGCCATTGATGGCACCAAGTTCGACGGCAAGGTCGTTTCGGTGGCCCCGGCCTCGGGCGCGGTGTTCTCGCTTCTGCCGCCGGAAAACGCCACCGGCAACTTTACCAAGGTGGTGCAGCGCGTGCCTGTTCGTATCGCCATCCCGCAGGATGCGCTGGACTCCGGCAAGATTCGCGCCGGCCTGAGCGTCATCGTGGACATCGATACGCGCACCGCCCCTGAAGACAAGGCGAACTAACCGTTCGGCGATACGACTGTCGCAAGAATAAGCAGCGGCGCGGCTTTTAACTCTGCGCCGTCTTCTCTTTCATTCCGGAGTGCGCCGTCATGGCCGCAGACACCACGATGGGGCCTATGACCCCGGCAGACGACCGTATCGACCCCAAAAAGGCCGTCGCCTTTCTGGCCATGGTCTTCGGCATGTTCATGGCGATCCTCGACATCCAGATCGTCTCGGCATCGCTTTCCGAAATTCAGGCAGGCCTGAGCGCCAGTTCCGACGAAATCTCGTGGGTGCAGACATCCTACCTGATCGCGGAAGTCATCATGATCCCGCTGTCCGGTTTCCTCGGGCGGCTTTTGTCGACGCGCGTGCTGTTTACGCTGTCGGCAGCGGGTTTCACGCTGGCCAGCATGCTCTGCGCCACCGCGACGAATATCGATCAGATGATCGTCTATCGTGCCATCCAGGGCTTCATCGGCGGCGGCATGATCCCCAGCGTGTTCGCGGCAGCCTTCACCATCTTCCCGCCGTCCAAGCGCTCCATCGTCTCGCCGATGATCGGTCTTGTGGCGACGCTTGCGCCCACCATCGGCCCGACAGTCGGCGGTTATCTCAGCCACGCTTTTTCCTGGCACTGGCTGTTTCTGGTCAATGTCGGACCCGGCATTCTCGTCACCATCGCCGCCTGGAACCTGATCGACTTCGATGAAGGCGACAGCTCGCTTTTGAGCAAGTTCGACTGGTGGGGTCTTGTAGGCATGGCAGCCTTCCTCGGCTCGATGGAATATGTGCTGGAAGAAGGCCCGCGCAACGACTGGCTGCAGGATGAAGCCATCTTCATCCTGTCCATCGTCATGACCGTCGGCGGCATTCTCTTCTTCTATCGCGCCTTCACATCCGAAGAACCAATCGTGGATTTGCGCGCCTTCAAGAATGTCAATTTCGCGTTTGGATCGCTGTTTTCCTTCGTGATGGGCGTCGGGCTTTACGGCCTCACCTATCTCTATCCGCTCTATCTCGCCAGCGTGCGCGGCTATGATGCGTTGCAGATCGGCGAAGCGCTGTTCGTCAGCGGTCTGGCCATGTTCATGACGGCGCCGGTTGCGGGTTTCCTGTCCAATCGCATGGACCCGCGTTTGATGATGATGATCGGCTTCCTCGGCTTTGCTGCCGGAACGTGGATGGTCACCGGCCTGACCGCCGACTGGGATTTCCACGAGTTGCTGCTCCCGCAGATCCTGCGCGGCTGTTCGCTGATGCTCTGCATGGTGCCGATCAACAATCTGGCGCTGGGCACGCTGCCGCCTGCCTTGTTGAAAAACGCCTCGGGCCTTTTCAACCTGACGCGTAACCTCGGCGGTGCTGTCGGCCTTGCGGTCATCAACACCATCCTGACGCGCCGCGGCGATATGCATTACGACCGGCTTGCCGAACATGTGCGCTGGGGCAATGCGGAAGCCGAGCAGATGGTGGCCAATCTGACGGCGAAGTACAACGCCGCCGGTCTCGACGGCCCGACCATCGCCCTTTCCAAACTTTCCGGCATGGTCCGGCAGCAGGCAACGCTCCTGTCCTTCATCGACGTGTTTTTCATTCTGACGATGATGTTCTGCACGCTGGCCGTCTGCGCCATCCTGTTGCGCAAGCCAAAGCAGGTCGCCGGTGGTGGCGGCGGGCATTAACCCTCGAAAGCATCCTCCCAGGCTTTCATACGAAACCCGAAAGGTTCAAACACCTTTCGGGTTTTTTCGTTTTTCGCGGAGAAAAATACAACCGCGCCGCGAGCAGGCAAATCCTTGTCGTAGCGGGAACAGCTTCCGTTTAAAATGTGACAACCGCGAAAGCTCTGTCACATTTCTTGTCATAAAAATGTTCCTCCCCCACAGGGATGAATTGCTAAGTCACTGAAAACGTGTTTCACTTTCTGTTGTTGGCAATTTGTGACAAGCAGCAAACTGTCATCCAACCGTCATGTCGGGCGGGTAACGGGTAGGCGCGGGCTCCGGAATTGGCCGGGGGCTTTCGCCGACCTAATATTAGGGGAGTCAAACAATGCTTAGCTATACAGCGCGTCTGCTGTCGCTTTCGACCGCTATCGCCGTTGCCGGAGTTTCCATCGCCGCTGCCGAGCCGTCAGCCGAACTGATCGCTGCAGCCAAGGCAGAAGGCGAACTGACCACCATCGCCCTCCCGCATGACTGGTGCGGCTATGGCGAAGTCATCCAGAGCTTCAAGGACAAGTACGGAATCAAGGTCAACGAACTGAACCCGGATGCCGGTTCGGGCGATGAAATTGAAGCCATCAAGGCCAACAAGGACAATAAGGGCCCGCAGGCTCCGGACGTCATCGACGTCGGCTTTGCTTTCGGCACCTCGGCCAAGAAAGACGGCCTGATCCAGCCATACAAGGTTTCGACCTGGGACGAAATTCCAGATAGCGCCAAGGACCCTGAAGGATACTGGTACGGCGACTATTACGGCGTTCTGGCCTTCGAGGTGAACAAGGACATCATCAAGGATGTGCCGCAGGACTGGGCTGACCTCCTGAAGAGCGACTATGCCAATGCCGTTTCGCTCGCTGGCGATCCGCGTGTTTCGGCACAGGCTATTCTCGGCGTTCATGCTGCCGGTATCGCAGCCGGTGCAGAGCCGGGCGAAGCCGCGGGCAAGAAGGGTCTGGAATTCTTCAAGGACCTGAACGCGAAGGGCAACTTCGTGCCGGTCATCGGCAAGGCCGCGTCGCTGGCGCAGGGCTCGACCCCGATCATCATCCGCTGGGACTACAACGCGCTCGCGGACCGCGACACGCTGAAGGGCAACCCGGAAGTTGAAACCATCATCCCGAAGACGGGCGTGATTGCTGGCGTCTATGTGCAGGCCATCAGCGCCTACGCACCGCATCCGAACGCTGCGAAGCTGTGGATGGAGCACATCTATTCGGATGAAGGCCAGATCGGCTATCTGAAGGGCTATTGCCACCCGATTCGCTTCAACGCGATGAGCAAGGCTGGCAAGATCCCGCAGGATCTGCTGGACAAGCTGCCGGACGCGGCCGCCTATGAAAAGGCAATCTTCCCGACCCTGGAACAGATCGACGCCGCGCAGGCAACGATCACCAAGGAATGGGATAGCGTCGTCGGCGCCAACGTCAAGTAAGCGACTTCGTTCGTTTCTGACGATGGTTCTATGAAAAGGGCGTTGGGCTGAACGGGGATTTCCCCAATCGGTCCAACGCCGATTTTCCCTTTTTGTGGCCTCTACTCGACCGATCTGTCGTGTATCTTGCCTGTTTCCGCACGCTTCGCGCCACAAGCCGAAATGCAGTGCGAAACGAACAGCCGAAGAAAGAGCGCATGAGTTCAGTAGCCGATACAGCAGCCCCAGCCAGTCCGGTCGGTAGCGCGCGCAAACGCCGACTACCGCTGACATGGCTTGGCGTGGCGCCGTTTTTCCTTTTCGCCATTCTCTTCCTGATCTGGCCGACCATGTATCTCATCGTCGGCGCGTTTCAGGACCCGGCGGGCAATTTCACGCTCCAGAACATCTATGATCTGTTCCAGCCGCAGATCATGAGCGCCTACTGGATTTCGATCAAGGTCAGCCTTGCATCGGCCATTGGCGGCGCGATCATCGGTTTCTTTCTGGCCTGGGCGGTGGTGCTGGGCAATCTGCCGTCCTGGCTGCGCCCAACCGTTCTGACCTTCTCCGGCGTGGCGTCCAACTTCGCAGGCGTGCCGCTTGCCTTCGCCTTTCTGGCGACGCTGGGGCGCACCGGCTTCGTGACGATCCTGCTGCGCGAATGGTTCGGCTTCAATCTCTACGCGACCGGCTTCAACCTTTTGAGCTTCTTTGGCCTGACGCTGACCTATCTCTTCTTCCAGATTCCGCTGATGGTGCTCATCCTGACACCGGCGCTCGACGGCCTGAAGAAGGAATGGCGCGAAGCCTCCTCGATCCTCGGCGCGACCAATGCGCAATATTGGCGCATGGTGGCCTTCCCGATCCTGTGGCCAAGCCTGCTCGGCACGACGCTGCTGCTCTTCGCCAATGCCTTCGGCGCTATTGCAACCGCCTATGCGTTGACCGGCTCGTCGCTCAACATCGTGCCGATCCTGCTCTATGCGCAGATCCGCGGCGACGTTCTGCATAACCAGAACCTTGGTTATGCACTGGCGCTCGGCATGATCGTCATCACCGGCATTTCCAATCTGATCTATATCTGGCTGCGTATGCGTGCCGAAAGGTGGCAGCGATGAAAGGCTCGACAGCCCAGAAAATTGGAGCGTGGATCGCCTTTTTCATTGGCGCGGTCTACTTCCTCGTCCCGCTCATTGGCACGTTCGAATTCTCGCTGCGCATGCGGCGCGGCGAATATTCCTTCGACGCCTATCGTGTCGTGTTCACCGATCCGAATTTCCAGGCAACCTTCGGTTATTCGATCCTGCTCGGCATCCTGACCATCATCTTCGGTGTGCTGCTGGTGGTGCCGACCGCCTATTGGGTGCGTCTGCGCCTGCCGCAGTTGCGTCCGGTGATGGAATTCATCACGCTGATGCCGCTGGTCATCCCGGCCATCGTCATCGTGTTCGGCTATCTGCGCATTTATAACTCGTCGTCATGGCTGCCATTTACGGCGTCCACCCGCGCGACCGACCTTTTGTTGATGTTCGGCTATATGACCTTGTCGCTGCCTTACATGTATCGCGCCGTCGATACGGCGATGCGCACCATCGACGTCAACACGCTGACCGAAGCCGCCCAGAGCCTTGGCGCAAGCTGGCCCACCATCATGTTCAAGGTCATCTTCCCGAATGTGATTTCGGGTGTGATGAGCGGCGCTTTCATCACCTTTGCCATCGTCATCGGCGAATTCACGCTGGCTTCGCTTTTGAACCGTCCGGCTTTCGGGCCTTATCTCCAGCTGGTCGGCGCCAACCGCGCTTACGAACCGTCCGCGCTGGCGATCATCTCGTTTGGCATTACGTGGCTCGCTATCATCATGTTGCAGCTCGTTTCGCGCCTCAATAAATTCAAGACAACCGCCGGGTAACGTTCATGGCTTTTCTCAATATCAAGAACCTGAAAAAGAGCTTCGGCGCCAATACCGTCGTCCACGATTTCAACCTCGCCGTGGAAAAGGGCGAATTCGTCTCCTTCCTCGGACCATCGGGCTGCGGCAAGACCACCGTGCTGCGCATGATTGCCGGTTTCGAAGACCCGGATAGCGGCTCCATCGAGATCAACGGCACCGACGTGGTGGACCTTAAGCCCAACCAGCGCAATATCGGCATGGTGTTCCAAGCCTATGCACTGTTTCCAAACATGACGGTTGCGCAGAATGTCTCGTTCGGCCTGCGCGTCGCGGGCAAGCCGAAGGCGGAAATCGATGCCACGGTGAAGGAAATGCTCGGCCTCATCCGCCTCGACCATCTGGCGGACCGCTATCCCTACCAGATGTCCGGCGGCCAGCAGCAGCGTGTTGCATTGGCCCGCGCGCTCGCCACCAAGCCGCAGGTGCTGCTGCTTGATGAACCGCTCTCGGCGCTTGATGCCAAGATCCGCATCAGTCTGCGCGAGGAAATCCGCACCATCCAGCAAAAGCTCGGCATCACCACGGTTTTCGTGACGCATGATCAGGAAGAAGCGCTGTCGATTTCCGACCGCATCGTGGTCATGCATGAAGGCCGCGCCGACCAGATCGGATCGCCTTTCGACATTTACAACCGCCCGGCCTCGCGCTTCGTCGCCTCCTTCGTGGGCACGCTCAACATGCTGGAAGCTTCGGTCAGCGAACCGGACAAGAACGGCATCGACCTTGACGGGCGCATGATCACCGTGCGCGACACGCTCGGCCATCATCCGAAGGGCAAGCCGGTCACGCTGGCGCTGCGCCCGGAAGCTGTCAGCCTCGAAGCGCGCAAGAGCCACGACACGTCGCTGGATGCGACCATCGAGGATGTGCATTTCCTCGGTTCCGTCATCCGCACACGCGTGGCGCTCGGCAAGAACCGCCTGTCCTTCGATACGTTCAACGACCCGACACAACCACCGCCGCAGCGCGGGGATAAGGTGACGGTGCATTTCGCCTCGCACGATCTTCTGGTCCTGGCGGACTGAACCACGAAACCCCGCGCAAGCGGGGTATTTGCATTCTGACGGTGCAATCACAGCCTGTCATACACGCGTCATGCAATCCGAATAGAAGCGGCGAAACCGTTTTGATTGCAGGCAAATGTTACATAGCCGTCCAGTTTCCGCAGATATTGCCGTTGAGACGGCAGGTCTCAGCCTTGCCTATGGCCCGGCGACCATTCTGAACGACATCAGCCTGACGCTTCCCAAGGGAAAGACCCTTGCCCTGCTCGGGCCATCGGGTTGCGGAAAGACGACACTCCTGCGCCTTGTCGCGGGCCTGCTCGCACCGACCAAAGGTTCCGTCACGATCAATGGCGTCACGGTTGCAGATGCGGCCAGCCGCAGTTTCGTGCCCCCGGAAAAGCGCCATCTCGGCATGGTGTTTCAGGATTATGCGCTCTGGCCGCATATGACGGTTTTCGGCAATGTGTCTTTTCCACTCGAAATGCGCGGAATCAACCGCGCCGACCGTGAAAAGCGCGTCACCGCCGCGCTGGATCGCGTCGGGCTGACTGGCTTCGGCAATCGCTCCATCAGCGACATGTCCGGCGGGCAACAGCAGCGCGTGGCGATTGCCCGCGCCATCGTCGCCGAACCGGGACTGGTGCTGTTCGACGAACCGCTTTCCAATCTCGACCGTGAACTGCGCGAAAACATGGTCACGGAAATCGGCCAGCTCGTTTCCAATCTCGGCCTGACCGCCATCTATGTTACCCACGACCAGAGCGAGGCTTTCTCGCTGGCCGATCAGGTTGCCGTGATGCGAGGCGGCGTGATCGAGCAGCTTGCCGCACCCGAACTGCTGGTGGCCCAGCCGAAATCGCCGGAAGTCGCCGATTTTCTGCGTCTGGGCTGCGTCGTGCCGGTCGAACGGTATAACGATGCCTATCGCATCACCCAAACCGATATCCGCATCGCCCATACTGAAACCCCGGATGGGGTAACGCATGTGCTTTTGCCGTCGCGTTCCGTGCGCAGCGTACCACTCAATGACACGGCGATCCCGGCCACGGTTTTGCGCAGCCAGTTTCGCGGTGACGGCCATCTGACGACGGTTCGTATCGGCGACCAGAATGCCGGGCATGACCTGACCTATCTCGATGCCGTCCGCCTGTCGCCGGGTGTTCCTGTCGGCATCGCCATCGATCCGGGCCAGCTGCGCTGGTTCTCAAAATAAGACCATCACAGGCAATATCTCAGGAGGCACACATGACGAAATCCATTCTCGGCGCAGGCGTTGCGCTTATGACCGCATTGCTCGCCAGCACGGCGGCTTATGCCGACATCACCGTCTATTCGGCAGGCCCGGGCAGCCTCATCGAAAAGCTTGCCACCGGCTTTACCGCCAAGACCGGCGCCAAGGTCAATGTGTTTCAGGCGACGACCGGCAAGGTTATGGCCCGCATCGAAGCCGAGGCCGCCAATCCGGTGGTGGACGTGCTGATCTCGGCATCCTGGGATACGGCGACCGATTTCGCCAAGCGCGACTGGCTGGTGGCCTATACCAGCCCCAATGCCGAAAAGGTGCCTGATTTCCTGAAAAACGAAACCGCCGTGGCGCAGGGCGTTTCAGCGCTCGGCATCGCATGGAACCCGGCCAGCAAGACGCCGAAGCCTGCCGAATGGGCTGACCTTGCCAAGCCGGAATATAAGGACCTGGTGAACCTGCCCGATCCGGCCCAGTCGGGCGCAAGCTTCGAACTGGTCGCCGCCCTTCAGTCGCAGCAGGGCTGGGATCTGTTCAAGAACCTGCGCGCCAATGGCGCAACCGTCGCCGGTGCCAATGCCGAAGCCCTGAACCCGGTGCTTCAGGGTGCTAAGGCCGCCGTTTTCGGCGCGGTCGATTACATCTCGCTTGCGGGCAAGGCCAAGGGCGAATCCATCGACGTGATCTTCCCGACTTCCGGCACAGTTGTCGCACCGCGTCCGGCTATGATCCTGAAATGGTCGAAGAACCAGGACGAGGCCAAGCAGTTCATTGATTACATGCTGTCCGACGAAGGCCAGAAACTGGTTGCCGCAACCTATCTGATGCCATCGCGCACCGATATTCCGGCCAATCGTCCGCTGATCAACGACCTGAAGGTCCTGACCATCGACGCCAAGGAAGTCTACGGTAAGCGCAATGAAACGCTGAAGGAATTCGGCGCGATCTTCGCAGCCAGCAATTAAGAAGCATCGTCATGAAGACAAATAGCAGCGCTGGCGCCAACCCGCTCGGACTTGTCGCCACCGCCGGACTGGCGCTGGTTGTGGCCGTGCCTTTTGTCTTCATCGTGCTTCAGGCTGTCTTTCCAAAACTGGGACAGGGCTCGCTGGCCGAGCCCTTCCTGCATCTTCCCGCATTATTCGCCGATCCGAAGCTTTTGCGCATGAGCGCCAATACCGTGTTGCTCGGCCTTAGCGTGGTCGTGCTGTCGGCGCTGATCGCGTTGCCGCTCGCGGTGTTTCGCGCGCTTTACAAAGTGCCCTTTGCTGTTGTCTGGGACGTGCTGATGCTCGTTCCATTCATGATCCCCCCTTATATTGCGACGCTTGGCTGGATCATGACCTTGCAGCCGCGCGGCTATCTCGAACAGCTTGCCGGATTCCATCTGGCACCGTTCCTGTTTTCGCTGGCGGGCATGAGTTTCGTGATGGCGCTCAACACTTTTCCGCTGGTTTATTTCGCGGTATCGCGCACCATCGAAGCGATCGGTGCGCGATACTCCGATGTGGGGCGTGTCTTCGGCGCTTCGCCATGGCGGTCCTTCTTCCGCATCACCCTGCCGCTTGCCACCCCCGGACTGGCGGCAAGCCTGCTGCTCGTCTTCGCCGCGGCCATCGAGGAATATGGCACACCCGCAGCGCTCGGACGCCGTTCGGACTTTGAAGTGCTGGTGACGGAGATCGACCTGCGTATATCCGACTGGCCGATTGATCTGGCCGGAGCTTCGGTCTTTTCGCTGACGCTGGTTTGCCTGTCCCTTGCGGCTTTTCTGATCCAACGCTGGATTTTGACCCGCCGCTCCTATGTGACCACGGGCGGCAAGCCGCAATCGAAGGACAAGCGCCCGCTGGGCGCGATGGCCGCGCCGGTGGTGGCACTGTTTGCGCTGGTCGCTTTTGCAGCCACCGGCATTCCATTGCTGGCGATCCTCGCCACGGCTTTGTCCAAAACCGTCTCCGGCGGACTGACCCCCGCCAATCTCGGCTTCGACAATTTCGCAGCCATCGCCGAAAACAGTGCTGGCGGCATGCGCGCACTGTTCAACAGCCTGTCGCTCGGCCTCGGCAGCGCACTGTTGACCGGGTTCCTTGGTGCCGTCGCCGCCTATGCGGTGGTGAAAATGCGGTTTCGCGGGCGCTTCTGGCTTGATGTGCTGACTGTCCTGCCCAATGCCCTGCCCGGCGTCGTGGTGGCGGTTGGCCTCATTCTGGCGTGGAACCAGCCATCGCTGCCGATCTCGCCCTACAACACGCCGCTCATATTGCTACTCGCATATTGCTGCATCCTGCTGCCGCAGCCGATCCGCTATGCCACCGCCGCCTTTCACCAGATCGGCGACAATCTGGAAGCCGCCGCCCGCGTTTGCGGTGCCAACAGTTTTATGGCTTTCCGCCGCATCATGCTGCCGCTGATCGCACCAAGCCTGATTACCGCCATGCTGCTGGTGTTTGCGGTCGCAACGCGTGAACTGGTCGCCTCGGTTCTGGTCGCGCCTGTCGGCATGCAGACCATATCCATCTTCATCTGGCGTCAGTTCGAACAGGGTTCGGTCGGCCTTGGCATGGCGATGGCCTTCATCGCCATCGTGATTACGACATTCGTGCCGTTGTTGCTGCTGGGTGTGCTTAAGCGCTTCGAGCGATAGCAGCAACTTCGCCAAGTCCGCCGCGCACGCGCTTGATCACTGTCACGGCCAGCAGCAGGCACAGCAGCGGTTGAACCCAGAACGCCCAGCCCGGCAACCCGCCGTCAACGGCGATCCACGCGCCAAGAACCCCGAAGACCACCGCGCGGTCGCTCTTGCCCATCGGGCCGTCATAACGGCGGCTTGCGCCCAACGATGCGCCGGTAACGCCCACGAACTCCGTCAAAACCGCAAACAGGACGATGGCGAACATCCATGCTCCGGAAAAGGGTGCGACAATGGCGAATGGCGCATAGAGCGCGGCATCGGAAATGACGTCGCCAACCTCGTTCAGATAAGCGCCGAGTATACTCTTCTGGTTGTGCTCCCGCGCCAGCATGCCGTCCACCGCATTGAGCGCCATGCGCAGGAAAAGCCAGACCGGCACCAGCGCGAACCAGAGCGCACCGCCGCTGCAGAAAAGCAGCGCGCCAAGTATGACCGACCCGAGTGCTGCGCCTATTGTGACCTGATTGGCCGTTATGCCCGCACGGGCAAGTCGCACCACCAAAGGCCGCAGTAAATTCTGGAATTGTGACTTTAGCTGATAGACGGACATCGAGAATCTCTTGGGAAATGAACAATATCGGACAAACAGCTATTTGCGGTTCGCATTTGCTCGTTTATTCAAACATTCTACTGCACTCAATACTAATTGGGGTTAATTGATTGCGGGCAGCTTGAATTAAGCAATTGGGAGGGACCGGATGAGCCAGCATGCAGAAATGCCGACACACAAGACGGCGCATCGCGAAGCGACGGAAGCCCGGTTTACAACCCATGACGGTACATCGCTGTTCTACCGTGTCTGGCCCGCTGCCTCCGCCAAGCCAAAGGGTGTGATCGTCCTATTGCATCGCGGCCACGAACATAGCGGGCGCGTTGCGCATCTGGTCGATGAACTGGGCCTCGATGATTTCGCCTTCTATGCATGGGATGCACGCGGCCACGGAAAGTCGCCCGGCGAGCGCGGTTTCTCGCCGTCCTTCGGCGCATCGATCCGCGATCTCGACAGCATTGTCGCGCATATACGTGAAGAAACCGGCGTGGCCGTGGAAGACGTCGCCATCATCGCGCAGAGCGTGGGCGCGGTGCTTGCCGCCGCATGGGTGCACGACTATGCGCCGAATATCCGTGCGCTGGTGCTGGCCTCGCCCGCCTTCGACATCAAGCTCTACGTGCCTTTCGCCAAGGAAGGCATTGCACTGTGGCAGAAGCTGAAGGGCACGTTCTACGTCAATTCCTACGTCAAGCCGCAGTTTTTGACCCATGATCCCGAACGGATCGAATCCTATCGCACCGACCCGCTGATCACCCGCCCCATCGCCTCGCATATTCTGCTGCAACTTTATGAAGCGGCAAAGCGCGTGGTGGATGATGCACGCGCCATCACCGTGCCGACACAGCTTCTGATTTCCGGCAGCGATTTTGTGGTGCGCCCCACGCCCCAGCATCGCTTTTTCGAAAATCTCGGCAGCCGCATCAAGGAGCGGCATGTGTTGAAAGGTTTCTATCACGATACGCTGGGCGAGAAGGATCGCAAGCAGGCTATCGACAAGATCAAGACCTTCATCGACCAGCGCTTTGCCGAAACACCGCAACGCCCCGACCTGACCGAGGCGCATATTGCGGGCTATACACGCGACGAAGCCGACAGGCTTTCCAGTCCGTTGCCGCTGTTGTCGCCGCGCGGGCTTTACTGGGCCTCGACCCGCTCGTCCATCGCCTTTGGCGCGCTTTTTTCCGAAGGGCTGAAAGTGGGGCGGCGCACCGGTTTCGATTCCGGCTCGACACTCGATTATGTCTATGAAAACGAAACGCGGGGGTTTGGCCCTGGCGGCAAGCTGATCGACCGGCAGTTTCTCGACGCCATTGGCTGGCGCGGCATCCGCCAGCGCAAGGTGCATCTGGAAGAGCTGATCGGCAAGGCGCTGGCCCGCCTGAAAAGCGAAGGCCGCCCTACCAATATTCTCGATATTGCCTGCGGCCATGGCCGCTATGTGATCGATGCGGTGGCGCGCGCGGGCATCATGCCCGACAGCATATATTTGCGCGATTATTCGCCGATCAATGTGGTTGCCGGGCAAAAGCTGATCGCCGATCGCGGGCTGGAAACCATTGCCCGCATGGAAGAAGGCGACGCCTTCGATGCGGATAGCCTCGCCGCCATCGAGCCACGGCCAAATCTGGCAATCGTATCCGGCCTCTATGAGCTTTTTGCCGACAATGCGCTGATCGACCGTTCGCTTTCAGGACTGGCGCGGGCGCAAAAGCCTGGCTCGCTCCTGATTTATACCAACCAGCCATGGCATCCGCAGCTTGAAATGATCGCCCGCGCGCTGACGTCACATCGCGGCGGCGAAGCCTGGGTCATGCGCCGCCGCACGCAAGGGGAAATGGATCAGCTCGTGGAACGGGCCGGTTATCGCAAGCTGGAACAGCGCGTTGACCAATGGGGCATTTTCACCGTTTCCATCGCCGAGCGCATCGGAGAGCCGGAAGCGTGACAGCAGCATTGGGCGGGATCGACGGTTCACCACGGCGGCCGGTCATCCGGCGCGCCATTCTATGGCTGTTGTTTCTCGGTCCCTTTTTCTACCTGACCTATGGCACCGCCAATTGGCTCGCTTCGCTGCGCGTCGAAGTTCCCAATCTGGCGTTTGGCTGGGAAAGCCGCGTCCCGTTCATCGCGTGGAGCATCGTGCCCTACTGGTCGGTGAACCTGTTCTATGCCATTGCGCTTTTCGTCAATGAAAGCCCCGAACAGGTGGGCCGTCTGGCAAAGCGCTATCTGACGGCGCAGATCATCGCCGTCCTCTGTTTCGTCGCCTTTCCGCTGACCGCAACTTTTGTGAAGCCCGAGACCTCCGGCCTGCCGGGCTTCATGTTCGATGTGCTGGGCGGTTTCGACAAGCCGTTCAATCAGGCGCCTTCACTGCATATCGCGCTGTTGATCGTCATCTGGGACCAGATGCGCCGCATCATGCGCGGCGGCACCCGCATCGTCTGGCATATCTGGTGCCTGCTGATCGGACTGTCCGTGCTAACAACCTATCAGCACCATGCAGTCGATATTCCGGCAGGGGCACTGCTTGGCTTTTTCGTGCTCTGGCTGTTTCCGCGTACCGGCCCATCGCCACTTGCCGGGTTTCGTCTGACGGATAATGCAAAAGCGCGGCGTCTCGGCAGTTATTATCTGGCGGGTGCGCTATTGTTGCTGGCACTTGGCATTCATGGCCTGACGCTGACCGGCTATGCGATTTTCTGGTTCTGGCCAGCCCTTGCTCTCGCCATCGTGGCGGCGGGCTATTTCGGGGCCGGTCCCGACGTTTTCCAGAAACGGACAGACGGCACAGTCAGCCTTGCAAGCCGGTGGCTGCTCGCACCCTACCGGCTGTTTGCGCGCCTCAATATCCTTTTCTGGACACGGAAATTACCGCCTTACATTGCTCTGACCGACACTGTGTTTCTCGGTCGCTTCCCGTCGAAAAGCGAAGCCCGCACCTTCTCAACCGTCATCGACTTGTCTGCCGAACTGGTTGCGCCGCGCGGTGCGGAAGACTGGAAAAGCTTCTGCTGCATGGACCTGCTGCCGCCATCGCCGGAGAAGGTTCGGCTCGCCGCCGATACGGTGGAAGCGGCCTGCCATGCAGGCCCGGTCCTGATCTGCTGTGCGCTTGGCTTCCGGCGAAGCGCAACCGTCGCTATCGACTGGCTGGTGCAAGCTGGACAGGCGACCAGCGCCCGCGAAGCCGAAAACCTCATCCGCGCCAAAGGCTGGCCGCTCCGGCTGCACGCCCATGAGGTGCCCGAATGATCTCTCCAGCCGCACATAGTGCCAAAGCCTTGCGCCGCCGCGCCTTTATCGGGCTTGGTATTGCGATTGTGCTGGTCGGTGTCGCGCCGTTTGCGCGCGCGCAGCACGACCTCGCCTTCTGGCTGATATGGCCGGTGCTACTGGCAAGCACCCTGATTGGGCTGGGCATTGCCGCGCATCTCCTGTTCGACGCCGCCTTGTTTCGGATGATCGCCGCTGGCGACGACGAAAAAGCAACCCTTGCCGAAGTCGATTCCGTTCTGGAACGGATGGGCCTGCGGGCAAAACAACCGGCCGTGCGCCCGCTCTCCGACCGTATTGCGGGAACGCGCCGCATTGCCCGCCGTCTTAATCTTTCTCTCGGACTGGCTATCATCTTGTTCAGCCTGCTGGCGCTTCTGCCACCGGGCGCGGAGTTCTGACATGCGCACCATCATTCGTCATCAGGTGCAATCTTTGTTCGGCTCGTTGCTCGCCATCCTGTCACGCGGCATCACCGGCGTGCGACCGATCTGGAGCGGCACGGGGCCATCGCGCAACCAGCGCATCTATTATGCCAACCACACCAGTCATGGCGATTTCATCCTGCTCGCCTCCTGTCTCAACCAAGAAGAACGGGCGCGCACCCGCGCCGTGGCGGGCGCAGACTACTGGCGCGCCAATCGCGTGCGGCAATTCATGGCCGAAGTGCTGCTGCGCACCGTGCTGGTTGAACGCAACTGGGTGGAGCGAACGCAGGACCCGATGGAAGTGATGCTGACCGCGTTGGCCGATGGGCATTCGCTGATCATCTTCCCGGAAGGCACACGCAACATGACGGATGAGCCGCTGCTGCGTTTTCGCTCCGGTCTCTACAATCTCGCGCTGGCGCGGCCCGATGTCGAACTTGTCCCCTGCTGGATCGAGAACATGTCGCGCGTGCTGCCGAAAGGCGCTGCCCTGCCGGTGCCATTGCTGTGCCGCGTCGTGTTCGGTGCGCCGGTGCAACTTGGCGACGGCGAGGACCGCAAGGAATTTCTGACGCGAGCGCGCCAACAACTTCTCGATATTCAGCCCAGAAACGGGAACCGCCCATGAGCGAAACCACCCAATTATTCATCGGCCTCATGGGCGTTCTGGGGACAGCAAGCCTTGTCGCCGCCATACTGTCCTGGCGCGCGCCAAAACCGCTTTCATCCACACTGGTCAACCTCAATGCCCGCATCAAGGCATGGTGGATCATGGTCGCGGCCATGTGCATCGCCTTCCTGTTCGGCAAAGGCGGCGTGATCGTGCTGTTCGCGCTCGTATCCTTCGCATCGCTGCGCGAATATGTAACGCTGACCCAGACCCGCCGCAGCGATCACCGTATCCTGCTCGGCATGTTTCTGCTGGTCATTCCGGTGCAGTATTATCTGATCTGGATCGAATGGTATGGGCTCTATTCGATCTTCATTCCGGTCTATTGCTTCCTCGCAATGCCGGTGCTGACCGCCCTTTCCGGCGATACATCGCGCTTTCTAGAACGCATCAGCGAACAGCAATGGGGCATCATGCTGTCGGTCTATTGCATCAGCCATGTTCCGGCGCTGATGACGCTGGATATCCCCGGCTATGACAGTGAAAAACTGCTGCTGATCGCCTTTCTGGTCGCGACCGTTCAGGGCAGCGACGTGCTGCAATATGTGTTCGGCAAATTGTTCGGCAAGCATCGCATCGCGCCGAATATCTCGCCTTCCAAGACCTGGGAAGGCTTTGTCGGCGGCGTGGCCAGCGCATCCTTGCTGGGTGCGGGGCTTGCCTGGCTTACGCCTTTCTCACCGCTTCAGGCGGGCGCGCTGGCGGCGGTCTCTTGCGTCATGGGCTTTTTCGGCGGGCTGGTGGCTTCGGCCATCAAGCGCGACCGGGGCGTCAAGGATTGGGGCCACATGATCGAAGGCCATGGCGGCATGCTCGACCGCGCCGACAGCCTCGTCTTTTCAGCGCCGGTGTTCTTTCACTTCGTGCGTTATTTCTGGACGTAATCGGCGCTAAGCGGATTGCCGGCTCAACCATTCGTTGAGTTCGGCTTCTGCGCGCTCCAGTGCGCTGTAATTCAACAATTTGCGCAACAGCGCCACGGTCACGGCGCGGGCGCGAAAATTGAACCGTCCCTCGTCGCTATCGCTTTTTTCCTGATAGACGCCGAGCTTTTCATAAAGCTGCTGCAAGCGGTTTTGAACACTGCGCAGCGACAGATTGCGTCGGCGCGCAATCGTCTTGTCCGTCAGGCCGAGCGCGATATCAATCAGGATTTCATATTCGCTCTCGGTAAAGCCGCTGGCATGGCTGAGGCTCTTCTGCTGCAAGCCGCGCACTTCCCGGTCGACGACGCATTGCGCCTCGACGAAAATGCTGCGCAGCGCCAGCCGCAGTTTGTCGTCGGAGGCCGATTTCAGCACATAGCCATAGGCCGCACCTTCCGGCACAATGCGCGACACGCCGCGCACATAGGCCTCATCGGCATAGTTCGACCAGAACAGGATGCGGGTTTCGGGATTTTCCTTCCAGATGGTACGCGCCGCCTCGATGCCGTTGCGACCATTCATCTGCAAGTCCATCACGATATGCGCATCGCGATGCTGGCGCGCCAGTTTCTCGCCCGCCGACCCGTTTCCGGCCTCGAATATATCGCTGCATTCCGGCAGTGCTGCGCGCACCGCCTCGCTGAGATAAGTGCGATGCAGCGGGTCATCCTCAACGATCAGAACCTGCATCGCTCTCTCCATTCATCGGTTTGCACATTTCCGGCGGCAAAAGCACCGTTACGCTTGTCCCCGGGCCTGTCGCATTTTTGCGGATGGCGAAACCTGCCGAAATCAGCCGCGCGCGCGTGCGCATATTGTCGATGCCATGGCCCAATGTGAGTTCGGGCGTTAATTCGGCAGCCGAACCGGGGCGCTGGACCGGGCGGTCGGTCCCGATACCATTATCGATCACTTCCACCAGAAGCCGCCCGCCCCGGTCGCTCAGCTTCACCCGCAATTCGCTGGCATGGGCATGGCGGATGACATTGTTGATCGCTTCCTGAACGATGCGAAACAGCGAGGTCGCGACCGTTTCTTCCAGCCTGTCGGCCATGCCGTCGCTCTGGTCATCCAGCGTCCACTCAATCGCCGCATCACTATCGCGCACCGACCGGTCGAGATGGTTTTCCGTTGCCTGCACGAAACCGAACAGCTGTAGAATGGAGGGCTTGGCCTCCTCTATGATCTGCCGCAGATCGCGCATGCAATGCTGGAGACCGCGAAACAGCGGCTCCAGCTGTTCACCGGAAAGATCGGGCGCACGGGTGAGCCGCTCGACATGACGGGCAAGCCGGGTTAGATCAGCCAGCGTCTGGTCATGCAAATCCATGCCGATGCGGTGCCGCTCGGTTTCCAGCGCCTCGGTCAGTTTCAGCGCGCCGGACCGCAAGCCCTCCTCGCGGGCACGGGCTTCCGTTTCCACAATGGCCGAACGCTTGGCCTGCTCGGCGGCGCGAATGGCAAAAAAGTAAGGCGCGAGAAGATCGGCAATCGATTGCCCGTTCTCTACGTCGCGCATGGAATAGCAGGCAGGCGTCAGGCTGGAACAGCTCAGCGCGCCGATGATATCGCCCTGCGCCTTGAGTGGAACATGAACCCGGCCCTTGAGATCGTGCTCGATGATGGGGCTGGAAAAAGAGCCTTCGAAATGAAAGCGCGGATCGGTGCGGGCATCGTCGGTCAGGAGATAACCCGCCTCGCCGGACAACAGCGTGCGGATTGGACTGCCAGACAGAAGCGCTGGCGGATTGCGGCTCCAGGCGGTCGCGATACCGGCCTCATAGGCAATGTGGAACTTGCCATCGAGCATCTTGATGCAGACGTCGAGATGGTCATAGGGCAGAATGCAGGCGATCTCCGCCGCCACCGCCTGTATGATGGAATCAAAATCGAGCTGCCCCGCCAGAAGCCGGGAAATATTCAGGTAGTGATCAAGGAGGCGCTCAGCCTGCCCGTGATCGTGCTTGCTATCCTGCCGTCCGGGCGCGAGTTCGGCCAAGCGTTTCTCCTCCAAACGCAAGTTACGCTCATAACCATGAGACTTATAATAAGCTGCGCCCTCCTCGGCGCGTCCTGCGGGAAACCGCAATTTTGCTGCGGGAACCCGCAGCTCAGTTGCTGCATTCGGCCTTCACAGACCGCGCCGCTTCTTTCATCTTCGCTTCACCAGAAAATTGCCCGCAAGACAAGAGTGGAAATCACGTCAATTGCGGTTGGTGCCGTTGAGGAGCGGCGGTGCGGGAGGCTTCGCACCAATTTTGAGTTTAAACGAACCGAAGCGCCGGGGCGCTGCGGGGCGGAATATTTGCAACCGGGAGGAAAAAATGAAGCTTGGGAAAATCCTTTTTGCGTCTGCGGCACTGGCAGGCGTTCTTGCAGCGGGCAGCGCGCTTGCCGACACTTCATCGAAGAAGATTGCATTCTCGAACAATTATGCAGGCAATTCCTGGCGTCAGGCCATGCTGCAAAGCTGGGACAAGATCACCAAGGAAGCCGTGAAGGCGGGTGTGGTGGCTGCCGCCGACCCGTTCACGACCGCTGAAAATCAGGCGACGGAACAGGCAGCCCAGATCCAGAACATGATCCTGCAGGGTTATGACGCCATCGTCATTAACGCCGCTTCGCCGACCGCCCTGAACGGCGCTGTGAAGGAAGCCTGCGATGCGGGCATCACCGTCGTTTCCTTCGACGGCATTGTCACCGAGCCTTGCGCCTGGCGCATCGCGGTTGATTTCAAGGCCATGGGCGAAGGCCAGATCGACTATCTGGCAAAGCGTTTCCCCGATGGCGGCAACCTGCTTGAAATCCGCGGCCTCGCTGGTGTTTCGGTCGATGACAACATCCATGCCGGTATCGAAGAAGGCGTTAAGAAACATCCGAAGTTCAAGATCGTCGGTTCCGTCAACGGTGACTGGGCTGCCGACGTTGCGCAGCGCGCCGTGGCGGGTATCCTGCCGAGCCTGCCGAAAATCGACGCTGTCGTGACGCAAGGCGGCGACGGTTATGGCGCCGCACAGGCCTTTGCGGCTGCCAAGCGCGAAACGCCGACCATCATCATGGGCAACCGTGAAGACGAACTGCAGTGGTGGAAGCAGCAGAAAGACGCCAATGGCTATGAAACCATGTCGGTTTCGATTGCACCGGGCGTGTCCACGCTGGCTTTCTGGGTCGCCCAGCAGATTCTCGACGGCAAGGACGTGAAGAAGGACCTCGTGGTTCCGTTCCTCAGCGTCAGCCAGGAATCGCTCGACAAGGATCTGGCCAACACCCAGAAGGGTGGCGTCGCCAATGTCGAATATTCGCTGGAAGACGCGCAGAAGGTTATCGACGCCGCGAAATAAGCGGATCGACCTGCAACGTGAGGGGCGAGTTCATCCTCGCCCCTTCTTTGTCCCTTTACTTTGACGCCTTTCCGACAGCCCGCGCCCTTTGCTGGCTTCGCCGGAAAACGTCCAATCGTTAGTTGAGTGTATGACAGAAACAGCAGAGAAACAGGAGGTCGTCGCCGCGCGCAATATTCGCGTGCAGTTCGGTGCGGTAAAAGCACTGGATGGCGCCGAACTCGTGATCCGCGAAGGCGAATGTGTGGGGCTGGTCGGCCATAATGGCGCAGGCAAATCCACCATCGTCAATGTCA
Organism: Ochrobactrum teleogrylli; assembly: GCF_037482325.1. NCBI lineage: Bacteria > Pseudomonadati > Pseudomonadota > Alphaproteobacteria > Hyphomicrobiales > Brucellaceae > Ochrobactrum > Ochrobactrum teleogrylli. The sequence continues at coordinate 1,106,358 of NZ_JBBHKQ010000001.1, forward strand.
TCAATGGCGGGCTTTCCCCGCATGAAGGCAGCATTTCCTATCACGGCGAACCGGGGCATGGCGTTGTGACCGCGCGTAAGCACGGCGTGCGCTGCGTGTTTCAGGAATTGTCGCTGTTTCCAAACCTCACCATTGCGGAAAATGTCCGCATCATGCAACGCGACCTGACCGGCGCGAACTGGCGCGGTAAGGCCGTTGAACTGATCGCCAAGAAGCTCGACGAGATTTTCCCCGGCCACAAGATCGACTGCACTTCCACCATCGATGAGCTTTCCATCGCCGAGCGGCAGATGGTCGAAATCGCCATCAACTTCACCGCGCCCGGCACCGCACCGAAGCTCGTCATTCTGGACGAACCGACCTCCTCGCTCGACGCAGGCATTGCTGCGCAGCTGATGGCCTATGTACGTCGTTTTGTCGGCACGGGCGGCTCCGTTATTCTCATTTCGCATATGCTGGGCGAAATTCTCTCCACCTCCGACCGCATCGTGGTGATGAAGGACGGCAAGGTCGTCGCCAACCGCGCGGCAAAAGATTTCACCAATCGCAGCCTCGTTGAAGCCATGGGCAGCGTCGAGCGCGAAAAGGCAGCGCGGCGCGTTGCGAAAGCGGATGCGAGCGGCACGCCCGTTCTGTCCTTTGCCAAGCGCGCCAGCGACATCAAGCCGTTTCAGGCGTTCAAGGGCGAAGTCATCGGCCTTGCCGGTCTCGCCGGACACGGGCAGACCAAGATGCTGCTCGACCTTTACTATGCGCGGCGGCCAAACTGGGTTCCGGCCCGCACATGCGAAATCGCATTCGTGGCGGGCGACCGCAGCCTGAACGGCACTTTCCCGCTGTGGAGCATTCTGCACAATCTCACCATCGGCTCGCTGGACCGGCTGTCGTCGGCAAAGCTCGTTGACCAGAAGCGCGAAGACACGCTGGGCGGCCAGTGGAAAGACCGCATTCAGATCCGCACACCGGATATGGGCAACCGCATCCTGTCGCTGTCGGGCGGCAACCAGCAGAAGGTGCTTTTTTCCCGCGCGCTGGCAACCAGCGCCAACGCCATTTTGATGGACGATCCGATGCGCGGCGTCGATGTCGGCACCAAGCAGGAAGTCTATGAAATCCTGCGCCATGAGGCCGAAAACGGACGCACCTTCGTCTGGTACTCCACCGAAATGGATGAAATCGAACTTTGTGACCGCGTCTATGTTTTCCGCGACGGCGCTATCGTTGCGGAACTGACCGGCGAAGACATTACGGAAAAGAACGTGCTAGCCGCATCCTTCGAGGGAGGGCACGAATAATGCGCCTCTCCTCCTCTTCCATCCGCCTGCTGACGCCGGTGTTCTCGCTGGTCCTGCTGCTGGCCGCCGTCTTCTACATGCAGCCACGCGCCATGAGCTATACGGGGCTGAACCTTCTGTTCAACCTTGCGGTTCCCATCGCATTGGCCACCATCGCACAGATGCTGATCATGGCGGTCAACGACCTCGATCTGTCGATGGGGACGTTTGTGAGCTTCGTCGTCTGCGTCGCTGCGACCTATCTCAACACCGCGCCCGTCATCGGCATATTGATCCTCGCCGCGGCCATTGCCGCCTATGCGGCGCTGGGCGCAATCATTCATTTGCGCAATTTGCCTTCCATCGTCGTAACGCTCGGCATGAGCTTCGTCTGGGGCGGCCTCGCCGTGCTTCTCTTGCCCTCGCCCGGCGGACAGGCACCGGACTGGGCGCGCTGGATCATGACAGCCAAGCCGCCATTCATCCCGATGGCCATCGTCGCCAGCACCGTGATTGCCGTCGTCACGCATTTCATCGTCATGCGCTCGACCTTCGGCGTGCTGATGCGTGGCGCGGGCGGCAATACCCGCTCCATCGAGCGCGCAGGCTGGTCGGTCACGGCCATCCGCGCTGCGACCTATGCGCTGGCCGCCTTTTTTGCCGTGCTGGCCGGGATCGCGCTGGTTGGCCTCACCACCTCGGCGGATGCCAATATCGCGTTACGTTATACGCTGCTTTCCATCGCGGGCGTCATTCTGGGCGGCGGTGAGTTCGTTGGCGGCCGCGTCTCGCCCATTGGCGCCGTGATCGGCGCGCTGACGCTGACACTCGCCGGCTCGTTCCTCTCCTTCATGCGCATCTCGCCGGACTGGCAGATCGGCGCGCAGGGCGGCATTCTCATCGTGGTGCTGGCCTTGCGCCTCTTCCTCAATCGCCTCGAAAAGAGGGAGAAAAAGCAATGAACGGCCTTGCCATTCTCACCAGTCGTCCGTGGATATGGTCGTTTATCGCGACCGCTGCGGTGTGGATTATCACCATTCTCTTCACCGGCGGCGCGGGCGCACAAGGCCTGTCGCATGCGGCCTTCACCTTTGCCTCCTTCTCGGTGATTGTTGGTCTCGGGCAGATGTTCGTCATCACGCTCGGCCCCGGCAATATCGACCTGTCGGTACCTGCCAACATGACGCTTGCCGCAACGCTGGCGCTGAAGCTGATGGACTCACAGGACGGCATGATTCTGGCAGGCCTTGCCGTGGCGCTGCTGATCGGACTTGCCATCGGCATCTGCAACTATGCGCTGATCAAGCTCCTGCGCATTCCGCCCATTATTGCCACCCTGTCGATGAGCTTCCTGATCCAGTCCACCGCCATCTGGAGCAATCGCGGACTGCGCGTGAAGCCGCCGGAAAGCCTTGCGCAGTTTACCACCGCCTCCACGCTCGGCATTCCCAATGTCGCCATCGTGGCGCTGATCCTGTCGCTGATCGGCTGGGTGCTTTTGAAGAAGAGCATCTATGGACGCTGGATTTCGGCAATCGGCCAGAACCCCTTCGCAGCCCGCATGGCAGGCGTTCCGGTCGATGGCACACGCTTCGTCACCTATCTGCTCTGCGCGGTGCTGGCCTCGCTCTGCGGCTTTCTGCTGGCCTGCTTTTCCGGCGGCGCGGCGCTAAACATGGGCGCGGAATATCTGCTGATGTCGATTGCCGTGGTCATCATCGGCGGTACGGCGGTTGCGGGCGGCGATTCCAACATCCCTGGTATTTGGGGTGCCGCGCTCTTCATGTTCCTCATAGTCTCGATGCTCAACACCTACGGCTTTGGCGCCGGTGTTCGCCTCGTGCTGACTGGCCTCACCATCATCGCGGTGATCTTCCTTGCCAGCAGTCGCCGGGCAGAGCGTTAAAATTTCTCGGAGTACCTCCCTTGTCTCAGACTGTTTCGATCTACGAAATCCACGACGAACGTTTCAAGCAGATGATCGTGCCGAGCGCCGATCTGGACGAACTTTATAGCGGCTGCCGCTGGGCGGAAGGCCCAGTCTGGTTCAACGACCTGAACTGCCTCTTGTGGAGCGATATCCCGAACCAGCGCATCCTGCGCTGGGTGTCGGGCAGCGAAGTTGGCGGTGGCGTTTCGGTGTTCCGCAATCCGTCCAATTTCTCCAACGGCAATACGCGCGACCGCGAGGGACGCCTCGTCACTTGCGAGCATGGCGGTCGTCGCGTCACGCGCACGGAGCCAGATGGCAGCATCACCGTGCTAGCCGACAGCTATCAGGGCAAAAAGCTGAATGCGCCAAACGATGTCATCGTGCGCTCGGACGGAACGGTGTGGTTCACCGATCCGACCTACGGCATTCTGGCGGATTATGAAGGCTACAAGTCCGACCCGGAACAGCCGACGCGCAATGTCTATCGCCTCGACCCGAAGACCGGCGAAATCGACTCCGTCGTCACCGATTTCCACCAGCCGAATGGCCTTGCTTTCTCGCCGGACGAGACGAAGCTTTATGTTGCCGACAGCGCCTACAGCCACGACGAGAATGCGCCGCGCCATATCCGCGTTTTCGACGTTGTGGATGGCGGCAAGCGCGTGACGGGCGGCGGCATATTCTGCACCATCGACAACGGCCTGCCGGACGGCTTCCGCTTCGATACGGATGGCAATCTGTGGACCAGCGCGGGCGATGGTGTGCATTGTTTCTCGCCGGAAGGCACGCTGCTCGGCAAGATCAAGACGCCGCAGACGGTCGCCAATGTGACCTTCGGCGGCCCCCGCCGCAACCGCCTGTTCATCACGGCCACGAAGTCGCTTTATGCGGTCTATCTCACCGTGACCGGCGCGCAATATCCCTGAACAGTTTTTGCTTGAGCAAATCTTATCCGAAAATCGCTGACACTTTTCGGGGTGTGCTCTATGCCCATCAAAACAAAACCGCCGGAATTTTGAACTCCGGCGGTTTTGTTTTTAAACTATTGCGGGATTATTCCACTCAATTATCAATTACCATTTTTAATCATTAAAATTCAATGAGATAAACACTCATCACTTCACAAAACCATGAAAAATACCATTCCTGAATCATATGGATGGCTGAGATTCTGCACAGGAACCGTGTCCAAACGCTCTGTTTATCTGCCTCAACAGGATAGCCAGCTCGGAGTGATCCCCGTCGCGAATAACCTCATCTAAGAGTTGAAGTGAATAGATTGGATCGGCTCGAAAATTCTGAGCCACAACCTCATCATGCTCACGGTCTTTCATTCCAAATAACCGTTATCTAATTAAACCGAGCAGCTAATTCATCAGAAGTTAGGTCAGCAGCTCTTTTAGATAAAGAGTGCTGGCATTGAATACTTCACGCTTGTAAGGCTTATCTGGCAGCGTTTTCCCAATCTTCTCAAGTTTAGGTACAGTTGGTTTTTTTTGCAAAAGGGCCGGTTTTCCACCATAAAGAATCACAAAACGCTCTTGCAACGAAAATTTATGACCATAAAAATCTTCCAACAAACCCAATGCATAACGAACAAACTGCCGCGTACTCTTGAATTGACCGCAGTACCCAACCGGATTACCCGACTTCAGATCTATGTAGAGCGCAGTTAACTCCCTTTCCTTTGCGATCAGTACAACACAATCACAAGCCCGGTGATGGTCATGCCCATTGCCAGCCGTCAAAAGTGGCGACATTAGTGCGTTCCTCCCGCGCCCTTTATCAGGATTAAAACTGAACCATTCCCCATTCGGAGCCAGTAGTTTCACTTGTTTTAACTTAGCGAGGGCGTCGTCCTCTTTAATCAATATGTTCGTGTGTTGATCACCACGGTATGTACAGCATGAAAGCGATAATCGTAACGCTTCAAGCTCCGCAACTAAAGGCATCAGAGGTCACCCCCATACAAAATTTCACCTTGTATGGCATTCATGACCTCAATAGTGTCATCAAAAGTTTCTACCTCAATTCCGCGATCAGGGTAGATATTAGCCAGCTTCAGCGTCCTTACTTTACCGCGCCGACCAGCACCAGTTGAGGGCTTTGCTATTGTTGCTGTCATGTAAAGTCGAACAACTGCCGGATCAAGAAGTTCTTCATCTGCATACTTGTATTGCTGTTGAACAGATCTCGTATGTTCTGTTCTTTGATGCAGCATGATCAGTGTATTTAACTCTTTTACCAAGTAGTCGCTGTGAGTCGTAATGAATACTTTGATACCTGCGTTGACCATACGCGCCACAAGCCGAGCAAAAGCTCGCTGATTCTTGGGATGAAGATTCAGTTCCGGCTCATCAATGATAAAAATATCACCGGAGCGCGCTCGGCATCGCAAGTAGAAACCAACATCCAGCAGGGCGCGAATACAACTCGACGCCTCATTCATCGTAAAGCGCTGTTTACCTGCACCTTTCGCCTGATAGACAAGCTCTTGTTTTACAACCTTATAACTGCCACCGATGATGGTGTCGAAAGCGACTAATAATTCAGGATTATGCGCTGCCAGCTCCCCGGTTCTCTTGTCAATATCCTCAAGCTGTCTGACAAAATCAACGTTATCTTCAACTGGCCACGCATAATCAGTCTCAATTTCTTGAAGTATCTTAAAAGGATTTCTTCTGAGTTCTTTTGAATCAATCTGATTTATGGCCTTAAGCATACGAGTGCGAGCCATATCTAGCTCTTTACGGAAAATTGCTGCTCCCGTTCTTTCGGCACTGGATATGTGAACTCTAGGCAAATGCTGCGCGAAGACAATCTCAGCAATAGCGTCTACGATGAAATCGGTTAGCCCTCCGAAAGGGCGCATGATAACTTCTTCATCCGCCACCAACACTTCAAGCATAACGCTATCGGATTCTTTGGTTAAGGTGGCAAGAACTTTCCCCCCCGTGCCAGCCTTCACGGTTCGTTGAAACGCCTTACTTGAAATATCAGTTTCAAGGCAAGCACTTGGTATGAATACTGTTTTTTCAAATATCTCAGCTTGGGTAGCGAACGCTCTCGGCAATCCGCCGACATAAATTTTACCCATTCTTTTCAAGTAGTCGTCGATCTTTCCATCGAACATCGCCCCAAGATCGATACGATATTGATCAGAATCTTTTAAAAGGGTGTCAATTTCGTCTTCTATAACTACACGAAGTATTTGCCTCCAACTGCGCAAAAAACCATACACTGCATAAGTTGCGTAAGTTTTACCCGTGTTATTTTCTCCGCATATAAGCGTGAGATTAGCTAGCTCCAGGTCAACCTGATCCAGTAAGCCGAGATTTTCAAATTGAAAGTGCATCAGCGCTACGCTCCGTTTTATCATTGATCCTTCGCAATCAGTGCGCGAGTTTTGCGTGTAGCGTTAACCGAACACACATGCATAATTATTTGCAGGATTAGCACTCATCTAAACGGGCCGACTGAAACAGGATCCCCAAGCCATAACATCGCCCCTCGTTCCACACCCGAAAAAGTAGTTTAATCAAACGCCATTTTAACCAGAAAATAGCAAAAAAAACACCGGAACAGAACCACTCGCGTGGCTATTTACGCGCGAAAACAACTTGGCTCATTTTGGCTCTGATTTTCTGGCTGCATAACGCTGAACTCAATCATCAGATTCTCCACGTCTATTGGATGTGCGCCTTCCCCTCAGCGCGGCAACAACCACAATTTTAGCAGTCCAGCTACCCGCCCGAGATTTCCATTCAGCTTCACAAGCTCGCATACCGCTTCAAGGTCAGCCCGAGACCATATCTGCCGATTCAGCCCTACCGCTCTCAGGGATGCAGAGCAGGACAACCCCTTGGACGATCCGCTTCTCCCTTTGGTGCTTTGTCCTCTTTTATCCAAAACTCTAAGCGCGATTGGTGAGACGCGGCAGCGACCGTCAGCCTCGCAGAGCAGGATGCCGTCGAGCCGCAGGCGAGTAAGGGACGGTGGTGGAGGCCCTAGCTGCGTAGCAGCGTAGGCCTACAACACACATCTTGCCGTACTGCTCAGTGCAATTTTAGGCAATTTAATACAAATTGCCAGATTCACTGATGACAGTCGCGTTGATTTTCCTTGAATTGCCTTCAGTTTACTAAAGTTGCCTAAAGTTGCCTTGTGACCGAAACGAATTTCCCAAAATTGCCCTATTTTTCTCTGGCAGATACACTATTCGGAACAGAAACGAGATAACGGAGAACGGAGATGAGAGACCATGAAAATCAAGATGCAAAACGTCACGCTTCGCGTCGTGGTCGTGCATCGTTCGTAGCAGTTCTTGAGGATGTACGAAGGGAGCACGAACGTGGCGTGCCATTGACGTGGATTTTTGAGACGTTCGAGGATCGGCTCGATATTGGATACACCCAGTTCACGAAATACGTCACACGGTACATCAAGCAGAGCCAGCCAGTTGTGGCGTCTTATAAGCCTCGCAAAAGCTGATGTTCCCGATATGGTCAAACCTGTGGTCGGTCGCTAGAATGCAATTACATTCAACGGCGTAAAGCCAAAATGGCACCAAAGAGGAGTGGATGAATTGGCCAGAAAGACACTTTCAGAGCGGCGAGCTGATGCGCTTTCGGAGCTTGAAACTGCAAAAGCAAGGCTGGCAAAACTTGACAATGAGGCAGCCGAACGAATCGGAAGAATTGCAATAAAGTCAGGATTGGTTAATCTTGAACTGACGGACGATCAAGTCCGGGAAGAATTCGACAGAATCGTGGAAAGGATCAGCAAGGGGAATTGATCATGAAGACAGCTCACCGCATCAGCGCATTGGCCAATCAACTCAACGAACTGCAAGCCTGCCTCGGTCGAGCCAGTGGGCGGCCTAGCAAGAGCGTTATGGAAGCCCAGCGCATTGCGGCCGAGCTGGCTTCTTTACTCGAAGAGTGGCACCTTGAAACGTTGCACATCCCTGAAACAGAGCGTGACCTCTATCGCGTACAGAATCCCTATTACGCGGCCCACTGACGCCACGCACCGGCTTATCAAAAGCTCACTTCGGTGGGCTTTTTTTGTTCGCAAAACGTATCAAAACGGACAGCCAAGCCCGTTCCGCTCGTCATGAAAAAACGCGATCAAAATCATAGTGTTGAGAAACAATCTCGTGAAGATTGACGGACAGTTTACGGACATAAATCATTGAATTCTATGCGGATACAAGATTATCTGCATATTTAAAACCGCTCCATATCGGTCAATAATCAAACCTCGGACGATGACAAAATGAGGTATTCGGTATGGAAATGGAATCGCAAAAAACGTCGACTTATGCCGCCCGAAAATTCGGTCGAGGCGCGGCGCTCGCTCTGGCAATGGCAAGCGCAGGCCTTGGTGTAAGTCTCTACATGGCACCGACTCCGGCCTATGCCATCTACTGCTCGAACTGCTCGACCTTCTATCAGCAGATGTACGAGTACGCCGAAGCGGTCAACACGCAACTAAACACCGCGCAGCAGTTGCAGACGCAGATCCAGCAGTACGACAACATGATTAAGCAGGGCATGTCACTGCCCAGCCGCATATTCAACACCATCACTGGCGACCTTCAGCGTGTAGTGAGCGTCTATAGCTCGGCGCAATCGCTCGGCCGTAACATCAGCAATCTGGATGAACAGTTCCGCCAACAGTTCAAGGGCTATGACAGCTATCTGAACTCGATTGGCCAAGGACAGAACAACATTCCGCAGCGCTATCGGGATTGGTCGAAATCCGGCTTCGATAACGCCCGCACGGCCTTGCAAGCCGCAGGCGTAAATACCAGCACTTTCGGCGATGAAAACGCAATGCTGGATCAGTTGGTAAGCCGTTCGCAGTCGGCCGTTGGTCGGCAGCAGGCCATTCAAGCAGGGAACGAGATTGCGGCGCAGAATGTGCAGCAGCTCCAGAAGCTGCGCGATCTGGTGGCCACACAAATCACCCTGCAAGGCAACTACATGGCGCAGCAAAACGAACGACAGTCCGTTAGCGATGCCTCCGAACAGCAATTCCGCAGCCGTGAAAATACACGCGGCCCGTCTGAGGGGTTCTAACCATGATGATTTCTAAGGCGCTGATTGCCGCCCTCTGCCTCGTCTCGGCCCTTGGTGGGTCGGCACTGACGGCCGTAGTCGTCACGAACACCGCCGCGCCGGAATGCGCAGCGGTCGGCAATGGCCATCAGGATGACCAATTCCGCAGCCGCCCAAACACTCGCGGCCCGTCTGAGGGGTTCTGACTATGCGACGCTCAACCGTTTTCGCACTTGTCGGCGCGGCGCTCTTGCTATCTGCAACTAGTGCGATGGCTGCCGGGGTCGATTTGGCGCAGAGCAACACGTCTATGAACAGCCTTCTGCGGCTGATTCAGAACGCTTCAAACCAATGGGCACCGCGCCTGCATAACTACGCCTTGTGGCTCTTGGGATGCCTTGCCGCCATCCAGTTAGTTTGGACTTTTGCTCCTTTGGTCATGCGCGGAGCTGAACTGGGCGACATCCTCCATGAGCTGGTGAAATTCATCCTCGTGATAGGGTTCTTCTATGCGATGCTCGAGCACGCGACCGAGTGGGGCGGGGCCATCGTCAACAGCTTCCGGCAGGCCGGGGCGCACGCGGCAGGGTTGGGTAGTGCGGAGCTGATGCCGGGGGATATGTTCTCAACTGCTGTGGACTTTTCACGGCAGGTGCTGACGGCCGGTGTTTCGATGTTCAGCCCAATCACATCGGTTGTAGTGGCCGTATCTGCATTGATCGTCCTGATGTGTTTCACGTTTATAGCGGCTCTGGTGTTCGTGACGCTCGTAGAGGCCTACGTCATCATCAATGCCGCCGTCCTGTTCATGGGTTTCGGTGGCTCTCAATGGACACGCGAATATGCACTGGCTCCCATTCGCTATGCCGTTGCGGTAGGTGCCAAGCTGTTTGTCCTGACTCTGATTGTGGGTCTGATCATGCAGGTTTCCGCAGAATGGTCGGCAGCCTACACCAACGACGAAGCGTCGTTGATGACCTTGGTCGGCCTGTCTTTGGTGTGCGCTTACCTGACCAAAACCATCCCTGAACTGATCGGCGGCATGATTAGCGGCACGTCGATGGGCGGCGGCTCTGCAATTGGGGGCATGGCCGCAGCCGGTGCAGCCGGTGCGGCGGCCGCAATCGCTACTGTTGCAACAGCTGGGGCAGCAGCCCCGGCTGCTGGAGCACTAGGGGCCGCGGGAACTGGCGGAGGCGCTGCCAGTGCAGCGGGTGGTGGACTGGCCTCCGCATTGAACGCCAGCATGGCAGGCGGCAGTACCGCAGGGGGCATCGGTGGTGCGACGGGCGTCGGCAGCGCTGGAATTGGCGCAAGCACAGGAGGGGGCAGCGGTGCGACCGCAAAGGCCGTAGGTTCTCGCGTCGGGGGTGGTGCCGCGTCAGGATCGGCGAATCCAGTGTCGGCGGCCGCTTCGCCTGCTAGCCAAGCATCAGGCAGCGGCTTGAAGCAAGCCGCCAAACAGGCCGGAAAAGCTGCGAAGGGTGGTGACGACGATATGGGTCAGCAAGCCGTCGCGCAGCAACGGCAGATGACACCAAAAGAAGGGACTGGCGGCAACGGCAAGGCTGTTGCGCAGGGCGCCGAGGTGGCCACACGGACGCTTGGCGTGCTGGGCGCTATCAGCGTACCCGGCATGGAAAGCTCCCACGGGCTTTCGCTCGGGGGCACCGGATCTCCCCCTCCAGTCCCCGGCGGTGACAGTCCAACGCCTGATGACGGCGCTGAGCCGACTGCACAAGCGGAATCCAACATTATTCGTCCGGCATCGGACACCACTAGCACCGGAGACGTCGGCGCGCTCAATGTGCCCGGCATGGCTTCTAGTGTTAACTCTCAATCGGAGACGTAATCATGATGAACGATATATTTTTTGGCCTGATGATGCTCGGCGGTTTTTTTGTTCTCGGTATTGGTATGTGGGCGCTTGGCCAATGGCTGCGACGCAAAGGCTTCGGCCCGCAGCTCGATGAACTGGATAAGCAGTACACGGCACTACAGCATCGTGTGAACCGATTGGCTCTGCCTGCCGCTGCGCATTTCTACGGCGGCATGGGTATGCTTAATCGCATGCCACTTTTCGGCAGCAAGAATCAGGTGGTACTGGTAGAGCGTGTGAGAATGGCCATCCTTCAGATGGAAGAGGAAGAACGGCAGCGAGGCAGGGTCATCAATCGCTGACGAGCACAGCCAGTTCCATAGCCCACAACCCCGCCTAAGTGCGGGGTTTTGTTTTCCTGCCGCAGCTTCTCCGTCTATTACACACCGCAAAAATGGCCTGTATCGCGCTGTGAGAAGTTTTCACACATGACAGCCACAAAACCATTCCGAGACTGAAAAGACGCTGCCACGACCCATGCAGGAGGGATTTTGGACGCTTTCGCAGGCCGTTAGAGGCCTTGTGCCGGTTTTGGCCCTGCCCTTCCCTTTTTGGTGCCTGATCGTCTTTTTGCCGGTTTCAACGGATCGACCAGGTGCTGCGACCGGTGGGTAATCCACGGAACTAGCCGCGTCGGCGACGGCAGGCCCGCCCTACCTTTTTTGGTGCCCAACGGCCGTAGGCCGACCAAGAGCAGCAAGCGATGAGCTGCGCCATCAAGGCGCGGCGCTTAGCGCGCATGGTAGAAGTTCCTTAGAACTTCTTAGACCGGAATTCCAGAGAACGGCCGCAGACGAGACGGCACAAGGGTTTGCGCCCATGTTTGAGGCTTCGCGGATTGCCACCTGCGCCGGGGGTGGTTTCCACCTGCGCCGGGGGTGGTTTCCACCTACGCCGGGGGTGGTTTCCACTTGCGCCGGGGGAGGGTAATTCAATTCGGCGTCCAATCTGACAAGGAGGGCGGTTCTCGGTCGGACTGACTTGTGAGTCCGTACATTCCGGCGGGAGGCGTTTCGTGCTCGCTTTCAAGAAGTGGCAGCACCTTGGGGCGGCCGACCAACACCAGCCCGCTGCTGGTCTGGTCGATGGCCCAGCCCCTTCCATCTTGCAGGCCGCATGTGCGCTCTGCGATTTCATCCAATGCCGCTCGCAGCTGGCCGCGCCTTTTACTGCGGTCCGACGCGGAGAAGCGCTCCCATGCCACTAAGCCCCAGACGTGAGGCGCAAGGGTGTCGAGGTGTGCTCCATTGCCGTTCCCCAGCGCTCGGCCAAGTCGGATATTCGAGCATAGCCAGCAGTGCAGCAGCTTGGCGACCTCCGTTTCCAGTGCGTTCCGCTCGAACAACGAGACTCGGACATGCTGTCCGTGAAAAACCGCACCCGTCAGGCGAGGATTGGCGGCGACATAAATTTCCCCGCTCTTATGGTTGAAGCTAAGCGAAATAAGGTTGCAGGCCCTATCCCACCCCGTTTCCCTATCGATTTCCCGAATTTGTGTTGCCCGCAGCCGGTTGAGACTCTTTTTCGCTCTTGCAAGCGCAGCTCCACTTTCGGGGTCTCGATATCCGGCGTCGATCAGGAGGCTTCGCAGACTGGTGCGCTTGGTCGCCAACGGTGCGCCTTCGTCTCGGTTAAAGTCCAGCGCGAGGCGCAACTGTTTGCTGACAGGCCCGACTGGGGTAGCTTCAATTACAAGGCGCTCTATGCCAAGCTGAGCAGTCAATGCCAGCAGGATCGATTGATCATCGGCTCCAAGCTGCTCGAAGCCTTGAAAGCCGATTTCGAGCCTACCGAAGCGGCGCGGCTCCACGAGCAAACGTCCGCGCGGCTTGCCCTTCGTGGGTACGAATAGTCCGTCGAACGCATGGGCAGGATCGAGCCGAGCGTAAGCCGGTCTAATATGCGGCTGCGGCATGGCCCTTGCCTCGGGTCCGATCCGCACCCTCTTGCTTGGCGTCCAACAACTCCACCGGCAGCAACACGCCGCCGTCATGACGTTGATACCAACGATCGTCGTCAATTTCGGCATAGTTCTGTTTGCTGACACCAAAACGGACAAAGAACTTCCGGCGGTCTTCCCCGATAGGCTGTCGGTCATAGGCGCGGTCCGTATGGTTCTGCGCTTCTTTGTCAGTCATTTTCGCGACGAACCCGCACCATCTGGGATTATCGACAAGAGCCGAGGCACCACGTACTGCCTGCTGCTGATCGGCCTGCCCGTCGCGGGCGCTGCCTTTGCTGACATGGTGCAGATAAAGCACTGACGCTTTAGTAATGGTCGCAATTTCCTCAAGCATGGCGACAAGCCGGGCCATATCGCCGTTGCTATTCTCATCAAGGGTATGAATACGGCTCAATGTGTCCAGAACGATTAGCCGAGCGCCTTCGCATTGCTTGATTATCTGGGACCGTTTATTTTTCTTCGTGACGTCCATTAGTTTTCCCATGATCGGCACGACCATGAGGTTTTCTATGATGGCTTCGCGAGCTTCTTGACCGAGGTGTTTGCCAACAGAGTGAATTCGCCCAATCAGTGCTGGCTTGGGGTCTTCTCCGGCGTAATAGACGACGCGGCCAGCTTTCGCAGGTGCAAGCCCTACCAAGTCACCACCGGCCGCTCTGCTTTCAACGGTTGAAGCACAGGCAACCGACATTGCCGCTTCCAGCGCCCAGAAGCTCTTACCCGTGGCTCCGGGAGCCACCAACGCGCCTACTGTCCCAGCAAGGAAGCCCGGCCAAATAAAGTCTAGTGCGGGCGGTTCGTTCTCGAACGCTGCCCGTAAGTCAATCAAGTCCATCGCCACAATTCAGGCCCCCATTCCGGGGCGAGGGGCCGGGCTGGAATGTTTGCACGCATCAATCCATGCCTCAACCTCAGCCAAATCCCACACGACCTTGCGGCTACTGAGTGCAATGCGCTGAGGGAATTTCCCCTGCTTTTCAAAGTTGTAGATCGTGCGCTCGCACAGCGGAATCATCTCCAGCAGCTGCTTTTTGCTAATGAGAACTTTACTTGCTCTCCTTAATTCTTTTTTCACACCTAATACCTCGTTTTGTCATCAACCGAGGTTTAATTATTGCTACACAATTCCGGCAAATTCCAGCACTTAGATGATATTTTTTCCTGCAAAATCAATGACTTAACCGTCCGACAAACGTATAGTTTCGGGACAGAGATATTCGCCCAATCTCTTGTTTTTCCGGAAGTTTTCTTAAGGAAATTTAGGAGAGAAAGATTGTCCAACAAACGTCTATTTCGGGACAAAAAAAATGCCCACCAAAGTGGGCATTTCGCGACAAAATGCAGGTCTCAAGGCTCCGAATCAGTCCTTGAGGCGGGGCTTCCTGATTGTCCACTCATCGATCATGTCCGCCCAATCCTGAAGCATTGCCCGGCGCTGATCGCGGTACTCGGCCTTGTTGTAGACGGCGCGAACCCCCTTCTGTTCGTGCGCAAGGCACTTCTCGATCCAGTCAGTGTTATAGCCCGCCTCATGTAGAAGCGTGCTGGCTGTGCGCCGCAGGTCATGCGGTCCGAACTTGCCAAGCGACTGCCCTTCCTTCTGGGCCAGACGATAGGTCAGCGTGAGCACCTGATTGAGCGTGGCGCTGCTCATCGGCAAGTCCGAGTCATAGCGCGATGGCAGCACGTACTCCGAGCCGCCCGCGAAGGTTTTCAGAGCGATGAAAATGTCGAGCGCCTGCCTAGACAGGAACACCAAATGGGGATTGCGGCGCTTCATCCGCTCCTTGGGGATTGTCCAGAGCGCGTCGGTGAAATTGATTTCGTTCCACGTTGCGTTGGTCAGTTCGCTTTTGCGAACCATCGTTAGCAACAGCAGCTTGGCAGCCGCGCGGATCGAAGGTGTGGTGCCAATGCGCTCCATGTACTGGTACATCAAGCCAATTTCATCTGGCGTCAGTGCTCGATCTCGTGGCTCAAACTTGGCGATAGTTGACGGGCGCACCAGATCGGCCGGGTTCTCAACCTTCTGCCCACGCTCGATAGCCCAGCGGAAGACCTGCATCATAATTTCGCGGCAAAGCACGGCCGTTGATGGCCTGCCTTGTTCTACGATGGCATCAGTAAGCGCCCGCAAGTCCTCGTGGGTAATTTCTATCAGTTTCCTGTTGCTGAATTTCGGCTTTAGCTCCCGCTCGTATGTTCCACGGCGCATGTCGCGGGTGGAATCTGCCATTTGATAGCCGCGCAACCACTTCTCGGCCCACGCGCCGAATGTCTCAGCATCCTTGACGCGGGCTTTGTCTCGGGCCTTCTCCTTGGCTGGAGATTTCCCTGAGGCGATCATCTTCTTGGCTTCGCCCAGCCGTTCACGGGCTTCCGCTAGCGTGATCCCTCCGACACCGTAGCGGCCGAAGGTGATGGTCTCTTGCCTGCCGTGGATCGAGTAGTTGTAGCGGAACGAAATCGAACCCGCAGGGGTGATGGCCACGTAGAGGCCGTCACGGTCATTCACTTTGTAGAGCTTGTCCTTTGGCTTGAGGTTGCGCAGCTTGGTATCAGTCAGCATGGTCGGGTTGGGTTTCCTCTCAAAAATACCATGCTCAAAAAGCCCCGCACATCCTATAAAAAAACATTACGGAACAATGCGTTATATAAATTCAATACCATGATTACCCCATCAGGAGCAACATGGTATCGATTGCTGAACATGGCATCAGGTTCAAATCGTACCATCTACCATGCCATAGAAACCGGGTGCTTGGCGATGCGAAAATTTGCCAGACTGTGCCAAGCCAATAATGAAAAAAGCCCGCAGTTACGCGGGCTTATAGGTGTTTTAGTGCTCTTTGATGCCGGTCGATGCCGGACGCAGGATCACTCCCACTCAATGGTGCCGGGCGGCTTCGAGGTCACGTCGTAGACGACGCGGTTGATGCCGCGGACTTCATTGATGATGCGGGTGGCCGCATTGCCAAGGAAGTTCATATCGTAGTGGTAGAAATCCGCCGTCATGCCGTCCACCGAAGTCACCGCGCGCAGTGCGCAGACGAATTCATAAGTGCGGCCATCGCCCATCACGCCGACGGTCTGCACCGGCAGCAGAACGGCAAAAGCCTGCCAGATGGCATCATAGAGGCCAGCCTTGCGGATTTCATCGAGATAGATTGCATCGGCTTCGCGCAAGATTTCCAGCTTGTCGCGGGTAATGCCGCCCGGGCAGCGGATGGCAAGGCCCGGACCCGGGAACGGGTGGCGACCGATGAAGCTGTCCGGCAGGCCGAGTTCCTTGCCGAGCAGGCGAACTTCATCCTTGAACAATTCGCGCAGCGGCTCAACGAGCTGCATCTTCATGCGCTCGGGCAGGCCACCCACATTGTGGTGCGACTTGATCGTGACCGAAGGGCCGCCTGTGAACGAAACGCTTTCGATGACGTCCGGATAAAGCGTGCCCTGCACGAGGAAATCCGCGCCGCCGAGCTTCTTGGCTTCTTCCTCGAACACTTCGATAAAGAGACGGCCAATCGTCTTGCGCTTCTTTTCCGGATCGCTTTCGCCTTCCAGCGCGCCGATGAAGCGGTCGGATGCGTCCACGAGGATCAGCGGAAGGTTATAATGTTCGCGGAACATTTCCACGACTTGGCTCGCCTCGTTTTTGCGCATCAGACCGTGATCAACGAGGATACAGGTGAGCTGATCGCCAATGGCTTCATGCGCCAGAAGGGCTGCGACAGACGAATCCACGCCGCCGGAGAGAGCGCAGATAACCTTGCCGCTGCCGACCTGCTTGCGGATCGCCTCGACGGCCTGCTCGCGATAGGCGCCCATCGTCCAGCCCGGCTTCACGCCGACAATACGATGAACGAAATTCTGCAACAGCTTGGCGCCGTCCGGCGTATGCACGACTTCCGGATGGAACTGCACGCCGTAATATTTGCGCTTTTCATCGGCAATGGCCGCGAAAGGTGCATTCGGCGAGGTGCCGATGATGGTGAAACCGTCCGGGAGTGCGGTAACGCGGTCGCCGTGGCTCATCCAGACCTGATGGCGGGTGCCCTTGGCCCAGATACCGGCGAAAAGCGGGCTGTCTTCCTGCACGTCGAGGAAGGCGCGACCGAATTCGCGGTCATGGCCGCTTTCGACATTGCCGCCCAGCTGGGCGCACATGGTCTGTTCGCCGTAGCAGATGCCAAGAACCGGAATGCCTTCGTCGAAGACCGCCTGCGGCGCGCGTGGCGAGCCGATGTCGGTCGTCGAATGCGGGCTGCCCGAGAGGATGACGCCTTTCGGCTTCAACCGCTGGAATGCCTCTTCCGCAGACTGGAACGGGACGATTTCGCAATAGACATTGGCTTCGCGTACACGTCGCGCAATCAGCTGCGTGACCTGGCTGCCAAAGTCGATGATCAGGATTGTGTCAGGATGTGCCGTGGTGCTCATGTGCAGCATCTATTTAAAAAGTGGTGAGGATGCAATGTTTATGTGGTGGGCATATACGGATTATATGCACTTCCCTCAACAGCGCAGTGACAGGAATGGGGCCTATCCTGACACACCATTGTCAGGAGGTGGCAAAAGTCCACCGGCAATAGCCGCTTCCAGTTCTTCCACTGCGACAGCCATTTTCTCGTCGATGATATGCAGATATTGCGTCCAGTCACCGACATGATGCAGCTCGTCCGCGCCGTCCGAAATGCCGCGCAGACCGTATAAGGGCACGCCATGAATCTGGCAGGCGCGCAGGCAGGCGAATGTTTCCATGTCCACCATATCCGCGTCGATGGTCTCATAGACCTTGCCGGAAACGATATTAGCGCCAGTCGATAGCGTGGCGCTGGCAACACCTTCCACCTGAAACGGCAGCTTGATCATCTTCGGCAGATCGAGAAATGGCGTCAGCCCCTTTTCGAAGCCGAGCGGCGAGGCGTCCATGTCGCGATAGGAGACGGCGGAGACCTGAAACACTTCCGCCTGCGGTAGTTTTGCCGACCCCGCCGAGCCGAGCGAAATCACCAGATCGGGCTGCTCACCGTCGATTTCCATGCGGAACAGCGCGCGGGACAGATTGATCGCCGCCTCGACCGGCCCGACGCCGATCATCAGCGGATCGAAGAGCTTGGCCAGATGACGCCCATATTCGGCGTCGGCAGCCATGACATAAAGCAGGCGTCGTCCGGCAACAGTCTTCAGCATGCGCGCCAACCCCTATCCTTGCAAACCTTTGCGATCCTGCACGACCATCATCGTACCGGTCATCGTGGCGATGAGGCGAACTTCCGTATCGGTCACGGCAAAAGCCTGCCCGTCGCTGACCATGATCGTGCGGCCCGGCTTTGTGACCTCGCCACGGAACAGGAAGCGTTCACCCTTGCCGGGCGCCAGCAGATTGACCTTGAATTCGATGGTCAGCACCGCCGCGTCGGCGGGCATCAGGGTCAGCGCCGCATAGCCGCAGGCAGAATCGAGCGTCGCGGAAATCATGCCCGCGTGGAGAATGCCGTGATGCTGGGTGAGTTCCTCACGGAACGGCATTTCCACTTCAACAATACCGGGTTCGCATCGCGTCAGTTCTGCGCCGATCAGTTTCATGGCGGCCTGCCGCCCGAAACTTTCCTCGACGCGTTCCTTGAAGTCCGGTTCGGCTATGCGATGCGCTGACATTTATTCCCCGTTGTCTTAATTCGCTTTCTTCATCACACTTACATAAAACCCGTCCGTGCCGGTGGACAATGGCGAAAACACACTGCCATGCGACGGAAACACCGGTTCCGCGCCATTCGCATCCGTCACGACCGACTGCCACAGCGCTTGCGCGGGCATTTCGGTGAAATCAGGATTGTCGGCCAGAAAGCGCGCGACCTGTCGCGTGTTTTCTTCTGCAAACAGCGAACAGGTGACATAGGCCAGACGACCGCCCGGTTTCACATAATGCCTGGCCGCTTCCAGCACTTCCTGTTGATCCTGAACCCGGCGCTCCAGCTGCTGGTCATTGAGACGCCACTTCGCGTCCGGCCTGCGCCGCCAGGTGCCGGAGCCGGTGCAAGGCGCATCGGTCAGTACAAGGTCCATATGGCCGGTGAGCGGATCGAGCGCATCCAGATTGCCAAGCACCTGCGTGTTGCGCACGCCAGCCCGCTGCAAGCGCTCATGCATAGGCGAAAGGCGCGCACGCTCCGCATCATAGGCGTGCACCTGCCCCTTGTTTTGCATGGCTGCTGCCAAGGCCAGCGTCTTGCCGCCTGCACCAGCGCAATAATCGAGAACCTGCTCGCCGGGCTTTGCGCCAGCAAAAAGTGCGGCGAGCTGTGAACCTAGATCCTGCACTTCGAACCAGCCATCGAGAAATGCCTGTTCGCCCTGCACATTCGGGTGACGGCCCAGCGCTTCGATCGGCGGAATGCGTAATGCCTGCGCCAGAAATGGCGCGGGAGCAGCACCTGCTTTTTCCAGCGCTGCGAGTGTCTGTTCAGGCTTTGCCTTCAGGCTGTTGACGCGCAGATCGACCGGCGGGCGGGTGGCAAGCGCCTTGCCTTCTTCCACCCAGCGCGACCCAAAAAGCTCCTGAAGCGAAGCGGCGCACCATTCCGGCACATCGGCCTGAACATAATCGGGTGCGGCAGCGCTATCGCGGCTTTCCCAGGCGATACGGCGTGCCTGTTCCAGCGTTTCAGGTGCGAACTTGTCGCCATCCAGCGCTGCGTCGATGGCAGCAATATCCATGCCGCCATCGGCCAGCAAAGCGCCAAAGGCCAGAGCGCGCGCATCGTCGGCATCCATGCGCCATGCGATGGAGAGTTTGCGGCGCAGTGCGTCATAGACGATGTTGCCGATCACCGCGCGGTCGCCCGCGCCTGCGAAACGATGAGCGGAACCCCAGTCCTTCAGCACATCGGAAGCTGGGCGTTTGCCCGCTTCGATATCGCCCAGAACCTCGATTGCCGCCTGCAGGCGTCCACCAAGCCGCATTGCTTCTCCTTACTAACTAACTGTCACGGCATAGCCTTCCTTGCAGGCAAAAGGCAATCGCCAAATCAAAACAAAAGCCGGAGCGCGAGGCTCCGGCTTTCATGCGCTTCAATACGAAGCGAGTTTGCCTTACATGCCGCCCGGATAGTTCGGGCTTTCACGGGTGATGGCGACGCCGTGCGAATGGCTTTCACGCAGGCCCGCATTGGAAATGCGGACGAAGGTTGCCTTTTCGCGGAATTCTTCCAGTGTCTTCGCGCCGACATAGCCCATCGAGGCGCGCAGGCCACCGGCAAGCTGGTGCAACACAGCCGAGATCGGCCCCTTGTAAGCGACCTGACCTTCGATGCCTTCCGGCACGAGCTTCAGCTCGTCGCGCACTTCCGCCTGGAAGTAACGGTCTGCCGAACCGCGGGCCATAGCGCCGACCGAGCCCATGCCGCGATAGGATTTGAACGAACGGCCCTGATGCAGATAGACCTCGCCCGGGCTTTCTTCCGTACCGGCCAGAAGCGAACCGGCCATGGCGGCGACAGCACCGGCAGCAAGTGCCTTGGCGAAATCGCCCGAGAACTTGATGCCGCCATCGGCGATGACCGGAATGTTCTGCTTATGCGCTGCTTCCACCGCCGACATGATGGCCGAAAGCTGCGGCACGCCGACACCGGCAACGATACGCGTCGTGCAGATCGAGCCCGGTCCGATACCGACCTTGACGGCATCCGCACCGGCATCGATCAATGCCTGCGTACCGCCCGCGGTGGCGACATTCCCAGCCAGAATGGCGACATTGGGATAGGCCTTCTTGATGCGTGCGACAGCATCGAGAACGCGCTGCGAATGACCATGCGCTGTATCGACCACCAGAAGATCGACGCCTGCTTCGATCAGGCGTTCGGCGCGTTCATAACCGTCTTCGCCAACGCTGGTTGCAGCGGCTGCACGCAGACGGCCCTGCGCATCCTTGGCGGCATTCGGGTTGAGCTGCGACTTTTCGATGTCCTTGACGGTGATCAAACCAACGCAACGGCCCTTGTCGTCAACGACGAGCAGCTTTTCGATACGGTGAGCATGCAGAAGACGCTTGGCTTCTTCCTGATTGACGTTTTCGCGCACCGTGATGAGGTTTTCGCGGGTCATCAATTCATAGATCTTCTGAGCCGGATCGGAGGCAAAACGCACGTCACGGTTGGTCAGAATGCCGACGAGACGGCCCGGACCCTTGGTGGCGTTTTCAACGACCGGAATGCCGGAAATGCCATGCGCCTTCATCAGCGCCTGCGCATCGGCCAGTGTCGCATCCGGGCCGATGGTGACCGGGTTGACGACCATGCCGGATTCGAATTTTTTCACCTGACGGACTTCTTCGGCCTGACGTTCCGGCGTGAGATTGCGGTGAATGACGCCGATGCCGCCTGCCTGCGCCATGGCGATGGCGAGACGCGATTCCGTCACCGTGTCCATGGCGGCGGAGAGAAGCGGCAGATTGAGTTCGATATCCTTGGCGATGCGGGTGCGCAGGTCCACCTGACCCGGCATGACTTCGGAATGGCCCGGCTGCAGGAGCACATCGTCGAATGTGAGAGCGAGAGCGCCGGTGGGCGATTCCACGATTTTTGCCATTGCCAATTCCTTTGAATAAGAAAAGCCGCCTCTCCGGGAAATGTCCGGGAGCAGCGACAATCAGGGTTTACTTGGTTGAATTGGCACCGGCTGGTAACACGGTTATGACCAAATGGAAAGCCTTTTGCTTACAAGTTTCAGTTACCGCTAAGAATTAGCGTGATAGACCGCATAGGACATGTACCCGTCCCGAGGGGAGATAATGCGAAAGTCGTATAAGCGCGTTCCGTTGATCCGCCGTTCCAGAGCGATGTGGATGTCGCCACGGCTTTGGAAACCAAGGCTCGTTTTCTGGTGCGGCGCGCTCGCCATCGGCATCATCAGCGTCGGTTTTGCAGAAGCCGCCGATATCGCGCAGGATTGGTTCAAGGCGTTGACGGACGGCACCGGCGGCAATGTCTGGCGCGCATGGCTGCCGCTTGTGATCACGCCGCTCGGCTTCATGGCTTGCTCATGGATCGCCATTGCCTGGTTTCCGAATTCCGGCGGCAGCGGTATTCCCCAAGCTATCGCGGCGCGGCATCTCGACGATCATCAGGACCGGTCCCTGCTTCTCTCCATTCGCGTTGCAGTCGGCAAAATACTGCTGACCGTCGCCGGTCTTTTCTGCGGCGCATCCATCGGGCGCGAAGGCCCGACGGTACAGATCGGCGCATCGATCATGCTGCAATCGGCGCGGATCGGCGGCATGGAACAGGCGCGCGGGCTTATCCTTGCCGGATCGGCCGCCGGTATCGCCGCCGCCTTCAACACGCCGCTGGCCGGGATTGTCTTCGCGATTGAGGAAATGGGCCGCGCCTATGCGGCGCGCACCAACGGGCTGGTGCTGTCCGCCGTCATTCTGGCTGGTCTCGCCTCGCTCGGTCTGGTCGGCAACTACAATTATTTCGGCATGACCACCGTTACGGCAACGACCGCCCGCGACTGGGTTCTGGTCGTCGCCTGCGGCGTGATAGGCGGCGCTTTCGGCGCGGTTTTCAGCGCGCTTGCGCTCAATCTGGGGCGGCGTGTGCGCCGCCATGTGCAGAAGGTGCCGCTGCGCAACGCTGTGTTGTTCGCCGGTATTTGCGGTCTTCTGGTCGCGATTATCGGCATCGCTTCAGGCGGCGCGACGTTCGGCACCGGCTATGATCAGGCGCGCGGCGCGGTCGAGGGCGCGGCCTTGCCGCCATTCTATTTCGTTGAAAAATTCGTCGCCGGTTTGCTTTCGATGATTTCGGGCATTCCGGGCGGCATTTTCGCCCCGTCGCTTTCGGTCGGCGCAGGTCTCGGCAGCACCATCGGCCTTGTGCTCGGCACCAGCGCGAGCCTTGCCGCCGTGCTGGGCATGGCGGGTTATTTTGCCGGCGTCGTGCAGGCCCCGATGACGGCTTTCGTCATCATTCTCGAAATGACCGGCAATCATAACAATGTCATTCCGCTGATGTGCGCCTCAATGCTCGGTTACGGTACGGCGCGGCTCATCTCCAACGAGCCGCTCTATCATGCCCTGTCGCGCACCTTCGTGGCGGATGTGCTGCGCCAGCGTCGCGCACGCGAAAAGAATGCGCTTTCGGAGTAAAGCGTTCAATGGAGGAGAAAACTGTTTATGGATCGCAGAACATTCGGCAAATCGCTTGCGGGGCTGGGAGCAATGCCCTTTGTCGTCAGCGCGGCATCGGCAGCGAGCACGGGAGGAAAGAGCATGCTTGAACTTATGGGCGGAAGCATTTCGGATGTACCAGGGATCAAGCTTGGCCATCACACGCTGACCAAGCGCCCGACCGGCTGCACCGTTCTCTTATGTGAAGAAGGCGCTTCGGCTGGCGTCGATGTGCGCGGCTCCGCGCCCGGCACACGCGAAACGGACCTTCTCGATCCGATCAATTATGTGCAGCAGGTGCAGGCCATTCTCCTGTCCGGCGGCAGCGCCTATGGTCTTAGCGCCGCAACCGGCGTCATGCGCTATCTTGAAGAAAACAAACTCGGATTCAAGATCGGCAATGGCGTGGTGCCTATCGTGCCTGCCGCCATCCTGATGGATCTCGGCGTCGGCGATTTTTCGATCCGCCCCGATGAGGAAGCCGGCTATCTCGCCTGCAAGGCGGCCAAGGCGGAAGCTTCCGGTGAAGGCAATATCGGCGCTGGAGCCGGTGCGACTGTCGGCAAGATGTTCGGCAAGGATTTCGCGATGAAGGGCGGCCTTGGCACGGCAAGCTACACGGTGCCGGGCACGGAAATCGTGGTTGGGGCAATCGTTGCCGTCAACGCGGTCGGCGATGTCTATGCGCCCAATTCGCGCCAGATTCTGGCCGGTGCGCGCACCGAGGACGGCAAGGGTTTCCGCGATACGATGCAGGCCATCATGCAAGGCCACGGCGTCGTCAAATCCGGCGGGGCCAACACGACCATCGGGGCGATTGCCACCAATGTGCCGTTCAACAAGGCGGAACTGAAGAAGATCGCAGGCATGGCCCATGACGGCTTTGCGCGCACCATCAATCCGATCCACACCATGTGGGACGGCGACACGATTTTCGCGCTCTCGACAGGCAAGGCCAAGGATGTGGAAGCGGACGTGACCGCCATTGGCGCCATCGCTGCAACGGTCATGGCGGATGCGGTGGCGCGGGCGATCGTTAACGCTGAAAGCCTTAACGATTTGAATTTACCCGCCTATAAGGATTATCACCCGCAATAGGGTAGATAACTTTGCACCATTGAGGGGATCGGTCCTGTATCGAAATAAGGTTATAAGATATCTGGCTATGCTCGATGGTGCAGTTTCGCAAGAAGGTAGAGTGAAGGCATGAGTGGCAGTTCCCTTAAATTCGGCACCAGCGGTCTCAGGGGATTGGCGGATGAGCTGAACGGCTTGCCCGCCTACGCTTATTCGCTCGCCTTTGTGCGAATGCTCGCCGAAAGCGGCAAGCTAAAAAAAGGTGCGGAGGTCTTCGTCGGACGTGACCTTCGCCCGTCCAGCCCCGACATTGCCGCGCTTTGCATGGCAGCCATTGAAGACGCTGGCTTTACGCCGGTGAATTGCGGTGTGCTGCCCACCCCGGCACTCAGCTTTTACGCCATGGCGAAACAGGCACCCTCCATCATGGTGACGGGAAGCCATATTCCCGACGACCGCAATGGCCTGAAATTCTATCGCGCCGATGGCGAAATCGACAAGACCGACGAACAGGGGATCAGCGCGGCCTATGCCGCCCTGCCCGCAGACCTGACCGCCCGTCATTTCAGCAATGATGCACAAAATGATGCCGCGACCAGCGCCTACGAGAAACGTTATATCGATTATCTGGGGCGCGGCGCTCTCAAGGGCCTGCGCGTCGGCGTCTACCAGCACTCGTCGGTCGCCCGCGATGTTATAACGGATATTCTAACCGCGCTTGGCGCGGAAACCATTGCCCTTGGGCGCTCCAACACTTTTGTGCCCGTCGATACCGAGGCATTGCGCCCGGAAGATATCCGGCTTCTCGACCAGTGGGCCAAGGAAAACCGCCTTGACGCCATCGTTTCCACGGATGGCGATGCGGACAGGCCGCTGATTGCCGATGCAAGCGGCCAGTTCGTGCGCGGCGATCTCGTCGGCGCGATCACCGCAAGCTGGATCGGTGCGGATATAATCGTCACGCCGGTCACGTCCAATGCGGCGCTGGAAGAATGCGGGCGTTTCGCCCGCGTTGTCAGAACCCGCGTCGGCTCGCCCTATGTCATCGAAGGCATGCAACGTGCCAAGTCCGAGGGTGCAAAGATCACCGTCGGTTTCGAAGCCAATGGCGGCGTGCTTTTGGGCAGCGACAGTACCCGCAAAAGCCACACGCTGTCAGCGCTGCCAACCCGCGACGCACTTTTGCCGATCCTCGCCTGCCTAAGCGCGATCAAGGAGCAGGGCAAGCCGCTTGCGGAAATCGGCGCGGCTTTCAACTTTCGCATTGCGCTTAGCGACCGCCTGCAAAATGTTCCGCAGGAAAAGAGCGGCGCGTTCCTCGCCATCCTCAAGGATGAAGCGGGGCGCAAGGCGCTGTTTCCGTCCAATGATGCGATCATCCGGTCTGAAGCCATTGATGGCGTCAAACTGTTCTTCCATTCCGGCAATGCCGTCCATTATCGCGCTTCCGGCAATGCGCCAGAATTACGCTGCTATGTGGAAGCGGCCAATGAAAATCAGGCCGCCGAACTTCTGGCCATGGGCCTCGATATCGCCCGCAACGCAACAAAGGATGCCTGAGCAATGAGCTTTATTCCTGTCATCATCAGCGGCGGTTCCGGTTCAAGGCTCTGGCCGCTTTCGCGCGATGCCCACCCCAAGCCCTTCATCGAATTGCCCGACGGCAGCACGCTGATCGGCAAGACCTATAACCGGGCGGCACGGCTTGAAGGCGTCGATCACATCCTGACCGTCACCAATCGCGATTTTCTGTTTTTGACGCTCGACGCCTATGCGGACGCCAAGGCACCCAAGACCGATAATGCCTTTCTGCTAGAGCCGCTGGGCCGCGATACCGCGCCTGCCGTGGCGCTCGCCGCAATGCACGCCGCCGCCACCTACGGCCCGGACGCCACGCTTCTGGTGATGCCTGCCGATCACCTGATCGAAAACGAACCCGCCTTTGCAGAAGCGGTTCAAAAGGCGCGGCAGCTTGCCGAAACCGGTCGCATCGTGACATTCGGCATTGTGCCCGATCACCCGGAAACCGGCTTTGGCTATATCGAGGCGGATGGCGTGGACGTGCTGCGCTTTGTCGAAAAGCCCGATGCGCAAACCGCGCAGGCCTATGTCGAGAGCGGACGCTATTTCTGGAATTCGGGCATGTTCTGCTTTACCGCGAGAACCATGCTGGAAGCGATGCGCGCCCACGCGCCGGAGATTTTCAACGGCGTGCAGGCCTCGCTCGAAAATGCGCGACGCGGCGTCAATGGCGACACCAAGACCATCGAAATTCCAAAGGACGAGTTTGCCGCGACACCGGCCATTTCCATCGATTATGCCATCATGGAGAAGGCCGACAATATCGCCTGCATTCCCGTTTCATGCGGCTGGTCGGATATCGGCTCCTGGGCGGCCATGGCCGACCTGATAAACCCGGACGCGGACGGAAACCGCCTGCGCGGCGAAACCGTTCTGGAAGACACGACCAACAGTTTTGTCCTGTCGGAGACCCGGCTGGTCAGCCTTGTCGGCGTGCACGACCTTCTGGTCGTCGATACGCCGGACGCGCTGCTCGTCGCCCATCGCGACAAGGCGCAGGATGTGCGCAAGGTTTTCAACCGTCTGCGCGCCGATGGCCACGAAGCCGCCAAGCTGCACCGCACCGCCCATCGCCCATGGGGCACCTACACCGTGCTGGAAGAGGGCGACGGCTTCAAGATCAAGCGCATCGAGGTGAAGCCCGGACGCCGCCTCAGCCTTCAGGCGCATCATCACCGTTCTGAACACTGGATCGTCGTGTCCGGCACCGCCAAGGTGACCAATGGCGACCGGGAAATTCTGCTGACCAACAACCAATCGACCTATATTCCCTGCGGCTTCAAGCACCGTCTGGAAAATCCTGGCATTCTGCCCCTGGTGTTGATCGAAGTGCAGAGCGGCGAATATCTCGGCGAAGACGATATCGTGCGGTTCGACGATATTTACGGTCGGGTATAAAAGACCAGCGCCGACGAAGTTTTCTCCGTCGGCGCTTGTTTGAATTCAATCAGTTGAAAGCGCCGCTGTCGCTTTTGCTTTCCGGGCGTTCCGCCGCGACCTTCTGGCGATAACCGCTGGCGCGATAGGCGGCAATCGGTTCGATCGCCCCGCCGGTGCGGCGGCGCGCTTCGGCCAAAATCGGCTCGACATCGGTGCGATAAGCGCGTTTCAGCGTATCCGACGCCATCAGCGCATCGTTTTCCTGCTGATAGGTTTCCAGCGCCTCGCGGTCTACCAGCAGCGCTTGCGCATAGGCGCGGCGGATTTCATTTGCCGACGAAATAAGGCTCTCCAGCGGATCGGTCACATTGTGCGACTGGTCGATCATATGGGCCGGATTGAAATCCTTCACGCCGCGATAATCGGCATCGACCAGCTCGTTGAACACGAGAAACAGCCGATAGGGATCGATGGAACCGGCGTCGAGATCGTCATCACCATATTTGCTGTCGTTGAAATGGAACCCGCCGAGTTTGCCGAACTGCATCAGCCGCGCCACGATCATTTCGATATTGGTGTTGGGCGCATGATGGCCAAGATCGACCAGACATTGCGCTTTGGGACCAAGCGTCGAGGCGATCAGATAGTTTGTGCCCCAGTCCTGAACCACCGTCGAATAGAAGGCCGGTTCATACATTTTATGCTCGGAGAACAGCCGCCAGTCGTCGGGCAAAGCTTTATAGATTTCGCCCATCGAAGCCAGATAGCGCTCGAAAGCACGGGTGAAATTCTGCTGGCCGGGGAAATTGGACCCGTCGCCGAGCCACACCGTCAGCGCCTTGGAGCCGATGGCATTGCCGATTTCGATACATTCGAGATTATGCTCGACGGCCTGTGCCCGCACCGCCGGATCAACATGGGTGAGCGATCCAAACTTGTAGGACAGTTTCTGATCGGCAGCGTCCGAAAACGTGTTGGAATTCATAGCATCGAAGCCGAGGCCCAGCGCTGCGGCATGGGTTTTCAGCTTCTTTGGGTCTGCCTTGTCCCACGGAATATGCAGCGAAACATTCGGCGTCGCGCGGGAAAGCTCGTTGATGACAGCGCAATCGTCCAGCTTGTCGAAAATACCGCGCGGCTCGCCGCCGCCCGGAAAGCGACCGAAGCGGGTGCCGCCCGTGCCGGTGCCCCAGGAAGGCACGGCGACGAAATAGCTTGCAACCTTGTCGGTGACGGTGTCGATCTCGATGCCGCGGCGCGAAAGCTGTTCGCCCAGCGCCTGATAATCGCTTTTCAGCGCGTTTTCGAAACCGGAATTATGCTCGGCGATAAAATCCGCCGAAATACGTTGATCGGACATGGTTCCTCCCAGAATGTCCCAGATTACACGATCAGCGCGGAAAACTCTGCTGGTTCCCGGCGTCCACATTGATGATGTTGCCGGTGGATTTGGCCGAAGCATCACTGGCGAGGAAGTAGATCGCCTCGGCGATATCTTCCGGCAGGACATTGAGCTTCAGCAGCGACCGCTTGCGGTAATGCTCTTCCAGCTCCGAGACATCGATCTTGGAGGACGCCGCGCGCTGTTCGCGCCATTCGCCGTCCCATATCTTGGAACCGCGCAGAACCGCATCGGGATTGACCACATTAACGCGGATACCAGCATCGGCTCCTTCCAGCGCCAGACAGCGGGCCAGATGGATTTCAGCAGCCTTGGCCGTGCAATAGGCGGACGCATTGGGCGATGCGGCCAGACCATTCTTGGAGGCGACGAACACCACATTGCCGCCGATCTTCTGACGGCGGAACAGACGGAACGCCTCCCGCGAAACGAGGAAATAGCCGGTCGCCAGAATGTCGATATTGCGGTTCCACATCGACAATTCGGTCGCTTCGACAGGAGCCGATGACGCAATGCCTGCATTGGAGACCAGAATGTCGATGCCGCCGAGTTCAACGCTGGCCTCGACAAAGGCGTTTGCGACGCCCTTTTCGTCGGTCACGTTCAGTTCGACGCTGCGCACCTGATCAGCGCCAAAACGCTTCGATAGATTGGCGTGAGCGGATTTGAGCGATTCTGCGTCAATATCCGCCAGAACCACGCAAGCGCCCTCACCCGCCAGCCGCTCGGCGGTGGCATAGCCGATGCCGCCAGCGCCACCCGTGATAAGCGCAATGCGCCCGGCAAGGCTTTTCGGCTTCGGCATGCGTTGCAGCTTGGCTTCCTCAAGCAGCCAATATTCGATGTCGAAGGCTTCCTGTTCCGGCAGTCCCTGATATTCGGACACGGCAGATGCGCCGCGCATGACATTGATCGCATTGACATAGAACTCGCCGGCGATACGCGCCGTCGCCTTGTCGCGGGCAAAGGACAGCATGCCGACGCCGGGGATCAGGAAAATCACCGGATTGGGGTCGCGCATTTTGGGCGAATTGGAGTGCTTGCAGGTCTCATAATAGCGCTTGTAATCGGCGCGATAGGTTTCGAGCGCATCCTCAAGCCCGGCAACGATGGCGTCCACATCCGGCTTGGCCGGATCGAAATTGACGACCAGCGGGCGGATTTTGGTGCGCAAAAAATGATCCGGGCAGGATGTGCCCAAAGCGGCCAGCGGGCGCAGTTCCTTCGCATTCACGAATTCCAGCACCGCATCCTGATCATCGAAGTGACCGAGCTTACGCTCTTCCTTGCCGATAAGTCCGCGAATTTCCGGCATCAGTCGCGCTGCAATGGCGCGGCGCTCGGAGGCCGCGAGACTTTGTGTGACAGCACCGCCGAAAGCGGGTTTGCCTGCCATCTTCTGGTCCAGCCATTCAATGGCTTTGTTGATGATGGCGAGCGTGGTTTCGTAACAGGTCTTCGCATCGTTGGCCCAGGTGAAAAGCCCATGACTTTCAAGGACAACGCCCTTGGCCTTTGGATGCGCCTTGACGAAAGCCTCAAGATCGAGACCGAGCTGGAAGCCCGGGCGACGCCACGGCAGCCAGCCAATATCGTCACCGAAAATCTCGGCCGTCAGCTCGCGGGAATTTTTCGACGCGGCAATCGCAATGATCGCGTCTGGATGCATGTGATCGACATGGCTGAAAGCGACAAAACCATGCAGCGGCGTATCAATGGATGCGGCGCGCGGATTAAGGTTGAAGGTGCAATGCGGCAGGAAGCCGACCATGCGGTCTTCATCCTCGACGCCCTTATAGATGCCTTTCAGCGCATCGAGCTTGTCCTGATAAAGCGTGGCGAAACCGTCGAGCTTGATGGTGCCCACATCGCCGCCCGAACCCTTGACCCAGAGAACTTGAACCTTTTCGCCGGTCAACGGATCGATTTCCTCGACCTTGGCAGAGGTGTTGCCGCCGCCATAATTGGTGATGCGCTTGTCTGACCCGAGCAGATTGGAGCGGTAAAGCAGCTTTCCCGGCTCATCCAGCGTTGCCGCCTTGGCGTCGTCCCAGCGATTATCGAGCAGCCGATTGCTGTCCACCATGTCATCCTCCCAAGTCTGTATGGCCAATCGCGTCGCGCACCTTCCCATGCGCGAGCGATCATGTTGGCGGCAGATATGACGCATGAAACGAAATACTGTCAATCACAAACAATCATAACCGATCAAAAATTTCACGCATGTGCGAATTAATGATTGTTTGTGATTGACATGCGCCACCAATTTGAGAATAGATGGAAGCAGGAGGAGCCATGCACGAAAGAGAGCGCCACCGCATCATCCTGAGCGCTGTTCAGGAAAAGCCGGTGATCACCATTCAGGATCTGGTGGAATTGACGGAGGCGTCGGAAGCGACCCTTCGGCGCGATATCGCATCGTTGCATATGCAGGGCCGCATCAAGCGTGTGCGCGGTGGAGCGGAAGCCATCCATCCGCCGCAGTTCGGCAGTCTGGCAGGGCGTCCGTTCAAGGTTTCGGAATCCGAAAATGGCGACCGCAAGCGCGCCATCGCCCGTGAAGCCGTGGCGCTTTGCGATGAAGGCGACAGCATCATTATCAATGGCGGCTCCACGACATTCCAGATGGTGCATTATCTGACGGCGCGCCGCCTTCAGGTGCTGACGAATTCCTTCGCCATTGCCGAACATCTGTTGCGGCAGTCGAAAAGCACGGTGATCGTGCCCGGTGGCGCGATCTATCGCGACCAGAGCCTGATCCTTTCGCCTTTCGACAATGACGTCATCCGTAATTTTTACGGTCGGCGCATGTTCATGGGCTGTCAGGGCGTCAGCCCGCTTGGCGTGATGGAATCCGACGCGCTGATCATCCAGAGCGAACAGAAACTGATGGGCCAGGCGGACGAGCTAGTCCTGATGGTCGATTCATCGAAATTCACCCGCCGTTCCAGCCTCATCCTTTGCCCACTCGACCGGGTCAGCACGCTGATCACCGATGACGGCATTTCCGATGAGGCGCGGCGGATGGTGGAAAATGCGGGTATCCGGCTGATTGTAGCGCAGGCTTCCGCAAATGCCGGCAAGGGTGGCGAACAGGGGGATTCCGCCGAGGTTGCCTGAGCCAACTCTATTATCATCCCGGCCAATGCCGGGATCGTTGTGAAAATATGTCTTTATACTGGGAGGAATGAGACATGAAACTTTTCAAGAAACTCGCACTCGGTACTGCGCTGGCCGTCGCCTTCATGGCCGCCCAAGCACAGGCCGCCGACATCAAGATCGCGCTCGTCGCGAAGTCGCTTGGCAACGGCTTCTTTGAAGCCGCCAACAAGGGTGCGCAGGAAGCCGCCAAGGAACTGGGCGGCGTTGAGGTCATCTATACCGGCCCGACCACCACGACCGCCGAAGGCCAGATTGAAGTCATCAATTCGCTGATCGCCCAGGGCGTCAACGCCATCGCCATTTCCGCCAACGACCCGGATGCGGTCGTACCGGCGCTGAAAAAGGCCGCCCAGCGCGGCATCAAGGTGATTTCGTGGGATTCCGGCGTCGCTCCGGCTGGCCGTATCGTGCACCTCAACCCATCGTCCAACGAGCTGATTGGCAAGATGTGCCTGAAGCTTGCTGCCGACCACCTGCCAGACGGCAAGGGTGATTTTGCGATCCTGTCGGCCACCACCACCTCGACCAACCAGAATATCTGGATCGGCGAGATGAAGAAGCAACTGAAGGACTTCCCCGGCCTCAATCTGGTCACGACCGTCTATGGCGACGATCTTGCCGACAAGAGCTATCGTGAAGCACAGGGCCTCCTGAAGTCGAACCCGAACGTCAAGGTCATCGTGGCGCCGACCACCGTGGGCGTTCTGGCTGCTTCGCAGGCCGTGAAGGATGCGGGCAAGATCGGTGATGTCTATGTGACGGGCCTTGGCCTGCCGTCTGAAATGGCTGGCGCCATCAAGTCGGGCGCGACCAAGGAATTCGCCATCTGGAATCCGATTGATCTCGGCTATTCCGCAACCCAGATCGCCTATCACCTCGTCAAGGGTGATGCCGATGGCAAGCCGGGTTCCGAAATCGATGCCGGACGCATGGGCAAGATCAAGATCGGCGAAAACGGCGAAGCCGCGATGAGCGATCCTTTCGTCTATGACGAAAAGAACATCGACCAGTTCTCCAAGGTCTTCTGATCGGAAAGCGCATCCCGAAAGGATGCGCATTCATGAAAAGAGGCGGCATTCGCTGAACGGATGCCGCCTCCCATTCCCCGGATTCGATTTCAGGTGTCTGCAATGAATGCAGCTTTTCTCTCAAGCGGTGATTCCAGCGGTGAGCAGACGGTGCTTGCCCCGACGGATCAGCCCATTCTGGAAATGCGCGGCATTGCCAAGACATTTCCCGGTGTGCGTGCGCTCGATGACGTCAATATCGCGCTCTATCCCGGTAAGGTGACGGCATTGATCGGCGAGAACGGCGCGGGCAAGTCCACGCTCGTGAAAATCCTCACCGGCATTTACCAGCCCGATGAAGGCGAAATCCTCATCGACGGCAATCCGGTGCATCTGGCGACCGCACAGGATGCGACCGATCACGGCGTAACGGCCATTCATCAGGAAACCGTGCTCTTTGACGAATTGTCGGTGGGCGAAAACATCTATCTCGGCCATGCGCCGCGCACGAAACTCGGCTTCGTCAACTGGAAGGCCGTCTATGCCCGTTCGCAGGCGCTGCTTTCCTCGCTGGAAACGACGGTCGATGCCCGGATAAAGCTCAAGGAACTTTCCATCGCCCAGCGCCATCTGGTCGCCATTGCTCGCGCGCTGTCGGTGGATTCGCGCATCGTCATCATGGACGAGCCGACCGCAGCCTTGTCGCGCAAGGAAGTGGACGACCTGTTTCGCATCGTGGCGCGGCTGAAAGCGCAGGGCAAAGCCATCCTGTTCATCAGCCACAAATTCGATGAAGTCTACGAAATCGCCGATAATTATGCGGTGTTCCGCGACGGGCACGCCGTCGGCCACGGTACGCTTGCCGATACGCGGCAGAACGATATCGTGCGTATGATGGTCGGGCGGTCTGTCGATCAGGCCTTCCCCAAGCAGAATGTCACCATCGGCAAGCCGGTGTTGAAGGTTGAAAACTATTCGCACCCGACCGAGTTTCGCGACATTTCCTTTGAGCTGCGCAAGGGGGAAATTCTCGGCGTTTACGGCCTTGTCGGCGCGGGACGCTCGGAATTCGCACAATCGCTGTTCGGTATCACCAAGCCATCGCGTGGCCGTGTGACGCTTGAAGATCGCGAGATCAGCATCCGCCGCCCCGGCGACGCGGTGGCGCATGGCATTGTCTATGTGCCGGAAGAGCGCGGACGCCACGGCGCGGTGCTGCAACTACCGATCTTTCAGAATGTTTCGCTGCCGTCGCTCGCCCGCACCTCGCGCAATGGTTTTTTGCGCATGGCGGAAGAACTGGCGCTGGCGCGTAAATATGCCGAGCGCTTCGACCTGCGCGCCGCCGCCCTTTCCGTCCCGGTCGGAACGCTGTCTGGCGGCAATCAGCAGAAGGTCGTCATCGGCAAGTGGCTCGCCACAAATCCGAAGGTCATCATTCTCGACGAACCGACCAAGGGCATCGATATCGGTTCCAAGGCCGCGGTTCACGCCTTCATCAGCGAACTGGCCGCCGAGGGTCTCAGCATCATCATGATCTCGTCGGAACTGCCGGAAATCATCGGCATGTCGGACCGTGTGATGGTGATGCGCGAGGGCCTGATGGAAGGCGTCTTCGAACGCGCCAGCCTCGACGCGGAAGTGCTGGTGCGCGCCGCCACGGGCAATGCCGAGGAGGCTGCGGAGTAAATCATGAAACAATTGCTGAAACAGCGGGAACTCCTGCTCCTCGTCATCATCGCGCTTCTGGTTGGCCTGTTCGCCAGCCGTGCGCCGGGCTTTGCCAGCGTCGGCAATCTGGCGGGCATCTTCAACGACACGTCGATCCTGATCATCATCGCGCTCGGACAGATGGCGGTGATCCTGACCAAGTCGATCGATTTGTCGGTTGCTGCCAATCTCGCCTTTACCGGCATGGCCGTGGCGATGCTGAACGCGACCTATCCCGGTCTGCCGCTGGTGCTGCTGATCGTGCTTGCCATCGGCATTGGCGCTGTTCTGGGCGCGATCAACGGCATTCTCGTCTGGAAGCTCAACATTCCGGCGATTGTCGTCACGCTTGGCACGCTCACCATCTATCGCGGCATGGCCTTCGTGCTCTCCGGCGGCGCCTGGGTGAACGCGCACCAGATGACGGCCCCCTTTCTCAACACGCCACGCACGCCTTTTCTCGGCCTGCCGCTCCTCGGCTGGACGGCAATCCTGATCGTCGCGCTCGTCTATGTGCTGCTGACACGGACATTTTTCGGGCGCGCTCTTTATGCCTCCGGCGGCAATCCGACCGCGGCCGTCTATACCGGCATCGATGTGGGTCGCACGCGCTTCTTCGCCTTCGTGCTTTCGGGCGCGCTCGCCGGGCTTTGCGGCTATCTCTGGGTGTCGCGCTATGCCGTCGCCTATGTGGATGTGGCCGCCGGTTTCGAACTCGACAGCGTTGCGGCCTGCGTCATCGGCGGCATCTCGACGCTTGGCGGCATCGGCACGGTAGCCGGTGCGGTTCTGGGCGCGCTTTTTCTCGGCGTCATCAAGAACGCGCTGCCGGTCATCGACATTTCGCCCTTCTGGCAGATGGCGATCTCCGGTTCCGTCATCATTCTGGCGGTGATTTTCAATGCGCGGCAGGAAAAGCGGCGCGGACGAATCATCCTGCGCGACAAGGCCGCGAAGACTTATGAGGAGGTAGCGGCATGAGCGAGACTGGTACGAACGACAAGCGCCGTCACATTCCAGACCGCCTAGGCACGCCCTTCTCGCGCATCTTCGCCAGCTGGGAAATGCTGCTGCTTGGCGTGGCGATTGCAATCTTCATCGCCAATTCCTTCGCCTCGCCCTATTTCCTCGATGCGTGGAACCTCTCCGACGCCACGTTCAACTTCACCGAAAAGGCGTTGATCGCCTTTGCGATGACGCTTCTGATCATTTCCGGTGAAATCGACCTCTCGGTCGCCGCAATCATTGCACTGTCCTCGACCGTAATGGGCGCGGCTGCGCAGGCTGGTGTCGGCACGCCGGGTCTGGTCGCCATCGGCATCGGCACCGGCCTTGTCTGCGGTGCCATCAATGGCGGGCTGGTGGCCGGATTGAAGCTGCCATCTATCGTCGTGACCATCGGCACGATGAGCCTTTTCCGCGGTATTTCCTATATCGTGCTCGGCGATCAGGCCTTTGGCGGTTATCCGGAAAGCTTTGCCTATTTCGGACAGGGCTATGTGTTCTGGGTAATCTCGTTCGAATTTGCGCTGTTCGTTCTGTTCGCTGTGCTGTTTGGCGTTCTGCTGCATGCCACCAGCTTCGGACGCCGTGTCTATGCCATCGGCAACAATGAATTCGCGGCGCGCTTTTCTGGTATTCCGGTTGAAAAAGCCAAATTCGTGCTTTTCCTGATGACCGGCGTGATGAGCGGCATCGCTGCCGTCTGCCTGACCTCGCGCCTCGGCTCCACGCGCCCCTCGATTGCACAAGGCTGGGAGCTCGAAATCGTCACCATGGTCGTACTGGGTGGCGTATCGATCCTCGGCGGATCAGGCACCATTGTCGGCGTGGTGATTGCCGCTTTCGTGATGGGCCTCGTGACCTTCGGGCTAGGCCTTCTCAATGTGCCGGGCATCGTCATGTCGATCTTCATCGGCCTTCTGCTGATTATCACCATTTCGCTGCCGATCCTGATCCGGCAGTTCAGAGCGAGGCGCAAAGCATGACGGCTGAACGCTATGCATTTCGCATGACGCTTAATCCCGGCATGGAGGCGGAATATCGCCGCCGCCATGACGAAATCTGGCCGGAACTGGTCGAACTTCTGCACACGGCAGGCGTGTCGGACTATGCCATCTATCTCGATGAAGAAACCAATAGCCTGTTTGGCGTGCTGACGCGCAGCGCCGGTCACGGCATGGCCGCCCTGCCCGACCATCCAGTGATGAAAAAATGGTGGGCGCGCATGGCCGATATCATGGCTACAAACCCCGATAATTCGCCGGTTTCTATCGATCTCAAGCCAGTGTTTCACATGTCATGAAGCGCATTGCCATTCTCGATATCGGCAAGACCAATGCCAAAGTCGTCATACTCGATGCGGCAGGCGGCGAGGAAATTGCCGCGCGCCGCATGCCGAACACTGTACTTCGCGACGGCCCCTATCCGCATTATGATATCGAGGCGCTATGGCGCTTCTTTCTGGCAAGTCTCTCGGAATTTGCGCTGGAGCCGGGTTTCGATGCCATTTCCATCACCACGCATGGCGCATCGGCGGCCCTCGTTGCTGAAGACGGCACGCTGGCAATGCCGGTACTCGACTATGAGCTTGAATATCCAGCCGAGATTCGTGCCGCCTATGCAGCCATAAAACCGGACTTTCGCGATACTTTTTCGCCGACCCTGTCGCTTGGCCTTAATCTCGGTGCGCAGCTTCACTATCTGAAAACGGCCTTCCCCGCCGATTTTGCGCGCACGCATTTCATATTCACCTATCCGCAATATTGGGCCTGGCGTCTGACCGGCATTGCCGCGTCAGAAGTCACGTCGCTTGGCTGTCACACGGATTTGTGGCTACCGAAGCAATCTGCTTTTTCGGCGCTTGTCGACCGTCTGGACATTCGCGAAAAATTCCCGCCGCTGCGCTCCGCCTTCGACGCGCTTGGGCCGCTGTTGCCGGCGATCGCGGCGGATATAGGACTGCCCTCCCCCGTTCCGGTGCATTGCGGCATTCACGATTCCAATGCTTCGCTGCTCGCCCATCTGATGGATCGCGAAGGCGCGTTTTCGGTGGTTTCGACAGGCACTTGGGTGGTGAGCTTTGCCGTGGGCGGCAAACTCGACCAGCTGGACCCGACGCGCGATACGCTCGCCAATGTCGATGCCTATGGGCGGGCCGTGCCTTCGGCGCGTTATATGGGCGGGCGCGAATTCGATCTGATGACCGAAGGGCTGCAAAGACCCTCCCCCACCGAATACGATGCCCTTGCCGCGCAGATTCTGCATCACGGGATCATGGCTTTGCCTTCCGCCGTTCCGAACTGTGGCCCTTTCCCCAACACGCATCTGCGCTGGCGCAATGCGGATCAGGCGAGCGATGGCGAACGTTATGCAGCCGCCTGCATCTATGCCGCGTTGATGACGGAAAGTTGCCTTGGCCTATTGGGCGCCAAGGGACCAATTGTGGTCGAAGGCCCTTTTTCCGATAATCCCATTTATCTGAAAGCATTGGCGAATTTCTCCGGACGCGAGGTTGAAGCCATTGCCGGATCAACCGGTACGGCCACCGGCGCCGGGCTTCTGGCGGGTGCGACGCCGAAGGAAAAGCACGGCAGAACCTATCAGCCGGATAATGACGCTTCCGGCAATGTCTATACCGCTTATCGCGCGCAATGGCTGGAAGCCGTCACGCCGCAAGCAGCGCACTGACTGGCAACGCCCCCTCCCAACAAGTTGTCACGTGATTGTGAAATCGCGGGCCGCTGCCTGCGATCCAATTCGCTTGCCATATTCAAGACACTTGTCATAAGCTACAAATAATAAGGTAGCTTATAAATAAGTGGTCATACAAGTGACGGACACCCGCGTTCTCGGTTTTCTGTTGCATGATGTGGCCCGCCTTCTTCGCAAACGTTTTGAGCAGCGCGCACGCGGAACTGGCCTGACACGGGCCCAGTGGCAAACGCTGGCTTTCCTCTCGAAGAATGACGGGATCATGCAACGCAGTCTGGCTGATCTGCTGGACGTGGAGGCTATAACTCTCACGCGCATTCTCGACCGGCTCGTTGAACAGGGATTTGTCGAAAGACGACCCCACCCGACCGATCGGCGTGCGCATCTGATTTTCATATGCGAGGCGGCTATGCCGCTTCTGGAAGTTATGCGCGAACTCGGCGGCCAGACGCGGGCCGAGGCGCTTGAAGGTGTTTCGCAGGCGGAACAGGAGCAGTTGATCCAGACCCTCCTGTCGATGAAAGACAATCTCTCTCGGGCTTGCCGGACTCCCGTAAGTCCTGAAATCGTCAACGAAGATACAGATCATGACTGACACGTCCAATATCGTAAAACATCCCGCCACTATCGAACGGGATGAGCCTGAAGCACGTCGGGAAACCCGCGCTGAAAGCACGGGTCCGTCCGCACAGCCGCAAGCGGCCACCGACGCGGCCCAAAAGCCCGGCGCAAGCGATATTGCCGCTCGCCGCAGGTTAAGGCGCCGCCGCATGATGTTTTCTCTTCTGCCGCTGGCGCTTGTTGTCGGCGGCTATTTCTACGTTACTGGCGGGCGCTATGTTTCGACGGATAATGCCTATGTGCAGGCCGATATGGTGGGCATTTCGACCGATGTTTCGGGCCTTGTCGCTGGTATTGACGTACATGAAAACGAGCTGGTCAAAGCCGGACAGGTGTTGTTTCGCCTGAAGCCGGATTCCTTTGCCATTGCGCTTGAAGGCGCTCAGGCCGAACTCGGCCATGTGCGCAATCAGATTCTTGCGCTTCAGGCCAGCTATCAGCAATCGCTTGCTGAAATCACGCAGGCCGAGGCCGATCTGCCCTTCTATCAGGCGACCTTCAAGCGGCAGCAGGATCTCGTGGCGACCAGCGCGTCATCGCGCGCGACTTTCGATCAGGCGAAACACGACCTCGATGCCGCCAAGCAGAAGGTTGCCGTGGCGAAGGCGCAAGCCCAGTCGGCATTGGCCGAGCTCGGCGGCAATGCGGACCAACCGGTGGAGCAAAACCCGCTTTTTCTACAGGCCAAGGCCAAGCTCGATGAAGCCCAGCGCCAGCTTGATGACGCGACAGTTCGTGCACCCTTCGACGGCATCGTCACCAATGTGAACAGCTTGCAGGTCGGCTCCTATCTGCAAGCCGCGCAACAGGCTTTTTCGCTCGTTTCGTCCGATCATCTCTGGATCACCGCCAATCCGAAGGAAACCGAATTGACCGGGATCGAACCCGGCCAGCCGGTGACGATCTCGGTCGATACCTATCCCGATGCCCGCTGGGAGGGCAAAGTCGCCAGTATCAGCCCGGCTTCGGGTTCCAGCTTCTCGCTGCTGCCGGCGCAAAACACGTCCGGCAACTGGGTCAAGGTCGTGCAGCGCATCCCCATGCGCGTCAGCATCGACAACAAGAACGGCCAACCGCCGCTGCGGTTCGGCATGAGCGTGAATGTGGAGGTCGATACCGGCCATCCGCGCGGTCTGCCGCGCTTCATTACCAATCTCTTCGGTGGCGGAAACCATGTCTAACGTCGCCATTTCCGGCGCGTCCATCGTCGCGCATCGCGGCGCGATCACCGCTTGCGTCATTCTCGCGGTCATCATGCAGGCGCTGGATACGACGATTGCCAATGTCGCACTGCCTTATATTCAGGGCAGCGTTTCGGCAAGCGCCGACCAGATCAACTGGGTGCTGACCTCCTATATTGTGGCGGCTGCGATCATGACGCCGCCGTCCGGCTTTCTGGCCGCCAAATTCGGTCGCAAGCGCGTGTTGCTGGCGGCTATTGCGGGCTTCGTGCTGGCCTCCGTCCTGTGCGGGCTTGCACAATCCCTGCCGCAGATTGTCGGTTTCCGGCTGTTGCAGGGCCTGTTCGGCGCTTCGCTGGTGCCACTGTCGCAAGGCATTCTGCTCGATATCTACACGCTGGAAGAACGTGGCTCCGCCATGGCGCTTTTCGGCGTTTCGGTGATGGTCGGCCCGGTTTTGGGGCCTGTCATTGGCGGCTGGCTGACTGACAATATGAGCTGGCGCTGGGTTTTCTACATCAATGTGCCGATTGGTGCGCTGGCTTTCGTTGGCATCATGGTCTTTGTGTCTGAAACCAGGATAGACCGGACGGCGCGTCTCGACTGGACCGGCTTCGGCCTGCTCAGTCTCGCCATTGCCTCACTGCAATTGTTTCTTGACCGCGGCGAGCAGATGGACTGGTTTTCATCGAGCGAAATCGTCATCGAGTCGCTGGTTTGCGCAGCAGCCCTTTACCTGCTTGTGGTGCATACATTCACGGCAGAAAATTCTTTCGTCAAACCGCAGCTGTTTCTCGACCGCAATTTTGCGGTGAGTATGCTCTTCATCTTCATCATCGGCGTGACCTATCTGGCATCGCTGGCGCTGATGACGCCATATCTCCAGACCTTGATGGGCTATCCGGTGACGACAGCCGGCATCGTGATGGGACCGCGCGGCATGGGCACCATGGCTTGCATGTTTCTGGTCGGCAAGCTGATTGGCCGTGTGGATTCACGTTATCTGCTTTTGACCGGTCTCGGACTGACGGCATGGGCCATGTATGAAATGACGGGCTGGACGCCCGATGTTTCGCAGTGGACCATTGTGCGGGTTGGTTTCATTCAGGGCGCAGGTCTGGGCTTCCTGTTCGTGCCCTTGACCACGATTGCCTTTTCCACCCTCCCCGCGCATCTGCGCGGCGACGGGACCGGCCTGTATAATCTGTCCCGCAACATCGGATCAAGCGTTGGCATATCGATTGTTGCAGCGCTGCTGACGGAAAATGTGCAGGCCAACCATGCCGCTATCAGCGCCTATGTCACGCCGTTCAATCATAATTTCGATGGCGCTGTCGTTTCGCAATATCTCAATCCGACAACAGCTGCCGGACGGGCGCTTCTGGACAATATCATCTCCGAACAGGCGACAATCATTTCCTATATCGATGATTTCAAGCTGTTGATGCTGATGTCGCTTCTGGCGATGCCGCTCGTTCTTTTGCTCCGCAAGCCAAAGGTTGCGCAGGAAGTCGATCACAGCATCGCCATGGAATGAGATGAACGCTTACAGCTTGGCGAACTCGATATAGAAATCGTGAACGCCGGAGGCCAGAAACTGCACGGCAATGCAGGTCAGGAGAAATCCCATGATCTTGGTGATCGCCTGCATGCCGTGATCGCCGAGCATTCTTTCGAGGAACGTTGCCGATGACAGCGCCGCATAAGCGATGCTGACCGTCAGCAGAATGGCCACGATCACGATAATATGGCCGATGATGGTGTGTTCGGCAGGAATTTGCGAACCAAAACTCATCACCACGGCAATCGACCCCGGCCCCGCAAGGCTGGGCATGGCAAGTGGCGAAAACGAATAATCGATTTCCGCCTTCTTGATCTCGGAAGGCTCGACATTGACCTCCGACGAAGTGTCTTCACCAGAGAAGATCATCCGCAGCGCCAGGATCATGATGATGATGCCGCCTGCGACCCGGATGCCCGGAAGCGAGATATTGAACAGCGCGATGATCCCCTGCCCAGCAGCAAAAATGCCGTCAGGATCGAAAACGCGTAGATACAGGCTTTGACGGCCTGTTTGCGCTTGTTCTCCACGCTCATCCGCTTGGTCAAAGCCATATAGAGCGGAAATGTCGTGAGGGGGTTCATGATCGGCAGAAGACCGATGAAAACGATGGAAACATATTTGATGAAATCGATAGTCAAATTCACCGCACGGATACTCCGTTCTCAAATATTACGGTTGTCGGATGAGACGCCCTTACTTGGCTATTTGACCTACTCGTCAGTGGCCAGTCTTGGAATAAAGCGCGGCGTCTTCTGGTTTTGTAACGCGAAAGTCAGGACCTGAAACAGAACCGCTGTAGACCAGCCAAAGAGCAAAACGCCATTCATTGCGGTCATCGGGCCCATGAGATGCCAGCGTGCGAGCGGAACTATATCTCCATACCCGAGCGAGGTAAAATTCACGAAAGCAAAATAGAGCGCGTCTGCCCCGGCGGGTATGGCGAGAACCATAGTATAGGACGCCGACCATATAATGATTTCGATGACCTGTGTTGCCAGCAAAACCGACGCGGCAACCGACATTGTCGATATCAGCGCCAACATAGCGTATTTCCGCAGGGATTTATGGAGAAGTCGCGTCGTCCTGATAACCAGGATTGTTGCTAAAGCATGCAGAACAACATTGATCAGACCTATGGTGCTTCCAAATGCAAGTTGTTGAAATATTAGGAACATATAATATCTTCCTTAGTTTCCTTGTCTTGCGTAGCACTAAGCACTTTCGGTATCGATTACTCTCCTTTTTCGCCTCTTAGAAACGCTATATTTGATAAATTTGCTGTTACTGCCTATTGGGCGCGGCGTTGTGCATTCAGCGCGGCCAGCATCATCGGCTTGATCGAAAAACCACTATCCGCAGCCTTTTCCGTCAATATCCGCAGATAACCGCCTGCCGATCGAATCTGATCATAACGCTGGAGAATATAGGCAATTGCGATGGCCGTATTATAGTTTCCAAGCGTCTTTTTAGCCAAATCATAAAGTTTGGCGTCAATCCCGATGAAACTGCGGACGGTTTCTGCGGCATTCATCAGTCCATGCCATTGGCGGATCGGGCTCGATGAATAGGCTTCAATCTCTGGATAGGCGCGCAGAACCATATCGAGAGAGACCGTCGGTTCTGGTTGCGCCTTGTCGGTTATCATCCGGCGCTGGTCGATTTGTGAAACGCTGTCCTTTTCAAAATAGGAATCTGGATTC
This sequence comes from Ochrobactrum teleogrylli, assembly GCF_037482325.1. Taxonomy (NCBI): domain Bacteria; kingdom Pseudomonadati; phylum Pseudomonadota; class Alphaproteobacteria; order Hyphomicrobiales; family Brucellaceae; genus Ochrobactrum; species Ochrobactrum teleogrylli. The sequence goes on from NZ_JBBHKQ010000001.1 coordinate 1,149,739, forward strand.
GATTCAATTTGCTGCCGCTCATTTTGAGACTCATTGCCGCTCAAATTTTCGATATTTTGCTGAATATTCAACAGCTTATTGATTTCGACCGAAAGTGTCTCCATTGCGGCGACCAACAGAGCCAGCTCATCGCGTTCCGCACGGCGTGGAATCGTATCGACAATGGCTCGGAAGCGCTGGTTGATTGCTGACCAGTCACCGGAAAGGTTTTCCGTCATGGCAAATTCAATCAGCTTGGCGATATCGCGACGCAGCAAGGTCAAGCGTTCACGTTGCTCGCGCAAAGCAGCCTTTTCGGCCCTCACCTGCTCGGCGGACGTTTCGAGTTCTTCGGCGCGCAACAGCAAAGGAGCGAGCGAAAAGCCGAATGCAATTTGCAACTCGCCGCCTTTGGCCCGACGCGCATAACGCTTGCCGTTCGGACTGTCCTGACGCGTGATGAAACCGGCATCGACCAGCGCGCCGAGATGACGCCGCAATGTAGCGTCCGCCATGCCATGGGCACGCAACGCCAATTGCTTGTTGGATGGAAAGACGATCAGGCCTTCATTGGCTTTGAGATGATTGTCCGGATGAAAGGACAGCAATGCTGACAGAACCGCCAGTGAGCGATCATTCAACCCATAAATCGTCTTTGCTTCGCACAGCCAGCGATGCATCTGCCACTTATCGACGGCAAGGTCTTGCGGCATTTGTCGGGCATTGCGTTGCGCTGCCAACAAGGCAGCCGTCATCGGTCGACTGCCAAACGGCGTCGAAGCCAAATGCATCTCCATTTTCTTTCACCTTCCACAAGGCAAAAGAAATCCACCCGCCGAAAAGACGCTTAAGACACTTGACAGTGATTCGTGGATTTGCGATTCTCTAGCTGCTAAACCAATGAGAAGGGCTTCCACGCGGCGACGTTTGGGGGCCTTTTTCTTTTGCTATCTCGTTCCTTTTCGCTTGAGCGATTTTCCAACCGGATTATTGGCTACCACTCATCTCTTCAATTTTACGCCTGCATGACCCGCAAAACCGTTTCGGAGTTTCGCTGGGAATGCTCTTGATCGTCTCGATACAGATACGCAGATAATCGTACTCAGACACTGGACCGGGCTGCGGAAACCGCTTTCCAATCCGAAAGCTTGTTACTTCTCGTCGTTCTGGAAGGACGCATAAAGCGTATCCAGATTACGCGAGAGCCATTCGGCAAAGCGAGGCCCATTGGCTGCACCAAGAGCCAGCGTTGCCGATTTGCCGTTCTGTTTGATTGTGGCGCTGACGGACTTGTCCGAAGCGGTCCATGTCGCACCGGGGCGCAAAGCGGCCTTGGTGACGGACTTCTTCTGACGGGCGCCCTTCAGATAACCGTAAAGCTGTTCGAAGCGATCAGCCGACGTTGCTGCCTTGAATGCAGCGGTCGCCATCAGTTCTTCTGCAGCGTCTTGTTTGCCGGGAATTTCGATCAGCTTACGCAGTTCAAGCCAGCGATCACGACCAATGCCCTTGGCAGGACCGATGGCCAGAAGAATGGCTTCTGGTATGGCCTTCGGAATGGTCAGCATCTTCGACAGGGTTTGATAGTCGATGGTCAAAGCGGCCTGAATAGCCTCACGCTCAAAGCCAAGCGCTTCTAGACGTGCCGCAAACAAAACCCGTTCGATGAAGCTGAGATTGGCGCGCGCCGAGTTTTCTTGGCCCTGGCTCAGAATATGTTCCAGATCGGCAAGCGGCTTGATAACGGCTTTGACCTTGAGGCCCAGCTCGCGCGCAACACGGGCACGGCGATGGCCAAAGACGATCATATAACGGTCGCTGGTCTCAGGATGCGGACGCACCAGAATAGGGCTGTCCTGGCCACGCTCGCGAATGGCTTCGAGAAGCTCCTGATATTCCTGATCGTCGGCTTCAGGCAGACGGTCGGCAACAAAGGACGCATCAAGATTGTTGGGATCAAGCTCAACGACAGTTTCGCCATCCAGCCTTTGTGAAGCCTGCTTGGCGAGTTCATCAATCGAAGCGGAAAGCGATTTGGCAGCGCCGAACCGGCGCGATATGGCATCGACCGGCTGGGAAGGCTGTTCCGCCGCCGGTTCGTTCCGCATCACGCTGTCAAATATGTTCTTCCGTGCCATTCTCTATTCCTTAAACCGGTCAGAGACCTGATTTTATTGCGTATTTGCCGTTTTAGACGGCAGTCTAACGCCCCCATGCTTCGTGGATAAGCCCGCGAATCTCCGAATTGACCGCTTCCATGGCTTCCATCGCGCGGTCATAAGTGCCGCGGTTCATGGATGAACGTTCGACTTCGTAAAGCGTTTGCTTGGTCAGGCCGGCATCCGAAATCGCCGTCGATTTCAGCATCTGATGCTTGAGCATATGCGACGCCAACATGCTCTGCATGAAACCGACCATCTGGGCCTGCGGTACGTCGGTCGGTTCATAACGAGTAATCAGATAGCGGAACCAGTCGAGTTGCACCGCCCCGCCCGCCTGCCGCACAGTCTTGAGAATATCGCCGAGCATCAGCAGGAACTGCGACATCGACATAAGGTCGAGCATTTGCGGATGAACCGTGATCAATACCGATGTTGCAGCGGACAATGCCGTCAGCGTCAGATAGCCAAGCTGGGGAGGGCAGTCGATAACGACCACATCGTAGGAATCATCGACTTCGGCCAGAGCCGTCGCGATGCGGTTCCAGAACATCTTGCCCTCGCCGCCATTCTGCATGGCCAAAGGCGTGTCATATTCATATTCCTGCAGCTCCAGCATGGCCGGAATAATATCGAGACCGGGAAAGTTCGTCCGGCGAATGACATCGCGGATGGGCTTCTTTTCGGAATCGTAACGAATGGCTTCGTAAAGCGACGGGAATTCATCCAGCTCTGGCTGGATACCGTGCAGTGCCGATAAAGAGGCCTGCGGATCGAGATCGATGGCAAGCACACGATGACCGGTCAAGGCGAGATGCTGCGCCAGATGCGCCGCGGTCGTGGTCTTGCCGGAGCCGCCCTTGAAATTCACAACGCCGATGACCTGAAGCTTTTCATGGGCACGGCGATGCGGAACATAACGCTTCACTTCGGCGCGACCATTCTGGTCAAGCCACAAACGCAGTTCATGCAGTTGGTCCACGCTATAGGCGCGGCGTCCACCTGTCAGTATAGTCGGCTCGACGCCCTTGCCCTCGAGGTGTAGCTTCTTCAGATTGCTGGGGGAGACGCCAAGGAAATACGCAGCTTCGGCCATAGAAAACTGACGCAGATTCTTCCGCGCATCCGGTGGGAAGTTTTCATGGCGCAGCAGATTGAGCTTGCGAGAGATTTCTCTCCCCTGCGTCAATATCATGTCGTCAAACGACACTGCTGCTGTTGAATTTGCGATATTCATTGACTTGGGATCCCTAGTGACGGCATCGGAACTAATACCGCCTAAATACCGTCATTATGTCCGATTCTTCTTGTATCGCAAGGGCTGCCCGAATTAACAAAGGGTTAGCAGGCAATTAAAAATTACGAAGAATTTTATCCTTCCGAATCAAATTGCTTTATCGAATTGTTTTTAAAGACTTTTATTGGAATTAGACGGCAGTCTATCATTGCAAGCGGCATGCTGGCGACCGCAGGTGGAGTCATTTATTGTCATCGTCCACGCTTTTAGGCGGGGATGGATGCCCGAATCGTCAAGTGCGCCTTGGCGTCCGATTGTCCGGTTCATATCCGGCAGGATGCGCCCCGCACAGTGGTACTGAAATGAAGTGACCAGCGCTAAAAGGGCAGGGGCGCGTCAGCCAAATTGCTCCTGCAACGGGAACTGGATTTTTCTCGGAAAAGCTGTTCAACAGTTCCGATGCACGATTCGAGTTTCCAGTCGAGTTTCACTGGCCCTTTCGCAAGGAACGATGATTTTTGTGCTTTTTGGTTAAGCGCTGTAGATTTTTTAACTTCTTCGCGCTACCATCCAAAGCATCGCCAGAGAGATTCCTTTTTAGAGCGCCTAGCTCGTCTCAGCGGTAAATTCCCCCCTTTAGATCGGGTTTTGAACTAGTCGCGCTAGGAAAACCTAACGCGGAATTAGCTTTCATATGCGATAAAATCTTGTTTATTCTCATTGCATTGAAATTTTCCATTCCGCGGACGAAACGACCGGTTTTTTACCGCTTTTGCCACGCCGTTGAAGCGGGCCTTTGTGGGCCTCCGATCACAAATGCAAAACCGTTATATGCGCGTCATCTAGCTTGCTTATGGAGACCTGACACTTTGTAGGAAGGGATTTCCAACATGCGTAAGCTTTTGCTCGCTCTCGCGTCCGCAACAATTTTGAGCGGCGCTGCCGATGCCGCCGATATTTATCCGCTCGACAGGGCCACGATTCTGGTCGGCTCGCCATTCGATTTCAAAGTGGAACTCGACAAGGTGGTGAAGCCGGAAGAGGTCAAGGTAACCGTCAACGGCAAGGATTACGAAACGGTATTTGGCGCCAAGGCCGAATTCGTTGCGGAAGAAAAGGGGAGCGAGGACAAGGTTCTCGGCTCAGCCCTCATTCTGCGCGATCTGAAAATCGCGGAGCCGGGCGCTTATAAGGTTGAAATCACGGCTGGCGCCGAGACAAAGACCGTCACCTGGGATGTGTACCCGACCGCGACGGAAGCGAAAGCCAAGAACATCATCTTCCTGGTGGCCGATGGTCTTTCGGTCGCGCATCGCACCGGCGCGCGCATCATGTCCAAGGGCATGGCGGGTGGCAAGGCCAATGGCCGTCTCAATATGGATGATGTTCCGCCGGTTGCCTTTATCGGCACGTCATCGACCCATTCGATTGCGACCGACAGCGCCAACACCATGTCGGCTTACATGACCGGCCACAAAGCGCGGGTGAACGCACTTGGCGTTTATGCTGACCGCACTCCGGCGAGTCAGGATGACCCGAAGGTCGAAACAATCGGCGAAGCGCTACGCCGCCAGACGAAAAAATCCATCGGCATCGTTTCCACGTCAGAAGTCGAAGATGCAACGCCTGCCGCGCTGGTTTCCCACACGCGCAAGCGTTCCGACAAGGCAGACATTGTCGGCATGTTCTACGATGTGAAGCCCGATGTGCTTCTGGGCGGCGGTTCGGCCTATTTCCTGAGTAAGGATGTTCCGGGCTCCAAGCGCAAGGACGACAAGGATTATATCCAGCTGTTCCGTGACGCAGGTTATGCCATCGTTACCGACAAGAACGAGCTGGCCGCTTCCGGGCAGTCCAACCAGCAGAACCTGCTTGGCCTGTTTCACACCGGCAATATGGATGTGACGCTGGATCGCGACTTTCTGAAGAAGGGCACTGTCGACAAGTTCCCGAACCAGCCGGGCCTGGTCGACATGACCAAGGCGGCACTCGACAAGCTCTCCAAGAACCCGGAAGGCTTCTTCCTGATGGTGGAAGGCGCTTCGATCGATAAGATGAGCCACCCGCTCGACTGGGAGCGGGCGCTGGTCGACACGATCGAGTTCGACAAGGCTGTCGGTGTGGCGCAGGAATTCGCCAAGAACAACCCGGATACGCTGATCGTCGTGACTGGCGACCACACCCATGGCGTAGCGATTATCGGTACGGTCGATGATGACAAGCCGGGCGATGAAATGCGCGCCAAGGTTGGCACCTATGATGCGGCTGGTTTCCCGAACTATGAAGACAAGGACGGAGACGGCTATCCGGATCGCGTGGACGTTTCGCGCCGCCTGTTCATGGCTGCGAATAACGGCCCGGATCATTATGAAACCTTCCGGCCGAAGCTGGATGATCCGTTCGTTCCGGCCATCAAGAACGAAAAGGGCGAGTATGTCGCCAATGAAGCCTATAAGGATGTGCCGGGCGCGGTATTCGTGCAGGGCAACATCCCGAAAGACGAGGATACCGGCGTTCACGCGGTAGACGATATCGTGCTTCAGGCGACGGGCCCCGGCTCCGAAGGGCTGCGCGGCTATATGGAACAGAGCGATGTGTATCGCGTCCTTGCCGATGCTTTTGCTCTTGGCAAGCCGAAGTCCGAATAGGAAGGCTTATCCTGAAACAGGGCAGGCGGCTCGCGCCGCTTGTCCGCAATTGATGGAGCGTCCGATGTTCAACCGGAACCATCTTAGCCGCCGACAAGTGATGCTTGGCGCACTGGCCATGCCGCTGGCGACAGCTATCCCGCAGGCGCGGGCTGCCGAGCAACTCGGCTTCAACAATCTCTATAAGAGCTTCGGCGTGCTGGGCCTTGAGTTTTCTGATCAGGTCAAACAGTCCGCTGGAAAGCAGGTTGCCATCAGCGGCTTCATGGCACCGCCCTTGAAGGCGGAAGCCAATTTCTTCGTGCTGACCGAGATACCAATGTCGATCTGCCCGTTCTGCTCGTCGGATTCCGACTGGCCGGACAATATCGTCGTGGTCTATCTCGCGGCGAAGCAGACTTTCGTGCAGTTTAACGCGCCGATCCTCACGCGCGGCACGCTGGAATACGGGTCGTGGACCGATCCTGAAACAGGATTTGTTAGCCAGCTACGCATGCGCGATGCTTCCTTCACAACGGTCTGATATGCCGACTGACCATGGCTCCGGTCTTTCGCTGGATATTTCCGCGTTGGAAGTGCGGTTTCCCGGCCTCCGGGAACCTGCACTTGCCATTGAGAATTTCCATTTGCCGCAAGGCGAGCATCTTTCAATCGCAGGCGCGTCGGGGTCTGGCAAAAGCACGCTGATCAACGCGATCACCGGGCTTGAGGCCGTCAAAACGGGGAAGGTGATGTGGGACGGCGCGGCATTCAGCAGCCTGTCGGCTTTTCAACGTGATGCTTTCCGGGCTCGCAATATCGGGCTCGTCATGCAGGATTTTCATCTCTTTCCGGGCTTGTCGGCCATTGCCAATGTCCTGCTGCCCGCGAAACTGAGCCGAGCAGTCAAGCCGGTGCGGCGCGAACGGGCGCTGGAGCTTCTGGAAACGGTCGGCATTAAACGGCCCGACCAGCATATCGAAACGCTTTCCCGTGGCGAGATGCAGCGTGTCGCCATTGCACGTGCGCTGTTTCCCGCGCCGCGGGTCATCATTGCCGACGAGCCGACCGCCAGTCTCGATCAGAAGACCGGCGCGGAAATCGCAGAACTTCTGGTGCAGCTTGCGAGCGCCCAGGGGGCCACGCTGATTGCCGTCACGCATGATCCGCAATTGATGAAGCGCCTGCGGCGGCAGATTTTTCTGGAGGGTGGCCGCATAACGAAAGACGCTGCGGGGCAGGGCACGACATGATCGCTTTCATCCTTGCCGATCTGCGCCGGTTCTGGAGCGGAGCCATTGCGGTGATTATCCTGCTGGCGCTGTCCGTTGCCCTGAGCACGGTGGTCACATTGCAGGAGCGCGCTGTGCGTCTCGGCACGGCGCGCGCGTCGGAGAAATTCGATCTGGTCGTGGGGGCGGCTGGAAGCGACACCCAGCTGACCTTGTCATCGGTGTTCCTGCAACCATCGCCCTTGCCGCTGATGTCGGGCGCGATGCTTGGCAAGCTTACTGCTGATCCGCGTGTCGCTTTCGCTGCGCCGATTGGCTTTGGCGATAGCGCGATGGGCTTTCCCATTGTCGGGACAACGACGCAACTGATTGCAGCCCTGTCGCCCGTACTGGCGGAAGGCGCTATTTTTGCCCGGCTGGGTGAGGCGGTTATCGGGTCTGCGGTGGATTTGCCGATCGGCGGTCGGGTTAATCCGATGCACGGCACGGTGGAAACGGGCGGTCACGCCCATGCGGAATTGAGCTATCACGTCAGCGGAAAGATGGCTCCGACGGGAACCGCGTGGGATCGCGCGATCCTCGTTCCCATTCGTGCGGTGTGGCAATTGCACGGCATGGGCGGTCATGATGACGACCACGAAGATGCGGCTGTGAAGAACGCGCAAGGCTCGCTCGCGGTGATCGGGCCGAACGATACCCATATTCACGATGCCCGGATCGATGTCGATGCGCCGCTCGATGAACAGTTCGATGCCAGCAGTCCGGGCATTCCAGCGGTTCTGGTCAAGCCGAAGACGATTGCCGATGCCTATCGCCTTCGGCAGGAATATAGGTCCGATACGACATTGTCGATCTTCCCGGCGGAAGTGCTGACGCGGCTCTATTCCACGCTGGGCGATGCGCGCAAACTTTTGCTCGGAATTGCCATCGGCACGCAGGTGATTGTCGTTTTCGCGCTGCTGCTGGTTGCGGTCATGCATATCGGTGCGCGCAAGCGCCAGATCGGTGCCTTGCGGGCATTTGGTGCACCGGTCAGTGCGGTGATGGCGATTGTCTGGGGTGAGCTGTTCTTCCTGCTGGTGCTCGGCATCCTGCTGGGCCTCTCTATCGGCTACGCTGCCGCGCATGTCATCACAGCATGGCTGACGGCGGCAACGGCTGTGAGAATGCCTGTCGAATTTTCAGTGGATGACCTTTACGGCGCTGGTGGCTTTATTCTCGTTGCAGCCATCGTGTCTCTGGTTCCGGCATTTCTCACACTGCGCATGAGCCCGGCCTCGGCGCTGCGTTCGTGATTATCAAATAGAAAAGCCCCCACCCGGATGACCCGGATGAGGGCTTTTTCAGTCAGCGCTCGCTGATGATCTTACGAGCGGGGAGGAAGGATCGGCAGAGGCTCTGCACGACCGACGATGAATGCATAGGAGCATGCACCGACAACGGCCATGATGGCGGCCATCAGGAAGGACGGCGTATAGCTGCCGTTGAACTGATCCAGCAGGAAGCCGAACAGGAACGGGCTGATGATGCCCGCGATGTTCGAAGCAAAGTTCTGGATGCCGCCGATGGAAGCCACATGGCGCGAGCTTGGTGCAACGTCTGCTGGCAGGGACCAGATCGCGGTCGCTGCAATGGCGAGGCTACTATAGGAAATCGCCAGGAAGAACAAAGCTGCATAGAGCGATTCAACCAGCGCTGCCGGAAGAATGGCGGCACCGCCCAGCATGCCGCCGACCATGACGATCTTGCGAACCGTGGTGACATTGGCGCCGTTGCGGATGGCGCGGTCGGCCAGAAGGCCTGCGATCCAGGCAGTGACGACGGCGGCAAGGCCGGGGATCATGCCATAGAGGCCAAGTTCAGCAAGGTTCAGGCCGCGTGCGGTCTTCAGATAGGTCGGGAACCAGGTCAGGAAGAAGTAGATGACGAAGTTCAGGCAGAAGAAGCCGAGCATCATGCCCCAGACGGTGCGATAGCGGAACAGATCGGCCCAACGGATCTTCTGTGCTTCTGCGCTGTCATTATCATCGGTGCGGGCACCGTTCTGGATGATGTACTGGCGCTCCAGATCATTGGCGCGCGGATGTTCAGAAGGATCGCGATAGGTGACGTACCAGAAGAACGCCCACACGATACCGACAGCACCCAGAATGACGAAGGAATAATGCCAGGTCGCAAAAGCGATGATCGAGGTCACGATCGGCAGGGCGAGAACCGTGCCGACGCGCGAACCGGAATCGATCACAGCGGTTGCGAAAGCGCGTTCGCTTCTCGGGAACCAGCGCGAAGCCGCCTTGGTCGCTGCCGGATAGGCAGGGGCTTCACCCGCGCCGAGGAAGAAACGGACGGTGAAGAAGGTCCAGAAGCTGTTGGCAAGCGGCGTGACGGCGGTGAAGACCGACCACCAGACGGCGGCGAGCGAAAAGCTCTTGCGCGCGCCCAGCTTGTCGGTGATCCAGCCTGCAAACAGCATCATGCCGTCATAGGCCCAGAAGAAGGCACCAAGGATGAGGCCCTTCTGCGTGTTGGTCAGGTTGAGGCCCAATTCGGAATCGATGAAGGGCAGCGCCACGCTCATATTGGCGCGATCGAGATAGTTGATCGCGATGCCGATAAAGCACATGAAAAGTATGAAATACCGGAAGCGGCTGGCGCCGAATGGCGCCTTGTTTGATGTGTTCATTCCCAATATCCTCCCGGGATACGTCTTCGCAGTTCGAATGATGGTCAGAGCGTTTGCAGTGCTGTAACCGCCCTGACGGTTTGGTTTTGCGCTTATGACCGGCTGGGTCAGGCGGGCAAGGTCACGCCGTATTTTTCAGCCATTTCACCGAATGACTGCCATGTCACCGGATCGATGGTTACACCGCTTTTTTCGCGCTCTTCGGCAACGCGCCATTCGCGGTCGCCGGGAGCCATGACGGTGCAGCCTTCGCGGGCTGGTGAATTGCGCAATGTTTCGAGATAACGGGTCATGCCCGCATCGAAGACATCGCGTTCGATAAAGGCTTCCGGCTTGATCGCCAGAACGAAAGCCCCCATGCCGCGCGGCGTGGAGAAATCGGGGCCGCCCATAGGGGCAATATCGAAGCTGAGTTTCATGCCGGTCAGAACGGCACTGAGAATTTCCGCAAAACCGGCCAATGCTGCGCCCTTGAAGCCGAATTCGCCGCCAAGGGGCGCCAGCATTTCAACCGCTTCCGCATCGCGCGTATCCACACCGTTGAGATCGGAGGCGGTGCCCTGCGGCAGCTCAACACCGAGGCTGCGATAGAGCAGCACGCGGTTATAGGGGATCGAGCTTGTGGCCATATCCAGAAGCCACGGATTTTCGTCGGTGGTGGGTACGCCGACCGAAATCGGGTTGGTGCCGTGGAACCGCATTGCACCATCATGAAGGCGCACGAAACTGTCGGAATTGCAGACGGCGATACCAATGCGGCCCTGTCGCGCCGCTTCCAGCGCATAGGCTCCGGCGGCAGCGAAATGCGAGCTGTTGCGAATGGCAACAGCGCCGATGCCGAACTGATCGGAGAGTGCGATGGCGCGATCCATGGCGGTATAAGCTGCCAGCGCGCCATGGGCATCGTCGGCGTCGAGCGTTTCAATGGCGCCGAAACTGCGCACGGCCTTGAGATTGGGCGTCTTGTTGACGCGACCGCCCACGAGAGCGGTCACATAATGCGCGAGCAGGCGGACGCCGTGGCTATCCACGCCGTAGCGCGTGCCGTGCATCATCGCGCGCGTCGCCGCGTCAGCGGTTGCATCATTGGCACCGCATGCGGAAAAAACCTCGCGGCAGAACCGTTCAAGTGAGGCGAGCGAGAACGCCGCCTGGTCAACTGCCTGTTGCACTATGAAACTCCTCCGGCCATAATGTATTGTGCATGCACTATACGAATTTTTTGGGAGACGCAATCCGAGATATATTAGGGAGGAAAACCGGCATTTATGGGCGCGTCCACGGGACGTTCAGGGGGATAAACATCAGTCCGCAAATCATATTGGACTCAATGGGTTGCATGTGGGCTTATCGATCCCGACATAGGAGGCACCATGCCTGTGGGTATCGGGATAAACCGGACAAAATAACAAGAAGCCGGACGCATTCAGGGGAGGAAAAATGACATGATGCGTAACATCGCACCTAAACTTTACCAGCGCGCGCGTGACAGTCTCGCGGCGGACATCGCCAATGGCGCCATTCCAACGACCAAGCGACTGACGGAAAGCTGGGTCGCGGAATTGTTCGGCATCAGCCGGGTTCCAGCGCGTCAGGCGCTGGCGGAACTGGAACAGCGCGGCCTCATTCGCAAGGCGGAGGGGCGCGGTTATGCCATTGCCGAAGAAGCGGCAAACAGATCGCGCCTGTCTGGCAGTTCGAACGGCGATCCGCATGTCAGGAAAAGCGCCGACAGCCGCATGCAGTTCATGCCCAGCTGGCAGCTCATCTATACCGAAATCGAAAGCGAGATTTTCGCCCGCACATCGCTGGCCGACTGGCGCGTCAACGCGCTGGCCTTGGCCAAGCATTATGGCGTCAGCCGTACTGTGGCGCAGGACGTCATGGCCCGGTTACAGCAGCGCGGCGTCATCCAGAAGGACGAGCGCGGGCGCTGGTTCGCACCGGCGCTCACCGACAAGCACATCCACGATCTGTTCGAACTGCGATGGGTGCTGGAGCCGCTGGCGCTTGAAAAAGCGCTGCCGCGTCTGCCCGAGGGATTTCTGGCGCGGGTTCGCCGCAATCTGGACGAAGCGGTCACCGCTCCGCTGGTCGCGGGCGAAACGCTGGACCGGCTGGAACAGGAACTGCATGTCGAGCTTCTCGGCCATTGCGACAGCGCGTCCTTGCTCGAGGCGGTCCGGCTGCCACAGACGCTGCTCGTCGCGCATCATTTCCTGTATCAATGGACATCGGGGCTTTTTGCGTCCGAGCCGTTTCTGCCAGAACATCTTGAAATCGTGACGTGTCTACAGTCCGACAATCTGGCGGGGGCACAGCGCGCGCTGGTGAATCATCTGCAAATCTCGCACGAACGCGCCATGCTGCGCATCAATACGCTGGCCAGCACGATCCGGCCGCGTGAGCTGCCCTATCTGGAACGGCAGTCTTAGAGCCTGTTCCAAAAGTCGCCCTGTGTGGCTGCAAATGGCGCTTTTCTACATTCCGGTGCTCACGTACCTTTAAGTACGCTCCGCTCCGGTACTCGAAAATCACCATTTTCGCACACACATGCCGCTTTTTGATTCAGGCTCTTGAGCTTGGAGCGGTTCCTGTTTCGATGAAAACATCGGAACCGCTCTCTTATTCATTGCTTGCTGGAAGCTTTAGCCCTGAACAAGCGCCAATGCGCGCACGGGCGATCCCGTACCAGCGACGAATTTCAAAGGCGCGGCGATCAGGATCGCACCCTTTGCCGGCAGCTGGTCGAGATTGCTGAGGCTTGCAAGGCCGTAGCGATTGGCTTCATGCAGCAGATGATGCGCCGGGAAGGGCGGGGTCATGCCGCCTGCCGAACCGGCATCGGTGCCGATGGTTTCCTGACCCCAGCCGATGATCCCCTTGGAGAGCAGATAGCGGATCGCTTCCGCAGTCGGGCCGGGCGAATGCGGGCCATTCTCGTCGGCATTCAGGAATGTCTCGCTGGAGCCGTTGCGCTTGTACCAGTCGGTGCGCAGGATTACCCACGATCCGGCTTCAATCTCGCCATGCTCGGCTTCCCACTCCTGGATGCTTTCCACCGTCAGGAGATAATCCGGGTTGGCCGTTGCTTCCGCAGAGCGGTCGATCACATTGACCGGTGCAACGAAGTTCTGCGGCGGGATGGTGTCGGTCGTGTTGTTCGCGTGATCCTTGCCGGTGACCCAATGGCAGGGAGCATCAAAATGCGTTCCCGTATGTTCGCCAAGTTCGATCCAGTTCCACGCCCAGAACGGACCGTCCTGATTGTATTTGCTGATCTCGTGGATCTTCACATTCGGAGTGTTTTTGCCGAATTGCGGCGGGAGATAAAGCACTGGCGTATCGGGCCCGAGCGGCGCGGTAATATCCACGACCTTGATCGATTGCGATACCAATGCGGATGCAAGTCCGGTGAGAACGGATGTCTCTTTCATAGTTTCCCTCGTCTTTGCCGCTCTCGACCCAGTGTGGGTGGAGCTACGGATTTGTGCAATGGCTTCTTTGAGCCTTGAGGAGAAAGCTATGCAATATCATATGACTTTGCAAGTATTTAAGCGGTTCTCATGCGCCGATAAACATCACAAATTGCCGTGAAATCTTTTTTTATCGGGCTTTCCTTGCGGCGCCGGAATGGGGCGCCACAACAAGAAATATATGCATTTAGAAATAATGTGGCGGTGAGGTTGTTTTCTGCGCGGAAAAAAGGGTGTTTCGCGGTCTTTCGCAGGGCTTTTGGACAATTTATTTAAGGCTTGAAATATTTTCCGGCAAACGCGATTCTTAAAGCACGGATTATGGCTCGATTCCTGAGCCTGACCAACGTGCTTTGAATAAAGGAAATGGGCGTGTCGGTGGATTTCGAGATCATAGTCAGCGACGATCATGAAAGCGAAAAGCCGGAATTGCGTCTCTGGCTGCGCATGCTGTCCACCACCAAGCTGGTCTCGCAGGAAATCCGGCGGCGTCTGCGCAATGAATTCGGCGCGACACTGCCGCAATTCGATTTGCTGGCGCAGCTCTATCGCGAGCCGGAAGGCTTGCGGCTGGGAGAACTGTCACGCCGCACGATGGTAACCAATGGCAATGTCACCGGTCTGGTGGAACGGCTGGAAACCGAAGGTCTGGTGAAACGTGAGACGCCGGGCGCCGATCGTCGCGTCACGGTGGCCCGTCTGACGGATCAGGGCATTTCGGTGTTCAGCCAGATGGCCAAAGCCCATGAAGGCTGGCTGCGGGAAATGATGGCCGATGTCGATCACGATATCATCCAGACCCTGCTGGCCGATCTCGATCCGCTGAAGAAGTCGGTGCGAAACCATCTTTCCGGCGCCGAAGACGAATAAGCCGTCTCCCGCCTGCCGTTTTTTATTTCGCCTGATCACTTGTTGCAAACATGGGGCCGCCCTTGATCGACGGGAAGCCGTAGCCGTTGACCAGAACCAGATCGATATCGTCGGAATGGCGCGCAATGCCTTCTTCAAGCAGGGCTTGCCCTTCATGCGCCATGGCGGCGAGCAGACGCTGCATGATCGCCTCATCGCTGAAATTGCGAGGAATAATGGCGTTGCGCGCACGGTAATCATCGATCAATGCATGGACGTCCGGATCGTTTGTGCGAACACCATCCGCATAGCGATACCAGCCGAGGCCAGCCTTGCGGCCAAAACGCCCAACTTCGCATAATTTGTCGGCAACATCGAAATAGGTAAGGTTGGGATCGCGGCTTGCCGCCGCTCTCTTGCGCCGCGCCCAGGCAATTTCCAGCCCGGCCATGTCGTAAACCGCGAAAAGCCCCATCGGAAAGCCATAGGCTTCCATGGCGCGATCGATATCTTCGGGATAGGCGCCTTCGGCCAGCATTTTCTCGGCTTCCGTGCGATAGGCTGAAAACATCCGGTTGCCGATGAAGCCTTCGCAGACACCAGTGACGATGGGCAGCTTCTTGATCTTGCGGGCAAAAGCGATGCCGGTTGCAAGCGTCTCGTCGGACGTTTCCGCGCAGCGCACCACTTCCAGAAGCCGCATGATATTGGCTGGCGAGAAGAAATGCAGCCCCAGCACCCGGTCGGTGCGATTGGTGATGGCGGCCAGCTCATCCGGATTGAGATAGCTCGTATTGGTCGCCAGAATGGTTGCCGCAGGCAGCAACGCGTCAAGCTCGCGGAACAGCGAGGCCTTGACGGTGAAATCATCGAAGACGGCTTCGATGACGAGATCGGCATCGGCCAGTGCGGACATGTCGGCGCTGACGGAGAGCTTCGCGCGTTGGGCGTCTCCGGCCTCAGCGGAAAGCCTGCCGGTATCGACGGCCTTCTGGATCATATCGCTGATCCGCGCATGGCCCTTGGCGGCTGCCTCCGCAGTCGTTTCATAGCCGATGACCTTGTAGCCAGCGGTAAGACAGGCAACGGCGATCCCCGATCCCATCAGGCCGGTCCCGGCAATGCCGATGGTGGAAAGCGCCAGAGGTTTCGCCTCCATGCCTTCCACTTTTCCAGCCGAGCGTTCGGCAAAAAACAGATGCCGCAAGGCGGCGGCCTCTTCGCTGTCGCGCAGCCGAATGAAGGTGGTCCGTTCCTCAGCCAGACCTTCGGAAATCGCGGTCGTTGTCGACAGCTGAACCAGCCGCGCGGCTTCACCGGGGGCGGTCGCGCCACGCGCTTTCTTCTGTATCTTGGCTTTGGCCTGTTCAAAGGCGGCAGCATCGGGCGCGGTGACAGGTAGATCGACGGTGCGGCGCAACGGTTTGCCGACCAGCGCATTGGCGAGCGCGATGGCGTCGGCCACAAGGTCGCCGACCGATATCTGGTCAATGAGGCCCAATTGCTGGGCTTCGTCCGGGGCGATCTGGCGTCCGGTGGCGATCATGTCGAGCGCTGCCAGCGGTCCGATCAATCGGGGCAGGCGCTGCGTGCCGCCAGCGCCGGGCACGATCCCGAGCTTGACCTCCGGCAGGGCAAAGGATGCGCTGGTCGATGCGATCCGCGCGTGAGCGGCAAGTGCAATCTCCAGTCCGCCGCCCAAAGCAGGACCGTTGATTGCAGCCACCACGGGCTTGTCCGCGCTTTCGATGAGCGTGATGACATCCGGCAATGTCGGTTCGACCGGCGGCTTGCCGAATTCGCGAATATCCGCCCCGCCGATGAAGATTTTGCCAGCGCCGCTCAGCACGGTCGCGCGGATCGCCGCGTCTTCTGACGCATGGCGAATGGCTGCGGCAAAACCTTTGCGCACCTCGGCGGAGGTGGCATTGACCGGCGGGTTATCGACCGTGACGACAAGAATGCCATCGACAACCGTGCCTGTCACAGCGGCGGAGAATTCGCTTCTATCGGCCATGGCGGTCTCAGTCCGGTATAACGGCAAAAGCCTGTATTTCGATCTTGGCCCGGTCTTCGACCAGCGCGACAACCTGCACCGCCGCCATGGCGGGGAAGTGCTTGCCGATCACATCACGATAGGCGCGACCGATGCCTTTCAGATTGGCGGTATATTCAGCCTTGTCGGTGAAATACCAGGTCATGGAGGCGATATGCTCCGGCCTGCCGCCAGCTTCCGCCAGAATGGCGACAATGTTTTTCAATGTCTGCTCGGTCTGCTCGACGAAATCGTCGGTCTCGAACTGTTGCTGTTCGTTCCAGCCGATCTGGCCGCCGATATAGACGGTGCGCCCACGCGCTTCAACGCCATTGGCATATCCGATGGGGCGGGCCCAGCCTTGCGGCTGCAGTGTCTTATGCATGTTGTGTCTCCAGAAAATACGTGCGGGGCAGGCGTTAATTCGCCTTCAGCAGTTCGCGCGCGATAATGAGTTTCTGCACTTCCGTTGCGCCCTCATAGATGCGAAGTGCGCGTATCTCGCGATAAAGCCGCTCGACGATTTCGCCGCTTTTCACACCGCGACCGCCAAACATCTGCACGGCCTTGTCGATGGTTTGCTGGGCGTTTTCCGTCGCAACCATCTTGGCCATGGCGGCTTCCTTGGTGGTGTTCAGCTTCTGAACGTCGCGCCGCCATGCTGCGCGATAGGTCAAAAGTGCTGCGGCGTCGATATCGGTCGCCATGTCGCCAAGCGTGGCCTGCGTCAGCTGCAAGTCGGCCAAAGCGCCGCCGAACATCGGACGCGACCGCGCATGGGACAGCGCCTCGCTGGCTGCACGGCGCGCAAAGCCAAGTGCTGCTGCCGCAACCGATGCGCGGAAAATATCAAGCGTGCGCATGGCGATCTTGAAGCCTTCGCCCGGCGCGCCGAGGCGGCGCGAGGCCGGGATGCGGCAATTGTCGAAGCGAATCGTCGCCAGCGGATGCGGCGCGATCACATCGATGCGTTCCGCGATGGAAAAGCCGGGATCGGTGGCGAACACGACAAAGGCCGAAATGCCCCGCGTGCCGGGCGCTTCGCCGGTGCGGGCAAAGACGGTGTAGACATCGGCGATGCCGCCATTGGAAATCCAGGTCTTTTCACCGTCGAGCACATAATGGTCGCCATCAGCTTTGGCGGCGCAGCTCATCGCCGCCACATCGGACCCTGCCAGTTTTTCCGACAGGGCAAAGGCCGAAATCCATTCACCGCTTGCCACTTTCGGCAGCACGGCCTGCTTGAGCTCGTCCGATGCGGTGAGGCTGATTGCGCCGGTGCCAAGGCCCTGCATGGCAAAGGCGAAATCGGCGAGACCATCGTGATAGGCCAGTGTCTCGCGGGCAATACAAAGTTTGCGGGAATCGATCCCTTCGCCGCCCGTCAGGCTGACGGCTGCTTCCAGCAGCCCGGCTTTGCCCAGCGCTTTCACCAAAGCGCGGCAGGCATTGTCCGTGTCGCTGTGATCGACATCGGCCAACGCGGGGCTTTGAGCAAAGGCATCCAGTTTTGCGGCCCAATCGGCATGAGCTTTGTCAAAAAACGGCCAGTCGAGATGCTCCCGCGTCAGCGGCAGTGCTGCGGAACTATCCATCGTCAGTTCCCCTCGAAAACGGGCTTCTGCTTGGCAGCGAAAGCCTCGAAGGCACGGCGGAAATCCTGCGTCGCCATGCAGATCGCCTGCGCCTGCGCTTCCGATTCCACCAGTTCTTCAATGCCCATGGCCCATTCCTGATTGAGCATGGTCTTGGTCATGCCATGCGCGAACCATGGACCGTCGGCAATATTGCGCGCCAGCGCTTCGGCCTTGCCCAGAAGATCGCCCTGCGGATGAAGCGCGTTGAAAAAGCCCCAGCGTTCGCCTTCGTCAGCGCTCATAAAGCGTCCGGTATAAAGCAGTTCCGATGCGCGGCCCTGCCCGATCAGTCGCGGGAGAATGCCGCATGCGCCCATATCGGCGCCTGCGAGCCCGACGCGGGTAAAAAGGAAGGCGGTCTTCGCTTCCGGCGTTGCGATGCGCAAATCCGATGCCATGGCCAGAATGGCGCCAGCGCCGGCGCAAATGCCGTCAACGGCGGCAATGATCTGCTGCGGACATTTGCGCATGGCCTTGACGACATCGCCAGTCATGCGCGTGAAAGCCAGAAGATCGGGCATCGTCATATGGGTCAGCGGTTCGATAATTTCGAACACATCGCCGCCCGACGAGAAGTTTCCGCCAGCGCCGGTCAGAACGATGGTGCGCACGTCGGAGGCATAGACGAGATCGCGAAACAGATCGCGAAGCTCGGCATAGCTTTCAAATGTCAGCGGATTTTTCCGGTCCGGGCGGTTCAGGGTCAGCGTGGCAACGCGACCGTCTTCGCTTGTTTGCCATAGAAAATGCGTGGCCTGATAGTCCTTGAAAGGCTTCAGATTGCTCGCCATCGAAATCGTGCCGTCGGTCATCCTGCCATTACCTCCCCACCGGCGATTGCAATCGCCTGTCCAGTTATCGATTGCGCGCCGGGCGATGTGAGCCACAGCACGGTTTCAGCCACCTCTTCTGGCTGTATCAGGCGTCCCTGCGGGTTCGCCTTGACGAATTCTGCCAGAACATCTTCCTCCGACCGTCCGGTCTTGGCGACAATGGCCGCAATCGAGCGTGAGATGATCGGCGTATCGGTAAAACCGGGGCAAACGGCGTTGACCGTCACGCCCTTGCGGGCGAGTTCCAGCGCCAGCGCGCGGGTCAGACCCACGACCCCGTGCTTTGCGGCGCAATAGGCCGAGACATAAGCATAGCCGCTCAGGCCCGCCGTGGAGGCGATATTGATGATGCGCCCGCCTTTGCCGCCCGCCTTGATGTCATCGAGGGTCGCCTGCGTCACATTGAAAACGCCGGTCAGATCGACATCGAGAACGCGGCTCCACATGTCGAGACTGGTTTTCTCAAACGGCGCGCTCGGTGCTTCTCCGGCATTGTTGATAAGAATGCTGACAGGCCCGAATGCGGCGCGCGCGCTGTCCAGCCCAGTTGCGATGGCTTCGCGGTTGGTCACATCGAACCCATCGGCAATAAAGCACCGTTGCCAGTCCAGAAGGGCGGCGGTTGCTTCCAGCGGTTCGCGGCGGCGACCCGCTAGGGTCACATTTGCCCCGGCGCTCGCAAGACCGACCGCGATAGCGGCGCCGATGCCGCTACCGGCGCCGGTGACCAGCGCATGCTTGCCGGAAAGGGCAAGGCCAACAGCGGCATCGTTCATCGCAATCTCCCGTTACTTCGCACCTTGCGGCGCAGCTGCGGCGCGGGCGAGATTGGCTTCATACTGATACTTGGCGGAGCGATATTGCTTCGGCCATGCGATCGAGTTGATTCCGATTTTTGCCGCTTCATGCAATGCCCAGGACGGGTCGGCAAGATGCGGTCGGGCCACGGCGCAGAGATCGGCGCGGCCAGCCGCGATGATCGAATTGGCATGATCGGCTTCCGAAATCGCGCCGACGGCAATCGTCGGAATGTGGATTTCGTTGCGGATCTTGTCGGAGAACGGGGTCTGGAACAGACGGCCATAAACCGGCTTTTCTTCCTTCCAGACCTGTCCTGACGAACAGTCGATCAGATCGGCGCCAGCGGCCTTGAATATGTCGGCAAAGATCGCCGCATCTTCCGGCGTGTTGCCGCCTTCAAACCAGTCGTGACAGGAAAGACGAACCGAGATCGGTTTGTCCTGCGGCCAGACTTCGCGGATTGCGTGGAAGACTTCCAGCGGATAGCGCGCGCGGTTTTCGTAAGTGCCGCCATATTCATCCTCGCGCCGGTTGGTGAGCGGCGAGAGGAAGCTCGACAGAAGATAGCCGTGTGCACAGTGCAGCTCCAGCCAATCGACGCCCGCTTCGGCGGCGCGTTTGGTGGCAGCGACAAAATCCGCTTTCACCCGGTCCATGTCGGCGCGGTCCATCGCCTTCGGTGTCTGGCTGTGCTTCAGATAGGGGAGGGCGGAAGCCGACAGCAGTGGCCATGAACCCTCTTCCAGCGGCTGATCGATCCCTTCCCATGCAAGCTTGGTTGCGCCTTTACGTCCGGCATGGCCGATCTGCATGCCAACCTTCGCATTGCTGTTGCCATGGATGAAATCGACAACGCGCTTCCAGCCTTCGGCCTGCGCATCGTTCCAGATGCCGAGACAGCCCGGCGTAATCCGCGCATCGGGCGACACGCAGGTCATTTCGGCAAAGACCAGTCCCGCGCCGCCCATGGCGCGGCTGCCGAGATGCACCATATGGAAGTCGTCGATCAGGCCATCGGTCGCGGAATACATGGCCATCGGCGACACGACGATGCGGTTTGGCAATGTCACGCCGCGCAGCTTGTAGGGCGTGAACATCGGCGGCAGGCAACGCTCGTCTTCCGTCACGTTCAGCCCCTGCTTGCGGGCGAACCAGCGCTCATAGCCTTCCAGCCAGCTCTTGTCGCGCAGGCGCAGATTTTCATGGCTGATGCGTTGCGAGCGCGTCAGCATGGAATACATGAACTGTTCCGGCTCCAGCGTGTCGGCATAACGTTGGCCGACGACCTCGAACCATTCCATGGCGTTGCGCGCGGCGTTTTGAATGCGCGCGACATCGACGCGGCGGATTTCCTCATAGGCATGCAGGACTTCAGGAATGCCTTCCTTGCCGTGACCGAGCTTCTGGAACTGGTTGGCCAGTTCAATCGCGTCGTCGATGGCAAGTTTGGTGCCCGAGCCGATGGCGAAATGCGCGGTATGGGCCGCGTCACCCATCAGCACCACATGGGAATTGCCGTTGAAGTGGCTCCACTTTCCGCAAATCAGGCGGTTGAAGTTGAGCCAGGCCGAGCCGCGCATATGGCGCGCATTGGTCATCAGCGGCGCGCCTTCCAGCGTTTCCGCAAAAAGCTTTTCGCAGAAATCGATGGATGCGGTCTGATCCATCTGGTCCAGTCCATGCGCCAGATAGGCTTTCTCGGTAGTTTCGATGATGAAGGTCGAGGTCTTGTCGTCGAACTTGTAGATATGCGCCTGGAACCAGCCGTGATCGGTCTTGCGGAAATCGAAGGTAAAGGCGTCGAACAGCTTTTCCGTACCGAGCCAGATATAGCGATTGGGCCGCACGATCAGATCGGGTTCGAACACGTCCTCATAGCGATTGCGAATGCGGGAGTTCAGGCCGTCCGAAGCGATGATGAGATCGGCGTCCGGGAAATCGAGATCGCTTTCCACGTCGGTTTCAAACTGAAGCTTCACGCCCAGCGCTTCGCAGCGCAGCTGAAGAATGTTGAGCAGGCGCTTGCGCCCGATGCCGACGAAGCCGTGGCCGCTGGTGCGCTGGCGCGTGCCCTTGAACAGAACCTCGATATCGTCCCAGTGATTGAAGGCGTCCTGTATTTCAGCCGCACTTTCCGGGTCCCAGACCTTCATGGATTCCATGGTCGCGTCGGAAAACACCACGCCCCAGCCGAACGTGTCGTAAGGGCGGTTCCGCTCCACGACCGTAATGTCATGTTCCGGATGAAGTTTTTTCATCAGAAGGCCGAAATAAAGGCCGGCCGGACCTCCTCCAATACACACGATACGCATGTTGAGTTCCCTTTCCGATATGCTGCCGACCGATATTTGCCGAACGGAGCCGGTTAATTATTTTAAGCTTAAAATATAATTAGGGGTTCTGGCGCGTCAAGCGAAAAAATCATAGTCTTTCCCACATCGCGTTTGGGAGGCGAGAAAATGCGCCCAAACAGAAATATGCAAATGCAATAATTATAATCGTTCTGAAAAGCGCTATTGACACAGTTTAGAATTGGAAAATATGCTGATGCAAATGAATTGATATTCCGGCGAACGGAAAAGGGGAATTGTCATGGCGGAGCGCTCATTCGCCCGTGAGGTCGAGGATCTGAAGCTCGGCGAAGGCGATATTTTCAGTGGCGAGGGCATTCTCGCCATCACCAAGGCGCTGTTGCAGTCAGGCGTGTCCTATGTCGGCGGCTATCAGGGCTCGCCGATTTCGCATCTTATGGACGTTCTCGCGGATGCGAAGGACGTGATGGAAGATCTCGGCGTCCATTTCGAATCGTCTGCATCGGAAGCTGCGGCTGCGGCCATGCTTTCCGCTTCCGTGATGTATCCGGTGCGCGGCGCAGTGACGTGGAAATCGACGGCTGGCACCAATGTCGCCTCCGACGCGCTGTCCAACCTTGCCTCCGGCGGGGTGACTGGTGGCGCGCTGGTCATCATCGGCGAGGATTACGGCGAAGGCTCCTCCATCATGCAGGAGCGCAGCCACGCCTATGCGATGAAATCGCAAATGTGGCTTTTGACGCCGCGGCCCAATCTGCCTTCGATCGTGGAAGCCGTTGAAAAAGGCTTCGAACTGTCGGAAGCCTCCAACACGCCGGTCATGTTGCAGGTGGGCATTCGCAGCTGCCATGTGCATGGTCAGTTTGTGGCGAAGGATAACAAGCGGCCCGCCCACACGCTAGCCGAAGCGCTGGAAAATCCAAGGCGCGATGTGAACCGTATCGTCCTGCCGCCTGCATCTTTCCTGCACGAGAAGGAAAAGCTCGAAAAGCGCTGGCCCGCAGCCGTCGAGTTTGTCAAAGCCAATCGTCTCAATGAATATTTCGGCCCGAAAGAGGGCGATGTCGGCATCATCCTGCAGGGCGGGCTTTACAACAGCGCTATGCGCGCCTTGCAGCAAATGGGGCTGGCCGATGTTTACGGCGAAAGCCGCGTTCCGCTCTATGTGATGAATGTCGCCTATCCGATGATAGACGATGAAGTCATCGACTTCGTCGCCGGCAAAAAAGCCGTGGTGATGCTGGAGGAGGGCGCGCCTGAATATATAGAGCAGGCGCTGCATACGCTGCTGCGCCGCCGTGACATCCAGACGAAACTGTCCGGCAAGGATGTGCTGCCGCTGGGCGGCGAATACACAACGCCCGTGCTTTTGAAGGGTCTGACGGCATTCTTCGATGCGCATGCGCCCCAATTGCTCGGCAACCGTCCGCCGCTGCCCGATCCATCGCCGGTTCTGGCCGATGAGCGCGTCAAGGCGCTGGCAGAAGTG
Source organism: Ochrobactrum teleogrylli (assembly GCF_037482325.1). NCBI lineage: Bacteria > Pseudomonadati > Pseudomonadota > Alphaproteobacteria > Hyphomicrobiales > Brucellaceae > Ochrobactrum > Ochrobactrum teleogrylli. Next base: position 1,173,088 of record NZ_JBBHKQ010000001.1, read on the forward strand.
GTGCCGCCGCGCCCCGCCGGTTTCTGCACCGGTTGCCCGGAGCGCCCGATCTTCGCCGCCATGAAGCTGGTGGAAAAGGAGCTGGGCGAGCATCACGTTTCTGCCGATATCGGCTGCCACCTCTTTTCCATTCTGCCGCCGTTCAATCTCGGTGGCACGACCATGGGCTATGGCCTCGGCCCGGCCTCGGCTTCCGCTTTCAACGTGCCTGCGGGCAAACGCTCCATTTCGGTGATGGGCGATGGCGGTTTCTGGCACAATGGTCTTGCCACTTCAGTCGGCAATGCCGTTTTCAACAAGCAGGATGGCGTCATCCTGGTGGTCGACAATTACTATTCGTCGGCGACGGGCGGTCAGGATGTGATGTCCTCCAGAGCGATCAATCCGCGCCGCAAGACCAACAATTCCATCGTCGATGCAGTCAAGGGAATTGGTGCGGGCTGGGTTCGCCAGATCGACCACACCTATGACGTTGCCAAGATGCGCGACACGCTGAAGGAAGCGCTGACGACGGAAGAAAAAGGCCCGAAGATCATCGTGGCGTCGTCGGAATGCATGCTCAACAAGCAGCGCCGCGTGAAGCCGCAATTCGCCAAGGCCGTCAAGGACGGCAAGCGGATGGTCAAGCAGCGTTTCGGCGTCGATGAGGATGTGTGCACCGGCGATCACGCCTGCATACGCCTGTCGGGTTGCCCGTCGCTTTCGGTGAAGCATACCGACGATCCGCTGAAGGACGATCCGGTCGCGGCCATCGACAATTCCTGCGTCGGTTGCGGCAATTGCGGTGAAGTTTCGGAAGCGGCGGTTCTGTGCCCGTCCTTCTATCGCGCCGATGTCATTCACAATCCGACGGGTTGGGACAAGTTCATGCATCGCCTGCGCTCCCGTGTCATTGGTTGGCTGCAAAAGCGCCGCCGCGCGTCGCGCATCGTCTTTGCGGATTGAGGAACAGGCCATGGCCACACTGAATGCATCGCCGTCCGCTCTTCTGTCGCAGGACAAACCACTGTCAATTGCCATCCTCGCCATGGGTGGTCAGGGCGGCGGCGTTCTGGCCGACTGGGTCGTGGCGCTGGCGGAAACCAATGGCTGGGTCGCGCAGACAACTTCCGTGCCCGGCGTGGCACAGAGAACCGGTGCGACGATCTATTATCTCGAACTGTTGCGGGCCCGCGAAGGGGCGCATCCGATCCTGTCGCTGATGCCGACGCCGGGCGACGTCGATATCGTCATTGCGGCTGAACTGATGGAAGCGGGGCGCTCGGTTTTGCGCGGTCTCGTGACGCCAGACAAGACCTTGCTCATCACCTCCACCCATCGCTCCTTCGCGGTGGGCGAAAAGGAAAAGCCGGGCGATGGCATCGGCAATCCGGTGGTCGTCGAGGACGCAACAGCCTTTGCCGCGCGCAAGACCATCGCCTTTGACATGGAAGCGCTGGCAACGAAAAGCGGCAGCGTGGTGTCTTCAGCTCTGTTCGGCGCGCTTGCCGCTTCCGGCGCTTTGCCCTTCGACAAAGCCGCCTTTGAAACGACGATCAAGTCTGGCGGCAAAGGCATAGAGGCCAGTCTCAGAGCTTTTGAAGCTGCCTATCAGCGCGCGCTTGGCGGCGCGAATGACAAGCTAGCGGCAACGCCCGCAAAGCGGCTCGACCCTCTGCCCGAACGGTCCGATCATCCAGCGCTGGATAGGCTTATCCAGCGCATTCGCAGCGAGTTTCCGGGTGATTGCCATCCGATGTTTTTCGCAGGCATCAAGAAACTGACCGAGTTTCAGGACCCGGCCTATGCGGATGAATATTTGACCCGCTGCGCTGCCTTGCTCAAGGCCGATCGCGATAATGGCGGTGCGGCGCATGGTTTTGCCTTCACCGAACAGGCGGCAAAATATGTCGCTGTCGCCATGGCTTATGACGATGTGGTCCGGGTGGCGGATATCAAGGTGCGCGGCTCGCGGTTCGAGCGGGTGCGCAAGGAAATCGGCCTCAAGAAGGACCAGATCGCCTATACGACCGAATATATGCACCCGCGCATGGAAGAAGTGTGCGGCACCTTGCCGAAAGGCATCGGCGCATGGATTGAAAATCGCCCCAAACTCTTCGCATGGCTCGACAAGCGTGTCAGCAAGGGTCGCCGGGTAAACACGGGAACGCTGTTCTGGTTCACCGGGCTTTATGTCGTTTCGGGCCTGCGTCGTTTCCGGCGCGGCAGCCTGCGCCATCAGCGTGAGGTCGAACATCGTGAAGCCTGGCTGGCACAGGCGCTGGCTGTCTTGCCCAAGAACTATGATCTCGCGGTCGAGGTTCTTGGTTGCCGTCGTCTGGTTAAGGGCTACTCCGATACGCATTCGCGTGGCCTGTCGAAATTTGACCGTGTCCTATCCGCCTTGCCTGTTCTGACTGAGCGGGACGACGGCGCGGCCTGGCTCCGGCGTCTGCGGCAAGCCGCCCTGCTGGACGAACAGGGCATCGCGCTCGATGGCGCGCTGAAGACAATCGCGACGCTCTGACAAAGAGCGCGCCTCGCCAATTCAAAAGTAAAGGGGAAAGCTATGTCTCAAGCCCAGAGCATAGACGCGCCGGCTGTTGCCGGAAAGGAAATATCGGCAGGCAAAAGCCTGCTCGTCGTCGGCCTGTGCTGGCTCGCGATTTTCGCGGAAGGCTATGATGTCGGTGTCATCGGGGCTATTCTGCCCGCTTTGTCGGTCGATCCGGTCTGGCAACTGACGCCGATAGAGCTTGGTGCCATCGGCAGTTACACGGTGATCGGCATGCTGATCGGCGGCATTCTTGCTGGCACGTTGAGCGAGCTTCATGGACGCAAACCGCTGTTCATCGCCTGCATCACCCTGTTTTCGCTGTGCATGATCGTCAGCGCCATGGCGCCGTCCCCGTTCATCTTCGGATTGAGCCGGTTCATTTCGGGCATCGGTCTTGGCGGGATTATTCCGGTCGCAGCCGCGCTGACAGTGGAATATTCCCCGATCAAGAAGAAGAGCTTCAACTACGGTCTCATGTATTCGGGCTATTCAATGGGATTGCTTGCCGCAGCCTTGTGCGGTCGCGGTTTTCTTGAAGCGCATGGCTGGCGCACCATCGTGCTGATCGGCGCCATCCCGCTGCTGTTTGTCCCGATCTTCCTCGCATTCCTGCCTGAAAGCGTGGAATCGCTGGTCCAGCGCGGCAAGCATGATGCGGCGCGCAAGACGGCGGCACGCATGGGCGTCGGCGTTCCGGGGGCGATTGTCCGCAAGCATGGCAAGGTTGGCTGGCGCACGGTGTTCAGTGAAATCTTCTCCCCGAAAAAGGCGTTCGAAACCGCCTGCTTCTGGATCGCGCTCTTCATGGGTCTGCTGCTGGTTTATGGCCTCGCACAATGGCTGCCGCAGATCATGCGCAAGAACGGTTACGACCTCGGCAACAGCCTGCTGTTCCTCGCAGTCTTCAGTCTCAGCTCGGCAATCGGCGGTATTGTGCTTGGCACTTGGGCGGATCGCTTCGGTGTGCGCCGCACGGTCGCCTGTTCCTATGCGCTGGGTGCGCTCGGCATTGTGGCGCTTGCCTTCAAGGGTTCGCTCCTGATGAATTATGTGTTTGTGGCCATTGCCGGTTTCGGCACCGTGTCGGCATCGCTGGTTCTGACAGGCTTTCTGGCCCAGCGGCTCGATTCCTCGATTCGCTCCGCCGGAACTGGCTGGGCGCTGAGCTTCTCGCGCATTGGTGCGCTGTCGGGCCCGCTTCTGGGCGGCTTGATCGCAAGCCTCAATGTCGGCCCGCAGTGGAACTTCTATATCTTTGCTATCGTTGCCGCTTTGGCAGCTGTGGCAACCGCGCTGATCCCGTCACGCTCGACGGATTGATGGTCTGACAATTCCGGCTCGCTTTCTTGAAGCGGGCCGGTTTAAAGTTCGTTTTTACGGATATTGCGCAGCATTTTCTGCAAGGTGCCGACAAAGGCGCGATGCTCGTCTTCATCGATGCCTTCAAACAATTGCAACAGCAGATCATACATGACCGGCCATGCTTCGTTGAAGATGTTGCGGCCTTCTTCGGTCATCGAAATATCGCGGATGCGCATGTCTTCTGCGCGTGCCTGACGGCGGATGTAACCCTGCTCTTCAAGCGAATCGAGCGTGCGGCTCATCGTTGATTGTTCGGTCACGGTAAAGACCGCAAGCTCGTTGATCGTCGCCGAAGGGGTGACACTCAAGACGGCAAGCGTGCGCAATTTGACCGTCGTGATCTGGCGGCCTTTCAGCGCTTCCGCAAGGTTTGCATTATAGCGCGCCATCAGGCGGTTCATCAGGTAGGGCGCAAAACTGTTCAGGCCGATCTCGCCCAGCGAACGCGCGGGGTTCTCCTCCTGATGCTCGGAAGCCAGAACCGTACCTGAGAAGCGTTCCTCCATGAATTCCCTCGTCATCGATCATGGTTGCAACAGTCATGCGCCGGATGCATTTTGGCATCAGGCGCAACAAGGCGCTCTCATCGGTGTTAATATCGGTTGCGGAAAGATGCCAGTGAAAAGCGAGCCTGAAACGACAATCGCATCGACCTTCCCGCCCAGATTTCTGAAAACACCGCCGGTTTGACCGTCGGATCGCAGGTTGGTGTTAGGGGCAGAGAAATTGGACGGCGCGGCTTTCGGGATCGCAAAGCGTATCGATCACATTGCAATGATGCGTGCCGTCGATTTCCCAGGCGCTGGTCTCGATCCCCAATCCGTACCAGATGTTTGCCAGCAGCGTATTTTGCCGCCTGAATTCCATCAGCTCGTCGCCGCCGACACAGCAATGCACGGCGATGTCCGTGCGCGGGCGCTGGAGAGCTGCGCTTTCCGCGACAGCTTCTGCGGCATCCATATGGAAAATATCGTTCATTGCGGTCTTGAGCAGCGGGCGCAGATCATGCAGCCCGCTGATTGAAAGAACACGACTGATCCGTTCTGCCGTTGCGGCGGCAATGGGCGCGTTTTCGCAGGCCATGCGGCTGACCAGATGCCCCCCGGCTGAATGGCCGGTCAAGGCAATGTCGCCGTCCACTTCCTGCGCCAGATGGTCGAGGAAGCGACCGATTTCCAGCGTGATGCCGGAAATCCGTGTTTCGGGGCAGAGCGTATAGCTTGGCATGGCCACGCGATAACCGCGCGCAAGCGCGCCTTGCGCCAGATGCGACCAGAAACTTTTATCCAACCCCTTCCAATAGCCGCCATGGACATACACAACGGTGCCCTTGGCCGAGCCGTCCGGCAGGAAAAGATCGTAGTGGTTGCGTGCGCCGTCGCCATAGGCAATGTCGGGTATCAAACGGCCCTGATCGCGCATTTTTTCGCGAAAGCTGGAGGCCAGTTCCGTCCAGCGCGGCGGATAGCTGGCGGAATCGCTGATAGCTTTCATATTGTCATAGGCGGTATCGAAGTCGTGAAGCACTGAATTCTCCTGCATATCCATGCGCAAGCCGCGTCAGGCGCGGGCTTCGCTAGCCGCCTGCGCACGCAGGGCGGATCGCTGCAATTTTCCGGATTCCGTCTTGGGCAGGCTGGAAACCCAGCATATCACGCGCGGATATTTATAAGGCGCGAGTTCGCTTTTGACATGGCTTTGCAGAGTTTCCTGCAAGTTCTGGTCGCCATTATAGCCCTCGTTCAGCACCACATAGGCTTTTACGATGCAGCCCCGTTCGTCATCGGGCGCTGCCACCACGCCGCATTCCGCCACGGCCGGATGCGCGAGCAGGCTGGCCTCGACCTCCGGTCCGGCAATGTTGTATCCGGCGGAAACGATCATGTCGTCATTGCGGGCCTGATACCAGAAATAACCGTCCTCATCCATGACATAGGTATCGCCGGTAATGTTCCAGCCGTTCTCGACATATTTGGTCTGGCGCGGGTCGGCCAGATATTTGCAGCCGAGCGGCCCGCGAACGGCAAGGCGTCCGGGCGTGCCGGGCGCGCATTCCTGCCCGTTGTCATCGATCACGCGCGCTTCATAGCCGGGGATTGGCTTGCCAGTCGCGCCGGGGCGAATATCCTTTTCCGGCGCGGAGATGAAGATATGCAGCATTTCCGTGGCACCGATGCCGTCCGCCAGCGAAAGCCCGGTGGCGCGTTTCCACGCTTCGAAAGTGGGGAGCGGGAGGGCCTCACCGGCTGAAACACATTTGCGCAGCGAGGAAAGATCATATTGATCGATCTTTGAAAGCATGGCGCGGTAAGCGGTCGGCGCGGTGAAACAGACAGTCGGCTTATATTCGCCGATGGCGAGCGCCAGATCATGCGGCGCGGTCTTTGCCGGAAGCACTGTGGAAGCGCCAATTCGGAACGGAAACAGGACCAGCCCGCCAAGACCGAAAGTGAAAGCCAGTGGCGGCGAGCCAATGAAGATGTCGTCTTCAGTCGCGTCCAGAATGTGATGCGCATAGCAGTCACAAACGATCAGCAGGTCGCGGTGGAAATGGATGGTCGCCTTCGGCAGGCCAGTGGTGCCGGATGTAAAACCGAGCAGGCAAGGATCATCGCCGCGTGTCGCGACCGCCTCGAAATCGCTGGATGCATCGGCCAGCAATGCGCCAAGCTCTCCGTCTGCATTGCCTTCCCATGTCACCAATGTTTTGACGAAACCTGTCTGCGCCACAGCATTTTGCATTTCGCCGATCAGAGCATGATCGCAAAAGGCAATGCTGATTTCGGCCTTGTCGATGATCTGGACCAGCTCGCGGGCGCGCAAAAGCGGCATGGTCGCGACCACGACACCGCCTGCCTTGATGATCGCCATATAGAGCGCAATCTTGGTCGGGTTATTGCCCGAGCGAATCATCACGCGATTGCCGGGTTTCATGCCAAGCTTGTCGGTCAGCACATTGGCGATCTTGTTGATCATCGCGGCAAGATCGCGATAGGTCCAGTGCACGCCCGGTGCCTGCAAGGCGATGCGGTCGCCTCTCCCGTTTGCCAGATGGGCGTCCACCAGCTCGGTGGTCGCGTTCAGCTGTTCCGGATAACCGAGTTCTTCAAGGTTGATGATATCCGGTAGAAGTTCCGCAGCCGGGAGATTATCCAGAACGAATGTGTCCACATGAGCGCTGGGGTGCATGCTCGTCTCCTGTCAATGCCAGTAATTTGCGTTCGACTGCATGGTCAAACGTGCAAGTAACGTTCCTTGATGTCCGGGGTGTTCAAAAGGGCGGCGTTGTCGCCGCTCCACACCACACGGCCTTTTTCGATGACCACGTGACGGTCGGCAAAGCGCGCCAGCGCATCGACATTCTTGTCGATGACGAGGATCGCTTCGCCCTCATCCTTGATGTTGCGCAGGCAGGACCAGATTTCTTCGCGCATCAGCGGCGACAGGCCTTCCGTCGCTTCGTCCAGCACAACCATTTTCGGATTGGTCATCAGGGCGCGACCGACCGCCAGCATCTGCTGCTCGCCGCCGGAAAGCTGGTTGCCCATATTGCGCCGTCGTTCTTTCAGGCGTGGAAACATCCGGTAGATGCTCTCCAGCGACCATTTGCAGGAGCGCGCATCCGCGCGCCGGGTGGCCAGTAGGTTTTCCTCGACACTGAGCGTCGGGAATATCTGCCGTCCCTCCGGGACCAGCCCTAGCCCCTCGCGGGCTATCGCATGGGGCGGCTTGCCGGTCACGTCATGACCATTGACGATGACCTTGCCGCCCTTGGGCGGCAGCAAGCCGAAGATCGACTTGATGGTTGTCGTCTTGCCCATGCCGTTTCTGCCGAGAATGGTAACGACCTCTCCCGCGCCGACTTCAAAATCGATGCCAAAGAGAATGCGGGACTGGCCATAGGCGTTCTGAAGCCCTTCAACTTTCAGCATCAGGCGGCCTCCTCTTCACCGAGATAGGCGGCGCGTACGTCCGGGTCGGAGCGTACGGCGGCGGGTGTTCCCGATGCGATGACGCGCCCGTAGACAAGCACGCTCACCTGATCAGCCAGCGAGAAAACGGCATCCATGTCATGCTCGATCAAAACCAGCGTGTGGGTCTGGCGCAGGGAGCGCATCAATTCGACCAGCACCACGGATTCCTCGTGGCTGGTGCCAGCCAGTGGCTCGTCGAGTAGCAACATCTGCGCTTTGGTGGCAAGCGCGATGGCAATCTCAAGCTGGCGCTTTTCGCCATGCGACAGCGCTCCGGCCCGGCGATGGGCGCGGTCGTCCAGCCGCACGCGGGCAAGTGCCGCCATGGCTTGCTCGTTGATTTCGGCCTCCTTGCTCGCCGCCCGAAAGAAGCGGAAGCTTGAGCCTGATCGCGCCTGAACGGCCAGCGCAACATTGTCCAGCACGCTGAAACCTTCCAGAACCGAGGTGATCTGAAAGGAGCGCGCAAGGCCCAAGTGAACACGCGCGGGCATGGCCAGACCGGAAATGTCGCGACCATCAAAGACGACCGAGCCACGGTCACTTTTCAGATTGCCCGAAAGCTGATGGATCAGCGTCGTCTTGCCAGCACCGTTCGGGCCGATCAGCGCGTGAATTTCGCCGCGTTTGACGGTGAGATTGACGCCGTCCGTCACCTTGAGCGCGCCGAAGCTCTTGTGCAGGTCATGGACCTGAAGCAGTTCATCCGACATCGGAACCTCCACGCAGCTTGCGGATCAAGCCGCCAATACCGTCGCGGCTGAAAAGCACGACGAGGACGAGGAAAAGGCCGAGACCGAGTTTCCAATGCTCGGAGAAATGCGCCAGCACTTCTTCCAGTACGATGAAGGCGGTTGCGCCGAGGACTGGGCCAATCAGCGTGCCCATGCCGCCCAGCACGACCATGACGATCAGTTCGCCGGAGCGCTGCCAGCTCATGAAAGCAGGTGAAACGAACTGGATCTGGTTGGCGAGCAGCACACCGGCAATCGCCGCCGCCACACCGGCAATCACATAGGCGGTGAGCTGAAACGAGAAGGGCGAGAAGCCGATGGCGCGCATGCGCACCGGATTGTCCCGCGTGCCACGCAGCACACGACCGAACCGGGAATGCACCAGCATACGGAAGGTGAGAAACGCACCGACCAGCAGCACCAGCACGAAATAGAACAGCACCAGATTGCTGGAAAGCAGCGTATTGCCGAACAGCGTGGAGCGCGACGACAGCGTCATGCCGTCGTCGCCGCCAAAGGCCGACAGGGAGACCATGAAGAAGAAGGCCATCTGACCAAAAGCCAGCGTGATCATGATAAAATAAACGCCGTTGGTTCGAAGCGAAATATAGCCGGTGACGAGCGCGAAGAGCGCTGCGACAATGATGGCAGCGACCAGCTGCAAGATCAGATCGTCAATGCCATAGCTGGACAGGATGCCGACTGCATAAGCGCCGATCCCGATATAGGCCGCATGACCAAAGGAAACGAGCGCGCCGTAACCCATGATGAAGTTGAGCGAAAGTGCGGCCAGCGCAAAGATCATGATGCGGGTGACGATCACGAGGAGGAAGCTGTCGCCGAGAACGGAGGCGAGAAGCGGAACCACGGCGAAGGCGGCAAAGACCAGCCACGGGCCTGCATCCAGCAAGGGCGAGGTCGGGCGCTTTGCCTTTTCCGGCATGGCGGTATCGCGGGTGCTGTTATGGGTAATCTCGCTCATCGCGTCCCTCCCTGTGCCGGGAAGAGCCCAGTCGGGCGAAAATAGAGCACGGCCGCCATGAGAATATAGGTGAGCATCGGCACCAGCGTGCGGCCCATTTGCGAGGCTGCGGCGGGGTCGAGCAGATTGCGCAGCAGCATCGGTCCGAAGGTGCGGCCAAGCGTATCGACGAGGCCGACAGTGATGGCCGCAACAAAAGCGCCACGCACGGAGCCGACGCCGCCAATCACGATGACGACGAAGGTGAGGATCAGAATGGAATCGCCCATGCCGGGATCAACCGAGAGGATGGGCGAGACCATGCCGCCAGCAAAGCCTGCAAGCATTGCGCCCAATCCGAACACCACCATGAACAGGCGGCGGATATTGATGCCAAGAGCCGAAACCATGTCGCCATTGGTGGCACCGGCGCGCAGCAGCATGCCGATGCGCGTGTGATTGACGAGGACATAGAGACCAGCCGCTGTGAGAAGGCCAGCCGCGATGATCAGCAGGCGATAGACGGGATAGCGCAGGTTTCCAAAAAGCTGGATGGAACCGGAGAGCGATTCCGGCATCGGCACGCTGAGCGGCGCTGCACCCCAGATGATCTTCACCAGTTCATTCACGATCAGGATCAGCCCGAAGGTCGCCAGAACCTGATCGAGATGGCTTCGTTCATATAATCGTCGAAAGACCAGCACTTCTAGCACGATGCCGATGACAAGCGTGACGGGAAGCGCGATCAAAATACCGTAGAAGAAGCTGCCGGTCATGGCAGTGAAACTCGCGGTCAGATAAGCGCCGACCATATAAAGCACGCCATGCGCCAGATTGATCAGGTCCATGACGCCGAAGATCAGCGTCAGCCCGGCGGCGACGAGAAAGAGCAAAATGCCGAACTGAATCCCGTTAAGGGATTGCAGTAGAAAAAGATTGAGCATGGGGGATGTCCGGAACTCGTTGTACTGAAGCCCGGTTCACGCCAGACGGGCTGGCGTGACCTGTTTCAGACTTGGAAATTGAGAAGACTGGGCTCATCGGAGCGCCCTTCTTCCACCGGGTTACATCTTGCATTCAGCTGCGTAATTGTCCTTGTAGTCGTTGAAGACCGTTTCAACGTAGGACGTGGCGAACTGGCCGTCATCGCGCTTGACGACTTTGGTCAGGTAGAAATTCTGGATCGGAAAGTGGTTGTCGCCAAAGCTGAATTCACCGCGCGGCGAGGTGAATTTCGCGTCCTTCATGGCGGCTCGCAAGGCGTCCTTGTCGGCCAGGTTGCCGTTGACCTGCTTGACGGCCGCATCAATCAGCATGGCGGCGTCATAGGCCTGCACGGCATAGGTTGCCGGAACGCGCTTGAACTTGGCCTCATAGGCAGTGGCGAATTCCTTGGCGGGTGCGGAATCGAGATCCGGCGCCCAGTTCGAACCGGCGAAGAAACCGACGGCTGCGTCCTGCTGTGCGGGCAGGGTCGTTTCATCCACGGTGAAAGCGGAGAGGAACGGCGTGCCTTCAAGACCAGCCTGACGATATTGCTTGACGAAATTCACGCCCATGCCGCCGGGCAGGAAAGCATAGACCGCATCCGGCTGTTCAGCGGCGATCTGCGCCAGTTCTGCCGAATAGTCGAGCTGGCCGAGCGGCACATAGATTTCCTGCGCGACTTCGTTCTTGTAGGAATGCTTGAAACCGGCCAGCGCGTCCTTGCCCGCCTGATAGTTCGGGGCGATCAGGAAAACGCGCTTGTAGTTCTGCTTTTCGGCATATTTGCCGGAAACTTCATGCATCTGGTCGTTCTGATAGGAGGTGACGAACAGATTGGCGTTGCAATCCTTGCCAGCCAGATTGGATGTGCCTGCATTGGTCGAGATCAGGAACGCGCCGGAATCGGTCGCAGGCTTGACGATGGCGTTCAGCACGTTGGAGAAAATCGGCCCGACCACAAAATCCACCTTGTCGCGCTGGATCATCTGCTGGACCTTGTTGACGCCGATATCCGGCTTCTGTTCATCGTCCTGAATGATGATTTCCGCATCGAGGCCGCCGAGCTTGTTGCCGAGCTTCTCCATGGCAAGCAGGAAGCCGTCGCGGGATTGTTCGCCCAAAAGGGCGGACGGTCCGCTGAGCGTATAGATCAAACCGATCTTGATCTTGCCGTCTTCGGCCTGCGCGGTTCCGGTTAGCATGGTTGCGGCGAGCAGCGCGAAAGCCGCTTTCGTCGAAATTTTCATAGTTCCACCTCGATTGCAGATTTTTGCTTTGTTTTCTTATTCTTTCGCATTGTCCGATGCTGGAAATGCTTATTACCCGGCAGATGTACTCCCATACCTCTGCCGGGCGGATGCATTATTCTGCTGGCGCAGGCAAAAATTCAACCTCATGTGCCGGTGCAACGCGAACTATTTCGGCAGGATCACCGACATTGTTGATGCGAACGAACAAATCCCAGAGCTTCGCAGTGGGCGAAACCCAGAAAACGCACTTCACCGGCTGTTCGGTCTTGTTGAAAATGCCATGCGACACGTTGCGCGGCAGGCAGACGAGATCGCCAGCCTCTGCAACGGCTTCCTTGCCGTCGAGAAGCAGGTCGAATCGTCCCTCCAGCACATAGATGAATTCTTCCTGCGTGGTGTGGATATGCGGCGGAACGAAGGTGCCCGGAGGAAAGGTTGCGTGCCACGACATGGAGCTTTCGCAGACATGCTTGGGTACATAGGTCTGGCCCAGGATGTGCCAGACAACACCGTCCACGGAGGAGCCGGATTTGGTCACGCCAGCTGGAAGATCAGTCACTCTCATTCCCTTTCACAATAATTACAGATGTGAGTTTTCAGGCGGTCGCCCGGGTCATTTCCCGGTTGACCTGCTGCGTTGAAAAGCCAGCCTTTGCGGCATAGCCGCGAACGATCGCCTCGCGCTCGGCAAAGCTGATGACGCCATCCAGATCGGCAACGCCAGACGGTGCGCGGCGTTCGACCTCATCGATGACGCCTTCAGGGCCGCCCAGCCTGTTAAGCCGGACGATTTCCGCCGTCGCAGGCAGGCGGATGGCCTGATAGGCGGCAAGTGCTGCGCGGCCATGTTCGGCGGAGGCCAGATGATCAGCCAGCGTACGGGCGTCGATGATCGCCTGACTGGCACCATTCGACCCCACCGGATACATCGGATGGGCGGCGTCGCCGATCAGCGCCACGCGGCCATCGGTCCACCAGCGGGCGGGGTCGCGGTCGCACATCGGATATTCGAAGAATGTATCGGTGGCGCGCACCAAAGCGGCGAGGTCCACGACATTGATGCCGAACTTTTCGACATGGGGCATCAGCTCTTCATGCGTGCCGCGACGGCTCCAGTCCTCGCGTTTCGGCGCGGGCGATCCATCGGCGCCGGGACGATAGGTGACGACCCAGTTGTTGAGAATCTTGCCGGGCGTGGTGCCTCTGGCTATCGGATAAAGCACCAGCTTATAGGTAAAACCGCCGGCAACGATCATGGTGCGACCGTCAAGGAACGGATCGCTTTCCACCGCGCCGCGCCACATCATGACGCCGTTCCATTTGAGACCGGCTTCGTTCGGGAACATCTGCTGCCGGATGACGGAGTGGATACCGTCCGCGCCGATGATGACATCGGCAGTTGCGGATGCGATTTTCGATCCTTCGGCAAAGTGAATGGTCGCCGAACCTTCATTCTGGGCATAGCCGACGCAGCGCTGGTTGGCGACGATGGCTTCTGGTCCAAGCCGCTCGATCACCGCGTCATAAAGCAGTTTCTGCAAATAGCCGCGATGGATGGAAAACTGCGGCACATCATAGCCTGCATCCATGCCGCGGGGTTCGCGCCAGATTTCCTGGCCCTGCCGTGTGGCGTAAATCAGCTCACGGGTGCGGATGCCCGTAGCGTCGAGCGCGGGCAGGAGGCCGATTTCGGCCAGTTCACGGATCGCGTGCGGAAGAACATTGATGCCAACGCCCAACTCGCGGACTTCTGGCGCTGCTTCGAAAATCTGGCAGTCAATGCCCCGTGCATGCAGCATCAGTGCCATTGTGAGGCCGCCAATGCCTCCTCCGACGATAATCGCTTTCATTCGCGGTTCCCTTTTTCGTGGCTGCTCTCTGGCGCCTGGGTCCAACGATAAAAGCGGGAACAATGCTGTCTATCACCAAAACGCCACGCCTAACAGGAAACCGCCAGAAACACGCTTTCGGGCAAAATTTTCGCGATGCTTGCGCTCTCGGCGCAGCGTGATAGTTTAATCTTAAAATAAAACGCTCTCTAAATGAGATACGGGGAATATCGTGATGCCGACTACGAGCTATATGCACCGGCTTTCGCCGTCCATCGATTCGTTCCAGGACACCATGTCCGGGCTGCTCCGGCCTTGCCGCATCTCGAAGAAATCCAGCCGGACCTACCGCACCGAAGTCGCCCACGGGCGGATGCGGCCCTTCGGGCTGACGGCAATCCGCGTCGGCGGCCATGCCCGCATCGAGGTGGACGCGCATAATGATATGACCTTGTTGCAGGTTCCGTTGCAGGGCATCTTCGTTTCGCGCGACCGGCGCGGCGACGAGCTTTTGTATCAGTCGGGCATGAATGCGCAGCTGGTCGATGCGCATTCGGCCATCGACCTTGAGTTTCACCCGTCCACGCGCATGCTGATCTTCAGCCTCAACGATACCCAGATCGATATACTGGGCGGCAAGGAATTCATCGAGCAGTTTACCCATAACAAGCGGGTTGTGTCATTCGATACGCCGGTCGGCCATGCCTTCTATCATCTAGCGCATTTCGTCATGAACGAGATCGAGAAGGACAAGGAAGCTTTCTTCCATGGCGGTCTGTCGGAGCGGCTGGAAGACAGCCTGATGGCGTCACTTGCGGCGGCGCTCGATACGCAGCCGCGTGCACGACCGCTGATGAGCGCGGTGCCAAGCTATGTCCAGCGCGCCGAAAAATTTATGCTCGACAATCTCGACAAGCAGCTGACCTTGCAGGAGCTTGTCGATGCAACAGGCACCAGCGCCCGCACCTTGCACCGCACCTTCCGCAGTGTCCGGGGCAACACGCCGCTCGGTGTGTTCAAGAACATGCGGCTGGACAAGGTGCATGCGGAACTTGCCCGCGGATATGCCGGGCCCGGTGATATTACGCGCATCGCCATGGCTTGGGCTTTCAATCATATGGGCCTGTTCTCCGCCGATTACCGCCAGCGCTTTGGCTATCTTCCGTCGGAAACGGTGCGCCGCTCGCAATAGGGTTGCGGTTGCTACACGTGATCCTCCCGATAACAAAATGTTGCGCAATTGCGCCGGTCCGTAGCAACGGACCGTGCTTCCGTTGTGGGATCAAGCCCCTTAAAATTGGAGGTTCGAAACTGCTTCGGGAATGAACGAATGACACGACAGTTGCATCTCACCGCCTTCATGCGCCCCGTCAGCCTGCACACTGGCGCTTGGCGATATCCGGGAGCCTATCCCGACGCCAATTTCAATTTCCGCCATCTGAAGTCTTTTGCGCAGAAGCTGGAAGCCGCCAAATTCGACGCCTTCTTCATGGCCGATCATCTGGCCGTGCTGAACATGCCGGAAGAGGCGTTGAAGCGCAGCCACACCGTGACATCTTTTGAGCCGTTCACCTTACTGTCGGCGCTGGCGGCGGTGACGGATAGGATCGGTCTGGCGGCAACGGCCTCGACAACCTTCGATGAGCCTTACCATATCGCCCGGCGTTTTGCCTCGCTCGACCATATCAGTCAGGGGCGGGCGGCATGGAACATCGTCACGACCTCCAATCCCGATGCGGCGCTCAATTTCGGCAAGGAAGAGCATCTCGTTCATGGCGAGCGCTACAAGCGCGCGCGTGAATTTTTTGATGTCGTGACGGGATTGTGGGACAGTTTTGCCGATGACGCATTTTTGCGCGATCAGCAATCCGGCATCTTTTTCGACCCATCGCGTATGCATGTTCTCGAGCATAAGGGTGACGACTTCAATGTGCGCGGCCCGCTCAATATTGCGCGCCCGGTGCAGGGCTGGCCGGTGATCGTGCAGGCAGGCCAATCGGAGCCGGGACGCCAGCTGGCCGCAGAGACCGCCGAGGTTGTCTTCTGCGCGCCGCGCGGATTGTCGGATGCAAAGAAACTTTATGCTGATCTGAAGAGCCGCGTTGCAGCCGCCGGGCGAAATCCGGACCACCTCAAAATATTGCCCGCCGCCTTCATCGTGATCGGTGACACGATTGAAGATGCAAAGGAAAAGCGCGCAAAGCTTGATAGTCTGGTGCATTACGACAGCGCCATCGCATCGCTGTCGATTGCCATCGGGCACGATGTATCCGGCCTCGATCCGGATTCATATCTGCCTGAACTGCCCGATACCAATGCCAGCAAGTCGAGCCAGGAACAGGTGTTGAAGCTGGCGCGCGAAGAAAAACTGACGGTTCGCCAGCTTGCCCAGCGCTATGGCGGCTATTCGGGTCTGGCTTTTGTGGGCACCCCCGAAAGTGTCGCCGACGAGATGCAGCAATGGCTGGACGAGGCCGGTTGCGACGGCTTTACGGTGGTGTTTCCGTTCGTGCCGCAAGGGCTGGACGACGTGGTGGAAAGACTGGTGCCGGAATTGCAGCGGCGCAATATTTTCCGCAGCGATTATGAGGGTTCTACCCTGCGCGAACATCTCGGACTACCGCGCCCAAGAAACCAGTTTTTCGGATAGAAAAACCATAACGAAAACACCGCAACCGATCAGGCGTGATCGGCTACGGTGTTGTCAGTTTCGCTCGGCTCGGATCAGTTTGCTGCACCAAAGACGCTGTAGCAATTGCGTCCCTTGCCCTTGGCCTGATAGAGCGCGATGTCGGCATTGCGCGCCAGATCCTGTGGGGTGACGCCGTCACGCGGCGCAACCACCGCGCCGATGCTGGCAGAAACATCCAGAACGATGCCGTGAATGATAAACGGTTCGCGGAATGCGTCGACAATCTTTGCTGCAACGGTTTCAATCTCGTCTGGGCCGCTTAACGTTGGCAGAACGACAGCAAATTCATCGCCACCAACCCGGACCGGTAGATCGCTGGCGCCAAGAGTGGAGCGCAGACGCCGCGCGGCCTCTATCAGCAGTGCATCGCCCATAATATGTCCATGCGTGTCGTTCACGGCCTTGAAGCGGTCGAGATCGATCAGCAGCGCGCCGACGGATTTTCCCTGCTTCAGCGCATCTTCGATCATCGGGATCGCCAGCTCATAGAGCGCGCCGCGATTATAGAGTTTCGTCAGCCGGTCAGTCAGTGCCAGACGCTTCAGGGCGATGGAATCGTCATTGAGAAACTTGTTGGTCTTTTGCAGGCGCAACAGCCCGCTGGCGATGCTGGCAAAGTCTTCCAGCCTGGCCAGTTCGCTTTTGGAAATCTGCCGGGGCTTGTTGTCGAGAATGCAAAGCGAACCAACGGTCAGGCCCGCATCCACCGAAACCGGCGCCCCTGCATAGAACCGGAAGAGCGGTTCGCCGGTGACATAGGGCATGGTGCAGAAGAAACGGTCTTCAACCATATCCTCGACCACGAAGCTCTTGCCGCTTTCCACCACGAATGTGCAGGCGGTCATCTCGCGCGGGCAGCTATCCACATGCTGTCCGGCATTGGCCGCGACGCGCTGCCAGTCCTGATCGATGATGTTGAGCGCGGACGTGCTCGCGCCAAAAGCCTCCTTGACGAGACCGACAAGCGTGTCGAGTTCTGGCGGGCCGATGCTGGACAGGGAGACGAGGCTGCGAACGCTTTCGAGCCGTTCGACTTCATTGGCCGGAATGGAAAAGCTTCGTTCCGGCTGTGTGAAGCCCTGCGCACCTGTATTCATCATCGTCACCATCATGCATTTCTCATCCCGCCCAGATCATAGATAGGCAATACGACAGCAACAGCAAGCAAAGCCTGCCCATGGTGAAGAAGTTTGAACAAAATTTGTAGTGTGCTTATGCCGCCTCGATATCGCGAACCGGCGGATTGCCGTAGAGGCGGCTATATTCGCGGCTGAATTGCGAAGGGCTTTGATAACCCACCCGATGTCCTGCCGTGCCTGCATCCAGTCTTTCAACCAGCATCAGCCGCCGCGCTTCGCTCAGCCGCAGCTGCTTCTGATACTGAATCGGCGTCATGGCTGTGATCGACTTGAAATGGTGGTGGAAAGACGACGGGCTCATATTCACATATTCGGCCAGTTGTTCGATGCGCAGGGGTAGCGCAAAATGCTGGCGCAACCATCCGATAGCGCGCGCAATCCGGTTGGCCTGGCTGTCCACGGTGGCGATATTGATCAGACGGTCGCCGCTGGGGCCGGTCAGCAGGCGATAGAGGATTTCCTGTTCGATCAGCGGCGCCATGACCGGAATATCCTCCGGGCTGTCGAGAAGGCGCAAGAGCCTGATCACCGCATCGACCAGCCCGGCAGGTGCAGCGTTGACGCTGATGCCCCACTGGTTTTCCGATTGGGAGATGCTTCTGCGAATATCACTGCGGCCAAGCAGATCGACCAGTTTTTCACTGTCGATGGCGAGTGAAAGGCAAAGATGCGGCGCCTCCGCGCTGGCTTCGACCACCCGCCACGTGACCGGCAGATCGAGCGAGGTGACCAGATATTCTCCCGTAGCATAATTGATCGTAGCCGACCCAAGGCGCAGCGACTTCGAACCTTGAAGAACCATGGCGAGACACGGGCGATAGCTGCCGTGGCAGGGAACGCTCGGCGTCGAACGCCTGCTCAAGGAAAGGCCGTCGATCGCGGTTCTGCACTCGCCATCGGTTTCGATGAAGCGCTTGGCGAGCGAAGCCAGCTCCCTATATGCATCGACGGGTAAGTTCATGGGCACCTCGGTTTGTCAACGATCCGACATGGTCTTCATTTATCCAGTTCGGAAAACGAAACCAAGAGACAGGGTAGGTCATGCGGGCCAGATTTGCAGGATTATGCAAGAAGCTTGCAGGATCGGTCTACCCTCTTTCCTCAGGTTCACGGCATAGTCAATCATCTCATCCTTCCCCAATTTTCCCTGAAAAACGGAGTTTATTATGGCTATTGCAAGAGGTTATGCCGCAACCGATGCGGATCAGCCGCTGGTGCCGTTCACATTTGAACGTCGTGAACCCAATGCCGACGATGTGGTCATCTCGATCCAGTATTGCGGTGTGTGCCATTCCGACATTCATACGGTTCGCAACGAATGGAAAAACGCCGTTTATCCAATCGTTCCCGGCCATGAAATTGCGGGCGTCGTCACGGCTGTCGGCGACAAGGTGACCAAGTTCAAGGTTGGCGACAAGGTCGGCGTCGGCTGCTTCGTGGATTCCTGCGTTGGTTGCGCAACACGCGACGTTGATAACGAACAATATCTGCCGGGCCTCATTCAGACCTATAACTGCGATGACGCAGAAGGAAAGACGCGCACGCAGGGCGGCTATTCCGACCAGATCGTCGTCAAGGAAGGCTATGTGCTGTCCATTCCGGACAATCTGCCGCTCAATGCCTCGGCCCCGCTGCTTTGCGCCGGCATCACGCTTTATTCGCCGCTCCGCCACTGGAATGCCGGCCCGGGAAAGCGCGTGGCCATCGTCGGCATGGGCGGGCTTGGCCACATGGGCGTCAAGCTGGCCAGTGCGATGGGCGCACATGTCACGGTGCTGAGCCAATCGCTTTCGAAAAAGGATGACGGCCTCAAGCTCGGCGCAAAGGAATATTACGCCACCAGCGATGCTTCGACCTTCGATAAGCTCGCAGGCAGTTTCGATCTGATCATCTGTACGGTTGGCGTCGCCATCGACTGGAATGCATATCTCGGCCTGCTCAAGGTCAATGGAACCATGGTGAATGTCGGCGCGCCGGAACATATGGTGCCGGTCCATGCCTTCTCGCTCATTCCGGGCCGCAAGAGCCTTGCCGGTTCGATGATCGGTTCGATCAAGGAAACCCAGGAAATGCTGGATTTCTGCGGCGAACACAACATCGTCTCGGAAATCGAGATGATCAATATTCAGGATATCAACGAGGCTTACGAGCGCGTTCTGAAAAGCGACGTGCGCTATCGCTTCGTAATCGATATGGCTTCTCTGGCAGCCTGATAAAATAAGCGGCGGGATCTATTGGTCCCGCCTTTTTCATAGCGCCGCAGGAACAGGCTCTCAGAACTGGAGTACCTGGCTTAGCACCAGCACCGTGCCGACGGCACACGAACAGGCGAAAAGCGTCAGCTCCGAAGCGGTCAGCCGGTCGATCCAGATCGGTCGCTTAAATGGTCGGTTTGTTCGCGATGGTGTGTGGGCGTGCAATTCCGCTTTTGCCCCATTATCCTCTTTCATTGAACTGCTGTGCATTTTTCATTTTCTCCCCCATCCAACGCCAACTGCGTTGGGTCGCCGCAAGATCGGCGCATATTTACTAAACATTAACCAATTTTCCGGCGGCGGGAAACAGCGAAATTGGATGAACCAACACGCCCGTTTGGCGAATGACCATGCAAGTTCCGCTACGCTTCAAGCGCGGTAGCTTGTCTGCATGGTTGCAATCGGGCCCGGCTTCTGGTCAAAGCCTGCAACGGTTTGCAGAAATGTCAGAACAAGACCCGAAGCAGGATTTGTTGAACCATGCCCGATAATGGCGCATCCGCACCATTCATTGCTGTCAATGGCGTCGGTTATGCGATAGCCGGGCGGCCAATTCTGCACGGTGTTTCGCTTCACTCCAATGCGCGCAGAATGGGCATTGTCGGCAGAAACGGCTCCGGCAAGAGCACGCTTGCGCGGCTTCTGGCGGGGCTGCTGAAACCAACGGAAGGCGCGATCCGTATCGCTGGCCACGATATTTATGAAGACCGCAAGGCCGCGCTTTCAACCGTCGGCATTCTGTTTCAAAACCCCGAACACCAGATCATCTTTCCAACGGTCATCGAGGAAATTGCGTTCGGCCTGCGCCAGCAGGGCGCGACCAAAGCCGATGCGCGCACGATGGCGACCAAGGTACTGGCCGATTTCGGCAAGGACCATTGGGCCGATGCTGCCATCCAGTCGCTGTCGCAAGGGCAGAAGCATCTGGTCTGCATGATGGCGGTGGTCGCCATGCGCCCGGCGCTGATCATTCTCGATGAACCTTTTGCCGGTCTCGATATTCCGACACGGCATCAGCTGGCGCGCTATCTGAATGGCGGCGAGGCGCGCCTTCTGCACATTTCCCATCACCCGGAAGACCTGCACGGTTATGAGGAAGTGTTCTGGATCGATCAGGGCCAGATCCGGGAAACCGGGGATGCGCAAACGGTTCTGACCCGTTATGTTGAAGAAATGATCCTTCAGGGCAAGAGCGATGATCTCTCTCACCTCTCCCGTTAAAACACGCGCGCATCAATGGCCGGTGGCGGCCAAGGTGGCCACACTTTGCATCGTCACAACGACGCTTTTCATGGTCAAGTCGGTCTGGTTCCAGCTTGGTGCGTTGGTGTTTTGTCTCGCGCTCTACGCCCTCCCGGGGCGCGTATTCTTTCGCGTCGGCTTGCAGGCCATGCGGCCGGTTCTACCCTTTATTGCGGTGATTTTTCTCTGGCATCTGGCTTTCTACACCGCGCTTGAAGGGGTGGAGATCACGGTGCGCGTGGCCACGATGATTGCGCTCGCCAATCTGGTGACGATGACCACGCCGCTTGAAGATTTCGTGCATCTGCTGCGGTTCTTAAACACGCCTATGCGCCGCCTCGGCCTGCCGACGAAAATTCTCGAAACGGCCATCCCGCTGGTGATACGCTTTACGCCGGTGCTGATTGTCCGGGCCAGACAACTTGTTGAAGCCTGGCGCGCCCGGTCGCGCAGGCGTCCGGGCTGGCAACTGGTGCTGCCGCTGTCGCTGGCGGCGCTCGACGATGCCGATCATGTTGCCGAAGCATTGCGTGCTCGCGGCGGAACTCTCAAGTAAAGGCTCCCCTATGGAAAGAAATGTCGCCCACGTGGCTCTGTTTGCAGCGCTGATCTGCGCACTCGGATTTCTGCCAGCCGTTACGCTCGGCTTCGGTGTTCCGATTACCGCGCAAAATCTTGGCGTCATGCTGGCCGGTGCTGTGCTGGGGCCAAAACGCGGTGTTGCCGCTGTGGCGCTGGTCATCCTTCTGGTGGCAATCGGACTGCCGGTTCTGGCGGTCGGACGCGGCGGTCTCGGCGTTTTTGCCGGCCCGACGGTCGGCTTTCTGCTCGGCTGGATACCGGCGGTTTATGTGACCGGCCTTTTCATCGAGCGTGCACCCATCGCCAATCTCGGCGTGTCCACCTTTCTCGGCGCGGTGCTGGGCTGTATCGGGGTGCTCTATCTGTTCGGCGCTATCGGCATGTCGCTGATCCTTGCAAAGCCTTTTCTTGAAGCGGTCAAGCTCCTTGCCATCTTCATTCCGGGCGATCTGGTCAAGGCTGTCATCACCGGTGTTCTGGTGTCGGCACTTGCCAAAATACGACCGCAGGATATTCATCGCGGTCAAACTATACGCTGAAAAGCTGTGCGTTCACGGTAACTTGTATCGCGCCGCAAAGCAGATCGGTATTCCTGATGCTTTCTCCAATTGGAGAGATTACGATAATTCTTCGTAGCGAATCGATGTCGAGCTTGGGAGACATTGCATGGCAGCAGAGACCGGTGCGGCGCGTACCATTCGGACCATTGTTGAAACCATTCAACCGCAGTTGAATGTCAAACTGTGGGACGGCACCCAGATCGGCGCTTTCGACGGGCCAACGCTGGCGATCAAGGACCCCTCGGTCGTGCGTCAGGTGGTGTTGAAGCCGAATTACGATACGCTTATCAGTCTCTGGACCTCCGGCGCGGTGGATATCGAAAACGGAACTATCTTCGATGTCGCAGAAACAAAGATCGACGGTCATCTCAAGGAGCGCATCAAGGCGCTGCCGAAATGGCAGTTGCTGAAAGGCATTCCATCACTGCTCTTTGCCGGAAAGGCGAAGGACCAGGCGAATATCGACGGAAAGTCGCCCTTCGTCAGCGGCTCCAACAAGGAAGCGATCACCCATCACTACGATGTGTCGAACGAGTTCTATCAGCTGTTTCTTGATGAACGCATGGTCTATACCTGCGCCTATTTCACCGACTGGCAAAACAGTCTGGATCAGGCGCAGTTTGACAAGCTGGACCTGATCTGCCGCAAGCTGCGCCTGAAACCGGGCGACCGCTTTCTCGATATCGGCTGCGGCTGGGGCGCGCTTTTGATCCATGCCGTGCAGAATTACGGCGTGATCGGAACCGGCGTTTCTCTGTCGGAAGCGCAAACGGCACTCGCCCGACAAAGGATCAAGGCTGCCGGGCTGGAAGACAAGATCACCATCCACATCAAGTCTTATACCGAGCTTGATCAGGAGTTCGACAAGATTTCTTCCATCGGCATGTTCGAACATGTCGGCATTGCCAATTACGATACCTATTTCAAGTCTGTGCGTCGTTTGCTGCGGCCGGGCGGCCTCTATATGCATCACGCCATCACCCGCCGGATGAAGAAGAACAAGAAGAGCTTCAACCGCAAAAGTGCGGAACATCTGGCGCTGGTGAAATATATCTTCCCCGGCGGCGAGCTGGACCATCTGGGCATGACCGTCGAGAATCTCGAAGGCCATGGCTTCGAGGTGCATGACGTGGAAAATCTCCGTGAGCACTATGGGCGCACCTGCCGCCTGTGGGCGGAACGGCTTCATGCCAATTTCGACAAGGCTGTCGCCGAGGTCGGCTATCCGAAGGCGCGGCTCTGGATACTTTATCTCGCAGGCTGTGCCTTGGCGTTTGAACGCGGAACAGTCCAGATCAACCAGACACTTGCCTCGAAGCGCAAACGCGGCATTTCGGCTGTGCCGCAAACCCGCGCGGATATTTATCAGAGTTAAACAGGTGGAGCAGAAAGCCCCGCCTGCCGCCTGAAGGATTATCGGACTTCGCGGTCGATATCGCGCCGCAGCACGAAGGCCGTGGTGATATCGTCCACGATATCATGGGCGGCAACGAGATCGCGCACGCGGTTGAGGTCGTCGATTGTCGCCGCTTCCAGCTCGACAACCAGATCAAGCTGCCCGCTGACCGATGAGACGCGGCGGACTTCCGCGTGCTGCGCCAATATGTCGAGAAGCGCCAGCGCAGGCGTGCGTTTCAGGCTTACGAGCAAAATAGCGCGGATGAAATTGGTATCGATCTCGCCAATATCCGCGCGATAGCCGCGAATGACGCCGCTGCGTTCCAGATTTGTGACGCGCTCGCTGGTCGCGCTGCGGGACAAGCCGATACGACCGGCCAGCGTCTTCAGCGCGATGCGCGCTTCCTTGGACAGAATTGCCAGTATTTCGCGATCTTTCGCGTCAAGTTCCCGCATCGTTACCCTATACGCATGACCGGACATATGCCGGTCCATTCCGACAAAGTGCCGGTTCTTCCGACAGGATACTTGATGCCCGAAAACGCATTGCGTGCCAAGGTTCTGATAAGAAATCTAAACTGGAAACGCACTATCCATGACCGATCTGTCCCATCCGAACCCGCAGTTTTCCGCAGCCGATGCCGAGAAGCTGGCCATTGAAGTCTTTGGTGTCACTGCCACGGCATCGCCGCTCGACAGCGAACGCGATCGCAATTTTCGTCTGGAGACCGGAACGGATGCCGACTGGATTTTAAAAATCGTCAATGCCAGCGAGCCGCAGGTCGAAAGCGAATTCCAGACCGCGCTTCTGCAGCATCTGGCCAGTGCCGATGCGAAGCTCGCGGTTCCGCATCTGAAGCCAAGCCTTTCGGGCGATGTGCTTGCATCGGCTGTGGCGAGCGGTGGCGAGCGCCATGCCATGCGGCTGGTCGGCTGGCTGCCGGGTGTTCCCCTCGCGGAAGTCAAACGCACGTTTGGGCTGATGCGCAATCTCGGTCGCGCGCTTGGCGAACTGGACCATGCCTTGCAGGGCTTCATCCATCCGGGCGCCGTGCGCGATCTCGATTGGGATTTGCGCCATGCGGCCCGTGCGCGCACGCGCCTGCATTTCGTCGGCGATGCCGACAGGCGTTCGCTGCTTGAGCGCTTCATCGTGCGTTTTGAAAACCGCGTCGCGCCGAAACTGTCGCGCCTGCGTGCACAGGTCATCCACAATGATGCGAATGACTGGAATGTACTGGTCAGCAAGAGCGACCATGAACAGATTGCCGGATTGATCGATTTCGGCGATGCCGTTCACACGGTTCTGATTGCCGAAGTCGCCATTGCCTGCGCCTATTCCATTCTCGACATGGAAGATCCAATTGGCGCGGCAGCGGCACTGGCCGCCGGGTTCCATGAAAAATATCCGCTCAAGGCGGAAGAAATCGATGTTCTGTTCGATCTCATCGCCATGCGTCTTGTCACCAGCGTGACCTTCTCGGCTTCGCGCCACGACAAGACGGACGACAATCCATATCTGGCGATCAGCGAGGCTCCGGCCTGGCGTCTTCTGGAAAAGATGGACGCGATGAACACGCGTTTTGCCACCGCTATTCTGCGCAAGGCCTGCGGCTTCGACGCTATCGAGGGTGCAGGCGCGGTTCGCAAATGGATCGCCGATAACAGCAAGACATTCGCGCCGATTGTGCATCCGGCACCGGCAACTATGACCAAGGCGCTGGTGCCTTATGGCGATGAAACGCATGTCATGACGGTTGCCTCCGCCGAACAGCGCGCCAGGGAAGCGACGGAATGGTGGGATAATTTCTGCACTGAGAACAACGTTCAGCTCGGTATCGGCCCCTGGGGCGAAAAGCGCACTGTCTATACCGACACCGCGTTTGAATCGCGCTTCATCGAAGGACAGCGCCGCATCCACCATTTGGGCGTCGATCTGTTCATGCCTGCCGGAACGCCGCTTTACACGCCGCTGGCCGCAACGGTCGTCAGCGTTGAAATCGAACGCGAACCGCTCGGCTATGGCGGTCTCGTCAAGCTTGAGCATCGCCCGGAAGGCTGCCCGCCTTTTGTAACCCTGTGGGGGCATATGGCACATGAGGCGCTCGGTCGTCTCAAGCCGGGCGAGAGGCTGGAAGCTGGCGATCTCGTCGGCCATATGGGCGATATTCACGAAAATGGCGGGTGGACCCCGCATCTGCATTTCGAAATGACGACGGATATCAATCTGTCGGCAACCGAAATTCTGGGCGTCGGCGAAGCGGCCTATCTCGACGTCTGGGCCGATGTTTTCCCGGATGTGGCGGGGCTGGCGGGCATTCCGCCGGAGACCTTCCATCAGGATGGACGCACCCGCGCAGAAATCATCGCGAAGCGCAAGGAAATACTGCTGCCGAACCTGTCGATTTCCTATTCCGAGCCGATCAAGTTCGTGCGCGGCGAGGGGACGTGGCTGATCGACAATTACGGTCGCGCCTATCTCGATTGCTTCAACAATGTTTGCCATCTGGGGCACGCCCATCCGGAAGTGGTGGAAGCCATCGCCCGTCAGGCGGCGCTGCTCAATACCAACACCCGCTATCTGCACGACAACATCGTGGCCTACGCCGAACGGCTGACGGCAACCTTGCCGGAAGGACTGACGGTCGCGTCCTTCGCCTGCTCGGGTAGCGAAGCAAACAGCCTGATGCTGCGCATGGCACGCAATCATACGGGCCGCAAGGAAGCCATCGTTCTCGACTGGGCCTATCACGGCACCACGCAGGAGCTGATCGATCTCAGCCCCTACAAATACAAGCGGAAGGGCGGTAAAGGGCGACCGGATCACGTCTATGAGGCGGTCATTCCCGACAGCTACCACGCCCCGGAAGACTGGCCGCTGGAGGAACATGGCAAGCGCTTTGCCGAGAGCATTGCCGAACAGATCGACACCATGCGCAAGCAGGGTCGTGCGCCGGCTATGTTCTTTGCGGAATCGATTCCAAGTGTCGCCGGTCAGGTATTCCTGCCAGAAGGCTACCTCAGGGAAGTCTACGCTATGGTTCGTGCCGAAGGCGGACTTTGCGTTGCCGACGAAGTGCAGGTCGGTTTCGGTCGCGTCGGCAGCCATTGGTGGGCGTTTGAAATGCAGGATGTGGTGCCGGATATCGTCACCATGGGCAAGCCGATTGGCAATGGCCATCCCATGTCGGCTGTCGTGACCATGCGCGAAGTCGCAGACAGCTTCAATAACGGCATGGAATATTTCAACACCTTCGGCGGCAATCCGGTGTCCTGTGCCGCTGGTCTTGCAGTCATCGACGTGATCGAACGCGACAAGCTGCGCGAGAATGCGCTGACTGTCGGAAACTATCTCATCAACGGTTTCCGTAAGATGCAGCAGCGCTTCGA
Organism: Ochrobactrum teleogrylli; assembly: GCF_037482325.1. Lineage (NCBI taxonomy): Bacteria > Pseudomonadati > Pseudomonadota > Alphaproteobacteria > Hyphomicrobiales > Brucellaceae > Ochrobactrum > Ochrobactrum teleogrylli. The sequence goes on from NZ_JBBHKQ010000001.1 coordinate 1,199,979, forward strand.
TATTATCGGCGATGTTCGCGGTCAGGGACTGTTCCTCGGTATCGAGCTTGTCACGGATCGCAAGACCAAGGCGCCAGCAACGGCGCTGGCCCGCAAGATCAATGACGGCGCGCGCGAACGCGGCATCCTGATGGGGACTGAGGGTCCGCATGACAACGTGTTGAAGATGCGCCCGTCCATGGTGTTCAGCCGCGCCAATGCAGATCATTTGCTCAGCGTTCTGGCCGACAGTTTCGAGGCTGCGTTGAAGTAAAGCCTCCAACATCAGGGCCGATTTTCAAGGCCGCATTCCGATCCGGTTCGCCGGGTGGGAGTGCGGCCTTTTCTTTTAAAATCGCGCCCTCGTCCGCCGACAATATGCCGGTCATTTCCGGCAATGTGTCGGGCTGGCAGTCATATTGCAGGATGCTTGGAAACAAGGCCTGTGCCAAGCTCTGTCGATGAAGGTTGATGGCAAACCATAAGCCTAACAATAAGACCAATCCAGAGGAAACACCAAAGCCATGAATAGCAAGCTCAAGACCATGTTTGCGGCTGCAGCCGTAGCACTCGCCGCCGCCTTTTCCGCCATGCCAGCGCATGCGGATGAGCTGGAAAAGCTCAAGGAAACCGGTGAGTTACGCGTCGCCATGAGTGGCGCCTATCCTCCGTTCAGCTTCACCAATGCCGATAATCAGGTGGTAGGCTTCGATGCTTCGATCGGAACGGAAATCGCCAATCGTCTGGGCGTGAAGGTCAAGCTCGTGACCACGCCATTTGACGGTATCATTGCAGGTCTTCTGGCCAAGAAATACGATGCTGTTGTCGCCTCCATGACCATCACCCCAGAGCGTGAAAAGGCCGTCGATTTTGTGGGACCCTACTACCATGCGGGCCGCACGGTTGTGGTCAAGGAAGACGCCCCCATCCAGAAACTGGAAGACCTCAATGGCAAGACCGTGGGTGTGACCATGGGTGATGCCCATGAGAAGTGGGCCAAGGCACAGGGCGACCTCAATGTTCGCACCTATAAGGGCCTGCCGGAAATGTTGATTGATCTTGATGCAGGCCGCATCGATGCTCTTGTCATGGACAGTATTCCGGTGAAGATCGCGGTGAAGGAAACCGGCCAGAAGGTTCGCATTCTCGATACGCCGAATATCGAAGGCGGTCGTGAGGCGCTCGGCATTGCCATTCGCAAGAACAATCCGGAACTCAAGGCTGCCATGCAGAAGGCACTCGACGACATGCTCGCCGATGGCGGCTACGAGAAGATCTCGATGCAGTGGATCGGTAGCGATATTCGCTAAGCTGGCTTTTAATCCGGCCCGGTTTATCCGGGCCGGTACATGCGATCTTCCGGAGTAGTTCTATGGATCTTGCGTTAATGCGGCACGTCCTCCCGTTTTTTCTGGAGGCGGCATGGGTAACTGTGCAGATTTCCGTGCTTGCTCTTGTGTTGGGATTCGTCATTGCGGGCATTCTGGTCGTCGGACGCCTTTCTAACAGCTTTGTTCTGCGTTTTTTGTCCGGCGCCTATGTCAGCATTTTTCGTGGAACGCCCTGCCTCGTGCAGCTGTTCGTGCTTTATTTCGGTGGCCCGCAGATCGGGCTCGAACTGGAGCCCTATGCGGCGGGTGTGATCGGTCTGGGGCTCAATATCGGCGCTTACATGGCCGAGTCTATTCGCGGCGCAATTGCAAGCGTGGATCGGGGCCAGGACGAGGCAGCCCGCTCGATCGGGTTTGGCCGCGGCCAGACGCTGCGCCTCATCATTCTGCCACAGGCCGCACGCCTGATGATCCGCCCGCTCGGTGTGAATGCGGTTGCTCTGGTCAAGGGTTCGGCGCTGGTATCGACCATTTCCGTGGTTGAACTCACCTATACGGCGCAACGCTTCATCAGCTCGACCTACAAGCCATTCGAGATTTTCGCAGTTGCTGCGGTCATTTACATGCTCATCGTCTATGTGGTGGCGTCGCTTGTCGATCTGCTCGACAAGCGCTTCGCTGCACGCTGAGGGAGGACGCAATGCCAGTTCTCGATTTTAGTATCGTCGCTCCCTATACCGATCTGCTCTTGACCGGATTGTGGTGGACCATCGTTCTTGCGGTCGCATCCAGCGCGCTGAGCTTTATCCTCGGCATCGTCTTTGCGCTGGTTGTGCTTTATGCACCGGCTTTGTTCGCCTATCCGGTCCGCTTCTTCATGTGGCTCTTCATGGGAACGCCGCTGCTTTTGCAGCTCTATCTCATCTATTACGGTCTGGTGCAGATCGGGATCGACATTCCGGCCCTGTTTGCGGGCATTCTCGGATTGAGCCTGCATTTCGCGGTCTATAATGCGGATGTGTTCCGGGCGGGCATCGTCTCGGTCGATCCGGGGCAGACGGAAGGTGCGCGATCCATCGGGCTAAGCCAGGGGCAGACGCTGCGCTATATCATCATCCCGCAGGCCATCCGCAACACCATTCCGCCCATCGGAAACAATATGATCGTGCTGTTGAAAGATACGTCGCTGGTGTCGATCATCGGCATCGCCGAACTGGTTCACAGCGCGCAAATCGCCATCAGTGAAACCTATAGTCCTTTTGAGTTCTATCTGACTGCCGCCGCACTTTATTACGTGGTCAACCTCATCATGGAAGCGGGCCTGCGGCATATCGAAAGAAAAGTGGAGGTTACGCGATGAGCGCCTTGAAGCCTATGGTTGAAGTGAAAGGCGCCCGCAAAGCCTATGGTGCGCTGGAGGTTCTGAAAGGGATCGATCTTTCGGTATCGCGTGGCCAGATCATCGCGATCATCGGCCCGAGTGGTTCGGGCAAGAGCACATTGCTGCGCTCTATCAATCATCTGGAGACGCTGAATGGCGGCGAAGTCTGGCTCGACGGGCTGCAGGTCAACCAGCCGCTGAGTGGGCAGGCTTTTGAAAAGCACATCAACGCGGTGCGCCAGCAGATGGGCATGGTGTTTCAGCACTTTAATCTGTTTCCGCATCTCACCGTGCTGGAAAACATCACGCTGGGACCGACAAAGCTGAAGGGCATGTCCAAATCGGCGGCCCGCGAACTGGCGCTGGAACTGCTCAACAAGGTAGGGCTCGCCAGCAAGGTGGACGTCTACCCGTCACGCCTGTCCGGCGGCCAGAAACAGCGCGTTGCCATTGCCCGCGCGCTTGCCATGCAGCCGAAGGTGATGCTGTTCGACGAGGCGACCTCGGCGCTCGATCCGGAACTGGTCGATGAAGTGAATGCGGTCATGAAGCAGCTTGCAGCCGAGCATATGACAATGCTGATCGTGACGCATGAAATGCGCTTTGCCGGCGAGGTTGCCGACAGGATCATCTTCATGGACGGCGGCTTTGTGGTTGAAGAAGGCGCGCCCGCAGACGTGTTGCGCAACCCGCAGCAGGACCGGACGCGGGCCTTCCTGAAAAACTATATCGCTTCTTAAGCGTCACCTCGAAATGAAAGCCCCCGGACCAACCAAGTCCGGGGGCTTTGTCTTGAGGAAAGCAGGGCTTGCGATCAGCCTTCCTTATGCTGTTGCGCGGCCAGTTCCTCGACGCTCATATCCGGCTCGTTGCGGGTCTTGTAGAGCGAGTAGAGCACACCGCTTGCGAGAATGCCGAGCGTTACCACCAGCGACAGCAGTGTGTTGATATGAACACCCAGCGGCACGAGGAAAATCTTGATACCGATCAGCACCAGAATGATCGCCAGCGATACCTGAAGATAGCGGAAGCGGTTCATGGCGGCGGCGAGTGCGAAATAGAGCGCACGCAGGCCGAGGACGGCGAAGATGTTCGAGGTGTAGACGATAAATGTATCCTGCGTGACGGCAAACACGGCAGGGACGGAGTCGACGGCAAAGATCAGATCGACGGTTTCAACCATGATCAGCGCGACCGCAAGCGGCGTTAGCCAGGTGACGAGCTTGCCGGTTTTCGGGTGTGGCTTCTTGACGGTGAAATGACGTCCATGCACTTCGCTGGTGATATTGAAGCGCTTGCGCAGGAACTGGAAAACCGCATTCTGCTCGATATCGGGCGTTTCATCCTGATGGCGGAACATCTTGAAGCCGGTGAAGACGAGGAAGGCGCCGAACAGGAACAGGATCCAGTTGAACTCATGCACCAATGCCGCGCCCAGCCCGATCAGAACCGCGCGGAAGGCGATGACGCCCAGAATACCCCAGAACAGCACGCGGTGCTGATAAAGGCGCGGGATGGCAAGAAAGCCGAAAATCGTTGCGATGACGAACATATTGTCCATCGCAAGGCTCTGCTCAATCAGATAGCCGGTGTAGAATTCGAGGCCCGCCTGCGCGCCGCGTTCCCACCAGACCCAGCCGCCGAACGCCAATGCGATGAGGACATAGAAGCCGTAAAGGAGCAGGCTCTCCTTGGCTCCGATTTCATGTTCGTCGCGATGGAGAATACCAAGATCAAATACCAGCAAACCCACGACGATCGTGATGAATGCCGCCCAGAAGTATACAGGTGTGCCGAGAAAATCGCCCGAAAGGGCTAAAATAAGCGAATCCATCGCCGGACCATCTCCATTTGAACAAGTGGAGCAGCCCCGACATCGCCATAGCGGAAAACCATGACCAGAGGGGCCCGGCGCTGCCTTCTTCAAATGTGTATGTTTTTGCCCGGTTCAAGGGTGGAGTGTAAAATTTTTGTGAGGGGGTGTGGCAGTCTGGAGCGGATTCCCGCTCCAGACTGATTTCGTTGCAATATCAATGTTGTGGCGCGGGCGTTTCTTCTGCGTCCGGTTCCTTGATGCGGAACCATGCCACATAGAGTGCTGGCAGGAACAGGAGGGTGATCGCCGTGCCAGCGATGATGCCGCCCATCATGGCATAGGCCATCGGCCCCCAGAACACTTCGCGGGCAATGGGGATCAGCGCAAGGCTTGCCGCCGCCGCCGTCAGTGCAATCGGGCGCATACGGTGCTGGCTGGCGATCATCACAGCATCCCAGGGCTTCATGCCTTCGGTGATATGTTCCTCGATCTGCACAATCAGGATGACGGAGTTTCGGATCAGAATGCCGATCAGCGCCAGCACGCCTAGAATGGCGACGAAACCAAGCGGTTTGCCGCTTGGCAGGAGTGCTGCAACCACGCCGATCAATCCAAGCGGCGCAACCGCCACCACGAGGAACAGGCGCTGGAAACTCTGCAACTGCAGCATCAGCACAGTCGCCATCACAAACAGCATCAGCGGAACGACGGCTGCAATCGGGCCCTGGCTCTTGCCGCTTTCCTCAACCGTGCCTGCGGTCTGAATATAGTAGCCAGCCGGTAGCTTGTCGGCGAAAGCCTTGATCGCGGGGCCGAGGTCTTTCACGATCGTATCCGGCATGGTCTTGTCGATGATGCCCGCCGCGACAGTGATCGTCGGGATGCGCGAGCGGCGATAGATGACGGGCTGCTCAAGCTCGTAGCGGAAATTGGCGATGGAAGCGAGCGGCACCGAGGTGCCGTTGCCGGTCGCAATTTGCAGGCTCTGCAAGGTGTCGATGGAATCGCGTTCGTGCTTTTGCGCGCGCACGACGACATCGATCAGATAAATCGAATCCCTAACCTGCGTGATGGTGATGCCGCCGACGACACCGTTCAGCGTCGTAGCAATATCCTTGGATGAAATGCCAAGCTTGCGCGCCTTGTCCTGCATGACATCGACACGGATCACGCGGCCGGGCTCATTCCAGTTATAATTGACCACACCCAGTCTTTCATCGGCAGTCAGGATGCCAGCGAAATCCTGCGCCAGACCACGCAGTTTCTGAATGTCCGGGCCGGAAATGCGGTATTGCACGGGGCGTCCGACCGGCGGTCCAAGCTCCAGGAATTTCACATAGACGTCGGTGCCGACATAATCCTTGCGGAAGACCTCATCGAACTTGGCCTTCAGGCGGTCTCGCGCTTCGACATCCTTGGCGACGACGACCATCTGGCCGAAATAGGGATTGTTCGGCTGCACGTCGAAGGAGAGGATGAACCGGATCGCGCTTTGCCCGACATAGGTGCTCCAATGCTCGATATCGGGATTGCCTTTTAGCATGGTTTCTTCGAAACGCTCCATCTGCGCCCGGGTTTCGGCGATAGAGCTGTTTTGCGGCAAGGTCCAGTCGAGAACCAGTTCCGGACGATCCGACTGCGGGAAGAACTGCTGTTCGATGAAGCGCATCCCGAAAACTGAAACCGCAAACAGAAGGACGGTTGTCACGATGGTCACCCAGCGATAGCGCATCGCCAGCAACAGCGCCCTGGAAAAGGCTTCAAAGAAGCGGCTGCGCTTTTCCGCATGGGGCTTCATTTTCTTGGGCAGGAATGTGACGCCCAGCAGCGGCGCAAACAGCACCGCGACAATCCACGACACCACCAGCGAAACGGCGATCACCACAAAGAGCGTATAGGTATATTCACCCGCCTGACTGGAATTGAGGCCGATCGGGATGAAGCCCGCAATGGTCACAAGTGTGCCTGTCAGCATCGGAAAGGCCGTATGCGAATAGACGTAAGTGGCGGCCTTGTTGATCGGGTCGCCGAATTCCAGTCGCGCCACCATCATTTCGACGGCGATCATGGCATCATCGACCAAAAGGCCGAGCGCGATGATAAGCGCGCCGAGCGACACGCGTTGCAGTGAAATATCCAGAAGCGACATCGACAGGAAGGTGATCGCAAGCACGAGCGGGATCGATAGCGACACCACGAATCCGGCGCGCAAGCCAAGGCTGACAAAGCTGACGGCAAGCACGATGACCACGGCTTCGAACAGCGCGCTGGTAAAGCCGGACACGGCTTCCTTCACGACATGCGGCTGGTCGGCCACCTTGAACACCTTGACGCCGACAGGGAGTTCCGCCGTCACCTGCTGCATCATCTTGTCGAGCGCCGCGCCAAATTCCAGCAGATTTCCGTTCGGCTTCATACCGATGCCAAGCCCGATGGAATCCGCGCCATTGACGCGGAAGATGGATGTTGGCGGGTCGACATAGCCGCGCGTGATGGTGGCCACATCGGACAAGCGGAAGAACCGGTCATTGACGCGCAGATTGACCGCGCGCAGATCGGCTTCGGAATTGAACTGGCCGCTGACGCGGACACTGATCCGTTCCGGCCCGGCCTGAACGACGCCCGATGGCGTGATCGCGTTCTGGTCCTGCAAGGCCTGAAGCACGGCCTGCTGGTCGAGACCAAGTGCTGCGACCTGCCGCGTCGAAAATTCGAGATAGATCGCCTCGTCCTGCGCGCCGATCAGCTCGACCTCACCGGCATTGGGCAGCGTCAAAATCTTGGCGCGCACATCTTCCGCATAATCACGCAGCTGTCGCATGGACAGACCATCAGCGGTGAAGGCGAAGATATTCCCGAAAACATCGCCGAACTTGTCGTTATAATAAGGCCCATAAACGCCATCAGGCAGTTCCGGCTTGATATCGTCCAGCATATGCCGGACTTCATTCCAGGCGTCGGTGACCTGACGTTTACGCACCGTGTCCTTCAGGAAAACGAAGACGACAGACTGGCCCGCGGTCGTTACGCTGCGCGTATAATCGAGCGTATCGAGTTCCTCGAGCTTCTTCTCGATGCGATCCGTGACCTGATTGAGCGTTTCTTCCACCGAAGCGCCGGGCCAGTTGGCCTGCACCACCATCGTCTTGACGGTAAATTCCGGGTCTTCTTCGCGACCGAGATCGAGATAGGACACGAAGCCTGCGACCAGAAACACGAGCATGAAATACCAGACCAGCGATCTGTGGTTCAAAGCCCAGTCGGACAGATTGAATCCCTTTTTCACAGGCCAGTTCCTTTCTGGTCCAGACGGACTTTCTGTCCTTCTTTCAATTCATAGACGCCAGCAATCGCCACATAGCTGCCGACCTCGACACCACCGGCAACGAAATTGCCGCCCTGCCGCGCGATAACCTGAACATCGTGTAGCGAGACGGTCTGTTTGTCGGGATCGATAATCCAGATGCTTGTCTTGCCGTTGTCCTCGCGCAGGGCCTGGATCGGCAGGCGCACCACATCCTTCTCCGGCGTCGCCAAAGCGGCGCGGATGGTCGCCCCGAGACGGAAACCGTCGGGAGGATTGTCGAGGGCAATTCTGACCCGGCGACTGCGGGTCTGCGCATCCGCCTGCGGCGCGACTTCCCGCACAGTGCCGGTTCCCGTCACCGACGGATCAGCCTGAAGCTGCACATTGAAGGCAGCACCCGGCGCGAAATACTGTGTCATGCTGTCGGGAATATCGACCACGGCTTCACGAATGTCCGGGCGCGCCACCGTCATCACTGCCTGACCGGCGGCGACCACCTGTCCAACTTCGGCATTGGTTGCCGAAATTACTCCGTCATAGTCGGGGCGCAATACGGCATAGCTGCGCTGGTCCTGCGCCTTTTTCAGCCCGGCCCGGGCCTTTTCCAGTCCTGCACTGGCGCTGTCGCGCGCCTGTCTGGCGGCATCATAATCGGCCTGCGAAACATTGTTGCCCTGCAGCAAAATGCGCTGCCGTTCCTCACTGGCCGAGGCATTGGCATATTGCGCCTCGGCGCTCGCCAGATCGGCCTTCGCCGACTGGATCGCCAGATCAAGCGTCGACGGATCAAGCGTTGCGACGCTCTCACCCTTCTGCACCAGATCGCCCACCTGCACCGGACGGCTGATGATGCGCCCAAGCACGCGGAAGGCGAGATCGGTCGAATAGCGCGGCTCGATCGTACCGGCAAACCCCGCCTGCGTGGCCGGTCGCGGTTCAACAACCATGTAGAGAACCGGGCGGACGGGTTCGGCCTCCGCTTCGCTTTCATCGCTCTTGCCGCAGGCTGCGAGCACAAGCGTGGTCATCAGCACAGCGGCGCGCATCAGGGGGATGGCAATGGGCTTTCGGAATTCTCGCATCATTGCGCAACCGCCCCTTCTTGCGTCTGCATGATTTCGGTCGGCTCGCCCGACCGCAGCATCTGCGCGCCTTTCGTGACGATCAGTTCGCCGTCGTTCAAGCCGCCATCCACGATCACCCGTTCCTTTTCATAGGAAAGCACGGTGATTGGAACCAGCGTTGTAACATGGGTATCGTCAGCCACCCGCCAAACAGCGGGGCGTCCGGCGTCGGATGTCATGGCGCTCCATGGCAGGACGATGACTTGACGGCTATCCATATGCACCGTTCCGGTGACGGTCGCACCAAGCGCCATCTGTGGCGGGGTTTTGGCAATGCCAACCTTGACCCGGACCGTGCCGGTCTGCGCATCGACGACCGGAGAGATTTCGCGGATTTGCCCTTCTGCAACAATGGAAGCGTCCGACAGCAGCGCAATTGTCACGCCCATGCCGTCCTTGGCGTGGTTGACCAGCGTTTCCTGCACGTCGAATACGGCATCGCGTGGTCCATCCTCGGCAATCGAAAACGCCGTCTGCGCGGCCTGTATCACCTGACCCGCTTCGATGTTGCGCGCCGTGACGACACCGGAAACCGGGGCGCGCAGTTCGGTGTAGGACAGCTGGTCGCGCGCGTCGCTAAGCTGGCTTTCGGCGCTCGAAAGCGCGCTTTGCGCGGTTTGCAGGGTCTGGTTTGCCTGATCATAGGTGCTGCGGGTCGTGAAACCCTGCGCGAGAAGCGCCTTCTGGCGTTTGAAATTGGCGTCCGCCTGAACGAGCTGCGCCTGCGCAGCATCCTTCGAGGCCTGAGCAACACGCAGATTCGCCTGCTGTTCGGCATCGTCGATGCGGGCGATCAGCTCGCCTTTCTCGACATGCTGGCCGATCTCGGTCTTGCGCTCCACGACCTGCCCGCCAAGGCGAAACGAGGTGTTGACCAGCGAGCGGGCGGCAATCGCGCCGGAAAGCGTCAATCGGGGCTGATAATCGCTTGCCGCCACCTTCATCACCGCAACCGGAACCACGTTGCGGGAATCGGCACGGGCCGGAGCGCCAAATGTTATTGCCGAAATGCAGAATGCAAAGGCAGCCGTGGTTCCGAATATGACGCTTCGTCCGGAGCGGAGGAAACGGTAGGAAGGTTTTGCAATCATTGAACGATCCCGGTGGTTCGCATCTGCGGGAGAATGCAATCAAACGGCTTTCAACGAAAGCTTATTTTTTACGTAGGCGTCAATTCAACCGGGTCCATAGCGCACTTTAAAATTGCGAATCTGTAATAGGGCTTGATATCGCCTTTGTTGACACCCGCGCGACCGGATTGCGTCACGAAACCGTCATGAGCCACTTCTAGTATTCCGTGCAATTGCGCGGAGTCGTCGCGGCTTCGGGTGTCATCTTCAGCTTATGGTGTGAACATGTTCGAGAGCAGCCATCTGGACCGTATCAAGGCGGAAATCGCCGACAGTTTCGATGAAGAGCTGGAAATGCAGATCGAGGAGGAGCGGCTCGATGCGCTGGTCGCCGAGGGCATGTCCGGCCCCGCCGAACAAACACTTGAACGCCGCCTTTATTTCCGCGAGCTGTTTCGTCTCCAGCATGAGCTGGTGAAGCTCCAGGACTGGGTGCAGCACAAGAAGCTCAAAGTCGTCGTGCTGTTCGAGGGCCGCGATTCCGCTGGCAAGGGTGGCGCGATCAAGCGCGTGACGCAGCGTCTCAATCCGCGTGTCTGCCGCGTCGTCGCGCTGCCTGCTCCCACCGAACGCGAGCGCAATCAGTGGTATTTCCAGCGTTATGTGCCGCATCTGCCGACCGCTGGCGAAATGGTCCTGTTCGACCGCTCCTGGTATAATCGGGCCGGTGTCGAGCGGGTCATGGGCTTTTGCACGAAGGAGGAACTGGAAGAGTTTTTCCGCTCCGTTCCCGAATTTGAACGCATGCTGGTGCGTTCCGGGATCATTCTCATCAAATACTGGTTCTCGATCACCGACGAAGAGCAGGAATTCCGCTTCAACATGCGTATCCACGATCCGCTGAAGCAGTGGAAGCTTTCGCCGATGGACCTCGAAAGCCGCGTTCATTGGGAAGACTACACCAAGGCCAAGGAAGAGATGCTGCACCGCACCCATATTGCCGAAGCGCCATGGTGGGTTGTCGAGGCCGTCGACAAGAAAAAGGCGCGCCTCAATTGCATCGCCCATCTTCTGTCGCAGATCCCTTATGAGGATGTGCCGAAGTCGGCCATCCATCTGCCGGAACGCGTGCGCCATGACGATTATGTACGTCACCAGACCCCGTCCGAAATGTATGTGCCGGAAGTGTATTAGAGGCTCGATGCGGGGCCGCTTTGTTCCGGGCATTGGTACACGACATTGAACATTATTCACGGTTCGCTGAAGGAACATAGTCCCGGTCTGGTGGGGGCCTATCACAAGCGCCCCGATCATGCGGTTGTGGAACTCAAGGCAGACGAAGTGGATGCTGCGCTGGCCGCTAATGACGGCTGGGTGTGGCTGCATGTCGATCTGGTCGATCAGCGGTCACAGGGCTGGCTCACGGAGCGCTGTGCCTTGCCCGCGTCGGCGCGGGCAATATTGGAAGGGCATGACGATAGCCTGGTGCTCAACCATGAGGCCGGAACGATCCATGGCGTCATCGCCGACATGCATCAGGACATGGAGCGCATGTCCACCACAATCGGCCGTCTGCATTTTGCGGTGACGGGCGGGCTTCTGGTAACCGGCAGGCGGCATCCTCTGGAAGCCGTAGACAGGGTGCGCCATTCCTTTGCCAGCGGTTTTTGCCCGGCAACGGCCTATGAATTATTTGAGGCGGTGGTTACGGCCTTCTGCAAGAACACCGCAATCAGGCTCAATGGGGCGAGCAAGATGCTCGATACTGTTGAGGATCGGTTGGTGACCGAGCGGTTGAATGATGAACGCAGGGATCTTAAGGAAGTGCGCAGACTGGCGGTCTCGCTGCATCGTCCGGTGGCCGGTATGGTGGCTTTGTTTGAAGAGGAAGACCGTCTGGACTGGACCTTGCCTGAGATGGGGCATGCCGCGTTGAAGCGGCTTTCCATGCGGCTTGAGCGCCTCGACCGTGAAATCGTCATGGTCAATGATCGTGCGCGGTTGTTGCAGGAAGAGATTGCAGCGGAACTGGCGGATGATTCAAACCGCAGCCTCAAAGTGATGGCGGTGATGAGCGCATTGCTGCTGCCCGGCACGCTGATTGCCGGTATTTTCGGGATGAACACTGCCGGATTGCCCTTCACAGGCGACGGGTCCGGTTTCGGCTGGGCGATTGTTCTGGGTGTCGGCGCGACGGCGCTGTTTTACTGGCTTCTACGCAAGGCTGGTATCAGCTTGCGGCTTTGAACAGCGCTATCCCGAACAGGAGGCACCGTTTCGAAGGGCCTCCTGTTGGAAATATAGTTTACTTCTGGGTGGGCGCCGTAGTTTCTGCGCTTGCCGTTGTTTGCGGCTTTTCCATTTTTGTTGACGATTGCGCATTGTGGTAAGTGCAGTCTGCCATCGCAACCGTAACCGACAGAGCGAGGACAGCGGTCGTTACAAATACGACTTTCATATCTGTCTCCATTCAGTGTTAGTTTCGTGGGGCATTACACCGACAACTCTAGCAAATGCTGCCAGTCTTGTCTCATCACTTCATATTCTAGTCTCTGGGCAGTTGCCGTGCGCCCCATTCGCTTTCGGGGATGGCGTGGCCGATGGCGTAGCTGAAGGACTGGATCGACATGGCCTCCGCATTGACCTGACATTTGAAATCCACGCCATACCATTGGGCGCGGCTGCGAAAGGCGCTGTTGCTGACCGTCAGGCCGCTGTTGGAAACCGAACCGCCCGCGCGCGCCAGCATGTCGGGAAAAGCGCCCGGCTGCTGGCGGCGGATCTGTTCAAGCGCCTCGATGCTGCAAATCTGGATGACGCGATCCGTCGGTGAGAGTTTGCCGAGCGCCTGTTTCACACGCGGGTCAGACAAGGCATCCTTGGAATAAAGCCTGCGCGCCTGTTTGAAGTTTTCAGCCTTTTGCTCCGAAACGGCCTTGGTGGCCGGCGTTGCCTGTTCCGGTTTGGGCTGGGGAACAGGCGGGTTCTGAACAGCAGGGGCTGCCGCCTCGTTCGCGTTCTCCGCAGTTGCGGATTGAGCCTGCAGCTCCACCGCTTCCTGTTCTTTGTCCTGCGGCTGCTCGTTCTTGGTCTCGGTTGTCGCGGGTGGAGCTTCGTCGGGTTTTTCGCCGGTTTCCGGTGCTGCCGGTGAAACGTCCGGTCGCTCCGGCGTCTCATCTTTCGGATCGTTGGAAGCGGACTCAAAGGCAAGCTTCTGGGCCTGCGCCTGCCGTTGCGCAGGAGCGGGCTTGTCCTGGTCCTGTTTGGGCTTGTCCTCGGCGGGCGGCGGCGGGGGAACAAGCTCTACATTGACGCTCTGTTCCTGCGCGGTTGGCAATTCCGGCAGGCGGACGAGCAGAACAATGGCCAGCAACAGATGCAGGACGATCGAGCTTGGAATACCCCAGCCGATTTCTGCAAACATTTTTCTGGCCAATTGCTGCATCGCTCAAACGATCATGGATATCCAACTACACCGGCACTCTCACGTGCCGATGGTGATACCACATTGGAGCGCCAACAACAGGTGTCGGGCGGAACTATTCGTTCAGGACTGGATGGAGCGCATCATCGCCGAAGCTTATGCGGCCTCCAGTGCCTGCTCGCATCTAAGCAACATGCCGTAGAGATCGCGCGGTTCATCCGGGTCTGCCAGCATGTCGAGTTCGGCGTAGAGACCGGTCTCTTCCAGCTTGCTGAAGACATAGCGCAGGGCGGAAAAATCTTCGGTTGCAAAACCGACGCTGTCGAACAGCGTGATGGCGCGATCCGATGTTCTTCCCGGCAGTTTACCGGTGATCACTTCCCACAATTCCTTGACCGGATAATCTTCCGGCAATTGCTGGATTTCGCCCTCGATGCGGGTCTGTGGCGGATATTCGACAAAAATATCCGAGCGCAGGAGAATTTCCTTGTTCAGTTCGGTCTTGCCGGGGCAATCGCCGCCAACCGCATTGATATGCACGCCGGGGCCAACCATGTTGTCGCTCAAAATGGTAGCATATTGCTTGTCGGCGGTGACGGTGGTGATGATATCCGCGCCCTCGACAGCCTCCTGCGACGATGCGCAGATGGTGACCGAAAAGCCCTTGTCGGCCAAATTGGCCGCACAGCGTTCGCTCGCCGAACGGTCGATATCGAACAGACGCAGCGTGTCGATGCCGAGCAGAGCCTTGAAGGCCAGCGCCTGAAATTCGCTCTGCGCTCCGTTGCCTATGATTGTCAGCGTTTTGGAATCCGGTCGCGCCAGATGTTTGGCGGCCACTGCCGACGTGGCGGCGGTGCGCAGCGCGGTCAGAATGGTCATCTCTGTCAGGAGCAGCGGATAGCCGCTGTCCACATCGGAGAGTACGCCGAAGGCCGCAACCGTCTGACGGCCCGTCCGGTTGTTTTTTGGGTGGCCATTGACATATTTAAAGCCATAAAGCGTGCCGTCGCTGGTTGGCATCAGTTCAATGACACCTTCCTGCGAATGGGAGGCGACGCGCGCCGTCTTGTCGAACTGTTCCCAGCGACGAAAATCTTCTTCGACAATTGCCGCCAGTTCCTTGAGGAAGGTTTCGACACCAACGGTCAGAACCAGCTTCATCATGTGATCGACGCTGACAAAGGGAACGATATTCAGCTTTTCATTGGTCATGGGAGTGAACCTTTATTCAATGGGTGGACGCGCCCGATCAGCGGGCGTTGTTTCCAGCCTTCGCCGCGAGGAATTTTTCAGCGATCATCGAAACGATCTGCGGCAGAACCTCGAAGGCGTAGGGCGCGTGGACGCGCTCCAGCTTCTGGTGGAATTCGCGACCCCATGGGCCGATGTTGACCACCGGGAAACGTAGCGCGTTGGCGGCTGGATGATCGACGAGGCGCGACACCGGCGTGTTCTGCGACACGATATCCTGCCCAAGCGTTGCCTGACCGAGAAAGCTCATATCGGAAATGCCCTGGAAATGGGGCTTCCAGACCAGGCTCTGGTCGGGGAAGTCCGCAAAGACCTTGATCGTCTCGTCGATGGCCTCTCTGAAAAGGCGGTCATTGGTTTTGGTGTCGTCAAGATGGCTTGCCGGATAGTGCAGCCCGGCAAAGCCGACGACAATCGCCGGTCCGGCAAGGTGCGCAACACCCACCAGCCATTCGGTCAGCTGGCGGCTGACGGAAAGCGGATTGTCGATGCCGGAAAGGCGCTGTTCCTGTTCGTCATAGAGACGTTCGAAGTCGTTGCCTGCGATCTGTGCTGCCATGGCGCGCAGCTCTGTGAATGTCAAAAGCTTCGGCGCTGGGGGGGTTGCTCCGGCGCGCTTGCCGACCAGCTTGCCATAGGCTTCGGCCTGCGCGGTGAAGCGTGCGACCGCATCAACGGCGCCGGTGCGCACTTCATCCTGAAAGCGCTTGAAGAGCTCTTCCGCAGTCATGCCATGATAGAGCCAGTTGAGCGCGATCCAGAAACGTTCAGGCGTCGTGACTTCATAGCCGTCGCGCAAATCCTTTGCCTCAAGGCAGATGGGCGGCGGGGAAATATCGTTGTCGTCGCGGTCGGCCAGATCGGCATTTCCTTCGAAGCGCGTGAGAATACCAGCCGCCATGGCCTGTGCGCTGACGCCTTCATAAGGGTAGCTGGCGTGGGAGCTGCAGCCGATGACGAGCGCGAAAGGCAGGAGCTTGCCGATGGTTCCGGCATAGACGGCGCGGCCTTCGCTGCCATCGCCCTGATCGGACGTTACATCAAGATTGATAGCCGACGAAATATCGAGATCGAAGTCGCGCGCAATATCAGGTAGCGCATTGCGCATCGACCGCATGCCCCGGCTTTCGCGCTCTTCGTCCGGTGTTACGATCAGGACCAGATTGCCACTGCGGTCGGGATCGGCCGCAAAACGCTCAAGGCAGGCAATACCGGCGGCGATGCCGCTTTTCATGTCCAGAAGGCCACGGCCCGGCAGGAAGTCTCCGCTCAGAAGATCTTCCAAAGCGCGCTCTTCCTGGGCTGAGCGCGCGCGCTTGCCAAGGTCCTTGATCAGCGCGTCTTTCAGGTTGAGGCTGTCGCAGGAAAGCGATTTCAACTCGTGATAATTGTCGGTCGCAACCGTGTCGAAGTGGCCAGCGAGAACCACCGTGTCACGGCCCTTGCCGCGCACCAGCGCCACCACATTATGGGTCAGCGGATCGCCATGGCTGGCAACCGTGCGGATATTGGCCGGGTTCTCCTGGAAATAAGGAATTTCCTTGAGCAATTCGACAAAGCGACTAGAGAATTCCGCCTCACCGGGCGTACCCGTTTCGCTACGCCAGCTGACCATGCGAAGAGCCAGCTCTTCGACATGCTGCGCATCGATATGGTTGTGCGCCATCGTTACGGCGTTTTGCGCGCCGTTTGAAACATTCGCAGTCATTGAGTAGTCTCCGTAATTTAGTGCGAAAGATGCTTTCGCAGGAAAGCGCGGGTCCGTTCCTCTTTCGGATTGGACAACATCTGGTCCGGCGGACCCTGCTCGACCACCACGCCGCCATCCATGAACATCACATGGTCGGATACTTCAGCGGCGAAGCGCATTTCGTGGGTCACGATCAGCATGGTCATGTGCTCTCTGGCGAGCTGCTTCATCACCTGATTAACCTCTTCCACCAGCTCGGGATCGAGCGCCGATGTGGCCTCGTCGAACAGCATCACCTTGGGCTGCATGGCGAGCGCGCGCGCAATCGCCACGCGCTGCTTCTGGCCGCCGGAAAGGCGCGCCGGATAGGCATTGCCCTTGTCCACCAGCCCGACCTTCGCCAACAGCGTGTTGGCGCGGTCCAGCGCTTCGGCGCGGGGCAGATGCTTGAGCCGCATCGGACCGATCATGATGTTCTGCAGCACGGTCAGGTGCGGAAACAGGTTAAACTGCTGGAACACCATGCCCATTTCCTGACGGATATGGTTGATGTGCTTTTCGAAGGCATGGCCCTTGAGCGGTTTGTTGACCTGATTGCCATCAAGCCAGATTTCTCCGCCCGAGGTTTCTTCCAGCATGTTGATGGAGCGCAGAAGCGTGCTTTTTCCCGACCCGCTGGGGCCGATGATGGATACGATCTTGCCGCGCGCAACCGTCAGGTCGATGCCCTTGAGAACCTCGTGGTCGCCATAGGATTTCCTGATCTGGCGCAATTCGATCATGGGTGTCTGTGTGTTCATCGGATAGCTTCCGCTTTCTTGGCCGCTTTGCTCAATGCCCATTCCATCAGAAGATTGACGGCATAATAGAGCACGGCGGCGACGAAATAGAATTCGAAGGGTCGATAGGTTTCGCTGATGGCGCGCTGTGCGTTCAGAACCAGTTCCGTGATGCCGAGGACGGACAGCACCGCTGTATCCTTGAGCAGGATGATGCTGTTATTGCCCACCTGCGGCAGCGCGGTCAGGATCGCCTGCGGAATGATGAAATAGCGCAGCGACATGCCCCGGCTGAAGCCCAGCGAACGGGCGGCTTCCATCTGCCCGGCATCCACGGCTTGCAGCGAAGCGCGGAAAATATCGGCGTTATAGGCGGCATAATGCATGCCAAGGCCGAACACGCCCGTCCAGAAGGCCGGAACCATGATGCCGATCTGCGACAGGCCATAATAGAGAAGATAGAGCTGGAGCAGCAGTGGCGTGCCCATGAAGAGGAACACGATGCCGCGCACCGGCAGGCTGACGATCTTGGGCGCGTGCAGCGTCACCAGAGCGATGACGACGCCCAGCACCACGCTGATGACACCGGCCAGAACGGTGATCAGCACCGTCCAGAGCAGGCCGATGAAGAGCAGTTCCAGATAGGAGGGAACGACCGTGAAATCGAGGCTCATGCTTCGGCCCTCCGATCTCGGTTGAAGAAGGTTTCCATGCCGCGAATGATCATCGAAATGACGGCAATGATGACGATGTAGGCGATGCCCGCGATCGTGAAGACTTCGAAGGGCTTATAGGTCGAGGTCACGAAACGCTGCGCGGAATAGGTCAGTTCCACCACGCCGATTGTCGAAACAAGTGCTGTACTCTTGGTCAGGATGATCGTGTTGACGCCGAGCGAACGGATCATCAGGGGTGCTGCCTGCGGCAGAATGAAAAGCCGCATGGTGTTGAAGCGTCCAAAGCCGATGCTGCGGGCCGCTTCGTTCTGCCCCTTATCGACTGCCAAAATGGCGCCGCGTATGCCTTCCGACATATAGGCTCCGATGTTGAAGCCCATGGTGATCACGCCAGCCATAAACGGGCTGAATTCCAGACCGAACTGAGGGCCGCCGAAGAAGACCAGAAAAAGCTGCACCAGCAGCGGCGTGCCGCGCATGATGCTGACATAGCCCGTGGCGAACCAGCGGAACGGCTTGAAGCGCGAAAAGCGGGCAATAACCAGAACGGTTGCAACGACCAGACCGATCAGAAGCGATACGACTGTCAGCTGGACGGTGACCCAGCCAGACTGAACAATGAAGGGAAAAATCCGCTCGATAAGTGCGATATCCATCCTTCAACCTTTCTTCCCCATCGGTGGCTCGTGGAGATGGGCCACCGAATGGCCGGAGGAACAGCGCCGCTGTTCGCCCAAAGGGTGGTGGGCAGAAAGCGAACAGTACCAGATTTGGGGGATCAATTTCGAAGATGGGTTGCTTGTCACAACCCCTCTTCCGGAGAGGGAAGATTAGCGGATATCCGCGCCAATCCACTTTTCGGAAATGGCCTTGTAGGTGCCGTCGGCCATCATGTCGTCCAGAGCCTTCTGCATGGCGGCAGCCAGTTCCGGATTGTTCTTGCGTACGGCGATGCCGATGTCGTAGCGGGGTAGCTGGTCATCCTTGACCTGCTTGATCGGCGCATTGCTCTTGGTGATGGCAACCAGAACCGGTACGTCGTCGGCGACAACGGCATCGATACGGCCAGAGCCCAGATCAAGCAGCATTTCCGGCAGGCCCTTATAGGTGCGAACGTCGTATTTGCCCTGTTCGCGGACCCATTTTTCGGAGGTTTCGCCGAGCGTCACGCCGATGGTCTTGCCTTCAAATTCCTTGAGCGAGGTGGCAGCGTCGTCCTTGCGGACGAACAGCGCCAGACCCGAGCGATAGTAAGGGCCGACAAAGGCAATTGCCTTCTTGCGTTCTTCGGTGATGCCCATCGAACCGACAATGGTGTCATAGCGACCGGTCACCAGACCAGCGATGATGCCGTCCCATGCGGTCGTCACGATTTCTGGCTCGGCCTTCAGGCGGCGCGCGATTTCAGAGCCGATATCGACGTCGAAACCGACGACCTTGTTGGATTCATCCACAAAGCTGAAAGGAGGAAAAACGCCGGACAGGGCAATCGACATTTTGCCTGCCTTCTGGATCTTTTCCAGATCGTCAGCCTTGGCCGCGTTCATGGAAAAGGTGAGACCGAGCGCGAGAAGCGCCGTGGAGAAAAATTTCGCGGTATTCATGTAGGTCAGTTCCCCATTTGAAGCCCCGGACGCCGGGACCGTGAAATCGCCGTTTGCATGCGCTTGTTTTCGTGACCTTGTGACCGGTCCAAGCCGGGATTGGTCATGGGTTTCCATCGCGATCAACGTCTGGAAACCACCTGGGCAATCCCCTTGCAGAAAATGAATATCTGCAATCAGATTGACAAAAAAGAACATAAAGTGATTATTTTTATAAATTACTGCCGATATAGGTAGTAGCACTTACTAAAAAGAAAGAGGGGATCATGGACGAGCTTGACAAGAGACTGATCACGGAATTGCGCATCAATGGCCGCGCATCGGTGCCGCAACTGGCCGAGCTTCTTGGCGTGGCGCGCGCAACAGCCCAGAAGCGGCTCGACCGCATGGTGGCCAATGGCGACATCAAGGGCTTTACGGTCCGTGTGCGCGACGATATCGGCAAGGACCAGATCAGGGCTTTCATGCTGATCGAAATGTCTGGCTCTTCGCTCAAAGCGACGATCAGCGCCATCAAGCGCGTGCCGGGGCTGACGGGTCTGTTCAACACCAATGGCATGTGGGACGTGATTGCCGAGCTGGAAGTGGCGACGATTTCGGAACTCAACGAGGTGATCTCGACGATCCGCTCGCTTCAGGGCGTCAGCAAAAGCGAGACCAATATCATGCTTGGCCCCGCCTGACGCTGCGTGCTCATTCGCCGTCGACCCGATCGGCGACCAGATCGGCATAGACCAGATAGCGAAGCGGTCCGGGCGTGATTGCATCGAAGGGATAGCATGTCGCAAGAACGAGGTGTTTTCCCGTGGCCTGCGGGTCGATGGGCGCTTCGTCCCAACGGGCCACAGCCATATGGGTCGTGCGATAGGTCACGATCTTTCCGTCACGGCGCGTGATGCGGATCAGATCGTTCGGCTCGACATTTTTTAGGAAGGCGAAATGGGTATCGCGATGCGCGGCATAGACCGCCGTGCCCTGATCTCCCGCTTCCGGCGTATTATCGAGATGTCCGGGCCCGAAGGCGAGCGCCTGACCGCTCGCGCCTTTCAGCGCAATCGCTGCGGTTTCCAGTCGCGGCACTTCGATGCGTGCCACCGGCCATGTGTCGGCCCAGCTCCACGGCTTGACCGGCGCCCCCCTCTCCACACTCTGCGTGAAAGCGCGCTCCAGCAGGATTTGTGCGGCAAAGGCCTTGGCGTGAATCCAGAAGCCCTGTCCGGCGAGGACCAGACCGCCTGTGATCAGAACGCAGGCGAGAAGTGTCGAGAGGGAGCGCGCAAGCGCGCGCCCCTTCAGGATGGTCTGACGATTACTCATGGCTGCCTGCCTTTTCACGACGCGTGAACCAGAAGAGAAGGGCACCGATCAGCACGGCCAGCAAACCCTGCAGCATGAGAAGCGTTGCAGGTGTCGCCGTTTGCGGCAGTGGAAGACTCGGAACGGGTAGGGTCGGAGCGATCTCCTCAGCTTTACTGTCGACGCCACTCCAGTCGGCGTTTTCGCTGTCGGTTGGCTGTCCGGCATTCGCGTCGCGCGTGGCGCTGATGCCGAGCAATGTGCGATAGTCCCAGCCAGCGGGCAGATGCAGCGGAATATCGGCCTTGGTCAGCGGTATATTGGCGGCGCGTGATGGCGTGACATCCACGGCGATGAGACTGGTCAGGCGCGTCACCAGATGGTGATCGAGCGCAAGCCGCAGGATACGGGCGTCGGCGGCATCCTGATTGATCTCGCCAAGCGTGGCAGCGACTTCGGCATCGTCAATCTTGCGGCGCGCCCAGATTTTGGAAATGCCATTCGCGTGACTTGCCTGATCAAGCGGCAGTGTCACGGTCCAGGGGTGGTCACCGACCATGCCGCTGACGGTCAGTTCGCCGGTCGCCTTGCCCATGCGGGCGGCAATGACAAGCGGCTCGCCGCGATAAAGATCAGGCAGCAATGTCGGCGTGAGGCTGACATTCTTTTCGGTAAACGCGGCGCGGATGTCGGTTACGGCTGGGTTTTCCAGCTTGTCGAACAGGGCACGCATGCGCTCGTCGACTTCCGCGGCCGAACCGATATGGGTGAAGCTCCCGCGACCAAGCTCGGCGGCGCGGTTCGTCAGATAGCTGTTCGGGGCTGAACCAATGCCGACCATGAAGATGCGCGAGCGTCCGCGCCGGGCGGCGATTGTATCGAGTAGCTCCAATTCGTTGCTCACTTCGCCATCGGTCAGGAAAACGATCTGGCGCAAGCCCTTGCTCTGATGGCTGTCATCGAGGGCGGCGTGCAGCGGTGGCAGCATTTCCGTGCCGCCAGCGGCTTCAAGCTGGCCGACAAAGCTGCGCGCAGCGGCGACATTTTCGCCGGTTGCGGCAACGCTGTCCGGGAAAAATTTGGTCATTGTGTCATCGAAGCGGATGACGTTGAAATGGTCGTTCGGTTCCAGTCGCGACAGGGCATAATCGAGGCTGGCTTTTGCTTGCGCCATGGAGGTGCCGCCCATTGAACCGGAATTGTCGATCACGAAGACAATCTCGCGACCCGTCTTCCTGGCCGGCGCCAGAACCGGCGGCGTGACATAGGCAAGCACAAAGTCTTCCTTGCCGACCCGTTCGCGAAACAGACCGACAGTTGGCGTGTTGCTCGCCGCAGCGCTCCATTCAAGCACGAAGTCGCGGTCGGCAATTGCGTCGCCTTGCAGTGTGATCTGGCGCGCGTCGCCATTCAGCCGGTCGATCTTGACGGGATGGTAGAGGCTTTTCAGTCCATCGACCGGGAACCCCGCATCCAGCTTGATTGCAAGCGTGACCGGGTTGGCCCGTGCACTGTCCGGTCCGATCAGTGCCATATCGATCGGTGCAGCCTGAGTGTTCTGTGTCGCGCTGGCGGCGGATTGTCCCCAGCCACCATTCAGCTTGGCGCGCTGGTCGATTGCGGTCTTGTCCTGCGGATTATAGCGCGGGGCAACGACCAGCGGCACGCGCAGCGAAAAGCGATTATCGGCCAGACGCACTGCCTGCTGATATTCGATCTGTACAACGACCTTCTCATGCGGACCGATATTGGCGACGGCATTGGTGAAGACATTGAACCGCTGCTGTTCCACGAGTGCGGTTTTTTTGCCTTCGCTGCGGGCCTTCTCATAAATGGCGCGTGCGGCCTGCTTTCCCTTGATATCGGCCACGACGACGCGATTGCCGATGATCAGCTTCAGCGAATGAACGGCGCTGTCTTCAGGCAACGGAAACACATAGAGCGCCTCGACCCAGCCATCGGTGGGGTTTTCGAAAGCCTGTGTGAGACGCGCCCGCGCCGTCGGTCCGCTGACAGTGATATCCACATCGGTGGCGAGCCGCGGGGCCTCGACATATTGCCCGGCCTGTTCGGTCTGCATCAGCAGGCTGCCCGATTCCATCTCATTGGGCGATACGAAAGCGGAGGTTTCCGCGCGCGCCTGCAAGGGGTGAAGCAGGGCAAGGATCACGCCGAGCGCGGGAAGCAAAATTGCATTCCCGAACCAGAGAAACTGGCAGAACCGAACGAGAAAATTTCTCCGGTTCCTTTGATGTGAAACAGTGATTGCGGTGTGCATGACAGGCTCCCTTTCCGTAATGGATGAACTGGAGCGATTGTCTGAAACGCGCTGTTGCCTCGCCAGCGTCAGCTTTGACCTCTTTCGTCCGCATCTTGCCGCAAAGCGTCTTGCCGCTGGCGGATATGTGTGGAATTGTGAAAGAAAGTACGCAATCAGGACATTGGCGCATGGTCCACGGGGACCCTTATCTGTCGGAAAATCAAAGCAGTAGCGTTGCGGCCCGGGTTCGCGAGGAAATCGCGCGGCGGCGTATTTCGCGCCAGCGACTCGCGGACGACGCGCGGATCAGCCTTTCAACGCTGGAAAAGGCGCTATCGGGGCATCGTCCTTTCACGCTCGCCACCATCATCCGGCTGGAACAGGCAATGGGTGTGGCCCTGCGCGAACCGGGCGCGGCGCAGGCGCCCAAGGCAGGCGACACCATCGAGCGCCCTGTTGCGAACGGCACAGGCAGCGGCCATGCGCCGGAGGAGCTGGGCGCCTATTCGCGGCCCGCCGTTGCGTGGCTGGAGGGAACCTATCTGACCCTGCGTCCGTCCTTTGGCGATGCGGATGCGATCTTCGCCTATTGCACGGAAATCGTCTGGGATGACGAGGGAACGCGGCTACGGTTCCGGGAACGGGAGCGCACCGATGCGTCTTTCTCCCAGCATGGCTCGGTATCCGTGCCGCATCGGTCGGGGCATATCTATCTTGTCACCAACACATCCGGGCAATATCGGATGGTGGTTCTGTCGCGACCCAGCATTACGGGCGAGATGTTCGGCCTGCTGACGACCTTGCGGGCGGGGCAGGGCGCGCAGCTGACGCCGGTTTCGACGCCCCTGGTGCTTTTGCCGCTATCTGCCTTTGAGGAACCGTCTTTTGGGCGTATCGCCAGGGGCGGCGATCACTACGGCGCTTATTCGGCCCTGTTGGGCAAGGTGCTGGATGAGAATTATGCAGCCTTCATCGGCTGACACTCTATTCGCTTGAACGCCCTTCCGTCTTGTGCCAGCATTCAGGCGGAGGAGGATGGTCATGGTGTCGACACTGTCGCACATCAAGGAGATTGAGCGCGTCGCCATGGGCGGGGCCTCGGATCGTGATCGCCCTGTCATTCAATCCTGGTTGCGCTGCCTCAATGATTATCGGCTTAATCCCGCCCAGACGCAGGAAGCCTATATCGTGCCCGACACATTGCTGCGGGAACATCGCGAGCAGTCGGAAGAACTCATCCGCATCGGGCGTACCGGCCTCGAAGCGCTTTTCAGACAAGTCGCCGATCAAAGCTACGTCCTGCTGCTGTCGGATGCGCGCGGCGTTACAGTCGAGTTCATGGGCGACCCCACTTTCGACAATCAGCTGCGCAAGGCGGGGCTTTATCTGGGATCGGAATGGTCGGAAGACAGGGCGGGAACCTGCGCCGTCGGGGCCTGCATGGTTTCAGGCAAGCCCGTCATCATCCATCAGGACGATCATTTCGACGCCTGCCATATCGGCCTGACCTGCACGGCGGCGCCCATTTTCGATACGTTCGGCGATCTGTCGGCGGTGCTCGATATTTCGCAATTGCGCTCGCCGACCGCGAAGGCCAGCCAGCAGCTGGCGCTGCATCTGGTGGCTTCGACCGCGCGGCGGATCGAGCTTGCCAATCTGATGACCAGGGCCCACGAGGATTGGGTTTTGCGTCTGGCGCGACTGCCAGATTTTCTGGACGTTGATCCCGATGCCGCGATGACGATTGATGGCAACGGCGTAATCACGGGCATGACGCATGGCGGTTTCGGCGCTGTTGCGCGCGGCATGAATCTGAACACGGTCTCGACGAAGGACTTCATCGGGAAACCGATCTCCAGCGTCTTCGATATCGATATCGATCAGCTTCCGGCCCTGATGCGCGGACGCCCCAATGGCGAGCGTCTGCTCCGGGCGCGCAACGGTCTGGCGCTGTTTGCAAGCGCCATTGCGCCGGTCAGCAGTTTCCGTGCGCCTGCGACCAGCAGCATATCGGTGCGGCTGCCTGCGGCGCTACGCCAGTTGAGTTTCGGCGACCCGGCCATGGAGGCGCTGCAGGCCCGCGCCGCCAAACTGGCGGATCGCCGTCTGCCGATCCTCATCAAAGGCGAAACCGGCAGCGGCAAGGAATATCTGGCGCGCGCCATCCATGATAGCACCGCCAAGCCCGGTCCGTTTATCGCGGTCAATTGCGCGGCAATACCCGAACAGCTGATCGAATCCGAATTGTTCGGCTATGTCCCCGGCGCTTTCACCGGCGCAATGCAGAAGGGGAAGACCGGGCTTATCGAAGCGGCCAATGGTGGCACGCTGTTTCTGGACGAGATTGGCGACATGCCACTCGCTCTTCAAAGCCGGTTGCTGCGGGTTCTTTCGGAAAACGAAATTCAGCCAGTCGGCGCGCTGAAACCGAAGCCGGTCAGGTTCCGGCTTTTGTCGGCATCGCATCGCGATCTGGCTGCGCTTGCTGCCGAAGGCCGTTTTCGCGAAGATTTGCTCTATCGGCTCAATGCCGCGACGCTGACCCTGCCATCGCTGCGACAGAGACAGGATTTCGACAGCCTCGTTGATCACCTTCTGCGCCGTATCGGCGAAGAAGAGGGCGAGTCGATCATGCTTGACCGCGCTGCGCGAAAGGCGCTTTCCGCCTATGGTTGGCCGGGCAATCTGCGCGAGCTGGACAATACGTTGCGTGTTGCAGCGGCGGTTGCAACAGACGCCACAATCACCACCGATTGCCTGCCCGAACATTTCCAGACTGTGACCGCGGCGGACAATGACCGTTCCGATCAGCAGGTTTTGCGCCGTCAGCTTGACGAGTGCGGCAACAATATTTCTGCGCTGGCCCGAAAACTGGGCGTCAATCGTTCCACGATCCACCGCCGCCTGAAGCCCACACATTAATGCTGCAACAGGTGCAACACCTGTTGCACGATAGCTGTTGCATCATTTGCGGCTGCGATTTCTCTTCTCAATAAAATAATGCAAAAACAATAGCTTGACGATTGCAAGCCATTTGGCACGCCGTTTGCTCATCCTTCTCCGACGGGCCTTGGGAGAAGTCCGCTATCCACATCCACGGGAGGAAATTGCAATGCTTGAGAAAACACCGACAGTCCGCGTACAGGCCTTTCTCGACAAGTTCGGCGCAGCACTGGAAGGCGGGCGGATCGATGAAGCGGTTTCGATGTTTGCCGACGATTGCTACTGGCGCGATCTGGTTGCCTTCACTTGGAACATCAAGACCGTGGAAGGGCATGATCAGGTGCGCGACATGCTGCAATCCCAATTGCAGCTGGTGAAGCCAACCAAATGGCTCGTGGCCTCTGGTGAAACAGCGACGGAAGCCGATGGCGTCACCGAAAGCTGGATATCCTTCGAGACGGAAGTTGCGCGCGGCTACGGTCTCATTCGCCTGAAGGGTGGCAAGATATGGACCCTTCTCACCGTCATGTCTGAATTGAAGGGGCATGAGGAAAAATCAGGCTTCACCCGTCCGCTGGGCGCGAAGCATGGTCACGACCTTGGCGCCAAGACATGGAAGGAAGAACGTGAGGAGGAAGCCCGCACGCTCGGCTATGAAAAACAGCCCTATGTGCTGGTGATCGGCGGCGGACAGGGCGGTATTGCGCTCGGCGCGCGCCTGCGGCAGCTCGGCGTGCCGACGATCATCGTCGAACGCAACGAACGACCGGGCGATTCATGGCGCAAGCGCTACAAGTCGCTCTGCCTGCATGACCCCGTCTGGTACGACCATCTGCCCTATATCGACTTTCCGAAAAACTGGCCGGTTTTTGCGCCCAAGGACAAGATTGGCGACTGGCTGGAATTCTATACCAAGGTGATGGAGCTGAATTACTGGACATGCTCCACCGTCAAGTCGGCGAAATGGAACGAAGACGAGAAAGAATGGTCGGTCGTCGTAGACCGCGACGGCGAGGAAGTCATCCTGCGTCCAAAGCAACTGGTCTTCGCAACCGGCATGTCGGGCAAGGCGAATATTCCAAACGTCAAGGGACAGGATCGCTTCAAGGGCGAACAGCAGCATTCATCCCGCCATCCCGGGCCGGATGGTTACAAGGGCAAAAAGGTCGTCGTCATCGGGTCGAACAATTCGGCGCATGATATTTGCGCAGCCCTTTGCGAGGCGGGTGTCGATGTCACCATGGTGCAGCGGTCATCGACGCATATTGTGCGCTCGGAGCCGCTGATGAAACACGGGCTCGGCGCGCTTTATTCGGAAGAGGCGGTGCAAAATGGCGTCACGACGGCCAAGGCCGATCTGATCTTCGCCTCGCTGCCTTATCGTATCATGCATGAGTTTCAAAAGCCCATCTATGACAAGATCCGCGAGATCGATGCTGATTTCTATGCCGCGCTTGAAAAAGTCGGCTTCCAGCTTGATTTCGGCTCGGACGGTTCGGGCTTGTTCCTCAAATATCTGCGGCGCGGCTCCGGCTATTATATCGATATCGGCGCTTCACAGCTCATCATCGACGGCAAGATCAAGCTCGCTTCAGGGCAGATAGAGGAGATTACCGAAAACTCCGTGCGGCTTGCCAATGGAACCGAACTGCCTGCCGATCTGATCGTCTATGCGACGGGCTACGGTTCGATGAACGGCTGGGTCGCGGATATCATCGATCAGGAAACGGCGGACAAGGTCGGCAAGGTCTGGGGTCTCGGGTCGGAAACGCCGAAGGACCCCGGCCCGTGGGAAGGCGAACAGCGCAATATGTGGAAGCCGACGCAGCAGGAGGCGCTGTGGTTCCACGGCGGCAACCTGCATCAGTCGCGGCATTATTCGCAATATTTGTCGCTGCAGCTGAAAGCCCGCATGGAGGGCATCGATACGCCGGTCTATGAACTGCAGACCGTGCATCATTTGCGATAAAGCGATTGCGGTTTTCACGGATTAAAAAATTGGCCGGGGTTTGTGCCCCGGCCAATCCGTTTGTGTGATGCCTGCCTAAAAATTAAGCGGCAAGCGCTTCGTCTTCCGAAGTCGGAACTTCAGAAATGGTCTTCAGCACCTGGGAGGCAATCTGGTATGGGCAGCCCTGCGAGTTCGGGCGGCGATCTTCGAGGTAGCCTTTATAGCCGTTCTTGACGAAGGAATGCGGCACGCGGATCGAAGCGCCACGGTCGGCAACGCCGTAGGAGAACTTGTCCAGCGGAGCCGTTTCATGCTTGCCGGTCAGGCGCAGATGGTTGTCGGGTCCGTAGACGTCGATATGTTCCTGCAGGTTTTTGTCGAACTGGGCCATCAGGGCTTCGAAATAATCCTTGCCGCCAACTTCGCGCATGAACTTGGTCGAGAAGTTGCAATGCATGCCCGAGCCGTTCCAGTCGGTGTCGCCCAACGGCTTGCAATGGAATTCGATGTCGATTTCATACTGTTCGCAAAGGCGAAGCAGGAGATAGCGTGCCATCCAGATCTGGTCTGCTGCGGTCTTGGAACCCTTGCCGAAAATCTGGAATTCCCACTGGCCCTTGGCCACTTCGGCATTGATGCCTTCGTGGTTGATGCCGGCGGCCAGGCAGAGGTCAAGATGTTCCTCGACGATCTTGCGGGCGACCGGGCCGACATTGCTGGAACCAACGCCGCAGTAATATGGGCCCTGCGGTGCGGGGAAACCATGCTCAGGGAAGCCGAGCGGACGACCGTTCTGATAGAAGAAATATTCCTGTTCGAAGCCAAACCATGCGTCGTCGTCGTCAAGAACGGTTGCGCGGTTGTTCGATGGGTGCGGCGTGACGCCATCCGGCATCATGACTTCGCACATGACAAGAGCGCCGTTCGTGCGGGCCGGATCGGGATAGACCGCGACCGGCTTCAAAACGCAATCGGAGCTGCGGCCTTCGGCCTGCATCGTCGACGAACCGTCGAAACCCCAGAGCGGCAGTTGCTCGAGCGTCGGGAACGCATCGAATTCCTTCACCTGTGTCTTGCCACGCAGGTTGGGTGTCGGAGTGTAACCGTCAAGCCAAATGTACTCGAGCTTATACTTTGTCATCGCCTAGTCTCTTTTATGACGGGTATTGAACCAACGTAGTAGGGCAGCCAACCGTCAATATGCTCTTCCCTGCTTATGTAAAATAAGAAAGCAAGTGTCATGCCAGTTTCGTAAAATGTATGTTTTCTGGCCGCGCCTTTGGCCTAAGGCCTTGAAAAGATAAAATTTATTAAATGGTCAAAATTTGAGGCAGGATTCCGCGAAGCGAAGCAAGGTCGTCAGGCGGGCAGCACTTAACCGGCGCTGAAAACGATTTTGATTATAAAATAGGCATTCGTCTAAATAATCGCCATTTGGCGTTGCACGCACAGCGCATAAAAAAGGCGAAGCCGAAACTTCGCCCTTTGTTTCACGCATCATACGGAGACGGTCGCGACCGATCACAGCGTGTTCTTCTGCATGCGGCCATCCTTCATGATGACCGCCAGACTTTCGGCAGGCTTTTCCAGCGCGTGGATATCTTCAAGCGGGTTGGTGTTCACAACAAGCAGATCCGCTAGCGCGTCCTTTTCAATCACGCCCAGCTTGCCCGGATAAGGATTACGCAGGTTGGAAAGGGTCAGAAGTTCCGCATTGCCGGACGTCGCCATGCGCAGCGCCTCGGCGTTCGAATACCACTGGCTGAGATGGGTGAGCATGAAGCTCTGCCGCGGAGCCAGTTGGGGTGAAAACAGAATATCTGAACCCCATGCGGTCTTGACCCCGTGCTTGCGGATCAGTTCATACATACGGGGCGTTGCGGCGAACAATTGCTGGGCTCTTTCAGCAGAAGGGCCGGTCAGTGTGCCGGTATCGTCCATGCTGAGAAAGGGCTGCGTGCTGAGCCAGACATTCTTGTCGACAAACATTCGCGCGGTTTCATCGTCCATCAGATGCGCATGTTCAATACAGCCTACACCGACATTCAGCGAGCGCTGCACGGTGTGCGGTGCATAGGCATGCACCGTCATATAGGTGTTCCAGTCGCGCGCCACGTCATTGGCGGCGCGTATCTCGTTTTCGTCGAAAGTGGACATATCGAGTGGGCTGCGCGGGGTTGAAACACCGCCGCCGCCGACCAGCTTCACCTGCGACGCGCCTTGCATCAACTGCTCACGGACCCGCATCTTGAGGCTGCCCGCATCGTCCACGATGGCCGCGCCGCCGATCTTTTCACCGAGGCTAAGTTCGTTGCCGCCACGCGGAACCTCGAAAGGCATTCTAAGGTCGCCGTGTCCGCCCGTCGTGGTGATCATCGCGCCGGATGGGTAAATACGAGGCCCCGGAATAATGCCGTTATCAATCGCCTGTTTGAAAGTGAACACCGGCCCGCCCATGTCGCGAACCGTCGTAAAGCCACGCTCCAGCGTGCGCTCAGCCTCCGCCGTCGATGAGGCGAATATGCCCGCAGGATCGCCGGTCAACAGCACATTCAAAGGCACGGCAGCATATAAAGTGTGCCAGTGCGCGTCGATCAGACCGGGCATCAGAACACGACCGCCGCAATTCACCACCGTGGCGCCTTCGGGCGGCGCGCTGTTTGTCGTGTCCACGGCGACGATCTTGTTGCCTTCGACGAGAATCTGGACATCGGCGCGCAGGCTGTCCGACTTGCCGTCAAACAGGCTGACCTGCCGGAACAAGGTCTTGGCTGATGGACCGGTCGTCTGGGCGTGGAGTTTCTTCGGGGTGGCCGCCGCGATGGCGGTTGCTCCCAGCCCGGCAAGGAAGGAGCGGCGTGAAAAACTGTCCAACCGGCGGGAGACCTGTTGCAAGGCCGGGCTGAAACAGGAGCAGCCGGAGCCATGGACGAAGGATTGATATTTTTGTCCCAGCCGAAACATAACGGTTCCTCCTCTGTTACCGGAATGGTAATTTACAATAGAATTGAACGCTATGCGGATGCTGGAAATTCTATGAAAATAAGTATTGTAGAGTCAATACTTATGAATATTCCTGCATTTTATTCTTGTAATCGCGTCAATGCAAATTTGCGTCTGTTTCCGTTAGAAGTGGCTCGTCATTCGACATCAGCGCGGCGATCCACGCAGCGGAAGGGGCCGCTGCGCAATAGACGATGACGGCGATCAGGATCGGAACGCCGATGAACGCGCCAGCAATGCCCCACATGAAACTCCAAAAGAACACCGCGAATATGACCGCGAAGGGCGAGATCGACAGCGATGCACCGGCCAGCCGGGGTTCAAGATAACTGCCGATCACGAACTGGATGACATTGAGGCTGAGAAACACCACCAGGGCAAATTGCCAGGAGTCGAACTGGACGATGGCGAACAGTGTTGGCAAGGTCGTCGCAAAGAGCGGCCCCAGCACCGGAATATAGTTGAAGGAAAAGGCGATTGCGCCCCAGGCGGTCGCCAGTTCCAGACCTGCACCCAGCGCAAACAACCAGACAATCAGGCCAGTGAGAACGCTGGCAAATGTGCGCACCAGCATATAGCGCCGCAGCTTGGCGCCGATGATGCGGTTGCAGAGCAGGATGGTCTTGCCATAGGGCTGGGCGCGGGGGGAGGTGAGGCGCTTGTTGAAGTCGTCCACTTCCAAAAGGCCCAGCATGAGGAAGATGAAGACGAGAAGCAGGAAGCCGGCAAAGCTGTTCAGCCGTCCCGCCATGCCCTGCATGAAACGAACCGCCCACAGAACATCGAAACGGTCAGCCAATGGCCCGACGAGCGCAATGCCATGCTCCTCAAGCCAGCCGGTCCAGCTGAGATAAATGGCCTGCAAGCGATCAGCGTTGATGAAGAACCATTGTCCGAGTTTGCTGACGCCCCAGACCAGCGATGATCCGACGACGATCATCACGGCCATGGAGACCACCAGCGTTATCAGCAGGGCAAGGCCGCGCGGCATATAGCGCTGCAGAACAGACTGGCACGGCCAGACCATGGCGATGATGAACAGCGAAAAGACGAGCGGCGCGAAAACCGACTGCGCCACATACATCAGGGCAAGGACCAGTATGGCTGGTACGATGGCACCGAACGTCCACGTGCCTCCCGTCATTCGCACGAAACCTCGCCTAGTAGTCCACGGCGTCGCGAATGATGGGGCAGGTCATGCAATGGCCGCCGCCACGACCGCGCCCAAGTTCCGCGCCGGTGATGGTGATGACCTCAATGCCCTGTTTGCGTAGCAGCGTATTGGCATAGGTGTTGCGGTCATAGGCAAAGACGACGCCGGGCGAGGCGCAGACGAGATTTGCGCCGCTATCCCATTGGGTGCGCTCGCGCATGTAATCATTGCCGCCGGTTTCGACGACGCGCATCTTCTTCAGGCCCAGCGCATCGCGCACCGTATCGACGAAGCTGCCCTTGTCCTTGTGCAGTTCCACGCCACCCTTTCCATCCGGCCGATAGGAAAAGGCATCGATCCCGTCGACAATGTCTGGATAAATCAGCACGCAATCGCGGTCGGCGAAGGTGAAAACCGTATCGAGATGCATGGCAGCGCGCAGTTTTGGCATAGCGGCGACGATGACACGTTCGGCTCCACCCTTGGCGAACAGGGCTTGCGCGACCTGACTGATCGCCTGCCTGGAGGTGCGCTCGCTCATGCCGATCAGCACATTGCCCTTGCCGATGGGCATCACATCGCCCCCTTCCAGGGTGGCGAGGCCCCAATCCTTTGTCGGGTCGCCCCACCAGACATTTACCTTGCCCGCAAAGTCGGGATGGAACTTGTAGATCGAAGACGTCAGGATCGTTTCTTCATGGCGCGCTGGCCAATAGAGCGAGTTCAGCGTCACGCCGCCATAAATCCAGCAGGTGGTGTCGCGGGTATAGAGAGTATTGGGCAGCGGCGGCAGCAGATATTCATTGGCCCCGGCGGCATCGCGGATCAGCGCCAGTTGTTCGCCGCCGATATCCTCCGGAAATTCCGTCGTGGACAGGCCGCCGATCAGCGTTTCAGCAAGCTCGCGGTTTGACAGGCCTTCGAGATAGGAACGCACTTCATCGATCAGCCCAAGCCCGATCTGGTTGGGCACGATCTGATGATCGAGAATCCAAGCCTTGGCTTCCGGCACAGCCAGCGTCTCGGCGAGGAGATTATGCATTTCCAGAACTTCGATGCCGCGGTCGCGCATCTTGGTCATGAAGTCGAAATGGTCGCGCTTGGCGTTATCGACCCACATGACATCATCGAACAACAGGTCGTCGCAATTGCTGGGCGTCAGGCGCTGGTGCGCGCGTCCCGGTGCGCAGACAAGCACCTTGCGCAATTGACCGACTTCAGAATGTACACCAAGCGGAGTGTCGTTTGTCATGGTGCTTGAATCTCCCTACGCGTGATTATTCGCCGAACATTCAATGGGTGATGAGGCCGGTCAGCAGACCGTAGAAACCGATCAAACCGGCAATCACGGTGATGGCAAAGATGACCAGTTCCACCGTGGTGAAAAGTTGCACCTTCTGTTCACGCCTTGCCCAGAAATAAAGGATCGTGCCGGGCACGAAGAGCACGGCCACCAGCAGCACATATTTCAGCCCGGCGGCGATGAACATGAAGATGGTGTAGATGGCGGCAATCCAGGCAAAAACCTGATCTCGCCCGCGTCCGCGCGCATCGGCCTCATAACCTTCGCCGCGACGGGTCACCAAAATGCCGTAGCCCGCCACAAGCAGATAAGGCAAAAGCGACGTCACGCTCGTCATGTCGAGCATGAAGTTGAAGGCGTCCCGTGACCAGTAGGTCGAGATGACGAACAGCGAGACGACGATATTGGTCAGCCACAATGCATTGGCCGGAACCCGGTTGTTGTTTTGCGCCGCGAACAGTTTCGGCATGTCGTCCGATTTTGCGGCGGCAAACAAAACTTCGGCGCAGATCAGCGACCATGCAAGATAGGCGCCGAGAACGGAAACCAGCACGCCGATGGAAATGAACACCGCGCCCCAATGGCCAGCCACCACTTCGAGAACGCTGGCGAGCGAAGGTTGCTGAACGGCAGCGATTGCCGATTGCGGCATCACAGCATAGGGCAGCAGCGTGACTGCAACCATCAGGCCCAGCACGCCGACAAAGCCGAGAATGGTTGCCGTGCCCACATCGGAGCGCTTCTTGGCGAAGCGGGAATAAACGCTGGCGCCTTCGATGCCGATAAACACGAAGACCGTGATCAGCATCGTGTCTCGCACCTGCGCGATCAGCGGCTTGGCAGGCATGTCCGGGCCGCCGAAGAAGTTTTCGGCAAACTGATCGTAATTGAATGCGAAGATCAAAATGAGAATGAAGACGATGATCGGCACGATCTTGGCCACGGTGACGACCGTGTTGATGAAAGTCGCCTGTTCCACACCACGCAGGATCATCATGTGAAACGACCAGATACCGATCAGCGAGACGACGATGGCGGGCACGCTGCTGCCATCGCCGAAGATATCGGGAAAGAAGCGTCCGAGCGTGGAGCCGATCAGCACCCAGTAAAACACGTTGCCGAGGCAACTGCCGAGCCAATAGCCGAAAGCCGAAAGGAACCCCATATAGTTTCCGAAACCGGCTTTGGCATAGGCAAAGACGCCGGAGTCGATATCGGGTTTCTTCTCGGCCAGCACCTGAAAGACGCGCGCCAGCATATACATGCCGGTGCCAGCGATCAGCCAGGCGATGATTGCCCCAAAGGGACCTGTGGCCGCGCCAAAACGACCGGGCAGGTTGAAGATACCTGCGCCGACCATCGATCCCACAACCATGGCGGTGAGCGCGAGAAGCGGAAGTTTCTGATTGTCGCCTGACGCCATAGTCCCCTCTCATTACAAAACGAATAAGAATA
This sequence comes from Ochrobactrum teleogrylli, assembly GCF_037482325.1. NCBI lineage: Bacteria > Pseudomonadati > Pseudomonadota > Alphaproteobacteria > Hyphomicrobiales > Brucellaceae > Ochrobactrum > Ochrobactrum teleogrylli. The sequence continues at coordinate 1,234,779 of NZ_JBBHKQ010000001.1, forward strand.
GATACGAAAGCAGTTCTGGGCAGAATATCGGGTCGTCTGATCTAGATCGGTTTCACTGAGGTTTGAAACCTTGCAAACACTCTAGTTTTTGGTGTTCAACTACATCTTATCCGATAGCCGCCAGTCACTTTTCACGATGCGCTCTGTACGACAGTTGGCTAAGATGCTCCCTCTGTATAGGTGGCTCCGAAGCTAATGCATGTCAAATGATAAGTAAACGGGCAAGATGACTGTAGCAGTTGCCAATAAGGCATATGTTTCAATTCGATACAGTCAGATTTATATATGCATAGGCGCGAAAAAGGGTTCGTCAAGACCAGTATCCAGAAATAAGTTTTCCAGAACGGATCTCCGAATCTGCGGGATGGGAACCGGTTAGCGGCGCTCAACCATTTGCGATTTGGCGATGACCTTCACGACCCAGTCGGCAAAAACGCGCAGCCGGTTGCTGAGATGCCGGTTGGGCGGGTAAACCAGATAGATCGGCATCGGGTCGATCTCCCAGTCTTCGAGAACGGGCCGCAAGGTGCCTTTTTCCAGATCGTCCCGGACCATGAACAAAGGCGCCTGCGCGACCCCCAGACCGGCGCGTACCGCCGCTAGATAGGTGGTCGCTTCATTGGCGGCCACGACATAGCGCCCGTTGACTTCGATTTCCTCGGTGCCACGCCTGAACTGAAATGGCATTTGCTGCCCTGTGGACGGACGGAAATAGCCGACCGCATAGGTGCCGTTGGCAAGATCCGACGGGTGCCGCGGCGTGGAACAGCGATCCAGATATTCGGCGGAAGCGCAGGCGATGGAATGCATGTCGCCGATCCGTCGGGCGATCAGCGACTGGTCGGTCAATTCGCCAATCCGAATGGCGCAATCCACATTTTCCGCCACGTAATCGACCGGGCGATCCGATACGCCGAGATCGATCTGGATATCGGGATAGCGCTGGTGAAACTCGATCAGGGCTGGAATGACGATCAGATTGGCGACGGCGCTTGCCATTTCCACACGCAGGCGGCCTTTGGGCAAGGTCTGTGCGCTGGACAGGCTGCCGTCGAGTTCCTGCAGATCGGCCAGCAATCGCGCCGCGCGCTCATAGTAAAGTGCGCCGTCCGGTGTTACGAGAACACGACGGGTGGTGCGATTGAGGAGTTTTGCGCCCAGATGGGCTTCCAATCCCTGAATGAGATTGCTGATGGTTGCCTTGGGCATGCCGAGTGACGCGGAGGCGCGCGTAAAGTTTCCGGTTTCGACAACCCGGAGAAAGGCGCGCATGGCCGAAAGTTGGTCCATTGATCAATAACCGTCATTGTTCGAGATTTTGGATAGTGTAACCAATCTAGGGGGACTATTCCAGATAATAGACAATGCTAATATCTGACCATGGCGGTTTGCCGCTAGACATGAAAGCTAAGAAAGATGTGCGAGAAGTTTACGGTTGAAACAATGCAGGCTGGCAATTGCACCTGCACGGCACGCATTTATCGCGGCGCCAAATTGCTTTCACCGCCGCCTGTGGTGCTGCATCTCCATGGTGGGGCTTTCTCGACAGATTGTCCAGATACCTGCGAGGGTGTTGCCGAAGCTCTTGCCGATGCGGGAGCAGTGGTGGTCTCGCCGGAATATTCGTCGGCCTGTCTCAACCCGTTCCCGGCGGCGCTTGAGGTGGCCTATGCCATTCTGACTTCGATGCGTGCGCGTTGCCCGGAATTTGCACACAAGAAGTCGATGCTGTTCGTCGCCGGTGAAGAGGCGGGCGGTAATATCGCAGCCGGTTTGGCGCTTATGGCGCGAGATCAGAATCTGACGGATCTCAAAGGTCAGATATTGCTTTCGCCGATGCTCGACCCGTGCCTTGCGACGGCGTCTTTCCGCAAATACTGCCCGGAAAGTGCGGTGCAGGCCATGTCGGATGGCTGGCAGCATTATCTGGGTCAATGCGGAGGGTTTACCCACCCCTACGCTGCGCCTGCGCTGTGTACGCGTCTTGCCGGTCTGGTGCCGACACTGCTCGTTACCAGTGCCGAATGTCCGATGCGCGACGAGACCCAGGCCTATGCAGAGCGGCTGCGTCAGGCAGGCGTCAAGGTTCAGTCCCATGTCCTGCCGGGTCAGGCTGGCTGGATACCGGAAAGTAACGTGGCGGACCGTGAGTGGTCGCCACAGAAAGAAGCTCTTGTCGGCCTGTTTTCGGATTTCTTCCAGCGGGCCGGTGCGAAAGCAATAGCAGCATAACGTCAGTTCGAAAGTCCTCCCAAGCTTTCATTTGACGATCAGAATGTAGCCGGCTCTGACCGGCAAGGAGATACAACATGACGTCGATCATTGGACGCCGGGCCCTGTGGGGCGCCGGCCTGAGTATCCTATTGTCTGCAGCTGGCGGTGGCGCCATTCTTTTTGGCGTTCCGCATCTGAAGGCGGATGCGGCGACGGATATTTCCGCGCCGCCGCCTGCCGTGCCGGTTTCGGTTGCCAAGGCGGAATCGCGCCGCATCTCGACCTGGGAAGAGTTTTCGGGTCGCCTTGAGGCAATCGAGCGCGTCGAAATTCGCCCTCGTGTCGGCGGAGCCATCCTGAAAGCGCATTTCCGTGAGGGCGCGCTGGTCAAACAGGGCGACTTGCTGGTCACCATTGATCCGGAGCCCTATGCGGCAGAGGTTGAAAAAGCCAGGGCGCAGGTTTCCGCCGAGGAAGCGCGTGTCGCGCTGGCCAAGACGGAACTGGATCGCGGTCGCCAGCTTGTAACCTCACGTACGCTCGCCCAGAGCGGTCTGGACCAGCGGTCAAGCGCCTTTGACGAAGCGCAGGCAAGCTTGCGGTCGGCCAAGGCGGCGTTGCGTTCGGCTGAACTCGATCTTCAATATACGGAAGTACGCGCACCAATTTCCGGTCGCGTCGGGCGGCTGGAGGTGACAGCCGGTAATCTGGTTGCCGCAAGTTCCGCTTCGCCGGTGCTGACCACGCTCGTTTCGGTCGATCCGATCTATGCAAGCTTCAGCGCCAATGAAGAGGTTGTCACCAAGGCGCTCGCCAAGCTTGCCGCATCGCCGGGCGGCAACGCCATCGAACGTATTCCCGTTCAGATCGGGACAGCTGCCGATGATGGCACGCCGATTTCCGGCCATATCCAGCTGATCAACAATGAAGTGGATGCCACCACGGGCACGATCCGCGTGCGCGCATCCATCGACAATCCGGATGGCAAGCTCATTCCCGGCCAGTTTGTGCGCATTCGCTTTGGCGAACCGGAACCGGGTGAAAAGCTGGTGGTGAGCGACCGCGCCATTGCCTCCGATCAGGACAAGAAATTCGTCTTCGTCGTGGGTGCGGACAACAAGGTTGAATACCGGCAGGTGGTGCTCGGTCGCAATTATGACGGCTTGCGCATTGTCGAAAGCGGCCTGAAGGCTGGCGAGAACATCGTCGTCAACGGCCTGCAGCGTATTCGTCCGGGCGTGGTCGTCGCACCACAACCCGTAACCGAAACCCTTGCCAAGAATTAACTGAAACGGCGCGTCTGACGACGCGCGCTAAACGCAAAAGCTCAGCCTATTCAATCCGCGAGAACGCATGTTTTCGCGGAACGGGAGAGTTTTCGCTCATCCGCCTAAAGGGGGATAAACAGATGAACTTCTCACGCTTCTTCGTAGACCGACCAGTCTTCGCTGGCGTTCTGTCGGTTCTGATCTTCGTGGCCGGTCTGATCGGCATGACAGGTCTGCCGATTTCGGAATATCCGGAAGTGGTGCCGCCGCAAATCGTGGTCCGCGCGCAATATCCGGGTGCCAATCCCGCCGTGATTTCCGAAACTGTCGCGACACCGCTGGAAGAACAGATCAACGGTGTTGAAGGCATGCTCTATATGCAGAGCCAGGCGACAGCCGACGGTGTCATGACATTGACCGTCACCTTCGCGCTTGGCACCGATCCCGATCAGGCGCAGCAGCTGGTGCAGAACCGCATCTCGCAGGCTGAGCCGCGCCTGCCGGAAGAGGTGCGGACCCTTGGCGTCACCACCGCCAAAAGCTCGCCCGACCTGACGCTGGTGGTTCACCTCATCTCGCCCGATGGCCGGTATGACGTGAATTATCTGCGCAACTATGCCGTTTTGAACGTCAAGGATCGTATCGCCCGTATTCCGGGTGTCGGTCAGGTGCAGATATTCGGCGGCGGCGACTATTCCATGCGCGTGTGGATTGATCCGCAAAAGGCGGCCGAGCGCGGACTGTCGGCCAGCGATATCGCAAACGCAATCCGGCAGCAAAACGTGCAGGCCGCCGCTGGCGTGATCGGTGCTTCGCCGTCTGTTTCCGGCCTTGATCTCCAGCTTTCCGTCAACGCGCAAGGCCGCCTTCAGACACCCGAAGATTTCGCCAATATCGTCGTGAAATCGGGCAATGAAGGCGAAATCACCCGCCTCGGCGACGTTGCGCGTGTCGAGATGGGCGCCGCCGATTATTCGTTGCGCTCGCTGCTCGACAACAAGCAGGCGGTTGGTATGGGCGTGTTTCAGGCGCCGGGTTCCAACGCGCTGCAAATTTCGGAAAATGTTCACGCGGCCATGGCCGATCTGAAGAAGACCATGCCGGAAGGCGTGGATTTCGACATCGTCTATGATACGACCCAGTTCGTGAAGGCCTCGATTGAATCCGTCATTCACACCCTGCTGGAAGCCATCGTTCTGGTGGTGATCGTGGTCATCCTGTTTTTGCAGACATGGCGCGCGTCGATCATTCCACTGGTTGCGGTCCCCGTTTCCATCGTGGGTACGTTTGCGGTCATGTATGTGTTCGGCTTCTCCATCAACGCGCTCAGCCTGTTCGGTCTGGTGCTGGCCATCGGTATCGTCGTCGATGACGCCATCGTGGTGGTTGAAAATGTCGAACGCAACATTGAACAGGGACTGTCGCCCGTCGAAGCGACCTATCGCGCCATGCAGGAAGTGTCCGGCCCGATCATCGCGATTGCGCTGGTGCTGGTTGCGGTGTTTGTGCCACTGGCTTTCATTGCCGGCCTTACCGGCCAGTTCTATCGCCAGTTTGCGCTGACCATCGCCATCTCGACGGTGATCTCGGCCTTCAACTCGCTGACCTTGTCGCCTGCTTTGGCGGCGCTGCTGCTGCGTGGCCATGATGCGCCGAAGGATCGTCTGACCCGCATCATGGACAAGGCGTTCGGCTGGTTCTTCCGTGGTTTCAACCGCTTCTTCGGTGCAAGCTCGAATGCCTATGGTCGCGGCGTGGGCGCAATTCTCTCGCGCAAGTCGCTGGTGATGGGCCTTTATGTCGTGTTGCTCGGCGTCACCTTCGTTCTGTTCCGCGCGGTGCCCGGCGGCTTCGTTCCGGCACAGGACAAGCAATATCTGATCGGCTTCGCGCAATTGCCGGACGCGGCCACGCTCGACCGTTCGGAAGATGTCATCCGCCGCATGACGGATATCGCGCTTAACCAGCCGGGCGTTGCCAATGCCATTGCCTTCCCGGGCCTTTCGATCAATGGTTTCACCAACTCGTCGAATTCCGGCATTGTCTTCGTCACGCTGAAGCCGTTCGAGGAACGCAAGACGCCCGACCTGTCGGCGGGCGCTATCACCATGCAGCTGAACCAGAAGTTCGGCTCCATTCAAGATGCGTTCATTGCCATGTTCCCGCCGCCGCCCGTGCAGGGTCTGGGAACCACCGGGGGCTTCAAGCTGCAGCTTGAAGATCGCAACGGTCTTGGCTTCCGCGCGCTGGACGATGCCACCAAGGCGTTTCTCGCCAAGGCCTATCAGACACCTGAACTGGCCGGTCTCTATTCGAGCTACCAGATCAACGTGCCGCAGCTTTATGCCGATCTGGATCGTGTGAAGGCGCGCCAGCTGGGTGTGGCGGTGACTGATGTGTTTGAAACCCTGCAGATCTATCTGGGTTCGCTCTATGTCAACGACTTCAACGCGTTCGGACGCACCTACAGCGTGCGCATTCAGGCCGATGCGAATTATCGCAGCCATGCCGAAGATATCGGCAAGCTGAAGGTTCGTTCGCAGTCGGGCGAAATGATCCCGCTGTCGGCGCTGATGAAAGTGGAGCAGACCGTGGGTGCGGAACGCGCCATCCGGTATAACGGCTTCCTGTCTGCCGATATCAACGGCAATCCGGCCCCCGGCTTCTCGTCCGGTCAGGCGCAGGCGGCCATCGAGCGGATTGCGCAGGAAACCTTGCCTGCGGGCATCGCCTTCGAGTGGACCGATCTGACCTACCAGCAGATTCTGGCTGGCAATTCAGGCTTCCTCGTCTTCCCGCTGGCGCTGCTGCTCGTCTATCTGGTGCTGGCCGCGCAATATGAAAGCCTTGCTCTGCCCCTGTCTATTATCATGATTGTTCCAATGGGTATCATGGCTGCGCTCACCGGCGTCTGGCTGACGGGAGGCGACAACAATGTCTTCACCCAGATTGGCTTGATAGTCCTTGTGGGGCTATCGGCGAAGAACGCGATCCTGATCGTGGAATTTGCCCGCGAGCTGGAGCTTTCCGGTCGAAGTGTGGTGCAGGCCGCCGTCGAGGCCAGCCGGTTGCGTCTGCGCCCGATCCTGATGACCTCCATGGCCTTCATCATGGGTGTGGTGCCGCTGGTCACATCCACGGGTGCCGGTGCGGAAATGCGCTCCGCAATGGGTATCGCGGTCTTCGCGGGCATGATCGGCGTAACGGCCTTCGGCATCTTCATGACGCCGGTATTTTATGTGCTGATCCGAAAGCTGAGCGGCGAACGCCCGCTCAAGCATTCGGGGGCAAAGATCGAAGCACCGCATCTGGTGCCGGGCGAGTGATCACAGCCGACAGAAAGATAAAAGGGCCGGAGCAATCCGGCCCTTTTCATATGGGTTATTGATTATCGCTGAAGGCGTGGATGATCGCGTCTTTCGAGCTGCCATTGGCGATAAGCGCCGCCAGCAGAATGCGCGCCTGACCGGGACGAAGTGTGCGGGCAGGGATCGCCCCTGCCGCCGCAAGATCGTATCCGCCGCCACCACCGCCATAGCTTGGCGTCAACAAACCTTCCGGGACGCGGCTCGATACCACGACTGGGATGCCTCTTTCGGTGCAAAGCTTGACGGCTTCGACAATTGCCGGCGTCGCATTGCCGGAGCCAAGTGCCGCCAGAACGATGCCACGCGCGCCTGCTGCAACACTGGCCGCGACATGGGTGGCATCGCAGCCGGGATAAATGGCAACCGTATCGACGCGGCTATCATCAAGCGGTGACGGCAGCTTCACATCCGGCAGCGCAGCTAGCATGCGTGTTGGATGAAACGCATCAGCACTGTCGCTGCTGGCCTTATAAACACCCCATGCAGGCAGAACCCGCCCGCCAAAAGCGATCAGCACGCCGCGCGCGGCATTGGCCGGATCAGTGGCCTGCCTGACCGCATCAGCCAGATTGGCAGGGCCATCGGCATGGGGACTATCCGCTGTAAACTGCGCACCGGTAAAGATAACCGGCTTTGCAAGCCGGTGCTGAAGCTGCACCAAAAGCGCGGTTTCCTCCATGGAGTCGGTGCCATGCAGGACGACAACGCCGTTGATGTCGGGGTTCTCCAGCGCTTCGCCGACTGCATTGCTGATATGCTGCATGTCGGCCAGCGTGAGCAGCGAGGAATCCTTCTCCATCAGGTTGATGGGGCGCAGATCGGCCTTGAGATCCGGCAATAGCGCAAGTAGGTCTCCGCCGGATAAGGTCGGCGTGCTCGCGCCATTTTCACCGCGTTTGCTTGCAATGGTGCCCCCGGTGGCGATGACCGCCACCACAGGCTTGATCGGCGATGTGTTCACGTTTCTCTCGCTTGCTGCAGGCTCGAAACCTAGCAATAAAATGGCGCCTGAAATGACCAGAGCTGTCAGAAAAGACGCGAAGAACGGGGTGGTCGCCCCGTTCCCTCTTTTTTGATGAGTGGCTCGACGCAGCGGGTCGCCAATTACGCGTCCCGGCATTTCAGCGCTTGATGAATTTGGTCCATCCACCATGCTCCTGCGTCGAAAAGTTTCGAAAATGAACCACATTTCCTTCGCCTCTATCCTCGTAAAGCGGATAGCCTCTCACCACTCCCATCCAATTAACAGTCCCTGAAACTAGGTACCAGCGTCTATAGCACGCTCGGCGGCAAGTCTATGGATACGGTCGCGCATCAGATACCATCCGATGATGAGGACGGGGATGATGATCAGCAGCGAGGCGATGGTCATGGTTCCAACCGGATAATCGAACGCCATCAGCACCAGCACGCCAAGCAGGAAAGCAAGCGTCAGGATACCCGTATAGGGCGCGCCGAACATCTTGAAATCAGGCCGTTCGATTTCGCCGCGCCGCGCCAGATACCAGAGCTTCAGCTGGCAGAGAACGATGACGCCCCATGCGGTGATGATGCCGAGTGCGGAGAGATTGAGCGCAATCTCGAAGGCGTCCGAAGGCACGATGGCATTGAGAACGACGCCTATCACTGTCACGACGGCGGTGACCGCGATGCCGATAAAGGGAACGCCGTTCTTGTTCATCTTGGCGAGTGCGGCAGGCGCGGAGCCCGAAACAGCCATGGAGTGCAGAATGCGGCCTGTCGAATAGAGACCAGCATTGAGCGATGAGAGAACCGCCGTCAGTACCACGAGGTTCATGATGATATCCGCACCTTCGAAGCCGATCTTGCTGAAGAAGGTGACGAACGGGCTTTCACCGGCGGAATAGGCCGTATAGGGCAGCAGCAGCGAAAGCAGCAGAACCGAACCGACATAGAAGACGAGCAGGCGGAAGACCACGGTGCGGATTGCGCCGGGCATCACCTTGCGCGGGTCTTCGGTTTCGCCAGCCGTTGTGCCGATCAGTTCGATGGAGGCATAAGCGAAGACGACGCCCTGTATGATCACGAAGGCCGGTAATATGCCGTTCGGAAAGAAGCCGCCGCTATCGGAAATGATGCTGAAACCAGCGGCATGGCCGTCAATCGGCGTGCCAGAAACCACGAAATAAATGCCGACCGCCAGGAATATGACCAGCGACAGCACCTTGACGACACTGAACCAGAATTCCATCTCGCCGAAGACTTTCACCGACATCATGTTCATCGCAAGCACGATGAACAGGGCAGCCAGCGCAAACATCCACTGGTCGACCCCTTGCAGCCAGGGAACATAGTGCTTGAAGAAATTCATATAGAGCGCAACTGCAGTGACATCGGCCACCGAGGTCATCGCCCAGTTCATCCAGTACATCCAGCCAGCCGCAAAGGCCAGTTTCTCGCCGTAGAACTCGCGGGCATAGGAGACGAACGACCCCGAACTTGGCCGATGCATGATCAACTCGCCCAACGCGCGTAAAACCAGAAAGGCAAAGAAGCCGCAGAGCGCATAGATGAAAATAAGCGAAGGCCCAGCCTCTGCGAGCCGACCACCAGCACCAAGGAATAGCCCGGTTCCGATCGCTCCCCCAATCGCGATCATCTGAATCTGCCGAGGCTTCAGCGCCTTGTGGTAGCCGGTGTCTTCCTCAATGAATAATTCACGTTCTGCCGGACTGGCATTAACGGCTTCAATCGACATTGCATCTCCCTGTGCGTGCGTTTCGACAGGACCATTCGCGGCATGAAACGCCACCTATAGGGCATGCTGCGGGTCATCAAATGCGAGAAGGGTGATATTCCACCCAATTTGAAGGGTAATCTGTAAAGCTGTATGACAGGTAATAGGCGCTATTACGCACACTGAAACTGACGCGTCAACCCTCTCAGGAGCACCCTTGCCGACCCGGCTAGGGGTGCGGTGTTTGTTGGAACAATGAATATCTTTTTGAAAAGAATACGTTAGCTTTCAGCTTTGTCGAAAATTGTTCCGGTGACAATTATCCACAGGCTCGCATAAAAATGAACCCGGTGTCTGATTGCAACCGACGCTGGCGTTTAAGCGGCGCTGTTTCCCGTGATGGCATTCACCGCAGTTTTGACCTTGCTCAGATGCGCTTCCATGGCAGCGCGGGCGTCGGCTTCCGAACCGGCTGCGATGGCGTCGACGATCCGGCGGTGTTCGATATTGGAGGCTTCGCGGCGACCTGCCATGAGATTGATGAGCTCGGATTGCTGGATGAGCGCATTGCGCGCATCGGCGACGATCTTGGCGAAAAGCGTATTGCCGGAGGCAACGGCTATGGCGCTGTGAAACTCGGAATCGAGCAGCTCCCACTTATGTGGATCGGTCTGCCGGTCAAGCCTGTCGCAAAGACCCAGCAGATGGGCGAGCTGCTCTTCGCTACGACGAAGAGCAGCCCAGCCCGCCGCCGGAATTTCGATAAACGGGCGCGCTTCAATCAGGTCGCGCGCGGAATAGCCATCATAGCTCAGTTCCGCTGCGGGCGTTGCGTTCAATACATAGGTGCCGCTGCCAGTGCGGGTTTGGGTGAGGCCGAGCGTTTGTAGCGAGCGGAGAGCCTCGCGCACGATGGGACGGCTGACACCGAACCTGTCCGCCAGTCGCGCTTCCGAGGGGAGGCGCGTGCCGACCTGAAGGCGACCGGATATGATCGCCGACCGTATGTCGTCGAACACGACTTCGGCGGCGTTCTTCCGGTTGACCGGATGTGTTTCCGATAGCCAGTCGGCCAATTCGCTCATACCCAGCCTCCATTCATTGTCATGCAACTGTCAAGCCGCTGTCAGTTGCATGACAATTCACCTGCTAGGCAATTTGCGAGGCATTTTCAATCCCGACGGGCGAAACGCGCGGCTGCGAGCGATGCGGCAAAGGCGATGGCCAGCATGGCGAAGGTGAATTCTGTCACCGCGCTCCAGCCACCGGCGATCCAGAAGATACCGCCTGCGGAACCTGCAATGCTGGAGCCGAGATAATAGGCCAAGAGGTAAAGCGAAGACGCGTGACCCTTGGTATGAAGCGCCAGCCTTCCGACCAGAGCGCTGGCGACCGAGTGGCTGACGAAGAAGCCGACGGTCAGGAACACGATGCCGGTGATGATGGCAGGCAAAGGTGCAAACAGGGTCAGCAACACGCCAGTCGCTTCAAGACCGAGGCCGATGGGGAGAACGATGAAGTGCCCAAGCCTGTCGCCCATGCGACCCGCGATCCAGGATGCGGCAATGCCGAAAAGATAGACCGAGAAAATGGCGCCGAGTGCCGTCTGGCTCAGACTGTAAGGTGCGGCGACTAGACGGAAACCGATATAGTTATAGATCGTCACGAATGATCCCATGACGAGGAAGCCGATGGCGAACAGCAGCGGCAGGGCCGGATTGCGAATATGGCCAACCCAGGCGCTAAGGTGAAACCGCGCATTCAGTCCCGGACGCGGGGTGAAATTCTGCGAAGCGGGCAGAAGCATCAGAAAGCCGATGGCTGCGGCAAGGCCGAGCAGCCCCATGCCCGCAAGGCCAACGCGCCAGGAGAAGAATTCAGCCAGCGTTCCCGTGATGACACGGCCCGCCATGCCGCCAAAGGCGTTGCCGGCGATATAGAGGCCCATGGATGCACCAAGGCCGCGCGGGTCGATTTCTTCGGCAAGATAGGTCATGGCGACCGCCGGGACGCCGCCCAGCAGCAGGCCCTGCAAGGCGCGCAGTGCCAAAAGCATGTGCCAGTCCGGAACCAGTGCAGCGGCGATGGTGCAAAGCGCGGAGCCGAGCAGGGAGGCGAACATCAGCGAGCGGCGGCCAAAACGTTCGGAAACGATGGCCGCAAAGAAAATCGCAAAGGCGAGAAAACCGGTTGAAACGGAAAGCGACAGCGAGCTTGCCGCAGGCGTGATGTTGAAATCATGCGCGAAGAGCGGCATCAAAGGCTGCACGCAATAGAGAAGCGAGAAGGTTGCAAAGCCTGACAGGAAGAGCGCGACACTGGCATTGCGAAACGCGGGCGTACCCTTGACCAGATAATGCTTTTCTTCCGGTGCCGCTCCGGATGGTGTCGGCGCGGTGACCAGCTTGAGTGTGCTGTCTGCTGTTCTGACGCTATCGAGACTGCGTTCTTGGACGCGGGACATGACTTTGCCTTTTCAAAACCTCCCGAGCCTTGATCTAGTCAAAAGCACATCATTTGTCTAATATATGGAACAGACGATTGTGATATGTTTTGGATATACCGATGGAACTGCGTCACCTCAGATATTTTATGGCCGTCGCCGGTGAGGGCAATTTCACACGGGCAGCGGCCAATCTCGGTATCGGTCAGCCGCCTTTGAGCCAGCAGATCCGCGATCTGGAAAACGAAATCGGTGTGGCGCTTTTTCACCGCGTTCCCCACGGGGCTGAGCTGACGGCGGCGGGCACGGCCTTTCTTGAGGAAGCGAAGGCTGCTGTCGCTGCCGCGGAAAAAGCCAAGCTTGCCGCGCAAAGTGCGGCGCGCGGCGAGACCGGGCGTCTGGCTTTGGGCTTCACCGCGTCGTCCGCCTTTAATCCGGTAGTCAGTGGCACGATCCGGCAGTTTCGCGCCCGCTGGCCGGAGGTGCGGCTGACGCTCACCGAGATGAATACCAGCCTCCTGATGGAAAGGCTTGTGCGCGGCGAGGTCGATGCGGCATTCATTCGACCCGGTCTGGAAAACCCGAAGGATGTACGGATGAAGCGCCTGGCCGATGAGCCGATGCTGATCGCCTTGCCGAGCCATCATCCGCTGGCGACCCATGAGATATTGCCGGTTTCGGCGCTGGCGAACGAAGCTTTTGTGATGTTTCCGCGCATTGTCGGCCTTAGTCTTTATGACGATGTGGTTGCGGCCTGCCGCGACGCTGGTTTTGAAATGATCGTCGCGCAGGAGGCACCGCAAATGCCATCGGTCGTCAATCTGGTGGCCGCCGATCTGGGCGTTTCCATCGTGCCGACCGCTATAGCGCAGATCAGGCTTGCGGGAGTGACCTACCGACCGATTGAAGGCGAACCACTTTCCGCGCGTCTGGCGCTCGCCTCGATGAAGAGCAATCACTCCCCGTTGATCGACAATCTGATGAGCCTTTTGCCCAATCTGTGACGACCTTGGGCTATTAAGTTGACAAAAACGATCACAAATCGGTTGATCGCGCCGGATAAAGAGAAAATAAACGCCGCACTATTCAAAAACTTGCTAACAGGCGTTAGGGAGGGCGCGTGTCCAAGCCTCTTTGAACGCCGCCCCAAAAGTGTAAGCCGAGAATTTCGATGAACAGTTTGCTGAAGCGCTTTGCTGCTTATTATGAACCGCACAAGGGCTTGTTTGCGCTTGATTTCTCAAGCGCCGTTCTTGCAGGACTGCTTGAGCTGGCCTTTCCGGTTGCGGTGACGCTGTTCATCGATCGCCTGCTACCGACCAATCAGCTGGGGCTGATCGCGCTCGCCGTTGCCGGGCTGTTGCTGATCTATATTCTCAATGCCGGTTTGCAGGTCGTCGTGACCTATTGGGGTCATATGCTGGGCATCAAGATCGAAACCGAGATGCGGCGCAAGGCCTTCGATCATCTGCAAAAGCTGTCGTTTCGTTTCTTCGACAATCAGAAGACCGGGCATCTGGTTGCCAAGCTGACCAAGGATCTGGAAGAGATCGGCGAAGTGGCGCATCACGGCCCCGAAGACCTGTTCATCGCCATCATGACGCTGATCGGCGCCTTTGTTCTGATGCTCTGGATTCATGTGCCGCTGGCGCTGATTACGGCGCTGGTTGTGCCGCTAACGGCGTTTGTGAATATCCGCTATGGCAGCCGGATGACCTCGAACTGGCACGCGCTTTATGGCCGCGTTGGCGAGTTCAATGCGCGGATTGAGGAAAATGTCGGCGGCATTCGCGTCGTGCAGGCCTTCACCAATGAGGACCACGAACGCAAGCTGTTTGCCGAGAGCAACCGCAACTATCTGACGACCAAATTGCGGGCCTACAAGATCATGGCGGCTTCCATGTCGCTGTCCTATCTTTCGATGCGCTTTGTGCAGATCATCGTCATGCTCGCGGGCGCATGGTTTGTCGTGCGCGGCCAGTTGACGGAAGGCGGTTTCGTCGGCTTCCTGCTGCTCATCGGTGTGTTCTTCCGACCCATTGAAAAGATCAATTCGATCATCGAAAGCTATCCGAAGGGCATTGCCGGGTTCCAGCGCTATTCGGCCTTTCTCGATACGGAGCCGGATATTGCCGACAGGCCGGACGCCATGTCCGTGCAGCGGTTGCATGGCGGCATTGAGTATAAAGACGTCAGCTTCGGTTACCGGTCGGAAAAGCCGCTGCTGGCCCATCTGACCCTGTCGATCCGGGCGGGCGAAACGGTGGCCTTCGTCGGTTCATCCGGCGCAGGCAAGACGACGATCTGCTCGCTTCTGCCGCGCTTTTATGAAGTGACCGACGGCGCGATCAGCATCGATGGCACCGATATTCGCGACATGACGCTGAAATCGCTGCGGTCCAATATCGGCATTGTCAGCCAGGATGTGTTCCTGTTTGCCGGAACGATCCGCGACAATATCGCTTATGGCAGGCTGGAGGCTTCGGAGGAAGAAATCCTCGAAGCGGCGCGGCGCGCCCGTCTCGACGGCGTGATTGCCGCCTTGCCCGCCGGGCTGGACACGGTTGTGGGCGAACGCGGCGTCAAGCTTTCGGGCGGCCAGAAACAGCGTTTGGCGATTGCGCGCATCTTCCTGAAAAACCCGCCGATCCTGATCCTCGATGAAGCGACTTCGGCATTGGATACCGAAACCGAACGGGCGATCCAGCAGTCGCTTGCCGATCTTTCGGAAGGCCGCACCACGCTGGTCATCGCGCACCGGCTTGCAACCATCGTCAATGCGGATCGCATTGTCGTGGTGGAGGAAGGCCGCATCATCGAGCAGGGTATTCATGACGAGCTGGTGACCCGCTCGGGCGGGCGCTATCAGCAGCTTCATGCGGCGCAGGCCAATTGATCATTAGGCGGCGAATTATTCCGCTGCCTGTTTAACGCAACTGCGATTTTATCAAAATATCCTGTTCCAGCAGGCCCATTTCGGCGGCATAATCGTTCATCGTATCGGCAGGGAGACCGACATGGATGTAACGATTATAACGGGCGCGTCGGACGGTATCGGTGCCGAAACCGCGCGCCAGATAGCGCAACGTGATCGCGCCGGGGCCGCTCTTGTGCTGGCGGCGCGCAATGTCGAAAAGCTCGAAAAACTTGCAACCGAATTGCGGCAGCAGGGCAGCACCGTGCTTGTGGTGCCGACCGATGTTACCGACCGCGATGCCTGCATTGTGCTGATCGAAAAGACGGCATCGGCTTTTGGCCGGATCGACACGCTGATCGTCAATGCGGGTATGTCGGCCCATGCCAATTTCGCGGAAATCAAATCGGAAGATCTGCAATGGATGCATGATCTGATGGAGTTGAACTATTTTGGCAGCGTCTGGCCGATCCATGCGGCGCTGCCTCATCTGGCAAAAACCAGAGGGCGCATTGCGGTGGTCTCTTCCGTCGCGGGATTGATCGGTGTGCCGGGACGCTCGGCCTATAGCGGCACGAAATTCGCGCTCTCCGGTTTTTGTGAAGCGCTCCGCTCGGAATTGGAGCCAAGCGGCATTTCCGTGACGATTGTTTATCCAGGCGTTGTGAAAACCGATATTCGCAAGGTCGGCTATGACGCCAGCGGCGAGGCGCTTGGAACCAGTGGCGTGCGCGAAGACGACATGATGTCGGTGGAAGAAGCGGTGCGTCTGATGCTGAATGGTTTGCAGATGCGCAAACGCGAGGTGTTGATGACCCGGCAGATGCGTCTGGGGCGCTGGCTGAAGCTGATCGCGCCGCGCGTGGTGGACCGCATGGCGCTCAAAGCGCTGAAGCCCGAATTCCGCCCGAAGCCGATCAAACCCGCGCAATAAAAGCTGGCCATTCCGGTTGCGGATTGACCATTTCATCTGTCTGTACTGAATATACCGGCTTCGAATCTGGCCGGAAGGAAGCAACTTGCGATGTTTTCCTGCGGCAGCAGATGCATGCTGACAGGTGAACTATGCCAACCGACGACCGTAAGAAAAGCCGGGTTACGCTTCTTGACGTGGCGCGCCATGCGAATGTTTCGCGGGCCACGGCATCGCTTGTCATCCGCAAGAGCCCGCTTGTCGGCGCGGCAACGCGGGAGAAGGTCGAGAGGGCGCTGCAAGAACTCGGCTACGTCTATAATATGGGCGCGGCGAGCTTGCGCGCCGACCGGTCCAACACGGTTGGCGTGATCGTTCCGACACTGGGCAATCCGTTTTATGGCGAGCTTCTGGCGGGCATCGACCGCGTGGTGGGCGAGGCCGGCATGGTCGTTCTTTTGGCCAACAGTCATGAAAATTTCGCCAATCAGAACACGCTGATGCAGCGCATGCGCGAGCATGGCGTCGATGGCGTGATCGTGTCGCTGACGGCTGGAACCGAACCCGGCTTCATCGAGCAGATTGTCGATTGGGGCCTGCCAGCCGTTCAGGTGCTGCGCCACGTAACCGACCGGATTGACTATGCCGGGGTCGATTATGCAGGCGGCATGCGACAGGCGGTCAATCACCTGTCCGGGTTGGGGCACAAGACCATCGCCTTTGCGGTGCACGGGCCGGTGCATTCCGCCTATCGCGAACGCGTCGAGGGTTTTCGCGAGGCCATGCTGGAAAAGGGGCTGGACCCGGAACTGATCGTGCATCTGCCCAGCACCATGCCGGAAATTGCCCGGGCCGCGCCGCTGCTGTTTCAGCAGGAACCGGAACCAACGGCGGCGATCTGCTTTAACGATGTGATAGCGCTCGGTCTCTCCGCCGGGCTTTATGATTGCGGGCGGAAAATCGGCGAAGATTTTTCGTTGATCGGCTTTGACGATGTCAGCAATGCCGAGGCGACACGCCCGCGCCTGAGTTCAGTCGCGACGCGTCCGGTTACGGTTGGCGAAAACGCGGCCAGAATGCTGCTTTCACGGCTTGCCGAACCGGAAAAACCGGCAGAGCGGATCGTCAGCGAGACCTATTTGCAGGTTCGCCAGTCCTGTGGACGCCCCGTGGGCTGACGGTAAATTTGATCGTCTCATCCGAATTAATGATTGACGAGACGGGTTAAACCAATTTAGATCGATCTAAATTTGGTTGGTCTGGAGGAAGACCAGTCAATTCGCCGACCGGGAGGTTCCAGCATTGTACAATTTCAATTTCGCGCCCGTGTTCGCGTCGATGGACAAGCTGCTTCTCGGCGCCTGGCAAACGATTGAGCTTTCCGTCGCCGCGATGGTGCTCGGGCTGGTCGTTTCCATTGTGTGCGCCTGGGGCAAGACATCCGGCTCGAAGCCGGTGCGCTTCGTCATCGACGCCTATATCGAGATCATTCGCAACACGCCGTTTCTGGTGCAGATTTTCTTCATCTTCTTCGGTCTGCCTTCGGCGGGCTTGCGCCTGTCGCCCAACAGTGCGGCGCTTTTGGCGCTGGTGGTGAATTTCGGCGCCTATGGCACGGAAATCATCCGCGCAGGCATCGAGTCCATCCATAAGGGGCAGGTGGAGGCGGGCACCGCGCTCGGGCTCTCGCGCCTGCAAGTCTTCCGTTACATCATCATGAAACCGGCGCTGCGTACGGTCTATCCATCGCTGACCAGCCAGTTCATCTATCTGATGCTGACGTCGAGCGTCGTGTCGGTGATTTCGGCCAATGAACTCGCCGCCGCCGGTAACGATCTCCAGTCTGCGACCTTCGCCAGCTTCGAGGTCTATATCGTCATCACGCTCATGTATCTCGTCATGTCCATCGGTTTTTCGGCGGTGTTTTCGCTGATCGAGAAACTGGCGTTCAAATATCCCCTGAGCCGATAGGAGCAAGGCCATGATCAGACCTTTCGGCTGGAACGAATTTCTCATTATCGTCTATGCGGCACAGTGGACCATCGCGCTTTCGGCCATCGCCTTTGTGGGCGGCGGCATTGGCGGCATGATCGTGGCGCTGATGCGTGTGTCGGATAATCGTGTCCTGCGCTATATCGCGCTTGGCTTCATCCGGCTGTTTCAGGGCACGCCGCTTCTGATGCAGCTTTTTCTGGTGTTCTTCGGGCTCAATATTTTCGGCCTTGGCATCAATCCGTGGATTGCCGCGGCCATCGCCTTGACCCTGCATGCCAGCGCTTTCCTCGGTGAAATCTGGCGCGGTTGTATCGACGCGGTGCCGCCCGGCCAGCGGGAAGCGGCAACGGCGCTCGGCCTGCGCTACTACAACCGCATGCGCTATATCATTTTGCCGCAGGCTGCACGCATTTCGGTTGCGCCAACGGTGGGCTTCCTTGTGCAGCTGATCAAGGGCACCTCGCTTGCCGCCATTATCGGCTTTACCGAACTGACGCGTCAGGGCCAGATCATCAACAATGCAACCTTCAGCCCTTTCATGGTCTTCGGCACGGTGGCGGTTGTCTATTTCATTCTGTGCTGGCCGCTTTCGATACTGGCCCGCAACATGGAAACCAAATTTTCTCGCGCAACCGCTCGGTAATCGGGGGCTTTTGTCGAGATAAGAGCACATCCCGAAAAGTGTGAAACGGTTTTCGGATAAGATGTGCGTCAAAAAGGGATTAGAGCGCGCTCTAATCTGCCGGCGAGGAGTCCGGTCTAACAATAGGGAAGGGAAAAACATGAATATCACCAGACGTATAGCGATGACACTGATCGGCGCGGGCGCGCTTGCCACTGCCTTTGCGCCAGCCGCATTCGCGCAGACCGTCGAAGGCATCAAGTCGGCGGGTACGATCAAGATCGGCATGCTGGTCGATTTTCCGCCATTCGGCATCATGAACACCAGCAACGAGCCGGACGGCTACGATGCCGATGTGGCCAAGTTGCTCGCTGCCGAGCTGGGTGTAAAGGCGCAGATCGTGCCGGTCACCGGCCCGAACCGCATTCCATATTTGCAGAGCGGACAGGTTGACGTGCTGGTGGCTTCGCTGGGCATCACCGAAGAACGCGCCAAGAGCGTCGATTTCTCCCAGCCTTATGCCGGTATTTCCATCGGCGTTTTCGGGCCGAAGGATGCCGCAGTCGCCAAGCCGGAGGACCTGTCAGGCAAGACCATCGGCGTGGCGCGTGCCTCGACGCAGGATACCGCAGTAACCAAGGTTGCGCCGAAAGATGCCAATATCCGCCGCTTCGATGACGATGCCAGCGCCGTGCAGGCTCTCCTGTCGGGTCAGGTCGATTTGATCGGTCTTTCCAATGTCGTTGCCGCCGAAATCGAAAAGGCAGCACCGGGCCGTTACGAGCAAAAAATCCAGCTCAGCCAGCAGGTGCAGGGCATCGCGGTGCGTAAGGGTTCGACTGAAATGCTCGAATTCGTCAACAAGTTTATCGAGAAGGTGAAGGGCGACGGCGAGTTGAATAAGATCCATGAAAAATGGCTCGGTTCTCCACTGCCGGATTTCGTTTCCAAGGCGAAGTAATTTTTGATCGGCGCCATGCCCCGCATTGGCCGGGCATGGCCGCAAACGCCGCATCAGGCGATCACGTTCAGCAAAGCGAGTTCTCGACATGACTAAGACGGCTCAGAACACGGCTCACGGGGCATCGCAGGACTCCGGTACTGCGGTGCTGATGGAAGGCGTCAACAAATGGTATGGCACCTATCACGCGCTGCGAAATATCAATCTGACTGTGGCGCGCGGTGAACGCATCGTCATTTGCGGTCCGTCCGGCTCGGGCAAGTCGACGCTGATCCGCTGCATCAACCAGCTTGAAACCATTCAGGAAGGGCGCATCGTTGTCGACGGCTTCGACCTCACGGCGGGCGGCAAGAATGTCGATATCATCCGGCAGGAAACCGGCATGGTGTTCCAGCAGTTCAACCTTTTCCCGCATATGACCGTTCTGGAAAACTGCACGCTGGCACCGATGAAGGTGCGCGGCGTCGCCAAAGCGGAAGCCGAAAAGACGGCGCGCAAGTTTCTGGAGCGCGTGCGCATTCCCGAACAGGCGGACAAATATCCTGCCCAACTTTCCGGCGGTCAGCAGCAGCGCGTGGCGATTGCACGCGCATTGTGCATGAATCCGAAGATCATGCTTTTCGATGAGCCGACTTCGGCGCTCGATCCGGAAATGGTCAAGGAAGTTCTGGACACCATGATCGATCTCGCCAGAGAGGGCATGACCATGCTCTGCGTCACCCACGAAATGGGCTTTGCGCGACAGGTCGCCGACCGGGTGATCTTCATGGATCAGGGTCAGATTCTCGAAATGGCGGAGCCGGAAGAATTCTTCGGCAATCCGAAGCATGAGCGGACAAGAGCTTTTATCGGCCAGATTTCCTGACCGCCCGAAATGATATGTTCTGACGCATGGCGCGAAAGCTATTTCCCACCTTTCGCGCTGTGTTCCCCCCAATCTGGAACTGGAGTTTGACGTGACGAACGAAATTCTGCTCGTGGAGCCGATGATGCCTGCAATAGAGGAGCGGCTCGATGCGGCTTACAAGGTTCACCGGCTTTACCAGGCGGACGAAAAAGCGGCGATCGATGCGGCTTTGGGTTCGATCCGCGCGGTAGTGACCGGCGGTGGCTCGGGACTGTCGAATGAATGGATCGAGCGTCTGCCATCGCTTGGCCTGATTGCCATCAACGGTGTCGGGACGGATAAGGTCGATCTGCCCTTTGCGCGTGGCCGCAATGTGCATGTGAGCACGACCCCGGGCGTATTGACCGACGACGTTGCCGATACCGGTATTGCTCTGATGCTGGCGGTTCTGCGCCATGTAGCGCTTGGCGATAGATTTGTTCGCGAAGGCAAATGGGCTGAACGTCAGGCCTTCCCGCTGGGCACCAGCCCCAAGGGCAAGCGCATCGGCGTTCTCGGCCTTGGCCAGATCGGCAAGTCGCTGGCAAAGCGCGCCGAGGCTTTCGGCATGGAGGTGCATTACTGGAACCGCTCGCCGGTGACGGGTGCGAACTGGATCGCCCATGCATCGCCGGTGGAACTGGCTGAACACAGCGATGTTCTGGCGGTTTGCGTGGCGGCCAATGCCTCCACGGCCAATATCGTCAATAAGGATGTGCTGGCGGCGCTTGGCAACAAGGGCTACCTGATCAATGTCGCGCGCGGCACGGTCATCGATGAGGACGCGCTTCTGGCCGCACTCAAGGATGGCGTCATTGCCGGTGCCGGTCTTGATGTCTTCGTCAACGAGCCGACAATCCGCGAAGAGTTCTTCACTGCTCCCAACACCGTTTTGATGCCGCATCAGGGCAGTGCAACTGTCGAAACGCGCATCGGCATGGGTGAGCTGGTGCTTGCCAATTTGCAGGCCTATTTCGCAGGCGATGTTCCGCCCACCAAGGTAAATTGAGTTTTCCGATGATTGTCAGACAGGCTTTCTTCGAAGGCGCTATTCATGCCGGGCGCGAGGATGCGTTCAAGGCTTATGTCGCGAAAACCCTGATGCCGATGTGGCTTCAGTTTCCTGGCATCCGCGATGTGCGCGTGCTTTACGCCGTGGAACGGGACGAAGGCGCGCCATCCTACCCGATGGTGCTATGGACGGTGTATGACAGCCGGGAAGCATTGGCGGAAGCGCTTGCTTCACCCATCCGCTATGAAAGCCGGGAGGCCACCAAGGGCCTTTTGGCCATGTTCGACGGCCATATCCACCACCATGTTTTCGACCTCGCTCTGGTGGGCGAGGTGACGGGTTAAACGCACTTCGGCCAGCGCTGGATGCGCTGGCCGAGTGAGTCTCTCTTAGCTTTTTGTTATTTGTCCAAGCGGTAAAATTTGCAGTTTCGCCCCGATATTCGAGTATATGAGGATGTGATCACATAGATGTGATCACATAGACGATAGCGGGCTGGATTTGGCCATTTTCCGGCATTTGGCGGGCAGTTTCTTTACCGGAGGCGCGGCTTTGCGGCCCTGAATTCCCTCATGTTTTGCACAGCTAGGGTACAAGTTATTTGAACTGTTCTAGTCTGGTGTGTATCGAGCGCTATGTTTTTCTTAATCGCGCCATGCGGTTTCATTTCAGAAAAGCATCCCTCCGTCTTACCCACCTAACTGGCAGGAAACGACAATGACTGACCTCCCCGGATATCCGAGTCGTCGCAGTTTTCTGAAAGCCTCCGCAGCAAGCGTCATGCTTTCAGGACTGGCTGTCTCAGCCCAGGCTGAACCGAAGACGCCCCCGGTTCCGCTCGAAGACTATGAACGCCAATATTTTAACGATCTCGAATGGGCATTTATCCTTGCCGCGACGGCGAGGCTGATCCCGTCGGATGGCGATGGCCCCGGTGCCCTTGAAACCCGCGTCCCTGTCTTCATCGATCTCCAGCTTGCCGGAGATTATGGCCGTGCCGATGACTGGTACATGGTTGGTCCGCACGATCCGTCGGCTGATCCGACCCGCGGCTGGCAGACCCCGCTCAACCCGGCGCAGATTTACCGTCAGGGCATCCCGGCCTTCAATGGCTGGTGCGAGCAGAAATATAGCGCCGCTTTTACCGCTTTGACCCCTGAACAGCAGGATGAAGCGCTGACCGCTCTTCAAAAGGGCGAGGTTGGTTTGCAGCCGGAACTGCGCGAGTTCTTCGCGCTGCTGCTCCAGAACACCAAGGAAGGCTATTTCGCCGACCCGATGTATGGCGGCAATCACGGCATGCAGGCCTGGACCTATATCGGCTTCCCCGGTGCGCGCGGCAGCTACAAGGAATGGGTTGAGCGCTACAATGTGGCCTACCCGCTGGGTCCGGTTTCGATCAAGGGCGAAAGGGCTTAACCATGGCACGTCAGGAAAAGAAGAAAGACGTGGTCATTGTCGGCCTCGGCTGGACCGGCTCCATTCTGGCAATGGAACTGGCGCAGGAAGGCCTTGACATCGTCGCGCTGGAACGTGGCCACGATCAGAATACCGTGCCAGATTTCAAATATCCGAACATGATCGACGAACTGAAATACGGCGTGCGTCTGAAGATGATGCAGCGCGCCAGCCAGCAGACCGTCACCGTGCGCCGCCATGCGGATGAAAACGCGCTGCCTTACCGCAGCTTCGGTTCGTTTCTGCCGGGCAACGGCGTGGGTGGTGCGGGCACGCACTGGAACGGCCTTAACTGGCGTCCGCAGGCCGAAGAACTTAGACTGCGTTCTCACGTGCGCGAGCATTGGGGCGAGCAGATCATCCCGGAAGACATGCTTCTGGGCGATTATCCTGTCACTTATGACGAGATGGAACCCTTCTTCGACCGCTTCGAGCGCGTCGCCGGTATTTCCGGCAAGGCCGGTAACATCAAGGGCAAGATCGTTGAGGGCGGCAACCCGTTTGAGGGCTGGCGTTCGAACGAATACCCAATGCCCCCGATGAAGACGACCTGGGACGGTCGCAAATTTGCCGATGCGGCAAAAGCCGCCGGTTACCACCCGTTCCCATCGCCGGGGGGCATTGCTTCGACGGCCTATGTCAATGAATATGGCATGCAGATGGGACCGTGCAATCATTGCGGTTTCTGCGAGCGCTATGGCTGCTATCAATATTCGAAGTCGTCGCCGCAAACGACGATTCTCGATGCGCTGAAGCGGATGCCAAACTTCTCCTATCGCACGGAATCGGAAGTGTTGCGCGTTGAAATGGCCCCGGATGGCAAGACCGCAACCGGCGTAACCTATTTCGACGACAAGACGCAGGAAGAAGTCTTCCAGCCTGCCGATCTCGTCATTTTGTCGTCGTTCCAGCTGAACAATGTGCATCTGGCGCTGCTGTCGGGCATCGGACAGCCTTACGATCCGGCAACGGGCGAAGGCGTGACGGGCCGTAACTACGCCTATCAGCTGACCGGCGGCGTGACGCTGTTCTTCAAGGATGAGGAATTCAATCCGTTCATCGGCACGGGCGCCAACGGCATGTGCATCGATGATTTCGGCATCAACCAGATCGATTTCGGTCGTGAGGGCTTCATCGGCGGCGCCTATTGGCGCACGGGCCAGACCAACGGCCAGCCGATCCGTAGCATGACGTTGCCTTCCGGCACGCCCGGCTGGGGCGCTGGCTGGAAGAAGGCGATTGCCGAATGGTATGGCCATTCGATGAACATCGGCACCCATGGTTCCGTCATGTCCTACAAGACCAACCATCTCGATCTTGACCCGACCTACAAGGATCCGCACGGTCGTCCGCTGATGCGCATGACCTTCAACTGGAATCCGAATGATATCCGGATGACCCAGTTCATGAAGACCAAGGCGGAAGCGCTGGCCAAGACCATGAACCCGGACCTGATACAGTCCTCCTTCAAGAAGGAAGGTGCGCAGTTCGATGTTCGTCCCTATCAGACGACGCATACGACCGGTGGGCACATCATGTCGGAAAATGCACGTGAGGGCGTCGTCAATCGCTTCTCGCAGGCATGGGACAAGCACAATGTGTTCATGCTTGGCGCGGGTAACTTCGTGCAGAACACCCAGTACAACCCGACCGGCTTGCTCGGCGGCCTTGCTTACTGGACCGCACATGCGATCCGCACGCAGTATCTTTCCAATCCGCGTCCGCTGGTTTGAGGAGAACGGTGATGAAAACTTTTCTTCGCATAATCGGTGTTCTCCTCGTTCTCGGTATCGTCGCGCTGCTGGCATTCCTGTTCGTTCCCGTTCAGCTTACCAAGCCGACGAAGGAACTAGCCGCTGACTGGAAACCAGCCAAGGGTCAGGGCGAATATGTCATGTATGCGTCCGACTGCATGGCCTGCCATACGGCCGATGGCGGCAAGCCGTTTGCCGGTGGTCGCGCCATTGCAAGCCCGATGGGCACTATCTGGACGACCAATATTACGCCGGACAAGGAAAGCGGCATCGGAAACTGGACGCTCGATCAGTTCCGCGCCGCGCTCTATGACGGTATTCGCGCCGATGGCGCGCATCTTTACCCGGCCATGCCTTACGAAAACTATCGCAAGCTGACCGAAGAAGATGTTCGTGCTCTCTACGATTACTTCATGCACGATGTGCAGCCGGTGAAGAACGAGGTCCAGCAGACCGAACTGGGCTTCCCGTTCAATATGCGCTTCGGCATCCGCGCCTGGAACTGGCTCGCGCTGACGCATAAGGCTGGCTTTACGCCCGCGGGCAAGAACGAGGTGCAGGAGCGCGGCCAGTATCTGGTCGAAGGTCCGGCGCATTGTGCGGCCTGCCACAGCCCACGCAACAGCTTCATGGCGCAGGATGGTGTCAGTGCGGGCGACAAGAATTTCCTGTCGGGCGGTGTCATCGACGGTTGGAACGCGCCTGCGCTGCGCGGCCCGCAATCGGCTCCACAGAAATGGTCGGTCGAGGAAATGGCCACCTATCTCGCAACGGGTCGCAATTCCTATTCGACCGCAAACGGCGAAATGGGTCTGGTGGTCGAGCATTCACTCCAGCACCTGACGGATGCCGACAATCTCGCGATTGCTGCTTTCCTCAAGGGTGTCGATGGGGCGACTGTCGAGGTTCCGCAGAGCTTCGCTGCCAAGGTTTCCACGGCGCTTCCGGCAGCACCTGCCGATGCCGCTGGCGAAGCAACCGCGAAGATGCTGACGGAAGCCTCTCCGGACATGCCGGTGGGTGCGCGTCTTTATCTCGACAATTGCGCTGCATGCCACTTCGTGACCGGCAAGGGTGCACCGGGAATTTTCCCGGAACTGGCTGACAATGATCTGGTGACAGGTTCGGAAGTGAAGCCGCTGATCTCGGTCATCCTGCACGGTGCCGAAGTGCCTTCGACGGCAAAGCGTCCGATGCGTCTTGTGATGCAGGGCTATGCCGATCGCCTGACGGATCAGGAAGTGGCGGACCTCGCCTCCTTCGTTCGCTCCGCATGGGGCAACAAGGCGAGCGCGGTTTCGGCTGGTGATGTGGCTGCGGTTCGCAAGAGCGAAGCAGCAGCGCACTGATCTGTCGCAGAATTTGCAGAAGAAGAGGCGGCGGCGCGAAAGCTCCGCCGCCCTATTTCTTTCGGGCTGGCTTTGCGCTGTTGAGCGTGATGGCGGCGCGAACGAGCGCGGTGAGCGCATCGGCGTCGATCTCTTCGCCTTCACGAATATCGATGGCCCGGCGCACATTGCCTTCGAGACTGGAATTGAACAGACCGCTTGGGTCGTCCAGCGATGCACCTTTGGCGAAAGTCAGTTTGACGACCTGCTTATAGGTCTCGCCTGTACAGATGATGCCGTCGCGCTCCCATACGGGTACGCCGCGCCATTTCCATGTTTCAATGATTGCCGGGTCGGCTTTGGTGATGATGGCGCGAACTTTGGCCAGCGTTTCGCCTCTCCAGTCGGCAAGCTCCGCGACGCGCTTATCGATCAGGCGCGAAGCGGAGATGTTTTCATCAGCTGTCGGCATTTTGTTCATTTTCGGTCCTCCTCCATTCCACCCGCGAGGATGTTAGAACACGGGAAGCCGAAAAATGAAACGGCTTTGCATTAGGCGCCCTTATGCTTCAGCGCCAGAATTTCTTGGCGTCGAGAACATCGTCGAGCGCCGTCTGCGCCTTTTCGATCAGCTGTTTTTTATCGGCATGGAAGATCAGCTTCTGAGCCTCCGGCGTTTCTTCAATGCCGTATTGTTTCAGCACATCGTGGCCGATGGCCAGATCGTTGAGCGCACCCAGCCGGTCTTGCAGCGCTTCCATTGCCTTGTTGAAATTCTTGTACCGGCGCAGCCCCCGCTTGTCGGCAAAGAGTGGTGCGAAGAATTCTGCCGCATAACGCAATTTCTTCGCGTCTTTTCGAGCCTCATGCCGGTGTTCATCGTCGATTTCAGCAAGGTCGCGACCGTGCTTCTTGAGCTTCTTGCGCATCCGGTCGAGCGCTTTTGCGGCAAAATCTTCGACGGGCTTTCCACCGTCGGGATGTTTGGCATAGTCACCGCAGAGCAACCATTCGTTGAAGTCGAGCATCAGCGCTCGGCTGCGATCCGACGCAAGTGCTTCGACGATTTTGGCATAGCTGCCCTTGCGGGCGGTCTCCAGTTTTTCCCACAGTTCTCCATCGGCGGCCTTCAGCAGAAGCACATCCAGATTGCGGGCATCGCCGAGTGTGTTGGCCAGCCAGCGGAATTCGTCCGAAAATCGCTTTGCATTTTCATCCAGCAGGGGTTTGAAAAGTGACAGCGCCGAGCGCAGCCGCCGGATGGCAACGCGCGCCTGATGCAGGCTGCCCGCATGTCCCTTTTGCAGCAGCAAGGTCTCGTTCAGCCGAAACTGCCGAAAGCAGGAAAGCGCAATCATGCGGAAACCTTCATCCGCAGTCAGGCGCGGCTCCAGACCGATTGCTTCGGCCTTGGCGGCATTGCGCATGGCCGACAATAAACGGTAGCCGCGTTCCGATTTGGATTGAACGCCAATCTTCACCGGAACGATTGCGTTGACCTTGCGGGCGAGGGCGAAAAGCTGGCGTGGATCGCCGCCTTTCAATTCCAGTTCGATCTCGTGAAAGGGCGCCTGCCTGTCACCCGCCATGACGATTCCGGCATCGGCAGCCACTTCGATCCTGGAGGTGCCTTCAGTCAGGTTCCAGATGCGGCGGTTGGTGACAACTTCAAACTGCACGACAAGATCGCGTTCGATCGGGCCGAAGCGGTTGAGAAGTGGGCTGTTATAGTCGAACACGGGCGTGGTTGTTCGCGCCGGGGTTTCCCATTCGGAACGGGCGAAAAGCGAGGCGTTGGAGCCGGTCGCCTTTACGGTCTGGATGGTTTTCTCGCCGGAGCGGCGGATGCGCAAGGTGAAACCATGATCGAAAAGCCGGCAATCGCCAGTGTCGAAATAAACCGAGTGCAATTCCCGCGTGGCGGCAGGCTGCCCCAAAAAGCTGGAGAGAGCGATCTTTTCGAGATCGGCAGGGGAAATTTCGAGTTTCAGTTCGATTTCGGTCAATGGCGAACTCCTTATAGCCAGCCCCGACGACGCCTGTTCCGACTAGCTAATAGAAACTTCTGTCAGTCTCATGACGAAGATTATGCCAGATTCACTTGAACCTCGCCTATGATGTTCTGTGTATTGGCTCTATCAGCTGTTTTCAGGAACCCGCGTGGCGGAATCTCTTAAGATCAGTTCAACCGGCCAGAGTTCGTGGATCTCGGTCGCGGCGCGACCGTCGAGAATGTCCATCAGAAGATCGGCGCAGCGTTTGCCCGCCGCCCGCATGGATGAGCGCGTGGCCGCCAGCGACGGCACCATATTTTCGGCACTGAGGAAGGAGATAACATCGTCATGGGCGATGACTGAGATATCCTTGCCGATGGTCAGCCCGAACGAGCGCGCCGCGCGATAGATGCCAAGCGCCGTCATCATCGATCCGGCAACAAAGGCGGTCGGGCGCGGGTTGCGCTCCAAGAGCTTGAGTGCAAGGCGATAGCCGATTTCGTCGGTAAAATCGCCATGCTCCACCAGATCGGGATCGAAGGGAACGCCTCTGCTTTCCAGCGCCTTGCGATAGCCTTCGTCGCGGTGGAGCGAAAATGTGAAGCCATAGCGCCCGTTGATCATCGCGACACGGCGATGCCCAAGATCCAGCAAATGCGCCGTCGAGCGACAGACCGCGCCTTCATTGTCGATATCCAGCCAGGCATGCGGAATGTCGGTTTCCGAACGTCCATGCACCAGAAACGGCATGCCGAGTTCATGCAGCAGCCGAATCCGCTCATCATCCGGCTTCGGTGAGGTCACGATGATTGCATCGACCCGGCGACTTGTGGCGAGGCGGCGGCAAATCTGAACTTCATCATCCGTACCATTGTGGGAAATTGGGCTGACGAGAATATCCACCTCATCCTGACTGAGCCGCTCGGCCATGCCGCGCATGAATTCTGCAAAATGAAATTCGCTGTTGCGCCCCATCACGACGCCGATGGCTCCGGCACGTCCGGTTGCAAGCCTGACCGCATTTTCATTGGGGCGATAACCGAGACGAACGGCTTCATCCATCACCCGCTTGCGCGTGCTCTCGGCGACTTCAGGATAGCCGCTTAATGCACGACTGACGGTCGTGGCTGAAAGCCCCAGTTGTTTGGCAAATTCACGAAGTTTCATTTGGCATGTCGAGTTGAGAGGCGGGCAAGGCGGCGGGATTATAGCCGCTTCCTTGCGATTAACAATCGGCGTGCCCGTCGCAAAGCGACGTGGCTGATTATCATTGTGCTATAAATCCAAACCGCTTTCAAGTTTGTTGCAAAAAGAAGCATCAAACCGCGTTCGCGTCAGGCGCGCGAGGCCATCGTCCGACGAACGTGTCTTTCTCAAGATATTGAAAGATATAGAAATATATGAAGAGGTCCAAACACTGTTCATTTTGCGAGAATCTGTTGCTTGACAGAAATGCGGTCCTCTGCAACTTTTTGCTATCCAAACCGTTTTCGATTTTGAACAACCGCTTACAGAATGGATGGGAGGAGGGAACAATGAAATCAATAAAGGGAATGCTCGCGGCCTGCGTGGCTTTGGGCCTTGCGACAGTCAGCGCACAGGCGGTGGAAATTTCGCTCGCTGCCAATTCGACGGGCAACAACATCAAGTTCTTGCAGGACCAGATCGTCAAATTCGAGAAGGATACGGGCAACAAGGTCAATATCGTTTCGATGCCGCCGTCATCGAGCGAGCAGTTCAGCCAGTATCGCCTGTGGCTGGCGGCAGGCAATGCAGATATCGACGTCTATCAGACCGATGTGGTCTGGGCACCGCAATTGTCCGACCAGTTTGTTGACCTCACCGAGGCAACGAAGGATGTTACTGCTGCGCATTTCCCATCGATCATTGCATCGCAGACCGTCAATGGGAAGCTGGTCGCGCTGCCGTTTTATACGGATGCGCCCGCCTTGTTCTACCGCAAGGATCTTCTCGAAAAATACGGCAAGACGGTTCCCAAAACCTGGGATGAAATGACGGCGACCGCCAAGGAAATCATGGATAAGGAGCGGGCCGACGGCAAGTCCGATCTCTGGGGGTTTGTCTTTCAGGGCAATGCCTATGAAGGGCTGACCTGCAACGCGCTTGAATGGATCAAGTCGTCGGGCGGTGGCCAGATCGTCGAGGCCGACGGCACGATTTCGATTAATAACGAGAAGGCCGCCGCAGCCATCGACCGCGCCAAGGGCTGGATCGGATCGATCTCGCCGCAAGGCGCGCTGGCCTATCAGGAAGAGGAATCGCGCGGTGTCTGGCAGACCGGCAATGCGGTCTTCATGCGCAACTGGCCCTATGCCTATGCGCTGGGCAACAGCGCCGATAGCGGCGTGAAGGGCAAGTTCGACGTTGCTCCACTGCCTGCTGGCGCCGATGGAGATGCACCATCCTCCACACTTGGCGGCTGGAATCTTGCAGTGTCCAAATATTCGACCAAGCAGGAAGCAGCCATCGCTCTGGTGAAATATCTGGCCTCGCCGGAAGTGCAGAAGGTGCAGGCGGTCGAGATTTCGCGCCTGCCGACCATCGAAGCGCTTTACGACGACAAGGATGTCATTGCGGCGCAGCCTTTCATGGCCAATTGGAAGCCGATTTTCCAGAATGCCGTTCCGCGGCCATCGGCTGCGACGAAGGTGAAGTATAATGAAGTGTCGTCAAAATTCTGGACGGCGGTTCACAAGACACTCTCCGGCAACGGAACGGCTGCGGAGAATCTCGAAATGCTTGAGGTCGAGCTGACCGAGCTGGAAGGTTCCGGCTGGTAAGGACCGATCAAGCCGCGTTCGGGTTGTCCTCCCAAGCCCCGCCCATCCCCTAGGTGGGCGACCCGAACGCTCATATTCCTCTGGGCAGGACCAAGAGCTGGATCATGACAGAGACTTCTTCCGATCGTGCGGAGGCCGCGCCGTCAAAGCTGCGCGTGCATTCCGATCTGCGCAGCCAGCGCATCCGGTCTGCATGGGTGTTTCTCGCCCCGACATTGTTCGTGCTGGCGCTGGTGGCCGGTTGGCCACTGCTTAGAACCATTTATTTCAGCTTCACCAATGCCTCGCTGACCAGCCTTGGCACAGCAGAGTTTGTCGGCTTCAATAATTATCTGTCCTGGGTGACGCTCAAGAGCGGCCGTACCGTCTATCGTGGACTTTTGGCCGACCCGGCATGGTGGGGCGCGGTCTGGAACACGGTAAAATTCACGCTGCTTTCGGTCAGTCTGGAAACGGTGTTCGGACTGATTGTAGCGCTGGTGCTCAACGCCAATTTTCCGGGGCGCGGTCTGGTGCGCGCGGCGATCCTGATCCCGTGGGCGATCCCCACAATCGTCTCGGCCAAGATCTGGCACTGGATGCTCAACGACCAGTTCGGCATCCTCAATCATATCCTGCTTAACCTCGGCCTTATCAGCCAGAAAATCGCCTGGACCGCCAATCCGGACACAGCAATGATCGCGGTTTTGATTGTCGATGTCTGGAAAACCACGCCCTTCATGGCGCTGCTTATTCTGGCGGGTTTGCAGATGGTGCCAACGGATATTTACGAGGCGGCCAGGATCGACGGCGTGCATCCGCTGAAAGTGTTCTGGCGCGTGACGCTGCCGCTGATCCGTCCGGCGCTGATGGTGGCGATCATCTTCCGCATGCTGGATGCGCTGCGCATTTTCGATCTTATCTATGTGCTGACGCCCAACAATGCACAGACAAAAACCATGTCGGTCTTTGCGCGTGAAAATCTGTTCGATTTCGACAAATTTGCCTATGGTGCGGCGGCATCGACAATGCTGTTCCTCATCATCGCTGGCATCACCTTGCTCTACATGTTCTTCGGACGTGTGAACATCACCAGCAAGGGAGACTAGAAGATGCGATACATAAAGTTAGCTGGCTTCTATCTTCTGGTGGCGATCATCATTCTGGTTGCGGTGTTCCCTTTCTATTATGCGATCATCACCAGTGTGAAATCGGGAACGGCGCTATTTCAGGTCGATTATTGGCCAACCAATTTCTCGATTGAAAACTATACCAGTGTGCTGACCCAGGGCAGCTTCCTGCGCAGTCTCGGCAATTCGCTGCTGGTGGCAACAGTTGTGGTGGCGATCTCGCTTCTGTTGGCGATAACGGCGGCCTATGCGCTGGCGCGGGTTCGTTTCAGGGGCAGGGGGCTTTTGCTGCTCACCATTCTTTCGGTGTCGATGTTCCCCCAGATTGCCGTGCTGGCCGGTCTGTTCGAGCTGATCCGTTTCTTGGGCATTTTCAACACGCCGCTGGCGCTGATCTTCTCCTACATGATCTTCACTTTGCCTTTCACGGTGTGGGTGCTCACCACCTTCATGCGCGATCTGCCGGTGGAGATCGAGGAAGCCGCCATCGTCGACGGCGCGTCGCCTTGGGTCATCATAACGCGGGTGTTCATGCCGTTGATGTGGCCCGCCTTGGTGACGACAGGTCTGCTTGCCTTCATCTCTGCATGGAACGAGTTCCTGTTCGCGCTCACCTTCACCTCGTCCGGCGGCCAGCGCACTGTGCCGGTGGCTATCGCGCTTCTGTCCGGCAGCAGTCAGTTCGAAATTCCCTGGGGCAACATCATGGCGGCTTCGGTCATCGTCACGGTCCCCCTCGTCATCCTCGTGCTCATCTTCCAGCGGCGGATTGTCTCCGGTCTGACGGCGGGTGGCGTAAAGGGCTAGGAGTATAGTCATGGCAGAACTTCAACTGCGCGATGTGCGCAAGTCTTTCGGCAACTTCGATGTCATCAAGGGCGTGGATATGGATATCCGCCCCGGCGAATTCATGGTGTTTGTCGGTCCATCGGGTTGCGGAAAATCCACCTTGCTGCGTTTGATTGCCGGGCTGGAGGAGATCACGTCCGGCAGTCTTGCCATTGACGGAACCGTGGTCAACAGCTTCACCCCGTCGAAGCGCGGTATTGCCATGGTGTTCCAGTCCTATGCGCTTTATCCGCATATGACGGTCTATGAAAACATGGCCTTCGGCATGCAGCTTGCAGGTAAAAGCAAGGACGAATGCAAGAGCCGCATTCACAAGGCTGCGGAGATGCTGCAACTGACGCCCTATCTGGAGCGGTTGCCGCGCCAGCTTTCCGGCGGCCAGCGCCAGCGCGTGGCCATCGGCCGGGCCATTGTGCGCGATCCCAAGGTTTTCCTGTTCGACGAACCCTTGTCCAACCTCGATGCGGCGCTACGTGTGGCTACAAGGCTTGAGATCGCCAAGCTCCACCAGAGCATGGAAGACACCACCATGATCTATGTGACGCATGATCAGGTGGAGGCGATGACGCTGGCCGACCGCATCTGCGTGCTGCGCGATGGACGTGTGGAGCAGGTGGGGACGCCGCTTGAGCTTTACGAAAAGCCGAACTCGCTTTTCGTCGCCGGGTTCATCGGATCGCCGAAGATGAATTTCCTGACCGGCCAACATGCCGAGCCTTTCGGTGCTCATACGGTGGGTTTGCGTTCGGAGCATCTCGCCGTTGTGCCGGAAGGCGGCCACTGGACCGGTCAGGTGATCCACACCGAAATCCTCGGTTCCGACACCTATGTCTATATCGATCTTGGCCTGGAGGAACCGCTGGTGGTCCGCGAAAGCGGTGTCGCGGTGCGCAAATCCGGCGAGACGCTCTCGGTTTCCCCCGCAGGGGACAATATTCATCGCTTCGATGAAAAGGGCCGCGCCGTTTGACGCCGACCTCCCAAGCTCAATGAGATGAAACAACCGGGCCGTGATGCCCGCAGCAAGGAGAATATCCGTGCCTATTCGCACAATCGTCTGGGGTGAGAACATCCACGAGCAGATCAACGAAACGGTGCGTTCGGTCTATCCGAACGGCATGCACAACACGATTGCCGATGCGTTGAATACCGATAGCAGCATTCAGGCAACCACCGCTACCTTGCAGGAGCCGGACCATGGCTTGCCGGAAGCGCGTCTGGCCGAGACCGATGTACTGGTCTGGTGGGGGCACAAGGATCACGGTGCCGTCAGCGATGAGGTGGTGGAGCGCGTGGCCAGGCGCGTCTTCGAAGGTATGGGGCTGATCGTGCTCCATTCCGGCCATTTCTCCAAAATCTTCAAGCGGGTCATGGGCACGCCCTGCGCGCTGAAATGGCGTGAGGCGGGCGAGCGCGAGCGCGTCTGGGTTGTCAATCGCGGCCATCCAATCGCGCAGGGACTGGATGAGAATTTCGTGCTCGAGAACGAAGAAATGTATGGCGAACAGTTCTCCGTGCCGGAGCCGCTGGAAACGGTGTTCATTTCGTGGTTCGCCGGCGGCGAAGTGTTTCGCTCCGGCATGACATGGCGGCGCGGCGCAGGCAATGTGTTCTATTTCCGCCCCGGACATGAAACCTATCCGACCTATCACGATGCCAATGTGCAAACCGTTCTGCGCAATTCGGTCAAATGGGCGTACAATCCGCAACCGGCATGGACGGGCATCCACACCGCGCCGAATGTTCCGGTCGAAAAAGCGCTGGAGCCGATTGTCGAGCGTGGACCCAAGCTGCACAAGGCCGGTGAAGCCGGTTATCGCTGAGGTGCATGATGCGTCTTCTTATTCTGGGTACTGGCGGCATGGCGAAAAACCATGCCGAAGCCTTCGGGGCGATCCATGGCGTAGAGGTTGTCGCGGCCTGTGATGTGTCGGCAGAGCGCGTCGATGCCTTTTCGGAAAACCACGACATTCACAACCGCTTCACGCGGCTTGAGGATGCGCTGGAATGGGGCCGTTTCGATGCGGTCGCCAATGTGACGCCGGACGCCATTCATCACCCGACCACGCTGGCGCTGGTCGGCGCGGGCAAGCATGTCTTTTGCGAAAAGCCGCTGGCGGAAAGCTATGAAAAGGCCGCCGAAATGGCCGATGCTGCCGAGCAGGCCAATGTCGTCAATATGGTCAATCTGACCTATCGCAATGTTGCGCCCTTGCAAAAGGCGCGCGAAATGGTGCTGGCCGGAGAGATCGGACAGGTGCGCCATTTCGAGGCGTCCTATCTGCAAAGCTGGCTGGTGTCGAAGACATGGGGCGACTGGAAGACCGAGAGCAAATGGCTCTGGCGGCTTTCCACGCGCCATGGGTCGAATGGTGTTCTGGGCGATGTCGGCATTCATATCCTCGACTTCGCATCCTATGCCATCGGCAGCGATGTGCAGCGGGCGTCCGCTCGACTCAAAACTTTCGACAAGGCGGAAAACGACCGTATTGGCGAATATGTGCTGGATGCCAATGACAGCTTCGTCATGATGGCGGAATATGCCAATGGTGCGCTGGGTGTCATTCATGCCAGCCGCTGGGCGACCGGCCATTTGAACGAGCTGCGCCTGCGCATCCATGGCGACAAGGGCGCATTGGAAGTGCTCCACACACCCACCGGATCAAGCCTGCGCGGTTCTATCGGCGAGGATATCGAAACGCCGGTCTGGCGGGATATCGATGCCGGTATCGTTGAGACGAACTATCAGCGTTTTGCCCGTGCCGTGGCTGACGGTGTCGGGCTGGAGCCGAGTTTCCGCCATGCCGCCAACCTGCAACGCGTGCTCGATCATGCCATGGTCGTGGACAAGCCCTTGCCGGAAGTGGTCGAAAACTGACCATCGTAACGCCGGTCTGTCGCAAACAGGTCGGCGTTTTGCTCCTGGCAATCTCTCTACCGCAGAGTGCGGGATATTTCCGCCTGTGCCGCTTTCAGCGCCGGAAGATAACGTGTGATGACGTCGACCATCGGTTCATCGGTCAAAGCCAGCCCGACATTCAGCGCCGCAACCACTTTGCCATGAAAATTGGTCAGCGGCACCGCCATGGAGCGCAGGCCGATTTCCACTTCCTGATCAATGCCTGCATAGCCCTGCTCGCGGACGCGGGCCAGTTCTTCCATGATGCGTGCCAGATCGGTTTCCGTCCGGGGCGTGCGGGCGATGCGCTGGCTCGCATTCAGCGTTTCAAGCGCCTCTTCATGAGGCAAGGCCGCCAGCAGCACCCGCCCCATCGAGGTGCAATAGGCTGGCAATCGCGATCCCGGCATCAGCATCACCGACATGACGCGCTGCTGCGCCGCACGGGCGACATAGACGATCTCTGTCTCATCAAGAATGGAAACGGAGGTGCTTTGGCGGATTTCATCCGACAGGCGGTCGAGAAAAGGCTGCACGATACGCGGAAGCGGCATCGAGGCGAGGCATCCTGTGCCAAGCCGCAGGATGCGCGGTGTCACCGTAAAATATTTGCCGTCATAGGCACAATAACCAAGCTCGGCCAATGTCAGCAGGCAGCGCCGCGTTGTGGCGCGATCATAACCGGAAATCTCCGCTGCATCGGAAATGCTGAGCCTCGGATGATCGAAGGTGAAAGCCTCGATAACCTTCAGGCCTTTGGCCAGCCCGCCCATCATGTCGCGATCCTTGATCTGCACGCAGGCAATCTCCGTATTTGTGCGATTATCGAACAAAGTAAGCATAACGCACAAAACCATTGTGGTCGAGGGGGCATCGTTTTATTCAATCTGGAGCGCATTATTGAAAGACGGTTCCCAAATTTTCGGCATGCGTACTGCCCGGCCCGAGTTTGGCGCTGCGGTCGTCTGAGGAGAAAAATATGGACAAGACAATAGGAAGCCTTGCGGAAGCGGTTGCCGGGATCGGCGATGGCGCGACCGTGATGATCGGCGGGTTTGGTGGATCGGGCGCGCCGATCGAGCTTATTCATGCGCTGATCGACAAGGGGCCGAAGAATCTGACGGTCATCAACAACAATGCTGGTAACGGTCGCATCGGCATTGCCGCCATGATCGACGCGGGACTGGTCAGGAAGATGATCTGTTCGTTTCCGCGTTCGTCCGATCCGCGCGCCTTCACGGACAAATATCTGGCTGGTGAAATCGAGCTTGAGCTGGTTCCGCAGGGAACGCTCGCCGAACGCATCCGCGCTGGTGGCGCTGGCATCCCGGCCTTCTATACGCCAACTGCCTATGGCACTGAGCTTGCCGAGGGCAAGGTGATCGCTGAATTCGATGGCCGCTCTTATGTGCAGGAACGCTGGCTGAAGGCCGATTTCGCGCTGATCAAGGCGCATGTGGCTGATATTCACGGCAATCTCAATTACCGCATGGCGGCGCGCAACTTCAATCCGCTGATGTGCATGGCTGCCGGCAAGACCATCGTGCAGGCGTCGCAGATCGTGCCGCTCGGCGGCATCGAGCCGGAGAACATCATCACGCCGGGCATCTTCGTCGACAGCATTGTCGAGGTTACAAACCCGCAGCAGGAAGAAGAACTCATTCGGGCAGGAGTGGCCTACGTATGACCGTCGATACTCGTGAGGACATCAAGCTTTCCAACGCCCAGATCGCCTGGCGCGCGGCGCAAGATATTGCCGACGGCGCTTATGTGAATCTTGGGATCGGTTTTCCCGAAATGGTTGCCCGCTATCAGCCGGAAGGCCGCGAGGCGATCTTCCACACCGAAAACGGCATTCTCGATTTCGGCGAAGCGCCGCCGGAAGGTGAGGAAGACTGGGATCTCATCAACGCAGGCAAAAAGGCTGTGACGCTGAAGCCAGGTGCTGCCTTCTTCCACCATGCCGACAGCTTTGCCATGGTGCGCGGCGGCCATCTCGATGTGGCGATCCTCGGCGCCTATCAGGTTGCGCAAAACGGCGATCTCGCGAATTGGCGCGTTGGCGCCAAGGGTGTGCCTGCCGTCGGTGGCGCGATGGACCTCGTCCATGGTGCCAAGCAGGTAGTGGTCATCACCGAGCACGTCACCAAAAAGGGCGAGCCGAAGCTGGTGGAAAAATGCGCTTTTCCGCTGACGGGCGTTGGCTGCATCACCCGCATCTATACCAGCCATGCGGTGATTGACGTTGATAAGGGCCGCTTTGTGCTGCGCGAAAAGCTTGCCGCGATGACGCTGGAAGAGCTACAGGCTATGACCGGCGCTAAGCTGCATATCGATGGCCCTGTCGCCGATCTCGTTGTTCCAGAATTGTGAGGCCTGTCATGACCGAAGCCTATATTTGCGATTATATCCGTACTCCCATTGGTCGTTATGGCGGCGCGCTTTCTGCAGTCCGTGCCGACGATCTCGGTGCCGTTCCGTTGAAAGCACTCATGGCGCGCAACACGTCGGTCGATTGGGAAGCCGTCGATGATGTCATCTTCGGTTCGGCCAATCAGGCAGGCGAAGACAACCGCAATGTCGCGCGTATGTCGCTGCTGCTGGCCGGTCTGCCGGTTGGCGTTTCTGGCACCACGATCAACCGTCTGTGCGGTTCGGGCATGGATGCGGTCATCGCCGCTGCCCGCGCGATCAAGGCAGGCGAAGCGGAACTGATGATTGCCGGTGGCGTCGAAAGCATGAGCCGTGCGCCTTTCGTCATGCCGAAGGCCGACAGCGCCTTTTCGCGCAAGGCGGAAATCTTCGATACCACCATCGGCTGGCGCTTCGTCAATCCGCTGATGAAGAAGCAATATGGCGTCGATTCCATGCCGGAAACCGGCGAGAACGTTGCCGAAGACTATAAGGTCTCGCGCGCCGATCAGGATGCATTTGCCGTTCGCAGCCAGAACAAGGCCGCTGAGGCGCAGGCCAATGGCCGTCTGGCCAAGGAAATAGTGGCGGTCACCATTCCGCAGCGCAAGGGTGATCCTGTCGTCGTGGACAAGGACGAGCATCCGCGTGCCACCAGCATCGAAGCGCTGGCCAAGCTGCCGACGCCTTTC
Source organism: Ochrobactrum teleogrylli (assembly GCF_037482325.1). Classification (NCBI taxonomy): domain Bacteria; kingdom Pseudomonadati; phylum Pseudomonadota; class Alphaproteobacteria; order Hyphomicrobiales; family Brucellaceae; genus Ochrobactrum; species Ochrobactrum teleogrylli. The sequence continues at coordinate 1,273,369 of NZ_JBBHKQ010000001.1, forward strand.
CGCGAAGGCGGTACGGTCACGGCAGGCAATGCGTCGGGCGTCAATGACGGTGCGGCCGCATTGATCGTTGCTTCGGAAGCAGCGGTGAAGAAATATGGCCTCACGCCTATCGCCCGCGTTGTGGGTGGTGCGACGGCTGGTGTGCCGCCGCGTGTGATGGGCATCGGCCCGGCTCCGGCAACCAGGAAGCTCAGCGCCCGTATCGGTATTGCGCCTGATGCTTTCGATGTGATCGAGCTGAACGAAGCTTTCGCATCGCAGGGCCTCGCCGTGCTGCGTGAGCTGGGCATTGCCGACGACGACAGCCGCGTCAATCCGAATGGCGGCGCGATTGCGCTTGGTCACCCGCTCGGTATGTCGGGTGCGCGCATTGCGGGCACCGCGGCGCTGGAACTGTCGCTGAACGGCGGCAAATATGCGCTGGCTACCATGTGCATCGGAGTCGGTCAGGGCATTGCCATCGCGCTCGAACGCGTTTGATCGAACTTCTTCATCTCCAGCGAGGTTGTGAAGCAGCTTTGCTGGAGATGTGCGGGAATGATGGCGGAAGGAAATGGGGGTCGAACCCACCAGAGACCGTCTATCAGCCCCTCCCGGATTTGAAGTCCGGACATGCCACCGGGCATGCATCCCTTCCAGATATTGAATTCATTACATAAATTCGTATCAGGCGACGGTAGCGGCGGGCAGTTTGCTACCCAATTGCTACCATTTTATTTTCCCTTCTTTCCTACAGCACGGGTAATCATCGCGTCAATCTGGGCGGCAGCATTGGCTTGCATCCCTGGCATGACATGGCTGTAAAGGTCGAGCGTGATCGCGATTGTAGAATGTCCGAGGCGCTCGCTTGCGATCTTCGGATGCACCCCTGCTGCCAGCATCTGGGTAGCATGGGTATGACGCAAATCGTGAAGCCGGATCGGGGGAAGGTCGAGGCCTTTCCGCAGTCTATTCCATGCGTCTGTTAGCTTGCGCGGCTCAAGAGCTTCGCCTTGCTCATCGGCAACAATAAACGTCTCATCGGTGAGGCGAACACCCAGCGGCAATAGCTCCTCGGCCTGACGCGCTCTATGCGCCTTCAATGCAGCCGCGACCGAAGCCGGAATATCGACAACGCGGCCTTTACCCGACTTCGGTTCCTTGTAATGAACCTCTTTGTTCGTCTGCTCTGCGCTCTCAAGCACGAACAGCCGAGATCCTTCGAAGTCTATGTGCTTCCACCGGAGGGCTGCAATTTCCCCGCGCCTCATTCCGCACATCACGGCCAGCAGCACAGTCATGTGAAGTCGTTTACCTTCGACCGCCTTCAACAGTGTGGCTGTCTGGTTGGCGTCATAAGCGCCCATAGGCTTCCGAACCTGCTTCGGTGCCTTCGAAGTCGTGGCCGGGTTCCTCAGTAGCAATTCCCATGTGACGGCCTGACCAAGCGCCATGACAAGCACGCGGCGAATATGCCGGACTGTCACCTTTCGCCAGGGCGCCCGACCGAGTTTGCAAATGGCGCTTGGCAATACGACCAGCCCGACCCGGTTGGTGCCCGGTATTACGTCTCGCGGCGGTCACGACCTAATCCGCATTTTCAGGAGAAAATCCATGACTGTTTTGTCCGACTACGTGTCGGGAACGATTTCGCTCGCCAACGGGTCAGTGACCGTCACCGGCACAGGCACGCTGTTCGATGTGGCAAAGTCCCGTGAAGGCGACACGCTTCAAATCCAGAACCTGACGGCTGTCATTGCCAGCGTGGACAGCGATACGCAACTGACGCTTACCGAACCTTGGACCGGCACGAACATAGTTGATGGCGTCTATCGCGCTCGATACCTGCCTGATGGTGCGCGTGTCGCGGCCCAGACCAGCACGCTGATCGAACTGCTCGGAAACGGTGTTCTGGCGGGGATTGCTGAACTCGGCGTCGAGGAAGGCAAGGCGCTTGTCGGCGGGCCGACGGGTGAGTACGAGTTGGCCGAATTGGTTCAAGACCCGAACGGCAGTCTTGGCAAGCTGGCAGCACTGACACTTGCGGCGCGCCAGATAATGCAGACAGATCAGACAGGGGCGTTAAAGCAAATTGCTCTTGCTGCAAATAAGTTTCTGCGAACGGATGCAAACGGTGATCTCGCGCTAAGCGATCTTGGAGCGGCAGCAATAGCGTTGCTCAATCTGTCTGGCACTGCCGCTGCTGATCAGCTTCCTTATCTTACGGGGGCAAATGGGGCTGGTCTGACGACATTAACGTCCTTTGCTCGCACGTTCCTTGGATCAGCGAATGGGAGTGCTGCCGTCTCAGCGCTCGGGATTACGGTGTCAGCGCAATCAACCAGTTCAATGTCAATTATATTCCCCAACGGTTTTAAGATGTGTATGGGAACGATTACGCCTACTACTTTGAGCAGTGGTGGATTTTACATAACCATTCCCGTAGCTTTCACTTATAATCCAACGTCATGTAGAATTATGCCCGGCGGTCTCGATACGAACAAAATAATCTATAGCAACTATAGAAATAATTGGTCTAACAAACAGGTATTCGTACATGCTTGGTACAGTGCAACAAACGCAGCTGCCGCATCAATTACCAATCGTGTTGATTACTTTATAACGGGGTTCTGAAATGATTATTCGAGCTACCCTCAACGCGGAAGGTTTCGCAACGGGTTTTTACCCGGATAATGTCTGTCCCTCTGGCTTCCCCGATGACGCAATAGAGATTACGTTCGAACAGTACTCTGATCTTCTTGATAACCAAGGGCTGCGCAAGTGGGAAAACAGTCAGGTCATTGAATATGCACCACCCGCCGTCGAGCCTGTCACGATCATACCCGCCGTTACTCTCTGGGAACGCATGACTGATGAAGAGGCCGAACAGGTCAATGCTGCCATGGCAACCCAGCCTTTCCGCACTCGGCAAATCTTCCTGACGGCGAGCACGTTCCGGTCAGATCACGAGCTTTGGCCGTTGCTGAAAAGCATGGCTACCGGTCTTTTCGGAGAGGAAAGGGCAGCTGAATTGCTAAATTCATTTTGATTTCAGCTAGTTGGTTTATTTGGAGGAGTTAGTTTGTCGCGGATTTTTATAAATGGCTGTTCTATCAAAATATACGGGATGTACGAAAGAATGATCGCCGCAATGATCATCACGAAATAAAGAATAGGCCCCCGATATTCTGGAAAGAAGCGGATCGAGTAACTGAACATCAGCATATGCCAGAGGTAGAGACTGTAACTGACTTTGCTGATGTACGTGATTGCGCTTTTCGCAATAATTCCAAGAGAAGGGCGACGAAAATAGAAGACGAGCACAATTGACGCGGCACTTAACCCCGTAACGATGTAGCCTGCTACATCATGATACCAACGTGGGAGCATTGGCGTAGGAAGGCCAAGCAAGGAGCCGGAATAACGGTAAAGGTCCGCAGCAAAAAGCAGGCAAGCTACAATCACAAGCAAGGGCCACAACTGTTGAAACGTGTCTCGGACGCGTTTGATTTGAATGAGATAGGCGATAAGTACTCCATAAGCCATCCCGTCGAAACGAAACGGGTTAACACGGATAGAGATCGGTTCTGAGCCTGCGTAATGCTGATGTACGCGGACGACTATCGGAATGAGTATGGCGGCCAAGATCGCGATCAGCATTCCTCGCTTCTTGAAAAAACATGAAGCGGCCAAAGCCCCCAGCGGGAACAGAATATAGAACCATTCTTCCACGGCGAGCGACCAAGATACCGGAACAACACCTTGATTGTGGTTTATGGGCCATTGAAGCAATATGAAGTCACTGAATTGAACCCGCCCATAAACTATCCAGAAAAACAAAAGAATGAAAAAATAAGCGGGTAGAGTTCGCATCCAACGGCGGAACCAGAAGCGTCCAAAACTGTATCCGGTTACTCCTTGGTTGAACATTTTTATGAGGATGGAGCCGATAAGAAGCCCGGATAGAGCAAAGAATAGTTCTACACCGAACCATCCTCCAAAGGTGAGCGCCATGTTGTTGTCAGGGGAAACAAGCGCCTGTCGAGCATGACTTATCAAAACCATTGTGATCGCCGCTGCGCGTACGATATCTAGGCCAAAATTTCGAGTTTCTGAGAAATCAGACACGCACATCACCCTCCAATGCGGCTTCGCAGTAGCAGGGCTGTAATGATGTGGTCAATCGTAACAAACGATTTCCCAATATTTCTGAACAATGCCGCCGCCCAACGAGGCGGCTTTTTCTTCACCGAAAGAGGACCATGAAACTCGTTTCCGATTGGAAGCGGGTGCTCGCGCGTGCGTGGAGCATCCGTTTGCTTTTGCTCGCCGTTATTTTGTCCGGCGTTGAAGTCGCGTTGCCGCTGATCGGTGACGCTCTCCCCATCCCAACCGGCGCGTTTGCTGCCCTGTCGCTGATCATCACTGCAGGGGCCTTTGTTGCGCGCATCGTTTCACAGAAGGAGTTTAGAAATGGCGAGTAAACGAGCAAAGGGCGTGCTGGCATCCGGGATTGGCCTTGTCGCGTTGACGGCAACTTATCTCACTGTCCCGTGGGAAGGCGTCGAGAACAAAGCCTATTGGGATAGCCTCGGTAAGGTCTGGACGGTCTGCGCCGGCGAAACCAAGGGCGTGAAGAAGGGTGACTATTATTCTGACGCCAAGTGTCTCCAGATGCTGCAAACCCGGCTGGAGAACGAGACGCGCTGGACCGGCAGAACGCGAGAACGGATCGTTGTGCGGGCTTTTACGATGATTTGGCGAAGGGGATGAAATGAGTGAGGACTTGAAATGGCTCATGGGCACGTCGGTCACTCTGATCGTCTTTTTCAGTGGGGCGCTGATTACGGCCTTCCGCTCGCTTTCCAAATCACAGAAAGACGGTGACGATCAACTTCATGACCGAGTGAACCGTGTTCGCGATGAATACGTGCGCCGCGTCGATCTTGACGATCATGTGAAGCAGTTGCGGGACGGTATGAAGGAAATGAGAGACGAAACCCGCGAAGGTTTGAAAGAGACAAACAAGCGTCTTGACCAAGTGCTGGCGGTGCTCGCTTCCGATAAGAAGGCATGAGCATCCGCGACCTTCAACCGATCCGGCGCGGCGCTGACATATTCGTCACCATAAACGGCGAGGAAGTGAAGCTTTCGCACGCCCAAGCAGCACTGGTGGCGCGAGCATGGTTTGAGGCCACTAGCGGAGCATACATGGCCACGACTCACTCTGCCATCGATTTATCCTGACTGATGCACGGGCTTGTCGATCTGGCTGACATTCAGGTGGTGGGCAGTCGCTAAAAACTACCGGGGTCGGTACGGATTTCGTTCCGACATCCGACGAAATTCGTCTGATGTTCATCAAGTCCGACTTCGCGAGCGGCTTCCTTGGCTTCATCGGAAAGGCTGGCAACGTTGACGGCTCGCTTGGCGTCAGTACTTTCTATCCCAAGCTGGCGAGACGCTTCATTAATGCCGCTACGAGGACGATGACCTATTGGTGCAGTTTGCACCGAATGCTCTTGGGATACCTTCTGAGCATTCAATGCAATCCACTTCGCCACCTGCTCATCCCGCTCAAGCGCAGCTTGCCCAGTTTTTAAATGTGGCCCTGAGCCATATTTAACTGGACAGATTTGTCTAGTTTCGCCGAAAGTCGCCTCGATACGATCCTGAAACGCAGGCACGCCGTGCACAAACTGTGCATAATAAGGGCGAAAAGTTCAAAGAAATCCGTCAAACGCTAAACCGACGGGTTATCAGTTGGCTTTCTTTGCTTGAAAGCATTTGGTTAAACAACGGATATTGCAAGCCGTTGTTTTCAAACGATCTGGCCCTAGCAAACGCTAAATTTTTGCCACGGCAAAACCGAATTATCTCGCGATTATCTCCGGTAATGCCGTGACTGTCACGTGACAGGTCACGCCGTCACGTGACGCAACAGGGCGTTACGCGTGACGTTACTGTAACGCTTCCGTAACGTTTCATCGTCTGACAAGCGTCTTAATCAGACGGTTTAAGACGGGTCTAGATTTGGTCTGGCCGATCTTGCGGGCTGGAACAGAGAAAGAACGGGGTGCTACCATTCTGCTACCCAATTCGGTAGCACGATCCAATATAGCTACATACAAATGAAGAATGCGCCTGCCGCTATTCCCGATAAGCATGGACTCTCGCGGACGATCATATACAGCGGCAGACGTGGGCGTTAGAATTTGAAGTCCGGACATGCCACCGGGCATGCATCCCTTCCAGATATTGAATTCGTCCCATACTTTCGCACGGGCTAACTGTAGTAACGGGTTATCACCGCGTCAATCTGCGCCGCAGCGTTGGGTGCTATTTGTGCTAGTGCCTTCGCGATAGATAGCAGCATGGAATATTCAGAAGATGGAATGGATTCCTGTATTCTTGATAGCGTTCAAGGTTCTCGTGTTGGGCGTGGCTATGTTCTTCGCCATCAAGTTTCACTACGACGAAGATAAAAAGAAGAAGAATAGCGAGAAACGCGGGACGTAACGCCCACTTCAGCTGGGCCTGCCCGGTTTGTCTCAATCACTGAATGATGCACGTCCCCGGCCAATCGCGGCACGAGCGGTTGGCGCATCCGGTGAGGGCTGCCGCCACGATCAGTATGCAAATAGCTGTCGCCAGTGTCTTCATGTTTCGTCACTCATGATCGCTAGGGGTGATTGTTGCCAAACCTCATTGCCAGACTCCGCTGGCACTGGGCTTAAACGCTACATCAAGCAAGCGTTCCCACCAAGTCTTGATGGCATCCGCGCAGCATGGAAATGTCTGGCTTAAGGGCCTTGAGCGTTACTCACTCAATCATTCGAACGGTCGGGATAAGATTCTTTGGGAACCTGGATATGCGGGTTGCCCGGCGTATTTGATTGTTCGTGAGTAGGCTTTTCCTGATGGTCACTCGGTTCCACAGGAGATGGATCGATAGCTTCTTTCTCTCGTACCAGATCCGGGTCGGACCACGGATTTCGCTTTTGTGCCATTTTCTTCCCTCCTGGGTCATTGGTCTTGCTGGTTGACGTCGACTTCTTGTTGTCGGGACAGATATCTGGCGCTTGCAATGCCCGCTGCCAGATCAGCGATATATGTCTGATTACGCAATCCGCTCTGGTAGAGACTGATGATACTGGATGCCAGGTCCGAAGCTGAATAGGCGTTGCCGCCTGCCTCGAGCTTCTCGCTGGCTTCGGTAAAACATCTGCGCATCAAATCGACTTCTCCCGGCGCGTATATACGGCTCGCTTCATTGAAGAGCGGCATAGAACCCTCCTTTCAGCCACCAATCAAAAGCCTGCAAGATGCAGTAAAACGGCGATTGAATGCACCAGAGCAAAAATGGTTCCGTTAAAAATGCCCTGTCTTGCGTGGCAAGACAGGGCGGGTGCCAAGTTCCCGAGCTTGGTCTGAGCGGCAATTGACACCAACGACAACGAACTTCGGACGCAAGCGAAAGTTCCCCGCCTTTTGGTTCCAGCTATTCGTCGGCCCGGATTTGGGCGTGCGAAATCAGCCCGAAGATGAATGTGCCCCCGACGATGTTACCAAAAAGCGTGGGCAGACCGAATTTGAAGATGCTGTCGAAAGCGGAAACTTCGCCGATGAACAGCAAGAAGAGCACTTCAATCGACCCGACCACGATATGGGTGAGATCACCGATTGCAATGAGATAGGTGATCAGGAAAATAAGAAAAATATGGCCTTGCTTGGTGCTGTGCAGCATCCAGACCAAAGTCGCAATCAGCCATCCAGACATGATGCCTTTGCTGAATAGCTCATTACTTGTGTTTTCCATAAGATGCTTGCCCATATCTGTAAATGTGCGCGTAACCTCAACGGAGAAGATGGGCATCAAGACTATGACGAGGGCGGCAATCGCTCCTCCAATCAGATTGCCCAAAAGAACGATGCTCCACAGTCGTATCATCTTGAAAAAGTGAGACGCTGTCGGCTCTGTCATAAAAGGCAGAACCGGGGTGATCGTGTTTTCGGTGAACAATTGCTGGTTGGCGATGATCACGATTATAAAGCCCACGGTATAGCCGGCTGAACTGAGCAGAAAGAACAGGTTCCCGTCGGGAAGGTAGGCCTCCAGAATGCCCCGGGCGATCATCGAGGTACTCATCGAAATACCACCGGCGATTGCCGACCAGAACAGCGCCATCGCCTCCCTGTTCATTTCCTTTTCGCCTTCGCGGCGAATGAGTTCATGAATAGCTGCCGCTTTGGAGGGGAGACTTTCCTTCAGGACCTCCGCGGATTGGCCGTCTTCTTTCGGTTCAGGCATGAAGGCGTCTCCTCGTTGCGCCCTGTTGTTGCGTCATTTTGGAACGCATAGGTGGGTAAAAACTAACTAGGGCGCGGATTTTCTGCGTCCAGAGCGCTCAGCCCCCCCGAAATACGACAGATGCCGTATAGCGCCCGGGCAAAATCTACCGTTTCCTGAGGGGGGATTGTGTAACAACGCCTGCATGATCTCATCAAATTTCGGCGTCCATACTGGCGAGACCAGTAGAGGAGGAATGATGAAGACCATAGCCGTGTTAGCGATTGGGGCATTCATGGTGTCGGGAACAGCATTTGCGTCAGCGCCCGCTGTGTCGACCACCAAGCAGACTATCAAGCAAGATCAGGTATCCGGCCCGGTGGTGGCAGGTGGCCCAGGCAAATTGGGTCGCGTTTCCACATCGACCAGTGGCAAGCGCTTTATCTTTTAAGGCGGATGGTTTGCCCCGTTCAGGCGGGGCATTCATCCGTGGGTCGGGTCTCAGCGAAATCGCCGAACAAGTCCAGCTTGCGACGGTTTAGCCGTCGCAAATCTCCGCGCCGGATTGTGACGCTGTTGCGATCAAAGAACTCAAGGATCTGGATCGCCACCTTGCGGCCACTGTCCACACGGTCTCGAAAACGCGCGGCGATAAACCAGCCGCTGTCGAATTCTTCATCCATCACCGAGAGTATGCCGATCATCTCGGCAATCGTATCACGCTTGAAAAAATGATCGTGCGCCACTTCATGCACACGACCCATCCGACCGCCAAGCTTGAGAATGTGGCGGATGTCTTCCTCCTTTTCGCCCACCAAACCGGCAATGTCGCGCACGCGCGGCGGGCGAAAGCGCGCTTCGCCGCCAAGCATCGGCGCGATCCGCTCCCACAGTGCTGCGTCGGCGTCACTCATCGTCACCTCATGCTCGCTGAGCCGAAGCCAAGCGCCGTCGAGCTTCACCAGTTGCAAATCCGTCAACGCGGCTATCGCAGCCCGGAAGGCGCTTGCAGGCAGGCGCGGTTTTAAAAGCAGACGCAGTCTTTCCACGCCCATGCCGATCAGGTCCGGATTCTCGTCATGGAAAATGCCGAGCCGCTCAAGAATGGCATTCCGCAATGCATCCCAGCGCTCCGGCAACAGCAGCAACTGCGCCTGTCCTTGCGGCAGAACCGTCGCATCGAGCGCTTGCGCCAGATATTGCGGTCCATGGCTCAAAGCACGGTCGCGCAGAAAAGCGGTTGCATCCAGATAAAACGGATCGACGGACAGCAGCGCCCGTGCCGCTTGTACTGGGTCATCAATGGCATGGGCGTCGAGTTGCGCCATGCGTTCAGGGCTGCGGCGCTTGCGCTGCGGCGGGCGCAGATCAAGAAAGCGACCACCGCCGATTGTCCGCTGCGCGGAGACATCGCGAATGACAAAACGATCACCCGATGCGGCTGCAATCGGGCGATCCAGCACCAGTTGCACACGTCCATGCGGGCCCGGCGCGAGCGCCTCGTCCTGCAAAAGCACGATGCGCGCACCCACTTCCGCCGACGCATGGTGCAGCCGTACTGGAAACCACTGGTCTATCGGCTTGCGTTCCGATGGCAGGATTGAAAGCGAGGCGTCGATACGATCTGTCGGCAGGTGCAAGTCGGGCGACAACACCATGTCGCCACGACTGACAGCGTCCTTGGAGATGCCCTCGCCTGCCAGATTGAGCGCGCAACGGTCGCCCGCCTGTGCAGTTTCGCGTGGCCGGTTTTGCGCATGGATTGTGCGCACGCGCACCGGTTTTCGCGAAGGGCTGATAGTCAGTTGATCGCCGATCCTGGCCGTGCCGGAAAGGACGGTGCCTGTCACGACAGTCCCCGCGCCCTGGATGGTGAAGGACCGATCCACAGCAAGGCGAAAGCGTCCATCGGCAGGGCGATGCGGAAAGCTTCGCGCCTCGGTTTCGAGCGTCGCTTTAAGCTGGTCCAGTCCTTCGCCAGTCACCGTGGACACCGGCAATATGACAGCATCGGCAAGCGGTGTTGCGGCCAGAATGTTGCGGATGTCGGCTTCCACCTCGCTCACGCGCGCGGCTTTGACAAGATCGCACTTGGTGATCACAACGATGCCGCGTTTGATCCCAAGCAGATTGACGATGGCCAGATGTTCGCGTGTTTGCGGCATGATGCCGTCATCTGCCGCCACCACCAGCAGAACGAAGTCGATGCTGGCCGCGCCCGCCAGCATGGTATGCACGAATTTTTCATGCCCCGGCACATCGACGAAACCGAGGATGTCCTGTTCGTCGCCTGTCAGGGGCAGATAGGCAAAGCCAAGATCGATGGAAATGCCGCGTGCCTTTTCTTCCTTGAGCCGGTCAGTGTCGATTTGCGTGAGCGCACGGACGAGGGACGTCTTGCCGTGGTCGATATGTCCCGCCGTGCCGATAATCATGGGCGGTGGCCTCCGGCAGCGCGCGTTTCGGCTGTTCTGCGCTCATCGTCACCGAGCTGTTCGCGAGCCGCTTGCAGGAAGGGCTCGGCAAGGGCGCTGCCTTGGGAGCGAGCGCGTAACAGGTGTTCATAAGCCGACAAAGCATTGCGTTCCACACCCATGCCGAGATGCAGCGCGGCACCCAACATGGCTTCGCCATCGGCCTCGCCAGCGTCTGCCGCCTTGCGCCACCAGAACACGGCTTGCGCTGGATCGCGCTGCACACCAAGTGCGTTATGATAGATCATACCAAGCCGCGTCATGGCGGCGGCAACACCGCTTTCGGCGGCTTTCAACGCCCATTCGCGTGCTTCCACCGGGTCGGCGGCAATGGCGTCACCTTCCAGCAGCATCCAGCTCAGCATGTCCTGCGCTTGCGCGTCGCCCTGCTCGGCGGCCAGCCGATAGAGTCTTGCCGCTTCGGGATAGTTGGGGTCGATGTCCTCGCCCTTGAACAGAAGCGAGGCGAGATTGCGCTGGCCGGAGGCGTCACCCGCCTTTGCAGACAAGGCCAGCCATTGATGCGCGAGATCGATATTTCTTTCGACCCCCATGCCGCCCGCAAAACAGGCACCGATATTGTTCTGGGCGCGGGCATTGCCCTTGCGCGCCAGCGGTTCCCATATCGACAGGGCGGTGGCGTAGTCCCCTGATTTCGCCGCGACGAGCGCCAGTTCCAGCGACTGCGCGTCACTGTCTGGCTTTGGCTTGCGGGAGAAAAGATCAGCGAGCCGCATAGGAAGCCAGGTTTCTGACGAAGCGGGTCTCATCATCAAGGCAGCGCAGATCGAGAATGAAAGCGCCTTTTTCGATGCGCCCGATCACCGGCAGCGGCAATTGTCGGAGCGCGGTGGCCAAAGAGGTGAGCGCGGAGCCACTGCCGTTTTTCGGGGCGATGGACAATCCGGCGCTTGGAACTGTCGATAATGGCAGAGCGCCGGAGCCGATCTGGCTGGCGCAATTCGTCACTGTCACATCAAAAGCGGAACCGAGCGCGTTTTGCAGTTCCGGCTGCAATCGGGTGGCTTGAATGGCAATGTCGCTTTTCGACCGCGCCAGATAGCGCAGCGTCGGCAGCTTTTCGGCCAGACGTTCGGGATTGCGATAGAGTTTTAGCGTTGCTTCCAGCGCGGCGAGCCTGATCTTGTCCACGCGAAGGGCGCGCTTCATCGGGTTCTTGTTGATGCGGGCGATCAGATCGCGCCGCCCGACGATGAACCCGGCCTGCGGGCCGCCCAACAGCTTGTCGCCGGAGAAGGTAATGATATCGGCCCCTTCGGCCATCGCTTCGCGCACGGTCGGCTCATGCGCCAGACCGAAAGCGGAGAGGTCGGCAAGTGTGCCGGACCCAAGGTCGTTGACCAGCGGCACACCATGGGCCTTGGCGACTGCGGCAAGCTCCGTCGCCGATACTTCCCGCGTGAAGCCTTCAATGCGGTAATTGGAAGTATGGACCTTCAAGATCAGCCCCGTATCAGGCCCGATAGCGCCTTCATAATCGCGCGGATGGGTGCGGTTGGTGGTGCCAATCTCAACCAGTCTGGTGCCTGCGCGGGTCATGATATCCGGCATGCGGAACGCGCCGCCGATTTCGATCAGTTCGCCGCGTGAAACGACCGATTCCTTGCCCGCCGCAAGGCTGTTCAGCACGATCAGCACGGCGGCGGCATTGTTGTTGACGACGGTAGCGTCTTCCGCGCCGGTTAGTTCGCAGACCAAAGCGCGCAAATGGTCGTCGCGTTCGCCGCGTGCACCGGTGGAAAGATCAAACTCCAGCGAAACGGCTTCGCGCATGGCTGCCGTCGCAGCTTCGATGGCCGCTTCGGCCAATATGGCGCGTCCGAGATTGGTGTGCAGAACCGTTCCCGTCAGATTGAACAGTGGGCGCAGGCTCGATTGCTCAGAGGCTTCAAGCAAATCAATAACGCGTTGGGTAATCTCTGCGCTGTAGGACGGTGCAGCACCGGATTTCACGGCTTCGCGCACTTCGGTCAGAACAGTGCGGATGGCTTCGGTCAGCGCCGGGCGACCGAAGCGTTCGAGCGCGGGACCAAGTTCCGGCATTTGCAGGAGTGCATCGACGGAGGGCAACTGCCGCAGGTGAGACCGGGTCTGATCCATCGTGCCTCACAATCCTGCAAGCAAGGCTGCAAAACCGCCGCGTCGATAGGGCGTTTCGCGCATCAGCATATCAAGGCCGAGGCTTGCCACATCGTCGGTCATCGGGTCTGCATCGGTGGATTGCTGCTGGTAGATGATCTTGGTCCAGCTTTGGCATTCGTCGCAGGTTTCCGCCTTGATGACGCCGCCGCCGTCTTCAACTTCCTTATAGCCGACGCCCTTGGTGGAGCCGCAGCAGACGCACTTGATGCGGACATAGTGCCAGAGCGTGTTGCAAACCGAGCAGGAACAAAAGCGCGCACCATGTGCGCCTTTCCAGCCCACCACGATTGACCCGGATGGCATGCTGCCGCAAGTGGGGCAGACGCCATCGGCAACGGGCAGCACGGCTTTCGGATCAAGCGCGGATGCAAGCCGCGTGAAATGCAACTGAAGCCCTGCCCAGATATAGATATGTTCGGCAATCGCATCCGGCGGCAGCATACCGGTAAAAACCGCATCAATCATGCTGCGGCGCTCTGCCGGGCTGGCTGCGGCCACACGTGCCAAGGCATCGGCGGCATCCTTTGGTTTGGCGATATGGTGCACGCGATCAAACAAGTTGTCGAAGGTTGAATTCAGGGTGCCATCCGATGCTGCCACATCGCGGTCAATGCAGGGCATTTCAGGTTTCCGGCTGGTGTCGCTTGGCGAAACCGGACCGAGCTCTTTTTGAACCGCAGCCTGCGCACCGCTCAGATCGGCCAAAAATTCGAGATAGGGTTTGAGTGGGCTGACCGAACCCAGCAGCCGCAGGCGCGCGGCTCTTCGGGAAAACAGGTCGTCGGGATCAGGCAATCGTACAAAGGGTGGAGACGATATTTCGCCAATCGCCGTCGGGTCCGGCGCCAGATCTGTCTTGCCTGCCATTCTACTCCCTCACGAACCCGCCGGGCCACGTGGACCAGTGCAACCATATTCATTCTCGGTCGATCGCCAGATTTTTCAACCCGGCGATGCGTAAAATCATGCTGCCGGTTTGCCGCTTGCCTGCTTCGCCTTGCGCTTGGCGTTCAACTCGCGCAGCCACTTGCGATGGTGCCGCCATGCCCAGCCGCCGGTCACCGTGCCGCGCGTCATGGCGCTGAACGTGCCTCTGATCCAGATTGCGGCATAGACATGCACGATCCAGACGCAGATGGCGATGACGGCGGCCATGGAGTGGATAAGCAATGCCCAGCGTTGCTGGTCGATGCTGACAATAAAGCCGAAATATTCATTCCAGATGGCGAGGCCCGAGACGATCAGGATGATGATCAGCAATGACATTGACCAGAAAACGAGCTTCTGCCCGGCATTATATTTGCCGATTTCGGGCAGTTTCTCTTCATTGCCAGCGATCACATCATCGACCTGACCGAGCCAGCGCGTGTCCTCGCGCTTCCAGAGATTGGCGCTCCAGAAACGCACGAAAAGACCAAAGAAGCTGAAGAAAAGCACGACGCCGATCCATGGATGAATGGTGCGCGTCCATTGACCGCCGCCGAAAAGACCGGACAGGAAAAACAGCCAGGGGTGGAACATGGCAAGCCCGGAAAGCGCCAGCAGCACGAGGCTGATGGCGGTGATCCAGTGATTGATGCGCGCGCCGCCGGAATAGCGATGCACGCGGACCGGCTTGCCCGGTTCTATGTCATCGCTGGCGGAAACATCGTCAAAGTCGGTCTTGCTCATGAGCTTTTTTCTCCCGTGAGCTTTTCGGCCTCTTCCTCATCATGTTCGGTCACGACATTCGGACCCTTGAAAATATAATGCAGGAAGCCGGTGGCGACGGCCAGCCCCATTACCGCCATGCCTGCATATTTGGAGACGCCTTTCCAGACTTCGACAACCGGGCTGATGCGCGGATTGTTCGGCAGGTTGGCGTAAATTTCCGGTTTGTCGGCGTGGTGCAGCACATACATGACGTGTGTGCCGCCGACTCCCGGCGGATCGTAAAGCCCGGCATTTTCAAAGCCACGGGATTTCAGATCCTTGATGCGTCCATCGGCCCATTCCTTCATTTCGTCCTTGGTTCCATAGACGATGGCCTGAGTAGGGCATGCTTTTGCACAGGCCGGGCCTTGTCCAACCGCAATGCGGTCGGAGCACAGTGTGCATTTATAGGCCTTGTGGGTCACTTCCGAGATGCGCGGGATGTTGAACGGACAGCCCTTGATGCAATAGCCGCAGCCAATGCAATTATCGTGGATGAAATCGACGATACCGTTGGAATATTGCACGATGGCGCCAGGCGCCGGACAGGCCTTGAGGCAGCCGGGGTCCTCGCAATGCATGCAACCATCCTTGCGAATGAGCCATTCCAGATTGCCGGTGTCGGGATTATCCCATTCGGTATAGCGCATCAGCGTGAAGGTGTTGGGCGTCAGATCATGCGGGTTGTCATAGACCCCCACATTGATGCCCACCTCCTCATGCGTATCGTTCCATTCGGCACAGGCCGACTGGCACGCCTTGCAGCCAATGCATTTCGACACGTCGATCAGCTTGGCCACTTCTGTCTGGCGTTCGGCGGGTGGCGTCACGGATGACGCCGACCGCCGCATCAGGTCACTGTCACCGAAGCGCGGAGCTTGCGGCTGGACACTGGGATTGGGAACGGGTGGAAACATTCTTCAATCCCTTCTAAGCAACAGGCGCGCTGCTGCGCTCGATATTGACCAGAAACGCCTTGAATTCCGGCGTCTCGATGTTTGCGTCGCCGACGAACGGGGTCAGCGAATTCGGGCCGAAGCCCTTGCGGGCAGCGCCCATGAAGCCCCAATGCAGCGGAATGCCGACCACATGCACCGTCTTGCCGTCGCAGATGAGCGGCTTGATGCGTTTGGTCACCACCGCCTTGGCCTTGACCGAGCCGCGCTTAGACCAGACGCGCACCCAGTCGCCCTTGGCGATGCCCTTTTCCTTGGCCAGTTCTTCCGAAATTTCCACGAAGAATTCCGGCTGCAACACGGCATTCACATGCACATGCTTGGTCCAGTAGTGGAAGTGTTCGGTCAGGCGATAGGAGGTCGCCGCATAGGGGAACTCCTCGGATGCGGTATCGGCGAACTGCTTGAAGTCGTTGTTGAAGACGCGGGCCACCGGATTGCCCCGGACATTTGGCGCAACCACATTGGCGATCGGCGATTCAAACGGCTCGTAATGGGCCGGGAACGGACCATCCCGCATCATGCCACGGCAGAACAGGCGCGACGAGCCTTCCGCATTCATGATGAAAGGACCGACTTCCTGTGGCTTGGCGGTCGGCGCGATGTCCGGCACGTCATAGCCTGTCCATTTGGTTCCGTCCCACTCGATGAGCTTACGGCTCGGGTCCCATGCCTTGCCGTTGAGATCGGCGGAGGCACGGTTGTAGAGGATGCGCCGGTTGGCAGGCCACGCCCACGACCAGTTGAGATAGGCACCGGTCTCGTCAGGATCGTGATTGTCGCGGCGCGCCATGTTGTTGCCAGCCTCGGTGAAACAACCCGAATAGATCCAGCAGCCCGACGCGGTGGAACCGTCATCGCGCAGCACGGCAAAACCGGGTAGCAGTTTGCCTGCCTCCAGCACCACCTTGCTCGGGTCCGTCGGGTCCATCAGCGTGGTCAGGGCGCTGCCGTTGAGCTCCTTTGCCAGTTCTTCGGCGGTCGGTTCTTCCGGGTCCTTGTACTCCCAGACCAGATTGAGAATTGGATCGGGGAATGCGCCGCCTTCCTTGCTATAAAGCGCTTTCAGCCGCATGAAGATCTGCGCCATGATCCAGTTGTCGGTCTTCGCCTCACCGGGCGGTGTCGCCCCCGGCCAGTGCCATTGCAGCCAGCGTCCGGAATTGGTCAGCGAACCTTCGTCCTCTGCAAAGCAGGTGGATGGCAGCTGGAACACTTCCGTCTGGATTAATGCGGTATCGACGTCGTTATACTCGCCGTGATTTTCCCAGAAGCGCGATGTTTCCGTTTCAAGCGGGTCCATCGTGACGAGGAATTTCAGCTTCGATAGGGCCGCGGTCAGCTTGTTGCGGTTTGGCACCGCCATCAGCGGATTGAAGCCCTGACAGACATAACCGTTGACCTTGCCATTGTTCATCATGTCGAAGATGCGCAACACGTCATAATTCGGCACGTCCAGCTTCGGCAGCCAGTCATAGGCAAAGTCGTTTTCTGCTACAGCGGCGCTGCCCCACATTGATTTCTGGAAGCTCACGAAGAACTTCTTGTAGTTTTGCCAGTAGCTTGTCTGGTTCGGGCGCAGCGGCTTGAAGCTGCGCGTCGACATATAGGTGTCGAGGTCGATCTCCTTCTCGACCGGGATATTCATATAGCCCGGCAGAAGATTGGACATCAGGCCGATATCGGTCAGACCCTGAATATTGGAGTGGCCGCGCAGCGCATTCATGCCGCCGCCCCGCACGCCGATATTGCCAAGGATCAGTTGCAGCATGGCCATGCCGCGAATGTTCTGCGCGCCCTTGGAATGTTGCGTCCAGCCCAGCGCATACATGGATGTCATGGTCTTGGTCGGCGAGGAGCATTCGCCGATCATCTCGGCCACTTTCAGGAATTTCTCCTTCGGCGTGCCGCAAATGCGCTCGACCATTTCCGGCGTGTAGATGGACACATGCTGCTTCAGCAGGTTCCACACGCAACGCGGATGCTGCAACGTATCGTCCACAACGGCATAGCCGTCATCGCCGATCACATAATCCCAACTTGAGCGATCATAGTCGCGTTTTTCCTCGTCATAGCCGCTGAAAAGCCCGTCCTTATATTCGAAGCCATCCTTGACGATGTAGCTGGCATTGGTGAAATGCTTCACATATTCCCACTGCACCTTGTCATTCTGGATGCAGTAGTTGATGACGCCGAGCAGGAAGGCGATATCCGACCCCTGACGGATCGGCGAATAATAATCCGCCACCGATGCCGTGCGCGTGAAACGCGGATCGACGACGATCAGCCGGGCGCCACGGTTGGCCTTGGCCTCCGTCACCCATTTGAAGCCGCACGGATGCGCTTCCGCCGCATTGCCGCCCATGACGACGATGAGATCAGTGTTCTTGATGTCTGTCCAGGCGTTGGTCATTGCGCCACGGCCAAATGATGGGGCGAGACTCGCCACCGTCGGGCCGTGTCAGACGCGTGCCTGATTATCGAATGCGACTATGCCTGTGCTGCGCACCACCTTGTAGGTGAGAAACGCTGTTTCGTTGGTGGTTGCGGATGCGGCGAGAAAGCCCGTCGACGTCCAGCGGTTGACGGTGACGCCCGCCTCGTTCTTCGCGATGAAATTCGCGTCACGGTCATCTTTGAGGTGGCGCGCGATCCGGTCCAGCGCGTCCTCCCATGATATCCGCTTGAATGCACTGGTGCCCGGTTCGCGCACCATCGGATATTTCAGGCGTGTCTCCGCCTTGACGAAATCCTTGAGCGCCGCGCCCTTGGGGCACAGCGTGCCGCGATTGGTCGGGTGGTCCGTATCGCCCTCGATATGGATCAGGTCGGATTTCTCGCCCTTGCGCAGATCACCCTTGGAATAAAGGATGATGCCGCAGGCTACGGAGCAGTAAGGGCAGGTATTCCGGGTTTCGGTCGTATTGGCCAGCTTGAAGGGGCGGATGGATTCGGCATAGGCGGTTTCCACCGCACCGAAGCCGAAAGAACCGAGCGCCGAAGCCGCTACCACCGCTCCCGTTCCGCCCAGAAACTGGCGGCGTGAGAGCTCCACATTCATCGTGCGATACCTCCCTGATGATCAGAACCGACGTGCAGGGGAAACTTCCCGGTCACGTTGTCGGGCAGGCTTGACTTTCACTCTGGCAGTTCACCGCAATAAGACGAAGTTGTCAACCGAACCGAAGGGCGAAAAATATAATAACAAAGCCCATTTATATATAACATGACAGGCGTACTCAAGTATTAATACATGAATGTAATCTTCACGATGACTTTCTCTTGTTCGTTGGTTGATTGACGGACTTAAACAAACACGGCAGACTGCGCCCGTGACTTCTTCCGCTGCTCCCGAGTTTCGGGGCCTTGATCACAGATCATTCCTGGCATGCGCTGGTCTTTCCAGGTCGGGCGCAACAGCAGCGCTTTCTCCGCATATTCGCAAGAAACAGAGCTCATGGCTCCTAAAGAGGGGCCACGAAAGGGGATCGTCATGAATCGTCGGGAACTCCTCAAATCCGGTGCGGCCTGCGCCGCCCTCAGCCTTCTGCCGGGCTTCGCCTTGGCCCCTGCCTTTGCCGATGACGGCACGTTTACGCCCAAGCCATCGAACTGGCGCAGTTTCGAGATCAGGACAACTGTGAGCCCGACCGCATCCAAGGATGTCATTCGGGCATGGGTGCCTTTGGCCGGTTTTCAGGCGGATGACTGGAACCGCCCGGAAGGCAATCGGTGGACGACAAATGCCAGGGTCGCGCAGATCAATCGCGATCCACGCAGCGGGGTAGGCCTCCTCTATCTCGAATGGGCGCCGGGTGAAGAAACGCCGACCGCGGAAATCATTAGTCTCATCTCGACCCGTGACCGCGCCAGCAGCCTTGAGGCATCGGCGACCGCCGTGCCGCTGACACAGGCCGAGCGCGCAAAATATCTGGCTGGAACACGGCTGGCACCAGTGGATGGCATTGTTCGGGAGACCGCAAACAAGATTGTCGGCGACGCCGCAAGTGATCAGGATAAGGCCCGCCGCATCTATGACTGGGTTGTCGCCAACACCTATCGGCGCGCGTCCACGCGCGGCTGCGGCGACGGCGATATCGTCGCCATGTTGAGGAGCGGTGATCTTGGCGGCAAATGCGCAGATCTCAACCCGCTGTTCGTGGCGCTGGTGCGCTCTGTTGGCATTCCCGCGCGTGACCTTTACGGGGTGCGGGTGGCGCCGTCCGCTTTCGGTTACAAGAGCCTTGGCGCAAAGAACGAGGTCATCACCAAGTCGCAACATTGTCGTGCTGAAATCTATCTCGATGGCGTCGGCTGGGTGGCGACCGATCCGGCCGATGTGCGAAAGGTCATGCTTGAAGAAGAGAAGGACGGTTTGACAGCGGACGATCCGCGTGTGGTTGCCGTTCGTCAAAAGCTCTTCGGCGCATGGGAAGGCAACTGGATTGCCTTCAATGATGGCAGCGATATCGATTTGCCATCTGCGCAGAGCGGGGAGCTTGGCTTCCTGATGTATCCGCAAGCCGAGGTCGCCAGCATGCGGCTCGATTGTCTCGACGCGGACGCTTTCCGTTATAGCATGACGGCGCGCGAGATCACGATCTGATACGAAATAGCATCACGGGAACAGCTTTCGGTTCAGGAGGACCTATGGATATCGCATCGCCCATCCGTCTCAGCACTCTGGCGCATGGCGGCGGCTGTGGCTGCAAGCTGGCGCCTGCCGTGTTGCAAAATCTGCTTGCTGATCAGCCCGCCATCCAACCTTTCAAGCAGCTGCTGGTCGGCACCGAGACCGGCGACGACGCAGCGGTCTGGCAGCTTGACGATGAGAACTGTGTGATCGCCACCACCGACTTCTTCATGCCGATGGTGGACGATCCGGTCGATTTCGGGCGTATTGCGGCAACCAATGCCATATCCGACGTCTACGCGATGGGCGGAACGCCCATCATGGCGCTGGCGATCCTCGGCATGCCGGTGAATCAAATGCCTGCCGAAATGATCCGCCATATTCTGAAAGGCGGTTCCAGCATCTGCGCAGAAGCCGGAATTCCGGTGGCGGGCGGCCATTCGATCGATGCGCCGGAGCCGATCTACGGGCTGGCGGTGGTTGGCACTTGCAAGCTTGCCAATCTGCGCAAGAATAGCGGCGCGAGGCCGGGCGATGCGCTCATTTTGACCAAGGGGCTCGGTGTCGGCATCTATTCCGCAGCGTTCAAGAAACAGGTTCTTGATGGTGCCGGTTACGATGAGATGATGGCCTCCGTCACTTTGTTGAACCGGGTCGGCGCGGAACTTGGCAAGGATGAAGCTGTGCACGCGGTCACCGATGTGACGGGCTTCGGCATTCTCGGTCATGCGCTTGAAATGGCGCGGGGGTCCAATGTCGGCATCACGCTTCGATACAGTGATCTTCCGTTTTTGGCTCAAGCCGCACGTCTTGCGGAACAAGGTTTCATCACAGGCGCTTCGACCCGCAACTGGGCGAGTTATGGTGATGACGTGCGACTGGCGGACGATACTCCGCTCTGGAAGCAGCAATTGTTGACCGATCCGCAAACGTCGGGCGGGCTGCTTGTTTCCTGTGCACCGGATGCGGCTGAGCGCATTCTCGCAATGATCCACTCTGCGGGTTATCCGGCGGCAAATATCATCGGCACGATTGGCGGAGCGCCAAAAGTCGTGACGGTGGTTGACTGACGCCTGATTGAATTGCCAGTAAAATTCGAGCGTTCCTTGAGCGGCGACCCAGCCTCATGCATAGTGTTCCTGTAAAAATAAGAGTCGCAACCCGCGATAAGGACAAGCATGTATTGGGCTGATGTTATCGGTATCGTAGCGGTTCTTCTTCTGGTGGCTGCTAACGGTTTCTTCGTTGCCGCTGAATTTTCATTGGTCGCGGTCCGTAAAAGCAGGGTGGCTGAACTGGTCGCAGCAAAGCGCACCAACGCTTCGGCCCTTATGCGCGCGGTTGATCATCTCGACGCCAATCTGGCGGCCACCCAGCTTGGTATCACCATTTCATCGCTTGCGCTCGGCTGGATCGGCGAACCGGCGCTTGCGCATCTGATCGAACCCGCTTTGGGCGCATTGCCGACCAACTGGGTAAGCTTCGGTTCCCATGCCATCGCGGTTGCGATTTCCTTCATCATCATTACGGCGCTGCATATCGTGCTAGGCGAACTTGCGCCCAAAAGCCTCGCCTTGCAGCGCAGCGAGGGCACGGCGCTTTTTGTCGTCCGCCCGCTCGGCGCGTTCACCTTCATCTTCTGGCCCGCCATTTCGACGCTTAACGCTCTGGGCAATCTGGTGCTGCGCCTGTGTGGCTTGCAGCCCGGCAACGGAGAGGGTTCGACTCATTCTCCCGAAGAAATCAAGCTGCTCGTTGCAGCCAGCCAGCAGGCCGGGCTGATCGAAATGACACAGCGCGAGGTGGTGGCGCGCGCGCTGACCATCGGTGATCGCCGCGTTGGCGATATCATGACGCCACGGCGCGAAATCGACTGGATCGATGCCGATGACAGTCAGGAACAAATGCTCAAGACCATCCGCGACTGTCGCCACGAACAATTGCTGATCGCCCATCAGAGCATTGATGAACCCATCGGCATGGTTCTCAAGAAAGACCTGCTGGATCAGGTACTCGACGGTCATGCGGTCGATCCACTGAAGGCGATCCGCGAACTCGTCGTGGTGCACGAAGCAACGCCGATTTTCCGCGTGCTGGAAATCTTCAAGAAAAGTCCGGTACGGCTGGTCGTGGTGGTTGACGAATATGGTATCCTCGAAGGCATTGTCACGCAGTCTGACCTGCTTGAAGTCATCGCGGGCGATATACCCGATATTGATGATGAAGAGCCGGATATCGTGACCCGCACGGACGGTTCGCTTTTGATCGACGGTCTGATGTCGGCCCATGAAGCCTTTCATCGGCTGGGCTTTACGGAAATCCCGGAAGATCGCGGCTATCACACGATTGCCGGATTTGCGCTGTTGCAGCTGGGCGATTTGCCGTCCGTCGGCGACAGCTTCGAATATGACGACTGGCGTTTCGAAATTGTCGACATGGATGGTCGGCGCATTGATAAGATTCTGGCGCAGAAGACATAGATCAGGCCACGGTCAGCGGTGCGTAACACTTTCGCTTATGGCTGATAATAGCTTATTGCCCGCAACAAATGATCGGGCTAGCATGGTTCCCATTACAACTACGGCAGGATGAACCTGTCGAAACAAATGGGGAAATAACATTATGAAAATGGCACGCCTTGCCTATGCCGGTGCACTTCTTGCAACTGTGGCCGGTTTTCATGCCGCGCCTGCTGCCGCGCGCGATCTGACCGTCGTCTCCTGGGGCGGCAACTATCAGGATGCGCAGCGCGAAATCTATTTCAAGCCGTTTTCGGAAAAGACCGGAAAGCCGCTGCTCGATGAATCATGGGACGGCGGTTATGGTGTCGTTCAGGCCAAGGTGAAGGCTGGCAAGCCCAATTGGGATGTGGTGCAGGTGGAAGCCGAGGAACTGGCGCTCGGCTGTGCCGATGGTCTTTATGAAAAGATCGACTGGGACAAGCTTGGCGGCAAGGACAAGTTCCTCGACAGCGCGGTCAATGATTGCGGTATTGGCGCCATCGTCTGGTCCACGGCCATTGCCTATAATGGCGACAAGCTGAAGGACGGCCCCAAGTCCTGGGCGGATTTCTGGGATGTAAAGAAGTTCCCCGGCAAGCGCTCGTTGCGCAAGGGCGCAAAGTACACGCTGGAATTCGCTCTACTCGCCGATGGCGTCAAGAAGGATGAAGTCTATGATGTGCTGGGCACGCCAGAAGGCGTTGACCGCGCCTTCAAGAAGCTCGAAGAGTTGAAGCCGAATATCGTGTGGTGGGAAGCAGGGGCGCAGCCGCTGCAATTGCTGGCTTCCGACGAAGTTGTAATGGCTTCGGCCTATAACGGTCGCATCACCGGTATCAACCGCGCCGAAGGCAAGAATTTCAAGGTTGTATGGCCGGGTAGCATCTATGCCGTCGATAGCTGGGTCGTCCTGAAGGACGCCGAAAACAAGGACGCTGGCATGGATTTCATCGCGTTTACCAGCGAACCGGAAAATCAGGTCAAGCTGCCGAAATATGTAGCCTATGGTCTGCCGAACAAGGACGCCGCGAGCAAGGTTCCGGCGGAATTCGCAGCCGATCTGCCAACGGCGGAAGCCAATATGACGGATGCGATTCCGCTCAATGTCGATTTCTGGATCGACAATTCGGAAGAGCTGACGAAGCGCTTCAACGCCTGGCTGGCGCAGTAAACGGGTTAGCCTGAGAACACCCATCGCCATCCCGTCTGCCGAGATAACAAAGAGATAGAGCGGTTCCGTTAAAACTGAACCCGCTCCATCGGGTGGACGGGATATTCCGATGCCGGCAACTGGAGTGATTCATTGACGGACTATCGAATTCGATTTGAGAATATCAGTAAATCCTACGCCGATTTCAAAGTCATAGACGGGCTCAACCTCGATATAGCACGCGGCGAGTTCGTCAGTTTGCTTGGGCCATCCGGTTCGGGCAAGACCACGCTTTTGATGATGCTCGCTGGCTTTGAAAGCCCGAGCGGCGGCAAGCTTGTCGTCGATGGCAAGTCGATCAACGATGTTCCATCCTACAAGCGCAATATGGGCGTCGTGTTCCAGAACTATGCGCTGTTTCCCCACATGAGCGTCGGCGAGAACATAGCATTCCCATTGCAGATGCGCGGGCTTGGCAAGGCGGAGATATCCGACAAGGTCGCAAAAGTGCTGGATATGGTGCAGCTTTCAACCATGCGCGAGCGCAAGCCGTCGCAGCTTTCCGGCGGGCAGCAACAGCGTGTGGCTTTGGCCCGTGCGCTGGTTTTCGAACCGGGCGTGGTGCTGATGGACGAGCCGCTTGGCGCGCTCGACAAGCAATTGCGCGAACAGATGCAGCTCGATATCCGCGCGCTCCACAACCGCCTCGGTTTGACCATCGTTTTCGTGACACATGACCAGAGCGAGGCGCTGACCATGTCGGACCGTATCGCCGTGTTCAACAAGGGACAGATCGAACAGATCGGCTCGCCGCGCGAAATCTACGACGAGCCCAAGACCCGTTTCGTGGCAGAATTCATTGGTGAAACCAATCTGGCCGAAGGCAAGGTGGAGCGTGTCGATGGAACGAAAACGTTGATCCGCCTCAAGAACGGCGCCGAGTTGAACGCCTCATCATCCGGCGCGCTGACGCCGGGGCAAGATGTGCTGCTTTCCATCCGCCCGGAGCGGATCGAACTGGGCGGCGAGGCCAAGGCCGACAATAATCTCAGCACACGCGTGACCGATAGTGTTTATCAGGGCGATCATCTGCGCATCCAGCTGGATGACAAGGCGCATCATTTCATTGTGCGCCTCGACCGTAAGGCGCGCGAATGGCAACCGGGCGTCGATGTGGTGGCGCATTTCAATGCAGCCGATTGCTGGACAATTGTCGCATGACGGTTCTCTCCGCCAAAAGCACACGCTCGGTTCTGCTCATCGCGCCGCTTTTGATCTTCATTGCGCTGTTTTTCCTGTGGCCGCTTGGCGTGATGATGAAACAGGCAATCTCCGACACGGCGGTGCTGCGGGTTCTGCCGCAAACGGCGGAGGCCGTCGCCGGTTGGGACGGTCAATCGGGTCCGACACCGGAGATGAAACAGGCGCTAGTTGCCGATCTCAGGGCATCCACCGATCAGCAGGCGGTCGGCGATATGGTGCGGCGCCTGAACAGCGCCCAGTCGGGCTTTCGCACATTGATGAGCAAGACGCTTACAGCCATCGAGAAAGACGATCCGGCGCTTGATCTGGAAGCAGTCGATAAACGCTGGAGCCAGCCACAATATTGGCGGGCCATTGCCAATGCGCTGTCCCCCACCACAGACCGCAATCTGCTGGCGGCGGTGGATATGGAACGCGACAGTTCAGGCGAGATTGTTTCCATGGCCGCGGGCACGTCGGCCAATCGCGCCATCATGCTGCGCACATTCTGGATCGCCGCACTGGTCACGCTGGCCTGCGCCGCCATCGGTTATCCCTATGCGGTGTTGCTGGCTTCCGCCACGGGCTGGGTGAAAAGCGCCCTTTTTGCAGCCGTGCTTCTGCCGCTCTGGACGTCGCTTCTGGTGCGGACGGCGGCATGGTTCATTCTGTTGCAGGACAAGGGGTTGATCAACGACACGCTGATCTGGCTCGGTCTCACCAACGGGCCACTGCCGCTGATCTTCAACCGGATGGGCGTGATCATCGCCATGACGCATGTGCTTTTGCCGTTCATGGTTTTGCCGATCTACAGCGTGCTGGTGTCCATCCCGAACAATCTGATGCCTGCCGCCGCTTCGCTGGGTGCGCCGCCATGGCGGGCGTTCCTGCGCGTTCTGCTGCCGCTCAGCATGCGCGGCATCCTGTCCGGCATGTTGCTCGTCTTCATGAGCGCCATTGGTTATTACATCACACCGGCACTGATCGGCGGTCCGAGCGACCAGATGATCAGCTCGATCATCGCCTATTATGCCACCGGCTCGGCCAATTGGGGCATGGCTGGCGCGCTGGGTATGGTGCTGCTGGTTGTCTGCCTGCTGCTCTATGCGGTCTATGGTCGCCTGACCAACGAAAAGCCGGGGAGGGCATAACCATGGGACGCTCCGTCAAGATCGTGTTCGGCGTGGCCGCTGTCCTTTTTCTGGTCGCGCCCTTATTCGCCATCCTGCCGCTGGCCTTCACCTCAAGCGTGTTCCTCACCTATCCGGTGCCAAGCTGGTCGATGCGCTGGTTCGAGGAACTGGCAACAGCCGATGCCTGGCGGCGCGCCATCGTCAACAGCCTGATCATCGGCTTTGGCACCATGACGCTGGCAACGGTTCTTGGCACTATGGCGGCCCTTGGCCTGCGCAATCGGGCGCTGTTCCTGTCCGGTCCAATCCGCACGCTGTTTCTGCTCCCGATGGTGGTGCCTGCGGTGGTGATGGGCGTCGGCATGCAATTGCTGTTCGTGCGGCTCGGCATCGCCAATTCCTATTTCGGGGTCATCGTCGCGCATACGGTGGTGTCGATCCCCTTTGTGATGGTGAGCGTCACCGGCGCACTGGCGGGCATTGACCGGCGAGTGGAGCTTGCGGCGGAAAGTCTCGGAGCATCGCCGCTGACTGTGTTTCGCCGGGTGACGTTGCCGCTCGCCATGCCGGGCGTGGTTTCGGGCGCGGTGCTGGCCTTCGCCACGTCGCTGGATGAGGTTGTGCTGACGCTGTTCGTCGCCGGTCCCAACCAGCGCACGCTGGCGCGACAGATGTTTTCCACCATCCGCGAAAACATCAGCCCGGCGATTGCCGCCGCAGCCTTCCTGTTCATCGCGGGCACGCTGATCCTCGGTCTGGCTGCCGTGCTGTTCAAACGGAAAACGCCGCGCATGGCGTGATCGGAAAACCGCATAAGCTAGCGGATAAGATTGTGGAATTGTGGAACTTTTGACGGGGTATTCGGTTTGGAACCTATGCACCTCTCCACGATCCATTCAGAGAGAATTTCGCTTGCGGCATTATCGCCGGAGCATTCCGGTTATGCGCTTTTCTTCGATATCGACGGAACCCTGCTGGATATCGCACCAACGCCGGACGGCGTCGTTGTCGATCCCGCGTTGGTGACCGCCTTGGAAAAATTGCGCGAGCGTTTGTCCGGCGCAGTGGCGCTGATGACGGGCCGTCCGCTGGATTTCGTGGCAAAGCGTTTCCCTTCCTATTCAGGCGCTATCGCGGCATTGCACGGCACCGAGTTCCGGCTGCCGTCGGGGCAGGTCGAAAAGCTGGAGCCGGGCGAAGAATTCGCGCGCGCCAAGGATTTTATTCGTGAGACGCAATCCGGTATTGCCGGGCTTCTGCTGGAAGATAAAGGCAATGCGATCGCAGTTCACTTCAGGCTTGCGCCCGAGAAGGAAGACATTGCGCGTGAATTGATCGATGCGGCGGAAAAACTGGCCGGTCCCGACTGGCGGGTTCAGGCTGGGAAATTCGTTTTCGAACTGCGTTCGCGCCATGGCGACAAGGGCGCCGCTCTGCGCCGCCTGATGCAGAGCGAGGCCTTTGCCGGGCGTCTTCCGGTCGCGTTCGGGGACGATCTGACGGATATACCGATGCTGCAAGCGGCGATGGATTTGGGCGGAATGGGCATTGCCGTGGGCGAAGCGATCAGCGACCTGTCCACGGACGCGGTTGCCTCGCCGGAAGCCTTGCGGGCTTGGGTGATCAAAATGGCGGGCACGCAATAGAGCACATCCCGAAAAGTGTGAAACGGTTTTCGGATAAGATGTGCGTAAAAACAAAAATGTTAGAGCGCCGATCTGCTTCAATCAGATCGAAACGCGCTCTAACACGATGAAAGGAGAATGGAGTGGGACGCCTTGTCGTGGTTTCCAACCGCGTTCCCCTGCCGGATAAGCAGGGAAAAGCCCCGGCAGGAGGATTGGCCGTCGCCTTGCAGGCGGCCTTGAATGTCAGAGGGGGTGTCTGGTTCGGCTGGTCCGGTGAGACACTGTCCGGCAGAGAGACACATCAACTGGAAACGAAACAGGTCGGGCCGATCAGCTATGCGCTGCTAAGCCTGCAAAAGAAAGATATCGACGAATACTACGCCGGCTTCGCTAATCGCATGCTATGGCCGCTCTGCCATTACCGGCTGGACCTCATAGACTATACCCGCAAGGATATGGCGGGCTATTTTCGGGTCAACCGGCTGTTCGCGCAGCAATTGCTGCCGCTAATCGAGCCCGACGACACAATCTGGGTGCATGATTATCACCTGATCCCGCTGGCCGAAGAATTGCGGCGCTGCGGGGTGGAAAATCGCATCGGCTTTTTCATGCATATTCCATGGCCTCCAGCCGATCTGCTTTTGACGCTTCCGGTGCATGAGGCGATCATTCGCGGTTTGACCTATTACGATCTCGTCGGTTTCCAGACGGAAAACGATGTGGAGAATTTCATCGGGGGTCTGCGGCGGGAAAAGATCGGCAAACAGATTGAACCCCGGCGCTTCGAGGCTTTCGGGCGCAGCTTTAGCGTGGACAGTTTTGGTATCGGCATCGAAACCGAAGCCTTTGCCGAGATTGCGATGAAGACGCAAAACAGCAGTTCCGTAAAGCGCATGCGGGACAGCATGAGCGGGCGCGATCTGATCATCGGCGTCGACCGGCTGGATTATTCCAAGGGGATCACCAACCGGCTTGAAGCTTTCGAGAATTTTCTGAAAATCGATCCGGTCAATCGCGGCCATGTCACCTTTTTGCAGGTGACGCCGAAGTCTCGCACCGAAGTGCCGGAATATAAGGATATGCAGCGGGAAGTGGCGGAAATGGCCGGGCGCATCAACGGGGCGAACGCCACCTTCGACTGGACGCCGATCCGCTATATCAACCGGTCTCTCAATCGCGATGTGCTGGCCGGGCTTTATCGTCTGGCGAAAGTGGGGCTGGTCACGCCGCTGCGCGATGGCATGAATCTCGTGGCGAAGGAATATGTCGCGGCGCAGGACCCGGATGATCCCGGCGTGCTTGTGCTTTCACGCTTTGCCGGTGCCGCGCAGGAACTGGACGGTGCGGTTCTGGTCAATCCCTATGATACGGAAGCCGTTGCCTATGCGATTGCGCGGGCGCTGTCCATGCCGCTGGAAGAACGGCAGGAACGCTTTAACGGCATGATGAATTTTCTGAAAACCCATGACGTCACACGCTGGTGCGACGATTTTCTGGCGCGGCTTGCGCCGGAAAAATAGACCAACAGCTTGCGCCGCACGGCGCAAGCTGTTCCGGGAATTAGGCGACAGCCTTGCCGTAAGTGCGTACGACATTGCGGACGGCTTCGACCATCAGCGCATGCGGCGTGGCTTCGACCGCACCCGAGGCGACAGCCGGATAAAGCGTGCCGAGATATTGGCTGATCAGCGTTTCGGGTATCTTGCGACCTTCCAGGCGCTTCAAAAGCGCATCGACGGCGGCGGTTGCCGCCGGGTGCGGCCAGTAATAGCGAATGCGGTCGCTATAGGAGAAATGGCGTTGCAGCCGCAGCTCTTCCGCGTCGCCGTGATAATATTTTTCCCAGTTCTTCGGCTCGGCCAGAAGCAGCGCTTCCATCTTGCCGCGCAGGGTTTCTTCCTCCGGCAGCTTGTCGAGGAATGCCGCAATCTGGTCGAGACCATAAAGCGCCTCGCGCAGTGCAAAAGTCAGGCCAGGGCCGACTTTCAGAATAGCGAAACCGTCGTGCACGAGATCGGAAAGCGCTTCCACCGGCTGGTAATCGGTCGAATGGGCTTCGAACACGAATTGCGGCATTTCGCTCAGAACAGCGCTTAAAGCCGTCGCTTTTTCGCTGTTGTAGAAGACGACGTTCTCATTGCCGAATTCGACACCCGGCTGCACCACAACACCGATGGCGCGGGAAAAGGCGTCTTCCAGTCCGAGTGCTGCAAAAGCTTTGCGGTGAATGGCCACGGTTTCGACCGCCGCACCCGGTTTGGTCAGTTCCAGCTCTTCGATTTCTTCCATCGCACCGCCCGGAATAGGGACTTCCGTGCCGATGATATAGACCGGCAGGTCATATCCGGCTTCGCGGGCCGCCGTTTCGGAAACCTTGGCGAGACGCGCAGCGCGCTCGGCGGTCACTGCATCAGGCAGCGCGACTGGCTCGCCAGCGCAGCCCATCGACGTATCGAGATGGATTTTGGTGAAGCCTGCGCGCACGAAGGCGTCGATCATGACATCCGACTTCGCAAGGGCTTCTTCGGCTGGCAGATGTTTCCACGGGTTGGGGCCGAGATGGTCGCCGCCCAGAATAAGCCGCTTGGTGTCGAAGCCGACGCGCGCGGCGATGTCTTCCACGAAGCGGCGGAAGTCGGCAGGCGTCATGCCTGTGTAGCCGCCATCCTGATTGACCTGATTGCAGGTGGCCTCAATCAGCACGTCGGTCTCGGTCGCGGTGCCTTCGAGGAGGGCTGCTTCGATCACCAGGGGATGCGCAGAGCAGATCGACGTGATGCCACCGCGAACGCCGCTTGCATAACGGGCGGGAAGTGCGCTCAGAACGTTCGTGCTGCTCATGCTGGAACTCCGTTTTTCTGCAGGAAGGCTACAATTTCAGCCATGGTCGAGGTGCCTTCCATCGGTCCCTTGACGCCGACGGCGCGTGCGCCGGTGGCATTAGCGATGACAAGAGCTTCCTTCGGGGCCATGTCGCGCAGCCAGCAGGTGACGAATGCCGCGCCAAAACTGTCGCCCGCGCCGGTTGGGTCGATTTCATCGACCTTGAAAGCAGGCGCGAAAACTTCACCGGACTGGTCGAAATAGCTGGCGCCTTCCGCGCCGCGCTTGACCACAACGGCTTTGACACCCCGCGCCAGCAGCTCTTCCACGGCTGCCTTTTCCTCGGTCGCCTTGGTGAAGAGGAAAATTTCCGGGCCGCTCGGCATGAACAGGTCGGTGTTTTCCAGAGCATGGGCCAGTGCCTGACGCATGCCCGGCAATTCCAGCATTTCCTTGCGGATATTCGGGTCGAAGGACACTGTGCCGCCCTTCGCCTTGATGCGGATTGTCGCCTCGTGGATCGCCGAGACGATGCCATCGGAGAACAGGGCCGAACCCATGATATGCAGATGATCGGCGGTCTCGATCAGCGTTTCAGCTTCTGGTGTCAGGCCAATCGCGCTGCATGCGCTGTGCTTGATGTTGAAGATGAAGTCGCGATTGCCATCAGGGCGATAGCGCACGAAGGCGCTGCCGGTGGCGGCTGTCGGATGCACGCCGATGGCCGAAATATCCACGCCGTCGTTTTGCAGGCGCTCGACATTGAGCGCGCCGAAATCGTCATTGCCGACCGCGCTGACCATGCCGCAAGGCTGGCCCATCTTGGCCGCCTGATCGATGAAGATCGCGGGCGCGCCGGAGGCGAACGGGCCGATCAACGGGATGGCGGATTTGAAACCGTTGCCGGTTTCCACGGCCATGATCTCGACGACGATTTCGCCGATAGTGATGATCTTTTTCATATGCTGCACCGATTACGTCCGTACGGATTTCGAGCGCACATCGAGCCAGACCGCGACCAGAATGACCACGCCCTTGACGATGAGCTGATAGAAATAAGGCACAGACAGCATGTTCATGCCGTTATTGATAACGCCGATGATGAGCGCGCCGAGAATGGTGCCGACCATGGTGCCGACGCCGCCCGCAAGCGAGGTACCGCCCAGCACGACCGCCGCAATGGCGTCGAGTTCGTAGCCCATGCCCGCATTGGTCTGCGCCGAGGACAGGCGCGACGAGAGCAGAATGCCGCTGATCGCAGCCATGACGCCGGAGAGCATGAAGACGATGATCTTGATGCGGTCGACGCGGATGCCCGAATAAATCGCCGCTTCCTTGTTGCCGCCCGACAGATAGATGCGGCGACCGAACACAGTCTTCGACAGCAGGATATAGTTGAAAATGAACAGGACACCGACAATCCAGATGATGATCGGCAGGCCGAGCCAGTTTTCCGACCCGATGGCGAGCCAGGTATCGTTTTCGATGATTTCCGGCGCGCCATTGGTCGGCAGGCTGACCATGCCGCGATAGATGCCCATTGTCGCGACCGTCACGATGAAGGAGGGCAGCATCAGCTTTGCCGAAAGCACTCCGTTCAAGCCGCCCATGATGGCGCCCGCCGCAAGGGTGAAAACCACGGTTGGCACAAAGCCGAACCCCATGGAGAAGGCTTGCGCCGCCACCATGCCGGAAACGGCGATGATGGAGCCAATCGAAAGGTCGATCTCACCGAGCAGGATCACATAGGTCATGCCATAGGCGGCAACGGCAATCACCGCCACCTGCTGCATGATGTTCATGAAGTTGTTGAATGCGAGAAAGCGCGGGTTCAACACTGCGAAGACCACGCAGAGCACGGCCAGCGAAACAATGATGCCGCCATATTGGCGAACCAGCGGGGAGGAGAAAAGCGAACGGCGGACTTCCGCGTCCACGGCTTTCTTCTGGATATTTTGGGCGTTGCTCATAGGTGCATTCCTGCTGCGTAGCTCATGACGGTTTCGGGCGTAAGGCCATCGGCATCGACAATGGCGGCGACATGCTTGTTATGCATGATGACCACCCGGTCGCTGAGGCCCAGCACTTCCGGCAGTTCGGAGGAAACCATCAGGATCGCCGCGCCGTTGGCGGCAAGTTCACGGATGATGCGATAGATTTCGAATTTCGCGCCGACATCGACACCGCGTGTCGGTTCGTCGAGAATGAGGATCCGCGGTTTTGTCTGCAGCCACTTGGCCAGCACGATCTTCTGCTGATTACCGCCGCTGAGCGATCCGGCAACCGTGTCGATGGAAGCGGTCTTGATGGCAAGGCGCAGCACTTCCGCCTTGGCGGCGGAGCGCTCCGCGCTGGAACGCATCAGGCCGAAAGGCCCCGCCAGCTGGCCGAGCCCCACCATATTGATGTTGCGCTCGACGCTATGCGGAAGAACAAGGCCTTCTTCCTTGCGGTTCTCGGTCACGAAGGCAATGCCGTGGCGAATGGCATCGGTCGGCGAGGCAAGCGTGATGGCTTCGCCTTCGAGCCTGATTTCGCCCGTTGGCCGCAGCATCCCGAACAGCGCCTTCATTACATCCGAACGGCCAGAACCGACCAGTCCGAAAAGCCCAAGGACTTCGCCGGGCTTCACATCGATGGAGACCTCGTGAAACTTGCCCGGTACGGACAGGTTCTTTGTCGCGAGAATCGGCGGAACGGCGTCCGAAGGACGTGGCGCTTCACGCGGCGGGTAAATGTCGTTCATCTCGCGACCGACCATCAGCGCGATCAGGCGCTCGATGCTGGTCTCGCTCTTTTCGGCGGTCGTGACATATTCGCCATCGCGAACAACCGTAATGTCGTCGGAAAGCCGCATGATTTCTTCCATGCGGTGCGAGATATAGATGACGGCAGTGCCCTTGGCCTTCAGGCGCTCGATGATTGAAAACAGGATTTCCGCCTCGCTGTCGGAGAGCGACGAAGTCGGCTCGTCCAGAATGACGACATCGGCAGGCTGGCTCAAGCCCTTGGCGATTTCGACGAGCTGACGCTGGGCAATCGAAAGATCGCCGACCTTGGCGCGCGGATCGACCGGAAGTCCGAGATCGGCAACAAGTCTGGTCGCTTCCGCGTTCAGCTCGCGCTCGCGGATGAAGCCGAAGCGGCTCGGCTCGTGGTTCGCGAAAATATTCTCGGCAACGGTCAGGTTGCGGGAGAGGCTCAATTCCTGAAAGACGATGGCGATCCCGCTGGCGCGTGCATCGCGCGGGTTCTTCGGCGCATAGGCCGCGTCTTTGAGCAAAATCGTGCCCGAGGTCGGCTTGAACACGCCGGCCAGAATCTTCATCAGCGTGGATTTGCCAGCACCGTTTTCACCGAGCAGC
Organism: Ochrobactrum teleogrylli; assembly: GCF_037482325.1. Classification (NCBI taxonomy): domain Bacteria; kingdom Pseudomonadati; phylum Pseudomonadota; class Alphaproteobacteria; order Hyphomicrobiales; family Brucellaceae; genus Ochrobactrum; species Ochrobactrum teleogrylli. Next base: position 1,307,398 of record NZ_JBBHKQ010000001.1, read on the forward strand.
GTATGCACGCGCCCGCGCCGCACGGTCAGGTTCATGCGCTTCAGCGCGATGACCGGGCCGAAAGACTTCGCAACATCGCGAATTTCCAGAACCGTATCCGCTGCCGTCTTCTGTTCGGATTGGGTTGCTGTCACAGGATCTGTCACTTTTGAGGCCTCCACGCTCCGTTTGCTGCAGTCTGCCACGAACCGGATATGGCCGGGTCCGCACAGCCGTGCTGTCTAAAGGGATGCGGTGGCGGCCCGGAAAGGGGAGGCTTTCCGGGCCGCCACCGCAAAAAGGAAACAGCGACTGGGAGGAGTGTCGCTGCTTCACGCGGTCTTACTTGGTTTCGCCGTCCTTGGTGACGACGCCCGGAACGATTGGCTGCTTGGCCGGAACGCTCTCGCCCTTGATGACCTTGGCGGCGGTTTCAACCGCAACCTTGCCCATCTGGTCTGGATATTGCGCGATCACGCCGACCATGATCGGGTCGTTTTTCACGGCGTTGCGGGCTTCTTCCATGCCGTCAAAGCCGATCACCTTGACCTGATTGTCGAGCTTGGCGGCCTTTACTGCCGATGCAGCGGCAAGTGCAGCGTCATCGCCGAAGCCGAAGATGCCGACGATATCCGGGTTGGCCTGCAAGATGTTCTGCGCGGTCGCCAGTGCTTCCGGACGGGTGATGCCCGGCTGGATCGCCACGATTTTGATGTCGGGATACTTGGCGATGCCCTTCTTGAAGCCTTCAACGCGGTCAACAACTGACTGAACCGTCGGGTAATCGATGACGGCGACATTGCCCTTTTCGCCGATGGTCTTGGCCATCAGTTCGGCAGCGCGTTCGCCACCGGCAAAGTTGTCGGTGCCGACGAAGGAGGTCACGTCCACATTGTTGGCAGGCACATCGACCGTGATGACCTTGATGCCAGCCTTTTCAGCCTTGTTGATGGCCGAGCGCACGCCCTTGCTGTCAACCGGCGAAATGATGATGACATCGACGCCCTTGGTAATGAAATCTTCCACATCGGCGAGCTGCTTGCTCAGGTCCTGATTGGCGATAGAAATTTCGAGCGGCACGTTTTCTGCCTGCGCTTCCTTCTTCATCGCGTCAGCGAGCGAGATGTAGAACGGATGCTGCTGGGTGAGAAGTGATGCGCCAACGCCTTCGGCAGAGGCAGAACCCGCCATCATGGCCAGAGCGACGCCGGAAAAGAGAATGCGGCCGAGAGAAGTGCGAAACATGATTTCCTCCGTATGAACCGGCGTCTGCCGGGCTGTCCTTCTAACAGGGACATGAACGATGACTTACCTGCTGGTTCATCGGACCGCAGCACTTTGCGTCGGTCTTCAAATCTCCCGGAAGGGCAGGTGCCTTCAGCCCATTATCGAGCTTCATTAGACATGATGGAGCTTGTTCAACGTGTCAATATATAATTTTTCACGTGTAAAAATTATAACGATTTAATTTCGCCCGAATAGCGGCGGGAAAAACAGTTGTGTTGCCTTATATCAGCATTTTCTGCGGTAATAAGGGCTGGCACCGGTGAAATTCAGGTTGCTTCTGTGAAAAAATAAATTTACGCATGGAAAAATCTTGAGGCGTGGAGTGGGCGCCGATCGGGACTGGCCCGAGGAAAGCGGAGCATGGCTGAAAACAAGATCAGGACGATGGAGGAGTTCGCCGTGGCAAGCGGCTTGTCGCGTCCTACGGTCTCGAAATATTTCGATAATCCGGAAAGCGTAAAGCCTTCCACGCGCGCCCGCATCGAAAAGGCGCTGAAGGATTACAACTATCAGCCCAATATTTTCGCCGTCAGCCTCAACCGCAAGAAGCCGAAGAATATCGGCGTCATCGTTCCGCATATTTCCGATCCGTTCTATGCCGAAATCATTCGCCAGATCGAATTGCGATGCCTCGCGGAAGGTTATTGGACCATCGTTCTGTCGTCGCATGGCGAGCGCAAGCTTGAAGCACGCGCCATGCGCTCGCTGATGTCGCTCAAGATCGCCGGTGTCCTGATGGCGCCGCTCGGTTTTGAAACCGACACCAAGCTTCTGGCAAGCCTTTCCGATTCGATGCCGGTGGTGTTTCTGGATAGCCGTATCGGCGAGGACCAGCCCTTTGTCGGCACCGACAACCGCGTCAGTATCGGCAACATTACCGAATATCTGTGCCGGACCGGCGAGCATCCCTGTTTTCTGGAAATGCCTGCCGTCAACCAGAACGCGCTGGAGCGCCGCGCAGCCTATATCGCCACGATGGAAAGGCTCGGTATCGAGCCCATCGTTTTGCCGATGACCCCGAAAAACTGGAGTTTCGAGGAGCTCGGCTATCAGGAGGCGGGGCGTATTCTCGACCGCGGCGGTTTCCCGACGCGCACGGTTCTCTGCGCCAATGATCGTCTGGCCTTCGGCGTGATTTCGGCAGCTTTTGAACGCAGGCGTCATGTTGGGCGAGAGGAAGGCAGCGATCTGCGTGTCGCCGGTCACGACGATCACCCGCTGAGCCGCTTCACCTGCCCGCCTCTGACGACGGTTGCTCAGGATTATCGCCAGATCGCGCAGCTTGGGCTGGATATGCTGTTTTCACGCATCAATGAGCAGGACAGCAGCAGCGCGACCGGCGAGGATATTCGCTATCTCGACAGCCATCTGATCATGCGCAGTTCGGCGTGATTGCTGCCGATAATTGCGTATTTAAGCTGACATTCTCAGCTTGATCTCCGCATTCAGCAGGATGCGGTTGCTTTCGGGCAGTTCGAGCCGATCTTCGGAATCTTCGCCCAATGTACGGAACAGAAGCTCAATCGCCAGCCTGCCGATTTCGTTATAATCCTGTGCGACCGTAGTGAGCGGCGGGCAGGTATATTCCGACAGCGGATTGTTGTCGTGACCGGCCACGCGGATATCGCAATCCTTGAGCCTGCCGATTTTCAGTCCCGCCTGCCAGAGCGCGCCCGTAACGCCAAAGGCGATGCGGTCGTTGGAGCAGAGCACCGTCGAGGTCGGAAAACTTGCCTTCTCGCGCATGATGCGCGCCGTCTGTTCAAAGGCATATTGTTCGAAATCCCAGCTGCGGCTCGGTTCCAGTTCGATGATGCGTGGCTCGTGACCGAGCTTTTCCATTGCCGTCGTATAGGCTTCGCGCCGTTTGAGAGCGTTGTTGTTCACAATGGGCATCGAGAAATAGCAAGGCTCGCTGCCTGAACGGCAGAGATAATCGACGATCAGGTGGAAGGATTTCTGGTTGTCGGTGCCGACGAAAGGCGTGGTGCTGTCGAGCGGCGAATCCACATAGACGATGGGGACGTCATCGGCGAGACGCGCCAGCGCGGAATGCTGCGACTGTTCGCCAAGCGGTGCGATGATGGCGCCCGCGACATTGAGCGAGCGAAGCGTTTCAATCGCGCGCTTTTCCAGTTCCGGCTTGCCATCCGACGACAGAACGACAGTCAGATAACCCCGTTGCTCGGCCAGCGTTTGCAGCCTGCGGGTCATCGCCATGTAGAAATGATCGAGCTGGTTTGGAATGATGATTCCCAATATTGTCGTGCGACGACGATTAAGGTTCACCGCGAAAAGATTGGGACGAAAACCGGACTGCTTGACGGCCGCTTCGATGATCTCGCGGGTCTTCGGGCGGACGGATGATGGGTCGTTGAAATATTTGGAAACTGTGGGGCGCGACAGCCCGACGAATTCCGAAAAGTCTTCCATGGTGCGTATGGTTTTGCGCACGTTTCTCTGTCCTGTCCGTCAGCTGCCCGCTGCAATTTCTTGCAGTGACAGCTCACATTCTCCTGCTATCGGTCGGGTCCAGATGCGCTGGCCCATAGATGCGCGACACATGGTCTGCAGCTTGTTTTCCAATAATTTCAGGATGTTCCTCCAACCAGACCCGCCATGAAATTTTTCGCGGCAGACCCAAGTCAAACTGTCAAAGGCTGAAGCAAAGGTCAAGCGAACAATGTCGAACATCTGGATCGATGCAGCGCATATTTGAATGTGCTAAGATAATCGCGGGGTCAGATCGCGCGGTGAAAAATCCGTTGTTTCGGCCAGGAAAACAATCGAATGAATGGTCTTTTCAGCGCGCAAATCAAAATCAAAAACCGTGCTTGACAAGCTACGGAGAGCCGCGCCATAAATTTTACATATGTAAGAATTTTGCTATGCATTCGTAAAGGAGGAGACGAAATGCGGACCAAAACTTATGTGACAGGGCTTATTGCGTCTGCCGCTGGCGTCGCAATGTTTGCCGGTTCGGCGTGGGCGGAGGAGCTCACGATCGCAACGGTCAACAATGCCGATATGATCATCATGCAGAAGCTTTCGCCGGAGTGGGAAAAGGCCACCGGCAACAAGCTCAACTGGGTGGTGCTCGAAGAAAACGTGCTGCGCCAGCGTGTCACCACCGACATCGCAACCAAGAGCGGCCAGTTCGACATCATGACCATCGGCGGTTATGAAACCCCGATCTGGGGCAAGGCCGGATGGCTTCTTGCGGTCGATGATCTGGGCGACGATTACGACTATGACGATCTTATCAAGCCGGTGCGCGCCGGTCTGACGGTCGATGGCAAGCTTTATGCCGTGCCGTTTTACGCGGAAAGCTCGTTCACCCTTTATCGAAAGGATCTGTTCGAAGCCGCTGGCCTGAAAATGCCGGATGCGCCGACCTATGCCGAGATCAAGGAATTCGCGACCAAACTCACCGACAAATCGAAAGAACAGTACGGTCTTTGCCTGCGCGGCAAGCCGGGCTGGGGCGAAAACATGGCCTATCTTTCCACCCTGGTGAACACATTTGGCGGCAGCTGGTTCGATGAGAGCTGGAAGCCGCAGATGAGCTCCGATACCTGGAAAAAGGCCATCAACTACTACGTCGATCTGATGAAGGAAGCAGGCCCTCCCGGAATCACCTCGAACGGCTTCAATGAAAATCAGGCGCTGTTCTCCACCGGCCATTGCGCCATGTGGATCGACGCCACCTCGGCTGCGGGACGCATTTACGATCCGAAGCAGAGCCAGGTTGCCGACAAGGTGGCCTTCACCAAGGCGCCTGTCGAAGTGACGCCGAATGGCTCGTCCTGGGCCTGGTCGTGGAACCTCGCCATCCCGGCATCAACCAAGAAGGCGGAAGCCGCAAAGTCGTTCCTGAAATGGGCGACCTCGAAGGGCTACGTCGAACTGGTCGGCAAGTCGGAAGGCTGGGTTGCCGTTCCGCCGGGTACGCGTCAGTCGACCTACGCCAATGAAGAGTACAAGAAGGCCGCGCCTTTCGCTGAGACGGTTCTCAAGGCGATTGAATCGGCCGACCCGACCAAGCCGACCAAGGACCCGGTCCCCTATACCGGCATCCAGTTCGTGGCGATCCCTGAATTCCAGGCGATCGGCACCATTGTCGGTCAGGCAATCTCTTCGGCTGTCGCCGGTCAGCAAAGCGTCGATGCGGCGCTCGATGGCGCACAGAAGCAGGCCGAACAGATCATGACGCAGTCCGGTTACATCAAGTAATCCGGTTACCATCAGCCTGCTGCGCTCCTGAGTGAGAGCAGCAGGCTCGATTTTCGCGCGATCCGCCGCACCCTTTTCGGGCGCGGTGGATGTTGAAGCGGGAAGGGGAGGAACGTCAGACATGCCAGCAAACCCGGCTTTGGCCACAGGCACTAAATCGCGCTTTGCCGCAAAATCGCGCCGCAGCGTCCGTACCGGACCTCTGCTTGCACCCGCCGTCATCCTGCTCTTGCTATGGATGATCGTTCCACTGGCGATGACGCTCTGGTTCTCGTTTCAGTATTACAATCTCATCAATCCCTTCGTGACCGGTTTTGCCGGTTTCTCGAATTACAAGTTCCTGCTGTCCGATCCGGGGCTCTGGTCGGCCATCACGAAGACGCTCATTCTGTTGGGCTCGGTTCTGGCCATTTCGGTGGTGCTGGGTGTTTTGTTTGCGGTGATTTTCGATCAGGATTTCTGGGGCAAGAATATTGCGCGACTTCTGGTCATTGCGCCGTTCTTCGTCATGCCGACGGTGTCGGCGCTGATCTGGAAAAACCTTCTGATGCACCCGGTCAACGGGTTGTTCGCCTTTATCTCGCGCAGTCTCGGACTGCCTGTCATTGACTGGTTCGGACAGTTTCCAATGGCGTCGATCATCATGATCGTATCCTGGCAGTGGGTGCCTTTCGCGACGCTTATCCTGATGACCGCCATGCAGTCGCTCGACCGCGAGCAGATGGAAGCGGCGCGGCTTGATGGCGCCAAAGGGCCGGTGATGTTCTTTTATATCGTCCTGCCGCATCTGCTGCGCCCGATCTCGGTCGTCATCATGATCGAGACGATCTTCCTTCTGTCGGTCTTCGCGGAAATCCTCGTCACTACCTCCGGTGGGCCGGGTATTGCCACGACGACGCTGACCTATTTCATCTATCTGAAGGCGCTCCTTCAGTGGGATATCGGTGGCGCTTCCGCTGCCGGTGTCGTCGCCATCATACTCGCCAATATCGTTGCCGCGTTCCTCATCCGAACCGTGGCGCGCAATCTGGATAATTAGGGGAGACGAACGATGGCTGCAAAACGCAAGTTCGACAAAGCCGCGCTCTCCGCCGGGATTATCGGCTGGATCGTGGCGCTTTTGATGTTCTTCCCGATCCTCTGGATGCTGCTTGCGGCATTCAAGACGGAGATCGACGCGGTGGCCCCGCCAAAGTTGTTCTTCGAGCCGACGCTGGAAAATTTCGCGGCGGTCAATCAGCGCGCCGACTATTTCCGCTACGCCATGAACAGCGTGATCGAGAGCCTTGGCGCGACGATCCTGTCGCTGCTGATCGCCGTTCCGGCGGCATATGCGGCGGCATTCTTTCCGGGAAAACGCACCAAGGATCTGCTGTTGTGGATGCTCTCGACCAAGATGCTGCCTGCGGTGGGTGTTCTGGTGCCGATCTATCTTCTGGCGCGCGATACCGGGCTTCTCGACACGCGCACCGGTCTGATCATCATCTTCACCCTTTCCAATCTGCCGATTGTGGTCTGGATGCTCTATTCCTTCTTCAAGGAAGTGCCGCATGAAATCCTTGAGGCGAGCCGCATGGACGGGGCGAAGGTCGGCCAGCAGATACGCTATCTGCTCCTGCCGCTAAGCCTGCCCGGCATTGCATCGACGGCGCTTCTTTCCATCATCCTGTGCTGGAACGAAGCCTTCTGGAGCCTCAATCTCACGGCCTCGCAGGCCGGGCCTCTCACGGCATTCATCGCGTCCTTCTCGTCACCGGAAGGGCTTTTCTGGGCAAAACTCTCGGCAGCGTCCACGCTCGCCATCGCGCCGATCCTCGTCTTCGGTTGGGTTACGCAGCGCCAGCTGGTGCGCGGTCTCACCTTCGGCGCCGTGAAGTAAAGGGAACCCCATGGCTACGCTTTCTTTTCATAACGCCACCAAGTCCTTCGGCAATATCGATGTCATCAAGGGTGTGGACCTAGCCATCGAAGACCGCGAATTCGTGGTCTTCGTCGGGCCGTCCGGTTCGGGCAAATCCACGCTTTTGCGGATGATCGCGGGGCTGGAAGAAATCACCAGCGGCGATCTTTTGATCGACGGGCAGCAATGCAACGATACGCCGCCGGACGAACGCGGGCTTGCGATGGTGTTCCAGACTTATGCGCTCTATCCGCATATGAATGTGCGCGACAATATGGGTTTCGCGCTCAAGCTGGCAGGTGTGGGCAAGGCGGAGCGTGACCGCAAGGTGGAAGATGTTGCCAGGACATTGCAGCTCGACAAATTGCTGGACCGCAAACCGCGCCAGCTTTCGGGCGGTCAGCGCCAGCGCGTCGCCATTGGGCGCGCCATGGTGCGCGAGCCGAAGATTTTCCTGTTCGATGAACCGCTGTCCAATCTTGACGCGGCGTTGCGCGTGCAGATGCGTATCGAATTGGCGCGCCTGCATGACCGGCTGAATGCGACGATGATCTATGTCACCCATGATCAGGTGGAAGCCATGACGCTGGCCGACAAGATCGTTGTGCTGCGTGATGGCAAGCTGGAACAGGTCGGTTCACCGCTGGAGCTTTATCACCACCCGGTCAATCGCTTTGTGGCGGGTTTCATCGGATCGCCGACCATGAATTTCATCGAGGTCAAGGCGGGCGCCGTCGATAGCGATGGCGTGACGGTGCAGCTTGCCAATGGGCGTTCGGTCAAGGTGCCGGTTGCCGGTGAAGGGGTGAGCGCCGGTGCGCCGCTTGTGCTGGGCGTTCGCCCGGAACATCTGCATCCGGCGGATGACGGCATTCTCGAAGGCGAGATCATGGTGGTCGAGCGTCTTGGCGGCCAGACTTATCTCTATGTGCAAAACGATGCCGCTTCCGGCCTGATCGTGGCGGAAGCTGGCGGCAACAGCACGGCCCGTGCGCATGAAACGGCGCGGCTCGGTTTTGATGCCGCCGACGCGCATCTCTTTACGCCCGATGGCCTGTCGCTCCAGCGCCGTGACCGCCATCCGCTGATCCTGTCTGAAAAGAAAACGCATCTTTAAAGAAGCATTTCCAGCAAAAGTGCGAAGCGGTTTTGCGTCGGATAATGCGTAAGGAAAAACAATCACATTACCGGAGAAAGTCCATGAGACTGAAAGACAAGGTTGCCCTCATTACCGGCGCTGCGCGTGGCATCGGGCTTGGCTTTGCGGCTGCCTATGCGCAAGAGGGTGCAAAGGTCATCATTGCCGATATCAATATCGAGCGCGCGGAAGAAGCCGCGCGCGGTATCGGTCCATCCGTGAAGGCGGTGAAGCTGGACGTGACCGATCTTGGCGCAATCGACAAGGTGGTGGCCGCCATCGATGCCGAATATGGCGGCATCGATATTCTGGTCAACAATGCCGCAATCTTCGACATGGCGCCGATCAATGAACTGACCGAGGACAGCTACGAGCGCGTTTTGGGTATTAATCTCAAGGGCCCGCTTTTTATGATGAAGGCGGTTTCAAATGTGATGATCAAGCGCGGACGCGGCGGCAAGATCATCAATATGGCGAGCCAGGCGGGTCGCCGTGGTGAGGCGCTGGTGACGCTCTATTGCGCATCCAAGGCGGCAATCATTTCCGCCACGCAGTCGGCGGCTCTCGCTCTGGTCAAGCATGGCATCAACGTCAATGCGATTGCGCCGGGCGTGGTCGACGGCGAACATTGGGATGTGGTGGATGCGAATTTCGCCAAATGGGAAGGCCTGAAGCCGGGCGAGAAAAAAGCAGCCGTGGCGAAGTCGGTGCCGATCGGTCGCTTCGCGACGCCGGAGGATATTACCGGCATGGCGGTGTTCCTCGCCTCGTCCGACAGCGACTATATTCTCGCCCAGACCTTCGGTGTCGATGGCGGCAACTGGATGGCGTAAGGCGAGGCCGGGATAGTGCAATGAAAGCGATCTATTTTACCGGCCATGGCGAAGCAGACATGGCCGATCTGCCGGAACCGGCATTGCTGCCGGGTCACGCGCTGATCGACGTCAAGGCGTCGGGCCTCTGTCACACAGACATTGATGTCCTGCATGGCCGCTATGGGTCGAGTGCCTTTCCGCTGGTGCCGGGGCATGAATATGCGGGCAGGGTGATGGCCATCGCCGAAGACGTGACCAATGTGAAGGTCGGCGACCGCGTTGCGGTCGATCCGAATATTCCCTGTGGTCACTGCCGGGCCTGCCTCAAGGGGCTGACCAATCTCTGCTCCGACCTGAAAGCTTATGGCGTGACCCATAATGGCGGCTTTGCTGGCATGAGCCTCGTCAATGCCAGCCATCTCCATTCTATCGGTGATCTGCCTTATGATATCGCGGCCCTTGCCGAACCGTTGGCCTGCGTGCTGAACGGGCTTGGCGCGGCAGGCTTGAAGACTGGCCCGCACGGTACTGAAAATGCGCTGGTTTTCGGGGCAGGCCCAATCGGCCTGTTGCTGGCCCTGTCGCTGAAAGCGCAGGGCGTGTCCGAGGTTGCGGTCGCCGACATCAATGAACACCGGCTGGCTTTCGTTGAAAGCCTCGGGCTTGAGCCGGTCGTGTCCGGTTCGCAAGCGCTGGACAGGCGCCAGCGCAGCTTTGATTTTGTCGCCGACGCCACCGGCATAGCCGGGGTGGTCGAAAGCATGGTCGGCTTCACCGCCGATGGAGGAACCGTTCTGGTATTTGGCGTCTGTGCGCCCGACGCACGAATTTCAGTGGCGCCGTTCGAGATTTTCCGTCGCCAGATCAGGATTGCCGGTTCGCATTCTTTGAACCGAAACATTCCGCAGGCATTGGACATATTGAAACAGGACTTTTCAAACGGTGGCTCTATGGCGCGGCTCATTTCCCACCGGCTGCCGCTGGAGCAAATGCTGCCATTCTTCACCAAAAATGGCGGCGATCCCGCGACCATGAAAGTCCAGTTCGTACCCGATTGAATAGAGGATACCGTCATGACCAAGCTATCGCGCGCAACGCTTCAAAGCTTCGATAAGGTGCACAAGCCCGGCTACGATCCTGCCGGGTTGAAGCCGGGTATCGTGCATTTCGGCGTCGGCAATTTTCACCGCGCCCATCAGGCAGTCTATCTGGACGATCTGTTTGCGACCGGCGAGGGGCATGACTGGGCGCTGGTGGGTGCCGGTGTGCGTGGTAGCGACGATGCCATGCGTGATACGCTCAAAGTCCAGGACTGGCTGACCACCGTTGTGGAACAGGAAGCCGATCATGCAGGCGCGCGCATCACCGCATCGATGGTCGATTATGTGACGATTTCGACCGAGGAAGGGCGCAAGGCCCTGATGGCCTATCTGACATCAGCCGATACGCGCATCGTTTCGATGACGATCACGGAGGGCGGCTATTATATCGACCCGGCGAGCCAGACCTTCGACCCCGCCCATCCGGATATCGTGGCGGATGCCACGCATCCGGACCATCCGAAAACCGTGTTCGGCCTGATCGTTCAGGCGCTGAAGCTGCGCAAAGCGGCGGGTGTCCAGCCTTTCACGGTCATGTCCTGTGATAACATTCCGGGCAACGGGCATGTGACGGAAGACGCCGTGACGGGGCTTGCCAAGCTGAGCGACCCGGCCTTTGCCGACTGGATTTCCGCCAATGTCGCTTTCCCGAATTCGATGGTGGATCGCATCACGCCCGCCACCGGCGCGCGCGAACGCGAGATTGCCGCGAAGGATTTCGGTGTCGATGACGGCTGGCCGGTCTTCTGCGAAGTTTTCAAGCAATGGGTGATGGAGGATAATTTCCCGACCGGACGCCCGGCTCTGGAAAAAGTCGGCGTCACCTTCACCGATCAGGTTGCCGCTTATGAACTGATGAAAATCCGCATCCTGAATGGCGGCCACGCGGCCATCGCCTATCCGGGCGGCTTGCTCGACATTCATTTCGTGCATGAGGCCATGGAGCATCCGCTGATCCGGCGCTATCTGGAGAAGTTGACCAAGGAGGAGATCATCCCGGAAGTGCCGCCCGTGCCGGATACCGATCTTGAAGCCTATCGCGTGTTGATCGACAAGCGCTTCGCCAATCCAAGCATCGGCGACACCATCCGCCGCCTGTGTCTGGATGGCTCCAACCGCCAGCCGAAATTCATCCTGCCCACCGCTGCTGACCGCGTGGCGAAGGGCCATACCGTGACCGGGCTTGCGCTCGTTTCCGCTTTCTGGTGCCGCTATTGCTATGGCACCACAGATAGCGGCGCTGTTATCGAGCCGAATGATCCGTCATGGGATCGCCTGACCAAGCAGGCAGCGCGCGCCAAGGCCGACCCGGCTGCGTGGCTTTCCATGGATGATATTTTCGGGGCGCTTGCCACCAATCCCGCCTATGTCACCGCATTCAGTTCGGCACTGAAAGCAATCTGGCAGGATGGCACGGTCAAGACGTTGGAACGCTACCTTGCGGGGCAGCCACTCTGATCAGAGCGGCGCTGCAATCAGATGCCCGGTCGCGGCGTGGCGCATGACTTCCATCGGCACGCCGTAAATTTCCTGCAACCGCTTGGGCTCCATCACACCCGTCGGTGTTGATTGGGCGATCAGGCGGCCACTGTGCAGCGCGAAGATGGAATCGCAGAAGCGCGCGGCCATGTTCACATCGTGCAGCACAATGAAAACGCTCAGTTCCTTCTCCTGCGACAGCTTGCGTACCAGCGACAGAACTTCCAGCTGATGGGCAATATCGAGCGCCGATGTGGGCTCATCGAGAAGCAGGCATTGCGCATCCTGCGCCACCAGCATGGCCAGCCAGACGCGCTGGCGTTCGCCGCCGGAAAGCGTATCGACAAGCCGGTCCGCAAAAGGTGCTATGCCGGTCAGTTCGATGGCCTCTTCCACCTTCGCCCGGTCGGTATCACCAAAGCGGCCCAGAGCGCCGTGCCACGGATAACGGCCAAGCGCGACCAGTTCCTTGACCAGCATGCCCGATGCGGATGCCGTCTGCTGCGGCAGATAGGCAAGCTTGCGTGCAAATTCGCGGTCGCCCCATTGGTCGAGGCGCTTGCCTGCAAAATGGATTGTGCCTCCCGACGCTGGCTGCTGGCGGGCAAGGATTTTAAGCAGCGTCGACTTGCCCGAACCGTTATGTCCGATCAAGGCTGTTACACTTCCTGCCGGTATCGACATGGTCAAAGGCTGCAACAGCGTGCGCCCGGCAACTGAAAAGCTGACATTCTCAAGTTCGAACAAGTTGGTCATCAATCGTCGTCCTCTGGCGCAGTGCATGCCCCGCAATAACGCAGCTTTTCGAAAGTTGCCACAAAAACATGAGTAAGTTATACCTCTTTTAGATTGAGATTTCAGGAAAAGCAGATTTGGGTTTCCATCCGCATATGAAAAGCCGGATCGAAGACGTCACCTTGCTGGACGATCTTCACTATCGCGTCTGGAATGGCGCGATTGCCGACGTGTGGTCTGTCGAATGCGGTCCCGGCGCGCGCGGTGAATATGTCTCGCAAGCGCCACGCCTGTTTCTCGTCTGCGAAAGCCAGGGCGCACTCGATATCCGTCCCGGCAGCAAGGGGCGTGCCGTTGCGCAAGGCGCGAACCCTTCGCGTCTTTGCTATATTCCGGCGGGCATGACGATCTGGAGCGAGAGTGCGAGACCGGGTAAGCTCAAGCATCTTGATCTGCATCTCGACATCAACACGCTGCAGCAGCGCTTTGGTGGCGCGCTCGACAGGGCTGCGGTCGAGCGTCCACGCCTTTTGTTTTCCAATGCAAGGATTGAGCAGATCGGCGGGCTTCTGGCGGAAGAGTGCCTGTCCAATGCGCCGTTGCACGATCTCTATGGTGAAGGCCTGATCAACGCGCTTGTCGCGGAACTGTTCGGGGCGGAAGCGCAGCCGCGTGCAGGCGCGAGCAGGCTGTCACCATGGCGGCTCCGGCGCGTGACAGATTTCATCGAGGACAATTACGCGCGCATCATCCGCTTGCAGGAACTGGCCGATCTGGCTGGTCTGTCGGAAACATATTTCTGCAGCGCCTTCAAGGCATCGACGGGGGTGTCGCCCCATAGCTGGCAGATGGAGCGACGCATCGCGCGTGCGCAGGCGCTGCTGCTTCAGGCGCACACGCCGCTGCCGCATATTGCGGCGCTGGTCGGGTTTTCCGATCAGGCCCATTTCACGCGTGTTTTCAAGAAGCAAACCGGCACAACGCCGGCGGCATGGCTGAGACAACAGGTGTAGCAGAGCCACAGAAAGGATTGCTTTTTTACTGCACGCTGAGATGAACTGAAGATCGTTCAATTTGCCATAAAAACGAACAATCCTGCCGAATATTCTTGATATAAGCACTCATATTAACGCGCCCGTCTGCGGGGTCGCGGGAGCCTGTGAAGGTTCGCGTTTTTATCCGTCTTAGGGGTCACATCATATGCCGTCGATGAAGCACAATCTTCTCGTCCTGCTGGCAAGCGGTACTGCGCTTGCCGCCATTCCTGCCTTGGCGCAGGAAGACAGCAAACCCCTTCAGCTGAACACCGTTGTCATCCAGTCCGATGGCAATGGTGGCACCACGCGGGCCGACGGTGTTGCGCCGGTCCGGGGCTTTGTGCCTCAGGCGACGACCACCGGCTCAAAGGACAGCGTTGCAATCGATAAAATCCCGCAATCCGTATCGGTCGTGGGGCGCGATCAGATGGATGCGCTCGGCGCGCAGAAGATCGACGAAGCCTTGCGCTATACGCCCGGCGTGCTGGCGCAGCCTTTCGGCGTCGATAATGACACGAACTGGCTCTATATTCGCGGTTTCGACGCGACGGCCAATGGCACCTTTCTCGATGGGTTGCAGAATTTCAGCTACGGCTTTGGCGGCTTTTTAATCGACAGTTTCGGTATCGAGCGCATCGACGTGCTGCGTGGTCCGGCATCGGCTCTTTATGGCGGTGCCAATCCCGGCGGTATCGTGAATTACATCAGCAAGCGCCCGACCGGCGAACGCCTGCGCTATCTTGAGGCGGGCATCAACAGCTATGGCAATGGCTATCTCGGCTTCGACATTGGCGACAAAGCGACGGAGACGGTTAATTACCGCGTCAACGGCAAGATCCAGGGTGGCGACAACTATACGGATTTTTCCAAGGAGTTTCGTGGCGTCATCTCGCCAAGCATCGAATACAAGCCGGATGAATCGACCAGCCTGACCATTCTGGCCAACTATACCCATCTGGACCTGACGCATGATGGCGGCTTTCTGCCTTACTATGGCACCGTGGTGCCGACGGAGTTCGGCAAGATTTCGCGCAAGGCGAATTTTACCGAGCCGGATGTCGATTCCTATAATCGCGAACAGCTATCGATCGGCTATGAATTCGAACACACATTCGACAGTGACTGGACCATCCGCCAGAATGTGCGTTACGGCTTTGCCAATGTGAAGGAGCATAGCCTCTACCCTTACGGCTATGACGGATTTCTGGCGCAGCCAGCGGCGGGCAATCCCTACCTCGCCCGCATCAATTTTAAGCACGATACCACGGTCAACACCTTTCAGGCTGATAACCAGCTTGAAGGCAAGGTGACGACCGGGGCCATCGATCACAATCTGCTGTTCGGCGCGGAATACCGGTATTTCCGCATCGACCAGATGCAGCAGACCGGCGGCGCGACGATCATCGACGCCTATAACCCGGTTTATGGCGAGCCGCAGGGGCCTATGTGGGACCCCTATATTGATCAGGATCTGCGCCGCAATCAGGTGGGTGTCTATGCGCAGGATCGCATGGAATTCGGCGATGGCTGGGTACTGACGCTGAATGGTCGTTACGATCATGTCTGGACCGAAGCCTCAGGTCTGCCGAGCTTCGAATATGATACGGGCCGCTTCTCCGGTCGCGCAGGTCTCGGCTATGAGTTCGAAAACGGCATCACGCCCTATGTCAGTGCTGCGACCTTCTTCAATCCGATTATCGAGACCCTGTATGACGGCAGCTATGCCAAGCCGGAAACCGGCGTTCAGTATGAAGCCGGTGTCAAATATCGCCCGGCATTCTTCGATGGCCTGATCACCGCGTCCTTCTTCGATCTGACCAAGGAAAATTCGCTCACCGGCTCCAGCTTTGCCCGTGAACAGCTCGGCAAGGTCAATTCGCGCGGCTTCGAACTCGAAATGCAGGCCAATATTGCCGAGGACTGGAAGGTGACGGCAAGCGTGACCGCCTATGACCTCAAGGTCAAGGAAAACGCCTCGGACCCAACGCTGGTCGGCAAGCGTCCTTATCTCCTGCCGGAGCAACAGGCTTCGGTCTTCGTCGAGTATAAGGTGCCCGAAGGCGCGCTGAAAGGAGTGACGCTGGGCGGCGGCGTCCGTTATATCGGCTCGTCCTATGCCGACGAGCAGAACACGCTGAAAGTGCCCGCTGTGGCACTCGCCGATTTGAAACTCGGCTATGAAAAGGATAATTGGGGCATCGATCTCAACGTGACCAATCTTTTCGACAAGGATTATGTTGCTGGATGTCAGGGCGTCTATGTCTGCGGTTATGGCGAGGGCAGGAAGGCTTTGCTCAAGGTGCACACCAAGTGGTGATGCGACGGTTTTCGCCGCGCGTTCCGTCATGACAGTCACCCGTCGCACGGTTCTCGGATTCGCAGGCGCCCTTTTTGCGGCGCCTGCACTGCGTTTGGCCCATGCCGCGACGATGCGTTTTGCGGTGATCGACTGGGCCATGCTTGAGACCGTTCTGGCGTTCGGCGCTGTACCGGTGGCAGCGGCAGAACTGCGCCAATACAGGCAAATGCAGCTTGAACCGGCAGTGCCAGAAAATGTCGCCGATCTTGGTCTGCGCGGAGCGCCCAATCTTGAGCTTCTGCGCATGATCGAACCAGATCTGATCGGCGCGTCCAATTTTTACGAGTATCAGCGTGCGGCCTTCGAGCGCATCGCGCCGGTCTTCGCGCCGACTGTCTATAGCGCCGGTCAGCCGCCCTATGCGATGCTGGAAGAGGCGACGTTGCGCCTTGGCGAAAAGCTTGGTCTGGCTGCGGAAGCGCGCGCTTACGTCGTGACTGTTGCACGCGAGATTGCGGAGGCGCGGCAGCGCTTCGCTGCGATACCGGGACGGAAGGTCTTCGTCATCAGCCTGGGCGATGCCCGGCACTTTCGCGCTTTCGGTCGCGACAGCCTGTTTGGAGAAGTGCTGGTTCGGCTTGGCTTCCAGAATGCGTGGACGCGCGATACAAGCTATTCAGCCGCAGCGCCGGTGGGGCTGGAGCAATTGGCCGAAACGCCGGACGCATCCATCGTGGTCGTCGGCCCGACCGATCCTGAAACGCTTTATCGTCTGCCGCAAAACGCCTTGTGGAACGCTATGCCCGCCGTCCGTGAAAAGCGGGTTTTGTTTCTGCCGCCGCTCGACCATTTTGGCGGATTGCCTGCCGCGCGCCGCTTTGCCCAGCTTCTTCGTGAAAACTGGAAGAGCAGCCGATGACGGAGAAGAGTGTTGCAGGCATAAGGCCGCTGCTGTTCTGGGCGCTGCTCGCGCTTGTTGCGGCACTGATGGCCGCTTACGAATTCACGCGGGCGCTGAATGCCCCTGCCGGTTCACCGGAACTGCTGGCGCTGCACCGGGTCATCGCGTTCGACACGGTCTTACCGCGCAATGCCATGGCCCTCATTTGCGGCGCAGGTCTTGGGCTTTCCGGTCTGCTGTTGCAGCAGGTTTTGCGCAATCCGCTCGCCGAACCCTCGACACTCGGCATTGCTGCCGGGGCGCAGCTCGCCATGACGGCGGGTATACTCTATCTGCCCGCGGCCCTCATTTTTCGCGAGTGGCTGGCTTTGGCGGGCGGTCTGGCGGCGGTCAGTCTGGTGCTGGCGCTCAACTGGAAACGCTCGCTGGAACCCGCTTCTGTCATTCTCTGCGGCATGATCGTTTCGCTGACCGCAACGGCGGCAAGCACGGCGCTCATCCTCGCCAATGGCGAATATGTGTTCTCGCTGTTTGTGTGGGGCGGCGGTTCGCTGGAGCAGCAAAGCTGGGGGCCGGGCATTTCGCTCTCCCTGCGGGTTCTGATCGGCGGCGGGATTGCCTTTTTTCTGCTGCGCCCGTTGACATTGCTGGCGCTCGACAATGCCAATGCGCGCAGTCTGGGCCTGTCGCTGGCGGCAAGCCGCCTTCTGGTGATTGCCATTGCCGTCTGGCTGGCGGCAAGTATCACGGCAGAAGTCGGCATATTGGGCTTTGTCGGTCTGGTCGCTCCGACGCTGGCGCAGCTTTCTGGCGCGCGCCGTCTCAAGACAAAGCTGATCGCCGCGCCCGCCATTGGGGCAATTCTGCTCTGGTTGACCGATGGCTGCGTCAGCCTGTTGCAGACCGTCACCGGCGACCGCCTGCCGGTGGGCGCTGCGACTGCATTGCTCGGCGGTCCGCTGCTGCTCTGGATGCTGCCGCGTCTGCGCATGTTTGAATGGCCGTCGGGCCAGAGCGAGGCCAGCGCTGTTCGCCTCAAGCGTACCGGCTTGTTCTTCGCCATTTTGCTGCTGCTTGTCCTGCTTGTGGCCGCCATCACGCTGGGTCTCGGCCGGGGGCAGGACGGTTTTGTCCTTGCCCGTGGTGAAGTGTTCGATGCGCTTTTCGACTGGCGCGTGCAAAGACTTGCTCTTGCGGGCCTATCGGGCGGCATGCTGGCATTGGCCGGAGCCATTCTCCAGCGCATGACGGGTAACACGCTCGCCAGCCCCGAAATTATGGGCGTCGGCCTTGGTGCTGGTGCGGGTTTGGCGGTGGTTCTCCTGCTTCCCGTCGCAAGCCTTTCCCTGCAATGGCTGGGCGCTTCCATCGGCTCGGTGCTGGCGCTGATCTTCATTCTGGCGATTGCCGCGCGCAGCGGTTTTGGTGCGGAAAAGCTGCTTCTGGCCGGTGTCGGCCTTGGCGCTATGGTCAGCTCCATTCTGACAGCCATCATTGCAACCGGCTCTCCACAAGCCTTTGTCCTGCTCGGCTGGTTGAGCGGTACCGGCACGCAGGCGACGCCTATGCAGCTTTGGCTGGCCGTTCTTGCGCTGGCCGCCAGTTTCACGATCCTGCTTGCTTTGTCGCGCTGGCTCGACATTCTGCCGCTTGGTTCGGTGACGATGCGCACCCTCGGTCTTTCGCTCGTCCTGCCGCGTCTTGTGATCGTGCTGATTGCAGCGCTTCTGACAGCGATTGCATCGATGATGGTGGGGCCGCTCTCGTTTGTCGGGCTGATCGCTCCGCATCTGGCGCGCAATTTCGGCCTGCATACGCCGAAGCGCTTCCTGACGGCATCCATGCTGATCGGCGCGCTGATGATGGTAAGCGCCGATTGGCTCGCGCGGATGGTGGCCTTTCCCTACAATCTGCCGCTTGGCCTGTTCGCCTCGCTTCTGGGTGGGGCCTGCTTCATCGCGCTGCTATCGCGGCGCGGGTAGCCTTTATGACGTGGCCTTCGCCGGGGCGGTTCTAAGCACGCGCCAGCCGAGAAGACTGAAGCCGATGGTCATCAGCGGATTGAGAATGTTGAAAAAGCAAAAGCCGAGATAGGCGGTGGTGCTGACCCCCAGCGCCGCAGCCATATAGGCGCCGCAACTGTTCCATGGGATCAGCGGAGACGTCACGGTTGCGCTGTCGCCAATCACGCGGGAAAGAAGTGCCGGTGCCAGTCCGCGATTGGCAAAAGCCTGCTTGAACATGCGCCCCGGCAGGGCAATGGAAATATACTGATCGGACGTGACGACATTCGACAGGACAGCGGTTCCTGCGACGGTCGAGATCAGACTGGCATCGGATTTCGCGCGATGGATCAACGGGTCGATCAGGCGATTGAGAATGCCTGCATGCTCGATCACCGCGCCAAAGGCGAGTGCTGTGATGATGAGCCAGATGGTCGTCATCATGCTCGCCATGCCACCCCGGCTGAGAATCATGTCGATATCGGGATCGCCGACGGAGCTCGTATAGCCGGTGGCAAGCGCCAGCCATGCGCCTTTCAATAGGGCGAGCGCACTGGGAAGTGCTGCATCATTGGCAAATGCGATCACCCGTTGTGGGTCCATGATGACGCCCTGGATAGCGCCTGCCAAAGCGCCGCTGAATATCGCCACGACCGGAGATACCCGCGCTACCGACAGCACGAAGACCAGCAGCAGGGGCAGGAAAGCCCAGAGCGAAACCTGAATCTGGCTGTCGATCTTTGTGAGAAGCGAGCTTGCGTCAAAATCGTTTTGCTCACCAAGAAAGCCGAACAGCACAATGGACAAAAGCAAAGCGGGGATCGAGGTCCAGAGGGATTCCCGGATGTGGTCGAATATTTCCGAACCGGCGGAGGCGGCCGCCAGATTGACCGTGTCGGAAAGCGGCGATGCCTTGTCGCCAAAATAAGCGCCGGAAATGACGGCGCCCGCTGTGATTGCGGGGGAAAGGTCCATATGAGCCGCGACACCCATAAGCCCGATGCCGATAGTGCCCGCGACGGTCCATGAACTGCCGATGCTGAAGGCCACCACCGCGCAGACAATGGTGGTCGTCGCGTAGAAATAATCGGGGTTGAGAAGCTTCAGCCCGTAATAGACCATGGACATGATCGTGCCGCTGAGCGCCCATGTGCCAATCAACGCGCCAACCGCCATCAGGATGAGAATGGCGGGCAAGCCGGTCGCGATCCCGTCAACAACGGCGGCGCGGACCGCGGCCCAGCTCGATCCGTTCTTATAGGCAACACCGGCGGCGATCAGCCCGCAGACCGCAAGGGCGATCTGGTTGGGGCCGGACGAGGCCGCATCACCAAACAGATAATAGGAAAGGGCGAGGAAAACGATAAGCGCAATACATGGAACAAGTGCATCCAGCATGGATGGAATATGACCGCCAGTGGTCGGCGCCGGTTCGTTTTCGCTCACCTTGTGGTCTCCCCTGATAGCGACTTTAGTAGATTAAACGCTGAAAACTCCGGTCTTCCCTCAAAGACCGGAGCTTCCAATATTTCATTCAATGCCAGGTCAGTTTTGAAAAGCCTGTACTGACAATGGTTCCTTTTTTGCCATCGACAATGCCGGGAATGTCGGCCAGCGCGCCGATGGCGGCGGATTTTCCGGTCGCCTTGGCAAAATTGCAGGCGGCATCCACCTTCGGTCCCATCGAACCTGCCGGAAACTGATAGTGCGAAAGGGATTCCGGCGTCGCTTCGTGGATGCCCTTTTGCGTCGGCTTACCCCAGTCGGTAAAGACCGCTTCGGCGTCGGTCGCCATGATGAAGAGGTCGGCGCCAAGTTCACGTGCGAGAAGCTCGCTCGCCAGATCCTTGTCGATGACGGCCTCCACGCCGCCAAGCGAGCGTTCCTTGCCTTTCTCATACATGGTGGGAATGCCGCCGCCGCCCGCGCAGATGAGAATGGTGTTCTTTTCAAGCAGCCATTTCAACGGGCGAATTTCGAAAATCCGCTTCGGAAGCGGCGAGGGCACAACCCGTCGCCACTTGTCGCCGTCCTGCTTGAAGGTCCAGCCTTTTTCGCCACGGATACGGTCGGCATCGTCCTTGGAATAGACCGGGCCGACGAACTTGGTCGGGTTTTGGAAGCCGGGATCATCGCCATCCACCTCAACCATGGTAAGGACGGTTGCGATGGGAATGTCGAATGGCAGAACATTGCCAAGTTCCTGTTCCAGCATATAGCCGATCATGCCTTCCGTCTGGGCGCCAAGCACGTCCAGCGGATAGGCTTCGTCGGGCTTGTAGGCGGCGCCCTGCAAGGCAAGCAACCCCACCTGCGGGCCATTGCCATGGGTGATAATGACCTGATGGTCTTTGGTGACCGGCGCGATGGCTTCGACAGCGGTGCGGATATTCCTGCGTTGCACTTCGGCTGTCATCGGCTCGCCGCGCCGCAAAAGGGCGTTGCCGCCCAATGCGATGACGATGCGCATTCTCAATCTCCAATCGTTGCCACAAGCAGGGCCTTGATGGTGTGCAGACGGTTCTCCGCCTGTTCGAATGCGATATTGGCGTGGGATTCGAACACTTCGTCAGTCACTTCAAGACCGTCCGTAATGCCAAACTGATCGGCAATCTGCTTGCCGACCACGGTTTCGGTATCGTGGAAGGCTGGCAGGCAATGCATGAACTTCACCTGCGGATTGCCTGCGGCTTTCATCAGCGCAGCATTGACCTGATAGGGCTTCAGCAGCTTGATGCGTTCGGCCCAGACTTCCTTCGCTTCGCCCATCGAGACCCAGACATCGGTGTGGATGAAGTCCACGTCCTTGACCGCCGCCTTGACGTCATCGGTGATGGTGACCTTTGCGCCCGATGCTGCGGCGAGGTCTTCTGCAATCTTGCGATATTCGTCAGCGGGCCACAGTTCCTTCGGCCCGCAGATGCGGACATCCATGCCCATCAGGCTGCCGACGATCAGAAGAGAATGACCCATATTGGACCGCGTGTCGCCCACATAGGCATATTTGATCTGGGGGATCGGCTTGTCGCTGTGTTCCCACATGGTCAGCACGTCGGCCAGCATCTGGGTTGGGTGATATTCATCGGTCAGGCCGTTATAGACCGGCACACCGGCATATTTGGCCAGCGTTTCAACACCGCTCTGCGATGAGCCGCGATATTCGATGGCGTCATACATACGCCCCAGCACACGCGCCGTGTCCTTGAAGGATTCCTTGTGGCCGATCTGCGATCCGGCGGGGTCAAGATAGGTGACATTGGCGCCCTGATCCGAACAGGCGACCTCGAAGGCGCAGCGGGTGCGTGTGGAGGTCTTTTCAAAGATGAGGCAGATTTCCTTGCCTGACAGGTGCTTTTGCTCGGTGCGGGCATATTTGGCGCGCTTCAGATCGCGCGCTAGATCGAGCAGGAAGCGGAATTCGCGTGGCGTGTAATCCTGCACCGTGAGGAGGGAACGATTGCGCAGATTAAAGCTCATGATACGTCTCCAAAACTATATTATGTTGCGATGGAAGTCCGGTTCTCAGACCGGATCGCGCCATATGGGGCAGGTCATGCAATGCCCGCCGCCCCGACCACGGCCAAGCTCGGAACCGCGAATGGTGATGACTTCAACGCCCGCCTTGCGCAGCAGCGTGTTTGTGTAGGTGTTGCGGTCGTAGGAAACCACCACGCCGGGCTCCAGCGCGACGACATTGTTGCCGTCGTCCCACTGTTCGCGCTCGGCTTCGTAGGCGTTGCCGCCAGTTGCCACCGAGCGCAGTTTCTTCAGTCCCAGCGCTTCCGCCGTCACTTCCAGCAGGTGCTTTGTTTCGGGACGAACGGCTATTTTTCCGTCGTCGCCCGGATAAATGCTGAAGCAGCGAATCTGGTCCACGACTTCGCCAAAAATCGTAACGAGGTCGCGGTCGCAGAAACTAAACACCGTATCGAGATGCATGGCCGCACGGCTTTTCGGCATCACACAGGCGATGACGCGGGTGGCGGCATTGGCGGCAAACAGCGCTTCCGCCACCTGACCGACAGCCTGATAAGTTGTGCGTTCGCCCATGCCGATCAGCACAACGCCATTGCCGATGGGCATGACATCGCCGCCTTCCATCGTGGCGTTGCCGTGGTCGGTGTCGAAATCGCCCCACCAGATTTTGAAATCGCCGTCCTTGAATTCCGGATGATATTTGTAGATGGCGCGCTGGATCAGCGTTTCCGGCTGACGGGCTGGCCAGAACATCGGGTTCACGGTCACGCCGCCGTAAATCCAGCAGGATGAGTCGCGCTGGAACAACGTGTTGGGGATCGGCGGAATAATGAATTCCGTACCGCCCAGCACGTCCAGCATCAGTTCCTTGCCCCATATGTCCGGCAGGTCGGAAACGGCCACGCCGCCGATGAGAAACTGGGCCAGGTTTTTCGATGGCAGTTCATCCAGCCAGGGGCGCATGGAATTGGCGACATTGCGCCCGATCTGATTAGGCAGAATACGCCGGTCGAGAACGAATTGGCGTGCTTCCTTGTCGTCCAGCGTTTCGGCGAGCAGGTCCTGCATTTCCAGAACCTCAACGCCGCGCTCCCGCATTTTGAGCACGAAATCGAAATGGTCCTTCTGGGCCTCGTGCACCCAGATCACGTCATCGAACAGAAGGTCATGGCAATTGGCTGGCGTCAGTCGTTGATGGGCGAGCGATGGGCTGCAAACCATCACTGTGCGTAGCTTGCCGACTTCCGAATGCACTCCAAATTGTCTCATCTCGATGCTCCTGTTTGAAAGGGTGATCTGGGCGGGAAGATTTTCCGGTAGCCGGCAAAAGATCGTTCCCGTGGATGAATGCGTTAGAATGGGGTGATAACTCCCGTCCACATCAGATAGATGGCGACGAGGGCGAGCAGGGTTATGCCTGCCGCGATCCAAACTTCATGTCCCTCAAAGATCGGTTCTCCATGTTCCTTGCGGGCTTTCGCGTAAACCAGAATGCCGGGTGCGAAGAGCACCGTGCACATCAGGAGAAAGCTTAGTCCCGCCGCGTAGACGAGCCAGACGCCGTAGAGCGTCGCTATCAGGCTCACCCACAGGTCTCGCCGTCGCGACTTGCTGTTGGCGCCATATGTCTCGCCGCTGAGCGCGAGTTTCAGTGCAAAAGCGCCGGAAAACACATAAGGCGGCAGAATGGCGACCGATGCGATGAAGTAGAAGAACTGGTAGGCGCTTTCGGAAAAATAGGTCAGCAGCAGGAAGAACTGAATCGCGAGGTTCGTTGCCCAGAGCGCATTGGCTGGCGACCCGTTCTTGTTCTCGACCGCAAACCACTTTGGAAATGTGCCGTCGCGACCGCAGGAAAATGGGATTTCCGCGCAGAGCAGGGTCCAGGACAGGAAAGCCCCACCCACTGAAATCAGAAGGCCGATATTGATGAGCAGCGCGCCCCAATGACCGACAAGCGGCTCGAAGACGCCTGCCATGGAGGGCACTTTCAACCCGGCGAGTTCCGGCTGGCTCATCAGCCCGGTCGAGAGCAGCGATACCAGCACATAGATGCCGAGTGCGCCGAGAAAGCCGATCACGGTCGCGCGGCCCACATCCTTGCGGTTGGCGGCGCGGGCCGAATAGACGCTGGCGCCTTCAATGCCGATGAACACCCACAGCGTCACCAGCATCGTGCTTTTGATCTGGTGCGTAATGCTGCCAAGTGTGGCTTCCTCACCACGGCCCCAGAAATTGAAGGTGAACTTGTCCCAATGGAAAGCAACGATGGCGATCAGGATGAACAGCATCAGCGGCACAAGTTTGGCTATCGTCGTGACGATATTGACGAATGACGCCTGCTTGATGCCGTAGAGGACAAGCGTATGGATCAGCCAAAGGCAGATTGACGCGCCGATGATTGATGGCAGGTTGGAACCGTCGCCGAAAACTGGGAAAAAGAACGACAAGGCCGAGAAGATCGCCACCGCATAGGCAACATTGCCGAGAAAGGCGCTGAGCCAGTATCCCCAGGCGCTGTTGAAGCCGATAAACGATCCGAAACCGGCCTTAGCATAGGCGTAAGGTCCGGCATCGAGATCGGGACGACGATTGGCGAGCGACTGATAGACGCGCGCCAGCATCAACATGCCGATGCCGGTGATGATCCAGCCGATAATGATTGCGCCCGGCGATGCCGCGCGAGACATATCCGATGGCAGATTGAAGACGCCGCCGCCGATCATCGATCCCAACACAAGCGCAATCAAAGGAAACAATGTCAGTTTGTGCGGCTCTTTTTCTGCCGTGACTTGCCCACTCTGCGTATCGGCCATGCAATTCTCCAATCGTGCGCGATTATGAGCATGAAACGAAATTTCACAGACAATGATGTGATCGCTAATCTCACGTCATTGATCAAGATCAATGGTATAATTATTATTTATCAAATGCATAGATGCGGGTTTAGTAAGTGATATTAGCGTAAATAAAATAAAGTCAATAATTTTTTAAATTAAAATAGATCGAATAGACCTAGTTTTGCTGTTAATCAGTTAAACATATTCAAAAATATTTCTCGTACTGCGCAGGATGCTTGATATATATTTAAATTACGCAAAACTCCTTGGACGCCAATGGCAGTTAAGCCATGCGCCGGTTGTGGTGGATCAATCTCTCTTTTTTAAAGAGCCGATGAGCCGCGAAGCGGTCCCGGCTCATTCTTCAATAAGGTTTGTTTTTCATGCGATCCCCGCGATACGCATTTGATCTACACCGCGACCAGATCCAAAGTTCGCTATTAAGCAAACGATAAATCAGGCCAAGCTAACGGAGAGCTATGGCAGAGCTGGATTTTATCAATATGGTTTTCTTTAAAAAATTCCGGTGGTGCCGCGTTTCAAGGCCGGCCGCGCAAATGGGTTGCGCAGAGCGCCCACATTGCGGGGATGGCCGCCAGCGCAAGGGCGCCGACGATGGAAAAGAAGACGCCATAGCCGAAATACTGGGCGGCATAACCCGCCGCCACACCGCCCGCCATGCTGATCAGCGCATCCATGCATTGGAACAGCGTGAAATCCACTCCTGCCTGGCGCGGGTCAGACCACAGCATAAATTGCGCATAAAGCGCAACGAAACCCAGCGCTACCACACCGGATGAGCTGATAATCGCAACCGCGATCAATTGCACGCTGGCGGTCTTGTCGCCGGCATGTATGGCGAAAAACAGGAAGCACAGAGCCTGAAGCAAGAGCGCTACAGCCAGTATCTTGCGCATGCCGAAGGCGCGCACCAGACCGCCACCGGCAAGTGCTGCGGCAAGGCCGACAAACATGCTTCCGGCGCCGTTCAGCAATCCGACGGTGGTGAGGTCGAGACCGCTATCGATCAGGAAGGGTCCAAGCATTGCGAGCCCCGCCTTCTGTGCGATGACATAGACCGCTGCCGCCGCCAGTCCGCGCCGGATATCACGCCGCCGCAGTGCTGCCGCCAGCGACGGCACATGCGGGCGTGTTTCCGCGACAGAACCTTTGCGGGCGAAAAGCGCGAAGGGCAGGCCGAGCAGCACGAGGATCAGCGCCATTGTCCAGATGGCGATACGCCAGCCGAATGCACCGACGAGAACGAGAAACAATCCGGCGCCGATCGCCGAACCGAGATAGGCGCCGCCGACCTGTGCGGCATTGCCCCAACCGTAATTGTCTTCCGACAGGCTTTGCACGGCATAACCGTCGCAGGCGATATCGACGGTGGCCGTTGCAAAGGCGATCAGCATCAATATGCCGAGAAGCGGATAGATCTGTGATGGGTCGATAAGCCCGATGATCAGGAGGCCGATGACCGAGACAGCGCCGCCGCCCAGAATGATGGTTGCCGTTCGGGCGGCGCCGCTATGCGGCAGCCGGAAACGTTCCACTGCGGGCGCCCAGAGAAATTTGAGCGCCCATGGCAGTATGATCAGCGAAACGAGGCCGATGCGGTCGAGCGGCACGCCGCTGTCGCGCATGATGGCAGGCAAGCCTGACCAAGTGATGCCGCCAATGACGCTTTGCGCCACATAGAGCCCGCTGATCGTCAGGAACACGCGGGCTGGCGCGACGGTCGGTGACGGCTGGTCGGCCTGTTTCTGCATCGACGTCATCAGAAGCGATAGCGCAGGCTGCCGAATATCTGGCGGCCTTCCTGCTGGTAGCAATAGCCAGCGGTGCAGACCGGATCGCGATTGTCGAAGATGTTCTTCGCATTCACTTGCAGCTGCATGCCGTCGAGCTTCGGATTGCGATAGCTGAAGTCATAGGACAGCGCCGCATCCACCATGACACGCGAGTCGTTCTTGAAGGTGTTTTCGTCATCGCCATAGCTGGAGCTGACATAGCGCACACCGGAGCCAAAACCGAGGCCAGCCAGCACGCCGTTCTCGATCTTGTAATTGCCCCACAGCGACAGCACGTCATTGGGCGTGCCGGAAAGCTCGTTGCCTTCCGTACCTTCGGTGCCGCCTTCGATCTTCACGCGCAGATGGGTGTAGGACGCGATGATGCCGAGACCGTTATCGAGCGTGGCATTGGCTTCCAGTTCGAAGCCACGCGAGTTGAGATCGAGCTGGCGCTGCTTATTGC
Source organism: Ochrobactrum teleogrylli (assembly GCF_037482325.1). Lineage (NCBI taxonomy): Bacteria > Pseudomonadati > Pseudomonadota > Alphaproteobacteria > Hyphomicrobiales > Brucellaceae > Ochrobactrum > Ochrobactrum teleogrylli. Next base: position 1,334,880 of record NZ_JBBHKQ010000001.1, read on the forward strand.
GATCTGCCGAGGCGACGAGGACGACACCGTCTTCCTGATCGATATCGAAGAAAGCGGCGCTCACTACGGCATTATAGCCGGGGATTTCGTATTTGACGCCGATTTCCTTTTGCGTGGCGATGGTCGGCTTGGCGACATGTTTGTCGTCGCTGGCGATATCGTCATAGACGAAGCCGATATTGGGCGAGAACGAGGTGGAATAGTTCACATAGGGGATGAAGCCCCATTCCGTCTTGTAGGCTGCGCCGACGCGACCGGAGAAGGCGCTGTCCTTCTGTTCGCTTTCCGAATAATCCACATCGGTGGTGTTGGTTTTCACCCAGTCATAACGGCCGCTGCCGAACAGGGTGAAATTATCCCATTCGATCTGGTCATGGGCATAAATGCCGACCTGATTCATCTTCTGCCCGCCATAATAGGGCACGTCCTGGGCCCGCATGTCCTCGACGGACACATAGGACAGGCCGCTATAGGCGTTATAATCCGACCAGCCATAATCGATGCCAGCAATGGCCTTATGGGTCATCGGGCCGGTGTCGAAATCGAACTGCGCCATCGTATCGACGACAAAATTCTTCATCCGCTCGGTGTAATGGCCCCAGTAGCGTGACAGGTCTGTGCTGCCTGCTGTCGTGTAATGGCCGCTATATTCGAGATCGGCATCGACATCGCTGTAACGCAGGTTCTGGCGGATGGTCAGCAGGTCGTTGAAGCGATGTTCGAACTCATAGCCGATGCGGCCCTGGTTCTGAACGAAGTCGTTATAGGCAGGGTCGCCCTCATAAATATCCGAAACCTCGCCATAGGACGGATTGTAGAAGGCCGCCGTTCCACCGGTCTTGGAGCGGGAAAACTCGCTTAGAACCGTGAATTTCGTGTCTTCGTCCGGCTTCAGCGTGAAGGCTGGCGCGATGTAATATTTGTCGTCGGGATAGCCGGGCAGTTCGGTATCGCTTATGCGGCCAAGGCCGGTGATGCGATAGAGGAAGGTCTTCTCGTCATTGGCGGGGCCGGATACGTCGAAGGCAGCCTGATACCGATTATGGTTGCCGAACAGCAGTTCCACTTCGCGGAAATCTTCGTCCTTCGGGCGCTTGGTGACGACATTGACGATGCCGCCGGGGCCGCTGACGCCATAGAGCGACGAGGCCGGGCCTTTCAGCACCGTGATACCTTCAATGCCGTAAGGTTCCGCCTTCAGCCATGCGGAAGGGCCGTTCATGACGCGGAGGCCGTCGCGGAACATGCCGTTATAATAAGCGGGAAAGCCGCGCAGGTAGAACGCGTCATAGCGCGTATCGAAACCGTAATTGTTCGGATTGGCGCTTGCCGTATAGCTCAGCGCATCGTTGAGCGTGTTCGGCTTCTGGTCTTCCATCTGGCGCTGCGTGATGACGGAAATCGACTGCGGAATCCGGGCGATTTCCGTGTCGATCTTGGTGCCGTCGCGATCCTTCTTGGCGACATAGCCATCCTGCACCAGCGTATCGTTGCTCTGCGACTCGATGGTCACGGTGTTGAGCACCAGAGGCTGCGAGGCGTCCTGCGCAAAAACGATGGCGGTGGAGGCGAGAAGGGTGGAACTGGCGAGTGCAAAGCGTAGCGGGAGGCGGAGAGCAGGAGTCGGCATGGATGTCCCTCGAACAACGATCTTGCGTCGCTCGGCTCCCCCGATCCGGCGATGCAAATTTGAGTATGAGACTCCACTATAAAATTGACTCTAAAAGTCAACTATAAGCAGTTCATTAAATTAGCCCTCAATGATATTGCGCTGCGGCTTGCGATTTTTCTGCAACAGAGGGGCGCAGCGGCGCACCCTTTGGCGTCAGCGATTGCGGAATTGCGGCGGGGCGCTTTTCGGCACTGGGAGTGATGCTGATGAAGCTGACTGCCCCGGAACAGCGGGTTTGTGTATCAGGCTGAAAGCGCTTTGAGGGCAGGTTGAGCCCTCAAAGCATGAGCGGGACGCTTATCGCGCCAGACCTGCATCCTTCAGGAACTTGACCGATGGCATGATCTTGTTCTTGTCGCGCAGTTCGAGGATCAGGCGCGGATTGCTTTCGAGTTCAGCCAGAGCCGCGAAAACGCCATGCCAGCGGATGGTGCCTTCGCCGATGCCCCAATGACGATCCGCATGGCCGTCCGCGTCCTGCAAATGAACATGCTGCAGGCGGTTGCTCGCACGACGGATGAAGTAATCGACCGGATGCGCGCCCAGCGAACCATAGGTGAAATGGGCATGGCCGGTATCGACCGAAACCGCAACCGACGACGACTGGAAGCTATCTGCAAGCAGGCAGCGGGCATCGGTGTCGATATCCTCGATATTTTCGATCACCAGCGTGCAGCCGATTTCTTCGGCGCGGTTGACGACCGGCGCCAGCGTTTCATGGGCGTAGTCGATGATCTGCTGGCCGCTTTCGACAAAATTGTCGAGATTGTTATAGGTCCAGAAATTATAAGGGCTGTGGATCACCATCTGCGTGGCGCCGATGAATTCGCAAACCTCCAGTCCCTGAAGATAGCGCTGGGTGACGATCTTGCGAATGTCTTCGTCCTGATTGGAGAAGTTGAGACCCCAGAATGGACCATGAATGCCAAGACGGCCCTTATAGCCGTCGAGCAGGGTCTTGATGCGGCTTGCAGGCGTCTTCCAGTCGGCTTTCAGGAGAGCGACATGGACAAAATCCTGTATCTCCAGATCGCGGTTTTCCGACAGGATGAAATCGAGATTTTCTTCGAGATAGGACAGCGGCACGGCTGCGCCGAGAAGCGGCAGGTCGGACATAATAAATTTCCTGGATTGACCGGATGGCATGGGATGAAAAGCGGTTCTGCCTCGCCTCCGGACTAAAGTGCAGGCAGAACCGTTATTGTATCGACTTTCAGGCTGCGGCTTCAGCCAGCGCCAGACGCGACGCGATCACCAGATCGGGGCTGTCGGAGGTGATGTAGGCAACATCGCGCTCCATCCAGCGGTCGATCAGCGCGCGGTCGTTGAGCGTCCAGACGCCAAGGCGGTCATTGGGAAACAGCGACGTGATGCGGTCGAATTCGGCTTCGAACAATTCGTGATGCACGCCGACATAACGGACCAGAGGTTCCACGCTGCGGAAGAAATTTTCCAGCCCGCCATTGCGTTCCACCCATTGCGCGTTGAGCGAAATCAGCCGGTCGATTTCTGGCGCAACTTCCGCACAGCGTTCGACGACACTGCGGTCGAAGGAGTGCAGCACCACATGGTCGCCAATATTGCGGGCGCGGATGATTTCGACGGCCTTTTCCACGAGACCTTCATAGGGCTTACCGTCGGCATCGGATTTTAGCTCGATATAGAGATGCACGTCCGGGCGCGTTGCGAGAACGTCCAGCACTTCCTCAAAGGTCGGGATGTGATCGCTTGTGACGGTGCCCTGTTCGTTTTTCAGTCGGACAGCACGGCGACCGGCATCGTCGAGCGCGCGCACATTGCCGGAACCGGTGGTGGTGCGGTCGAGCGATGCGTCATGAATGACGAGTATCTGCCCCGCATCGCTCAGGTGAAGATCGAACTCGACGCTGTCGATTTCGAGAGCCAGAACGTTGCGAAAGCCGGTGAGCGAGTTTTCCGCCCACAGATTGCGCGCGCCGCGATGGGCCATGATCTTTTTCATGTCTGTATGTCCTATTGAACGGTTGGGTCGAGCTTGTCGCGAAGCCAGTCCCCGAGAAGAGAAATCGAAAGTGTGGTGAGAACGATCACCAGCGCCGGAGCCAGCATTATCCATGGCGCGCGTGTCAGATATTCGCGCGCGAACCCGACCATGTTGCCGAGCGATGATTCCGGCGGCTGAACGCCGAGACCAAGGAAGGAAAGGCCGGATTCCATCAGGATGATTTCCGGGAATGTCAGCGTCATGGACACGATCAGCGTCGAGGCGACATTGGGCAGGATGTGGCGGAAATAAACGCGCAACGGCGTTGCGCCAAGCTGCACCACGGCGCTGGCATAGCCCTGCGCTCCGGCGGAAATGGCAAGGCCGCGCGCGATGCGGGCATAACGTTCCCAGCCGTAGAAACCCATCAGACCGATCAGCAGCGGCATGGAATTGCCGAAGAAGGCGAGCACTGCAAGTGCCAGAACCATAAAGGGCAGGGCGGCCTGAAAATCGGCCAGCATCAACACGATATGTTCGACCCAGCCGCGAAAGCGGGCGGCAAGAAAACCCAGCAAGGTGCCGAAGACGGCAGAAAGGATCGTCGCACCAAAGGCGATAACCAGCGACACGCGGATCGACTGGATCAGCCGCGAATAGACATCGCGGCCCAACTCGTCGGTGCCGAGCCAGTGTCCCGGTGATCCCACCGGAACAAGCCGCGCCATCAGGTCCATCTTGGTGATGGAATAGGGCCGCAGATAATCCGCGAAGATCACGACGAACAGCATCAGCGCGAGCCAGAAACAGGCAAAGGCGACGCTCATCGGCATGGAGGTGCGTAGGCGAGTGATGAGCGCGGGCGCCTTGACGGCGGGGGCAGGGATAAGGGCGGTATCGGTCATGGCCTTCCTCAATGCGCGGCTTTGGTGCGCAGGCGCGGGTCGAGAACGCCATAGAGCACATCGACAACGAGATTGGAGATCACCATGCAGCTCGCGATAATCAGCAGCAGGCATTGCACCACGGCGAGGTCGCGATTGGCGACTGAGACCACCAGAAGGCGACCAATGCCGGGCCATGAGAAGATGGTTTCGACCACCACCGCCCCGGCGATGAGCGCGCCCACCATGAAGCCCACGATGGTGACAATCGGCACGGACGCATTGGGCAAAGCGTGTTTCCACACCACATCGCTCCAGCTGATGCCTTTGGCCGATGCCGTGCGGATATAAGGCTGTCCCAGCACTTCGATCATGGCCGAGCGTGAGAAGCGTGCCAGAACGGCCGTCCCGCCAATGGCGATGGTGAGGGTTGGCAGAATACCGTGAACCCACGTATCGCTGCCGCCGGACGGCAATACGCCGAGCTGTACCGAGAAGATCAGCACCAGCACGAGGCCAAGCACGAAAGATGGCACGGTGAAGCCGAGGATCGACAGGGTGATGACGCCACGGTCAGCGATGCCCTGACGGTGCAGCGCGGCATAGACACCTGCCGGAATGCCGAGGCAAAGCTTGATGATCAGCGCCGGAATGGTGATCTGGAGCGTGGCAGGCACACGTTGCAGCACGAGATCGATAGCCGGTGCCTTGTCGCGCATCGAGATGCCGAAATCGAAGCTCAATATGCCTTTGAGATAGGACAGATATTGCAGCCAGATGGGATCATCGAGGCCCCAAGCCTTGCGGAAGGCATCGATGGATTCCTGCGGCGCATCGGGACCAAGCATGATCTGCGCCGGATCGCCAGACAGGCGCAGCACCACGAAGGCAAAGGTCATCACCAGAAAGACGGTGATCAGCGCACGGATGAGGCGGGAGGCGATGAAAGTAAGCATGGGTGCCTCACGCAGCACTTTTTGCTGGCTCAACGAAGTGACAAGCCGTGCGCCGGTCAAAGCCGGTCGATTCCAGATCGGGCATCGTTGTCGGGCATTGAAAGCCCGCCACCGGACACCGGGGATGAAACACGCAGCCGCTCGGGCGGTTTGCGGGGTTTGGCGGTTCACCTTTGAGGATCATGCGCTGGTTGAATTTCTTGCCCGGAATGGGAACCGAAGACACCAGCGCCTTCGTATAGGGGTGCTGCGGTGTTTCGAAAATCACGCCCGAGCTGGCCTCTTCAACGATCTTGCCAAGATACATGACGGCGACGCGGTCGCAGATGTTGCGCACGACTTTCAGGTCGTGGCTGATGAACACCATGGCGATGCCGTGTTTTTCTTGCAGGTCGCGCAGCAGATTGACCACCTGCGCCTGAATGGAAACATCAAGTGCGGAAACCGGCTCGTCGCAGACAAGCAGCCTTGGGCTGGTCGCAAGGGCGCGGGCGATGATGACGCGCTGGCGCTGGCCGCCGGATAGTTCATGCGGATAGCGTTCGCCCTGATCGCGGCGCAGTCCAACGGATTGCATCAGCTCGCCGACACGTTCTTTGAGTTCCGCGCCGGAGGCGATCCCGTGAATTTGCAGCGGTTCGCCGATCTGTGTCGCGATCGGCAGGCGGCGATCTAGTGCCGCCAGCGGGTCCTGAAAAACAAGCTGCATTTGCGCGCGAAGTTTGCGCCAGTCGGCTGTGTGACGGCGGGGCAATGGCTTGCCGTCGAACAGAACCTGACCTTCGGTGGCGTCGTCTATGCCGAGCAGCATGCGTCCAAGCGTGGACTTGCCGCAGCCGGATTCGCCGACAATGCCAAGCGTTTCGCCCGGCTGGACACGCAGGCTGACACCATCCACCGCCTTGACCGGATCGGCCTTTTTGAAAAGGCCGTCGCTTCGGTAAACCCGAACCAGATTGTTTGCTTCAAGCAGGAAACTCATGCCAAAGCCCCTTCCGTCGGGATAGTACGGCTGTAATAGAGATGCGATGTCGCGCTTTCGCTATGGGGGTGGAAACAGGCCACCTTCTGGCCGTTGCGCATCTGCAAATCGGGAATTGCGCTCGTGCATGCTTCGCTGGTTTGCGAACAGCGGGGCGCGAAGGCGCAGCCTATCGGCAGATTGCGCGGGTCGGGTACAGTGCCGGGAATGGCGCGTAGGCGCTCACGTCCGCCGTCGAGGCGCGGGATGGCTTCGAACAAGCCGCGCGTATAGGGATGCTGCGGCCTGTCGAACAATTCGACGGTCGGGCCGCTTTCAACGATGCGCCCGGCATACATGACGCAGACGCGTTCGCAAATCTGGCTGACCGCGCCGAGATCATGGCTGATGAAAACCACCGCCATGCCGGTTTCGCGGCGAATCTGATCCAGAAGATCAAGGATCTGCGCCTGAATGGTCACATCGAGCGCGGTGGTCGGCTCGTCGGCGATGAGTACATCGGGCTGACCAGCCAGCGCGATGGCGATCATCAGCCGCTGGCACTGCCCGCCGGAAAATTCGTGCGGATAGAGATTGAAGCGACGGGCCGCATCGGGAATGCCGACGCGTTCCATCAGCTGGATGGCTTCGCTGCGCGCTGCCGTGTCTTTCAGTCCGCGATGTAGCGCCAGCGATTCAACGATCTGATGGCCGACTTTCTTAACGGGATTGAGTGACGAACTCGGGTCCTGAAAGATCATGGCGATGCGCCCGCCGCGAACGCTTTCCTTGACGGAGCGGGCGGAGCCGACCAGTTCCTGACCGTCGACCTTAACCGAACCTGACACAGAAGCCTTGCCGGGGAGAAGCCCAAGCGCGGCAAGCCAGGTTACGGATTTTCCGCAGCCGGATTCTCCGACGAGGCCGAGCGTCTCGCCACGGTCTACATCGAGATCGATCCCGTGCAGAACCTGCACGCCGCTGAAAGAGACCTTCAAGTCCCGGATGGAGACGAATGCCACGGGCGGCACCTTTTCATTGAGAGTAAGAAGGCTGGCATAGTGAAATGCCAGCCTTGGTCAGTGGATCAGACGTTCCAGTTGGTGGAACGGAAATCCATCGCGAATGCCGGTGCGGCTTTCCAGTTCAGTTCCTTCTTCATGCCGGTGAAGACGGCATTCTGATGCAGAATATTGTAGGCCGGGTCTTCCCGCTCGCAGATTTCCAGTATGCGCTTGATAGCCTTCTTGCGCTGGTCGCGGTCGGTGGATGTTTCCATGATGACCGACAGCTTGTTGACCTCGTCGTTCGACCAGTCCTTCTTCTGCTGCGCTTCGCCATTCGGGCCGAACTGGACCACCAACGGGGTGATCGGATCGTTGATGTTGTTGGATGCCGACCAGTCGCGAACGCCCTTGACGCCTTCCGGGTCGTGAACCTGCGCCCAGTTTTCCTTCATCTCGATTTCGACGTTGAGGCCCACCTGCTTCCACATTTCCACCAGAACCTGCGCCGTCGGAGTCTGGTTGGTGTAGTAGTTGTTCAGCAGACGGTAGGGGATGGCGTCGCCCTTATAGTTGGCCTGCTTCAGCAGATCGCGTGCCAGTTCCGGGTCGAATTTCGGCGGCTGCCAGTCGTCGATGAACATATCGGAGGTGCGGAAGCTCTCAAACTGCATGCCAGCCGGTACGACCGTCTGTCCGGCCCACAGCGCATCCACAATCGCCTGACGATCGATCGAATGGGTCATGGCGCGGCGCACGAGCGGATTGCGCAGGATTTCGTTCTGCGTGTTGAAAACCGTGATGCGGTGGTTCCAGATGGTCGAGCTCTGGATTTCGAGGCCCGGATTGGCAGTAACCGTGCTGATCTGGTCTGGCGGCAGGTCGCAGGCAAAATCATACTGGCCGGAGATAAGGCCGTTCACGCGGCTTGCAACTTCCGGCACTTCGACAAAGCGGATCTGCTGCAGCGGCGGCTGGCCACCCCAATATTCGTCATGGGCTTCAAGAACGAGTTCTACATCCGGCTTATAATCGGCAACCTTGTAAGGGCCGGTGGTGACCGGCTTGCGCGCCCATTCGGCATAAGACTTGGATTCATCCCAGGCGCGCTTGTTGGCGATCTGCGAGCCGAAGGCATAGAGGCGGCCTTCCAGCGTCACATCCGGCGTCGCATTGTGGAAACGGACGGTATATTTGTCGACCGCTTCGACACCGCGCAGCGCAGGCCAGAGACGGCGCGAAATGCCCGGAATGGCGGCGGGCAATTCCTTAGCCGTCTGCGGTTTGAAATTGGCTTCGTAAAGCGTCTTGCCGCCAGCAGGCTCGGTGCCTGCAAAAAGGCGCTCGTCGGAGAAGGAGAAGACCACGTCTTCGGCGGTCAGCTCATCGCCATTGTGAAATTTCACGCCCTGACGCAGCTTCAGTTCGATGGTCTTGTCGTCCAGACGCTTCCATTCCGTGGCAAGGCCCGGAACCGGACCCTGATTGCCCATCCAGTCGCGCAAGATCAGGCCTTCCCACAGGTTCGGGAAGAACACGCGCTCGCCGACATTCGATTGTTCATTCCAGATATCGAGCGTGTTGTTGTTGGTGATCTTCTGAACCGCGACGGTGACCGAGCGGCGCTGATTGGCGCGGACGATCCCCGGCATGATGAACGTGCCAGCGGCAGCGCCCATGAGACCCAAAGCGTGACGACGGTTGATAAGCATGTTTTCCCCGTTCCGTAGCGGCCACGGAAATCCGCTGGCCAGACTAAAACTGAGGGCGGGGAATAGGCCTCAAATGTAACAGGCTTTTCTCAGTTTATTGAAGCTTTCTTGACGCTGTTGTGTGTATGTCAATACAAAAGCATATATATCTAGTTGTATATCGAATTTATTGCTTATTTATACGTGTGAAATCTTTTGTTGCAGGATAGCGATTTATCGGGCCGCACATGGCCATGCTAAATTTTTTTCATCCCCGCTTTCCGCCGATCATGACCTGCCGTACCTTTCGCCTGCAATCTGATTTGATCCGCGGGGTGTGCAAGCAGTGTTGACGTCCATCGATACCGGCAATCTGGAAAAACTCGCCTCGCAGCGCGTCAATGGCGTTGGCGGGCTGACCGTCCATTTCAAGGATGGGCGGTCCCGCATTTCCCGGCTTTATCAGGAAGGCGCGGCCAAAATCCGCATGCCGCAAGTGGCGCGTGACCCGCTGGAAGCGATCCTGATCAACACCTCCGGCGGACTGACCGGCGGAGACCGGCTGCGCTGGGATGTGGAATTGCAGGAAGGTGCTTCCGCCGTCATCACAACGCAGGCCTGCGAGCGCATTTATCGCTCCGGCGGCGGCGATGCGCGCATCGCTACACGCATCAAGGCTGCAAAAGGCACGCGTCTTGCATGGCTCCCGCAGGAAACCATTTTGTTCAACCGTTCCGCGCTGTCGCGGGGGCTGGATGTCGAGATGGAGGAAGGCGCGGACGTGCTGCTGGTGGAGGCGACTGTTTTCGGGCGGCTCGCCATGGGTGAGGCGGTCGAACAGGCATCGTTCAGTGATCGCTGGCGGGTGCGGCTTGGCGGGCGTCTGGTTCATGCGGAAGAGTTCCGCCTTGGGCCTGATATTGCCGCTGAATTGCGGGCGAGAGCGGTTGCCGATGGCGGGCTTGCCGTTGCCACGGTGCTGCTGGTTTCGGATCAGGCCGAACGGCAACTGGGGGCCGCACGCGCGATCATCGGCGAAGAGGGCGGCGCCAGCATCTGGCAGGTCGGCGGCGCCTCGAAGCTCATGGCGCGGCTTTATGCGCCGGACAGTTATGCCTTGCGCAAGCGCCTTGTTCCTTTGCTGGCGCTGCTCAATGGAAAGGCAGGACTGCCCAAAGTTTGGTCAATTTGAATTCGCGGCCATCGTGTCGCTTTTGGTGAGAAGGGTCGAAACAAGTCATGAATTTGACGCCCAGAGAAAAAGACAAGCTGTTGATTGCCATGGCGGCGATGGTTGCCCGCCGCCGTCTGGAACGCGGTGTGAAGCTCAATCATCCGGAAGCCATCGCCTTGATCAGCGATTTTGTTGTTGAAGGCGCGCGTGACGGACGCACCGTCGCCGATCTGATGGAAGCAGGCGCGCATGTCATCAGCCGCGAACAGGTGATGGCGGGCGTTGCCGAGATGATCCACGACATTCAGGTCGAAGCGACATTTCCCGATGGCACCAAGCTTGTCACGGTACATGAGCCGATCCGCTGATTTTGAAATCTAATTTTTGAAAAGGTGCACGATGAAGAAGATGACGGTCCTGATGGCAGCAGCGTTTGCGCTTATCGCAAACCCTGCCTTTGCCCACCTCAATCCCGCCGAACACGGCTCGTTTGCCGCCGGTTTCTCGCATCCGTTTTTCGGTGCGGATCATATTCTGGCGATGGTCGCCATCGGTCTCTGGGCGGCGATGCTGGGCGGGCGCGCGCTTTTCATCGTGCCTGCGGCTTTTGTCGGCGTCATGCTTCTGGGCTTCATGGCGGCGCTTCTCGGTATGCCGCTGCCATTCGTCGAGCCGGTCATTCTGGCCTCGGTGGTCGTGCTTGGTTTTCTCGTTGCACTGGCGCTGCCGGTCTCGCCGCTTGTCGGCGCGGTGATTGCGGGCTTCTTCGCTTTTTTTCATGGTCATGCGCATGGCGGTGAAATCGGCGCTGCGACCTTCTTCAGTTATGCGGCAGGCTTTGCGCTGGCGACGGCTCTGCTCCACGCAGCGGGTATCGCGTTTGGTCTTGGCATCGGGCGTCTGGAGTCGGGCCCGAGCGGACGCCTCGCCCTGCGGGTTGCCGGTGGCGCGACCGCGCTCGGCGGACTGATGCTGATCGCTGGTTGAGGTGCACCATGATACCCGGCGAAATCTTCACAGTTGATGGCGAAATAGAGCTCAATGCGGGGCAGCCCACGATCACGATCAAGGTTGCCAATACCGGCGACCGGCCGATCCAGGTTGGCAGCCATTATCATTTCTACGAGGCGAATGCGGCACTTGCATTCGACCGCGAGAAGGCACGCGGTTGCAGGCTCGATATAGCGGCGGGAACCGCCGTGCGTTTCGAGCCGGGACAGGAACGCGACGTGACGCTGGTTCCGCTTGGCGGCAAGCGTGAGGTCTATGGGTTCCGCCAGAAAATCATGGGTAAGCTTTAATTCAGAGCCCGAGCACATCCCGAAAAGTGTGAAACGGTTTTCGGACGAGATGTGCGTCAAAACAAAGAGCGCCGACGGAGAATTTCATGCCAGCTAAAATCAGTCGCGCCACCTATGCGCAGATGTTCGGCCCCACCACCGGCGACAAGCTTCGCCTTGCCGATACGGAACTTATCATCGAGGTCGAACACGATCTCACCACCTATGGCGAGGAGGTCAAGTTCGGCGGCGGCAAGGTTATCCGTGACGGGATGGGCCAGAGCCAGCTCCCGCGGGCGCAAGGGGCGGTCGACACGGTCATCACCAATGCGCTCATTCTGGATCACACCGGCATCTACAAGGCAGATATCGGGTTGCGCGACGGGCGCATTGCAGGCATCGGCAAAGCAGGCAATCCTGATACGCAGCCGGGTGTCACGATCATTATCGGCCCGGGCACCGAAATCATTGCGGGCGAGGGCAAGATCGTCACGGCGGGCGGCATCGATTCGCATATTCACTTTATCTCGCCGCAACAGGTGGATGAGGCGCTGAATGCCGGCATCACCTGTATGGTGGGCGGCGGCACCGGCCCCGCGCATGGCACGCTGGCGACAACCTGCACGCCCGGACCGTGGCATATTGCGCGGCTGATCGAGTCCTTCGACGGCATGGCGATGAATTTCGGCGTCTTCGGCAAAGGCAATGCCTCATTGCCGGGCGCGCTGGAGGAAATGGTGCTGGCAGGGGCTTGCGGCCTCAAGCTGCATGAAGATTGGGGCACGACGCCTGCGGCTATCGACAATTGCCTTTCCGTGGCCGACCATTTCGACGTGCAGGTGGCGATCCACACCGATACGCTCAATGAAAGCGGCTTTGTGGAAGACACGCTGAATGCTTTCAAGGGACGCACCATCCACTCCTTCCACACCGAAGGTGCGGGCGGCGGCCACGCGCCGGATATTATCCGCGTCTGCCAATATCCCAATGTTCTGCCCGCATCGACCAACCCGACGCGGCCTTATACGATCAATACGGTGGCCGAGCATCTCGACATGCTGATGGTCTGTCATCACCTCTCCCCCGCCATTCCCGAAGATATCGCCTTTGCCGAAAGCCGCATCCGCAAGGAGACCATCGCGGCGGAAGATATTCTGCACGACATGGGCGCGTTTTCGATCATCTCGTCCGACAGTCAGGCCATGGGCCGGGTGGGCGAAATGATCATCCGCTGTTGGCAGACGGCGGACAAGATGAAGCGCCAGCGCGGCAGTCTGCCCGATGACAGACCGGGCAATGACAATTACCGCGCCCGACGCTATGTGGCGAAATATACCATCAATCCGGCCATCGCCCATGGCATGTCGCATGAGATCGGCTCGATTGAAGTTGGAAAGCGCGCCGATCTGGTGTTGTGGAACCCGGCTTTCTTCGGCGTAAAGCCGGATATGGTGCTGCTGGGCGGCTGGATCGCAACGGCTCCGATGGGCGATCCCAATGGGTCTATCCCCACGCCGCAGCCGATGCATTATCGCCCGATGTTCGGTTCTTTTGGCAAGGCGCGCACCAATACCTCGATCACCTTTGTTTCGCAGGCGGCAATCGACGGTGGGCTGCGTGAGAAAATTGGAGTGGACAAGCAGATGGCTGCGGTCATCAATACGCGTGGCGGCATTGGCAAGCAGTCGATGATCCTCAACAATGCGATGCCGCAAATGGAAGTCGACCCGGAAACCTATGAAGTGCGCGCCGATGGCGAGCTTCTGACATGCGAACCGGTTGACGTGGTGCCGATGGCGCAGCGCTATTTCCTGTTCTGAGATTTGAGGTGGAACATGTTTCGAGCAACAAACATCATCCGCGCGCATGAAGTGATCGACGCTGTTCCGGCGGCGCATGCCGTGCTGGAGCGTGACGAACGCCATCTGCGCCGCAAGGCTATCACGCTCGATAGCGGCGAGAAGGTGCTTGCCGATTTTCCAGAGCCGGTGGTGCTGGAACATGGCGACCGGATTGTTCTCGACGACGGGCGGGAGATCGAGATCCGCGCCGCCAGCGAAGAGCTTTACGAAATCCACGGTCGCGACCAGCTCCATATCGCTGAGCTTGCATGGCATATCGGCAACCGGCATTTGGCGGCGCAGATTGATGCGGACCGCATCTTCATTCTGCGTGACCATGTGATCAAGGCGATGCTGGAAGGTCTGGGCGCAACCGTGACCGATGTGGTGGCGATTTTCAGCCCGTTGCGCGGCGCTTATTCAGGTGGCCATTCGCATCATGACCTCGGCGGGCATAGTCACGGACATGACCACGCACATGGTCACGATCACGGCCACGATCATGACCATCACCACCACCATCACGACTGACCCCAACACCGCCCTCCTGCGGCTGATGGCGTGGCTGTCGCCGGTGTTCCCGGTCGGCTCGTTCAGCTATAGCCACGGGCTGGAGCAGGCGGTGCATGATGGCTTCGTCACCGATGCGGACGCATTGAAGGACTGGCTGCGCTGGCTCGTTACACGCGGTTCCGGCTGGAATGATGCGGTCTTATGCGCTGAAAGCTGGCGGCGGGCGATGGCGGGCGAGAATTTGCGCGAAGTGGCCGATCTGGCGGAGGCGCTGGCCGGTTCGCGGGAACGGCACATGGAAACCACGTTACAAGGCGGTGCCTTCCTGTCGGCGGCGCGCAGCTGGCCATCTCCAGTCTTCGATCAACTGCCGGGCGATAGCGCCTATCCTGTGGCCGTCGGGGCCGTGGCCGCCGCGCATGGCGTTCCGCTCGGCTCGACGCTTGCAGCCTTCTTGCAGGCTTTCTGCATCAATCTGTTGCAGGCATCGATCCGCCTGTCGGTAACAGGGCAAAGCGGCGTGACCACCACCATGGCGGCGCTGGAAACCACGCTTGCGGAAACCGCCAAGCGCGCCGGACAGTCTGGTCTGGACGGTCTTGGCTCGGCGACATTTATCGCCGACATTATGGCCATGAAACACGAAACACAGCATTCGAGGCTTTTTCGCTCATGACACAGAAAAACGGACCACTCAGAATTGGTATCGGTGGGCCGGTTGGCTCCGGCAAGACGACGCTGACCGAAAAGCTCTGCAAGGCGCTGCGCGACAGATATTCGGTCGCCGTCATCACCAACGATATCTACACGCAGGAAGACGCCTATATTCTGGCGCGCCACCAGGCGCTGTCCGAGGACCGCATCATGGGCGTGGAAACCGGCGGTTGTCCTCATACGGCAATTCGTGAGGATGCGTCGATCAACCTGCAGGCCATCGCCGAAATGAACCGGCGCTTCCCTGATCTGGATATCGTGTTCATCGAATCCGGCGGCGATAATCTGGCGGCGACCTTCTCGCCCGATCTGGCTGATTTGACGCTCTATGTGATCTCGGTCTGTCAGGGTGAGGAAATCCCCCGCAAGGGTGGGCCGGGCATCACGCGGTCGGATTTTCTGGTCATCAACAAGAGCGACCTTGCACCCTATGTCCGCGTCGATTTGGAGGTGATGGAAGGTGACGCGGCACGCATGCGCGGCAAGCGTCCGTTCGGCTTTACCGATCTGCATCGCGGCGAGGGTGTGCAGGCGGTGATCGATTTCATCGTCGAAAATGGCGGGCTGGATATTCGCGCCGCCTGATAAACGGCGTTTCGTTAATTCCGAACCAGCGGCGTATCCTCATCGAACAGGTCGGAGAGGTTGTGCAGCGGGTCGTTGAGCGACCGCTTGCGGATGGTCAGCAACGTATTCAGCCCGTTTGCAATGCGCCTTGCATAGCCGAGATCGTTGAGAAGCGAGCTCAGCTGCAAGCCGCTGACTTTTTCCTGCCTGTTCGCTTCGAAAAGCTTCGCGCCGAAATCCCGCTCGAAGTCTTTGACCTTCTCGGTAAAAGTCTGCTGGTGGATATCCCAATTGTCGCTTGCTGCGTCGGCGCGGCTCAAAACGCGCACTTCATGCAGCACATTGACCAGATGTTCGCGCAGCTCGACATAGGCGTCGCGCACGGGTGAATTGGTCTGCCGGAGATAGAAACCGAGATTCTTCTGGAGATGCTTGGCATCCTTGACGATTTCCGCCATTTGCAGCGCGATGATCTGGGCGGTCATCCAGAAATTCTGCTGGTCCTTGTCATTCCCCGGATCGACCTTGCCGATGAAACTCAAAATGTCACCATAGACGCCTTTGATGTAGAGCCGGTAGAGCAGGTCGGCATCGACATAATCGGCATCGGGCGCGGCGCGCATAACGGCGTCGTCATGCTTGGCACGGTTGATCTCGCTGATCGGCAGATAAAGCGCGTGGCAGATCACCTCCACACTCAAGCGTCCGAGATGCTGCAATTCATGCACAAGCGCCAGAGCCGCCGTTTCCGGCGAGCTGAGCGCCGTCTTGTCGAGATAACGGGCGCGCAGCGCATTGTCCGGCAGGTCCGGTGTGCCCGCCGGGATGAGAACGCGCGGTTCCGGCCTGTCGGGCAGCATACGTTCGAGAAACCGCGTGAAGGGAACCAGTGCGGGCCAGAAGATCAACACGCCTAGAATGTTGAATTCGCTGTTGAAGATCGCAAGCTGGATGAGCTGGTTGTCGCCGACGCCCATTGCCTCCGACAGCCACACGGCAAGGCGAACAAGCACCCCCATCAGGACAAGTGAAATGCACGCGGTGACGACATTGAAAATCACATGCGCCAGCGCCAGCCTTTGGCCGCTGCGGTTGCCACCGAGCGCACCGGCAATGCCGGTGGTGACACTGCTGCCGACATTGGCCCCGATGGCAATCGCCGCCGATTGCCAGAGATCGACCTGCCCGAGACCAAGTGCTGCCAGCGTCAGCATCAGGGTCGCATGGGTTGATTGCAGCAGCAGGGTCAACACAAGGCCGATGCCAGCGAAAATGACCTGACCAAGCCAGCCATCGATCCTGTATTGCGCGAGATCGAAATTCTCGGTGACAACGGAAAAGCCCTGCTTGATGCCGTCAATGCCGAGAAAGATGAAGGCGATGCCGAGCAGAATGCGCCCGATGGCCTTGATCTTCGGCCCGAAGAAACTCGCCAACACGCCGAACACCATCAGCGGCAGCGCCAGCGACGACAGGCTGAAATTCTGCCCGGCCAGCGACAGCAGCCATATGCCGGTTGCGGAACCAAGATTTGCGCCGAAGATGATGGATATGCCCGCGGCCAGTGAAATCAGGCCGGTGGTGATGAAGGCGATGGTCATCAGCGAAACGAGCGTGCTCGATTGCATCACCGTCGCGCCGACCAGCCCGACCAGCAGACTTTTCCACGAGGTCGAGGTGCCGCGCGCCAGCATGCGCTCCAGTGCGCTGCCTGCCAGATTGCGCAAGCCGTCTTCAAGGCACTGCATCCCAAACAGGAAGATTGCAAGTCCGGCGCAGAGCGTCAACCAGCTTTCGTTGAGCCAGAAACTATAGCCGAGGACGGCGACCAGTATCAGGCCAAGAAAGCGCGCCGCCTTCTGCCCCATTCCATTCTCCGACGACACAAGCGCTGCCATGGTTGCTGTCTTTGTTTCCTTCGTGCGGGGGATGTTTTGGGATTGCAATCAGTCGGTCAGATTTTTCGCGCCTTCGGATGAAGTATTGCTTGATGATAAGCAGCTCGTTCTGAAAGCGCTATCCGGAAATTTCGATCCGGGAAATCTGTTTGCTATGGGCACCCTGCCGGAGTGAAATTCGTTTCACCTGAATTAATTTGAATTGCAAAGCAAATTAATTCGTGCTTTATTGTCCCTATGCAATCCAGTTCGTCTTCTCCTCGGTCCCAATTCGGGATTCGCTTCTCGTTGCTTGCCCGACGCTGGCGGCGCGCGCTTGATACGCGCCTTGCTGAAGCGGGGCTTTCCGATGCCACCTGGGTTCCGTTAATCCATCTTCAGACCACCGGCGGCGGCGTGACGCAGAAGGAACTCGCCGCTCTGGTCGGGATCGACGGATCAAGCCTTGTGCGGCTTCTGGATATTCTGTCCCGTCAGGAACTGGTCGAGCGCCGGGTCGATGAAAACGACAACCGCGCGCGGTTGATCTTCCTTACGCCCAAAGGTGAGCAGCGCGTGGCCGAAATCCGGCGCGAACTGGCCAAAGGCGAGGAAGATATGCTGGCGGACATTTCCGATGCGGATCTGGCCACCATGCTTGACCATTTTGACTCTATCGAGCAGCGCCTCGCGGCCAAGCCGCTGAAACGCGCACAGGAAACCGGAGAATGAGTACCGAAACGTCTACGATGACATCGGCCCGCAGGCTGGATGCCGCGCGCCAGCTTTTGAAGCCGCAACAGTTTCGGGAAAGCGTCGCGCTTTCGCGGCAGCCTTCCATTCGCAATTCGTCGCTCGCTGGCCTTCAGTCAGCGGCCACGGCAGTCATCGCTTTGCCGCTGGTCTATCTTTCGCCCTGGTCGCATCTGATCGGCTTTGCTTCGCTTGGCGCTCTGGTCGCCCTGTTTGGGCGCTTCGCACCACAGGCAAGTCGCAACCGCGTTGTGCTTCTGTGCGCCATCTGCCAGACGCTGGCCGTGCTCAGCATGTCGCTTGTCGCCGCAGCGGGCGCGCCGCTGGCTGTACAGCTTACGCTGCTCGCCGTTCTGTGTGGCGTGTTCTGTTTTGTGACCACCACCGGAAAATTCGGCCCTCCCGGAGCGTTGATCTTCATTTTTGCCGCCGGGGCGTCGATGAGCCAGTCGGTTACGGTACATCAGACGGCGGAACGCACCGCCGCCACTGCGCTGGTCGCGATACTGGCCTTTCTGGTCTGTGTGCTGACGGAGTATTTCCGCCATCAGGCAAGCCCAGAAAAGCCTTTCCCTTCGGAAGCGTTGCGACCAATTCGTCACCGGCTGATCGCTGCGGTGCGCGTCGCTTTTGGCGCGGGTGTAGCGGCGTTTGCCGCCTATGCGATGGACGTCGCGCACCCTGCCTGGGCGGCAATGGGCGCTGTTGCCGTAATGCAGGGCGCGCATCTGCATATCAATATGAACCGTGCCTTGCAGCGCATGGTGGGCACCCTTTTGGGTGCGGTCGTCGCGTGGATGATCCTGACGCAAGCACCGTCCATTTGGACGCTGATCGCGATACTGGGGCTCCTGCAATTTGCAACCGAAGTGATTATCGGTTCCAATTATGCGCTGGGGCAAATCCTCGTGACGCCGATGGCGCTGCTGATGACCTATATCGCTGCGCCGGGTCTGAATGGGGCCGATATGGTGTCGGAACGGGTTCTCGACACATTGCTCGGGGCTGCTATCGGCATTGTCTTTTCCGTGTTGTTTTCAACGCAGGACGACCGCGTCTATCTGGCCGAACATCACATAAAAAGAACGCAGCGCTGACGGCGCTGCGAGCGGATTAATTCCATTCGTTTTATAGAAAATAGAAAATGCTTTCTCTATTTGCGATGAGAAGGCAGTCAGCACCTTTGAACGCCAGTGCGTAGCGTGACACCATTCCGTTACGTTTGATCCGGTCGACCGGAGAGGCGATGACGGCAATAAACGATGGTGACAAGCATGGCGAAAAAGCGTTGAGATTGGTGGAAGATACGGCGGATATCGCTGTTTCACCCGATGAGCTGAAAGCTGCAATGCGGCAGCTCGCTGGCGGCGTCAGCGTTGTCACCGCAGGCTTCGGCGACGGGCGCACTGGCGCGACGGTCACCTCGGCGACCGCGCTTTCGGTCGATCCGCCAACGATCATCGTCAACATCAATCGCGGTTCGTCGGTCTGGCCCGCCATCAGCCGCCACAATCATTTCTGCGTCAATGTGCTGTCGGCGGCCCAACAAACGGTTGCGGATCGGTTTGCCGGTAAGGACGGTATCAAGGGTGTTGCGCGCTATGCCGGTGCCGAATGGTACACGCTGGAAAGCGGCGCGCTGGCGCTGACGGGCGCACTGGCCGCAGTCGATTGTGCCGTGGAAGACGTCATCGAGCGGCACACCCATGCCATCATTATCGGTCGTGTTTTGAAAATCGTAGCGGGCGGCGGCGAGCCGCTTGTCTATCACAATGGTGGCTACCGGCTGCTGGACCTGTTGTCAGGCGCTTAACCTGGCCCATTCTGGCGCTGTGCTGTCATCTTCGAGGCCACCGTTACGCGCGAATTGTTCCAGCGTCATGGTGTCGAGAACGCCAGCGATGGCTTCGCGCACGAGCAGCATCGAACGGCGCACCTGACAGGCGCGGTGGTCTTCACAGTCTTCGCATGGCTGATAGGCCATGCGGCTTGCGCAGCGAATGGGGGCTAACGGGCCGTCGAGAACGCGGACAACCTGACCAATCGTGACCTCGGTTGCTGGTTTGGAAAGGCTGTAGCCGCCGCCGGGGCCCTTCTTGGAACGCAATATGCCGTCATTGCGCAGTTCCAGAAGAATGGCGTCGAGAAATTTCTTGGAGATATTGTTCTTGGAAGCAATCTCGGCGACGAACGCGCTTTCGCCGGGTTCAAGCAAGGCAAGATGCGCCAGTGCTTTCAAACCATATTTGCCCTTCTTCGTCAGCATGGACACTCCACCGATAATCGCCAATGGTTGGTTGCGCATGCTTTTGCATGAAATCGAGCGAATAGATAGTCTATTTACAGGTAATAGACCCCGATCCGTTTGCCGCCGATAATCTCAACCGAGATATCCATATCGTAAATGTCGCTCAGGATTTCCGGATGGATCAGCGCGTCCGGCGTGCCCTGATGCGCGACCTTGCCGTTGCGCATGGCGACGATGTGGTCGGAATAGCAGGAGGCGAAGTTGATGTCGTGCAACACCAGCACGACCGTCTTGCCAAGCTCATCGGCAGCGCGGCGCAACAACTTCATCATCGATGCCGCATGCTTCATATCCAGATTGTTCAATGGCTCATCAAGAAGCACATAGTCCGTATCCTGACAAAGCACCATGGCCACGAAGGCGCGCTGGCGCTGGCCGCCGGACAATTCATCGAGAAAGCGATCGCTCAAGCATTCAAGGCCAAGATACTGGATCGCCTGTTCGATATGCTTGCGGTCTTCCCTGTTCGGTCGCCCCTGGGAATAGGGATAGCGCCCGAATGCCACCAGATCCCGCACGGTCAGTCGTGAATTGATGGCGTTTTCCTGCCGTAGGATGGAGAGGCACTTTGCTAGCACATCGCCCGAGGTGGTGGTGACATCCAGACCGTCCACGGTCACGCGGCCTTTGTCCATCGGCAAAAGGCGGCTGACCATGGAAAGCAGCGTTGATTTGCCCGCGCCATTGGGGCCGATGATCGATGTTACGCCGCCCGCGGGCAGGTGCAGGGACACGTCATCGACGACAAGAGCGCCGCCATAGGATTTGCTGACTTGGCTTATTTCGATCAACGTGCATTTCCCCTGACAAGAAGGATAATGAAGACGAGACCGCCCAGGAATTCGATGATGACGCTGAGCGCGGTATTGAAGGCAAAGACCCGTTCGAGAATGGTCTGGCCACCGACAATGCAGATGATGGCCAGCAGGACGGCAATCGGCAGGACGACGCGATGTTTCCCCGAGCCTGCAAGCATGTAGGCGAGATTGGCGACCAAAAGGCCGAAGAAGGTGATCGGTCCGACGAGGGCGGTCGAAACGGCGACAAGCACCGTTACCATCAGCAGGATGAGCCGCACCACGCGGCGGTGATCGACACCGAGATTGATGGCAGGCTCGCGTCCAAGCGCCAGTACGTCAAAGACATGCATCAGCCGCCAGCCATAGAGCGACACAGCCGCGACGATAATTGCCGAGAGCGTCAGAATATCGGCGTTGATCGTGTTGAAGCTGGCAAAAAAACGATCCTGCAACACCGCGAAGAGATCGGGATCGAGCATACGCTGCATGAGATTGGACAGGCTGCGGAAGAACACGCCGCAAATAATGCCGACCAGCATCACCAGATGCAGGCTGCGCGCCGCGCCCGAAAACAGCCAGTAATAGAGTGAACCTGCAAACAGCACCATCACCAGCGTTTCGGTGACAAAGCGCATGTTCGGTCCAATCCAGTCGACCTGCACCGCGCCGAAGAAGAACACCACAACGGTCTGGATCAGAATATAGAGCGCATCGAAGCCCATGATGGAGGGCGTGAGGATGCGATTATTGGTGACGGTTTGAAACAGCACGGTCGATACCGCGATTGAATAGGCCACCAGCACCATGGCGGCGAGTTTGGTGCCGCGGAAGGACAGGATGAACGACCAGCTGCCCTTCGCACCGATTGTCATGAAGGCAATGGCGGCGAGTAGCGCGATCGCGCCGAGAAGCGGAATGAGGGTAGCGGGGCGTTTAAGCAAGGCGTGAACCCCGCCGCAACAGGAGGTAAAGGAAGATGACGCTGCCCACGACGCCCATCATCGTGCCGATGGGGATTTCATAGGGAAAGCGGATCAGACGCCCGGCAATATCGCAGGCGAGCACCAAACCCGCGCCGAGAACGGCGATCCATGGCAAGGCGCGGCGCATATTGTCGCCGACGAACATGCTGACGACATTGGGCACGATCAGGCCGAGAAACGGGATCATGCCGACGGTGACGACGACCGACGCGCTGACCATCGAAACGATGATGAGGCCGAGTGTCACCACACGGCGATAATTGAGACCGAGATTGGTGGTGAAATCCTCGCCCAGCCCTGCGACGGTAAACCGGTCGGCGGCGATATAGGCGACGACGGTGAGCGCGAAGGCGATCCACAGCAATTCGTAGCGTCCGCGCAGCACGCCGGAAAAGTCGCCGGTCGTCCACGAATTCAGCGATTGCAACAGATCGAAGCGGTAGGCGATGAAAGTCGTGATGGCGCTGACAACGCCACCGAGCATGATGCCGACCAGAGGAACAACCAGCACGGAGCGAAGCGGGATGCTGCGCAGGATACGCAGAAACAGCGCCGTTCCCGCCACTGCGGTGACGGAGGCAACCAGCATCTTGACGAAGACGGGCGCTTCCGGCGCAAAGAGAATAACCAGAAGAATGCCGAGACTGGCGGATTCGACCGTTCCCGCCGTCGAAGGCTCGACGAAACGGTTGCGGGTCAGCATCTGCATGATCATGCCGGCAACGGCCATCGACATGCCCGCCAGCACAATGGCGATGGTGCGCGGAATGCGGCTGACAAGCAGCAGTTCAAGCGCGCTGCCGGGGCTGCCATCCACGCTTTCACGGGAATAGAAAAGCGCATGCAGTGAGACGTCGCCGACCCCGATAAACAGGCTGATGACAGCCATCACGGCGACAACAACTATAGCTGCAGCTAATCCCTTCACGCTTTATCCTGTTCTCTTGCCTTGTCATGCATCGGGCTGTCCGGCATGGCGGACAGCCCGGGTGACTGGGTCAGAAAGTGCCTGACTTTTACTTTGCCTTGTCGAAGACTTCCGACAATTGATCGATAGTGCCGTGCAGGCCATTGAGACCGCCACCGACGAGATACCAGTTCTGCGACTTCAGATAGACGATCTGGTCTTTCTTCGCCGCCGTGGTCTGGCGAACGAGATCATTGTCGAGAATCTGCTTGGCGGAATTGCCCTCGCGACCGATGGCGGCGTCGCGGTCGATCACGAACAGCCAGTCAGGATTGGTCTTCAGAATGAATTCCTGGCTGATCGGTTGGCCGTGATTGCCCTTGGTGGTCAGGTCTTTGGCGGCAGGCGTCACGCCATAGGCGTCATGCAGCATGCCAAAGCGCGAACCCGGGCCATAGGCGCTCATCTTGCCGCCGGTGGTGAGGATCAGAAGACCCGTGCCCTTGTCTGCGGCTTTCTGCTTCAGCGTGGCAACATCGGCGTTGAGCTTTTCGATTTCTGCCTTGGCTTCCGCTTGCTTGCCAAAAATCTGGCCAAGCTTTTCAACATTGGCTTCTGTGCCGCCGATGAGGTCCTTCGAGGAGACCGTCAGATCAATGGTGGGCGCGATCTTTGCAAGTTCCGGATATTTGGCTGCCGAACGACCGCCAACAATGATGAGATCCGGCTCGGCGGCATTGATGGCTTCATAATCCGGCTCGAACAGCGTGCCGACTTTCGGATAATCGTCGGACTGGTACTTCTTGAGGAAGTCCGGGGCAGTGACCAGCGTTGGCACGCCGGAAACCTTGACGCCGAGGCGGTCGAGATTGTCGAGCGTCGCCAGATCGAGCACGATTACCTTGGCTGGCGAAGCAGGCACTGCCGTTTCACCCTGCGCATGCTTGATGGTGATGTCTGCGGCGCTGGCGGCGGAGGTCAGAGAAAGCGCCACGACGGCTGCGCCACAGAGGCGGGCGACATGTTGGCCGAAATTCAGCATGGTGCACAATCCTTTCGTCAATCCTGTGCTTTATAGTCCAGTTTTCCGCAGGTCAAAGCCCGACGGACAAAAAACGCTCAATTGTCTGTGTGTTCGGGCTTCCTGCCGAGCAGAATGAAGTTCAGGCTGTCCGCCACTGTCAGCGGGATCATCGAACCATGCCCCTCGTTGGCGAAACGGTGAAAAGCCGTTTCCAGCTGCGGCAGCGGTTCCAGTTCCTTGTACACATCCGTGCCCGATGGCCCGCCGCGCAGCTTGCGCATGCGCTGGATATCCGCAGGCGATTGACCGGGGCGGGAACCGCGCTTGCCGGAGGTTTCCATCAGCAGACGCAAAGGGTGGGGAGCCGATTTGAACGAGGCGATGAAACGATCCTTGTCCGACAGGATCGAATGATTATCCCACCATATCGAAGGGTCGGCAGCGCTGTAGGTCTGGAAGGAATTCGTGTGATTGAACAGCGCATAGAGCGTGAAAAGCCCGCCCAGGGAATGGCCGAACAGCGCCTGCCTGCTTTTGTCGATGGAGAACCGCTTTTCGATTTCAGACTTCACCTCTCGTTCGATGAAAGCAAAGAACGCATCGCGACCGCCGGTTTTCGGTTGATCGGCGGGGTCTGGCGTCAGCTGTTCACTAGTCGCCGACGTCAGATCGAAATAGCGCAGGCGCACGATTTCATCAGCATCGTCGGTCGGGTAACCAATACCCACCAGAACGGCCTTGAGGTCATCGTTCTTCGCCATTTCAGCAGCGGCAAGCGGCAGCATGCGATTGCCGTCGACCATATAAATGACAGGATAGCCGCCTTCGGGAGCGGCTTCAGCGGGCGCTGCGGTGAAAATGCGATAGGAAATGCCGTTGGCTTCCATGTCGAAGGAAGCGCGCACCTGTTCTGCTGCCTGAACCGTGGAGGCAAAAATTATGCTGCCGACCATTAGCCACAAGGTCTTCTTTATGTTCTTCAGAGCGCTCATTGAGCATCCATTCAATCGAAAAAATGACGCCAGCCAAACGAAAGGCTGGCGTCACACTGCGTCAGATCAGAAGCGCGACGTCATGCTGACCCAAAGGCGACGACCATCGACAACCGTGTTGAACTCATCGACATCGATTTGCTTGTCGAAGATGTTGTAGATGGCTGCGTTGAACGTCACGTTCTCGCTGAAGTCATAGGAACCGCCGAGATCGACCGTCGCGTAGGGCTTGTACTTGCGCGCCAGAACGGTCTTTCCGTCCGCTGCATAGACCGGCGTACCTGCTGTTCCGATACGCGCGCCGGCATTGGTTTCCTCGCCATGATAATTGGCGGCGGCCCATGCCTTCAGCCCCTCGACGGGGGTGATCCAGTCGCCGCGCAGGCTCGCCATATGCTTCGGCGTGCGGGCCAGCGGAAGGCCCGCATAGGTGCCGGTCTTTTGTTCGGAATCCGTATAGGTGTAGTTGCCGCGAAGGGTGATCGTGTCAGTTGCTTCCCAGTTGAAGGTCAGCTCCACGCCCTGCATGACAGCTTCATCGATATTGAAGGCATACCAGAGACGGTAGTTCGGATCTTCGCTCCAGCGGACGGGATCGCCGTTACTGTCGGTGACAAGCGCGTTGGAAATCTTGTCCTTGAAGTCCGTGTAGAAGTAGGTGGCACCCAGACGAAGGCCGGTCTGGTTGTCCCACAACACGCTGGCTTCGTAGCTGGTGCTCTTTTCCGGTTCCAGATTTGGGTCGCCGATGATGACGCCGCACGTGCCGGTCGGGCCGTAGGAACAGCCGCCGCCGCCCGTCGTATAAGCATAACCCGGTGCGATGGTGCGGATATCGGGGGCCTTGAAGCCGGTCGAAATGCCGCCCTTGAAGGTGATCTCATCGGTCGCGTGCCACACCGCATAGCCGCGCGGGCTGAGTTGCGAACCATAGACCTCGTGATCGTCCATGCGCAGACCGCCGGTCAGCGAGAAGTCGGGCGTCAGCCACCATTCGTCTTCGGCAAAGAGCGCCCATTGGCGTACGCTGAATTCTTCGTCCAGTCCGGTGCGGCGTCCCGGATTCTGGTCGGTGAGAACCGTCTCCATGAACTGGCCGCCGGTGACGAGCGTGTGATTGCCGTACAGTTCGAACGGCGTGGTGAACTTGCCGTCGAGCACCGAGTTCTTCACATGCGGAGAGCGAAGGTTCTCGACATAGCTCTTCGATGCGTTGTTCCAGTTGAAGTTGGTCCGCTCGGACCATTCCTGCATGAAGGAGAATTCCGATGTGGTCGGGCCCCAGCGGCCAGTATGGCTGATCGACCAATGGTCGCGGTCGTTGTAATTGTAGGAATCGACAGCCGACGCGGTTTTTTCCGTCGTGTTGCCAACGGTGCTGTCGCGGCGCAGGCGCGTCTTGCCCAGTTCAAGCTGGATATCGTGGTCTTTGTTCGGGGTCCAGGTGATGCGACCCGTGATGTCGACATCCTGCTGCTCGGGCGAGCCGCTGACGATCTTGTCTTCCTGACGCTTCAGGCCGCGTCCCCAAAGCTGCACGCCGATAAGGTCCGGCACCAGCGGTCCCGTGATATAATAGGAACCCTGAAGGGAATTGCCGTATTTGGAA
Source organism: Ochrobactrum teleogrylli (assembly GCF_037482325.1). Lineage (NCBI taxonomy): Bacteria > Pseudomonadati > Pseudomonadota > Alphaproteobacteria > Hyphomicrobiales > Brucellaceae > Ochrobactrum > Ochrobactrum teleogrylli. Next base: position 1,361,353 of record NZ_JBBHKQ010000001.1, read on the forward strand.
TGCTGCTGAGCAATGCCGTCCACGGTGAACGAGCCGCTCCACTTGTCCGACACTTTCTTGGTGATGACGTTGATGACGCCGCCCATCGCATCCGAGCCATAGAGCGAAGACATTGGACCGCGAATGACTTCGATACGCTCAATGGCGTTCGCAGGCGGAAGGAAGCTCTGTTCGAAGCCGGAATTGCCGTTGGTGCGGGCATCGCGGGTGCTCTGGCGCTTGCCGTCCACGAGCAGCAGCGTATAGGAGCCGGGGAGGCCGCGAATAAAAATATCGCGTTCGGCGGCAGGGCCGGTCACGGCCACACCCTGCACGTCCTTCAAGGCGTCGGTCAGGTCGCGATAAGCACCTTTTTCAAGCTCTTCGCCCGGCACGACGGTGATGCTGGCAGGCGCATCGGTGATGTTCTGCTCAAAGCCCGTCGCCGTCACCACGATCTGGTTCAGCTTGACCGTGCCATCGGATGCAGTGTCGGCAGCCTGTTCGCCTTCTGCAGCCTTTTTCTTCTGGGCTTCGGTTTCTTCAGCGGTGGCGCTGGTCGCACTATTTGCTGCTTGCGCGAAGGCGCCCGTTTCGCTTAACAAAAGGGCGGTTGAAAGACATGTCCCTGCAAGGATCGCTCTGGAAACAAGCTTTCCTCTGGTCATCTGCCTGCCTTGCGCGCCACTGGCACACAAGCCCCAAAACAAGCTGGTCATTTTCACCACCGTCTAAAGTTGAGTTTTCTACTCTCCTTATGTATGGCTATAAGATGACGTCAATCATCATGTTTTAGAAACTTTCCAAGTTTCAAAAAACGCAACTGACGAGGCAGGCATCGGAAATGGCGGATAAGCGGGCGAAGAGCGCAAAACCGGCGGAAAAGGCCGAAAGCGATGGCGCCAATCCTCGTCTGGGGCAGTTGCGGCTGCTGATTGCGCTTGATGCACTTCTTGTGGAAGGCAGTGTCGGTGGCGCGGCCAAGCAGATGGGCTTGAGCATTCCGGCCATGAGCCGTCTGCTGGGGCAGATCCGCGACCATTTTGACGATCCGATCTTTGTCCGCTCCGGTCGCGCCATGATCGCGACGCCAAAGGCGGAAGCATTGCGCGGTCGCTTGCGGCGTTTGGCGAATGAAGCCGATGCCTTGATGAAGCCCGATGCAGAAAACGCGCATGTGTCGGCCTGCACCGGACATCATGGATGGAACCGCAGCGCTATCGTTACGCCGCCGCCACTGACCATCCGCAAGGTGACGGATCTGGAGAACCACCCATCGGCGGAATATACCGCCGCGCAGTTCGCCGATATCCAGAGCGAGAACGATCCGACGCGGCGGCTGGCCAAATATATTGCCGTCGTTGGCCGCAAGGTGGGGCACACCCGTCCGCTGGAACTGCATGAGGCGGAAGATGCCTTCACGACCATTTTCGCGGGCGAAGCGGACCCGATGCAGATCAGCGCGCTGTTGCGCCTGATCCATTATCGCGGGCTGACCGCGCCGGAGCTTGCAGGCATGGCGCGCGCATCCGCGCGGTTTTATGCGGCGGGAACGAGTATCAACACGCCTGCGCTGGATTGGCCCGCCTATCTGTCTCCCAATTCTTCGCAGTCGCCATGGTTCATGCTGTCTGCACTGCTCGTCGCGCGCGCCGGTTACCCGGTGTTGATGCATGGCAGTTGCGGTGTCGGCGAACTGTCCGGCAAACTGGAGATTGCGGCGGAAGCGATCAACCTGCCGATTGCCACATCGCATGAACTGGCGGAAAGTGCGCTCAGAGCGCATGGCATATGCTTCATGCCGATGGCGGGTTTTGCGCCGCAGGTGCAGGCGCTGCTGGCGCTTTATCCGCTGTTCGAGTCCCGTTCGCCGGTGAACAGTCTTGTCCACCTCCTGAACCCTTTGGGGCTGAAATCGTCATTTCTCGGCGTGTCGCAACCCGCTTATCGCGAGTTGCACCGCGATGCTGCCGTGCTGCTCGACATGCAGTCGGTTTCGGTCGTCTCGACCAGCCGCGATGTGGCGGAACTGGTCCCGCACCGCAAACACACCATATATCGCCACGTGCAGGGGCATTCCAGCGCCTTGCAGCTGCCGACGCTTTCGAAAGCCAGCAGCGACAAGCATTCCAGCCTCAGCTCTTTTGAATATTGGCACGGTGTTTGGAGTGGCACCGCCACCGACGAGCGCGCCGAAAGCATAGTCATCGCAACGGCAGCCATGGCCATGATGACGGTATCCGCCGCTGAGAATAACAGCTATGATGCGTTCCACCAGAAAGCCGCAGCCATGTGGCGCAACCGTCATTCGGCTAATACACAAGTCGAAAATCGGTAGGGGTTAACCCCAATATCTAGACCGCATCCTCCGTCCTATTATCCCCCTGTCAAGCAAATGGGGAGGATTTGCCGGAGGAGCGATACGTGCGAACTGATGGGCCAGGTTCTGGCACCCGTTCTGCCACGACCCACCCATCCAGCGTCCTTTCAAGCTGACTCACCACACCACCGCTTCAAGGCGTGCAGTGCGCGTATCCGCGCCGGTCAAGCCTCCCCATTTGGCGTCTGGTGCGGCGACCTGAGGAAGATCAGAAAGGACCCACTATGTCCAAGAAGAAATGCGCGATCATCGGTTCCGGCAATATTGGCACGGATTTGATGATCAAGGTGATGCGCACATCGAAGAATATCGAGATGGGCGCAATGGTCGGCATCGATCCGAATTCGGATGGTCTGGCACGCGCCGCACGGCTCGGCGTGCCGGTGACCCATGACGGCATCGACGGCCTGATGCGTATGCCCGAATATCGCGATATCGATATCGTGTTCGATGCAACTTCGGCCAAGGCGCATCTCCATAATGACGCGCTCTTGCAGAAGGACGGCAAGAAGGTCATCGACCTGACGCCTGCCGCCATCGGCCCCTTCACCATTCCCGCCATCAATGGCGACGCCAATATCGACGAGCCGAACGTCAACATGGTCACATGCGGCGGTCAGGCGACGATCCCGATGGTCTATGCCGTCAAGCGCGCCACCGACCGCGTGGTCTATGGCGAAATCGTCGCTTCGATCTCGTCGCGTTCGGCTGGTCCCGGCACCCGCGCGAATATCGATGAGTTCACCGAAACCACGTCGAAGGCAATCCGTGAACTGGGCGGCGCTGAACGCGGCAAGGCGCTGATCATTCTCAACCCGGCAGAACCGCCGCTCATCATGCGCGATACGGTGTTTGTTCTGTCGCAGGGTGGCAGCCGCGAAGCCATCGAGGCTTCGATTGCCGAAATGGTCAAGACGGTACAAGCCTATGTGCCGGGCTATCGCCTGAAGCAGAAGGTTCAGTTCGAAGTGATCGGCGACAATGCGCCGGTTCGCGTACCGGGCATCGGGCTCGTATCGGGTCTCAAGACGACCATCCTGCTCGAGGTCGAAGGCGCTGCACATTATCTGCCTGCCTATGCCGGCAATCTCGACATCATGACATCCGCTGCATTGGTCACCGCTGATCATTGGGCAGCAAAAGCGCTTGCCAAGGAGGCTGCATAATGGCCCGCTCCAATCCCGATAAGCTCTATGTTCAGGATGTCACGCTGCGCGACGGCATGCATTCGATCCGCCATCAATACACGCTGAAGGATGTCGTCGCGATTGCGAAGGCGCTGGATGCCGCCAAGGTGGACGCGATTGAAATCACCCATGGCGACGGCCTTGCCGGTTCGACCTTCAATTACGGTTTTGGCCTGCATGACGATGTTGAATGGATCGGCGCTGTTGCCGACGCCTGCGAGCATGCCCGCGTCACCGTGCTGCTCATTCCGGGCATTGGCACGGTGCATGACCTGAAGGAAGCGTATAACGCCGGTGCGCGTTCGGTTCGCGTTGCGACCCATTGCACCGAGGCCGATGTATCACGCCAGCATATCGAGGCTGCACGTGAACTGGGCATGGACACTATCGGCTTTCTGATGATGTCGCATATGGCCGAGCCGGAAAAGCTGGTCGAACAGGCGAAGCTGATGGAAAGCTATGGCGCGGAATGCGTCTATGTCACCGATTCGGCAGGCGCGCTGTTGCCCGAACAATATACGCTTCGCGTGAAGGCGCTGCGTGATGCGCTGCAGCCTGAAACCGAAATCGGCGTTCACACCCACCACAATCTGACGCTCGGTGTTGCCAATGCCGTTGCCGGTATCGAAGCGGGCGCTGTTCGCGTCGATGCATCGCTGGCAGGCATGGGCGCTGGCGCTGGCAATGCGCCGCTTGAAGGTCTGATCGCCGTTCTCAACCGCAAGGGTATCGAAACGGGCTGCGATCTTTATGGCCTGATGGATGCCGCCGACGATCTGGTGCGTCCGTTGCAGGACCGTCCGGTGCGGGTGGATCGTGAAAGCCTCTCGCTCGGCTATGCGGGCGTCTATTCGAGCTTTTTGCGTCATGCGGAAAACGCCTCGAAACTCTATGGCGTCGATACGCGCGAAATCCTCATCGAACTTGGCAAGCGCCGCATGGTCGGCGGCCAGGAAGACATGATCATCGACGTCGCGCTCGACATTCTCAAAAACAAGGCCGCATAAGCGGCCCACTCAGGAGGAAATGCTATGACCGTCTTGGAGGGCGCGGCTTCTGCACGCGTAGAAAAAGACACTTTGATTACCGATGGCGATCGCCGTCGCGCGCTGATTGGCAGCGCGGTTGGCAGCACCATCGAATGGTATGATTACTTCCTTTATGGCACCATGTCGGCCATCGTGTTCGGAAAGCTGTTCTTTCCGTCCGATGATCCGGTGACCAGCCAGCTTCTGGCGCTTGCCTCTTTCGCGCTGGCTTTCCTAATCCGCCCCATCGGCGGCATCGTGTTCAGCCATATCGGCGATCGTATCGGACGCAAGAAAACGCTCGTCATCACTCTGTCCATCATGGGCATTTCAACGGTGTTGATCGGCCTGATGCCGACCTATGCCACCATCGGCGTCTGGGCACCGATCATCCTGACGCTGCTGCGTCTGTTGCAGGGCCTCGCGCTCGGCGGCGAATGGGGCGGCGGCGTGCTTCTGGCGGTGGAATATTCCCCGCGTAACAGGCGCGGCTTCTATGGCGCTGTGCCGCAGACGGGCGCATTGTTCGGTCTGGCGCTCGGCAATCTGGTGACGTCCGGCCTTGCGCTCGGCTTTTCGGAAGAAGCGTTCCTGTCCTATGGCTGGCGCATTCCGTTCGTGCTGTCCATCGTGCTGGTCGCCATCGGTATGTGGATCCGCAACACGGTTGATGAAACCCCGTCCTTCAAGCGCGTGGCTGCGGCCAATACCGCCAAGAAAGTGCCGTTGGTCGAAACACTGACCAAGCACTGGCGCGCGGTTCTGATCGTCATCGGCGCAAAGTTCATCGAAACCTCGACCTTCTTTCTGTTTGCAACCTTCACGGTCTCCTATCTCGTGGGCCTTGGTTTCGAGCGCGTCCATGCTCTCAATTCGGTGCTGATCGCCGCATTGATCGCCGTTCCGGTCATGCTCTATTTCGGCAGCCTGTCCGACCGTATCGGCCGCAAGAAGGTCTTCCTGCTCGGCACTGTCGCCATGGTCATCTATACGGTGCCTTACTTCTGGCTGCTCAATCAGGGTTCGTGGGTTGTGGCAACGCTTGCCGTCGTGATCGGTTTTGCCATCATCTGGTCGACCTATGGTTCCGTGCTCGGCACGTTCTTCGCCGAAAGCTTCCCGGCAGATGTCCGATATACCGGCGTCTCGCTCGGCTATCAGGTGGGCGCAGCCATTGTCGGCGGTCCGCTGCCGCTGATCGCAACGGCTCTGCTTGCCAAATATAATGGCAGCTATCTGCCGATTGCTGTGTTCATCGCGGCTTGCGGTGTGATCTCTCTGGTCGCGGTAGCCTGCACCACCGACAGAAGCGGCCAGCATCTGGACGACTGATCCTGATCTGCAAAATTGAAGAAGCCGGCTTATGCCGGCTTCTTTTTTGCGCCTTCGCTGAAGGACAGTTTCTGGCGCACCAGCTCCGCCACATTCGTCACCTGCATCTTTTCCATCACGCGGCTGCGATGCACTTCGACCGTCTTGATGCTGATATCCATCAGATCGGCGATCTGCTTGTTGAGCTTTCCCGCCACGATATATTCCAGCACTTCTTTTTCGCGTTGCGTCAGGCTTTCATAGCGGCGGGCAAAATCATCCGCCTGCTGGCGCAGCCTTGCGTTCTCCCGCGCCTTGGCGAGACAGAACTCGATCCGCTCCAGCACATACTTGTCGTCGAGAGGCTTTTCGATGAAATCCACCACACCGTCGCGGAAGGCCGTGACGGCCATCGGCACGTCACCATGACCGGTGACGATGATTGTCGGCAGATCGACGCCAAGCGTTCGCAGGCGCCGGTGCAGTTCAAGACCGGTTATGCCCGACATGCGCACATCGGCGATTACACAGCCGGACATGTCCGGGGATGCGGCATCCAGAAAAGCTTCCGCCGAATCGAAAGCGCGGACGGTGTACTGGCTCGATTCCAGCAGCCAGACGAGCGAATCCCGAAAAGCCTCGTCGTCATCGATGACATAGACCGCTTCGCTCATACGGCTTTTTCCTCAAGCGTGCCGCTGACAGGCAGCGTGAAATGAAAGGCTGTACCGCCGTCCGGATTTGGCTCCGCCCAGAGCCTGCCGCGGTGGAATTCCATGATCGAGCGGCAAATATTGAGCCCAACGCCCATGCCTTCGGCCTTGGTCGTGTAGAACGGGTCGAATATCTTGCGCATCTCGTCTTCCGCAATGCCTTGCCCGAAATCCAGCACAGTTGTTTCCACCTCCTGCCTGTCAGGACTGATTCTGGCCGAAACGACGATATCGCGCCGTGGCGCTGGCAAGGCTGACGTGGCCTCGGTGGCGTTTCGCAACAGATTGAACACAACCTGTTCGATCATAACGCGGTCGGCCAGTACGGTCGGCAGGTCTTTCGCTATATCGACCTTGATCTTGAAACCGCGCCTGCGCGATTCAATCTCGGCGATGGATGCGGTCTCCTCGACAATCTCCCGCAATATTTGCGGCTGCGGGGTCGGCTCGCTGCGGCGCAGAAAATCGCGGATGCGCGACACGATACCGGATGCGCGGCTTGCCTGCCGTGACGCTTTCTTCATGGCGTCAAGCAGTGCTGCTCGGTCATCGGTGCCAGCCTCCAGCCGCCGCACCGATCCCATGCAATAGTTACTGACCGCAGCCAGCGGCTGGTTCAGCTCATGGGCAAGGCTGACAGCCATTTCGCCCATCGAAATCAGCCTCGCCGTCTGTTCGAGCCGAAGGGCGCTGTCGCGCTCGAAGGCAAGTGCGGCTTCCCGCTCGGCCTGCACTTTTGCTTCCTGCTCGCGCATCTTCGCCTGCAAAACCTCGAATTCCTGGCCGGTTTTCTTGAAGATTTCCACGGCGCGCGCAATATCGCCAATTTCGTCGCGGCGATCCTGATCCTTGACGGTCAGATCGTATTTGCGGCGGGTCAGTTGCCCGATTACCGCTGTCAGTCGCCCGAGCGGTCGCGTGATGCTGCGCGACAGGAGAATCAGAAGCGCCGTGGTGACAACGGCGATGGTGGCGAGAATCCCGCCTGCGCGCAGCAGCACGGCCTTGGTTTCACTATCCACATCTTCCAGATAAATGCCCGTCGCGATAAACCACCGCCACGGCTCGAACGGCATGACATAGGCCATTTTCTCGCCGCTCACATTCGTATTGGGCTTGGTGAATTCATAATGCACCACGCCGCCGCCGGACTTGGCGGTGTCGATCTGCATCTGCACGTAATGACGGCCTTCGGAATCGACCAAGGCGGAGGCGTCGGTGCCTTCAAGATCGGGCCGGATCGGCAAAAGCACGGAATTGCCGTCGAAATCATCGATGAAGAAATATTCGTCATTGGCATAGCGCAGTTTGCGCAGCGTCTCGACGGCATTTTGCTTGGCGGCAGCTTCGCTGATTTCGCCGCTTTGGAAACGATCATATTCTTCCTGAATGATCTTGCGACCGATTTCCGTCAGGTTGCGAACCATGGTGACACGGTCATCGATCATCTGTTCGCGCAGCGCATGCACCGTCACGGCGGCCATGACCAACAAGCCGATCAGGCTGACAAGGCTCGACAGAAGAAGTTTGGAACCGATACCCAGTTTGATTCTCATCACGCCCATTCGCAGCAGCCGACGGGGCAATCTGCCCGCAATTCCCGTTTCCACGCACTGTTGCAGCAGCGCGGCGCTGTTGGCAACCGGCAGTGCACGCGGATTTTTCCGATGCCGGGGTCTATCAACTTTGTATCATTTGCCCTAGATCATCCAGGAATACGATACAGATTATCAGCCGTTGTCGTCGGAATAGTGCGACAACCAAATATGCCGGGTTCCAGCCTGTTTGCAGTGCATGCCTCCCAATGCCACGCGACAGGCCAGCTGGTTGCATTTCTGAAGGGCCTAAAATGGAAAAAGCAGATATCGGAATGGTCGGTCTTGGCGTGATGGGTTCCAACCTGGCGCTGAACATAGCCGAGAAAGGCTACACGGTGGCTGTCTATGATCGTGACGAGCCGGTGCTGAAAGCTTTCCTCGATAAAGCCGGTCCGCTGCGCGACAAGATCATCCCCTGCGCCACTTTCGAAGAATTGGCGGAAAACACGCGCAAGCCGCGCCCGTTCATCTTCCTCATCAAGGCGGGTGCGCCTGTCGATGCCGAAACGACCCGGCTCAAGGCTCTTCTGGAGAAGGGCGATATCATGATCGATGCGGGCAATTCCGATTATCGCGATACGGTCCGCCGCCTCAAGGCCCTTGGCCCGAACGATCCGACTTTTGTGGGCATGGGCGTTTCCGGCGGCGCGGAAGGCGCACGCCATGGCCCGTCGATGATGGTGGGCGGAACGCCGGAAGCTTATGAGCGCATCGCGCCTATTCTTCTCGCCGCCGCCGCGAAATATAAGGGCGAGCCATGCTGTGCGCTGGTCGGTCCAGATGGCGCGGGCCATTTCGTCAAGACGATCCACAACGGCATTGAATATGCCGACATGCAGATGATCGCCGAAATCTACGGCATCCTGCGCGACGGTCTCCGCCTTTCGGCTCCGGCCATCGGCGATGTGTTCGAAAAATGGAATTCAGGTCCGCTCGATTCCTATCTGATCGAGATCACCGCAAAGGTTTTGAAAACCACCGATCCGGAAAGCGGCAAGGCGATGGTCGATATGATCCTCGACGAAGCCGGACAGAAGGGCACCGGACGCTGGGCCGCCATTGAAGCCCAAATGATGGGCGTTCCGGCAACGGCGATTGAAGCTGCGGTCGCCGCGCGTTCGCTTTCGTCGTTGAAAAGCGAGCGTGAGGAAGCCGCGAACATCTACAAGCCTGCGCCGCGCACGCTCGACGTCGCGGATCACACCAAGTTCCTTGCCGATCTGGAGCAGGCATTGCTTGCTGGCAAGATCGCTGCCTATGCACAGGGCTTTGCCGTGATGGAAGCCGCCTCGAAGGAGCATGGCTGGAACATTCCGCTGGCCACAACGGCCCGCATCTGGCGCGCTGGTTGCATCATCCGTTCGGAACTGCTGGACGATATCGCACAGGCATTCGAGGGCAATGAAAGCCGCAACCTTCTGCTGGCTCCGGCTTTCGTGGAGCGCATGCAGAAGGCGTCGAAGGGCCTGCGGAATATCGTTTCCAAGGCTGCGATTGCTGGTTTGCCGGTTCCCGCACTTGCATCAGCGCTCAACTATTTCGACAGCTATACGCAGTCGCTTGGTACGGCGAATCTCATTCAGGGCCAGCGCGATTTCTTCGGTTCGCATGGCTTCAAGCGCATCGACAAGGATGGCGATTTCCACGGCCCTTGGGGCGAATAATCGCTTCCAACTCCTACTGCTTAAAAAAAGCCGCCCAACTGGGCGGCCTCAGGCTGCTGACAAACCCGCCGATATTTTTCGGCGGGTTTTGTTTTTGAGAGGGGCGCGTTTTGTGACTGCCTTAGTAAGGAGTTGCAAGCGGCTGCAGCCGCTCATACGCTGGCTGCCTTTGGGGTCTTTGTCAGGACCATGGCGATCTTCTTGATGTTCTGTGCGGCGGCTTGCAGCAGGCATTGGCAGGCGACGCGGACAAGGCCTCGAAAGCGGGCGTAGCGGTGGCCGTGCAGTTGCTTGGCGTCGGCAAAGGAGCATTCCACCGTTTCCTTGCGCCGCTTGTAGATCGCTTTTCCCCAAGCTGTGAGCCGGTGGGCGTCAGTGCGTTCGCGGGCGTCCTGCCAGACATGGCGGGTGATGGTACGGATGGACTTGGCGTTGGCCGTGCAGGATGCGAGCAGCGGGCAGGTCCGGCAGATGGCCGGATCAGATACATAATGCTTGTAACCGTTGCGGTCGGTCGTGGCATAGGGGAGCAATTGGCCCTCAGGGCAGCGATAGCCATCGGCATCCGCTTCGAATGCGAACTTCGACTTGCGCATCATGCCGTCCCTGGGCGGCGTTGGAGTGCGGTAGCCGGTAACGCCGAGGATATGGCGATCTTCCAAACCCCGGGCAATGGCCGCTGTCGCAAAGCCAGCATCCAGCCCGACCGCGCCAACCTCGAAGTCAAAGCGCCGGCGTTGCCGATCCAGACGGTCGAGATAGACGCGACTGTCATGCAAATTGGCCGGCGTGACGTGGATATCGGTGATGATGGCCAGCTTTCCATCCACCGTGCGGTGGTCGAGATAGTAGAAGCCCTTCGGCTTGCCGTCGCGCACCATATAGCCGCTTTCCGGATCGGTGCGGCTGACCTTGGTTTCCTTCACCTCCCGCTCACGCGGCTTGTCCCTCATCGGCTTCTGGCCGTGCAGTGCCCGTTCCGCATCAATGGCCCGATCAAGATCAGCCCAATAGTCGGCCCGGGATCTGGCGATCATCTCAAGGTCGTATTTGCCCTTGTTGGCATTGGCTTTCAGATGTGTGCTGTCGGTATAAAGCACTGTCCCATCGACCAGTCCGTGCCGGATCGCCTGTTCGACGATATGGTCGAAAATGTCCTGGGCGACCGAGGTGTCGTTAAAGCGCCGCCGCCGGTTCTGGCTCAGTGTCGAGGCGTCGAACACCGCATCGCTCAGCTTCAGGCGCAGGAACCAGCGATAGGCGACATTGACCTCGATCTCGCGCACCAGCTGACGCTCCGAGCGCACGCCGAACAGGTAGTCGATGAACAGCGCCTTGAACATCAAGGTCGGATCGAGCGGAGGACGGCCGTTGTCGGGGCAATAAAGCCCGGCAACCCGGTCATGGATGAAAGAGAAGTCGATCACCGCATCGATCTTGCGAAGCAGATGATCTTTCGGGACCAGTTGATCGAGCGTCACCATCTCGAGCGCGGTCTGTTCTGCGGCTGGTTTCTTCAACATGACCCAGAGAATCACAACCCCCCCGGCATAGCCAGGGGTTTGTCAGCAGGCTGAAGCCGCCCAACTGGGCGGCTTTTTTTATGTCGCATCCAGATATGGCTTTAAAGGCATATCGTCATGGGTAGGAACAGTTTGGCGTTCGATCATGTGATGGATGCGGGGAGGGCTGTCGCCACGATGCAACTCATCAAGATGTTTTGCAATCTCGGCATCGGCATGGGTCAGCCGCTGGCTGTGGCGGATATATTCGATCCAGGTCGGCACATGATAGCTTTCCGTCCAGATGCTCGGGTTTTCGAGATCACGCAATAACACCCATTGCTTGGCTCCGTCGCGAATTCTGGTGCGCCGCCGCAGCGCCATTGTGGCGAGAAATTCCGGCACGTCTTTCTGGTCGATGGAATAATCGACCATCACCATGATCGGGCCGCTGCGGGCGCGCAGGTCGAGTTGCAGTTGCGGCTCGCTGAAGGCGTTCGTCGGATCAAGGTTCAGCGATTCGAAATTGGGCTGGCGCAAAATGAAGCCGAGCAGCCCGCCGACAATTAGCACGGCGCTCGCGATGAACAGCGCGCCCGATACGCTGTGCAGGTCGGCCAGTTGCCCCCAGACCCAGCTTCCCAAGGCCATGCCGCCGAAGGTTGCCGTCTGGTATAATGACAACGCACGACCGACGACCCAGCGCGGGGTCGAAAGCTGCACAGTCACATTGAACAGCGAGAAAGCCTGCACCCATGCCATGCCAGCTGGCATCAACAGAAGGCAGCTCAACCACACCCGGTTGCTCATGGCGAGGAAGAAACAACTGACCGCGAGTGCGAAGAACGCGCCGCGGATAACCCATTCGTTGCTGAGAATATCGCGCACTCGCCCGATCAAAAGCGCGCCACAGATCGCGCCGAAGCCGAAAAAGCCGAGCATGATGCCATAGGTTATGGCGGTGCCCTGCACCTGATCGCGAGCAACGAGTGGCAGGAGTGCCAGAATCACCACAGCGCTAAAGCCGAAAGCGAATGAACGCACCATCACCTTCAATAGATTGGGCGACATGGTGACATAACGAAAGCCCGCCGACATGGCGCTTCCGAAGGATTCACGTGGCAGCGGGCTGCGCGGCGTCACTTTCTTCCAGCGGAAAAGCGCGAAGATCAGGGCGAAATAGCAAAACACGTTAAAGAGAAAGGCAAAGGCCGCACCCGCCGTCGCGACAATGATGCCGCCAATGGCCGGACCGATACTGCGCATGAGATTATAGCTCATGCTGTTGAGCGCCACTGCGCCCGGCAGATGTTCGCGGGGAACAATGTCGCCCATAGAAGCCTGCCAGGAAGGATTATAGAGCGCGCCGCCACATCCGATCAAAAAGGTGAGGCTCAGCAACAGCCATGGTGTCAGTGCATTACTATAAGAGAGCAGCGCCAGCATCGCCGAAAAGCATAGCATCATCATCTGCGCGATAAGCATGATGCGTCGGCGGTCGTAATTGTCAGCCAGCGCCCCGGCGGCGAGCGAGAAAATCATCACCGGCAGCGTCATCGATGCCTGGACCAGTGCCACCATCCCATGAGATGTGGTCAGACTGGTCATCAACCAACCGGCGGCGACGCCTTCGATCAGTCCCCCCAGATTCGATACCAGCGTGGCAGACCACAGCGAGCGGAACGTCCGGGACTGAAAGGATTCGAGCGGAGAGGCGCTTTTGGGCATGGCGTTTTCTGCATCTACGGGCTTGTCTTCGATCCCCTGGAAAAGAGCACGAAGAAAGCGCATCGGCGGGATGCAAACCACGGTATAATGAATTGCCCGCTACGGGAATAAGCTAGTGCGGTTCCGCCATCACTGAACAAAACAGGATGAAATATCCCGTCGTTCTGGCTCTGGCCCGGTGAAGTGGGCCAGCGCTGGCGTATTCGAGACGCTCTTCCTTACTATGGCGCTATGAACGACGCTGTCCGCGCTTTGCAGAATCGGGTGTCCATGCAGCTTAATAAGGAGTAAATTTCGATCCTTATCCCTGTGGAAAAGAAAATCGCATTTTTATCGAAAGCCGTGTTGACAGTTTTGGTGTGCGGGGCCTATATAGCGCCACAACGAGGGCGGCGACGCTGCTAGCGGCAGATTGCTTCGTCCTTGAGTTCTGGTGAAAGTGGTTGACAGGTTGTTGGCTGACGAGTAGGTGGGGCGGCCAAGATTGGGTGGAAATCTGGTTTTGGATTTGAGGAAGTTGCGGTTGATAAGATTGTGATTTTCTTGAAAAAAACGGGT
>NZ_JBBHKQ010000001.1:1377500-3270000 GCF_037482325.1 Ochrobactrum teleogrylli
AGAAGCTGGTCTTTCTGCTGATAACGTCAAGACTGATGTTTTGATGGATATTGGCAATGAGAGTGATCAAGTGTCTTAAGGGCATTTGGTGGATGCCTTGGCATGCACAGGCGATGAAGGACGTGATACGCTGCGATAAGCGTCGGGGAGGTGCGAATACCCTTTGATCCGACGATTTCCGAATGGGGCAACCCACCTTAGATAGCTAGAAAATTTGAATTGTTGGCGCTTTGGCAAGAACAGTTCAACTTTCTAGTTATCGTAATAAGGTATCTACACCTGAATACATAGGGTGTTAGAAGCGAACCTGGGGAACTGAAACATCTAAGTACCCAGAGGAAAGGACATCAAACGAGACTCCGCTAGTAGTGGCGAGCGAACGCGGACCAGGCCAGTGGCTTAATTGAGTAAAGTGGAACAACTTGGAAAAGTTGGCTAAAGTGGGTGATAGCCCCGTACACGCAACACGAAATTAAGTCCTTGAGTAGGGCGGGACACGTGAAATCCTGTCTGAACATGGGTCGACCACGATCCAAGCCTAAGTACTCGTGCATGACCGATAGCGAACCAGTACCGTGAGGGAAAGGTGAAAAGCACCCCGACGAGGGGAGTGAAATAGTACCTGAAACCGAATGCCTACAAACAGTTGGAGCCCAAGGTTCGTCCTGGGTGACAGCGTACCTTTTGTATAATGGGTCAGCGACTTAGTCTGACGAGCAAGCTTAAGCCGGTAGGTGTAGGCGCAGCGAAAGCGAGTCTGAACAGGGCGTTCAGTTCGTCGGATTAGACCCGAAACCAAGTGATCTAGCCATGAGCAGGTTGAAGGTACGGTAACACGTACTGGAGGACCGAACCCATATCTGTTGCAATAGATCGGGATGACTTGTGGCTAGGGGTGAAAGGCCAATCAAACTTGGAGATAGCTGGTTCTCCGCGAAATCTATTTAGGTAGAGCGTCCAGCGAATACCCCCGGGGGTAGAGCACTGAATGGGCTATGGGGACTCACCGTCTTACTGATCCTAATCAAACTCCGAATACCGGGGAGTACTACTGGGCAGACACACGGCGGGTGCTAACGTCCGTCGTGAAGAGGGCAACAACCCTGACCACCATCTAAGGTCCCTAAGTTATGGCTAAGTGGGAAAGGATGTGAGGATCCCAAAACAACCAGGATGTTGGCTTAGAAGCAGCCATCATTTAAAGAAAGCGTAACAGCTCACTGGTCTAAATAAGGGTCTTTGCGCCGAAAATGTACCGGGGCTAAAGCCATACACCGAAGCTGTGGATGCACGTATGTGCGTGGTAGCGGAGCGTTCCGTAAGCCTGTGAAGGGACAGTCGTGAGACATCCTGGAGGTATCGGAAGTGAGAATGCTGACATGAGTAACGATAAAGGGAGTGAGAGACTCCCTCGCCGAAAGTCCAAGGGTTCCTGCTTAAAGTTAATCTGAGCAGGGTTAGCCGGCCCCTAAGGCGAGGCCGAAAGGCGTAGTCGATGGGAACCACGTTAATATTCGTGGGCCTGCAGGTAGTGACGGATCGCGTGTGTTGTAAGGTCTTATTGGATTGATCTTGCAGCGAAGCGGTTCCAGGAAATAGCTCCTGCATATAGACCGTACCCTAAACCGACACTGGTGGACTGGTAGAGAATACCAAGGCGCTTGAGAGAACTGCGTTGAAGGAACTCGGCAAAATGCACGCGTAACTTCGGAAGAAGCGTGACCTCCATGAAGGCAACTTTGTGGGGGTGGCACAGACCAGGGGGTAGCGACTGTTTACCAAAAACACAGGGCTCTGCGAAGTCGCAAGACGACGTATAGGGTCTGACGCCTGCCCGGTGCTGGAAGGTTAAGAGGAGATGTGCAAGCATTGAATTGAAGCCCCAGTAAACGGCGGCCGTAACTATAACGGTCCTAAGGTAGCGAAATTCCTTGTCGGGTAAGTTCCGACCTGCACGAATGGCGTAACGACTTCCCCGCTGTCTCCAACGCAGACTCAGTGAAATTGAATTCCCCGTGAAGATGCGGGGTTCCTGCGGTTAGACGGAAAGACCCCGTGCACCTTTACTATAGCTTTACACTGGCATTCGTGTCGGCATGTGTAGGATAGGTGGTAGACTTTGAAGCAGTGGCGCCAGCCATTGTGGAGTCATCCTTGAAATACCACCCTTGCCTATATGGATGTCTAACTGCGGCCCGTTATCCGGGTCCAGGACCGTGTATGGTGGGTAGTTTGACTGGGGCGGTCGCCTCCTAAAGAGTAACGGAGGCGCGCGATGGTAGGCTCAGAACGGTCGGAAATCGTTCGTCGAGTGCAATGGCATAAGCCTGCCTGACTGCAAGACTGACAAGTCGAGCAGAGACGAAAGTCGGTCATAGTGATCCGGTGGTCCCGCGTGGAAGGGCCATCGCTCAACGGATAAAAGGTACGCCGGGGATAACAGGCTGATGACCCCCAAGAGTCCATATCGACGGGGTTGTTTGGCACCTCGATGTCGACTCATCGCATCCTGGGGCTGGAGCAGGTCCCAAGGGTATGGCTGTTCGCCATTTAAAGCGGTACGTGAGTTGGGTTCAGAACGTCGTGAGACAGTTCGGTCCCTATCTGCCGTGGGTGTAGGAATATTGATAGGATCTGTCCCTAGTACGAGAGGACCGGGATGGACGTATCTCTGGTGGACCTGTTGTCGTGCCAACGGCATAGCAGGGTAGCTATATACGGACGGGATAACCGCTGAAGGCATCTAAGCGGGAAACCCACCTAAAAACGAGTATTCCCTATCAGAGCCGTGGAAGACCACCACGTTGATAGGCCGGGTGTGGAAGTGCGGCAACGCATGCAGCTTACCGGTACTAATAGCTCGATCGACTTGATCACTCCCATTTACAATATCCATCAAGCTTCGCTTGACGAATACCAGCTTTAACTTCTGTCCTCACGCTGTCGCGGCTAAAGCCGCTTCGCTCCGGACAGGGCGCCGGACAACCGGCGGCACGCAGTCGCGTGCTTATTGTTTATCAGTGCAGAAAGAAAATAAGAGCAGAGGAAACAGTGAGCTAACATACTCCCTTACTGCCCTATTCCCCTACTCCCCTAATCCAGCTTCTCAATTTGTGTTCTTCGCCGACCTGGTGGTTATGGCGGAGCGGCTGCACCCGATCCCATTCCGAACTCGGCCGTGAAACGCTCCAGCGCCAATGGTACTTCATCTTAAGATGCGGGAGAGTAGGTCGCTGCCAGGTCTGCTAAGCACACAAATTAAAACATCTTCTCAAATCATACAAAACACTCCAAACATGCGATAATCGCTAAAAATACCCAACCGGTTCTAAAATAAAACACCCTGGCGCGGGGTGGAGCAGCCCGGTAGCTCGTCAGGCTCATAACCTGAAGGCCGCAGGTTCAAATCCTGCCCCCGCAACCATCTTTAATTGCGATCGGCCCATCTCTCCGGCGGGCTTTTTGTTTGTACCGAGAGTGTCAGGATACCAGCAAGATCGCCGCGAACGTCGATCTCGACCTTGCCGTCAACCGGCGTCAGGATGATGTCCTCAACGAGCGTGCGCAGGATATTGGCGGCTTCGTCCGCTGTTCATCGGAATCGTCCTGTAGCGTTTCGTAGAGCGGTTGGACACGCAGCCGATACTGGCGGGCCATTGCCGGATGCAGGAGCGAGGGCGGTTCTTCGGCGGTTGCCAGGAATGCGGTGAGCTCAGCTTTACGTGCCCGCAATTTGTCTCCGCGTTCCTTCACGTCTTCAATGGGCAAGGCATCCTTCAGATAAAGGTCTATCAGCTTTTGAACTTCGCGGTCGATCCGATCGATCTCTGCCACGGTTGCGTTGATGGTCGCGCGGCCTCCATCCGAAGTCGGTTCATCTCCTGCGTATAAGCGTCACAGAATTCGGCGAAAACTTCGGGATCGAGAATGCGATTGCGCAGGGCGTCCAGCACCCTTGACTCCAACTCATCGCGGCGAATGTTGACGCGGTTGTCGCAGGTGCCTTTGTTGCGGGCTGTCGAGCAACCGATCAGCGTGGCCGAAATTG
This sequence comes from Ochrobactrum teleogrylli, assembly GCF_037482325.1. NCBI lineage: Bacteria > Pseudomonadati > Pseudomonadota > Alphaproteobacteria > Hyphomicrobiales > Brucellaceae > Ochrobactrum > Ochrobactrum teleogrylli. Next base: position 1,381,549 of record NZ_JBBHKQ010000001.1, read on the forward strand.
CCGAATAACCTCCGCCGCAGCAGGCGCATTTAGTCAGGCCGGAGAAGAGATATCTGGGGCGACGACGATAATTGATCGTCGCGACATCGGCATAGCCGTCATCGTTCTGCTCGATCTTGTTCTTTTCTTGTCGCTCTTTGACCGCTTGCCAGAGTTCGTCATCGATGATGCGCAACTCCGGCACCTCCTGGATCACCCAATCGGATTCCGGGTTCGGTCTCGCCTGTCGCCTGCCTGTATCAGGGTCTTTGACGAAATGCTGGCGATTCCACGTGAGCTTTCCGATGTACATCTCGTTATTGAGGATGCCGGTTCCGCTCTTCGGATTGCCGTTGATGGTGCTGAATCCCCAAGTGCCCCCTGTGGGCGCCGGGATGCCTTCCTTGTTGAGTGCAAAAGTGATCGTCTTGGCCGACTTGCCGGCAGCATAGTCGCGGAATATCCGTTCGATCACCTTGGCCTGGGTTTCGTTGATAGCGCGATCGCCACGAACCGGGTCGCCATTGCCGTCGAGCTTCTTGACGACATCGTAGCCGTAGGAATTGCCGCCTCCGGATTTACCGGCCTCGATGCGACCGCGCTGGCCGCAACGGGTATTGTCGGCCAAATCCTTGAGCAACAGGGCATTCATCGTGCCCTTGAGCCCGATATGGAGATGGGACACCTCTCCTTCGGAGAGAGTGAAGATCTTCACATTCGAATAAGACATGCGCTTGAACAGGCCGGCAATGTCCTCCTGATCGCGCGAAAGCCGATCCATCGCTTCGGCCAGGATCAGATCGAAACGACCACGACTGGCGTCCGAGATCAGGGATTGAATACCAGGGCGTAGCAGCGAAGCGCCCGAGATCGCGTGGTCGCTATATTCCTCGACAATCTGCCAGCGCTGCTTTTCGGCTTGTAGCCGGCACATGCGAATCTGGTCGGCGATCGAGGCATCGCGCTGATTGTCGGAAGAATAGCGGGCGTAGATGGCAACTTTCAAATGAGGTCTCCCGTCATCAGGGCCGTTCGGGCCCCGTTTGCGGATCTGCGCTTCGAAGTCCTGACGCGCCATCTGTCTGCCGAGCAGACGGGCGAGTTGAATAAGACGAGGGTCCGGGTTTCCGCGCGGAGTGAAGGTCAGTTCCGGCGCGTCGGGAAGCATCGCTGCGAGCAGTTCTCGGCGCTCGCTTGGCGTAACCGTTTTTGTGGCTTTGCGTGCTTTCGGGGTCATGGCCCTTAGAATTCACGCCAAAGCTGAGATAAACAACTGAATTCAAAGCAGAATGATCGGCGTGAAACGGAGCGGATGCACGTACTGTAGCGGGCGTCGGCGTAGCATGGCGCGCGCTGGCGTCGTAAAATGACCTACGGAATTTGCGTGAAGCCTGCTTCTGAAGCATGTGACCTCCTCGGCTACCTTGGCGTCGTGTTCAGCAAAGCGCGATAAGTAGTGAACGACGCGGATGAATATCGTATTGCATTTAGCGATACAAGATATTATCTTGCTCGGAAAGGAGAAAACAATGGCCGCCACTGTCGAACGTAAGGAATACCCGATCTCGATGCGCCTGCCAGAGGCGGATGTCGCGATGATTGATCGCGCGGCCAGCCTGCGCGGCCGCTCTCGCACGGATTTCGTCCGGGACGCCGCCGTGCGCGCCGCGGAGGAAGTCGTCATGGAGCAGGGGCTTATCCGTATGAGTCCCGAAGGCTTTGCCGATTTCATGGAAATCCTGTCTCGTCCTCCCACCATCGTTCCGGAGATGATGGAGGTGCTCAGGCGGCCCGCCCCATGGGAGCCCGGTTACGAGCCGAAGCGCTGAGCCTTGGTTTTATCGGCTCCCGAGCCGCTCACCGCGGCGCATGACGTTTCAAAATTCTCCTGCGGAAAGCCGACGCTCGACCACTGGCTGAAGATCCGCGCTCTTACCAATCAGGAAAAGGGTTTCACGGCAGTCGTCGTCGTTCATGACGCGGGGCGCGTCGTCGGATACTACGGGCTGGCGCCCACAGGCGCTGTCCCTTCGATCCTGCCGCGTGCGATTCGCACCGGGCAGCCCCCCAATCCTGTTCCCTGCCTGCTTCTGGGGCAACTCGCCACGGATACGGAATGGGCCGGGCAGGGGATCGGCACAGGCTTGATGAAGCATGCTCTGCAGCGTTGCGTACAGGCTGCGCACCTGATCGGTGGGCGGGCGCTGATTGTCAACGCCGTCGATGAAGAGGCTGCCCGGTTCTGGCTGCGCCGGGGGTTCATCCCTTCAAAGGATGATCCATTGGTCTTGCTGCGGTCCATTGCTGATGTCGCCGCGATGCTGGCAGAAGACGGAATTCAGCGGGGAGACCCCGCAGCGCCCCCTTGAGAGTGAGCGTGCGGACGGGATTTGCCGTGACGGGTTGAGGGCTGGGAGAGAGGCTCCCGGCGCCTGTCGCGGAGAACCGCGATGTCCAGATATGACCGCAACATGCGCACCGGCTCGGACCGGGAAAACCTTTACGACGAAATCACCAACAAGATCATCGCCGGGCTGGAGGCCGGACGTATTCCCTGGGTCCAGCCGTGGGGCACGTCGGCAGCGAAAGCGCCGCTCGGCCTGCCGCAAAACGCCTCGACTGGACGGAGCTACTCAGGGATCAACGTTCTGATCCTCTGGGGCGCTGTTATCGAGCATGGTTTCCCCGGCCAGGGCTGGCTGACCTTTCGTCAGGCCCTTTCCCTTGGCGGCAATGAGGACTTCCCCTTCAAAAGTGGGGGGCTTCTGTTAGATAAAACTGACAGGAGACTTAGAATTGAAGCAGCGCGAATTTACAGAAGATTTCAAACGGGAAGCCGTTTGTATTTTGACGACGAGTGGTCTAAGCATTTCATCGGTTGCGGACGACCTTGGCATTGGCAAATCAACACTTGACCGCTGGCGTCGCAATTTTGCTGAGAAGGATCTGCTTTCTGGTCCGCATGAGGACATGAGCGAGGAACTTGCCCGGCTTCGTAAGGAAAATGAACTCCTGCGACAGGAACGTGACCTACTAAAAAAAGCGACGGCCTTCTTCGCTCGGGAGACAAGTCGATGAAGTTTGCGTTCATCGACACGGAGAAGGCTCATATGTCTCTGTCACGGTTGTGCGCTTTCGCAGGCGTCAGTATCAGCGGTTATTATGCATGGAAGCATCGTTTGCCCAGTCGTCGTCAGCTCGATGATATGATCATCCTGGCGCATATTCGTAATCAGTGTGATCTGTCACGTGAAACTTATGGCAGCCCTCGAATGCATGTCGAACTGAACGAAGAAGGTATTCGAGCAGGACGTTACCGCACGGCGCGACTGATGCGTGAAAACGGCCTTAAAGCCCGGCAGAAAACTCGCTTCAAACGCACGACCGACAGCAATCATGGTAAACCCGTTGCTCCCAATCTTCTGGATCAGGACTTCACTTGTGATGGGCCTGATCAGAAATGGGGTGTCGATATCAGTTACATATGGACGGCAGAAGGCTGGCTATATATCTGGCAATCGTTGTCGATCTTTATTCGCGTCGCATCATCGGCTGGGAAGCGCGCGATAGGATGAAGAAGTATCTGGCGATCAGTGCTTTGAAGCAAGCCATTGCAATCCGTCAACCAAAGCCGGGGCTGATCCAGCACTCGGACAAAGGAAGCCAGTATGCCAGTTATGAGTATCGCAAAATCCTCAAAGCTCACAAAATGCTTCCATCCATGAGCGGCAAAGGAAATTGCTATGACAATGCAATGGTGGAAACCGTCTTCAAAATGATCAAGTCGGAACTGATCTGGCGCACTGTGTTCTACACACGTGAGGATGCAATCAAAGCCATTGGCGAATACATTGACGGCTTCTATAATCCTGTGCGCAGACATTCTGCACTCGGGTATAAATCACCGATCCAGTTCGAGACGATAAATCGTAAATTAGTGACGGAACCTCTCCACTAAATAAGGGCAAGTCCACTGCGGGGCTTTTGGTGTTTTAGGGGCGAGTGGAAAGGAAGGGGAGGGCAGATTGCGACCAGGGAAGCGCGTTCTAAAAGTCGTGCAGCTTAACAGATCGTCGATACCTCAGCCATCAGCCAGTCGCGGAAGAGCTGTAATGCATGGTTTGAGGCAATGGTCTCATGGCTGCAAATGAACTTGTAAGATTCCTTGGGCTGGAAGTATTTCTCCGATACGATGCCGAGACTGCCGCGCTGCACGTCGCTTTCGAGAAGCGGTCGATGAGAAAAGCCAATGCCTTGTCCCGAACGTGCTGCCGCTAGGAGTGTGTGCTGGTCGTCGAAAAACAGATTTGAGTTTGCGGCTATATCACCAATGCCGTGGTGCGATATCCATCGCTTCCAGTCGCTCATGTCGCGGTAGTGTAGGCGCGGAATGTCGGGGTTTGTGAGAAGGTCTTCCGGGTTTGCCACGCCTTCGAGAAGAGAAGGGCTACAGACGGGAACGAGCTTTTCGGTCAACAGGTCGATGCTGTAGGCACCGGCAGGGGCGTTCAGGCAATATTTGATCTGCGCGTCTTCTCTGTCATGCGCAATGGAATCGATCTCGAGATTGTTCAGATGCAGCTGTATACCCGGGTTCTGTTTGAGGAATCCAGCAATGCGGCTGGCAATGACTTCCATAGAGAAGAAAGGCCCGGCGCGGACGCGGAGAATTTGCGCCCTGTTGTCCTGACCGATAAGGGCCGTCACAGCACCGATTTCGTCAAGGGCACGCCCACAAACTTCGGCCAGCAATGCGCCCTCTGCGGTAACGGTCACGCCACGAGGCCCGCGAATAAGCAACTGGCAGCCCAAGGCCTGTTCGAGAAGTTTGATCTGATGACTGACCGCGCCTTGGCTGACCGCAAGCTCTTCCGCCGCAGCGGTAAAGCTCTGGCAGTGCGCCACGGCTTCAAAAGCCCGCAACGCTTTCAAGCTTGGAAGTCTTCTCCGCCCGGTTCGTGAATTCATAGTCCCATTAAATTTTCTAATAACATTGAATAGTTCTTTTGCATTGATCGGCTGCGGGCACAAGCATAATCGTCAATCAATAAAAGCTGCCCAAGGGAGCATTCCCACCGGCTGATGATCTCAGGTGACGCTGATTGTCTGGGATCAGACATTGCCGGGCAAGGGCGAATAACAGGAGATCGGAACATGCATAAGCACGCCAAAATGGGAATTATTGCAGCGATTGTCGCCGTGTTCGGTGCTTTTCCAACCTATGCCGAAGAAATCCGCATGGGAGCCGAGGGCGCTTATGCGCCGTTCAATTACCTCGATCCCAATGGGAAGCTGCAGGGCTTCGATATCGACGTCGGCGATGCGATCTGCGAGAAACTGAAAGCGGATTGCGTGTGGAGCGCCAATGAATGGAGCGGGATTATTCCTGCTCTTCAGGCGAAGAAATTTGATGTGATGGCGTCGTCGATGGCTATCACGGAATCGCGCATGCAGCAGGTCAATTTTTCCAATCCCTACTACTACAATACCATGCGGTTTGTTGCGTTGAAGGAACTTGGCCTGAAGGACGTGACGCCGGAAAGCGCCAAGGGCAAGGTCATAGGCACCCAGACCGGCTCTATCGCGGTCGATGTTTTGCAGCGCTTTTTCCCTGATAATGAGGTGAAGCTCTATCCGACGCTGGAAGAAGCTTTCCTCGACATTGAAAACGGTCGCGTGGACCTCGTGCTTGAATCCAAGTTCGCGCTCAGCAACTGGATTTCTAAGGGAGCGAGCTGCTGCGAGTTCGTCGGTAACGAGTTCCTGCTCGACGGCACATTGGGTGCTGGCATGGCCTTCCGCAAGGATGATGAAGAACTGCGCGCGCGCGTCAACAAGGCGCTGGAGGAGATCATCCAGGACGGCACCTACGACAAGATCCGCGCCAAGTATTTCGACTTCGACATTCGGGAAAAGCCGAAATTCGCCAGCGAAATCTTCGCAAAATAGTTCGTTCCGAAAGGGCCCTGATCTGAAGCACCACATCAGATCAGGTGCCCGCCTTATGCCATGCGCAAGGTTGCCGCGGTTGGATCACGCATCAGCCGTTACATTCTCGACCAATCCAAACTGGTCTTCGCCGACATAAGAAAGGTCGATCCCGTGTCCTATCGCGTTGCGATCATCGAACTCATCAATGAAAGTAATACCTTCACGAAAAATCGCACGAGTATCGGCGATTTCCGTGCGTCCCACTATTTCAAGGGTGATGAGATTCCGGCCAATTTCCGCGGCACCGGCTCGGAGGTCGGCGGCGCGATAAAGGTCGCGGATGAAAAGGGATGGACACCTGTTTATATCACTGCCGCCCATGCGGAGCCGAATGGCGCGGTGCTGGAAAGCGCACGTCTGGAAATCACAGGCGAATGCCTGCGGCGGTTGAAGGAATGCGGACCGTTCAACGGTATCTTCGTCGCTCTGCATGGTGCCATGGTGACGGAAACGGATCAGGATGGCGACAGCCAGTTCCTGCGCGAAATCCGCTCGGTGGTTGGGTATGATGTACCGATTGCCATTACGCTCGATCTTCATGCGAATATTTTCGACGAACTGGCCGATCTGGCGCAGATCGCCGTTTCATTCCGAACCTATCCACATATCGATATGAATGAGGTTGGGGTTGAGGCCTGTTCGCTGCTGGATCGGGCGATGAAGGGCGAGATCGAACCTGCTCTCGCCATCGCCCGCCCGCCAATGCTGCTCGGTTGCGATGACGGTCGTACGACGGATAACGGCCCGATGTGCCGTCTGCTCGAAAGCGCGGACCGCGAAATGCAGCAGCCGGGCATTCTCAATGTAGCGATCAATGCCGGTTTTACCGATGCCGATGTTTGGGCGGCGGGACCAAGTGTCATCGTCACCTTCGATGCGAAAAGTGTTGAACGGCAGGCCGCTGTCGATCTTGCAGGCAAGATGTGTGATGAAATCTGGTCCTATAAGGATCAGTGGACGCAGCCGATGCCTCTTGATGCGTGCATCGCGCGATTGAAAGAGGCGCGCGGCGCCAAGGGCACGATTGTCGTTGCGGACTTCTCGGATAATCCCGGCTCGGGCGCTTATAGCGATTGCACCGCGCTGATTGCGGCGATGCTGGACGCCGGTGTGACCGATGCCGCCGCTGGCGCGCTGCTGGACCCCGAAGCGGTGGCCGAGATTGCAGCCAAGGCAGTGGGCGAGACCCTCACGGTGACGATTGGCGGCAAGTCTGATCCAACGGTCGGCGGTGGCCCGCTGACGGTGACGGGCCGTGTCATGGCGATCAGCGATGGCAGCTTCGTTTTCGAAGGGCCGATGTTTACGGGTCTGCCCGGAACGACCGGAAAATCCGTGTGCCTGCGCGTGGAGGGGATCGACATCATGATCGTTTCCGAACGGATGCAGATGCTCGATCAGAACATCTTCCGGATTGTCGGTATCGAGCCGAAGGAAAAGGCAATTGTTGCGGTCAAGTCGATGCAGCATTTCAAGGGGGCTTTCGGCCCGATTGCAGCGCAGATCATCGTGACCGATGCTGGTGGGTTGAGTTCGCCGGATCTTTCGAGACGCACTTATTCGCGCCTGCGGCGTCCGGTTTTCCCACTGGATACACTCTCCTGAGTACATCAGTGAAAGTCCCAACTGAATCTGTTGGACTTTTGCCAGCGAACAGGGAATTTAGAGCATGTCCAGCAAAAGTGCGTAGCGCCTACGCTGGGAAATCAGTCCACTGGACTGATTTCTAATCCCGCTTCGATGCGTAGGATAATGCGTAAAACAAATAGATAGAGCGGATCCACGATTCCGTTTTAATCGGAACCGCTCTAGAACCGTTTCGATCTGACGTAATCAATCATATCCACGGATGGAGTATCCGATGCAGACAGCGCCAATTTTCGCCGGATTAAAAATCGAGGCGGCTGAAATACGGGTTATCAGGTTGCCGCTGCTCGTGCCTTTCGTGATCTCCACCGGCACGATGACTGAAAAGGTGATACCGATCCTCACCCTGAAGGCGGAAGGTCTTGAAGGCTATGCCGAAGGCGTGATGGACCCCTTGCCGGATTATCTCGAAGAAACCATCTCCGGCTCGCTCTCATTCCTGCGCGATGTGCTGCTGCCGCAGATTGTTGGAAAGCGTTTCAACGGTCCGGCTGATCTTGCCGCCATTCTCGATCCGTGGCGCGGGCACAGGATGAGCAAGGCCATGGTCGAAATGGCCGTGTGGGACTTGTGGGCGAAAGCGCTGAACCTGCCATTGAGCGTTGCGCTTGGTGGCGTTCGCGATGCCATCGATGTTGGTGTCAGCCTTGGCATCGCCGATATTCCAACGACGATTGACCGCGTCGCGGCTTCGCTCGACGCCGGTTACAAGCGCGTGAAGCTCAAGATCAAGCGCGGCCATGATCTGGCGATGCTGCAAGCCGTGCGCGACCGCTTCCCGGACGCCAAGCTGACCGTTGACGCCAATACGGATTATCGCCTGTCGGACCTGCCGCTTTTGAAAGCCATGGACGCATTCGCGCTCGATTACATCGAGCAGCCGCTGGCGTTTGACGACATTACCGACCATGTGCATGTGCAGGAAAAACTGCTGACGGCCATTTGTCTCGATGAAAGCATTCGCTCTTCGGTCGATGCGCGCAAGGCGCTCGTCGCGCGTGCCTGCCGGGTCATCAACATCAAGGTCGGGCGCGTCGGTGGCCATAGCGCATCGCGGGCCATTCATGATGTCTGCGCGGCTTTCGATGTACCTGTATGGTGCGGCGGCATGCTGGAGGCAGGCATTGGACGTGCGCACAATATCCATCTTTCGACGCTGGCGAATTTCACCAAGCCGGGGGATACCTCGTCCGCCAGTCGCTATTTCCCGCGCGACATTGTCAATGAGCCGCTGGAAGCCGAAAACGGCCGCATGGCTGTGCCGAAAAACGGCCCGGGTATTGGTGTGACGCTCGACCGCGCCTTCCTCGATACGGTGACGAACCATCGCGAGGAATTCGCAGCATGAGCGAAATCGTCATCCGCGAACTCGCATCGCTGGCCGAGATGAAGGATTCGGAAACTGTGCAGCGGCTTGTCTGGGGCGACGACGATCCTGTCGATGCCTCCGATCTGTTGCTTGCTATCCAGCATGAAGGGGGGCTTGTCGCCGGTGCCTTCGATGGTGAGAAGATGCTGGGTTTCATCTTTGGTTTCCCGACTGCGACACCGGGCATCCAGCATTCGCATCGTCTGGCGGTTTTGCCGGAAGCGCGGGGCCTGAAGCTTGGTGCGCGCATGAAGTGGTTCCAGCGTGACTGGTGCCTTGCGCGCGGCGTGACCCATGTGCGCTGGACCTATGATCCCATCCGCGCGGTCAATGCCGGGTTGAATATTGCAAGCCTTGGCGCCACGTCCTCCACCTATCATATCGACTATTATGGTCCCATGGTCGGCATCAATGCGGGCCTTCCGTCGGATCGCATCGTGGCCGACTGGCACTTGGACGATCCGCGTGTCGAAGCACGTTCCAAAGGGCAGGCACCTGAATTTCCGGCCGATATTCGTCGCGTCGAATTTCCCGGCGATATCGACCAGCTGCTTGCGACAGATCCGGCGGCGGCCATGCAGGCGCGCCTGTCGCTTCGCGAGACGCTGCGCGCAGCCTTTGCCGAAGGGCAGCGCATTGTCGGCTTCGATCCCCAAATACCTGCCTATCTGCTGCGCTGAAGCCAGCCCGCGCGCCCTTTTAAAAGCCCGCATCCGAGCATTGGTTGCGGGCTGACTTTTTTCCGCGCGGCGCTACTTATTACATGGGGCGGACATCCCCCACGCTTGCGATGGTTTTTGAAAGGCAGAGCAAGCGCTCGCGTGTATGGTGAGTCCTCGACAGGATGCAGGCGGCGAAAGGAAAAGCGAATTGGCTCAGCATCGCGTAGTGATTGTCGGCGGCGGTTTTGCGGGTTTGCAGCTGGCGAAAGATCTGCAAAGTCCGGATACATCGATCACGATCATCGATCGCAGAAACCATCATCTTTTCCAGCCCTTGCTCTATCAGGTCGCGACGACTGTTCTTGCAACATCGGAAATCGCCTGGCCGATCCGCTCCGTCTTTCGCAATCGCGAAGAGGTTTCCACCCTGCTGGCTGAAGTGACGGGCGTGGACACGCAGGCGCGCAAGGTGCATCTCCGCGATGGGCACGCCGTTGATTATGACACGCTTGTGCTTGCGACCGGTGCGCGGCACGCTTATTTCGGACGCGACGAATGGGAGCCTTATGCACCGGGCCTGAAGGCGCTGGAAGATGCGACGACTATTCGCCGCCGTCTCCTGCTGGCTTTCGAACAGGCCGAGCTGGAGACCGATCCCGAAGTTCGCAAAGCGCTGCTGACATTCAGCATAATCGGCGCGGGGCCGACCGGCGTGGAACTGGCGGGGATCATTGCAGAACTGGCCCACCGCACCTTGGTCAAGGAATTCCGCAATATCGATACATCCACAGCCCGCATCATACTCATTGAAGCGGGGCCGCGCATTCTGCCGGTTTTCCCGCCGTCGCTCTCGGAATATGCGGAGAAGTCGCTGACGAAAATGGGCGTGGAGGTCAGAACCGGAACGCCCGTCACCGCCTGCGATGCCAGGGGCATTTCCATCGGTGACGAACAGGTCGCGAGCCGCACCGTCATCTGGGCGGCGGGCGTGCAGGCTTCGAAAGCGGCTGAATGGGTGGGCGCCGAACAGGATCGCGCCGGGCGCGCCGTGGTCGAGCCGGACCTGACAGTGAAGGGCCATCCCGAAATCTTTATCGTCGGGGATACGGCTCTGGTCAAAACCGCTGATGGAAAGCCAGTGCCGGGCATTGCGCCTGCCGCCAAGCAGCAGGGCAAATATGTGGCGAAGGTGATCAAGGCGCGGTTTGCCAATCATGCCGCGCCCGGTCCCTTCCGTTACAAGCATCTTGGCAACCTTGCCACCATCGGTCCAAGTGCAGCCGTCATCGATTTCGGGTCGCTGCGGCTCAAAGGCTGGATTGCATGGTGGATATGGGGCCTCGCCCATATCTATTTTCTCATTGGCACGCGCAGCCGTCTGGCGGTGGCGCTCAGCTGGCTTTGGGTGTTCATTTCCGGGCAGCATTCGGCGCGTCTGATTACGCAAAAAGAGACGCTGAAAAATGAAGTGTAGGCGTGTCGCCCACGGCATGTTTACGCCAACGCGATAGTGAATTTCGTTTCGCTGGACACATGGTTGTGTGCGCCATTCTTAGAGCGCGGTTCGATCTGATTGAATCAGATCGAACCGCGCTCTAATTTTTCTGTTATAACGCGCATCTTCTCCGAAAACCGTTTCACGCTTTTCGGGATGCGCTCTTAACGAGGAGATATGAGAATGCACTTGATGATGGGAATGCTGCTGGCGGGTGTCAGTATTTTGGGTGGGGCGAACCTGGCGCAAGCCGAGGAAAGCGTGGAAGTTCTCCATTACTGGACCTCGGGCGGTGAGGCGGCAGCGCTTAATCTCTTGAAGGAAAATCTTCAGAAACAGGGTATCGGCTGGGTCGATATGCCGGTCGCCGGCGGTGCGGGCGAGGCTGCCATGACGACCTTGCGCGCCCGTGTGACGGCGGGCAATGCGCCTGCCGCCGTGCAGATGCAGGGTTTCGACATTCTGGATTGGGCGGAGCAGGGCGTGCTCGGCAATCTGGATGAAGTCGCCGACAAGGAAGGCTGGGACAAGGTCATCCCGCCTGCAATCCAGCGCTTCTCGAAATATGACGGCCACTGGATCGCCGCGCCGGTCAATGTGCATTCTACCAACTGGGCGTGGTACAACAAGGCCGCGCTCGACAAGGCAGGCGGAAAAGTGCCGCAGAACTGGGACGAGCTTGTCGCGCTGCTCGACAAGTTCAAGGAACAGGGGATCACGCCGATTGCCCATGGCGGCCAGCCCTGGCAGGAAGCGCTTATCTTCACAAGTGTCGTGATGTCGTTCGGGCCGGATTTCTACAAGAAGGCGCTGATCGATCTCGATCCGGAAGCGCTGAAGAGCGATACCATGAAGCAGGTCTTCGAGCGGATGTCGAAGCTGCGCACCTATGTGGACGACAACTTCTCCGGACGTGACTGGAATCTTGCCTCGTCCATGGTCATCGACGACAAGGCGGGCGTGCAGTTCATGGGCGACTGGGCCAAGGGCGAGTTCACCAAGGCCGGAAAAAAGCCGGGCGCGGATTTCGTTTGCGGTCGTTTTCCGGGAACGGAAGGTTCCGTGGCTTTCAATGCCGATCAGTTCGCTGTCTTCGAAGTGGGTGAGGACAAGCGCAAGGCGCAACTTGCACTCGCAGCCGCTGTGGAAGACGTCAATTTCCAGTCGGCCTTCAATGTGGTGAAGGGCTCGGCACCGGCGCGCACGGATGTGCCGACCACGGCATTTGACGAATGCGGACAAAAGGCGATCAAGGATCTGGCCGCCGCCGACAAGAGCGGATCGCTGCTTGGTTCCTTCTCGCAGTCGCATGCACAGCCAACCGCGATCAAGAATGCGATGTTCGATGTCATCACCCGTCAGTTCAATGGCCAGCTGACGGCTGATCAGGCGGTTGAAGAGCTCAGCTCCGCCATCGACATGGCGAAATAAATAAAAAAGCCTCCACCGAAACCTTCGGGGGAGGCTTTTTCGTTAGAGCGGTTCCAGTTAAATTGGAATCGCTGGAGCTGCTCTATCCATTTGTTTTCACTCATTGTCCTACGCAAAACCGCTTCGCACTTTTGCTGGAAATGCTCTAGATCGGCTTTTATGCCAGATCGAAACGGTCGGCGTTCATCACCTTGGTCCAGGCGGCAACGAAGTCCTTCACGAACTTCTCCTTGCTGTCGTCCTGAGCATAGACTTCGGCATAGGCGCGAAGGATCGAATTCGAACCGAAAACGAGATCGACACGCGTTGCGGTGAACTTCGGCGTGCCGGTCTTGCGGTCGCGGATTTCATACAGGCCTTCGCCGGTCGGAACCCACGTGTAGCGCATGTCGGTGAGCGTGGCGAAGAAATCCGTCGTCAACGCGCCGACCTTGTCGGTGAAGACGCCATGCGCCGTGCCGCCATGGTTGGTGCCGATGGCGCGCATGCCGCCGACAAGGACCGTCATTTCAGGGGCGGTGAGGCCCATGAGCTGGGCACGGTCGAGGAGCAGTTCCTCGGCGCTGACCACATAGTCCTGCTTCTGCCAGTTGCGGAAACCGTCTGCCAGCGGCTCGAGCGGAGCGAAGCTTTCGGCATCGGTTTGCTCGGCGGTTGCATCGCCACGTCCCGGTGCGAAAGGCACTTCAATGTCGAAACCGGCGGCCTTGGCTGCCTGTTCCACACCGTAATTGCCAGCCAGCACGATGACATCGGCCAGACTTGCGCCAGACGCCGCTGCAATCGGTTCCAGAACCGAGAGAACACGGGCCAGACGTTCCGGCTCGTTGCCTGCCCAATCCTTCTGCGGAGCCAGACGGATACGCGCGCCGTTTGCGCCGCCACGGAAATCCGAACCGCGATAGGTGCGGGCGCTGTCCCAGGCGGTGGAAACCAGATCGGACACGGAAAGGCCGGAAACGGCGATCTTGGCCTTGAGGTCCTTCACGTCGTAATCCGTGCGACCAGCCGGAACCGGGTCCTGCCAGATCAGGTCTTCCGTCGGCGCGTCAGGCCCGATGTAACGGGTCTTCGGGCCCATGTCGCGATGGGTCAGCTTGAACCATGCGCGGGCAAAGGTATCCGAGAACGCGTCGAAGTCGTTCATGAAACGCTCGGAAATCGCGCGATAGATCGGGTCTACTTTGAGCGCCATATCCGCATCGGTCATCATCGGGTTCAGGCGGATTGACGGGTCTTCCACGTCAACCGGCTTGTCCTGCTCGGCAATCGAAATGGGCTCCCATTGCGATGCGCCAGCCGGGCTCTTGACCAGATGCCATTCATGCTTGAACAGCATTTCGAAGAAACCGTTGTCCCACTTGGTCGGTTCCGTGGTCCATGCGCCTTCGAGGCCCGAAACCACGGTATCACGACCGATGCCGCGACCCTTGGTATTCATCCAGCCCAGCCCCTGATATTCAGGGCCGGCATCTTCCGGATCGGGACTGAGGTTAGCCGGATCGCCATTGCCATGGGTCTTGCCGATCGTATGGCCGCCAGCTGTCAGCGCCACGGTTTCCTCGTCGTCCATACCCATGCGGGCAAAGGTTTCGCGCATCTGCGCTGCCGTTGCCAACGGATCGGACTTACCGTTCACGCCTTCCGGGTTGACATAAATCAGGCCCATCTGGACCGCCGCCAGCGGGTTGTCCAGCGTGCTCGGCTTGGTCACGTCACCGTAACGGCCATCGCTTGGCGCCAGCCATTCCTTTTCATTGCCCCAATAGGTGTCTTTTTCGGGCGCCCAGATATCTTCACGGCCAAAGGCGAAACCAAAGGTCTTAAGACCGGCGACATCATAGGCAATCGTACCGGCAAGCGCGATCAGGTCGGCCCAGGAGAGCCGGTTGCCGTACTTCTTCTTGATCGGCCACAGCAGGCGGCGACCCTTATCGGTGTTGACGTTATCCGGCCAGGAATTGAGCGGCGCAAAACGCTGGTTACCGGTGCTGGCGCCACCGCGACCATCGGAGGTGCGGTAGGAACCGGCGGCGTGCCAGGTCACGCGAGCCATCATGCCGACATAGCTGCCCCAGTCGGCAGGCCACCACTCCTGACTATCGGTCATGAGCGCGCGCAGATCGGCCTTGAGGGCTTCCACGTCGAGCTTTTTCAGCTCTTCTTTATAGTTGAAGTCCTTGCCCAGCGGATTGGTCTTGCTGTCGTGCTGGTGCAGAATGTCGAGGTTCAGCGCATTGGGCCACCATTCCATGACAGAACTGCCAAGCGCGGTATTGCCGCCATGCATGACCGGACATTTTCCGGCCGATTTCGTCTTAACGTCCATGATTGCTCTCCGATGGCTTTCCCAAAGATGGCTTTCGCTAAATTGAACGAGCGGCTGACACTGGCATGCCAAAGCGTCCGCTTTATGAATGCGGACACTCCGGGCCACAGTCAGTTTTGGTACGGTAATCAATGCTTCCGATAAATTCCAATTGTATATTCTAAAGGCTGCGATATGCTCAGCTTATGATTGGCCTCTCCATGAAACACCTTCGCTATTTCGACTCGCTGGCGCGATTGAGCCATTTCGGGCGCGCGGCAGCGGCCTGCTCCATCTCTCAACCCGCCTTATCCTTGCAGATCAAGGAACTGGAAGACCTGATCGGCGCGCCTCTGGTGGAGCGTGGTGGCAGACAAATCCGCCTGACCGGGCTCGGTGAGGAATTCGCGGAGAGGGTGCGCGGCATTCTGCGTTCGGTCGACGAACTGGAAGAGCTGGCGCGGGCAGCGCATGGCCCGTTCACGGGGCGCCTGCGTCTCGGCGTGATCCCGACGGTTGCGCCCTATCTTCTGCCGGAAGTGATCAAGACGCTCACCCAGCGTTATCCGGGGCTGGAACCACGTCCGCGTGAGGCCATCACCCAGAAACTGATCGAAGACCTTTTGGAAGCCAGACTGGACGCGGCGATTGTCGCCTTGCCGATTTCCGAGCCTGCCTTGCAGGAAGTGCCTCTCTTTGAAGAGGAATTCGTGCTGATGCGCCCGCTGGAAGATGCGGGCAAGCCGGTTCCAAGCGCCGAAAAACTGCATGAAATGCGGCTTCTCCTGCTGGAAGAAGGGCATTGTTTTCGCGATCAGGCGCTATCCTTCTGCAATATTGCGAATGCGCCGCCGCGTGAATTGATGGAAGGCAGTTCACTGTCCACGCTTGTGCAGATGGTGGGCGCTGGCATCGGCATTACGCTTGTGCCGGAGATGGCGGTCTATACGGAAACACTCGCCGCGAATGTCTGCATGTTCCGCCTTGCAGAACCGCGCCCGTCGCGAACCATCGGTCTGGTCTGGCGCAAAAGTAACCCGCTGTCGTCGCAACTCTCGCAGATCGCCGAGATCGTTCGGGAAGTGGGGTTGCGCAATCAGGACCGGATGCAGGCTTTGTTGAGCCAATAAACACCCGTCTGCGTCGGATCGGGCCTATTCTCCCACAATTTCGCCGACAACTTTGCCCGCTACAGACGTGCAGCGAAGATAGACCCGGTTCACGGCAACGCCGGGCAGGGGCTTTTCAAGAGCGTCGCGGGCGTGAAAGCCGTTTGCGTTATTCATTATAAGCAACCTGCGGCTTTCCTGCGGGATGGAATAGCGAAATTTGTTTTCTGATATGGCATTCACCATGTCGGTGACGACGTCATGGGATTGGGTGCGTTCCTCGCCCACCTTCCCGTCAAACTGGCCGCTCATATAAGTTGTAATCGAGCCGTTCTGGTCACGGCTGAAAATGGTTGCCTTGACGCGATGTTCTATGACCATCACGTCATTTTGCCCGTCTTCATAGACAGTCGGATTGAGCTTGAAATAATACGCATCCGATAAGCCTATTCTGTCCACAAGCGCTGCCAGACCATCGAGTTTGCAGGTCGGGACCCAATGAAAGTAGCCGCGTTCTTCGAAATTAATGGCAATGTTATAGACGGATATGTAGTCGGGAACGGCCACCTCTGTGCCGGTAAGTGCACTGTCGGAATGAAACTCCAATCGGTTCGTTGGCGTTAGATCCTGTAATCCGGCGCGTTCAAGTCTTTCGAGACTGTCTGCGGAAGTGGTGAAGACGGAAAACGGCGTCTGGTTTCTTCCGTCGGTTAACGTCGGCATAAGCGCCTGGGTGAGTGAAACGGCCAGCAGCGCACCCGCAATGGCATCCAATGTCGCATCGTCAAGGATGGACGGTATATCGACCGCGACGATCCCGATTTCCGGGCAATCCAACTGATACTGCAAATCTTTGAGCAAGTTTGCGAAGACATGAGCGGCCTGGTCGGCCAGATCCGCCGCGAGTTCCTTGTCACGCAAATCCGCGAGCGAAATCATGATGCCGCTCTTGGTGAGATAGTGCTCACAAAAGTCGCTTGCGGCCTGGTGAGGCAGCGAAAAGATAACCGGAGTTTCAAAGTGTTTCGTCATGAGAGTTATCTTTCCAGCGGGAAAATTAGGGAGTGAACTACCCCCTAATCTCCATCCAGAAGTTAGTAACGGGCGTTCTTAGCAGAGATAATATTATTTCTTCTTATTGTTGCAGTCATAAACATAAAGAAAATCAATAAAGCTGAGTGTTGAAGAGAGTCCCTTCAATACATCTTCAAATGCAATTGATTGCTTGCTTACGGTGTTGTTTGGATTATGCATTGAACTTCTCCCAATTTTTAAAATGTGCCTTTTATGAAGGTAGCTTATTATTGAAGTAATTTATTATTTCGCGAAATAGCAAAGGAGCGCTGGCAATTTTATATCAGAGATTGCTTTTTATAGTGTTGATTCTTGCGGGCGAGTTTTTGGTTCGGCGAAAGGATTCTGCCATACTGCGTCGGTTCCGCCGACAAAGGCCAATATGGCCGTCCACTGTAGAGTCCGCCTTGGTTTGTCTTGTTTGACGGCATCATCGTTGATTTTATTGGTCTTTTTAGCGTACCTTCAAAAAGGTATGGTCATTTCGTTGCGTTTGATTTGTCCGTTTTAAAGGGAAGATACAAAAAAAGCCCGCTTAGCGGGCTTCGTAAGGTTTCGGAATTGATTTTCTCATCGTCCCAAAGCGAAGGCTCCTCGCTTTTCAAGATCGGACAAATTGTAATAACTAGCCACGAATTTATTATCGTCGAAAAGTGGCGAGACGCCGAGATCTGCTAATCGCTTCTTCATCCCAACTCGGTTCACGCCGACCTTCTGACAGAAATCTACAAGAGAAATGAACTTGGATTTGAATTCTTGAAGCGAGTCCTCGTTAATCAATCGAGCCATTTTTGATGACCGCTTGTAATCCTTCTCCTTGATGTAACCTCGCCTGAGAAGCTGCGATAGCGTGACATCCGATGTACCGAGTAAGTCGAGAGCCTGCTCGAAAGTTACGAAATTTTCTTGCATGTCAGATAGGCTCTGGAGTCGAACACGTTGAACTTCGAGCTTACTCACGCGTAGCCTCGTAAGCAGGCCGCCTGGGCCAGTAATGACACGAGCATCTACAGAACCCTTGATAATCAGTTGGAGAATGTTTTCAAAAGCCATCGTAAAAGCGTGGGCGAGTTCCATTAGCGAACCCCACTCGCCTTCGTCATGTTCGACCGATTCCGCGTTTGCGAGCAACGCGGATTGAAAGCTGTCCAATTCCGCTTGAGGAATACGCAAATATCCCCTTTCGTTCTCTCGTTCTTCAACCTGGCCTACAAACCCGACTTTCACCAGTGTTCGGAACTGTTCTTCATCCACGCCGAGAATTGCTGCGGCAGCCGTAGATGTAAGGGTTTCGAGAGCGGCTTCTAAAATAGGACGAGCCTTCTCAGCATCAAAATAGATCGCCGAGTCATGCAGATTGACGCGGTCGGTTAGTCCATGCGACGCAAGCAGGGTCTTGATGCGCTTTTTATGAATGCCGAAGTCTGTGTGCGCAGAGTTCACGCAATAGACATAGCGGTGCTCGACGCGATTGATAAAGGTCAAGCCTGGACCAAATGGCATGTTCTTTTCGGCAATGTCCTGGAACAACGACACAAGAGGCTGGTATGCTGGCTTCAGTTTATTGCGGCGAAGCCAATCGATAAGCGGACCAAAGAATTGCTCGACGAAACGCACCATCGGCCTTTTCTGCTCGATGGTTTCAATAATAATGCGCTCCAGTTCTGCCTGCCCTTTGCAGAGTAGCCTAAATCCCCATTCACGCTGGTCCGTCGCCTCGTCCTGAAAGTCAGTCAGCTTATGAATCGCAATGAATGTACCCAAGTACCCTGAAAGCTCAGCAACGATATGGACATCCAATGTGTCGACCAGATCGTCGCCTTCGGCGCGTTTGAAAATGCGGTCACGCAGAAACCGATCCATGAAGGGTGCTGAGCTTTGCTGATCAGTGCACGCCTGATTGCGGAGTGTCTGGACATTTTGCTTGACGAACGTGGCAAAGTCGTCGCGCTGGTCAAAAGAGGTTACGAGGTGCTCGACCAACTTACGCCCATGCTCTGGACAACCTTCGATACCGCGACAACTCCACCACGAGCGTGCATAGGGCTTGGCGATGGAGCGACCTGGTTGCCGATCAATGTCGTCAAGAACGCAATGCGGACAGTATCGGAGCATCTTTCCCGGACGCATCTCTTTATTGAAAATAGCGTGGCCAAGCTTCCAGTTGGAACCTGGATGCTGATGGACGATGCTTGCGTTCGATAGGCGTTCAATGGAAATCCCTGAAAGCTCCGAGATTTCCGCAAGCGCGTCATGATCTCCACGAACAATAGCTTCTCGGCTCGTGTGTGTGAAACCGAGCAATGATTGCAAGGAATCATAGCTATTCGCGCGCGCCAGACGCGACACGAGGCTGATCGGACTTTCGTCTTCATGGAAGGGCAGGGTAACCGGCAATGTCATTTCTTGGTCCTTCCTTTTTTCTTGGGTTCGGTGGATGCAGACAGATCGGCGAGCACATGTTCAGGCGAGATTTCTGACCAACGTGCGGCTGAGAAGATATTGTGTTCGGGCAGGCAACCGCTCGATTCTTGATAGACGAATGCGAACGCACGATTTTCGAGCGCCGTCCTGTCGTTTTTAACGGTCAGGATGCAAGCGGCACGGATAGTTTCAACAATCTTGCCTAGCCCGCCTTGAGCCGAGTGACACAGTCGTCCCACAAAGTCGGCTTCTCGCAGTTCATCCGCGATCTTCAGGCCACACATCTGTTCGGCAATTTTGGTCATGGCATCGTTGATGAATTGCTGATCATCAGTAGGGCTCTGCTCAACATAGCGGATGACCTTGCTACGGTTCGCGAGCTGGAGATCATTTGTCAGCAATTTGGCAAGATCCGGCACACCCGAAAAGATCGTATGCAAAGGCCAGTCAGGAATCTGCATAAGGCTCTTCAGCCCGTCCTGGACTTCGGTAATCACCTTCTGACTATCGTGACGAATGAGGTGTTGAGCCTCATCGACGTGCAGATAGAGAATACCTCTCGCTTTCAACTGAGTTTTTACAGCCGAAAACAGCTGGGTCTCAGTCTGCTTGGAGTTTGCTGGAAGCCCCATCGCTGACAACAGCGTGATCGCAAACCCCTTCATGGTTGATGAGCTTGATGCCTCGATACTGAGAAAAGGCGTGATGGTTTCGCCAAACTCATTTTCTCGCGGCTGAAACTCTTCGATGCGACCACAGTGGTGTTTCAATGAATGGGATTTGCCGCTCCCGGATTCACCAATTACAAATAATGCAGTCTGCCGAGAACCGCCGCCACCGTTCAGGTGATCATCAACGTTATCAACCATTCCTTGCAGCATATTGCGCAATTTTCTGTCGCGCGGACTTTCAAGATATGTGCCGTAGATATGTCTTTTGAGTTCTTTCAATTCGTCAGTGTTCATTGGTCCCGCCCTTCTTAAAATTCGTCGTAATAGCCGCTCCTTGAAACAGAGGTTTCTGTTTGAAGGTCGGTATCTGTATTGTTCGCTCTGGTTTCCAGCCGCTCGCTTTTCGCAGCCCGTTTTGCAGCTGCGATCTCTTTCTTCTGGACCGTTTGGTACTCCACGAACGCCGATTCATCCGCGAGCTTCAGATCCCCCGGAAGAGAAGCGAGCGCTTCAAGTCCCTGCATCTGGTCATCCGGCTTTGCGATCCAACTGCCGCACAGTTCGGCTTCGAGCCTTGCCAGTGCATTGCTATCCAATGACCGTGCACCCAGCTTTGCCCTGATCATCGCGGCGTCACCGGAGGTCCGCAATTTATTGATCGCTCGGTACATAGCGGCGAGACCAGACTCGCTTTCCTTGGCATTAGCCAGACGAAGCTGCTGCCGTGCTACGATCCATTCCTCAAGCGAAACGTTATCGTCCAGTCCGATTTGGTTTTCGACTGCGAACCAGCCCTTATCCTTGCCTGCATAGACGGCAATGGAACGCAGATTCGCTGGATCGTACTTGATCTCAAAATCCGTCTGACCATGTTTCAGGCGAAGGCGCGTTAGCGCATCGTTCGAATAAGGAATGCCCATGAAAGACACGCCATAGGACGAAATCCGTCGCGAAACCTTCTCCCCGAAGATGTGAAGCATTTCTTCTTCGTCGGGCGCAACGTCGATTGGATATTGGGATGTCGCCTTCACCCAAGCATTGTGCGGAGTTCCTCCCGCGAGTCCTGCATGCTTCGTGTTGTGGTAGATATCGCAGATCGCGTAGAGGAAGAATTTGATCAGCTCGTCACTCTGCAGGCTGAGGCGTTCCTCGGGATTGTAGTCTCCTTTCTCCTGAATAGAACCGAAGGTTCGGCCATCAAAATGGTGGGCCACCATCGGACCAATGGTCTTGAAAAGTCGTTCGATAGATGGTCTGGCTTGTGGTTCACCCGCTGGTGGACGGGTGAACGCAATGCGTGCATTTCTCAGAACTTCTTGTGTCCGCTGGCTGATGAACTCCTTGCCGTTATCGCAATAGATCTGGCGAGGACGCAGGCGTCCAATCCAGGGCGTTTCGCAACCCAACGCAGTGGAAATATGCGTTTTGTCGGACATGATCATTCTGATTGCTTCGACGGCATTGGCCGCATTCGGATTGGTGCTCGCCTTAAAAGCCAACACATAGCGAGTGGACATGTCGATGGCGGCAGCGAACCAAATGCGAGTGCTTCCGATCTGATTACGGTAGCTTTCCGGTAACAGGGACCACATCCCCGTTTCCACGAACAAGGACATCAATTCCACATTCCAGAAGTCCATCTCGATGCGGTCACCCGGCACCTCGAAGTGGAAGCTCCGCTTTACGGAAGAAAGCCGTCTCTTGGCGTAAGCCTCCCCGTGTCGTCCAGCGACCTTTGCGTACTCATCAAAACCATCAATGATGCTCTCGAATTTTGTGCGCGAAACCTTTTTGAGTTGAGAATCCCGTGACGAATTCATCTCAAAAAGCTTGGCCAGATAATCCTGATAAACCTGTGCCTTCGATTTCTTCCTGTTATCCATGTACCGAAGAGCTTCGCTGTGAGCGAAAGCAATCGATTCCGGGTCAGCGGAACGATAATAGATTCCAGGACCATGGTGACGTTGAACCAATCCGAGGGCGTCGCCTCCGCATCCGTGATACTTGGTGTAATCCCTCCAAAAGGTCTTGACCGATGGGGCGCGATAGAACGTGAGTTCCATCGGCCTGTCTGCGCGCTTGGCGCTTGGGAGAAGGCTTGACTGGATCTCGGCGTGCCAAGTATTCAGCAGATGCTGGAGCTTCTCATTGTTCCAACGTTTCCGCCCATATTCCGGGAATTCCGCGTCATAACGGTTGATCAGCTTTTCACGAACGAGAGCCAGCTTCTGAACCTTCTCAGGGAAATCAGAGAACTTTTTATCGCCGAAGATAATGCGTAGCTTCTGTTGCTCTGGTTCCTGATATCCATACCGAACCGAGGCCCGACCAGCAGAAATTTCATTATAGAGTTCCTGATGGCCGACAACGACTTCGTGGCTGTCGTCTTCCCTCTTGATGTGCCATCCCTCGCTGCCTCTGCAAACTGGAATCCAATGGGCGTTCTTATAGCTAAGCCTGTCGACCTTGCGCATGTTCACCAAAGAGCGCTGGAATGTGGCTGGCTGTGCAAAATAGCTGTTCATGTTAACCTCCTTTTTGAACGTAGCTGTATTGGTCGTCGTCTAGCGAACCACAGTCATCCAACTGAGTTCGTTGATCTGTCCCGGATTCACGGGCCTGATAATTTCGTGGTCGATAAGCGACCAAGCCGCAGTCCAGCGGCTTGAACGGCTCGTGCAGTTCTTGAACAATTGCCCAAATCGGAAGTGGCCTGGGCAGTTCTTGATCTCGTTGGCCAGCGCCAGATACTCGTTTTCATTGTAATGAGAGCGGGCGCGTAGGATGTTCATGGCGTTCAGAAATGCATCGATGTTAGCCTCGACTTCGGTGAGAAGTCTGAGCTTGATGTCGGGGTGTCGAGTTTCAATCTCACCCAGTGTCCCGATGCATTCCATGCCTGCCCGTTGAATGCGCTCCAGCACATCTTGCATGGCCGCCTTTTTCTTGAACGGCTTAACTGCAATGGCCAGGCGCACTCCGCTTTTCAGCACCACGTAATAGTCAAAGATATGCTTTCGTCCGACGCCATCAGCGTCGACGTAGCCCATTACCGGATACTGTGAATGAAGTTCCTGAACGTCTCGCCGCGCCTGAATTAATGTCGAAACCCGATGCTCAAGTTCACTTTCATGGAAGACAACTGTAACTTCATGAACGGTGGAACCACGAGCGGTTTTGGCATTTTTTTGATGCGGTTGACGGGTTGCAAATCCAGGGCAGGGTTCTTTCCAAAACTTGATGGAAGAGCTGCCACTTTCGGATGAGGCTGCCTTATATTTCCAAGCCCCCGACCTTGGTCGGGCCGTGACAATCTTGGTCAATGAGCTGCAGCAGATCACGTGAAGCGTCAGCTTCGGCGGTGAATCCGAGACCGGCACGTTGAAGACTGATGTTTCGAGATACTTGACGAGAAAAATTCATAGCTGTCCCCTGAAAGCTTTTGGTGGCCAGGATGGCCAAAAGTCTGTCAATTGGGGAACACAAGGATAAGCCGATGCAATTGCGCATCGGGTATTAAACCGACACCAATACTAGGCCTTGCTTGTGCTCCACTGGGTAGTCGGTTTGCGTATCATGGTGATTTTTCCTTTTGCTCGAGCGTTTAAGCTCAGGGCGCTGCATATGGCAGCATTTCAAATTGATTGCAAGATACTAATTTTATAATCGCCACTTCGGATCGCTGTATTCGGGGACGCTATATGCAAGTGGCGGTCTTGAATACGTACACAATCGTGTCGGGTTCCCGTTCTCAGATGCCATTTAGTAGATTACTTTCTGTGGCTACCGCAAAATTGGAAATAGTAATTCATTAAACGTAGCGTTCTATAGCAGATTTTGCAGCATCGTCATCTGGAGGGCGGAACAAAGTGCGTGATCTTAATTGGGTAGAATCCAAGCTGGGTGATGATGCTCTTAATCGGCTACATCGAAAGCTGTCTGGAGGCAAAGCCAATCAAAATGGTTATGAGTTCGAGCTGTTCAACTGTATTGCCGAGATAGTGAGCGTTGCCTCCGCTTATGATACTTCTCTTGAGAGCGACGATGGAGAAGTTGCAGATCATCCAAATGCTGTTCGCATGACGCAAGGTTGTCTTGCCTTTGTCGATGATATTATGATCGAAACTCCGGATCGCTTAAGGTTCATACAAGTTAAAAGCACCTCGTGTTTAACGTGGGACGCGAAACTATTTGAGGACTTTCAAAACCAGTATGATTGGTTGATGGCGTACGGAAAAAAATTTGAACTGGTTCTCGTAACGATATCAGAAGGAGTAAGGAATAATTTAATTTCAGGTAGGTCAAAGTATACTTTCGACAAAGCCATCATTATTTCGAGGAATCCGGACGAGACAGAGTGGGTGGAGAAAATAAAATCGCTGGTGACGGGCGTTCCTTCTCTACGTAATGCACGCCTTTTGCATGGCCAACTGACTTTAGCTTGGATGGAATCAAATCGAGAGGAATTCATGGGGGAAACTCTATCCCGTGCAAAAGAAAAAACACGGGGTATGATCAAAGCATTTCAAAAAACTCCAGTCTTCCTTCAGGAGATCATTGGCGAAATTAAAAATCTTGACAATGATGTTTTGACACTTTCAGCCGATGGGCTGAGTATAATGTATCATATTCAAAATGAAGAAGATGAAATACAGGGAGTTATTTCGATTGAGAATTGGTGTGCGGCCGAAAGAGAACTGATCAATAATCCCCCTCAGACCGCCATAGCATTGATCACTCAGATTGCGGAAGGATTGAAAAATTTATGATAATTGTAGGACAATCAAGAGAAGGACTTAACGCGAGCGAACTGAGAGCTCTGAACTCGCTTCTCAAAGAGCAGTCTGATGAACAAGAGTTGACGGAAGTGATTTCTATTTTGGCGACACGTCTCGCCAACGAGCTTATTCCCATTGAGGGCGGTCGAAGTGTGCGGTTGATGGGGATTGCACATGATTTCGACTGCTTTTGTGATCCGATTTACAATCGTCTTGGCGCGCACGATGGTAAAATTGAACTCCACTGCATCTGGGGGAGCCGCTGTAGAGGGCTCAATGATTTCCAAACGTATATTGCTACGGAGTATGTTCAAAACAAAAATCAGCATTGCGATTTACTATGTATTGCTACCGCAGTCCTAACCGATGTGGAACTACTAGAAACACTGTTAGACCGATCAAACGAATTGTACGGCGACCACGCTCACACGCATATATTGTGCGCGATAGCTTCACATGAGGTGCGAAAAACTGCGCGAACGTTGGGCCATACCCTCTATAGCCTATACGATGTCGCTGAGTACGGAAAAGGTTATCACCCCGATGTATATGGAAGATATTTGAGTGGGCTTCCTTCTCAACGAGCTAAATCTCATTATTTTCCGAGTAATGTCGCAGACAGGATGTCGAGTTTAAAAAAATATGAAATATAAGCGATCTGCAAGAAATTCTTGTGCTTAATGCAAGAGTTGAAGCCGTGGACAAATGTCAGCAATATTAGGTTTCGGTTGGTGGATCCTCGGACAATACGAAAAATACATTCGCCAAAAGACTATCATTATTGGGTTGTACTCGGTCTGATGTCACGAATAGTTAGGTAGCCATTGAAGGAGTTGCCTTCGGTAACTTGCCCTTTGAACGGAAATAGGCCTTGCGCCGTTTCTTCTTGGCACCTACGCGCCAGGTCTTAGATTCCACGATGTCGCAATATCGCTCGAAAGAATCTTCACCAGCGGGGGTGCGGACGACGGAATAGAATTCATTCTTCCGCCCCTGCAGGACAGAAGTGTCGCCATGTTCCAGATTGCAATTGAAAATATCGATTTGCTCAGCTGTGGTGCGTGTCTTGTCGTCGTTGAGTGTGAATCCCGCCTCATCAACCGCCATCAGGAGCCCCTCGAACGCTTCCCGTAGGGCAGGCTCATCATTACCTGATAGGCAGATATCGTCCATATAGACTGACACCGTGACGGAAGGATTGAGGCCGCGCAGGTAATTGCCGATAGCCGAGCGCGCCAACACGAGGGTGGCGAGGATTGGAGACTGCACAAAGCCATAAGGGATGACGTAGCCGCCGCCCTCATATGGGTTTTTCACAGTTGACCACTTGGCGTAATATTCGGCCCGGAAGATGCCGATGTCTTTTAGGACCCGCTTTAGGCGGTTTCTCTGGATACTGTAGAAAAACCGAGCGATGTCAATACGGCAGAAAAAATGGTTGGCACGGTGCTTATGCAACGCTACCACATGTGAGCCGTCCTTAAAGTGATATATGAAGCTGTCAAACTTGTAGGCCTTGTTGACTTGTTGCTTAATTTGGTGACCGAGCTTCTCACAGAACTCGTTAGGTGCGTAGACCGGCTTGCCGTTGCGTTGGAAGGAATAGAGGAAGTTTTCGAACGCGACGGGCATAGTTGACAACCTTGCTGAGCAGATCAATCACAGACTTTATGCAATCCAAAGAAAGCGTTAGCACTGTCAAAGCTACTACAGCAAGGTCGAGACGCTTACGAATTTTCTTCATGCGCGAATCCTCCATTGCGAGACTTCAGCAAACTGCAACCCAGGTTTTAACCATGGAGCCGTCAACTGAGAGAAAGTTATTCTCGAAGATCGTACATCCGGACAACCTGTAGGTGTATCTTTCCGTCGATCCGTGAGCTACAGCCTAATACTGAAGTCAGCATAGATTTATGTAAGGTTGCGCGGATTTACAATAGGGTGTGCCCCTTCCTGAAGCAAAATTCCTCCATGGCCTTCGATACGCCGTTGCGTCGGTCAGAGCCTTTGACGAGTTGGTAAGATCCAGCCCATTGCGGTCAAGGGAGCACTCACATTTACTTCCACTCTGCTATACGATTCTTACCAGCCTCGGTCAGCACTGCCGCTAAGAAGTCACTACTTTTACGATGATCGATGTCAAACCGCCTTGCCGGGATCGCATGTACAGCGGTCGAATGACCGGCACCTACAAGAATTAATCCAATTCCATGTCGTATGCACTCGTCCTTTACGCGAACTGCTTGTGCGGGGTCTTTAGTCGTCCATGTAACTTCATCCAGAGGAAATACTACGTATGAACGTGTTGCCGCACTTCGGTGGGACATTGCTTCAAAAACTGCCAGCACATTACTGGTGTCGGCCCGCTTCACCTCAAACGTGACAACGTCGAATTCCGATCCGATTGTCCAAGGAAACTTCTTGTAGGAGACCATGGTGAAGTCTGGCCTTGTCCAAGGTCCCGCGATTTTCGAGTCACGGCGCGCTGTGTTTTCAAGATAAAACTGAGACTTGTCGTAGCCTTCGGCCTCCCAAATTTCCCGAAACGCACCTTCAATGGAGTCGTAGTAAGCTTCTTCTGGTATTATGTACGGAGCCACGAAGGTGAACATATTCCGATCACCCCACTTTAAGACCTTCCTTTCCGAGCCGTGCTGAACTGCGGCATCGAATAGGTCTGGGTCAAAATCATATGTTCTCTTGAGCTTCGTGCCACTCATTGTTTTGTGGATTTGAAGCGCCTGAACCACGGTCTCAAGACACCGAAGGATTTCAATGTTAGGATGCGGCACGTCTTCCCCCCAGCCGTAAAATGTTAATGTAGATCCATAACAAGACATCGCCGATTTCTCTACACATTTTCCTTGTGCGTCGGCTATTCAATGATCCAGGCGAACGACTGGGAAAGCTGGAAGCGGCTACAAAGGTCCGGGATGGGGTAGGAACCGGTCATTGATAACTGTTTATTTCCATGGCTGCCATTGCATACGCGATCACCGACACCGGCCCGACCGCTTCGGGCCTCAATTATGACGTCGACAACGAAGACACGTTATTGTGAAATGTGCAGTATCCGCGCAATCAAAAGGGAGTTCGCATGCGTACGGATTGGAACCAAATCAGAAACATGATGAATGCGGCGATTGAAGCTTGCGAGCGTATTGAATCGACGGGTGCGCGTTATCTGGGCCCATAAGCATCTATAGTCATTTCAACATAAATTTTATGCAGCCTTTCGATTTTCGCTTATCCGTTGAAACTCCGCCAGTATCTCCGGATAGTATTGGGCAAGTTGCCGGACAATACGGACGTTCTCTAGCAATCGACCTACATATCCAGTGGCAATAACCAGATCGATGTTATCTTTGCCGTAGTCTTCTTCGGCAATCTTGAACTCCTTTTCCAAGTTTGCCGTTTCGCGTTCCATTCTGGAAATCTGCTCAAGTGTTAGCCCTTTAGCTGCTTTTTGGGGGGCGATCAGCATGCTCTCGGGGGTCGATATCACAAGCGAATTCGCATAGCTTTGGCTATAGTTGTTCATCGCAATCATAAGTTCGGCGACTTCAATTTGCCTCATTGGTTTCAGCTTTTTAATTTGAGACATCGAATTCAACGGTACGTGTCTGTCTTTTAGCAGCTCGGCAGCCTCAGGACAGATACCGTCGAGCAATCGTTTTTTAGCCCTGATGCTGTTGATGTTAACGTTCAGTGCTCGAGCCAAGCGTTCCTCTGAAACGCCTTTTTCGATAGCCTTCATAATCATTCTGTACTCTTGGATCGTCGCCAATTTGCTGATCCTTTTGTTGTAAGTGAAGGCTTCATCTTCGGTTGCAACAAGGCATACGACCTCGGTGTCGCCCCTCTTGCGCAAAACATCCAAACGCAAATGGCCGTCTAAAAGATGAAATAAGGTAGTATTCTGCTTGTCTCTCACGACGACCGGCGGTTCTATTAGGCCGATTTCCCCTATGGAAGCTACTATTTGAGCATACTTGGAAGATCGTAACGCGGCTGGTGTCATAGGCCTCAAGGGAAGAATGGAATCCAGTGAAATGCGAAGGCTGGTTGTTTCGAAAGCTAGTGATACGGAGCCATCTTTACTACTATTTGACATGTACCTTCTCCAGATTTAGAGCTTTCGAGCCAAAACTTCGGGAATGGTTGTCAATCCTTCCTCTTCAAAGATTGGCCTTAATCTATTGTCGAGAAGAAGCGTTTTGACTGCTGCAATAATGAATGCCAGTCTGCTCTTCGCGGCGTCAGCTCTCTTGATCAGCATTTTCTTTTTGGTCGTATCGGCTTCGAATGCCTTGAGAATGGCGTCAGATGACATCGGGCGAGCTCGGCTGTCATAAACCTTTAGGCCTTTACCTCGAAGGCGACGCATTTCGACAATTCTCTTGGCCTGTATGAGCTTGCGTCCACGAAGAAGCTTGCTTTCGTATGCTGTCTGCAAGGCTGACTGAATCTCGTTGTTTTCTGCACATGCAATTTCCAGTGCAATGGAGAATGGAATCTGTCCGCACTCTACAGCATTGAGCAGTCGTTCTTCCCCTTTTTCGATGAGGCTTATAATTGCATGAATATATTCGGGCGTGAGGCCAGTCATTTGTGCAATCTTCGGAACAGAATGGCCGCGCCGACTCATACCTGCGATGTCTTTCAACAAATCGACAGCGCGAAGTTTACGCCTTGCACAGTTCTCCACTAGGCTTGCGATGTAACAGTCTTCCGTTCTCGCATTAACTACAAGTGCTGGAACTTCGGTCTGGCCAAGCGCTATAAAGGCTTCGATACGCCCTTGACCACAAACTAAATCGTAGCATGGTCCTTCAGACGTCATACGGCGCGCGACAGTGATAGGTCTTTTCAAACCGATCTGGCCGATATTATCGATGATTTCTCGAAACTGTTTTCGATTTCGACTGCGTGCGTTAATGACCGTGATACTGGAAATGGGTATCATCTCGATCTTCTGGGCGGGTGTAGCAGACATCATGCAACCTCCGAAATTGGGACGCGAGCAGCCAAAGAATACAAATTGTCTAGCGATTCAGTGCGAAATGCGTCGAAATATAAACCGTTCTCTTCACAAAGGCGCACCACGGCTTGCTCAATCGTCATCGTTGGCAATAGATAATAATCGTGAGCGGCAGAGTTCGATTGGTCCATACGAACGACGAGTGAAAAATCCGGGCGAATTTCTGTATCGAGCCGAACTTTCCATCGAAGGTGACCATTGGGCGTAGTCAGACACCGCGCGATTATAAGTGAGACTGTAAACTCACCATTGATAGTGAGTAGATCTGTTTCTGGATCCTGGTTTACAGTCCCACCCGTAATTTGAAGGCCCTGGACGAGCTGGCTTATTAGATCGCGATGTCTTACGCGCAAAGCCTTATTAATTTCAATGAAACTGTAATCTTTATCCGGCGCAAACCCCACTAATGTATAGGCTCGAAGCAGACTACCGAAGCGATGAGTAAAGGCGCTGCTTGAAGGACATTCTTCCGCTTCATCTATTATCAATCCAGAAAGATAGCCCGTATCGTGAAACACCTTTGCCAGTTTCTCCAACATTGCCTCGTCACTCAATCGCGCAGAGCGCTCGAGAATAATCCCCGTGGCTTTCAGGAAAAGTTCCTCGTTTACAATTGGTTCAAAGACGCTGTTAGCTCGAACCCATTCTTCCGGGGGATTTCGTGCATGTTTGGATTTGAGTTTGAAAGACGTCTTTGCCCAAACATTGTTGCCAATGTATTTTTCGTTAGTGAGTACCTGATGAACGGTACCTCGCGTCCATTGGCGATTTAAATCGGTCAAGACGCTCATCTCGTTCAAGTGATGGGCTATTTCGGCTTCCGTCCGTTTCTGATTAACAAATAAATCGTAGATATCCCTCACTCGTTTCTGCTCCTCTAGGGGGCCGGGAACGAGAATGACCCGATCAGTCGCGATGCTCTTCTGCTGACCTGGCAAAAGTTCGCTTTTCTGATTGCCGCACTGATCGATTAACATGCGTCGCAGGCCGTAACCGGCAGCACCACCTTGTCGAAAGCCTAATCGGATTAGGCGAACTTGCCCATTATAAACTTTGATGGAAAGATCACGACTGTACTCGCCAGCCATGGCGCGTTTGAGTGTTTTAACGATGGAAGAGCCCATACTGCCGTCATTCGAAAATAGCTCTCCGCAATAATGCACCGAGACACCGGCACGTTTGCATTTCAACTCAATTTCTGCAGCTTCGTCAGGATCTTGAAATCGTCCGAGGCGGCTAACGTCGTATACAAGGAGAGCCTTGTAATGAACGTGACTATTTTCAATGTCGAAAAGTAACCTCGTTAATGCGTCGCGCCCACGTAGACTTAGGCCGCTCTTACCTTCGTCAGCATAGAGTTGAACAATTTCATAATTGTTCTTCTCGGCATATGATTGAATAACGGCAAGCTGATTGTCGGTTGAATAGCGCTGATGGTCTGTAGACATACGTACATAAGCTGCCGCCGACACGGGAGGCATTGAGACGGGACCTGTTTGGTGACTCCAATCAATAATCATCGTCTTTCTTGGCGGAATAGCTGATTAAAGAACGACTATACACTATAAGGGTAAGAACAATGGTTCCTAAAAAGGGCACAGAAGTTCTGAAGCAATCGCGGCGTATTTTTCTAGAAGAGATGTCAATCGCGTTAAAATCAGAACTTGGCGATAGTCGCAAAGCGGCTAAAGAAATCACAAAATGGACAGGGGCAAGTGATCGGACTGCAAAATATTGGTTGTCGGGCGCTCGCGCGCCGAGCGGTTGGCAACTGATTGTTCTGGCCGAGCATTCCGATGCTGTTTTTCAAGCATTTCTGCGTTTAAGCCGCAGAAATGCGTTCCAAGTGTCCGTAGAACTAAATGTGGCAAAAGCGGCACTGAAACGAGCAACCAACCTCATCGACGGATTGTCTGTTCCTTGAGGATGTCGGGTCAACAGCGGTACCGGAAGGCGGGATTCAACCCTGTTCAGAAAAAATCGCAACTACAACGACTAACAATCGCGGCCATAGACTGACGTGCAGAACATTGCGCGAACGTGGAGACCATGAAATCATGTCATCTTCTGAACAACAGTTTGTCGAACAGATAAAGAGAAACGAGACAAACCGTTGGCTTTTGGAAGTTCTTCCCATAATGAAATTGCCTCAAGCTACTCTGACTGCGGGTTGCTTATTTCAAACAGTATGGAACCTCAAAAGTGGCAATGAACCAAATTGGGCCATCAAAGATTATGATGTTTTCTACTTCGATGCCGACGATCTCTCGTGGGAAGCAGAAGACGCTCAGATTCAAAAAGCCAGAGAATTGCTAGGCGATCTTGCAGATAAAGTTGAAATCAGGAACCAAGCTCGTGTCCATCTCTGGTATCAGCAGAGATTCGGTTCCCCTTGTCCGCAACTCACGCGAGTTGAAGACGGAATTGATCGATACCTGATCAACTGCACTCGGTTTGGGGTCGGCATTGAGAGTGGTGCAGTCTATGCTCCGGATGGGTTCGACGACATGCGCACTGGCATTCTCCGCATTAATCCCAATAACCTTCAAATGGATCAATTTCTCAGCAAATGTGCAGACTACTAGGTTAGATGGCCATGGCTTTCAGTGGCGCTTTGAACTTTATTTTCTGGTGCCAATTATCCGCATCCATTTGCCTTTATAAACCCAGCTGCGCTTGTTAGGCTCAGCCAAACCACAAGCGCTTGGAGGCCACATGACGAAGCAGGCATTTATCATTGGCGGAACCGGGCAAATCGGTCGGGTAGTTGGCCTGAAATTGTTGAAGGAAGGGTGGGGCGTTACCTTCGCAAGTCGTAATGGAAACATTCCCGATGAAGCCGTGAGCTTTGGCGCTAAGGCAATCTTTTTGGATCGTGAACAACCGGGCGCTTTAGCACAGGCCATCGGCGAAGGCGCTGACGCTGTGATCGACACAGTGGCGTTCGACCAAACACATGCAAATCAGTTGCTCGAACTGGAGTCATCAATTGGGCAGCTTGTAGTGATCTCGTCATCGAGCGTTTATCGTGATGCGTCTGGCAGAACACTTGATGAAGCGCGAGAGAATGGTTTTCCGGACTTGCCAGACGGGATGACAGAACAACAGTCAACTGTCGAACCTGGTTCAACGAATTACTCGACAAAAAAGGTTGCGCTCGAAAGACGGCTACTCGATAAAGCTAGGCGTTCTGTTATAATTTTACGTCCCGGTGCAATTCACGGCACGCATTCTTCGCATCCCCGCGAGTGGTGGTTTGTGAAGCGCATGTTAGACGGCCGTGAGGTGATTCCCATCTGTTTTGTGAGCGCGACGAACAACCCACCTTTTCTTTTGTGAATGAGGCCGCGAGATAAGCTCCTTCATCGATAGGAGCGGAATGGAATGGTTGGAGAACGCGCTGATGCCATGCTTGAAGTCATGGATGAAGGCATGCATGAAGCTAGGCATGAGGGAAAGTATCGTCGGATCGAGGTGATCACCGGTCGGCGCCAGCGGCGGAATTGGTCAGACGAGGAGAAGGCGCGGATCCTTGCGGAAAGCGCGGAACCTGATGTTAACATCTCGGCCGTTGCCCGGCGCTGGGGCGTCAATCGCGGCTTGCTGAACGTCTGGCGCCGGGACGCTGGGCTGACCTCCCAACGATCTGCGAGGTCCAGTGCGCAGCAGGCGATGTTCGTGCCCGTGACGGTGGTTGGCGATCGAACGCCTCCCGGAAGCTTGCCGTCGGATGTCGCCCACGTTGCCGCAGGTCGGATTGAGATCGAGATTGCTGGCGCGCGCATGACGGTTATGGGCCCGGTAGCACCTGAACTGGCGCAAGCGATGGTGGCGGCCTTGCGAGGTCGCCGGTGATCGGAGTTTCGCCGAGTGGCGTGAAGATCATGGTGGCGACGCAACCTGTCGACTTCCGGCGCGGTATGAATGGTCTTGTGGCTTTGGTGGCGTCAGCGCTTGCGGCCGATCCCTATTGTGGCGACGTGTTCGTGTTCCGCGCCAAGCGTCTGGATCGACTTCGCTGCATTTACTGGGATGGGTCAGGCATGATCCTGGCGACAAAGTGGTTGGAAAGCGGAAAGTTTGTTTGGCCCCCGATCCGCGATGGTGCGATGCAGATGAATGCCCAGGAGTTCTCACTTTTACTGGCGGGCATTGACTGGACACGGGTCAAGCGAAACGCGGTGAGACGACCCTCAAAAGTAGGCTGATCCTATTGGTTTTGCTTGAAGATTCAGGTTCATATGGTAGGGTCAGTCATGCTGCTTCGACCCGATCCCTTGCCTCAGGATGCTGCGCAATTGACCCGGATCATTCTCTCGCTCGACGAAGAGAATG
The DNA here is from genome assembly GCF_037482325.1 of Ochrobactrum teleogrylli. Classification (NCBI taxonomy): domain Bacteria; kingdom Pseudomonadati; phylum Pseudomonadota; class Alphaproteobacteria; order Hyphomicrobiales; family Brucellaceae; genus Ochrobactrum; species Ochrobactrum teleogrylli. The sequence continues at coordinate 1,415,863 of NZ_JBBHKQ010000001.1, forward strand.
CCGACCTCAAAGCGCGTATTGTCTTCCTTGAGCGCCAGCTCTTCGGGACGAAATCGGAGAAGATGACGATCATCGATCCGGCCCAGGCAACACTCGACCTGGGCGATCCAGGCGATATTCCCGTTGCAGCCAATGACGATGCCGCACCGGCCGATGAAGACAAAACACAGGCACGGCGATCGCCTGCCCGCAATATCGGCCGTTTGCCCAAGCATCTTCCGCGCTATGAAGAGATCATTGAGCCGGAGAGCAAGATTTGCCCTTGCTGTTCGTTCGAACTGCATTGCATCGGCACGGACGTCAGCGAGGCGCTCGACATCGTACCTGCTGTTGTCCGGGTCAAACGGACGATCCGGCCGCGCTATGCATGCCGGGCCTGTGAGAGTGCCGTCGTGCAAGCACCTGCACCGGCGCGCGTGATGGACGGTGGCATGGTGACCACTGCGTTTGCCGCGCATGTCGCTGTTTCGAAGTTTGCCTGGCATCTCCCGCTCAATCGTCAGGCGCAAATGCTGGCCTCCTGCGGTGTCATCATCGATCGCGGCACGCTTGGCGCCTGGGTAATGCGGGTCGCCTGGTGGCTGGAGCTTCTCTATGACGCGCTTACCGCCTTTATCCGCTCGCAGCCGAGAGTGTTCTGTGACGAGACGCCGTTGCCCCGGCTCGAGCCGGGCCGCAAACGAACCAAGGTCTGCCAGTTATGGGCGCAGGCGGTTGACGACCGTCCCTGGAATGGTCCGGCACCGCCGGCTGTGGCCTATATCTTTACCGAAAGCCGCAGCGCCCGCGAGATCGAGGGACAATTGTCGTCGTTTACCGGCGTGCTTCAAGTCGATGGATACCAAGCCTATAAAACCATGGTCAAACGTCGGGGCAAGAGCAATGTCGCACCCATGCGGCTAGCCTTCTGCCTTGCCCATGCCCGGCGCAAGTTCGTTGATGTCGTCAAGCTGACGGGTTCTTCGGAGGCTTTGTCGATCCTTGCCAGGATTGCGGAAATCTATCGGATCGAAGCAAAACTGCGCGGCGAAAGCGCCGATACCCGGCTCGTCGTGAGACGTCGGGAGGCAGCTCCAGTCATGAGGGAGCTGAAGGCCCACCTCACCGAACTGCGCGACGAGGTGTCGGCGAAATCGGCACTTGGCAAGGCCGTCAGCTACACGCTCAACCATTGGAGCGGGTTGACAGCCTGCCTTGATGATGGCCGGATCGAGGTCGACTCCAATGTGGTCGAGCGTTCAATGAAATCCGTGGCCCTGACGAGGAAGAATTCGTTGTTCGTGGGCAACGAGCGGGGTGGAAAGACTTTCGCTGTCCTCGCATCGCTCGTCAACACCTGTAAACTGAATGGTGTGGACCCCGAGGTCTGGCTTGCCGATGTGCTGGAGCGCATCATCTCCGGCAAAGTGAAAGCCAACGAAATGGAAAGTCTCCTGCCGTGGGCCTGGAAGGCTGAGCGTGAAGCGATGACACAGCAGGAGCGACGGGCGGCATGACACCGAACAGCCAGGCGACGACGGCACGACCGAAGCTCGATGACGAGGCGTTCGAAGCCTTTATCAGGGCACGTCGTCCGGCATCGCCAATCTGGTCAATGAGCGGTCTCGATGGTTATCTTACGGCTCTCATCATCGGCCCGAAGTTCATCGACCCACGCAAGTGGATCCCGGAACTGACCGGCCAGGACGCCCTGAACTTGCCGATGCAAACAACCGAACATCGGGCCGTGCAGACGATCGTTGCGGAATATAACCGTATCTCCGCGAACCTTTCCGAAACCCCGAAAGACCACAGGCCCAGGTTCACCAGGATCGATGACCAAACCTTTGATCCGTTCGATTGGGACCTCTGCTTTTTGCTGGCAACAGGATACGCGCCGAGGCTTTGGCAGCCGGTTCTTCGAGGTCATGCCGGGACTGGCGATATCATTGCGCCCATCCGCAAGCTCGGCGAGACAAAACGGAAAGCGACCCGCCAGGATGCTGCTGACGTCGCCGAAGCACTCGTCAATATCCGAACCTACTTTATGCCGAAGCGGGCAAAACAGAAGTTCTGAAAGAAAGTGCTATTGCGATCCCGTCAACGCCGAAAGCAGTGGGCTGTTCGTCGCGCTCACTCTGTTTTAATGGGAAAAGCCGTTTCCATACGACTGCCGCGCTGAACATAGCCGAGGTGACGAACGCTGCTTTAAACCAAACTGGGAGCCTCATCCTTAATATAGCAGATCCGGTTGCTCCGACCGTTCATGAGATCGGCTCTCACATTGCCAAAGCCATGGATTGGAAAGGGATACTTAAGCCAATTAATGTCGCCGATGCAGGTAAGGACTCGCTCGTTGGCTGGACACCTTGGTCAGTTCCTGCTCCGTTTACTTTGAGTACTGAAGCCGCACAGAAAATCGGATACATACCGGTTACCGATTATGCGCGTTCAGTTACGAACACTTGCCAGTGGCTTCGAAACTTGTCTGACGAGGACTGGCAACAACGCTTTCCCGCCTTGGCACGCTATACCATTCCCTTATTTGATTACGTCTCGGAAGACGCATACTTCATGGTTAGTCGGTGATTTACTCTCCAAACTCACGCGCCCATTTGTTCAAGCTCAAGCACGTTCCCTTCAGGATCACGTGCATAAGCGATAAAGTAAGGCTTCTCCGGCATTCCGAAATTTGTAGTTTGCCCGATCTGTGACCCACCCGCCCTGATGATTTTCGAAAGTATATCGTCGAGGTTCTCTATCCGGAAAGAAAGATGACCATAACCAGGTTCATTGACCTTTGGCAGGTCGCGCGAATGGGTGGTCTTATGCTCATGTATCTCAAGGAAGGGCCATTCGAGCTCCGGAAACTTTAACCAGATCGAATAGATCTCGCAATCCGGAAGCCCGTTACCACGTGAGACCTTATCGCCTGATAAAACCCTGGGCTCGCGAAGCAACTCGCATTTCATGACGTCCATATAAAATGCAGCGAGCGTTTCCGCATTTCTAGCGACCAGATTGATGTGAGCGAGTTTCAAGGCTAAGTACCTTCATCTTGGTTTGAGTTCCTTTTTAATTGCCACGTATGGGAACGCAACGGCCTCGTGCCAAAGTCGATATGTCTATTTACAGACACGATCTGACGTTGAAGACGGATCACAAACTCGAAATTTCGTTCAACACGGACTTGCACGCATCCTTACCGCTCTGTGCTTCTGTTTGAATTTCGGACGAGACGACGAGGCGATGAAATCGTACTTCCTCCTCGTTAAAGTTCTTCAACGTTTGCTGTGCCTGAGCGGCGGTTTTCGGGGCGACCGCCGACGAACAGTTTCTCGCCGCCCATTCAATCAGTGTAGCCTCTCTAAGTGTTCGAATTCGAGCCCGTTCAGCGGCGGTGCGAACCTGCAAGTCTTTTTTCGATTGCTCAACAGGGGTAAATACATCCCGCATGGCCAGATCGCATGGATCGTCTCCCCGGTCTCGAATTAGCAAGGCGCGTTCCGCATTCAGGGTACGGAAGAGTTCTACAGCGTTGGTATCATTTGTTTCGCTCAAGATAGTCTTGGCGCTCATTGCCCTTTCTGTATTTATAGCGGGAGAGCAATTATCGGCGGTCCATTCTACTAAGGCAGCTTTGTAGAGGCGGTAGACCGGACTTTTTTCCAAAGCTGCCTGCGCATCAGTGGAAACTTCAGTCGTCTCTGCAAGACATTGACCGCTCATTGCCGTGAGCGCAACGAACGCACTAGTAAAGTAGTGACGAATTTTCATTTTAGCCATTCCAGATGAAGAACAACCTCGCAAACATTAATATCGATTATTCGCGGGGATATTAGGGCTGGTTGATAGGATATTGTGGTGGGATGTAGCTTTATTCCCTGCGTCATCGCACTGGCAATTCTAATCAGATCAGGGACCTGCGGATTTTAGAATTAAACCGCCGATTTGGATTTTTATACGCGAAATAGGAGCCGTGGATTTAGCCAGCCGATGGAGCGTTCCTTGATATATTGCCCGCTTGGCGCGAGCATTATCATAATATCCGAGGCTATACTGAGCAGGTTTGCCGAAGAGCTTACAGAAGGGTAACGTTCTCAGCCTTCGATTTACCAGTCTTGCGATCCTGTCCAACGTCATAACTCACTTTATCACCGTCCCGGAGGTCTCCGCCTGCCATTATACCAGAGATGTGAACGAATACATCCGGACCACCATTTTCTGGTGTGATGAAACCGAAGCCCTTCTCATGATTGAAAAATTTTACTGTACCTGTAGCCATGCTTTCCTCTTTCGCATTCTTCTGAAAATAAATTTTTATATTTTAAGCAATCTTCTGGCAATGAATTTGGTTATTGCCTCCGAGCGCGGGTAGTCGATTTGGTTTCTCGCAGAAGAATCCTTTTCAGTTGCCTTTCGTTGAGTATCGAATAACGTTCGAGCTTCGCGGCGATTGAAGAAACGGCTTTCGCTTTTTTCTCGATGATGCCGACCGCTCTATCAAACTGGATTCGAAGGATTTCATTCACACGCTGATGGAGATGGGTATTTTGGCGCAGTAGGGTTTCGTCGCACAGATCCATAGTAGCTAAGAAAGCCAGCCCGTTACCCAAGCCGAAGGATGCTTCCATCCGAATTGCAATTCGGGTCGCTTCTGCTAGATCAGATTGAGAGCCGCCGCCGCTGCCATCAGTCGTCTCTCCAAACACAACCTTCTCGGCGGCTAACCCACCCAAAAGTGTGCAAATCTGCGCCTCAAAAGCGTTTCTGGTTGTTAGGATTCTATCTGCTCGAATTTGCATCAGTGTGCCGCCGAGATTGCAATCACGGTCTCGGAAGGTTCGCCTGATATGAACGGACACTGGTTTGATGCCAGTAACATCGAACAATTCATCTGCAACGATAGCATGCCCGGCTTCGTGAATGGCTGTTCGGCGGATGTCTTGAATACATACCGGGCGCGGAGAATGAATATTGATGGCAAGGTCTGACGCGCTTAGAGGGGCTTTCCTCGTTCGTGCGCGGCTCCGTGCTTCTCGCACCAGTCGGGCAATGTCTGCACCGGACGCGCCTTCAATCCTAACAGCGATTTCAGAAATGTCTTCCCCTGACAGGGCATCTCGCAAATGGTATTTGAGGATTTGTTCCCTTCCGACTGCATCGGGGAGGGGGATGTGAACATGCCGTTCAATTCTTCCAGAACGAATGATCGCAGGGTCAATTGCATTGATGTCGTTGGTCGCTGCAACTACGACGACACCTTCTCGTCCATCCAGACCGTCCAAGCACTGCAAAAATCCATTGATAACCTGCCGCGCGTAATTGGAATTTCTCCCAGAAAGCTGGGATCGTGTTCCGAAACTGTCAACTTCATCGACAAACAAAATGCATGGCGCTTCCCGTTTCGCCTGCTCAAATGCACAAAGCATCGCTTTGAGGAGATCGTCTAAGCTACCTTTGGCTTGCCATTGCGCTAGAGAGTGCGCAAACAAGGGGACTTTGCAGGTTCCAGCTAATGCACGAGCAAAAAGCGTTTTGCCGACGCCTGGCGGCCCACAAAGCAACACACCACGATCAATATCGTCCCAGTCCAGTTCTCGCTTGGCGAAGAGAGCTAGATCTTCTGCAAGCCTTTTTCCCCACGAAGCCGCTTCGCCGTATCCTGCGATATTATCGAGGTTGATCTCGTTTTTTGTGCTGATCGCTTTTGCTCCTCTGGTCACGCGATCAAGCTTGTGTTGAACGTCCTGATCACTCCATGATTGACAGATCATCGAAGCGAGGATGCGTAACGAGAACGGGGCAGGGACAGGCAGATCGGAAAAACGCGGCGGAGTTAGAAGACTTTCATTTGCAATTGCTTCACACAGAGAGCCATCAATCTTGATTTCGATGATATCATCAGCGGAGTCCAACACCTGCTGTGGCAAGGAAGCTACGTGTTGTGCGAAATAGACGGTTTGCTTGTAGGTGACGTGATCATCACCAAAATCACTGTGATCCCGCTTTTGGGCTGTTAGTAGGACGATGCTTCGCTGTGACGGCCGTTTCGAATTGTAATAGTCCAACCGACCAAGGGCCTTCTCATAAAGCTCCAGGTCATCTGCATGTTCACATGTCACAACTAGGTCCAGCACTCGGCCCGCGAGTAAATCATGAAGACCTCGCCTTCGAATTTGCCGAATAAGATGCGCAACAGCAAGGCGCAACGCCAGGTTTTCGGGTGTCTGTTGGAAATTCTGCATTCTGTTTTCTCACAAGGTTTCACAGCATTGAAAGATGGAGACCGGCTGCAGTGCGATATTCGAAACATTGTCATAGACGTCGCCCTCAAAAAATTAACGTAGACCTCTGACTGGAGCGGGTTTACCGAGTCGATAAAATCGCGAATACGTGCGCGCGAAGTGCAACTGCGGATCGACATAAAACAGTTCGCTTGTCGTAATCAGTCTGCGGCTACCGAGCTTCGGATGCTCTAGAACCATTCCTTCTAGACACGGTAAGGAGCGGGTCGTTCGAACCCAGTCGTTGAGAAGTGGGCTGTTATCCAAAAGGTTCAGGTCCGGTTGTTTGCCCTCGCGTAAAACCCTGAGATCGTTGATCAATTTTTCGAGCGTATTGATCGTTTCAGTTAAATAGTTCAGATTGTTCATCGTAAGCCTCCTCGTTATCGGGCATCAAAAGCCGATCTGGATAATTCTGATTTTGAAGTTAGATTAAGTTCTCGAAACCCTAGTTTCCGGGCTTATTCTTTCATTCAGGTCGAATGAAACTTCTCCAGAAAAATAGAGCGCGGCCAAAGCGCTCATCGGTTCGTTAGAATTGCGTACCAACTGACAGCAATGTTTAAGAAGTAGAGGACCGTCATCGTCTAACGCGGAAAGTAGTCGAAGTCGGTCTCCGAGCGAAACCGTAGATGAGGCAAAGGGAACGAGATCGACGGCATTAAAAATGATTGTTTGTTCAATCTTTTTGTAGGTGTGCTGATCATATAACCAGCCTTCATTCTCTGCCGCCGCAAGAGCCCATTCCGGTGTGTCATGGACATCGACAAGGTAGTCGCCATCCACTCTCTGAACTGCGAAGTCTGGGATGTGAAATGTCTCTGTCGAGCCGAGTAGGATCGGCAGGCACGACCATGCCAGTACGTCGGGGCTGAGGTCAAAATAGCAAGCTAGGTTTCGAGCCTTCTGTGATCGAAAGAGAGCGCGGCCCCTGCACTTTAAAACAACTGAAGGTGCAAATAAGTTGCTGGCCGCACGAAGATGTGCGTCAGCTAGGACATCATTAATGGAATGGAACATTGCATTGCTCCTGAGGACGGCAAGCCGTCTATGAACTGCGGGGTTCAAAAACTCAGAAGGTACGTATTCGACGCGCGCGGGTGACAAGCTCAACAGGGAGCATAGTCAGCAATGGGGAATGGGTGAGCGCGTGTTTCATGGTGGGAACATAACAGGAACAAAATCTGGGAGTCAAGGCACCATTTCTGTTTTTTTCGATCCAGCATACCATTCACCTGTAGCAGGATTGCAAAGTCCAGGAAGTGTGTACCATTGATGAATTCTAAGGAAATCGCTGACGTTTTCTGTCGCTATCGGAATTTGGTGGCGTATTGAAGCAGCGGCTATTTGCAGGTCTTGACCAAATTTGGGCTTCTTAGATTTTGCGTCTGGTACCCACAGAGATTTCAAGGCTGGCGTAGAGATCATCTGCCCAATTATTCGGGCGGTAATGACGTCTTGATCAAGGCAAACGAGGTCGCTGGCGAGTAGTCGATCCAGCCATTTCTCCAGTGCATCCGCGCGGGGCGAGCCCGAGAGCCGGAGATTTTCTATTCCCTTCTGTATCTCGATTACAGTCGAAACAGAGATCGCAAAATAATTGTCCGGAAATCGCTGGGACCATGTGATAAGCTGATGCGGAGGATTCTTGTAAGCAAATTGACTTATGATGCAGGTATCTAGTAGCAGTCGCTCATGCGTTTTCATACTGCACTCGCAAGCGTGGTTAATTGATAAGCATTATCTGGGCAATTACAAGAATTTGGTAAAATAAACATTAGTATATCTAACGGTGGCTCGCAAAAGCTGTCGCTATTAAACATGGGGTGTTTTGTAGATGGGTTCTGGAAAACATTGGACTATTACTGAATTTATTTCAGCGCCAGATGATGTTTTGTCTCTTGTTGATGCACAAAGTCCGCAATTTTTAGTGTCGGGCAGTAAGGTTTATAAAATTGAAGCCGTCCAAGAGGATCAGGCCGAAAATGCAAAAGCTATATTATTTCGCGGTGGGCCATTGGATACTGGTGACAGATTAGATTGAGCGGGCTTTGATTGTCTTCTCTAGGACCAGCAGAACATCCTTAATGAGGATTTTAGCTCTGTTCTGGGTGAGGATGTATCGGATCGACCCAATAGACCGTTTCTGGATTTTCGATAGGTTCCACGTCTGTGATGTTCACGACAACTGCTTCGTTGTCAGATCGAACCAAAACGCATTCCAGCACATTGTCCGGATCGGCATTAATCTCCTGATGGGGAACATAGGGTGGTACAAAAATAAAATCGCCTGGCCCGGCTTCAGCAACATACTCTAGTCGATCTCCCCAGCGCATCCGCGCTTTTCCTCGCAGAACAAAAATGACACTTTCCAACGCTCCATGGTGATGGACACCCGTTTTGGCATTGGGTTCGATTGCAACCGTCCCCGCCCAGATTTTCTGCGCACCAACACGTGCATGATTGATTGCGGCTTGACGGAACATCCCTGGGGTTTGTGCGGTGTTGGGGTCTAGCTGTTCACCTTTTATCACGCGTACCCCGTCATGCTTCCATCGATCTTTATGTTCCTGATGATGATCGTTGCTCATGACACACTCCCTTCCACGCGAGGGGAAAACAAACCTATCGACCGACATGGTCCGACAGTAAATACCTTGAGTCAAGGAGCGGCATCCAAAGATTGATCTAATACTAAAGGGGAGATGATCAGTTTTCCGCTTGATCGCACAGAAGAGCTAGGCAATATGGTTTCTGGGCTGGGACGATATGAATTTTCAATTTTGTGGCGAAACCCGATCATTGGTCGGCGAAATCACTGAAGCATTTTTACCTTACGCAGAAGCGGCTGTTTTAAGGCTTCAGACCTTATATCCCGACGTCAGTTTCTCGCTGGATGGCGATAAAATAACCGTTCGAGAAATCTATGAGCAATCTGTTGCAGTTTTTCGAAGCGCCATCGTCCATCAGATTTATCGCGAGAAGATTCTCGTCGAAACGCTTTCGTTGCGGAAATCCTTGTTGTCAGCGGTCATAAAATGACAGAGGTCTGGCCGCTTAAGTTCAAAGATACGGATAAGGAATATCTATTCTCGGACGACGCGGGGGGCTTCTTCCGGTCAGATGCCAAGTTCCTAGATCGCTATGCGAATGGCGAGCTCGTTGAACGCGACTTGAAGTTTTTAAAGTCGAATGGCCACGCATTTGAAGAACAGAACGACCTTGCCTGGACTTCATTTGCTTACAGATGGTCGCGACGCCAGGCGGCTGCGGGTGAGCTGACGTATCTGATCCTGGTTCCCACACTGCGCTGCAATCTGACTTGCGGCTATTGCCAGGTTTCTCGCGTTTCGGAGACGGCAAAGGGATTCGACTGGAACAGCGAAACCCTTGACGCTGTACTCCAGTTTCTGAACCAACTTTCAACCAGGTCGATCAAGATCGAGTTTCAGGGTGGAGAGCCACTGCTCCGGTTGGATATCCTTGAAAAGGTGAGGGCGTTTTGCAGACAACGTTTCGAGTGTGCTCAGTTTGTCGTTTGCACGAACCTGCAAAATTTGTCTGAGCGCGAATGGTCCTTTCTGGTAGATGACGACACTTTTATAAGCACGTCCGTCGACGGAGATCGTAGAACTCACGAACGGCAAAGAACGCATGAGGCTTCAAAAACGGACGCGTTCTTCAGGAATCTGAACGAGGCAGTTCGTCGCTTTCCAGAAGGCAAGATTTCGGCATTACCTACCATTGATGTCGATAATCCTCCTGATCTGGAAGCTTTGATCACGAATTTTGAACAGTTCGGCATTCGGTCAATTTACCTGCGCCCCATAAATTATCAGGGATTTGCCCGGAAACTGAAGCAGCGCGGTGACGTACTTCAACGCTGGAATACTCTTTATAACGATTTCATTGATCGCCTGGTCCAGCGCAATTTCGAAACTGGATCGGTTTTGGAAGAATACTATTTCAGCCAGTGTCTGAAGCGTATCCTTCGCAACGGATCAGATCAGCATGTGGATCTTCGAAATCCAAACTTCTTCGCGTCAGACTATCTGGTCATTGATCATGATGGCGTGTTTTATCCAACCGACGAAGCCCGAATGCTGTCACGTATCGGTCGGATTGATCTCAGCATAGGTGACCTCTCGTCAGGCTTGGATTCCACAAAGATTGCCGCTCTTAACGCCTCGTCGCTGAACAATTTCGACCCGGATTGCATTCATTGCGTTTATCAACCTTTCTGCGGGACCGATGTCGTAGATGACCTTTCGCGCTATGGTCGCATTGACGTTCCTCGGCACGAAACGTGGTTCTGTGGTCGCCACACAGCCATTTTCGATAAGGCATTCGAATTTTTATATAGCAATGACGAAGCAATTCGGTTCTCTGTCGCACATTGGCTCGGTATCGCCGATTGGAGCCCTCAGATGGTTGAGGTGCACACATGATACCGCTCCGTATCAAAGCAATGTCAGATGCGTCGGAGCCCTTTGTTGTTAGGCTATGGGCAGATCGACCGTTGGACGAGCCGTGGGTCGACGAAGCTTTCGAAGCAAATCTCGTGGCAGATTCGGATGGCAAAAGCATCTTCGAAGGCAAGGCAGGCCAAATAACAATCTCGGGAATTTCGCCTTCCGATGTCAATGGCGATGTGCTCCTTGTCAATCCGAGAAAGGGGGTCGCTGATCGTCTTGTTCGCAGGAACTCGCCTCATAATACATTCGTAATTACCGAGCGATGTGACCAGCTTTGCGTGATGTGTTCTCAGCCCCCGAAACAGCATCATGTGGATCTGTTTCCATACTTCGAAGCCGCAGCATTGTTGGCTCCGCGCAATGCGGTACTCGGATTGTCGGGTGGTGAGCCAACTCTCTACAAGGCTCAGCTTTTCGGACTTCTCGGCCGTGTAATGCAACAGCGGCCCGATATCAGCTTTCACATTCTGACAAATGCTCAGCATTTTGCTAACGAGGATCTATCCGCTCTAAGCCAGATTGATCTCAGTCGTGTAATTTGGGGCGTCCCTCTTTATTCAGCAGATTCTTGCGTGCATGACGAGATCGTCGGCAAAGCTGGGGCTTACGAGCACTTGCAGAAAAATCTGGCGCTGATGGCACGTGCTGGATGTCGGATCGAACTCAGAACCGTGCTGATGCGCCCGAACGCAGAGCACCTGCCGGAACTGGCGAGATTCATTACAACGATGCTGCCCTTTATTGACGTTTGGGCCATCATGCAGATGGAAAACATTGGTTACGGCAGGAAAAATTGGGACGCGCTATTCTTCGACAGTTCTGATCAATTTATGGGACTAGCTACGGCATTGAACATCGTCCAAAGTCGAGGGCTGGAAGCAAAATTATACAATTTTCCACTCTGCACTGTGCCAGTGGCTTACAGATCGCTGGCTCCGGCTACGATCTCGGACTGGAAGAAGACTTTTCTAGAGGAATGTGATGGATGTTCGATGAAGGAAGCTTGTGGGGGCTTCTTTGAATGGCATCCGCGTAATCACGGTTACAGGGCGTTGGGGGTATTATGAAAAAGAAGGTATTCGCAATTCCATCTTTGCTGGCCGCTGGGTTCTTGCCAGCGGAAGCGGTGGCAATGCCACCAAAGCCGTCCATAGATGACGGAGGAAGCTCGAAATCTCTATTCGATGTTTTCAGGATGGACCACGACTACACTCTGGCTGGCCACAGAAGCCACAGTTCACACCGGTCACATAGCAGTCACCGTTCCTCAACCGGCGGCTATTCCTATCGAGCGCCTTCTTACAGTGCGCCTTCCCGGAGTTATGCGGCACCGCTTTATAATCCGCCTGTTAACACTGCCCCTGCGCCGTCGCCCCAATATTATCCATCAGCGCCATCTGGATCGGGTGCGACAGGTGGCACAGCCATGCCGCTAAAGACGCTCCCTGGCAATAGCGACAAGTTCAAGGAAGTCGTGAAACAGGTCCAGCTCGCCATGCTCGCATACGGTTACTACAGCGGTGACATCGATGGGCTTCTGGGACCAACAATGAAAACAGGGTTGCAAAGGCTTCAAGGCGATTATGGATTGAAGGTTACGGGAACAATCACGCCTGAAACCCTTGACGCTCTTCGTATTTCAGCCAGATAAAGTGAGTAATGGTAATGGGTTCATGGCAATTGGCTCGTTTCCTGATAGCAAATGTTATCGCCATACTTTCGCTTGCGACATTCGCACGTGCGGAAATAGCTGTTGAACGTGTACCACTTGATGATGGACCACCGGCATTGGTCTTGAAAGGCGAGTTCTCTACCAACGACGATCCAAGTGTGTTTGCTCGCGAAGTTGGCGCTACTGGTGCCAAGATTGTCTCGTTCTCAAGTGGAGGGGGCAATATTATTTCCGCGATGGCATACGGTCGAATGATCCGATCCCTTGGTCTATCGACAATGCAACCTCGTTCCATGGAATGCTCGTCTGCATGTGCACTTGCGTTTGTGGGTGGTATCAACCGGCACGCGGAACCTGGTGCAATAGGTGTCCATCAGTCATCGTTTGCTCCTGAACATACACTGGACGGGCAAAGTGCGGTGGCTGCTGTCCAAAGGGTTACAGCGCACATCATTACCTATCTAGTCGAAATGGGCATCGATCCAAGGCTTCTGCAGCTCAGTCTGTCGGTACCGAGCACGGATATGCGCTATCTGACCGCGACTGAGATGCAAGACTTCAAAGTAACAACGAGCGGTGAAGCCACTGCGGCATCGACACCCTCTGTGGTGACAACACCTCAGACCGTCCAGTCGCCGTCAGTTGCGGAGAGCACTCCGCAGAATGACACGAGAGAAGATAGAGCACGCGCTTTTCTGACGAGCTATTATGAAACTTGGTCGCAATCAAACAGCCAGTCAATGAACTTCGCGGAAAGCGCGTATGCTGACTTTGTTACATTTTACGACAAGGTCCAGACCAAATCGTTCATCGTTGATGAAAAGCGCAAGTTTGTTGAGCGTTGGCCCGAACGGGCCTATAGCCCGAAAGCCGACACGGTTAAAGTTAGCTGCACGGATAATTGCCAGATCACAGGTGTCGTCGAATGGTTTGCGCGAAGCTTCTCTGGCAAGACCTCGTCTGGAGATGCCGAATTTGCGTTCGGTTGGGATCCACGCACGAATAGGATCGTCTCTGAATCGGGGAAGGTCATAACACTCGACAAAAACGTATTCGAACCCACCCGGATAATTTCGCAGTGGCAAACAGAAAATCAGTTATGCCGGGGTGGATCCGGGGACTCTCCTGAAACACATAAAGCTTGCGGACGACGAGATAAGCTGGATGCCAAACTCACTTCTGTTGGCTGGTGTTATGGGCGTCCGAGCGAATATGGCTACCAGATGAACTGGCATCAATGCGAAGGACGCCAATCGTCGGCTTCGAATTCTGTTCAGGCCAATGCTACCCGTGTAAGTGCTCCAGATCCCCGCGCATATCCTGTCGAAGCACGGTTCTCCGGCAAAACGAAGATGCCGGACTTCAAGGGACGCGATATGGATTTCAATTCGTTTCGAACTCGAATTCGCAATGGTCTCAAAGACGGACCCAATTTTGCGGGGCACTATTCGTTGATTCAGTTTGGCTGTGGGACCGGCTGCTCGGCGGTGATTGTGAGTGATAGTAATACTGGTCGTCCAATGGGCTTTCCACGCGGTGGCGAAGACAACTTGTATTTGTCGCTGATGTTTCGGCGCGATAGTCGCCTCATTGCGGCGCAATGGGCTGATACCGAACGTGACAAGTGTGTGATTGAGTTTTTCGATTTCAAGGGACGGGCTTGGAAGCCATTAAACCGTTACGACGTTGGGGCTGTCGACGCGTGTTATCGGGAGATAGGTCAAAATCTTCAATAGGTTTACAGCACAGCACATACGAGCAAGCGATCTGGGGGAATAGTTGCCATTTTATATTAGAAAATCGGTTTCTGCGGGGCCATTTCGTTTCAATTTTTCAAAGGGCGGTGTCGGCGTTTCTGTAGGCGTTAAAGGCCTCCGGATAGGAACAGGTCCGCGCGGTCATTACATTCATGCTGGAGCTGGGGGACTATATTATCGTGCTACGTTGGGTAATGCTGGTCGCAAGCGATCTTCGCAAGACCTAACGCCAAGTGAACGGCCTCCGGTCGCTACCTATTTCGACACTGATGTCACTATGGTTGAGATCGAGTCTGGCGACGTCATGCATATGCGTGACGAATCCTTTGAAAATTTGCTCAACGAAATCAATTCCAAGTTTACGCAATCGCGAATGTCCACCACTTTGGCTTGGATTTTGGGCGGCGTTGGGTTCGTGGCAGGTCTGGCGCTCGGGGGAGGGACTGCGCTTTTGTTCAGCCTATTGGCACTCCCTGGATGGGCGATAGGTACGTGGCTTGATTCATACCGACGTACCACGGTGCTTTATTATGATCTCGAAGGGGAGGCGGAGAGGGGCTATAGGCGTCTAACTGAGGGATTTGATGCTCTTTGTGGTTGCGCCGCAAAATGGCACATCGAGGCTGGCGGCGCAGTGCAAGGGCTTACCGCTTGGAAACGAAACGCAGGCGCGAGCCATCTCGTTAACAGGAAAGCGACCGCACTCTTATATAAGCTGCCTTCAATTATTAATAGCAACATAACTCCGCCTGCGCTTCATGTCGGTAGGCAGGTTATGTACTTCATGCCCGATGTCGTTCTGGTCCAAGATAGAAATCGGTTCGGTGCCGTGCAGTATGCTGATCTGAATTTGCGATGGCAGCCTTCAAGGTTTATCGAAACCGAACGTGTACCGAGCGATGCAACGGTTGTCGGCCATACCTGGAAGTACCCCAATAAAAACGGCGGACCAGACCGTCGCTTTAACGACAACAGACAAATTCCGATCTGCCTTTACGAATCCGTTCACTTCAAGAGCAAAAGTGGTATCAATGAGCTAGTCGAGTTTTCAAAAACAGGTCTCATTGAGCAGTTTGCCGAGGGCTGTAGTCTGCTGGCGGAGCTACCTCGCGGTCGTAAAACCGTTGCCCCCCCTGCAATTGAAGATGACGTGCGCAGCGCGATTGCGCCCGACGACCCTGCGATCAAGCGCAATCATTTCAGGACTATTGCGTATGTCTTGATAGGACTGGTTGCTAGCTTTTTTGTGCTGCGTTTTTTCGAATTCGGCAGCAGCCAACCGGACACAAATTCTGTCAGTCGCACGACAAGTGAATCTTCACCTTCCTTGGGACAGAGGTCTGAGCCTAACATCTCGTCTCCTCAAGAGGTGGATATGGCACCACAATTGCTGCCCAATAAAAATCCGGAAACGCTCCCTACTAACGCTCCTGCAGGTATCTCGGTAAAAACTGACACCGAAACAGAAAAAGCTTCAAGACGTTATACGAAGACGGCAGTCAATCTGAGGAAAGGTCCTGGGACGACTTTTGATGTATTGAGAGTCATTCCGAAGGATGCTGAGGTTTCTGTGTTGGAAATAAAGGGAAGATGGAGCCGCGTGCAGATTGATAATCAAAATATCGGATGGATAGCGAATTCGACCTTGTTGGATCGCTAATTATATCTGTACTGACGCTTTGGGATGCAGTCAGTCGTCGCCGTAAGAAGGCTTACATTTTCTACCAACCCGACTGGGTCGACTATCGCCGAGGCTAGTATTCCACTCTGATAGGCTCCTGTGTCCAGTGCTATTCTGTTTGAATAAACTTCCGGCCTACGCGATGCAGTAACCGTATGACCATGAACAATGAATTTCTCATGTGCATCCGTATGGTTGAGAAACTCATCTCTGATCCAGCGTAAGTCTTTTTCTCGTTGTTCGTTCAAAGAGACGTTCGGTCGGACGCCTGCATGGACAAACACAAAGTTTCCGTCGACGATAAGGTTCTCGGCTTGTCGCATCATTGCTACATGATGAGGAAAATGTTTGTTGAATTCCTCGGCCAAGTGCGTGACGTCTCTGCAATCGAGAAGGCCATATGACGCTAGCGTCTCGAAACCGCCTTTACCTAACCAGTGGTCCAGCACACGTTCACTCTCTTGGCTGCAATCGAGGACCCGTAGGAAGAATTCCTCGTGGTTGCCCAATATCAGGCGGCTATCCGGGGAAGCGTTAAGCGTTGCATGTACCAAGTCCATCGCCCTCCTGCTATCAGGTCCGCGATCAATGATGTCTCCTAAAAAGATAATGCGATACTCGACCGCTCGCTGATCAACATCAGTCTGAATTTGATCCAGCATCTTTTCCAGCAAATCTGCACGCCCGTGCACATCGCCGATGGCGTAAGTAATCCTGCTCGATTCCATTGGCTTTCCTTGGCTCATCGACGCTGTGTTTTCGGCAGTTTTCGCCATTCCCATGGCACAATGAAATCACCTTGCCAAAGGCCTGAAGAGGCTCGCATAGCAATGTCTTGCACGCCCTCGTATGCTCCCTTGGAATAAACTGGCCAATCCAATGCGAGACCGTTCTCGACCAACCATGCAGCGATGTCTTGGCCTTGGCTTGTTTGGCACGTCGCAACGGTTCGGCCGTACCGATCTCGATTCACTGGCAAACAAGTGACAGGCTGTGCTTCCTGAATGAATGCATCGAGTTTTAAGGCCGCTTGCTGTCCGCAACGATATAACTTGCCTTCCGCATTCTTACAGGTCTGCGTGCTTTCTGGGGCGTCAATCCCGCTAAGTCGAATGCGTGCACCATGTATTTCGATTGTGTCACCGTCGATCACCGAGGCTCTTCCAGTGATTTCAGCGCCATGAGCGGCTACAGCGCCTACACTGAGAAGCGCCGTCAATATCATTCGAACCATACGACTGCTACTTTCTAGTGCACAGTCGCTTGGATTTACTGATTGAGCCGTCCTGACAGAGAAACTTGCCATCGGCGGTACAACGCGCAACGCCGCCTTTCTTTCCAGAACATGGTGTATTGCGTGCATCCGCGAAACTGGAAAACGACAGAGCCGCAATCAGGATCGCGACGAAAGCTAAATATTTTTGCATTTTGCCCCCACGTAAAAATCGCCTCTCTAAAACAGGTCGGCGCTTAGAAACTTAAACATTTCAGAACTGACGCCCTAAATCCTTGCCAAGTGGTAGCCTTCAAGAACGATCCAGAAACTAAACAATTGATGCGACGTTGAGTGCGCCTGCTTCTTCCGCAATTGGGGCAGAAGCAGGCGCGGAGTTTCTTCGGTCTTAAATTGTCTTGAGTGTGAGAAGCCCATCTCGTTCCTCAAGTATATTGGCTTTTTTCAAATAGCCAATTCTCGCTTGGATATGCTCCCTCAATTGACCACTTGTTGATTTGAACCCAAGCGCTCGGGAAATCGCATTGATTGCTTCATCAGGCGTTGCACCGAAACTCGCCTCGACCAATTGTCGAAGTCCCTGATCAATTTCCATTGGAGGAAGCATATCGAGGCGGCGCAAACTGAGCGAGGTAACTTCACTTCGATCACGAAGCTTGATTTCTCCATTTGGCCATAGCAGGAATTCGCCTTCGATGTTGATGTGCTTGTTTCGGGCGGCCGCCAATATTGCCACGGTTACGTGGCTGTTGATGCGCTGGCCTGCTCTTTGTAATCCCCACGCGCTTCTGAGCCGAGTGACGAGTTCGTCTTGATGAAGAGGGCCTTCGACCTCCACAATTTCCTTAATGTGTTCAACCAGAATGCCGATAGGCGTTTCATGAAGTTCAACATGGATCACTGGCGTGATTGACGCTTCCTTATAAAGGGGAGTTGCGTTTTCGATCACATCCTTCGGCAGTAGCCCGATTTCAGTCACGTAATCACGATCAATGGTGATGATCTCCACATTGACTGCTTTGCGCTTCTTCTCTGTGTCACCTTCGAGTTCAAGTGTATTGGCCTTCGCACGTTCTATCGCGGTGATCAGCTTTTCGAGCTCAGCATTTGGGCGTTGAAACCAATCGGTGCTCCATATGCGATGAATATTCCAGCCATGCGCTTCAAGAACAGCTTGTCGCAAACGATCACGGTCGCGAGCAGAACGAGAGTCATGATATGCGGCACCGTCGCATTCAATACCGAGCAAATACCGCCCAGGAACGGCGTCATCGGCGACCGCAAGATCAATAAAGAACCCCGCAATACCCACCTGCGGATGGACCTGATAGCCACGCTCAGTCAATGCCGCAGCGACCTGTTCTTCAAAGACGCTGTCCATCTCGCGTTCAGTACGCTTGGAAAGCGATAGCCGTCCGGTTCTTGCAAAATGAAGGAAGAGCTTGAATGCAGCTACGCCTTTGCCTCGGGCGCGCTCCAAATCGATGTCCTCATCGGTTATGGACGCGTAGACTTCACAGCGTTGCTTGGCGCGACTAATCAAAACATTCAAACGTCGTTCACCACCCTCTGCTCCAAGTGGGCCGAACCTCATCCCCATGTACCCTTGGGCATTGCGGGCGTAGGCCACTGAAATGAAGATGACATCACGTTCGTCACCCTGAACGTTTTCGAGGTTCTTGATGAAGAACGGTTCTGTTGGATGCGAATGAAAGAAGGCTTCAGTTTCAGGGTTAAGCCGACGCAGGATTTCAAGCTGGTCCTGTATTTCCCTACGTTGCTTGATCGAAAAAGCAGCAACACCCAATGACAGGTTAGGGTTCTCAAGAGCATGTTTGATGATAGCTTTGGCCACGGCCTTGGCTTCGGTTTTGTTTACGCCTTCTTCAAAGGTGCCACCTGGAACTTGATGGAATCGGAGCCCCATTCCAGCTTCGTGCGTATACGGACTGGGAACGATAAACAGCTTGTTTTCGTAAAACTCGCTGTTTGAAACTGCAATGAGTGACTGGTGACGGCTACGATAATGCCATCTCAACATTTTCTCGGGCAGACCACGCGCAGAAAACAGACCGAGAATGCTCTCGATATCTGAAACCTGTGCGCCTTCAAGTTCGTCGTCCTCCGAGCCGCTTGAAGTCATCTTCGAGAAGAAGCGCGTTGGCGGCAACTGTCTTTCGTCGCCCACAACAACCACCTGCCGAGCTCTGGCAACAGCGCCAATGGCGTCAACAGGTTGTATCTGACTGGCTTCGTCCATAACGAGCAAATCGAAGGTGAGTTGTGCAGGTGGCAGAAACTGTGCAATGGACAGCGGGCTCATCATAAAGACTGGCTTCAGCGCTTGAATTGCCGGAGCGGCCCTTGTCATCAGCTGACGAATTGGCATGTGACCACGGCGACGAGCCATTTCAGATCTAAGTACACCCACGGGACCAACACCGCTCTTGCCCGGAATACGTTTATGGTGTGAACGAACGACTTCCAGTCGCGACAGTCCCATCCTATCCATGTCAAGGCGCGCGAATTCATTTACCAGCCTTCCGTGAACCTCGCCGTCGAAACGAGCTAACTCCGGATCGTGTCTATGTTGATCACGTAGGATGGCTTCGTAAAATGCCATCTCAAAATATGACATTACGCCGTCTGGAGTGACACGACCGTCTTCCAGACGTTCAACAATTAGTTCTGCGCCTGCATCATTTGCGGCATTGGCGCGATTACGGTAGGCGGTCCATTTGGACAGCTGTTCCCGTGAGGTCAACCAATCTTGCAACCGCTCCTGCAATTCGGAGCAGAGAACTTCCTCAACCCTGTTGGCTCCAAAAAGTGTTTCCGGATCGGTCTGTAGGTAATCAAGGATCGCTGAGAATTCGCCGACCCAGGTACCGGCATCGTCAAGCGTCGCTCCCGTTTTTCTGGCCAGGTCTCCCCGATCAGCTATTGTCGCAGCTAAAGGACGTATGTCTGCATTTTGCTGAACCCAATCGACCAGAATAGAGAGTGCATCCCAATCGGATCCAATGCCTTCCCAACGTTGACCAAATGCTGAAGCTAAAAGCGTTCCCTGACTGTCCACCTTTGCTTTCAGATCAAGGGCGAGGCCTAACACTTGGAAAATTTTCGAACGTTCGCCTGCTGTCGCCAGATCGCGCTTAAGGAGCGTCTTGGCTTCCTGCTCGGCTTGGCCGAGCTCATCCACCAATCTCAGGACTTGCGATAAATGTGCATCTTCTGCTCCGGTAGCGCCAGGGAAAAGAATCTGCGTCTTATCAGACAGTTCCAGCCAGAGAGCATGAGTCAGTCTGCGGGCTTCTTCCAAGATGCCTTGTACTTGTTCCGCACCGGTACCAACTGCGGCTTTGTTCGAAAGGCGGCTTGCGATTTGCCGCGCCTCAGTGCTGACACCGCGCAGGCTACGCATCCAAAGCACCAGATCTTCAAGCGGCTTCGGGTCTGTCTTCTCACCTCGCCAGTCCGCTCCAAAGGCGGAACGGCCAAGAGCATCTCCGTCTCGTATAGTGGCTCTGGCCTGCTTGCCCTTTTGAAGCAAGTCGAGAATACGCAACGTTTCGTCGACGGAAGGCTCACCAACCAATACCGTTTTAAGCAATGATCGGGCAGAACGCCAATCTCCACTCAGGAATTTGAGCATTCGCTTTCCGTGAACCGCCAAAGCGGTTCTCGCCGCAACGAGATCGACTTCCCAGGCGTGATCAGTAACCTTCCCCGTGAGTTCTGATCGAGCGTTTTGTAGTGTGGCTACGGCTTCAGCAAGATCACCGGCCTGATCGAGCCCTCGTTCCCAAATAGCTGCAACAAACGCGTCCGGACTTGCGTCTGGGGCATTTGCCACGCGTTGGCCGATTACGACCATCCGCTCAATCGAAGCCAATGATCCTATATCGTCTACCCCGAGCAATGCTTGCAATGATCGCACCGCTGTCAGCAATCGCGGTAGAAGGGTTCTTAATTGTTCAACGGTCGTAAAAGCTGCATCTGAGAAATTTGCAGGTACTCGTGAGAACTGCGAAACGAGTCCTGCAGGCTCATATTCCCAAGCTTCCGATGTTAAGATTTCATTAATTCTTTCAGCAACATTCGCTAACTTCTTACCATCTTGAACCAAGGAAGCGATGTCGGTGATTGAATTCGCCCATGCATCATTTGAAAGGGCTTCATTCGTAATAGTATCGGGACAGCTAGCGAGTCGGTCTGCAAGCTTCTTGCAGTTCTGATAATCTTGAAGATCGACGACATCCGCATGCTGAAGCGCCGTCGTCGTTTTTTGCATCCTTTCGAGCAATTCCGCGAATGCTGTGCTGGAGTTCTGGATGCGTACGGCTAGTCGTTCAAGATCGAGAGGTGAGATGCCCGTTATACCGACACCACGCCAAGGATGTTGAGAAGGCAGTCCAATGTCGCGAATGCGTTCCGCGAGCTCCATAAGCAATTTTGACACTTCGTCACGATGACCTGGTGTCCACTCTACCGCGTTATGAAGCTCTATATCTGACGGTGCCATACCTTCTCGACGAAGCCGAGACAAATGGCCGATGACCGTATATGCTGAAAGTCGATATGGCTCATACAGGCGGTGAAGCCTCTTGGGATGATCGTTCAGCCTGTCACGAAGATCGAGCAGGACATTATCTATCGCGCCATCGAAATTTCCTCGTGGCGAACCTAGATCCCAAGTTTTTTGGAGGTCGTGAAGTACGGCTTTCTTGTTCGCTTTATTGCTGTGCAACTCAAGGCAGGCTTCGCCGACACCAGCGGCGTCCAGGCGGCGTTTCACCACCTCCAGCGCCGCCATCTTTTCAGCTACAAACAGTACCGTTTTCCCATCAGCAACTGCCGAGGCAATAATATTGGCAATCGTCTGCGACTTCCCTGTTCCGGGAGGCCCTTGAATCACAAGGTTTTTACCTCGTTTGACCTCATGAATTGCCGCTGACTGCGAGCTGTCGGCATCGACGATATGGGTCATCTCAGATGGCTGGATGACGGAATCAATATTAGCGTCGTCAGAAATCAGGTCGTCATCGCGTTCAAACCCATCCGAGACAAGAGATCTAATAAGAGGCGTATCTGTAAACTTGGCGTGCACGGGCCAAAGAGAAGGATCGAGATCCCGATACATCAGAAATTTGGCGAATGAAAAGAAGCCAAGAACGATGTCGTCAGGCTGTACTGACCAATCCGGCTTAACCGCGATACAAGAGGCAATTCTCTGCGCGTAATCTTCAAACGAAAAATCGTCTGTTGCCTCGAACTCGGGCATTTTGATCGAATGGACACGATCAAGTAGGGCTTCCAAGGACAGATTGGATGAGAAATCTTCTTGCCGTGCCCGGAGCTTAAAGCGTTCACCGGCGGTTCCGCGTTCCAATATGACCGGCACCAATATCAATGGAGCATATCGTGTATTCTCTTTATTGTTGGGGTCGATCCATTTCAGCGTTCCGAGACCAAGAAATAGAATATTGACGCCTTGCTCTTCTTCGAGTGTGCGTGCGTCGAAATAGAGGTCCAGCAGACGTTTCTGCAAAGCATTCGGCGTCATCTTGGTCTGTAGCTTGGTATCACCGTGCCGGACCAGCTTGCCTTGTTCATCGCGCTCGTCATCATCCGGCAGTGCAAGCTCTATAAGCTCCTCGCCATCAGCATCTTCTCCGGTCTTCTCGCGTCCTTTCGCGCCTGCAAGGAAGGTCATTGCCTTCCCTTCGGTCACGAGAATACGAAATACTTCAGCCGCTTTTTCATCGATGATATCGACAGTCTTCGCGCTCTTTGAAAAACGCGGCACGTTCAACAAGCGATTTCGAGCTGAAAGATCTAAAAGCTCTGTTCGAGCTCGTTCGATCTTGTCTTCGACCGATAAACTACCTGAAAAAGCGGAATTTTCGACCGAGTTGGTCGATTCCGAACGCTGCTGATCCATGATTTAACCCACCCAATTATCAGCAATAAATGGAACAATCATGAGCAGGAGTCTAGTTGGATTTTTGTTGCGGCAGCCGTTTGGGTTCTCCCAGTCGAATTTGAAAAGATGTGACGAACCAAAATATATTTCAGCTAGCGATGCTGTTGCGCTCCTCTCACCTGAGATACTTATCGCAGAATCGAATGAATAAACGTTTTTTATTTAGAAGTAACTCCCAAGATGAAAAACTAATATAATTATATCATACGAAACCCATTTCTCTAAAATAAGGATCAGATTTTAAAGACGGGTGCGTGGCGAGCATTTTGGGAAAAATTTTGTTAGCATTTCGGTTCTTCTTGACAGATAATAACTGAAGAACTTTTGGAAAATAAATACTTTGCGGAAATGTAGGGTTTTGGGCCGCGAGATAGGATTTCTGGCTCAAAGTTAATTTAGTTGTTTGTGACAAATTGTAGAAATAAGAATAAACTGTTTCTGTGTCTTCATTTCTTAGATCCCTAATAATCTTTGTATAATCGCTCCACATGATTCCTGTATGTATGAACTTAGGGGTGAAGGATGCAGCCGCTCGTGAAAGCCAGAAACTGGATCGAATCCTGCTCATGTTATTTTTCAGTATTTCTAGATTGCTGGCTTTGTCTTGGAATTTTAAAGAGATATAAAATGCAGAATGGAGTTGTACTTCGGACAAACTAGATAATATATTTACAAAATCGGCCACATTTTGATCGAATTTTTTACTTCTTCTAAATCTAGAATGTAATATAAATGAAGACAATTCCACAACAGAAGCATCATCTATAAATAACCCATCTCTTACCCATGAAATAATTTCAGAAAAATGCGAGTTATTCCGTTTTGAGTGAGCTAAATACCGAAGAGCGGTCGATCTCATCCCTGGATCGTTCTTTATCAAATGTAAAAGATCATCATCGGGAACGGTTTCCCCGGATGAATATAATAGAGAAAAAATCCTTTTATGGATTCTAGGTCCATTCCCTCCAACAAATCTAGATCGGCTGCCGGGGCTGTGCGTAGACGTTCTGTCTAGCCATCGAGTATACTTAGATAGCAAGACTGGTCCGATCTTAGTTGCCCACTTTGCCTTAGTCGATGCCGATTCAAGCGTAGAAAGTTGAATATTTTCTGAAATGCGAAAATGGTCAAATGCTTCCATTTGGGATAAGATTTTTGTTTTCGAAGAATTCAATCTCAACTGGCGGGATTGTAGAGTTAAATCAATATCTCTTACTATCTTCTTTGCTTGTGCTGTGCTCTCGACGCCAATATCCATGTCGTCCATAAAGCGAGCGTAATTCAGCTTAGCATAGTCCTCACAAACTTTATCAACTTCGTAAAGCATTGCGTTCGCTAACACTCGTGTTGCAGTTGTCTCGATCTGCGGCATACCGATCTGTGTTAGCGGCATAAAGTCCGGTGTCCAAGTCAAGCGATTCAAAAGGTAGATTAGAAGATCTAAAACGCATTCTCTTACGCTAGAGAGCGAGGAGATAATATTTCTCAAATGTTGAAAATTAATAAAATCGTAAAAATTCGCAACGTCTGTAATTACCAGATATTTATTTTCTGAAGCGAAGCCAAAAACCTTCTTTTGAAATCGCTTCCAACTTGCATATGATCCGTATTGAAAATCAGATTGTTGGAATCCTTTTACAAAACTTCCATCGTCTGGTTCAAAAAACGCGGATTTGCTGGGAGAGTTGCTTTTTAGTTCGAAATAGAAACTGCGAGATAAACGTTCTAGGACCAAAAGGTCGCGCGGGTGTATTAGTGTCATCTGGCGACATAGGCCGACCGATTTTTCAACCAAGAATCTCTTTGCAGGTTTTACTTGGTACGTGCCGCTAGTGATATCCAAGCGTATGCCGTCAATAATGTTATCTAAATCTTCATCGTAATCGCGATATTCTATTGGATCAAATATTATTTGCTTCCTTATTTGATACTTAACCCTCTTTTTCCATTCTTCTTTCAAGATTGATCTTGTGAAGGTATCGTCGAGTTGCTTTTTGACGAAGGCAAATTTAGGCGACTGCAATTTGAATGTCCCATCCCACAGAATTAAAGGGATCATATCTATACGTTTTAAAAGTACAAGTCAGATAGACGCCAAGGAATACCTCCTTGAGCACGGGTTAACGAAAACCCTAGCGATTCAAACGGTCAACGAGCAAGTTTTACCCGACAACACGCCCCGAGCGATGTTGATCGATACAATTCGATACAAGCTATATCAACTAGATGCCAAGCACAGTTTGACTATCGTCGATCCATTTCTGTTCCCAAATGGGGCCGATCCAGATTACGAAAGTGATCTTTTTCATCTTCTCGCCCCCTGCCTTCAGAAATGCAGCCAACTGACCATTGTTGCAGGCCCGAAAACGCACACTCCTTTTCGGGTTCACATCGAAAATTGGATTCGCAGCCAGTCATCCATCAATCTAACCGTTAAACTAGTCGACGAGTTTCACGACAGATATTTGATTGCAGACGACAAGAGAGGACTATTTCTCGGCACTTCCCTGAATGGGGTCGGCAAAAAGTATGCGCTTGTCGACTTTCTTCAGGATCAGGATGGCCGCCAATATCGCGCAGCGGGTCGCAGCGATTCCGTAAGGGAATAGGAGAGGAATTCGATGGGTTGCATTTCAAAATTTGCTTATGCAACACTTCTGGGGCTGGTAGTCAGCCTTGCATCTGGTGTTGCCCTCAGTCAGGAAGATGAAGAGATCGAAGGGACAGTCGTTGACCTTGGCGAAGACTCGCCCGCCCTGCATTTTCCAATCGGGATGTCGGGCAAGCAGGTCCTCGTGGTTCCTGCGTTCGAAGACTATGCCTTCATGTTGGAAGACGCGTGTAATGCCATGAAGTTGACAGTCGAGGATGGCTGCAACATTCTGCCTATGAATGCGGATCTTGGCGGGAACGCCATCGCGACCATTCTGGATGGTAGCCAGGTGATCATTTACGACCGCCAGATGTCACCTGAAGCTGGCTACGATGGGGCGATGGCCATCATCGCACACGAGCTGGGTCACCATTATTGTGGCCATCTCGGCAAAAAGGCTGACCCCTCGCAGGAACTTGAAGCTGACCGTTTTTCAGGCGCTGCAATGCGGCGCTCTAATATGCCTCTGGAATCGGCACTAGCGATGGCAAAACTGATGGACGAGCGGCCATCTCGAACTCACCCTGCGAGAGCAGATCGGGTCGAGGCTTTCAAATCAGGCTGGAACGACCCCGAATCCGCCGAAGCCTGCAGGAAGAGCTGATGTGCGGTCGCTACACCCTTTATCACCGTGGTCCGAGATACACCGTCTTTATAATATGAGATTGACCACTGACCAGGCACGCAATACGCGGCCTCGTTACAATACTTGCTCAACGCAAAATGTCCTCTTCGTCACTCACACTGACGACAGGATGAGATTACGAGAAGGAAGGCGGGGCCTCGTTCGGTTCTGTGCCAAGGAACTTGGCAAGTTCTCGACATTCAATGCGATGTCGGAAGAAGCCAATGTTCCGAGAGGTCTTCAAAAGCAAGCGCTGCCTGATGCCGGCTGATGGCTGTTACGGATGCACGAAGAACACAGAAGATGGTGGTCGTGACCCTTGGGATATCCGTCTGCCAGAGCATTCGCTGTTATTCTCAATCCGGACGTTTATGAGCAATGGACTGATCCCGCTAAGTCAGTGCCACATGCCAAGAAATTGCTGAAACAGAAGCGGGATGGCAATTTCCAGATCTATTGGGTCGACCGCCAGATTAACTCAAACAGATGGTCTGGCGACGAAACGGCTATCCGGCCGATTTAATTGGGCAAGCTCACTTCAGGGCAAGCTTTTTTAAACTCAGCATTCGTGAGTGCTGTCGTTTTCCCAACTCTGTCCAGGATATCCTTTGTCCACGTGTCGAAGTCCTGCTTTACGTTATTGTCTGCGATAGATGGCCACGCCTTGGTGTCACCCAACTCAACCCATTGCATAGGCACATTCTGATCCAGCAGATACAAGATGCCAATGCGAGCGTTTAGAAGTTTGTCGAAGTTCCCTTTATCGTCAGAACTGTAATCGAAATAGATCTGGTTCTGATCAACCTCGCCATTCAAATTGAACGTATGTGATTGGCGATTGGCATCTGTAACAACGAACATAAAACGCTTTTTTGCTATTTTCTGCTGCCCATACAAAGCTGGAAGATCGAACCGATACGGAACGAAAATTGTCAGATACGATTTGGCGTTAGTCTTGGAACATCGAAACATTAGAAGATTGCGATTAGGGATTTTTGCACTGGTATCGACAGTGTATTTCCGGAAAATACTAAAACCATCAGGGTCTTGACCCTCTAAGTGATACCAATTGTTGGTGATCGCCAGACGCTCTTCACGCTTCTTTTCAGGTGCGTTTTTGGAGTCGCTGTTTGTGCTCTGGGCTTCACCAGTCTTTATAGAACTACAGGCCTGAAACTTGCCGCCTTCTGGATTCGAGGGGTAAATCCGGATACCATCCTGCTCTTTCACGATGAGTTCACGCGGCGTTGTGACCTCCGGGTCCATGTCGTTCCCACCACACTCATAATCGAGAATTACAGCATCGATATTTTTGATTTTTTGTTGCTTTGTAATCTTGCAGTTTATCTCCCAGCCTTTCAATGATTTGGCCGTAAATGTACGGATGCTGTCATTATCCTCACAGGTTCCACTGCTTTCTTTTATGAAGGTGTTTTGCCACCATTCATTGGCTACGCTCACACTCGCTGAGTTGGCGAGCAACGCTCCAGCCAATGCAAAGCTGAAATACCTGTTCATGATCCCCCACATTCCGCCTTGCAGGAAGGCGTCGGTATGCCCCTGCATGAAACCTCACTCCATGACCTTGCCAAATATAGCAAAATTGCTGAGCGCGTTCGACTAATTCCTTGTCTGAGTTTAATACAAAGAATGTCCGACAGCTGGAAGCATTTGCCCGGATTGCAATGGCTTTGGTTTCAAACTTCGAAAGCCAAAAATAGACTTCCACATCATGTCCGTCAGCTCGTCGAATGTTATGATGGTAGATGACGGCGGAGCGATTTTGGGCGAGGGCATTTGCCTTATGGAATGTAATAGATTTGCCGATTTTTGCCTTCGAGTGAGCAAGCCGTCATCAGGATCGGCTATCCGCAAAGGGGCCCAATTCGCCTACTTCTTGTCTAAACTAGATTCGCTATCGCCTAGGATTTTTTGGCCAGTATTGCCGCTTAAGGGATTGTTCCGCATTATAACTGCTTTTCCATTCGTCGGGCGAATTCGCGAAATGGACAAATCAAATGCATCGAAATGACTATACCAAGGCGCAGGGGGACAAACCAAGGCGGCATTTACATCCACCAATCCCATTTTACGCCATACGCCTGCACGCAAAATTTTGACGTTTACGGAAACGTCAAACTACGCTAGTTTCGAGTCCGAACTGGTCGGCTGCGACCCGAGAACGGGTTAAGGCTGGCCAGAATGCTGCAAAAATGGCAGTTTTCGAGTGAGAACGGTCCTTTTGTTGCAGCATGCAGGTTGTCACGGCGTTTTGCCGGTTAAGCAGACAGCATGCATGAAACGCGGTTTGGAGCTGGTATCCGTTTGTCACGGGCTGGCTCAGGTGATGAATTTGGAGGATTTTGATGCCGAGCTATCGCGCGCCCGTTGAAGATACGAATTTCGTGCTCAACGACGTTCTGAACTATCAGCGTTACAACAATCTGCCGGGCTTTGCCGACGCGTCGCCCGACGTGGTCGAGGCAATCCTGTCGGAAGGTGCAAAGCTCGCTGAAGGCACCCTGTTCCCTGTCAATCACAGCGGCGACCGCGAAGGCTGCAAGCGCGCTGCCGATGGCAGCGTCACCGCGCCGAAGGGCTTCAAGGAAGCCTTCGATCTTTACCGCGAGGGCGGCTGGCTCGGTCTCGCCGTGCCGGAGCAATATGGCGGCCAGGGCCTGCCTTATCTGCTGCACACCGCCGTCGGCGAATATATGTCCTCGGCCAATATGGCGCTCACCATGTATCCCGGTCTGACGCAGGGCGCGATTGCCGCGATCCTCGCCCATGGCACCGATGAGCAGAAGGACACCTATCTGCCGAAGATGGTGGAAGGCACCTGGACCGGCACGATGAACCTGACCGAACCGCATTGCGGCACGGATTTGGGTCTCCTGCGCACCAGCGCGGCGCCGCAGGGCGACGGCTCCTACAAGATTTCCGGCCAGAAGATTTTCATCTCGGCTGGCGAACATGACATGTCGGAAAACATCATCCATCTGGTGCTGGCCCGTATCGACGGCGCGCCGGAAGGTGTGAAGGGCATTTCGCTGTTCATCGTGCCGAAGTTCATTCTCGATGAAAACGGCAATCCGGGTACGCGCAACGGTGTTTCCTGCGGTTCCATCGAGGAAAAGATGGGCATTCACGGCAATGCCACCTGCGTCATGAACTATGACGATGCGACCGGCTATCTGATCGGCGAGGCGCATAAGGGCCTGCGCGCCATGTTCACCATGATGAACGAAGCGCGTCTCGGCGTGGCGCTGCAGGGGCTTTCGATTGCCGAAACCGCCTATCAGAATGCCGCGATCTATGCCCGCGAGCGTATTCAGGGCCGCGCCCTTTCCGGAGCGAAAGAGCCGGAAAAGAAGGCCGACCCGATTATCGTGCATCCGGATATCCGTCGCAACCTGATGACGATCCGCGCTTTCAACGAAGCAGGCCGCGCGCTCATCCTGTGGACGGCGCTGAATTCCGATATTGCGCATCGTTCCGGCGACGAGGCCGAGCGTCAGGCCGCCGATGATCTGGTCGGCTTGTTGACGCCGGTGCTGAAAGGCGTTCTGACCGACAAGGGTTTTGAACATGCCGTCATGGCGCAGCAGGTGTTCGGCGGTCACGGCTATATTGAAGAACACGGCATGAGCCAGTATGTGCGCGATGCGCGCATTGCGATGATCTATGAGGGTGCGAACGGCATTCAGGCGCTCGATCTGGTCGGTCGCAAGCTGGCGCTGAATGGCGGTCGTGCGGTCACGACCTTCTTCAAGGAAGCGGGCGAGTTCTGCGAAGCCAATCGCGACAACGAGAAGCTGTCCTTTTTCACCAAGCATCTGAAGAAGGGTCTCAACGACCTTCAGGCCGCCACCATGTGGCTGATGCAGAACGCCATGGCGAAGCCCGACAATGCCGGTGCAGCCTCCAATGACTATATGCACCTTTTCGGTTTGGTTGCGCTGGGCCTGATGTGGGGCCGCATGGCCAAGGTCGCCGAGGAAAAGCTGGCGGCAGGTGAAGGCAACAAGGCTTACCTTGAAGCCAAGCTTGTCACTGCCCGGTACTATTTCGAGCGTATCATGCCGGAAAGTGCCGCCCATCTGGCGCGCATCCAGTCGGGTGCGGATAGCATGATGGCGCTGCCTGCGGATGCGTTCTGATTTTCTGCCGATATTTTAAAGGTTAGGCCGGGTTCTTCGGACCCGGCGGGAAGGAGAAAAAATGGCTGAGGCTTATATTTACGATCACGTGCGGACGCCGCGCGGGCGCGGCAAGAAGGACGGGTCCTTGCACGAAGTGCCTGCTGTGCGTCTGGGCGCAAAGGTTCTGGAATCCCTGCGCGACCGCAACAACATCGATACCGCCAAGGTCGATGACATTATTTTTGGCTGTGTCGATCCGGTTGGCGAAGCCGGTGCCGTCATTCCGCGCTCTGCCGCTTTCGAAGCCGGTTACGACTTTAAGGCTCCGGGTATCCAGATTTCGCGCTTCTGCGCTTCCGGTCTCGATGCCATCAATCTGGCGGCTGCCAAGGTTGCTTTCGGCGCCGACGATCTGGTGATAGCGGGCGGCGTTGAAAGCATGTCGCGCGTGGGTATGGGCATGTCGGGCGGCGCGTGGTACATGGATCCATCGGTTGGCTTCCCGGGCTATTTCATGCCGCAGGGCGTTTCTGCCGATCTGATCGCTACGAAATACGGTTTCAGCCGGGACGACGTCGATGCCTATGCTGTCGAAAGCCAGAAGCGCGCCGGCAAGTCGTGGGAAAAGGGTTATTTCAAGAATTCGGTCATTTCGATCAAGGATCAGAACGGCCTGACCATTCTCGACCATGACGAGCATATGCGCCCGACGACCGACATGCAGGCGCTGGGCCAGTTGAACCCGTCCTTCGTGATGCCGGGCGAAATGGGCGGCTTCAATGCTGTCGGCATTCAGGCGCATCCGGAAATCGAAACGGTCAATCACGTTCATCATGCCGGTAATTCGTCGGGTATCGTCGATGGCGCAGCGGGCGTTCTGGTTGGCTCCAAGAAGGCTGGCAAGGCGTTCGACATCAAGCCGCGCGCCCGCATCCGCGCTTTCGCCAATATCGGCTCCGACCCGGCGCTGATGCTGACCGGCCCGGTCGATGTGACGGAAAAGCTGCTCAAGCAGGCCAAGCTGAAGATTTCGGATATCGACCTGTTCGAACTCAACGAAGCCTTCGCCGCTGTGGTGCTGCGCTATATGCAGGCTTTCGACATTCCGCACGACAAGATCAACGTCAATGGCGGCGCGATTGCCATGGGCCATCCGCTCGGCGCAACCGGCGCGATGATCCTCGGTACGGTGCTGGATGAGCTGGAACGCCGCGATCTCAACACCGCGCTGGTGACCTTATGCATCGGTGCTGGCATGGGCACGGCGACGATCATCGAGCGCGTATAAGGGCGAGGGAGGTTTTTACGAATGGCTTACACGAATTTCAAAGTTGAGACCGACGCCGACGGCATTGCCCTCGTCACCTGGGACATGCCTGAAAAGTCGATGAATGTTTTCACCGTCGAGGCGATGCAGGAACTGAACGCCATCATCGACGCGGTGGTTGCCGATGACAAGATCAAGGGCGTGGTCATCACGTCCGGCAAGGAAAGCTTCTCCGGTGGCGCCGACCTGACCATGCTGGAAGGCATGTTCAAGGCGTTCCAGAAGCAGAAGGCCAAGGACCCGCAGGGCGCGGTCCAGTCCCTGTTCGACAATGTCGGCAAGATGAGCGGCCTGTTCCGCAAGCTTGAAACCTGCGGCAAGCCATGGGTTTCGGCCATCAACGGCACCTGCATGGGCGGCGCGTTTGAAATGTCGCTCGCCTGCCATGCGCGGGTTGTGTCGGATTCTCCGGGCGTGAAGCTTGCGCTGCCTGAAGTGAAGGTCGGCCTGTTCCCGGGCGCTGGTGGAACGCAGCGCGTTCCGCGCCTAGCCAACCAGCAGGACGCGCTTCAGATGATGACGACCGGCTCCAGCCTGACGGCGCAGCGCGCCAAGGCGATGGGCCTCGTTACTGAAGTCGCCCCGGCGAAGAAGCTGGTCGAAACCGCCAAGAAGCTCATCAAGGGCGGCCTCAAGCCGGTTCAGCCTTGGGATGAAAAGGGCTTCAAGCTGCCGGGCGGCGCGATCTATTCGGCTGCCGGTGCCAACCTATGGCCTGCCGCAACCGCCATCCTGCGCCGTGAGACATCGGGCAATTATCCGGCGGCGCTGGCCATTTTGAAGTCGGTTTATGAGGGCCTTCTGGTGCCGTTCGATACCGGCCTTAAGATTGAGCAGCGCTATTTCACCGAAATCCTCCAGACAACCGAAGCGGGCATGATGATCCGTTCGCTGTTCGTGTCGTTGCAGGAACTGAACAAGGGCGCACGCCGCCCTGCGGATGAAAAGCCGACCAAGCTCAAGAAAATCGGCGTCATTGGCGCTGGTTTCATGGGGGCGGGCATTGCTTATGTGACCGCCAAGGCGGGCATTCCGGTGGTGCTGATCGACCGCGATCAGGAAGCCGCCGACAAGGGTAAGGCGCATACCGCCGATCTCGTCACCAAGGAAATGCAGAAGGGCCGCGCTACTGAGGCCGACAAGGAAAAGCTTCTGTCGCTCATCACCGCGACGCCGGACTATGCCGAACTCGACGGTGCCGATCTGGTGATCGAAGCCGTGTTCGAGGACCGTGAAGTCAAGCGTGTCGCGACCGAGAAGGCCGAGGAAGTGCTGAAGTCTTCGGCGATCTTCGCGTCCAACACTTCGACCCTGCCGATCAGCGGTCTTGCCAAGGTGTCGAAGCGTCCGAAGAACTTCATCGGCATTCACTTCTTCTCGCCGGTCGACAAGATGATGCTGGTCGAAGTGATCCTCGGAAAGAAGACCTCGGACAAGGCTCTGGCCGTCGCGCTCGATTATGTCCGTGCGATCAAGAAGACGCCGATTGTCGTCAACGACACGCGCGGCTTCTACGTCAATCGCTGCGTGCTGCGCTATATGTCGGAAGCCTACAACATGCTGGTTGAAGGCGTCCCGGCGGCCATGATCGAAAATGCCGCCCGCATGGCGGGTATGCCGGTCGGCCCGCTGGCGCTCAACGACGAAACCGCCATCGACCTGTCGCAGAAGATCCTGAAAGCCACGCTTGCCGATCTGGGCGACAAGGCCGTTGATCCGCGCCATGTCGAGCTGGTGGACAGGCTCGTCAACGAGTTCGATCGCAAGGGCCGCAAGAATGGCAAGGGATTCTACGAATACCCGGCCAAGCCTGCCAAGAAGCATCTTTGGGCTGGTCTCAAGGATCTCTATCCGCAGCAGAACCCCGACAAGATCGACGTGAACGAGCTGAAGCAACGCTTCCTCGTCACCATCGCTCTCGAAGCTGCCCGCGTGATGGAAGAAGGCATTGTCACCGATCCGCGCGAAGCCGATGTCGGCTCGATCCTCGCCTTCGGTTTCGCGCCTTATACGGGCGGTACGCTGTCCTATATCGATGGCATGGGTGCGAAGAAATTCGTCAAGCTTGCCAAGGATTTGCAGAAGAAATACGGCCAGCAGTTCAAGGCGCCGAAGCTTCTGCTCGACATGGCCGAGAATGGCGAAAGCTTCTATCAGCGTTTCAATCCCTACAAGAGCGAAACCAAAAAAGCGGCTTGATCCGTAATCTCTTAAAGTCTGGAAGGCGCGGTGTGAAAACATCGCGCCTTTTAATTTTCCGGCGTCCCTTTCGATCTCGTTAGGAAATTTTCCCTGTTATTTCATGCGTCTTGCGTAAAACACCAATTTTCGGTAGGTTCTGACAAAAGTTGGTAAGGGTATTAGGTTTAAAATCCTACGCGGCGCATTCTCACGGCCCGAGTTCGCCATGGGACGATGCCTGCCTGAAATTGGCGGATAACACATGTTTTCTCACGACAGCGTCTGGGCGGCGATAGACGCACTGGCAGAACGCCATTCCCTGAGTGCGTCGGGCCTTGCCCGCCGCGCTGGTCTTGATCCCACGACCTTCAACAAGTCGAAGCGTTACGCCGCCGACGGGCGCGCACGCTGGCCCTCGACGGAATCGCTGGCCAAGGTGATGGAAGCCACCGGGGCAAGCTTTGAAGAACTCACACGCCTGATCGGCGGCGTCAATACGAACCAGGGTTTCGGCGAATATACGCAGGATGCGCAACCGATCCCGCTTCTCGGCATGGCGGAGGCAGGCACGGGCGGCTATTTCGACGATGCAGGTTTCCCGGCGGGGCAGGGCTGGGACATTGTGGAATTTCCAGTGGGTGCCAGTGAAGGTGTGTATGCGCTGGAAGTTTCGGGCGACAGCATGTTGCCCCTTTACCGTGACGGCGATACGTTGATTGTCGCGCCCAATGCGCCGGTGCGTCGCGGCGACCGCGTGGTGGTGCGAACCAAGGACGGAGAAGTCATGGCCAAGATCCTCTATCGCCAGACACCACGGACAATCGAATTGCATTCGCTTAATCCAGAGCATTCAAACCGCAGCTTTGAGACCAAGGATGTGGAATGGATCGCCAGAATTCTATGGGCCAGCCAGTAATGGCGCAGTCGCATACGAGAAGCCATTCGCGCATGGTCTATGGCAGTCTCGCCGGTTTGACGGGCGCGCTGTTGGCCGCTGCTTTCATCGCTCCGTTTTATGGCGCTCTGGATGGGCCCGTGCCGGTGATCGCTGCGGATAGCGGCACGACCGCGCCGACCGGCAGTTCGGGCAACGGCATCGTCGTCGAACAATTCGATTATGACGAGCCGGGTACCAAAACGGATGGTCAGCAGAATGCGCAATCCGCTCCTGAGACCACGCCGCAGCCGGGCAATTCCAGCGATGAGGCAAACGGGCTTCAGCGTGAAGCGCCGCGACCGCCGCTCAGCGATCTCGGTCTTGCGGCAACACCAAAGCCGCCGGAGCCGGTCGCTCCGGCTGAGCCGGTTGCGCCAACCCCTGCCGTGCCTGTCGGGGAGGGCGAGGACATGCAGCTGTTGCAGCGGCCCGTCGCGGTTGCCGCCGGGCGGCTCGAAAGTCAGGGACGCATGATCGATTTGCAGGGCATCGAGGTTTTGCCGGTCGAGCAGACCTGCCAGACCGCATCTGGCCAGAACTGGCCATGCGGTATGCAGGCGCGGACGGCTTTCCGCCAGTGGCTGCGCTCGCGCGCCATCATGTGCCGTCTGCCGCAGAACGATAGCGGTGCCGCCATTGCGACCGGGTGCAAGCTTGGCAATGACGATGCCGCCGAATGGCTGGTGACGAATGGCTGGGCCAGGGCGACGCCAGACGGTTCCTATGCTGATGCGGGACGCAAGGCGGAAGAAGCGCGCCTTGGCATTTTCGGAGACAAGCCGGATGCGTCCTTGCAAAGTCTGGAGCCTGATCCGGGCAACAGTCTCGGCAATCCATCGCCGCTGGCACCTGAGCCAGAGCCGCAACCCTCTGTGCCTTCTCCGCAGCAGGGTGAGTTCCCGCCAGCACCCGCTGCTCCAGCACCGGCTAATTAAGCTTGCGCTGTTGCCTTCGGGTTTCCCCGTGTCGCTGATTTCAGCGGAACGGTGATCACCACGAGGCATGCGATCACCAGTACGACGCCGAGCCAGCCCATGGCTGGGAGACGTTCCCCGACGATGACTACGGCCAGCAGCGCGGCGACGACAGGCTCGACCAGTGTGATCGTCGTCGCCATGCTGACAGGAACCCGCGCAAGGCCGATGCCAAAGCAGACATAACCGAGGAACATCGGCACCGCCGCCATATAGATGCCGACAGCGGCATTGTTCCATGAGGCGAGGAAGGGCGCGCCGGTCATCAGCAGCACCGGCATCAGCAACAGGCCGCCAATGCCGAATGTCGCGCCCATCGCGACCGATGAATGGATGCCGCGCAGGATCAGGCCGCGCGCAGTCCATGAATAGAGCGCATAGGTGAAGCCTCCAATCAGGCCAAGTCCAATGCCGATCAGCACCGAGTTGCCCGTCTGTGCGCCGCTATGCGCCGATCCTTCGACAATCGATATAAGGACCATTCCCGTCAAACCGATCAATGCGCCGCAGAACCATTGCCTGGTGGGGCGAGAGCCGCCGAACATATATTCGATCAGGGCGGCCAGCAGGGGTGCCGAGCCAATGGTCACGACGGTCCCGATGGTGACCCCAGCCATACGCATCGAGGCGTAGAAGGCGAGCGGATAGATGGCGACGGCCAGTCCGCCCAGAACGAGGTTGCGCCAGTGCTGGCCCAGTTGCGGCAATGCACGGATGATACCGCGTCCGGCGAGAAGCGCCTGCATCAGCCCGCCGACGCCCATGGCCGCAGCGCCGATTGCCGCAGAACCCACCTCCGGGGCAAATGTTGCGGCTGTGCCAGTCGTCCCCCAGACGGCAGAGGAAAACAAAATGGCGGCGACGCCAATCGCATAATTGCGCGATGATGTGTTCACAATGCCCCCAACATGTCCGATACCATAGCCCGCGCCTCCTGAATGCAGACGCTGTTCCCCTCAAGTCCGGCGCGCGACATTGCCCCTTCCAGCAGAAAAGACAGTTGCCGCGCCAATGCAGCCGCTCTCTCAGGCGCGTCGGGCAGCAGTTCCGCTAGATGGCCAGCCAGCAGCGCTTCGACCTCGCGCTTGTGGTGTTTCACTGCCTGGCGCCCAATATCGCCGACCATCAATTCGGCAGCAGCATTCAGCAGCCCGCAGCCGCGAAAGCCGTGCTCATAGGCAAATTCAGCGTGGTCCTGATAGGCGTCGAAAACCGCGAGAACCTTTTCCAGCGGTGTGACTGCTTTTTGCAGCCGCGCATCATAGAGGCCCAGCCATTCGGCATGGCGCACTTCCAGATACTGGTTCACCAGATCGGCTTTGGACGCAAAATTATTATAGAGGCTCTTCTTGGCGACGCCCGCTTTTTCAACGATGGCGTCAATGCCGGTGCCGCCGATGCCGTGATCGTAAAACAGCACGGCAGCAGCATTCAAAAGCTTTTCGCGCGCGCTTTCCGTGGAAGCCGGAAATGGTGTTTGAACGGTCTTCATCGCAGTAACCTTTATGATAGGTATACCGTTCTACCTACTACGCGATACAGAGTCAATCGGAGCAAATGTGCCAGCGTTTCGGGCGCAAAAAAGCCCCGCGCCGGGTGGCTGCGGGGCTTGTCGTTTTGTTCGGCTATTGAGCGGCTCAGACCAGTTCGCCAGCCAGCGCCTTTTTGATCAGGGCGCGGGTTTCCTCGATGCCGTAAAGCGCGACGAAGGAGCCGAAGCGTGGGCCACGCTCCTGTCCGATCAGCACTTCATAGAGCATCTGGAAGAAGGAAACCGACACGCCGGGGCCGCCTTCCGGGCTCTTCTTGGTGTGATCCTGATAGCGTTCGATGGCGCGGGCGACGTCCAGAATGGCGTTCTGGATATCGTTGCCATCGGTCCCGGCAGGCAGGGTCGCAAGCTTGGCGTCCAGCGCTTCCAGTGCGCCGCGTTCCACGTCGTCCGGCGCACGGAACTGCTTGGTCGGCTTGACGAAATCGTTGAAGTAACGGATCGCGTAACCAACCAGCGCATCCAGTTCCGGATTGTTTTCCGGCGTGACGCCCGGCGCGTGGCGCGAGATGAAGCCCCACAGAACCGACGGGCTTTCCGCATTTGATGCGCTGACCAGATTGAGCATCAGCGCGAAGGTCACCGGCAGGTCAACCTTTGGCGGGTTGCCGTAATGAATATGCCAGACCGGATTGTTCAGCCGGTCCTTCCACTCTTGACGGTCATAGGCCGAAAGATAGGTGAAATATTCATCCACCGCCTTCGGGATGACATCGAAGTAAAGGCGCTTTGCGGTCTTCGGCTTCTGGAAATTGTAAAGCGCAAGGCTTTCGGTCGGCGCATAGGCCAGCCATTCGTCAATCGAGATGCCGTTGCCCTTGGACTTGGAAATCTTCTGGCCAAGTTGGTCGAGGAACAACTCGTAAACGAAATGTTCTGGCGCGCGTCCGCCGAGAATTTCGCAAATGCGGTCGTATACGCCCGCATTGGTCTGGTGATCCTTGCCGAACATTTCGAAATCGACGCCGAGTGCCGCCCAGCGCATACCAAAATCCGGCTTCCACTGCAGCTTTACCTTGCCGCCGGTGACGGAAAGCGTGGTTTCGACGCCGTCTTCATCGTCGAATGTGATCGTGCCAGCCTTGGCGTCCACGCTCTTCATCGGCACGTAAAGCACGCGGCCCGACTTGGGCGAGATCGGCAGGAACGGGCTATAGGTCGCCTGACGCTCTTCGCCGAGCGTCGGCAGCATGACTTTCATGATGTCGTCATAGCGTTCGACGGCCTTGAGCAGCACCGCATCGAACTTGCCGGACTTGTAGTAATCTGTCGCGCTGGCGAATTCGTAGTCGAAGCCGAAAGTGTCGAGGAAGCGGCAGAGCATAGCATTGTTATGCTCGGCAAAGCTCTTATATTCGCCGCCGAACGGGTTCGGCACCGACGAAAGCGGCATTTGCAGATAAGGCTCAAGGGCCGCCTTGTCCGGCACATTGTCCGGAATCTTGCGCATGCCGTCGAGATCGTCGGAGAAGCAGATCAGGCGCGTCTTCACCTTGTCTTCGGTCAGAATACGGAAGGCATGGCGCACCATCGAGGTGCGCGCCACTTCGCCGAATGTGCCGATATGCGGCAGACCCGACGGGCCATAGCCGGTTTCGAAAATCACTGTGTCCGGCAGGCCGGTCTTGGCATAGCGCTTGAGGATTTTCTTCGCTTCTTCAAAGGGCCATGCTTTCGCGTCCGCCGCCGCCGCGGTCAGTTCCGGGGTCAGCGTAATTTCGGGCAGACGATGCGAAGTCATGGTTTTGTCCTGATATCCTGTGAAGGGCGTTATTCTTGAAAAACGGTGCACGCATCCGTGCTTATGCTCTATGGCGCGACAACCCCGTGCCGTCAACGGCTGGTGCGGAATTTCCTTGCCTAACCGCGGGAGGCTTCCTAACTTTCCGGCAAATTGTAACCGGAAAAGCTGATTCCGATCATGGTGTCGCTGAGGAGTACCCGATGAAGAAAATCTCGCCGCAGGATGCACTCGTCTACATCATGATCACGACGTCGGCTGCCGATACGACGATGACCGACGCGGAACTGGAGTCCATCGGCAATGTGGTGACGCGCCTTCCGGTGTTCCGTGGCTTCGATACGGCGGAACTGCCGCGTCTTGCCAATGAATGCTACGCTCTGCTGGCCTATGAGGACGGTCTGGAAAAGATCCTCGACCTTGCGCATGAAGCGCTGCCTGAAAAGCTTTATGACACGGCCTATGCGCTGGCGGTCGAAGTGGCCGCCGCCGATCTCCATGTCGAGCAGGAAGAGCTGGAATTCCTGCAGATGCTGCGTGATCGCTGGACGCTGGACGAGTTGACGGTTGCCGCCATCGAGCGCAGCGCACGGGTGCGTTTCCGCAAGCTCTGAATAGTTTCCGTCACGCAAAAAAAACGCCGGTCCGAAACAATCGGACCGGCGCTTTCTTTTTGCGGGATAGGCTTACCAGGCAGGCTGAACCGAACCCTTGAAGGTTTCTTCGATGAAGGTCTTCACTTCCGGGCTGTGATAGGAGGTGATCAGTTCCTTGACCCAGTCGGCGTCCTTGTCGGCGGTGCGCACGGCAATGACGTTGAAGTAGGGCGCCTTTTCGCCTTCGCGGATCAGCGGGTCCTTGGCCGGGTTAAGACCGGCCTCCATGGCATAGTTCGTGTTGATGACAGCCGCCTCGACATCTTCCAGCGAGCGCGGCAGCTGTGCGGCATCAAGCTCGACGAATTTCAGGTTCTTCGGGTTTTCGGTCACGTCGATGACGCTGGCGCGCAGGCCCTTGGCCGGATCGATCTTGATGAGACCGTTATCGGCCAGCACCAGAAGTGCACGCGCGCCATTGGTCGGGTCGTTGGGGATCGCCACCGTCGCGCCATCGGCAAGTTCGGAGATGTTCTTGAGCTTCTTCGAATACATGCCCATCGGGAAGTTGACGGACTGTGCCACGCTGACAATATCGAATTTGCGGTCGGCAACCTGATTGTCGAGATAGGGCTGGTGCTGGAATGAATTGGCTTCCAGCGCGCCATCGGCCAGCGCCATATTTGGAATGACGTAATCGGAAAATTCCTGAATATCGATTTCCAGACCCTTGGTGGCAGCGACTTCCTTCACCTTTTCCATGATCTGGGCATGCGGGCCGGGCGTGACGCCGACGCGTATGGTTTTTGCCATCGCCGATCCGGCTGTGCAGACGGCGAGAATAAGGGCGGCGGTAAGCAGCTTACGCATCGGAACTCCTGAGATAATTGGTATGCGACCTGGGGAGGATGATTTCATCAGGTCCGGTTCATAAAGCATTTCCAGCAAAAGTGAAAAGCGGTGGCCGACCTGTCATGCACAAAAAAGCGGGCGGGGAAAACCCGCCCGCCTGTCCGGTTTCACGCTATCAGCACACGACTGGAAGCCGTCGCGCCTTGCGTCGTTCCAAAGCCGCGCGCATCACATGGGCGGCTTCTGAGAAAGTTGCGTTTTCTTTCCAGCGTTCCGCATGAACCAGTGTCGACGGAACGATATCCTTCAATGCTTCCAGCGTGTGGCGCGGCACCATGTCGGTGCAGTTCCACAGGCGACGGAAGACAACGCTGATACGTGTAATCTTGCCATTGACCTGAACAACCGGCTCTGCCGTTTCCAGTGTCCAATCTTCATAAGCATCGACCGCATCTTGAAATGCGTGATGTAGATAGATCGGTGCGTGACCGTCATGAAGCGGGGGCAGCAAACTAGACATTTCTGTTTCCTCTCTTCCAATGTGGTTCAGCTTCAAAACTTGCAGCCGGATTTATCTATCGGGCCTGCAAGTGGGCGAAACAGGAGCGGGGGTAAACTCCTGTGGTCATGTGCTGGCCATATTCGGTTCTCTCTTCACGAAATACGACAACACATAATTAACCATGATCTATGCAAAGGCGCCCCTTTGGCAAGGGGAGAATTTCTTAAGATGGCAATTTTGTAAAAAATTAATTCAGCAGTATTCTGCAAAATACTGAACAATCAGTGAGCATATTATTGGATTATACTACGTTTATCTGTTGGTCAAAATTTCCCAAAAAGGAAATGATTTTCAATATTTATTGTCGTGGTGACAGGTTTTGACCCTGTCATTCGGCCGTGGCTGCGATAGAAATAAGCCGATGGGAATAAAAAAGCAGGGCAGGTGGGGTTATGTCTCGGTTCATTGCGTCGCGAAGAGGTTTTCTGGTCGGCTCGACCTTTCTGGCCGCATCGGTGGCGTGGCCGAAATGGGCGCGGGCGCAGGACAGTGCAGAAAAGGGCGGACGACTTGTCGTGGCGGCGGATTCCGAACCGCGTAATCTCAACCCGGCTATCGTCGCCTCCAATGGCGTGTTTTTCGTTGCAAGCAAGATCGTCGAGCCCTTGGCCGAAGCCACTTTCGACGGCGAAAACGGCTTGAGCCCGCGTCTGGCCACGGCCTGGGACGGCTCGGCTGACGGGCTGACTGTGACGTTCCGCCTGCGTGAAGGCGTCACGTGGCATGACGGCACGCCGTTTACGGCGGCGGACGTGGCCTTTTCCGCACTGGAAGTCTGGAAGCCGCTGCAAAATCTTGGCCGCGTCGTGTTCAAGGCGCTGGATAAGGTGGAAACACCGGACGATCATACCGCCATCTTTCATTTCTCGGAGCCGACGCCGTTTCAGCTCGTGCGCAACGCTCTGCCAGCGCTGACCGCCGTTCTGCCGAAACATGTTTTCGCGGGCACCGATATTGAGGCCAATCCGGCCAATGAAAAGCTCATTGGCACCGGACCGTTCAAATATGCCGAGCACAAGACCGGCGAATATTATCGACTGGTCCGGAACGACGCCTATTGGGGCGAGGGCGAACCTCATCTCGATGAGATCATCTATCGTGTTCTACCGGACCGGGCTGCCGCAGCCGGTGCGCTTGAAGCGGAAGAGATTGATCTGGCGGCTTTCTCCGCCGTGCCGCTGGCCGACCTCGACCGCATTTCGAAAGTGCGGGGGCTGACGGTTATCTCCAAGGGCTATGAGGCACTGACTTATCAGCTTGTCGTGGAAATCAATCATCGTCGCAAGGAACTGGCGGACCGGAAGGTTCGTCAGGCGATTGCCCATGCGATCGACCGCGATTTCGTGGTCAAGACCATCTTCCTTGGCTACGCCAAAAACTCGACCGGCCCCGTGCCGCGCTATGACAGCCAGTTCTATACGGGTGATGTGCCGTCCTATCCGTTCGATGTGGCCAAGGCGAATGCGCTTCTGGACGAGGCGGGTTACAAGCGGGGCGCGGGTGGAACGCGCTTTGCGCTGAAGCTTCTGCCCGCGCCCTATTTCAACGAGACCAGACAGTTCGGCGATTATCTCCGGCAGGCTCTGGCTGCGATTGGTATCGATGCGCGCATCGTCAACAATGACGCGGCGGCGCATCAAAAGGCGGTCTATACCGACCACGATTTTGACCTTGCCATTGCGCCGACCGTCTATCGCGGCGATCCGGCCATCTCCACCACCATTTTGGTGGAAAGCGGCATTCCGGCGGGTGTGCCGTTCTCCAATCAGGGCGGCGATACCAATGCCGAACTGGACGCCCTGATCGCCGCCGCGGCACGCGAGATCGATGAGACGAAACGCACGGCGCTTTATCACGAGTTCCAGCAAAAAGTGGAAGCGGACCTGCCGCTGATCAATGTTGCCGAATGGGGTTTCATCACGGTTGCTAGTGAGCGGGTGAAGAATGTTTCCAACAATCCACGCTGGGCGGTTTCCAACTGGGCCGATACCTGGGTTGAGCCGCGATAGACAGTGACGAAGCTTCGCGTTGATTGTATCGTCGCGACGTGGCGCAGATTCTAACCCTTCTCCGGAAACGTCTGATCGGCAGCATCCTTGTGCTGCTGATTGTCGTTGTCGGCTGTTTTCTGATGCTGGAACTGGCGCCGGGCGATGCGGTGGACGCCTATGCCGTCAGCTTCGGCGGTGATGCGGCACAGATTGCGGAAATGCGTGCCCGCTGGGGGCTGGACCAGTCGGTCTGGCACCGGCTTGCCGCCTATATTGCCTCTCTCTTGCAGGGCAATCTTGGCTGGTCGGTCAGTTTCAACCGCCCTATCCTTGGCGTCATTCTGGAACGGCTGCCCAATACGCTGCTGCTTATGGGGGGGGCGACGGCGCTGTCCTTTGCCATAGGCACACTGCTTGGGCTTGTCGCCGGATCAAGGCCGGGTAGTTTGCGAGACCGGTTTCTGTCGGTTACCTCTCTGGTGCTTTATGCCATTCCGGGTTTCTGGCTGGCGCTGGTGCTGGTCATCCTGTTTTCGATCCGGCTGCGCTGGTTACCGTCGAGTGGCATCGAAACCA
Source organism: Ochrobactrum teleogrylli (assembly GCF_037482325.1). Lineage (NCBI taxonomy): Bacteria > Pseudomonadati > Pseudomonadota > Alphaproteobacteria > Hyphomicrobiales > Brucellaceae > Ochrobactrum > Ochrobactrum teleogrylli. The sequence continues at coordinate 1,459,643 of NZ_JBBHKQ010000001.1, forward strand.
TTGCATCCGGCAAGCAAGGACTGGCGCGGGCAGGCGACATAGCGCGCCATCTGGTGCTGCCGGTCATGTCGCTGGCGCTGATTTATCTGGCGCTTTATCTGCGGGTCATGCGCGCCGCGATGGCCGACATATGGCGGATGGATTTTGTGCGAGCCTTGCGGGCGCGCGGCATTTCGCGACCACGCATTGTGTTGCGCCATGTGGCGCGCAACGCGTTGTTGCCGCTCGTTACCCTGCTCGGATTGCAAGCGGCCAGCATGTTGGGCGGCAGCGTGGTGATCGAAAGCGTCTTTGCGGTTCCCGGTCTCGGACGACTGGCGCAGGAGGCCGTTGCAAGCCGCGATACGCCCTTGCTTCTGGGCGTCATTCTCACAAGCGCGATCATGGTGATTGCGGTCAATTTGCTTGTCGATCTTCTCTATGTTTGGCTCGATCCGCGTATTGCCCAAAGGCCGACAGGAAAGGCCAGCGCATGACGGTTTTTCTGCGCAGTCTCAAGACGGGCGAAGGTCTGGCAGGTTCGCTTATCCTGACGATCCTCGTCGCAGCAGCACTTTTCGCGCCGCTGCTCTTTCCTGGTGATCCGCTGCGGATTGTCGCGTCTCCCTTGCTGGCACCGTTCGAAAACAGCGCCTTTCCGCTTGGCACGGACCGGCTTGGGCGCGATGTGCTGGCCGAACTTTTCCACGGCGGGCGCACCTCGCTGGTTGTCGGGCTTGCGGCGGCTGTGGCCTCCATCCTCGTCGGCAGCACGGTCGGCGTGCTGGCGGGTTTTGTAGGCGGGATCGTCGATGAAGTCCTGATGCGGGTCACCGAGGCGTTCCAGACTGTGCCGGGCTTTTTGCTGGCGCTGGCGCTGGTTAGTCTTGCCGGGCCGTCATTGCCGGTTCTGGTCGCCGCAATCGTACTCTCAAGCTGGACGCAGGCTGCACGCCTAACGCGCGGGCAGGTGCTGTCCATCCGCGAGCGCGACTATGTGGCCTCGGCGCGGGGCATAGGCATGCATCCGCTGGAGATCGCCTTTCGCCAGATATTGCCCAACGCCCTGCCGCCGGTTCTGGCGCTGGTGCCGGTGATCGTCGCTTCGGCCATATTGATCGAGGCCGCACTGTCCTTTCTCGGCCTTGGCGATCCGAACCGTGTCACATGGGGCGGCATGATTGCGGAAGGCCGCACGGTTCTGCGCTCTGCACCGTGGCTTTCCATTGTGCCGGGACTGGCATTGGCTTTGACCGTTGTTGGCGTCTATCTGGCGGGCGAGGGCGTGACTGCCGCCGCGGCACGGCGCGAGGTGCAATCATGAGCCTGCTCGTGAAACTGGATAACCTCTCCGTCACCTATGGGCGCGAAACGGCGCTGGGCAACGTTCAGCTCGATATAGAGGCGGGCAAAACGCTTGCCATTATCGGCGAAAGCGGCTCCGGCAAAAGCACGCTGGCGCTGGCGCTTGCAGGTCTTCTGCCTGCCAATGCTCGAGTATCAGGGCGCATCGATTGGGCCGAAGCTCCCATGAAGCCGGGTCGCGATATCGGCTTTGTCTTTCAGGACCCGGCATCAAGCTTCGATCCGCTGATGAGCATTGGCGCGCAATTGGTCGAAACCATTCGCGCGCATGAAAAGCTGGATTACCACACCGCGAGGATGCGGGCGCTCGCACTGCTTGAGCGCGTGCATATCCCTGACGCGGACCAGAGCTTCCACCGCTACCCGCATCAGTTCTCTGGCGGGCAAAAACAGCGTATCGCGATAGCGCTCGCCATCGCCGCCAATCCGCGTGTGCTGATCGCCGACGAGCCGACAAGCGCGCTCGATACGATTGTCCAACGGGAAATCGTGGCGCTGCTGCGCAAGCTGGTGCGTGAAGACGGCATGACGCTGATCTTCATCACGCATGATATCGCGCTCGCTTCCGGGCTTGCGGATCGCATCGCGGTCTTCCGCCGGGGCGCGCTGGTGGAAAGCGGCGATGTGCGCGCAATCATCGGCACACCGCAGACCGACTATACGCGCGCACTGATTGCCGCCGTGCCTGTACTGGAGTTGGCTACCCATGGCTAAGACCTTGTTGCAGGCGGACGGGCTGGTGGTGCACTATGGCGCTGCATTGGCGATCAATCATGTCGGCCTTGCGGTCAACAGGGACGAGACACTGGCGCTGGTCGGCCCGTCGGGCAGCGGCAAGTCCACGCTCGCGCGTGCCTTGCTGCGCTTACAGCCGCTGGAGAGCGGGACAATCCGCTTTGAGGGTGAGGATTGGCTGGCACTGCAAGGCGCTGCGCTGCGAAAGCGTCGCGCAAGGATGCAGATGGTGTTTCAGGACCCGCTATCGGCTTTCAACCCTCGCGCCAGCGTGGGCGATCTTCTGCACGAACCGCTGCGCATTCATGGCATCGACCGCGATATCGCAGACCTGTTGCAAACGGTCGGGCTTGATCCAGCGCTTGCGCGGCGCGGTGTGCATGAAATTTCCGGCGGCCAGCGGCAGCGGGTGGCAATTGCCCGTGCGCTTGCGACATCCCCGTCGCTGATCGTGCTGGATGAAGCGGTTTCCGCGCTTGATGTCACCGTGCGCGGCGCAATTCTCGACTTGTTGCAGGAGATACAAAAGGCCGAGCAGACGGCCTATCTCTTCATCACCCATGATCTCGCGGTTGCTGCACAAGTGGCGGATCGCATTGCGGTGATGGAGCGCGGGCGGATTGTTGAAAGCCGCCCGACGCGGGAGCTGATCCTGACACCGCAAGCGCCTGTCACCAGAGCGCTGATTGATGCGGTGCCGAGACTTGCTGATTAAGCCTTGCCGAGTTCCACCGAACGCTTGCGCGCTGCTTCAACGGCCTCGGCAACGAGTGTCTTGAGACGGTCGCCACCCATCAGCACGTCAAGCGCTGCCGCCGTGGTGCCGTTCGGGCTCGTCACCTGCTCGCGCAGTTTCGACGGGGTGTCGGTGCTGGCGTCGGCAAGCGCGCCCGCACCCATCACGGTCTGCATGGCAAGAAGTGCCGCCGTTTCGCGTGGCAGACCGGCCGTAACACCAGCATCGGTCAAGGCTTCGATGAAGTGGAACACATAGGCCGGGCCTGAACCCGAAACCGCCGTGACGGCATCCATCAGCGTTTCGTCATCGACGCTGGCGACCTTGCCCGACGTTGCGAGCAGGCGTGCGACGAACGCCTCGTTGTCGGCGGTCACATTGGCGTTCTTGAAGGTCACCATCATGCCCTTGCCGATGGCGGCAGGCGTGTTGGGCATGCAGCGGAGGATGGCGGCGTCGCTGCCCAGATGATTTTCAAACAGCGCAACCGGAATGCCAGCTGCAACGCTGACAAAGGTGGCGGCAGGCGCAAAGCGCTTATAGGCAGGCAGGACGGCGTTCATCACCTGCGGCTTGACGGCAACCAGGATCATGCGCGGCTTAAGGTCAGCAGGCAGCGCATCCGCGCTGGCATAGGCGTGAACGCCGGCGCCAGCTGCACGTTCGCGCAGCGCATCCGTCGGCTCGACGACGTGAACATCGCCAGCTTTCAGAATGCCATTGTCGAGCCAGCCTTTGAGCATGGCAAAGCCCATATTGCCGCAACCGACGAGAATTACCGTATCCTGCATATTGATTGTTCCGCCTGTCTGAATGTGTCGGCGCCGTTGCGCCAGGATTGATCAAAGCCGGTATAGCCTTGCGCCTTTGCAATCTGCAAGGCGGCGCGGCCAAATTTGATCGTTGCGCGCGGACAAAACATAAAACTGCGGAAATTATAGCTTTATTGCCCGTAAATTATTGATGCCTCATAAATTATCGAACAATATGTCCCGACGAAATTGCATGAAAGCGCGGATAATTTGCTTATCCGCGCTGCTGTTGGAATGAGGGGCCAATGGATCCGTCTTTGACTACAGGTATTCCGCCAGCGGAGGCATTCGGTCACGTTCGCATCATCATCGGTATCATTCTGGGCCTGTGCGTATCGCGCCTGCTCACCGGCTTTGCGCGCTTCATCCAGCATCCCGGCAAACAGATAATCTATCCGGTACATCTGGCCTGGGTCGCCTTCGTGCTGTTGTCGGTGGCGCATTTCTGGTGGTTCGAGTTCGGCCTCAGAACCATTCCGCTATGGACGTTCGAAAAATATCTTTTCGTGATCTTTTATGCCGGGCTTTATTTCCTGCAATGCACGCTGCTCTTTCCCGACAGCATGGAGGAATATACTGGCTATCGCGATTATTTCATGTCACGGCGCAAATGGTTCTTCGGCATTCTGGCGTTGATCCATGTGGTGGATGTGCTCGACACATTGCTGAAAGGCGTGGATCACTATCAACTCTACGGGATCGAATATCCGATCCAGACGGTCTGCTTCATCCTGTTCAGCATCATCGCCATGTATACGGATAGCCGCCGCTATCATGGGACATTCGTCACATTCGCCTTGCTCTATCAGATCATCTTCACGCTGCGGCATTTCGCGACGCTGAACTGATCACTTCTGCCGCTCCGCATTGCGCGCGGTTTGCGCATCCACCACGGCGCGAAACTGGCGCAGGAGCGGGTGGCGCTCGGTCTGCTTGAGGCCGTAGCCAAGATTGAACGCATAATCGAAATCGGGCGGGTTCAGCCCGATATTGTGTTGCAGCATGGTCTCGATCTTGTCGAACCCCTTGGCGAAGATCGCCTCCGGGGAGGCACCGCGATTATAGTCGGTCCAAAGGTCGAGAGTTTCCGCCCGTAGATCATCGGGCAAAGGCGCGCATAGCTCGATGAGATCAGCCTTTTCCCGTTCGGCGCGGCCATCGTCGGCGCTTTGGTGAATGGCCGGAACATCGCCGGAAATCGCTTCGCCCAGATCATGTATGAGGCACATTTTGAGTAGGCGCAGCCGGTCGCAATCGCCAAGTTCCTTGTCGAAAAGCGTGACCAGCAGACTGAGCCGCCAGCTGTGTTCGGCAGTGCTTTCCGGGCGGCCCTCGGCAGTATGGCCGGAACGCAATGTGCTTTTCAGGCGTTCGGCTGCCTGAATGAACTCAATGATGCCCTCAAGGCGTTTCATATCGACCGGATGTTCCATTTTGGTTTGCATCGAGGGTTCCTCAAGTTGCGCATCGATATGAATCATTATGGAAAACTACAATTTTAACGGTTTGTTTGCCATGATGGATGCCATAATTCTCATGGTCTGTGATATGGGCAGATCATGGGTGGATGGTCCGGGCAAAGGGGCCAATCAATGGGCTTGGATAGGCATCGGGAAAAAGCGATGGTTGAGCAAAAGAACAAGGGACAAGCTGCTGCCGCGCGCCCCTTATTGGCTTATGCTCCCGAGTTTCTGGCCAGGACACCGGATGTAGGGCCGACCAAGACCACTGCCGAACTGGCCGAGGAATTGCTGGCCGAGCGCGAGCATCGAAGGCGGCGTGAGGAACTTTTGCGCCGCAAGCAGGAAATGCTGGACGGCGAACCGGCTGCCCCTTCGGCGGTCCATGATCCTGCCGCCGATATGCGCCAGCGCATGAGCGCGATCAGGGCCGAATTGCAGTCCCGGCTTGAACCGGAGGAAGCGCCAAAGCTGCCGATGCCAATAGCGCCCGCCGCTGTCGCTCCGACCGCTGATACACCGCCCGCCAAACCGCGCAGGCGTTGGCGCTTGCGCTGGGGTCGCATCGTGGGTTTTACCGTGCTGGGCGGTTTGCTTGGGCTTGGTTATGCCATGCTGGAGCCACAACATTATCGCGTATCGACATCCATGCAGGTGTTCCCTTCCGAACGTCGCAGCGAGATTGCATCCGAAGCGGTGCTGAACCGCGCCGCGCAACTGGCGCATATCCAGTCGCCACGAGATTTCGGGCCGCCGCCGCTTCTCGATCAACTGCGGCAAACCCTTGCCCGGTTCACCACAGCCGAAGGCGAGGCTGCGCCCGCAGCACAGGCCGCGCAAACGGGTGCGGCCATTCTGCGCCCGCATCTGGAATTTTCGCAGGCGCTCGATAGCGGCATCGTCACGGTCGAGGTGAAGGCCGCGAAGCCGGAAACAGCAGTGGCGGTTGCCAATGCGGTGACACAGGCCTTCCGTGACCAGCTGACGGGCAGCACGGGCGCGCCGGATGCCGGTCTGCCCGAGCGATTGCAGGCTCTGGAAGCTGATGCGACTGCGGTTAAGGCGGCGGTTGAAGCGTTCCGCGCCAGCCGGAATTTCGGCGACGGCGACCAGGCGGCGCTTGAAAAGGCCTTTGCCGAGGCCAAGGCCGAAACGGCGCGGATTGGCGCCGAGGCTGGCCGCTTGAGCAGCATGACGGCGGAAAGCCTGTTGCGGGATGGCCTGCCGGAAGATATGCGTTCCGGCGCGCTGGGCCGGCTGGTCGAACAATATCGCGCAGCCGGGCAAAGCGAAGCGGCCAAAAGCCTTGCCACTGAAATCGATACGGAAATCGCCAATCAGCGCAGTCTGATTCAGGCAGATTTGCGCAAAGCCGTTGAAAACGAGCAGAAGGCGGCATCGGCCATGACCGGGCTGAATGCGCCTCCAGCTAGCGATGAAGACCGCAATCGTCTGCAAGCGATGCAGCGCGATCTGGCGGCGCGGCAGGCGCTTTTTGAAGATGCGCAAATGCGCGCGGCGCAAGGCGATATGAGCACCCTGTCGGCGACGGGTGCCACGGTGCGCCTTGTTCCGCCCGCCAAGGATTCATACGGCTGGCGCGGCGTGTCCTTGCAGACTTCGGTTCTGGCCGGACTGCTCGGCGGCCTCTGGCTTGGTCTGTTTTCGTGCCTGTTCGGAAACAAGCACGCGCCCGTTGCAGAAAAGCGGGAGCGGGACGAGCCGGAAGTCGACGACGTGCTTGAGACCTATGGCGAAACGCGGCTTGCCGCCGTCATTCGGGAAGCGAACGAGCGCTGGGAAGTCGAAAACAATCGCGCCCATACAGCCGCAGAAGCGGATGAATTGCAGCGCACCATCGACGACGTGCGCGCAAACCGCGGCGTCCGGTTCTGAAACTTCTGAAATCCTGCCCTGATTTTCGCCTTTGTCGCGTATTCGGTAATTGTCATCGGGCGTCATGACGCTTATTGGCATGTATGCCCGACGGATGTGATGTATCTCCCAGACATTCCGCTCCGTTATTTCGCAAAGCCGATATTTCGAAAAGAAAGAAGCGCTCGCTATGGCCCAGTTGATCGATGGCAAGAAGCTCGCCGAGGATGTGGTTTCCACGGTGAAGACCGAAACCGAAAAGCTCGTTGCAGCGACCGGCGTGGTTCCCGGTATTGCCGTGGTGATCGTGGGTGAAGACCCGGCGAGCCAAGTCTATGTCGCCTCCAAGGGCCGCAAGGCCAAGGAATGCGGCTTCCATTCCATCCAGCACGATCTGCCGGACACCGCCTCTGAGCAGGAGCTTCTCGACCTGATCGAAAGCCTCAATAACGATCCGGCGATTCACGGCATTCTGGTGCAGCTGCCGCTGCCGAAACACATTGATTCAGGCCGCGTCATCCAGACCATTTCGCCTGACAAGGACGTGGATGGCTTCCACTTCATCAATGTCGGCAAGCTCGGCACTGGCGAGGTCGATACGGCGTTCGTGCCCTGCACGCCAGCCGGTGCGATGATCATGATCGAGCGCGTTCACGGACGCGATCTTTCCGGCCTCAATGCCGTGGTGATCGGTCGCTCCAATATTGTCGGCAAGCCTATGTTCAATCTGCTGCTCGCCGCCAATGCAACGGTCACGGTTGCTCATAGCCGCACCAAGGACCTGCCGGCGATTGCACGCACGGCGGATATTCTGGTTGCAGCCGTTGGCCGTCCGCAGATGGTCAAGGGCGATTGGGTCAAGCCCGGCGCGACGGTGATCGATGTCGGCATCAACCGCATCCCGGCGCCGGAAAAAGGCGAGGGCAAAACCCGTCTTGTCGGCGATGTCGATTTTGCCGATGCGGAAAAGGTTGCAGGCGCAATCACGCCGGTTCCGGGCGGTGTCGGCCCAATGACCATCGCCATGCTGATGGCTAACACGCTGACAGCGGCCTGCCGCAGTGCTGGCGTAAAAAAGCCCGTTTTTTGACATAATTGAGAGGCGTTTTCGCGCCTCGTTCCCGCAATTTGATGCGATTTGAAAGGCAAAGCGGTGCAAAACCCGCTTTGCCTTAATTGCTTCAGAACACCGAAGCGCCTTCATCGGCCCGCCCGGCAATCTGCCGGAAGGCGCGGAACAATTCACGCCCCATGCCATGTTCGTTGTCGGAAAGGTCGGGGCGTTCTTCCAGTCGGGCGTCGAATGTCGCGTGATTGATCAAAACTTCCAGCGTACCATTGACGGCATCCAGGCGGACAACATCGCCGTTGCGGATTTTGCCGATTGCGCCGCCATCGAGTGCTTCCGGCGTGACGTGGATTGCGGACGGCACCTTGCCCGATGCACCTGACAAGCGACCATCGGTGACAAGCGCCACGCGCTGGCCGCGATCCTGCAAGATGCCGAGAACGGTCATCAGCTTGTGCAGTTCCGGCATGCCATTGGCCTTCGGTCCCTGATAGCGAACCACCGCGATGAAATCGCCGGTCAGGTCGCCCGCCTTGAAGGCAGCCTGCAACTCGGCCTGATCGTTGAACACCTTTGCGGGCGCTTCGATCACATGGCGCTCGGGCTTCACAGCGGAAACCTTGATGATGGCATTGCCGATATTGCCGGTCAGAACCTTGATGCCGCCGGTTGGCTGGAACGGCGCATGGATTTTCGCCAGTACCTTGTCGTCGCCGCTCTTTTCGGGGACGGGTTCGCGCAGAACCGTGCCATCGGCACCGAGCTTCGGCTCAATGGCGTAAGGACGCAAACCCTCGCCCCAAACGGTGCGCACATCTTCATGAAGGATGCCGCCGTCCAGAAGCTCGCGGATGAGGAAGCCCATGCCGCCTGCGGCATGGAAATGGTTCACATCGGCCAGACCGTTCGGATAGACCCGGGCGAGCAGCGGCACCACGTCCGAAATCTCGGAAATGTCGTGCCAGGTCAGCTTGATGCCAGCCGCCGCCGCCATGGCGATCAGATGGATCGTATGGTTGGTCGAACCGCCGGTGGCATTGAGGCCAATGATGCCATTGACGAAAGAACGTTCGTCCAGCATTTCGCCGACTGGCGTATATTCATTGCCGCAGGCGGTGATGGCGAGCGCGCGCTTGGCGGCTTCGCGCGTCAGCGCATCGCGCAGCGGCGTGCCCGGGTTGATGAAGGACGCGCCCGGCAGATGCAGGCCCATGATTTCCATCAGCATCTGGTTGGAATTAGCCGTGCCGTAGAAGGTGCAGGTGCCAGGACCGTGATAGGACTTTGATTCCGATTCCAGCAGTTCCGCGCGCCCGACCTTGCCTTCGGCATAAAGCTGGCGGGTCTTGGCCTTCTCGTCATTGGGCAGGCCGCTGGTCATCGGACCGGCAGGAACGAAGACCGCAGGCAGGTGCCCGAAAGTCAGCGCGCCAATGATGAGGCCCGGCACGATCTTGTCGCAGACGCCAAGATAAACAGCGGCATCGAACATGTCGTGCGACAGGCCGACAGCTGCTGCCATGGCAATGACTTCACGCGAGAAAAGCGATAGTTCCATCCCCGCGAAACCTTGGGTGACACCATCGCACATGGCAGGTACGCCGCCCGCCACCTGCGCCACGCCGCCCGCATCGCGGGCCGCCTGCTTGATCAGCTGCGGGAAGGTTTCGAATGGCTGATGCGCCGAGAGCATGTCGTTATAGGCGGTGATGATACCCAGATTGAGCACTTCGTCGCCGGTCAGCGCAGCCTTGTCATGCGGCCCGCAGGCCGCAAAACCATGAGCCAGATTGGCGCAGGCCAGAACCGTTCGGTTCGGTTTTTTCAACGCCGCCTCGCGCACGCGGCCAATATAGGCCTCGCGGGTCGGTTTGGAGCGTTCGCGAATGCGCGCGGTGATTTCCTGAATGCGTTTGTGAGCGGATTGCATGGGCATGGGTATCACCTGTGCCAATCTGGCCTGAATAGAATTAACTGGTCCAGTAAAGCTGGATGGGGGTACGGGCATGGTGGAAAACCGCCCGTACCGGCATTTCATGTTCGTCGTCGCCGGACAGCGCCTTTTCCAGCGTCGCCTGCTTGGCCGCGCCTTCGATGTGCAGCACCAGCATGTCGGCCTCTGCAACCAGTGGCAGGGTCAGCGTCAGGCGCTTTTCACCAGCACCTTCGGCATGGATTGGCAGAACGAGCGCCCGCGTTGCCGGGTCGATCGCCTGATCGAGCCGGTCGGCATTGGGGAAGAATGAAGCGGTATGACCGTCATTACCCATGCCAAGCACCACCACGTCGAAGGGACGGCGCAATGCGTCGATGCGGCTGGCCGCGGCCAGCGCCGCCGTTTCGGCCGTCGCCGCCGGATTATAGAGGCCGACGAATTTGGCCACGCCCGCATGATCGCGCAAAAGATGGTCGCGGACCAGCTTTTCGTTGGAACGATCGCTGTCTGTGGCCACGAAACGCTCGTCAACGAGGGTGATCGTGACGAGGTTCCAGTCGATCATCTTGCGCGACAGCACTTCGAACAGCCTCAGCGGCGTGGTGCCGCCGGAGACGGCGAGCGTCGCCTGTCCCCGCTCAGCGATTGCGGCAGCCAGCTTGATTGCAATTGCCTCCGAGAGCGCTTGCGCCAGTTCCGTTCCGCTGGTGAAATCGTGCCGTTCGATGGTCATGCTGTTCCTTTCAGGGTCCTTTATAACGTTTCGTGCCAGGTGCGACCGTCGCGTTCGATCAATGCGATGGACGACGATGGCCCCCACGTTCCTGCGGTGTAACCCTGGACCGGCTGACTGTTCAACTCCCATCCCTGAAGGATCGGATCGACCCAGCGCCATGCGGCCTCGACTTCGTCGCGACGCATGAACAGGGTCTGATTGCCGCGAACCACATCCATGATCAGCCGTTCATAGGCGTCCGGATTGCGCTCGTTGAAGGATTCGGCAAAGCTCATATCGAGCGGAACGTGACGCAGGCGCATGCCGCCCGGGCCCGGATCCTTGATCATCAGCCACTGCTTGACGCCTTCATCGGGCTGCAGGCGGATGACGAGCTGATTGGCAATGACCTTGCCAGCACTTTCACCGAAGATCGAATGCGGAATTGGCTTGAAGGTCACGACGATTTCCGAAACGCGGGTCGCCAGACGCTTGCCTGTGCGCAGATAGAACGGCACGCCCGCCCAACGCCAGTTGGCGATTTCGGCCTTCAACGCCACGAAGGTTTCCGTGTTGCTGGTGTCGCTTTCGAGGTCTTCGAGATAACCGCGCACCGCGCCGCCCGCCGAAGCGCCCGCGCGATATTGGCCACGCACGGTCACATCCTCGACATTGGCATTGGTGATGGGCTTGAGCGAGCGCAGCACCTTGACCTTTTCGTCATGTACCGCGTCCGCTTCAATCGACGAAGGCGGTTCCATGGCGACAAGGCAGAGCAGCTGGAGAATATGGTTCTGCACCATGTCGCGCAAAGCGCCCGCCGTGTTGTAATAACCGGCGCGACCTTCAAGGCCGACGGCTTCGGCAACGGTAATCTGCACATGGTCGATATGGGCTGAGTTCCAAAGCGGTTCATAAAGCGCATTGGCAAAGCGCAGCGCCATCAGGTTCTGCACCGTTTCCTTGCCCAGATAGTGGTCGATACGGAAAATCTGGTCTTCACGGAACACGCTGCCCAGCGTGTCGTTGAGCGCCATTGCCGAATCCAGATCGCGGCCAATCGGCTTTTCAACGATGATGCGGGTGTCGCGGGTGATGAGGCCATGGCTCTTCAGGCGCGTGGCGATATCGCCGAACAGGGTCGGGCTGACTGCGAGGTAAAAGGCGCGAATCTTTTCCGGCTTCTTGCCGATCAGGGTCTTGAGCGCATCCCAGCCCTCTTCGGACTTGGCGTCGACCGCAACATAGCTGACACGCTTCAGAAATTCTTCGACCTGCTTTTCGTCGACTTCGGCAGGCTTGACGTGCTCATGAATGGCATCGCGCGCAAACTTCCGATATTCCTCATCGGTCATAGGGCTGCGCGAAGCGCCGATAATGCGCGTCGGGTCGGAGAGCTGGCCTGCACGCTGCCGCTGATACAATGCCGGGATCAGTTTGCGTTCGGCTAGGTCGCCCGAGCCGCCAAAAACGATGCAGTCGAAAGGCTCTACCGGAATAGTCTGGCTGGTCATCTGTCGCTCTCTTCTTTCGTTCGCGCAAATCAGTCTGTCAGTCATAGCCTACTATGACAACGGTGCCATATGCGCGGCCCATCTTTATAATTTAATCGATTTAAATTCAACCGTCCGATTGCCGCATTCTCGTGAATTTGAACTGGGCGTCAAATGTGGGCCAGATATCGGGATAAGACCGCGCATGGAGGCAGCCTGTCGGTTTTGTCGGGTTAACCGCTTATGCACACATGACATGTTCATCTTAAAGCCATATTGGAACAAACAATCGTGTTTCAAGTGATTTGCACACAAAGTCTGAAACGGCTTTGTCAAAGGAGAATGACATGAAGAGGCTGCAGGATAAGGTCGCAATCATCACCGGTGCCGGATCGGGTTTCGGTTCAGGCATGGCGCACCGATTTGCAGCCGAAGGCGCGAAAGTCGTGCTGGCTGACGTCAATGTGAAGCGCGTGGAAGACGAGCTGGCGCATATCGGCAAGAATGCCTTGTCCGTGCAGGCGGATGTGTCGCGCAAGGACGATGTGGAGCGCGTGGCGCGTGCGGCCTTCGAGGCCTTCGGGCGCATCGACATCATGGTCAACAATGCCGGTTTCACGCATCGCAACATGCCATTGACCGAGGTGGATGAGCACAATTTCGATCTCATCCATGCCGTCAACATGAAGGCGCTCTATTATTCGACGCAGATCGTCGTGCCGATCATGGAGCATCAGGGCGGCGGCGTCATCATCAACACTGCTTCGGCGACCGCGCTGCGCCCGCGCAAGGGGCTGGTCTGGTATAGCGCGTCCAAGGGCTGGATCATCAGCGCCACCAAGGCGATGGCGCTGGAACTGGCCAACAAGAATATTCGCGTCAATTGCATCTGCCCGGCGGAAAGCGACAGTGAAGCGCTGAAGCTGTTTCTGGAAGACGATACGCTGCAAGCGCGTGAAGCCTTGAAAGCAACCATCCCGCTCGATCGCTTTTCGACGCCGGAAGATGTTGCCGAAGCTGCCCTTTGGCTCGCATCCGACTCCGCCGCGATGGTCACGGGGACAGCGCTGAGTGTCGACGGCGGCTATTCTATCTGAGATTGCTGCTCTGGCCGCCTGTAAATGGCGTTGTTTTGCGCTTCCGGTGCTCATGTACCTTTAAGTACACTCCGCTCTGGTTCTCAAACTCCACCATTGTCGGCTGACCATAACCACAATCCATCTCATGCACCTGCTTCCGCGAGAAAATCATCATAGATGGCTTCCAGCCGCTTATGGCGTTCGGCGGCCATGCGCCCTCCGGTTTCCGTTCTGAAACCGGAGGCAAGCTTGAACAGCTTGGTGCGGAAATGGTCGAGCGCATAGGTTTTATCGTCAAGCGCCCGGTCTTCCGCTCTCGGGTTGCGCCAGTCATAAAGGGCGCTTCCCATACGGCCAGCAATATAAAAGCAGCGTGCAGCGCCGATCACGCCAATGGCGTCGAGCCTGTCGGCATCCTGCAAGGTCTGCGCCTCGATGGTCACGGGCTCGATATTGGCTGAAAAACTGTGCGCTTCAACCGCATGGGCGACGCGGTCAATGCGCTCATCGTCCCACCCGAGGCTGCGCAGCAGTGCGGAAGCCTTGTCGGCTGCAAGGCGCGAGGCCTTGTGCCGGTCGGGGGAATTTTTCTCCACACTCACACAATCGTGCAGAATTGCCGCTGCGCAAAGAATTTCGGCGTCGCCGCCTTCCACGCTTTGAATGGCCGAGGCATTTTTCCAGACGCGGGCGAGGTGGGACAGGTCGTGCGATCCGTCCTCACCATGTTCCAGCGCATGCGGCAGAAGTTCAGCTGCAAGCGCTTCGAAGGGCGCGAAGATATGGTCTGTCATTCAATGTCCCAGAATCATGGAATCGATGGAGTGACAGCCAGTATCCCTTGGTTGCGTCAGTTCTGTGAAGCGCGGCGCAGCACGATCCAGTTATAAAACGCGCCAAACGCCATCATCAGGCAGGTGCCGAGAAAGACGGCGCGCATCCCGAAATGGCCGCCGACAAAGCCGCCTGCCACCGGGCCTGCGACCTGTCCAACATATTGCGCCGAGACCGAATAGCCGAGTATGCCGCCAGCAACCCGGTCCGGCACATTGTGCCGGATGACGCTGGTGATGCAGGGCAGGAGGCCGCCCAGCGCCAGGCCCATCAGAAAGCGCAAGCCGATCAGTTGCCAGGCTTGTGTGACGAATGCCTGCGGGATCAGCAACAATGCGGAAATCGCCAGCGCACCGATGATGACATATCTGTGCCCGATGCGGTCGGCCAGTCGTCCGAGGCGCGATGAGGACAGGATGCTGCCCAAGGCTGCCGCCGCCATCACGACGCCGGAAATCAGCGTAACCTTGGTCTGGTCGTCCATCAGTTGTATGACATAGACAGTGATGATCGGTTCGATCGACATATTGGCGAACAGCAGCAGCATGCCCGTCACCAGCATGGCCAGAACAGGCTTTCTGTCGGGGATCGCAGCCCAGATGGATTCCGCCTTCTGTTCCTTGGTCGGTTTCGGCGGCTTGCGCTCTTCGCGGATCAGGAAAGTTGTGGCGAGGAAAGTCAGGAAGATCACACCGCCCGCCAGCCAAAAAGTGGCGCGAATGCCGATCAACGGCGGCAAAGCGCCGCCGAGCAGCGGTCCGGCCAGATTGCCCGCCATGATGCCCGCCGAAAGCGCGCCCAGCGCCCAGCCGGTCTTGTCTTTCGGGGTCTGCGTCGCGACGAGGATCATTGAGCCGGAGGAATAACCGCCCGCAATGCCGACGAACAGGCGTAGCGCGACCAGCTGCCAGACGCTTGTCACCATGCCGATCAGCGACATGGCGATGGCCATGCCGAGACTGGCCCGGATCAGCATCAGTTTGCGGCCATAGCGGTCGCCAAGCTTGCCCCAGAGCGGCGCGACGAAGGCGGCGGCGAGAAAGGTTGCGCCATAGGCGATGCCGGACCATTGCACGATGGCCGCATGGTCGGACACGCCAAGCTGCTCCACATAAAGCGGCAGGAACGGAAGCAGAAGCGACATGGCCACAAGCGTGGTGAACGAGCCGATGAGGCAAATGAGGAGGTTCTGTTTCCAGTAGCGCTCGTGGTTTTCCTCAGCCTGTTTCGGGCCAGCCAAAGGGCCAGTGGTGCCGTCTAAAGCGGCGGCGTCCCTGGCGGCAGCTTGGGTCGTACTCATGTCATGTCCTGCGAATGAATGCGGATGCGGGAATGGGATTGTATTGTATTCCATTTTGGGATACCAAAACGGAATACATGCATGCGCCTGTTGCTTCGTCTTGTCAACTCCCGTCAGGAACAAGCATTCACGGTGTGGTGAACGAGAGCATTTCCAGCAACAGTGCGTAGCGGTTTTGCGTGGGATAATGCGTGAAACAACTAGATAGAGCGGTTCCACGATTCCGTTTTAACCGGAACCGCTCCAGGAGGCCGGTCGGCAATGTCACAGATGAGGCAAGTGGAAGAGCAACTCCGCGACATGATCCTGGGGCTTGAGCTTGGGCCGGGCGAACGCCTGACCGAGCGCTGGGTGGAGACGCAGTTCGCCGCCTCGCGCACGCCGATCCGCGCCGCGCTGCTGCGGTTGGAAGCCGAAGGGCTGGTCTGTCGGGAAGGGCGCGGCTGGACGGTTTCGCCAATCAATCTTGCTGAAATCGATCAGATCGGCGTCTATCGCGAGGCGCTGGAAGTGGCGGCCATTCGTTTGACTGCGGCGCTTGATGACCGCAGCGGCGTCGAGCCGATTGGCGCGATGCTGGACAGTTGCGACGCCGAAACCTCGCGGGAGGAATGGCATCGGGTCGGCATGGATTTCCACATCGAACTGGCGCGACTGTCGGGTAATGAGTTTTTGAGCCGTGGCGTGCGTGATGCGATGCAGCGCCTGTCACGAGCGCGCTGGCTGGAAGTGCGCGACGAAGCGGCCCTTGCCCGCGCATGGCGTGAGCATCACGCGATCCTTGATGCGGTGCGCGAAGGCGACGCCGACGAGGCGGCGAAGCTGTTGAGCGCGCATCTGGGCGGCAGCCGCGACCGTCTCGTCAGCAGTTTGCACGAGGATCGTCGCGGCCTGAAGGCGCGGGGATTTGCCGTTATCAGCGCTTGAGTTAGCGCCAATCCGGCAGTCTGTGTCCGCCGCGCGGGAGGCGGGAGGTGCGCCCTTCCATGAGGCCAAGGTCGCGCAGCAGATAGTCGGGCGAGTGTTCGCTGACGACATAGGGCGCTGGCTTGCGCTGAAACAGGCGGGTGAAAAGACGATACCAGCCTGTGGTGGCTTTGCCGGCAGGGCCAGACGCAGCGCAAGCGCCTGCATGGGCTGGTGCATTGATCTCGATATTTTGCATGGTTCCGGCTTTGCTTTTGTGAACTGTGGGAGACAGTTCAGTTAAATTCTGCCTATAGATATGGCCGGAAAAGCTGTTGTTTTCCAATTGAACGTCGATTACCCTGCATAAGGAGGGCTTATGTATCATGGTGTCGTCGCTACCCCCTTTATCCGACATTCGCGTCTTTGAATCCGCGTCCCGTCATGCAAGCTTTACCAAGGCTGCGGAAGAGCTTGGCATGACGCAGGCCGCCGTCAGCTATCAGATCAAGATGCTGGAGGAGCGGGTCGGCGCGCCCTTGTTTCTGCGCATGCCGCGACAAGTGAAACTGACCGAGCTTGGTGAGCGACTGGCGCCGTCCATTACAGAGGCTTTTGAAACGATGCGCACGGCTTTCGCCACGTTGCGGGAGGATGCGGAAGGCGTGCTCACGATCAGCTCGGTCGCCACTTTCGCCGCCAACTGGCTGGTTCAGCGCCTTGGTTCGTTCCAGATGGAGCACCCGCTTCTGGCGGTGCGGCTCGATACCAATGACCAGCTGATCGATTTCACCCAGAGCGAGGTCGATCTCGCCATCCGCACCGGCACCGGCCACTGGCCGGGGCTGGTCAGTCATGAGCTGATCAAGGCGCAGTTCACGCCCATGCTGAGCCCGAAACTTGCGGCAAGCATTGGCGGGGTGCGCGAGCCAGCCGACCTGTTGCGCCTGCCCGCCATCGATGCCAGCGATCCTTGGTGGCGGCTGTGGTTCGAAGCCGCTGGTGTTCCTGATCCGCAACTGCGGGGCAACACGCAGAACCGACTGGGCGCGCAGCATCTGGAAGGGCGGGCGGCCACGGCGGGCCTCGGTATGGGTATCCTCACCCCTGCCTTTCACACGGCGGAAGTTGCGGCGGGTCTGTTGATCCAGCCTTTCGACCTCCTCTGCGATGATGGCCGTTCCTATTGGTTGGTCTATCCCGAATCCCGCCGTAACGTGCCGAAAATCCGGGCTTTTCGGGCATGGATTATGGGAGAACTTGGAAAATAACGCCTATCGGCAAAAGTTTTTTGCCCGCATGTCACATTCAGCGATGCTCGCTCGTCATGTCTTTCGAACCATCAAATCAAACCCGAAAGGAACGAGACCATGACTGCCACGCTGAACCCGTTCAATGCTGCTCCTGCCCTGATGAAATCCTGGATGACCACCTCGCAAGCCGTCGCTGCCAGTCTGGAAGGGAGCCTGATCGAATTGGTCAAAATCCGCTCGTCGCAGAACAATGCCTGTGCAAACTGCATCAACATGCACACGATTGAAGCCCGCGCGCTGGGCGAAACCGAACAGCGCATTTATTTGCTCTCGGCCTGGCAGGAAGCGCCATGCTATTCTGAGCGGGAACGGGCGGCTCTTGGCTGGGTGGATGCGCTGACGCGTCTCTCGCAGGGGCATGATCTTGTCGAAGCGCGCAAGGCCCTGCAGGCGCAGTTTACGGAGGAGGAACAGGTGAATCTCACGCTGATGATCAATATTATCAACGGCTGGAACCGCATGGCCGTTGGCTTCGGCCTCTGGTTTGAACCAGCAGCGGCAAAGGCTCCGGCCCAAAAGACTGCCGAGGCGGTCGCCTGATGACAGAGGGGCTGGCGCATGACGATGCAGCGGAGATTTTCGATCCGCTGCGTTCGAAACTGATCCGTGTCGCCTATCGCATGCTCGGCTCCGTCGCCGATGCGGAAGATATGGTGCAGGAGGCGTTCATCCGCTGGATGAACGCCGACCGCAGCGCGGTGCGCGAGCCGGAAGCCTTCCTGCGGCGCACGGTGACGCGGCTTTGTCTCGACCGGCTTAAATCCGGCCAGCGGCAGCGCGAAACTTATTTCGGCCCGTGGATTCCAGATCCGGTGGTCGAGGAGGAAGAGGAAGACGACGATGTGACCCTGCCGTTGATGCTGGCGCTGGAGCGTCTTTCACCGCTGGAACGCGCGGCCTTTCTGCTGCACGATGTCTTCGGTCTCGACTTCGACGAAATAGCGAAAACAATTCAGCGCGATGCGGCGGCCTGCCGACAACTCGCGACCCGCGCGCGCAAGCATGTTCGCGAAGAACGACCGCGTTTTCAGGTCGATAGAGAGCGCGGGATTGAGCTGGCGCAGGCTTTCTTCACGGCATCGCGTAGCGGCGACATGAATGCGCTGGGCACCATGTTGGCCGCCGACGTGCATATGCATGCGGATGGCGGCGGAAAACGCCCGGCCTTCCCGAAGCCGATTTTCGGCTTTACCGATGTTATGGAAATTCACGAGAAGCTTGCCGGCTATTTCAGGGCCAATGGTTCAACGCTGGTGCGCACCACCTTCATCAATGGTCTGCCGGGCTTCATCTCGCTGGAATCGGATGGTCAGATCCAGACCACGGCGCTCGATATCGAAGACGGAAAGATTGCGGCGATCTATGTCGTCCGCAATCCCGACAAGTTGCAGCACCTGCACTGACCTGTGCTGCCGCTATCCGATCAGGTAGCGGCAGAGACCGGCAGCACCGATGCCGATGATCACGGTCGGCAGCATGGAAAAGCGCGTGGCGGCGAAAATGGTGATCGCCAGAGCCAGAAGATCGGCGGGCTTGTCGGAGACGAAATCCGGTGCGATCACCGATATCAGCACACAACCGGGCGCGGCTTCCATAACGGCGGTCGCGCGTTTGCTGAGTGTGCGATTGCGCAGCAGTACATATCCGCCGATGCGGGTCAGATAAGTGACGCTGGCCATCAAAACGATGGTGAGAACGGCTAACGGATCGATCATTCTTCACCTGCCAGAAGATAGGCGGCAACGAGGCCGGAGAGTGCACCGGCGGCGACATACCAAGCGCCGGGAATGGTGAGATAGGTAACGGCGGCGACGACAAGGCTGACCAGCCATGGGCGCGCTGCGGCAAAGCCCTTCCACATGCCTGCCAGCAGCACCAGAAACACCGCCGGAAACGCCATGTCGAAACCATAGGGCCGCAAGTCGCCCATCATCGGGCCAAAGGCGGCGCCGAGCGTGGTGAAAAGCACCCATGCAATGTAGAACGGGATGGCGACACCGGCATAGAATTTGAGGCTCAGCGCCGGATTGACGCCCTTCGCCTGACGGCGCTTCGCATCGGCGAGGCCGAGCGCCCAGCTTTCATCGCACATCAGAAACAGGCTGGCGAAAGCCTTGCGCTTTGGCAGATGGCGGATGAAAGGCGCAAGGGCGGCACCCATCAAAAGATGGCGGCTGTTGACCAGAAGCGTGATCGCGGCAATGAGCAAAACATGCGGCGGCGAGGTCCAGAGCTGGATCGCGGCAAATTCAGAGCCGCCCGCGAAATTCAGGCCCGTCATCAACGGCACTTCGAGGACGCTTAGGCCCTTTTGTGCAGCCTGCGCGCCCAGCACCAGAGCATAGGGAATAATGCCTAGCAAAACCGGTAGTCCGGCGGTGGCACCCCGACGGAATTCCGACGCCGGTTTACTTTGCTGTGGCACATAGGCCTGTGAAATATCCATAAAACCGCCGTTGGCTGGCCTCGCGGCTGCCCCTTGTCTATTACCCCAGCATCTTTGCTTGAGAGCGAACGGCAATATAGCCAATGTCTTGAGCAATCGGGTTGCAAAGATTGGCCGATTGCAGCAATATTTGGCAGTGAATGCCAACAATATCGGCATAAATGGAATTCGTGGCCAATGAAGCGCGGGGCGATATAGAAGCTATCCGATAAAGTGGCGGCAAAGACCGGCAGTGCCGATGCCGATCAGCACGGTCGGCAGCATGGAAAAGCGCGTTGCGGCGAGAACGGTAATCGCCAGCGCCAGAAGATCGGCGGGCCTGTCGGAGACGAAATCCGGTGCGATGACTGAAATCAGTACACAGCCGGGCGCGGCTTCCATCACCGCCATCGTCCGTTTGCTGAGTGTGCGATTACGCAGCAGTACATAGCCGCCGATGCGGGTCAGATAGGTGACGCTGGCCATCGCGATGATGGTGAGCAGGACTAAGGGGTCAATCATTCTGCACCTGCCAGAAGATAGGCGGCAACGAGGCCGGAAACTGCGCCAGCGGCGACATACCATGCACCTGGAATGGTGAGGTAGGTGACTGCGGCGACGGCGAGGCTGACGAACCACGGACGCGCTGCGTTAAAGCCTTTCCACATGCCTGCGAGCAGCACCAGAAAGACCGCCGGAAACGCCATGTCGAAGCCATAGGGGCGGAGATCCCCCACCATCGGTCCGAGGACAGCGCCCAACGTGGCGGCGGACAGCCATGCCACGTAGAATGGGATGGCAACGCCCATATAAAATTTCAGGCTCAGCGCCGGGTTGACGTCCTTAGACTGGCGGTGCTTCGCATCTGCCAGACCAAGCGCCCAGCTTTCATCGCACATCAGGAACAGGCTGATGAAGGCCGTGCGCTTCGGCAAATGGCTGATGAAGGGCGCAAGGGCAGCACCCATCAGCAGATGACGGCTGTTGACCAGAAAGGTAATCGCCGCGATGAGCAGGACATGCGGTGGCGACGTCCAGAGCCGGATTGCCGAAAACTCCGAACCGCCCGCGAAGTTCATGCCGGCCATCACCATGACGGACAACAGGCTGAGGCCTTTGTGTACCGCCTGCGCGCCCATAACCATGGCATAGGGAAAAGCACCCAGCAGAACCGGAAGCACGGCAATGGCTCCGCGGCGGAATTCTGAACTTCTAATTTGATGGCTGCTAAATGTGCTTTCTTGAGATGCATAGAACGGTGGAGTATCCATAAAAATCCCGTTGGCTGGCCTCGCGGCTGCCCCTTATCCGGGTGGTTTCCAGTCCAGACACAGCTGCTGGAACCACTTGATCTCTTTCTTGCTTTGCGCGGCAAACTGGCCGCTTCATAACCTTTGCCGGAAATTCGCGCATGCGGTGCGCTGATCTGGAAGTACTCGATAATTTAATCAATATCTTGAGCGATTACCTTGTAGGAGCTAGTATATGGCATCAATATTTGGCAGAAAATGCCAATAGTTTGGGTGTAAATGAAATCGGTGGCCAATGAAGCTGGACGAGATCGACAAGCGGATATTGCGTGTGCTGCAACGCGACGGGCGCATCGCCAATAATGATCTGGCGCGCGAGGTCGGACTGTCGCCGTCGCCGTGTCTGCGGCGGGTGAAGCTTCTGGAAGAGGCGGGCGTGATCGACCGCTATGTTGCGGTGCTTAATCCGGCCAAGATCGGCAAGGGGCTGACCTTCTTCACTCGCATCCGGCTGGACAGGCAGGATGAGGAAACGCTTCAGGAGTTTGCGCGCGAAATATTGAAGCTGCCGCAAGTGCTGGAATGTTATTTCATGCTGGGCGATTACGATGCGATGATCCGCGTGGTCGCGGCGGATATCGAGGAATATCGGCGTTTCCAGTCGGAATATCTAAGCCGCATCAAAGGCGTGCAGAACCTGAAGACCGACGTTCCGAGCCAGACGGTCAAGCAGACTTCGGCGATGCCGCTTTAGGCGTTCCGGGAAGCGCGAGCAGGCTCACAAGCGCTATGGCCGAAAGGATCGCTCCGGCGAGGAAGGTCGAGGACGAGCCATAGGCTTCCCATAGCCAGCCAGCGCCGACATTGCCCGCCAGCATGACAAAGCCGGTGATCACATTGAAGATGCCGAAGGCGGTGCCTTTGAGATGCGGGGGCGCGGTATCGGCGATAAGCGTCGTCAGAATGCCTTGTGAAAAGCCCATATGCAGGCCCCACAGGACAATACCCGCCAGAAACGGATAGATCGTCGTTGAATGGGCGATCACCAGATCGGCGGCAACGAGAAAGCCGAGGCTTGCGGCGAGCAGGCCCTTGCGGCCCATCCGGTCCGACAGGCTGCCGACGGGATAGGCGGTCAGCCCATAGACGGCATGCATGACGACCATGGTGATTGGCACCCAAGCGGCGGTAAAACCGGCTTCCTGCGCCTTGAGCAGCAGAAATGCTTCGCTGAACCGGGCAAGCGTCAGGACCGACGCGACGGCGATGACGATCCAGACGGCGGTGTTCAGTTTTCCCGTATCGGCAAAGCGGGGCAAGCCTTTGGAGCGGGCAGGGGGTGTTTCCGGCTCGCGAATACCGACGATCAGAAGCGCAACCGCAAGGAAGGCCGGGATGACGGCAATCCAGAAAATCGCGACAATATTGCCTCCTGTCGCCAGCATCAGACCGATAGCGACAAGCGGACCGACAAAGCCGCCAACAGTATCGAGTGACTTGCGCAGGCCAAAGGCCGCGCCGCGAATTTCCGGCGGGGTTACGTCGGCAATCAGGGCGTCGCGTGGCGTGCCGCGTATGCCCTTGCCAACGCGGTCGATGGCTTTGGCGGTGACGATGCCGCCAGCCGTGGTGGCAAGCGGAAAGATCAGCTTGGAGAGGGCGGCGAGACCATAGCCTGCCACCGCGAGCGGCTTTCTGCGGCCAGTCCAGTCGGATATCACGCCGGAAAAGAGCTTGGTCACCGTGGCGATGGCAACCGACAGGCCTTCGATAAAGCCGATCATCATCGCGGATGCGCCCAATCCCGCCACCAGATAAAGCGGTAGCAGCGTCTGCACCATTTCCGACGAAATATCCATCAACAGGCTGACAACGCCCAGAACCCACACGGTTGAGGGGATTGCGTGCGTCTTGTCGGTGGAAGCTGAACCTGTCGCCATGCAGAAAATCCGAATCTGTCGAAGGATTATGTGTCTGATAGCACGGGTTGATGAAATATGAGCGCTGTGCTCACATTATTTGAGATAGGCGCGAACCACGTCCACAAGTTCGCCAGCGCCTTCGTCGCGCTCTTTCTGCGGCAGATCGCCATCGGCGACATGCATGAGAATATGATCCTCGATCACCTCGGCCATCAGCCCGTTCACCGCGCCGCGCACACCGGCGATCACCTGCATGACTTCAGAGCAGCCCTTTTCCTCTTCAAGCATCCGCTCCACACCTTCAAGCTGCCCGCGAATGCGGCGCACGCGGTTGATAAGCTTCTGCTTTTCGCGGATGGTATGGGTCATGGCGGCTCCTGAATATTCAGTAGGTCAGGCGGGGCGGGCTTCCACCTCCACCGTCACATGCGACAAATCGTGGATCGCTGCAAGCTTCTTGCGGTAATAGGACGGCGCCTTTGGCGTGGCCGTGACAATCGACACGATGGCGCCGTGATGGCCCGGCCCAAGCTGCCAGACATGCAGATCGGCGATTTCGCCGCCTTCCTTCTCGATGATCTCACTGATCTCTTCGGGCAGGTCCTCGCCTTCGGGGATGTAATCGAGGAGCGTCGCGCCCGCATCGCGAATGAGGCCCCAGGACCAGCGCGCAATCACCAAGGCACCGACAATGCCAATGGCCGGATCGAGCCAGAGCCAGCCGTAAAGACTGCCGAGAAGAAGGGCGGCAATCGCCAGCACCGAAGTCAGCGCGTCGGCCAGCACATGAATATAGGCGGCGCGCAAGTTCTGGTCGTGACCGCTTTCGTGGTGATGGGCGTGGTCATGTCCGTGGTGGTGATGCGCGTGATCGTCTTTCAACAGCCAGGCGCAGACGAGATTGACCGCGAGGCCGAGGCAGGCAATCAGAATGGCTTCATGGAAGTTGATGGCGACCGGGGCGCTGAAACGCTGGAAACTTTCCCAGCCGATCAGCAAAGCAATCAGTGCTAGAACGATGGCGCTGGCAAAGCCCGCCAGATCGCCGAGCTTGCCAGTGCCGAAGGTAAAGCGCGGATTGTTGGCGTGCCTGCGGGCATAGAGATAGGCGAGTGCTGCGATGAGCATCGCTGCTGCATGGGTGGACATGTGCCAGCCATCGGCAACCAGCGCCATGGAACCATAAAGGTTCCCGGCAACGATCTCGATCACCATCATTGCGGCGGTAATGGCGATGACGATCCACGTGCGCCGCTCGTTGCGCCGGTGGTTGTCACCCAGAAACACATGGTCGTGCCGCGCTTCCAGCTGACGTTCATACGGATGATGCGTGCCCATATCGCGGCCTCCTATAAAATAGGGGGGTATACTATTTTTGACGTTTCGACAAGAAGTGGAATCGGATGTTTCAGATGATGGGAATTAATCTCGATCAGTTCGCACTGCTTTGAGACGGACGGGAAAATGCCAAAAACCTGCACCTTTGGAGGTAGGTTTTACGCCTGTTTATGGAGGGTTTCGTCCGTTTTGCCGGAATATTCAGCGGGGCATGATCGGCTAAGATCAGAAACGTAGTCTTGGGGCAAAGCGTTCGAAACGACGAATTTCCACGTAATGGCGAGCGGCGTTTCGGGTTTTCAATCTGCGCATCGTGCTTTGCAAAACTCCGCACTGGTTTTCTGGCCGATGTTCAACTGCATTTCCGGCAAAAGCGCGCGGCGCTTGATGCTGGCGATGCGTCGAAACAGACAGACGGAGCGGAGGGATTTATGTCGACAGAACAACAAAACAGGCATTCACCACGCAATCGTGCGCGACGCCATTTTTTAGGAGTGGCGGGCGCTGCTGCCGCAAAGGCCGCTGCGCTTGGCGCTTTGGCGTCGTCTCTCACAACGCCAGCCCGCGCCTTGGGGACGAAATGGTGGGAGGATGGCGGCGGTGACGGCGGCGGTGGCACCAACTGCCTTTTGAAAGGCACGCTGGTTGAAACAATGAGCGGACCCGTTGCCGTTGAAAAACTGGCCGTTGGCGATCTTGTCGTGACCGCCAATTGCAAGGTGGTGCCGGTGAAATGGGTCGGCTGGCAGCGCTATAGGAAGGGCGGTGCGGAATGGGGCGAGGACGTGATGCCGATCCGCATTGCACGTCACGCGCTCGACCGCATGACGCCGCGACGCGATCTTTATCTGTCGCCCAACCATGCGCTTTTCATCGACGGCGTTTTGATCCGCGCCAAGGATCTCGTCAACGGGCGTTCCATCACGCGTGTGCCGATGGAGCAAGCAATCGACTACTACAATATTCTGCTCGACAGCCATGAAGCTATATTCGCCGAAGGGGCTGCGGTGGAGACCTATCTGCTGCTGGGCGACAGCTATAAGAGCTTCATGAACTTTGCGGAATATCAGGAGCTTTATACCGACGAGCCGAACATCGTGATGCAGCCCTTCGCGCCGATCATGGGCTATGAGGGCGGACGCGAACATATGCGCGCCTTGTTGTGCCTGAGCGGTGTTCTGCCGATGCGCGATGTGGTGGAGGAAACCTATCAGCGTCTGGCTTTGAGGGCCGGGGAGCAAATAGTGTAAGGGGAGCGGTCTGCAAAAATGCAGGTCGAAGAAAGGCGAGGCGCCAAATGGCGCCTCGCCTTCATTTCATATCCGATCCATCAGCGCATACCATGACAGCGCAAGGAAGAGCAGCGGCGCGCGGAATGTGCGCCCGCCGGGGAAGGCGGGAATGCGCAGTTCTTCGAACAGTCTCAGTTTGTCGCGCTTGCCGGAAATGGCGTCGGCATAAAGCTTGCCCATGAAATTCGCCAGCATCACCCCATGGCCGGAATAACCGCCTGCCGAAATGACGCCGGGCATCACTTCGCGGACAAAAGGCTGGCGCGGCATGGTTATGCCGACCGAGCCGCCCCAGGCATGGGTGATCTCGACATTGCCAAGTGCGGGATAGATTTCAGCGATCTGGCGGCGGATATGCGTGCTGATCTCACGCGGATTATCCGCCGTATAGGCTTCGCGACCACCGAACAACAGTCGCCCATCTTTCGAGCGGCGGAAATAGCGGACCACAAAGCGGGAATCGTCGACGGACTCGCCGCCCGGTATCACTGGGCTGTCGTCACCCAGCGGCACCGTCGCGCCGATGAAGGAGCGGATCGGCATGACATGCGATGCGCTGGTCGGTTCCAGCGTCCCGCCATAGGCATTGACCGCGATGAAGGCATGTTTCGCAACAATTGTGCCCTTTGTGGTCGCGACTTCCACACGCCCGCTGGACGTGCTTATCCCCGTTGCCCTGGTGTTTTCATAAAGCTGCGCACCCGCCGCTTTCGCCGCCTTGGCCGTGCCGATGAGCAACTTCAGCGGATGGATGTGGCCGGTGCCCGCATCATAAACGCCCCCGTGATAGCGGCTCGACCCTAACAGTGAGGCGGTTTCATCGCGGGTGATAAAACGCAAATGCGGATAGCTGAAGCGGCTCTGCATCAGTTCCGCATGGCGTTCATATTGCTTGAGATAGCGCGGCTTGTGCACGACGGAGATCTGTCCGGGGACATAGTCCATGTCGATCTGATGTTCGCTCGCAAAGGCGAGCAGATAGGCTTTCGCTTCTTCGGCCACATCGAACAGGGCCTTGGCGCGCTCGAAGCCATATTCGGCTTCAAGGTCTTCTGCCCATGTGCGCTGACCGGTGCCGAACTGGCCGCCATTGCGCCCCGACGCGCCATCGCCGAAGCGTTCGGCCTCGATCAGAACCACATCTGCGCCCTGTTTCGCCAGATGATAAGCAGCCGAAAGCCCTGTATAGCCGCCGCCGATGATAACAACATCGGCCTGCCGCGAACCGTCAAGTTCCGGATATTCTGGCCGCTCGGACACGCTCGCTTCGTACCACGAAAGGCCGGGGGAGATTGGGGACTGGTGGGGCATCGGCGATTCCGCGCTTTAAGGGAGTAGGGGAATAGGGGAGTAAGGGAATAAGGGAATAAGGGAGTGTGTTAGCCGTCCGATAGCTTGCGAATGAGAAGCCTAAGTAATTTTCCAATACTCTCACTCTTCGCCATGATCGGATCGATAGTGTCTTGTTTGATGAATCCCAATCTCTCAGCAATCAGTATATGGGTTTCCACTTCTTTCAACGAACCTTGCGCGATACGCAAAAAGTTCTGGTAGGCGCCACGTGTATCCCGCCCGTAACCTTCCGCTATATTCGCCGGAATTGATACTGCTGCGCGACGCACCTGACTTGTCAGCCCATAGACCTCTTCTTTTGGCCACATCTCCGTCGATTTATAGATTGCTGTTACCAGCTCCATTGCCTGCTGCCACGCAAGAATATCGCGATAAGAATTGATTGCCATATCTATGCCCCCGCATATTTTCTACTCCCCTACTCCCCTACTCCCCTACTCCCCTACTCCCCTAACCTACACATTAAGCAACAGGAACTCGCGTTCCCACGGGCTGATGACTTCCATGAAGGTTTCGAACTCGGCGCGCTTGATGGCGGCATAGGTCGTGACGAAGGAGCTGCCGATCAGATTGCGCAGTTCGTCGTCCTTTTCGAACAGTTCCACGGCGTCGATCAGGCCGCGCGGCAGTTCCACTTCCTTGGTGTTGACGCTGGTGGTGGCGGGCTGTTCCGCCTCGATCCTGTTGACGAGACCGATCAGGCCGCAGGCAAGCGAAGCTGCCAGCGCAAGATAGGGATTGGCGTCGGAGGAGGGGATGCGGTTTTCCACGCGGCGCGCATTGGGGTCGGAGCGCGGCACGCGGAAGGCCGTGGTGCGGTTGTCATAGCCCCATTTAACGTTGACCGGCGCGGAAGCGTCCGGCGTCAGGCGGCGATAGGAATTCACATAGGGCGCGAACATCACCAGAGCATTCGGCACATGGCGCTGCATGCCGCCGATGAAGTGGCGGAAAGCTTCGCTTTCGCTACCGTCTTCGTTGGTGAAAATGTTGCGGCCTGTTTTCTTGTCGACGATCGACTGGTGGATATGCATCGCCGAGCCCGGCTGGCCCTGAATGGGCTTGGCCATGAAGGTGGCATACATGTCGTGCTTGAGCGCCGCCTCGCGGATCGTGCGCTTGAACATGAAAACCTGATCGGCCAGTTCAACCGGGTCGCCGTGGCGCAGGTTGATTTCCAGCTGACCGGCGCCTTCCTCGTGGATCAGCGTGTCGATCTCCAGACCCTGACCTTCGGAGAAATGATAGATATCGTCGATCAGTTCGTCGAACTCGTTGACGCCCGCAATCGAATAGCCTTGTCCGCCGCCAATGGCGCGGCCCGAGCGGCCGACCGGTGGGGTGAGCGGATAATCCGGGTCCGGGTTCTTGCGCACCAGATAGAATTCGATTTCCGGCGCAACAACCGGCTTCAACCCGCGCTTGTTGTATGCGGCGACGACATTACGCAGCACGTTACGCGGGGTGAATTCGACCAAGCGTCCGTCCTGATAGACCAGATCGCAGATTACCTGCGCCGTCGGGTCGGATTCCCACGGAACCGCCGATAGCGTGGAAAGGTCGGGCAGAAGCCTAAGATCACCATCGTCTTCGGGATAGTGGAAGCCGTAGCCGTCTTCCGGGTAATCGCCGGAAATCGTCGTCATGAAGACGGCGGACGGCAGGGCCAACGATGTGTTGGACGTGAACTTCTTGGACGGCATCATCTTGCCGCGCGCAACCCCCGCCTGATCGGGGGTGATGCATTCGATGTCTTCGATATCCCGCCAGGCCAGCCATTCGGTTGCCTGCTTCCAGTTCTTCACCCCACGCAGGGATTTGACATAGGCAGGCGTACGGCGACGCGGCGCACGCGTAACCTTCTTTTCCGTCGTATCAGCAGACATCCATCACCAGAAAATGATTTCGATATGTGCATGATAGCTGCGTCGGCTGTGGTTGACAAATGGGGCCAGCAGGCTTTTTTGGGAGCCGGAAAACGGGTCTGGCTGGCAGGGTTGTGGTGGTCTTAAAGGCCGAACCGCGCCTTCAATTTCCAGAAATGCGCTTTGATCTCGTCCGCGAGGAGGTCGTCCAGTTCCCGAATGTGACTGAGGGCATGCAAGCCGATCTGCCTGATCTGCGACATGGTCAAACCGCTTGCTTTCAGCGCGGCGAGCCCCTTCAGCAATGCGCCGATTCTCTCGCCCGCAAGATTGCCGGCAGCATTGGCGATCCAGCTGAACAAGCCGCCTTCCGCGTTTTTGGCCATGACGTCATTGGCGTTGGCCAGTTCTTCCGCGCCTGGAATTTTGTCGAACAGGCGCGCCGCAAGGTCTGGCCTCTCATGCTGTACGACGGAGAACATGATCCCTGCAACGCGTTCGGCGACCACAGGGTCGATGCCGGTCTTCAATGCGACGCTATCGATGATGGACTGTACGGACATTTTATCCTGCGTGATCCGGGCGGTGTTGAACGCCCAGAATGATCAGGATCGTTGCGGCTTTCTACGGTCAGAAAAGACAGGATCGTACAGGTGTTTCCGGCAAAAGGTTTGTATGTCTGCGGGAAGTGTTCGAGGAGGACATGCGCTACCCGCAGACAATCGACCTCTTTATAGTCCCGATTTGCGGGGCGAGCATAACTCTCGGCTATCAACGCATATGGGAAGCTTGAGATCTGCGGAATTTGGGTTCGATACTTGCTGCGCTTTTAACGCGTCAGCATTCGCATCTTTAACAAACGAATATTTTTGCCCGAATGCCAGTGCTATAAGCGCCGTCGCCAGAAATATGAGAAGTGAATTCATAGGAATATCCTTATGGTTATTGGGTGGCACTCGCGTTTATGAATACCAGCATTCGAGATGGAGAAATCCCTTCTCGTAGAAGCAAAACAAATCGTTGATAAGGCCGCGCACCGCTTGATCCGGGCGCAAATCAGCACTCATTGCACTGGCGGCGGAATAGTTTGCTTCGGCAATTAAAGCGCTTGAAACAATTGAAAGAATGAAGATATACTTACGCATATTTTTCTCCTTTTCGCTATATTGCGCTTTTATTGAAAGCACATAATTTATTTTACTTCGATATCCAATATAGAATTAAATTTATATTCACAATTATTCAAATTTCGATAAATGCTGTATTTATTGAAATAGCGGTCTGTCGACTGCCTGTTTTTCTTTTCCGGTGCAAAAAATCCCCGGCTGGAGGGGGCAGCCGGGGTGGAGTTCAGGCAAGGAAGGCATGGGGCAGAGAGACGGTCAAAGCCTCTTGAAAGCGTTGGCCGGGGTAGGATTGCTGCCGCCGCCACCGGCATGAAGAATAGTTATGGTGGCGACGGCGATTGTCAGGATCGTCATCATTTTTCGTGAGTGACGATGAGGGGGATCAAGAGATCGCCCCAGTTACCGTCGCCATTCCCGTGTTGCCGAAGGCACACAAAATAAAAGAACATGGTGGCGACGGCGATTGTCAGGATCGGCATCATTTTTCGTGAGTGACGATGACGGGGATCAAGAGATCGCCCCAGTTACCATCGCCACCATGATGCCGGGCGGAGCGGACCAGTTCCACTGAGACGCCTGCCTCGACCGCCTTCATGACGGTGTAGTTGAGGCGATGCAGATCGTTGGCGAGCATGCGGATAACGGTCTGCTGATCCGTGGTCATGCTTGACGATTGTTCTTCTGCTCTTTCCTTGACGCGTGCTGGCGAATTCATGGAACTGTTCCTCCTGTTTTATGGCCGGTGTTACTCAGCAGCCGGTCTGAACTGTGCTGTTTCAGTTGATTCCTTCATGGCGGTGGTCGAAGACTGGCCGCCGGTGATTGCAAGCGACACGGCATCGAAATAGCCGGTGCCGACTTCGCGCTGATGCTTGGTCGCGGTGTAGCCGTTGGCTTCGGCTGCGAATTCCGCCTGTTGCAGTTCGGAATAGGCTGCCATCTGCCGGTCCTTGTAGCCGCGTGCCAGTTCGAACATGCCGAAGTTGAGCTGGTGGAAACCGGCCAGCGTGATGAACTGGAACTTGTAGCCCATCGCGCCCAGCTCGCGCTGGAACTTGGCAATCGTGGCGTCGTCGAGGTTCTTCTTCCAGTTGAACGACGGCGAGCAGTTATAGGCGAGCTTCTTGCCCGGATGCGCCTTGTGCACGGCTTCCGCGAAGCGGCGAGCCTGTTCGAGATCCGGCTTGGATGTTTCCATCCAGATCAGATCGCAATAAGGCGCATAGGCAATCGCACGGGCGATACATGGCTCGATGCCGTTCTTCACCTGATAAAAGCCTTCCGCGGTGCGGCCCGCATCATAATCGACAAAAGGCTGATCGCGCTCGTCGATGTCCGAGGTCAGAAGCTTGGCAGCTTCCGCATCCGTGCGGGCGATGACCAGCGTGGCCGTGCCCATCACATCTGCCGCAAGGCGCGCCGCATTGAGGTTACGGATATGCGCTGCCGTCGGGATCAAAACCTTGCCGCCAAGATGGCCGCACTTCTTTTCCGAAGCGAGCTGGTCTTCATAATGCACGCCTGCTGCACCGGCCTCGATGAAAGCTTTCATGATTTCAAAAGCGTTCAGTGGTCCGCCAAAGCCTGCTTCGGCATCGGCGACGATCGGGGCAAACCAGGTGTCGACCGAAAGTCCCTTGCCTTCGGCGGTTTCGATCTGGTCGGCGCGCTGCAAGGTCTTGTTGATGCGCTTGGCCAGTTCCGGGGCCGCATTGGCCGGGTAGAGAGACTGGTCCGGATACATGGCCGAGGCGGTGTTGGCATCCGCCGCAACCTGCCAGCCGGAGAGGTAGATCGCCTTCAGTCCGGCGCGAACCATCTGCATGGCCTGGTTGCCGGAAAGCGCACCCAGCGCGTTGACGAAATCTTCCTCATGGATCAGCTTCCAGAGGCGGTTTGCGCCCATTTCAGCCAGCGAATACTTGATCTCCACCGAACCGCGCAGCCGTTTTACATCTTCGGCCGTATGCGCACGTTCGATACCGTCGAAACGACCCTTGGGCGCCGAAGGAATAAGGCTGTAAAAATCTGTCATTTCGGTGTCTCCTCACACTTATCACTGGTTTTTCAAGAGCGGTTGGTCGCTGCTCTTTCTGTGACTGAATTTACATTCGCAATCGGTGGGGCGCCAGAAAAAGCAGCAAATACGCCTGATAATTGAAGTTAAGCTGTCGGAACTTTGACGGACTGGCTCTGTAAATTTGTAAAGATTGTCAAAAGTAGAATTTACGGCTATTTTGTCATGAATTGTAAAAGTCGCCGTTGCGGGTTTGGGAGGACGGAGTTGAGCGAACGCAAGATTTTTGCCGGACCGCGCATCAGGCGTATTCGCAACGAGCGGTCCCTGACGCAGACGGCTATGGCCGAAGCGCTCGGCATTTCACCGTCCTATCTCAACCTGATCGAGCGCAACCAGCGGCCCTTGACGGTGCAGCTGTTGTTGAAGCTCGCCAGTGTTTACAAGCTCGATCTCGATAGTTTGCAGGCAGAAAGCGGTGCGACGATCACCGGACTGAAGGAAGTGTTTTCCGACCCGCTTTTGACCGGCGAATTGCCGGGCGATCAGGAACTGGTGGAGATTGGCGAGGCGGCCCCCAACGCAGCTGTGGGTATAATGAAGCTTTATCGCGCCTATCGCGAACAGCAGCAGCGCCTGTCCGATCTCTCGCAATTGCTGTCGCATGAGGGGAGCGCTGCGCAGCTTTCCGCCACGCGCCTGCCGCTGGATGAAGTGCGCGATGTGATGGCGCGACGGCCCAATCATTATCCGCGTATCGAGGAAGAGGCGGAAAGTTTTTTCGCGTTGTTGAAGCCGGATGGCGATCTGTCGGCAGCTTTGAAGGATTGGCTGCGGCGTGAGCATGGCATCACGGTGCGCACTTTGCCTGTCGCGACCATGCCCAATTGGCGCAGGCGCTATGACCGCCATTCGCAACGCCTGTTCATTTCGGAGCGTCTGTCGCCTTTCGATCAGTTGCAGGAAATCGCCATGGAGGCGGCGCTGATCCGTATGCAGGTGGTGATCGGCGCAGAGACCGAAGGGCTGAAACTGTCTTCCGGTGAAGCAAAGCGCATCGCCCGGTTCGAGCTGGCGCGCTATGCCGCGCAGGCGCTGATGATGCCCTATCGCCAGTTTCGCGATGCTAGCGTGCGGATGCGCTATGATGTCGATGCGCTGCGCTCGCGATTTGGCGTTTCGTTCCAGCAGGCTGCGAACCGGCTGACGACCTTGCAGCGGCAGGGGGCGAGCGCGCTGTCCTTCTTCGTGATGGAAATCGACCATGCCGGCAATCGGCTGCGCGTTGCAGGCGCCGAGGGGTTTCCGGCGCGGTTTGGCGGCCAGTGCCCCAAACTGCCGGTCTATGCGGCTTTTGCGCAGGCGGGGCAGGTGCTGGTCGAACCGGCGGAACTGCCGGACGGGACTGCATTCCTGACCATTGCCCGTACGCTCGAAGGGCCGCAAGGCGCATTCAATGAGCGCCCGCGCCGCACCGCGATCCTGCTTGGCTGCGCGCTCGATGCGGGTGAGGAAACCGTTTACGGCGGAGCTATCGCCAAGGCTGGCAATACAGGGATCGGCCCCGCCTGCCGTTTGTGCGAGCGGCAAGGCTGCGTGACCCGTGCCGAGCCGCCGCTGACGCGTCCGCTGGGGCTGGACGAGATGGTGGCGGGGCTTTCGGCATTCGACTTTCAGTGACCATAAAAACACGAGTGCATTTTTTATGTTCGTGATGGCCGGAGGCGGTTGACGAAACCGGTGCAATCTAAAAAAGTGCAATCAAGGAATAGTATATCCAACCTGTACCTGCACCGGAAATGACCGTGTAGAATGGAGCAAAAAATGGGGATCAAATCCTTCCTTCTGGCCACAACCGTCGTGACGAGCGTTGTCGCCGCCGCCACATTCTCCGCCAGCGCGCAGGAGCGGGTGGTCAATATCTATAACTGGTCGGATTATATCGACGATTCCATCCTGAAGGATTTCACCAAGGAAACCGGAATCAAGGTCGTCTACGACGTCTATGATTCCAACGAAATCCTCGAAACCAAGCTTCTGGCTGGTGGCAGCGGTTACGATCTCGTTGTCCCGTCGGGCGAATTCCTGGGTCGTCAGATTCCAGCTGGCGTGTTCCTGAAGCTCGACAAGGACAAGCTGCCGAACCTCAAGAACATGTGGGATGAAATCTCCACCCGCGCTGCCACCTACGATCCGGGCAACGAATACTCGGTCAATTATATGTGGGGCACCACTGGCATTGGCTACAACAAGGCCAAGATCAAGGAAGCTCTCGGCACGGATACCATCGACTCGTGGGATGTGCTGTTTGACCCCGAAAAGTCGGCAAAGCTTAAAGGCTGCGGTATTTATCTGCTGGATTCCGCCAGCGAAATGCTGCGTCCGGCCCTGAATTATCTCGGTCTCGATCCGAATTCGCCGTCGCCGGACGATCTGCAGAAGGCGCAGGACCTTTATCTGAAGATCCGTCCGAATATCCGCAAGTTCCATTCGTCGGAATATATCAATGCGCTGGCCAATGGCGATATCTGCATGGCGATTGGCTATTCAGGCGATATTTTCCAGGCGCGTGACCGCGCCGAGAAGGCCAATCAGGGCGTCGAGATCGGTTACTCGATCCCGAAGGAAGGCGCTTTGATGTGGTTCGACCAGATGGCGATCCCGGCTGACGCCAAGCACGTGCCGGAAGCGCTGGAATTCATGAATTACATCATGCGTCCGGAAGTGGCGGCCAAGGCTTCGAACTATGTGTTCTACGCCAACGGCAACAAGGCGTCGCAGGAATTCATCGACAAGGAAATCCTTGAAGATCCGGCGATTTATCCGACGGACGACGTCATGAAGAAGCTGTTCGTGCCGACGCCTTACGACACCAAGACCCAGCGCGTCGTTACCCGTGCCTGGACCAAGATCGTCACAGGCCAGTAATAATCGAACGCTAGAGCATTTCCAGCAAAAGTGCGTAGCGGTTTTGCGTAGGATAATGCGTAAAAATAAATAGATAGAGCGGTTGCCCGATTCCGTTTTAACCGGAACCGCTCTAAGTCGGGGTGTGATCCCGGAATGCCCTTGGGCATGACATTGTGAAGAGCGGCTCACTGTTGGACAGAGAGCCGCTCTACGTCTTGTAAAACCTGACGAAACATCGGGCACGGCTAGATCGATAGGGGAACGGAATGGAATCTTTTGGCAGCTTTCGCCGCAAATTTGCACCCTGGAACGATCCGGCGGCCAAGCCCTATATTTCCTTCGAGAATGTGACAAAAATCTTCGGCGATTTCACTGCCGTCGATGATCTGTCGCTGAATGTTTTCAATCGCGAATTCTTTGCGCTGTTGGGCGCTTCTGGCTGCGGCAAGACCACGCTGATGCGCATGCTGGCAGGCTTTGAGGAGCCGACATCGGGTCGCATCACGCTGGACGGTCAGGACATGCGCGGCATTCCGCCCTATAAGC
Source organism: Ochrobactrum teleogrylli (assembly GCF_037482325.1). Classification (NCBI taxonomy): domain Bacteria; kingdom Pseudomonadati; phylum Pseudomonadota; class Alphaproteobacteria; order Hyphomicrobiales; family Brucellaceae; genus Ochrobactrum; species Ochrobactrum teleogrylli. The sequence continues at coordinate 1,495,295 of NZ_JBBHKQ010000001.1, forward strand.
GCCCGGTCAACATGATGTTCCAGTCCTATGCGCTGTTTCCGCATATGACGGTGGAGAACAATATCGCCTTCGGCCTCAAGCAGGACGGCATGGCGAAATCTGAAATCGATGCGCGCGTCGCCGAAATGCTCAAGCTCGTGAAGCTGGAGCAATATGGCAAGCGCAAGCCGCATCAACTGTCGGGTGGTCAGCGCCAGCGCGTCGCGCTCGCCCGCTCCGTCGCCAAGCGTCCCAAGGTGCTGCTGCTCGACGAGCCGCTTGGCGCGCTCGACAAGAAGCTGCGCGAGGAAACCCAGTTCGAACTGATGGATTTGCAGGTCAAGCTCGGCATGACCTTCATGGTCGTCACCCACGATCAGGAAGAAGCCATGACCATGTCCGACCGTATCGCGGTCATGGACAAGGGCCGCATCAAGCAGGTGGCGACGCCAGCGGAAGTCTATGAAGCGCCGCGTTCCAAATTCGTGGCCGACTTCATCGGCAATGTGAATATCATCGAAGGTGAAGTCGTGAAGGCCGCTAATGGCGAGGCGGAAATCGCCACCGAAAAATTCGGCTTCCATATCCAGACCGAAACCCGCGAGGAGCTCAACCCCGGCCAGAAGGTCTGGTATGCGGTGCGTCCGGAAAAGACCCGCATCTCGCGCAGCAAGCCGGAAGAGGCTGCGGTCAACGCCGTCGAGGGCGAGCTTTGGGATATCGCCTATTTCGGCGACATGACGGTTTTCCACGTCCGCCTCGACAATGGCCGCACCATTAAGGCCGCGAGCCTCAACGCGGTCCGCAAGACGGAAAATCCGCTGACCTATGACGAGCGCGTCTGGGTCTCTTTCGATACCGATGCCGGTCTGGTGCTGACCGCCTGAGGAGGGCAAGACCATGCAGAAGCTGATCGCTTCCATTGCCAGCCGCCTCGTCATCACGGTGCCCTATTTCTGGCTGCTGGTTTTCTTTCTCGTCCCGTTCTTCATCGTCTTCAAGATTTCCCTGTCGGAAGTCGCGATGGCGATCCCGGCCTATATGCCGACTTTCGATCTGACGCAGGGCTTTGCGGCGAACTGGGAGAAGATCAAGCAACTCTCCTTCGATAACTATTTCTGGCTGCTCGACGATCCGCTTTACTACAAGGCCTATCTGTCGAGCGTCCGCATCGCAGCCATTTCCACGTTCCTGACCTTGCTCGTCGCCTATCCGATGGCTTATGGCATCGCGCGTGCGCCAACGACGATAAGGCCGACGCTGCTGATGCTGGTGATCCTGCCGTTCTGGACGTCGTTCCTGATCCGCGTTTATGCCTGGATCGGGATTCTGAAGCCGGAAGGTTTGCTGAACCAGTTCCTGATGTGGCTCAACGTGATCGATACGCCGCTCAACATTTTGAACACAGATACGGCGGTCTTTATCGGCATCGTCTATTCCTATCTGCCCTTCATGGTGCTGCCGATCTATTCGTCGCTCGAAAAGATGGATTATTCGCTGATCGAAGCGGCACAGGACCTGGGCTGCACGCCGTTTGCCGCCTTCTGGAAAATCACTTTCCCGCTGTCGCTGGCTGGCGTTCTGGCTGGCTGCTTCCTTGTCTTCATCCCGGCTGTCGGCGAGTTCGTGATCCCCGATCTTCTGGGCGGATCGCAGACCTTGATGATCGGCAAGACGATCTGGAGCGAGTTCTTCTCCAACCGCGACTGGCCGGTGTCGTCCGCTGTGGCGGTGGTGTTGTTGATCCTGCTGATCGTGCCGATTGTGATCTTCCAGCAGGTGCAGGCGCGCCAGCAGGAAAAGGGGAAATAAGCGATGAACAACAACTGGTCCCGTTTCAATATCGCATCGGTGGTTGTCGGCTTCGCCTTCCTCTATCTGCCGATCGTGCTGCTGGTCATCTATTCCTTCAACGAATCCCGGTTGGTGACCGTCTGGGCAGGCTTCTCGACCAAGTGGTATGGGGAACTGTTCCGCAATCAGGCGCTGATGGATGCGGCATGGGTGACGATCCGCGTCGCTTTCCTGTCGGCGACGATTGCAACCGTGCTGGGGACGCTCGCGGCGCTCGCGCTGACGCGCTATACCCGCTTTCGTGGTCGCATTCTGTTTTCCGGCATGGTCTATGCGCCGCTGGTCATGCCAGATGTCATCACTGGTCTGTCGCTTCTGCTGCTTTTCGTGGCGATGAATTTCGACCGCGGTTTCTGGACGGTCACGCTGGCGCATATCACATTTGCCATGTGTTTCGTCGCCGTCGTGGTGCAGTCGCGTCTGGTGAGCTTTGACCGTTCGCTGGAGGAAGCGGCGATGGATCTTGGTGCGCCGCCAGTTACAACCTTCATGAAGGTCACCCTGCCGGTGATCCTGCCTGCGGTGGTGTCCGGCTGGATGCTGGCTTTCACGCTGTCGCTCGACGATCTGGTGATCGCAAGCTTCACGTCAGGGCCGGGCGCAACCACCCTGCCGATGAAGATTTACAGCCAGGTGCGCCTTGGCGTGACCCCGGAAATCAACGCGATCTGCACCATCCTGATTGGGCTGGTGACCACAGGTGTCATCGTCGCATCCATCGTCAACAAGCGCCGCGAAGTGCAGCGCCGCCGCGATGAGCAGGCGGCATTCCGTATGTCTTAAAAAAGGGGAAGGGGCTTTATTGCCCCGATGCGCCCGATCCCGCCGATCCCATTGAGGACGGCGAAATGAAAGGCCGGTCCCAGGAACCGCCGACAAAGAAATGCAGCGGCGGCTTGGCGGGCGTGGCGTTTTCAGCTGGCGCGGGCGCTGGCTGGCCTTCCGTTCCTGCCTGCGGTTGCTGTTGCGGCGTTTCCGGCTGGCTGTTGGGGAAGATGACTTCGCCGCTCAGCGCAAGACTGCGATCCACGAAAGGCACGATGCCCGCCAGATTGAGCGTGCCATCCGATGTGTCGAGGCGCGCGCTTTCCAGCGATGCCACGCCTTCGGAAAGATTGGCCTTGAGGTCGAGCCGGTTGAAGGCCAGCGCAACATTATCTTTCCGTTCCAGCGCGAAGAAGCGCTCGCTCTCAGCCTTGGTCAGAAAATCCTGAACGGCAAATCCCTGCATCTGACCGTTGTTCAACTGCACGGATACATTGCCCTGCGCGCCGGAAAGCAGGCTGGACCAGCGATTGACCGGCCCCTTCATGAACAGCGAAACATTGCCCTTGCCGCTGATGAACGGCTTTTCGAAACCAAGCGCGGTGAGAAACTGTGTGCTTTCAATATCGCTGGCGTTGAACCGCAATTCGCCCGTGGCGCTCTTGAGATCGCGCACGATCTGCACATTCGTCTGCAAGGTGCCATTGAACGCTTTGGCGTCGCCAATGTCGAAAATTGCGCGGCCACCGCGAATCTGGATCGCCGCCGCAACACCCGTCAGCGCCACAGGGCCTGCCGTAGCATTCTGGGCGGAAAGGCGCAGGTCGAATTCGGAGCGGTCGAAGAAGCTGGTATTGATGGTGTCGACATTGCCGCGATCATTCGGCGCGCGCGCGGTTGTATCCGGCAAGGGCACGAAAGCGGCAAAAAGGCTGCGCAGGTCCAGCTTGTCGAAGGCGAGCGTGCCCGTGACGGCGGGCTGTTCCTGTTCGAGGCCGATCTCGATCACGCCTTTGGCGAGGCTGTCACCGGCGGTCATGTTCACATCGGCAAATTTCCAGCGCTTTGGCGTGGCGGTGATGGTGGATTCCAGCGAGAAAGCCCCGACTTCCGAGCTGCCGGCAATCGGCGGCAGGCTCAGCCACCGCACCGCGCCGCTCAAGGATGGCGTCTTGGCGCTGAGGTCCCCTTCGAAGAAGCGGTCTTCCGAAATATTGGCCTTGCCCTGAAAGGTCAGGCTCAGCGGATTGGCCGTGAGGCTCGCCGTTACGTCGGACGTGCCGCCTGCCAGAAGCGGCAAAGCCTGTGCCGCCGTGATGCTGAATTGCGATTCTTCGTTGCGCCATTTGCCGCTGCCGCGCAAGGTCGCTGCGCTCGACGTCTGGGGCCATTCCAGCGTCATGTTCACATTGGTCAGCTGTTCGTCTTTCGCGGTGTCTGCGCCGTTTTCGGCACGCGGAAACGAAACCGTGCCATCGCGCACCACCACACGGCCAAAAGGCTGCGATGCCTGTTCGGTGGCCTGCGTGTCGTTGTTCGTGCCGCGCTGTTGCAAGGCGCGCTGGGCGCGGATGGCCGTGCCAAGCCGACCGTTGGAATTGGCAATGGCATCGAGCAAGGCAGGGAAATTGGAAACCGGCCCATCAAGATTAACATGCGGGCGCACGATCTGCGTTTCCGAAAAGGAAATATGCCCCATGATCGCATCGAGCGGCGACAGTTCCACATCGATGCGGGCAGCGCTCATGAAGGGTTTCTGGCCCTGATCCGTCATCTTGCTCAAGGTGACGCCGTTCAGCGAGGCGCGCAGCATGGGGAAGACTTTGAGGCGCGGGGCTTCGCGCAATTCGACGCTATAGCCGGTCCAGGCGCTGATTTCCTGCGCCACACGCACGCGGATTGCGTCGGTCGAGACGATGAAAGGCACCACGGCCAGCAAGGTCGCTGCAGCCGCGGCACAAAGAATGACGAGCGCGATGACAAGGCGTGCGAATTTAGGCCAGCGCATCAACCATCCGATCCCTAATTCCCCTTACTATCGTTTAAACGAGCGAAATCACAAAGCAAAGCCGCCTTCGCAGATTCGGTTTAGAACGGTTCTTCCTTCAAGGGAATCGCTCAAATTGTTTTCGCGCAGTTCCTGACGCAAAACCGTGTCACAATTTTGCTGGCAACGCGCTATGGTTAATCAATTGTGTGCTGAAATTTAACCCTGATTTTACAGTGGCTACCAATGCGTAAATTTGGAACGGTGAAATTAATTTCGCATTAACTGGGATTATGCGAGAAAGCGTTAACACAACGGGTAATGATCGAGCCGCCGTTTCCGGCATCCTCTTGCAAGTTGCTTTTGTGTCTTTGTCTCTGAGATTCTCGTAGCGCCGGTTTTATCCGGCGCTTTTTTTTGGTCCGGTTATGCTGAGACTGATTAGTCAGCCAGAACCCGTGTTGGCGGGAAAAGGATTTCCACAACAGTGCCGCGTCCAGGCGTCGAGTCGATAGCGAACTGGGCGCGGTTGGCTTCGACCATCGCCTTGGTGAGCGGCAGGCCAAGGCCGGTGCCCTCATTGCGCCAGTCGCGCGACTGCTCGCTTTGGCGGCGCTGCGAAGCGTTCACCTGACGGAACGGCTTCAATGCCTGTTCGACTTCAGACTTGGTCATGCCGATACCGGTGTCGCGCACCCGCATGGCCACGTCGCCATTCATCTCATAGCTGGTCGAAACGATCACCTGACCACCGGGCGCGGTAAACCGCACCGCATTGGACAGGAGATTGAGCGCCACCTGCTTGATCGAACGCGCATCGGCTACGATGTCGGGTAGATTGGACTGGAAACTGGAGCGGATGATGATGCGCTCGCGGTTCGCCTGCGGCTGCATCAGCGCAATCGCCTCGGCAATCGCATCGTTGAGCGACACCGCTTCAAACTGCATTTCCAGCGCACCGGCTTCGATCTTGGAAATATCCAGCAGGTCGTTGACGAGCGCCAGCACATGATTGCCCGAGCGGTTGATATCCCGCAGGTAGTCGCGATAGCGGTCATTGCCGATGGGGCCGAATTTCTCGTCGGCCATCAGTTCGGAAAAGCCGATAATGGCGTTGAGCGGCGTGCGGATTTCATGGCTGATGCGCGCCAGAAAATCGGTCTTCTGGTTGGAGGCGCGTTCGGCCTCCTTGCGCGCATTGGTCAGTTCTTCCTCGGTGCGCTTCCACTGCGTGATATCGCGCAGCACGGCGCAGAAACCACGCTTTTGAGGCAGCTTGCCGATGGTCATGAAGAGCGGGATGAAACCGCCCTTGGCTTCACGACCGATCACTTCGCGTCCGTCATTGAGCACGCTCAGCACGCCATTGCCCGAAAGTCCGCTCAGATAATCCATCGCGGCGCGCTGGCTTTCAATGGCGAACAGCATAGAGAAGAACTTGCCTTCCGTCTCGTCGCGGTCATAGCCGAAAAGTGCGGATGCCGAATGGTTCATCGACCGGATGCGCCCTTCAGGGTCGATCAGCACCACGCCGTCGGTTGCCGTGTCGAGGATGGTCTTCAACTCATCCACATGGGCTTCCAGCGCCTGCTTTTCTTCGTCGTCGGTGACGGATTGCGGCACGGTTGCCCCGGCAGGTGCTGGCGCGGCTGGGGTTTCTGCAACCGGCATGAGGCTCAGCAACAGGGCGCGACCGTCCTGCCAAGCAATCGCATTGAGATGCGCATCGACCGGCTGCTCGCTGCCATCGGCACGACGCAACACCATGCCCTGGCGGGGCGCATTGTCGTCGCTCTCGCTGTTGAACAGCGCTTCCACGCCGCCCGCATGGCGAATGTCTTCAATGGCGTCATAGCCGGTCAGGTCCAGCAGGGCCTGATTGACGTAATGCACTTCATCGCCGGAATGAATGATGACCGGAACCGGCAGATTGGCCAAAAGGGCTGTCTCGTCGATGGCAGCCGGTTCATGCGCGGCATGATCCGCCTGCGGCTCTTCGACCTGTGCAAGGGGGATATCTGCAACCGGTGGAACCGGCGTCGTTTCCGCCGCCACGTCTTGCGTCTCAACGGCCGGCGCCTCGCTCTGTGTGCTGGAAAGTCCCTGTTTGCGCAGGCGATCGGCGATTTCGCGGAACGCATTGCGCTCGGTCTTGGTCAGCCCGCCTTCGGGACGCTGTTCGCGTTCCCTGACTTTCAGGAGCTTCGCCTGATCGGCGGCCACCTTTTCCTGTGCAGCCGCATTCAGAAGGTTGATCACCTTGTCGGAATCGCGACGCCCGGCTGTCGGCGCAATATTGAGCGGCGGCTTCGGCAGAATATCACCGGGATGATCGTCATTGGCGATTTCTTCGGTCAGCGCCAGCACGTCGTCATCGGGAGCATCGGCGTTGATGGCATCCTGAATTTCCGGTTTGCGCTTTTGCGGAATGCCTCCGGCCAGAGCGAGGCCGATTTCTTCCGGGTCTTCCACCGCTTCGTCAGGCCGCACGAGACCAAAACCGCGAAAACCGATGAATACGCGGTCCCGGGAATAGACCGGCAAAGCCGCCAGTTCCACCGGCACGCGCAGATTGGTGCCTTCGACCGGCCACATCAGCCGCTTGCCCGACCAGGTGTCGCGTTTGTTGAGCAGCGAGGCAATGCTGCCATCATGATCGAAGCCGAATACATTGGCGACATCGCTGAAACGGCGTCCGGTGACATCAGCCGCGTTGGGGCCGACGGTTATGCCGAACTCCGGCGAAATTTCGCTGAACACAGCGTCGGCGCTGGTTTTCCAGATGAAGCGGGCAGGCGGCGCATCCCGGTCGAACTGGAAGCCCTGTGGCTTTGGCGTTTCGGCTGCGGGTTCGGCGACCGGCTCTTCCCGAAGGGTTATTTCCTGTTCAGGGAGCATCTCTTCAAGAATTTCTTCCGCGCCTTCAGGCTGCTGGGCAGCTGGCTTCGCCACTGTCTGCGCCGGCGCTTCAGCAACGATGCACAGAAGATGCAGAGCGGGTGCGTCGATCAGCCGGGCAATGGCGCCCGGAACCGACTGGCGGCCAGCGCGGATGCGGCGCTTGACGATGCGGTCAGCCGCATCGGCGACTTCCACGACCAGATCTTCAAGCGTTCCGGCGGAAATATCGAGCGCGGCGAAGCGCGGGCTTGCGGCAATGACCTTGCAGTCGGCATCGATCAGCGCGACATGGGTGTCGTCATCGCTCAGACCGGCAATGATGTCTTCCGCGTCGCTCGATGTGCCGCTGGTGGTCATCGCAAGACCGGCCACGCCATCGGGCAGGACAATATGGGATATCCAGAGACGCGTCAGTTCCGAACGCAGACCACCGCCAAGACGCACGGACACGGAGCGGGGTTCGGCGCTGTTATCGTCGCTGGCGGCTGCAATCTGCCGGCGTGTTGAGACGGGCAGATCAATGGCGCTGCCGATCATATCCTCGATACGGTCAAAGCCGAACAGCCGGGCTCCGGCACCGTTCACCCAAAGCACAGCCGACAGGTCGCGCGTCAGCACGATCTGCGCATCGCCTTTGGCAAAGCCCTCGCGGATAGTATCCAGCGCGGCAATATCGATGAATGGGTATGATCCAGACATACCGGTCCTTATCTGTTCTTTCGACCGCCCCGTCGTAGCCATTAACCGCCTGTTAATAAGCTCACTGAGGCCGCGGGTCCATATTTCCATACGGTATGAGCCCGATTTTCTGTTTCATTAGTTAATGCCGGAAAGGCAATTTTACAGGTTGCGGTCAATAATCCGGTTGTTCACAGCCAGCCAGCCGCGATGGTTACCAGTCTGTCTAGATTATCGGTGGAATTGGACATTGAATCCGACAATTGGGAATTTCTGAAAAAAGAGCGCTATAATCGCTTGCAATATGGATCGATTCTCCGTATGTGACCCCCTGTCGGCGGCGCTGAGGCGCTTATACCGGCAAAGGTACGCGGTCGTAGCTCAGTTGGTTAGAGCGCAGGATTGTGGCTCCTGAGGTCGTTGGTTCAACTCCAACCGACCGTACCATTATTTTCAGCCGTTCATCAGAAATTGTGTAACGATAACAACCGCTTAGGCGGATTTTTTATTGTTGGTTCGATCTTAAACGTACCGTTTTGTGATACAAACTGTGCTACAAAATGCGCTACAATGTGTGTCACACTATGTTATCATGCCTATATGGCTGGCTATCGTATCAAAACTGATCCACACCGATATCTGAAAAACCGCGACGGCGTTTATCAGTATGTTCGCCGCGTTCCCACGTCTGTTGCAGACAAGGATAGTCGCGCTCCCATCATCCGCATAAGCCTGAAAACAAACGATCTCGCTCGGGCTATGACGAAGCGCAACGAATACGAATCTGCTGACGACGCGTTATGGGCGATGCTGAAGGCTGGGGCTGATGGCGATAAGGCAAGGGCACTTTATGATGCCGCCATTAAGCGCGCAGAAGCCATCGGAATTTCATATGTGCCAGCCGACAGGCTGCTTTCGTTTACGGATGACGCGCTAGCGGCCCGACTAAACCACGTAACTGGCAATCCGGTTGAAGATGCGGCGATGGTGGGCGCGGCAAGGACCCCGTCGGTGTCCGTGACGCAAGCCCTGAAAATCTATTTTGATGAGATAACTCCCGACGAATTGACGGGTAAGAGCGAAATTCAGAAAAAGCGTTGGCGTGCGCATAAGCAGCGGGCGATCGATCATTTTGTGAAGATTGTTTCAGATATGGCAATCGCGGACATAACGCGCGAGGACGCCCAGAAATTCTATAAGGTTTGGCTGCAAATGATAACGAAGCCAGCTAAAGGGAAGCAGCCGATATCGGCCAGCATGGGCAACCGCATGATGGGCGGGATGCGCGTTCTCTTTGCTGAGTATTTCAAGCACATGGGCGATAGGGATCGGCCAAACCCTTTCCGCGATTTGAGCTTTGCAGAGAAGGTCGAAAAGTCACGCCCACCGATCCCGACGGATATCATCAAAGGGAAGTTCCTGACCTATGGGCCCCTCGTCAGCTTAAACGAAGAGGCTCGTGGTATAGTCCTGGCCATGATCGAGACGGGCTGTCGACCAAGCGAACTTTGCAACATTACGGCCGAGCACATATTCCTGGCCGACAAGGTTCCGCATATCCTGATTGCGCCCCGAAAAGACGCTGCAGATCCGCGCGAGATTAAAACTGCTTCGTCTGTTCGCAAGCTGCCTTTAGTCGGTATAGCGCATGAGGTTTTTAAGAAGCATAGGAATGGCTTCCCTCGTTACAAAAACAAGGAAGACACACTATCAGCGACGCTGAATAAATATTTCAAGGACAACGAGCTGTTTCCGAAGGGTGCCGGCTATACCGTCTATTCGCTTCGCCACTCATTCGAGGATCGCATGAAAGAGGCTGGCCTAGACGATGAGCTGCGCCGGATGTTGATGGGCCATACAGTTGACCGCCCACGATATGGCACGGGCGGTTCCTTGGAATGGCGGAAAGAACAGATGGAAAAATTCACGCTGCCGTTCGACGCAGCCGTGATTTGATGCGGTCGCGAATATTATCGTTCGCAGTGAGATTGCGCTGCATGCCTTCCACACGCTCGTAAAGTGGCAATAGATTGTGTTCCGTTTCTGGAAAGCAGGCAATTACACCGGCTATGGCGTCCAACCATCGTTCGGTGTCAGCAAAGGTGTAAGCCGTCATCCTTACTCACCTTCCTGCGATGCGACATGCCCTGCTTTTTCTGCCGCCTCTTGCGCTTCCCGTATGGCTTTCGAAACGTCCTCGTTGGACGCGCTTCCGCCCTCGTAGCTGCCTTGGGCGCGCTCTCCGATGTAAATTTGCGGAATCTGCTGGTAGGCGAGGAATATGGCTACGAGCGCCGCGATGACGATAAATACTCGCTTGTAGTCTCGCGCTGACATCCTCACTCCCTTTCCCGCAGTGCGGCGCGGCCTGCTTCGGTATGCGATAAGCGGTCGGGGAGAGCCATAGCTACTCCTACGAAATGGCTGATTAAATCTTCCCAATTCATGAGCTTTAGCGGAACCATCGAGGGTCCTCCAGCGTTAGAGCGCGGAATGAAATGATGGAGAATTTCGCACATGCTGAAGGGCGGATTGCTTTGGCTCATTGGATTACCCCTCCCTGTAATTCTGGTGCTCTGGTTGATGGGTTACTTGTCCTAATAATCGAATAGCTGGAGAGATAAGATGTCAAATGCACGGTGGCGAGGGTTGGAAATGACAACTCATTTTTATTACATTTCTCAACAACCAGATGGTCTTTGGTCAGTACAAGAAACAGTAACGAACCAACCTGTCTCCCTTCATGGCCAATTGTGCTGTTCTCTCCGGAAGAGAGATGCGGAAGAGCTCGTTGAATACCTAATGAACCTTGATAGAGATATCGCAGCTTAGGTGCTTCGAGCTCTTACTGCCTCCGCGCCCGGCGGCGGTTGTCGTTGGCCGGGCTGCGACGCTGGCGGGGAGCGCCATAGCGGAACCGAACGCCGGTAATGCGCGCCAGTTCGAAAGCGGTGTCGCGCAGCCTCTCAGCCTCGGAATGATAACCGAGCGCTCGGACGGCTTTTGAAATCGATAGGACTTGTGTGGCGTTCGTGCCTTGCTGCTGGAATTCGGCGGCGGTCAGGATGGGTGCCATAGCGGCGTGTGTGATGCATCTGGACATAGGGTCTCCTCGTGTTTTGGTGGGTGCAAAAAGCCGTCGCGCAAAAACGCGCAAGGCTGTCATTCTTTGAGGTTCGGGGGCTTAAGCGCCCCGTCGCTATCTTTCGCGCCTCATGCTACAAGCCTCAACCCAACGCCGCACGCGGCAACGCAAAAGGCTACAACGACGGTCATCTCGACCGCTTCGCGGGCGGCATAACGTAGCCACGGCTGTGGGCGACCATGTTTCCTAGCCTTGTAGTCAGGGCGGCGCATAGGCTCGACATTGCCGGCCTTCGGTGCGTCGGTGTTCGGTGCGGACTCGTCGTGGGCGAGCATTTCCAGGAGCGCGCGGTTCATGCTGCAGCCCCCCGGTCTTTTGCCGCCCGATCCGATGCCGTTATGTTGTCGTTCGCGACAGGCTCCAGCTGGTAGTACCCATGGTTTCCCGCACCGCGATGATTCATCGGAATAGTCCAGCCAAACGAGGGCAGGAGCTTGCGGAGGCGACTGATTTGCACTCGCACAACGTTTTGCGCGCCATCAGGACCGCCGTTTGGGTCAAAGGCGTAGACGTTGTCGACTAGATCGTCGATGTAGATGCGACGCGGATAAATAGCTGTCAGCGCATCGACGATATTCTTCTGTCCACGCGGGAGGGGCGCGGCTTCGAGTTCCGTGGCTGGGTTGCGCTCCATTTTACGCAGCCTCCGCCAACACTACCGGCGTGCAGCAAGCTACGGCGCCGCTCGTCTGGAAAACTTCGAACGTTTCGCCGGGGCACAGGGCAGCGAGACGCGTCGCTTCTGCCACGGCATGCTCAAACGAACCGTGTTCGTATGGCATGGTGGTGAAGACGCCAACGCGGCCAGTCTTCTTGCCGCGGCGGAATACAAAGAATCCGCCGCCGATGATTTCATTCGGGCGTGCTTTGGAGCTTCTTCTTCTCGGTGCTGTTGCTGACATTTGGGTTTCTCCTCGTGTTCTGGTCGGTGGGTCAGCAGATCAAGCTGGTGAGGCTGTCTTCGTGCTGTGGTGTCATCGGTATATGCGAAATAGTCACCAAATGTCAACGCTATATGATGACAAAAACGCACCATTCGAGGCAATCATGGTTTATAACTAATAAATGTTCTTGAAATGCTCGCCGCCTGATGGAATCAATAAGGGTAGTTAGGAGAGGTTGGATGTTCCCAGTATGCGTAGTGCAATCGTTTACGGCCGGTCGATGGGGTGTTGTCCCAGACGCACCAATTCAAGTCGGAGACGTTATTCAGGCCGAGCGGTTGGCGGAGAGGCTGGCAAAGACAAAGCCTGCGGCCCTCGCCGTCTACAAATGGGCCGGGAGCGCAGAGGTCATTACAGCCATAGGCGAAGTGCCGGAAAGCTTCTTAGACGCCATAATGTGAAGCTGGGTCAGCGAGTATTATATTTCCCGACGACACGGTGGCATACGGGCCAGTCGCCGCGAAATTCTTTGAATTCCTTGTGCGGATTGTATTGCTCAAGCATCCATTCACGGTCGTTGAACCCGACGAGTCGCTTGATGATTGCTTCGTTCTCGTCCATTTCGCTGGTGTGATAGAGGATCACATCTTCGTCGCGCATGGGCGGAAGGTTGGGGTTCACGAGCGCCGTTTCGCCGGGGCGATAGGCCGGGACCATCGATTCCCCCGACAGTAGCAGGCCGTAGCCGCCCTTAACGCCCTGCAGGACGGCGGGCATCTTCATATAGCTGATTGGATCGAACGTAATAATTACATGCCCATCGCCGCCCTTGGCCGCTGCATAGACGGGAAGATCGCGTTGATCGCCAACCAGCTCGTTGCCAGGAATAATTTTTGGAGTGAACACATCGGCAGGTCGCTCAAGCGCTATTCGCTCCTCTTGGCTAATCATGTCGCCTTTTTCAAAGGCAAGCCAATCCTCGCACACATTCAAGGCTTTTGCCAGGCGAGCTACGAAGTCAACACTAACTCCGCGCTTGCCGCTTTCGAGCAAGCTTATTGCAGACTTGTCGCGACCAACAAGGTCGGCAAGCTGGGCTTGGCTCATGTCCCGCGCTACGCGCGCATTCTTAAGGCGAAAGGCGAAATCCTTATCCATGATGGGCTTTTCGCATATTGTTGTGAAAATGTAACGTGCGAATGTGTCATCACGTGTTGACATAGATGCGAATATGTCATATCTATACGTCATCAACCGACGCAGAAGACGCCGGACAGTTCGAAGGAGGGCCTACCTCATGATGCCAGAAAACATCTTCCCGAGGATATCGGCACTCAACAGATAGAAGCCGCGCTCAGGCGCAATCGAAATAGAGGAGAGAGCGAATGACGAAAGTTGCCGACAGAAGCGAACCGGCTCTCGTTGAAGTGCCGCCATAGAAATCATCAGGGACGCTGGCCGCTGAAACGCGGCTGGCGCTTTCGGCGTACATCTAAAGCAGGCTGTTATGGGTCGGCACCACCCGTTACCCCAGCCTGCCCGTACGTCGCGATAAACACGAGGAGGGCCGAAGCCGCTTCTACACCACGATTTCCTTGCCCAGTACCACCCGGGCCGACCAGACAGATGCCGTTAGACGCGGCACTTGTCAACCGTCACCAACCGACACGAGGAGACATGCCGTATTCAACAAGACACGAACTGCAGGCAACTGCCGCCGCGCACCGTAAAAGAGGCGCATCGTTTGGGAAGATCGCGGAATTGATGGGCATTACCAGAGGCCACGCATGGTCGCTGCTTTCGGAAAGAACGCCCACGCAAGCCATCAGAGCAACCGAAGGTTCATAAAAGCGAACAGGCCGCCACTGACGAGGCTGAACGGCTTGCCGTCAAATATCCAGGCCAGAAGTTCGGTGTGTTCGTTCTCGCTGACTCCCGCATTGCCGATGTCGTTATTCGGAGGGCCGCATGACCTCCAACACGTACAGCCACACGCGCAACTATGCGCCCAAAGACTATGCGGACGGCGATACGTTGTATGAGCCTGAAACCACGCTCGGCCTTGGCGACCGCTTTCTATGGGGCTTGGCAGTTGTAGCTGCGCTCGCTCTGACCGTCGGCTTTTACGCATGGGTGCTGGCATGATTTCCTTCACCACAAAAGCCACGACTGACATGCCGTTCATCGATCCCGGGCGAAAGCCCGGCGTCGGACGCATCTGGCAGTCCTTGGCGCTTGCAGCGTTCGCGCTGGCAATCGCCACGACAATTGCGGCCTTCCTGTTCTGGAACCTGCTGCTGCCGTTCTACGGGCTGCTTTATCTGTGGGGTGCGGCGTGACCGCACCACGCGCATGGCTGCTCACAAAACCACCTGCATGGCTTGTCGGCTGGCTCATACTCGCGGCCGCAATCGCCGCAATCGCCGTTACCCACCACACCTACTGAACACGAGGAGACCACATGTCTGTTTTTGACAGATTGAAGTCCAGTAAACGCAAGACGCCACCGTCGATTGCCATTTACGGCACGCCAGGCGTCGGGAAAACCAGTCTTGCTGCTGAGTTTCCAAAACCAATCTATCTTTATGTTGAAGGCGAGGAGCCGCCAGACGGCATCGACCTACCAAGTGCTGAAATCACTTCGTTCAGCGACCTTCTGGACACCTTCGGAGAAATCCTGACCGAAGAACACGAATTTCAGACCGTCATTCTGGATTCGGTCGATAAGATCGAGCCGATGGTTTGGGCTGCGACCTGCGCGCGAAACGGATGGGATTCCATCGATAGCAACGACAAGGGCTCCCCGACAGCTTTTGGCAAGGGTTACCTCGCCGCGGACGTCGAATGGAAAGAATACCACGAGGCTATCGCTGCGCTAAACCGGGCAGGACTGTTTGTAATTCAGATCCTGCACAGTGAAGCTAAGTCGTTCAATGATCCACTTGTGGATTCGTATGATCGATATCGCCCGAAATTGCAGAAGAGAGCTCTCGATCTCGTCATCGAAAACTGTAAGGCGCTCCTATTCCTCAACCGCCGCACGTCCGTAAAACAAGTCAAGGAAGGCTTCGGCGGCGAAAAGAAGAATAAGCCAGAGGGTATGTCTGGAGCAGAACGCGTCATCCATACAGATGAGCGGGCCGGGTTCTTGGCGAAGAACCGGTTGAAAGGTGCGCCGGCCACCATTCCTTATCGGCAAGGGCATGGCTTCGAGGAGCTTTCAAAATACCTCGATGCTGGGAACGACAATGACCAGAGGGAGGCGGCTTGATGGAAAAAGCTCTCGCGGGCCTTGTAGCAATCGCGGCCATCCTTTTCTTCGCACCGCTAATCGGCGTTCTCGGTGGCGCGTTCGTCGGCTGGGTCGTCGGTCTGTTTTTCGCAGAAACGATCCATGCGTTCCTTGCCGCCGTTGGCATCAACGCGGCAGGCCTTGCGATGTGGCAAATCGGCGCTTCGCTCGGCTTCATCGGCGGGTTCTTCCGCCCGGCTATTCATCGGGCGAAGGCGTAGGCGCCCAAACCCCAACGCAGCTGTTTTAAGTAAATAACGTCGCTCCGCTGCGGACGGAACGCGCGGAGCGACGGCGCAAAGCAATCCTCCTCCCCTGATTACTTACGCAGCTGCGAATTACCATGAGAATAAAATGGTTAATAGTTAAACATCCGTAACGATTACCTAACCACACCACCAACAACACGAGGATTTTATAGATGGCCAGACTTGGCTCAACATTTGATGCGACCAAACACGACACCACGCAGTCCGATTAGTCGGAACTGCCGAACGGCGACTATGAGCTGGAAATCGAGGCCAGCGAAGTAACCGCCACGAAGGACGGCACGGGCACCATCCTGAAGACGACGATGGTCGTTATTCGCCCGGAAGAGTACGCGAAGCGCAAGCTCTTCAACAATTACAACCTCAAAAACAAAAGCACTCAGGCCCAAGAGATCGGCCAGAGGCAGTTCGCCAGCCTTTGCCGAGCGATTGGCGTCTCGGAAGTCGAGGACAGCGAAGAACTGCACTTCAAGGCGTTCACGGCAAAAATCGGCCTCGGCAAGCCGTCGAAGGACGGCCAGTATCCGGCCCGAGCCGAGATAAAGCGCTATTATTATCCCGATGAGGGCAACGTTCCCCAGCCTTCAATCGACACCAACCAGCCGGTAGCGCAAGCCCGTCCGGCCAATGACAACCGACCGGCCGCGGCTAACAGCAACAAACCGGCGCCGGCTGCTGCTGCGGCAGGCAAGAAGCGACCTTGGGGTTAAGTCAACCCGCTACTGGCGCGAAAGCGCCGGTAGCAACCACCTTACCGAACCGAACACGAGGAGATACGTATGGCTTATGAAGCGGAGCGCAGACAGATCGATGGCGCGTTGCCAATACGCTTTGAGGGCGCGTTTGTAGCTGGCGGCGCCGTGACGAGCGTTTTTACCGGGGCGAAGATCAATGACGTTGATCTTTACTTCAAATCACGTCGGGCGTTTGAGCGCGCTGTTTATGACGCATATGAAGAAGGCCTCTGGTGCGTCGCTGCTAGCAAGCGGGCCGTGACGTTTGCCGATCAAAGCAACAATATCGCCCAGTTGATGTATTTCGACTTCTTTCCGGCTGCCGAAGATATCTTCAAGGCATTCGATTTCACCGTCTGCATGGGCGCTGTGGACTTGGATACGGGCTTCTTTAAATCGAAGTCAGACAGGTGGTGGCGAAAGCACGGCGGTCAGGCCCCGTTCCCGAAAACGGTGCTGGAATTCATGGAACGCCAGAACGAGCTGCTGCCTACGGGCGAAATCGTTGTGAAGCCGAACGGCAAATACTGGGAAGTGGTCGACGCCATGCCGGGTGCTGCGAATGACAACGTGACGGGGGCTGGTAATGACAATGAGCCCATGTCCGCTGGACTAGCAGAAATACTGGCAGACGACATACCATTTTGACAACCCGTTAACGGGATGCGCCGCGAGGCATGTTAACTTACCTACCGCTGCTTATCGCAGCAAAACCAACCAGCAAAAAACGAGGAGTAATGATGCAGAACAAAGCCGACAACGCGAGAGCGCAGAACTATCTGGCCTATGATGTTACCGTGCTGGAACGGGAATTCGCCGACCTGGTTGCGGTATACCCAGAACTGGCCGAAGATGAGGAACTGCGCGCTGACACGATCGAAGGTGAGACGGACGCTTACCGCGTGCTCGGTAAGATCGTGGCCATCGAGCGCGATGCAAACAGCATGGTACTGGCCATCGGCGAACGCGCCAAGGAATTGGCCGCGCGCAAAGACCGATACACCAGACGCAAGGACGCCATGCGGGCCTTGTTGCTGCGTCTGTTGAAGGCTGCCAACCTGAACAAGGTCAGCCTGCCGGAGGCGACCGTGAGTATCGGTAAGGGCCGCGCCGGGGTTGAGATTGTGGATGAAGCGCTGCTGCCCGATAACGTTGTGAAGCTGAAGCGTGAGCCGGATAAGACGGCGATTAAGGCCGCGCTGGATGCTGGCGAAGATGTGCCCAGTGCAGTGCTGCGAGAAGGCCAGCCGAGCGTTACGGTGAGGGCGGCTTAAATTCCGAGGTGGTGACGATATAGGATTTGAACCTAACGGACGCTTCCGCTTAGCATTGGAACGGGCCACATCGCGGCGCCTGCCCTGAGGAATTTCCCGCTCTCCCTCATGCTTCGTCACCAATTGCAGACAAAACGTAAAATGTGACCCTGTCAACACCCCACCAGCCACCAACTGGCGGGTTACCACCACGAAACACGAGGAGATGAGGATGATTGAGCCGCTACCGAGCGGGCCTTTCGGCTGCGTCCTTGCGGACCCGCCATGGGCATTTAGAACCTACAGCAAGAAGAACGTGGCGCCGGCTAGAGGTCGCCAGCCTTATAGCGTGATGTCGCTCGACGATATCAAGGCGCTACCTGTCGAACAGGTATGCGCCCGCGACTGTTTGCTATTTATGTGGACAGTTTCACATCTGCAGCGTGAAGCCTTCGATGTGGCTGCATCGTGGGGATTCCGTCCTGTCAGTGTGGCCTTTGTCTGGGACAAGGGGCGCATGGGAATGGGCTATTGGACACGACAGGAAGTTGAAATCTGCCACCTGTTCAAGCGAGGCAAGCCGCGACGTCAGAGCAAAGGCGTGCGCTCGCTGATCAAAGCGCCCCGCCGTGAGCATACGCGCCTTAACGCGCAGCGGACACGATGGGCGCGCCGTTCAACAAAAGCACGGCTTACAGCGTCCATCCGTACACAGCGAGAGCAACGCCGCCGACCGCACCGATGACTGACCATCCAATCATGCTGATACCCATGAAGCTGTGATACGTGTCCGCTGAAATCTTCTTGAAAGCCGCAACCACCAAAAGGTTTGCTAATGCACCTGCAATGAGACCGATACCGTTTGCGACATATGCCGCTGGATGAAGTGCCATGGTCTGCATGAAATACGGTCTCAACAGGAAAGTCGCCCCCAACATACCTGCGATCAACACAAAAACGGAAACCATTCCGAAACCGGACCATCTTACGAGCATTTGGTGAATTACCTTTGTCTTGGAGAAGATCAGGCGGTAATGGCCCTTGCTCGCTCACCGGGCAACCCACCAATGACAAAATCCTCAAGAAAAACCCCGGAACAAGCCGGGGCTATTTGTCAGCGAACCTGCAGTACCTCGCCGGAATACCGGTCGATGACTACCCGCATTTCATCATCGTAACGGTCCACTCCGCGGACGATGTAGACGTTGCGTCGACGTGATACGTTGTCAATTTCGTCCATACCCTCTCTCTGAGCGATGCGTGCCGCACGACGTTCGCTGATATCTTCGCGATATCGCGGGCGATCACTTTCAGGTTCTACTAGGCGGATGCCGTTCGGGCCGATTTCTATACTCTGCGCGTGCGCAGGAAGAGCGGAAGCCAATACTGTTATCAGTGCTGCGAAAGCTGCAGTTTTGTACATTGTCTATCCAACATTCAGTGGTTCATATCGCCCGCCAATTACCGGCGGCTTTGTACATCGCCTCATCTCCGGTGAACACTGGCTTGTGGCTCAATTACGCTAACAAAGCGAATGATCCTGTGATGTCTTCACGGCAGCCGACCGGATCCGCATTCTTGGTGGCGTTCGATATACTTCCAGACTAACGGTCTCGGAATAACGAACGGGAGGATCTTTCGTTCGTTCAATTGGAATTACGCTTCAGAACGAACTGTGCGCACGGAGCGCAAATTGAGCTCCCAACTCCATTACAGGAAATCCCCATGAACAAAACAACGTTCTTCGCGTATGCGAGGCGCGCGCCTTTTGGCGGGCGTTTGAGCCAGGCGCAGGTCGACGGCACGTCGGCAATTCTGGCTGAAGCTGAGCGGCGAGGCCTGCCAGACGAGCAGACGGCTTATGTGCTCGCAACGGCATTCCACGAGACGGGCGGCAAGATGCAGCCGATCGAGGAAAACCTCAATTATACCAGTGCGGCTCGCATCAGGCAGGTGTGGCCGTCGCGGTTCGCGTCTGCCACTGCCGCACAGCCTTATGTCCGCAACCCACAGGCCTTGGCCAACAAGGTCTATGGCGGTCGCATGGGCAATACTGGCGCGAACGATGGCTGGATATATCGTGGCCGCGCCTTGGCGATGATCACTGGCAAGGACAACTATAAGAAGTATGGCCTCGGCGATAACCCCGACGCTGCGCTGGAGATGGCCACGGCTATCAGCATCCTGTTCGACGGGATGATCAACGGCAAGTTCACGGGCAAGCGGCTGGCAGACTATTTCGGCGCCGGTAACGCTAACCCAGTGGGCGCCCGCGCTATCGTCAACGGCAGCGACAAGGCCAGCCTAATCGCTGGCTATTACCGCAATTTCCTCGACAGCCTTGTGGCTGCCCGTGAAATGAAGCCCGCCGCGGCTGAGGACGCCAAGCCTGATGATGTGCCTCTGCTCGAAAGCCCCGCCGTTAAACTGATGCTTACGGGTGGTGCTGGCACGATGGCGACCAGCCTTATTGGCGCTGTGGCTAACCCGTGGGCGTTCGCAACTGTCGCGCTTCTGCTGGTCGCAGCGGGCGCGGGGTTCTGGCTTTGGAAGAGCGGCAGGCTTGAGCTGAAGAGGGCGGCGGCGTGAGTAAGATTAAGGTGGTGATCGATTACGACACGGACACGGATACGGCGCAGGTCCAGTACGGCGGCAAAACGCAGGAATGGCGCGACGCCAAGCTGACCTTCGCTCAGGGAATTACTGAGACGCGCGATGGCTACCTCATCCGCCGCGAACGCGACGGCAGCGCGTCCATTATGCTGACGGGAGTGCCGACATGACCTGGCTCTTATCCCTCCGCTCCAAAATCACAGGCTGGGCCGTGGCTATCGCTGCGGCCCTTGCGATTCTGGCGGGCGCTTACCTCAAGGGCAGGGCGGACAGCGTCACAAGCGCCACCGCCGACCGGCTGAAAGCCGCCAACAAAGCAAGGAAAATCGAAGATGAAACCAGCAAGCTTGGCGGCGCTGATGTTGACGCTGCTCTGTCTCGGTGGATGCGTGACAGCTGGTAGCTATTGCGACGTAGCGCGGGCAGTCCGGCCAAGCGTGTCGGACCGGATGACGCCAGAAACCCAGCGTCAGATCCTCGCGGAAAACACGAAACTTGAAAAGCTTTGCGGGGTGCGACCGTGAGGGCGCAACTGTGGCTGGCCTGCCTATGGCTGGGCGTGGCGGCAAGGGGGATTATCGGATGACCGGCGCTGAAATCATGGCCGTTGTCGGCTTTATCGTGATGCTGATGGGCTTTCTGTTCGGCCTCTGGAAGTACGTCGAAAGCCAGATCGCAAAAGCTGAGACGCGTAGCGCTGCAAAAGCTGACGCTGCGACCGCACTTGCCAGCCTGACGCGGCAAGAGCTTTCCGACTACAAGCTGCGCGCGGCAGAGACGTTCGCCACGAAAGCAGGCATGCAAGAGCAGACGTCCCAGATCATGCGGGCCATCGAAAGCGTGGCGCACCGCATCGATGGGCTCACCGAGCGGATTGATAATCTGATGCAGCCAAAATCGGTGAGAAGTAGAAATTAATTCCTAAAAAGTGGGAACAAAGGATACCGCATGCGCATTATACGTTCGTAAATGCCAAATATGAATGGAGAATATAATATGCGTCGTATTTTGTTAGCTGCTGTTGCAACTGGTGCACTTGTTTCTTTCGCAAATGCGCAGAGCGCTACCGCAACGCAAGAAGAGGTATTTGTTACTGCAAAGCCTACCGACGTTATTACTAGTAATATTCTTAACCTTGATGTTACGAATTCTAACGATGAGAGCATCGGCAAAATCCAGGATGTAGTGATGGGCGACGGTGACGTCGAAGGCTATATCGTATCGGTTGGCGGCTTTTTGGGCGTCGGCGAAAAGTATGTAGTCGTTGACCCGGATGCTATCGAGATTGTCTATTCTGAGAATGATAAGAAATGGTCGGCGAAAATGAACGCCACCAAGGAACAGCTCGAAAAGGCCACCGAGTTTAAGTACGAAGGCCGATGGGCCAAGTAATCAGTTTTTGAAAGAGCGGCTTTCGAGCCGCTCTTTTCATTTTTGGTAAGCTAAAGGCGCGAGCAGCTCACTACTGGTTTTCAGGTCCAGGCGCTCTCCGGATCATGTGAATGCAGACGGCTTAAAGAGAGCTATCAGCCCCGCTGGGCCGTGGTTCCTATTTATGCAAGCGTGTAGAACCAGATGACCGGCGCCACGATCAGGAATGCCAGAACACTCCAGGCTGCTCTCCACCCGGTGCTATTCGTTCCCAAGAATGCCGTTATGGCTATAGCCGCCGCTATCATCACGGTAATCGGCCAATAGATTGACATATATACGAGGGCGGCAACCCACCAAGGAAATGAAATCATGCGCGCTTTTAGCTGGTGGGCAGGGCGTCGGCAATATTGTGGTTGTTGATAGCAAGCAAAAAAATATGACAACTATCGGGCCACTGTTTTTACTCTGGCGTCATAGATGCGGAGGTGAGGCCACAAGTAACGCATTCCGTTCGATGTCGGATTTCAATTGTCCCGGACTGAGACCGTGACGTAATCTTCGTAAATTTCGACATATATAAGCGGCGTTCCGTTTAGCACCGCGCTTTCGGCGCCACCGAGGTAATGGCCGTTGGCGATCATTCGTTCGAGTCGGGCGCGGTTAGCCTTGTCAGAAAACGTATAATCCGAATCATCTTCACGATCGCGCTTCCCATAAACATGGAAGTTTGCTCGATCCTGCCGAATAATCGCTGCCGCTGTGGTTAGGCGCTCACCCGCTGAATTGAAATGATCTTCGGCGCTTAATCGAGCGTAGTACGACTCGATGGGTTTTTCTGCCGCGCCCACATAAATACTGGATACAAGTAACGCGCCTAGCGCCAAAATCGCACGCATATTAACACCCGTGTTGTTTAATTTTGAAGTATTTATGGTGAGTCGGCGGCCGTACTCCAGCCCAAATTTTAATTAGGAAATCGTCTCTTACGTGAATATTTATTACTGAAATCATTCTTTCATGCGCCATTAACACCACATTTATCGAGACATTCCCTCCTTCCTTTTGCGCCGCTCACCACGGCTACCAACCAAACACGAGGAGACTGTATGTCCCATGACAGAAAGGGTGCGGGTGCGCGCCTTTCACACGAAGAACTCCTGCGCCGCGCCGAGGCTTACCGCGAGCACGGCACGCTGGTTAAAGCTGCCAGTGCGCTCGGCATAAAGAAGTCAGCATTCCACGACAGCATAAAGCGGGCGGCAGAGCTGGGGCTGTTGGGTCCGTCGCCGACGTTGCCCGGATATGCGATCAAAAGCCTGACCGATACGCCTAACGGCACTTATATGCGCCAGACGAAACAGGCTGGCCCGGTATATGAGCCAACAGCTGGCCTTGCCGTCAAAGGCAAAACTACGCTCGTCAATGCCGAAGGCCGGGTTATCACGCAGCACATTATGGAGCGGGCAGACGCCAGCGCACAGCGTGCGGCACTCGATGCCATGGTGTCGGCTCTTTCGGAAAGCCTGCCGCGCGCCAGCATTATGCCCGCTCCGCGCGGCACGAATGCGGAGTTGTTGAACTTCTTTTGTTTAACAGACGCCCATTTTGGGATGCTGGCATGGCGCGAAGAAACCGGCTCTGATTACGATATCGAGATTGCAGAGCAACTGGTTACGGACTGGTTCGCTGCCGCGATTGATCTTGCGCCAGATGCGCACACCGCCGTTTTGGCGCAACTCGGTGACCTTGCTCACTACGGCAGCATGGAAACGGTCACGCCTGCCAGCAAACACGTGCTGGATTCGGATTCGCGCTTGCAGAAGATCATTCGCGTCATCATCCGAACAGTCCGTCGCGTCATCGACATGTTGCTGCAAAAGCATCAGCATGTGCACATCATTATGGCACAGGGCAATCACGATCCAGCCTCCTCGGCTTGGCTTCGAGAAATGCTGGCAGCGATGTATGAGAACGAGCCTCGCATCACCGTCGATAATTCACCCAGCCTTTATTACGCCTATGAGTGGGGCAAGACGGCAATATTCGCACATCACGGCCACAAGCGCGGCGTCAATAACGTTGATGCGACACTCGCGGGCATGTTTCGCGAAATGTATGGACGGAGCAAATATGCCTATGCGCACATCGGCCATTTGCATTCGGACGAAGGGCGCAAGTCTGGTCTGATGTATGTCGAGCGCCACGAGACGCTGGCGGCGCCAGACGCATATGCTGCCGGCGGAGGTTGGCTGTCAGGCAGATCGGCGAAGGTCATCACGTACTCAAAGCTGTACGGCGAAGTTTCGCGCCTGACGCTCAGGCCTGAAATGGTCCAAGGCGCTGCGCGTTTGCTGGTGGCCGCGAATGATAACCAGCCTAAGCGGGCTGCAGCTTAAAAAGAAAAAGGCGGGTTTTGCCCGCCTCTCACTTCGTTGTCCTATTGTGCAGCAAGAATGCCTGCAATCAATCCGGTGGCACCTGCAATGAGAAGGAACTGATTATCGACCTTAACCCAATGCTGGCCACGACCAGGCTTACGAAGACCGTAGCGATTGTAGTCGCGGATTTCCTGATGGCGGCGCCAATCGCTGTAACGCTGACCCTTTGACCACTGATGACGTCCGTAGTCGCGGCGATCATGGCGATAGAACTCCTTGCCGTGATGCGGGCGCTGCGGCTCATAGCGCTGTGGAGCAGGCTTGCCGTGATGGTAATCGCGGGCCTGTGCCATTGGAGCGGCAACGAACGTCATAGCGATGGCGGCTAGTACAGCTTTCTTGAACATGAATGCTCTCCTTTGTTGTCCGCAAGATATCGGGAGCGAACTGAACGCTAGATGAACAGACGAAGGTGCAAACATTAAATAAAATCAATGTGATGTTAGTAAAATATTAACCAAAATACTAACCACCGCAGCCAAAAACACGAGGAGAGAATATGCTTGAAGAAGCAGAAGACCGCGCCGCGCGAGTGGCCGTTGAAGGACGGCAGATGAGGGCAGGTGGGGCAGTTATAAGTTGCCTGCCAAAACCTTATAACGACAGCCGCAAGCCACTCGTCATCATCGAAAGCCCTTACAGCGGCGACGAGGCGCGCAATACGGAATATGCGCGCGCTTGCCTTCTAGATAGCTTGCGGCGAGGCGAAGCACCGATTGCGAGCCACTTGCTGCATACGCAGGTGTTGGACGACGTGCGGCCTGATGAACGTGAACTCGGCATCGAGGCTGGTCTCGCATGGTATCGGGTGGCGGAGAAGTGCGTGATCTACGAAGATCTTGGTATAAGCGGTGGTATGATCGAAGGCATCGAGCGGGCCAAGCGGTACGGAGTGTTGGTCGAGTTCCGCAATATTGAAGCAAGCGCCGTAGGAGAAAACCCATGAGTAACCTTGAAACAGCAATTGCGGTAGCGGCAGCGGCGCATATGGACCAGAAGAGCGACAACGGCGACCCGTACATTCTGCATCCGCTGCGCGTCATGATGGCTCAGGAAACGCGTGAAACGCAGATCCTCGCAGTTATGCACGACATGATCGAGCACACGAATACCTCGCTGAACGATATCTATTCGTTCGGTTTTGATGACGACATCGTGCTCGCTCTAAACGCGATAACTCGGCGCGATGATGAAGACTATCTCGTCTACGTCAAACGGGCCTGCTCTAACCCTATCGCGCGACCGGTGAAGATCGCAGACCTGCGCGACAATCTACGTGCCTATGGCGACGATGAAGAGCACCGAGCGCGCTATACAAAAGCTCTCGAAATCATCGGGGAAGCGCCATGACCCCTTTCAAAGTTGGTGATCAGGTCGTCTGCATCGATGCCAAGGTCGGCTTCGAACAGTTCATCGAAATCCGGGAAGGCGAAGTCTACACCATAAGCTGGATCGGACCATTTGAGCACTACACGCAGGGCAGCTACATCGGCGTTCGTCTGAAAGGCGTCGATCGAGGAATCTGCCCGCAATTCGGTTATGACAATCCGCCGTTCGCGGCGCGTCGGTTTCGCCCGCTTGTTCGCGATAAGCTTTCGTCAGTTCGCGGGTTACTCGCAGGCGGGCCAGTAACTGAGAAGTTTGAAGAGCCGAAGCGGAAGGTGCGGGAAGAGGTATGAGTTTCGTCGTCGACAGAACAGCGCCCATTTATGCCGACCTCAAGTTTAAATCAGTCACCTCCGACGGCGGCAGCACGAGCTATTACGAGCTGCCTCCCCATGCGACCGAGCTAAACGATCTTATCGAGCACAAAGGCATGTCCTTTGCGCTCGGCAACATCTTCAAGGCTTGCTATAGGTTCGGTGAGAAAGACGCGGCCAGCCGGATGTACGATCTGAATAAGATCATCTATTTCGCGGAGAGGCTTAAGGCTTTGGAAACGAGAAGAAAAACGTAGCCAGTAACGCGGCTCCCTTGGGTTCTTATCTACGAAAAGAACGTTTTCGCGATGAGCCTCCGCACGACCGCCTAAGTATATTGGAAAGTTTTGTCCAATCTTCTGAGGGGGATGACATCTGTTTGTGCGCGTCTTCAATATCGCGCTGCGTAGCAACAGCATTTTTCACCACGCTAAAGTTACTGTTCGGAATGGTAAGGCCGATATTCACCTCATGGTTATTCATTCTAATCTCTCTTTCGTGTTGGCTCCCTTGCCGGGCAATAAAAAAGGTCGGGCTATTGCCCGACCCCAAAAGTCAACTTCTTCCGATTGTGCCAGTACATCCGTGGTCACTAGAAAGAAGAAACTTCATTCAAGCCGCCTGCAAATTACAAACGGACATTTTTCCAGACTTGCGATCCTGTTCAAGATCATAAGTCAGCTTCTGACCTTCACTGAGCGTATGCATACCTGCTCGCTCAACAGCGGAGATGTGAACAAACGCATCCAAACCGCCGTTTTCAGGCTGAATGAAACCAAAGCCTTTTGCTGCGTTAAACCATTTAACTGTGCCGGTGCTCATATGAACCCCTTTCATAGCAATATTGATATCCGCGTTTGAATTAAACGCAGAGATGAAACGATTTTTTAAAGGGAGTTTTCGTTCGGCGCGCAGTGCTAATCGCGCAGGGAGCAAATCTCAGCAAGAAAATCTCGATTTCTAGCTTTTATCAGCTTAAATAAATTTTGTCAAATTATTAATATCTCACGATCTCTTTCATAGAGAGAAAAACTTAAATCTATTACAATTTCCGTTGTCTTCATATAGAAATAACGAGTTACTTGAGAGGCCCGGTGCGGGCTCCCTCAAATGATGATTGTTAAGCTGTGCCGTAAGAGAATGAGCCATCAGTGTGGGGGCCTGCATTCGCTTGAATGTCGCCCATGACCTCAGCCATAAAGCTATTTAAAATCAATACCGAGTCATTGTAATGAGGACCCGGCAGTGGTTTCATCCTGGCTGTTAGATAACCGGCTTTCATAATCATCTGCTTCAGTATGCGATGGTTTGAGTGAAAATCCATATTATGGATGTTGGAAGACATAGCGTCCTCCTTTCAAATTGCGGGCAAGGGCAGTTCAGCCCGCGTCAGCTGAGCCCGTATTCAATCAAAAGCTGACAACCTATGGTGGACGGACTGCACGCGAATAGCAAGCGGACAATTAAGGTCACTTAAGGGCAAACCGTACTTTGTACCAACGGCCCTACAATTGATTCATTAGCAGAAGTTTAATTCGTATCAAAAAGAACCCCGCAGCGAAAACCGCGCGGGGTAAGGCTACTGAGCCCTCTCTCCCAAGGGCGACAAAAATTTACCCATCTGGTCAAAAAAGTAAAGCCTCACATGAAGTCAGGCTTCAAACTTTCTGCCTTTCAGGGATGTAGGCCGCCTTCTTCGGCGGCTCGATGGCCGGCGGCCAAAGAGGTTGTCCATCTGGGAAAAAAATCAAAAGGGCCCCGGATTCCTCCAGAGCCCGTTTCGCCTAAGCGGATTGGTTATCTGTGGTAAGATAAGCCACCCCAAATTCTGCCTTCGTCACGATGACGGCCTCCGTGTATGGCTCCGATGTAGGCTGCCACAGCGGCAACGAGAGCAGATGCTGCAAGCAGGAATGCAGTGAGAATGCCAGTTATTCTGGCCTTTTCAGCAGTTTCAGCCGCTTGAGCCTTTACTTCTTCAGCAGCTTTCTCGGCCTGTGCTTGAGCGTCGGCGAGTGCCTTCTTTGCTTCTTCCACTTTCGCCTGAGCTTCGGAGCGCAGGGCCTGAACGCGCTCAACGGTCTGGTTCACTCGCGTCTGGGCGTCATTTTGACTAAGTCCCGTCCGCGTGGCGACTTGGTTTGTGAGCCAGGCGCGGTCAGCGTCAGAAATTTCGCCAGTACTAAGCAGGTTTCCCAGAATGCCGCTTATCTGACGTTGGAAATCCGCCAAGTTCTGTGCTTCCTGACCGGCCACAGAGCTTCCTTGGGCGTCTGTGCGCAGCAGGCTATCTGTAAGATAGTCTAATGGGTTGGTTTTCAGTCCTTGCGGCAACATCTGCTCTACGGATGGAGCGGCCGCTTGCCCTGCGCCTTGCGTAAGCCCCGAGACAGCTTGCCCTGCACCTGAAACGATGCCGCCCGCTAACTGACCGGCGCCCTGAGCGGCGCTGCCAACAACTGTACCAGCTGTTTGTACTGCTGTCTCAGCCGCGCTTCCAACCGCTTTTGCGCCACCTGAAATAGCGCTGACGAGTAGTAGCGTGGAAACGATCGTTCCCAAACCCCATACAACCAAGCCGTTCAGGCCGTCCCGAACGGTTAGTTCGTCACGAGTTGCGGTTCCAGCGGGGCGGCGCATTCTTCCGGTGATATATCCGCCGAGCATATAAGAGGCGACCGTCGATATGACGATAAAGAGCGCCGTAATAACGAGCCATACCGTACTTATATCCCCGCCTTCATCGACGGAAAATGAGCTTAAGCCAAGGCCGCCGGCGAATGTGGTCAGGACGGCCATCACACCTGATGCCACTGTAGCGCCAGCAAAGATTGCCGCCCAGTCTACATAGCCGCGATCAGACGTCTTTTCTACGACAGTTGGATCTACCATCAACGTAACCCCAGAAAAGAGAGAATGAACAACACGATGACAACTAGTCCTACTAAATAGATGATAGAGTTCATGTTGATTGTCTCCTTCGCATAGATAAAAAAATGCCCGAAGGTCGGGATTTTAGTGATCGATAGATTGTGCTCTGGAGATGAGAACTCGGCAGCTATTAAAAAGTTTCATTCAGCATGAATTTTATTTATTCTAAAAATACTTAGTCGGGTCGGTGGGCACTGTCCGAACTGCTCACTTCGACTATCGTGTCTCGTTCTTCAACGAATTCCGCAAAGTGTCCATGATGTTAATCATAATCGGCTGGTTCCATATTGGAGTTTGCGGCGGGAAAATGATCTTCTGGATGCCGGAATTGATATTTCTGGTGTGTCAATTTGGCGGCCAATTCTGACATGTAGCCGAGGTCTCGAAGCCCGCTCTCATAAAGCATGATAATTGTGCCAGAGAGATCTATCCCCACATACTCTCTTTCGCTTTCATCGAGCAGGACAACAGCATCGGAATAAATCCGTCGCATAAAGTTCACTTCCTCGATTGTATAAATGCGGCTTCCCTCGCTAAAAAACGGCATGATTAGCCTCCCTTCAGTACTCAACCAAAGCAAAAGCCGTGGGGCATTGATTCAAGTGATATAGGTTAATGCGGAAGGGCCCAGAAGGTTTCTGAAAAGTATGCCCTTGGCGCAGAAAAGGCTATTCCACGGGTGTGATAGGTTCCATTGTGTCATCGCCAGTGTAGCGACTGTTGTTGACCTGGGGCGACACGCGCCACGCTTGCAGTACGTCGTCATTTGCGGGTTTGAGCAAATCTTCACGTGGCTCTGACAACCAGAGGTGCCAGTCCTTCTCGTCCAAGATGACGGGCATTCGGGTGTGAATTTTTGCCATGAAGTCGTTAGCGGCACAGGTGATTATCGTGCAGCTTTTCACCTCTTCGCCGGTGGTTCGGTCGCGCCATGTCTCATGCAGGCCTGCGAAGGTCAGGGGCTTCCCGTCCTTAGCGGAGATGAACCAAGGTTGGCGCGATTCTTTCGGACCCGTCCATTCAAAAAAGCCAGAGGCCGGGATAAGACAACGGGTGCTTTTAAAGGCGGAGCGAAACATAGGCTTGCTGGCGATCTCTTCAGATCGAGCGTTGAAAGTAGCTGGAACACTCTTCAAATCCTTCGACCACCAGTTGGGCACGAGCCACCAACGCATTTCTGAATAGTCGAGTGCGCCGTCTTTCTGCGTTATGACGCCCACCTGCGTGGTCGGCGCGATATTGTAGCGAGGCTGGATATTCCGAGGCGTAACTGCCGTCAGATTGTACATCGCGTGGATTTCAGCCCACGTATAGGTCTGGGTAAATCGTCCGCACATGCGCGCCTCCGGTTGCTGGAAATGTAGTGCGCTTATTGTTTTCGTCCAGCCAGCGCGAAATACGGCGGATGGCGTATTTAATCTACAAGCCTGAATTGGTTGAATGTACTCCAACCTTCCGCAGGGGAAGGGAATATTGGAGGGTGCTATGAAATTTGCAATTATCGCGATGGCTTTACTCTTGGCTGGGGCATCTACAGCGTCGGCTATGGCTAGCTGGAAGCCAGAAAGTCACTGCCGTACCGGCAAAGGATGCAAGACTGGAAGGTAATTCCAATGGGCGCCTGTGAACGGGCGCCTATTTCTTTCTGCCAGCCAGCGCGTCTTCGCCTTCCTGTTTATGCTCACGGCAAAACCAGAGCTGTCCAAAGGCCGTCTTGTAGCCAAACGAACCCCACGCTTTGCAGCCCTTCGAATCACAGTAGTGCTCAAAAAGCTTGCCGCCTTTGGTTGCGACGGTGTTCTCGCTCTTATATCCGCTCATTTTATCTCGGTGCCTTTGTTATCCCGAATTGAGCATCGCCCTTGGCCGTGCAGGCCTTGCACCGCATTCGAGGGTGCAGATCCACGAAATAGGTGTGCGTACCGAACTTTCGCAGAATGATGGTTCTGTCTACGGACCCGATATGGCCGCATCGGCAGCAATAGCCGTAAAGCTCGTACCAGCCGAACAGATCCATTATCCGTGCCGAAGCAGGCATTTCCTTCAAGAAGGTCGGTCTTATTCTCATTTCTCAAAATACGTCTCCCACGGCTTGGAAGACTTGTCGTGCGGGTTATGTGCCTTGCCGCCATAAAGCCGGATGAATTCTTGCTGGCCTTCCTCGGTCTGGAACATGGCCGCGCTGAAATCTTTCTTATCGTGATACACACTTCTCCATAGCCGATACCCGCCTAATCTCTCCCGGTCGTTCAACATCTGAACGAGGTTTGTTCGGTGCCAATCTGTGAGGTAAAGCACGACTTGAAACGGATATTCTTTGTTGATGAGCGTCTTAGGCGGCTCACCGCGTGACCTGCCGCTCATTTTACGAACACCGTCGGCTTCCATTCGCGGGCAAAGCCCATCGACATTGCGAGGCTAGTATATTCGATTTCCTTCACCAGAAAATCGCGGTCTTTCAGCAAGGTCTCTATTGCAGCTCGCACGTCACCGTCATGGAAGGCGAGTAAGCAGGAATATGTGGTCGTATAGACCGATATCGAACATCGTCAGTCTCGGTCTCGTTCTGCCCAAGCCGTGAATCCGATGAGCGCGAACAGCGACACGATCATTGTGCCAATGAACCATACAAACCAGCTCATACCGGGTTCCTCCGGCGACCAAACAACCCCGACCGGCAAAAGTTCATCCGACTTACGCAAATTGAACGAAAAACCCCGGCGACGCGGCGCGATACCGGGGTTATGTCGTCAGCGCACTTCGAGCACTTCGCCCGTGCGGCGGTCTATCACAACGCGCATATCGTCATTTCGACGGTCCACGCCCCGAACAACATACACGTTTCGACGTCGTGACACGCTTTCGACTTCATCCATACCCTCGTTGCGTGCAATTCTCGCGGCTCTACGCTCGCTTATCTCGTCGCCGTAACCGCGTCGATCACGATCCATGCGCCGGTTATCGTCTGGATTGACCTGAATCCCGTTGGGTCCGATTTCGATGCTTTGGGCCTGTGCTGGAACGGTCGCCACAAGCGCTGTCACCATCACCGCTGCGATTGTCGAAAACTTATACATGGCACCTATCCTTATCTCGCGCCCGCCGTGCAAATGAACGGCCAGACCCGCCTGTGGTTCCTGTTGGCGCGGTCAACTCTTTATAACGGGGCGATATATTGATCGTTGCGCTGTTGGGCGTGGCGCGGTGCAGCGTCCATGAGAACGACAACGGGGCGAGAGGCATAAGTGGTGTTGAAATTATGCCTCTCGCGGGGGCGGGCAATTGCTTAGGCTGCCCGGCTCGGGACTTAATACTCACGTGTTTTAGCTGCAACTTTTAAACGCATAGCGTGTGTCTTATTCGATCAGAACGGGACATTTCTGGCACGATTAGACAAGAAAGGGGGCCAGTCCGCTGCTTGTGCCGCAGAAAGGCCCGAGCGGATGAATAAAAAACCCCGGACAAGCCGGGGTTTCAAGCTACTGCCGCCGTCTGGTATCCCAGAAAAGCATCGATACGACCCAGAGAAACGCAAAGAGGATCGTTCCCTCAATCAGAAAATACCAATGCATTGCCATTCCCTCATACAGGAACGCGGCCACCGCCATTGCCATGCGAAATCATCCACGGCATGGCGGCTTCAGGTTTTTCGAGAATATTTCGCTTTCGCGCAAATCCTTCAAATGCGTTTTGCGCCACGATCAGCGGCTTTTGTCCGCTGTGAGCGTCGCAACAGGCGCTCCATGCCACTTCATAGATGATATCGCGATCATCCTGTGGCCATTCATAAAGAAAATCGATTGCGTCGATCGGGCCTGCAATCTCCCTGATTAGAAATTTGCCGTCCTTCACAAAAACAGGACTGTCAAACAAACGGTCGCTCATCGGAACCTCCATTTGATCGAACGATAAAGTTGGAATGACGGCTTCGATTTAGTAATCGCTCCGACGGTTTCAAGAACCCCACAGCATGAATTTCAGCAAAACTCAGCGCGCAAAACAGCACGCTTCGCAGATGCGAGGCGCGTGTTTTTTAGCGACTATAAGAGGCGGCAGGCTTCAGCTGCAGAGGGGCGCGGACCTGCTGCATGTGCAGATCAGTTTGTTGGCAAGCAGCGCGCTTATTTTCTTCGTTCAGCCATGTCGAAATACGACAGATGACGTATGGCGTTTCATCCGGCTTTGTCGTCCTCTGTGTCAAGATCGTGCACGTCACCTGCACGGTCGTTTCTGTGTTTGGCGAATTGCTGGCGAGACCAGCAGAGGAGGGCATATGAAAGCCATAGCGATAATAGCAATCGGATCGATGATGGTGTCTGGCACTGCGCTTGCTGCGGCACCGGTCGTGGGCGCACAAAAACCTGCGGTAGCGACCAGCAAGGAAAACGGTAAGCCTGTTTTGCTGGCGGTCGGACCGACGCGAAATATAGGTCCAGGCAAAATATTTGGTACCAAAGGCGCTTAGCAGAGGCATTTGCCCCGGTTGACAGCGGGGCAAGTCTTCTATGGCCCCATTCGTATACCAACGGCATTGCAGCGGGATTGGACAATCCCGCCGTGAAGCCGTTGTCGCTTGCGCGAAATCTCGCTAAATATGGGGCCACAAACGGGTGCACTTATGGGTGCACAAATATCGGATCGTGTTTGTAGGACCTCGCAATGATTGGATGCCTGCCGCCGCTTATCCTGCTGATTTTAGGGGCTGGCATTGGGGCATTGATCGGCGGCAACACCGATGCCGTCTATGGCGGTTTGATTGGTTTGGCGATCGGCCTCGTCGTAATGATCGTTCTCATCTGGATTCTGATGAAGGCCCGCAACCGATAGGCTCAGAGGCGCGCGTCGTCCTCATGTGCGCGCACTGGTGATAGCCTTTCATGGGCGCAGAAATAGTGAACTATCTCTGGCAGTTTTCTGTGCAATATTAAAAATATAACTATGCGTCATCTGTTACAGGAGTGGCGCATGCAGCGTATCGTTTTATCAATATTCTTATTGTTTTTAAATTTTCCTTTGGCCAATGCTGCGGACAAGGCCGCGGGGGTTCAATATACAAATATAGACAAAAGCTTCACCTTTTTAGGCGGTGTCGGCTACGCTTGGGTCAAGGCGGACGAAATCGTCTACAATGGCGGAAACCGCATGAGCCATTTGTTTTGGCAGTCGCAAATGCCTGTGCTGACCGGCGCTTTCAGGGCCGATCCCATGAAAAATATAACTGTGGTTGGCCGTGTGAAAATCGGGCTGGGTGGCACCCACAAGATGGAAGACTACGATTGGTTAGCGCCATATTTGAAAAGTTATGATTTTGATGACTGGACAGATCGTTCGGTTAGCGATGAGACAGATCTGGATCGTTACATCAATCTGGATATTGCCGTTGGGCATGATTTCGAGATCAATCAACATAACGTCTTCAATCTGCATGGCGGGTTCAAATATACGAATGTGAAATGGACCAGCGGTAACTCGCAATATGTCTACAGCGAAGAGGGATTTCGCGATAAAACGGGCGTCCTCTCTGGGAAGGGGATCAGCTACGAGCAAAGTTTGCCAGCGCTGTTTGTGGGCGGCGAATGGCGTTCAACATTCGAAAAATGGTCTTTTTCGTTGCTGGGGCGCGTAGGAGCAACTGTCGCTGCCAAGGACATCGACGATCATTGGCACGGGGATAAGCGTTTTACTGATACGTTCGGAAGCCGGGCGTTTCTGGATACGCAGGCCGAAGTCGCTTATGCCTTTACCGAGCGCACAAATGTCTATCTCTCGGCGGCTTATGAAAAATACTTCCGCATGAGGGGCGACACGATGATGGAAAACAGAACAACGGGGGAGGTTAAGAGCTTCCCCGATGATGCAGGCGCCGGCTTGCAGGCGTTCACGCTTGGCGGCGGCCTGAAAGTCAGTTTCTAACATTGCAAAAAGAAAATCGGCCAGAGTTTTGCTCTGGCCGATTTTTAGAAACACTGAGGCTTGCGGCTTACCGGCCAGCGAGAATGCCAGCGATGATTCCCGTTGCCGTGGTGACCAGCAGGAACTGGTTGTCAACCTTCACCCAGCGCTGGCCCGGACCCGGACGGCGCAGACCATAACGCTTGTAGTCGCGCACTTCCGGCTGGCGGCGCCAGTCATTGTAGCGCTGGCCCTTGGACCAATGCTGACGGCCATGGTCGCGCGGGTCTTTACGACCGAATTCCTTGCCATGCGGCGGACGCGGCTTCTGGTCCATGCGGTGCGGACCCGGCTTGCGCTGATAATCCTGCGCCTGTGCGGCCAGCGGTGCGCCGATGAAGGAAAGGGCTACGGCTGCAAGAATGACTTTTTTGAACATCATGTTCTCCTTTGCTGTTGGGTGGACACTATTGGGAGACGAATGAACGGAAGATGAATGTCTGCATTTTGAAACATTAAATAAAATCAATGTGATATTAACGCTTTGTTAACCATGGCTTTATGCGCTTGGGCATACCGCCAAATGGAAACAGAGCCACTTGACCTCAGCGCAATGCGAACGTAATAGTATTACGACGGTTCCCCGACCGAGAGTGAAGGGGATTAATAGGGAACACGGTGAGGACGACCCGAAAAGGGACCGAGACCGTGGCTGCCCCCGCAACTGTAAGCGGATTGCTGTTCATCCTCGTGACGCCGACGGGCGTCATGCCACTGTGTTCAACCGGCGAAAGCTGAAAGACACGGGAAGGCAGATGGAAGCGATTATCTGCAAGCCAGGAGACCTGCCGTCATAGGGCCTTTGGGCCATCATTATCCATTGTCACGGGCGGGGATGCCCGGAGCAGGAGCAGGTTATGACAGCACATCGCGCCGCAAGGCGCTTTCTTTCATCGTCATCCATATCCCCGGATATCTCCGTTTGCTCACGGCGTCTTATCGCCGTCGCTTGCTGACGTGGCCATTTCTCTCACCATTTCGGGGTTTCCCATGACATTGCACGGCAAGACGTCGTTTCGCATCGCTTTATGCGCTCTTTTTCTGTTTGCAGGCGCGCCAGCACTGCAGGCGGCGGAAACGCAATATCCGCTGACGCTGAAGAACTGCGGACGCGACGTTACATTCAAACAGGCCCCGACGCGCGCGGTGGCTGTCGGTCAAAGCAGCACGGAGATTTTGTACAGCCTTGGTCTGGGTGACAAGGTGGTCGGTACGGCGGTGTGGTTCGGCCCGGTACTGAAAGGCTTTGAAGAGGTCAACGCCAAGGTCAAGCGACTGGCCGATAACGACCCGAGCTTCGAAAGCGTACTGGCGCAGAAACCCGATATTGTGACGGCGGATTTTCAATGGCATGTCGGGCCGAATGGCATTGTCGCCAAGCCGGAGCAGTTCGAGGAACTGGGTATCCCGGCCTATACCTCGCCTTCGGATTGTGTCGGCAAGGATAATTCCGGCGGCGGCGACGGCGTGCGCACGGCCGCTTTCACCATGGATATCGTCTATCAGGAAATCGGCGAGCTGGCCGCAATCTTCAACGTGCAGGATCGCGGTGAAAAGCTCATTGCCGAGCTGAAAGGGCGCGAAGATGCGGCGCGCCGCAAGATTGGCGCCAGCGGGGCCAAGCTTTCCGCTGCGGTGTGGTTTTCCAGCACGCAGATTGACGCCGATCCCTATATCGCCGGAAAATTCGGCGCTCCGGCCTATATCCTGTCGGCGCTCGGCATCAGGAATGTGGTCGACAGCCAGGAAGAATGGCCGACCATCGGCTGGGAAACCATCGCCAAATCTGGCCCGTCGATGATCGTGGCAGCAAAACTCGATCGTCGCCGCTATCCGGCGGACGATATTGCCGTGAAGCGCAAATTCCTCGAAAGCGATCCGGTGACAAGCCTGATGCCTGCAGTCAAGGACGGCCACGTCTTCGACATGGATGCGCAGTCGATGAGCACCTCGCTGCGGGTGATTGAGGGCATCGAAACGCTGGCGGCGGCCATCGCTGCCTCGGACCTCAACAAATGACGGCATTGGTAGCCATAGGAAGGCTTCCGTTCAGCAACAAGCTGAGCGCCGGGGTTCTGGCGCTCATCCTGCTGCTTGCCGCCTTGTGGCTGGGCGCAGCGATTGGCGAAACCGCCATACCGCTCGATGTGGTGGCGAAGACCGTCGCCAACCGCCTGTGGCATGCAGGCTATGTGCTCGATCCCATCGATGAGGGCATTGTGTGGAGCTATCGTCTCAGCCGTGCCGTGGTGGCGGCATGCTGCGGGGCGGCGCTGGCGCTTTCCGGCGTCGTGCTGCAATCGCTGCTGCGCAACTCGCTGGCTGATCCGTATATTCTGGGCATTTCCGCCGGGGCCTCGACCGGGGCTGTCAGCGTCGCCATTCTTGGCATCGGCGCTGGCGTTCTCACTTTGTCGCTTGGCGCATTCATCGGGGCGATTTTTGCCTTTGTGCTGGTGTCGCTGCTGGCGTTGAAGGCGGGGCGGGGCAACAGCGCGATCATTCTGGCCGGTATTGCCGGATCGCAGCTTTTCAACGCGCTGACCTCGTTCATCGTGACCAAGGCGGCCAATGCCGAGCAGGCGCGGGGCATTATGTTCTGGCTGCTTGGCAATCTGTCCGGCGTGCGTTGGCCGGATGTGACGCTGGCGCTGCCTGCTTGCCTGATCGGGCTGGTGGTCTGCCTGTGGCATGCGCGTGCGCTCGACGCCTTCACTTTCGGCGCAGAATCCGCTGCTTCGCTCGGCATTCCAGTGCGGCGTGTTTATGCCGTGCTTATTGGCGCAAGCGCCATGATGACGGCGGTTATGGTCTCCATTGTCGGGTCCATTGGCTTTATTGGCCTTGTCATTCCCCATGCGGCGCGGATGGTGGTGGGTGTCCGGCATGGCGTTTTGCTGCCCACATCCGCTTTGATCGGCGCGATCTTCATGATCGCAGCAGACATCGTGTCGCGCATCATCGTGCCGGGACAGGTGCTGCCCATCGGTGTGGTGACGGCGCTGGTCGGCGCTCCGGCCTTTGCGCTGCTGCTTGGGCAAAGGAGGGCGCGGGCATGATGCTGTCGGCACAGAATCTTTCATGGTCGGCAGGCAGCGTCGAAATCCTGCGCGGCGTTTCGCTCGATGTGATCGAGGGCGAGTTTCTCGGCATTATCGGGCCGAACGGTTCCGGTAAGACCACGCTTCTATCGCTGCTTTC
Source organism: Ochrobactrum teleogrylli (assembly GCF_037482325.1). Classification (NCBI taxonomy): domain Bacteria; kingdom Pseudomonadati; phylum Pseudomonadota; class Alphaproteobacteria; order Hyphomicrobiales; family Brucellaceae; genus Ochrobactrum; species Ochrobactrum teleogrylli. The sequence goes on from NZ_JBBHKQ010000001.1 coordinate 1,533,245, forward strand.
AGGTCTGAAGCGCCCGCGCAGCGGTACGGTTTATCTCGGCGAGGCGCCGATTGAACGCTTCAACCGCCGCGAGATTGCGCGCTTGCTGGCGCTGGTCGAACAGCAGGCGGAAACGACCGAGCGCATCACCGCCCGGCAGGCAGTGGAGCTTGGGCGCACGCCTTATCTCGGTACGCTTTCACCATGGTCTGCGGAGGATGACGCCATCGTCGATCAGGCGCTTGCGCATGTGGACATGTCGCATCTGGCCAAACGCAACTGGCACACATTGTCGGGCGGTGAACGCCAGCGCCTGCATATTGCCCGCGCTCTGGCGCAGCAGCCGCGCATCCTGTTGCTGGACGAGCCGACCAATCATCTCGATATCGGCCACCAGATCGGCCTTCTCGATCTCGTCCGGCGTCAAAGTCGAACGATAGGCCTGACGGTAGTGGCAGCGCTGCATGACCTCAACCATGCGGCCATGTTCTGCGACCGCATTGCGGTGATGGACAGGGGGCGTCTGGCGGCGCTGGGCGCGCCGCGAGAGGTTTTAACCGTGGAACGCATTCGCTCCGTGTTCGGTGTCGATGTGGAGGTCGAGCATAGCGGCGAGCGCGGCTGTCATATCCGTTACTGCGCCTGCGCCGCCTGACGGCTTACAGCGCCGCTTTCAACCGGCGCTGTTCCAGACCGAGCCCCAGCTCTTCCGCCCGCGCGATGATGGGCGCAAAGCGGCGCTGCTTCTTTTCCTCGTGATTGGAAGCAATATCGGCGATGCGATGCTTCAGGAACGGGTTGAGAAAACGATTGCGCACGGAAACCACATAGGCTTCCGCTTCCGCGCCAAGCCCGTCTGCTGCGAAAACCGGTAGCACTTCCTCACGCCACAGGGCTTCCAACTCGCTGCGGATGGTTTCATCCTGCATGGCTTCCAGCACGATTTCGTCTTTCGGGCGATTGCCCTTCAGCCAGCGTTCGGCAATGAAACTATGGCCGAGATTGAGCAGATAAAGCTTCAACCGCTCATAGCGCGCCAGATCGTCGGTGACGACGATATCCTTGTGACGGCATGGCAGCGTCTGACCGTCAGCCTGTTCGATAGCCCAGATCGCATAGGGTTCGGCGATGGCGCCGACCGGTTCGATGGCCTCGGAGACGATGCGGTCCACCAGACTATTGGCAAAGATGCATCGCGTTTCCAGCCAGTGGGCAAAGCTGTCCGGCAGTTTCCAGTCCTGCGTCAGCCTGATCAGAATTGCGCGCAGCTTGTCGCCATTGCGGGAGATCAGCTCGCACGGAAAAATCGAGAGCGGTGCATCCGGGTTGTTCTGCCAGCGATTGTGCAGCAGCACGAGCAGCTTGGCCGGAAAGCTTTTCGGCAGGGTCAGCGGATTGGCGATGAGCGATGCGTCGTCGCTTGCATCCAGCTCATAACCCCTGTCGCCGGTGTTCGAGAGGATCACCTGGACCGTCGCGCCGAGATCGAGAATCGCGGCCCAGTCGGTATGCGCGGAATAGGCAGCGGTCACGCCCCTGGCGTTGTGCTCTGTTTTCGACGGCTTGCCATCGACCAGACCACGGATCACGACCGGATAACCCTTGCCCTCGTTCAGTGCGGCGATGCGTTGCGCGCTTTGCGGATTGGAGGTGGTCTGCACCACGGCAATCGTGCCGATTGCATCGCCCGTTGCCAGCGCTTCGGCGACGAAGAAATCGGCATGGGCGAGCAGAAAACGGCTGGTGCCGAACTGAAGAATCACTGGCTTGTCTTGCATGGAATGCTCCCGAATTTGCAGGTCACAACTAAGCAATCCGCACTAAATTGGTCAAGCCAATAGGCTTTATAGCCCAAAAATAGCGTTGAACTTTTCGGTGGTACTGCGCGATTTGCCGCATTTTCGCACCGATTCAGGCATATTGCGCTTGGGGCTGACCGGAATTATGGTAAGGCCAATTTGGGAGCGACGATGAGCGACTTTGCGGCCACAGCGGAACCCCGCAGGCTTTACCAGCAGATTGCCGACCGGGTGAGAGGTCTCATTCAGGCCGGGCAGTTTCCGGCGGGAAGCAGGCTTCCGGCTGAGCGCGAGCTTGCCCAGCAATTGGGCGTGTCGCGCCCGTCGCTGCGCGAGGCGCTGATCGCTCTCGAAATTGCCGGCAATGTCGAAATCCGTATGGGTTCCGGCATTTATGTCAGCGCCGAGCCGGAAAAGCGCGTTGTGACGCAAGGCGTTTCGATCGGCGAAAGCCCGCTTGAAATCATGCAGGCGCGCGAGTTGATCGAAGGCAGTTTGGTGGTGATGGCCTGTGCGCGCATGACGCCGGAGACCTTGGCTGCCTTGCGCGCCACGCTCGACGAAATGCGCGCCCAGGTGCATGTCGACCGCCGGGCGATGGAGCTTGACCGGCAGTTTCACCTGTTGCTGGCCGAACAGGCAGGCAATTCGGTGGTGGTACGAATTATCCGCGATCTCTTCGATGAGCGGCACAGCCCGCTGACGTCGCAGATCAGAACACGGTTTGAGAATAACGATACGTGGGTTCTGGCTTTGGCAGAACACGAAATCGTCTATGCAGCGCTGGAGGCGAGGAATCCGCTTCAGGCGCAGGCGGCCATGCGAACGCATCTGGAGCAATCCAAGCAGCGTTGGATGGATAACGAGCCGCGCGACAGGTCGCCTATAGCGACATGACCGCGACGACATGAATTGGGAGTGAGGTCAGACCCATGAATATTTCCGTTTCTCCGGCTGCCGCAGCGCCGGTCATTCTCTTGCATACGTCCGACGATGTCGCGGTTGCGCGTATTTCCGTTCGTGCTGGCGACCCCATCGGTCTGGAAGGCATCAATGCACGCGAACTGATCGGACGCGGCCACAAGGTGGCGATCCGCGCCATTCCAGAAGGCAAGGAAGTTCTGAAATACGGACAGGTCATCGGCGTTGCCACCAAGGACATTGCGCCCGGCGAGCATGTGCATCTGCAAAACCTCGCCATGCTGCCTTCCGAACATGAACACCAGTTCTCCATCGATATCGAAGAACGCGGCATGTTGCCGGAAGCCGAACGCCGCCATTTCATGGGCTATGATCGCGGCGCTGGTGGCGTGGGCACGCGCAACTATATCGGCGTCATTTCCTCGGTGAACTGTTCGGCCACCGTGTCGCGCTATATCGCTGACTATTTCAACCGCATGGGCGGTCTCGACGGATTCGACAATGTGGATGGCGTTGTGGCGCTGACCCATGGCAGCGGTTGCGCGCTCAACACCAAGTCTGAAGGCTATCGCCTTTTGACCCGCACCATTCAGGGTTATGCCAAGCACCCGAATTTCGGCGGTATCCTGCTGATTGGCCTTGGCTGCGAAACGAACCAGATCGCGCCGATCCTTGAACATTACCGCATGGAAGAAGGCTCGCGCCTGCGCACCATGACGATTCAGCAGCATGGCGGCACACGCAAGACCATTGATCATGCGATTGCCGAGATCAAGGAAATGCTGCCGCTGGTCAATTCGGCGGTGCGCACCAAGCAGCCGTTGTCGAAGCTGAAAGTGGCTCTGGAATGCGGCGGCTCGGATGGTTATTCCGGCATTTCGGCCAATCCGGCGTTGGGCTATGCCTCTGACCTGATCGTGCGTAATGGCGGCACGACGGTTCTGGCTGAAACGCCGGAAATCTATGGTGCAGAACATCTTTTGACGCGCCGCGCCGTGACGCCTGCGGTGGCGGAAAAGCTGCTGCAGCGCATCGACTGGTGGCGTGATTACACGGCGCGCAATGGCGACGAACTCAATAATAATCCATCGCATGGCAACAAGCTTGGCGGCCTGACCACCATTCTGGAAAAGTCGCTCGGTGCCGTTGCCAAGGGCGGCTCGATGCCGCTCAAGGCGGTCTATGAATTTGCCGAAACCATCACGGAGCCCGGCTTCGTCTTCATGGATACGCCGGGCTATGATCCGGTTGCCGTGACAGGACAGGTGGCGGGCGGCTGCAATGTCATTTGCTTCACCACGGGCCGTGGTTCGGTTTCCGGCTTCAAGCCCTCGCCCTGCATCAAGATCGCCACGAATTCCGAAATGTACGAGCACATGAAGGAAGACATGGATATCAATTGCGGTGGCATCGTCACCGGCGAGGAAACCATTGAGGAATCCGGCACGCGCATCTTCGAATATATCATCGCGGCCGCCTCCGGCGAAAAGACGCTGAGCGAAATCTACGACTATGGCGACAATGAATTCGTGCCATGGCAGGTCGGCGCCGTTACCTGATCCGCATCTTTCAATCTGTAACCGACAGGAATATCCGATGGTCAAAGCTCTGCGTATCGAGAGCGAAAACGTTACCCGCTTCGCCGAAATCGACGAAGCGCCGCTGCTCCCCGGTCATGTGCGCGTCAAGGTGCGCCATGTCGGCCTGTGCGGCAGCGATTTGAACACCTTCAAGGGTCTCAATCCGCTGGTGCAGCTGCCGCGCATTCCCGGCCATGAAATCGGCGGCGAAATCATCGAGGCCGGTGCGGGCGTCAGTGCGGCCTATGCCGCAGGCAAGCGCGTCATCGTGCTGCCCTATACGAATTGCGGCGAATGCTCGTCCTGCCGCAAGGGGCGTCTCAATGCGTGCCGCTACAACAAGACGCTCGGTGTGCAGCAGAATGGCGGTCTGGCCGACCAGATCGTGCTGCCAGCCGAAAAGCTGATCCTCAACGATACGCTGGAACCACGCCATTTGGCGCTGGTCGAGCCACTTTCGGTCGGTTTCCATGCGGTTGCTCGTGGCCGCGTCGAGGCGGGCGATACGGTTGCGGTGCTTGGCTGCGGCATGATCGGCATGGGTGTGCTGATCGGTGCCGTGGCGCGCGGCGCAAAGGTCATCGCCATCGATCCGAGCGCTGAAAAGCGCGAGCTGGCGCTGCAATTCGGTGCCACGCATGTTCTGGCGAGCGGCGAGAATGTGGTGCAAAAGGTCATGGAACTGACCGGCGATGACGGCGTCGATGTCGCTTTCGAAGCGGTCGGCCTGCCCATCACTTTCACGCAGGCCGTCGATCTTGCGGGCTTTGCGGGACGTGTGGTCTATGTCGGCTACTCCAAGGCACCTGTCACCTACCAGACCCAGTTCTTCAATCTGAAGGAACTCGACATCATGGGCTCGCGCAATGCGACGCTGACCGATTTCGAGGCAGTGGTTTCGCATCTGGAGAAGCTTGGTGCCGATGCCGACAAGCTGATTTCAAAGGTGTTCCCGTTCGAGGAAGCCGAACAGGCGCTGCCCTATTGGGATGGCGACCGCAATGTGCTGAAAATCGTGATCGAGCGGGCGTAAGCCGTCGCAAATCGAATAAAGGGGAGCCGGTCTGGCTCCCTTCTTATGCGCTAGGAAAAGGCACGAAGGTGCTCTTTCAGAACACGTGCCGCTAGCAGTAAACAGCGCACACTATATTCTTGAAAACTATACTTCCAACACAGACCAGGAGTCCGTCTGGTTTGCGTGTTCGGAATCCGCAAGCGCTGGATAATAACGTCCTTGCGCATCGATATATTCAATTAGCTTCTGTCTTTTATTGGAATGATATATTCTAAATAAATTTGTACCATCGATTTGATCAAATTCAAATACAATTGGATTATGAAGATGCTCGGGTGCACCCTGCAGAGTGGTGTAATCCACGTCATTTTCGGTAAATTCATCTAAGTGACATATCCAAGCGGCTGTGCCAATTAGTTTTAGTGAAAACGAGCCAGTATCAATTCGATTGTGGTTGGGCGATAGCTGCCATATTGAGCGTTTATCAACTTCTTCGCTGTATTCCTCCAGTGTGGCTCTGTGTATTCCCATTTTGCCAGATGGAGTCAGCGTTAATACATTTTTACTATAGTTATTTTTGATGCGATATAGCATTCTAATTTTCCTCTAGAAAATAATTATGAAAAAATTATTTAAACCGTACGAGTAATGTACTGGTGCATTTTAAAAGCTGAAACTGTAAATAAAGCGGGTAAAGAGCATACCGTTGCTGTCAGCTTCGGTTGCCATTGTAGATGTCGCAGCTGATGGCATATTTGTCGCACGCCGTTCGTGCAATTGAGTGGCGAAGGACTACTATTGTCCTCATGCTGGCCGACTTCGACCTACTTAAATAATGCCCCGGCCAGCCTGCATATTTCGTCGCGCAACCTTTCAAAAAAGCATTAAAGGGGATGGGTGCGCTTGGATGAATTCACGGCTGTGGGTGGACATGTCGGGAAATGACCTATATAGAATCAGGCAATCTTTCGCTAATCATTCGGTGCGAACCGTTCGCGGTTCACAGATTGTGTGTGCGCGATTCGCGCTGGAATGAAGTCATATCAATCTTGAAAAGGAGATTAAGTCCGCCAGCACAGCGGGGTTAAACTTAATGCATGGTATTTTATACAAGGATGAAAGTATGAAGTCGCCGGCTAAGACAAAGATAAGCTTGAATGGCGTGTTTAAAGTCTTCGGCGACGACCCGAAGCGTGCAATGGAAGCGTTGCGCGCAGGCAAGTCAAAAGCGCAGATTTACAGCGATCTCGGGGCCACAATCGGCGTCGATGATGCAAGTTTCGATATTTATGAAGGCGAAGTATTCGTCATCATGGGTCTGTCCGGCTCCGGCAAATCGACCCTCCTGCGCCTGCTCAACCGGCTTATCGAACCGACCGCCGGATCCATCGAAGTGGAAGGCCGCGATATCGTCAAAATGACGAAGCGCGAGCTGATCGATCTTCGCCGCCGCGACATGAGCATGGTTTTCCAGTCATTCGCGCTGTTGCCCAATCGTTCGGTGCTGAACAACGCCGCCTTTGGCCTTGAAGTGGCCGGGATGGGCGAAGCCGAGCGCCACGCCAAGGCGTTGACCGCGCTCGCAGCCGTCGGTCTCGAACCCTATGCCAACAGCATGCCGGACCAGCTTTCCGGTGGTATGAAGCAGCGCGTCGGCCTGGCGCGGGCTCTGGCCAGCGAGCCGACGATCCTTTTGATGGATGAAGCGTTTTCTGCGCTCGATCCGCTGATCCGCACCGAAATGCAGGATGAGTTGAAGCGCCTTCAGGCCGAGCATAGCCGCACCATCATCTTCGTCAGCCATGACCTTGATGAAGCGATGCGCATCGGCGACCGTATCTGCATCATGCAGCACGGCAAGGTCGTGCAGGTGGGCACGCCGAACGAGATCGTCTCGGAGCCTGCCAATGATTATGTCCGGTCCTTCTTCCGCAATGTGGATGTGTCGCGTGTCTTCAAGGCCGCCGACGTTGCCCGCGAGGATGAGCTGATCGTGTTTGAACCCGAACAGCTTGCCACCGCTCTTGAGCGCTTTGACGCCAGCGGCAAAACCTTTGGCGTGCTGGTCGATGCAGACCGCACCTATCGTGGTCTTGTCAGCCGGGATGCGCTGGCCAAAGGCGTCCCCGCCGAGGCAGGAACGCGACTTGACGATGTGGCCGCCATCGAGGCGGAAGCGCCACTGTCGGGCCTCCTGACGCAGGTCGCCGCCAGCCCGTGGCCGATGCCCGTCACCGACCAGCATAACCGCTACGTGGGCGCGATCAGCAAGTCGGCATTGCTTGAAACCTTGGGCCGTGCGGGCTGATTGCTCGCCGCCAATTCGTTCTCGCACGCTTTGTGTGACGCATTTCCAGACGCAAAACCGGTTACCACTTTTGCTGGAAATGCTTCCCACCCAGTCCAGAAATACGGAAATGGACGGTAAAACATGGATTTGAATTTCAGTGTTGGTGGTGCGGCTGATGTTGTGGTCAATTACATTCTCGACCACTTCACGCCTGCACTCGACATAATCGCAGCGACCATCGGTTTTGTGACCGATGGTATTCAAAACGCTCTCATCGCTATTCCACCAGTTGCTGGTGTGGCCATCCTCACCTTGCTCGCGCTGTGGCGCGTGGGCTGGAAGTTTGCGATCTTCACCCTTCTCGCATTGGCGCTCATCATCCACATGGAATTGTGGAGCGGCACAATGGAAAGCCTGTCGCTGGTGCTGGCATCGACCGTCATCGCGGTGGTGATTGGCATCCCGCTTGGCATCGCCATGGCGCGTAGCGACACGGTGGCGTCAGTCGTGCGCCCGGTGCTCGACCTGATGCAGACGATGCCAGCCTTCGTCTATCTTATTCCGGCGGCCATGTTCTTCGGCCTTGGCGCCGTGCCCGGCACGATTGCGACGGTGATTTTCGCCATGCCGCCGGTGGTGCGCCTGACCAATCTCGGCATTCGGCAGGTTCATGCAGAATTCGTCGAAGCGGGTCTGGCCTTCGGCTGCACATCGCGCCAGCTTCTGTTCAAGGTGCAACTGCCGAATGCCATGCCGTCGATCATGGCCGGTGTGAACCAGACGATCATGCTGTCGCTGTCGATGGTGGTCATCGCGTCGATGATTGGCGCGGGCGGCCTTGGAAACACGGTCCTGACCGGCATTCAGCGCCTCAATGTGGGGCTTGGCTTCGAAGGCGGACTGGCCGTGGTCATTCTGGCGGTCATTCTCGACCGGATTACCCAGAGCTTCGGCAAGGGAAATGGCACCGGTTTCTTCAAGAGACTGGCATCGTTGAGAAAGGCGGCGGACCCACAATCCGCCTCATCCTTTCGCAAGCAGGAAGCATGAGACAACCAGAAACAATAACGGGAACTGAATCCAATCGAAAAGGAGTAGGCATGTTGAAGAAACTTGCAGGTTTCGGTCTGGCTGCAGTGGTGGCGGGTACCATGACAATGGGCGCGGCCTTTGCGCAAGATAGCAAGACGGTGAAGATCGGCTGGGCCCCATGGTCCGACGCCGAATTCGTCACCAAGCTGGCGAAGAAGCTGATCGAAGACAATCTCGGCCAGAAGGTCGAACTGGTGCAGACTGATGTTGCACCGCTTTATCAGGGCGTCAGCCGTGGCGATATCGACGCCATGATGATGGCCTGGTTGCCGGAAACCCACGCCGATTATTACAAGCGCGTCGAGGGCAAGGTTGAAGATCTCGGGCCGCTCTATGAAGGCGCAAAGCTCGGCTGGATCGTGCCGGATTATATTCCGGAAAGCGAAATCAGCTCCATCGCCGATCTGAAGAAGCCGGAAGTGAAGGAAAAGCTGAAAGGCGAAATTCAGGGCATCGATCCGGGCGCCGGTCTGACGCGGCTTTCGCAGGAAGCGATCAAGAAATACGGGCTTGATTACAAGCTCAATATTTCGAGTGAAGCGGCAATGCTCACGACTGTTGACCGCGCGACGCGCTCCGATGGCTGGTTCGTGGCAACCTCGTGGAGCCCGCACTGGATGTTCGGCAAGTATAAGCTTCGCTATATCGCCGATCCGGAAGGAGCGCTGGGTGGTGCTGAACATATCAACGCCATTGCACGCAAGGGCTTCAAGGAAGACAACCCGAAAGTTGCTTCGCTGCTGACCAAGTTCAGCATTCCGATCAGCGAACTCGAAGCGGCGATGTTCGATGCGCAGGAAACCTCCTACGAGAAGGCTGTCGATAAATATATCGCCGACCATCCGGACCGCATCAAGGAATGGCTTGCCGAATAATCGGTAGCTCTGACAGGAAAAAGCCCCGCTCACGCGGGGCTTTTTTAGCCCTTGCGGGCGATCAGAATACCGGCAATGACGATTGCGCCGCCCAGCCCCTGCATCATGCCGAGTGGTTCGGACAAAATGGTCCAGGCGAGAAACGCCGCCACCACCGGCTGAAGCAGCAAGGTGAGCGACGAGAAGGAAGCCGGCAGAAATGCAAGCGCATAGGCGATCATGCTTTGTCCGGCGGCATGGGTGAGCCATGCAAGTCCTGCCAGTATCAGCCAGCCGTAGAGCGTGGTGGGCACGATCTGCCCTTCGGCAAAATAGGCGACTGGCAGCGAAACGATCGCCGCGATGGCGCTGCTCCAGAGCATGATGCGCATGGTCGAAAACCGGTTGCGCAGGCGTCCGACCGCCAGAATGTAACCGGCATAGAACACGGCAGCCAGCAGTGCGAGCGCATCGCCCGATGATTGCGAATGCAGGAGTTCGCCCGGCCCGCCTTTCAGCACGACCACACCCAGAATGGCCACAACCAACCCGATGATGAAGGACTGGCTGACACGCGCCTTGTAGAGCAGCCATGCGGCGAGCGTGACGAAGATCGGCGCCATATTGGCCAGAAGCGTCGCATTGGCGACCGACGTATAATGCAGCGACAAATGCCACGCGCCGAGATCGGCGGCGATGAACAGGCCGGGCACGGCCAGCAGCAGGCAATCCGTGAGGGTGAGGCGCTTGTTGTCTTTTATGTCGCTGCGTTCGCGTCCGCTCATCAGCAGCAGCGGGATGACCGCCAACGCCACGCGCCAGAAGCCGGTGGCAAGGGGGCCTACTTCCGACAGGCGGACAAAGATCGGCGAACTCGCAATGGCAAAGCCACCGGCCACCAGAATGGGCATGGCCCAACGCTGGCCAAAGGTCTGGGCGCTTGAAGGGGACGGGCCCGTTACGGGGCTTTCTGGAGCGGTCGTCTGCGACATTATCAAACTCGGGTCAAACTCGGGCGAAACCGGCGTTGCAGAGCGAATTCAGCATATTTATTCTGCAACACATGTTCTGAAACCGTCTGTCATGTCGCAAAGCAGTCGAATTATAGAAATTCTTGACTGTTGGCATACAGACGCCGAGATGCTTATTCCTGTTTGATGACAGCGTCCAGAAGAAAGAATGCGGGCATGACTGCTTTGCAGCCGTTGCTGCCACAACGCTTTCAGGAGGACGGTGCGTACAAAAAAGCGCCCCGCAGGGCGCTTTCCGATTGTCGATCTATGGCGCGTTACCGATAGGGCGAGACACATTGTCTGCGCGGGCCGCTGTTCGGCTGGAAGGTGTTATCCGATACGCGATAGGTGCGATAACGGTTCTGACACCAACGAACGTGGTTGTTGCTGTGAACAACGCGGGGCTGGTTCAGCGCGCCGCCGACGATTGCGCCTGCCGTGAAGGCTGCCAGCGGATACCACCAGCCATCACTGTGGCGGCGATAGCCGTTGCGGTAGTAGCGCGAGCCGTGATGGCCATGCCAGTAACCGGGACGGTTCGACGGACGGTGGCTGCTATGGGGCGGGCGACCGGGGCGATGGGCATTGCTTGGAGGGCGGCCCGGCCTGTGGGCGTTGCTCGGCGGACGTTTGTGGCGCTGGGCATGACCGCGCGGCGGACGGCGATCATCGCGAACCTGTTCGACGTTCTGATTGAGAGCAGGACGCTCAAGGTTCATCGGCGCAGCCATGGTTGGTACGATGGATGTAAATCCAAAGACCAGCGCCAAGGTCCCCGCGCACGCCTTTTTCAGAATTTTCATATGCAACCCTCCGTATGGAATGACGCAACTAAACGCCTGAAAACACAATTGGTTCCGTTTCCAGGCGATGATTGGCCCACAATTTTGACCGGAGGATTGTGAAATCTATTCCGTGCCGATGCGCACGATCTTGTCGACCAGAGCGGACGCCAGATGGAGCGCGCTGCCGGTAGCAGCCACGATCTGGGGCAGGATCATCCATTCCAGCATCCATGCCGCGCCCGAACGTTCCTGCTCATGCACCATGGATTGATGCAGGCCGGAAACTTGCACCGCGTTGAAACGGGCAAGGCTGACCAGCACTTCCGCACCGACCGGATTTTGCTTGTGCGGCATGGCCGATGATCCGCCGCCGCCCGAAAGAGAAAGCTCTGCGCCAAGTTCGGCCATCAGCGCAATGTCCTGCCCGAATTTGCCGAGCGTTCCCGTGATCAGCGACAGGAGGCTGCCGAATTCTGCGATGAAAGCGCGCTGGCTTTGCCATTGCGGGCGGTCGTGCAGACCAAGTTTCTCTGCCAGAAGCGCCCGCAGGGCCGGGCCGCTCTCGCCGAACTTTTCAAGCGTTCCCGCCGCGCCGCCAAATTGCAGCGGAAAGGCGAGGGTGCTGAGCTTCTGGTCGTAACCGCCGAGCGGCGTCTGCCAGCTCGCAATCCGGTCGGAAACCGTGACGGGAATGGCGGCCTGCATCCGGGTATAGGCGGTGAGGCTGTTTTTGCCGAAGGTCGCATCGAGCCATTTGAAGCGGTCGGAAAGCTGATGCAGCCGACCGCGCAGAATTGCATTCGCCGCCTGCAGCCGCAGCATCAGGCTTGTGTCGATGACATCCTGACTGGTGGCTCCGAAATGCAGCTGTGCGGCGAATTCCGGGCCTGTGGCCTTGCGCAGTTCCTTCACGAGTGCCGGAATGATCACGCCATCCCGTGCCGTCCCGCTTTCAAGAACGGACAGGTCCGGTTCGAAAGTCTCAGCCGCCAGCCTGATCGCATTGGCGGTTTCGACCGGGATTATGCCGAGCGAAGCCTGGGCATCCGACAATGCCACCTCGAAGCGGACCATTCCGGCGATGTCAGCCGCAGCCGTGAAGAGACTTAATATCTCTTCGTCATCGCCGAAAAGCCCGGCCAGAAACGGATGTTCGAATACCGAAATGCTCATGCGTCAAATATCGAAAAAGACGGTTTCTTTTTCGCCCTGCAAATAAATGTCGAAGTGATAGATGTCACCTTCGCGCTGGCCGATCAAGGTCTCAACGCGCGCACGATGCTCGACGCGCGCCAGAACCGGATCTTCCGCATTGGCGTCTGCCTCATCGGAGAAATACATACGCGTCTGCAAGCCGAGATTGATGCCGCGTGCAACGATCCAGAACGTGATATGCGGCGCCATCAGGCGTCCATCCCGGAAGGGAACGCGACCGGGCTTGATCGTCTCGAAGGTGAACTCGCCAGTTTCCATATGGCTGGGGCAGCGGCCCCATCCACGGAAATTGGGGTCGGCCTTGCCGCCGGTTTCCGAAGGGCTGTTGTAAAGCCCCTTGGCGTCGGCCTGCCAGATTTCCACCAGCGCATCGCGCAGCGGCGCGCCCATGCCATCGATAACGCGACCCTTGATGGTCACACGCTCGCCGGACGTCTTGTCGTTGGTGAGCGGGCCGGACCCGAGATCTTCCGCGAAAACGCCATTGATGCCGACGAAATTCGGCGTCAGCCCGATATGGACGTAAGGGCCCGCAGTTTGCGATGCGCTTTCCTTGAGATAACCCAGTGGCTGTACCATATCAGTTGCCCTCCGGCCGGTTTTCAAAGAAGGTCGAGCGGCGTCCGCGCAACACAATGTCGAACTTGTAGGCCAGCATGTCCATCGGCAGGCTCGCATTCATGTCGAGCGGTGCGATAAGGCGCTCAACCGCGCTTCTGTCGGGAACAGTCTTCACAATCGGGCAGCGCCAGATCAGCGGATCACCTTCGAAATACATTTGGGTGATCAGACGCTGCGAGAAGCCATGGCCGAAGATCGAGAAATGGATATGCGCCGGGCGCCAGTCATTGACGCCATTTGGCCACGGATAAGCGCCGGGCTGGATCGTCTTGAACCAGTAATAGCCATTCTCGTCGGTGATCGTGCGGCCCACGCCGCCGAAATTCGGATCGATGGCCGCGAGATAGGTTTCCTTCTTGTGCCGGTAGCGACCGCCAGCATTGGCCTGCCAGAATTCGACAAGCGCACCAGGGATCGGGCGATTGCTTTCGTCCAGCACACGACCATGCACCAGAATGCGCGGGCCGACCGGCATTTCGCCGGGGCGCGCATAGTTGCGGATCAGGTCGTTATCGAGTTCGTTCAACATGCCATGGCCGAAAACCGGGCCGGTAATCTCGCTCTTGGTGCCTTCCAGCGAAAGCAGCGCGCGGGTGGGCGAGCGCAGAACGGATGTCTTGTACCACGGCGTATAGGCCGGTGGATGCATGGTGAGATCACGAGCGAAAAAAGGGCTCGTTTCCGGCGGTGTGTTTTTCATTTCTCGGCTTCCTCCGCTTCCATCTGCGCGTAGGTCTGTTTGGCGATCTTGAACGCGTGGTTCGATGCAGGCACGCCCGCATAAATCGCAACATGCAGCAGAGCTTCGCAGATGTCTTCCTTGGTTGCGCCCGTATTTTTCGTGGCGCGGATATGCATTGCAACTTCATCGTCCTGGCCAAGAGCGGCCAGAAGCGCAATCGTCACCATGGAGCGCTCGCGCTTTGTCCATTGCGGACGCGACCAGACCGTTCCCCATGCCGTTTCGGTAATAAGCTCCTGAAAGGGCGCATCAAGTCCCGTGGCAGCCTTCGATGCCCGGTCCACATGCGCATCGCCCAGAACCGAGCGACGGACGCTCATTCCAAGCTTGTAACGCTCGGAGCGCTCGACAGTGTCACCCATGGCTATTCTCCCTGTGGAAGCTTAATTTGAAAGTCGGGTTGAAAGAAAATCGCGCAATAGCGAGACATAGGCGTCTGGCTGTTCAACGCAGGGTATGTGGCCGCTATGCGCAATTTCAGCGAAATGCGCGCCGGGCACGAGGCTTGCCAGTTCCTTGACGAGCGCTGGCGGTGTTGCGCCATCCTGATCGCCCACGACACAAAGCACGGGCACGGCAATCGCCTTGGCCGCTTGCGTGAAATCCGCATCGCGCAGGGCTGCGCAGGTTGCCGCATAGCCCTCGAGTGGCTGGCGCACGAACATGTTGCAATAGGCGCGGAAGGCGTCATTGTCGGGCTTGCGGAAATCGTCGGTGAACCAGCGCGGCATCGTGCCGTCGAGAATGCTGGCAAGACCGTTTTGCATAATGGCGTCGATGCGGGCGTTCCACATCTCCGCGGTGCCAATCTTGTGGGCGGTGTTGGACAGGACCAGACCCGCGACGAGATCGGGACGGGCGGCATAAACGCCCTGCGCAATCAGTCCGCCGACCGAAAGGCCGCACAGAACCACGCGGCGGATCGACAGTTTTTCCAAAAGCGCGATCAGATCCTGCGCCAGAAGTTCGATGCTGTAGGGCGTATTGCCGATATCGGAAAGGCCGTGCCCGCGCTTGTCGTAAACCAGCGTCGGGATATCGTTGCCGAGCTTCGCCCTCACGTCATCCCAGATGCGCAGGTCGGTTCCCAGTGAATTGATGAAAACCAGAACGGGCTTTTCATCACCACTCCACTGCAAATCATAGTGAAGGACGATATCGTTGACGTTTGCGAACTGCACGGCTTTCTCCTCTTGATCAGCACTGTTGCGCTTTCCAATTGGTTAAGTAAAATGATATTATCAGTCAAAAATATAACTCATAGGTTATCCAATAAGTGATCGGAAACAGGATCAAGTTTCGCCATCTGCACACCTTTGTTGAAGTGGCGCGGCAGAAGAGCGTGGTCAAGGCGTCGGAGATTTTGAATATCAGCCAGCCCGCCGTCACCAAAACTATCCGTGAGCTGGAGGAGGTGCTGGGCGTTCCGGTTCTGGAGCGCGACGGTCGCGGCATTCGTATTACGCGGTTTGGCGAGGTATTCCTGCGCCATGCGGGTACGGCGCTGACGGCCTTGCGGCAGGGGCTGGATTCGGTCTCGCAGGAGCTCGACGGTTCCGGCCCGCCCATTCGTGTCGGCGCCTTGCCGACAGTTTCCACACGCATCATGCCCAAGGCCATGAGCCTGTTTCTGGCGGAAAAGGCGGGCAGCCGCGTGAAGATCGTCACGGGCGAGAATGCGGTTTTGCTGGAGCAGTTGCGCGTCGGCGATCTCGATCTGGTTGTCGGGCGTCTTGCCGCGCCGGAAAAGATGACCGGCTTTTCCTTCGAACACCTCTATTCCGAGCAGGTGCGGTTTCTGGTCCGGGCAGGGCATCCGCTGACCGACGGGCGACCCGTCTTCGACCATCTGGCGGATTATCCGGTGCTGATGCCGACTCAAAATTCGATCATCCGTCCTTTTGTGGAGCGGTTGCTGATTGCCAACGGCATTGGCGCGCTGCCCATTCAGGTTGAAACCGTGTCGGATGCTTTCGGGCGCGCTTTCGTTCGCGAGAGCGATGCAATCTGGATCATTTCCGAAGGTGTCGTGGCGCGCGATGTGGCGGAAGGCAAACTGGTCATGTTACCGATCGATACCAGCGAGACTGTCGGGCCGGTTGGTCTGACAATGCGGACGGATACGGTCAGCTCCGGGGCGCTGCAAATGCTTATCCAGATATTGCGCGACGTGTCCGGCGCGTCTCTGTCCCGCTCGTCCACAAGCAGACTGCAATAAGGCTAGTGGATTGAATTTGACGTTTGAATCCCGGCTGACATAGATGCTGTTTCAAACGTCAAATTCGAAAAATCCACTAGATACATATACTTGCTAGTGATCTTTTTGATTCCAACATTTGCTCAGCGCGTGAACCGAGGAATGCAAATGTTGGAATCAGACCACTAGTGGTGCAATAGTTCGCCCAGAAATTTGCGCGTGCGTTCCTGCTTCGGATTGGCGAAGAATTCGTCCGGGGACGCCTGTTCAATAATCGCGCCTTCGGCCATGAAGATCACGCGGTCGGCCACCTGACGGGCAAAACCCATTTCATGGGTGACGCAGATCATCGTCATGCCTTCTTCGGCAAGGCTGACCATGGTGTCGAGCACTTCCTTGACCATTTCCGGATCAAGGGCCGAAGTCGGTTCATCGAAGAGCATGACCTTCGGCTTCATGCAGAGCGCTCGCGCAATCGCAACGCGCTGTTGCTGGCCGCCCGAAAGCTGCGACGGATATTTATCGGCCTGCTCGAGAATTTTCACCCGGTCCAGAAGCGCCCTGGCGCTTTTTTCCGCATCGGCCTTGCTGGCTCCAAGCGAGCGCATGGGCGCCAGCATGCAGTTTTGCAGCACGGTGAGATGCGGGAACAGATTGAACTGCTGAAACACCATACCGACCTCACGGCGCACCGCATCGATGGTTTTGCCCGCATGGCCGAGCAAAATGCCGCCAACGTGGATTTCACCCTTCTGGTAGGTTTCGAGATGATTGATGCAGCGGATGAGCGTGGATTTTCCACTGCCGGAGGGACCGCAGAGAACGATCTTTTCTCCCTTGCGCACCGCCAGATTGACATCGTGCAAGGCTTGAAAATGGCCATACCATTTCTCGACATTCTGCAAGCGGATCATCGCTTCGGAAGGATCGGCGGATGGCTGGTGGATCATCGGGTCACTCCGGGCATGGTTCAGGCTCAGCGGCTCGACGCGGCAAATTTACGTTCAAGATGCGCGCCGAAGATCGTCAGCGGGCAGCACATCAGGAAGTAGAGAATGCCCACAACGCCGAAGACAGTGAGCGGCTCGAAAATCTGGTTCGAAATGATGTTGCCAGCCCGCGTCAGCTCGGTGAAGCCGACGATGGAGGCAAGCGATGTTCCCTTGATAAGCTGCACCAGAAAGCCGATGGTTGCGGGCAGCGAAATGCGGATCGCCTGCGGCAGGATTACATCCTTCATGCGCCAGAAATAGCGAAGGCTCAGCGCTTTCGCGGCCTCCATCTGTCCCTTGGGAACCGCCTCAATCGAGCCGCGCCAGATTTCGCCAAGATAGGCGCTGGCATGCAGGGTCAGGCCGATGGCGACGGCCAGCCATGCATCGAGTTTCAGCCCGATCAGTGCAAGGCCATAATAGACGACGAAGAGCTGCATCAGGAGCGGCGTGCCCTGAAAGACCGCGATATAGCCAGCGGTCAATCGTTCCAGCACAGGAAAGCCCGATGTGCGAAGCAAGGCAATGCCAAGACCGGCCGTGCAGCCGCAGACGAAGCCCACGGCGGAGAGCGCGACCGTCCACTTCAATCCGATCAGCAGGAAGACGAATTCATCGCGACCCATGGGAATGCTCCTACTTGACCGGATAGGCGAAATAGCGCGCCGAAATGAAGGAGAAGAGGCGCATCATGACCCAGGAAATCACCAGATAGAACGCCGTGACGGTGAAATAGACCTCGAAGCTGCGGAAGCTGTCGGATTCGATGCGCTGGGCAACTGAGGTCAGTTCATAGGCCGAGATTGCCGAGGCGATGCTGGTCGTCAGCGTCAACAGGATGAACTGGCTGGTCAGCGATGGGAAAATTGCCCGCAAGCCCGGTTTCAGCACGATCAATCGGAAGACCTGCGCCTTATGCAGACCAAGCGCGATGCCCGCCTCGATCTGGCCTTTCGGAATGGATTGAACACCGCCACGAATGATTTCGATGGCATAGGCGCCGCCATTGATGCCGAGCGCAATGATGGCGGTCGGCGTCGGGTCGAGCCGGACACCGGCCAGCGGCAGAGCGAAATAGATGAAGAATATCTGGACGAGAAAGGGCGTGTTGCGGATGAGTTCGACAAAGCCGATGACCAGCCATCGCAAAAACCAGTAGCGCGAACCGCGCAGCAGAACACCGCCAATGCCGATGACGATTGCCAGCAACATGCCGAATATGGCCAGGGTAAAGGTGCCCAGACAGGCAAGCAGCAGGTTGGGGAGGCCATCGATGACCGGCGTGAAATCCAGAGTATAATTCATCGTTCGCTCTGTCTGTTTTTATCAAGGCGCGGCGAGATCGCCGTTGCTCTCTTGCTCCAATTGACCGGCGCGGCTGGCCAGATGTCTGTCGGTCAGTCCTTGTCGGCCATTTTCGCCATGGCTTGCACGGCCAGTTCATACCCATTCGCGCCGAACCCGATCAGAATGCCGGTTGCGACACGCGAAATGAGCGAATTGTGGTAGATGCTCTCGCGGGCATGGACATTTGAAATATGCAGCTCGATCTTCGGGCCGTCGAACATTTTCAACGCATCGAGCAGGGCGACCGACGTGAAAGTATAGCCCGCGGGATTGACGATGATGCCGCAGGCTTGTTTGCGCGCCTGATGCACGCTTTCCACCAGTTCTCCCTCGAAATTGGTCTGGCGAAAATCGACTGCAAATCCCAGCGTCTCAGCCACCTGTGTCGCGCGGTCGCGAATATCGGCAAGCGTTGTGGTGCCATAGACTGTCGGCTCGCGCTCGCCGAGCAGATTGAGATTGGGGCCGTTCAAGATAAAGATTGTTCTGGACATGGTGCTTCCCGAAACGGCGGGTAAGCCGTTTTACGACATGAGGAAACGGTTGCAGACGCTGGCGTTTTTAGGATCGGATTGGCGCCCCCCGGTGCCAATCCAAATCTTGTTTTTATGCATTTGAACGCAAAGCGGCTTCGCGCTTTTGCCGGGAATGCTTTTTAGCCAGCGTCTGCAATCGGGATCGCTGAATTATCAGTTCGCCGTGAAGGAAACGCCTTCAAGCTTTTCCGGGAATTCCGGAACCGGCACCTTCATCCACTTGTCGTAGATTTTCTTCAGCTCGCCATTGTCCTTGATCTTGTCGATGAAGCTGTTGATGGCGACGTTGAGTTCCTTTTCGCCCAGACGCGTGCAGGCGCCATTATAAAGCTTCTGGAATTCCAGCTTGTTTTCGAATTCGCCCGGACGGGCCTTCTCGACGCGGTCCATGTAGAAGATGTTTCCGCCCAATGCCTGCACCTGACCCGAAGCCAGAGCCTGAACGCTTGGCGCATCGCCGTCATAGCGGCGGATGGTGGCGCTGGATGGTGCGTTCTTGGTCACCTGCGTGTCCTGCGCAGCGCCCTTCGCAACCGCGATGGTGAGATTGGCCATATCTTCATTGGTCTTGATCGACATGGATTTCGGGCCGATCAGCACAATGGCATTGGCCACATAGGGCTTGCTGAACTGTACCGCCTTGGCGCGTTCCGGCAGCATGGCCATGGTTGCGAACAGCACGTCGACGCGACCGGTGGTCAGCGCGGGAATGCGGTTGTTGACTTCGAGCGGTACGAATTCGACCGGCACGCCCAGTTCCTTGCCGAACAGATTGGCGATATCGGCGTCAAGGCCGTCCTGCTGGCCAGCGCTCGTCACGAAACCCCATGGCGGATTGTCGCCCTGAATTCCAACGATCAGCTTGCCGCGCGCCTTGATTTCCTCTGGCGTGATGGCGGATGCGGGCTTGGTCATCCCGGCGGCGGCAACCAGCGCCGCCGCACCCAGCATCATGTTGCGACGTGTCAGCATCGATTTAAACATTCGTTCCTCCTCCCAAAAACTGCCGCTCTGTCGATCCTCTCCCGTGGATCAGATGGCCGTATGAGTATATTTTTGTCAGATGATGCTTGGCAAATCAACCGAGTTTATAAAAATCATATGAGATTTTGTATTTTGCACAAAACGCATTTTTCCGACAGACAACCGACGGATATGTACGAGCGAATGCGGTTCAGACGATGCGCCCGCTTTTGAGAATATGATCCATGCCGCTCTGGATATGGCGGCGCACAACGGCTTGCGCGCCTTCGACATCGCGTGCCACGGCCAGTTCGAATAGCAATTTGTGGTCATGCACGACGGGGCGTCCGCGAAAGGTCTGCGCCAGCATGTGATAGCGCAAAAAGCGGTCGAACACCGAGGACAGCGCCGTCAGCAATGTTTGCGAATCGCATGCCGAGACGATGGCCTGATGAAACTCCCAGTCGTAACGCACCCAGTCGATGGTGCGCGATGCATCGCCTGCAAGCAGCACTCTTTCCGCAGCGGCGAGCTTGTGGTGGGCCGCAACGATACGCCCCTCCCATTCCAGATCGCCGACCGCGAAGGAAAGCCCGATGGCGTGGGTTTCGAGAACCGAGCGCAGATCGGCCAGTTCCTCAAGCTCCTTGCGGGAAGCCGGGCTCACTTCAAAACCGCGCTGCCCTTCAGCCACGACCAGATTTTCCGTGGTCAGCCGGTTGAGGATCTCGCGCAGCGACGAGACGCTGATCGAATAGCGCTCCCTTGCCTGTTCCAGCTTGATCTTGGCCCGTGGCGGCAATGTACCGGAGATGATGTCCTTGCGGATCTGCCGGAAAACTACATCGCTGACGGTTTCGGTGGGTGCGCTTTCTTCCCGCAGCATGGTGTTTCCTTTTCCGTGGCGGTCACGATCAACGGCAGTGGCAAATCAGGGCAGGGTGCCCCCGGCCAGCGCATGTTGGACGCCGCCATCTATGTGCTTGATAAGAATGGCTTTTGCTTCGGTCGCATTGCGCGCTAGCGCAGCGTCGAGCAATTGCTTGTGTTCCTTTTCGGCGACATCGCCGCGATAGGACAGCGCAACCATCTGATAGCGTAGATATTTGTCGAAGACGGTGGCGTGGGTTTCCATCAGCAATCTTGAACCGCAGGCGGAAATTAGCGCCTGATGAAACTCCCAGTCATAGCGTTTCCATTCTTCCGCCCGGCTGGCGTCGCCTGACGCCATGATCTGCTCCATCCGCGAAAGCTTGTAGTGCGCGGAGACCAGTTGCGCCTCCCAATCCATCCCGCCGAAAGCGAAGGATTGCTCCAGCGCGTGGGTTTCGAGCAACAGGCGCAATGCAGCGATTTCCTTGAGATCGGCATCCGACATGGGCGCGACTTCGAAGCCGCGCTGGCCTTCGGCAACGACAAATCCTTCCGATGATAGCCGGTTGAGGATTTCGCGCAACGTACTCACACTGGTGTCGTAGGAATCCTTCAGGCTTTCCAGCCGCAACCGCTGCGCAGGCGCCAGCCGCCCGAAGATAATATCGGTCCGAATGCGGCGATAGCAGCTTTCAGCAATGGACTCATTGGAAGATTCGTAACGCATTTGGAGATATCTCAGATATTCGACACTTTATCATACATGTCTCGCGCTGCGGTTACAATGTGATATCCTGTCTTGCGGCAAGGTCCGACATTTTCTCGGATGATTTTTGGATCGTCCCTGAATACGGAGGCTGACCGGCCTTCACGGAATATCGCGGCAGCAACACGATACGAACAGATCATTTGATATATTGTGGTTTATGGGCGGCGGCAGTCGTTGGCATCCCTTCTTTATCGCGAATGTTGATGCTACGACTTCTGCCGATCTTCATTTCGTTCCCGGTAGAAATAGCATGACCTCACAAACACCTATCCGTAAACCGCGTGGCCGCGATCTTGGCATCCCTTTCACCGGGTGTACTGGTCCGCACAATGCGATCACCGATGTTGATGGCGTCGGTGTCGGCTTTCAGACGATTATCGAGAACGAGCCGCGCCCGGGCCGCAAGCGTCCGGTCCGCAGCGGCGTAACGGCCATTCTGCCGCATATGCAGTCAGAAACGCCTGTTCCGGTCTATGCTGGTGTGCATCGTTTCAACGGCAATGGCGAAATGACCGGCACGCACTGGATCGCGGATGGCGGTTATTTTCTGGGACCCGTCGTCATCACCAATACGCATGGCATTGGCATGGCGCATCACGCCACCACCCGCTGGATGGTTGACCGCTATGCCTCGACCTACAAGACCGACGATTTTCTCTGGATCATGCCGGTTATTGCTGAGACCTATGACGGCGTGCTGAACGACATCAACTGCTTTCCGGTTACCGAAGCCGATGTGCGCAAGGCGCTCGACAGCGTTGCCTCCGGCCCGGTGCAGGAAGGCAATTGCGGCGGCGGCACAGGAATGATCACCTATGGATTCAAGGGCGGCACGGGCACGGCATCGCGCGTCGTGGAATTCGGTGGTCGCAGCTTCACCATTGGCGCGCTGGTGCAGGCCAATCACGGCCAGCGCGACTGGCTGACCATTGCCGGTGTTCCGGTTGGCCAGCATATGCGCGACGGCACGCCGCAAAGCCAGTTGCAGGAGCGCGGTTCCATCATCGTGGTGCTGGCAACGGACCTGCCCTTGATGCCACACCAGTTGCAGCGGCTGGCACGTCGCGCCGCGATCGGCATCGGTCGCAATGGCACGCCGGGCGGCAACAATTCGGGCGATATTTTCCTGGCCTTCTCGACGGCCAATCAGCGCCCGATGCAACACCGTTCCGCGCCGTTCCTCCAGATGGAAGTGGTGAATGACGAGCCGCTCGATCCGTTCTATCTCGCTGCGGTCGATAGCGTGGAGGAAGCAGTGGTCAATGCGATGCTGGCAGCTGAAGATATGGGCGGCACGCCTTACGACCGTCTGCGCGTTCAGGCTATCGATCACGACAGGCTGCGCGAAGTGCTGGCCCGTTACGGACGGCTGTCTGCATAAAGACGGCTGATTGCAAATATAGAAAGCAGCGACAGATGCGGGTTCTGTCGCTGCTCCCCCTTTTGTGATGCCCTTTTGACTGGAGGTCAGATCATCACAAACTGGTAGTGTTGGTGGGGCCCATTTTTGCCACTAGAACGACCGCTGGAAGCGCACCGTGCCGCCCCAGGCATCGTTGACCTTGTTGTCGCGAAAATCGGCTTCGTAACGCCTCCAGTTCCCGCCGAATTTGGTGTAGTTGACTTCCGGCGTGATGGTGAAGCCGGGGACAATTTGGTAGGCAATATTGGCGGCAGCAGCCGTCTTGCCCCAATCGTCATGCGCACCTTGGAGATTGAACGCGACCTTGTCGGTTGCCTGGAATTTCAGGCCGCCCCAAACAGCCCAGTCGCCACCCCATTGGCCATACATCTGGTCTGGGTCTTCTTCCGAAGCATAACCGCCCTGTAACCAGAGCGAGAAACGGTCGGTCAGATTGACGTCGCCGCGAAGCTTGGCCGCCCATTCTTCGATAACGGAATCATACGCAACGACGCCCGCAATGGAACCCCAGCCGCCTGCATATTTCAGGCCGCCGACGACATGTGGCACATAACCGTCGATCGTGTAATGATGGCCTGTCGGATTTCTGTAACCGTTATCGTTGTCGCCGCCCTCTTCGAGAGCGATCACTGCGGAGAAGCCGCTGCTGCTTGCGAATGTGTAAGAGATCTTGCCTGTGCGATAGGCGCCGGGAGAAACCACGTCGTCGTTAATGACGTCGCCGAGATAGCCGGTGAAAGTATGGAATTCTGACTCGTCGATGCCGACTTTGAGACCACCCAGTTCGATATAGGCGAATTGGAGAACGACTTCCGAGCCGCTCCAGCCATAAACGTCGGTTCTGCGCGAAATATTTGCCCAATAGTTGAATCGGGTCTCGGTGAAAGTCTTCAACGTGCCCAGTTCGGTTTCGGAAGCAGTCGAGGTGCGCAACGCAAAACGGGCGCCCTTGTCCCAGCCTTCGCGATCTATGCCCGTAAAGACATTATCAGCGCCATTCATGTCGTAACGCACATAGCCATGAATGCGCAGGCAGGTCTCGGTGCCGGGGATATAAAAATAGCCCGCGCCATAGGTGTCGCAAACACGCACATATTCAACGGCTTCCGGCTCCGGTGCGATGATTGCGTCGGCAGCGTAAGATGAAAAAGACATCATCGTCGCTGCCGAAGAGATCAGAACGGTCTTCATTTTCATAAGAGTTGCCTCGATTCAGCGTGAACTTTGAGAGAGTTCATGTATATCGCGGCAAAGCTTCGGTCTCAATGGAACTAAAAGTAATTAAATCCAATAGAGTTGTTATGTTGCATAAGAGATACCAATTTATATAATAAATATCGATTTGTATTTTTACTTTTACATGATTAGATACGGATTACCAATAAATCAAACTATGAAATAGTTATATAACTAATTATAAAATTCTCATTATTTTTCAAAAAGTTGCGATTTTGCGAATTTGATTGATAGTATAATCATGCATTTCAAAATGAGAGGATTTAATCGTTCCTTTGGAGCGGCTAATTGGAAAAGAAGTTTATCGATGACGATTGACGCAGAAAAAATGATTTTATTGCGCGACTTGATGGCGAATATACTTGTCTCCGCGAAAATATGGCGATCGCTGGCCAATGAGGCGCTGCTGGACCTTGGACTTGATTCCGGGGTTGCGGCCTGCCTGTTCTGGATCGCCTATGTGGGCGATGGCGCCAAGCAAATCGATATCGCGACGGAAATGGGGCTGACGGCTGCATCGCTGGTGCGGATGATCGATTCACTCGAAGCGCTGCAGCTGGCGCGCCGCGAGGTCGATGAGAACAACCGGCGGGCCAACCGGATCAGGCTGACCGAGGAGGGGCGTCGTGTCGTTTCCATCATGCAGACGATCCTGGATAGTGTGCACCAGAATCTGTTCCGGGAATTTGAGAGTTCCGATATCAACACGGCCAATACTCTTTTGCGGCGCGTCATCAGTGAAAGGGCGTGATCCCTGTTCGATCACGGCCGAGCCGGCACGGTGTTGAAGAAACTGCGCCTGGTCCGGTTGTTGCCGGACAGGCGGTTCAAGGCTCATTTGTTGCGGAATGTTTCTGGCTTCGACGCGGAAATATTCGGTTACAAAAAAATGAAAACCGCCCGCCGTGAAGTGGCTATAGTGTTTTTCAACAACACCTGATTGATAACGTCACGAGCCCGAATGAGCGTTCCGCCCCATATACTGATCGTCGATGACGACCCGGAAATCCGCTCGTTGTTGTCGCGCTATATCAGCGAGCAGGGTTTTCGCGTTTCGGTGGCGGGCGATCGCCGCGAATGCGAAAAGCGTCTCACGGAGACCAACCCCAATCTGATTGTTCTGGATGTCATGTTGCCGGATGGTTCGGGCCTCGACATTTGCAGGCGGCTGCGTGACCGGGAGCCTAGCATTCCGGTCATCCTGCTGACTGCATTGAAAGAGGATGTGGATCGCATCATCGGTCTGGAAATCGGCGCGGATGACTATCTGGGCAAGCCGTTCAATCCGCGCGAACTGACGGCTCGCATCAAGGCTGTGCTGCGCCGCAGCCAGCATGTTCCATTATCCACTAATGATGATGTTACGCTTTTCCATTTCGGCGCCTTCGTCCTCGACCCGCAGCTGCGCAAGGTTGCGAGGGATGATGGCGCGCAGGTCGATCTGACGGCGGCTGAATTCGATCTGCTCAAAGTATTCGTGGAGCGTCCTGGTCGGCTATTGTCGCGTGACCAGCTGCTCGATTTCACACAGGGGCGGGGACGCGGCCCGCTTGATCGCTCGATTGACGTTCTTATGAGCCGGTTGCGCCGCAAGCTTGATGACAGTCAGGCTGGCGATGTATTCAAGACCGTGCGCAATGGCGGCTATCAGCTGACGATACCGGTCAAAACATCGGTTGTGACGCGATGAACACATTGCGCAATCGCATCGCTCTGTTGTTGATCTGCGCCATCGTCTCCGTTGTGGGACTGGCGACATTTGCGGCGGACCGCGTACTCAGTCCGCCGCCGCGCGAACTGACGTCTGATCCGCTGGCGCGCCAGATCATGCTGCAGGTGTCGCTGTTCACTCAGAACCCGGCAGCAGCGCAAGCCTATGGCCTTGTCGTTCAGGACAAACCCATCGATACGAATGTCGATGAGAGGGGAACCCGCTTCATCTCGCGCGCGCTGGCTGCAAACGGTAAGGACTGGCCGCTGATCGTCAGCCATGCGGACACGCCGAGGACGGACAATGTCTCGGTCAAACTTGGCGAGGATCGGTGGATCATTTTGCAAATTCCGCAAATGGGGCCGCCGGAAGGCGCCGCTCGCGTGCTGGCTTTGTGGGTCTGCCTGATTGTGCTGGGCAGTGCTGTCATTTCATTGTTCGCCGCTGCCAAGATCACGAAGCCGCTGCGCCTGCTCGAAGGGGCGGTGACGCGCATCGGGCCGGATGGCGTCCTGCCGCTGATCCCCGAAACCGGATCGGGCGAAGTGCGCGCAACTGCAAAGGCCATCAACCGCCTGTCAACGAGGCTCAAGACGGCAATGGAAAGCCGCATGCGGCTGGTTGCCGCCGCCGGTCATGATCTGCGCACACCGATGACGCGGATGCGGCTGCGCGCCGAATTCGTCGCAGATGAGGCGGAGCGTGCGAAATGGCTGGCAGATCTCGAAGAGCTCGATTCCATCGCCGACAGCGCCATTCGTCTCGTGCGCGAGGAAGTGGACAGCAACGGCGCGACGGAGATTTTGCAGCTCGACCGCCTCGTGACCGAACTGGTCGCGGAACTGCGGGCGATTGGCTATTCGGCAGAGTTGCAGCCGGTGAAAACCGCGCAGCCCCTCGTCGTGCAGGCCAACCCGATTGCGCTGACGCGCGCCTTGCGCAACCTGATGATCAACGCGGCAACCCATGGCCATCACGCTGTTGTGTCGAGTGTTGAGAAGAACGGCGAAGCAGTCGTTCTTATAGAAGATAACGGTCCGGGCATTCCTGAAGAATTGATAGGGCGCATTTTCGAGCCCTTCTTCCGGGTCGATGCGGGACGCCGGAAAATGCATCCCGGTGCGGGGCTTGGGCTGGCCATCGCCAAGGAAATTATCGAGCGCATGGGAGGGCGCATCGATATCGCCAACAAAACGCCGAACGGCATCGCGCAAACCGTGACGCTGCCGGTCGCAACCAAATCGCTCAGTAAACAAGGTTTATAGTATGGTTCAGCCGCTGATTTCCCGTAGCAAACCGTGTCGCTTCCTCCCAGATGCGCGGTCTTTCGGAATGGCGCTGGCCGCCGCGTCGCTTCTGCTGGTTTCTGCCTGTTCGCAGGAGCAATCCCAGAAGGCGGGCACCAATGCCGCGGCGCTGCCGAAACCGGAGGTTGGCGTTGTGACCTTGCAGCCGCAATCGGTCTCGATCAATGCCGAAATGCCGGGGCGCACCACCGCGTCGCTAGTGGCGGAAGTCAGACCACAGGTTGGCGGTATCATCGAGCAGAGGCTGTTTACGGAAGGCAGCGAGGTCAAAGAGGGCGATGCGCTCTATCAGATCGAACCTGCCAGCTATAAGGCTGCCTATGAGAGTGCAGCTGCCGATCTCCAGCGGGCGGAAGCGACTGTACCCAGCGCGCAATCCATGGTGACGCGCTATCAGGGGCTGATCAAGCAGAACGCCGTCAGCAAGCAGGACCTCGACAATGCGGTTGCATCGCTGGCGCAGGCCAAGGCCGATGTTGCGGCAGCGAAAGCCGCGCTGGAAACGGCGCGTATCAACCTTGATTATACGTCGATCAAGGCGCCGATCAGCGGACGCATCGACCGCTCGACCCTGACGCCCGGCGCGCTGGTGACAGCCAGCCAGGACACGGCGCTGACCACCATCCGCACGCTTGACCCCATCAATGTCGATGTGACGCAATCGAGCACCAATCTGCTCAATCTTCGTCAGGCCATCCAGGATGGGCGCATCAAGATCAGTGGTGAAAATGTCAGCGTGCGGCTCAAGTTGGAAAACGGCGCGATCTATCCGCTGCCGGGCAAGCTTGAATTTGCGGAATCCGCAGTCAGCGAAACGACGGGCACCTTTACGCTCCGCGCCACATTCCCCAATCCGGATCGACTGCTTCTGCCGGGCATGTACGTGCGCGCGCTGGTGGAAGAGGGCGTTGCCCCCAACAGCTTCCTCCTGCCGCAGCGCGGCGTTTCGCGCAATGCCAAGGGCGAGCCGACCGGCCTTTTCGTCAATGCCGAGAACAAGGTAGAGGAGCGCGTCCTCGAAGTCCGCCAGAGCGTCGGCAATAATTGGCTGGTCAACGGCGGCGTTGCGGCTGGCGACCGGGTCATCGTGGAAGGATCGCAGCTTGTCCGCGCCGGTCAGGAAGTGCAGGCGGTCGATGTCATTGTCGATGATACGACCGGCGAGGTGCGCGAGCGCAAACAGGCGCAGACGACCGATGGCGCTGGCAGTCAGTTGACCCAGAACCAGACCGGCAACGCGGCGGTGAAGGAATAGACCATGTCGAATTTCTTCATCAACAGGCCCAATTTTGCCTGGGTCATTGCGATTGTCATCATGCTTGGCGGTTTGCTGGCGCTGAGTTCCCTGTCGATCTCGCAATATCCGCAGATCGCGCCGACCACGGTGCGCATCAGCGCCACTTACGCGGGCGCAGATGCCGAAACGGTCGAAAACTCGGTTACCAAGGTGATCGAGCAGGGCATGACCGGCATCGACAATCTGGATTACATGACGGCCAACTCGACCTCGACCGGCTCGGCAACGATTACGTTGACCTTCACCAGCGCCGCCGATCCCGACGTGGCGCAAATGCAGGTGCAAAACAAGCTGCAGCTCGTCCAGTCGCAGCTGCCGGAGAGCGTACAGAGCACGGGTCTGACAGTCAGCAAGTCGTCCGAAAGCTTTCTGATGGTCATCGGCTTTGTCTCGACCGATAGCAAGCTAACAGCCAACGATCTGGCTGACTATATCGACAGCTCGCTCAACGATACGCTGAAGCGCGTCGAAGGCGTGGGCGATACGCGCATTTTCGGTTCCGGCTATGCAATGCGCATCTGGCTGGACCCCGACCAGCTTGCGAAATATGCGCTGATGCCGGGCGATGTCGCTTCGGCGATTGAGGCGCAGAACACGCAGGTTTCGGCTGGTCAGCTGGGCGCAATGCCCGCCAATAAGGGTCAACAGCTCAATGCGACGGTGACGGCGCAAAGCCGTCTTCAAACGCCGGAACAGTTCCGCAATATCATTTTGAAAAGCACGACCGATGGCGCGCTGGTGCGGTTGAACGATGTGGCCCGCGTGGAACTGGGTTCGGAAAGCTATACGAGTGAATCCAGTTATAACGGTCTGCCTTCGGGCGCCATCGGCATTTATCTCGCCACCGGCGCAAATGCGATCAGCACGGCGGAAGGGGTGCAGGAAGCAATCGGGAACCTGAAGGAAACGCTGCCAGCGGGGGTGGAGGTCGTTTATCCTTATGACACGACGCCCTTCGTGCGCTTGTCTATCGAGGAAGTGATCAAGACACTGATCGAGGCCATCATTCTGGTTTTCGTCGTGATGCTGGTGTTCCTGCAAAACATCCGCGCCACGCTTATTCCAACGCTGGCCGTTCCGGTGGTTCTGTTGGGCACGTTCGGGGTGCTGGCGATCTTCGGCTATTCCGTCAATACGCTCACCATGTTCGCCATGGTGCTGGCCATCGGCCTTCTGGTGGATGACGCGATTGTCGTCGTGGAAAATGTCGAGCGCGTGATGGAGGAGGAAGGACTTCCGCCAAGGGAGGCCACGATCAAATCCATGGGCGAGATCACCGGCGCACTGGTTGGCATCGCGACGGTGCTTTCGGCGGTGTTTATTCCGATGGCCTTTTTCGGCGGATCGGTCGGCGTCATCTATCGCCAATTCTCGGTCACCATCGTATCGGCGATGATCCTGTCGGTGGTGGTCGCGCTGATCCTGACGCCCGCTTTGTGCGCCACGCTTTTGAAGCCGGTCCAAGGCCATGCGAAGCAGCGCGGCATTTCCGGTTGGTTCAATCGCGGTTTCGACCGGACAACGAATGCCTATCGCCGTGGCGTGAATGGAATCCTCACGCGGTCATTCCGTTACCTTCTGGTCTTCGCGCTGATCGTGGTTGCCATGGGCTGGATGTTCAACCGTCTGCCAAGCTCGTTCCTGCCGCAGGAAGATCAGGGCACGCTGATGACCAGCGTTCAGCTTCCCGTGGGCGCTACGCAGGACCGTACCGAACGGGTCATGAAGCAGGTGACGGATTTCTATCTCAATCAGGAGAAGGATGCGGTCGAAGGCGTGATGAGCGTAATCGGCTTTGGTTATGGCGGGCAGGGACAGAATGTCGGTCTGGCCTTCGTGCGTCTGAAAGATTTCGAAGCGCGCCAATCTGCTGATCTATCGGCAAGCGCGGTCGCCGGACGCGCCATGAAATTCTTCTCGACAATTCGCGACGGCAAGGTTTTTGCGCTGGCGCCGCCTGCCATTCAGGGCATGGGCAATTCGAGCGGCTTCGATTTCTTTCTGCAAGATGTCAATGGCGCCGGTCACGCCAAGCTGATCGAGGCACGCAACCAGTTGCTGGCGCTGGCGGGCAAAAGCAACCTTCTGGCCAATACGCGCCCGAACGGGCAGGAAGATACGCCTGAATTCGCGATCAATATCGATCAGGAAAAGGCGAGTGCTTTGGGCGTTTCGCTGGCCGATATCAACAGCACGCTGTCGACAGCCTGGGGCAGCGCCTATGTCAATGATTTCATCGACAGGGGTCGCATCAAACCGGTCTATGTTCAGGGCGACAGCAATTTCCGCATGCAGCCGGAAGATCTGGAGAAATGGCAGGTCCGCAACGCCGATGGCATCATGGTGCCGTTTTCAGCCTTTGCAACCGGCTACTGGAAATATGGCTCGCCGCGACTGGAACGCTATAACGGCTCGTCCGCCGTGGAAATTCAGGGCGAAGCGGCACCCGGCGTCAGTTCCGGTGTCGCTATGGATGAAATAGACAATCTGATGACGCAATTGCCGTCCGGATTTGCCCATGAATGGACCGGACTTTCCTATCAGGAACAGCTTTCCGGCAATCAGGCAGCCTCACTCTATGCGATTTCGGTTCTGGTGGTGTTCCTATGTCTCGTCGCGCTTTATGAAAGCTGGTCCATCCCGTTTGCAGTCATGCTTTCCGTGCCGATCGGCATTTTCGGCGCACTTTTGGGCGCAACGATTTTCGGGCAGAGTAACGACGTTTATTTCAAGGTCGGTCTTCTCACCACCATCGGTCTTGCCGCAAAGAATGCTATTCTGATCGTCGAATTTGCGATAGAGCGGCAAGCGGCAGGCATGGGGCTGGTCGAGGCGACGCTGGAGGCCGCTCGACAGCGCCTGCGACCGATCCTGATGACATCATTCGCCTTCATTCTGGGCGTCACTCCGCTGGCCATTGCAAGCGGTGCCGGTTCGGGTGCGCAGAACGCAATCGGTATCGGCGTCATGGGCGGGATGATCGCCGCAACCGTGATAGGTGTCTTTCTTGTTCCGCTGCTCTTCGTTGCCGTTCGGCGCATCTTCAAGGGCAAATCCAGTCAAACTCAATCGGTGTCGCCGCAGACGCAGACGGAATCAAACCATGTCGACAAATGATCTCACCCGCCTTGCAGCGACTTTTGACCACAACCCCTGCACCAGACAGGATCAGCGCGTCCGCCGCACGATGAAAGTGCTGGCCACGTTGTGTCTTGTTGCGACCGTCAGCGGTTGTGTGGTCGGGCCGGACTATCAGTCGCCCCTGATCAACATGCCTTCCAACTGGGGCAACAAGAAGCAGCAAAAACCGGCAAAGCCCGCGGAACTGGCCGAATGGTGGAAGCGGCTCAACGATCCATTGCTCAATGCTTTCGTAGAGGAAGCGGTTGCGGGCAATCTGGATGTTGCAACCGCCAAGGCCCGCGTGCGCGAGGCGCGCGCTACCTATCGTCAGTCGGTCGGCACGCTGCTGCCGTCACTGGACGGTTCCGCTTCGGCGACCCGCAGCCGCACAGGCTCTTCGGTCAGTGGCACGGCGAGCACCAGCAGCCAGTTCCAGAGCGGACTGGATGCAAGCTGGGAAATAGATCTGTTCGGCGCCAACCGCCGGTCGGTGGAAGCCGCCAAATACGGCATGGATGCCTCGGAAGAAGACCTGCGCAATACGCTCGTGACGCTGATTGGCGATGTAACCACGAATTATGTCGAAGCACGCGGTTATCAGGCGCGTGCCGCGCTGGCCCGGCGGACCGCCGCTTCACAGCGCGAAACGGCTACCCTGACGCGCAACAAATTCGAGGCGGGCGCATCGTCGGCGGTCGATCTTTCCAACGCATCCGGTCAGGCGGCTTCGACAGAGGCCAATATACCGGACCTTGAAGCGGCCTATGCCGCTTCCGTGCATCGGCTTTCTGTGCTGACAGGTCGCGCGCCTGCCGCACTTGCCGAGCGCATGAAGAAGGTTAAGGCGATCCCCAAGCCGAAACTGCCGATGCCCACGGGCATTCCAGCAGACATTCTTCTCTCCCGCCCGGATGTGCGGCTGGCTGAACGTCAATATGCGCAATACACGGCCAAGGTCGGTCAGGCGGAAGCCGCCCGCTATCCGGGTCTCAGCCTGACGGGCGATATTGCGACCTCGGCCACCAAGATCGGCGATCTCGGCAAAAGTTCGTCGATCAGCTGGTCGTTCGGCCCAACCCTCACGGTTCCGATCTTCAATGGCGGCCAGCTGAAGGCAGCCGTCGAGATGGCGCAGGCGCAGCGCGACCAGTATTTTATCGCCTACCGCTCTTCGATCCTGACCGGGCTTGAAGAAGTCGAAAACGCTATCGTTTCGCTGGCGCAGGAGCGCATCAAATCGTCCAAGCTTGCAACATCGGCTCGCCATTATCGCGAGGCGGCGTCGCTTGGACGTTCGCTCTATCAGTCGGGTACGCAGAGCTTCCTCGATCTTCTGGAGGCCCAGCGTTCGCTCTATTCGGCGGAGGATTCACTGATCGCCAGCCAGGTTCTGATCACTACCGACTATATCGCGCTCAACAAGGCGCTTGGCGGTGGCTGGAGTGGCGCCATTGAAGTTTCCAAACCGGAAGTCGTGGACGTGAATACGGGTCCGCGTCTTCCGAAGAGAAATGCGGTGGCCACTGCCGCCGCCAACTAAGTTAAATCCCCCTCATACGGATTTGGTGGTCGCATTCCGGCATGTGCTGCCAATGTCACACATTGGCCAAGGCAGATGCCGGAATTGAAAAGATTGCCTGCAATTATAGATTTCTACTGGATTTTTTGAATTCGACCCTTGATCATGCGGCCCTGTGAGGCCGGTTTCCGAGGTCACGTTCAATCCACGAGCATATGCAAGGTTCCCTGAATGCGCTTTAAACGTCTCGTCGTCACGACCGCAGTCCTCATCGCTGTGGCCGTGTGCGGATATTTTTACTGGCGCAGCCAATCGTCGTCCCAGACACCATCGATGATGACCGCCACTGCGACCCGTAGCGACATCGAAGTCACGGTGCTTGCAACGGGAACCATCAAGCCGGTTCGTCTGGTTGCGGTCGGCGCGCAGGCATCGGGCCGCATCACATCGGTCAAGGTGAAGCTTGGGCAGGTCGTGAAGGCGAATGACCTCATTGCTGAGATCGACTCCACCACGCAGAAAAACGACCTGCGGACATCCGAGGCGTCACTTGCCAACATGCAGGCGCAGTTGAAGGAAAAGCAGGCGACGCTGGCGCTGAACCAGCAGACGCTGAACCGCCAGAAAGCCATGCTTGCCAAACATGCCGTTTCGCAGGCCGATTACGACACGGCTGCCGCCGATCTGAATGTGACGCAGGCGCAGATTGAATCGCTCAGGGCCCAGATCAAGGCAGCCGAAGTTGCCGTCGAGACAGCCAGAGCCAATCTCGGCTATACGCAGATCACCGCGCCGATTGAGGGAACCGTTCTTTCCATCGTCAGCCAGGAAGGCCAGACGGTCAACGCAACGCAATCCGCACCGACGATTGTTATTCTCGGCCAGCTTGACCGGATGACGGTTTATACGGAAATTTCCGAAGCTGATATCGTCCGGGTGAAGCCCGGCCTGCCGCTTTATTTCACGGTGCTCGGCGATCAGGACCGCCGCTATGAAGCAAGCCTTGAATCGGTGGAACCGGCGCCGGAATCGATCAAAAGCGACAGCAGCTTCAGTTCCTCAAGCTCGTCCTCGTCGTCCTCTTCGAGCAGCACGTCGTCGGAGGCGATCTATTATAATGGCCTTTTCACCATCCCGAATGAAGACGGGCATCTGCGCACCTATATGACGGCGGAAGTGCACATCGTTCTCGGGCAGGAGAACAATGTCCTGACCATTCCGTCCTCTGCCTTGGGTGCGCGCGATGCGGATGGCCGCTATACGGTGCGCGTGGTCGATGACAAGGGGCAGATCTCAAGCAAGAAGATTGAAATCGGCCTGAACAACAAGGTGATGGTTCAGGTGAAATCGGGCCTCGATGAAGGCGAACGCGTCGTCACCGGCCAATTGGCGGCAGGTGCTGCGGCAAGCCCCAGCCCGGGTGGCCGTCGCGGCCCGCCGATGGGCTTCTGATCATGACGGAACCGTTGATCCGCCTCAGAAAGGTCCGGCGGGAATACCCGTCGGGGGACAGTTCCATCGCGGTACTCAAAGATATCGACCTCACCATCAATGCTGGCGAGATGGTGGCGATTGTCGGTGCCTCAGGTTCGGGTAAATCCACGCTGATGAATATTCTCGGCTGTCTTGACCGCCCAACGTCCGGCAGCTACGAAATCGGCGGTCGCGAAACCGCCTCCATGGATGTCGATGAACTGGCCGCGCTGCGGCGTGAGCATTTCGGCTTCATCTTCCAGCGTTATCATCTGCTGCCAGAGCTGACGGCCATCGGCAATGTCGAGATACCGGCGATCTATGCTGGTATCGACCCGTCGGCGCGTGCCAAGCGCGCCGGGTCCTTGCTGACGCGTCTTGGCATGGGTGACCGGCTGCATCACCGGCCCGGCCAGCTTTCCGGCGGGCAGCAGCAGCGCGTCTCCATTGCGCGCGCGTTGATGAACGACGCCAGCCTCATTCTGGCCGACGAGCCGACCGGCGCGCTCGACAAGCATAGCGGCGAAGAGGTGCTGCGCATTCTGGGTGAGCTGCATGCCGAAGGGCGCACGGTCATCATCGTCACCCACGATATGTCGATTGCCAGCAAGGCAGAACGCATCATCGAAATCAGCGACGGCGAGATCATCGCCGACCGCCCGGTTGAAAAGACCGAGATCGTGGAAAGTGCCGTCAGACCGGAGGATGCGGCCTCGAAGCGCAAGCGCGCGTTGTCGCTCTATGGATTGATGGGTTCGATCCGCGAGGCCTTTCTGATGGCCTTACTCTCGATGCGGGCGCATAAGCTGCGCACTTTCCTGACCATGTTGGGCATTATCATCGGCATTGCTTCGGTCGTCAGCGTCGTGGCGCTGGGGCGCGGTTCGCAGGAGCGGGTGCTGGCCAATATTTCCAGCCTCGGCACCAATACGCTGGAAATTTTCGCAGGCAAGGATTTCGGCGATGTGCGATCCGGGAAAATCACCACACTGGTGGTTTCGGACGCTTTGGAACTGTCCAAACAGCCCTATGTCGCGGCTGCCACGCCAACAGTCTCGACAAACAGCACGGTGCGTTTCGGCTCGCAGGAGTCCAATGCGCTGGTGAATGGCGTCAGCGAGCAATATTTTGTCGCCAAGGGCAGCAAGATTGCCGATGGACAGTTTTTCGACCGCGAAAGCGTGCGAACTACGGCGCAGGATGTGGTCATCGACCAGAACACCAAAAACGCGCTGTTTGCCGATATCAATCCGGTGGGACAGGTGCTTTTGATTGGCAATGTTCCAGCGCGCATTGTCGGCGTGATGGAGCCGCAGCAGGGCGGTTTCGGCTCTAACCAGAATTTGTCGCTTTATCTGCCATACACCACCGTTCAGGCACGGTTTCTGGGAAGCAATTCGCTGCGCAGCATTACCTTGCAGGTCAAGGACGGGATCGATACGGCGCTGGCCGAACAGTCGGTCACCGAATTTCTGTTGCAGCGCCACGGCACCAAGGATTTCTACATCCTGAACACCGACGATATTCGCAAGACGATCACCAGCACGACCCAGACGCTGACGCTTCTGGTGGCGGCAATCGCCATTATTTCGCTGATCGTCGGCGGCATCGGGGTGATGAACATCATGCTCGTCACGGTGTCCGAACGTGTTTCGGAAATCGGGGTACGCATGGCGGTCGGCGGGCGACAGAGCGATATCCTGCAGCAATTTCTCATCGAGGCGGTGCTTGTCTGCCTGATAGGCGGTGTTCTGGGCATTCTGACGGCGCTCGGCTTCGGCTTGCTCTTCAGCTTGTTCAGCTCGAATTTCAGCCTTGTTTATTCAACCACGTCGATTATCGCAGCTTTCCTGTGTTCGACGCTGATCGGTGTCGTGTTCGGCTATCTGCCAGCGCGAAACGCTTCGCAACTGGACCCGGTCATCGCGCTTTCCAAGGGGTAAGTGCGACGACTAGCGCCAAACGCAGGTTTGCAGCGGCACTCTTAAAAAAATCAGCGGCAATAAAAGAAAATGCGTGTGTCTGTAGGGATTTTTGCTAAATCCCTACAAAATAATAAAAATTTATAAGCTGAACTCTGCCCCCGATCCTTTAAAAATACGGATAAAGGTCGCAGTGCTCACTGTTCGTCATCTGATTGTAACAGAAATGGGCGAAGCATCCGGCCATTCGCAGTTCGTTGGGGGACAACGGCTGCGGGGATGTATTGAAGAGGGGTGAAATATGGCGGGTTTGGCTACCACCGGAAATATTGAGGCTATGTCTTGCACGCTGCCAAGGCGGTGCATGATGTCGCTTACTTGCGCAACAGCTGCCCGCGGCATGTAGCCGTTTCCACCATCTGCACGGGTTCCACCGAGAAGCTGCAGAAATCCTCAAAACAGCGCTCCGGGCATCCGGGGGATCGAAAATCCGGTTCCCGCAAAAGTGGGAGAGCGGCGGGCCATGGCTAATTATGACTGTTGCAGAATTTCAACGGTCGCCCCGGAAGTAACGGTCTGTATCTTATTGGGAAAAAACGCCATTGACTAACGAAACCATCAATGAAAATCGTATTATGCAATCGTAAAAAACGACTCGTAAAAAAATCGAAACTTCTATCAACTTGATCCTGGAGGTCAGAAATGAACATCAAGAGCCTTCTTCTCGGCTCCGCTGCAGCGCTCGTTGCAGTTTCCGGCGCACAGGCTGCCGATGCAATCGTTGCACCGGAACCTGAAGCAGTTGAATATGTCCGCGTTTGCGATGCTTACGGCGCTGGCTACTTCTACATTCCGGGCACCGAAACCTGCCTGCGCATCAGCGGCTACGTCCGTTACGACGTAAAGGGCGGCGATGACGTCTACACCGGCGTCGACCGTAAGGGCTGGGATAAGGCTGCTCGCTTCACGCTGCGCACCCACACCGCTTCGGAAACCGAACTCGGCACCCTGAAGACCTACACGGAAACCCGCTTCAACTACGGCGCCAACAATTCCCGTCACGATGGATTCTACGGCGGCTACAGCCCTGACGAAGACACCGTTTGGGGTGGCACGAGCAGCGGCGTTGATTTCCGTATCGGCTACATCCAGCTCGGCGGCTTCAAGGTCGGTATCGACGAATCCGCATTCCACACCTTCACCGGTTACCTCGGCGGCGTCATCAACGATGACGTGGTCGGCGCAGGCAGCTACACCACCGGTCAGATTTCGTACACCTACAAGGGCGGCAACGGCTTCTCGGCTATCCTGGCTGTTGAAGAAGGCGGCTCGGGCTACGTCATCGACGGCTACACCCCGCACATCCTCGGCGGTCTGAAGTACGAAGGCGGCTGGGGCTCGATCGCAGCTGTTGCAGCTTACGACTCGGTCATCGAAGAATGGGCTGCCAAGGTTCGCGGTGACGTGAACATCACCGACCGCTTCTCGGTTTGGTTGCAGGGTGGTTACGCTTCGGAAGAATCTCCGGTGCAGAACTACGGCCAGTGGGGCGGCGATTGGGCTGTCTGGGGTGGCGCGAAGTTCAAGGCAACCGACAAGGCTACCTTCAACCTTCAGGGCGCACACGACGACTGGGGCAAGACTGCAGTTACGGCTAACGTAGCTTACCAGCTCGTTCCTGGCTTCACGATCACCCCGGAAATTTCGTACACCAAGTTCGGTGGCGAATGGCGTGATCTCGCTGTCGAGAAGGACGCTTGGGGCGGTATCGTTCGCTTCCAGCGCTCGTTCTAATAACACATATCAATATCGGATATCGGGGCATCGTCCCGATATCCGGACAGGTTTCGTCTAGGTTTATGTTCGCAGTAATGTGTCGGGTTATCTGACGAAGCTTGAAAATATGAACTGATAATAATGTGACCTCCAGTCCATTGTTATAGACAGGCGACAGGTCTCCGATCTGTCGCCTGCTTTTTATCTGGGCGGCGGTATTGCCATTTGGGTTGCCCTTTGAAGCGCACCAGTTCGGGTCGAGCAAAGCGGCTCCCCGGCCGTAACTCCCGCTATTTTTCAGAAAACTGCTTTCCGTTTCGCCTCATCACGCGCCGATCACATTGGCGTGCCCTCAAGCGAATGGAACTCCCGCGCGTGCAGATTTTTGTTATAAATTTGTCACGGAGGATTTACCGCGCGTGAACATCATCGTAACAGCACCCCGGACGGACGGAACAGTGACGCAAACCGGTTTGAGCAATCTTCAGGTGGAAGTTGCGCATAAGATGCTGGCGCTTATCACCAAGGAGCGCTGGCAGATCGGTGATCGCATTTCCGATGCTGCGATTGCGCGCGAATTGCACGTTTCACGCTCGCCGGTCCGGCAGGTTTTGCATCTTCTGGTGGAGCGGGGGATCGTCGCGCAGGCACCGAACCGTGGTTATCTGTTGCAGCGTTTTCCGAAACAGGACGAGCTGTCGAACGAGATTTTGCCGCCGTCCGATTTCGAAGACCTCTATCACAGGCTGATGAGCGCGCGTGCTTCCGGTTCGATCGGCCTGGAAGTTTCTGAAGCAGCCCTCGCGGAACAGTTCGAAGTGACCCGTGGAACGGTGCGCCGCACATTGATGCGCTTTGCCGCCGAAGGACTGGCCGAGCGGCTTCCAGGCTACGGCTGGCGCTTTGCCGAAGCGCTCGACAATGAACATGCCGTCAATGAAAGCTATTCTTTCCGGGTGGTCATCGAATGCGGCGCGCTGACACAAGCTGATTACAGCCCGGTTCTCTCCGAGTTGCAGGAACTGCACCGCGAACAGCTTGAAATACTCGAACGCCCGATATCCGATTTTCCGGATGGGTTTTGGTTCGACGTCAATGCGAATTTCCATGAAACGCTGGTGTCATGGGCCAATAACCGGTTTCTTACCCAGGCTCTGCGCTGGCAGAACCATTTGAGGAGACTGACGGAATCCTGTGAGTTTGAGCGTATGGGCGAAGCGCGAATTCGTCAGGCCTGCGCGGACCATCTGGAGATTTTGCAGGCTATCGAGGCACGGGATTTCGAATTTGCAGCCGCATTGCTGAAGCGGCATATCGCGCGTCCAGCTCACGATAGCGTGTGATTCCGCGCGGCATTTTTCAACGAATGAAATGGAAAAGGCCGGGATTCGAAGCGATCCCGGCCTTGTTCTTGGTTAGATTTTGGCGGCCTGCACAAAGCGCGGATCGAAAGTCTGCGCAAATGAAATATCCGCGCTGGAAAGCTCCGGATCGAGCGCCTTCAACATTTCATAGAGGCTCTTGAAGCCTTCTTCGGCAATCAGGCCCTTTTCGGAATACATGGCGCGGGATTTCTCAAAGCCGGTTTTGTAGAGTTCGCGGTCGCCAAGCAGATATTCCTCCGGCACGGCGTCGGCAACGTCGTCGGCGGATGCCTTGTGAATCCAGTCCAGCGACTTGACGAAGGCATTGACGACGCGCTGCGTGGTGATCGGGTTTGCGTCGATAAAGCTCTGCTGCACATAAACTGTCGCGGCCGGATTGGTGCCGCCGAACAGCTGTCGCGTGCCTTCTTCTGTGCGGGTGTCGATCAGCAGAGTGATATCGCCATCGACTTCGAGGCGGGTGATCACCGGATCGAGATGGACGAGAGCGGCGATTTCGCCTTTCTTGATGGCTGCAACCGCGCTTGCGCCGCCGCCAACGCCGATAATCGACGCGGCATCTTCCGACAGACCGTTCTTCATGAGTGCATATTGCAGGAACAGCGACGTGGAGGAGCCGGGCGCCGTAACGCCGACATTCTGGCCCTTCAGGTCGGCAATGGTCTTGATTTCGCCTGCGAGGTCCTTGCGCACGCCGATGCAGATGCCCGGGAAACGTCCAAGTTCGCAGACTGCCTTGATGTCCTGGCCCTTGTTCTGCATGCGGATCGTGTGTTCATAAGCGCCCGTCACGACATCGACCGAACCACCGATCAGAGCCTGCAACGACTTCGCGCCGCCGCCAAAATCGTTGACCGTTGCCTTCAGGCCCTGTTCTTCAAAGAAGCCTTTGCGCTCGGCAATCGTTAGCGGCAGGTAGTAGAAAAGCGGCTTGCCGCCGACGCCGAACATCAGTTCGGGTTTTTCTGGCGTTGCCGATGCATCCTGCGCATAGGCGGGCAGGCGGGAAGCAATGCCGGCCAGTCCAAGAGCTGCGGCGCCCAGCAGGGCGTCTCTGCGATTAATCTTCATGATTTTCCTCCTAGAGCATTTCCAGCAAAAGTGCGCAGCGGTTTTGCGTAGGATAATGCGTGAAAACAAATAGATCGAGCGGTTCCATGATTCCATTTTAACCGGAACCGCTCTCGTAAGCGCGACGCGCCGTTATGCGTTGTGGCTTGCGGCTTTGGGGCGCCAGACAAGCAGGCGCTCCTCGATGATGGTGACGCCCCAGTCGATGATCAGCACGAAGACGGTCAGCACGAGCATACCGGCGACAACGCCGGTCACGTCGAACACGCCTTCCGCCTGATGAATGAGGTAGCCAAGCCCCGCCGAAGAACCGAGATATTCGCCCACGACCGCACCCACGACGGCGAAGCCGACAGCGGTATGCAGGCTCGAAAACATCCATGACAAAGCCGAAGGCAGGTAGACGTTGCGCAACAATTGCCGCTCGTTCATGCCGAGCATGCGGGCATTGGACAGCACGGTCTGGTTCACTTCCTTCACGCCCTGATAGACGTTGAAGAACACGATGAAGAACACCAGTGAAACGCCAAGCGCTACCTTGGACCAGATGCCGAGGCCAAGCCACAGCGCAAAAATCGGCGCCAGAACAACACGCGGCAGGGAGTTGGCGGCTTTCACATAGGGATCGAAAACAGCTGCCAATATGGGCTTGCGCGCAAACCAGAAGCCGATCAGGACACCCGCAATCGAGCCGATGGCAAAGGCGAGCATGGCTTCGAGCAGCGTGATGCCGAGGTGATACCAGATGGTGCCTTCGGCAAACCATCTATAGGTGCGCAAGGCGACATCGCCCGGTGTGGCGAAGAAGAATTTCGCCTTGGCGGGGTTGCCGAAAAGATGCGTGGCGGTAAAGACATGCCACACGAGAATAACGGCGACAGCAATACTGAGCTGCGCCAGAAACAGCATTGGCTTTTTCATGAACGTCCTCCGGCGCGGTCTCCACTCGTCTGCTGGTAGCCCTTGAGGACTTCTTCCTTGAGCGCGCTCCAGATTTCCCGGTGGATTTCGTGAAACTGGTTGTCGAGGCGGATTTCGGAAATCTCGCGAGGGCGTTCGAGCGGAATGCGATATTCCGCCATGATGCGCGCCCTCGGACCGGCAGACATGATGACAACGCGGTCAGCAAGCGCGATGGCTTCTTCGAGATCATGCGTGACGAACATGACCGCCTTCTTGTCTTGCGACCACAGATCGAGCAGCAAATCGCCCATGATGACGCGGGTTTGCGCGTCCAGCGGGCCGAATGGCTCATCCATCAGCAGATATTTCGGATTGCGGATCAGCACCTGCGCCAGACCCACACGTTTGCGCTGGCCCCCGGAAAGCATATGCGGATAGCGGTCGCCGAAGCTTGCAAGCCCGACACGAGCCAGCCATTCCTGCGCATGTCTGCGGGCTTCGGCCTTTGTCGAGCCTGCGATTTCAAGACCGATGGCGACATTGTCGAGCACCGTCTTCCAGGGCATCAGCGCGTCCTGCTGGAAGAGATAACCCGCCTTGCGATTTAGCCCTTGCAGGCGCTGGCCGTTGATCTCGACAATACCCTGCGCAGGCGTCAGAAGACCGGCCACAGCATTCAGCAAGGTGGATTTACCACATCCGGTTGGACCGACAATGGCGACGAATTCGTTTTCCGCGACCTTGAGATTGCTTTCGGCAACCGCATCGAACCGACCGCCATCGGCCAGTTTGA
Organism: Ochrobactrum teleogrylli; assembly: GCF_037482325.1. Taxonomy (NCBI): domain Bacteria; kingdom Pseudomonadati; phylum Pseudomonadota; class Alphaproteobacteria; order Hyphomicrobiales; family Brucellaceae; genus Ochrobactrum; species Ochrobactrum teleogrylli. The sequence goes on from NZ_JBBHKQ010000001.1 coordinate 1,575,767, forward strand.
ACGAAATCTCTACATTCTTCAGCTCGATGGCCGTCTTGTCGGTTCCACCCGCCTGCGCGTGCTTTACTTCGGCGCTCATCGTCTTCTCTCCTTGGGAAGTCGACGAGACGCCTTGCCGCAGTATTGCATATAATCACTCCTCCGAATGCGCACTTCAACGATGGGGGTTGGGCAAGACGGCCAGAATTCAGGGTCCTGCACGTCGCGAATGAAGCGCGCGAACGTTTAATTTCAGCCTTCCTATACCGCTCTTGCAACAAGGCGCAATGGAAAGCTGACCGCGCTTTGCATTATATCTACATAAATAAGTCTATACGAAATAATATTGCTGTCTGGCAATGTGCCGCAAATTGGCAGCGCATATCGCCTCTTTCGTCCGTCGAAGCGGGGCTTTAAAGTCCCAATTTAAAAAGCCGTCCGGCGATGTTGGGAGGAGCTAGGCGTGACGCTTCGATATCAGATTCTGGCTCTGGCCATTGTGCCGTTGATCGTAGCGATCCTGACGGTCACGGCCTTCATCACGTGGCAATCGGCCAATCTCGTGCAGAGCAGCATCGCGACTTTTGAGAAAAACATGCTGAAGGCGAAGGAGACCGAGCTTCTGAACCTCACCAATCTGGCTCTGTCAGCAATCCAGAAAATCTATGACGAGGCCGGTCCCGACGATACAGCGGCCATGCAGAAGGTGACGAGCATTCTCACCTCGCTCGATTATGGGCGGGACGGCTATTTCTTCGTTTATGACTATGACGGCAACAATGTCGTGCATCCGCGCCAGACCTTTCGTCCCGGTCAGAACTGGCTCAATCTGGTCGATCCTGATGGCGATCATGTCATTGCCAATCTGATCGACAAGGCAAAGCAGGGGGGCGGGCTGCACCAATATAAATGGGAAAAGCCGTCGAGCGGCGAAATGGCCGACAAGCTGTCCTTTGCGGTTGGGCTGGATAAGTGGAAATGGATGCTGGGAACCGGCGTTTATCTGGATGATGTTTATGCGCAGACGGCGGCGGCCAATGCCGATTTTCGCGCCAATATCCGCAACACGTTTCTGGTGGTCAGCCTGATCGCCGTGCCTGCCGTCATGCTGGTTTTTGCGACATGCATGTTGTTGAACATTCGCGAGCGGCGCATGGCGGACAGCAAGCTCAAGGAGCTTGCCCAGCGCATCATCGATACGCAGGAGGAAGAACGCGCCCGTCTGGCCCGCGAACTTCACGACGGCATTTCGCAGAATCTGGTGGGCGTGCGCTATGCCATCGATCTGGCCAGCCGTCAGGTGCATACGGGCAGCGACGGTGCGCCGAGGGCTATCGAGAAGGCATCGGATGTGCTGAACGGCGCGATCAAGGAGGTGCGGCGTCTATCGCATGATTTGCGACCGCGCATTCTGGACGATCTGGGCATGACGGTGGCGCTGAAAGCGCTCTTCGAGCATTTCGCGGAGCGGACTGGTATCGAGACCCGCTTCGAGGCTGATACGCTGCGGGTCAATCTGAAACCGGAGCCGAGCACGGCGCTCTACCGGGTGGCGCAGGAAGCGCTGACCAATATCGAGCGCCATTCGGGTGCCAATGCTGTCTCTGTGCGCCTTTGGGATTCGAACGGGCGCGTGACGATGACGGTGAGCGACAATGGCAATGGATTTGCCGGTCATGATCTGAAAGGGGCGACATCGGGACTTGGCCTCAGAAATATGCAGGAACGCATGGCACATTTCGGCGGTGTGCTCTTGGTGGAAACCGGCAGCGATGGTACGCAGTTGACCGCGCGCCTGCCGCTTTCGGCAGTCGAAAGACCTATGACGAAGCCGTCCCTGATGAAACCGGAAGTCGCATGACGAAAGAATGCAAGATTCGCGTATTGCTGGTCGATAATCATCCGCTGGTTCTCGACGGCTTGCGCGCCGTGCTTGAAACCTATGACGACATTGAAATCGCGGGCGCTGCATCCAATGCGCGGCTGGCGCTGGATATGGCGCAGACCGCCAAGCCCGATGTCGTGCTGATGGATATCAATATGCCGCTTCTCAACGGTATCGATGCCATCGAGCTTTTCAAGCGGCAACTGCCGGGTACGCGCATTCTGATGCTCTCCATGCATGACAGTCGCGAATATATCTCGACCTCGATCATGCGCGGTGCTTCGGGCTATGTGCTGAAGGATGTTTCGACGAGTGAAATCGTCGCCGCCATCCATGCGGTCGCATCGGGCGGAACCTATTTTTCCTCCGGCGTTTCGGAAGCACTTCTCGACAATGCCGAGAAGAAGGCGGAAGGCCTGTCGTCGCGTGAAAACGATGTGCTGGTTCTGGTTGCCGAAGGTAGCAGCAATCGCGAGATTGCTTCCGCGCTCGGCATATCGGAAGCAACAGTCGAGACTCACCGCAAGAACATCAAGAAAAAACTCGGTATCGCCAGCACCGCCGGATTGACCCGTTATGCCATTGAAAACCGGCTTGGCTTTTCAGAAAGTTAGCCGCCGGAAGACGGGAAAGCTCTGCTTATTACCCACTAGTGGGTAATTGTGCTTTTGTTGCGACTATCGTCTGCTTGCGGGTGGATTCCCGCGCACTTATTCTCTTTTGCAAAACGGCTTGAGGAGGCCGAAACAAAAGGGGAGGAGCAATGTCAGTTTTGCTGGCGTTGTCGCGCGCTATTGACGCGGCCAATAATTTCATCGGAAAAGCAGTATCCTGGCTGATACTCGTGGCGGTGCTGATCAGCGCCATCAATGCGGTTTCGCGCAAGCTTTTCAATCTCAGTTCCAACGCATGGCTGGAAGCGCAGTGGTATCTGTTTTCGGCGGTTTTCCTGATCGCCGCCGGTTACACGCTGCTACACAGCGAGCATGTGAAGGTCGATCTGCTCTACAGCCGTTATTCGCGCCGCACCCAGCTGCTGGTCGAGATTTTCGGCACTATCGTCTTCCTGCTGCCCTTCTGCCTCATCACGATCTATCTTTCATGGCCCATTGTGGAAGCGAAGTTCGCCAGCGGTGAAACCTCCAACAATACAGGCGGGCTGGTTCTCTGGCCTGTCTGGACGCTGATCCCCATCGGTTTCGGACTCTTGGCGCTGCAAGGCCTGTCCGAACTCATCAAACGCATTGCCATTCTGCAAGGGCGTCTACCGGACACGGTGGCGGCTGAAGACGCAGAAGCCCAAGCGCTCTGAGGGGGACGGATATATGGTTGCTTTCTTCGCGGAAAATCTCGCGCCGCTGATGTTCCTCTCGCTGATCGTCGTGCTTTTGCTCGGCTATCCGGTGGCTTTTGCGCTTGCCTTTGTCGGGTTTGCCTTCGGTTTCGTCGGCATCGAAATGGGGCTTTTGCCGGTCAATCTGTTCGGGGCCATACCCGACCGCATCTTTGGCCAGATGTCGAACGAAACCCTGCTCGCCATTCCTTTCTTCACCTTCATGGGGTTGATATTGGAGCGAAGTGGTATGGCCGAAGACCTGCTCGACACGATCGGGCAGTTGTTCGGCCCCGTGCGCGGTGGCCTGGCCTTTGCGGTGATTATCGTCGGCGCACTTCTGGCGGCCACCACTGGCGTCGTTGCCGCTTCGGTGATTTCGATGGGCTTGATCTCGCTGCCGATCATGCTGCGCTATGGTTATGACCGCAAAGTGGCAAGCGGCACTATTGCCGCTTCCGGCACATTGGCGCAGATCATTCCGCCGAGCCTCGTTCTGATCGTTCTCGCCGACCAGCTCGGTCGGTCGGTCGGGGATATGTATAAGGGCGCGCTCGTGCCGGGCCTGATGCTGGTCGGCTTTTATTGCGCCTACATCATCGGCATGTCGATCCTGCGGCCTCAGACTGTTCCAGCCTTGCCGTTGCAGGCCCGCACCTTGAAGGGGTGGAAACTGGCGCAGCGCGTGGTGGTCTCGCTCGTGCCGCCGCTGGTGCTGATCTTCCTCGTTCTTGGCACGATCTTCATCGGTGTCGCTACCCCCACGGAAGGCGGCGCAATGGGCGCGGTCGGTGCGCTTCTGCTTGCGATCATCAATCGCCGCCTGAACATGAAGATGCTGACCTCGGCGCTTTACGCCACGGCGAAGCTTTCGTCTTTCGTCATCTTCATTCTGCTTGGCGCACGTGTGTTTTCGCTCACCTTCTACGGTGTCAACGGTCACGTCTGGGTTGAGCATCTGATGACGTCGATTCCCGGCGGCGAAGTCGGCTTCCTGATCGTCGCCAATATTCTCGTCTTCTTTCTGGCCTTCTTCCTCGATTATTTCGAGCTGGCCTTCATCATCATCCCGCTTCTGGCGCCGGTTGCCGACGCACTCGGCATCGATCTCGTCTGGTTCGGCGTCATGCTGGCGGTGAACATGCAGACATCGTTCATGCATCCACCGTTCGGCTTCTCCCTGTTCTATCTGCGCTCGGTGGCGCCGTCGCGCGCCTATAAGGACAAGGTAACGGGAGCCACGATCCAACCGGTCACGTCGGGCCAGATCTATATGGGGTCAATCCCGTTCCTGCTGATCCAGCTGGTGATGGTCGCGATCATCATCGCGTTTCCCGGTATCGTTACCCATTACAAATCCGGCCATCCGGTCGCCGATCCGTCGACGATCCAGATCAACGTGCCGATGCCGGGTGCGGATGGCGGCAATCCGTTCGGCACTGCGCCCGCCCCATTCGGTGCGCCTTCGCCGTCCACGGACCCGCTGCCCGCCCCATCGTTCGGATCGCCGCAGCCAAGCTTCGGACAACCGGAAAAGCCAGCGCAGTAACCGAGGGGAGACCAGTTTTCGCGCGGGTTACAAGTGAAACAGTTTTGGAGGAGGAAAACATGAAACAGGATTTGAACCGCCGTACATTTCTAACCAAGGGGGCGGCCATCGGCGCCGCCGCCGCCACAAGCGGTGCGGCGCTGGCCACACCGGCAATCGCAGATGAATTGCCGAACATACGCTGGCGTCTGACATCGGGCTTCCCGAACAATCTAGACACGATCTATGGCGGCGCGGTCTTTATGGCCAATGCTCTGTCGAAGATGACGGACGGCAAGTTCCAGATACAGGTGTTTCAGGCGGGCGAACTGGTGCCCGGTCCGCAGGCTATTGACGCGGTGCAGGCCAATACCGTCGAAATCGCCCATACCTGCGGCTATTATTTCACCGGCAAAAACCCGGCTTTCGCCATCGGCACCGCTATTCCCTTCGGCATGAACACGCGCCTGCAAAATGCATGGCTCTATCATGGCGGCGGCAATGAGCTTTATAACGAATTCCTTTCCGATTACGGCGTTGTCGGTATCGTCGGCGGCAACACCGCTGCACAGATGGGCGGCTGGTATCGCAAGGAAATCAAGAGCCTCGAAGACCTGAAAGGTTTGAAGATGCGCATTGCCGGTGTGGCTGGTGAAGTCATGTCGCGCCTTGGCGTCGTGCCGCAGCAGCTGCCCGGCGGCGACATCTATCCGTCGCTGGAACGCGGAACCATCGATGCCGCCGAATGGGTCGGCCCGTATGACGATGAGAAGCTCGGCTTCTACCAGATCGCGCCTTACTACTACTATCCGGCTTTCTGGGAAGGTGGCGCTTCGGTGCATTTCTTCGTCAACAAGCAGCAATATGAAAGCCTGCCGGAAGCCTACAAGGTGGCGCTGAACACCGCCGCTCAGGCTGCAACGCAGAACATGATTTCGCTCTATGACGTGAAGAACACCGGTGCAATCCGCTCGCTGGTGTCGAAGGGCGTAAACTTGCGGCCTCTCCCGCGTGACGTGCTGGATGCCGCTTACAAGGTCACTTTCGATCTCTACGCTGAATATACCGAAAAGAACCCGGCCTGGGCGAAGATCTATCCGAGCTGGAAGAAATTCCGCGACGAGGGTTTCGAGTGGTTCCGCGTCGCCGAATATACCTATGACAGCTATGTCTATGCAGCGCAGGCGGCGGGTAAATAGGGTAGCGTCAAGCCTGTTGAACTTAGAGAAGGGGTCGGTTTACCGGCCCCTTTTCCATTTGCGCATGCATGACAGTGCCCCGTGCTTGCCCCTCGCGGAACTATGCGCCTATATAACCCACCAGTTGGTACATTTTAAAAGGCGGCCAGACGATCACGATGGACAGCGCAGTCGAGCTTGCACAGGCCCGCGCGGGACGGAAAAACGATCCCGACAGCACCAGGGAAAACATCCTTGAGGTCGCGACCGAAGAATTCGTTCGGGCGGGTTTTTCCGGCGCGCGTGTTGATACGATTGCCGAGAAGACCAAGACGTCGAAGCGGATGCTCTATTATTATTTCGACAACAAGGAAGGGCTTTATCTGGCTGTGCTGGAGCGCGCCTATGCCAAGATAAGGGCGCTGGAAAGCCGCCTTCAGCTTCAGGATTTCGAGCCGGAAGAAGCGATGCGGCGGTTGATCGAGGCCACATTCGATCATGACGACGCCAATCCCGATTTCGTGCAGTTGGTCAGCATCGAGAACATCCACCGCGCCGAGCATCTGAAGAATTCCAGCGTTTTCCAGCGCACCAATTCCGGCGTGATCGGGATCATTGCCGAGATTCTGGCGCGCGGGGAAACACGCGGTGTATTCACCCGCAAGGTCGATCCGGTCGATCTGCACCAGATGATCAGCGCCGCCTGTTTTTTCCGGGTCGCCAACCGGCACACATTTGGCGCGCTTTTCGACCGGGACCTCATGGCCGATGAGTACCGAACGCGACATCGTCAGCTTATCGCGGATATGATCCTGGCCTACCTGAAATCGTGAGGCTCTATAGCGGTTCCGGTTGAAACGGAATCTTTGGACCGCTCTAAATATTTGTTTTCACGCGTTATCCGACGCATCGAAGCGGGATCAGAAATCAGTCCAGTGGACTGATTTCCCCGCGTAGGCGTTACGCACTTTTGCTGGAAATGCTCAAAGCACATTCAATTCGGTGTGCATTGCAAAAATAGTCGCCATGTCCGATTGACGTTACTAACCAGTTCGTACATTTTCAAAAACAAGAAACCTGCCGTGCGAAAATGGCGGGACGATAGGGGTGGAGTTTAAATTCCGTGACGGAAACAGTGACGCGGTCGGTTCGCGTGGGCTTGATTGGCAGCGGCATCGGTGCCTCTCGCACTCCAGCCATGCATATGCATGAAGGGCGCATGAACGGCATCGATTACCGCTATGACCGATTCGATCTTTCGGTGCTGGGCGTGGGCGTTGAGGCTTTGCCGCAGCTGATGGATCAGGCGGAGAAAGACGGGTTTGCAGGGCTCAACATCACCTATCCCTGCAAACAGGCGGCGATTCAGTTTGTCGATGAATTGTCGCCCGATGCGGCGGCACTCGGCTCGATTAATACGGTGACATTCAAAAACGGTCGCAGAACCGGCTATAACACCGACTGGTGGGGCTTTTCGCAGGGCTTCCGGCGCGCTTTGCCCGATGCCCCGGTCGACAATGCAGTATTGATCGGTGCCGGTGGTGCGGGTGTTGCGGTTGCGCATGCATTGGCGACAATGGGCGCGCGAAACGTGCAGGTTTTCGATTTGGATGCCGCCCGAACCGAAGCGCTGATTGCGCAACTGGCGCCGAGGCATGAGGCTTGCCGGTTTGTATCAGGCGGGGATATCGCCGCCGCGCTGGAAGTTACCGATGGGCTGGCCCATGCCACGCCGACCGGAATGGCCAAGCACCCCGGCGTGCCTTTGGATACGGGTCTGCTGACGCCACGGCATTGGGTGGCGGATATTGTTTATTTCCCGCTTCAGACGCAGCTTCTGGTCGAAGCGGCAAAGCGCGGATGCAGCATCGTCAACGGCGGCGGCATGGCCGTTTTTCAGGCGGTCGGCGCGTTTGAATTGTTCACGGGTCTGACACCCAATGTCGATCGCATGATCGAGCATTTCGGCACTCTCGGCGAGGGCGGCGGTATCTAACGAAACGGCCCGCATGAAGCGGGCCGTTTTTGTTTGCGTAGCGCTTACTCCGCTGGCTCCAGCTGCGGCATCGCATCGGTGATGGCGGGGGTGCCAGCCAATGCGGCGGCAAGCTTGTCCTGATCCAGCTCGTTTTCCCAGCGCGCAACAACGATGGTGGCGACTGCATTGCCAACGAGATTGGTCAGGGCGCGGCATTCCGACATGAAACGGTCGATGCCGAGGATGAGCGCCATACCGGCCACAGGCACAGCCGGGACGACCGACAAGGTCGCGGCCAGCGTGATGAAGCCCGCGCCGGTTATGCCAGCGGCACCCTTGGAGCTGAGCATGGCCACCAGCAGGAGCAGAATCTGGTCGCTCAACGACAGCGGAATATCTGTCGCCCGCGCGATGAAGAGGGCAGCAAGCGTCATATAGATATTGGTGCCATCGAGATTGAACGAATAGCCGGTGGGAATGACGAGGCCGACAACCGAGCGTTTGCAACCTGCCTTTTCCATCTTGTTCATCAGGGCAGGCAGAGCCGCTTCCGATGAGGAGGTGCCCAGCACGAGCAGCAACTCTTCCTTGATGTAACGGATCAGAGCGAGAATGGAGAAGCCGTTATAGCGCGCCACCGCACCCAGAACGACGAGCACAAAAAGCAGCGAGGTGAGGTAGAAAGTGCCGATCAGCATGGCGAGATTGGCGATGGAACCAATGCCATATTTGCCGATGGTGAAGGCCATCGCGCCGAAAGCGCCGATGGGTGCGGCTTTCATTAGGATCGACACCAGCTTGAAAACCGGTGCGGTCAGCACATGCAGGAAGTCGGTGACCGGCTTGCCGCGGTCGCCCACAAGCGCAAGCGAAATACCGAACAGGACCGAGAAGAACAGCACCTGCAGAATGTCACCTTCCGCAAAAGCGCCGACAATCGTCGTCGGGATGATGTTGCTGAGGAAGCCAGTAATGCTCTGCTCATGCGCCTTGGTGGCGTAGTCGGCCACGGCCTTTGGGTCGAGAGAGGCTGGGTCGATATGCATGCCAGCGCCCGGCTGCACGACATTGGCCACGACGAGACCGATAATCAGCGCCAGCGTGGAGAAGGTGAGGAAGTAGATCATCGCCTTGCCAGCAACGCGCCCCACGTTCTTCATGTCGGTCATGCCAGCAATGCCGGTCGCGACCGTCAGGAAGATGACGGGCGCGATGATCATCTTCACCAGCTTGATGAAGGCGTCGCCCAGCGGCTTCAGCTGCGTGCCAAGTTCGGGATAGAAATGGCCGAGCGTGATACCGGCGGCAATCGCCACCAGTACCTGAAAATAGAGATGCTTATAAAGCGGGATGCGGCCGCGCGGCTCATCCGCCGTGCCAGTCGGAACTGCAATCATTGTGTCCTCCATTTGGCTCAGTCTGGATCGCGTCCAGCCTCCCGAGCCTTTCAGTCCTGGATTTCAGCGGCGCTCAACCGCTGTTGGAGGTTCTAATTGCAATGTCCGTGCCAAGTTTGTGAGCGCGTACTTATCCGATTGAAAACTATGGATATTATACCATGGGCAGGGGTAGCGTTACTCAGTATTGTGTGAATTTTTACACATTCTTCTTTTCAATTTGTGCGAAATATCGCACATTGATTTGATGAACAAGTTGGTGTCCCCAATCATTGATGAAGCGGATCTGCGAGCCGCCAATCGCCGGGCCTGGGCTCTGTTTGCGCTCATCTGCGCCGTGTTCTTCGCGCTGGCATTCTGGCTGGTTGGCAACACGGCGCATGAGCGCGCCGTCGAGGACTTGAGCGAGCAGACGCGCATTGATGCCAATCTGAATACAGCGCTGCTGCGCGCTGTTCTCGACAAGCAACGCGCCTTGTCGCTTGTGCTTTCAAAGGATCGGGAGCTGGCGTCGGCACTTCTGGACAAGACGGTGGCGACGATAGACCCCGCAAACCGAAAGCTGGAGACGCTCGCGGATGGCACGCAGGCGGCGGTGATCTATCTGGTGGGGATGGACGGGATCGCGATTGCGGCCAGCAACTGGCGCGAGCGGGACAGCTTTGTCGGCAATGATTACAAGTTCCGGCCCTATTTTCGGGATGCCCTGACCAATGGCGGCGACGAATATTTTGCGCTCGGCAATGTGAGTTTCCGCCCCGGCCTTTATATCTCGCGGCGCGTCGATGGGTCTTCGGGCCCGCTCGGCGTCATCGTCGTCAAACTGGAATTCGACGATCTGGAGCAGGACTGGCGCAATGCGGGCCGTCCGACTTTCGTGACCGACGAACGCAACATCGCGCTGATAACCAGCCTTCCGTCCTGGCGCTTCATGACCATAGGCCGCATCGGTTTGGAACAGTCTCAATCTATTCGTGACAGTCTGCAATTCGGCGATGTGCCGCTGCAACCCTTGCCGCTGTCTATGAAGGCGGTGGGCGAGGGCGATGTGCTTTTGATGAATGCGCAAATGCCCGGCGAGGGGCGCAGCACGCAGTTTCTGGCTATTCATTCCACGGTGCCGTCCACGCCCTGGCAGATGTACAGCATGGCGCCGACAAAGCCGCAGATTCCAGGCGCGGTGCGCGAGGCGCGGCTGATTGCCTTCATCATTCTGGCGGCCATTGCGACCATCGCCGGGATGTTGTTGCGCAGGCGGCAGAAGGTGGTGGCGCGCATCGCAGCGGCAGCGCGCACGCAACAGGAACTGGAGCAACGCGTAGAAGAACGCACCCGCGATCTCAGTCTTGCGCGAGACCGGCTGGAAGCTGAAATCAGCGACCACCATCGCACGGAATCCATGTTGCAGGGCGTGCAGCAGGATCTCGTCCACGCTAACCGTCTCGCCATTATGGGGCAAGTGGCGGCGGGTGTTGCGCATGAGATCAATCAGCCGGTCGCGACGATAAGGGCCTATGCGGACAATGCGAAGACGTTCATCGAACGAAAGCGGCTGGAGGCCGCAACCGAGAATCTCGATGAAATCGCCGCGCTGACCGATCGTATCGGCACTATCACCGGCGACCTGAAGGCCCTTGCCCGCAAGGGACGTTCACCTTCGGAGCCGACACCGCTCAGTCAGGTCATATCGGGCGCGCTTGTGCTGCTGCGCAGCCGTTTTTCCGGTCGGATGGATCAACTGGATATCGAATTGCCGCCGCCCGATCTGCGCGTTGTCGGACATTCGCTTCGGCTGGAACAGGTGCTCATCAATCTGTTCCAGAACGCGCTGGAGGCGGTGGAACTCAAAGGCAATGACGGACGCATCGAAGTGCGCGCAACAGAACAGCGCGAGACGGTGCTGGTCACCGTGTCCGATAACGGACCGGGCATGCCGCAGCATATTCGCGACAACCTGTTTTCGCCCTTCAATACATCGAAGGAAAAGGGCCTCGGCCTTGGTCTGGTGATCGTCAAGGAAATCGTCACCGATTATGGCGGAACCATATCTGCGGAAAGCAGTGCCGACGGCACAGTCTTCCGCGTCGAATTGAGAAAAGCATGATGAACCCTCCTCACTCCGTTATCCTGGTCGATGATGACAGGGCATTGCGCCGCGCCACCCGGCAGACACTGGAGCTTGCCGGTTTTTCCGTCGCCGATTATGGCAGTGCCGTGGACGCGCTGGCCGATGTGACGGCGGATTTTGACGGCGTGATCGTATCCGACGTGCGGATGCCGCAGATTGATGGGCTGCAATTTTTTACGCGGATCAAGGGCATCGATCCCGATCTGCCGGTGATCCTCATCACCGGTCATGGTGATATTCCGATGGCGGTTCAGGCCATTCAGGATGGCGCCTATGATTTTATAGCCAAGCCTTTTGCTGCGGACCGGCTGGTGCACAGCATTCGACGCGCCGGTGAAAAGCGCCAGCTTGTGCTTGAAAACCGCGCCTTGCGCGCCGCTGCAATCGACGCCGAAGGCGATCTGCCGCTGATCGGCCAGACGTCCGTGATGGAAAACCTGCGCCGCACACTGCGCGATATTGCGGATACAGACGTGGATGTGCTGGTGGCGGGCGAAACCGGCAGCGGCAAGGAGGTCGTGGCACAACTGCTGCACAATTGGAGCCGCCGTCGCAAAGGCAATTTCGTTGCGCTCAATTGCGGCGCGCTGCCGGAAACTGTGATTGAAAGCGAATTGTTCGGCCATGAGGCGGGTGCCTTCACCGGCGCGCAGAAAAAGCGGCTGGGACGCATCGAACATGCAAGCGGCGGCACGCTGTTTCTCGACGAGATTGAAAGCATGCCAGCCGCAACGCAGGTAAAACTGCTGCGCGTGCTAGAAATGCGGGAGATTACCCCGCTCGGTACCAATGAAATCCGCCCGGTCGATTTGCGCGTGGTGGCTGCCGCGAAGATCGATCTCGGCGATCCGGCGCAGCGCGGCGATTTTCGTGAAGACCTTTACTATCGGCTCAATGTTGTGACGCTATCGATACCGCCGCTGCGGGAGCGCCGCGAGGACATTCCGCTGCTTTTTGCGCATTTTTTGACGCGCGCGGCAAAGCGCTTCAATCGCGATGTACCGGTGGTTGACGCCGCCACGCATCGCCATCTGATGAGCCATGTCTGGCCGGGCAATGTGCGTGAACTGGCGCATTTTGCTGACCGGGTGGCGCTTGGCGTCTCATCTTCCAATGGCGTAGGCCGTTCCGTGGCGGATGATCAGGAACCTTTGCCGAAACGTCTGGAGCGTTATGAAGAAACGCTGATCCGCGAAACGCTTGCCGCTCATAGCGGCAATGTGCAGGAAACGATCAAGGCGCTCGGCATTCCGCGCAAGACCTTTTACGACAAGATGCAACGTCACGGCATTACCCGCGCTGATTATCGAGCCAATGACTGACGTCAGAGCGCGTTTCGATCCGATTGTATCAGATCGGCACTCTAACTGTTTGTTTTAACACACATCTTATCCGAAAACCGTTTCACACTTTTCGGGATGTGCTCTAAAATAAAGGAGAGCGGGTTCCTCCCCAAGAACCCGCTCTCCAGATGCATCGCCCCCCGCTTCGGTGCGATGCTTGTTTTGTCGGCCTAACTATTAGCTGTCTATATTTTTCTTGCAAGCAAAACGTTACACAGTTTTGCGGGAATTGCCGCCGGTCAATTCTTGCCGGACAAGGCGCTTTCCAGAAGCTTCAGCGCGCCTTCCTTGGTAAGCTCAATCGGGTTGCCGCCAGCCGTCGGATCAACGATTGCCATCTCTGCAATCAGGTCCTTGCGAGCGCTGTCCATCTCCAGCCCTTTGATGAATTCCGGCAATGTGTCCGGCACGCCGAGGTCCTTGCGCAGTTTCATGATGGCAGCGACGAAGCCGTCGAATCCGCCCTTGATACCGAGATAATCCGCAAGGCGTTCAATCCGCTTTTCGATAGCGGCGCGGTTATGATGCAGCACATAGGGCATGAAAACGGCGTTGGTCATGCCGTGATGGGTGTCGTAGAGCGCGCCAATCGGGTGCGACAGCGAATGGATCGCGCCGAGCCCTTTCTGAAAAGCGGTTGCGCCCATCGCGGCTGCGGCCATCATATTGGCGCGGGCTTCAATGTCGTTGCCGTTGGCATAGGCCCGGGGCAGATTTTCGAACACAAGGCGGATACCTTCGAGAGCGATGCCATCCGCCATTGGGTGAAAGCCCGGCGCGCAATAAGCTTCAAGACAATGTGCCAGTGCATCCATGCCGGTTCCTGCCGTGATGAAAGGCGGCATACCGGTGGAAAGTTCGGGATCGGCAATGACCGTGACCGGGAGCATTTTCGGGTGGAAAATGACCTTTTTCGTGTGCGTCGCTTCATTAGTCAACACGCCCGCGCGGCCCACTTCCGAGCCGGTTCCAGCGGTGGTTGGCACGGCAATCACCGGCGCGATGGCGTTGCTGTCGGCACGGGTCCACCAGTCGCCAATATCCTCGAAATCCCAGACCGGGCGCGTCTGGCCCGCCTGAAAGGCGATCAGCTTGCCAAGGTCGAGCGCAGAACCGCCACCAAAGGCGATGACGCCATCATGTTTGCCGTCCTGAAAAACCTTGACGCCCGCATAGAGATTGCTTTCGACCGGGTTAGGCTTCACATCGGAAAAGACGCCATATTGCACACCTGCCGCATCGAGAACGGCCAGCGTGGAAGCAACCACGGGAAGTTTCGCGAGACCCGGATCTGTTACGAAAAGCGGGCGCGCGATACCTGCCGCCTTCAGAACAGCAGGCAGTTCCTTGATGCGCCCCGGCCCGAAAAGAACGGTGGTCGGGAAGTTCCATTTAGCGGTCAGTGTCGTCATATCGATTGCTTTCAAAGTGGGGCAGAACAGGGGTCAGATCAGATTTTTTCACGCAGGTGGAAGGATTTAGGCCGGGTCAGATTGCCGTATCCGATGGGCGAAAGGGAAGCGCCTTTGCCGGTATCCTTAACGCCGGTCCAGACAAGGCCCGGATCGAGATAGTCGCAGCGATTCATGAAAACAGTTCCGGTTTGGATGCGGTCGCCGAGCGTTGCCGCGCGGTCCGTGTCCGTCGTCCATAGCGAAGCGGTGAGGCCATAAATGCTGTCATTCATCAAAGCGAGCGCTTCCTGATCGTTGCGTACCTTCATGATGCCGACGATGGGGCCGAAACTTTCCTCGCGCATGACGCTCATCTGGTGATCGACATGGGTGAGTACTTCCGGCGCGATATAGGGTGAGCCGGCGACGTCATTTTCAACTTTCATGTTCACATGCGCCTTGGCACCCTTGCGCAGCGCTTCGGCCTTCTGCTCGCGGATAAGATCGGCAAAACGCGCCTGCGCCATGGGGCCGAGCGTTGTACCAGCGTCCAGCGGGTTGCCGACGACATATTGGCGGGTCAGATCGATGAAACCGTCCACGAAACGATCATAGACATCTTCATGCACATAGATGCGCTCGATGCCGCAGCAGCACTGGCCCGAATTGAAGAAGGCACCGTCCACCAGATTGGCGACCGCATGATCGAGATTGACGTCCGGCAGGACATAGGCCGGGTCTTTGCCGCCAAGCTCCAGCCCCATGGTCATGAAGGTGCCTGCGGCAGCCTTTTCAATCGCCCGTCCGCCGCCGACCGACCCCGTGAAATTCACATGATCGACCGTGCCGGAAGCCAGCAGTTTTTCGGTGGAGGCATGATCCAGAACCACATTCTGGAAAACACCCTTGGGAAGCCCCGCCTTCTCAAAGGCTTGGGCGAAGCGCTCGCCCGCCAGAAGCGTCTGCGTCGCATGTTTCAGGATGACGCTATTGCCCGCCATCAGGGCTGTGATTATGGTGTTGACGGCAGTAAGATACGGATAGTTCCACGGCGCGATCACCAGCACGACGCCAAGCGGCACATGTTTGACATAGCGGCGGAAACCGTCCTTTGGCGCGGGTAGATAAGGTTCCAGCGCTTCCGCGGCAATATCGATCATATACTGACCGCGCTCCTGCACGCCGCCATTTTCGCCGCCATAGCGAGTCGGGCGACCCATCTGCCAGGCAATCTCCGGCACGATTTCGTCCTGCATGGCGGCAAGCGCTGCAAGCGCGGCACGGCAATAGCGCGCCCGCTCCGCAATGCTCAGTTCAGCCCAGGCGGCTTGTGCCGTTCGCGCCGCCGCAACGGTGGACTGAATGGCGGCTTCGCTCAAAAAAGGGCGCTCGGCATAGACCGAACCGTCGATAGGCGAGATGATTTTCGCAGTGCCGCTCATTGGGCAGGTCCTTCATAGCTCATTCTGGATATCCATGGACGGTCAGTAGCGCTCGAAACCGCGATGCAATTCCCAATCGGTGACGCGGCGGTCATATTCGATCTGCTCCCAATGGGCGGTGTGGACATAATGGCTGACCACCTCCTCACCGAGTGCTTCCTTCAGGAAAGACGAGTTCTTAAGCGCAAGCGCTGCTTCGCGCAGCGTGTAGGGAATTTCCTTCAGCTTCACCGCGCCATAGGCATCGCCGACAAAAGGTTCTTCCAGTTCAAGCTTCTCATCGATCCCTTGAAGACCAGCAGCGATCAATGCCGCAAAGGCGAGATAAGGATTGAGATCGGCCCCGCCGATGCGGCACTCGATGCGAATGCCCTTGGTGCCTGCACCACAAAGCCGGAAACCTGCGGTGCGGTTGTCCTCGCTCCACATGATCTTGGTGGGCGCGAATGTGCCCGCCTGAAAGCGCTTATAGGAATTGATGTAGGGCGCGAGGAAATAGGTGTAGTCGGTTGCATATTTCAGCTGTCCGGCCACCCATGACCGCATCAGCGGAGTCATCGTATGTGGCGCCTTCGGGTCAAAGAACAGCGATTCCTTGCCGTCAGCGCTCCAGATCGAATTGTGCACATGGCTGGAACTGCCAGCCTTGCTGTAATCATACTTCGCCATGAAGGTGATGCATTTGCCATGCTGCTCGGCAATGTCCTTCATCGCCGTTTTCATGATCACATGCCGGTCAGCCATTTCCAGCGCTTCGGCATAGCGCACATTCAGCTCTTCCTGACCCGGACCCCATTCGCCTTTCGAATTCTCAACCGGAATTCCGGCTGCGGCTAGTTGATTGCGCATGGCGCGCAGGACCGGTTCTTCCTTGGTGGTGAGGTGGATCACATAGTCCTGCACATAGGGCGAGGCCGTTTCCATGGCCTGCCAGTGCTTGTTGCGGGCGGTCTTGTAGGTCTCGTCGAAGAGATAGAATTCGAGCTCGGAGGCAAAATAAGCGCGATAGCCGCGCTCTTGCAGGCGGGTGAGCTGCTTCTTCAAAATAGCGCGCGGCGAATGGGCGAGATCGTCATGGTGATGGTCCTGCACGTCGCAAAGAACGAGGGCGGTCTTTTCCAGCCATGGCGCAAGCCGGATGGTGGAAAGATCGGGTTTCATGACGAAGTCGCCATAACCCTTGTCCCAACCGGCGGCTTCATAGCCGGGCACCGGTTCCATGTCGATATCGTCGGCGAGGAGATAGTTGCAGCCATGCGTTTCGTCATAGGCGGATTCCACGAAGAACGGCGCATAGAAACGCTTGCCGATCAGGCGTCCCTGCATATCCACGATGCAGGCCAGAATGGTGTCGATCTCTCCGGCGGAAACGGCTGTTTTCAGCGCGTCGAAAGTCAATTGTCCGGCCATTTATATGCCTGCTCCTCAAAGCATGAAAGGATAGACCGGGATCGGAGACTTTCCCGTAAGCCTCCGATCCCTCGCTGGTTCGTTATGTTCACCGTCAGCTGTAGCGATACGGCGCTCCGGCATTGCGCATGGTTTCCTGATATTTCTTCAAAATGGCCACGACCTTGGCGTTGCGCTCGCTCTGCTTGGAAATGTCGTCCCAGAACTCCTGTGCCGCATCTTCGATCTGCTTCCATTCCGATTCCGGAATGGTGGTCAGTTCCAGCTTGCCGCCGGTAGTGCGGTAATGCGCTTCGCCCCACCAGTACCAATGCTGACGGTAGTAGTGCGAGGAATCCATCGCCAGCTTGAAGAGCGCTTTCAGGTGTTCCGGTACGGCATCCCACTTTTCGGTGTTGGCGAAATAGGAACCGGCCCATGCGCCGTTGATATTGTTGGTGAGGTAGTACTTGTTGATATCCGCCCAGCCAACGGTATAGGCCTCGGTCGCGCCGCACCAGGCCACGCCGTCGAGTTCGCCGGTCTGGATGGCGACTTCAATATCTTCCCATGGCAGCGTGACAGGCACCACGCCGAACTTGGTCAGGAAGCGACCGCCTGTCGGGAAGGTGAAGACGCGAAGGCCCTGCAAATCGGCAACGCTGCGGATCGGTTTTGTGGTGACGAAGTTGCAGGGGTCCCACGAACCGGCGCTCAGCCAGGTGACGCCGGGAATTTCCTTATAGGCTTCCTCCCAGATTTCGTTCAGCCCGTACCAGTTGAAGAGTGTCGGCACGTCGAGGCTATAGCGCGAAGCGAAGGGGAAATAAGCGCCGAACACCGCGACATCGACGGGCGATGCCATGGAATCGTCATCGCTTTGCGCGGCATCGATGGTGCCCGACTGCACGGCGCGGAAGAGTTCTCCCTGCGGCACCAGCTGGTCAGCGGTGTAAAGTTCAATTGTCATTTCGCCGTTCGCCGCCTTGTTGAAGGCGTCAATCGACGGCTTGATGACATGTTCGGCCAGTGCCGGGCCTGCATAGGTCTGCAATCGCCACTTGATCGGGCTTTGTGCTTTGACATAGGGCGTCGCAAGTGTGCTGGCACCCAATGCTCCAACCGTCGTCAGTCCGGCCTTCTTGAGAAAGTCACGTTTATTAAGCTTGTTATTCTCGCTCATGCCCATTCTCCCGTTTGTTTGAAGTTCACCCTTTCACATGAGCCGGGCCGGTCCATTCGGACTCTTGTCACCGGATTATTCGTATTTCCTCCATCGTTCCTCATCGTCCTGTGTACCAGTTCGGCAGCCACAACGCGATTTGCGGGAAAATCATCAAGATGATGATCGTCAGCACCATAAGGAAGAAGAACGGCACGATGGATTTGTAGATGTCGATCAGCGTGATTTCCTTGGGTGCCAGCGCTCGCATCATGAAGAGATTGTACCCGAAAGGCGGCGTGATATACGCAATCTGGCAGGTGATCGTGTACAGAATGCCGAACCAGATCGCATTGAAGCCGAGGCTCTTGACCAGCGGAATATAGAGCGGCGCCACGATAACCAGCATGGCCGTATCATCCAGAAACATGCCGAGCAGAATGAACGACAGCAGCATCAGGATGAGAATGGTCCACGGCGACAGATCGAATGTGCCAAGAAGGATCTTCTCGATTGCCTTGACGGCGCCCAAACCGTCATAAACCGACGAAAAGCACAGCGCGCCGAGAATGATCCAGAGGAACATGCAGGTGACGGTCAGGCTGTTGCGGGACGTCGTTTCCCACACCTGCTTGTTAAGACGCCCGGTGAACAGCGCCGCCAATGTGGCGAGCAAAGCGCCGACCGCCGCACTTTCCACCAGGCTGGTAATGCCCGTCAGGAACAGGCCCATCATCGCGCCGAAGACGACGAGCGGCAGCAGACCGGCGCGCAACACGGAAAAGCGTTCGCTCCAGCTGAATTTCTCCAGCTCTTCTTTTGGCAGGGCTGGTCCAAGTTCCGGGTTCAGGCGGCAGCGGATATAGATATAGATCGCGAAAAGTGCCGCCATCAACAGGCCGGGGCCGATGCCAGCCAGCCAGAGTTGCAGCACCGGCTGGCGAGCGATCATCGCATAAAGCACCAGCACGACGCTGGGCGGAATGAGGATGCCGAGCGAACTGCCTGCCTGTATGACGCCGGTGACCATGACCTTGTTGTAGCCACGCTTGAGAAGCTCCGGCAGCGCCACGGTCGCCCCAATGGCCATGCCTGCAACGCTGAGGCCGTTCATGCAGGAGATGATGACCATCAATCCGATGGTGCCGAGCGCCAGACCGCCGCGTATGCCGCCGAACCAGACATGGAACATGCGATAGAGATTGCTCGCAATGCCGGATTCCGACAGCATATAGCCCATGAACACGAAGAACGGCACGGTGATCAGCGGATACCAGTTCAGGACCGCGAAGGTCGCGTTGAACGGCATTTCAAACGAGCCTTTGCCCCAAAGGAGCAGGGCCGCCAGCGATCCGACAAAGCCGATGACGCCGAAAACCCGCTGACCGGTCATCAGCAGCGCCATCATTGTGGCGAACATAAAAAGTGTTATGAGTTCAGAGCTCATATATGATGGCCCTCCTCAATGGCCGGACCGGCAAGCGTGTCGATGGGCTGGCCGCGCAGCGATGCCCAGTCCTTGAAAAAGTTGGAAAGGCATTGCAGCAGCAGGAGCAAAATGCCGGTCGTCATGATGAGCTTGATCGGCCAGAGCGGAGGCGCCCAGGCGGTATAATTCTTCTGCCCATAGACGATGGCGTAATTCGTGGAAGAAATGCCGCCCATCACCATGACGCCGAGATAAAACACGATGAACAGAATGGTGATCAGGTCGGTCAGCGTCTTTTTGCGCGGGGGCAGACGGTCGAAAAAGAGGTCCATGCGGACATGCGCGCCCTGTTGCATCGCATAGGCGCCGCCGAGCAGATAATAGGCCGACAGCAGAAACTGCGACATTTCAAGGACCCAGTTGACGGGCACGCCGAAAGCAACCCGCGAGAAGGTGGAATAGAGAAGGCAAGCCGCCAGCACGAAAAGCAGATACATCGAAAAGCGCCCGACACGATAATTCAGCGCATCCACATATTTGACGAAAAGCCTGATCGGCTTGGGCATTTCCCTCTCCTTCAGTTCTTCGTTCCGTTCGGTTGCGCTGCGGGGCAAAGCGTCTCGCCAATCCGGCTGAATATCGGCGCCAGCCGCTCGGCCCATGCTCTTTGAGCCTTTGCATCGGCGATTTCGTTATTGCGGATTTCGATCATGGCGCAGGGCGCATTGCGCGGGCGCGCATGGCGCTCCAGCGTGTAATAGACGCGGTCGGACGGCGCATAAGGCTCGTTGACGCCGACATTGAGCGTTTGGTCCTGCTTGAGTGCGGCAATCAGCGGCGCTGCAACCCGGTCATCCGCATCGTGGATGATGCCGACATGCCATGGGCGCGATATGGCGCGATAGACCGGCGTGAACGAATGGATCGTGACCATCCATGACGGAAAGCCGCGTGCGGCGCGCGCCGCAATAAGCTGTTCGATCCTGGCATGAAACGGGCGATGCGACAGGTCGATGCGCGCGGTGCGCTCCAGCGAGTTCAGCTCGTGATTGCCGGGAATGACCGTCATTTCGCTGATTTCGGGGATCAGGTCCGGCGCATCGAGCGGGCGATTACAATCGATCAGCAGGCGCGACAGACACGACTCTACGAGCGGCGCATCGAGCGCGGCGCTGAGATGTCGGGCAACCTCCACCGCTCCGGGATCCCAGGCGATGTGGGCGCGAAGGGCATCCTCCCCCAGCCCCAGGCCGTCGAAACCGTCCGGCACATGGTTGGAGGCGTGTTCGCAAACGAAAAGCCAGGGGCTTGACCCTGTTTCGTTGACGACAAAAACCGGCTCATGCGAAGCCGGGCGTTTCTCTCGCTCGTCCGCCATTTTGTTTGTTCCCCGCGCTGTAACTTATGTTACGTTTTTTAAAATTATGCGCTATTGCGGATTATTTGATACGTCGTATGATAATTTGTCAAACACAATTTTGCCCGAATTGAATTGGGTATCGGGATGGAAAATATCGTGCCGGAAAGCGCCCCGGAAAACACCAGCGTTGCCGAACGCATCAATGAACGGATCGATACGATGCCTGCCGGCGAACGGGCCGCAGCGCAGACTTTGATCGCCAATTATCCGATACTCGGATTGAAGACGGTGGCGGAATTTTCAGCGCAGGCGGGCGTCAGCTCGCCGACGATCCTGCGCTTTGTAAACCGGCTCGGTTTCCAGAATTATCCCGAGTTTCAGGCGCATCTGCAAAACGAACTTGCGGCGCAATTACAATCGCCGCACCACCGCAATGAAAATCCGGACAAAGCCCCCGATACGGCCTATCCGGCGGTAGAGCACACACAGGAAAATATCCGCGAGACATTTCGGCATCTTGGCGCCAGACAGTTGCAGCAGGCGGTGGCCGCACTGTCGAATGCCAAGGGCAATATTTATCTGATCGGGGGCCGGTTCACCGATCCCATCGCGCAATATATGACGGCGCATATGACGATCATCCGCCCGCAAGTGTTTCATCTCGGCGGTCAGGAAAGTGTCTGGCGCGACCGGTTGCTGGATATGGGAAAACGCGATGTGCTCGTCGTTTTCGACATTCGCCGCTATCAGGACAGCCTGTTGGCGCTGGCGGAAAAAGCACGGGCGCGGGGTGTCGAGGTTATTCTTGTCACCGACCAGTGGCTGTCGCCGATTGCCCGCGTTGCGCGCCATGTTCTGGCGGGTCGCACGGCGGTGCCCTCTGCCTGGGATTCGTCGGCGGCCCTGTTTGTACTGGCCGAAACGCTTATCCGCGAAATGACGCGCATGCTGGAAAAGGATAGCGCCGCGCGCATCGCAGAACTCGAAGGGCTGCGATAATTACTCCAGCCCGCATGCGCGCAGAAACAGCGCCGAGACTTCCTTTTCGATGCGCTCGAAATCCAGCGGAACGTCCTCGCCCACTTCCATCATGCTACGCACCTGCGTTTCAAAATCGGCATAATGCTGCGTCACGGCCCAGATATGCATCTGGAACAACAGCGGATCGACTGGCTTGATGCGCCCGTCATCCACCCATGACTGGATCAGTTTGACCGCGCTGTGGGTGGCTGCGACATGCTTGTTCCAGTGGCGGCTGAGATAGGGCGCACCATTGGCGATTTCGGTGGTGAAAAGCCTCGATGCCTTGGGGTTCTTCTGGCTATAAGCGAGCTTGGCCCGGATATATTGGCGGATCACCTTGGCCGGATCATCCTCGGCGCTGGCATCGAGGAAAATATCTTCCCACTGGTCGAGGATGAAGACGATGATGTCTTCGTAGAGCTCTTCCTTGCTGGAAATATAATAATGCAGCTGAGGCTTGGTCAGTCCGGCACGGTGCGCAATGCCTTGGGTCGATGCGCCGACCAGACCCTTTTCCGCGAATTCGTCAATCGCGGCAGTGCGGATCGCGCCGAGAATGCGCCGCCGGCGGTCGAGAACCTTGTCTCGCCCGGTCGGCTCGATATCGTCATTCTCGTCGTCGATAGCCATGTCTCTAACCGTGGTCGGGAGGGAAAGCCGCCGGGCATTCAAACAGGCGGGCGACTTTCCGTTTTCGTCGGGGCTTACTGGCCCAGCTGCTTCTTGATGTCGAGGCCTGCGCCCTTGTTGACGAAGGCGTCGGTTGCCACCTTGCTCATGTCGAGTTCTTCGCCGCTGACAATGCCGGACTTGCGCGCCAGCTCGTAAAACGACTTGACGCGGTTCATGTCGATGGCGCCAATGCCCTTGGTCAGCGTGTCGCCGCTGTCGATGAGCTGCAGTTCCTTGAGATTGGCCAGTTCGGCGTCGAGCGTTTCCTTGCTCATATCCGCATTGTCCTTGAGGATCATCTCATAGGCCTTGCTGTGGTCGCCATACATGAAGTTGACCCAGCCTTCGATCGAAGCCGTCACAAAACGCTGCACGAGGTCGGGGTTCTTGTCGACCAGTTCCTGACGCGTCTCAATGGTGTTTGCGTAGGTATTGTAGCCCTGATCAGCGAGCAGGAACGTCTTGACCTTTGCGCCTTCCTTGGCCGCGTAAAGCGGTTCGGCGGTCGCATAGGCCTGCTGCACGGTCTTCTTGTCGCCGAGGAACTGGGCGAGGCTATAGCCATAGGGACGCAGCTGTTCGTCCTTGAAACCAAATTCCTTCACCAGCCAGGGCCAGAACGAGAACTGGCCGTCCTTGGAGATCAGGATCGTCGGTGCGTTCACCAGATCCTTGAAATCCTTGTACTCGCCGTCATGCGCCATCAGGGCCTGCGGGTCCTTCTGATAGAAGGCAGCCACAACCGTGGTCGGAACGCCATTGGCGACATTGTTGAAGGACAAAAGCAGATTGCCGGTGAGCAGGAAGTCGAGGCGGCCTGCGGCCAGCATCGGACGGTTGTTGACCTGCGGTCCGCCCATCTCGATCTTCACGTCGAGGCCGTATTTTTCATAAGTGCCATCGGCGAGCGCCTGATAAAAGCCGCCATGACCGGCCTGCGCCAGCCAGTTGGTGCCAAGCGTCACCTTGTCGAGCGCAAAGGCCATCTGCGCCGAAAGGCCAAGCGAGAAAGCGGCGACTGCCGCAAAGAGTGCTTTTTTCATTGGTTTCGTTCCCCTGTTATCAGTTCGAAAGTGCCATATCGGCCGTCCAGCCGCGTGTTTTACCGGGATTGAGCAGACCATAAGGATCGGCCAGTTTCTTAAATTCGATCTGCACGCTGTCGATCTCCTTCATGCCGCCATCCTCGATGGTATAGGCATGGGGATCGTAGATGTCGCAACCGTCAACCTGTTCCAGCTCGCCGATGAGCTTATACATCGCGTCGCGGTCCTCGAAGCGCACCAGTGGCAGGCCGAAAATCTGTACTTCGCCTTCAAGGCGCGCCATTTCATGGTGCATATATTGCGTGTCGCCATAACGCTCGATCTGGCGATTGACCAATGCCGGGTCGAAGGGGCGCGGATAGGCGACCTGAAGATAGGTCCAGCCCGGTTCCGCCTTCAGCGCCTGAAGCGTGGTGTGGTTCCAGCCGCATTCATAGGCGGGCTGAAGGCCAGCCTTGTGCAGCTCGTCCAGCGTCATGGAGAACGATACCTGACCGTTGAACTCTGTGGCGAGCTCTGCGAACCGCTCGCGTTCTTCCGGCGCGATCATGGCGAAAACGGCATCCTTGTCGGATGGGAAAAGGTCGCCGAACTTGGTGTAGAAGCGCGCGAAGCGACGATCCACGGTGGTCAGAAGATAGCAATCCAGATTTTCTTCCAGCGCCTTGAGGCAGAAGTTCAGCGTCGCTTCATAGCTGTCGAAAAGCGCTGCGGTATGGATCCAGTCGGTCGCCTTGGTCAGCCCGATTTCCAGCTCCAGAATGATGCCGTTGGTGCCATAGGCGTGCTGCACCTTGTGGATGTCGCGACCCATCAACTCGATGATTTTCGGCTCCGGCTCGACGGTCAGAACCTTGACCGAATAGACATTGCCGTCATCGCGCAACATGCCATGGCGCAGTGATCCGATGCCGCCCGAACCGCCGGAGAAGAAGCCGCCAATGGTGGCGATGCGGCGGGTGGACGGATACATGAGAAGTTCCTGTCCGGTTTCGCGCACGGCGTCGTCAAGACGCGAAATGCGTGCGCCGCCTTCGACGCGCACCTTGCCCGGCTCGATGGCGATGATGCGGTCGATCTTGGTCATGTCGAGGATGACGCCGCCTTCAAGCGGAACGCACTGGCCGTAATTGCCGGTGCCGCCGCCGCGAACCGTGATCGGAATGCGCAGTTTCGCAGCTGCCGCCGCCACGCGGCGCACTTCGTCCTGATCCTTCGGAATGACGACGAGGTCGCCGACATAATGGCCGATATCTTCGGTCAGGATCGGGCTGTACCAGAAGTAATCGCGGGAGCGCAGCTCGACCTGCTTGGGGTCGTCATAGATGCGGATGCCGTCGATTTCGGCGCGGAATGCGGCCCAGTCATAGATGCGCTGCGGGGCGACAGAATTCATGGGTTTCTCCCGTAAACATGGTCCGAGGCAATGCCATCGCGCCAGACACGGCGGAGGGCTTGCGGACGGCTGATGAGATCATTGAGGTCTTCGGCATCGTGCCAGATGAAATTGGCGGCACCGCCTGCGGACAGCGCCTGCACGCGCTCGCTCCTGATCAGGTGCGCGGGCAGGGTGGTGATGCTGTCGAGCCATTCTTCCGGCTCCAGATGGCAGACAGGTGCCGCAAGGCGCAGGATCGCGAGCGGATCATAGTCGCCATAGGGGTAAAAGGCATCGCGTACATTGTCGGAGCCAAGCATGGTTTCCACACCGGCCAGACGCGCTTCTTTCAGCGGGGCCACACCACGAAGACGCGGCGATTTTCCGCCGATCCGGTCTTGCAGATAGAGATTGGTGGTGGGTAGCGAGACAAGCGCGACACCTGCTTGCGCGGCGGCATCCAGAATACGCGTGAGTTCATCCACTGTTCGCAGCGAAAGCGAGCAGGCATGGCCGCACAAAACGCGGCCCGCCATATGATGCCGTGCGCTCGCATCGACAATCAGCGAAAATCCGTCCGCTTCAACATCCAGACCTTCATCAACATGAAAGTCGAGATCGAGATCGTTTTCGACAGCGAGACGGAACATTTCCTCTATCTTGGCTGCGAGATCGGCATTGCGATAGAAAAACGCGCCAAACACACCGCCATCGGCCTTCACGTGGGTCGCAATGTCACTGCCTGCTTCCAGAACCAGATCGCCGTGAACAAGGGCCGCAAGTTGAAGATCAATGCGGTCTTTCCATTCCTGTCGCAATTCGTTGAGAACAGGCCAGGCGGTCGGAACTTCCGGGCTGGTCCAATCCACATGGCTGCGAATAGCGCCGACGCCCTGCGCAAAAGCCGCCTCAAGGCCGCGCGTGGCGCGGGTGCGGATGTCTTCGGCGTTCCAGTTCTGGCGGTCGGTGTTCATCAGGTCGATGGCATCGAACAGGCACTCGACCTTCGTGTCGCCATTCTGCGCGATGCGCTGGATGGTGAACGTCTTGTCGAGATGCACATGCACATCGGCCAAAAGCGGCGTGACGCACCCGCCGCCTGTCGCTTGCGACGACGTGATCGCGGCAATGCGTCCATGCTCGACGGTGATGTCGTGGCGGCCCGGACGGCCCGCGATGGCGACGCCATTCAACATATCAGCGGTCCCGGCGAATTTCGCTTTCGTGCCAGCGTCCTAGGACAAGGCGCGACAGCCAGCTGGTGATCAGGAAGATCACGATACCCAGCAGCGAAACGAGGAAAAGCGCCGCAAACATGCGCGGGATTTCATTACGGAAGCTCGATTCCAGAATACGCGAGGCAAGGCCGGTGCTCTGGCCTGCGGTGCCTGCGACGAATTCAGCCACCACGGCGCCGATCAGCGACAGGCCACCGGCGATTTTCAGGGCCGCCATGAAATAGGGCAGCGCGCTCGGGGCCAGCAGATAGCGCAGGCGCTGCCACGGCGAGGCGCGATAAAGCTTGAACAGATCGCGCAGATTGTGGTCGGCGCTGCGCAGTCCGATCACCGTATTGGACAGAATCGGGAAGAAAGCGACAATCCACGCGCAGATAAGCAGGGCCGAGAAAGTATCGCGCACATAGATCAGGATCAGCGGTGCGATGGCGATGACCGGCGTCACCTGAAGGATGACGGCGAAGGGGAAGAACGC
This sequence comes from Ochrobactrum teleogrylli, assembly GCF_037482325.1. Lineage (NCBI taxonomy): Bacteria > Pseudomonadati > Pseudomonadota > Alphaproteobacteria > Hyphomicrobiales > Brucellaceae > Ochrobactrum > Ochrobactrum teleogrylli. The sequence goes on from NZ_JBBHKQ010000001.1 coordinate 1,602,524, forward strand.
CATTTCGATCGGACGCGACAGCGCAAACACCATGCCGAGCAAAACGCCGCCAATGATGGCGCAGGCCAGCGAGATGAGCGTCAGCTTGACGGTGAACCACATGGAGGCCATCAGCGACGGGCCGTCCTTGAACAGCGTTTCGGCAATCAGTGACGGGGCCGGGATCAGGTAATGTGGCACTTCATAGAAGCGCACCAGACCTTCCCAGATGCCGAGCGCGATAATGATCGCCAGCGTCGGCATGAGAATGCGCAGCGTGCGTTCGCGTCGTGCGAGACGATCCTGTTCGGAATTGAGGACTGGCAGTTCGTTTTGCATCTGGTTCATTTGCATGTCCTCAGTGATCGATATCTTCAGAGGAAAGCGTCGCGGTCAGCGTATCGGAAACCTTGGCGCAATATTTCGCGTAAGAATCCGTGGTGCGGTAGTTTTCGGCCCGCGGATAAGTGCCGATGATGGGAATGTCCGCGACGACACGACCCGGACGCGCCGCCATCACGATCACGCGGTTGGAGAGATAGACCGACTCATAGACGCTGTGGGTGACGAAGATCACGGTCAGTCCGTGTTCCTGCCACAGCCGCAACACGTCATTATTGAGCTTGAAGCGCGTCATCTCGTCGAGCGCTGCAAAAGGCTCGTCCATCAAAAGCAGGCGCGGGCGAGTCACCAATGCGCGCGCAATGGAAACGCGCATTTTCATGCCTCCCGAAAGCTCCCGCGGAAAGGCATTGGCAAAACGCGACAGGCCAACCTGCGTCAGCACTTCTTCAATGCGGGGCTTGGCTTCCTTGCGCGAAACGCCGGAAAGCCGCAGCGGCAGATAGACATTGTCATAGACGCTGGCCCAGGGCATCAGCGTCGGCTCCTGAAACACAAAGCCGATATCCTGTGCGCCGGAAGGACCCTTGCCGGGCGCATGACCATTGACGCGAATTTCGCCAGCCGAGACCGATTCCAGTCCGGCGATCATGCGCAGCGCCGTGCTCTTGCCGCAGCCCGAAGGCCCAAGAAAGCTGACGAACTGGCCTTGCTCGATCTTGAGCGACATGTCGTTCACGGCCATGACGCCGGTGCCGTACTGCTTGTAGACGCCGTTGATGTCGATCAGTGGTGACTGGTTCTGCGAGTTGGGGGCCACGCTCATCGTCCTTACCAAGCGGGATTTTTGTCGAGCCAGGAGAGCGGCGCGCGCTCAATCTCGCCCAGCGCTTCAATCAGCCGGTCGGCAGCAAAATCGATGGTCTTGCGACCCTTTTCAGCGGTGGCAATCGATGCGTTGCCGGCTGCGCCATAGGCATTGATATCCTGCATCTGCCATGCGGGCTTGGCGCCGCCGCCAAGGCTGATGTGCTTGTATTCGTCGGCGAAAACTTCGGTCAGCGTGCGGAAATCCTGCGCCTTTTCCATCACCACCAGATCGGGATGCATTTCCAGCATCACCGATGTTTCCATGTCGCCAGCATGGATGCCATGCTTCAGGTCATGCTCGCTGTAAACGCCATCGGGCATGCCCAGGCCGAACCAGTTGAGGCAGAAGACCATCATATTGTGCTGCACGCGCAATTCGCGGGCGACAATGTCCATCACCGGAATATTGCCGCCATGGCTGTTGAACAGCACCATCTTGCGCACGCCGCTTGCCGCCACGCAGGTGCCTATCTCGCACCACATGCGGATGACAGTTTCGACTGAAAAGGTCAGCGTGCCAGGATAACGCTTGTGTTCATTGCTCTTGGCAATGGCCTGTGTCGGCAGGAACAGAACCTTGCTTGTATCGGGCAAGCGTTTGATCAGTTCCGCCACCATGCCATCCGCGACGGCGGCATCCACACACATCGGCAGATGCGGTCCGTGCTGCTCGATTGCGCCAACAGGCAACACCGCCACGAGCTTGTCGCGCTCAAGGCGCGAAAACGCCTCGCTCGTGTAATCGGACCAATATCGTTTCAAGGTGGCGCTCCAAATTTTGTCTTGAAGCAGCAACCTTACTAAACAATCTGACCGATTGGTCAAACTAAATGTTTAAAAATTGCGAGCCCCGTGCAATTAAGATGTGAATCCGTGGTAGATGCGCCACGCGACAGACCAGCACATGACTATGATGCGGGGAAATTTCCGGAGGTCCTATGGACGAGAGATGCATTATTATTGGCGCGGGCCATGCGGGCTCGCAGGCCGCAATCAGCCTTCGTCAGGAAGGCTATGCCGGAGACATCGTACTCATCAACGATGAGACGGATATTCCCTATCATAAGCCGCCGCTTTCCAAATCCTATCTCAAGGCACCTGAGCATGGCGGCCTGGTGCTGCGTCCGGAAAGCGCCTATCGCGACAATAATATCGAGATGTTGTTCGGGCATCGGGTCGAAGGCGTATCGCTGACCGACCGCACGGTGACCCTTGATGACGGTCGCGTGCTGCACTGGTCTGATCTGGTCTTTGCAACCGGTGCCCGCGCGCGCGTTCCCGACATGCCGGGCGTCGATCTTGACGGTGTCGTCACGCTGCGCCGGATGGAAGATGCGCGCCGCATTGCTGGCCTCATGCCCACCATCAGCAATGTCGTGATCATCGGCGGCGGCTTCATCGGGCTTGAAATGGCACATAGCGCGATGGCGCTCGGCAAGAACACCGTGTTGATCGAGGCCGCGCCGCGTGTTCTTGGCCGCTCGGTCGCGACACAAATCTCTGCACATGTCGAAACGCGCAGCCGCGCCGCGGGAATTACGCTGCACACCGGGCTTGGTGTGATGGCAATCGAAGGCGAAAACGGTCGCGTGACCGGTGTAAAGGCAGCAGATGGGACCGTGTTCCCGGCGGATATGGTTGTTATCGGCACCGGCGCGCTGCCCAATGTCGAACTCGCTGCCGCAGCCGGACTCGTCACCGACAATGGCATTGTCGTGGATGAAAAGATGCGCACATCAGCGGATCATGTCTACGCCATCGGCGATTGCGTGAGCTACGACCATTTTCATGCCGGTCGGCGTGTGCGCTTGGAATCGGTGCAGAACGCGACCGATCAGGCCAAGCATGTGGCCCGCAGCATTGTCGGGCGCGCCACGCCGTTCCGCGAAGTAGCGTGGTTCTGGTCTGATCAGGGCGACATGAAGCTCCAGACGGCAGGCCTGTCATTTGAAGCAGATCGTCATATTCTGTCAGGCAATCCCGATGATAATGCCTTTTCGATCTTCCATTTTGCCGGTGACAGGCTGGTGGCGGTTGATTCCATCAATCGCCCGGCCGACCACATGATCGCCCGCCGCCTGCTGGCGGCCGGGATCACCCCCACGGAAGCCGACATTGCCGCGGGTGCGCCGCGCCTGAAGGAACTTCTGGCCAGCGCCCCCAAATCATAAGGATCGTTCGATGAGCACTTTGCAACATTTGCTGCCTGCCGACATGGCGGCACCCTTCGCCGCCTATAGTCATGGCGTGAAGGTGCAAGCCGGTGCCGAACTGGTGTTCTGCTCCGGCCAGCTCGGTATCGCGCCGGATGGAAGCGTGCCCGAAGATGCGGCCGCGCAAGCCGAGCTTTGCTTCGAGAATATCCGTCGCATTTTGCGCGATGGCGGCATGGATCTTTCCAATGTCGTGCGCATCAACGCCTATGTGACGGATCGCGCCTATATGCGCCCCTATATGGACGTGCGCGACAGGCTGTTTCCGCAGCCAGCGCCCGCCTCGACGCTGATGATCGTTTCCGGCTTTACCCGCGAGGAATTCAAGGTCGAAATCGAAGTCGTCGCCGCAAGTTGATCTCTCGCGCGCATCCCGAAAACCGCTTCGCGCTTTTTGGGATGCGCTTTCGAACTTTACGCGTGACAAGAAGGCGTATCGCCTTTGCATGAAATGGGTGGTAGGTGTGCGAGACTCCTACACTCCCTTCAGGCCTATTCATGTCACAATTTCAGTCTTCCGCTGCGATGCGGAAATCTTCGCCACGCTCGTCCGAACGCATGGCGGAAATCGCGCTTGCCATTGGTGGCTTCGGCATCGGCACCGGCGAGTTCGCCATCATGGCACTGCTCCCGGATATTGCACGCGACCTCAACGTCACGATCCCGCAGGGCGGACATCTCATCAGTTCTTATGCGCTGGGCGTGCTGATCGGCGCGCCGGTGCTGGCCGTCATCGGCGCGAAGCTCGACCGCCGCAAGCTCCTGTTCCTGCTGATGGGCCTGTTTGCCTTTGGCAATCTTGCCAGCGCTTTCATGCAGGATTATTCCAGCCTTTATATAATGCGTTTTATCGCAGGCTTCCCACATGGCGCTTATTTCGGCGTCGCATCGCTGGTTGCTGCATCGCTGGCCGAGCCGGGCAAGCGCGCGCAGGCGGTTGGGCGTGTCATGATGGGCCTGACGATTGCCACGCTGTGCGGCACGCCGCTGGCCACATGGCTGGGGCAGGTGGCGGGTTGGCGCGCCATGTTCGGCGCGGTCGGCCTGATCGCCATTCTGACCATGGTGATGGTGACGCTTTATGTGCCAAAGCTGCCCGCCGCAGAAGGCGCATCGCCGCTGCGTGAGCTGGGTGCGCTGCGCCGCAAACAGGTGCTGCTAACGCTTGCCATTGGCGCCATCGGCACGGGCGGGCTGTTTTCCGTCTTTTCCTATGTCGCCGCCACCGTGACGGAAGTTTCGAATATCGATGTGAAATGGATGCCGCTGGTGTTCGTTATGTTCGGTCTCGGCATGGTGCTGGGCAATGTAGTGGGCTCCCGGCTGACCGACCGTTCCGTCATGGGAACCGTTGGGATCGTGCTGCTTTATGACATGGCGGTGATGCTGGCATTCCCGCTGCTGATGCAGCATCCACTCACCGCTTTCCTTAATGTGCTTCTGGTCGGCGGCGGTTTTGCGCTGGTGCCTGCACTGCAAACCCGCCTGATGGATGTCGCAGCCGATGCCCAGACGCTCGCTGCGGCGCTCAACCATTCAGCGCTCAATCTCGCCAATGCACTCGGTGCATGGCTTGGCGGACTGGCAATTGCATGGGGCTATGGCTGGACATCGACCGGTACGGTCGGCGCGCTTTTGGCTCTGGCCGGTCTGGTTGTGTTCGGAATTTCGATGCTGCTGGATCGGGGAACTGCGACGACGCCTGCCTCACAGGAAAGCTGAACAGGTCGGCGCAAACGAAAACACCCGTCGCGGGAGGAGCGACGGGTGCTTATGGGGAAGACCGGACAATGGGGGGAGGAGGATGTCCGGTCTTTGGATCGCCAGGGAAAAATGGGAGGAGGAAACCCCGGCGATAACTCGTTTGAGCAATTGAATGCTCTGGAAACTATAAGGACCGCGCGGTTTGGAGGACGCGATCCTGAAAGAAGGCTGATGCCTTCGGATGGCGCTTTTCCCGCTGATTAGCGAGCAGCAGCCTTGCGTGCGACGAACGGAATTTCCGAAGGCAGGATGCCGAGGTCGTTCAGTTCACGTGGGCTCAGGCGGCTCAGTTCGTTTACGGTTGTACGGTAACGGCGCCAGTTGTTGTACGAGCGGATCAGGTTCATTTCTCTCACCTAGTAAAATCTATCTCTCTGTGTTGCAGACAGCATATAGGCTGGTGCGATCTGAAAAAGGAGAGCCAGATTTGCATAGCTGATGTGCAATTAAGCTTGGAGATTGCATGTTTTTTACGCAGATCGGTCATTATGTTATCACAATTGCCGTTCTCCATGGCCAAATCACCAAATTTGATGCCGTGCAGAGCCTCCATCGCTATCATTTTCCACATAGATAGTGAAAATCTCTTATTTATACATCCATGTCGGCTGATCCTTGGGCGGCGGGCGCAATGGCTCAAGTTTTGTCGCAAAACTTCTGGAAATTGTCGGTTGAAGACTACAATTCTACATGACTCCCAAAGCGGATTAAGCTAAGGGATTTGTGTCGGGTGCCGAAGCATGCGTTTTACAAATGCTTTTTCACTGTCTGTCTGCGGGAGAGCGCCAATTGGCCGCCGAAGGGGAAATCGCCCGAAATCTCTCAGGTACAAGGAACCGCAGACGGGTAAGACAACTCTGGAAAGTCGGGGGAAACTCCGCGCCGAAGGTGTAAGTATAGCGCTTTGCTATGCGAGTCTCTCAGGCCTGAGACAGAGGGGCACGAAGCTACCGCATTTTGCGGAAGGCACACGTGCGACTCTGGAGTTGTTATGGGCGATACCGCACATTTGAATATCCTGCCTTTGCAGGACTTGCATGAACAGGCTGGCGCGCGCTTTGGCGGCTTTGCAGGCTGGAACATGCCGATCACCTATCCGCTGGGCGTCATGAAGGAACATCTTCATACGCGTGACCATGCGGGCCTTTTCGATATTTCTCATATGAAGCTGGTCGAAGTTTCCGGCAGCGATGCCGCAGCGCGTCTGGCGGAAACCTGCCCGCTCGACCCGACCGTGCTGAAGCCTGGCCAGTCGAAATACACTTTCTTCCTTAATGACAAGGGCGGCATTCTGGACGATCTCATCGTCACGCGTCTTGGCGAAGACCGCTTCATGGTCGTCGCCAATGCGGGTAATGCCGATGCCGATATCGAGCATTTGAACGAAGCCGCTTCCGGCAAACAGGTTACGGTCAATCCGCTCGACCGCGTATTCCTCGCCATTCAAGGGCCGGAAGCCGAAAGCGTTATTAACGATGCCGGTCTTACCGGTGCTGCCGATCTCGCCTTCATGAGCGGCTTTGAGCCGAAGCCGGGCTGGTTCATGACCCGCTCGGGCTATACCGGCGAAGACGGTTTTGAAATCGGCCTGCCTGCCGATGAGGCGCGCGCGCTGGCGACCAAGCTTCTCGCCGACGAACGCGTTGCGTGGATCGGCCTTGCCGCTCGCGACAGCCTGCGCCTCGAAGCCGGGCTTTGCCTGCACGGACAGGACATCACGCCGGAAACCGATCCGGTCTCCGCCGGTCTCACCTGGGCGATCACCAAGGCCGTGCGCGAGAAAGCCGCCTTCAACGGTGCCAAGCCAGTGCTCGACACTATTGCCAAGGGCGCTGCCGCCAAGCGCGTCGGCCTCAAGCCGGAAGGCCGGCAGCCGGTACGCGGCGGCGCAGACCTGTTCGATGAAAGCGGCCGCCAGATCGGCACGGTCACATCGGGCGGCTTTGGTCCCTCCGCCGGTTTCCCGGTCGCCATGGGCTATGTCGAGGCCAGCCTCGCCACGCCCGGCACACGTATTTTCGCTGAAGTTCGCGGCAACAAGGTTCCCGTTGACGTTTCGGCGCTTCCCTTCACACCGCATCGCTATCGCAAAGGATAATTTCCATGGCCAAAATCCTGTTCACCGAAGATCACGAGTGGATCAGCGTCGAAAACGGCGTCGCCACTGTCGGCATAACGATCCACGCACAGGAACAGCTGGGCGACCTCGTTTTCGTCGAGCTGCCGGAAGTCGGTCGCACCGTTTCCAAGGGCGAGGGCGTCGTGGTTGTGGAATCGGTCAAGGCCGCTTCCGACGTTTATGCGCCGGTTGACGGCGAAGTGGTGGAAGTCAACGAAGCCGTGTCGTCCGATCCGGCTCTGATCAATCAGGCTGCCGAAGGCGATGGCTGGCTGTTCAAGCTGAAGCTTTCGGATGAAGGCCAGCTTTCCGGTCTGCTCGACAAGGCCGGTTACGACGCTCTGGTAGGATAAAGCGATGACCCAGCAGGTTCTTCCCTTTGTTGCCCGTCATATCGGGCCGAGAATTGAAGACGAGCGCGCCATGCTGGCCGCGCTCGGCCTTCCTTCCATGGAAACCCTCATCACGCAGGCCGTTCCGGCGTCCATCCGTCTCAACCGCGCTCTGGATTTGCCAGCGCCGTTGAGCGAACATGCGGCGCTGGCCGAATTGAATGAAATCATGGGCCGCAACGTGGTGAAGAAGAGCTTCATCGGTGCGGGCTATCATGGCGTGCATACGCCGCCGGTGATCCAGCGCAATCTGTTTGAAAATCCAGCCTGGTACACGGCCTATACGCCGTACCAGTCGGAAATCAGCCAGGGCCGTCTGGAGCTGCTGTTCCACTTCCAGACGCTGGTTGCCGAGCTGACCGGCCTGCCGGTTGCCTGCGCCTCGCTGCTCGATGAAGCAACCGCCGTTGCGGAAGCTGTCGGCGTTGCCTGCCGTCATCACCGCGACAAGCGCAGCCGCGTGCTTCTGGCGGGCGATCTGCATCCGCAGACCGTCGATGTCGTCAACACGCGCGCCGAGCCGCTCGGCTGGCTGGTTGAGGCTGGCAGCACCGTCGATGACAACACCGCTGCTGTCATCGTGCCGTGGCCGGATACCAAGGGCGTTTACGGCGACTTCACCGGCGTTATCGCCGATGCAAAGGCCAAGGGCGCGCTGGTTATCGCCGTTGCCGACCCGTTGGCGTTGACCATAATGGAAGCTCCCGCGAAGTGGGGTGCGGACATGGCGGTTGGCTCCATGCAGCGTTACGGCGTGCCGATGGGCTTTGGTGGCCCGCATGCCGCTTATCTCGCTGTGTCTGAACCGCTCACCCGCATCATTCCGGGCCGCATTGTTGGCCAGTCGGTCGATGCGCATGGCCGCGCGGCCTATCGGCTGGCGCTCCAGACCCGCGAACAGCACATCCGTCGCGATAAGGCGACCTCGAACATCTGCACTGCGCAGGCGCTGCTCGCCAATATGGCTGCATCCTATGCCATCTGGCACGGTCCGGCTGGTTTGCAGGCGATTGCCACACGCATTGCCGCTCTTGCTGCCCGTTTTGCTGCCGGTCTCAAGGCCGCTGGTGTCGAAATCGCAGGCGAAAGCCTGTTCGATACGGTTTCGGTCAAGGTCGCCGGCAAGGCTGCGAAAATCGCTGACGAGGCCGACAAGGGCGGTCGTCTGCTGCGCATCATCGATGCCGACACGGTTGGCGTGACCTTCGACGAAACCTCGACCGAAGACGATCTGGCGGCGCTCGCCGTTCTGTTCGGCGCGAAGGCGGTCGAAGGCGACGCGGTCCTCGTTCCGGGCAAGGGACGCGGTGAGGGCTTCCTGACGCAGGATGTGTTCCATTCGCACCGTTCGGAAACCGAGATGATGCGCTTCCTGCGTCGTCTGGCCGACAAGGATCTGGCGCTTGACCGCGCAATGATCCCGCTTGGTTCCTGCACCATGAAGCTCAATGCGGCGGCAGAAATGATGCCGGTGAGCTGGAACACGGTTGCGAACCTGCATCCCTTCGCGCCTGCGGCACAGACCGAAGGCTATGCGAAGATGACGGCTGACGTCGAAGCATGGCTTTGCGAAGTCACCGGCTTTGCAGGTGTTTCGCTGCAGCCGAATGCGGGCAGTCAGGGCGAATATGCCGGACTTCTGGCTATCCGTCACTATCACCAGTCGCGTGGTGAAGGTCATCGCAACATCTGCCTGATTCCATCCTCCGCGCATGGCACCAATCCGGCCAGCGCCTCGATGGCAGGCATGAGCGTTGTCGTGGTCAATTGCCGCCCGGATGGCGACATCGATATCGATGACCTCAAGGCCAAGGCCGAGAAGCATCGCGATAATCTCGCCGCCTTCATGATCACTTATCCGTCGACCTATGGCGTGTTCGAAGAAGGCATCAAGGCTTTCTGCGAAATCGTCCATGACAATGGCGGTCAAGTCTATTTCGACGGCGCAAACCTCAATGCACTCGTTGGCCTTGCGCGTCCATGCGATATCGGCGCCGATGTCTGCCATATGAACCTGCACAAGACCTTCTGCATTCCGCATGGCGGCGGCGGTCCGGGTGTCGGTCCGATCGGCGTTGCCAAACATCTGGTGCCTTATCTGCCAGGCCACGTTGATCTTGGTTCCAAGCACGCCGTTTCGGCAGCTCCCTTCGGCAGCGCGTCTATTCTGGTCATTACGTGGATGTATATCCGCATGATGGGCGGTGCAGGTCTTAAAAAGGCGACCGAAGCTGCGATCCTCAATGCCAACTACATCGCGCATCGCTTGAAGGACGCTTATCCGATCCTTTATACGGGCGCGCATGACCGCGTGGCGCATGAGTGCATCGTGGATACGCGTGTTCTCAAGGATAGCGCGGGCGTAACCGTGGAAGATGTGGCCAAGCGCCTCATCGACTATGGTTTCCATGCGCCGACCATGTCCTGGCCGGTTGCGGGTACGCTGATGATCGAGCCGACAGAATCCGAGCCGAAGTCGGAAATCGACCGTCTCTGCGACGCTATGATCGCCATTGCTGGTGAGGCGAAGAAGATCGCCGAGGGTGTCTGGCCGCAGGATGACAATCCGCTGGCCAATGCACCGCACACGGCAGGCGATACGCTGGCCAGTGAATGGACGCATCCTTACACGCGTGAGGAAGCGGTGTTCCCGGCCATTGCCTTGGGCGGCGAATTCGACGCCACGGCAAAATACTGGCCGCCGGTCAGCCGCGTGGACAATGTCGGCGGCGACAGAAACCTCATCTGCTCGTGCCCGCCGGTTGCAGCCTACGGTTGATTGCCAGTTGGATGACTGAAAACACGAAAGCGCCGCCGAAATGCGGCGCTTTTTTCTGTCCGGTTTGTTGGGGTTTTCAGAAAACGCCGCTTTTGCAATTATCTGCTGATCGCAAATAGAAGAAAACATATCGGACGGATTTATTATGAAGATAATAGTTTTAGTCTTGTCTCTCTTTCCGATCTTTATCGGATTTTCTTCCAGAGCGGCGTTCGCGAAGGATAATGCTGCCAGATTAGAATCCACATTACAGTGCTGGCGCTACGGCGAGAAATTGTGTTGTTTTGATCATTACGGTGAGTATGTATGCTTCCCGAGAATGTGAAGCATTTATTATAATTCAAATATAGAAGCTCTGCTGCGGTGGAGCTTCTTTTATTTGGCGCTACAGGAATTCAGGCAAAAAAAGAGCCGGACTAGGAAGTCCGGCTTAGTTATGAAGGTGCCACTTGGGCAAACCTCCAGAGGGGAACACTTACCGCGCGCAATGGGAGGAGGCACAGCGGTAAGTAACCCCGATATGGATCAGTCAGCCGCATTGTTCAACCCCTTAGTCGACTTTTTTTGTCGATTTCGGAAGATTATGAACTTTTTCACGGGTTTATGATCGCGCTACCGCAATGCAAACGGGGGTTGTGTTTCATTTCGGTTCAGGTTGCGGCACAGAAAAATTCAAAATCTTTTCCGTGGGATAGGGCGTGAGTCGCCCGGGCCTGTCTGCCACGGTTCGTCAGCCTTGCCTTAATTGCTTCCATAAACGCATGAAATCGTTAGAATAATTCTAAAACATTCCTAGCGTGGTCATGTTCATTTGTCTTGCAGTGGGTGTAAGCTAATTATAAAAGGTGACCAATTGACGAAGGCTTAGGCTGATCGAGAACTGGTCAAAAGGGGCGGGCCGGTTTCTCTGTCTGTTTGGATAGAACGAAATGCTCGTACCGTTTCTCATCATGTTCCGCGAAGGCGTGGAGGCAGCGCTGATCGTTGGTATCATCGCGAGCTATCTGCATCAGACGGGACGCAGCGCCTGGATGCCCGTTGTCTGGATCGGCATTCTTCTGGCGCTTGCCATGTCGCTGACCGTTGGCGCGATCCTGCAAATTCTGAGCGCAGAGTTTCCGCAAAAGGCGCAGGAACTGTTCGAAGCCATCATTGGATTGATCGCCGTTTTCGTGCTGACTTCCATGGTGTTCTGGATGCGCAAGGCAGCGCGCTCGATCAAGGCCGAGCTGCATCATTCCATCGACGCTGCTTTTGAAACGCCGACGCATAAGGGCGTCGGCCTTATCCTGATGGTGTTTTTCGCTGTTGCCCGCGAGGGGCTGGAGTCGGTCTTCTTCCTGCTGGCCGCATTCCAGCAAAGCGAAGGCGCTGCCGCCCCGCTTGGCGCGCTTCTGGGTGTGCTGCTTGCCGCTGTCGTCGGCTATGCCATCTTCAAGGGTGGTTTGAAGCTCAATCTGCGCCGTTTCTTCCGCTGGACTGGCGTTTTCATCCTGATTATCGCCGCCGGTATTCTGGCCAATTCGGTGATGGCGTTGCATGAAGCCGGTCTCTGGAACCATTTCCAGACGGTGGTTTTCGACGCAAGCGACATTCTACCGCTGGACAGCACGCTCGGTTCGGTTCTGGCCGGAATCTTCGGCTATATCGCAACGCCGACGGTTAGCGAAGTCGTGGCCTATGTCGCCTTCCTTGTTCCAGCACTCGTTCTTTTCCTGATGCCATCCTCCGCGCCTGTTCAGGGCGCTGAGGCCAAGCATAGCGCTTAGTCGAAGAGATTTTTCATGACGAACCCTAGAGCCACCGAACCTTTCTCCCGCAATCTGGTTCGCATCGGGCTGGTGCTGGCCGTGCTGCTGCTCGTGGCGGCGGGGGCGGCCTTCTATTATGCCTCGCGCGTTTCGGATAAGGCGCGTCATGCCGATGCCGAAGGCAAAATTCAGGTGGCGATCAATGCGAAAAGCTGCGAACCGAACGAGCTGTCCGTTCCGGCCGGGCGCTCGGTGTTTGAGATCGTCAACAAGTCCGACCGCACCGTCGAATGGGAAATTCTCGACGGCGTCATGGTGCTGGAAGAGCGCGAAAATATCGCGCCCGGTTTCAAGCAGACAATCACGGCAAAGCTCGCGCCCGGCGAATATCAGATCACCTGCGGCCTGCTGTCCAACCCGCGTGGCAAGCTGACGGTCACGCCGTCCGCCGCAAGTGATGCAGAAAAGGGCAAGAAACTGCCACTGACCGCCTTTATCGGCGCGCTGGCGGAATACCAGATTTATCTTGCAGCAGAAGTGGCTGAATTCCAGAAGGAGACAGGCGATCTGTCGGCTGCTGTCACCAGCGGCAATCTGGAAGCAGCGCAGGCAGCCTATGGTCCGGCCCGCGCCGCCTATGCCCGCATTGCGCCGGTCTCCGAAGCCTTCTCCGATCTCGATACGGCCATCAATGCGCGTGCTGATTATTTTGAAAAGCGTGAGCAGGATGCTGCTTTTGGCGGCCTGCATCGTATCGAATACGGGCTGTTCGAGCAGAAATCGGCAGACGGTCTGGCCCCGGTCGCGGACAAGCTGGCACAGGATGCCGGTGCCTTGAAGGAGCGTATTCGCGCCCTGCGCATTTCGCCGGATCGCATGCTCGCTGGTACTGCATCGGCGCTTAATCGCTTTGCTTCGACGGCGGGCGATACGGGTGAAGACCGCTATGCCCACACCGATTTGCACGCATTCGCCGGTCTCGTTGAAGGCGCGGCCAAGACGGTGGATGTGTTGCGTCCCATCGTGGACAAGGTCGATGCGAAGGCATTTGAAGGCATCGACAAGGAACTGGCTGCGGTGAACGCTCTTTTGAGCGCCAATGCCGAAGGCAATGGTTTCAAGACCTATGACAATCTTTCGTCTGATGAAAAGGCGAAGATCAAGGACGGCGCCGCCTCGCTCGCCGCCCAATTCTCTAAACTCCGCGATCAATTGGGAGTGGATTAATGACCAAGAAATTTTTGAAAACCGATAATCCTGTTTCACCTTCACGCCGCGCATTGCTGCTGGGCGCTGGGGCAACCGGCGTTGCCGGCGCGGTGGCGGGCGTGTTGAACCCGCAACCGGCCCATGCACTGTCTTCCGACAGCGTGACCAACGCGCCGGAAAGCGACAAAATTCACGAAAGCCAGCCGTTCCATGGCGTTCACCAGCCGGGCATTGTCAATGCGCGTCCGGCGGCTGGCCTGGTTGCCGCCTTCGATGTTCTGGCGCGGGATCGCGGTGAACTTGAGCGCATGTTCAAGCTCCTGACCGAGCGCGCTGCCTTTCTCATGAAGGGCGGCGAGCCGCCGGTGCTCGACGCAAAATTTCCGCCGTCTGATTCAGGCATTCTCGGCCCGACGGTGACGCCGGACAATTTGACGATAACGGTCGCGCTCGGCAATTCGCTGTTCGATGACCGTTTCGGCCTGAAGCCGATGAAACCGAAGCGCCTTCAGCGCATGACCGGCTTCCCCAACGATGCCTTGCAGAAGGATATCTGCCATGGCGATCTGATGATCCAGTTCTGCTCCAACACGCCGGACACCAATATTCACGCGCTTCGCGATATTATGAAGAATATGCCGGACTTGCTGATGGTGCGCTGGAAGCAGGAAGGCACTGTGCCGGTGCAGCCGCCGCATTCGCCGAAAGCCAAGGAAAGCGCGCGTAACTTCCTCGGTTTCCGCGATGGGTCGGCCAATCCGGATGCATCCGACAAGAAACTGATGCAGCAGGTTGTCTGGGTGCAGAAGGAAAGCGACGAGCCGGATTGGGCCGCCAATGGCAGCTATGTCGCGGTGCGCATCATCCGCAATATGGTGGAGCGCTGGGACCGCACGCCATTGCAGGAGCAGGAGACGATTTTCGGTCGTCGCAAGGATAGCGGTGCGCCGTTCGACGGTAAGACAGAAGCCGATGTGCCGGATTTTGCCAAGGATCACGATGGCAAGGTCACGCCGATGGATTCGCATATCCGTCTGGCCAATCCGCGTGATGCCAAGGCGCATGAGAACCTGATCCTGCGCCGTCCGTTCAACTATTCGAACGGTGTCACCAAGTCGGGCCAGCTCGATATGGGGCTGCTGTTCATTGCCTATCAGGCCAACCTCGAAAAAGGTTTCATCACGGTCCAGAACCGCCTCAATGGCGAGCCGCTGGAAGAATATATCAAGCCCATCGGCGGCGGATATTTCTTCGCGCTGCCGGGCGTGACGGACGATCAGGACTATTACGCGCGTGGATTGCTTGCGGCGAGCGGGCCGCAAAACGCCCGCGGGTGAGGTGGAGGCATTTCCCCCACAACTGCCCAAGCTGTTTGGAGAAATGCACAAACAAGATGACAGAGCGTTTTGACGGTTGAGGCCGGAGCGCTCTGTCCATCATCATGGAGAGGCTAAACATGAAGTATCGTCTGCCCCTGTATGTTTCTGGGCTTGCTTCGGCTTGCGCCGTCGCGCTCTCGCTCAGCTTCGGCGCTGCCAAGGCCGAGGTTTCGCCGCTGGATCTCGTCCAGCCGATTGCCGACTACAAGGTCTATGTGCAGGAGCACCTCGACATTCTGGTGAAGGACACCAAGGCTTTCACGGATGCGATCAAGGCTGGCGATCTGGCGAAGGCCAAAGAACTCTATCCGTCCTCGCGCGTCTCCTATGAAAAGATCGAGCCGATTGCTGAACTTTTCGCTGATCTCGATGCGTCTATCGACAGCCGCGCCGACGATCATGAAAATGGCGAGAAGTCGGAAGATTTCACCGGCTTCCACCGCCTCGAATATGGCCTGTTCGCACAGAACACGACCGATGGCCTGACGCCTTTTGCGGACAAGCTCTATGCCGATGTTCTGGAACTCCAGAAGCGTGTAAAAGACCTGACTGTTCCGCCTGAAAAGGTCGTGGGCGGTGCAGCCGCACTCATGGAGGAAGTGGCTGCTGGCAAGATTTCCGGCGAAGAAGACCGTTACAGCCACACCGACCTTTGGGATTTCAAGGCCAATGTCGATGGCGCGCAGAAGATTGTCGAGTTGTTCAAGCCGCTGATCGAGAAGGAAAATCCTAACCTGATCAAGAAGGTCGAAGCCAACTTCAAGACCGTTGACGATATTCTTGCCAAGTACAAGAAGGGCGACGGCTACGAAACCTATGACAAGCTGTCGGAAGACGACCGCAAGGCGCTTGCCGGTCCGGTGACGACGCTGGCCGAAGACCTGTCCACGCTGCGCGGCACGCTCGGCCTGAACTAATCCGTTCCAGCAATGGAAAATGAAAATGGCGGGCAATGCCCGCCATTTTCTTTTGGTCAGATCGCGCCCGGATAGACTCTGACGGGGCGATTGTCCTTGACGGATTCCATCACCACGAAGGTCGATGTGCTTGCCACATTGGGCAGGCTGGAAATCTTCTCGCCCAGCACTTCGCGATAGCGACGGATATTTGGTGTACGCACTTTCAAAAGATAATCGAACGAGCTCGCGATCATGTGGCACTCTTCCACCTCGCGTATCTTGCGCACCGCCGTGTTGAAGGCGTTGAGCGCCGCCTCGCGTGTGTCGGACAGTTTAACCGTCGTGAAGGCGATGTGATCGATGCCAAGTTTCTCCGGATCGATAGCCGCGCGAAAGCCCAGAATATAGCCTTCATCGACCAGCCTTTTCAGTCGCGCCTGACATGGCGTCTTGGAAAGACCGACCTTTTTAGACAGCTCGGTTACCGGAATTCTGCCGTCTTCGCTGAGAACTTCCAGAATGCGCCGGTCGAACTGATCCAGATCGTCTATAGACTCTATCTTTCGCATTCATTTTGCCTTTATAGATCGCGATAATAAGATCGTTTTTCCTCTATATGGTTCAAATCAAGGCAGAATGCAATTTGCGCCGATGATAGTGTGCACCCAAATAAAACAGAGGTAAACTGGGCGTTACGCCCGGGCCTGTTCTCTTTTGCGAGCCTTGCACCATGACCGATAAAATTCCAGCTCCCACAAATCCGGTTTTCCAGAATTTTGCGCCGCCGATCCGCGAGCAGAGCGCTCTGCGTCAGATCATCACGAGCGCCTATCGTCGTTCGGAAGCGGAATGCGTGACGGCTCTGGTTGAGCAGGCGACACTGCCGGATGAAACCCGCAAGGCGGTGCGCGCAACGGCGCGCAAGCTGATCGAGGCGCTGCGCGCCAAGCACAAGGGCACCGGCGTTGAAGGTCTGGTGCATGAATATTCGCTGTCGAGCCAGGAAGGCGTGGCGCTGATGTGCCTCGCCGAAGCGCTGCTGCGTATTCCAGACATGGCGACCCGCGATGCGCTCATTCGCGACAAGATCTCTAATGGGGACTGGAAATCCCATATCGGTGGCGGTCGTTCGCTGTTCGTCAATGCGGCAACCTGGGGTCTCGTCGTTACCGGCAAGCTCACCAACACCGTCAATGATCGCGGCCTTTCGGCTGCGCTGACGCGCCTGATCGCCCGTTGCGGCGAGCCGGTTATCCGCCGTGGCGTCGATATGGCCATGCGCATGATGGGCGAGCAATTCGTCACCGGCGAAACCATCGACGAAGCACTGAAGCGCGCCAAGCCGCTGGAGGAGCGCGGCTTCCGTTACTCCTACGATATGCTGGGCGAGGCCGCGACCACCGCTGCCGACGCCGAGCGCTACTACAAGGATTACGAAACCGCCATTCATGCCATTGGCCGCGCTTCCGCTGGTCGCGGCATCTATGACGGCCCCGGCATTTCCATCAAGCTTTCGGCGCTGCATCCGCGTTATGTCCGCTCGCAGAGCGAACGCGTCATGGGTGAATTGCTGCCAAAGGTGAAGGCACTCGCGGCCATCGCCAAGTCCTACAATATCGGTCTGAACATTGACGCCGAAGAAGCTGACCGTCTGGAACTGTCTCTCGATCTGTTGCAGAGCCTGATCGAAGATCCGGATCTGGCCGATTGGGAAGGCATCGGCTTCGTGGTGCAGGCCTATGGCAAGCGCTGTCCGTTCGTGCTCGATTTCATCATCGATCTGGCCCGCCAGAACAAGCGCCGTGTCATGGTGCGTCTGGTGAAGGGCGCTTATTGGGACGCCGAAATCAAGCGCGCGCAGGTGGACGGTCTGGAAGACTTCCCGGTCTATACCCGCAAGGTGCACACCGACGTTTCCTACATTGCCTGCGCTCGCAAGCTGCTGGCGGCAACCGATGCCGTCTTCCCGCAGTTCGCGACCCACAATGCGCAGACGCTGGCGACGATCTATCACATCGCCGGCCAGGATTTCAAAACCGGCAAGTTCGAATTCCAGTGCCTGCACGGCATGGGTGAGCCGCTTTATGACGAAGTTGTCGGCCCGTCCAAGCTTGGCCGTCCGGCCCGCATTTATGCGCCGGTTGGCACGCATGAAACACTGCTGGCCTATCTGGTGCGCCGCCTGCTCGAAAACGGCGCGAACTCATCCTTCGTCAATCGCATTGGCGATGAAAATGTGTCCGTTGATGAGCTGGTCGCCGATCCGGTCGAGGTCGTGCGCTCCATGGCCGTCGTCGGTGCGCGCCATGACCAGATTGCGCTGCCGGAAGGTCTCTATGGCGCTCGCCAGAATTCCGCCGGTTTCGACCTGTCCAACGAAGTGACGCTCGATGCGCTGAGCAAGAAGCTTGAAGCGACGGCAGATCGCAGCTGGACGTCCGAGCCGCAGGTTGCAGGCGTCAAGGTAAAGGGCGCAAGCCGCCCGGTTCTGAACCCCGGCGACCACGAAGACGTTGTCGGCACGGTCACGGAAATCGACGCCGCTGATGTTGCCAAGGCGATGGCCATTGCAAAGACGGCGACTGCAAGCTGGTCCGCCGTAGCGCCCACCGAACGCGCCGCCTGCCTTGATCGCGCTGCCGACATCATGCAGCGCGACATGGCGGAACTGCTCGGCCTCGTGATGCGTGAAGCGGGCAAGTCCATGCCGAACGCCATCGCCGAAGTGCGCGAAGCCATCGACTTCCTGCGCTATTATGCCGAACAGACCCGCCGCACATTTGGCGTTGCGCATAAGGCGCTCGGTCCTATCGTCTGCATCAGCCCGTGGAACTTCCCGCTCGCTATCTTCACCGGCCAGATTGCAGCCGCGCTTGTTGCTGGCAATCCGGTTCTGGCGAAGCCTGCCGAAGAAACGCCGCTGATCGCGGCGCAGGGCGTGCGTATCCTGCACGAAGCCGGTATTCCCGCTGACGCGCTTCAGCTTCTGCCGGGCGATGGTCGCATCGGTGCTGCATTGGTTGCAGCGTCGGAAACCTGCGGCGTGATGTTCACTGGCTCGACGGAAGTTGCGCGACTCATTCAGGCGCAGCTTGCTTCGCGCCTGCTGCCAAACGGCAAACCGATCCCGCTGATCGCCGAAACCGGCGGCCAGAACGCCATGATCGTCGATTCTTCGGCTCTGGCCGAACAGGTTGTCTTCGACGTGATCGCTTCTGCCTTCGACAGTGCCGGTCAGCGCTGCTCGGCGCTGCGTGTACTCTGCTTGCAGGAAGATGTGGCAGACCGCATTCTGGCCATGCTCAAGGGCGCGCTTCGCGAATTGTCCATCGGGCGCACCGACAAGCTGAAGGTGGATATCGGGCCGGTCATCACCGACGAAGCCAAGGGCATCATCGAAAAGCATATTCAGGGCATGCGTGAGCTTGGCCGCAAGGTTGAGCAGCTTCCGCTTGGACCGGAAACCGCTAAGGGCACATTCGTTGCACCGACGATCATCGAGATCGAAACGCTGCGCGATCTGAAGCGTGAAGTGTTCGGCCCGGTTCTGCATGTGGTGCGCTACAAGCGCGACGACATGGAGCGCCTGATCGATGATATCAACGCCACGGGCTATGGTCTGACCTTCGGTCTGCATACGCGCCTTGATGAAACCATCGCCAATGTCGCCGACCGTATCCGCGTCGGTAACATCTATATCAACCGCAACGTCATCGGTGCGATTGTCGGCGTTCAGCCGTTTGGTGGCCGCGGCCTGTCCGGCACCGGCCCGAAGGCGGGTGGTCCGCTCTATCTCGGACGTCTGGTTGATACCGCGCCGATCCCGCCGCGCCATAGCTCGGTTCACACCGACGCGGCGCTCAAGGATTTCGCGAAGTGGCTTGGCCAGCGCGGCATGAACGATCTGGCGCAGGCAGCGCGCGAGACGGGCAGCGTTTCGGCGCTCGGTCTCGATATCGAGCTGCCGGGTCCTGTTGGTGAACGCAACCTCTATGCGCTGCATCCGCGTGGTCGCATCCTGCTGGTGCCGCAGACCGAGATCGGTCTCTATCGCCAGCTGACAGCAGCGCTTGCCACCGGCAACACGGCGGCAATCGACGCGGCTTCCGGCTTGCAGGCCAGCCTGAAAGACTTGCCTGCCAGCGTTGCCGCCCGCATCAGCTGGAGCAAGGACTGGCAGGCGGATGCGCCTTTCGCCGGCGCGCTTGTCGAAGGTGACAGTGCGCGCATTCTTGAGGTCAACCAGAAGATCGCGGGGCTGCCGGGACCATTGGTTCTGACGCAGGCCGCCTCGACCGAAGAACTGGCCGCCAAGGACGATGCTTACTGCCTCAACTGGCTGTTGGAAGAGGTCTCGACCTCGATCAACACGACCGCTGCAGGCGGTAATGCCAGTCTGATGGCAATCGGCTGACGGGTCTCGCTCTTGAAATTGAAAAAGGCGGCTTTCGAGCCGCCTTTTCGGATTTTTCAGGCATTTTACGGATTATCGCGCTGATAAATCCAGTCGTGATCGGGGTGGTTCTTGAAGCGCCATTTACGCATTGGCCCGGCCATGACGTTGAGATAATACATCTCATAGCCATAGGGCGAGCCGCAGGGGTGGTGCCCCTTCGGGACCAGCACGACATCACCATCTGAAACAGCCATTGTTTCATCGAGGCTGCCATCTTCGGTGAAGACGCGCTGGATGCCATAGCCCTGCGCCGGATTGAGCCGGTGGTAATAAGTCTCCTCCAGATAGGTCATATCCGGATAATTGTCCTCGTCATGCCGGTGCGGCGGATAGGACGACCAGTTGCCCTGTGGCGTGAAGACTTCCGTCACCAGCAGGCTGTCGGCAACATCGCGGCCTTCCATCGCGATATTGTGGATGTAGCGCGTGTTGGCGCCCTTGCCGCGCTGCTCCAGCGTCAGGCCTTCGGGGCCAAGTTTCTGCGCCTTGCGTCCGGGCTTGCCGGGTGCTGTGCAGACGGCGAGGACGCAATCGCTTGTCGCTATGGCTATCCAATCGCTTTCGGCTGGAACATAGACGCAATGCGGGGGCAGCTTGTCGAACACGCTCATGCGTTCGCCCATTTCGCCAAAATCTTCGCCCGATGCGGTGATTTTGGCCTTGCCTTCCACCAGCACCAGAATGACTTCGTTGACATCGGTCCGCTCGGAGACCGTGTCGCCCGGTTTCAACCGGTAGAGACCGAAACCGACATAACCCCATTCGGCACTTTCCGGCGTGATGTCGTGGACTTTGCCATGCGTGCCTTGCGGCTTGCGTAACAGATTAGCCATGTCTCAGTCTCCCTTGTCGAGCCCTGCGTCCCTGGCGAATGCTTTCAGCGATTTCAGCCCCAGCGTCTGATATTCGAACGGGTTGCGAATATCCGGGTCCTGTTCGGCTTCGATGACGAGCCAGCCCTGATAGCCGTGTTCGGCAGCTTGCTTGAGAACAGGTACGAAATCGACCGCGCCTTCCTTGTCGCCCGGAACCGTGAACACGCCGCGACGCACCCCTTCAAGGAAGGAAAGGCTTTGGTCGCTGACTTCGGTTGCAATAGCCGGGCGAACATTCTTGGCGTGGATATGGCCGACGCGCGCCATATGCTTTTTTGCTGCGCGCTCAGGATCGCCACCGCCAAACAGGCAATGCCCGGTGTCGAGCAGGAGTTTCGTCGCCGGGCCAGTATGGTGCATCAGCAGGTCGATTTCGTCCTCGCTTTGCACGATCGTGCCCATATGGTGATGATAAACGAGCGCAATCCCCTGTTGAGCCGCATGAGCTGCGAGCGCTTCGACGCCAGCGCCGAAAGTTGGCCAGCGCGCTTCTTCCAGCACGGGGCGTTCGGAAAGCGGCTTGTCGTTATCGCCGTGAATGGCGTTGGAGGTTTCGCAGACGATGATGACCTTCGAGCCCATGGCCTTCAGAAGGTCAAGCGCGGGCTGCATCGCGGCTTTCTCGTCTTCGACCGAATTGACGAGCAGGTTGAGCGAGTGCCAGCCGGAAACATAACGCAATCCCCGCTGCTCCAGCACAGCCTTGAGCGCGTCTGGTTCTTGCGGGAATTTATGGCCCTTTTCGATGCCGTCGAAGCCGATTTTCGCCGCTTCATCCAGGCATTGATCCAGCGTGATATGCGCGCCGAGGCTGCGGTCATCGTCATTGGACCAGGCAATGGGATTGGTGCCGTACAATATCATCGGTCAGTTTCTTTCTTTCAGCTGAGCTTCATAGGCGCGGCGGGCAGCGCGTACCTGTTCGCGCTCCGATACTTCCGGCACGGCAACATCCCACCACCAGCCTCCGGTGTCAGGCGTCGGGTAGGGATCGGTATCGATGACGATCACGCTTGTGCGTGGGCTTTCGCGTGATTCGGCAAGGGCCGCTTCCAGCTCCGTGATCGACGTAACCTTGCGCGTATCCGCACCCATGGCGCGGGCATGCGCGGCGAAGTCGATCTGCGACGGGTTCACATGGGCGGCATGGTCGAGCAGATTGTTGAACTCTGCGCCACCAGTGGCCATTTGCAGCCGGTTGATGCAGCCAAAGCCGCGATTGTCCGTCAGGACAACGGTGATTTTCTGACCCAGCATCACGGCGGTGGCGAGTTCGGAATTTGCCATCATGTAGGAGCCATCGCCAACCATGACGATGACGTCGCGGTCCGGCTCAGCCATCTTGATACCAAGGCCACCCGCAATTTCATAGCCCATGCAGGAGAAGCCATACTCCATGTGATAGGACATGGCGCGCCCGGCCTTCCAGAGCTGGTGCAACTCGCCCGGCATCGTACCGGCTGCACACATGACAACCGTATTGTCACGCGACTGGCGCTGCACGGCACCGATCACCTGCATGTCGGTAGGCAAGGCATTGCCCTCCGTGGGTGCAGCGGTGATCCGGTCGGCATCGGCAAACCATTTGTCTTTCAAGCGTGTATCGACCGGCTGTCGTTTGTAGCCTGAAAGCGCCGCGTCAAGCGCCTGCAACCCGATCCACGCATCCGCCACCAGAGGCAATGCATTGTGCTTCGCACCGTCATAGGGCTGGACGTTGAGCGACAAGAGCTTGCGGCCCGGATGCTTGAACAGCGCCCATGAGCCGGTGGTGAAATCCTGAAAGCGGGTCCCAACGCCGATCACCAGATCCGCTTCGGCGGCAACAGCATTGGCGCTGTCGGCACCCGTCACGCCGACCGGACCGAAGTTGAGCGGATGATCCCATGGCAGCGCAGATTTCCCCGCCTGTGTTTCGATGACGGGAATGCCATGCGTTTCGGCAAATTGCTTCAAAGCCTCATGTGCGCCGGAATAATGCACGCCGCCGCCTGCGACGATCACAGGCTTGGATGCGTTGCGGATTGCGGCGATGGCGGTTGCGAGCTCCAGTTCATCCGGCGGAGGGCGACGCCAATGCCAGACCTTTGGCGCGAAGAATTCCAGCGGCCAGTCATAGGCTTCCGCCTGAACATCCTGACAGAAGGCGAGTGTCACCGGGCCACAATCGGCTGGATCGGTCATGGTGCGGAAGGCGCGGGGCAGGGCGGTGAGAAGCTGTTCCGGTCGGGTGATGCGGTCGAAGTAGCGGCTCACCGGGCGGAAACAGTCGTTGACGGTCATGGTGCCGTCGCCGAAATCCTCGATCTGCTGCAGCACGGGATCGGGGCCGCGATTGGCGAAGACATCGCCGGGAATAAGCAGAACGGGCAGGCGGTTCACATGGGCCAGCGCTGCCGCCGTCACCATATTGGTCGCGCCGGGGCCAATGGAGGATGTGACGGCGCAGGCGCGTTTGCGGCCAAGCTGCTTGGTATAGGCGATGGCCGCATGGGCCATGGTCTGCTCGTTATGGCCGCGCCATGTCGGCAACTGCTCGCGGATGCCGTAAAGCGCCTCGCCCAGCCCCGCCACATTGCCATGACCGAAAATAGCCCATACGCCCGCGATGAATGTGTCGCCTTCCGGCGTCATCTGGTTCGCGAGATAACGCACCAGCGCTTGCGCGGCAGTCAGTCGAACGGTTGTCATGTCTCCTCCCGAGATATGAATCAGTGTCTGCGCAGTTTGTCCCAGACATCGCACAGGTTTTTGTAGCGCGCGACCATTTCGGCAACGGCCTCATTATCGCTGATCTTGCCATTCAGCCATTTGCGCGCTGCGTCACCGAAGATGGTTCTGCCGACCGCAAAGCCTTTCACAAGATCGAAGCCTGCCGCTATTGCGAGGCTCGATTCCAGCTCCTCCGCTGGCGCATCAAGACCCAGAACCACGATGCCACGCGTGTAAGGATCGTTGCGGGTGATGGCTTCACAGGCATTGGCCCAGGCCGCCTTGGTCTTCATCGGTTCCAGCTTCCACCAGTCGGGATAGACGCCGATATCGTAGAAGCGCTGGATGACGCGCGCGGTGGTCCCGTCATCGACCGGCCCGGCCTTGGACGGAATGATCTCCAACAGAAATTCCAGCCGGTTGCGGCGCGCCGCCGTGAACAGCCGTTGGACGGTCGCTTCCTGCTCGGCCTTCATATCCGCCGTATCGTCCGGGTGGTAGAAACAGAGAAGCTTCACCACATGTTCCACCGGCCATTCCACGAGTCCGCCGCAATCGGCTCCGAGGTCTGGTTCCAGCTTTAGCGGACGCGAACCCGGCCATTCGGTCGGGCGCCCGATCCATAGGCCGGAGCCAGCCGCCCGGTAGAGCGCGTCACGACCCAGCCTACCATCGCACAGGATGCCATAGCCGCCGCTTCCGCCGGAAACCTGCAAGGCGGCGTCGAGGCAGAGACGTTTGAATTCGCCGATCTTGGTGTTATCCACGCCGGCCTCGGCAGCCATTTCTTCCAGCTGGATGCGATGATCGAAAGCGAAAACCCGCATATGCGGCCAGTCACCGTTGCGGTTGGTGGACCAATGCACCTGTTCCAGTTGCGCATCCTTGCGCAGCGCATGATTGCGAATGCCGTTGCGGAAGAAATATTGCATTTCTTCGAAGCTTGGATAAGCAGGCGTGCAGCCATGTCGGGAGACGGCGAAAGCACCACAGGCATTGGCGAATTTCAGGCTGGTCGGCCAGTCCTCGCCCTTCAGCCAGCCGCGCAACAGGCCGGACATGAAGCCATCGCCCGCGCCCAGCACATTGAAAACTTCGATGGGAAAGCCTTCTCCGCTCTGCCCCTTGTCGAGATTGTCTGGAATAGCGCCTTCGAAAACCACCGCGCCCATCGGCCCGCGCTTGCAGACAAGAACGGCATCGGTGATCTTGCGCACAGCGGTGAGGGCTGCAAGCGTATCGGTCGAGCCGCCTGCAATGTGAAACTCTTCCTCCGTGCCTACGATGAGGTCAAAAAGCGGCAGGCTCGATTGCAGCTTTGCGGTGACGGCAGCAGATTCGATAAAACGGTTTTCGCCATCGCCATGCCCTGAAAGACCCCAAAGATTGGGGCGATAATCGATATCGAGCGCGGTGCGACTGCCATTCTGGCGCGCAAGGCGCAGCGCCTTGAGGACAGCGGCTTCCGTGCGCGGATGCGACAGATGGGTGCCGGTTGCGAGAACGCATCCAGCTTCAGCGATGAAATACGGGTCGATATCATCTTCGCAAAGCGCCATGTCGGCGCAGTTCTCGCGGTAGAAAATCAGCGGAAAATGCTGCTGGTCGCGGATGCCCAGAATGACCAGTGCGGTCAAACGTTGCGGATCGGTGACGATGCCGCGGGTGTCTACACCTTCCCGTTCCAACTCGCGCAGCAGGAAACGGCCCATATGCTCATCGCCGACGCGCGTGATCAGTGCGGATTTGAGGCCGAGCCGGGCGGTGCCCGTTGCGATATTGGTCGGGGAGCCGCCGACATATTTGTTGAAGGAAGCCATATCTTCGAGAAGGCCGCCGATCTGCGCGCCATAGAGGTCCACCGAAGACCGGCCAATCGTTATCAAGTCGAGCGGCTTCTCCATGAAATGCGCTTCCTCCCTCGGCACTTCTTATGATGACCGCAATGCGATTCTGTGCGCATAGCAGTTATTCCATTTCTGATTAAAATGGATTTATTATTCCATTTCAACCGAAAAATGGAATCAACCCGACTGGCGGGCGGTGCCGACGGCAACCGCAAGCGCGATAGCGAGGCAGAGTGTGGCGGAAAGCGAGCGGAAAGCGCCGAAATCCACTTCGGAGACCAGCAAGGTTTGTTGCGCAAGCTTGCTCAGCGGGCTGACGATGGTGTCCGTGATGCCGACGACATTGACGCCGCGCGCGGCAGCGGATTCCGCCATCTCGACGGTTTCAGCGGAGTAGGGCGAAAAGGTGATTGCCAAAAGCACATCGCCTTTGCGGATGGCGTGCATGTTTTCCAGCTTGCCGACGGCGCTGTGCAGCATGGCCGGAACCTGCATCTTTTCCAGCGCATAAGCGAGATAGCTTGCCACAGGAAACGCGCGGCGAATGCCAACGAGGTGGATTGTCTCGGCGCGGGCGAGAATCTCGACGGCTCTTTCCAGCGCTTCCGGTTCTATAGTCTTGAGCAGGCCTTCAAGCGATGTACGCCCCGCTTCGGCAAACTCGGCCAGCAAGGCAGGCGCGCTGTTGGCTGCCGTCTCGCGCAGATGTTCCAGACGGGTCGAATAATCAGGCCAGCCGCCAGCATAGGATTCTCGGAAAAGCTTCTGCATTTCCGAAAAGCCGGAAAAGCCCAGCAATTGGCAAAACCGCATGAAGGCCGAGCTTTGCACGCCTGCGCCATCGGCCATTTCTGCGACTGTGGAAACCGCGATGCGATCCTGATTGGCCGCGACAAAATCCGCGCATTGTTTCAGGCGCTTCGGCAGGCGGTCGGAAACTTCCAGCAGACGCGCTTCAAATTCCTTGACGGTGGTTGGGGCTGGGGATGAAGCGGAAACTGTATCCATTGCGGACTTTCCAAAAACGGTGTCTTGACAATCTTTATGCCACATTCTAGCAAAATAGAATAAATATTCCAATATGCCTTACGCGCGATCCCCAATAAACGGGACAATTAAGTGGTAAACGCATGAATGGGAATATCAATCAGTTTTGTAACCGTTTCACAGCGGCGGTTTCCTGGGAGGGATAAGGCAATGGTGACACGTCTGGCACTGCTTGGCGCAGGTCGCATCGGCAAGGTTCACGCGGGCGCGATAGCGTCCGACAGGCGCGCCAGACTGGTCGCAGTCGCCGACGCCAATGAGGCGGCGGCGCACGCGATTGCCGACGCTGCCGGTGCGGATGTGCGCACAATCGAAGAGATCGAAAAGTCCGGTGATGTGGATGCGGTGCTGATCTGCACGCCGACCAACACCCATGCCGATCTGATCGAGCGCTTTGCGCGGGCAGGCAAGGCGGTGTTCTGCGAAAAGCCGATTGATCTCGACATTGCGCGGGTGCGCGCTTGCCTGAAAGTCATCAAGGAGACCGGCGCGAAAGTGATGCTCGGTTTCAACCGCCGTTTCGATCCGCATTTTACAGCCGTGCGCAAGGCGATTGACGATGGCCAGATCGGCAAGGTCGAAATGGTGACGATCACCAGCCGCGACCCCGGCGCGCCGCCAGCCGAATATATCAAGGTTTCGGGCGGGATTTTCCGCGACATGACGATCCATGATTTTGACATGGCGCGTTTTCTTCTTGGCGAGGAAATCGACGGTGTTTCGGCCTCGGCCTCGGTGCTTGTGGACCCGAAGATTGGCGAGCTTGGCGATTTTGATAGCGCCAGCGTCATCCTCACCACGGCTTCCGGTCGTCAGTGCGTTATCTCCAATTCGCGCCGCGCCTCTTATGGCTACGATCAGCGCATCGAAGTGCATGGTTCGCTGGGCGCTGTATCGGCGGAAAACCAGCGTCCGGTATCGATAGAAATAGCTTCGAAGGATGGTTACACCCGCCCACCGCTGCATGATTTCTTCATGACGCGTTATACGCAGGCTTATGCGGCGGAAATTGCGTCGTTCATCGATGCGCTGGATAGCGGCAAAGCGCCGTCGCCTTCCGCCGAAGACGGTTTGCAGGCCTTGGCATTGGCCGAAGCGGCTTTGCGCTCGGTCAAAGAGGGACGCCGTGTGAAAGTTGCGGACGTTCTGGCTTAGGCATTGATTTCCGTTTGCCTTTCCCGCCGCGAGGCTGCGATATGCGGATATGGCTTACAAAATCGATGACCTGCCGCTTGAGGAACTTTTCCTTGCCGTGACCAGCGCGACCGCCGCGCTGACACGACTGGACGAGCGGCTGGCGCGTTCGCCCATCTGTGATGGATTGAAACGGCGCATGCATATGCAGGACGCCGTCTCCTCCATGTGGCTGGAAGGCGAACTGGTGCATCTGGAAGACCTGGTGCTCCATGATGCGCTGATGGACAGCCGCACGCCAAGCCATGCCCTCACGGTCGCTCATGCGGTGCTACGTATGCGCCGCCAGATTGCGGGCCGTGCGGCGGGCTGGGCGTTGAGTCCTGCTGGCATGCGGCAGCTCCTGGGGCTTAATCCTGATGTTGCTGAAGCACCCGAGCCAGAGCCGTCCGCCCTGTCCGACGATGACGACAGCGATCCGCTGCTTGATGATATCGACGCGCTTCTGGCACGAACGGATGCCCTGTTAAAAGGCGTGACCAGCGAACCCCGCAAGCCGAAACCTTTGCCACGCGATACGCTGATCTATGAAGACGACTGGGACGAGGCCGAGCGTCTGCAGGAATGGCGCGAAATTTTCGATTCAACCCGGCATTTGCCGCCGCTCTTGCGTGCCGCAATCATGCATGACGCCTGGTTTTCCATGCAGGTGGTGCAGCGCTCGTCCTGGATTGGCCGACTGCTGACGGCGTCTTTCCTGAACCAGTCGGGCATCGCCGCCAATCATCTGCCAGCGATCAGTATCGGTTTGCAGACGAAAAAGCCCAATGAACGCCGTTCGCCGAACCGGCTTATGCGGCTCAAGGTTTTTCTGGCGGCAATCGAAGAGGCTTCGGAAGCGGGCATGAAGGAGCATGACCGCCTGATGCTGGCGCGCGAACAGATGCAGCGCAAGCTGAAGGGGCGCCGATCCAATTCGCGTTTGCCGCAATTGATGGAACTGATCCTGAGCAACCCGCTGGTTTCCAGCCAGATGATCGAGAAGGAATTACAGGTCACGCAGCAAGGTGCGTTGAAGCTGATCGGCGAACTCAATCTGCGCGAAATGACCGGGCGAGGCCGCTTTCGCGCCTGGGGCGTTCTGTAGTTCAGGTCAGGCTGCGTCGCTCATACAGTTGTCGCGCAGATGGCTGGCGAACAGCTGGAACTCGTTGCGCCGCGCCGCATTCGCCCGCCACGCCAGCACCAGCGAACGGAAATTGTTCTTCCCCTCATAGGGCACAATGCTGAGATCGGTGCCACGCGCCACATTGGCCTTGACCGCCAGCTCCGGCAGCAGCGTGACGCCCATGCCAAACTGCACGAGCTGAACCAGCGTCATGATGCTGGTGGCGTGCACATCGCCGCCGGTTTGGGCAGGCTTGGAGCCGATGGCCGCCATCACATGTTCGCGCAGGCAATGGCCGCTTTCGAGCAGCAGGAAAGGCTCATCCAGCAGATCGTCGGCATCGACGCGATCCCGATTGGCAAGCGCATGATCGCGGCGCACGGCCAGGAAAAACGGATCATGCCCGATTTCCGCCATTTCGAACTCATCGAGGTCATAGGGGTGGGCTACAAGCGCAACATCCAGCGTGCCGGAGCGCAGGCTTTCCAGCAGGCTGCGGGTCAGCCCTTCACGCACGGTCAGTTGCAACTCGGGAAACGCCTTGGCCGTCGCGGGCAGGACTTTCGGCAGGAAGAACGGCGCGATGGACGGAATGACGCCAAGCCGCAGGCGCGTGGTCAACGGTCGTTCGGCCTGCCGGGCATGTTCGGGCAGCTCTTCGATCCGCGCAACGATATCACGGGCGCGTGCCAGAAAATCCTCGCCAGCGGGCAAGAGTTGCATGCGTCGGCCCGTCCGGTCGATCAATGTAACGCCCAGTTCCGCTTCCAACGCCTGAATGGCAGCGCTCAATGTGGATTGGGTGACGCCCACGGCTTCAGCGGCGCGCGAAAACGAACCTGCCTGTACAAGCGATAGAAAATAGTGGAGCTGGCGAACGCTGATATTGAGCATGAAATGAAGGGCTTATCGTTATAATCGATATGAACAATCGCTTTAATCGCTTTGACCGATAGTGGTAGGTCGACTATAGATGACTCGCAAGCAGAAAATTCAGAAAATTCTGAATTTTCTGAATAACTATAGAATTTACAGGCAGGTTTTAAGATGCTCGGTATCGGCGATAAGCTCCCCTCTTTCAAGGTCACCGGTGTAAAGCCCGGTTTCAACCATCATGAAGAAAACGGTGTTTCGGCATTCGAAGAGCTGACGGAAACGAGCTTCGAAGGCAAGTGGAAGGTCATCTTCTTCTACCCGAAGGATTTCACCTTCGTCTGCCCGACTGAAATTGCAGAATTTGCTCGTCTGGCTTCCGATTTTGAAGACCGCGACGCCGTGGTTCTCGGCGGTTCTACCGACAATGAATTCGTGAAGCTCGCATGGCGTCGCGACCACAAGGATCTCGACAAGCTGCCGATCTGGTCGTTTGCCGACACCAATGGCTCGCTGGTTGACGGTCTCGGCGTTCGTTCGCCGGATGGCGTTGCCTATCGCTACACCTTCGTTGTCGATCCAGACAACACGATCCAGCACGTCTACGCAACCAACCTCAATGTTGGCC
The DNA here is from genome assembly GCF_037482325.1 of Ochrobactrum teleogrylli. NCBI lineage: Bacteria > Pseudomonadati > Pseudomonadota > Alphaproteobacteria > Hyphomicrobiales > Brucellaceae > Ochrobactrum > Ochrobactrum teleogrylli. Next base: position 1,632,960 of record NZ_JBBHKQ010000001.1, read on the forward strand.
GCGCTCCGAAGGATACGCTGCGTGTTCTCGACGCTCTGCAGACCGACGAACTGTGCCCTTGCAACCGCGAAGTCGGTGGCGAGACGTTGAAGGCAGCTTAAGCTGTCGCGCACGACCAATCAAAAGGCGGGTTCAGGCCCGCCTTTCTTTTATCCAGCAATAAGCAATAAGAGGGTTCCATGTCGATTGACGACCTGAAGTCAAAAATCCCGGATTTCGCCAAGGATGTCCGCCTCAACCTGTCGTCCATGGCCAGCGACGAAACGCTGAGTCCGCAGCAGAAATACGGTCTGTTCGTGGCTTGCGGCATTGCCTCGCGCAATGCGGATGTGCGCAAGGCGCTAACCGCCGAAGCCGCAGCCAAGGTCGACGCATCGGTGGTGCAGGCTGCAAAATCGGCTGCATCCATCATGGGCATGAACAATGTCTATTACCGCTTCGTGCATCTGGCCTCGAACAAGGACTACCGCACATTGCCAGCCAAGCTGCGCATGAATGTGATCGGCAATCCGGGCGTGGACAAGGTCGATTTCGAACTCTGGTCGCTCGCGGTTTCGGCGATCAATGGTTGCGGCATGTGCATCGACGCGCATGAAGATGTGCTGCGCAAAGCGAACGTGACGACGGAAGTCATCCAGACGGCAGCGCGTTTTGCCGCGATCATCCAGTCGGTGGCGATTGCACTCGAAGCTGCCGACGTCGAATAAGCTTTCGGCAACGGAAACGAAAAGCCCGCGTGGATTGCTCCACGCGGGCTTTTGTTTGGCTTTCAAGCCTGGCTTTATTTGCCGCGATTGAACGAGATGAAGGCAAAGCCGATCAGCGAGATCAGGGCTGCGACCACCATGTAATAGCCGACATAGTCGAAGCTGTAATGGGTGGCGAGCCAGGTCGCGATATAAGGCGCGACCGAAGCGCCGAGAATGCCGGCCAGATTGAAGGTCAGCGATGCGCCGGTGTAGCGTACCGAGGTTGGGAACGGTTCGGCCAGCGCCGCGCCGATCGGACCATAGGTCATGCCCATCAGGCCGAAACCGATGATGAGGAAGGCCAGAACGCCAGCCGTACCGCCCAGGAAAAGCGGTGCCATGATCAGGCCGTAGAGACCAATCAGGATCGTGACGACGATCATCACCGGGCGCATGCCATAGCGGTCGGACAGAATAGCCGACAGCGGAATGGTCAGGCCGAAGAACACGACGCCGATCATCTGCAGGACGAGGAATTCTTCACGGCTATAGCCCAGCGCACGCGTGCCCCAGCCGAGCGAAAACACGGTCATGAGGTAGAAAAGCACGAAGGTTGCAACGGCGGCGATGGTGCCGAGGAACAGGTTCAGCTTGTGCTGCTTGAACAGCGTGGCAACCGGCACTTCAACGCGTTCGGCCTTGTCGATGGCCTTCTGGAATTCCGGCGTTTCAGCGATCTTCAGGCGGATGAAGAGGCCGACCGCGACGAGAATTGCACTGGCGATGAACGGAACGCGCCAGCCAAAGGCGAAGAACTGTTCTTCGGTGAGAACTTCGGCCAGAAACAGGAAAATACCCGTCGCCAGAATGAAACCGACCGGCGCGCCAAGCTGCGGGAACATGCCGTACCAGGTGCGCTTGCCTTCCGGCGCGTTTTCGGTGGCGAGCAGCACGGCGCCGCCCCATTCACCGCCGAGACCGAGGCCCTGGCCGAGACGGCACAGCGCCAGCAGGAGAGCGGCCCAGACGCCGATGGATTCATAGGTCGGCAGGAAGCCGATGGCGACTGTGGAAATGCCCATGGTCATGAGCGCGGCCACGAGCGTTGCCTTGCGGCCGATCCTGTCACCGAAGTGACCGAACAGCGCGCCACCAATCGGGCGGGCAAAGAACGCGATAGCAAATGTGGCAAGCGATTGAAGCAGTGCCGAATTACCATCGCTGGCAGGGAAGAACAGATGCGGGAATACAATCACCGCTGCCGTTGCATAAATGTAAAAGTCGAAGAATTCGATCGTAGTGCCGATCATGCTTGCGGCCAGAACACGGCGCGCGGAATTTTGCTGCGGAACAACCGCTTGAGCGACAGTCATTTTCTTATCCGTTTTTGTGGGCTGTTATAATTGGGAGCAGCCAAGATGCGGTTCTTTAAAACCTTGTGATACGGAATCGCAAGCAGAAAAGGGGTTTTGCGTAATTTTATGAACGCGGAACTCTTCTTTTCGAAAGAAAAGTGAAAGTGCGAGCTAAATCATGGGATATAAGAATAGGCCTTTCAATTGTCACATCGCGTCCCTAGATTCGGGTCGGATCAATAACCGGGCATCAATTCGGATGCGGAGATGCAGTTCGTGAAACAGAACATTGGCGGCAGACGCAATATGTGGGGTCTTTCCTTCCTGCATATGCCGTCGCGCGTGTTGCTGACGGTTTTGTCAGTGCTGTTTCTCATTTCCACACAGCTTTGTTATGCCATGGCGCATGATACGCCGACGGCAGGCGTTTCTGTCGGCTGTCGTATGAGCGAACAACAATCCGCAGACAGCGCGATGCCCGTCTCCCACAATGGGGGGCAACAGGCACCCATGGATCACGGAGCAAAGGCTCCGGTCGCCTGTGTGATGATGAGTTGCGGCTGTATTGTGCAGTTGAGCGCCGATATTGGCGCATTCGCGCCGTCACAGGATTTTGGTCCTCCGCCACTCGTTGCCGCACTGAACAGCAATGCCCGCCATGACCTTCTGCGACCTCCAATAACACTTCCGCTTTAATCGCTCAAAACGCTGTCGATCGATCGGCGGCGACAGGATTATTGTCTGGAATTCTATTTGGAGACTTCACTATGCGTGGATTAACTCGCCGCCGCCTGCTCGCGCTTGGCGCGGGCGCGGCAAGCTTCGCCGCTGTTCGCCCTTTGACCGGCTTTGCGCAGGATGCGCATCAGAATATGGGCCACGGCGCCATGGAAATGGCCCCATCGGGCAAGGCGCAGAGCCTGCCCGTTCCGCCTTTGCTGGAACCCGATGCTTCCGGCGTCGTCCGGTTCAAGATCGGCAAGGGTCGTCATTCCTTCGCGCCGGGCAGCGATGCGGCTTCTGCCGGTATCAACGGAACCTATCTCGGCCCCGTCGTCCGGCTCAAGAATGGCGAAAACGTAACGCTTGCCGTCGAAAACGACATGGACGAGGAGACGACCCTGCATTGGCACGGGCTGTTCGTTCCGTCGAACCTTGACGGTGGGCCGCACAATCTTGTTCCGGCGGGAGGCCGCTGGGAACCAAGGGTAACGGTCAACCAACCGGCTTCGTTCAACTGGTTTCACCCGCATCTGCACGGCGGCACCGCCCGTCAGGCGCATATGGGCATTGCCGGGTTGATGATCGTCAGCGACGGCAAGGATGCCGAGCGAGGCCTGCCGGAAACCTATGGTGTGGACGATATTCCGCTGGTGCTTCAGGACCGCCGTGTCATCGAAGGCGACAAGGTCTATCAGCCCGATATCATGGATCTGATGCACGGTTTTCGCGGAGATCGTCTGATCGTCAATGGCGTCATCTCGCCGGAAGCGAAAGTGCCCGCGGCAGTGGTGCGCCTGCGCATTCTCAACGGTGCCAATGCGCGCAATTTCCATCTGCGTTTCAGCGACAATCGCCCGCTGCATGTGTTTGCTTCCGATGGCGGCTTTACCGGCAAGCCGGAAGCCGTCGAACGGCTGACGATCAGCCCCGGCGAGCGTTATGAGGCGCTCGTCGATTTTTCGACGGGAGGCAATAGTGTCGAACTTCTGACCGCAAGCGATGACAGCGGCGGCGACGACCAGATGCTGATGCGGTTCAGCGTCGATAGCGCGCTTAAGGGAGGGGTCAAGGACATTCCGGCAAGTCTTGAAGCACCGGAAGCGCCAGACCCCGACAAATCGGTGCGCAGGCGTTCATTCTTCTTTGATGAGCGCATGGCTGAAAACATGAAGCTGATGATGCAAAAGCCTGCCGCAGACCCCCATGCTGGCCACAGGATGGGCCCGATGGATATGGGCGCCATGCAGGGCGGGGAGATGGACCACGACATGATGCATGGTAGCCGTTCATCCGCTGAGGCCGGTCCGGCGCTGGATGCGATGACGTCCGGTGTGCGCATGGCGATTGCGGGCGAACCTTTCGACATGAAGCGTATCGATGTGGAGGCCAGGCTGGGCTCATGGGAAATATGGGAACTGACCACGAAGGAAATGGCGCATCCGTTCCATATCCACGGTGCCTCTTTCCGTATCCTGACGTTGAACGGCAAGGCTCCGCCCGCCCATCAGTCGGGTTGGAAGGACACAGCGCTGATTGATGGCAAGGCAGAGCTTCTGGTACACTTCGATCGTGAAGCGGTGCGCAGTCATCCATTCATGTTCCATTGCCATGTGCTGGAGCATGAAGATGTCGGCATGATGGGGCAGTTCGTAACTGTCTGATCCAATACCGGATTGCGCGGCGGAACACTGCCGCGCAATCTTTTGCAAACTTTATAAACCGAACAATTTGTCGATCCATACGTTAGTTTTTATCCCGAAACGAATTTGAGGATGGAGGAGACGATGCGCAGCTTGATTTTAGGTTCGTTACTGGCGCTTGCGACTGTGCCCGCCTTTGCGGACGACGTCAGCGTGAAAATGTTCGAGGCGCTACCAACAGGGCAGGGCAAGGAACTCGGCACGATTACGATTTCGCAAACTGCTGATGGCCTGCAGTTTACACCCAATTTGCAGGGCATAGCAGCGGGGGAACATGGTTTCCATGTCCATGAAAAGGGAAGCTGCGCACCGGCGGAAAAGGACGGCAAGACCGCTCCCGCAGAGGCGGCTGGCGGACATTATGACCCCGGCCATACCAAGCATCACATGGGGCCTGAGGGCGAGGGCCATATGGGCGACCTGCCGCTGTTGAAGGCCGATGCGGACGGCAAGGTTACGGGTAGCGTGGTTTCGCCGCGTCTCAAATCGCTGGATGAGATCAAGGGCCGCGCCCTGATGGTGCATGTTGGCGGCGATAATTATGCGGATAAACCGAAGCCGCTTGGCGGTGGCGGCGCGCGCTTCGCTTGCGGCGTGATTGAATAATTCGGGCCGCTTTCCCCGGAGCTGTCAGCTCCGGGGAAAGCATATTGGGCTTAGCCCCAGGTTTCGATGCGCAGTTTTGACCCATCGGAAAAGCGGGAAATATGGAACGGCGATGGATCGACCACCGGCGTTTCACCGCTCACCATATCCGCAACCAGACGGCCAGCGCCGGGGCCGATGCCGAAGCCGTGGCCGGAGAAGCCGGTCGCAACGATAAGGCCCTCAACGCCCGGAATCGGGGAAATGGTCGGAATGATATCCGGCATGGTGTCGATCAAGCCCGCCCATTCCTGTGCAATCGAGACGGAAGCAAAGGCGGGGATCGCCTGTTTCAGCTTCGCCAGAATTGCTGCATTGGCGGCGCGGTGCGGTTCGGGGTCGAGCGTGCGGATTTTCTCGAAGACCGAGACCTGATCGGCGGGGCGCAGCTTCCACTGGAAGGCTTCCTCGAAGAAGCGTTTTCCGAAACGGAAGCGCACATTGAACCACTCTCCACTCGATAGCGAAGGGATAAAATCTTTTAGATAGCGGAAACTGTCGGGAACGATATCGGCAATCGAGCCGCCGAGGCTGGCGACCGTATAGCCGCCGTCCATCCGCTTGCGCAGCGCGAAATCCGAATAGGCAATGGCAGGTTCCACACCGGCATCAATCGGCGTGGTGCGGAAAACCGACGAGCGAACCTTGAGTTGCGGCAGGCGGGCATTGAACTCCGAGATAATCAGGCGCGACCATGCGCCACCAGCCACAACGACCGCCTCACAACGCACGCGGCCCTTTTCCGTCAGAACGGCAGTCACGCGACCATTGGTCGTTTCGATGCCGCGCACCGCGCAATTCTGCATAATGACGGCACCGTCTTCCTGCGCCTTGGCGGCAAAGGCGGGCACAGCCTTTTGCGGCTCTGCGCGACCGTCAAGCGGCGTGATCATGCCGCCAGCAAGGCGACGCGTCAGGCCCGGAGCCAGCGCTTCGGCCTGCTGGCTGTTCAGAATGTCGGTTTCAATGCCATGCTCGCGCGCAGCGGCAATCCATTGTTCATAGAGCGCCATCTGTTCGGCTTTTTCAGCCGCATAGGCAATGCCGGTCACGCGGAAGCCGGTTTCGCGGCCCGTGCGCTCGTTCATTCCGTCCCAAAGCCGCATGCTGTCGACGATCAGCGGCATTTCACGGGTATCGCGGCCCGTGCGGCGGCACCAGCCCCAGTTTCGGCTGGACTGTTCGCCTGCGATTTCACCCTTTTCGAACAGAGCGACCGGGATGCCGCGTTCGGCCAGAAACAGGGCGGTGGAAACACCGATGACGCCGCCGCCGATAATGGCGATTTTCGTTTCTTGCGGCAGGCGTTCGGCTGTCGCGACCTTGTCCGTGACGGGCCCCATGGTCATTCTCCTAAGGTATGATAAGGCATGCGGAAAGCTTGCGGAACATGCTCCGCTTTTTGCTTGCAATCAACCAAGTTGATACCCAAAGCAATATCGAAATCCGAAAAAGATGGGGCCGCTATCCGGTTCTTGAGGAATTGTGTCCTGTTTTGGTGGCGAAGCCGCTAAACACGCTTTATAGCGAGGGAATGGACAAGGGGATTCCGGTCAGGCATGGACGTGCGAAATCAGGTTGAGCAATTGCAGGAAGAGGCCGGTGCATCCGGTCCGGCTCTGACGCTTTCCAGCGTTACCCGCCAGTTTGGCCCTGTCCTTGCGCTCAACAGTGTGTCGCTTGACGTGCAGGCCGGTGAAATCATCTGTCTCGTGGGCCATTCCGGCTGCGGCAAGACCTCCATGCTGCGCATTATCGCCGGTATCGACGCGCCCGATGGCGGCTTGCTGAGCATGGGGGGCAAGGTGCTTGCCTCGCCAACCACATTCGTAGAACCCGATAAGCGCAATATCGGCGTGGTCTTTCAGGATTATGCGCTGTTTCCGCATCTGAGCGTTCGCGACAATGTCATGTTCGGTCTGCGCAAGATGCGCCGCGATTTGGCTGAGGGCCGCGTGCGCGAGCTGCTTGAACTTGTGGGCCTGTCGCATATGGCCGACCGCTATCCGCACATGTTGTCGGGCGGCGAGCAGCAGCGCGTGGCGCTGATCCGCGCGCTGGCGCCAAAGCCGCATCTTTTGTTGATGGACGAGCCGTTTTCCAATCTCGACCGGGGCCTGCGGGCAAAGGTGCGCCGCGAGACGGTCGGCCTGTTGCGGGCGCTTGGCACCACGGCAATTATCGTGACGCATGAGGCGGAAGAAGCGCTTTCGACCGGCGACCGCGTTGTGCTGATGCGTTCGGGCGAGATCGTTCAAAGCGGCACCGCGCGTGATCTTCATGATCGTCCTGAAAGCCGCTATGCCGCAGACTTCTTTTGCGATTTCAACGTCATTCCGGGTGTGGTGCAGGGCAATGCGGTGGAAACTGTTTACGGCAATTTCAAAGCGCCGCAAGCGCTGCAATCCGTGAAAGACGTGTCCGTCTATCTGCGTCCTGCCGATCTGCATATCGTCGCGGATGATGAGGCTGATCCCACCGATCTGCGCTGCCTGATCGAGATGCGCACCTTTCTGGGTGAAACGGAAGAGCTGGTGCTCCATGCCGACGCCGCGCCACTTCGTTTGCGCCTGCGCACGCCGGTCCATGTGCCGAATACGGTCAATCACGTGTTTGTTCGTTTCGACCGCGATAAGGCCCTGATCTTCCACAGCTGATTCCGATTGGTTCGCATTTGCGTGGCAGGGCGATTGACCGGGCCAGAAACTGCTCATATAAGTTGATTGCATAACTCATCATTTTATTTGGAACCATTCCAAACGGAGGTAAAATGCCTATTTTCGCGCGTGCCAGCCTTGCTCTCGTTGCAGCGACTTTTCTATCTGGAACTGCTTCCGCCAATGAGGTGAATATCTACACGACGCGCGAACCGGGCCTCATTCAGCCTCTGCTGGATGCGTTCAAGGCATCGACGGGTATCACGGTCAACACCGTGTTTCTGAAGGATGGTCTGGCTGAGCGCGTCGCATCGGAAGGCGCAAGCTCTCCTGCCGATATTCTGATGACGGTTGATGCGGGCAATCTCGTCGATCTCACGGAAAAGGGGCTTACCCAGCCGGTCGAATCCAAGACCCTGAACGAAGCCGTGCCGGAGCAGCTTCGTGACGCCAAGGGCAACTGGTATGCCCTGTCGCTGCGCGCCCGCGTGGTTTATGCGTCGAAGGATCTGGAACTCGACGCCATCAATTATGAAGACCTGTCCGATCCGAAGTGGAAGGGCAAGATCTGCATCCGCTCCGGTCAGCATCCTTACAACACCGCGCTTTTCGCCGATTACATCGCCCATTACGGCGCTGAAAAGACCGAAGCCTGGCTGACCGGCCTGAAGGCCAATCTGGCCCGCAAGGCTGCCGGTGGTGACCGCGATGGCGCCAAGGATATTGTCGGCGGCATTTGCGATATCGCCGTTGCCAATTCCTATTATGTCGGCCTGATGCGTTCGGGTAAGGGCGGCGATGAGCAGAAGGGCTGGGGCGAGGGCATCAAGGTCATCCTCCCGACCTTCAAGGATGGCGGCACGCAGGTCAATATCAGCGGCGCAGCCGTGGCCAAGAATGCCCCGCATAAGGAAGAGGCTGTCAAGCTTCTCGAATATCTGGTTTCCGACGAAGCGCAGAAGATCTATGCCGAGGCCAATTACGAATATCCGGTGAAGCCGGGCGCTCCGGTCGATGCGATTGTAAAGTCGTTTGGCGAATTGAATATCGACAAGGTTCCGCTGACCCAAATCGTCAGCCATCGCAAGGAAGCCAGCGAACTGGTTGATAAGGTTGGTTTCGACAACTAAAACCAGAATGACAGTATGAACAAAGCGCCGGTGCTTCATGCGCCGGCGTTTCAGTATAACGAGCACAATGACACCTATGCCCGCCACAGCACGACGTTCGCTTTTCCGGCCTGCAAGGGCGGGGCGCTTCTGGCTTTGGGCTTCAGCGGTGATTGCGCTTCTTGTTTTCCTGCCGGTTCTGGCGCTCGCTCGTGAAGCTTTGCAGGGTTCGGCAGGCCTGTGGCAGCATCTGTTCGCGACATTGTTGCCGACAGCCTTTGCCGATACGATCATTCTTCTGCTTGGCGTCGGCTTCATTGCCGCGCTCGTCGGTACGTCGATGGCGTGGCTGGTGACAGCCTATGATTTTCGCGGGCGCGCTATTCTGGAATGGGCGCTGCTGCTGCCGCTGGCGGTGCCGACCTATATCGTCGCCTATGCCTATCTGGACATTCTTCATCCGATAGGGCCGGTGCAGGGCGCAATTCGCTATATTCTGGGCTTTGATAGCCCGCGTCAGTTCCGTTTGCCGGATATTCGCTCGATGACCGGCTGCATTCTGCTGCTGGGCTTTGTGCTCTATCCTTATGTCTATATCCCGACCCGGGCGATGTTTCTCACGCAGTCGGCGAGTCTCATGGATGCCGCGCGAACCCTTGGGGTCAGCCGTCGCGGTATTTTCTGGCGGGTGGCGTTGCCGCTGGCGCGTCCCGCTGTTGCCGTTGGTGTCAGCCTCGCCTTGATGGAAACGCTGAACGATGTGGGCGCGGCTGAATTTCTAGGCGTCCGCACTCTGACCGTATCGATCTACACGACATGGATCACGCGATCCGATCTGCCGGGCGCGGCACAGCTGGCACTGGCTTTGCTGCTGATCGTGGTGGCGCTGGTGTCGCTGGAGCGTTGGGCGCGGCGCAAACAGCGCTTCGCCTCCAACATCCGCCATTCGCGCGGTTTTGAACCATCGAAGGTTTCAGCAGCCAGAGGGCTGTGGCTGTTTGCTCTCGGGTCTTTGCCGGTGGTCATCGGCTTTGTCGGACCGGCGCTCTATCTGCTCATCGAAGCAATCAAGCGCGCGCGCTTCGCAGGCATATCGCCGCGTCTTGCCGGGGAGGCGGTCAACACGCTGCTGCTGGCCTCAATTGCGACAGCGATTGTGCTGGTCTGTGGCATGGCGGTTGCTTATGCGGTGCGCCTGTTTCCAGGCGCTTCCTCCCGCTGGTTCTATCGCCTGTCGACCATGGGCTATGCCGCCCCCGGTACGGTGATTGCCATTGGTATTCTCGTCGTTTCGGGCAGCTTCGATCATGTGTTCAACCAACTGGCCGGGTATCTTCTCGGCGTTCCCGCCGGTCTGATTCTGATCGGTTCGGGTGCCGCTGTGGTTTATGCCTATGGCGTGCGGTTTATGGCCATCGCCGCTGGCGGTATCGATGCCGGGCTGGAGCGCATTTCGCTGTCGCTCGATCATGCATCGCGCACGCTTGGACGAAGCGTGACGGCGACATTCCGCTCCGTGCATCTGCCGCTCTCCAGGACGGCAATCGTTGCAGCCGGATTGCTGGTTTTCGTGGACTGTGTGAAGGAGCTGCCCGCGACTTTGCTTCTCCGCCCGCTCAATATGGAAACTTTCGCGACGCATCTTTACGGCGAAGCCGCCCGCGGTACATATGAAGAAGCGTCGATTGCCGCACTTGCCATTGTGGTGATCGGTATTGTGCCGGTTATCCTGCTTGCGCGGGTGGGCCGTAGGACTGTCGATTCCGCGCGTCAATATTAAAATTGTCTAATATAGTAAGTGTCTTAAGTATAGACCTTATACCCTGGTATCGCTTGGCTTTTATGCTCGAATTTATGATTGCTTAAGTAGTGTAGGCTAAAGAAAATCCTGTTATATAATAAAACTACCAATATGCTTCGGTCAGGGCCGACGCGGCCTTGCGCGAATGAGAGCGGGGGCGTGACGTGTTCAAAGTTATCGAATGCATATCCGTACAGCACGACAGATCTATCGTCATCCTGGCCGCCCTCATTTCCTTCATTGGTGTCTTTGCTTTTTTTCTTCTGCTGGCGAGAGCGGGCGAATGCGCCGATCATCGCCGTGACAGCTGGCTTGCAACCGCTGCTTTTGCAGGGGGCTTGAGCGTCTGGGCAACGCATTTCGTTGCGATGCTCGCCTATCAGGGCACGGTGGCGATCGAGTTTGACCTCATCATCACGACGCTTTCAGCTGTGATTGCCATTGCCGGTTTCTGGGTCATGCTTCGCTTGCTCAATTTCGACAGCGTCAAGGCAAACCTGTTTGCAGGTTTTTGTGGCGCGCTGGTGATCGCCGCAATGCATTTCACCGGCATGGCCGCAATCCGGGCTGCTGCGACAGTCCAGTTTGATGCAGTGCCTATCATTGTCGGCGCGGTTGTCTCCACCCTGTTGCTGGCTGGCGCTTTCGAGGTGATGCGCCTTCCGGGCCGTTGGATGCGCATTTCCATCGCCACAGTTCTCGGTGTCGGCTCGATCTGCGTCCTGCATTTCACCACCATGTCGTCCAGCACTTTGATACCCGATCCAAGCCTGCCTGCGGCTGATCCGCTGGGTACGGGCCGCATGTGGATCGTCGGCGCTGTGGCGACGGTCTCCTGCTTTATAGCCTTCATGACAGTCGCTGCCGTATTCATCGACCGTTACATGACGGATTTGAAGGGCTTTGCCAATGCGACGCTGGACGGGCTTGCCGTCATCCGCGACGACCGGATCGTCGAAGTGAATGCGCGCTTTTCGCGTTTGATGAACAGCACTGAAAAGGCGCTGATCGGGCGTTCGCCAGAGGATTTGCTGCTGACGGCAGATGGTCTGCCCGCCGCCGCGCCGCGCACGGCTGCGGTCGAGGCGACTCCCCGGCAGGAAAATGACGAGCGTATTTTCGAACTCGCCGTCCACACGATTGAATATCAGGGCAAGGCCTGTGAAGTGCTCGCCGTGCGAGACCTGACGGAAAAGCACGCCGCGCAGCGTCAGATCGAGCATATGGCGAACCATGATGCGCTGACCGATCTTCCCAATCGCGCCTTTTTCGAACAGCGCCTGTCCAATGCCGTAGGCGGACGCTCGCAGCAGCGTTGCGCCGTCTTCGCGCTCGATCTCGACCGGTTCAAGGCGGTGAACGATATTTTCGGTCATGCGCAGGGCGACCGGGTGTTGAAAACCGTTGCCAATATTCTGCGGCGCACGATTAGCGGCGTCGATACGGCGGCGCGCATCGGCGGCGACGAGTTCGTGATCCTGCAGGTCGGCGTGCCGCAGCCTTCCGGCGCGCGCAGGCTTGCCGAGCGGATATTGGACGAATTCAAAAAGGAAATGAATATGATCGCCGATCAGACGGCGGTGGGCGTCAGTATCGGTGTTGCGATCTATCCGACCGATGGCCGTGATGCCGAAACGCTCCGCCATGCTGCCGACGTTGCGCTTTACCGCGCCAAGACCAGCGGGAAGGGCATGGTTGCGTTCTATTCGCCGGAAATGGATCGCGAGATTACCGAGCGGCGGCAGCTGGAAGCCGATCTGCGGCAGGCCATGTCGCGCGGTCAGATAACAATCGCCTACCAGCCGCTGATCGGAACCGCCGACGGTTCCTGCAAGGGCTACGAAGCGCTGTTGCGCTGGACGCATCCGGAGCGCGGAACCATTCCGCCGGAAGTGTTCATTCCGATTGCCGAGGAAACAGGTGTCATTATCGCCCTTGGCGAATGGGTGCTGCGGGAAGCATGCCGGACGGCAGCGACATGGGAACGTCACCTGACGGTCGCCGTCAATGTGTCTCCGATCCAGTTTCGCCTGACCAATCTGCCTGAGACGGTCGCCGCTATTCTGGATGAAACCGGACTTGAGGCCTATCGGCTGGAACTGGAAGTTACGGAAGCGGCACTCATCAAGGACAGGCCCACCACGCTGGAACTGCTGCGCCGGATCAAGAAACTGGGCGTGCGCATCGTGATGGACGATTTCGGCACCGGCTATTCCTCGCTGAACAACCTCCAGAGTTTTCCTTTCGACAAGATCAAGATCGACCGCAGCTTCATCAATACGATGGAAACCGATGTCAGTTCCCACGCGATTGTGCGTGCAATTGTCGGGCTTGGGCGCAGTCTCGATCTGCCCGTCGTAGCGGAAGGTATCGAAAATTTTCATCAGCACCGCATGGTGATTGAAGAAGGCTGCGCACAGGTGCAGGGTTTCCTGTTCGGGCGTCCCGCACAGGCGCCAGGCATGGCCGACCCGTCAGAAATTGTTCCCTACAAGAAATTTGTGGACAAATAAAACGTTCCGCCTTGCTTGCTGCGGCGAATAAAGTGGAGCTTCGGGAGCGGCTCCCGGGCTCTCTATACTCTGCCAAATTGTTACAACGCTGTTACATGACAGTCGCGTGATGCGCTTTCAGGGCGCGTCCGCCGGCCTGCGCGTCGGTAGCGCCAAGACAAATAATCCAAGACTATCAAGGGGGTTGCCACTGCACCCGTATCGGAGGGGAGCGGGGATAGTATAATGTTTTCAACACGATATTTCGCGTGATCGCAATAATATGTGAATTTATTACAAGGAGCTTTCCGTGCTTCTAACACGTTGAAGCCACAAATTGACAGCTCAATGGGGCTGAAGCATCGGGCAAGAAACGACATCGTTTTGGAAAGCACGGTGTAAAGGAAAGTAAACAATACCTTCGATCCGGAAGGAAAAGCCATGTGGCGGCTTTTGACCTGACGTATCGCGGCTTAAGTTGGATGATAGATACTATGCTTACTTCGCAGCAATGGCTCCCGGTCGAATTGCTCAACATCGGGCTGGCCGCGGCTCTTTTCTTCGCCTGCCTTGTCCACTCGCTGTGGAAGGCGGTCTTCGATGAACTCAATCCGGTTTTCTGGCGCCGTACGGCTGCCCTTTTGTGGGCTGGCGTCGTGGTCGTCGCGCTGAGCGGCGGGCTGGACAGCTTCGACTGGGTACAGGCAATCGGCTGGATGCTCGTCGCCGGTGGCGTTGCCGCAACGGTGGTTCGCGCCGGTCTTTCCTATTATCGCCAGTATTGCGCGCAGAACCCGCAGGGTGTCTTCGGTCGCCGCACGCGGCTTTCGGGACGGTGAGCCTTATGTTTGCAAGAACCGAAACAATGCCCTTGCGGCAACACCGCCCTTATAGCCTGCGCTCGTTCTTTATCCGCGCTTTTGGCTCTGCACGATCCCGTAAATATTCGTAGAACGGGCGCCGGAGCGGCAATAGGCGAAGAACGGGCCTTCTGCCTCGTCAAGCGCCGCCGCCATGGCATCGACATCATCCTGCGTCAGCTGGCCGCCAACTACCGGAATGTAATAGGTGGCGAGGCCAGCTTTCTCTGCAACACGCGCAATTTCTGCAAAATCCGGCTGTTCCGGGCCGCCTTCGCCATCGGGACGGTTGCAGATGATCGTCTGAAAGCCTTCTGCCGCAATGTCGCGTACGTCATCGGGCGAAATCTGGCCCGAGACTGAGTAATTATCGTCGATCTGGCGAATATCCATTTTATCCTCGCTATCGGCGCTGCCTTTCATACACAATATATTCGGGCGATGGCCGAAATACTTGTGCTGCATGCCTGTTCGCTGGCACCATACATAAAACCCGATATGATGCTACAGCAAACTGTAGCAATGTGTCGGGATGCGCAAACAGCAGGCAAGAGAAATGACAATACCCAAGATCAGTCAGGATGTGGTGCGCCTCGCACATCGCGTTTCGGGCTTCCAGGAAGGGCGCCGCACCGTGCCCGAGGAAGTGCCGGTCGCGATGAGCTATAACGGCTCCACCCAGGCTGTCATGATGGCGACCCCATCCGATCTGGAGGATTTCGCGGTCGGGTTCAGTCTGACCGAAGGTATTATCGACGATGCCAGCCAGATTGAAAGCATCGAGCTTGTCGCTTTCGCGGAAGGCGTGGATGTGCAGATGCGCCTTGCTGAATTGCCGGAACAGCGGCTGGCGGCGCGTCGCCGTTTCATGGCTGGCCCGGTTGGCTGCGGACTATGCGGCATCGATTCCATCGAACAGGCCTTGCGCCCGGTGAAGCCGCTCGCGGTAGACGGCTACCGTTTTTCGGCGAGCACCATTGCCATCGCGATGGCGGCACTCGGGCGTGAACAACAATTGAATGCAATCACCCATTCGGTTCACGCAGCGGGTTTCTACACACCGCAGCAGGGATTGATTGCGGCGCGCGAGGATGTTGGCCGGCATAATGCGCTGGACAAGCTCGTTGGCGCTCTGACGCGTAGCGAGTTCGCAACCGGATGCGGCATAACCGTGATCACGAGCCGGGTATCCGTTGAAATGGTGCAAAAGGCAGTGAAGCTCGGCGCGCCGGTTCTGGCGGCTATTTCAGCGCCCACGGCACTCGCCATTCGCACGGCACAGGAGGCCAATCTCACTCTAGTCGCCATCGTGCGCGGCGAAGAATTCGATATCTACACCCATGGCGAGCGTATTGTGGTCGACTGAGATACGGCCCCGCATGGCGGGGCCGTTCCTGTGAGCGATCAGACCAATGCGGCGATACGGCTGCGTTCGCCGACGATCTGCAAGGCCGCGTGAGCGGCTTCGACACCCTTCACCTTGAAATGGTTGAAGAAGAAGTCGTGATGCTCCTTGCTGTCATGGAAATGATGCGGGGTCAGAACGACGCTCAGCACCGGCACTTCGGTTTCCAGCTGCACCTGCATCATGCCGTTGATGACGGCAGTGGCCACGAAATCATGGCGATAGATGCCGCCATCGATGACGAATGCGGAGCCGACGATGGCTGCATACTGGCCGGTCTTGGCAAGCGTCTTGGCATGAAGCGGAATTTCGTAAGCGCCGGGAACATCGAAGACGTCCACTTCGACATTGGTGCCGGTTTGGGCGGCGAGTTCCGCGATAAAGCTCTTGCGGGCTTCGTCGACAATGTCGGCGTGCCAGCGGGCCTGAATGAATGCAACTTTGAAGGAAGTCTTGTTCGGATAGCTCTGGTTCATAGGTTCCTCAAGAAACTAGAATCAGGGCGCACAAAGGAACGCTTTGCTGGCGTCGGGAGACGCAATTCGTCACGCTCTTTTGCTCTCTTTCATCCGGACTATACCGTCGGCTCCGGCATCTCACCGGATCTGCTGACCCTGACAGAAGAAGCGAATCAGCTTCCTTCTTTCAGGCGCTCGCGGGCTTAGAAATAGCTTTCCATACCGCCGGTGGGGAATCTCACCCCGCCCCGAGAACAAGCCCACGCACTATTGCGAGAGCACCCTTAAATTAAGTGGCGGCTGCGATCTTGTCCAGTCGGTTCACAGGATTTTTATCCCATTAAAGAGTGTGCAGCGTCATTTTTGGTCTACGGAAATTCAAACGTTTAGGCGCTAGCCGCAACAGCGCGCGAAAAAAGCCTAAACGCCTCATTTCTCATGCGAAATTGCCCGCAGAATAGGGCGGCAAATTTTAATCGATTAAATTTCTCACTATTTATCATATCTGCCGTATTGACACCCATCAGGGGTTTCAGCCTATCCTAAGCATTACATCTTGTCGGTTGGATGCGGTTCATCCATGAAAGACAACGTTGTCAATTGGGGTGAGGCGGCGTAAAGATGGTATGGAGGACATCGCAGCACGTCGTGTCGTTTGGCCGGGGTATCCGGCGGGGATCATCTCCCTGTTTCGGGTTGCGGCAGTGAATGAGGAGGAGCCGGTTGTATGGAGCGACCGGTTTGGTTTGCGCCTGAAGGCGCGGACAGGACGAAGGAAATATAAGTTTCGTTTGTTTCTACGGGAGGTAGACATGCATAAACTTCTGAAACTCGCCGCTATGGGCACCGCTGCCTGCGCTTTGCTTGCCGGAATGGCGCCCGTCGCAAATGCACAGGATGCCAAGCAGAATGTTGAGGTTCTGCACTGGTGGACCGCTGGCGGTGAAGCTGCCGCGCTCGATGTTCTCAAGAAGGACCTCGAAAAGAAGGGCATCAGCTGGACTGACATGCCGGTTGCAGGCGGTGGCGGCACCGAAGCCATGACCGTTCTGCGCGCCCGCGTTACCGCTGGCAACGCACCGACCGCCGTGCAGATGCTCGGTTTCGACATTCGCGACTGGGCCGAGCAGGGCGCTCTTGGCAATCTCGATGAAGTTGCCAACAAGGAAGGCTGGGACAAGGTCATTCCGGCTCCGTTGCAGGCATTCGCCAAGTATGAAGATCACTGGATTGCCGCGCCTGTGAACGTTCACACCACCAACTGGATGTGGATCAACAAGGCCGCGCTCGACAAGGCAGGCGGCAAGGAACCGGCAAACTGGGATGAGTTGATTGCGCTTCTCGACAAGTTCAAGGAGCAGGGCATCACGCCAATCGCCCACGGTGGCCAGCCTTGGCAGGATGCGACGATCTTCGACGCTGTCGTGCTTTCGTTCGGCACCGATTTCTACAAGAAGGCTTTCATCGATCTCGACCCGGAAACGCTGGGCAGTGATACGATGAAGCAGGCTTTCGACCGTATGACCAAGCTGCGCAGCTATGTCGATGACAACTTCTCTGGTCGCGACTGGAATCTGGCTTCGGCCATGGTCATCGAAGGCAAGGCCGGTCTGCAGTTCATGGGCGACTGGGCCAAGGGCGAATTCGTGAAGGCCGGCAAGAAGCCGGGCACGGATTTCGTCTGCATGCGCTATCCGGGCACGCAGGGCGCGGTGACTTTCAACTCCGACATGTTCGCGATGTTCAAGGTTTCCGACGACAAGATCCCGGCGCAGATGGAAATGGCATCGGCTGTTGAAAGCCCGACCTTCCAGTCGGCCTTCAACGTGGTCAAGGGCTCGGCGCCAGCACGTACCGACGTGCCGAACACCGACTTCGATGCTTGCGGCCAGAAGGCTATCGCCGACCTGAAGGAAGCCGATGGCAAGGGCACGATGCTGGGTTCCATGGCGCATGGCTATGCCAATCCGGCAGCCGTCAAGAACGCGATCTACGACGTGGTGACCCGCGAGTTCAACGGACAGCTCTCTTCGGAAGATGCTGTCAAGGAACTCGTCTCGGCTGTCGCTGCAGCGAAGTGATGCGCTGAATAGGCGTCCGGGAAGTTTAAACCTCCCGGACGTTTTTTATCCGGCCCGGATTCTCCGACCGGCGCAGCAATATCGTAACTAATCAAGCATTGCATGATGTTGTCTTGCATGGTTCCATCTGAACCGGTGAAGGCATCTCGGACCAACGCATTTTGCAGCCGGGTCGCGATCCGGTCTTGCATAAATGCCGCTGAAACGATCGTCTCCAAAACGCCTTCATGGGCATCAGGAGCGGCGCAAACTGGGTGGCGCAAATATGCAGCGTAACAGCCGATTGCAGGAAATCATCCCCAAGCTGGTCTTGGCTCCGAGTTTCCTGATCGTCCTCGTCTTCGTCTACGGGTTTATCATCTATACCGGCGTGCTTTCGCTGACCAACAGCCGCATGCTGCCATCCTACGGCTTCGTGGGATTGTCCAATTATGAGAAACTCTGGGCGCTGCCGCATTGGTGGCGGGCGATCACCAATCTGGCGATTTTCGCGTCGCTCTATATCATCATCTGCTCGGTGATCGGCCTGTTTCTGGCCATTCTGCTCGACCAGAAGATCCGCGGCGAAGGCTTTTTGCGTCCGATCTATCTCTACCCGATGGCCCTTTCCTTCATCGTGACCGGCACGGCATGGAAGTGGTTTCTCGATCCGGGCATCGGGCTTGAAAACACCATGCATCTGTGGGGTTGGGAAAGTTTTTCCTTCGGCTGGATCAAGAGCAACACCATGGCGATCTACTGTCTGGTGATCGCCGCCGTGTGGCAATCGTCGGGTTTCGTGATGGCGATGTTTCTTGCCGGCCTACGCGGCGTTGATAATGAAATCATCAAAGCGGCCCAGATCGACGGCGCTTCGACCGCCACGATCTATCGCCGCATCATTATTCCGCTGATGCGCCCGGTATTTCTGTCGGCCTTTGTCGTGCTGGCGCATCTGGCGATCAAGGCCTACGATCTGGTGATCGCGCTGACCGGCGGCGGGCCGGGGCAGGCGACCGAACTTCCGGCGACATTCATGTATTCCTATACGTTCACCCGTAACCAGATGGGCATTGGTGCTTCGTCGGCGATTATCATGCTGGCGATGATCTTCTCTATCATCATTCCCTATCTCTATTCGGAAATTCGCGGAGGGTCGCGGTCATGAGCGCCCAGTCGCAAGATAACGCCATCAACAGCGGAAAGCTGACGCGAGCGCTGATCTACACCGCGCTGCTGCTCTTCGCCTTTTATTATCTGTTGCCGCTCTATGTGATGCTGGTCAACTCGTTCAAGCCGCTGGAAGAAATCCGTCAGGGCGGCATGTTGAACTTGCCTCAGCAATGGACCATCGAGCCCTGGCTTTCGGCCTGGTCCACGGCGCAGATCGGTGTGCAGCCTACCGGACTGAAGCCGTTCTTCATCAATTCCATTTTGATGGTCGTGCCTGCCGTGGCAATCTCCACGATCATCGGCGCGTTGAATGGTTACGTGCTGACTAAATGGCGCTTTCGCGGCTCGAACATCTTCTTCGGACTGCTGCTTTTGTCATGCTTCATTCCGTTCCAGATCGTGCTCATCCCCATGGCGCGTGTGCTCGGGCTTTTCGGCATTGCCGGAACGATATGGGGCCTCATCATGGTGCACGTCATCTATGGTCTCGGCTTCACGACCCTCTATTTCCGCAACTATTACGAAGCGTTCCCGACCGAGCTGGTGCGTGCCGCGCAGATTGATGGCGCAAGCTTTTTCCAGATTTTCTGGCGCATTTTGCTGCCGTCGTCGGGGCCGATCATCGTGGTGTCGGTGATCTGGCAGTTCACCAATATCTGGAACGACTTCCTGTTCGGCGCGTCCTTCTCCGGCGCGCACTCCACGCCGATGACGGTTGCGCTCAACAACCTCGTTTCGTCTTCCACAGGCGTCAAGGAATATAACGTCCATTTCGCGGGCGCCATTCTGGCGGCTCTGCCGACGCTGATCGTCTATATCGTATCTGGCCGCTACTTCGTGCGCGGTCTGATGTCCGGTGCCGTCAAGGGATAAGTTCAATATGTCATTTCTGAAAATTACCGATCTCTACAAATCCTATGGCACCGTCTCGATCCTGAAAAACATCAATATCGAGATTGAAGAAGGCGGCTTTCTGGTTCTCGTTGGCCCGTCGGGTTGCGGCAAGTCCACGCTGCTCAACACGATTGCCGGTCTTGAGCCGATCACCTCCGGCGACATCGCCATCAACGGCAAATCGGTTGCCGGCCTGCATCCATCCCAACGCGATATCGCGATGGTCTTCCAGTCCTATGCGCTTTATCCGAACATGACGGTTGCCGGAAACATCGCTTTCGGCATGGAAATCCGCAAAGTTCCGAAGCCCGAGCGCGACAAGGCCATTCAGGAAGTGGCCGACATGTTGCAGATCGGGCATCTGCTCGACCGCAAGCCGAGCCAGCTTTCCGGTGGTCAGCGCCAGCGCGTCGCCATGGGCCGCGCATTGGTGCGCAATCCGCAGGTCTTCCTGTTCGATGAACCGCTGTCGAACCTCGATGCGAAGCTGCGTGTGGATATGCGCACCGAAATCAAGCGGCTGCACAACCGCATGAAAACCACTATTGTCTATGTCACGCATGACCAGATCGAAGCCATGACGCTGGCAACCAAAATCGCGGTGCTGAAAGACGGCGTCTTGCAGCAGTTCGGCACGCCTGCGGAGATTTATAACAATCCGTCCAACATGTTCGTGGCGGATTTCATGGGTTCACCGGCGATGAACCTGCTGACCGTTGCAGTGGAGAAGAACGGCACGGATTATGCAATCTCGCTCGACCGCGGGGACGGTCAAGCCCTGACGCTGCCGCTGAAGAATGCGCCGCAGAAGCTTGGTGACTATGTGGGGAAACAGGTTGTCTTCGGCATTCGTCCGGAAGCCCTGACTGATCCCGACGGCGCGGATCGCAATGCGGGCGCTGTCGTGGAAGGCGATTGCCTGATCGACGTGGTCGAACCGGCAGGGTCGGACACGTTCGCGGTAACCCGTCTTGGCGGCAAGCATGTGGTCGCCCGGCTGCGCGCCGATGCGCGCATCGCTGCCGGGCAGGCATCGCGGCTCGCCTTCAATCTCGACAAGTCGGTGTTCTTCGATCCGACGAGCCAGGCACGGATTCTGTAGAACAACATTCGCCAGATACGGGAAATCGGTATCTAAAGCGTGTCGCATTTATTCGGCCTCATACCCAGCAGCCTTAAAGAAGTTCTGGCATTCATTGATGGAGAAGAGACTGATGATATCGCCAAGTGCTTTTGAGATGGCGTCGAAGCTGCGTGCTGCTCGCTTTCTCAGAAGTGCTTTGAGTTTTGAGAAAGCCATTTCGATTGGGTTCAGGTCCGGCGAATAGGGCGGCAGGAAGAGAAACCAAGCGCCCTTTGCCTTGACGAGTTGCTCAGCCTTCTGGCTTTTGTGGAAGCCGACATTGTCGAGGATGACTATATCACCGGCTGACAGTGTCGGCACAAGCTGTGTCTCGATCCAGGTTTCGAAGATGCGGCTGTTCATCGGTGCATCGACGATCCATGGCGCGGTCAGGCCATGGCAGCGCAGTCCGGCAATGAAGGTCTGTGTCTTCCATTTTCCGAAGGGCGCATAGGCGGCAAAGCGCCTGCCTTTGGTAGACCATCCGGTGCGTTTTGTCAGGCGCGTATTTGTGGAAGTCTCATCGATAAAGATGAGACGCGACAAGGCCTTGTTGAAGAACCGCTTTCGGCGATTGATCCAAAGATCACGCGTCTTGGCGATCTCTGGTCTACGCTGCTCGCTTGCCTTGAGGCTTTTTTTTATTACTCAGCCCAAGTCGGTGTAGAAATCGCCCGGCCGTGGCGCGGTGGACTTCAATACCGCGCTCCGCGAGCGCAACGCACAGTTCGTCCAAAGTCGTTTCGCCACGGGCGGACATCTGCTCGCGGACCCAATCACCATGAGCCAAAAGCTTCACACTACCAGGCGGGTGGCCCTGCCTGGCGGCGGCCAGACAGCCGGATGACCGATGCAGGATCATCATGTTGTTGACGAACCGAGGCGAAACACGGAAATGCCGAGCGGCTTCCCGGTGACTATTGCCCTCATTCACAAACGCAACGACACGCTCACGCAACTCAATCGGATGCGGCTTGCCCATGGTGCATCTCCTTCCATGAGACAAGTGAATCACAGATCAAGCCAAACGGGAATCCCGAAGCCGGTTAACAGCGACATGCTTTAAACCGCTTCCCCATTCTGGCTCGCCGTTCAAAGCCAAAACGAAAAGAGCGCTTCCGACCAATCGGAAGCGCTCTTTTTCATAATTTGCCTGGAGGGCAAAATCAAATTCGATCTATGAACATCGCAAGCACTGGACCAGCCTCATCGGGCGGTCAACTCAGCGCAGAAAATCCAGTCCCAGAAGACCGACCGCAAGCGCCGTGTTCAGCGAAATGATCATCATGCCATAAACAAGTGCAGTTCTCGTAATATCGTTCATTTCCTACCTCCTTGAGCCGGGACCACCCCTTCCAGACTCGAAGCCTCGTGAAACTGTTACCGAATGTAACAGTCCGTTACGGAGAGCGCAACCCCGCTTTACACAATTGTGAACGATTGAAATTTGCCGTGAGAAAAATGGCTGCCTACAGCCCGCGCTCGCGGTCCAGCCGCGAAAATTGCCGCCAAGTCACCACAATGTGAGAAAAAATTGGCTAGCAATCTATCTATAAGCTCGACATAGCTTCGGCAGGCTTTATGTAAAAAGCACGGCTTATTCGGATATTCATCGTGAACCGCATCATTCCACTTGTGCTGGCTATTGCTCTTTTCATGGAGCAGATGGATTCGAATGTCATTTCGACATCTTTGCCAGCAATTGCTGCAGATATCGGCACTAGCCCGATTGCGCTCAAGCTGGCGCTGACGGCCTATCTGGTTGCGCTCGCGGTGTTCATTCCAGTCAGCGGCTGGATGGCTGATCGGTTTGGCGCCAAAAATGTCTTTCGCGCGGCCATTGCCGTCTTCGTCGTCGGTTCGATTGCCTGTGCAGCGGCAAACTCGCTGACCGCCTTCGTGGTTGCGCGCTTCTTGCAGGGCATGGGCGGCGCGATGATGACGCCGGTGGGGCGCCTTGTGCTTATCCGCTCCACACCGCGCAGCGAACTTGTCTCCGCCATGGCGTGGCTGACGATCCCGGCCATGGTCGGCCCGTTGGTCGGCCCGCCAGTCGGCGGCTTCATCACGACCTTTCTCACGTGGCACTGGATATTCCTGATCAATGTGCCCATCGGCGCTGTCGGTATCTGGTTCGCCACCCGCTTCCTGCCCGATAATGACGAGCGCATCGTCAAGCGTCTCGACTGGCCGGGTTTCGTTCTTTCCGGCATCGCCATGTCTGGTGTGGTCTTCGGCCTCTCAGTGGTCAGCCTTCCGGCGTTGCCGCCCGCCGTTGGCTTGGTCACTCTGGCTGTCGGTCTGATCTGCTCGGTGCTTTACATCGGCCATGCCCGGCGCAGCGCCGATCCGCTGCTCGATCTGCGGCTGTTCGACAATCAGGTTTTCCGTTCGGCAGTGTTCGGCGGCAGTATTTTCCGCTTTGGCATTGGCGCAATTCCGTTTCTGCTGCCGCTGATGTTCCAGCTCGGCTTCGGGTTCTCGCCGTTCCAGTCGGGCATGATAACCTTCGTGTCAGCCATCGGCGCTATCAGCATGAAGTTCGGTGCAAAACGGATTTTCGCTCGGATCGGTTTCCGGCGCGCCTTGATGGCGGGTTCGATCATTTCGGCGGGTTTCATCGCGGTAAACAGCCTGTTCACGCCTGCAACGCCGATCTGGATCATTCTCGGCTTCCTGCTGGTCGGCGGCTTTGCGCGCTCCCTGTTCTTTACCGGCGTCAATGCGCTGGCCTATGCGGAAATTCCGGATGAGAAGACCAGTCAGGCCACGCCGATGACCGCCGTTGCACAGCAGGTTTCGCTGGCGATTGGCGTTGCGCTTGCCGGCGGCGTTCTGGAAATCAGCAGTGGCTTGCGCGGTGCGCCGCTTGCTTTGGTCGATTTCCACGTCGGCTTTATCGTGGTGGCTTTGGTCTCCGCAGTGGCATTCTTCTGGTTCGCGCGGCTTTCGCCCGATGCCGGTCACGAATTGGCCGGGCCGACTGTCGTTAAACCGAAGAGCACGGAGCGTGCTGTAGTCGAAGCGGCAAACTCGTCGGCGGGCAAATAAAAGGGGCCGTGGGGGCCCCTGTCGTGACTTTGCGATTTCGTTTGAAAATCAGCCTTTGAAGTCACGTGCGAGCAGATAAAGCTCCACCGATTCCGCGCGCGATGCGGGCGGTTTGACGTGATGCACGGAGCGGAATTTCTGCTTCAGCATGGCCAGAAGCTCGTTTTCCGTGCCGCCCTGAAATGTCTTGGTCAGGAAGTGGCCGCCGGGCTTGAGCACCGAGACCGCAAAATCAGCCGCCACTTCACACAGATGCACGGTGCGCAGATGGTCGGTGCGACGGTGGCCGGTGGTAGGTGCCGCCATATCGGAAATGACGAGATCTGGCTTGTCGCCAAGCGCTTCCATCAGCTTCTGGGGTGCTTCATCATCAAGAAAGTCCATTTCAAGCAGGATAACGCCCGGCAGCGGATCGACATGCAGATAGTCGATGCCGACGACATGCGGGTTTTCATCGGTGGAGCCGACGATCTTGGCCGCAATCTGCGACCAGCCGCCCGGTGCTGCGCCAAGATCGATGATCTTCTGCCCCTTCTTGAGCAGGTCATAGCGGTCGTTGATTTCGATCAGCTTATAGGCCGCGCGCGAACGATAGCCGTCCTGCTTGGACTTGTGCACATAGGGGTCGTTCAGGTGACGCAGCAGCCAGCGACGCGAGGATTCCTTGATCGTGCCTGCCTTTTTCTTCACGCGCACGTGCAGATTGCTGGTGCCCGCACCACCACGCCCACCAGTTTTGGCGCCCGTCTTCGTGCCGCCCTTGTTTCCGCCTGCTTTGCTCATTTTCAGTTGCCTGTTCTAGCGCCAACAGCGCATTTATTGGCGCAATTGCGCACGATTGTGCCGCCATGCGCCGTCGCGCGACATCAGTTCGGTCAGGATGCCTTCACGCAAACCGCGATCCGCCACCAGAAGTTTTTCACTCGGCCAAACCTTGCGGATGGCATCGAGAATGGCGCAGCCTGCGAGAACCAGATCGGCCCTGTCCGCACCGATGCATGGATTTGCCACCCGCGCCTCGAAATCCCAGGAGAGGAGGCGGCTCGTCATCTGCGTCACATCTTCCGAGCCCATCCACATGCCATCGACGCGGCGACGATCATAGCGTTCGAGACCGAGATGAATACCCGCCAGTGTGGTCACCGTACCGGATGTGCCGAGCAAATGGAAACGCGGGCTTGAAGCCAGTTGGCCCAAGCAGTGCCGTTCGGCAAAGCTGGACAGAAGCTCGGTCACATGACCGACCATCGCCTCGAAACTTTCCTGCGTGACATTGCGCCCACCGAAACGCTCGGCAAGGGTCACGACCCCAACGGGCAGCGACGTCCATGCCATGATGTGTTCGGCAAGACGCGGCGAACGGCGTTGTGAAACGTCGATCAGCGCGATTTCGGATGAACCGCCGCCAATATCGAACAGCACCACGGCTTCCGTTTCGCGCGCCACCAGCGTTCCGCAGCCCGAAACGGCCAGACGCGCCTCGGTCTGGCGATCGACGATTTCCAGTTCAAGTCCGGTTTCCTCGCGGACACGCTCCAGAAACTCTTCGCCGTTGGAAGCCGCGCGGCAAGCCTCCGTCGCAATCAGACGCGAACGGCGAATTTTCTTGCCCGCCAGCTTGTCGCGGCAAATCTTGAGCGCTTCAATGGCGCGCAGCATGGCGTTGTCGCTCAGTCTGCCAGTCGCGCTCAAGCCTTCGCCGAGGCGCACGATCCGCGAAAAAGCATCCACAACGCGAAACTGTCCCGGCCGGGTCGGCGATGCAACCAGCAGGCGGCAATTGTTGGTGCCAAGGTCGAGCGCGGCATAAAGCGGCGCTTCGGTGTGGTAGTGCCGTGGAGGCTGTGCCGTGCCGTTCTTGCGCTTGGCTTGAGACGATGCCTGCGCATGGTTGTCACGGCGCGGGGTTTCGTGGCCTTGCTTGGCGGTGTGTTCAGCGGCCCGCGGCGCGGCATTCGTCTGCTGCTGCGCCTGCTTCTTCTTGCGGGCGCGTCGGCGACGATTCGAAATTTTGCCGGGAGACTTGGCTTCCTGATGCGCGGCTTCTTCCGCAGCTTTCTGTGCAACAGCTGCTTCCGGTCGCCGTCCCGCTTTGCCACGGTGACGACGGCGCGCACGCTTCCGCTGGCTGCCGGAACCCTTGTCGTCCGCTTCACTTTGCGGCTTTGGGCATCCTGAATCGGGTGCGCTACGCGCATTGCCCGCTTCTGCAACGGCTTCCTTGCGCGCTTTGCGCTTGCCGTTGTGGGACGGACTCCGGGCTTGAGCATTTCCCGATTGTCCGCCGGACGCCCCTTGATGCGCCTTTTCTACGGGGCGCTCCTCGGGGTTTTTCAAGGTACTGATCCTTATAAGCGCCGCGCGAACCGTCAGGACGCAAGCTGGACGCTTGAATTATTACGTTGCCCTTAATGTAACAGCGGTTTCCTCTTTTACCAAGGGGCAGGCCGGTGAGACTCGGCGGAAAATTTTGAAAAGAACGAATGAATTGCGCCAAGGCGAAAAATGAGAGGGCCTTCGCAAACACGAAAGCCCCCTTTTGAAAGCAAAATGTCCGGTCAGATGTCGTAAGTGTGCGCGGCGTTGATGGTTGCGACAAACTGCTTGGTACGCTCGCGGGATGGGCGCGTGAAAACTTCATGCGCAGAGCCGGTCTCGACAATATTGCCCGATTCCAGAAACACCACATTCTGCGAAATCTTCGAGGCGAGGCGCAGATCGTGGGTGGCAATCACCATCGTCGTGCCTTCCTTGGCAAGTTTGCTCAGCACATCCACCACTTCCGAGGCAAGTTCAGGATCGAGCGCCGAAGTGGGTTCGTCGCACAGCAGCACGCGTGGCGAAGGCGCCAGCGCACGGGCAATCGCGATGCGCTGCTGCTGCCCACCGGACAAGGTCGATGGCCAGGCGTCGGCCTTATGGGCCATGCCCACTTTCTGCAACAGTTCCATCGCGCGTTCGCGGGCCTTGGCTTTCGGCCATTTCAGCACGGTGACGAGGCTTTCCATGACATTCTGGATCGCGGTCTGATGCGGAAACAGCTGGAAATTCTGAAACACCATGCCGGTCTGGCGGCGAATGGACTGAATGGCCTGCCAGCTTGGCTTGCGCCCCGGCTCGAAAGTCAGCGTCTGTCCGCCGAGCGATAACGTGCCGGATGTCGGTACTTCCAGCAGGTTGATGCAGCGCAGAAGCGTGCTCTTGCCGCCACCCGATGGGCCGACGAGAGCTGTCACCGAGCCTTCAGAGATCGTGACATTGATGTCGTTGAGGATAACAGCGTCGTCGAAACGCTTGACGATGTGTTTCAGCTCGATCATGCGTTTGTCTCCAGCGTGCCGCCATAGCGCCCGAAGCGTCGTTCAAGCCGTACCTGAAGGGCCGACAATATCGAACTCAACGCAAGATAGATCAGCGCGGCCTCGATATAGAGGATCAGCGGTTCATAGGTGGTGGCGACGATACGCTGTGCCGACTGGAAAAGCTCCGGCACGGTGATGGCGGCGGCAAGCGAGGTATCTTTCACAAGCGAAATGAAAGTGTTGGAAAGCGGCGGCACGGCGATTCTGGTCGCCTGCGGCAACACGGTGCGGGTCAGCGCCTGACGCCAGCTCATGCCGATGGAGTATGCGGCTTCCCACTGCCCCTTGGGCACGGATGAGATGACCGCGCGGATGATTTCCGAACTATAGGCACCGACATTCAACGTGAAGCCAATGAGGGCTGCCGGGAACGCATCGAGATAAATGCCAATGCTCGGTAAGCCATAGAAGATCACGAAAAGCTGCACCAGTAGCGGCGTGCCACGGAATATCCAGACATAGAAGCGTGCAATCGACGAGAGCCAGACCGGCGCGAAAAGCCGGACGAGGGCCGTCAGAAGCGCCAGCGCCAAACCAAAAATGAAGGACAGCAATGTCAGTGGAATTGTGAAGATCAGCCCCGCCCAGAGAAGGGTCGGGAGCGACTCGATCATGAGTTGTAGCCAGTCAGGCACTGGGGTCTGCTCCTTCGCACACAAAGCAGTGTCGGTTCAAATCGAGATGATCAGGCACCGGCAAGGCACTTTCATTCATCTTATACTGTTTGTGGAAAACGATCTCTGAAATTCAGTGGGAATAATTTTCTACTACACAATAAAAGAAGCCGGAAATGAATTCCGGCTTCATCGTTTATGTATCCGGAAGCTTACTTGGAAACGTCCTGACCGAAATATTTCTGCGCAATCTTGTCGTAGGTGCCATCGGCCTTGATATCGTCCAGCGCCTTGTTGATGGCTGCGACGAGGTCGTCGTCGCCCTTGCGAACGATGATGCCCGAAGCGTCAGCATTTTCCTTCTCTGCGGCGATCTTGACCGGAGCCTTCGGCTGCTGCTTCTTGAAGTCAAGGAAGGACAGGCTGTCATTGAGCGTCGCATCGGCGCGGCCCGTCAGGACGAGCTGGATCGACTGGTCGAAACCATCGGTCGCCACAAGTTCCGCACCGGCTTCCTTGGCGAGCTTGCCGTAGTTACTGGTCAGCGACTGTGCCGACTTCTTGCCCTTCAGATCGGCAAAGTCCTTGATCGTGTCGTTCTTGTCGTTGACGATCAGAACAACCTTGGAAACGATGTAAGGGTTGGAGAAGTTGAACTTCTTCTTGCGCTCTTCGGTGATGCCAACCTGATTGATGACGGCATCATAACGATTGACGTCGAGACCGGCGATGAGGCCGTCCCACTTGCCTTCGATGAATTCCGGCTTCACGCCGAGCTTGGCGGCCACGGCTTCACCGATTTCCACGTCGAAGCCGACGAGCTTGTTTTCCTTGTCGTGATAGGTGAAAGGCGCATAGGTGCCTTCCGTGCCGATCTTCAGAACGCCCGCCGACTTGATGGCGTCGAGATTTTCTCCGGCCATTGCGCCGGTGAAGAGAGCTGCTTGAATGAGGCCTGCCGTAGCGATGATCTGAGCGAATTTCATTTTCGGTATCCGTGAACTGGTTGATGTTCTATTGATCGCAGAAATTTAATTCTAAAGATGCGTCCAAAACGACGGTAAAGACGCAATTATTAGGATTGAATCCTAATTATAGATCGAATTTGGGTGAATAATTCTAACATTTTTCGGGGTGGACCGAAAGGGTGGAAAAACCGTTCGCAAATGCGTCGGCACGCATTGATTTTGCCCGGTTTTATCCCGGTTGAATGCACAACGCCGCCAGACATGAGCTGGCGGCGTTGTGCTTTGTTAATATTCATCTCGGTTGCTCAGGCTTGCCGTATCCGCCACCAGTCGGCGTGATGACGGTGAAGGCTTCGCCTGCTTCCAGAACAGTCTGGTCGCAATTCCCCAATACGTCGATGGACCCGTCCTTGCGCCGCACTTCATTGCGGCCGGTCTGGCCAGCTTCGCCGCCTTCCAGACCGAAAGGCGCCACCCGGCGATGACCGGAAAGAATGGCAAATTCCAGCGTCTTCAGCGCGCGGATCGTCCGCCTGGTGCCGTCGCCCGCGTGCCATTTGCCCTTGCCGCCGGAATCTTTTCTGATGTGGAAGTCTTCCAGCAAGACGGGGAACCGGGTTTCCAGAATTTCCGGGTCGGTCAAACGCGAATTGGTCATGTGGGTGTGCACAGCATCGGCACCGTTGAAACCGGGACCGGCGGGCGCGCCGGAACAGATGGTTTCGTAATACTGATATTCATCATTGCCGAAAGTCAGATTGTTCATCGTGCCCTGCGCTGCGGCCATCGCCTTGGTCGCGCCAAACAGGCAGTTGGTGACGGCCTGACTGACTTCGACATTGCCCGCCACGACCGCCGCTGGATATTGCGGCGAGAGCATCGAGCCTTCCGGCACAATGATCCTGATCGGTCGCAGGCAGCCCGCATTCATCGGAATGTCGCCCTCAACCAGCACGCGGAAGACATAAAGCACAGCCGCGCGGGTGACGGGCTCCGGCGCGTTGAAATTGTCGGAACGCTGTTCCGACGTGCCGGTGAAATCGACCGTCGCTTCGCGCTTTTCCTTGTCGATGGTGACGCGCACCTCGATTTGGCAGCCCTGATCCATCTCATAGGTGAAATGGCCGTCGGGCAGCTTGTCGAGTACGCGGCGCACGCTTTCGGCGGCATTGTCCTGAACGTGGCCCATATAGGCTTTCACGACATGCTCGCCGAATAGGCCGATCATCTTTTTCAGCTCGGCCACGCCCTTTTCGTTGGCCGCGATCTGCGCCTTCAGGTCGTTGACGTTCTGCGTCAGGTTACGGACAGGGTAGGTCGCGCCAGTCAGCAGAGCGGCAAGCGCCTCTTCGCGGAAGGTGCCGCGATCTACCAGCTTGAAATTGTCGATATAGACGCCTTCCTGCTCGATATTGACCGCAAGCGGCGACATGGAACCCGGCGCGATGCCGCCAATATCCGCATGGTGTCCACGGCTTGCCACCCAGAAACGGATTTCACGGTTCTCGTCATCGAAAACCGGCGTGCAGACGGTGAGGTCGGGCAGATGGGTGCCGCCATTATAAGGTGCGTTGATGAGGAACACATCGCCCGGCTTGATGTCGCTGTTTTCGCGGATGGCGGTGGCGACCGACGCATCCATGGAACCGAGATGCACCGGCATATGCGGCGCATTGGCGACAAGATTGCCTGCCGCGTCGAAAACCGCACAGGAAAAGTCGAGACGCTCCTTGATATTCACCGAATAGGCAGTGTTTTGAAGCGTAACGCCCATCTGTTCGGCAATGGACATGAAGAGATTGTTGAAAATCTCCAGCATGACCGGGTCGGCTTCGGTGCCGATGGCCGTGCGCGCGGGCAGCGCCTTGATGCGCGTCAGCACGACGTGGTCATGCGCAGTCAGGCGGGCCTGCCAGCCATCTTCGATAACGATGGTCTGGTTTTTCTCGATGATGATCGCCGGGCCGGTAACAGTCTGGCCGCGTTGCATCTGCTCGCGCAAGACAACGCCCGCGTCGTGCAACGCGCCCTGCGAGAAGAAGCGGGTCCGCTTGGCGGTTGCAGCTTCCAGATCGCTGTCGAGCGATTGGGCGCTTTCGGTTTCGCCCGCGCCTCCGCCAACGGCTTCGACTTCCACCGCGTCGATAACGAGAGCCTTGTTTTCCGCAATGAAGCCGAAACGGCGCTTATGGGCCGCCTCGAACTCGGCGCGAAGACGGTCGGCACTATCTTGTGCCGGGAAGGTGGCTTCAACGGAGAGCACCGTGTCGGTGCCAGCATAGCGGATGTGGGCGCGCAGATGACGCTGCACGGCTGCGGCCTCTATGCCTTGAGCCAGAAGTTCAGCGACGCATTCCTGCGCCAGTTCTTCACCCAGTTCTTTCAGGGCTGAAGGCGCTGCCGGATCGAGCGCGACGCCGAGCGCCTTTTGACGGGTGGCGCGAATATCGGCCAGGCCCATGCCATAGGCAGAAAGCAGGCCGGACATTGGATGGAGGAGAATATTCTTCATGCCAAGCGCATCGGCAACGAGACAGGCGTGCTGGCCACCCGCACCGCCAAAGCAGTTGAGCGCATAGCGCGTCACGTCATAGCCGCGCTGGACGGAAATTTTCTTGATGGCCTCGACCATATTGGCCACCGCAATGCGGATGAATCCATCGGCAACGGCTTCCGGCGAGCGACCATCGCCTATTTCGGCTGCGAGCGCGGTGAAGAGTTCACGCACTCGCTCCACATCGAGCGTCTGGTTCTGGTCCGGGCCAAAGATTGCCGGGAAAAATTCCGGCAACAGCTTGCCCAGCATGACATTGGCATCGGTAACGGCGAGCGGTCCACCGTTGCGATAGCAGGCTGGACCGGGATTGGCGCCCGCCGAATCCGGGCCGACGCGGAAACGTCCGGCGTCATAATGCAGGATCGAGCCGCCGCCTGCGGCAACGGTGTGGATCAGCATCATCGGTGCCCGCACGCGCACGCCAGCCACTTCCGTTTCGAAAGCGCGTTCATATTCGCCATCGAAATGCGCGACGTCCGTGGAGGTGCCGCCCATGTCAAAGCCGATGACTTTCGGAAAGCCTGCCGTTTCGCCGGTTCGGGCGAGGCCGACAACGCCGCCAGCCGGGCCAGACAGGATTGCATCCTTGCCCTGAAACAGGTCTGCTGCCGTGAGACCGCCGGACGACATCATGAACATGACGCGCGCTCCGGTGCGCTCGACATCCAGCTCATCGGAGACCTGCGCAACGTAACGGCGAAGAACCGGCGACAGATAGGCATCGACGACGGTAGTGTCGCCACGACCGACCAGCTTGATCAGCGGCGAAACCTCGTGGCTAACGGAGACCTGCTCGAAGTCGAGACCGCGCGCAATGCGAGCAATTTCAGCCTCATGCGCGGGAAACTTATAAGCATGCATGAGCGCGATGGCGACGGATTTGTAGCCCTGTTTCTTCAGCGCAACCAGTACGGCTTCGGCCTCGGAGGGATCGAGAGCCGTTTCAACCGTGCCATCCGCCTGAACGCGCTCATTCAGTTCCACGACCTTTTCATAAAGCGCTTCCGGCTTGATGATTTCGGTCGCGAAGATGTTCTTGCGTTCCTGATAGCCAATGCGCAGCGCATCACGGAAACCCCTTGTGGTAACAAGGGCCAGCCGCTCGCCCTTGCGCTCCAGAAGCGCATTGGTGGCGACCGTCGTGCCCATGCGAACTTCGCCGATGGCACCGGCGGGAATCGTTTCACCGGAGTTCAGGCCCAGATGCAGGCGAATGCCGTGAACGGCGGCGTCCTTATAGGCAGACGGGTTTTCGGAGAGAACCTTGCGTGCATGAAGGCGCCCCTGCGGATCCCGCCCGATGACGTCCGTAAACGTACCGCCGCGGTCGATCCAGAAATCCCATACTCCGCGTCCCGTTCCGCTCATCGCTGGCTCCCTCACACAAGTTATAAAGCGGGTCGCATTTATCCTATTAGGGTGACGCGCTCTCAGTATTTGTTTATACGCACATCCCGAAAACCGTTTCACCCTTTTCGGGGTATATTCCAAAATCTTCTTGGCGACTGGCTGCGCGACAGCCTTGACCCCGCTTTGATCCCATTGGCAGGACTTCCCGATGAGCGTGCTTTTTGAGAAAACCTATCCGCGTACCGTTCATGCGCTTGTCGATCATTTTCTGAAACCGGAAATGCGCGACGCGAAGGTGGAAGCCTGGCTGTTCGATGACCAGCCGAGCCGCTTTGCAGCGGAAACGAAGCTGCGCGAAGCAGGCGTCGAGGCGCGCCTGCGCTCGGCTTACAAGCCGCTCCTGCATTTCTTTCTGGAAGAAGTCGATGGCGCGGCGCTGAAGTCGGCTGCGATCCGCTATCCACGCCACGAAGCCTGCGTGCAGAACCGTTTCCTGCTCGAAACCTATCCTTTGTCAGTGCTGCTGCCGGAGGCGGAGGTGGCTTTTGCAGCTTCGGACAAAGACGATTTTTATTACGAAGTCGATCTGGTCTTTGCGGATGGTCATAGCGAGAAGCACCGGGTTTTTGCCCCGAACCGCGTGCATGTGGATTTCATCGGCGAAACGCTGGTCTCGCCAACCGGCTGGCTGACGGTCACGCAAGGCGGCAAGACTGAAAGCGCGCGCTACGAGACATCCTATGAAAAGCTCTTTCATGACACGGTTTCGACCATCGCGGCCCATGACTGGAAGCGTGGCGAACCTTATTTCGATGAACTGAACATTACGGTCAGCCTGCCGATCACCGACCGTCGCCTGCCTTACGATGAGGAAACGCTGAGCCTCACCGAAGCCATGCACGAGGATATCTATTTCTCGCTGCTTGAAGTATTTCAGAAAAAGTCCAGTCGTCCAGTGGGTGATCGTGGGTTGCAACCGGGCCAGATTGTGCCGGAAGTCTGCTTTTGCGATGCCGAGCCGTCGGTCAGAGTGGAAACGAGACCGCTTTCCACCGATGACGCGCTGACGGCAGAACAGGTGCTGGAGACGGCGCAAGCGCCGCTTTCCGCCGATCAGATCCGCCGTGAACTCGCCCGTCTGGGCGGCGAGCCGTTTGAGGCAAAAACCCGTTCGGGCAGAGCGGTGCGCGCGACCTATCGCAAGGGCAGCGATGCCGCGATGATGATCAGCGCCGGTCAGCATGCCAATGAAACGACGGGCGTTGTCGGCGCGTTGCGTGCGGCCAATCGGCTTGCCACGCGCGAAGGCGCGCATTTCACGATCTCCCCGCAGGAAAATCCAGACGGCTATGAGCTTCACAAGCGGCTATGCGCCTTGCAGCCGCACCACATGCATCACGCGGCGCGCTATACGGCGCTGGGTGATGATCTGGAATATCGCAGCGGCGAGGGGCTCTACGAAAAGGCCATTCGTGTCGAGGCTGAAAGGCTGACGGAGGCGAAACTGCACGTCAACCTGCATGGTTATCCGTCGCATGAATGGACGCGCCCGCTCTCAGGCTATGTGCCGCGTTCCTTTTCCATGTGGACGCTGCCGAAAGGCTTTTTCCTGATCATCCGCCACCATGCCTCATGGGAGAGGCACGCAGAGGAACTGATCGACCGCGTAACGAAACATCTGGCCGCGATTGACGGGCTGGTCGCTTATAACAACGCCCAGATCAGGCTTTTCGAGCAGCATGCAGGCGAAACGGGTTTCCGCATCATCAACGGATTTCCGTGCCTTGTCGGCGTCGATGACCGCCATACGGCACCATTGACGCTGATCACCGAATATCCGGATGAAACGGTCTACGGCGATGCTTTCGTCAAGGGCCATACCGCGCAAATGGAAACCGTGCTGGCATCCTACGATGCCTTGCAGGCGCTGTTCCCATCCACGCCGGTTGCCTGAACGGTCTCGATTTCGAGAGTGAACTTTTATAAAGGAAAAAAAGCGCCGTTTAGCGGCGCTTTTTCATGTTTAACATCTGCTGGTTGAGATCAACCGCTGATCAGCTTCACTTCCATGAAGTCTTCGAGGCCCCATTTGCCGCCTTCGCGACCGTTGCCCGACTGCTTGTATCCGCCGAACGGGCTGCCCGGAGCGCGGGACGTGCCGTTGATCTGGATCATGCCTGCGCGAAGCTTGCGCGCAACGCGCTTGGCGCGTTCCGGGCTGCCGGTCTGGATATAGGCGGCCAGACCGTACGGCGTGTCATTGGCGATGGCGATGGCTTCTTCTTCCGTTTCAAACGGGATCATGGCCAGCACTGGTCCGAAGATTTCTTCGCGGGCGATGGTCATGTCGTTGTTCACATCGGCGAAGACGGTCGGCTTGACGAAGTCGCCCTCCGTGAAGCCATCCGGACGGCCCGTGCCGCCAGCAACGAGGCGTGCGCCTTCATCGATGCCTTTCTGGATCAGCTTCTGCACCTTTTCGAACTGAATCGACGAGGAAAGTGGCCCGATATGATCGCCTTCTTCCGCAGGATCGCCAACCTTAGTGCCTTCGGTGACCTTCTTCGCGAGTTCGACGGCCTTGTCATAGACCGAGCGCTCAACCAGCATGCGCGTCGGCGCATTGCAGGACTGGCCGGTATTCTCGAAACAATGGGCAAGGCTGCGCTCGATGGTCTTTTCCAGATCGCTATCGGCAAAGACGATGTTCGGCGACTTGCCGCCGAGTTCCAGCGAAACGCGCTTGACGGTTGCCGCTGCGGCGCGGGAAACCGCCGTGCCCGCGCGCGTCGATCCGGTGAAGGACATCATGTCCACATCCGGGTGCTGCGACAGCGCTTCGCCGACCACCGGACCTTCGCCATTGACGAGGTTGAACACGCCCTTCGGCAGACCGGCTGCATCGACGAATTCTGCAAACAGCATCGCCGACATCGGTGCGATTTCGGACGGCTTGAGCACGACCGTGCAGCCAACCGCAATCGCGGGAATGACCTTCAGCGCAATCTGGTTCATCGGCCAGTTCCACGGGGTGATCAGCCCGCAAACGCCGATCGGTTCGTGCACGATGGTCTGGTTTGGAAATTTCGGAGAAAGAATTTCTTCGAACTCGAAATTCTCGAAGGCAGCGACAAAAGCCTTGATATGCGACACGCCAACGGCAGCCTGCGATTCACGCGCAAGCGTGATCGGCGCCCCCATTTCGTGCGAAATGGCCTTGGCCATTTCATCCATGCGGGAATCGTAGATTTCAGCAATACGGCGGATATAGGCGATACGCTCCTTCGCGGGCGTTTCGGCCCATGCCGGGAAGGCTTTGCGCGCTGCCGCAACCGCCAGATCGATATCGGCAGCCGAACCGCCGGAGATCACCGCATAGGGCTTTTCATTGGCCGGATTGACGACTTCGATGCTCTTGGCGTCGATTGGAGCCCGCCAGGCGCCGTCGATATAAAAATCCGTTTTCTGAACCAGGTTCTTCTGAAGCATGGCGCTTTCCTCCGTCGTTTTTGAATTCCCATATGTTGTTCTGCAAGCGGATCCAAATCGAACCGGTTACATTTGCGGGCAACTCTAATGCCCGGATATGGCAGCGTCAAAACAGAAGGACGGATGGAACCATCAATTTTTCTTATTCATTATCGTAGGCTTCGACATCGATGCCGAGCGACACAAGGCCTTCCTCGATATAATCGCCCAGAAGCGGTGTTCCGATCAGGTATTTTGCCTCGCGCCCATTATGGCGTTCGCTTGCGGTGGATAGCGCGTCGTCCCATTCCTCTGCCGAGAAATCGCCGCGCCCCACCCACATCAAGGCGAGCAATTCGATACGCTGATCTTCGTTCAGCGAGCGGATGGCGGCGAAAAGCTCTTTCCGGGTTGGGTTGTCAATTGACGCATCGAGAATATCGACATCCCTGTCGTCGCCGGGATTGGAGCCGGAATCCTCGTCCACCGCAGGCACTTGCACGTCATATTCGCGCGCCTTTGATATAATGAATTCCAGATTCTCCAGATTGTTCGTCAGCTCGACCATCGAATACCTCCGTTACCGGTTTTCTCAGCGTCTTTCTGATTATAGGGTGTCCGCTTCACGCAGGCGATAGCCAACACCGGTTT
Source organism: Ochrobactrum teleogrylli (assembly GCF_037482325.1). NCBI lineage: Bacteria > Pseudomonadati > Pseudomonadota > Alphaproteobacteria > Hyphomicrobiales > Brucellaceae > Ochrobactrum > Ochrobactrum teleogrylli. The sequence continues at coordinate 1,670,125 of NZ_JBBHKQ010000001.1, forward strand.
CGGTGAGAATATATTGCGGCTGGTCGGGCAGGGCTTCGATCTTGTGACGAAGCTGGCGCACATAGATGCGCAAATATTGCACGTCTGCCGCCGGACCCCAGACGTAATTCAGAATAAATTGATGCGTCAAAACCTTGCCCGCATGCTGCACCAGAAGGCGCAGAATATCGTATTCTTTGGGCGAAAGCTTGATGTCGTTGCCATCGACCCTGACGATGCGCCGCACCAGATCGACCGAAAGACCACCGCTCTGGAAAATCGGCTTTTCGCCTTGCTGTTGCAGCTTGTGGCGGAGCGCAACGCGCATGCGTGCCGCAAGTTCGCGCATACCGAAGGGCTTGGTCACATAATCGTCGGCGCCGAGTTCGAGAGCTTTCACAATGCCCACTTCGTCGGTGCGGCTCGAAAGAATGAGGATGGGCAGGCTGCGCCCTTCCTGTCGCCATTGCAGCAGGAGCCGGTGCCCGTCCATATCCGGCAGGCCGAGGTCGAGCAGTACCAGGTCTGGACTTTCTGCCTCAATCTTTTCGATCGCTTCGGTAGCATTGGCGGCTTCAACGGTCGTGTAACCCTCGGTGGTCAGCCCGACGCGCAGAAGTTTGCGGATCGGCGGTTCGTCATCGACGATCAGCACTTTGACGCTTTGCATATTCATTGCGTTGTTTCCGTTTCAGCGTCGCCGGATGGAAGCGGCAGGGATATGACGAAGACCGCGCCCGCACTGCTGTGGCCGCGATTGCGGGCGGATAAGGTGCCGCCCATCGCTTCGACAAAACCGCGCGCGATAGAAAGGCCAAGGCCTGTACCCGCTTGTACGTGATCACCCTTGCGAACGCGATAGAAGCTGTCGAAAATCCGTTCCGTGTCGTCGGCGGGGATGCCCGGCCCCTGATCGGCAATTTCCAGAATAAGCCGCGTGCCGCTGATATGGGCTTCGATGGTAATTTCAGAGGCGTCCGGCGCATATTTCGCGGCATTGTCGAGAAGATTGAACAGAACCTGTTCAAACAGCACCGCATCCAGCCGCAGCATCGGCAGATCGGCGGGTACTGATACGCGCACCGCATGGCGCGCAAGAATTTTGGCGGCGCGGTGCAGGGCAGCGCCGACAAGATCGCCAATATAATGCGGGGACAGGTTCGGCTCCATCGCACCTGCTTCAATCCGGGTCATGTCCAGAAGATTGGCGATGAAGCGGTTGAGACGTTCCGACTGATCCACGATGGTCTGATAAAGATCGGCCTGATCTTCAGCGGGCAAAGAGCCATGATATTCGCGCAATGTGGTGGCCGCACCCATGATGGCCGCGAGCGGGGTCTTGAGGTCGTGCGAAATCGAAGTGAGAAGTGCGGAGCGCAACTTGTCGGTTTCCGCAGCAAGCTTCGCCCGCTCGACATCCTCCACCAGTTGCACGCGCTCGATGGCGATGGCGGCCTGATCGGCCAGCGCTTCGAACAGTCTTTGCTGCTCTGGCGTGAGTATCGGTCCCTGCCGGTCATTGTCGAGACCGATAACGCCGACCGAGGTTCGCGCCGTGCGCAGTGGCAGGTAAAGGCGGCGCGCGCCGGGCAGTGTATCCGCACCACGTTCTGCGGGCAGATTGTGCTCCCATGCCCAATGGGCAGCGGCGATATCGGCATCGTCGAGCGTGTCGTCCGGCGGATATCCGGCGCGCACCGCGATGCTTTCGCGTTCCGGCAGCAGGATGACCGCACGCACCTTCAGCATGGACGCGATCTGGAACGCCGTTGCCCAAAGGACATCGTCCAGCGAGCCGGTGCCCGCGAGCTTTTTGCTGAAAAGATAGAGATCCTCCGTCATGCGCGCGCGCTGGCGCGCCGATGCCGCCTGACGCTGTACGCGGCTTGCCAGATTGCTGGCCACGAAACTGACGAGCAGGAAGAAGACGAGGGCGACCACGCTTTCCGGGTCCGCAATGGACAGGGTGTAAAGCGGCAGGAGAAAGAAGAAATTATAGGCGAAAGCGCTAATCACGGACACAAACAGCGCTGGCCACAGGCCAAGCGTTACTGCAACGCCGAGAACGCCGACCACGAAGACCAGCGCTATGCTGCGCACGTCGAGAAACTGGTCGAGCAGCAGCCCGACGGCGAGCGCCGCCGTGATGACCGCCATGCCAATCACATAGGGCAGGAGTTGCAGGCTCGCGGTTGGCGCGGCGGTCTTGACCTTGCGGGCTGCATTTGCCGCCTCCTGATCGATGCCAGCGGTGATGTGAACATCGATGGCGCCTGCCCGGCGGATCAGATCGTGCCCGACCGAACCTTCGATGATTTCACGCCAGCGCGGCTTGGCCGATTTGCCGACGACAACCTGCGTGAAATTATGCGTGCTGGCATAGCGAATAATGTCTTCGGCCACCGACTGGCCGGGAATGATGATCGGTTCGCCGCCCAACTGTTCGGCAAGGCGCATGGTTGCCGACAGCCGGTCTTTTTCATCCTCCGACATGGTGGCCGAGCGGGGCGTTTCAATGTGAATGACCGCCCATGGCGCGCGCAGCCGGTCGGCAAGACGGCGCGCATAGCGCACGAGAGACGCGCTACGCGGTCTTTCATCCACGGCAACAAGAATACGGTCGCCAGCAGCCCACGGACCTTCGATGGCATGGGCGCGCATATGGGTGAGAAGCTGCTCGTCCACCCGCTGCGCAGTGCGCCGCAGTGCCAGTTCGCGGAGCGCCGTCAGATTGCCGGGCGAGAAATAGTTGCGGATTGCGCGCTTCGCGGTCTTTGGAAGATAGACCTTGCCTTCATTGAGCCGTTTGATGAGGTCGCCCGGTGTCAGGTCGATCAGCTCTATATCGTCGGCGCGGTCGATAATGCTGTCCGGCACGGTCTCACGAACGCGAATGCGCGTGATCTGCGCCACCACATCATTCAGGCTTTCGACGTGTTGAATGTTGAGCGTGGTATAGACGTCTATCCCTTGCGCGAGGATTTCCTCCACATCCTGATAGCGCTTGGGGTGTCGGCTGCCGGGCGCATTGCTGTGGGCGAGTTCGTCCACCAGAACCAGCTGCGGACGGCGCGCCAGCACGGCGTCAATGTCCATCTCTTCCAGTTCATGGCCATGATAGGCGACGCGGGCGCGCGGAATGATTTCCAGCCCATCGACCAGTGCTTCGGTGTCGCGGCGGCCATGGGTTTCGACAACGCCGATAACGATATCAACGCCATCGGCCTTGCGCGCCCTGCCGGACATCAGCATTTCATAGGTTTTGCCGACACCGGGTGCTGCGCCCAGAAATATCTTCAGGCGGCCACGCGCTTCGCGCTCCGCCTGTTCGAGCAGGGCATCGGGAGAGGGCCGTGTGTTGTCAGCGCGAATGTCGTCCGACATCAATGATAATGCTCCTGCGAAGCGGGCGGCGACATGAGCGCCACCCCCAATCTACCTCATTTCGCTGCGGTTCTGTCCAGAACAAGATTGAGTTTCAGGACATTGACCACAGCTTCGCCGAGAAAGCCGAGTTTTCGGTCTTCCACCTGCTGCTCCACAATGCCGCGCAGCGTGGCTTCGCTGATACCCCGCGCTTTGGCGACACGCGGTATCTGATAAAAGGCTGCTTCCGGCGAAATATGCGGGTCGAGACCGCTGGCCGAAGTGGTCACGAGATCGATAGGGATCGCGGTGTCAGGCGCTGCCTGTTTTAACGATTCCGCCTCGGCCTTGATCCGCTCTATCAAAGCGGGATTAGTGGGGCCGAGATTGGAGCCGCCGGAACTGGATGCATCATAACCATCCTTGCCTGCGGCGGATGGGCGGCCGTGGAAATAACGGTCGCTGGCAAAGCTCTGGCCGATCAGTTCAGAGCCGATGACCGTTCCATCCTTCTCGATCAGGCTGCCATTGGCCTGTTGCGGGAAAATTGCTTGCGCAAGGCCTGTCATGCCGAGCGGATAGATGAAGCCGGTAATGACAGTGAGCGCGACGATCATGACCAGTGCAGGGCGAAGTTGCTTCAACATGGGCGAAAATCCTTATGCGAGGCCAAGGGCGATAATGGCCATATCGATGGCCTTGATGCCGATGAATGGAACGATGACGCCGCCGAGACCGTAGATGAGCAGGTTGCGGGAGAGCAGGGCGCCCGCGCCAACGGCCTTATACTTCACGCCTTTCAGCGACAGCGGGATCAGCGCCACGATGATGAGGGCGTTGAAGATGATGGCCGAGAGAATAGCGCTTTGCGGCGTGGCGAGGTTCATGATGTTCAGCGCGCCAAGCTGCGGGTAAAAAGCCAGAAACATGGCCGGAATGATCGCGAAATATTTCGCGATATCGTTGGCGATGGAGAAAGTCGTAAGCGCGCCGCGCGTCATCAGAAGCTGCTTGCCGATTTCAACAATCTCGATGAGCTTGGTCGGATCGCTGTCGAGATCGACCATATTGCCCGCCTCGCGGGCCGCAACCGTACCAGTGTTCATGGCGACACCCACATCGGCCTGCGCAAGCGCTGGCGCATCGTTGGTGCCATCACCACACATGGCGACGAGTTTGCCCTTGGCCTGTTCCTCGCGGATCAGCGCCAGCTTGTTCTCCGGCGTTGCTTGCGCCAGAAAATCATCCACGCCCGCTTCCGCAGCAATTGCCGCTGCCGTCATCGGATTGTCACCGGTGATCATCACCGTGCGGATGCCCATACGCCGCAATTCGGAGAAACGCTCGCGAATGCCGCCCTTGACGATATCCTTGAGGTGAATGACGCCGAGCAGCTTGCCATCCTTGGCGACGGCAAGCGGCGTGCCGCCACCCTTGGCAATGGTGTCGGCGATGGCTTGCAGTTCGTGAACGGTTTTTGCATCCGAAGTCGCGTTTTTCAGCACGGCATCCACGGCACCCTTGCGAATGGACGAACCGTCAATATCAACGCCGCTCATGCGGCTCTGCGCTGTAAAGGGCACGAAAGTCGCATGCAGGCTTTGCATATCGCGACCGCGAATGGCGTATTTTTCCTTGGCCAGAACCACGATGGAACGACCTTCCGGCGTTTCATCGGCAAGGGAGGCGAGTTGTGCTGCGTCGGCCAGTTCCTGTTCGCTTACGTCGGTGATGGGCATGAAGGCTGTTGCCTGACGATTGCCAAGCGTGATCGTACCGGTCTTGTCGAGAAGCAATGTGTCTACATCGCCTGCCGCCTCTACCGCACGGCCCGACATGGCCAGCACATTGAAGCGCACCAGACGGTCCATGCCTGCAATGCCGATAGCTGACAGCAGCGCACCGATGGTGGTCGGGATCAGTGTTACGAACAGGGCAACCAGCACGATGACCGGGATATAGCCACCCGCATAGGTCGCGAAACTTGGAATTGTCACCACGGCCAGAACGAAGATCAGCGTCATGCCTGCAAGCAGGATGTTGAGCGCGATTTCGTTCGGCGTTTTCTGGCGTTCAGCACCTTCCACAAGGCTGATCATCTTGTCGATGAAGGTCGAGCCCTGCGCTGCCGTGATGCGCACCCTGATCCAGTCGGAGAGAACCTGCGTACCGCCGGTGACGGCGGAACGGTCGCCGCCGGATTCGCGGATGACCGGTGCGGATTCGCCGGTGATGGCGGCTTCGTTAACCGAGGCGACACCCTCGATCACTTCGCCATCGGAGGGGATGATGTCACCTGCTTCAACGAGAACGATATCGCCGACCTTGAGGCTTGTTCCGGCCACGGTCTTGTAATCGGTCTTGCTGTCGCCGCTCAGGAGCTTGGCTTGGGTTTCAGTGCGGGTGCGGCGCAATGATTCCGCCTGCGCCTTGCCGCGCCCTTCGGCAACGGCTTCGGCAAAATTGGCGAACAGCACTGTAAACCAGAGCCACAGCACGATCTGGGCGGAAAAGCCGACATTGCCGCCGCCTGTGGCAATGTCCTTTGCAAGCAGTACCGTGGTGAGCGCCGAAACGACGGCCACGACGAACATGACCCGGTTTCGGGCAAGGCTTTTCGGGTTCAGTTTGCGGAAGGCATCGCCAACCGCTGGGATAAGAATACGGGCATCGAGAATGCTCGCAGATTTGGACTGGCTCATAACGAGGCTCCAGTGGATGTTTTGCGAATCGGACGCTCAGATCAGCCGGATGGCGAGAAACAGGATGAGCATCACGGCAAGGATCGACAGAATGCAGTTCGATGGTTTCAGCATCAGAAGGTCTGTCCCTGGATCAAAGCGAGGTGTTCGGCGATGGGGCCGAGCGCCAGCGCGGGGAAGAAGATCAGCCCGCCGACAACCAGAATGACGCCGATCAGCAAGCCCACGAACAATGGACCATGGGTCGGGAAGGTGCCGGCCGATTGCGGAGCGATTTTCTTGGCGACCAGCGATCCGGCAATGGCCATGGCGGGAACAATGACGAGAAAGCGCCCCATCAGCATCGCAAGCCCGATGGTGATATTGTACCAGGGCGTGTTGCCGGAAAGCCCACCGAAAGCCGAGCCGTTATTGGCGGTGCCCGACGTATAGGCATAGAGGATTTCCGAAAAGCCGTGCGGTCCCGGATTGGCGATGGAGCCAAGGCCAGCCGGAATGACGGCAGCGATTGCGGTAAAGCCGAGGATCGACAGCGGCAGGCACAGCACGGCCAGCATCGCCATTTTGACTTCCCTGGCCTCGATCTTCTTGCCCAGATATTCCGGCGTGCGACCGACCATCAGGCCAGCCACGAAAATCGCCACCACAACGAACAGGATAATGCCGTAAAAACCTGCGCCGACACCGCCGATGATGATTTCGCCGAGCATCATATTGATCATCGGGATCATGCCGCCGAGCGCCATCATGCTGTCATGCATGGCGATCACCGCGCCACAGGATGCGGCAGTCGTGACCACGGCGAAAAGGGCGGTCATGGCGATACCGAAACGGGTTTCTTTGCCTTCCATATTGGCACCGTCGATGCCGAGTGCGTGGATCAGCGGGTTGCCGGCAGCTTCTGCCCAGTAACAAATGGCAACGCCTGCAACGAACAACACGCCCATGGCCGCGAAAATGGCCCAGCCCTGCTTTTCATTGCCGACCATGCGGCCAAAGACATTGGTCAGCGATGCGCCGATGGCGAAGATCGCAACCATCTGGATCATGTTCGAAATGGCGTCCGGATTTTCAAACGGATGCGCGGAATTGGCGTTGAAGAAACCACCGCCATTGGTGCCCAGCATCTTGATCGCCAGCTGCGATGCAACCGGCCCAAGCGCGATGACCTGCCGCGCGTCTTCAAGCGTCGTGGCCTGCGCATAGGCGCCAAGCGTTTGCGGAACGCCCAATGCGACGAAGGCAAGCGTCATCACGATGCAAATTGGCAGCAGGATATAAAGCGTGCAGCGCGTGAGATCGACCCAGAAGTTACCAAGCGTTTTCATGGATTTGCGAGAGAAAGCGCGGATAAGCGCTATCGCGATCGCCACACCCGTTGCAGCCGAGACGAAGTTCTGCACCGTCAATCCGGCCATCTGCGTCAGATAGGACATGGTGCTTTCGCCGCCATAGTTCTGCCAGTTGGTGTTTGTCACGAAACTGGCGGCGGTGTTGAAGGCGAGGTCAGCGGGCACATTGCTCATGCCCATGGGGTTGAAGGGCAATGCACCCTGAAACCGCTGCATGGCATAAAGCAGAACGAACCCGGCCAAGTTGAACAGCAGCATGGCGGCGGTATAGCTCGTCCAGTGCTGTTCCTCGCGTTCGCCAGTGCCTGCAAGGCGGTAGAGCCCGCGTTCGACCGGAACGAGAATTGGCGAAAGGAACGTTCGTTCGCCGTTGAAGACGCGCGTTAAATAGAAGCCAAGCGGCTTTACGAGCAGAATGATGATCCCGCAAAAAACGAGGATCTGTATCCATCCATTGATTGTCATGGTTTTTCCCAAGCCCCATTGGGCTGCAGCTCAGAACCGCTCCTCAGAACCGCTCTGGGCGAATGAGCGCATAAAGAAGGTAGATCGCGATGAAGATGGCGACCAAAGCGCCAGCGATATATTCGATCAGCATGTCACGCCCTCAAAGCTTTTCGCAGACGCGCAGATAACCAAAGAGCAGACCGAAAAAGCCGATGCCGATTGCCAGGACGGCGATGTCCATAATGTCGTCCCCTTGCGGGGCTCCCTGTTGGTGAAGGCTTTCGCCAGGCAGGGATTATGTGACGTTACGGCATAGGGTTTCGAGACAGGGAAACGGGCCGCGATATAAAAATCTCATATAGAAAATGGAATAGTGGACGGCAGCTGTCCGGCTGACGATCCAGAAAAAATCACGTAAAATCGAATTGTTACGGAATGGTGCTCACGCTTCAGATCGAAGCGACTGCCCGGCCTGCCGCCCGCCCGGAGAATATACAGCCGCCCAAGAATGTGCCTTCCAGCGCGTTATAGCCGTGATAGCCGCCACCGCCAAAACCGGCGGCTTCGCCTGCTGCATAAAGGCCGGGAACCGGTTCGCCGTCCTCGCCCAGAACTGCCGATTGTAGGTTGGTGTGCAGGCCACCCAGCGTCTTGCGGGTCAGGATATGCAGTTTGACGGCAATCAGCGGGCCGTTGGCAGGGTCGAGCAATGCATGCAACGGCACGGCCCGCGTCAGCCGGTCGCCGATATAGGCGCGGGCATTATGGATCGCCATGATCTGCGCGTCCTTCGTGTAGCGGTTGACCACTTCACGATCCCGCGCTTCGATCTGGTCGCGAATGCGCCGCACATCGAGCAGTTTATCGCCGCTCAAAGTGTTCATGGCCGCGACCAGTTCTTCAATCGTCTTGGCGGTGATGAAATCCGCCCCCTTGTCGATAAAGGCTTTGACGGGCGGCGGCGGCGCTTTGCCGAGCCGACTTTTCAGGAGCAGCTTCCAGCTTTTGCCGGTCAGGTCCGGGTTCTGTTCGGAGCCGGACAGCGAGAACTCCTTGCGGATGATCTTCTCGGTCAGAATGAACCAGGAATAATTATATCCGGTGGAGAGAATATGTTTGAGCGTGCCGAGCGTATCGAAGCCGGGCAGATAGGGAGCCGGTAGCCGGTTGCCGCGCGCGTCGAACCACATGGAGGAAGGACCGGGCAGAATGCGGATGCCATGATTGGGCCAGATCGGGTTCCAGTTGCGGAGACCTTCGGTGTAATGCCACATGCGGTCGGCATTGATGACGTGCCCGCCTGCATTGACAGCCATATCGATGCCGCGTCCGTCCACATGGGCTGGAACACCAAGCACCATTTCCTTCGGCGGATTGCCGAGCCTTTCGCGCGGCCATGCCCGGCGCACGCGTTCTGGATCGCCGCCAATGCCACCGGATGTTACGATAACGCTGTCAGCGCCAAAGGCGAATTCCCCAATGATCTCGCGGGACGATGGTTGCCCGCGCTCAACGGTGGAAGGGGCCAGCACTTCTCCGAAAACGCCGGTGACGCGTCCGTTTTCGGTGGTGATTTCATTGACGCGATGACGGCATTTCAGAGTCACCAGTCCTTTCGCCATTGCCGTCCGCAGCCGCTGTTCGAAAGGGGCCACCACACCCGGCCCGGTTCCCCAAGTGACGTGAAAACGCGGCACGGAATTGCCATGCCCATGGGCCTCAGCGCCGCCACGTTCGGCCCAGCCGACAACGGGAAACCAGCGCATGCCAAGGCTATGTAGCCATGGGCGCATTTCTCCGGTTGCAAATTGCAGATAGGCTTCGGCCCACTTCCGGGGCCATAGGTCTTCCGGCCTGTCAAACTGCGCCGAGCCGAACCAGTCCTGCGCGGCAAGATCGAAACTGTCCTTGATGCCGAGACGGCGTTGTTCCGGCGTGTCGATCATGAACAGGCCGCCCAGCGACCAGAAAGCCTGACCGCCGATGGAATTCTCGCCTTCCTGTTCGAGCAGGATGACTTTTTTGCCCGCGCTGGTCAGCTCGCTCGCTGCGGTAAGGCCCGCCAGCCCCGCACCGATAATGATCGCATCCGCATCAGCCATTCCCACATCCTCCCCGCATTTTGTGCGCATGGTGGCGGAAGCGGAAGCATCTGGCAAGAACCGGTGAAAGCCTCTCAACCAAAGAAATACGGCATGACCCAATCGGCGATCAGCTTGATAGAAAGGCCGAACAGCGTCAGTTGTACCAGCAGGAAGAAGGGACCGTCAGGAAGAAGCCGCGTCAGTTTGGCACCGGCAAAAGTGCCGATGACTGCCGACGGTATCAGCCAGAGGCCCATCGACAGGTCGAGATTGGAAAACTGCTGCAACTGCCAGTATGGCACCAGCTTCACGGCGTTGACGATGGCGAAGAGGATCGTCGATGTGCCCGCGAAAACAAGCTTTTCCAGATGTTGCGGCAGCACATACATCTGAAAGGGCGGCGCGCCGGAATGCGACACGAAACTGGTGAGGCCGGTGAGAATGCCCCAGAAGACGCCACCTGGAACATCGGCCTTGCGGGCTTTTCTGCGATAGCGGGCGCCGATCCAGGCATTGAGGCAAAACAGGATGCCGACCAGCCCGACCAGCATGCCAATGAAAGTGGCGGAGAGGTGCGAGCTGAACACCCAGCCCACACCGACACCAACGATGGCCGCTGGCGTGAGGATGGCGAGATTGCGCGCTGAATAGTGATGTCGGTAGAGATAAAGCCCGAACATGTCGCTGATGACATAGATCGGCAGCAGCAAGGCGGCGGCTGTCACAGGCGAGATGACAAGCGCCATCAGCGGAACGGCAAGCGTACCGACCGAGGGCAGGCCGCCTTTCGACATGCCGACCAGAAAGGCCGCAGTGACAGCGATTGCCAGATAAAGGGGGGTATGTTCGATCATGCGGCCGCCGCTGTCGGGGATAGGCTCCGGGCAGGATGGCCCGGAGGGTCAGGAGAATGGAATTTCGTGACGGAAAATCAGGCTTGCGCCCATTCCCAATAGAGGCTGCGGGCGCGCTTGGTCACGGCACCGTAATCGAGCTTGCGGTCGTCAAAACCGATGATCGGCACAACCTTGCTCATATTGCCGGTTGAGAAAATTTCATCCGCCTGACGGAAATCTTCGATCTTCAGCGTGGTTTCATGCACCGTCACGCCTGCGGCGCGCAACAGCTTGATGACGCGCTGGCGCGTGATGCCGTTGAGGAAGGTGCCGTTTGGCACCGGGGTGAAGACTTCACCGCCGCGAACCATGAAGATATTGGAGGTCGCCGTCTCTGCGACGTTACCCAACACATCGGTCACGATTGCGTTATGAAAGCCCTTGGCCTTGGCTTCGAGCAGCATACGGCCATTGTTCGGATAGAGGCAGGCCGCCTTGGCATTGACCGGCATTACTTCCAGAAAAGGACGACGAAACGAGGTCGTGGTGATGGTGAAGCCCTTCGGCTCAACCATCGGAATGGCTTCAAGGCACAAGGCGAAATCGGTGGAAGAGGCAAGCGGCGCAACCGTGCTGCTGTCACCCTCCTCGGCCCAATACATGGGGCGGATATACACATCCGTGCCGGGGGCGAATTTCTTCAGGCCTTCCAGCGCCAATGCTTCGATGTCATTGGCCGAAAGCGTCGGCGCCAGACCGAGCGCGCGCGCGGAATCATTGGCGCGTGCGGAATGCAGGTCGAGGTCCGGCGTAACACCTTCGAACAGGCGCGCGCCGTCGAATACAGCAGAACCGAGCCAGGTCGCGTGCGAGGCCGCGCCCAGAATGCGCACGTCGCCTTCGCGCCATTCGCCCTTGTAATAGGTCCACATTGCCTTCGAGGCCTGCTTGTCGGTCATTTCTCTCGTCCTTAATTCGTTTGTCTTGCGACGGTAACCCATGGCACCGGCGAGCGTGGATACGCTGTTGTCTGCTGCTGATCTGTCGGGGAAAGGTGCAGTCGGCCGGTGAGTTTTGGGTATCGTAGGATCGCTTGTCGGTGGAAACAAGCGGGAAGCGGGCAACGAGAACAGTTTTTATCGGGCAATGCCGTAAAAACGGAGAAGCCAGCCGGGTGGGCTGGCATCCAGTATGTTTCTGAATGTATCGCTCAGAACATCGTATTGTTATTCTTGGACGTTTCCGGCACCGCCTGGATTACGTCCCAATGTTCGACGATCTTGCCGTTATCGACGCGAAAAATATCCACGATGGCGCGACCGCGATCCTCTTCATTCATTTTCGACTGGAGATGCAGGAAGACAAGATCGCCATCCGTGGCGCTGCGCACAATGCGTGCGGTGGCCTTGGGATTGTCCTTGAAGCGCTGCGTGAAAAATTTCACGAAAGGCGCTTTACCGTCGGGTACGCCCGGATTGTGCTGGATATAGTTTTCAGCAAGTACTTCGGAGTATTTTTCCACTTCATGCTTATTGAAGACACCATCGTAAAATTCAAGAACGAGTTTGCGATTGGCTTCTTCTTTGGCAATGTCCCGCGTTTGCTGGGCAAAGACTGGTGTGGAAACCGATGCAACACTGATCAGCAAGGCACTGCAAACGGCAAGAATGGATATTTTCATGGGAGAGGCCTCTTTGTTAGGCTGGGAGGAAGCCTCTATTCTAGGGCATTCTGGCGATTGGAAAAGGCCTTATTCAGCATTTCGCCAGATTCTCAGAAAGCTGGCGATCGATGCGTCGATCAGTTTTTGATTGACCTGTTCGTCGGGATCGACCGTGCCAAGCAGCAGACGGGGAAACAGAAACCCGCTGATACTGCCCAGAAAAAGCATAACCTGCGTTTCCGGGTCCTTTACATGAAACTCGCCGGTCCTGGTTTTTGCCTCCAGATATTCGATCATTTTTTTCAGGACCTGGCCGGTTTGATCCGATCGCAGACTGACGCTGATCTCAGGAATATCCTCGACAGCTTGGATCATTGCGCGCAGCAACTTGGCCATTGCCAGATCCAGAAAACTATCCGCTACAATACGCGCGATCACGGGGAGCAGAACTTCAGGTTCAGCGTCCCATGGAGCATTGTCAAGACGAGCATGAATCTGTTGGCGCAGATCGTCGAAAGCAGCGCGGAGAAGGGTTTGCTTACTGCCAAACCGGTTATAAAGGGTCTGGCGCGTCAGTCCGGCCTCGGCGGCCACGAGTTCCAGACTGACGGCAGAACCGTGTTGGGACAGCATCTTTCTCGTGGCGTTGAGAACCGTTTCGGTACTCACATTCAATTTTCTATCCATGTTTCTCAGGCCCTCCCACGCCCCGTGCGTTCGTCAAGAGACTGATATCACAGAAGATATTTTCACTTTACTGTAAAGTCAAATATGTTGAAGGCTAACAATTAACTGCCATTCGACCTGACGCGTGGGAGAGAACGCGGTGTGGAATCAAGCGCGATAGACTGCTGCGCCGCCCATCATTCCGGCACCTGCGGCGGTTAGCAGGATGGTTTCGCCTTCTGAAAAAGCTTTGCTTTCATTGGCAATCGACAGCGATAGCGGAACTGTCGCAGCGGAGGAATTGCCAAAGGTTGCGATTGTCCGGACCGTTTTAGCCGGATCGATTCCCAGATTATGTGCCACAGCATCGAACATGCGCGCATTGGCCTGATGCGGGATGAAGCGATCAATGTGTGCCGATTCGATTCCGGCTTTCGCAAGCGCATTTTTGGAGGCGACGGTCATAAGATCGACCGCGCGGGAAAACACCTCGCGACCATCGCTCATCGTCATCAGAAATTGCTCTGGCGGCAAATCGGGAGAAAATGGCTGGTTGCTGCCGCCGGACGGGATTGAAATCAGGTCATAACCGCTTCCGTCGGAAGACAGATCAGCCGAGAGGATGCCGCGTTGCGGGTCTTCATCCGGCACCAGTACAACGGCTCCGGCCGCATCGGCGAAGAGGACGGCGCTAGTCCGTTCAGCGGGATTGATGCGGCGGCTCAAAATATTGGCGGCGACCACAAGGACCGGGCGTTTATGGCTGCGCACAAAGCCATCGGCCAGCGTCAGCGCATAGAGAAAGCCCGCACACGCCCCCGCCAGATCGATGGCGCCGGATCGTGCAAGGCCGAGCTTTTGCGCCAGCAGCGGCGCTGACGGCGGCAGCAGATGATCCGGCGTGGAGGTGGCCAGCAAAGTCAGCGCGACGTCTTCGCGGGCGATGGCGGCATTGTTGAGCGCCATGTCTCCAGCCATGGCTGCAAGCCCGCTCAATGTCTCGCCATCGCCTGCCCAATAGCGCGTGCGGATACCCGTGCGGCGTTCGATCCAGCCCGTTTCCAGACCGAGTTGCTGTTCGATCTCACCGTTTTCCACGCGGCGTTTTGGCACTGCATGACCAAACCCCACCATGCGGGAGGAGTGACACGAGCTCATAGTGCCCGCCCCGTCACGATGGATGCCACATCGTCAATCGCGTTGTAGAGGGCGGTCAACTCTTCGCTGGTCACACAATAGGGCGGCATCAGATAGATCACATTACCAAGCGGGCGGATCAGCAAGTTCCGCTCGCGAAACAATTTGCGCATCTGTTGGCCGATTTCTGCAAGATAGCCGCCGGAAGGTACGGCAATATCAAGCGCGGCAATCGTTCCCGCCTGCCGGATGCTGGCAAAGCGCCGGTCGCCTGCAAATCGCGTCAGATTGTGTTCATGAAACTCCTCGATGGAGCGAATGCGGCTCAAGACCGGCTCCTGCTGCCAGACTTCGAGATTGGCGACAGCGGCGGCGCAGGCAATCGGATTGGCGGTATAGGAGCTTGAGTGAAAAAAGGTCTTGCGTCGGTCGGTCGACAGATGCACATCGAAGATCGCCGGGGTGCAAAGCGTTGCCGCCAGCGGCAAGGCACCGCCGGTCAGCCCTTTGGAAACGCATAGGATATCCGGTGTGATGCGCGCCTGTTCACAGGCAAAGACGGTTCCGGTTCGTCCCCAGCCGGTCATGACCTCATCGGCGATCAGCAGGCAGTCGAAACGTTTGGCGATCTGTTTCAGTTCCGTCAACAGGGCCGGGCGATAGGTTTTCATGCCGCCCGCCCCGAGGACTAGTGGTTCGATCAGCAAGGCCGCTACGTGACCTGCCCTGCAATACTCCTCGAACATATCGAGTGTGCGCTGTTGATTGCCTTTTTCGGGAAAGGGCAGCCGGTCAACGCCAAACAGCAAGGGTTCATAGGCGGCATTGAACACGCCGCGCTCTCCAGTGGACATGGTGCCGATGGTATCGCCGTGATAGCTGTGTTCCATCACGACGATACGGTCGCGCTTTTGCCCGGTATTGTGAAAATAGCCGAGCGCCATTTTCAGCGCCACTTCCACCGCGGTCGAACCGCTGTCCGAATAAAAGACGTGCTGCAGGCCGGGCGGTGCGATTTCAATCAGCCCTTCCGCCAGCTGTTCGGAAGGCGCATGGGAATATTCGGCAAAGATGATCTGGTCGAAGCTTTCCGTGGCGGCGCGGATTGCCTGCATGATTAAAGGGTGTCGGTGACCATGGGTGATGACCCACCAGGAGGAGATTGCATCGAGAATGCGCTTGCCGCTCTCGTCGATCAGATAAGCGCCTTCCGTCGAGACGATGCGCTGCATCTCCGGTTCCAGCGCGTGCTGGGTGAAAGGGTGCCAGACGGTCTGCCGCTTCATGCCCACACCTCCACGAAGCTGCCGAGATCGAAATTTTCTTCGAAGGCATGCATCAATACACCTTCGGAAAGTGACGGCAACAATGGCAGGCGACCCAGAATGCGCACGCCGCTCATTTTGGCGATGATGCGCTGGGTTTCGGGATTCTCATCGCCGATAAAGGCAATGCCGCATATTGGCGTCCGGCGATGCTTCAGCGCTTCGACCGACAAGAGCGTGTGATTGATCGTGCCGAGATTGGTGCGGGCGCAGACAATGACAGGGATTTTCCACTGCGCGAATATATCGGCAAAAACCAGATCATCCGAAAGCGGCACCAGCAAGCCGCCAGCGCCTTCGATGACCAGCGGTCCGTCGGTTGCGGGGACAGTGAGTGCGTCGGCGGAGATTGCCGTGCTGTCCAGCGCTGCCGATTGATGGGGGGAAAGCGGTGCCGAGAGCCGATAGGCTTCGGGTAAAATGCGGCTTTGGGGCATGCCGACGAGCTTTGCTATCGCTTCACTGTCCGTCTCCGCATCAAGGCCGGATTGCACCGGCTTCCAGTAATAGCCGTCAAGGGCGGCGGTGAGTGCGGCTGAAAAGACCGTTTTCCCGATGCCGGTATCCGTGCCGGAGACGACGAGGCGCGTTGTCATGGTCTGTCTTTCCCGATTGCGATGGAAAGCCGTTCGAACATCTCGGTAATCTGGCTTTCATTGGCATTGAGCGTGATGGATAGTCTGAGCCGGGCGGTCCCTTCCGGCACGGTCGGAGGGCGGATAGCCCTGATATCGAAACCATCGGCGCGCATGGCCTCGGCGATGCGCATGGCGCGGAAATTATCGCCGATCAGGATCGGCATGATGTGCGAACCACTGGGTGTGAGACCCAGAAGCGAAACGACCAGCGATCCAGCATGGCCGGTCAGCGTCTGCAATTGCTGACGACGCTCTGGCTCGTCTGCGATCATCCGCAGGGCCTCGCGCACGCCCGCTGCCATCAAGGGCGATGGCGCGGTCGAATAGATGAAGTTGCGGGCGCGGTTGACCAGATAATCGCCGAGTATGGCGGGCAATTGCAGCAATGCGCCGGACAGGCCCAAAGCCTTGCCACACGTATGCAACACCAGTACATTGTCGCGATTTTCGAGGTCTGCCGCCAGTCCACGTCCTTGCGAGCCATAAATGCCAGTGGCGTGGGCTTCATCGATGACCAGAAATCCGTCATGGCGGGTCGCCAGTGCGGCCAGTTCTGCGATGGGAGCCATATCGCCGTCCATGGAATAAAGGCTTTCAACGGCAATCCACGGACGGCCCTTGCCGCCCTTGCGTCGCCAGCCATTGATTGCCGTGTCGAAAGCATCGACATCATTGTGTTGCACGAAGACCGCGTCTGCCTTGCTGGATGAAATTCCTTCATGGACGCTAGCATGGATCAGCGCGTCGCAAACGATCAGATCCCCGCGTTGCGGCAGGGTCGCGAAAAGCGCCGTATTGGCAGCAAAACCAGTGCCGAAATAGAGCACTTTTTCTGCGCCGAAAAAGGCGGCTGCTTCACTTTCGAGCGCTTCATGCTCGACGTGATTGCCGCGCAACAGCCGCGATCCGCCAGCACCCGCCGGGACGCCCCGGTAGAGAGCCGTAGCGATTGCGGCCTTGAGGCGTGGTGAATTGGCGAGGCCCAGATAATCGTTCGAGGTGAAATCGACGCCCTTTTGCGGGGAAAGGGTGCGCAGGCGCGATTTCCGCTCAAGACCCTCAAGCGTTGCCTGATAACGGGCGAGTGCGGGAATGCTCAACGCATCTGCTCCAGTGTCATCGGCTTGAGACCGAGCCGCCGGAAGAGCGCGCTGTCGCGATCCTCGCCGGGATTGTCGGCGGTCAGCAGCGTGTCGCCGACAAAGATCGAATTGGCCCCGGCTAAGAAGCATAGTGCTTGCGTTTCATCGCTCATATCGGTGCGCCCGGCGGAAAGCCGCACATAGGAGGTTGGCATCAGAATGCGGGCCAGCGCGATGGTGCGGATGAAATCGAACGGGTCGATGGGCGCGGCATTGGCAAGCCGCGATCCGGGGATGGGGATCAGCATGTTGATCGGCACGCTTTCGGGCGGTGTCGGAAGGCTGGCCAGTGTGACCAGCATCGAAATGCGGTCATCGACGGTTTCGCCCATGCCGAGAATGCCGCCCGCACAGACCTTGATGCCAGCATCGCGGACATTCGCCAGCGTTTCCAGCCGGTCTTCGAAAGTCCGGGTAGTGATGATTTCGGGGTAAAACCGCTCCGACGTGTCGATATTGTGGTTGTAGTAATCGAGCCCGGCGTCGGAAAGGCGTGCCGATTGTTCCGGCGTCAACATGCCAAGCGTCATGCAGGTTTCCATGCCCATCGCCTTGACGCCTTCGACCATGGCGACAAGCATGTCCATGTCGCGCTCTTTGGGGCTGCGCCATGCCGCACCCATGCAATAGCGTGTCGCGCCGCCATCCTGTGCCTTGCGCGCTTCCGCCAGTACGCGCTCGACTTCCATCAGCTTGGAGGCTTTCAGCCCGGTCGGATAATGCGCCGACTGGCTGCAATAGCCGCAATCCTCCGCACAGCCGCCCGTCTTGATGGAAAGCAGCCTGCTCATTTGAATGGCATCGGGGTCAAAATGCTGTCGATGGATTTCCTGCGCGCGGAAGATCAGCTGAATGAAGGGTAAATTATAGATAATTCTAGCAAGATTGAGCGACTCATTTTGTTCTCCTGATGAATAAACGCCACGTATTTGTCCAATTATCTCATTAATCTCGGTCATGTAGCGGCTCTTCCCATCTTTAATAGATTTGATTCTTGATTTATCTATATTTTAGATGGGCGCATTCATGCAAGCGGCTAAAGATTGCCAGATGTCGCCATTGGTGAGCTTCTAGGGAGGGCGTCACTGGCTGGAACGCTGCGTTCCGCGTAGTGCAAGGCGGTGGACACGAAACTGGCGAGGGAAGAAGAGAGCGCTTCAGAGAGGAAGTCAGAACAGCTGAAGCCGCATATCCCCGCGCTATGAAGCGCGGGGAGGAGGCTGAGTTACTTCACCCAGATGACGCGGCGCGTCTGCGGCTCAACGAGGGCCGGGCGCTGATCGATATAGACGTAGGAATAATTCGGCTGATCCGGGACGGCCACCAGTGGCACATCTTCCGGTATCACCATGCCTTCCGTCACCTCGCCTTCGATGGTGATGGGCTCAATTGGATGGCTTTCAATGAAGGTCACGACATCATCCGGCACAACGGGCACGGGCGGTCCTGCATTGGGTCCTTCGTCATAATAAACCACCTGCCGGTTCTGCATGGAAACGATCACCGGTTCGCCATTCACATAGATATAGCCGAAGTCGGGATTGTCTGGGATGGGGCGCACGACAACAGCTTCCGGCACCACATAGCCCTGAGCGATATCGTCCTGAATAACAACCGGATCGACGGGATGGGCGATGACATAATCGCGTGCGGACTGGGGCACTTCGATGATGACAGCATCCTGCGCGGCGGCCAGACCGGTTGTCGCAAGAAACGCTGCCGCTGTAAGAATAAGAGCCTTTTTCATTGCATCGTCTCACTTTCTGTCTTGCCCCGCAGCGGTGGATAAACCTGCACGCGGACAATCTGTTCCCCCTGCGGCGCGCACATCGTGCAACAGGCTGCAATATTCGACCCGTCGCTAGCGATCAGGCCATGCAAAAAGCGAGCAAAGAGGAAGGGTAAGCGTAGGACGCTCCCTCAACCATAAACTGCGTGAAATCGAGTTTCCGTTGCGACTGGCAAAAAATAGTTGGCTTTGTTGTGGTAATCCGCCGTCGTTCGGATTACTCAGACTTATCCCCTCAAGACAGACCGTCACCCGTTTCGGGCGGCTTAGAGTATGGCGTATGACCCCCAAGAGCCAAGGCTACTTCTTCACGATCCTCGCGGTGACCATTTTTGCGGCGCAGGACGGCATATCGAAATATCTTGGTACGCATTACTCGCCGATCTTCATCACGATGATCCGCTACTGGGTGTTCGCAATTTTCGTCATTCTGCTGGCCATGCGGTCTGGCGGAATCGTCAAGGTCGCTTCCACGAAGCGCCCCTTTCTGCAGATTACTCGTGGTGTGTTATTGGCGGCGGAAATCGTCACCTTCATTTTCGGCCTCAGCCGGGCCGGAATGGCCATGGCGCAGTCGGTCTTTCAGGGCGCGCCACTGCTGGTCACCATGCTTTCCGTGCCGTTTCTGGGCGAAAAGGTCGGCTGGCGTCGCTGGACGGCGATCATTATCGGCCTGTGCGGCGTGCTTTTGATCATCAACCCGGTCAATGCGCATTTCGATGCCAATATCCTGTTTTCCGTGGCTGCGACCTTCATGTTCGCGATCTATGCCGTGGCAACGCGTGCGGTGAGCAAGGATGACGACGCCATGACCAGCTTCTTCTATACGGGGATCGGGGGTGTCGTGGTGCTGACGGCGGTGGGCGTTTTTTATCTCGTACCCATCGCGCCGCATGACTGGTTCTGGATGGCCGCGCTCTGTGTTTGCGGCATTTCGAGCCATTATTGCCTTATCCGCGCTTATGACATTCTCGAAGCGGGCGAAGTGCAGCCACTAACCTATCTCCAGCTGGTCATCGGCGCTTTTATCGCCACGCTTGTTTTCCACGAAACCTTGACATGGAACGTTATCGCTGGCGCTTTCATCGTTGTTGGCGCTGGTCTGTTCTCCATGTTCCGCGAGCGTAGCCTGTCGCTGAAACGCACCACAAGCGCGACGACGCCCTGAACCAAAAATGAATTTAAAATTCCTCTGCTGCCGACGACGAAAAATAACGGGTTTCGTTGTAGCAATCTGTGATGGCGGGGATTACTCAAAACTATTCCTTTAAGCAGATTTTCACCTGTTGCGGGCGGCTTTGAGTATTGCGTATGACCCCCAAAAGCCAAGGCTACCTGTTCAAGATTGCCTCCGTGTCCATCTTTGCGGTGCAGAATGGCCTGTCGAAATATCTTGGCACGGCCTATTCGCCAATCTTCATTGCGATGGTCCGTTACTGGGTGTTCGCGGCCTTTGTCATTCTGCTGGCCATGCGGTCCGGGGGCATCGTGAAGGCTGCGTCAACGAAGCATCCCTTTCTCCAGATTGCCCGGGGTGTCATATTGGCTGTTGGTGTTGTCGCAGCGATTTTTGCCTTGAGCCGGGCAGGCCTTGCCGTAGCGCAAACGATCTTTCAAAGTTCGCCTTTGCTGGTCACCATGCTTTCCGTACCGTTTCTGGGCGAAAAGGTCAGGTGGCCGCGTTGGATGGCGGTCACCCTTGGTCTGGGCGGTGTGCTTTTGATCATCAACCCGGTCAATGCGCATTTTGATGCCAATGTTCTGTTCGCCGTGGCGGCTTCCTGTCTCTTGGCGATTTATGTCGTGGCAACGCGTGCGGTCAGCAGGGATGACGACACCGTGACAAGCTTCTTCTATACGGCGATCGGCGGCGCTGTGGTGCTGACAGCCGTGGGTGTCTTTTATATCGTACCTATCGCGCCGGAGGATTGGCTGTGGCTGGCAGCGTGCTGCGTGTGCGGCATTGCGAGCCATTGCTGCCTCATCCGGGCTTATGAAATCCTTGAAGCGGGGGAATTGCAGCCGCTGACCTATCTCCAACTGGTCATAACCGCTTTTATCGCCACGCTGGTTTTCCACGAAATGCTGACATGGAACGTCATTGCTGGCGCTTTCATCGTTGTTGGCGCTGGTCTGTTCTCCATGTTCCGCGAGCGGAACCTGTCGCTGAAACGCACCACAAGCGCGACGTCGCCCTGATCCATAAATGAATCCGAGGTCAAATTCTCTTGAGCGGCTATGTTTCGCCGTGATCTGTGATATATGCCATCAACGGTGGAGGACTGAGTTTACTGCTCGCAGTTTTGTGTGAGTCGTCCATTGTTTACTCGCTGATCGGCATTGTCTCGGCGAGCGAGTCCGCAGCGCTGGAATAGCCATGAGTGTCAGCCTCGAGAGCCAGAATTCAACCGCCGAAGCCGCAGCTTCGGAGGGCAAAAGCAATTTTCGCATCGTCGCACTGATTGTCGCCAGCGCCATGCTGATGGAACAGCTCGACGCGACCATTCTGGCCACGGCACTGCCGACCATGGCGCGCGATTTCAATGTCGGGGCGCCTTCCATGAGTGTGGCACTGACTTCCTATCTGCTGAGCCTTGCGATTTTCATCCCGGCCAGTGGCAAGATCGCCGACCGCTTCGGCACGCGCACGGTTTTCCGCTTCGCGATTGCAATCTTCATTCTGGGTTCCGTACTCTGCGCGCAGGCGCCGAACCTGCCCTGTCTGGTCGCGGCCCGGCTGTTGCAGGGCGCAGGCGGCGCGATGATGCTGCCGGTCGGTCGTCTGGTGCTGATCCGCTCCGTGGAACGCAAAGACCTCATCGCCGCCATGTCGTGGATGCTGGTGCCAGCCCTTATGGGCCCCATTCTCGGGCCGCCGCTTGGCGGTCTGTTTGTGACATATCTGGACTGGCGCTGGATTTTCTACATCAATGTTCCCATCGGCATTCTGGGCATGATTTTCGTGTCGCTTTATATCGGCGAATATAAAAGCGAAACGCGTGAACCGTTCGATTTCATGGGCTTGATCCTGTCCGGTATTGCGCTCGGTGCACTGCTGTTCAGTCTGGAAACGGCGAGCAATCCCGAAGGCGGGAACCTGGCGCTGAAACTGTTTGTGGTCGGCATTGTCTTCGGGGTTGCCACAATCGTCCATTCGCGCCGTCATCCGGCGCCGATGTTAGATTTTTCTCTGCTGCGGATTGAAAGCTTCGGAACCTCGATGATTGCGGGGTCGATCACTCGTATCACGCAGGGCGCGCATCCGTTTCTGCTGCCACTGATGCTTCAAATCGGCTTTGGCCTGTCTGCCGTGGCGGCGGGCAATATGGTGCTTGCGACTGCGCTTGGTGCGCTGGCCATGAAGGCCTTCGCGCCGCGCATTATCCGGCAGTTCGGCTTCCGCATGTCGCTGGTCGTCAATGGCATATTCTCTGCATGCAGCTATGCAATCTGCGCCTTTTTCACGCCGGACTGGCCGCACTGGCTGATCTTCATCGTGCTGGCCATGTCGGGCTTTTCCATGTCGTTCCAGTTCACTGCCTATAACACCGTGGCGTATGACCGGGTGGACGCAAAGCGGATGAGTTCCGCCAACAGCTTCTATTCAACGTTCCAGCAGCTCATGCTGTCGGTCGGCGTTTGTGTGGCGGCACTGATACTGCATGCATCCATGAACCTGCATGCCCGGGACGTGCCCGTCATGTCCGATTTCTCGACGGCGTTTCTCGTCGTCACCGGCATTTCGCTGACGGCGACCTTCTGGAACCTGCGTTTTGCCAAAAATGCAGGCGAACAGATGCGGGGCAAGTAAGCGGCAACGAAAAAAGCCTCCTTGCCGAGCGTTCCCGACAAGGAGGCTTTTGTTCAGATACGCTTCTTGTGTTCGGTCGATTATTCCTCGAACCAGATTTTTTCCGCCAGACGATAGCCGCTCATATCGCCGCCGGATGGCGTCGGGGTAAAGCCCTTGATCTTGTCCGTTGCTGCGGCAAGGTTGTCGGCAAAGAGCGGGATAAGCTCGCCGCCTTCATCCACCATGATTACCTGAATGTCATGGTAGATTTTCTTGCGCTTTTCCTCGTCCAGTTCGACGCGGGCTTCAGCAAGCAGCTTGTCGAAGGCTTCGTTCTTCCAGGCGGTTTCGTTCCACGGCGCATCCGATTGCAGGATCATCGACAGCATGGCGTCGGCGGTCGGGCGAACGGCCCAGTTGGAGGCGACGAACGGGCGCTTCAGCCAGATTTCGTCCCAATAGCCGTCGGACGGCACGCGTTCCACGTCGATGGTGATACCGGCCTTGGCGGCTGCTGCCTGATAGACCTGCGCCGCATCAACCGCGCCGGGGAAACCGTTTTCGGAAACGACCAGCGGAATATTTCCGCTATAGCCTGACTTCTTGAAGTGGAAGGCCGCCTTTTCCGGGTCGTAGGCGCGCTGCGGAATGTCCTTGGAATAATACGGGTTTGACGACGAAATCGGATTGTCGTTGCCAATTGAGCCGGTGCCGCCGAGAATGCTCTTCTGCAGTTCTTCGCGGTCGATGGCGTATTTCAGCGCCAGACGCACATCGTTATTGTCGAAAGGCGCCGTGTCGACCCGCATTGGCAGGCAATACATGGTGTTTTCCGGCGTTTTCAGGATCTGCACGCCGGGACGCGACGAAACGAGACCTACCGAGCGGGCGTCTACGCGATTGACGACATGCACCTGCCCGCTCAGCAATGCGGCCATGCGGGCGGTCGCATCGCTCATGGCGATCGTTTCGACGGATTCCACATTGGCGCGATCTGGCGCCCAATAGTTCGGGTTGCGGCGTGTCAGTGCCCGGACGCCCGGCTGGAAATCTTCCAGAATGAAAGCGCCGGTGCCGATACCCTTGTCGAAATCCGCATCGAGCGGCGTGATACCAAGATGCACGTCGGTTAGAGCTGCGGGGAAGTCGGCATTGCCCTTGTCGAGCGTGATCGTCACTTCGTAAGGATCGGTCGCCTTCAATTCCGTCACGGCGAGCAGGAAGCCTTTGCCGCCGGAATTGCTGTTTTCGCCGCGATGATGGTTCAGCGAATAGATGACGTCTTCGGCTTTCAGCTCTTTGCCGTTGTGGAACTGGATGCCCTTCTTGAGCTTGAAAACCCACTGCGATGCATCAGGCTTGGTCGCTTCCCAGCTTTCGACAAGCGCGCCGTAGAGGCGACCGTCCGGGGTCGGTTCAAGCAGGGTGTTGAAGAGCTGAAAACCCACCGAATACATATAGGCTTCCGGATAATAGGCCGGATCGAGCCGGTCTGAACTCGACGCCGTGTCGAGACCCATGATCAGATGGCCGCCCTTGCGTGGCGCGGCATTCTGCGCGCGCGCCTGACCGGGCATCCAGAAGCTGCCGGTAGCGCCAAGCGCCAGTGCACTGCCTGCTCCAAGCAAAAACTGACGGCGATTTGGGGAAAGAGAGTTGGGGTTGTGATCCGACATGGCGGGTACTCGCATTGTATGAATTGGGCCTGGGTTGCAGGCGTACTCTTGGGTTCCGTTCTATCGGGACCGCTGGTTGCATTCGTGGTAATTTTTTCTAATTTCTACGCAATTTCTGTAATAATTTTCAATAGCAATTATCATGATCCTGCGCGTACGGAGCGTTTCGCGTAACTTATGATTGCCTGCTTCCATTTGGAATTTGACTGCGCGGTAGCACACTGTCAAACGTCTGCGTGCCCGTGTTTTCTTGATCGTGCCTTTCAGGGAACCACGGCATATATGAAATGATGTGATTGAACAGTCGAATGCGCAGTTTGCCGGATCAGAACATTGTTATCGTCGGGGCAGGGCTGGTGGGCTCGGCCATTGCCTGGGGGCTTTTACGCTCTGGCATGCGCCCGCTGCTTCTTGATGGTGAAGACCTTTCGTTGCGCGCATCGCGTGCCAATTTCGCGCTCATCTGGGTGCAGGGGAAGGGTGTCGGCGCTCCACACTATGCGCGTTGGACGATTCAGTCCGCCCGGTTGTGGCCGACATTGGCAGATGATTTGCGTGAAGTAACCGGCATCGATGTCGCCTTGAAACAGAAGGGCGCCTTCATTTTCTGCTACGACGAGCGCGAGCTTGAAATGTACATGGGCGATGTGGAAACTGTTGCACAAGAGCTAGGCCGTGACGCACCGGAACATGTCGTGCTGGACCACAGTGGAACAGCAAAAATGCTGCCGTCAATTGGTCGTGATGTTATCGGCTCGATCTATTCCCCCATGGATGGCGACGTGAATTCACTGCGTCTGTTTCATGCTTTGCATGAAGGCATGTTGAAGCTCGGCGCTTCCTATCAGCCGCACAGCGAAGTGACCACGGTTACTCCGCAAGACGGCGGGTTTCTGCTGCGTGGCACTTGGGGCGAGGTTTTCACCGAGCGCGTTGTCCTTGCGGCTGGCAATGGCAACCCCGTCCTGGCCCAAAGTGTCGGCTTGCAAGCGCCGGTGGTGCGCAGCAAAGGGCAGATTCTGGTGACGGAAAAATGTGCGCCATTCTTTCCCTATACGGCGGCGACGCTGCGCCAGACCGATGAGGGCGGTGTCATGATCGGCGATAGTCAGGAGACGCATACGGACCGGATTGCCACCAATCAGGATATCAGCGCGGTTCTCGCCAACCGGGCTGTGCGGGCCTTTCCGCATCTGGCGGAGGTCAATGTCGTGCGAAGCTGGGCCGGGTTTCGCGTCAAGACACCGGATGGCTTGCCGATCTATGAGCAGTCCGCGAGCCATCCCGGCGCTTACGTGGTCATGTGCCATTCCGGCGTGACGCTGGCAGCCAATCACGCCATTACGATTGCGCAGCAAATCGCAACCGATGCAAAGCATCTGGCGGATGATGCATTCTCCGGGCGGAGGTTCCATGTTTCGTAAAACCGACATTCCGAACGAAACCGTGTCGATTACCTTCGATGCGCGCCCGCTGACCGTGCCTGCCCATGTGACAGTCGCCGCCGCCTTGCTTGGCGAGGGCATAACCAAGCTTAGAAACAGTGTCGTGGGCGATCAACCACGCGCCGCCTATTGCCTGATGGGCGTCTGTTTCGAGTGTCTGGTTACAATCGATGGCGTACAGAACCGGCAGGCCTGCATGACACAAGTGTCTGACGGAATGGTCATTTCGTCCCAAAGTGGCGCGCGCGCTTTGGAGGGGAATGATAATGTTTAGGACAATTTCCGACATTCACGCGCTCGATACGCTGTACGACCTCGCCATCGTTGGCGCAGGCGCGGCAGGCATGGCAGCCGCTGTTGAGGCGAGCGCGATCGGCGCAAAGGTGGTGCTGTTCGTCGAAAATCCCGCAGCGGGCGGGCAGATTTATCGTGGCATTGAACAGAATAGACCTGAGCGCCGACCGTTTCTCGGCAAAGACTATTGGCGCGGCGAGGATGTACTGAAAGCTTTTCTGGCAAGCGAAACAACCTACGTGCCGCAGGCGCTTGTCTGGAGCGTCGAACAGCGGGAAGAACCGAACGGAACCGGCGTTGAACTGCGGGTGTCGGCAGGCGGCAAAAGCGGGATTGTTTATGCGCGCCGCGTCGTCTTTGCGACCGGAGCGATGGAACGCCCGATGCCCGTCAAAGGCTGGACATTGCCGACCGTGATGACCGTTGGTGCGGCGCAGATAGCATTGAAGACCGCCGGGCTCATTCCAGAAGGGCGCGTGGTGCTGGCGGGCACAGGTCCGTTGCTCTACCTTTTCGCAGCGCAGCTTTTGAAAGCTGGTGGCAAGATCGCTGCCTTGCTCGATACGACACCGGCGGAAAACTGCCGAAAAGCCATGCCGCATTTGCTGTCGTTCCTCATCTCGTCTTATGGATTGAAGGGGCTTTCGCTGCACTTGAACGTGCGAAAATCGGTGCCTGTCTTTTCCGGGGTTACGAGCATCGCCATTTCTGGAAAAGACAAGGCCGAGGCCATCGTCTTTACGGCAAATGGCAAGGAACACAGGCTTGCCGTCGATAGTGTTTTTCTGCATCAGGGTGTTATTCCGAACAATAATCTCGCCAATGCGTCCGGTTGCGCGCTTGTCTGGAACGATGGGCAGAAGTGCTTCCAACCGAAACTGAGCGAGAACGGTCGAAGCTCGGTCGAGGCGATCTATGTTGCGGGCGATGGCGGCGGTATCGGCGGTGCCCTGCTTGCTGAGGTGAGCGGGCGCATTGCGGCACTGGCCGCCTGTCAGGATATTTTTCCGGAACGAGCAGCAGGCTTGCAACCGAAGATCGATGTTCTGCGCAAGCAGGGCCGACGGTTGGGGCGGGGGCGGGGTTTCATTGATGCGCTTTATCAGCCGGGGCAGGCCTTTCGCGCCCCAGCGGATCGCGGTGTGATCGTCTGTCGCTGTGAAGAAGTGACCGTGGGAACAATCCGCGATGCCGCGCCGCATGTCGTTGGTCCCAACCAGCTCAAGACCATGGTGCGCTGCGGCATGGGGCCATGTCAGGGACGTCTTTGCAGTTCCACGGTGACTGAAATTCTGGCCGAAGTGCGCAATTGCACGCCGGAACAGATCGGTTTTTATCGTCTGCGCGCGCCGGTAAAGCCGGTGCCGTTGGGCGAGATTGCCGCTTTGCCGCAAACACCAGATGCGATTTGCGCTGTGGCGGGGGAGTATTCGGAAACAGTCGAAACCCCTTGAAAAGATTGAAGATAAAACATCGGGGGATGCTTGATTTTTATTGGCTCGGTTCGGGTCAAGAAGTAAAAAATTTCTGCCCGCCGCGCGGTGGCAGTAAGAATTTGATCTTAACTTAAATAAGTAAGTATCGATTCTTTGGCATTCTGTCGCTAAACTCCCGCTTCAATATGGGCGAGAGCACGCGCCGAAAACCGCGAAAGACGGGTCTCGGGCAGAATGTGCGCGACAATAAATAGTTAGAGCGCCGATCCGGCACTGTCGGATCGCAAGCGCTTTACAGGGGTGCGGAGTTAATCTTGGAGCTAGACCAGAACACGCTATTCTTCGCAGCGGGCTTGTGTTCGCTTGCGGTGGCGCTGACGATTTTGAGTGTCTGGTATCAGAACCGGATGGACAGGTTCCTGCTCTGGGGTTGCCTGGGCATGATCCTGCTCGGCGCGGGCGCCGTGCTCAACTATTCCGGCCTCCTGGCGCTGGTTCCGTCGCTGGTCATTGCTTTCAGCGTCATGACGGTGGGCTTCGTTTTGCTGTTTGTCGGCGCAAGGCAGATATCCAGCAATCCGGTCAACAGGAAGCAACTCGTCGCATTTTCGATCATAGCGATTGCCGCTGTTCTGGGGCCGATTGTCTTGGGCGTTGCCGGTATCGGCATTGCGCTCTTCAACTTCATTGCCGCATTTCTGCTGTTCATCACCGCCAGGGAATATGTCTCGGTCTATGAGGAGGCCCCGGTTCCTGTTGTTGGCATGATGGTGCTTTATCTGCTGACGGCCATATCGTTTTTGCTCTGCGGTTCCGTCATTGTCTTTGACCGGCAATGGACGCTGACCAGTATGCCGAGCAATCTGGCGGAAGATTTCAATGCCATCATGGCGATCATCGGCATTACGGGGATCGGGGCGCTATCACTGACCTTCACGCAGTCGCGTGTGGCGCGTCGCCATGCGAACGAAGCGCGCACGGACAGCCTGACAGGGTTGCTCAACCGGCGGGCGCTTTACGACAGTCTGGCCATCGATGTGATGCGCATCGGCGATTCCGTAATCGTGTTCGATCTGGATGACTTCAAGTCGATCAATGATAGCCACGGTCATACGGTCGGGGATCGCGTATTGCTGGAATTCGCAGGCATCATCCGTGCCTATGCCGGGCAGGATGCGCTCATTGCACGCATAGGCGGCGAGGAATTCGTGCTCATCCTGCGCCAAACATCCAATGTGAATGTTCTGGCGATCGCGGACAAAATCCGCAAGGCTTTTGCTTCGGCGTCTTTCGATACGACGCATGCTCCTTTCAGCACCACCACCAGCGCCGGTATCGCTTTTCTGACCGCGGCGGATACCGGGTTTGAGACGGTTTTCCGTCGCGCGGATGCCGCGCTTTATCGCGCCAAGGATCTGGGACGTAACCGTATCTGTACGGAATTGCAGATTGTAGCCTGATTATTTCTTCCAAAACGGAAGGAATTAGCTTCGTTTCACCCCGCTAATCAGGGGGCGTTTTCTCTGACAATATCAGGTTCAGTAATCAACGGTTTGAAACGAGGCATCTATACGGCGTCTCGTACTTCATGCGAACATCAAGGACAGACGCCATGCTGGTAGACGGAAAATGGACTGAAGACTGGCAACCGGTTCAGGCCAAGGATGAGAAGGGCGGCTTCGTGCGCCAGATCTCCGGTTTCCGTAACTGGGTCACACCGGATGGCAGCGCGGGACCGACCGGCGAGGCGGGTTTCAAGGCGGAAGCCGACCGCTATCATCTCTATGTCGCCTATATCTGCCCATGGGCCTCGCGCACGCTGATCGCGCGCAAGCTAAAAGGGCTGGACAAGCTCATTTCGATCTCGGTGGTAGAGCCTGCGCTGACGGATCAGGGCTGGCGTTTCGGTGACTATCCGGGGTCCAACCGCGATAGCCTCAATGGCGCAACCTATATGCATGAGCTCTATACCAAAGCCGATCCCTACTATACGGGACGCGCCACCGTGCCGGTACTTTGGGACAAAAAGACCAAAACCATCGTCAACAACGAATCCGCCGACATCGTGCGTATGTTCAACACCGGTTTTGGCGATCTCGCCAATAACGATATCGACCTTTATCCCGAGCCGTTGCGCGCCGAAATCGATGCGCTGAACGAACATATCTATCCGAGCCTGAACAACGGCGTCTATCGGGCGGGCTTCGCCACCACGCAGATCGCCTATGACGAAGCCTTCCGCGATGTGTTCCGCACGCTTGATGAACTGGAGGCAAGGCTTTCGGCCAAGGGGCCGTTCCTGTACGGGGAACAGTTCACCGAAACGGATATCCGCCTCTTCGTTACTCTGGTGCGTTTCGATGCGGCCTATCATGGCCTGTTCAAGTGCAATCTGCGTCGGCTGGTTGATTATGCGGCGCTCAGCGCCTGGCTGACGCGAATTCTGGATATTCGCGGCATTCGGGAAACGGTCAACATCGACCATATCAAGCGTGGTTATTATTCCATCAAGGCGCTGAACCCCACCGGCATCGTGCCGCTTGGCCCCGATCTTCCGGGATTGGCTCCCGTCCAAATTTGAAAGCGAATGACAGACAAATGCGTTCTTTGGTAATTTTCCTTCACGGTGTCGGCAGTCGCGGCGCGGACCTTTCTTCGCTTGGCACGTTCTGGGCCGATAGCTTGCCCGGCACCGTATTTGCAGCGCCTGATGCGCCTTTTGCCTTCGATCAGGGTGGCTCGGGCCATCAGTGGTTCAGCGTCAGCGGCGTCACCCCGGCCAACCGTCCGCAGCGGATTGTTGAGGCGCGTGCGCCTTTTGATGAAACACTGACAAGGATCATTTCCGAACACGGCTTCGCCGACAAACTCGACCGCGTGGCACTGGTCGGTTTTTCGCAAGGAGCGATCATGTCGCTTGACGCTCTGGTTTCGGGTCGCTGGCCCATTGCCGCTGTGGTTGCCTTTTCTGGCAGGCTGGCTTCGCCAGAACCGTTTACGCCGACGCTTGCGACGCAGGCCATGCTTGTGCACGGCAGCGCCGATCCGGTTATTCCGGCAAGCGAATCCGAAAGCGCGAATGCGCGCCTTGGCGAGATTGGCGTGAATTCCACCTGCCACATCTTTCCCGATGTCAGCCATACGATATCAGCCGACGGAGCCGTCATGGCTGCAGCCTTTCTGCGGTCTGCTTTGAAGCTTGGATAATTTCCATATTCAGCTATTTTCCTGTTCTTAAGCGGAAGAAAATAGCTGAAATGGAAGCAATCGATGGATCGGCTTGACTGCGAACGGATGTTCGTTGCGGTGCTGGATACGGGCAGTTTTTCTGCGGCGGCGCAACGGCTTGGAACGAGCAGCGGTCAGGCGTCCAAACTCGTGTCACGGCTGGAAGCCGATCTGGGTGTCCAGCTTATCAAGCGCACCACGCGCGCCTTGTCGCCGACCGAGGTGGGGTACGCCTATTATGAGCGCATGAAAGGCCTGTTGCAGGACTTTGACGCGCTGGAAGCCGCGGTGCGCAACGCATCAGGTGCTCTGACTGGACGCATCCGGCTGACGGCTCCTTTGTCATTCGGCACCTTGCGGCTGACTCCCATATTGCTGCAATTCGCGCAATCTTTTCCCGATATCCAGATTGATGTGAGTTTTTCCGACAGGGTTGTCAGTCTGGTCGATGAAGGTTTCGATATCGGGGTTCGGATCGGAAAGCCGCTCGACAGCAGCCTGATTGCCCGCAAACTGTGCGATGCGCGGGTGGTTCTGGTGGCCGCACCGTCCTACCTTGCCGAACATGGAACGCCGGTTCATCCACAGGAACTGACGCAGCATAGCTGCATCATTGATACGAATTTCCGCGATCCGTATGTCTGGCGTTTCGCTTCCTCACAAGGCGGCGACGGCGAGACGGTCAATGTTGCAGGCCGGTTGCATTTTTCCAATGGCGAAGCCTGTCTTGATGCGGCCCTTGCCGGATTGGGCATTGCCCACGTCCCAACATTCATTGCCGGGCCATCCATCCGTGAGGGGCGGGTGCAGCGGCTCCTTGGCGAGTTTGAAAGCACGCCGCTTGGCATCCATGCGGTCTATCCGCCTGCGCGCCATCTGGCGATCAAGGTACGCACCCTCGTCGACTATCTGGCGGAGAGTTTTCGCGGTGAGCCTGACTGGGATCGTGGTTGGAACTAAAACAGGTTGCGCCCGCCGGAAGGCGGGCGTCGTCTCGCAGACTTTAGCCTGCGGTGTCTTGTTCCCGCTGGCGCCAGTTGACGACAAGCTCTTCACGGAAAGCAAAGCGCACCAGATGCCGTACAACCACATCCTGCAACTGTGTCAGCGAAGGCTGATCGGGCGAGGTGAGGGCGATATGCAGAAATGCATCATCGGCCCGTAACCGGCAGTCGCCGATGGAGAAGCTGATCTGCCCCGCTGCCGGATCGAAAGTGACCGGCAGCTTATGCGCAAAATGCTTGGCCAATTGCTGCAAATAGCGGCTGGCATGGGCGGTCGCGATGGACGCTTCAGAATCCACGACCGTATTCGACGTGTCCATCAGCTTTCCTCCACAATGCGGGCAGCTTCGTTGAGTGCGGTGACGATGGCTTCAGCGCTTGCGGCATCCATCGGTCCACGATGCAGCCTTTGGCGAACCGTCATCTTCAGACTTTTCAGCGCGTGAATGACGGTGTGCGGCATCTCGCCGTTGTTCTCGGCAAAGCTGCTTATTCTGCTCAAAAGCGCATCGGCTGCGGCACGATTTGCGACCAGAAAGGCCTCACCCTCTGCCGTGATGCGATTGAGCTTCTTGCCTGAAGCGCCGGGTTCGGTGACGGTGTAGCCCATGTCGTCCAGCCATGAAAGCGTCGGATAGATCACCCCGGGGCTTGGCGTGTAAACGCCTTGCAGCCGTTCGGAAATATCCTTGATCAGCTCATATCCATGACGGGGGCGTTCGGCGATCATGGTAAGGACCAGCAGGCGCAGGTCGCCATAATCGAAAATCCGCTCACGACGGTGACCGCCTCGGCCACCACGTCGTTCGCCCCGATGCTCGTCATGGTCCTCGCGAGAATGTTCGCCGCGATGACGGCCACGCCCACCGAAGGGACCACCCCGGTGACCGCCGCGATGATCGCCATGGCGACCGTGACGATGACGGGTTTCTTCTTGTTCCGGATGATTTGGGCGATCCGGATCGCCATTGCTTGTGTTTGTCATGTCCACAAGATAAATCCCGATATATCGAAAAACAAGATATATCGAAATTAATTTTTCGTAATGCGTTTCGATCTGTCACTTGAACAGAAGGTCGACCTGCGCCTCGAACATGG
This sequence comes from Ochrobactrum teleogrylli, assembly GCF_037482325.1. NCBI lineage: Bacteria > Pseudomonadati > Pseudomonadota > Alphaproteobacteria > Hyphomicrobiales > Brucellaceae > Ochrobactrum > Ochrobactrum teleogrylli. The sequence continues at coordinate 1,703,225 of NZ_JBBHKQ010000001.1, forward strand.
TTGCGGTGTCGATCAGGCTGTCCTGCCCGAGTAGACCGTTATGGACGATGCCCATCCACACGGGCGCGGTCAGCAGATGCGGATAGGTCTTCAGGATCGTACCCTTCAGCTCTCCGCGTTCTTCAGCCACGTCGATCAGCCAGCGTATCCGATCCAGAAAAGGCTCATAGACTTCGGTGCGGTAAACTTCCGTGAGATACGGAAAGGCATGTCCTTCGGCGAGCACAAGCCGCGCCACAGTCGCCCGCCCCTTGTCCTCGATGGTCCGCATCACCGGGATCATGGTGCGTTTGCAATAATCGGAAACCCGCTCGTCCGCCCTGATCGGGAAGTTTTCAATCTCACCGAGCGGGTTGGTCACGATATCGCGGACGATGCCAGCAAAGAGATCTTCCTTGGTGTCGAAATAGCGGTAGGCCGTGCCTTTGGCGAGGCTGGCGCGTTCGGCGATACCGGCCATGGTCGCATTGGCATAGCCCTTGTCCAGAAACTCCCGCATCGCGGACCTGATGATCTGCCTGCGGGTGCGCGCCGTCTTCTCTGGGCTGGGACCGCGCGTTCTGGGCACCCTTGTTGCGGTGCGAGGCTCGGTCCTCTGCGCTTCAGCACGATTGGTCGTCGGATTGTTGACCATGGCTGTATTCCCTTCCTCATGGCATCGTCATGTCAAAGCAGCTTGCAGAACGATTCCAGTTGAATTGGTCTTTTTGCGTGCTCCATCTCAGTGTTGTCGCGCATTATGCCACACAGAACTATTGCAGTTTTTTGCCGGGAATACTTTACGTGCACTGTTGGCGATTAATTTTTGAAAGCGCACCTACAGCGCGATTACATAAAACTTCGAGTCCACTGCCATGACAGGAAAACTCTCTGGCAGGGCAGACCGTTCCACCACGGTAAAACCATTCTTTTCATAAAAACGGTGTGCGCCGAGAAACTTATCCGTTGTTCCAAGATAAATGCGGCGAATGCCTTTTTCCCGGGCATGAGCGAGCAGGGCAGACAACAACTTGCTGGCAGTCCCAATCCCGGAACCCCGATAGGCAGCGGCGACGAACATTTTCCGCAGAGCGGCTTCATTGTTGCCGATATCCTTGAGCGCGATTGTTCCGACGACATCGCCATCATGTTCCGCAACCCAGAACTCCCCGCTGCCTAACCGATAAAAGCTGTCGATGGAATTGAGGTCGGGCTGGTCTTCGGCGGTTATGGCGATGCCATATTCGTCCCGCTGGATCGGCAGGATAACGGAAAATACGCCTTCCAGATCAGTTGGTTGAAAAGGGCGAACGGAGACGAAAACGGGTGTGGTGGTGTCGGCCATAAGGGGAGCATTTCATTAAAGGAAAGGATGACGGATTGTTAGCGCAAAATCAGCTGAGATCAATCGGCTCTGACGAGCGTGGGTGTGTCGCTCCGCAGTCAGAACTTGCGATAGATAAAGCTATCCGGGATGGGAGCAGCGGCGTTTTCCTGCGCCATGGCCGTCACCGTATCGCGCAGCGGTGAGCGTACACAGACCGGATCGGTCGCGCTTGCATCACCAGCCAGCGCCATCGCCTGACAGCGGCAGCCGCCGAAGTCTATCTCCTTGCGCTCGCAACTGCGGCAGAGGTCGGGCATCCAGTCATCGCCGCGATAGGCATTAAAGGCCTCGCCATCAAACCAGATATCGGCCAGTCCCTTATCGCGAACATTGTCGAAGCGAAGCGACGGGATTGTTTCTGCGGCATGGCACGGCAGCACGCGCCCGTCGGGCGTAACATTGAGGCCAACCCGGCCCCAACCGCCCATGCAGGCTTTCGGATAGGACGAATAATAATCAGCCGGAACATAATCGATCACAAGTCGGCCTTCGAGACGCTTGCGCGCTTCAGCGACGGTCTGGTTGGCTTTGACGACCTGCTCGCGCGTCGGCAAAAGCGCCGCCTTGTTTTTCTCCGCCCAGCCGTGAAACTGCACGGTTGCAATTTCGATGCGGCGCGCGCCAAGCGTCAGGGCAAGTTCCAGCATCGCGTCGAGCTGGTCCATATTCTGCTTGTGGCAGACGGCATTGACGGTCAGCGGAATGCCCGCCGTCGTGACCCAGTTCGCCACGGCCATCTTGCGTTCGAACCCGTTTTTATATCCGCCTATACGGTCCGCCGATGCGGCGTCGGTGCCTTGTATGGAAAGTTGCACATGGTCGAGACCAGCTTGCCCGAGTGCGTCCACACGCGCTTGCGTGAGACCGATGCCCGAGGTGATCAGGTTCGCATAAAGCCCAAGCTTGACTGCGGCCCCAGTCAACTCAAGAAGATCGCGCCGCGCCGCCGGTTCTCCACCGGAAAGATGGAGGTGCAGGACACCCATTTTGGCGGCCTGACGAAAGACCTCTATCCACTCTTCAGTCGAAAGCTCCTGCTTTACGCCAATCAGTTCCAGCGGGTTGGAACAATAGGGGCAGGCAAGGGGGCAGCGATGCGTCAATTCGGCAAGCAAAGCCATCGGCGGCGGTGCCAGCCGTTTCAGCTTTGCTTCCTGAATTGCCAGATTCATGTCTGAACCTCGATCATGCGGCGGTGGGCCAGTTCCTGAACGAAGGCCAGCACATCGCCGCCGACCTGTTCGCGTGGCGCATTGAATTCCAATGCGAAAGCATCGCAGATCGCATCGATGCTGCGCACACCATCAAGCGCATTGACGATCAGGATCGCAATATCGTCGAGCGCCATGGCGCGCTCGGGCGCCAGAAGCACGGTTTGTCCGCGCACCTCATCGACGCGCAGTCTCACACCACGCGCAAGCGTGACGATATCGGCCGGTTTGATGGCGACGCTGCCTGTCTCGCTCATGCGGAAACCCTCTTTTCTGCCAGAGCCTTGTCCCATGCGGCATTCACGCCTTGCCTGCCATCCCACGCGCCAGGCGGGATCATGCCGGGGGCCACATAGGCCGCATAAAGCGCATCAAGCTGCGCCCACAGCACATCCGTTTTGAAGGTCAGGGCAGCGGCCACAGCATCCTGCTTTTCCAGAGTGTCGGCATGTTCCAGCACATAGGCAAGACCATATTCGACATCGACCGGCGCTTCGTTGAGCCGCTGGCGGAAATAGGACAGCGCGTCTTCATCGGCGAAGGCATAATGCTTCAAAAGGCCCGCAATACGATCCTTGTGGATTTTCGGCGCAAACAGTTCGGTAAGCGACGACGCGACTGCATCCAGAAGCGGCTTGTCACGGACATAGTGGACATAAGCACCCACTGCAAAGCGGGTTGCCGCCAGAATGCCCTTGCCAGACGCCACATAGTCGGGATCAAGGCCAACGGCTTCGGCCAGTTTGAGCCAGCGCCGGATGCCGCCACCTTCATGGATGCCGCCGTCGTGGTCTTCGATCCGCGAGCGCCAGGCGCGGCGCATATCGACATCCTCGCAGCGTGAAAGGAACGCCGCATCCTTCATGGGAATGCTGCTTTGATAGCAATAGCGATTGATCACCCAGGCGCGCACTTCCGTAATGGTGCATTCGCCGCCATGCAGCCGGATATGGAACGGATGCTTGTCGTGATAACGCTCGTGACCGATGGCCAGAAGTCGGGCGTGGAATGTGTCCTTGTCGGCAGCGTCTTTCATAAGCTGATCTCCTTGCCGTCAAAGGCGATTTCGAACCCGTTATCCTCGACCAGCTTCCGCTCGGGGCCATCACGCCAGACCGGGTTCGTATTGTTGATATGGACATATATCTTGCGTCGAACTACCACCTTGGCGAGCGCTTTCAGGCTGCCCTCGTCGCCCGAGATGGACATATGCCCCATGCGTTGGCCAGACTTGATGCCGGTGCCGGATTTGATCATCTCGTCATCGGTGAAAAGCGTGCCGTCGAAATAAAGAATATCGGCGCCGCTGATCCGAGCCTTGAGATCGTCGCGCAGCAGCGCACAACCCGGAATGTAGTAGACTCGGTGCCTGACCGTGATGAGTTCGACGCCCACCGTCTGCTCGCCCTCAAGCGCCGTGTCCGGGTTTTCGCCTTCCATGAAGAGCGGCACTTTTCCGGGCACGGAAAACAATCGGGCCTCGATGCCGGGAACCAGCATGAAAGGCTCATTCAGCGCCACGATTTCCTGCGTTACGAAAGCCGGATCGAGCGCATTGAAAATCGGATTTGCAGCGAGAATATCGCGAATGGCAGCAGTCATCACCAGCCGGAACGGCTGCTTTTCCCGCAGCGTCAAAAGACCGGCGATGTGATCTATATCGCCATTGGTCAGGAGCACGGTCTTGATCGGACTGTCACGCAACGCTCGCGGATGCAAGGCGGGTGTGTTGATCAGTTGCTGTCGCAGGTCGGGCGATGCGTTGAGCAGCGCCCAGCTGTCGCCATCCGATGTGACGGCCAGCGAGGACTGGGTTTGCGGCATAATCCCATCCGGCAGGCCCAATCGCGCCAGACGGCAGTTTTCACAACCACAATTCCACTGAGGGAGACCGCCCCCAGCGGCGGCCCCAATCACGATTGCGCGGATCTCCGTCATGAAACTGTTCCCGCGTATGGGGAGACAGTTCAGAACAGGATCGGTTCGTCACCGTCTGCCGGTGCATAGCGATTGATTTCCATGCCGCAGCTAACTTCGATGAACTTCGGTGCATGCCAGGACAGGGATTTCGTCATGCGGCTTCTCCTTGGTTGGACGAATGATAACATTGTACCACCTATAAACTAGGAAGAGCCGCGCCGTTTGGTAGGCCAGATCAAGTCAATTTTACCACAGGCTCAGCTGTGCCGATAAACGCCTTGTCCTATCTTGCGCTATCCGTTCCGCCCTTCTTGTCCTTGATTGGCGCGTTGCCGTGGATGAGATCGCGCCCGGCATAAATGCCTTCGGTTAATTCGATTGTGAGGCGATCACTGTCGCGACGGCGAACATCTTCCATGACACGCTCGCGCTCCTCTTCATCGACGTCCAGCATTTCCAGCGCTTTTTCGCCAAGAGCCAGCGCCGATTCAAAGGTCTCGCGGATTTGATATTCGACACCCGCATTGATCAGTTCGATGGCATGTTCGCGGTCGAGGGATCGTGCCAATACCGGAACAAGCGGAAATTCCGCCTTCACCAGTTCCGCGATTTTCAGGCTGGCTTCGCGGTCGTCAACGCTGATGACGATCAGTCGCGCATGATGTGCGCCCGCAGCATGCAGTATGTCGAGGCGCGAGCCGTCGCCGAAATAGACCTTGAAGCCGAAGTCCTTCGCGTTGCGGATGGCATCGGTGTTGGTTTCGATAATGGAAATCGAGCAGCTGTTACCAAGAAGCGGCTGGCTGACGATCTACCCGAAACGGCCAAAGCCGATCAGGAGGACGCTGGCGGACAGATTGTCTGCCGTCTCGACATCTTCCATGGAAGGCGCGGGTTTTGGCATCAGCCGGTCATGCAGGATGATCATGATCGGTGTGAGCGCCATGGAGACGATAATCGTCGCTGTCAGGATCGCATTGGCCTCGGCGTCGATGATGTTGACCGCCGTGGCAGCGGCATAAAGGACGAAGGCGAACTCACCGCCCTGCGCCATCAGAACGGCGCGTTCGACGGCTTCGCGGTTGCTGGCGCGAAACAAGCGGGCAACCGCATAGATACCGAACATTTTCAAGAGCATATAGGCGACGACCGCAACGATGATCAGCTGCCAGCTGGCCGCAATCACCGCAAGGTCGAGCGACATGCCGACGCCGAGAAAGAACAGGCCGAGCAGTACACCGCGAAATGGTTCGACATCGGCTTCAAGCTGGTGGCGGAAGGTGGATTCCGACAGCAGCACGCCAGCAAGAAATGCGCCCATCGCCATCGATAGCCCGCCGAGTTGCATGGCAAGCGCTGCACCCAGCACGACGAAAAGTGCTGCCGCCGTCATCACCTCGCGCGCTTTGGCTTTGCCGAGAATGCGGAATAACGGGTCGAGCAGATAGCGCCCTGCCAGGATCAAGCCGACGATGGAGGCAAGCCCGATGGCAATGCCGGTCAGACGGTCGGCGAGCGTTGTTTCTTCGCCGCCCGGTGCCAGAAAGGCCACGAGCGCCAGAAGCGGCACGATGGCGAGGTCTTCGAGCAGCAGAATTGCAACGATGCGGCGACCTTTCGGCAGACCCATGGCCCGCCGTTCTTCCAGCATTTGCATCACGATGGCAGTCGACGTCAGCACGAAACCGGTGCCTGCGACGAAGCTTTGCGCGACCGGATAGCCAAGCGTAAGGCCGACGATAGTGAGAAGACCGATACAGAGTGCCACCTGTGCCAGACCGAGACCGAAGATTTCACCACGCATAGACCACAGGCGCGAGGGCTGCATCTCCAGACCGATGATGAACAGGAACATCACCACGCCGAGTTCGGCAACATGCAGGATCGCCTGCGGATCGGAAAATAGTCCAAGACCGAACGGCCCGATGATCAGCCCGGCTGCGAGATAGCCGAGCACCGAGCCGAGACCGAGTCGTTTGAACAAAGGCACTGCAATGACGGCTGCGCCCAAAAGCACGACGATGGGGATAAGATCGAAACCGCCATGATGGGCGGCTTCGGCGGCGTGGGTTGCGGTTTCAGCAGCGGCCATTGGCTATTTCCTTGCCATTGCCAGCATTTGGCTGGCAAAAATGTGGGGGAGAGCAAAGATTACAAGAAGAATCGGGTGTTCCGAAGTCAATGTATCGCTACGCTTGACGAGGAGCGAGTCTCGGCATGTTCTGCACAAAGCAAATATTGCGGGGCTATGGTCTATTGAAATTATTTTTTGTAGTCTCCATGTAGTTTGTGCCCGCTAGAGGAAGCGGGCTATGGGGAGGTCCGCCGCAAGGCGGCTTTGCGTCTGATTTGGGAGGACATATGCGTAGGTTTATTCTGGCCGTAACGTCGGTCGCTGCTTTGGCAATGATGGGAGCCGGTTCGGCGTCGGCGGAAGATTACAAGCTGCTCGCGCCGGCTGCCCCGGGCGGCGGCTGGGACCAGACGGCACGCACGATGCAGAGTGTGCTTCAGGACGAAAAGATCTCCAGCAGCGTACAGGTTATCAACGTACCGGGTGCCGGTGGCACTATCGGTCTGGCGCAGTTCGTCAATCAGAACAAGGGCGACGCCAGCCAGCTGATTGTTGGCGGTTATGTGATGGTCGGCGCAATCCTGACCAACAAATCGCCGGTAACGCTGGATCAGGTCACGCCGATTGCGCGCCTGACAGGCGAATATGAAGCCATTGTTGTTCCCGCCGCATCCGATATCCAAAATCTCGGCGATCTTGTCGCCAAGCTGAAGGCCGATCCTGGTTCCGTATCCTGGGGTGGCGGTTCGGCAGGCGGCACCGATCACATCACGGCTGGCCTTTTTGCAAAGGCGGCTGGCGTCGATCCGACCAAGGTGAACTACATCGCGTTTTCAGGTGGCGGTGAAGCATTGGCCGCTATTCTCGGCAATCAGGTGACGGTCGGCATTTCCGGTTACGGCGAATTCGACTCGCAGATCAAGGCCGGTACGCTGCGTATCATCGGCATTTCCAGCGATGAGCGTGTGGAAGGCATCGATGCGCCCACCTTCAAGGAAGGCGGCGTGGACGTCTCCATCCAGAACTGGCGCATGGTTGCTGCCGCTCCGGGCATCACGGCTGAACAGGAAGCCGCGATCAACGCCGATGTCGAAAAGCTCGTGAAATCGGAATCCTGGCAGAAGGCGCTGAAGGATAAGGGTTGGGCCGATACCTATCTCGCCGGTCCGGCATTCAAGGAACAGCTCGCCAAGGATGTCGCGGCGACTGAGACAATCCTCAAGGAAATCGGCCTCGTCAAATGACAGGGTCTCAACAGCACGATGAGCGTCGCCCTGACAGGGCGGCGCCGGATATCGCCGCTCTTGTCATCGCTTTCATTCTGGCTGCCGTTTCGATCGCCATTGCCTGGTCCACGGCCTATGGCAACGAGGTGACGAGTTACTCGCCGGTCGGCCCGAAAACCGTTCCCTATGTCGTTGCAGCCGGATTGTTCGGCCTTGCCATATGGACAGTTATCGAAGCGCTACGCGGTGATTTTCCCGAAAGAGAGCATCAGGAAATTGCCCCCATGGCGTGGATCATCGGCGGTCTGGCTATCCAGATGCTGACGATGAAGACAGCCGGGTTTTCGCTTGCCACCGGATTGCTGTTCGCGGCAACCGCACGCGGCTTTGGCTATCGCAAGTTCTGGATCAGCGTTCCGGCAGGCATCATCTTTGCCTTCGTGATCTGGTTCATCTTCGCGCGTGGTCTTCAGCTGTCGCTGCCATCCGGCTGGCTTGAACGTTTCGTCTAACGGCGAGGGCACATTATGGATACTGTAGCACTTCTCGCCAACGGACTGCTGGTGGCGTTGGAGCCATCGAACCTCCTCTATGCTCTGATCGGCGTGACGCTCGGCACGGCAGTCGGCGTTTTGCCGGGCATCGGCCCGGCGCTGACGGTCGCGCTTCTGCTGCCGGTTACCTACAAGCTGGACCCGTCCGGCTCGCTCATCATGTTTGCCGGTATTTATTATGGCGGCATGTATGGCGGCTCGACCACGTCAATCCTTCTCAATACGCCGGGTGAAAGCGCCTCCATCGTGACTGCGCTGGAAGGCAACAAAATGGCAAGGGCCGGGCGCGGCGGGCCAGCACTGGCCACGGCTGCCATCGGCTCATTCATTGCGGGTCTTATCGCCACGCTTGCGCTCGCCTTCGTCGCGCCGTTCGTGGTGAAATTCGCGCTATCCTTCGGGCCGTCAGAATATTTCGCGCTGATGTTGCTCGCCTTCATGACAGTCTCGGCGGCTTTCGGCGATTCCACCCTTCGCGGCCTCACATCGCTATTCATCGGACTTGCGCTTGGCCTGATCGGTATCGATCAGCTGACCGGACAGGCGCGCCTTGTGATGGGCACGCCGAATCTGCTCGACGGCATCAATGTCACGACGCTTGCCGTGGCGCTGTTTGCTATCGGTGAAACGCTGGCGGTGGTGTCGAAGAAGCTCGGCCCCGACGATGAAGTCATTGCCGTCAAAGGCTCGGTCTGGATGACCAAAAACGACTGGAAGCGCTCGTGGATGCCATGGCTGCGCGGCACGGCCATCGGCTTCCCGATTGGGGCCATGCCTGCAGGCGGCGCCGACGTATCAAGCTTCCTGTCCTATTCGGCGGAACGCCAGTTCTCCAAACATCCGGAAGAATTCGGCAAGGGCGCAATCGAAGGTGTTGCCGGGCCAGAAGCTGCCAACAACGCTTCGGCTGCCGGAACGCTTGTGCCGCTTCTGACGCTTGGTCTGCCGACTACTGCAACAGCCGCGATCATGCTGGCCGGTTTCCAGCAGTTCGGCTTGCAGCCGGGACCGCTTCTTTTCGTGACGAATGCTTCGCTGGTCTGGGGACTGGTTGCGAGCTTGCTCGTCGCCAATCTGATGCTGCTGGTTTTGAACCTGCCGCTGATCGGCCTGTGGGTGAAGATGCTCACCATTCCGCGCCATTGGCTTTATGCAGGCATTCTGGTGTTTGCGACACTCGGCACGATTGGCGCCAATGCCTCAACGTCGATGCTGTTTGGACTGCCGGTTTCCTTCGAACTGGGCCTGCTTCTGGCATTCGGTCTGCTCGGCTATGTGCTGCGGCGCTTTTCCTATCCGATTGCGCCAGTGGTCGTTGGTCTGATCCTTGGGCCAATGGCGGAAAAGAGTTTGCGTCAGGCGTTGCAGATCAGTCAGGGCAACCCGATGGCGCTCGTCCATTCCTGGGTGTCGGTCGCGCTGATTGCGCTCGCAATTGCCGCTGTCGTCGTGCCGATGATCATGCGCCAGCGCGGCAAGGGCGATCTTTTGAAGCAGATGGCCACCGACGAAGATTGATCAAAACAAAACAGCCCCGGTGTTCGGCCGGGGCTGTTCAAAACGCGGATACTTGATACTCTTTACACGAAAATTATCCGTGAATTTCGCGGAACTGCTTTGCATTGATGCCGAGCGTCTCAAGGTCTTTCGCGGCAGGCTGATGACCAACCCGCACAGCAGCCGAAGCGCGGACAGCGCTACCAAATTGCGCGAATGCACGACCGAAACGATTGTTAAAACGGGCAAACATTTTTCATCTCCAGTACGGACAGTTTCTTCGTCCGTGACTTTTAAATGGCGATGAAGCCGGGCGTTTTGAAGAGAGTTCCGTGCATGCCTGCCATGCAGCACGTGCATGTGGTGGCCATCGCCATCAGGCGGTGGCTTTTCCCGCTCAATATCGTCATCGCGAAATGAGACGTTATTGCGTGGGGTTTTCTTCCACGAGCGCAGGCGTCGGGTCGGATGTAGCGACGGCGGGCGGTCCCTCCACGCCGCGCTGGCGTTCGCGGATGAATGTGAACATGCCGGAAATGACGATCAGCACAATGCCGATCAGCATCGCCATATCGATATGATCGTGGAAGACGAAATAGCCGAACAGGATCGCCCAGATCATCTGGCTATATTGCGGCGATGCAATCGCACTGGCAGGCGCGTGATGTGCCGCCAGCATGAGCAGAATATTGGCGAGTGCTGCCAGCAGGCCATATCCAGCCAGATAGACCCATTGCATCGTATCGGGTGCCTGATAGGTCGGCAGCATCAGCGCGCCGCAGATGACGATGGGGCCGATGAGCCCGCTTGTATAAAGCGAGATGCGCTTTTCCTGTTTGCCCATCACGCGGAAAATGATGATGCCGACTGCGCCACCCATGCCGCCGGCGAGCGCACCGAGATGGCCAATGGACAATTCGCGGAAGCCGGGCCGCAGAACCACCAGAACACCCGCAAAGCCGATGGCGACAGCCAGCCAGCGTCGCCACCCGACCTGTTCCTTGAGGAACACGACGGACAATATGGTGACGAATGCAGGCAACAGGAAAATCAGCGCGAAAGCTTCCGCCATCGAAAGATGTGTAAATGCGGTGACGCTGCCAACAGTCCCCATCGTGGTCGTGACCATGCGCAGAAGCCACATCTTCACATTGGTGGTTCGAAACATATCGAGCCAGCCGTCGGTGGCTTTCTTGGTGAAAGGGACGGCAAGCAAACCGAGCACTGCGCCGAAAAAGGCGGTTTCGTAGGGAGACAGCGAGCCGTCAATGAATTTGACGCAGGCATCACTGATAGCGAATGCAGCATAGGAAGCAAACGCGAGGAAAATTCCGTAAAGCATGACTATGTCCGTAAAGACGGGTCCGAAACCGCGGAGGCCGAAAAGAAGGGAGGAGGCTCTTGTCGATCCTCTAATCGATTGGAGACACATTGGCAAAAGACATTTTAGTAAAACTGCTGCTGAGCCAGTATAAATCGAGAGGTGCGATTTCGCCTTTTTCAAGGCTTGGAGCTCTCGCGAAAACGCATGCCTCATTTGCAATCATATCCGTGGTGGAAATTTAGACAAACGCCTATTTCATGCTCATCCAAACGAGGAGAGAGCAAATGAACATTCGTCAGAAATTCCAGCAGTATGTATCCCGTCGCCGTGCAGTTCGTGAACTCGGTGCAATGGACGACCATCTTCTTGCCGACATCGGCGTTTCGCGTTCGCAGATTCAGAGCGCCGTATTCGGTCGATAAGTGCTTATGGAGCGTCTTTCGAAGGATCGCCCCGCAAGTACAATTGAAATAAAGTGACAAAGCGTCGGTCTCCAGTCCCGGCGCTTTTGCTTTTTCTGCCTTGCCTTAGAGTATTTTAGCAATTTCTTTTTTGATCAGCGCATTCCAGCTGGCAATTCTATTCCTCCGATTCTTTAAAAATTCGAGCTTGCAGACGGGCGATATTAATGTCGCATGGCTGTTGTTTTGCCGTGGGATCCACTCTCTTTTCGCCGGTTTTTTCGAAATCCAATCGCATTTGGGACATTTCTGATCCCGTTTTGAGACAACTTTGAATTGTTTCTCGCATGGTCTCTCATATACTCAATCTCGCGGGGGCTGATGATGAAGAGCATTTCAAGGTTGAGATGTTCAGGCTTTGAGTGCTTCTTCATCGTCGCTCTCTTTTCAGAGCAATGACTATTCAAACGATTGTTACAGCGGCTTGGCAGTAATATTGTGTGAAAACATCTATACTGAGACTGGCATCCTTGCGCATCGGGCGATCAGATTGCTAACTGATCGCCCGATGACATAAAAGCTCACAAGGCGATGGGGCTTGCAAGATGATGGACCTCCTATGGCGCGGTATCCTGATTGGGATCGGCGCAACAGTGGTGATGGATATTTGGGCAATCGTGCTGGCAGCTATGCCGGGACAGTCTGCTCCAAACTGGGGGCGGGTTGGTCGCTGGTTTTGGCACCTTCGCAAAGGCCAGATCTTCCATGACGATATAGGCAAGGCTGCGCCCTACAAGCACGAGGTCGCGCTTGGCTGGATTGGCCATTATGGTGTCGGCGTTCTTTACGGCGTGATCTTCGCTTTCTATGGCGGGGCGGCGTGGTTCGAGGACCCTGTCTTTCTGCCCGTCTGGATCTTCGGCATATTAACGGTCGCCGCCGGTTGGTTTTTGCTGCAGCCGGGGCTGGGAATCGGCTGGGCGGCATCCCGTTTGCCGAATGCGCGTCATGTCCGTATTATGAACCTCGTCGCGCATACATTTTTTGCGCTTGGCATGTATGCGACCGCGCTTTTGCTGAAAAGCGCTTTCTAATCAGCATGTTGAAGATCGCATTCGTCGCCAAGACGGGTGCTTTTTTTTGAAGCACTTTCAAATATTTCCCCGCAAATGGGGAACTGGTGTTCGGGGACAAGTCAGTCCACACTTCATCAAGTCAATAAATAGGCATTCTCAAGGCAGAATTGTGTGCAGATCGTGTAGAGAACTGTGCATTGCCTGCAATGAGGTGTATGGGGAACCAGTCCGTCCGTGCAAAATGCGGCGGCGTCTAACATTTTGGCAATCCCAAAGGGTTGCTCCATTCTGCATTCCGTGGCGGCGCAGCAAATCTGTCCGTGGCGGAATTGGCGTGGGCACCCGAGAAACGGGCCTACTTGCCTCGGAGGAACGATGCTCGAAAAGCTGTTCAAATTACGGGAACATGGCACTAACGCGCGGACGGAAATCATCGCCGGCGTAACAACCTTCCTGACCATGTCCTACATCATCTTCGTCAACCCGGATATCCTGTCCACCACGGGCATGGATAAGAGCGCGGTTTTCGTGGCGACCTGTCTTGCGGCAGCGCTCGGCTCGATCATCATGGCTCTCGTTGCCAACTGGCCGATCGGCATGGCGCCCGGCATGGGCCTCAACGCGTTCTTCGCGTTCACGGTCGTTGGAGCCATGGGCTTCAGCTGGCAGCAGGCGCTTGGTGCGGTTTTCATTTCCGGCATCATCTTCCTCCTTCTGACAGTAACGGGTATCCGCCGCTGGCTGGTTGAAGGCATCCCGCATTCGCTGCGCAGCGCCATCGCCGCCGGTATTGGCATGTTCCTGGCGTTGATCGGCCTCAAAACCGCAGGCGTCGTGGTTGGCAATGAAGCAACGCTCGTCGGGCTTGGCGATCTGACCAAAGCTGGCACCCTACTCGCTATTGCCGGTTTCTTCATCATCGCGGTTCTGGATGCGCTCAAGGTTCGTGGTTCGATCCTGATCGGCATTCTGGTGATTACGATTGCATCGATTGCGCTCGGCATCAGCCAGTTCAATGGCGTGTTCTCCGCGCCGCCAAGCCTTGCGCCGACGTTCCTGCAGCTTGATGTCATGGGCGCGCTCCACACCGGCATTCTGCACGTGATCCTCGTCTTTGTTCTGGTCGAAGTTTTCGACGCCACGGGCACGCTGATCGGCGTTGCCAAGCGTGGCGGCTTGATCGAGCCGGGCAAGCCGAACCGTCTTGGCCGTGCACTTTTTGCCGATAGCACGGCCATTCTCGGCGGCTCGCTGCTCGGCACCTCGTCCACGACGGCTTATGTCGAAAGCGCTTCCGGCGTGCAGGCAGGCGGTCGCACGGGCCTCACAGCGCTCGTCGTGGCGCTGCTGTTCCTTGCAGCGCTGTTCATTTCGCCGCTCGCCGGTTCGGTGCCTGCTTATGCAACCGCACCTGCGCTGATCTATGTGGCTTGCCTCATGATGCGCGAACTGACCGAGATTGAATGGAGCGACATTACGGAAGCAACGCCTGCCGCGTTGACGGCTCTGGCCATTCCGCTCACCTATTCGATCGCCAACGGTCTTGCCTTCGGCTTCATCAGCTATGTCGTGCTCAAGGCCTTCACAGGCAAGGCACGTGAGGTTCACCTCGCAACCTGGCTGGTGGCTGCACTGTTCGTGATCCGCTTCGCATTCTTCGCAGAATAGTCTTGCAGCGCCGGGCGTCCGCGCCCGGCGCATTTCCTGACCAGAGATGAGGAGAGAGCCTTGCAGTCGAACGATTTGAAACTTCTGGAACGACTGATTGAAGTTCTCGAGAAGGATATCATCCCGCTGACGGAAAAAGGCGTTGCCGCTGGCAACAAGATTTTCGGCGCAGCACTTTTGCAGAAATCCGATCTCTCGCTCGTTTTGGCGGAGACCAACAATGAGACGGAAAACCCGCTTTGGCATGGTGAAGTGCACACGCTGAAGCGCTTTTATGAAATGCCGGAAAAGGGCAGGTCGAACACCAAGGATATGGTGTTCTTTTCCACCCATGAGCCATGCTCAATGTGCCTTTCGGCCATCACCTGGAGCGGCTTCGACAATTTCTACTATCTGTTCAGCCATGAAGACTCGCGCGATGCGTTTTCAATTCCGCACGATCTGAAAATTCTGAAAGAAGTCTTCACGCTGGAACCGGGCGGCTATAATCGTGACAATGCCTTCTGGCATAGCCATTCCCTGCCCAAGCTCGTTGCAAGTTTGCCGGAGCCGGATCGTTCGCGGCTAGAAAAGCGTCTTGATGCCATTCGCGCGAAATATGATGCGATGTCCGGCGCTTATCAGGCCCACAAGGATGGTAACGCAATCCCGCTGAACTAAAAACTTTAGCGCGCGAAGGCCGATTATTTTTTACCGAAGCTTGACAGGCCGACGGGTTACGCCGCACATCGCTCGTGTTGCGTGATCCGGTTTTGTTTCAGCGAAGACTTTTTGACTTCGCATGCCGGCGCCAGCGTGTCGGCGAGCCTGTGAGGATATTGATGCTGCGTATGATTGTTATGGGCGTTTCGGGTTCCGGAAAGTCCACTGTCGGTGAGAAGATCGCTGCCGAATTGCAGCTGCCCTTTCTGGAAGGGGATTCCCTCCACCCCAAGGCCAATGTCGATAAAATGTCGGCGGGCATTCCGCTTCAGGATGAAGACCGCTGGCCGTGGCTGGACAAGATCGGCGAACAGCTTGCCGCAGCAAATGATGGCATCGTCGTTTCCTGTTCCGCTTTGAAAAAGACCTATCGCGACCGCTTACGCGCTGCTGCCGGTGCACCGGTTCTGATTATCTTCCTCGATGGAACATTCGAAGTTCTCCACGAGCATATGGGACACCGCACTGGCCATTTCATGCCGGTCGCCATGCTCGAAAGCCAGATCGCGACGTTGGAAAACCCGGTGGGCGAGCCGCTTGTTTTCCGGGCAGACGTTGCCGACCCGGTGGGGAAAATCGTGGCGGAAAGCCTTGCCTGGGTTCGCGCGCAGAAGCTCTGAGCCGTCCTATTTCAGCGGCCAGAAGAACATCAATGTCGGCACGGTTACGATCGCGATGATGATGGAAAGCGGCAGCCCAAGGCGGGAGTAATCACTGAATTTGTAACCCCCCGGTCCCATGACCAGCGTGTTGCATTGATGGCCGATGGGCGTGAGGAAATCGCATCCCGCGCCGATCGCCACCGCCATCAGGAAAGCTTCAGGCCTGAAGCCAAGACCAGCGGCAAAGCTGGTTGCAATGGGTGCCATGACCAGAACCGTGGCGGCATTGTTGAGAAACGGCGTCACCATCATTGCGGCGACCAGGATCAGCGCCAGTGCACCGGCGGGTGGCAGTTGATGACCAATGGTGGCGAGGGCTTCGGCGATCAGATCAGTG
The DNA here is from genome assembly GCF_037482325.1 of Ochrobactrum teleogrylli. Classification (NCBI taxonomy): domain Bacteria; kingdom Pseudomonadati; phylum Pseudomonadota; class Alphaproteobacteria; order Hyphomicrobiales; family Brucellaceae; genus Ochrobactrum; species Ochrobactrum teleogrylli. The sequence continues at coordinate 1,719,243 of NZ_JBBHKQ010000001.1, forward strand.
CCGCCTGTGGTCCTGAGTGCGTCCGATACGGGTATGAGCGCCGCGAGCATCACCAGAATAGGTCCGTCGATCTCGTCATAAACTTCGTTGAGCGGGATCACCTTAAAAAGCAGCATCGCAACCGCAGCTGCGAAAAACGCAATGGCAACCGGTACGATGCTGAAAGCGGTCGCGCCAATGGCGACAATCAGAATTGCCAGTGGTATCAGGCTCTTGCGGACATTTCCAAGCATCAGCTTGCGCCGCGCCAGAGGCAAAAGCTCGAATTCCGGCAGGAAGGTCGAAAGACTGGCCTGTCTGCCTTGCAGCACCAGCACGTCACCAAAGCGCAGGCGCACTTCGCTCAATCGTTCCGTGATGCGCTCGCCGGGACGACTGACGGCGAGGAGATTGACGTCATAGCGCGCATAAAGCTCGAGCCGTTGCGCCGAAAGATCGACAAGATGGGAATTCTTGCCGATGACGGCTTCAACCACCTCAATGTCGGTCGAGCCGCTCGTGTCTTTCGGGTCGCGATTTTCGGACAGGGTCAGCTTTCCGGCGCTGACAACCGTATCGAGCGCTTTCGGATCGCCTTCCAGCATGACGATATCGTCTTCGGCAAGGACTGTGTCGGGCAGGGGCGTGATGCGCCCTTCCTTGCGGATGATGGCTGTGACCATCGCCTCACCTTCGGCGGGACGGATCAGTTCGGATATCTGCTTGCCTACCAGTGGCGAGGATTTTGAAACACGGGCTTCGGAAGCGTAGTTCTTGATCTTGATCGCTTCGTTGAGCGAAACGTTCTCGCGGGTGCGCTGCGGCACCAGCCAGTAAAAGCACACGAGATAGACGAGGCCGACAGCGGCAAGCACAGCGCCGACCGGCGTGAAATCGAACATGGTGAAAGGCTCGCCGACCATTTCGCCGCGAATACGCGAAACGACGATATTGGGCGAGGTGCCAACTTGCGTCATCAGCCCGCCGAGCAGCGCGCCGAAGGCCATCGGCATCAGGAATGTCGAGGGCGAGACATTGGAGCGGCGGGCAAACTGAAAGGCGACAGGGATCATGATCGCCAGCGCGCCGACATTCTTCACGAAGGCGGAAAGCACTGTCACGATGGCGACCAGCACGGCCAGCTGCAATCGAACGCTGTTCATTTCGGGCAGGAACCGCTGGACGGCAAGCTGCATCAGGCCAGAGCGTGCGACGCCCGCGCTAACCACCAGCGCACTGCCGACAATGATGACGATGTCGTCGCTGAAACCGCTGAACGCCTGGTCATAAGGGACGACACCGACCGCGATGGCAAGCAGAAGCGCGCAAAGCGCCACGATGTCGTATCGAAACTTGCCCCAGATAAAAGCCCCCATCATGAGTACGATCACAGCGAAGGACAGTATCTGTTGATGAGTCATTCAGTACGCATTCCCAGAAATGAGAAAATTATTCCCTTTCTGTGTAACGCATAAAATTTCAAACGGAAATTGATTATTCAAGGTGATGTAAACATTGCGCATATAAGAAAAGGCGGCGTCTTGCGCTCTGGTTGCAGAGCGCAAGACTGTTTCAATCAGTCGCCGATACGGCGGCCATTCGCATCAAAAAGATGCACGTTCTGCGCTGAAGCGCCGACCTTCACGACTTCATCGATTGCATGGCCCGAGCGTCCGGCCACGCGGAAGACCAGCGGCTTGCCATCGGAAAGCGAGCCATGGATGAAGCTTTCCGCGCCAACCAGTTCGATAGCGTCAATGCGCACATCGGCGTTGAAGCCATCTGCCGGCGGTTCTCCGGCTTCGATGATGCGAATATCTTCCGGGCGTACGCCGAGCGTGAAACTGCCTGACGGGATAGTGATGGCACTGCCCGGCTGCCACAGCGTGCTTGCGCCGCCTTCCAGTAGGTTCATCGACGGGGAACCAATGAAGGTTGCCACAAAGGTCGAAGCGGGCTTTTCGTAAAGCTCGATGGGCGTGCCGACCTGCTCGATATTCCCGGCATTGAGCACGACGAGGCGGTCAGCCATGGTCATGGCTTCCATCTGGTCGTGGGTCACATAAACACTGGTGGTGCCGAGCGAACGTTGCAGGCGCTTGATCTCGACGCGCATCTGAACGCGCAGTTTCGCATCGAGGTTGGAAAGCGGCTCGTCGAACAGGAATGCCGCCGGTTCGCGCACGATGGCGCGGCCCATGGCAACGCGCTGGCGCTGGCCGCCCGAAAGCTGGCGCGGCTTGCGGTCAAGAAACTGCTCGATCTCCAGCGCCTTGGCGGCCTTAGCGATCCGGCGTTCGATCTCGTCTTTCGGCGTTTTGCGGTTTCTAAGGCCATAAGCGAGGTTATCGCGCACCGACATATGCGGATAAAGCGCATAGTTCTGGAACACCATGGCGATGTCGCGTTCGGCTGGCTCGACATCGTTGACCACACGGTCGCCAATGGCAATCGTGCCGCCGGTGATGCCTTCAAGCCCTGCGATCATGCGCAACAATGTGGACTTGCCGCAGCCCGATGGGCCGACGAGAACGACGAATTCGCCATCCTGAATATCCAGTGAAACGCCTTTGATGACTTCAATGCCGGCACCATAGCTCTTGCGGACATTATCAAGAACGATTTTGCTCATTATTTTTCCGTTTCCACGAGACCTTTGACGAACCAGCGCTGCATCAGCACGACAACGAGGATCGGCGGGATGATGGCCAGAATTGCCGTTACCATGACATAGTTCCATGGGGTGGATGCGTCGGCCCAATCGACCATGCGGCGCAGGCCGATGATGATCGTGTTCATTTTCGCATCATTGGTAACGAGCAGCGGCCACAGATACTGGGTCCATCCGTAAATGAAGAGAATGACGAAAAGCGCTGCGATATTCGTCTTCGACAGCGGCAGGAGAATGTCGCGCATGAAGCGGAACGGTCCTGCATTATCGATGCGCGCGGCTTCGACCAGTTCTCCCGGAATGGTCAGGAAGAACTGCCGGAACAGGAATGTCGCTGTCGCCGATGCCATCAGGGGCAGTGTAAGCCCTGCATAGGTATCGATCAGGCCAAGATCGACGATGACCTTGTAGGTCGGCAGGATGCGCACTTCGACCGGCAGCATCAGCGTCACAAAAATCATCCAGAAGAAGAACATGCGCAGCGGAAAGCGGAAGAAGACAATCGCGAAGGCTGACATGAACGAGATGATGATCTTGCCGATGGCAATCGCCATCGCCACGACGAACGAGTTCCACAAGAGCCGTTCAAGGCTGACGCCGACAACGCGCTCCACGCCGCCGAATATGGCTTCGTTATAGTTCTCGATGAGATTATCGCCGGGCAGGAGCGAGATAGGCGGGCGGATGATTTCCGACGAGCTCATCGTCGAGGCGATGAAGGTGTAATAGATCGGAAAGGCGACGATGATGATCCCGATGATCAGGATCAGGTGGCCGATCAGATTGGAGATGGGGCGTTTTTCGATCATGGCCGCCTCGCTCACGAATAATGCACGCGCTTCTCAACGAAGCGGAACTGGAAGGCAGTCAGGGCGATGACGATGGCCATCAGGATGACCGATTGGGCCGACGACGAGCCGAGGTTCAGATTGACGAAGCCATCATTGTAAACCTTGTAGACTAGCGTTTCCGTGGCCTTGGCAGGACCGCCGCCGGTGACGGCATGGATGATGCCGAATGTATCGAAGAAGGCATAGGTCGTGTTGACTACCAGCAGGAAGAACGAAGTCGGTGCCAGCAGTGGAAACACGATGGTCCAGAAGCGCCGCGCGCCGCGCGCGCCATCGATTGCCGCTGCTTCGATTAAGGACTTAGGAATTGCCTGCAAGCCTGCGACAAAGAACAGGAAATTGTAGGAAATCTGTTTCCACGCCGCCGCGAAAACAACGAGGCCCATAGCCTGATTGCCATCCAGAAGCGGGTCCCATGCGATGCCGTTGCGGCGCAGTATATAGGCGAGTGTACCCATCGCCGGGTTGAACATGAACAGCCACAGCATGCCAGCGACGGCAGGTGCCACGGCATAGGGCCAGATCAGCAATGTGCGATAAAAGGTCTTGCCGCGTATGACGCGGTCGGCTGCGGTCGCCAGCAACAAGGCTGCGCCCATGGCCACAAAAGCCGTCAGGACGTTGAAGACAATCGTGACCCTGAAGGAATGCAGATAGTTCGGGTCCGAGAGAACCGCGCTGAAATTTGCCAGCCCTACGAAGGTGGATTTCAGGCCGAACGCGTCTTCACGCATGAAGGACTGATAAATGGCCTGACTGGCGGGCCAGAAGAAGAACACCAGCGTCAGCGCGATTTGCGGCGCCAGCAGGAAATAGGGCAAGATCTTATTGGGGAATGTGACTTTCTGCACGGCGATTTCCTTGCAGGAAACAAAGCCGCCCACTCGATTAAGAGCAGGCGGCATTGCTTGATTTAAAACTTATTGTGCGGCTGCGATCGCATCGTTTCCACGCTTGACAGCGTTTTCAAGCGCGGTCTTCGCGTCCTGCTTGCCGCCGAGCATGGCTTCGAACTCTTCGTTCAGGATATCGCGCACCTGCGGCAGATTGACGAGGCGCACGCCCTTGGAGTTCTCGGTCGGGGCCTTGCCCATCATCTGCAGGATCGGCGTTTCGCGCCCCGGATTCTTTTCATAGAAATCCGACTTCTTGGTTTCTTCGTAAGCCGCCAGCGTCACCGGCAGATAGCCGGACTTCTCGTGCAGCTTGACCTGAATCTTGGTCTGCGACAGGAAGTTGAAGAACTGCGCAATGCCCTTATACTGGTCGTCGCTGAGGCCAGCGAAAACCCAGAGAGCCGCACCGCCGGGAATGGTGTTCTGAGGCCCATGACCTTCATAATAAGGCAGCTGGCCGATACCGTAATTGATGCCGGATTTGACCACATCGCCGAGACCACCGGACGATTCCGTCAGCATGGCGCATTCGCCCGAGGTGAAGAGCTGCTTTGCTTCCGAGGTGCGACCGCCATAGCGGAAAGTGCCATCCTTGGCGAGATCGGCAATCGACTGGAAATGCTGGATGTAAAGCGGGGAATTGATTTCCAGCTTCACATCGGTGCCGCCGAGGCCGTTTTCGTTGGTGCCATAGGGCACGTTGTTCCAGGCTGCGAAGTTTTCGGTCTGGATCCAGGTCAGCCAGGTCGAGGTGAAACCGCAAGCTGCAGCGCCGCTCGTCTTGATCTTTTTGGCGGCTTCAAACACTTCCGGCCAGGTCTTTGGCGGATTGTTCTCATCCAGACCAGCCTTTTTGAAGGCATCCTTGTTGTAATAGAGGATTGGCGACGAGGAATTATACGGGAAGGACAGCATGGTGCCGTCCGGCTTGGAGTAATAAGCGACGATACCCGGCAGATATTGCGACTTGTCGAACTTGAAGCCGCCCTTTTCCAGCACTTCCGCTGCCGGAACCACAGCGCCCTCTGCGCCCATCATCACGCCACTGCCAGCGTCGAAGACCTGAAGAATTGCCGGCGGCTGCTTGGAACGGAACGCGGCAATGCCAGCGTTCAACGTTTCCGGATAGCTGCCCTTATAGACCGGAACGACCTTGTAGTCGCTCTGGCTTTCGTTGAACTCCTTGGTGAGTTCGTTGATCATTTCGTTGTTGGCGCCGGTCATGCCATGCCACCAGGACAACTCGGTCTGGGCAAATGCCTGCGAACCGATGCAAAGAGCAAGCGCGCCTGTAAGCGCAGAGGTCGAGATCAGACGGGTAAGCATGTTTCCTCCTCGGAGTTGAGGTTGCGTGAATATCAGGAACAGCGAAGCCTGCTCGCGATAACTCCGGAACCTGCATTATCGTTATTACGCTTATATGAATTCAATTTTTAGGGAAGGATCAACCTTCGATTTCACCTATGTCAGAGTAAACCCGAAAATAGTAGCTATCGAAAAGAAAAAAATCGAAAGTCCCGCGAAAAATTGTGAGTGGCTGTGGATTAACTGCGGAAGTTTTATGACGTTACAGGAGACGGGTGTTGCTGTCTTGAGCAAAAAATAAAGGAGGCCCGGAAGGCCTCCTCGATACTTTGTCTGGATTTGCAGGATTGTTTGGGTCTTATTGGCCCCAGCTGCGCTCCAGCACATCAATCCAGTTTCCATGGGCCAGTTTGACGAGGGATGCGTCGTCATAACCATGCGCGCGGAAGGTTTGGATCACACGCTGAAGGTCGGCGACGCTATGCAGGCTGTTCGAGATCGTCGTTCCGTCGAAGTCCGAACCAAGCGCGATGTGATCGATGCCGATGCGGTTGACGATATAGTCGGCATGGCGCACCAGCTCGTTCAGATCGGTATTCGGGTCGCGTTTGCCATCTTCGCGCAGAAAGCCGACGCCGAAATTCAGGCCGACAAGACCACCGGTATCGCGAATGGCGTCCAGCTGCCGGTCGGTGAGATTGCGGCTTTGCTGGCAAAGCGCATGGGCATTGGAGTGCGACGCAACCAGCGGTGCATCGGACAGGGCAGCAATATCCCAGAAGCCTTTTTCATTCATATGGGAAAGATCGACCATGACCTTCAGTTCATTGCAGGCGCGGATCAGCGCCTTGCCGTGATCGGTCAGGCCCGGCCCGATATCGGGCGATGATGGAAAACGGAACGGAATGCCATGGGCAAAAATATTGGGGCGGCTCCAGACAGGGCCGAGCGTTCGGAGGCCGGCTGCGTGCAGCACGTAAAGCGCATCGAGGCTTTCGTCGAAAGCTTCCACGCCTTCAATGTGAAAGACGGAGGCGAAAATGCCTTTGGCAAAAGCGTCGCGAATATCCGCAGCCGTCCGGCAGATGCGAACCTGCCCTTCCGACTTGCGTTCGATGTTCTGCAGGATGGCCGCCATGCCCAATGTCGCCTTCATGGCATCGGGCTGGCTTGGCGTTGGCAGATTGCCGTCGGCGTCAAGCTCACGGGCAGGAGACGGAACATAGACCGCGCATAGTCCACCGCCGAGGCCCCCCTTGCGGGCGCGGGGCAGGTCGATATGCCCGACATCTTCGCCTTCCAGGAAGCGCTTTTCAGGCGCAGGCTTGTTGGAAGACCACAGGCGCAGCAGAACATCATTGTGCCCATCGAATACCGGAATCAATTGTTCTGTCGCCATGTTGGGAGTTTTCCTTCACGCTGATCATTCAGTTCAATGGCGTAGTGGACCCGCTGACGGCAAATTGCAAACGAGTTTTCTGCGTCATGTGTCTCACACCGTACAGTGAGGCGGTCTTGCGTGGACAAGAGAATCCCATTTATCTGCGGTCGGCCACGATCCCATGCTATGGTGCCGCGATGTTTCTTGAGACAGTGAACATTCGGCATCCGGGATTGTGGAACAGCTCGGCGGCGGGGGAATTGCGCATGCAGGGAGCGTTGAAATGCAAGAGCTGTCTGACGGAGATTTTATGCCAATGCATGCGGACTGGAACGCTGCCTCACAGGCTGCGAAGGTCTATTCGAGAAGCTGGGCGAAGGATGAGCCCGGCGGTGTGATTATCGGTTTTGATCTGGACGGGGTCAAATTCGCTTATGCGGGCGGGCTGGAAAGCCTCGCGACGGGTGTTCCCTTTACGGCCAATACGGTCGTGCGCTACGCGTCCATCACCAAGCATTTGTTCTGCGCCATGGTTCTGAGCCATAGCGATGTCATAAGCCTCGATGATCGTCTCGGTGACCATCTGCCGGAACTGCAAAGCCCGCTGGCGGATGTGACCGTGGGCCGTGCGCTGGATATGACTGGCGGCCTGCCCGATACGCGCGAATGCCTGACACTGCTTGGTCTTTCCGTCTACACACAGACTGAAGCAAACCAGCTTCTGGATTTTCTAGCATCGTTGACGCGGCTCAATTTTGAAGCAGGCAGCGAAATTTCCTATTCCAATACCGGCTATCGGCTGGTGGAAGCCGCGCTGGAACGCAAAGGCTTAAGCTTTCGCGATTTCATAAAGGCCAAAGTTGCGGCGCCGCTTGGTCTTGCGATCGATGCGCCCGATCTGTGGAACGATCCGATCAAGGGATTGGCCCCGGGTTACTTTCAGGCGGGCGACAAGTGGCAATTGAGCGCTGCTGGCTTGCATCTTTCCGCTTCGGGTTGTCTGGTCGGCAGCGGCATGGCCTTGACGATCTGGGCGCAAGCGCTTCTGGAAGGCGAGGGTGCTTACAGGGGATTACTCGCAAAACTCTCTGCGGAACGCACCCTGTCGAACGGACGTCCGACCGGCTATGGTCTGGGCCTGCGCTGGAACGGCGTGGACGGACGGGCATTTGTCGGCCATGGCGGTTCGCATCCCGGTTACAAGAGCTATTTTCTGCTCGATCCGCTTGCGAAAAGCGGCATGGTTGTTGTGTCCAACCGGGAAGACGCCGACACTTATAGGATCGCGCGCGATTGTATGGCCGCCCTCTATAGTTTGCAGCTGCCCGATACCGATTGCACGATCCCGGACGGATTGTACGTTGCCGAAACCGGGTCGCTATGGCTGGAAATGCGCAATGGCGTCGCCAATTGCCTTGATGCCCAAGAAACGCTCTACAGCGTTGGTGATGGCTGGTTCTCGTCCCTTTCTGCGTCGTCGCCGGTCAAGCTGCGCTGGACGGGTGACGTGCTGGAAGGTGAAATCGGCTATGCCCCGTGTCGCCTGAATCCGGCATCGGTGTCGCCTGCCGGAAGAGAACTGGATGGCCACTGGCAGGCATCGGCTTATGGCGCCAGTTTCGATATCAGGGACGGGCATGTCATTTGGGGGATCGGTCCCACACGCCGCGCCATACCGCTGGAAGACATGGGCAATGGACGGGCGCTCTTCACGCTGCAAGACGGCCCGTGGACGCGGCGCGTCTGTCTGCACCAGCTCGACGGTAATCGTCTCGAACTGGTTTTGAGCCGCAGCCGCATCATGGAATATCGCCGCTGACAACGCGGTATTGTTATCGACGGCGCGGCGGAAGGGCGACCTTACCGCCGCGTCTTGCATTATGATAACCTCTTTCGAATTGATTCAGTTGTGAATGGAGTAAGCGATGCTGGAACGGATGATCGATCAAGGCGTGGGCCGCGAGCCTGCCGATATCGTGCTGAAGGGTGGCCGCTTCTTCGATCTTGTCACCGGCGAGCTGGTGGAAAGCGATATTGCAATCTGCGGGGATCGCATTGTCGGCACGTTCGGGACCTATTCCGGCAAGCAGGAAATCGACATTTCGGGGCGCATCGTCGTGCCGGGCTTTATCGATACGCATCTGCACATCGAATCCTCGCACATCACGCCGCATGAATTCGATCGCTGCGTATTGCCGCAAGGCGTGACGACGGTTATCTGCGACCCGCATGAAATCGCCAATGTTCTGGGCGCGGAGGGCATTAAGTTCTTCCTCGACAGCGCGCTGGAAACCGTGATGGATATCCGCGTTCAGTTGTCGAGCTGCGTCCCTGCCACGCATATGGAAACGGCGGGTGCGGAACTGCTGATCGGCGATCTTCTGCCCTTCGCGGATCATCCAAAGGTGATCGGTCTGGCCGAGTTCATGAATTTTCCGGGTGTTCTGGCCAAAGACCCCGAATGCATGGCCAAACTCAACGCATTTCAGGGGCGACACATCGACGGTCATGCACCACTGCTGCGCGGCAAGGACCTGAACGGCTACATTTCCGTCGGCATTCGTACCGAACATGAGGCGACAAGCGCCGAAGAAGCGCTGGAGAAGATGCGCAAGGGCATGCATGTTCTGGTCCGCGAAGGTTCGGTTTCCAAGGACCTCAAGGCGCTGATGCCGATCATCACCGAGCGCCACGCGCAGTTTCTGGCGCTTTGCACCGACGACCGCAATCCGCTCGATATCGCTGATCAGGGCCATCTCGATTATCTGATCCGCACCGCTATTGCGGGCGGCGTGTCGCCTTTGGCCATCTATCGTGCGGCCAGTGTTTCGGCGGCCCGTGCATTTGGCCTGTTTGACCGGGGGCTGGTAGCGCCGGGGCAGCGCGCCGATCTCGTGATCGTGGACAGTCTGGAAGGTTGTCATGCCGAGATCGTCCTCTCGGCAGGACGTGTGGTTTCGGAAGAGCTTTTTGCCCAGCGCAAGACAATCGCCGAAGTGGGGCGCAACAGCGTGAAGGCGCAGCGTGTCAGTGCTGCCAATTTCCGTTCGCATTCCAACAGCGGCAAGACGCGCGCCATTGGCATCATTCCCGGCAAGATCATCACCGAAAGCCTCGAATTCGAGCTGAAAGTCGGACCGAAGGGTGTTGAACCCGATCTCGAACAGGATGTTGTGAAAATCGCGGTGGTTGAGCGCCACGGCAAGAATGGCAATATCGCCACCGGTTTTGTGCATGGTTTCGGGTTGAAAGCGGGAGCCATTGCTTCAACTGTCAGCCATGACAGCCACAATATTTGTGCCGTCGGCACATCGGACGAGGATATTGCGGTCGCCGCCAACCGGCTTGGCGAGATCGAAGGCGGTTTCGTGGTGGTTCGCGATGGCAAGGTGCTGGCCGAACTACCTTTGCCCATTGCCGGACTGATGAGCGACCAGCCTTATGAGGTGGTGCGGGAGGAATTGCGCAAGCTGCGCCATGCGGCGGAAGAACTGGGCTCGGTTCTGGAAGAACCATTCCTGCAACTGGCCTTTGTCGCACTGCCGGTGATTCCGCATCTGAAAATCACGGATCGCGGTCTGGTCGACGTGGACAAGTTCGAATTTGTCGGCAACTGAGCGCTAGCTCAGTTTGCTGGCAGGGCTGAATCTGTTCGAAAGGAAACCCAGAAAAGCAAAAATCCCGGGCGAAGCCGGGATTTTGATCGTTGCCTTGCTGGAAACTGGAGCGGGCGAAGGGATTCGAACCCTCGACCCCAACCTTGGCAAGGTTGTGCTCTACCCCTGAGCTACACCCGCTCGCGCCAGTTTCGACCTGAAAACGTTTCCGAAGGAAGTCGTTTCCGTCAGGCAGGCGCTATATGGACTAAGGCATTTCGGAATGCAACAGGGAAATTACAATAAAATGTCGTTTTCCGGAGATTGTCCAAAGTTCGGTTCGGGTGGTTACAGCCGTGCATGCCATGGTCTATAAACCTGAACGGAACAATTTGAATATTGAATGGAAATGGGTGGAATCATGGCTTTGTCGCCGAAGGAGCTTCTCGACTATCTGCAAAATCTCGGTATCGAGGTGACGACCGTGGAACACCCGCCTTTGTTCACGGTTGCGGATTCTCAAGGCTTGCGTGGCGAAATTCCCGGCGGACACACCAAAAACCTGTTCCTGAAGGACAAGAAGGACAATTTCTTTCTCGTGACCGTGGAGGAAGATGCCGTGGTCGATCTGAAGTCGATCCATCAGGTGATCGGTGCGGCAAGCCGCGTTTCGTTTGGCAAACCGGAAAAGCTGCTGGAATATCTGGGTGTCATTCCGGGATCGGTGACAGTGTTCGGCGCGATCAACGACCGCGACCACAATGTTCAGGTCGTCATCGATGCGGATCTGATGAAATATGATGTCATCAACGGACACCCGCTGACCAACGAAGCCACCACCTCGATCCGGCGCGAAGACCTCATCGCCTTCCTGAAATCGACCGGTCACGAACCACGTATCCTTGCAGTATCAGAAGGTGCGAAGGCAGACGCAACGGTATAGACTACGCGTCTTGAAATCCGCCGGAACAGATACAAATTGACAAGCACGAACTGAAAAGATCGACACCGGCCTTGATGCGGGGTGCATGAACAGGGCCGGAAGATATGAGGAATATTCCATGACCAGCCAGAACAATCCTTACGCCAATACGGGCGGCCAGATGACGGCAAATGTTTCTTTCGGTTCGGCGCCGGCACCCGTGGGCGGGGCGGATCTGATCAAGGATACGACGACTGCGGCATTTCAGACCGATGTGCTGGCCGAATCGCGCCAGCAGCCGGTTCTGGTCGATTTTTGGGCTCCGTGGTGCGGGCCCTGCAAGCAGCTGACGCCGATTATCGAAAAGGCCGTCAAGGACGCGGGCGGAGCAGTCAAGCTCGTCAAGATGAACATCGACGATCACCCGTCCATTCCGGGCCAGCTTGGCATTCAGTCCATCCCGGCGGTTATCGCCTTCGTCAACGGCCAGCCGGTCGATGGCTTCATGGGCGCATTGCCGGAATCGAAGGTGAAGGAATTCATCGCCAAGATCGGCGGGCCAAGCGATCAGGAAAGCGCGATTGCCGAGGCGGTAACAGCCGGGCAGGAACTGCTTGAATCCGGCGATTACGTTCAGGCTGGTGAGATTTTCAGTTCCATTCTTCAGGCCGCGCCCGACAATGTCGATGCGATTGTCGGTCTGGCGTCCTGCGTTCTGGAATCGGGCGATGCCGAACAGGCACGCGAAATTCTGGCCGCCATTCCTGCCGATAAGCAGAATGCCGCATCGGTGCGCGCGCTCGAAGCCAGGCTGGCGCTTGCCGATCAGGTCAAGCTGATTGGTGACCCGGTTGAACTGGAAAAACGCCTTCAGGCTGATCCGCAGGATTATCAGGCGCGTTTCGATCTGGCGCAGGTGCGCAATGCACAGGGTCGTCGCGACGATGCCGCCAACGAACTGCTGGCCATCATGAAGGCCGACCGCAGCTGGAACGAGGATGGCGCGCGTAAGCAACTGCTCCAGTTCTTCGAAGCATGGGGCAATACGGACCCGGCGACGCTTTCGGCCCGCCGGAAGCTGTCTTCGCTGCTGTTTTCGTAGGCGATAAAAGCGGCGGGAAATCTGACTGTCAGGATGCTGCGCGCGTGGATTGCGCGAAGCATCCCAAAGGAGGTTGCAATGCAAGTGGGTAATGCCCGCTACAGAACGGGTTCCGACATTCCGGACCTGGTTCCGATATTTCCGCTGAAAGGTGCCCTGCTTTTGCCCGGCGGCCAACTGCCGCTGAACATATTCGAGCCGCGTTATCTGGCGATGGTGGAAAACGCGCTTGCCGGCAAGCGGATCATCGGCATGATCCAGCCGCAGATCGATGACGAAGACGACGACGAGGGCGTCAATGAACTGGACGAAAGCCTTCGTCCGCCGCTGAGCAGCATTGGGTGTCTCGGTCGCATAACGACCTACGCGGAGACCGGCGACGGACGGCTTCTGATCACGCTTCAGGGCATTTGCCGTTTCCGTATCAAGGAGGAGGTCAATTGCCGCCAGCCTTATCGCCAGTGCCGGATCATGCCGTTTCTGGCCGATCTGGAAGAGGCGCGCGACACGGCTGATATCGACCGCGGAGCGCTGCTTCGTGCCTTCCGCGACTATCTCGAAGCGCATAATCTGGAAGCCGACTGGGAAAGCATCTCCCGCGCCGGAAACGAAACGCTCGTCAATGCGCTGTCGATCATGTCGCCCTTTGGGCCTGCCGAAAAGCAGGCATTGCTGGAGGCGCCCGATCTCAAGACGCGTGCTGCGACGCTGATCGCCATTACCGAAATGGTGCTGGCGAAAGTGAAAGACGACGATTACGGATCGCGCCTGCAATGATCCGGAGGATATGAAATGGTGAATGATAAAACCGAAACCGGCAGCATCGATGTGCGCCTTCTGGAGCTGCTTGTCTGCCCGCTGACCAAAGGCCCGCTGGAATATGACGCGGAGCATAGCGAACTGATTTCGCGCAAGGCAAAGCTTGCCTATCCGGTGCGCGGCGGCATACCCATCATGCTGCCATCGGAAGCGCGGACGCTTGTGGACTGAGCGTCAGCTTCGGTTATTTAATTTCTGCACAAGCCTCGATCTTTTTCATAAGTTTCATGCCTGCTGATTGTTGCCTGCCACGCAACAGGGCTCTATAACCCTCCCGGAACTTTGAAAAACAATTTCGGAAGACGCCCGGTTTTTCGTAATTGTGCATTGAAAAACAGAGGCTTGGCATTATGGCAACCAGAAAACTTCTTCTCCTGCCCGGCGATGGCATCGGTCCCGAGGCCATGGCGGAAGTCCGCAAGATCATCGCTTACCTCAATTCGGACCTCAAGCTCGGCTTTGAAACCGAGGAAGGTCTGGTTGGCGGCTGCGCTTACGACGCGCACGGTCAGGCGATTTCGGATGCCGATATGGAGAAGGCGCTGGCAGCCGATGCCACGCTGTTTGGCGCTGTTGGCGGCCCGAAGTGGGATAGCGTGCCTTATGAAGTGCGCCCGGAAGCTGGCCTTTTGCGCCTGCGCAAGGACATGCAGCTTTACGCAAACTTGCGTCCGGCCATTTGCTATCCGGCGCTTGCGCATTCCTCTTCGCTGAAGCCAGAAGTGATCGAAGGCCTCGACATTTTGATCCTGCGCGAACTGACTGGCGGCGTTTACTTCGGCGAGCCGAAGGAAATCATCGACCTCGGCAACGGCCAGAAGCGCGGGATCGACACGCAGGTTTATGACACCTACGAAATCGAGCGCATCACCGATGTGGCTTTTGAGCTGGCGCGCACGCGCCGCAACAAGGTCACCTCGATGGAAAAGCGCAATGTGATGAAGTCGGGCGTGCTCTGGAATCAGGTCGTCACCGCGCGTCACAAGGAAAAGCATTCCGACGTGGAACTGGAACACATGCTGGCCGACGCTGGCGGCATGCAGCTCGTCCGCTGGCCGAAGCAGTTCGACGTCATCGTGACCGACAATCTGTTCGGTGACATGCTGTCGGACGTCGCTGCCATGCTGACCGGTTCGCTCGGCATGTTGCCGTCGGCTTCGCTTGGCGCAGTCGATGCCAAGACCGGCAAGCGCAAGGCGCTTTACGAGCCGGTCCATGGCTCCGCACCGGATATCGCTGGCAAGGGCATTGCAAACCCGATCGCCATGATCGCGTCGCTGGCCATGTGCCTGCGTTATTCGTTCAATCTGGTTGCCGAAGCCGACCGTCTGGAAGCAGCGATTGCCGGTGTTCTGGACGATGGCATCCGCACGGCGGACATCTGGTCGGAAGGCACAACCAAGGTTGGCACCACCGAAATGGGTGATGCGATCCTCGCCAAATTCAAGGCGCTTTCGGCTTAATCACCCGCTGAAGAATTGCGAAATTGGAAAGCCCGCCGGATAGTTCCGGCGGGCTTTTTCTTATTGAAATAAACGCCTGATTTGAGGCTGTAATTTCTGCATAGACGGATAAGAATGCGTGTCATGTTGTTCACGCTTCCAAACCAAGACAAACTTTACGACGCGCTGTTGGCCCGCGATGCCTCTTATGAGGGCAGGGCCTACGTCGGTGTCGTTTCCACCGGCATTTTTTGCCGCCTGACTTGCCCGGCGCGCAAGCCGCGCCGGGAAAACTGCCGCTTTTTTGCGTCGGTTGCCGAATGCATGGCGGATGGTTTTCGCGCCTGCAAAAGATGCCATCCGCTGCAACCCGCAGCCGAAGCCGAGCCTTCCATCAAGAAATTGCTCGATGCTCTGGAAGCCGATCCCGAACGGCGATGGAGCGAAGATGATGTCGCGCGCATGGGGCTTGATCTGTCAACGGTGCGGCGCAGCTTCCGGCGACATTTCGGCATGACATTTCTGGAAATGGCGCGCCAGGAACGTTTGCGTCACGGCTTTCAGGCATTGGCTGACGGAGGCCGGGTCATCGACGCGCAGATCGATGCGGGCTTTGAATCGCCGGAGGCGTTCCGCAGCGCCTTTGGCCGTATTCTTGGTCTTCCTCCCGCAAAACTGCGCGGCGACGGTCTGTTGCGCGCCGATTGGATCAAGTCGCCGCTCGGAACGATGATTGCCATTTGCGATGCGAAAAACCTGCATCTGCTGGAATTTGCCGACCGCAAGGCGCTCTCTTTCGAGTTGAAGAAACTCTATGCCACTTCTCGTGGAGATATCGGCATTGGTCGCTTCAACACGCATGATCTGGTCGAGCGACAGCTGAGTGCTTTCTTTGACGGCAAGTCGCCCACTTTCGATCTGCCGATGGTCTTGCATGGCAGCGCCTTTACGCAATCTGTGTGGCGTGAGCTGCAAAAGATCAGGGCAGGGGAAACACGCAGCTATAGCGAGTTGGCGCAAGCCATCGACAAGCCGCTTGCTGTAAGAGCGGTTGCGTGGGCCAATGGCGCCAACCAGATTGCCATTATCATCCCGTGTCATCGCGTGATCGGCGCCGACGGATCATTGACCGGCTATGGCGGCGGTCTCTGGCGCAAGCAGAAACTGATCGAGATCGAAGCGCAATATCGCTGAAAATTCGTTGGGTGTACGCAAAAACGCCGCCCTTTCGGGGCGGCGTTCCGCATTGTCGTTATTGCCGGATTAGTCGAGCTTGTGCAGATCGACGCCCTTGGTTTCCTTCACGAAGATCATGCCGATCACGAAGGTGATGGAAGCGATGACGATTGGATACCAGAGGCCATAGTAGATGTCGCCCTTGGCTGCACTGAGTGCGAACACGCCAGCCGGAAGCAGACCGCCGAACCAGCCGTTGCCGATATGGTAAGGCAGCGACATGCCGGTGTAGCGGATGCGGGTCGGGAACATTTCCACCAGGATTGCAGCGATTGGGCCATAAACCATCGTCACATAGATGACGAGGATGGTCAGGATCGCAATCGTCATGACCCAGTTCACCTTGGCAGGGTCTGCCACCATCTTGAATGCGCCTGCATTCGGAATGGTGTAGACGGCCTGATCGGTGCTGACGCCGAGACCTTCGGCTTCAGTCTGGGTCAGGAGCTTCTGCTTGACCAGATCGGCAGCAGGAACCATCGCCTTATCGCCACCGCGGACAGCATCAGCACTCAGCTGGAGTTCCGGATTGGCGGCCAGGAAGGCGTCAAGCTTGCTGTCCGGCACCTTGGCAGGATCGCGGACCAGTGGGAAGCCTGCCTTCTGGAGAGCCAGGTTCACGCCATGAGCGAGTTCAGCCTGCTTGCCGGCAGCACCTGCACCAGCCTGAACGGCATCAAAGGACGTAATCGTCGCGTCGCCGATGGTGACGGTTGCAGGCGTTCCAGCCGCAGCGGTCTGCACGACTTCGTAAGGCACCGAGCTCTTGGCGAGGAAGCTGGTCGCAACATCGCAGGAGCTGGTAAACTTGGACGTGCCGGTGGCGTTGAACTGGAAGTTACAATCGCCAGGGGCCGCGGTGACGGTTGCCTTGATGGTCTGCTCAGCCTGCGCCAGCGCCGGATTTGCGGCATTGGTCAGCGCCTTGAACAGCGGGAAGTAGGTTACAGCCGCCAGAAGCAGGCCCGCCATGATGATCGGCTTACGGCCGATCTTGTCCGACAGCCAGCCGAAGAAGACGAAGCCGCCGGTGCCGAGCAGCAGGGCGATAGCAACCATGATATTGGCCGACTGATTTTCCACCTTCAAAACGTTCTGAAGGAAGAACAATGCGTAGAACTGGCCGCAATACCAGACCACGGCCTGACCGGCGGTGAGGCCGAACAGTGCGATAAGCGCGATCTTGGCATTTTTCCACTGGCCGAAAGCTTCGGATAGCGGAGCCTTCGAGGTCTTGCCTTCTTCCTTCATGCGCTTGAACGCAGGCGACTCGCTCATCTGCATGCGGATCCAGACGGAAATACCGAGCAGGAGAACCGAGACGAGGAACGGAATACGCCAGCCCCAGGCGGCAAAGGCTTCCTTGCTCATCATAGTCTGGATGCCGAGGATCACCAGCAGCGACAGGAACAGGCCGAGCGTTGCAGTGGTCTGAATCCACGAGGTGAAGAAACCGCGACGGTTATTCGGCGCATGTTCCGCGACATAGGTTGCCGCGCCACCATATTCGCCACCGAGTGCGAGACCCTGAAGCATGCGCAGCACGATCAGTATGATGGGCGCCAGAATGCCGAGTGTTGCCGAACCAGGCAGAAGACCGACCAGAAAGGTCGATGCGCCCATGATGACGATGGTGACGAGGAAGGTGTATTTGCGTCCGACGAGATCGCCAAGGCGACCGAAGACGAGCGCACCGAACGGACGCACCAGAAAGCCCGCCGCAAAAGCCAGCAGGACGAAGATGTTGCGCGTTGCTTCGGGATATTCGTTGAAGAAGGCTGCGCCGATAAAGGAAGCGAGCGTTCCGTAAAGGTAAAAGTCGTACCATTCAAAGACGGTACCAAGCGACGATGCAAAGATGACTTTGCGTTCTTCGCCCGTCATTTTCTGCGTGCCGACATCGGCACTTGACGAGACTGCCATTAATCTGTCCTCCCAAACAGAGCCCCTGAGGGGCAATGCAAGACTGGGGTTCATTCGCTATACAAATGTAACCAGTCCGATGCGCCGCCTTGTATCCCAACAAGTGAGGCGCACTCCTCACCAAATTATGATGAACCTAAAAAGGAGATTCGGGCAGTAGTCTTTAGTATGAGACAAAATCGACAGCTTGACGCCCGCCGGTTTTGCTTGCGGTGCAAAAAAATACAGGGCGGAAGCGGTGGAGAATTGACTCCGTTCATAAAGCGCGTAAAAGCAATGCCGAACGAAGGAGAACTCGCGTGCAACGCGTTAACGTAGCGTCAGTTTCGTCTGGAACTGCCGGCATCAATGCCGGAGCAGTACGCATGCCTTCGATTACCAAAAAACTCACGGCCATCACTAAAACGACCACGAAAACGGTCTGATTCCCTTGGCCTGCTCGCCCTCTCCCCGGGTCTGGCCCGGGGACGGAAAACCCGCGTGGCCTGCGGGGTTCCGGATCTGGAAGCGGAGAGGGACAGGAGACGAAAAATGGGTTTCAAGGTAGCAGTAGTCGGCGCCACCGGTAATGTCGGGCGCGAAATGCTCAATATTCTAGAAGAACGCGGTTTTCCAGCCGATGAAGTTGTGGCGCTCGCATCGCGTCGCAGCCAGGGCACAGAAGTGTCCTATGGCGACAAGACGCTGAAGGTTCGCGCGCTCGACACATACGATTTTTCCGATACGGACATTTGCCTGATGTCTGCTGGCGGCAATATTTCGAAGGAATGGTCGCCGAAGATCGGCAAGCAGGGCTGCGTCGTCATCGATAATTCGTCGGCCTGGCGTTATGACATGGACGTGCCGCTGATCGTGCCGGAAGTAAACCCGGATGCCATCACGGGCTTCACCAAGAAGAACATTATTGCCAACCCGAACTGCTCGACTGCGCAGCTCGTTGTTGCGCTGAAGCCGCTGCATGACGCCGCCAAGATCAAGCGCGTCGTCGTTTCGACCTACCAGTCGGTTTCCGGCGCGGGCAAGGAAGGTATGGACGAACTGTTCGAACAGTCGCGCGCTGTGTTCGTTGCTGACCCGGTCACGGCGAAGAAGTTCACCAAGCGCATTGCGTTCAACGTGATCCCGCACATCGATGTCTTCATGGAAGACGGTTACACCAAGGAAGAATGGAAGATGGTGGCCGAAACCAAGAAGATGCTTGATCCGAAGATCAAGCTGACGGCGACCGCAGTGCGCGTTCCGGTCTTCATCGGTCATTCGGAAGCGGTGAATATAGAGTTCGAAAACCCGCTTTCGCCGGAAGAAGCCCGCGAAATCCTGCGCGAAGCGCCGGGTTGCCAGGTTATCGACAAGCGCGAAGACGGCGGCTACATCACGCCATATGAATCTGCTGGTGAAGACGCGACTTATATCAGCCGTATCCGTGAAGACATTACTGTCGAAAACGGTCTGGCCATGTGGGTCGTCTCGGACAATCTGCGCAAGGGCGCAGCGCTCAATACGATCCAGATTGCAGAACTGTTGGTCGCTCGCGGCCTGATAAAGCCAAAGGCGCTTGCCGCCTGATCTGTCTTGGTCAGTCGAAATACATAAGCGCCGGGAAACCGGCGCTTTTATTTTGCGGTGATGAACTAGCGTTCCGCGCTATCGGCAAGATTGCCGCGAATGTCGAGCAGGCGGGAACGCAAATCCTTCAGTTCGTCGACGGGCTGACCGAGCGCACAGAGAATTTGATCCGGTACAGAATCAGCCGCTTCACGCAGTTTGAGGCCTTCTTCGGTAAGTGTGATGCGCACTTGCCGTTCGTCCTGTGGGTCGCGGCGGCGCACGATGCGTCCTGCCGTTTCAAGCCGTTTCAGGAGTGGCGTCAGCGTCCCTGAATCGAGATGGAGCTTCGCGCCGATTTCGGAAACGGTCTGGTCGTCCTTTTCCCACAGCACCAGCATCACCAGGAACTGCGGATAGGTCAGGTCCAGTTTGCTCAAGATCGGCTGGTATGCGCGCGTCAGCGCATTTGCGGTCGAATAAATCGCAAAGCAGACCATGTTTGAAAGTTTGAGAAAAGAGTCCTGTGTCATGCGCCAATTCCTTCGAGCGCTGTTCCAGCGCATATCCTTCATACCATAAATCATGCGCAATTGCATTGTGCATCACTTAATTGTGAGAAATGATTTTGCAAAATTAGATTGCGCACAATTTAATTTTCGATAGCTTGTCTTCGGAGACAAATTATCACCGAAGGAGAAATCGAATGGCTATTCTCTACACCACCCAGTCTACAGCAACCGGCGGACGCACGGGCAGCGCCAAGACAGCAGATGGTCGCCTTAGCGTCGTTCTCGACACGCCGAAGGAACTCGGTGGTCAGGGCGGCGAGGGCACCAATCCCGAGCAACTTTTTGCGTCCGGTTATGCGGCCTGCTTCCTTGGCGCGCTGAAGTTTGTTGCTTCGAAGGAGAAGGTCGCCATTGCTGCCGACAGCACCGTTACCGCGACCGTCGGCATCGGCCCACGGGAAGACGGCACCGGCTTCGGTCTCGATGTTGCGCTTGAAGTGGCGCTTCCGGGTGTCGAGAAGGCAAAGGCGCAAGAGTTGGTCAATGCGGCTCACATCGTTTGCCCCTATTCGCATGCCACGCGCGGCAATATCGACGTGCGCCTGAGCGTCGCCTGACCCAAACAAAAAGGCGCCCGATCAGGGCGCCTTTTTGAATTGATATTCGGCAGAAATTATTCTGCCTGGGCTTCGATTGCTTCCATGTCGTCGTCCGACAGGCCAAAGTGATGGCCGATCTCATGGATAAGCACATGGGTGACGATATCGCCCAGCGTCTCCTGATTTTCAGACCAGTAATCCAGAATGGCGCGACGATAGAGCGTGATGCGGTTGGGACCATCGCCGGTCTGCAGGCTGAAACGCTCGCCAATGCCGCGACCTTCAAAAAGGCCGAGCAGGTCGAACGGCGTATCCAGCCCCATATCCTCGATGATCTGGTCTTCAGGAAAATCGGCGATCTGGATGATGATGTCGCCGCACAACGCACGAAACTCCTGCGGCAGATGCGCAAGAGCTTCAATCGCGATGGATTCAACTTCGTCCAGCGAGGGCGAGAAACGTCCCGCCCAGTCGCCGCTTTGATCTTCTCGGGCCATTCCAGCCAATCGTGTCCTATTCAATTGCTCAGGCCACAGGGCTTAAAGGCCGCGTAAATTGCATTGTGTGTCATCAGGCCCAGGGACGCAGTTCGGCGCGCTTGGCTTCGAACGTGTCGATGCTCTTTGCCTTTTCCATGGTCAGGCCGATATCGTCCAGACCGTTGAGCAGGCAGTGGCGCTTGAAGTCGTCGAGATCGAAGGAAATCGTGCCGCCGTCAGGGCCATGAATTTCCTTTGCTTCGAGATCGACGGTGAGGGTGGCATTGGCACCGCGCGAGGCGTCGTCCATCAGCTTGTCGAGATCTTCCTGGCTGACCTTGATCGGCAGAATGCCGTTCTTGAAGCAGTTATTATAGAAGATGTCGGCAAACGAGGTCGAAATCACGCAACGGATACCAAAATCGAGCAGAGCCCAAGGGGCGTGCTCGCGCGAGGAGCCGCAGCCGAAATTATCGCCTGCGACCAGGATCTGGGCATTGCGATAGCCGGGCTTGTTCAGCACGAAATCAAGATTTTCGGAACCGTCTTCATTAAAGCGCATTTCCGCAAACAGTCCCTTGCTCAGGCCCGTGCGCTTGATCGTCTTCAGGTAATCCTTCGGAATGATCATATCCGTGTCGATGTTGACGATCGGCAGGGGAGCGGCGACGCCGGTGAGCTTGGTGAACTTATCCATGTCCTGAACCTGTCGGTTGGGTATTTGCTATATTGCGAACTGGTTTACATCAGCATTGCCGAGAGTCAACGTTTCAGGCCCAAACTGCCCAATAGGTCGCAACCTGCGGCGGATTTATCGAACCATCCAGACCGTTTTGAGGCGGTCCGGACGGTTCGATGGTTGATTACTGCGCATAATCCTGTCGGGAAATCCCGTCAACCTTTGTGAATCATGCGCTGTAAATGCCGCATCCGCAATTATTGGACGTTCAACGCCACGCCGCCGCTCTCGCTGCCGGTCAGGCGGCGGGATTTTCCGTCACTGCCGACAACAATGGTAAAGCGCCGGCGCCGCATCGACATATTTGGCGAAACGGCGACATCGATCGCCGGGTCGAACTGCAATGTGATCCGCCACAGATCCGGCTTGATGGTTTCCTCGACGCCTATAATACGGGCGTCGAAGGGCGTGGTGTGAAACATGCCGGAGATGCGCTGGCCGACACGGTAGGGGGCGGTGTCGTCCTGCGCGGCAACCGGTGTTGCTTCCACCTTGCCGCCCGTGGCGGCAAGCGTGTTCCAGTCACGCGTGCCTGACTGGCGGGCCACGAGATCGAGCGCCTTACCGTGGCTGATGGCGATGCCTTCCTCGCTCAAAGCCTGCCGCAAACGGCGAGCCTGATGCTTGAAGTCAATAGTGGTGTGCCCAGCGGTCATAGCTGTGGTCATTGTTTTCGCTCCTGATTGTGAGCGGCGTTTTCATGAACGGGTGCCCGCATTGCCGTTTCTGCCGTCACGGGACAGGAACGTGTATTTCGAATGCTTTACCGTGGCTTGAAACCTGCGGGCGGCTGGCGCATTCAACCGAAGGCTGGAAAATAGGCGGGCAGGGCACGGATTTCAAGCCCCCGCTTTGAAGGGAGCTTTAACCCGCTCCCAAGGCTTGCACCGTGTCGCAGTTCCGTGCACAAATCGGCCATGAAAACAATCGCTCGTCCACGCCGTTCCGTTCTGTTCGTTCCTGCCGCCAATCCGCGCGCGCTGGAAAAATCGCTCACGCTTGCAGCCGATTGCGTGATCTACGATCTGGAAGATTCCGTTGCGCCCGAAGCAAAGCAATCCGCGCGCGAGGCGTTGGTTGCGCATTTTGCAGCGCATCCGAAACCGGCCTTTGAGCGGATCATTCGCGTCAATTCTGGCGAGACGCCATGGGGCAAGGATGATGTGGCCGCAGCGGCTGATATGGGTGCCGACGCCATTCTCCTGCCGAAGGTCGAGCGACCGCAGGACATTATCGATGCTGCCAATCGGCTTGATCGCAAGGATGCTGATCCGTCTGTCGGCGTTTGGGCGATGATTGAAACTCCGCGCGGCATTTTGAACGCGGATGAAATAGCCATGCTCGGCCATCGCTCGGCAGTGCGGCTCGCCTGTTTCGTTGTTGGTCCGAACGATATTGCACGGGAAACTGGTGTTCGCCCGCAAGCCGGGCGGCCTTATCTCGTGCCGTGGCTGATGCAGATCATTCTCGCGGCGCGAGCAGGCGGGTTTACTGTTCTCGATGGCGTGTTCAACGATTTTCGCGATTCTGTCGGCTTTGAAGCCGAGTGTTTGCAAGGGGCTGCGATGGGCTTCGACGGCAAGACGCTTATTCATCCGGGTCAGATCGAGGCCGCCAATCGCGCCTTCTCACCGACGGATGAGGAAGTGGCGCATGCACGGGCCGTTGTCGATCTGTTTGCGCAGCCGGAAAATGCGGATAAGGGCGTTGTGTCACTGGATGGCCAGATGATCGAACGGCTGCATCTGGCAATGGCCGAAACGCTGCTCGCGAAAGCATTTCCAGCAAAAGTGTGAAACGGTTTTGCGTTCGGAAATGCGTAATAAATAGAACCAAGGCGGGCCTGAAATTTAACAAAGGAAGAAAGACTATGAAGCTCTATCGTTTCATCACCGGACCGGATGATTCCG
Source organism: Ochrobactrum teleogrylli (assembly GCF_037482325.1). Classification (NCBI taxonomy): domain Bacteria; kingdom Pseudomonadati; phylum Pseudomonadota; class Alphaproteobacteria; order Hyphomicrobiales; family Brucellaceae; genus Ochrobactrum; species Ochrobactrum teleogrylli. Next base: position 1,743,150 of record NZ_JBBHKQ010000001.1, read on the forward strand.
CATTTTGCCACCGCGTTACGGCGGCGCTCAACAAGGGCTGGCAGCTCCATGGCTCGCCGACCTATGCCTTCAATGCGGCAACCGGCGTGATGCAGTGCGGCCAGCCGGTTGTGAAGGAAGTTGATGGCGTTGACTATACGCCGGATATAAAGCTCGGCGAATATTGATGGCCGTCCGTCGCATCGTCGCCAATATAGCTGCCAGCGACCCTGCGGCGGCAAAACGCTTCTATGGCGAATTGTTGGGCCTCGACGTGGCGATGGATTTCGGCTGGATCGTAACCTATGCCACCGATGCGCAGTCGCGCGTGCAGGTGAGCATCATGCGTGAAGGTGGTTCGGGCACACCGGTGCCCGATCTTTCCATCGAGGTGGACGACGTAGACGCCACGCTGGAGCAGGCAATCGCGATGGGGTTTCCTATCGAATACGGTCCGGCGGATGAGGATTGGGGCGTGCGCCGCTTTTTCGTACGCGATCCTTTTGGGCGGTTGGTCAATATCCTGACCCATAAGAACTGAAAAGGCCGGTTTCCCGGCCTTTTGCTTGATTAGTTCAACCCGCGTTTTTCGATCATCGCATCCGGCGTCGGCATCTTGCCGCGGAATGCTTTGTACAGATCTTCCGGGTCGCGACTGCCGCCAGCGGCATAGATGTGCTGCTTCAGCTTGGCGGCGAGTTCCGGGTTGAAAGCGTCGCCGGTTTCCTCGAAAGCCGAGAACGCATCCGCATCCAGCACTTCCGACCACATGTAGGAATAGTAACCGGCGGAATAGCCATCGCCGGAGAACACATGAGTGAAATGCGGTGTGCGGTGGCGCATGATGATCGCATCAGGCATGGAAAGCTTTTCGAGTGTCTTTGCCTCGAAGGACAGCGGATCGGCGATCTTCTCATTACCGGTATGGAAAGCCATATCCACCAGCGCGGACGCGGTAAATTCAACCGTGTTGAAACCGGCATTGAACGAACGCGCCGCCAAAACCTTATCGAGCAGGGCTTTCGGCATTGCTTCGCCGGTGCGGTAATGCACGGCGTATTTTTCCAGAACGGCGGGTACGGTCAGCCAATGTTCGTAAAGCTGCGACGGCAGTTCCACGAAATCGCGCGATACGGCAGTGCCGGAAACGGCAGGCCAAGTCACATCCGATAGAAGTCCGTGCAGCGCATGGCCGAACTCGTGGAACAGCGTGCGGGCATCATCGAGCGACAGCAGGGCGGGTTCACCGGCCTTCGGCTTGGCGAAATTCATCACATTGTAGATGATGGGCTTCTGGCCGCCGTCGAGCTTGTGGCTGGATTGCAGCGCGCTCATCCACGCGCCGGAGCGCTTCGATGTCCGGGCGAAATAATCGCCGAGGAAAAGACCGCGTTCGCTGCCATCCGGGTTGAAAACCTGAAACACGCGCACGTCCGGGTGCCAGGCGGCAATGCCCTTCTTTTCTTCAAAGCGAACGCCGAACAGGCGCGTGGCCACATCGAAGCTCGCTTCGATGATCTTTTCCAGTTGCAGATAAGGCTTTAGCTCGGCCTCGTCGAAGGCAAAGCGTTCGGCGCGCAACTTTTCTGCATAGAAACGCCAGTCCCATGGCGCGACTTTGTGATTGCTGCCATCGGCGGCGATCAGGCGCTCAAGCTCTGCCTGTTCTTCACCAGCCTTTGCGCGTGCCTTGTCCCAAACGGGTTCCAGCAGGTCCATGACGGCCTTTGGCGTCTTGGCCATGGTGTCGTCCAGCTTATAGGCTGCAAAATTGGCATAGCCGAGCAGATGGGCCTTGCGCTCGCGCAGTTCGACCATCTCACGCACAATCTCGCGATTGTCGGAGTCGTTGCCATTCTCGCCGCGCTTGGCCCAGGCATTGAAAGCCTGCTCGCGTAAGGCGCGGTTTTCCGAAAAGGTGAGGAATGGCTCGACGATGGAACGCGACAGCGTAACCGCATAAGCATCCGGTTTGCCGCGTTCGCTTGCTGCGCTCTGCATGGCGTTTTTCAGAAAATCCGGCAGCCCGGCGAGATCGGCTTCATCGGTGATGAACAGTGCCCAGCTCGACTCGTCTTTCAGCACATTCTGGCCGAAGCGTGCACCGAGACCGGCAAGCTTCTCGTTAATGCCAGCGAGTTCCGCCTTGCCAGCTTCATCGAGTTTTGCGCCGGACCGGACAAAACCCTTCCAGGTCTTTTCCAGAACGCGTTTGGTTTCCGTGTCGAGATCAAGCAGATCGCGATTGTCATAGAGCGCGTCGATCCGGGCGAACAAAGCCGGGTCCATCATGATGCGCGAATAATGACGCGACATTTTCGGCGCAATGTCCCGCTCCAGTGCTTGAATGGTGTCGTTGCTATGGGCGCCTGCGCGCATCCAGAAAATGGCCGACACATGGTCAAGCGCCTTGCCTGTCAGTTGCAAGGCCTTCAGCGTGTTTTCGATGGTTGCTTCGCCAGTTGCGCTGGCGATGGCTTCCACCTCGGCGAGATCGGATGCGAGCGCTGCCTCAAAGGCTGGCGCGAAATCGTCGTCTTTGAATGCGGTGAAATCCGGCAGGCCCAGCGGTCCGTTCCATTCTGTGAGCGCATGATTATAGGTGGGCTTGTCGGACATGATGAAACTCCGGATCAAATGAATTCGATGGTCAAGACTTAAGGTTTCGGTGTCGGGTGAGCAAGGGCGTTCAACCGGCTTTTACGGTTAAGGCGCCAGACGACAGCATTCGACGCCTTGCTCGCAAAAACCTCTTCAGATTACTGTGTGGGGCTTGACTTTAAGGGCGACCAAGCGCACATCACGCTGGCTGTCCGAAGTCTCTTTGCGACAGCAATCTTCAACCGGAGTTTTATTCTCTTATGCCCAGCGACAGTCACAGTCGATTGTGTCAGCCGTCAAGGTAGCCGTGTACTGATCGCTTGAGGTCAGCTTGCACGATCTGCCTTTGACGGCGGATCGACGGAAAGGCAAGCTTAATGACCGACAACAACTTCTCTCCGGAAGTGCTTGATGTTGCCGACCTCCCGGCGGCTGCGATTGCTGCACGTATCGCCGAAATGCATACGGGCGATGCCGTTGAGCTATTGAACGAGCTCGAAGATGATGACGCAATCTCCGTCTTCGGACAGCTCACCCATGAAGATGCCATCCGCCTGCTTGACCAGCCGGAACTGCATCGTACCGCCGAAATCGTAGCGGCGCTTGCGCCGGGGCTTGCGAGCCTCCTTTTGGACGGTATGTCAGCTGACCGTTCGACGGACGTGTTTCAGGAACTTGACGAGAGTGACCGTGCGCGGCTGTTCGCCATTCTGGCCCCGGAAACCAAGGCCAATCTGAAAAAACTTATGGGCTACCCGCCGAATACGGCCGGTTCGCTCATGACGACCGAATTCATCGCCGTGCCGTCGAACTGGAATGTGGCCGAGACGCTCGATCACATTCGCAAGGTCGAGCGCACGCGCGAAACCGTCTACGCGATTTACGTGGTTGATCCGAAGTCCCGCGCCCTTGAAGGCGTGGTCAGCCTGCGCCGCCTGATCATCCGCGAGCCGGAAGAACCGATTCTATCGATTGTCCGTGACGAAGAGCCGATCACCATTGCGCCGCTCACCAGCCGCGAAGATGTTGCGCGCCTGTTCCGCAAGCACGATCTTCTGGCCGTCCCCGTTGTGGATGAAAGCCGCCATATCATCGGCATTGTGACGGTGGACGACGTGCTTGACGCCATCACCGAAGATGCCAGCGAAGACGCCTATCGCTTCGGCGGCATGGAGGCGCTGGACAAGCCCTATATGCGCATTGGCTTCGGCGAAATGTTGAAGAAGCGCGCTGGCTGGCTGGGCGTTCTGTTTCTTGGCGAGATGCTGACGGCGAGCGCCATGCAGCATTTCGAGATGGAGCTGGAAAAGGCGCTCGTGCTGACGCTGTTCATTCCGCTCATCATGTCGTCGGGCGGTAATTCCGGTTCGCAGGCCACCTCGCTGATTATCCGTGCGCTGGCATTGCAGGAAGTGAAGCTCAAGGATTGGTGGCGCGTCGCGCTGCGCGAACTGCCGACCGGGCTTGCTCTTGGCAGTTTCCTCGGCCTGATCGGCATTGTCCGCATTGCCGTGTGGCAGACGATTGGCATCTATGACTATGGCGAACACTGGATTCTGGTCGCTCTGACCGTCGGCATGGCGCTCGTCTGTATCGTGATGTTCGGCTCGCTGACTGGCTCAATGCTGCCTTTTGCGTTGAAACGGCTTGGATTCGATCCGGCCAGTGCGTCAGCGCCTTTCGTGGCGACATTGGTCGATGTGACGGGTCTTGTCATTTATTTCAGCGTCGCCATTGTCATACTTTCTGGCACTTTGTTGTAGCGCTTGGTGCCGACTCCGCATGCCGACTGACAAAAAACTGACAGAATGACGGTGTAAAAGCGCCGATAAACAAGGGTTTTTCGCGAGAAATAAGGGGCAGTGTCGCGCTGCCCCTTTCTAAAACGCAAAAAAACCTGTAAGAGCGCCGCATTGTTTTTCCGCGCGGGTCTGTTGGCGCGGCTCCCAACTCATATAGAAGTGATCTCCATATGGAATTGCGTAATATCGCTATTATCGCACACGTCGATCATGGCAAAACCACACTGGTCGATGAACTGCTGAAGCAGTCTGGCTCGTTCCGCGACAACCAGCGCGTTGCAGAACGCATGATGGACTCCAACGACATCGAAAAGGAACGCGGGATCACCATTCTCGCCAAGGCGACCTCGGTTGTCTGGAAGAATACCCGCATCAACATCGTCGACACACCCGGCCACGCCGACTTCGGCGGTGAAGTTGAGCGTATTCTTTCGATGGTGGACGGCGCTATCGTTCTCGTTGACGCCGCCGAAGGCCCGATGCCGCAGACGAAGTTCGTCGTTGGCAAGGCGCTGAAGGTTGGTCTGCGTCCGATCGTTGCGATCAACAAGATCGACCGTCCGGATGGCCGTCATGAAGAAGTCATCAATGAAGTGTTCGACCTCTTCGCCAATCTCGACGCCACCGACGAACAGCTGGACTTCCCGATCCTGTACGGTTCTGGCCGTAACGGCTGGATGGCGCTGAACCCGGAAGGTCCGCAGGACGAAGGCCTGGCCCCGCTGTTCGACCTCGTGCTCAAGCACGTTCCGGCGCCGAAGGTTGCCGAAGGCCCGTTCCGCATGATCGGCACGATCCTGGAAGCCGATCCGTTCCTTGGCCGCATCATCACCGGACGCATCCATTCCGGCTCGATCAAGTCGAACCAGGCCGTCAAGGTTCTCGGTCAGGACGGTTCGCTGCTCGAAACCGGTCGCATCTCGAAAATTCTCGCATTCCGCGGCATCGAGCGTCAGGCCATCGACGAAGCACAGGCAGGCGACATTGTTGCCATCGCTGGTCTTTCGAAGGGCACCGTTGCAGACACGTTCTGCGATCCTTCGGTCAGCGAGCCTCTGGCAGCACAGCCAATCGATCCGCCGACCGTGACCATGTCCTTCATCGTCAACGACAGCCCTTATGCGGGCACCGAAGGCGACAAGGTAACGAGCCGCGTTATTCGTGACCGTCTGCTCAAGGAAGCAGAAGGTAACGTTGCGCTCAAGATCGAAGAATCGAACGAAAAAGATTCGTTCTTCGTGTCGGGTCGTGGTGAATTGCAGCTCGCAGTTTTGATCGAAAACATGCGCCGCGAAGGCTTCGAACTTGGCGTTTCGCGCCCGCGCGTCGTCATGAAGGACGGCGAAAACGGCGAGAAGCTTGAGCCGATCGAAGAAGTCGTCATCGACGTCGATGAAGAATATTCGGGCACCGTTGTTCAGAAGATGTCGGAACGCAAGGCCGAAATGGTCGAGCTGCGTCCTTCGGGCGGCAACCGCGTTCGTATGGTGTTCTACGCACCGACCCGTGGTCTGATCGGCTATCAGTCGGAACTTCTGACCGATACGCGCGGCACGGCGATCATGAACCGTCTGTTCCACGATTATCAGCCATATAAGGGCGAAATCTCGGGCCGTAACAACGGCGTTCTGATTTCCAACGATCAGGGCGAAGCTGTTGCTTACGCGCTGTTCAACCTTGAAGATCGCGGCCCGATGATCATCGACGCTGGCGTCAAGGTCTATCAGGGCATGCTGATCGGCATTCATAGCCGCGACAACGATCTGGAAGTCAACGTTCTGAAGGGCAAGAAGCTCACCAACATCCGCGCCGCTGGCAAGGATGAAGCTGTGAAGCTCACCCCGCCGATCAAGATGACGCTGGAACGCGCCCTGTCATGGATTCAGGACGACGAACTGGTTGAAGTGACGCCGAAGTCGATCCGCCTTCGCAAGCTCTATCTCGATCCGAATGAGCGCAAGCGCTTTGAAAAGAGCAAGTCGAGCGCTGCATAAGTTCGACAACACAAAAGAAAACGGCGCCTTCGGGCGCCGTTTTTGTTTGCAGTTTGGTGGTGAAAAACGCCGTTAGCGCTCTCCGCGACGATAGGGCTGCATCAGCGCTTGCGGAACGCGCGCGCGTCGCGCCATGACGATCAGCGCGATAATCGACATGATGTAGGGGATCATCAGGAAAAGCTGGTAAGGAACCGCCTTCCCATACACCGTTTGCAGGCGAAGCTGAAAAGCATCGAACAGCGCGAACAGCAATGCGCCCAGCAATGCACGGGCGGGCTTCCACGATGCGAAAACGACGAGCGCGATACACACCCAGCCGCGTCCCTGCATCATGGTCGGGAAGAACGAGTTGAACGCCGAAAGCGTCAGGAACGCGCCGCCAACCGCCATCAATGCACTGCCGAACATGATCGTGAAAATGCGCACGCGGATCGGGTTGATGCCTTGCGCCTCGGCGGCATGGGGATTTTCGCCGGTCATGCGAATAGCAAGGCCGAGCGGTGTGCGGAAAAGCACATAGCCAAGCAACAGCGCCAGTGGAATGGCGATCCATGTCAGTGCGGTCTGTGTGCCCAATACCTGCCCGATAAAAGGCACATCAGCCAGGAAAGACGGGTTCACTGGCTGGAATGGCGTTATTGTCGGCGGCGTTGAAGAAAGCGGCACCAGCAGTCGGAACAGGAAATAGCTGAGGCTCGAGGCAAACAGCGTGATGCCGAGGCCTACCACATGCTGCGACAGCCCGAGCGGGACAGTCAACGCCGCGTGCAGCAGGCCGAACAATGCGCCCGAAGCGGCAGCGGCCAGCACACCCACCCACAGATCCGCCCCGTTATAGACAGTCAGCCAGCCGATCATCGCGCCAAAGGTCATGATGCCTTCGATGCCGAGATTGAGCACGCCTGCGCGTTCGCAATAAAGTGCGCCGAGCGTGCCGAAGATCAGCGGCGTTGCGATGCGCAGGACCGAGACCCAGAGGCCAGCGGAAAGCAGGATATCCATCAACTCGTTCATCGGGCGATCCTGTATTGGGTGAAGAACAAAGCGACGAGCATGGTCAGGAGCGACAGCGCCACGGTGACATCGGCAATGAAGCTCGGAATGCCGATGGTGCGGCTCATGCCGTCCGCGCCAACGAACATGGCGGCGGCAAAGAGCGCCGAGAAGATCGCGCCGATCGGGTTTAAGTTGGCGAGCATCGCGACGATAATGCCGGAATAACCGAAGCCCGGCGAAAGGTCGGTCGTGACATAGCCCTTCACACCCATGACCTGAATGGCGCCCGCCAGACCTGCCAGACCGCCGGAGATACAGGCGACCTTGATCAGTGTGCGACCGAGGGGAACACCTGCAAAACGCGCCGCACCCGGATTGATACCGGCGGCCTTGGTTTCAAGGCCGAACACGGTGCGCTTCTGCATATAGGCAATGATCAGCGCAAGCGCGATGGCGATCAGGATGCCGATATGCAGTCGCATACCCGCCATGATTTTCGGCAGCACGGCGGCATCCGGCACCGGTTCAGACTGTGGCCAGCCAAAGGCCAGCGGGTCTTTCATCGGCCCTTCGATCATCATGGAAACGAACAGCACGGCTACGAAGTTCAAAAGCAGTGTCGTCACCACTTCATCGACGCCGAAGCGCAAGCGAAGGCCGAGCGGGATCAGTAGAAAAATCATGCCAGCAATCGCGCCGACAATCAGCAGCAGCGGAATTAGGAGCGGCGCGGGCAGCTGCAATTGCGTGCCCATGGCCACCACGGCCAGCGCGCCCATATAGAACTGTCCCTCAGCACCGATATTCCAAAGCTTGGAGCGGAAGGCGACAGCGGCGGCAAGGCCGGTCAGCATCAGCGGCGTGGCGCGTGTCAGCGTCTCGCTGATCGACAGCTTGTTGCCAAATGCGCCGATGGCGATCTGGCGGAAGGATTCGACCACCGGCGCACCGGCGGCGGCGATCAGCAGGCCCGCCAGCACGAAAGCGGCCAGGACCGCAATGATCGGTGCCGTAGTCACCAACGCCATGGGCCGCGTTTCGCGTCGTTCAATACGCATCAATTCAGCCCCTTCTTGGTATTTGCCTGCCATTCGCCAGCCATCATGAGGCCCAGTCTCTGCGCATTGGCTTCTTCTGCATCGATAGGCGGGGAGAGGCGGCCCTTAACAATCGCTTGAACACGATCAGCCAAGCCAATGATTTCATCAAGATCTTCGGAAATCAGCAGAACGGCTGCGCCCTTGGCGCGTGCTTCGAGAATGCGGGTGTGGATGGCCGCGACCGCGCCTTCATCCAGTCCGCGTGTCGGCTGCGCCGCGATGAGAATGCGCGGCGCGGTCTCCAGATTGCGACCCAAAATGAGCTTTTGCATATTGCCGCCGGAAAGCAGGCGGATACGACTATCCGGTGTGCCGCCGCGCACATCGAAATCCGTGATAATACTTTCGGTGAATTCGCGTGCCGCAGTGCGATTGACCAGAATACCGTTCGAGAATTTCAGATCGCGCACGCGCTCCAGAATGGCATTTTCCCACAAGGTCAGATCGCCAATGGCGCCTTCAGCATTCCGGTCTTCGGGAATACGCCCGACACCTTCTGCCACAAAGCGGCGCGGATCGAATTTGGTCACGGTCTGCCCCAACATGATAAGCGCGCCGCTTGCCGGCTGGCTAAGGCCCGAAACCAACCGTCCGAGCGCTGCTTGCCCATTGCCGGACACACCGATAATGCCGAGCGTTTCACCGGCACGAACCTGAAAATTCAGTTCCGAAAGGCGAGCAATTCCGTCCTCCACAACCGTGACATTGCTGGCTTCCAGCAACGTTTCGCCGGGGGTTGCAGCGGCGCGGGCAGGGCGCGAAACACGTCGTCCCACCATCAGTTCGGCCAGTTCTTCCTTGGAAGTCTCAGAAGCCTTGCGCTCGGCGACAAGCTTGCCGCCGCGCAGCACGATAACCCGGTCGGCGGCGGACATAACTTCATGCAGTTTGTGCGAGATGAAGATCAGCGACAGGCCTTGGCGGGCCATTTCCTTGAGCGTCGCGAACAGGCCTTCCGCTTCCTGCGTCGTCAGAACGGCGGTCGGTTCATCGAGGATCAGCACATCCGCGTCGTTATAAAGCGCTTTCAGAATTTCGACGCGCTGCTGCTCACCGACCGAAAGATCGCCAAGCCGCGCATCAGGATCGACCTTGAGGCCAAAACGCTCTGCAATCTGCGCGATCTTGGCGCGCGCTGCACCATGCGCGGATTTGAGCTTCCAGAGGCTTTCTGTGCCGGTAATGATGTTTTCCAGAACCGTCAGGTTGGGTGCGAGGGTGAAATGCTGGTGCACCATGCCCACGCCCGCATCAATGGCTGCGCGCGGCTTGCCCTGCGGAATTTCCGCGCCCTTCACAAAGACGCGCCCTTCATCCGGCACGTAATGGCCGAACAGGATGTTCATCAACGTGGTTTTACCCGCGCCGTTTTCGCCGAGAAAAGCGAGGATTTCGCCACGCTCCAGCTTCAGCGAAATATCGTCATTGGCTGTAAGCGCACCGAAGCGCTTGGTGATGTTTTGCAGTTCAAGAACTGTTGTCGTCATTGGTTCAACCCCGCAACGGGAAATTTATGCCGCCAGCGGCGATCCGCTTCCAACCGCTGACCGGCATTTAGAAGTAGCCTGTCCGCGCCCATCGGCGCGATAAGCTGCACGGCTAACGGCATCCCGTTGGCATCTTCTCCGAATGGTAGAGAAAGCGCCGGGAAACCGGAAATATTGGCAAGCGCCGCATAGGGCGCAAATTCGTTCATCTTCCGCCAGTGATTGTCCACATCGCCATGGTTCATCGGAAACGAGCCCAATGGCAAGGGCGCTCTGGAAAGCATCGGGGTTATCAGCACATCAATATCGCGGAAAATCTGCCAGAGCATATGCGAAGCGCTGACAGCGCCGTTCATTGCTCGATAGAGCGCGGTTGCATCAAACCCGCGTCCTCGCTCAGCAACAGCGCGGGTGAGCGGTTCCAGTTTCTCCTGATCGATTGCCAGAAAGTCGATTGCAGCAGCCAGATTGACGGAAATGATGCGATCGAATGCGCGTGCGCTGGAAGCGACAAGAGGACTTAGATCCTGCGCGGGGATTTCGCGGATTGTATGGCCTTGCGCCTCCAGAAAACGGGCGGCATCGGTTACAACCTGCATACGCTCTGCTGTGACAGGATAAGCGGCAAGGTCTTCCGCGACAAAGCCGATGCGCAGACGTTCCGGCAGCTCGCCCGCGCGCATGGCCGGATCAGGCAGAAAGCCCTCGGTCTTGCCCTCGACGAGCGGAAGCAGTGTCTTCGCATCGCGGATCGAGCGACACAGCGCAAACTCGCTGGCGATACCGGCGAGAAAATTGCCGAAATGCGGTCCTGCGGGCATCGCGCCACGGCTCGGCTTCAGGCCGATCAGACCGCAGGTAGCGGCAGGTACGCGAATGGAGCCACCTGCATCCGTTGCGTGGGCGATGCTGACAATCCCGGCTGCGACGGCTGTCGCCGCGCCACCGGATGAGCCAGCGGGAGAAAGTGTTCCATCGAATGGATGGCGGGCCAGTGGGCCGCTTTCCGGTTCGCTGGCGAGTGCAAGGCCGAATTCCGGCACGGTGGTCGTGCCGAAGAAATTGAGGCCCGCTTTGCGCAGGCGTCTGCCAAGCTCGGAATCCATTTGCGGCGAAGCGTTTTCGAAGGCACGCGAGCCAAGCCGGATCGGCAGACCGGCGCAAGGGCCGCCCAAATCCTTGAACAGCGATGGGATGCCCGCAAACGGAGCTTTGTCGGCGTGCGCGTCAAACGCCGCTGCGTTGGTGCGGCCAAGTTCAGGATCGAGATATGCAATGGCGCCCAGAGGGCGCCATTTTTCTGCGGCTTCAAGGGCGGCATCCATGGCCTCTCGCGCACTTAAAACGCCTCCGGCAATCGCTTGCGCGAGTGCTGTTGCGTCCTGATGCTTGCTGTCGAATGCCACTTCTGCCGCCCTGTTTGCTGCTGTCTTACTTGGGCTCAGCCGCGTTCGGCTTGTACTCGAACTTGCCAGCCTTGATCTCGGCGCGGCGCGCTTCCATCTTGGCTTCGGCTTCTGCCGGTGCGACGCCCTTGACGTAGACGATGTCGTTGCCGCCTTCCTTCATCAGGCTGAATGGCGTGTAGTCCTTGCCGGTCGGCTGGGCGGCTTTCACATCTGCAATCGCTGCATTAAGGATTGGGCGGAAGTACCACATTGCATTGGCAAAAATGGTGTCCGGATAGCGCGGTGTATAGTCGATCAGCGAACCGATTGCCTTGATGCCGCGTTCCTTGGCGGCGTCGGCGGTGCCGATGCGTTCGCCGAACAGAATGTCTGCGCCGGAATCGATCTGGGCAAGACCGGCTTCACGCGCCTTCGGCGGATCGAAGAAGGTGCCGATGAAGGATGCAATGAATTTCGCATCTGGCCGGGTTTCCTTCACGCCATCCTGGAAGGCGTTCATCAGCATGTTGACTTCCGGGATCGGCACAGCGCCGACCGAACCGAAAGTGCCCGACTTGCTCATCGCGCCTGCCAGCATGCCTGCAAGATAGGCTGCTTCGAAATTCCAGGTGCCGAACACGCCGAAATTGTCGCCCTGCGGCTTGCCGGAGGAACCCATGACAAAAGTGGTCTGCGGATAATCGCCAGCAACCTGACGCGCTTCGCGTTCGACGGCATAGGATTCGCCGACGATCAGCTTGATGCCCTGTTCGGCATATTCGCGCATGGCGCGGGGATAGTCGCTCGCCGAAACGCCTTCGGAGAAGACATATTCGATGACGCCTTCGTCATTGGCCTGCTTCAGTGCTTCGTGCAGGCGGGAGTTCCAGGCGTTTTCAACCGGCGAGGCGTGAATGCCTGCAACCTTCAGCTTTTCATCCGCTGCGAAAACACGCGTGGAAATCGCAGTTGCGCCGAGTGCCGCAGACATCGCAAGAATGTCGCGGCGGGTAAAGTTCGATAATTTGGCCATTTGGACCCCTCTTAAGGTGGTGTTTGTGCGTGCTTTCCATGCGCGACGGATTGCCCTGCACCCTGATCAGGAGGAGCATAAGCAATGTCTCGTATTTCCGACTAATCTGCCTTTAATTCAAGCGCTTTTATCGGTCGCTTGAAAAACAGGCACCGGTTTGTTGCTGCGTCGTGTTTGTTCAGCCGATGGGTGCGTAATCGGCGCCATCAATCGAAGACGGACGGCCTTCGAGATTGAGCGCACTGACACGCTGCGGCGTTTCAGCAATGATCTTGCCTCGCTTCACGACCGTCAGGCGGTTGGCCTTGAGGCGCAGCGCTTCCAGCGGGTCACGCGCCTGCAACACGACGAAGTCTGCATTGCAGCCCTTTTCAAGACCATAGCCTTCCAGACCTAGCGCCTTGGCCGAATTGACGGTCAACGCATTGAAGACCTGTTTTTTGCCTTCGATGGACGTCATCTGCGCCACATGGACCGCCATATGCCCCACTTCCAGCATGTCGCCGGAGCCCATCGAGTACCATGGGTCCATAACACAATCATGACCGAAGGCGACATTAACGCCAGCAGCCATCAGTTCCGGCACGCGGGTCATGCCGCGACGCTTTGGATAGGTGTCGGCGCGTCCCTGCAATGTGATATTGATGAGCGGGTTCGGAATAGCGTTCATCTGCGCTTCCGCAATCAGCGGAATGAGCTTGGAAACATAGTAATTGTCCATGGAATGCATGGATGTGAGGTGCGAGCCCGATACGCGACCCTGAAGCCCGAAACGCACGGTCTGGGCGGCCAGCGTTTCCACATGACGCGACATTGGATCATCGGTTTCGTCGCAATGAATATCGACCGGCAGGCCACGCTCGGCGGCAATCCGGCAGAGCTCTTCCAGCGATGCCGCGCCGTCGGCCATGGTGCGCTCGAAATGCGGGATGCCACCGACAATGTCGAGGCCCATATCGAGCGAGCGGTTGACCAGATCGACCGCGCCGGGCGAGCGGTAATAGCCATCTTGCGGAAAGGCGACGAGTTGCAAATCTATATACGGCTTTACCTTTTCGCGCACCTCAATCATCGCTTCCGCCGTCAGCAGACGCGGATCGCTGACATCGACATGGCTGCGAATGGCCAACAGGCCCTGGCTGACGGCCAGATCGCAATAGCGCAAGGCGCGCTCGACCATGGCTTCAACGGTCAGCATGGGCTTCAGTTCACCCCAGAGCGCGATCCCTTCCAGAAGCGTACCGGAACGGTTGAGACGCGGCAGGCCAAGCGACAGCGCTGCGTCCATGTGGAAATGCGGATCGACAAAAGGTGGTGTTACGAGGCGGTTGGAAGCGTCGATTTCCTTGGCAGCCTGATGCTCGCCCTTCGATGGAACGATATCGGTAATCTTGCCGTCCTTGACCAGAATGTCCTGCTTCTCGCGACCGTCAGGGAGATTAGCGTTTCTCACAATCAAATCGAACATCGGCAGGCCTCTTAAGTCATTGCAGGAAGATCAATGCTGTTAGAAAACAGCACATTTCTAAAATGCCTTATACCCTCCGCGCCGTAGGCGCAATGGCGGGCAATGCGTAAGGGGTCGTCATCTACACAGGAACATGATAGGCCGCAAAATCATAGTTGCAGGATTGCCATGTTCACGATCAGTCGCGTCGAAACCTATAGTCAGGAAATCAAGAAAAGTCGGTTTCTGGCCATTGCCGCGCCGGTTGCGAGCGAGCAGGCGGCGAAGGATTTCCTGAGCGAACATTCGGACCTTGCGGCCAGTCACAATTGCTGGGCCTGGCGTATGGGGCAGAACTATCGTTTCAGCGACGACGGTGAGCCAAGCGGCACGGCGGGCAAGCCGATCCTGCAAGCCATCGACGGTCAACAGCTCGACAATATTGCGGTGGTGGTGATCCGTTGGTTCGGCGGCATTCTGCTCGGTAGCGGTGGCTTGATGCGCGCCTATGGCGGCACGGCGGCGACCTGCCTGCGACAGGCGGAAAAGACCGAGGTGATCCCGATGATCGGCTTTGCCTTTGCCTGCGATTTTTCCGACCACGCGCTGTTGAAAGCGCGGCTGACCGCTGTGAATCATGTCGCGATTGCGCAGGAGAATTTTACGGCAAACGGCGTGGAAATAACCGGCGCAATGCCTATTGCCGCGCAGGATGACCTGTCGCGGCTCGTGACGGACCTGACACGCGGCAAATCCGTCATCACGTTCGACGATTAAAGCTCCCGCTAGACATCAGTTGCGACGATGCGATCAGGTGCGCTTGGTCTCTTCCCCAAGCGCTCCCATCCGATCCTCCGCGAATGCGTCAACAAGACCGTGTGGTGCGTCTTCGCCAAACAACAACCGCACAAGCGCTGCTGCCTCCACCGCAGCCGACCGGCTTCGGGGGAATAGTTCTGCCTCGTATTGAGTGAGCGCAGCCTCTATATCGCCTTGACTTTCAGCGATGGCCTTGCCGAGTTCTGCGCCGTCGAACATCGCAAGATTGGCGCCCTCGCCAGACGGCACCATCAGATGCGCTGCGTCCCCGATCAGGGTTACGCCCGGAACTCTCTTCCAGCTAAAGTGTTCCGGCAACGTGTGAAGGACACGCGCAACCAGCGGCGTATCGCTCTCGGTGATGAGCGCCTTGAGCTCAGGAGCCCAGCCATCGAATTCCTCGGCAGTCGTTGCGATCGCGCTTTCGCGCTTGGAAAAGTCGATCTGCGCGATCCAGTCCTCAGGCTTGTTTAGCGCCACATAGGCATGCAGAACGCCGTCAGGCTCGCGATGCGCCATTATGCCCTTGCCGGGTGAGAGAGCAAACATCGAGCCGCCGCCGACGGCCTTGGCGGTGGCCGGATGGCGAACGTCTACATTATAGAGCCACGTCTCTACGAAAGTCGTTCCGGAATAGGTTGGCTTAACATCCGACAGGCGTGATCGCACCTTCGACCAGGCGCCATCAGCGCCAACGAGAAGACCGGTCGCCACGCTCGAGCCGTTCTCGAAGGTCAGCTGGTGCCGTCCCATACCGAGTGGCTCAACACTTCTAAGCTTGTGACCCCACCGAACGGTTTCCGGCGGAAGCGCTTCCAGCAAGATGCGACGTAGTTCTCCACGCTGTACTTCCGGCCGGCCTCCCGTACCGTCGTCCGGATTATCCATCAGAAGACATCCGTTCTTGTCCAACACGCGGGTTTGTTGTCCTCCCGCATGGACCAGTTCCAAAAACCTCTCATAGAGGCCGGCGTCGTGGAGCGCGCGCTGGCCGTTGAAGTCGTGGATATCGAGCATGCCGCCCTGTGGTCGGGCATTGTGGGAGGAGTCCGCTTCATAGACCGTCGCCGTAATCCCGTTGACGTACAGAACGCGTGCGAGCATGAGCCCGCCGAGCCCACCGCCGGCGATTGCAATATCCATTTGGCTGTTCTCCTTGAATGGAATATCATTCCATAGTTGGAATATCATTCCATTCATGTCAAGAAGGGCTATGAGAAAAGATGGTAGACGCAGACAGGATATGCTCACGAGGGCGCAGATTATCGATGCAGCCGTCGAGCTTCTGGATAGGAACGGAGAAAGCGGGCTAACGTTTCAGGCGCTTGCAAAGCATCTGAATACCGGCTCCGGCGCGATCTATTGGCACATCAAGAACAAGGCCGCTCTGCTGGTCGCGGCTTGCGATGCCATCGTTGAACCCATTGCCCGTCCGGCTAGCCAAGGCTCTCCGTCTTGCGGGATCCGAGATTTTTCTGGCGCTATTTTCGACGCCATCGACAACAGGCCCTGGATCGGATCTGTCCTCGCTCAGGCACCTGGATCATTGCCCTCGGTTCGCATCATTGAACTCTTTGGCCAGCAAATCCGAAGGATGGGCGTCGCTCCAGCCAAGGAATGGTCGGTCGTCGCTGCTATTCTGAACTACGTTCTGGGCGTTGCCTGCCAAAATGCAGCCAATGCCACGATGGCGCGCAGGCTCGAGCTCGACCGGGAACAGTTCTTGGGTGGAATGGCGGAAGAATGGTCGCGTCTCGACGCCGCAATCTTCCCGTTTACGCAGGACATTTCCAGTCAACTATCGGCGCATGATGACCGTGACGATTTTCTCACTGGGGTCGATCTCATCCTTGCTGGCATTCAGCAGAGCCTAGATACCGCCTTTGGATGAATATTGCTGGCGCTTGTTTTCATACATCAGGAGATCGGCGCGTTTGGCGACGGCTTCGAGCGTTTCTCCCGGCGTGGTGGTTGCCGTGCCGATGGACAGGTTGAGCTGCAATTGGGAATAGTACTGATTGTTGATTTCAACCAGCCGCTTGATGTCTTCCACCATGGCTTCCGCGCCGCGCTCATCCACATAAGGCAGCACAATTGCAAATTCGTCGCCGCCGATCCGCGCGGCATGGCCGGGCAGCTTGACGGCTTCGTTCAGAACTTCGCCGATACGGCGCAGCAATCCGTCGCCTGACGCATGTCCCCAAAGGTCATTGGCAGACTTGAGGCCATTTAGATCGATGATGATGATGGAAACAGGCAGGTGGCCCTTCCGCTCCAGCCGGTTGAGCTCATCCACATAAAAGGCGCGGTTGTGCAGCTTGGTCAGCACGTCGTGCTTGCCGAGATATTCCAGATAGGCTTCGGCCTTTTTGCGTGCGGTGATGTCCGTCAGCGCCACCTGCACCAGCGACCAGTCATTTTCATGGCCGGGCAGGACCGAGAACTGCAACAGAACGTGGCGTTCAGTGCCATCGAGTGCGTAGTTGATCACTTCGCGACGCTGGAACAGAATGCCATTCCACAGGTCGATCAGCTGTTCGCGGAAATGCGCTTCCATTTCCCCGCGTAGAATCTGCGGCAGGGATTGCAGCAATGTCTGCTTGTCAGGTGCGAGGAAAAGCTCCAGCGTCTCGTTGTTGATTTCCAGCACGCGAATTTCGCTCATGCACTGACGCACGAATTCCGGGTGCACATCGGTGAACACGCGGAAATCGACAATGCCGCGCTGGCGCACATCGTCCATCAGTTCCTTGATGCGGCTGAAATCCTCAACCCACAGCGAAACCGGCGAATGCTCGAACAGGCCTTGCGCATGACGCTTGTGGCGATCCTGCTCGCGCATCGCGTTCTCGCGTGCGGTCACGTCCTCAATCGACAGGAGGACACGATCCCAGCTTTGTTCGTGACCGGGCAGGATACGGCCCTTCAGCTGAATATCGATGCGCCGGCCTTCTAGCGAATAGTTGATCGTGTTGCTGTAGAAGGTGTCGGAGCCGTTCCAGAGCTGCACCATCTCGTCGATATGCGGTTCCAGCATATCGTCGCGGAAAACGCGCTCCAGATTGGTGACGAGGTGATTGATATCCTTCGCCTCGAACAGCGAAAGCGTCTTGCGGTTAACCGCGAGAACCCGGATGTGACTCGTGCAGATGCGAAGACGGCTCGTGTCTTCCATCAGAAAAGTCTTAAGGTCAGTGATGCCTTCCGACCGCCATGTATCGAACTGCTTGCGAAGACCGCTATAGTCTTCAAGCCAAAGAGAAATAGGAGCCAGATCGAAGATGCTGGCTTTGTCGTTCACGGCCGTCTCGATGTTCATTAGGTTCCCGCTTTTAACACCACCCTATTGCGAGGCGGCAATAAAATATCAGGGGCGCCTTATATTATGAAAGTGTTGAATAGACCAGCGGCTTTGAAGTCACAGCGATGCAATATTTATAACACTAAATAAGAAAATGCTGTTTCTTTGTGAGCCGGACGGCTTTGCCTTTTAGCTATCTGCACGAAAGACATAGGCTTTGTGTGCAGCGCTTATTGAAATTCGCCATTGCCGTCACCATTCTGGCTTTTGCACATTATTCCACGCCAAATGTGGTTCATTTTCCTTGCGAACGAAGCAAAATTTTACGAGGTGTCTGGTATGAAAACCTGGAAGTGGTTGCATGAAACGAATTGAGTTGATGATTGAGAACATCATTCTGGCCTCGCGTTGGCTGTTGGTGGTTTTCTATCTGGGTTTGGCCATTGCCTTGGCCATTTATGCCGTATCTTTTGCGGGTAAGCTTTTCGACTTTGCCAGCAAGGCCACGTCGCTGAACGACACCGATACGATCCTGAAAATATTGGGGCTGATCGATGCGGCGCTGATTGCCAGCCTCGTGGTGATGGTGATCATTTCCGGCTATGAAAATTTTGTCAGCCGCTTCGATCAGGCAGGCGACGAGGTGCACTGGTTGGGCACGATTGATGCCGGTTCGCTCAAGATCAAGGTCGCATCGACGATTGTGGCCATCTCGTCGATCCATCTTTTGCAGATATTCCTGAATGCCACGACCTATACGTCGAACCAGCTTATGTGGTTCACGATCATACATCTGGCCTTCGTCGTGTCTGCGCTGTTCCTTGCCTATATCGACAAGCTCACAGCCAAGGATAAGGGCAAGGCCAAAGGCAAGATCGAACCGAATATCTGATCGGCCTTCGCAGGCGTCAACACAGATCAAAAACGCCCGGCACTGCCGGGCTTTTTATTTTTCTAGACGCTAATAAAGGGAATTTGATCATAATCAATGAAATCAAGCCGCTGGCGTGGGTTGATAGCGCCGGGACGTGTTCCATATCGCCTATGGGATGCGTTGCATTGCCATTCATCAAATCACTCAGGAAAGGATGAATCATGTCGGCTAACACCAAGGTTGCGCTCGTCACCGGTGCGGCACAGGGCATCGGTCGGGGCATCGCCCTTCGGCTGGCCAAGGACGGTTTCGATGTCGCACTGGTCGATCTCAAGGCGGACAAGCTCAATGCTGTCAAAAAAGAGGTGGAAGCCTTGGGCCGCAAGGCGTCTACATTCTCAGCCGATGTCAGCAAGCGCGATGATGTCTATGCCGCTATCGACCATGCGGAAAAGGAACTGAGCGGCTTCGACGTGATCGTCAACAATGCCGGTATCGCGCAGGTTCAGCCGATAGCGGATGTAAAGCCGGAAGAGGTCGAGCGTATTTTCCGCATCAATGTCGATGGTGTGCTCTGGGGCATTCAGGCGGCTGCCGCGAAGTTCAAGGCGCGCAACCAGAAGGGCAAGATCATCAATGCTTCGTCCATTGCCGGTCATGATGGTTTTGCGATGCTCGGTGTTTATTCCGCCACAAAATTCGCCGTTCGTGCGCTGACGCAGGCCGCAGCCAAGGAATATGCCAGCGCGGGCATTACCGTGAACGCCTATTGCCCCGGCATCGTGGGCACCGACATGTGGGTGGAAATCGACGAACGTTTCGCCGAGATTACCGGCGCGCCGAAAGGTGAAACCTATAAGAAATATGTCGACGGCATTGCGCTTGGTCGCGCGCAGACGCCGGACGATGTGGCATCTCTCGTCTCTTTCCTGGCGAGTCCGGATTCCGACTATATCACCGGTCAGGCCATCCTGACCGATGGCGGTATCGTCTACCGCTGATCCTACGGAAAGCCGGAAGATACCCCGCGCTTTCGCACGCGGGGTATCTGTCATTTACCCGGAAGCACCCTGTGTTAAGCTGACCTCCTTGAAAGAGGAGAGCGCTGCCCATGACACGTTTAACGGCAAAGGACTTCCCGCAGGAACTGCTCGAGCTTTACGACTTTTACGCGCATGGCAAGATCACCAAACGCCAGTTTCTCGACCGGGCTGCAAAGTTCGCCGTCGGCACGATGACGGCAACCGCTATATTGGCATCGCTCAGCCCGGATTACGCCATAGCGCAGCAAGTTGAGTTTACCGATCCTGATATTCTGGCCGAATACATCACCTATCCATCACCGGAGGGGAACGGCAATGTGCGCGCCTATCTTGTCCGTCCTGCGAAGGTGCAGGGCAAGGTTCCGGCGGTCGTGGTGGTGCACGAGAACCGCGGCCTCAACCCTTATATCGAGGATGTCGCGCGCCGTGTGGCCAAGGCCGGTTTCATCGCATTGGCACCGGATGGTCTTACGTCGGTCGGCGGCTATCCCGGCAATGACGAAAAGGGCCGCGAATTGCAGCAGCAGGTCGACCCAACCAAGCTGATGAACGACTTCTTCGCTGCCGTCGATTTCATGATGAAAAGCGATCTGACCACCGGCAAGGTCGGGATCACCGGCTTCTGCTATGGTGGTGGCGTTGCCAATGCGGCAGCAGTCGCCTTTCCCGAACTGGCCGCTGCCGTGCCGTTTTATGGTCGGCAGGCACCGAAAGACGAGGTTTCGCGCATCAAGGCGCCAATCTTGCTTCATTATGCCGAGTTGGACACGCGTATCAACGAAGGCTGGCCGGCCTATGAAGAAGTGCTGAAAAAGAACGGCAAGACCTACGAGGCCTATATCTATCCGGGCGTCAATCACGGCTTCCACAATGATTCCACCCCACGCTATGACGAGGCCGCCGCCAAGCTCGCCTGGGACAGAACAATCGCCTGGTTTAGGCGCTATCTGGCGTGATCAGGCCTTGGATTTAACCGCCTTGACGACATGTACGATGCCGACAATGACGGCCCCGATCAGGACGGCGAGCACTGCTTGCAGGAAAGACGTTGCGATCCACTCCAGAACGCCGCCGAAGCTGCTGCCTTCGGTCGGCAGATGGGCGACGATGTTGTGAATGAATTCCTCGACGCTGTGAACGCCGATCGATGCCAGACCGTGAACGATGATGCTGCCGCCAACCCAGAGCATGGCGACGGTGCCCACGGTGCTGAGCACCTTGAGCACGACGGGCATACCCGCAACCAGACCCTTGCCGAACCGCTTACCAAAACCGGTATGGGCATTGCGGGCAAGCGCGACACCCATGTCATCGAGCTTGACGATAAAGCCGACAACGCCATAAACGGCGAAGGTGATCAGGACGGCGACACAGGCGAGGATCGCCGCCTGCGTATAGATATTCGAAGGCGGCAGACCGGCAAGCGTGAGCGCCATGATCTCCGCTGACAGGATGAAGTCGGTTCGGATGGCCCCGCTCACAGTTGTCGCTTCAATTTCCTTCGCGGTGGTGGCCTTTGTTTCCGCTTGTTCCTCATCCTTATGCGGCACGAAAAACTCGACCAGCTTTTCCGTGCCCTCAAATGCGAGATAGGCGCCGCCGATCATCAGAAGCGGCATGATGAGACCGGGCGCGAAATAGCTGAAGATCAGCGCCAGCGGCAGTAGAAAGATCAGCTTGTTGCGCAGCGAACCCTTGGTGATTTTCCAGATGACCGGCAATTCCCGTTCCGGCTTCAGACCAACGACATATTTCGGCGTCACCGCCGTATCATCAATCACAATGCCTGCCGCCTTGGCGCTGGCCTTTGCGGTTTGTCCAGCCACGTCATCCAAAGAGGCCGCCGCCATTTTTGCGATTGCTGCCACGTCATCGAGAAGTGCAAACAAGCCGGACGCCATGGGAGGCCTTTCTTTGTCATTGCGATAAAGGTTAGCTAAACTTGTAGGGGGTCTCAGTCCAGCACCTATTGGCAGGGATAGCTAATTGTATTCGATCTGAAGACAATCTGTGTATGATTGTCAATATATCCAGATGCATTCCGATCATTATATCTTGCTGCAACACAACAGGAGAGATCGCCATGCTTAATCAGATCAAAGGCCTTCACCACGTTACGTCGCTGGCAGCAGATGCCCGTTCGAACAACAAGTTCTTCACGGATGTGCTGGGATTACGCCGCGTCAAGAAGACCGTGAACTTCGATGATCCGAGCGTTTATCACCTCTATTATGGCGATGAAGTTGGCACGCCGGGCACCGTCATGACCTATTTCCCCTTTCCCGGCATTCAGCGCGGTCGCGATGGTACGGGCGAGGTGGGAACAACCGTTTTTGCAGTCCCGCAAGGCTCGCTCGGTTTCTGGAAGGATCGCTTCGCGCAATCCGCCGTCACTGTCGAATCGGAAGATGAAGCTTTTGGCGAAAAGCGCGTCTTCTTCCGTGGCCCCGATGGCGACAGTTTCGCTCTGGTGGAAGTGAAGGACGATCCGCGTGAGCCGTGGGCGCATGAAGGCATCGATGCCGACCACGCCATTCGCGGCTTTCATTCGGTTTCGATGCGCTTGCGTGACGAGGGCGCGACTTCGGAATTGCTCAACTATATGGGCTATCAGAAGCTGGACGCGAAGGATGGCATCACTCGCCTTATCATGTCGGAAGGCAACGGAGCTGATGTGATCGATCTTCAGACCTTGCCTTCTGTCGGTCGTAACCAGCAGGGAGCAGGTTCGGTGCACCACGTCGCCTTTGCGGTCGAAAACCGCGAAAAGCAGCTGGAAGTTCGCAAGGCCCTGATGGATACCGGATATAATGTCACGCCAGTGATCGACCGCGATTATTTCTGGGCGATCTACTTCCGGACACCGGGTGGTGTTCTGTTCGAAGTCGCAACCAACGAACCCGGCTTTGATCGCGACGAAGACACCGCGCATTTGGGCGAAGCTCTGAAGCTGCCGTCGCAGCACCAGCATCTTCGTGCTTATCTCGAAGAACATCTCGACAAGATTTAAGCGCGAGCAGGAGACAGATTATGACCATTCAGACCTACGTGCACCGGCTGAAGGCCGGTGCGGTCGGCGCGCCGCTGTTCATTGTCTTTCACGGCACCGGCGGCGATGAAAATCAGTTCTTCGGTTTGGCTGAACAGCTTTTGCCGGAGGCGACCATTGTTTCCCCCCGCGGCGACGTGTCGGAATTTGGTGCCGCCCGCTTCTTCCGTCGGACGGGCGAGGGCGTCTATGACATGCCAGACCTTGCCCGCGCCACGGACAAAATGGCTGCGTTTATCGCCGCGCTGGTCGAAGAGTATCAGCCGTCGGAAGTGATCGCTTTGGGTTATTCTAACGGGGCCAATATCATGGCCAATCTGCTGATCGAGAAAGGCAGGATATTTGACAAGGCAGTGCTTCTACATCCGCTGATCCCGTTCAAACCAGCGAATAATCCGGGCTTGGAAGGCGCGAAAATTCTGATGACGGCTGGCCGAATGGACCCGATCTGCCCGCCGGATTTCACGGAGGCGCTCGCGCACTATTTTGAAAGTCAGAAGGCCGACGTCAATCTTGTCTGGCATCCGGGCGGTCATGAACTGCGCCAGACCGAACTGACAGCTGTGCAGGAATTCCTCGGCTGACAAAGTCGATCACCGCCATTCGTAAGGATGGCGGTGATTTTTATCTCTGTAGAACTCCAGATACCGCACTTGATTTTATCAATATATATTATATGTAAGCGTATATTGAATTTGGAGTTGCCTCATGGATAGTGTTACGGGCACCAATGCCGTCATGTCGCGCCAGCAGATGGAAAATCGTGCGGGCGAAGTGGCCGAATTGCTGCGCACCCTGTCGCATCCGGCCCGTCTGATGCTGGCCTGTGCGCTGGCGGAAAAAGAATATTCGGTTGGTGAATTGGAACATGGGCTTGGCATTCGTCAGCCGACCCTGTCGCAGCAACTCGGCGTGCTGCGTGAATCCGGCATCGTCGAAACCCGGCGCGAAGCCAAGCAAATATTCTATCGCCTGACGGAAACCAAGGCGGCGCAGCTGATCGAGGCGCTGTATGGCATCTTCTGTCATGACGCGCCTAAGGGAGATTTGTCATGATGACCTATCTCCAGTCGCTGGCAGGCGGCATGATTCTCGGTGCAGCAGCGATTTTTCTTCTGATTTTCAATGGCCGCATTGCCGGTATCAGCGGTATCGTCGGCAGATTGCTGAACGGAAGTCAGGCCGCGCTCAATGCAGCTTTCGTTCTTGGCCTCATTCTCGGCCCCGTGGTCTACGCCGCGCTTTTCGGGAGCTTCCCGGTAACAACCATTTCGGCTTCCTGGCCGATTATTGTCGTCGCCGGTCTTCTGGTCGGCATTGGAACGCGCATGGGCTCGGGCTGCACATCCGGTCACGGTATCCTCGGCATGGCCCGCTTTTCCAAACGTTCCATCGCCGCGACAATCACCTTCCTGATAACTGGTGTCGCGGCGGCGACCCTCACGGGAGTTCTGTTATGAAAAGTTTCGCTTATTACCGGCTCGCGGCAGCGCTTTTCGCAGGCGCGTTATTCGGGTTCGGATTGTCGCTTTCAGGCATGATCGACCCGTCACGCGTGCAGGGCTTTTTGAATATCGCAAGCGGTCACTGGGACCCCAGCCTTGCATTCGTGCTCGGCGGCGCTCTTCTGGTCGCCATCCCGGGCGTAATGCTACAGCGTAAGCTGGCAAAGCCGGTGCTGGATGACAGCTTTCACCTCCCCGAAAAGACCCAGATCGACCGGCCTCTGCTGTTTGGCTCGGCGCTGTTCGGTCTCGGCTGGGGACTGGCCGGCTTCTGCCCGGGACCTGCGGTCGCAGCCTTGTCTATCGGCTTGCCGCAGGTCTGGTTATTCGTGGCCGCCATGGCGGCAGGCATGGTCATCCACGACCGTTTTGGGAAGGCTTAAAGCCCGCGAGCAATCACCAGTCGCTGAACTTCGCTCGTGCCTTCATAAATCTGGCAGACGCGCACATCGCGATAGATGCGCTCAACCGGATAATCGGCAAGGTAGCCATAGCCGCCGTGAATCTGGATCGCAGCGGAGCATACTTCTTCAGCCATTTCCGACGCCACGAGCTTGGCCATCGAGGCTTCCGTCAGGCAGGGTTTGCCCGCCTCGCGCAAGGCTGCGGCGTGCAGGACCATCTGGCGAGCCGTTTCGATCTTCGTCGCCATATCGGCAAGACGGAAGGCTACGGCCTGATGTTCGGCAATCGGCTTGCCGAAGGTGATGCGCTCTTTGGCATAGTCGCGGGCTGCTTCGAAAGCGGCCCGCGCCATGCCCACGGCCTGCGCGGCAATGCCGATGCGTCCGCCTTCAAGATTGGCAAGCGCTATTTTATAGCCTTCGCCTTCCGCGCCCAGCCGGTTTTCCACTGGCACGCGCATATTGGTGAAAGCCAGCGCGCAGGTATCGGATGAATGCTGGCCGAGCTTGTGTTCGACCGTCATGACCTCATAGCCTGGTGTGTCGGTCGGCACGATAAAGGCCGAAATGCCCTTCTTGCCCGCAGTCGGATCGGTGACCGCAAAGACAATCACCACACTGCCATTCTTGCCGGACGTGATGAATTGCTTGGAGCCGTCGATCACATAATGGTCGCCATCAAGCCGGGCGCGGGTTTTCAGCGCCGACGCATCGGATCCGGCCTGCGGTTCAGTCAAAGCAAAGCCGCCGATCCATTCACCCGATGCCATTTTCGGCAAAAAGCGGCGTTTCTGGTCCTCAGTCCCGAAGCGCAGGATGGGTACGCAGCCCACAGAGGAATGCACCGAAACGATGGTCGAGCACGCGCCGTCACCGGCGGCGATTTCTTCCAGAGCCAGCGCATAGGCCACCATGCCGAGGTCCGAGCCGCCCCATTCTTCCGGCACAAGCATGCCGAGAAAGCCAAGTTCGCCCATCTCGGTCAGTTCAGCGCGCGGGAAAGCATGTTCCCGGTCACGCTTTGCCGCGCCCGGCGCAAGACGCTCCTGCGCGAAATCGCGGACGGCGTCGCGGATCTGCTCCTGCGTATCGGTCAGAAGCATCACACGATCCTTTCAATGCCGATTGAGGTGGCTTCGCCACCGCCAAGGCAGATACCAGCCATGCCGCGTTTCAGGCCATGCGTTTCAAGCGCGGCGAGCAGCGTCACCAGAATGCGCGCGCCGGAAGCGCCGATCGGGTGGCCGAGCGCGCAAGCGCCGCCATGAATATTGACCTTGTCATGCGGCAGATCGAGATCGCGCATGGCCGCCATGGTGACGACAGCGAAAGCTTCATTGATCTCGAACAGATCGACATCCTTGAGGTTCCAGCCGATCTTTTCCGAGAGCTTGCTGATTGCGCCGATAGGCGCGGTCGCGAAAAGGTTCGGCTTGTCGGCATAGGTCGCATGACCAACCAGCACCGCGCGCGGGGTCAAGCCACGCTTCTCCGCTTCCGATGCGCGCATCAGCACGAGCGCTGCAGCGCCATCGGAAATCGACGAGGAATTGGCCGCCGTTACCGTGCCGCCATCGCGAAAAGCTGGGCGCAGCGCGGGGATCTTGTCGAGCTTCGCCTTGCCGGGCTGTTCGTCAATCGAAACCTGCACCTCGGCGCGACTGGATTTCACCGTGACGGGCGTGATCTCTGCCGCAAACAGACCATCCTTGATGGCCTTTTGGGCGCGGGTCAGCGAGGCAATGGCGAACTCGTCCTGCGCTTCACGGGTGAACTGGTAGGCTTCCGCGCAATCTTCCGCAAAAGTGCCCATCAGGCGGCCCTTGTCATAGGCATCCTCAAGACCGTCGAGGAACATATGATCCATAATCTGGCCGTGGCCCATGCGATAGCCGCCACGCGCCTTGGGCAGCAGGTAGGGCGCGTTGGTCATGCTTTCCATACCGCCGGAAACGATCACATCCGCCGAACCGGCCAGCAGCAGATCATGCGCCAGCATGGTGGCTTTCATGCCCGAACCGCACATTTTGTTGACGGTCGTAGCCCCGGTCGAAACGGGCAGTCCAGCCTTGATCGAAGCCTGACGCGCCGGGGCCTGTCCCTGACCGGCAGGCAGGACACAGCCCATCAAAACTTCTTCGACAGCTTCCAGTGCCAGACCCGCGCCGGCCAGCGCGCCGCTGATCGCAGCAGCGCCGAGATCAGTCGCCTGCGCGCCGGAAAAGTCGCCCTGAAAGCCGCCCATGGGGGTGCGGGTTGCGCCGACAATGACAATAGGATCGCTGTGGGACATGATTATTCCTCGCTTCCTGATGGTGAATTTATTTAGCAGCCATGCGCAGCGCACCGTCGAGACGGATGACTTCGCCGTTGAGCATCTGGTTTTCCGCAATGTGGCGCACGAGCGCTGCATATTCCGCCGGGCGTCCAAGCCGCGACGGGAACGGCACGGATGCGCCGAGCGCGTCCTGCACGTCCTGCGGCATGCCTGCCATCATCGGTGTCTCGAAAATGCCGGGGGCAATCGTCATGACGCGAATGCCATGGCGCGCCAGTTCACGCGCGACGGGGAGGGTCATGGCCGCAACGCCGCCCTTCGAGGCGGAGTAGGCGGCCTGTCCGATCTGGCCGTCAAAGGCGGCGACCGAGGCGGTGTTGATGATCAATCCGCGTTCGCCGCCATCGCCCGGTTCATTCTTTGCCATGGCTTCGGCTACCAGCCGCAGCATGTTGAAGGTTCCGATCAGATTGATCGAAATGGTGCGCGCAAAACTGTCGAATTTGTGTGGACCTTCGCGGCCCAGCACCTTTTCGCCCGGCGCAATGCCTGCGCAATTGACGAGCGCATCGATACGGCCAAAAGCCTTGAGCGCGGCAGCAATGGCAGCTTGTCCATCTGCCTCGCTGGTCACGTCGGTGCGCTGGAAAATAGCGGCTGCGCCAAGCGCTTTCGCCGCCGCTTCACCCGCTTCCGTGTTGACATCCAGAAGGGCTACCTTGCCGCCAGCTTCGACAACCATCCTGGCCACAGCCGCGCCGAGGCCGGAACCTGCGCCGGTGATCAGAAATACCCGATCTTGAATCTGCATAATTGTACCTCAGGCTGTTGTCTGTTGCTGTTTGTCGATTTCTGCCTTGCGCAGCAGAAAGCGCTGGATTTTTCCGCTTGGCGTTTTCGGCAGCTCGCTGACGAAATCGATCTCGCGCGGATAGGCATGGGCGGAAAGCCGTTTCTTCACATGCTGCGCCAGTTCTTCGGCAAGCGCGGGCGTGCCTTCCTGTCCGGGTGCCAGAATGACGAATGCCTTGACGATTTCGGTGCGTTGCGGATCAGGAACGCCGACGACCGCCGCCTCATTGACCGCCGGATGCTCCAGCAGGGCGCTTTCCACGTCGAACGGTCCGATGCGATAGCCGGATGAGGTGATGACATCATCGGCACGACCAATGAAGCTGACGGAACCGTCGTCTTCGAATTCCACCGTATCGCCGGTGCGGTAATAGCCGCCTGCAATGGCTGGTGTTTCCTGCTTGTAATAACCGAAAAACCAGAGCAGTGGCGATTTTGCGATATCGATGGCGAGGACACCCGGCTGGTTCGGGCCGAGTTCATTTCCGGCCTCATCCAGAACCGCGACGCGATAGCCCGGCATGGCATAGCCCGCCGAACCCTGACGCACGGCATGTTCAAGGCCGTGGTGATTGTTGACCACCATGCCGAGTTCCGTCTGGCCGTAATGGTCGTGGATCGGCGCGCCGAGATTGGCGTCGAACCAGCGGATCACTTCCGGATTGAGCGGTTCGCCCGCGCTGGAAACCACGCGCAGACGTCCCTTGATCCGGGCTGCCGCCTCCGGGCCTGCCGCCATCAACAGGCGAAAGGCGGTTGGCGAACCGGCCAGACTGGTAACGCCCAGACGTTCGATAATGTCGTAGGTGCTTTCGGCGTTGAAACCGCCTTCGTAAAGCGTGGTGGCGATGCCCAGTTGCAGTGGGCCCGTCACGGCATAGTAAAGCCCATAGGCCCAGCCGGGATCGGCAATATTCCAGAAAATGTCGTCGGAACGCAGGCCCACGGCTTCACGCATATAGGCGCCAAAGGCGAGAAGCGCGAAAAGCGGAACCGGCACGCCTTTTGGCAGGCCAGCCGTGCCGGAGGTGGACATCATCATGAAAAGATCATCGCCCTTGCGCATGACAGGCGGACAATGGGTGGAGGCAGCGGCGAGCGCTGCGCGGAAATCGATATCAGCGGCAGGTGCGGTTTCGTCGGGCGCAAGTATCGTTGCGACCTGCGGGCAATTTTCGACTTCGTCAAGCTTGCTGCGATTGGCAAGATTGGTCACGACCAGTTTTGCATCGCTCGTCTTGAGGCGGTGTTCGATGGCCTTTGGACCGAAAGCGGTGAAGAGCGGCTGATATATAGCGCCGATACGCCAGGCACCGAGAATGGTTGCAACAAGTTCGGGTGTGCGGGGCAGGAGACCGGCAACGACATCGCCCGCACTGACGCCTGCATTCTTCAGCATGTTGCCGACTTTTGCGGAAAGATCGCGCAATTCTTCAAAGGTGAGTTCTGTCAGCTGGCCGTCGGCGGAAATGGCGCGCAGCGCTACCCGGTTTTCGCCGACATAACGGTCGCAGCATTCCACGCAGGCATTGAGGCCGGTGTCGGGATGGCCCGCAAGCTGTGTGATGGCATGATCGAGTTCAAACTTTGCCACGGCGTCATCATAACGCACACGCTGCGTGAAAGCAGACGCTTCAGTCATTCCGGTATTCCTCCCAGACTAGTCACGGCAGCGCCAAGCTCCTCTAAAAACGCTGCGAGGAAGAGGTTAATCCCTCAATCATTGCAAACAATGACATTAGAGGTCTTAATTGGTGATCGTTTTTGCAATAAAGTTCAATCCATGGAACGCCATAATATCACACCCGGCTTCGTTGAAGATGCTTTGGAAAGCGTACGCCAGCGTGGCATCGATACCGCGCCATTGATGGCGGCAGTCGGTTTGCCGGAAAGGCTGACCGAGCCGGTCACGAATATCCAATACGGTCGCCTGTGGTGGCTGATTGCCGAAACCATCGATGATGAGTTCTTCGGTTTGGCCGCACGCCCGATGCGGCCCGGCAGCTTCAACCTGCTTTGTCATGCCGTTTTACATGCGGGCACTCTGGAGCGCGCCTTGCGTCGTGCCCTACAGTTTCTGAATGTCGTGCTGGACGATCCGCGTGGCGAATTGCGCATCCGAGACGGCATGGCGCATGTGGTGCTGACGGATGCAGGCTCGCCGCGTCCGGCCTTTGCCTATCGCGCCTATTGGCTGATCCTGATGGGTGTGGCGTGCTGGCTCGTGGGGCGGCGCATCCCGTTGCGAACGCTGGATTTCGCCTGTCCGGCACCCGTGGACCGGCAGGATTATCGAAAATTCTTCGGCGCGCCGGTGCTGTTCGATCAGCCCGCAACACGACTGGTTTTCGATTCATCCTATCTAACCTTGCCGACTATCCGCAGCGATGTGGCGCTCGAAAATTTTCTGCGTGAGGCTCCGGCCAATATTCTGATCCGCTATCGCCACGATCACGACATTTCCTCACGGGTTCGCGGGCATCTGAGCCAGATGCCTGCGCAGGAATGGCCTTCATTCGAAGATATCGCCGTAAAGCTGAAAATGTCCGCCCCGACGCTGCGGCGCAGGCTGAAAGCCGAAGGGCAAAGCTTTGGTACGATCAAGGACGAGTTGCGCTTCGTAACAGCACAGCAACTGTTGCAGGAGGACAGGCTGACCGTTGCGGAAGTTGCGGCGGAACTCGGCTATAGCGAGCCCAGCGCATTCTATCGCGCCTTTCAAAAATGGATCGGGCAAAGCCCCGGCACATTCAGAAAAATCGAGCCTTCCCAATAAAGGCCAGCGGGTGCAAGCGCATCTGCTCCAACTTTTTTGCGAATGAAAGCGTTAATATCTGTACCCGGCGGTTCTCCGGTGTTAAAGCACCCGCGCAACAAGAACTGGCGGCCTCCCACCGCGCAAGCAGCTGACATATCCGAAAATATCGTATTGACGACAGATTTGGCTTCATTCATGTCGTAATCCGACCGTTTGCTGTTCCAGCCTGGAAACCCTGACAATGACCGAACGTCTTTCTTTCGCCCGTGATCGCATCAATGTTCTTCTTCTCGAAGGCATCAATCCGACTGCCGTTGAATACTTCAAATCCTCCGGCTACACGAATGTCACGCATCTTCCCAAGGCGCTGGACAAAGCCGATCTGATTGAAGCGATTTCGCATGCGCATATCATCGGTATCCGCTCGCGCACGCAGCTGACCGAAGAAATCTTCGCCGCAGCGAACCGTCTGGTTGCAGTCGGCTGCTTTTCCGTCGGCACCAATCAGGTCGATCTGAAAGCGGCCCGCAAGCGCGGCATTCCGGTTTTCAACGCGCCGTTTTCCAATACGCGCTCGGTTGCAGAATTGGTGATCGGCGAGATCATCATGCTGATGCGTCGCATTTTCCCGCGGTCGGTATCGGCTCATGCCGGCGGCTGGGATAAGACTGCGACCGGCAGCCGCGAAGTGCGCGGCAAGACGCTCGGCATTATCGGATACGGCAATATTGGCTCGCAGGTCGGCAATCTGGCCGAAAGCCTCGGCATGACCGTTCGCTACTACGACACATCCGACAAGCTGCAATACGGCAATGTGAAGCCAACGGCGACACTCGACGAATTGCTGAAGATTTCCGATGTCGTCAGCCTGCATGTACCGTCGAACAAGTCCACGTCGAAGCTCATCACCGAAGCACGACTGCGCAAGATGAAGAAGGGCGCCTTTCTCATCAACAATGCGCGGGGCACGGTTGTCGATCTGGATGCGCTGGCAAAAGTTCTTCAGGAAGGCCATCTTGCCGGTGCGGCAATCGACGTTTTCCCGGTCGAGCCTGCTTCCAACAACGACAAGTTCGTTTCACCGATTCAGGGCATCGAGAATGTCATTCTGACGCCGCATATTGGCGGTTCGACGGAAGAAGCGCAGGAGCGCATCGGCATCGAAGTGACGCGCAAGCTGATCGAATATTCCGATGTTGGCTCGACGCTGGGCGCCGTGAACTTCCCGCAGGTTCAACTCCCGCCGCGCCCGACCGGCACGCGCTTCATGCATGTGCATGAAAACCGTCCCGGCATCCTCAACAGCCTGATGAACATTTTCTCCACGCATGGCATCAACATTGCCAGCCAGTTTCTGCAGACGGATGGCGAAGTGGGTTACCTGGTTATGGAAGCCGATGGCGTCGGCGAAGCCAGCGACGACATTCTGAACGCCATGCGCGAAGTTCCCGGCACCATTCGCGCGCGTCTTTTGTACTAACAGTCAAAACAGCTGTTTTAATTCTGTGACGGCGTACCCCGGTGCGCCGTCATATTCGTTTCAAGAAACTGTATTATATGCCCGGCAAATAAGGACTTTTTGCCATGCAGTTTTTAAAGACATTTGATCTCTTTCCTTTTCTGGATACGGTCGTCAGCCTGACCGCAGCATTCATTTTCGGCACGCTGATCGGCGCGGAACGTCAGTATCGGCAGCGGACCGCAGGATTACGCACCAACGCTCTGGTGGCGCTCGGCGCTGCCGCTTTCGTCGACCTTGCGGTACGTATTGCCGGGGCACCGGAGTCCACGCGTGTAATTGCCTATGTCATTTCGGGTATCGGCTTTCTGGGCGCAGGCGTCATCATGAAAGAGGGCATGAATGTGCGCGGCCTCAACACTGCCGCGACGCTCTGGTGCTCGGCAGCAGTGGGCGCATTTGCGGGAACCGACATGGTTGCCGAAGCTGCGTTGCTCACGGTTTTTATCCTGTTCGGCAACACGCTTCTGCGTCACCTCGTCAATCTCATCAGCCGCATCCCGATCCATGAACGCGCCTTGGAGCAAACCTACGAAGTGCGCGTCATCGCTTCTCATGACGGGATGGAGGAACTGCGCGAATTGCTGGTCGAACGGCTGGAACACGCGAAATATCCGGTCAGCGACGTGGAGATCACTGATCGCAACCCGAAAACCGTGGAGATACTGGCAACCCTGGTCAGCACATCCATCGAGCCGGATGAAATCGAGGCAGTCACTGCTTTCATGGAAAAGCAGAACGGCGTTTTCTATGCGGGCTGGGAAGGCAGTTCGAAGGACTGACGCTCGAAGGCTATGCGCTTATCGGTCGATGCGCGTGGAAAGCACGATGGACGACATGGTGCGTTCCACGCCTTCCAGCGCGCCGATCCTGTCGAGAACTGCATCCAGTTCCTGAATAGAGGGCGCTTCAACCACGACAATCATATCGAAATGACCGCTGACGGAATGGAGCGTTCTGACCGTCATCATGCCGCGCAGCGCGGTTTCAACCTTTGGCGCTAGTTTGGGCAGTGCTGTCACCAGCACATGGGCGCGCACCAGATCGCGCTCGAATTCCGGTGCGATTCGAACGGTATAGCCCTCAATGACGCCCTGCTTTTCCAGCTTTTCAATGCGGCTTTGCACGGTTGTTCGCGAGACGCCGAGGCGTCGGGCGAGCTCGGCTGTGGATGCGCGCGCGTTTTCACGAAGGAGGGCGATGAGGTTCAGGTCTGCATTTGTCGGCATAATGCATAATTATTACGGCATAATGTGCAAAGAAACAACGTCAGATCGTCGGTTCATACGCTTCTTTTTGCATAAGACTATGCGATTCTTGCATATCGAATTGCATTCCAGTGGGACCAGAAAGGCCAAGGGGAAAACAAAATGAAACAGATCGTTGTCGTCGGCGCAGGTAAAATCGGTGCAACCATTGCCGATCTTCTGGCTTCCACAGGTGAGTATGACGTCACCGTCGTCGATCGTTCGCAGGCACAGCTCGACGCGCTGGAATCCGGCGCTTCGGTCAAGACGCAGGCGCTCGATATCGAAGACGCCAAGGCGCTTGAAGCTGCCCTTACCGGCAAGTTTGCCGTGCTGAGTGCCGCTCCGTTCCACCTGACCACCCGCATCGCCGAAGCCGCTGCCAAGGCAGGCGTTCACTATCTCGATCTGACCGAAGACGTTGCCAGCACGCGCCGCGTGAAGGAACTCGCGCAAGAAGCCAAGACGGCTTTCATCCCGCAGTGTGGCCTTGCCCCGGGCTTCATCTCCATCGTCGCTTATGATCTGGCCAAGCGTTTCGACAAGCTCGATAGCGTTCGCATGCGCGTCGGCGCTCTGCCGCAATATCCGTCCAATGCGCTCAACTACAACCTGACCTGGAGCACCGACGGCGTCATCAACGAATATATCGAGCCTTGCGAAGCCATCGTGGACGGCGAACTGTCGGAAGTTCCCGCGCTGGAAGAACGTGAAGAATTCTCGCTCGACGGCGTGACCTATGAAGCGTTCAACACGTCTGGCGGTCTCGGCACGCTGTGCGAAACACTGGAAGGCAAGGTGCGCACCCTCAACTACCGCACCATTCGCTATCCGGGCCACGTTGCGCTCATGAAGGCGCTTCTGAACGATCTCGGCCTGCGTCATCGCCGCGAAGTTCTGAAGGACATCTTCGAAAACGCGCTACCGACTACGCTTCAGGACGTTGTCGTGATCTTCGTGACCGTTTCCGGCACCAAGAATGGCCGTCTGGTTCAAGAAACCTACGCAAACAAGGTTTATGCTGCGCAGGTTGGCAAGATCGTCCGCTCCGGCATCCAGATCACCACGGCTTCGGCCATTTGCGCGGTGCTCGACATGCTGGCTAAGGGCGACCTGCCGCAGAAAGGCTTCATTCGTCAGGAAGACATCACGCTGGAAGCATTCCTCGCGAACCGCTTCGGCAAGGCCTATGCACAGGACGACCATTCCACGCGTCTGGTTGCCTGATTTTCTGGGCTGATGAACTTGGGCTCACTGCGTGCCAGCGCAGTGAGCCCTTTCGTGCTTTTGGCCAAGGGGGCTTGCCACCGGGGCTTTGAGAAACGGGCGAACTCTCGCCTCATGCAACGGCACTCCGGTCAACAGCCGGAATTGCACAGGACTATGAAACAGGGAAATCATGTTGAAATCAGTTTTGCTGGCCGGTCTGGCCACTGTCGTTCTCGCCTTGCCCGTTCAGGCTAAGGAATGGAAGGAAATCCGTATCGCCAGCGAGGGCGCATATCCTCCGTTCAATTACATGTCGCCAGAAGGCAAGCTCGTTGGCTTCGATCTCGATATCGCCAATGCTCTGTGCGAAGCCATGGAAGCCAAGTGCACGGTCGTCGCCAATGATTGGGATGGCATGATCCCCGGCCTGCAGGCCAACAAGTTCGACGCAGTGATCGCATCGATGGCCATCACGCCGGAACGCGAACAGCAGGTTGCCTTTACCGAGCGCTATTACACGACGCCGCTTGCAGTCGTCGTGCCCAAGGATACGGACCTCACTTCGCTTGAACCGTCGGCATTTGATGGCAAGACCATCGGCGCACAGGCTGGCACCACGCAGGGCAATTATGCCGATGACGTTTATGGCAAGGCTGGCGCTGACGTGAAGCTCTATCCGACCGCCGACGAAGCCAATGCCGATCTGGAAAGCGGTCGCGTCGATGCGATTGCAGCCGACAAGTTCCTCGCTGCCGACTGGCTGAAGAAGCAGGGCGCGGATTGCTGCAAGTTCCTCGGCGACATTCCGGGTTCCGAAACCAAAATCGCCGTGGCGCTGCGCAAGGGCGATGACGATCTGCGCGAGCAGTTCAATGCCGCGATCAAGAAGATCCGCGAAAACGGCACCTACGACACGATCCGCAAGAAGTACTTCGATTTCGACATCTATTGATCTTAAAATATCATCGGATGCCGCCAAAAGCCTACTTGATGTTGGCGGCATCCGGTGCTTCAGTCAAACTGAAGCCGATGAGGTTCGCGCGCTGCACTAAACAGCGAATTTCTGTCGGACGAACTAAAAAGCAGTCAACAAAAATAAGCATTTAAGGGGAAACCATCATGCTGAAATCTATCCTTGCCGCGGGCCTTTTTGCTGGCCTTTCCACTGTGGCCGCCGTTATTCCGGCGCAGGCAAAGGAATGGAAGGAAATTCGCATCGCGACGGAAGGCGCTTATCCGCCCTTCAACTTCGTTGCTGCTGACGGCTCCCTTCAGGGGATGGACGTTGAAATTGGAAAAGCGCTCTGCGCTGCCATGCAAGCCAAGTGCACGATTGTCGCCAATGACTGGGACGGCATGATCCCCGGCCTGAAGTCGAATAAGTTCGACGCTGTTCTCGCTTCCATGAGCATCACCGAAGAGCGCAAGAAGCAGGTCGCATTCACGGACAAATATTATTCCACGCCGCTCGCAGTCGCCGTTCCGAAGGACAGCGCGATCACTTCGGTTGACGTTGAAGCGTTGAAGGGCAAGACCATCGGCGCGCAGGCTTCCACGACGCAGGCAACCTATGCCGAAGACGTTTATGCCAAGGGTGGTGCCGAAGCCAAACTTTACCCGACCGCCGACGAAGCCAATGCCGATCTCAAGAGCGGTCGTCTGGATGCCGTCGTGTCGGACAAGTTCCCGCTCGTGGATTGGCTTAAGGCTGATGGCGCTGATTGCTGCAAGCTGCTCGGAGACGTGCCGGGAACGCAGACCGCAGCCGGTATTGCCGTCCGGCAGGAAGACAACGATCTGCGCGAACAGCTGAATGCCGCGATCAAGAAAATCCGCGATGACGGCACCTATGCCACCATCGTGAAGAAATATTTCGACTTCGACATTTATTGATCCCGACCAGCAGCAGACTTTGCTGCAAGCAGAAACGCGCCAGCTAAACGCTGGCGCGTATTGTAATGAGAATGCCGGAAATACCGATGCAAAATCAGGATATTATCGTTCTAGGCGCTGGCATTGTCGGCGTTTCGGCTGCGCTTCATTTGCAGGCGCGCGGACGTTCCGTCTGTCTGATCGACAAGGCAGAGCCGGGGCAGGGAACGAGTTTCGGCAATGCCGGCCTGATCGAACGCTCCAGCGTCATTCCCTATTCCTTTCCGCAGGGTTTTGGGAAGCTTCTGCGCTACGCCACCAATCGCCGTACCGATGTGCGCTATTCTCCGCTTTATGTTCCGCGCATGGCGCGCTGGCTTTACCGTTACTGGCGGGAATCGTCGCCGGAACGTCTGGAGATTGCCGCGCAGGCCATGCTGCCGCTGATCGAAGCAAGCGTGCATGAGCATGATGCTCTGATTGCGGAGGCGGGCTGCGAAAAGCTCATTCGCAAACAGGGCTGGATGCAGGTTTACCGCAACCAGTCCGCTTTTGATGCCGCGGTGCGTCGTCTGCCCAATTTACAGCGCTTCAATCTGGCCTATGACATTCTGGC
This sequence comes from Ochrobactrum teleogrylli, assembly GCF_037482325.1. Classification (NCBI taxonomy): domain Bacteria; kingdom Pseudomonadati; phylum Pseudomonadota; class Alphaproteobacteria; order Hyphomicrobiales; family Brucellaceae; genus Ochrobactrum; species Ochrobactrum teleogrylli. Next base: position 1,780,326 of record NZ_JBBHKQ010000001.1, read on the forward strand.
TGCCGGAGCCTTGCGCGCACGCGAAACCGCTCTGGGCGAGGTTGCGGGGGCCATTCACTGGCTCGATCCCAAATCGGTGGTCAATCCGGCTGGACTTGTTCAGGCCTACGCCGATCTATTCATCAATCGCGGCGGCAGATTTGTACATGGCGACGCGTCAATGCTGGCGCAGAATGGCGACAACTGGCAGGTGACGACGCGGGAAGGGCCGGTTAAGGCGCGTGAGGTTGTCGTGGCGCTTGGGCCTCAGTCGGGGCTCATTTTCCGCCGCTTCGGCTATCCCATTCCGCTGGGCATCAAACGCGGCCATCACCTGCATTTCGCAATGCGCAACAATACGCGACTGGGCCATACAGTGGTGGATGAGGAAGCCGGTTACGTTTTGGCGCCGATGGTGCAGGGTGTACGGCTAACCACCGGCATCGAATTCGCTTCGCCCTCGGCTGCGGCCAATCGCATCCAGCTTGGAAAGACGGAGAAGATTGCACGGCGTCTGGTGCCGCAGCTTGGAGAGCCGGTGGACAGCACGCCATGGCTTGGTCTGCGCCCATGCCTACCAGACATGCGACCGGTGATTGGTCCGGCACCGCGCCACAAGGGATTGTGGTTCGATTTCGGCCACGCCCATCATGGCCTGACGCTGGGCCCTGCAAGCGGACGCCTCATCGCTGAAATGATGACAGGCGAGAAAACCTATATCGATCCGACGCCTTATTCGGCAGAACGCTTCCTGTAATCGTTGAATATTTTGTGACAGGCTTGTCAGAGGTGACGAAGCGGGGCTATCAATTCACCCCTCACATTATTCCGCAGTTCTGCGGACCAATTGATCCGGAAAATCCTCGTGAAAAAGAATTCCCTGGGCCGCACCGGCCTCTCTGTCACTGAAATTTGCCTCGGAACCATGACCTGGGGTGTGCAGAACACCGAAGCCGACGCCCACGAACAGCTGGATATTGCTGTCGATGCAGGCATCAACTTCATCGACACGGCGGAAGGCTATGCCATTCCGATGAGCGCTGAAAGCTACGGCAAGACCGAGACCTATATCGGCAACTGGTTCAAGAAATCGGGCAAGCGCGACAAGGTCATTCTCGCCAGCAAAATTGCGGGCGGCGGTCGTCAGGAGTGGATTCGCGGCGGCGCCCGCCCAAGCCGCGCCAGTGTGCGCGAGGCGGTTGAGAACAGCCTGAAGCGCCTTCAGACCGATCACATCGATCTTTACCAGATCCATTGGCCGATGCGCTCGCATTATCATTTCGGACAGGGGTGGAATTTTGATTTCACCAAGAACGATGCGAAGTCGGAATTGCAGCATATGCATGACACTTTGCTCGGCCTCGACGATATGGTTCGCGAAGGCAAGATCCGGCATGTCGGTCTTTCCAACGAAACCGCATGGGGAACGATGCGCTGGCTGCGTCTGGCTGAGGAACACGGTCTGCCGCGCATGGCGTCGATCCAGAACGAATATGGTCTGTTGCAGCGCCACTATGATTACGACATGGCTGAAGTGTCTTTGGCGGAAGATATCGGACTGCTGGCCTATTCGACACTCGCCGCAGGCGTGCTGACGGGCAAATATCTTGGCGGCAATGTGCCAGCCGGTTCACGCGCGGCGGTCACCGATGGCGGCCTGTGGCGTGACAATTCCCATTCGGAACCGGTGGTGCGTGCTTATATCGATGTTGCCAGGAAGCATGGCCTCGATATCGCCCAGATGGGCATTGCCTTCTCGTTGACCCGCCCGTTCATGACCTCTGTCATCATCGGGGCCACGACTGTTGAGCAGCTAAAGACGGATATCGCGGCCCATGAGCTGAAACTGTCGGACGAAGTGCTGGCTGATATTGCGGATGTTTACCGCAACAATCCGCGCCCGCTCTGATCGCGCTCAATAGAGCGCGGTTCGATGTGATTGGATCAGATCGGCGCTCTAATTCTTTGTTTTAACGCGCATCTTTTCCGAAAACCGTTTCACACTTTTCGGGATGCGCTCTAATGCTGACTATGAAAAGCCCGGTTTTGACCGGGCTTTCTGTTATCCGGCCAGATAAATCTCATCCTTGACGATCCATTGGTCGATTGGGGTCATGCTGGACGAACTGACAATGACCATGCGGTCGAAACGAACACTACGACCGGACAGTGCGTCTGAAAGACGTTTCATTTCGGCGCGTTTCTCCGGCGTCTCATGAACGCCATAGGCAAGAGACACATGCGGGACGAAACTTGCGAGATCGTCCATGCCCGAAATGCCGATTGTATCTCGCTTCAAATCCATCAGCGGCGGCGTTTTCTCCAATTCGGCATAGAACGAACGGAAATAGGCTTCCGTTGCAGTTATACCGTCGATCTTGATATCGAGCGGCTTGCGCCCTATCGCAAGGCTGAGAACCAGCGGTTGAAGCTCTTCAGTCGAGCGTTCCATATCGGGGATCAAGGTCGCATGCGGTTCGAAAACTGGCGTATCAAAGCGAAGCGCCAGATCGCGAACTATCGTTTCGAGAAACTGGAGGTCGCCACGCGACGGGCGCAGCCAGACGGAATGAAATGTCATGTGTCAGGCACCCTTTGCGCCCTTGGTCGCATAGTCTGTTTTCAGTGGCCGCACACTACCGCGCAGAATGAGCGGCATGTCCAGGATAATCGTCTGCGGCGGCTCATTGGGTGCGCTTTGTCGTTCATCGAGCAGGCGAACGATTTCCGCCGAAAGACGCTCCGCATTCTGGTCGAATGTCGTCAGACGATATGCGCCCCAGCGCGCCTCGGCCACATTATCGAAGCCGATGATCGAAAGGTCCTCCGGAATGCTGAGATTATAGACATCGCGCGCGCAGTCCATCAGGCCAAACGCCATCAGATCATTGACGCAAAGCACGGCTTCAACCCGATCCTTATCGCCAAGAAGCAGCGAACCGGCGGCGAACCCGCTGTCATAGTCCGTCAGTTCACCGCGCTGCACGACCACCGGCAGGCCCATACTGGCCGCCTTGGCTACAAATGCTTGCTCTCGTTCCACAAGGCTCGGACTGCCGACGCTTGATGTAAGCAGGCCAAGCTTTTTTAAACCCCGCGCAGTAAAAACATCGACCGCCGTTTCTGCTGCGAGTTTGTTGTTGGCGTGGACGCGGTCTGCCCCGGCCTCGGTCCGGCCCACGAGAATGAGCGGTTGGCCATTTCGCTGCGCCAGTTCGACGAAGGACGAGGAAGGCATGCCCGACAAAACCACCGTCGCTTCCGCACGATAGCGCAACAGCGCCTCGTGGGCGGCAGAAAGGTTCTCGCCATGCTGACCGGTGGGGATCAAAACCGGCACATTGCCGCGCGCCGCAAGACGTCGGGAAAGGGTGGCGATCTGGCGGGCACGAAAAGGGCTGTCGGGATCGGCGGCGATCATGCCGACGATACGGCTGCGATGGGCGAGAAGTCCGCGAGCAAGATCATTGACCTGATAGCCAAGCTTGTCGGCGGCTTTCAGCACTTTCTCGCGGGTTGCAGCCGAGACGCTCGCGCCGGGCGTGAAGGTGCGGGACACAGCGGAGCGCGAAACGCCTGCTTCCTGCGCCACTTCATGCGCGCTGATGAAGCGCGGGCCACCACTGGCGTCCTGATCCTGCTGAGCCATTTCTAGCGCCCCACTTTCGAAAGAACATCGGCGCGAAGAAAGCGCTCCACAACGAACATGAATGCAATCGAAGGCACAAGCAGTATCAACGCGCTGATTGATGCAATCTGATAGTTGCCGCCAGAGCTTGCCGTATAGAGCAAGAGCGGCAGGGTGGAAATGTCCGGTGCGCCCACAAAATAGGTGCCGGTAAATTCGTCCAGCGATTCAAGGAAAACGAAGATCGCGCTTGCCAGCAGCCCCGGTGCGGCGATTGGCAATGTGATGTCGAAGAAGGTTTTTATCGCGGAAGCGCCCATGGAACGCGCGGCTTCTTCAAGCTCGCTGTCGATGGCCGAGAAGGCGGCGGTTGCAATCCAGACCGCATAGACCAGACCATGCGTGACATGCACCAACACCACGCCGATGATCGTGCCATTGAGGCCGAACGAATAGAACATTTGCGCGATGTTCACATAGACCGGGAGGTTGGGAAAGGCTTGCGGGATCAGAAGCGTCAGCAGGATCAGGCCACGAAACGGCAGTTTCAGCCTTGCCAGCGCATAGCCCGCTGGAATGGCCAGACCAAGCGAGACGATCACGGTCAGGATCGCGATGAGAACACTGGTTCCAAGCGACGACAAGGCATTGCCGCGCGGCGAGAACACATTGGCCCAGAAGGAAAAACCGTATTGCAGCGGCAGTGTGTGTGGAAAATACCAGCGTTCCGCCACAGCCCACAGGAGGAGGTTGGCCAGCGGGCCGAAAATCGCGAAGGCCAGAAGGCCGAGTATGATGCCGCGCGGTATCCAGCGCCAGTCGAAGGTGGTACTCATTTGCCGTGCTCCTTCATGGTCTGGCGCAGATAGATCCACGCCACCAGACTGGTCATCAGCAGCGAAATCGTGCCAAGCGCATTGGCGACACCGTAATCGCCATAGGCATTGATGCGGAAGGCCATATTGGCGGTAATCATGGTGGGTGATTGCGCGTTGATCATCAGCGGTACGGACAGGACCGACATCATGGTCACGAAGCTTAAGATAAGCCCCACAAGAAGCGTCTGGCGCACCTGTGGCAGAACAATCTCGATCAGGATACGCAGGCGTCCTGCGCCCAGATTGCGGGCGGATTCAATGGTGCTTCTGTCGAGCGAAGCCATAGCGCCTGCCAGCAGCAGGGTGACGAACGGGGTCTGTTTCCAGACGAAAGCGATGGTAATGCCGCGCCAGTCAAGAAAGCTCATCGCCTGTAACGGTGTCAGTATGCCGGTTTCGATCAGCAGGCTGTTCATCAGACCATTCTTGGCGAGAAAGGTTCGTAATATCTGGCCGACGACGATAAACGGAATGAACAATGGCCAGCGATAGAGCCACCGCAGCACCGCGACAGCGCGCGGATTGGAGCCGAGCGTCAGGTAACCGCTGATCGCGATGGAGAGCAGTGCGATCAGCGCCGACGACAGCATGACAATCAGCAATGTGAACAGAATGTCGCTTGAATAAAGCTCGAATGTCTTGGTGAAATTGCCGAAACCCCATTGCCCGGACACATAAAATGCTCCGGTGAGGGCGCCGAACAGCGGCACGATGAACAATACCACGACGATTGCCAATGCAGGCGCGACCAGCAGTAAACCCGTCAGTCTTGGCGACATTCGAGACCTCATGAAAACGATGGAATGCCGGATGCGCCTGCGGCGGCGCATCCGGCAACGCGGTTATCAGTTGCCAACTTGACGTTCGTAGGCTTCGAGAATGGCGGTGTTGTACGGCGCAATCGGGAAGGACTTGCCGAACTTGCCCAGATCATCTGCCGAGATATCGGTGAAAAGCTTGTTCCAGGTGTCGGCATCGAGTTCCGATTTGACGTTGTCGGCGTCAATGCCCGGATACCAGTTGAAGCGCTTCACAATGCCTTCGGCCTGAACTTTCGGGCTGGTTGCCAGCGCGACGAACTTTTCGGCCAGTTCTTTATTCGCACTCTTTTCCGGGATCACATAATGCATCGGCTGGCCCGGCATGCCGGGCTCCGGCAAAACAAGCTTCATTTCGGGCGGCAACTGGCCATTGGCCTTCCATGAATAGAACATATCCACCCAGACCGGACCCATGGCGATTTCGCCACGGCTTAGCATGTCGAGCGTTCCGGCATTGCCCGGCGTCAGGGTCGCGTTCTTGGTGAACTCCTTCAGCGATGCAAAAGCCTTGTCCCAGTTCTTGGCTTCGCCTTCTTCGAACGGTCCCTGCTGAAGCTTGTTCGCATCGCCGCCATAGGCATAAATCCAGCCCATGACGAAGCTGACGCCCGAAGCACCGCCCTTGATGCCGTTATAGCCGAACTGCTTCGGATTTTCCTTGGCCCAGGCGACGAGTTCGTCATAGCTCTTGGGCGGTGTGGCGACGAGTGCGGGATTATAGGCAAGCGCGGTCTGGCTGTTGAACATCGGCATGACATAGCCGTCGACATTGGTGCCAAGCGCCATCTTGGCATTGTCGCGGGTTACCAGCTTGCCAGTTTCGATCTTGCCGCGATAATTTTCAAGGAATTTGCCGGTGACCATCGGCCCGGCGAATTTTTCATGGATGACGGCAACGTCCGTATCCCATTTTTCGACACCCGCCTTGGACTGGGCTTCGAAACGCTCGAGAATCTTCTGCGAACCGGCATCGCCCGGGCCGGTGCCGACAACGCGCACGGTCGTGCCCGGATTTTCCTTCTCGAACAATGGTCCGAGATACTGGTTGACGTAATCGACCATGTTCTGGTCACCGGCGGTAAGCACCGTCAGTTCGTCGGCGGATGCTGGGGCCACGGTAAGACCGAGTACCATTGCTGCTTTCAGGACCGTTCTCATGAAAAACTCCTGTTAAATCCGGATCATCCGGTTTGTAGATTGCGATTGGGATGCAAGGCATCCTGTTGCTTCATCGGGAATTTTTAAGCTGCTGCGGACTGGTTGATGCCCGCAGTTACTGACATTGGCCGAGCCGAAACGCCGCCCGGCAAAACTGGTGCGGGACTACTTGTCGAACAGAAACAGCGCCTGTTCGGGTATCTGGATTTCGACATCCGTACCGGGTTGGTGGCTTTCCTGCGCATCGACCATGATATGGCGGTCGCCAATGCTGACCATGTGTCGCCAAAGGCCGCCGGGATAGCTGGTCTGCTCCACCCTGCCTGTGAGGACGAGGGCAGGTGCATTGTCGCGCTGTGTGCCCGGCTTTACGAGATGCGCAGCTTCGCTGCGGAAGCGCGCGGAAGCGATTCCATCGGAAAGAGTGCGCCTTCCGGCTGGAATAGTGCTTGCCTTGTTATGCGCGCCCGTCGCGATTTCGATCCTGTCAGCTTTGATCGCAACAGGCAGTTCAATCAGGTTTTCCGCACCCATGAAGGCGGCCACAAAATCGGATGCCGGATGGTTGTAGACTTCCTCGGGTGCGCCAGCCTGGGCGATCTCGCCATTGTTGAGAATGACGATCCGATCCGCCATGACCATCGCTTCTTCGCGATCATGGGTCACGTGAACCGCCGTAATGCCCAAACGGCGCTGCAAGGCGCTGATTTCATGACGCACCGACAGACGGATACGCGCGTCAAGATTGGAGAGAGGCTCGTCAAGAAGCAGAATGTCGGGCTGGATGGCCAGTGCACGACCCAGCGCGACGCGCTGGCGCTGACCTCCGGACAAAGCCGCGGGCTTCCTTTCCAGCAGTGCGTCGAGGCCAAGCAGGCGGGCAACTTCCTCCACCTTCTGCTTGATCGTGTCTTTGGCAATACCGCGAATGCGCAGACCATAGCCGATGTTCTGCGCAACCGTCATGTGCGGCCACAACGCATAGGACTGGAATACCAGCGCCATGCCGCGCTTGTCCGGGGGCAGGCGAGTCACATCAGTTCCATTGACCCTGATCGCGCCGCTGCTGGGCGTGTTGAAACCAGCGATTGCACGCAGCAGGGTTGTTTTTCCACAACCTGACGATCCGAGCAGGGCAACGAATTCGCCTTTGCGGACCGACAGATCTACCCCTTTGAGAACCTCATTATTGCCATAACGAACGCGCGCGCTCGCCACCTCCAGAAAAGCTGGCATAGGCGTCTCCTCCCCAGGATCGCCGGCTGCTTTTGTTTTTTCTGCACAGCCGTGCAATTCAGATTGAAACATCTTTATGAGACCTCGACAAGCGGCAAAAACAGTTCCAATGCAGAAACAGCGCGAATGCACCCCCACATCGTGGCCCCCTGTTTAGCGGGCCTTTATTACAGCGGTGTGACGCAGCGCGATCGAGGTGGACAGCTTTGCATTCAATTCGGACAGGCCCTGTGCATTATTCAAGGTCGATGAAGAAGCCGTCAAGGAAGCCCAAACCGCGCTGCATTTCGGTTTTCAATGGATGCAAAAATGCAATGGCGTGCAACAGCCCCAATATCCGCCTGATTTACATGAGAAGCTGCTAATGAGAGCAAAGGGAGGATGCAACAACGGAGCCTTATTCCGTGCCGCAACACGTTTTGTCCGGCTTCAATAATTCGGTTGCATAATCTTTAAATTGCAACTAAAGATTGATTTGCGGCATTCACGCGGTTTTTGAGGGAAGGCCGTTTTGATTTTCTAAAATCCAGGGGGAATACAGGTTTCGAGTCCGTTCCATTAAACCCGTGGCGCTCCCAATATTTATTCTTTTTTTCGGTTTGATGATTGAGGATAATATGAGCATAGTCATGAAGAATAACTCAATGAATTTATCGACTTATGATCCATCGCCAGTAATCAACGCAATGCAGCTGGCATCGCTGGATGGCGGTGGCAAACCCGATATTGATTACGGTTTTTCAGACATTGGCGAGAGGACGTATCACTCGCTCGAAACCATAGCCATCATCGTGCTCGAAATGGTGCGCGGGTTGAGATGGAAGCCCTTTGAGGCGCCTGAGGAGACCATCAATTGCCCGGCAGGTATGACGTTCATCATTCCCGCTCACATGAGCTGCGCAATCGTGTGGCCCAAAAATACCGCGCATCTGACGGTGACGCTCGACACGTCGTTTTTTTCTGCGGAAGAAAGCGAAGAGGCTACCCATAACTGGACGCCAATTCATTTTTCCAACAGGCAGTGCCTGCAACTGGCGCAAATCCTGTGGGGGGAGCTACAAGTATCACCTCATGTAAGCAGCACCTATATGGATGCGTTCCGCACGGTGCTGACAGGCGTGCTGGTGCGCAACGCGTCTATCGCAAGGGGCAGCAACAAACAGCAGTTTGGGCTCAGCAATTATGCCTGCCGACAGATTGAGAATTATCTCAGGGAAAACTATCGCCAGCAGGTATCTGTGCCGGACATGGCATCCCTGATCGGGATTTCAGCGGGCCATTTTGCAACCTGTTTTCGCGCAAGCTTCGGTCTTACACCACATCAATATCTGATGCGACTGCGGCTGGACGAAGCCGAGCGATGCCTGCGCGAGACCGATATATCCTTGAGTGAGCTTGCAGCCACGTTGGGTTTTTCCAGCCAGAGCCACATGACGACTGCGCTTCGCAAATATCGCCATCTGACGCCGGGAGAAGTCCGGCGGCGCAGTTACGCGCAGCGGCGGAAGAATCTGTCCTGAACCATCAACTGATACGCGGACTCGGATTGGCCCGGCTTCATGCCGGGCCATGTCGTTTCTATCGCGTTGCTTCTGTTGAGCGCTCAGGCCTGCAACGGCGCGAGATATCAGTTTCCCGTGCCACCATTGGCATTTGAGGACGCGTTGCGGCGCACCCATTTGCGCCAGATGTAGATTTCGCTGCGCCGGCGGATACGACGAACCCGGTGAGAATCGTGAGAAAGCACGATCAGGCCAAGCGGAAGCATCCAAAAACCCAGCACAGGAAGAAAACCCAGTGCACCACCGGCCACCAGAGTGCCGCCCAACATGCGGCGCATCATCACCGATTGGGGAATCGGGATTCGCCGACCAAGAATCAAAATGACCTTGCGGGGCGCTTTGGGGTTCGTTTCTTCGTTCACTGGACCAGGTCTCTCCACAGCTGCTGCATATTTTTTACGTCTGAATGTCCCAGAGAATATAGGGTTTCGTGAGGCAGATGCAAAAAGTTGGAAAAAATACGATTTTGCCCTTTGCAAACCCGAAATCCTTTTGCTATACGCCACATCGCTGACGCAACGAGCACCTGTTCCCCGGTAGCTCAGTGGTAGAGCAACCGGCTGTTAACCGGTTGGTCGCTGGTTCGAATCCGGCCCGGGGAGCCACTTCAATTTCCGAAGTCACTTAATAACTCAATCACTTGCGCAAAACTGATCAAGCATTGCATTAACAATGCACCATGACTGTACGGCGTTTTACCCGTTTCAATTCATGCAAATTTCTCCATCTTTAAATCGTCACGTGCAGAGCGCGAATCACTTCGCCGCAGTGGCACATTGGGCCGCAGAACCGTCATTTAATGCTGATGGCTTCAGGCAGGCGCAGGAGAGCGTTCAGTCGATTTTTCCGCAATCCCCCAGCCCAGAGATGGTTCACGAGCCAGCGGGTTGGGTTGGAGCCGTAGAATGCCTTTGAGCGGAGAAGAGCAGGTCCGGCTTGAGATCCCCCATGCCGACATAGGGATTTGCGTGGTTTGCCAATATCCAAAGACTGATCGTGGCTGTGAGCACGTAGAGGATCAGGGCGCGCCGCCCGGCAAGCGGGCGATCGGCATGGACCGAAGCAATCGTGATGGCTGTCAGCAGGGTCAGGAACAGGACGAGATACCACTTGGATTCGTCGATCGACGCGCTCGCCACCGCCAATCGCTCATTACGGGCATCCTGAAGTTCGTCAAAATCATTGACGAGTTGCGAGACAATCGGGCCGGGCAGCCCGGAAAGCGCAATCTTTTGGACCATGGCGCGAATCTCCAGGATCGCGTGATCCACTTCCAATGTCGAAGCCGTGTTGTTCCGTTGTCCCCATTCATCGTCGACCACGATGGTGCGATAGTTGAGCACCGCAGTCTTTAGTTCCTCATCGTTGAGAACCATGGGGTTAGCTGTATCCAGCAATCGGTGGATGGCAGAGCGCTCCTTGCTCACCGAAAAATCGGCGCGAGAATTGAGCGACCATGCGTCGGCAGCGACAAAGCCAATGGAAAGCGCCCATGCGGTTGCAATCGTTCCGAGAAAGGCCGGTGCAGGTATGGAAAAAATATCGTGTTTGGCGTGCACATTGAGATATCGTAGCGCGCAATAGCCGATAGCGAATAGTATAAGAGCAAAAGCTATGAAAAACAAAAAGACGGCATAGGTGGGAAATTCTAGAAACGTCGCGAGCATTGTTTATGACTCCACCTAACCCCTGAATAGTGGGCGCAATAATAACTGCTCGTCCGGCTCTGGCAATCGAGAGCGCAAACAATAAACAGAAAGGTCGGCCCGTAAACAATGCCGACGCGGAACCTCCGGGGAGGGAGCTTCGATGATTTATCCTGTGCATGACAGTCATGGTAATCGCATCGGCACCATCATGCCTGAAGACAGCGAAAACCCCGAGGAACGCTGGATCGCCTACGCGCTGCACAATCAGCGAATGGCCTTCGGCAGCTGGCAGGCCGCACGGGACTGGATTGAAAGAAAAGCCGCAGATGATGGCGCGCGATAAGTCACTTCCGAAAGATGTTCCGCGTGCTTCTTGTCGGTTAACCTAATTTAGCGGTTTTATGTGCATTTAAAACTGACATAGCTATACTTTTTTTGAAAAGGAACTGTCACGCTTGGGAGAATATTGATGCTACGGATTGCAGCTGTTGGTCTTGCTTCGCTTTTTCTTTGTCTGCCTGCGACGGCGGCCTCTAAAAAATGCGCCAATGCGCAAGATCAGGCCACGATGACCCAATGCGCTGGCGATGATTTTTCTGCTGCTGATAAGAAGCTCAACGCCAGCTTCAAGGAAATCCAGAAGCGTCTTGCCGATGACGCCGATGGAAAGGCGCGGTTTGTCAAAGCCCAGCGCGCATGGATTGCATTCAGAGATGCCGAATGCGGTTTCAATGCGGGCAATTCTTCCGGTGGCAGCATCTATCCGATGCTTGTTGCCAGCTGCAAAACCGACCTGACCGAGCAGCGCAATAAGCAACTGCGGACTTATCTAAGCTGCGAAGAGGGTGATCTCAGTTGTCCGGTTCCGGCTAATTGATTCTTTGCTTCCGAATCGCAGCGCCATATTTCGGGCTGCAACGGGGCGCAAACTCCAGATCGGAAGAACAGGCGGAACTATAAACGATCATATGTCTGTCTTCCGAACCAAGGAGGATATGCCGTGAAAACGATGCTTCTAGCGATCGGATTGGTCGCGCTATCGACGGCTGGCGCGTTTGCAGCCGAACCTGCCAAGATGATGGATAGCCAGTCCGGCAAAATACTGACCACGCCGAAGGGCATGACGCTTTATACATTTGACAAGGACGAAGGCGGTAAATCGTCCTGCGATGCCAAATGCCTGAAGATTTGGCCTGCATTTCATGCCGACAAAGGCGCAAAATCGGACGGCGACTTTTCTGTCGTCAAAGCCACGGACGGCAAGGATATGTGGGCTTACAAGGGAATGCCGCTTTATCGTTACCACGACGACATGAAGATGGGTGACGTTAAAGGCGACGGCAAGGGCGGCGTCTGGCACGTCGTCAAATGAAAGAGGGCGCTACGGCGCCCTTTTCGCTTCTAATCGTCATGAAATCATCCGCGTATGGTGACGGCGTAAAGCAAAGCCAGAAAATTGACGAGCATGAAGCCTGTTCCCATATAGGGCAAGGCCTTTGCAAAAAAGAACTGCAGCTTGGCCATAAATCATCTCCGCAATTGAACGATTGCGGCACTCTACGAGCCATTTCAATCCAGGATTCGGCAGCGAGGTTTCCAGCTGTTGCAATTTGTAACGTCAGATTGCCGACGAGGGATCAATTTCCGGTCGGCGCTGTCGCGCCGGAAACACCCTTGTCGGGAACCGGCGGTTTGTTACCGTCCGGATTGGTCACCATGGTCAAAGCCGCTAATGCCAGCAGAATGGGGGCGGCCAGCATGGCCACGCGCAAAACGAAGCAAGCCGCGTGCTTCACTCGTCTCCATGTCGGCGCTTGTCTCATGGGCTTATTGTTGCACAGCCTGTCCTTTCCAATGCGTTAACAGATCGTAATGCTCTAAAATTCCCCAATCGCGCTGGCCGCAGGCGCTTATTCGTAGGCCAAGAGAAAACACCAAGGATTTTTTACACAAAGGGCTCGAATCGCTTGACGAAGTGGGCAGGGATCAATATTGGAACTGCGCAGAGCCAAACCAATTGATTTGGAAACGCTCTCAGGAAGGCCTCGTGGCGGAGTGGTTACGCAGAGGACTGCAAATCCTTGCACCCCGGTTCGATTCCGGGCGAGGCCTCCATTTTTTTCTCAAAATCACTGTAACCGATTGATATCCAAGGTTTTATTTTCTTGGGTGTGGCAAACTATGCCGTCTTTTGGCTCTGAGCCTCCGCAATATGTTCGCCCCGGTTTAGTAACTGACTGAAATTTCAATACTGTGGAGGGCGTCTAGATGCCGAAATACGGCATGTGCCGTATATCATCGAGGCCAAATCTGGCGTTTTCTAAACGCCGGATGGTGCGTCAACGCCCGCATGATCTCATCGTATTTTCGGCGTCAGCTGGCAGGGCCAGCAAAGGAGGAACCATGAAGACCATAGCTTTGTTAGCCGTTGGTGCATTCATGACGGCAGGAACTGCATTTGCGACCGCGCCAACGAACGGAAACCTGGATACCCAGACGGTAAAGTCCGATAAATCTACCGGGGTTATTGTCGCGGGCGGCAAGAACAGGAGCGGATTTACGACCAGTTCGGGATCGGGTTTCAGCGGTGGACGGACCATTTTCGGCGGTTGAATGATTTGCCCCGTTTAGGCGGGGCAGACGCTCACATGTGCTCTCCCGCAAGAGAGTTCTGCCTTAATGCTTGTGCCTGCAGATAGTGTATCAAAACGAAATCCGGCGTTTGCAGTCCAAACGGCTGTTTGAACGGCCACGGCACCAATGTGTCAGGTGACGTCATCCTGGGCTATGATGCCGCCTTCGCCTTCGAGGATCGCTATGCGTTTGGCTTCGGAGGCGGTGAATTTCAAGCGAACGCCAACTCCGCGTTCATCTTCCGGGATAAAAACTGCGCCGAGATCTTCCAACGCGCTTTGCAGCTGATTGATCGTTTCAGCGGACGGTTTGTCGATCTTCCGCTCAAAATCTTCGATAACCGATGCATCCACCTTGGATAGTTTGGCGAGGTTATCGCGTGAAATCTCAACGAGCGCGCGGCCTGCTCGACACAATGGGCCTGTCAGCATTTTTAACCTCCATGTTTTAGCTGCGGGAATTGAACCGTGAGTCTAAAGCGGAAACAAGTCGGATAACGCGGTGAATTCCCGTCAGGCCGCCAATCACTCAGTCGTGGTCGTCATTATCGCGGTCGGATGGTGTCTGCGTGCGGGCGAGATTACCTTTTGAGAAAGTATAGCCGGTCTCAACTGCATTCAGCCCGAACTTGTTGCGCAGGCGATCAATCGCGGTTTCGGCGACAGCACGCTTTGTGGCCTGCGTATCGACCAGATCTGGCGGGTCAGCCCGGTCGCTTGAGGATAGCTCGCCGACACCGATTCCAAGCAGCCGGAATTTGGTGCCATCCAGCTCCTTTTCCAGAAGCTGCAATCCATGGCGGAAAATGCGGTCAGCCAGCTGGGTCGGGTCCGAAAGCTGGCGATTGCGGGTGCGCAGCTTGAAGTCCTGCGTCTTGAGCTTGAGGACGACCGTGCGCCCGGCAATTTCACCTGCTTTGAGCCGTCGCGATACTTTTTCTGCAAGCGCACGCAAAACAGGCACCAGATCGGCCGCAGTGGAAAGATCGGTGCTGAAGGTCGTTTCCGCCGAAACGCTTTTCATATCATGTTCCGGCTCGACCCGTCGGCTGTCCTGCCCCCGCGACAGGCGATAGAGACGCTGGCCCATGGTGCCATAGGCCTTCATCAGCCCGCCTTCATCCATCGTCTGGAGCTGGCCTATGCTACGGATGCCGTCGCTTTGCAGCTTGGCCGCAAATGCTTTGCCGACGCCCCAGATCATGCTCACCGGCTTATCGCGCAGAAAATCGAGCGCCTCGGCTTCTCCAATAACGGAAAACCCGCGCGGCTTTTCCAGATCGGAGGCCACCTTGGCGAGATATTTGCAATAGGACAGGCCGATGGATGCGCTGATTCCAATCTCGCTTTCCACGCGCTTGGAAAAGCGTGCGAGAACCACGGCGGGCGGCGCCTTATGCAGTCGTTCCGTGCCACTGAGATCGAGAAACGCTTCGTCAATGGAAAGCGGCTCAACCAATGGGGTGAGATCACGCATCAGCTGGCGCACTTCGCGCCCCACGCGGGCATATTTCTCCATATTAGGCTTGATAACGACCGCCTCGGGACAGGCTTCCAGCGCCTTGAACATCGGCATCGCCGAACGCACACCATGAATACGGGCGAGGTAACACGCTGTCGAAACGACGCCGCGCTTGCCGCCGCCGATGATGAGCGGCTTGTCGCGCAATTCAGGATTATCGCGCTTTTCAACGGAGGCGTAGAATGCGTCGCAATCGATATGCGCCAGCGTCAGCTTGTACAATTCCGGATGTCGCACCAGGCGCGGGCTGCCGCAGGAAAAACAGCGGCGCACCGAAGCACTCTTCTGCAGCGACAGACAGTCGCGACATAAGCCTTGCTCCGAACTGTTTCCGGCGAAATTCTCAACCATCGTCCACATGCGCAGCTTCGTCGTCTGGCCCGGCTTCGACTCGATGAAGCCTGCTCGAACGAACATAAAAGGAACATGCTTTGTATATCACCAATCGCGCGCCGTGCCACTGGCAGAGCCGCGCACAACCGTCATGCTCTTGACATTGGCAACGATATCACCAACTTTAGTGTTATGAACAACCGTTTCGCCGCCATACTCCATCGGGTTCAACCGATCGCGGGATAAAGGCCCTCGAGTCCTGCCTAGCGCAGAAGGACTCCGGGGGATGGTTCGTCGCTTGCCTCAAGCGAATTCGACAAGCGCTTTCATGAAAACATCCCAATAATCCGCTTCGAGCCATCATGCTCGGAGATATTTATCTTTTATAACAGTGAGCTATCGCCATGAGCGTCAAGAATCGCAAGAAGCCCAATATTGTCGTCAGCGACGTCGATTACGAGCGCCTGATGGGGCTGGCCAACAGCGTCGCCGAGCAGCACGAGGAAATCGCCGACGAGCTGATGGCCGAACTTGACCGCGCCAAGGTCGTGCCCGCCAAGCGGCTGCCGCAAAATGTGGTGCATATGGGTTCGGTGGTCGAATTCCGTTCCAATGACGGACATGAGCGCCGCGTGACGCTGGTTTATCCGGGCGAGGCGGACATTGCACAGGGCAAGGTTTCGATTCTGACCCCGATCGGTACGGCATTGATCGGGCTTGCACCCGGCCAGTCGATTTCATGGACTGCACGCGACGGGCGGGCGCATGAACTGAACGTTCTCAATGTGTCCGCGGCGGAAGAGGTCGTCACCGGGCCGACCGCAGCCTGATTTCAGCGCAAAAACAGGGCGGTGTCGGTCGAATCAGTCGGCGCCGCTTTGCAAATGCTGGCCCGCACCGCCGGGCAAGAAAGACGCCGCTTTCTGGATGATAGCCGGGTCACGCCCGGTTTCTTCGCAAAAGCGCATCAGCGTTGGCTCGTGGCTTAAGAAAAACTGCAGCACACCGGCCAGAAAGCCCGGCTCACGCGCTGCCTGACGGATGGACGAGGCTTCGATGCCCGTCAGCGCCAGAAAGCGCGGGAGTAAATCCTTGTCCTGCGCAAGCCAGGCCAAAGCTTCAATGGCGAGACCCTGCGCTTCTGTTTCGTTCATAAGCGTTTTCATCGTCATCTCCATTTCAGCCTATCCATGCCGCCGCCACGCGGGCCTGCAATTGTTTTCATATAAGATGCAGGTCCTTGTAGCGACAACGGAATTATTTGCCTTTCGTCAATGAAATGAGGTTAAATCATAGAGTGGACCGAGGGGAATGTCGGTGCACACACTGTTTGGTGTCAGCCAATGCCAGTAGATGAATGAATAATCGGGCCGGGGAGTTGCCCCAGGGAAGTTTCGATGACGAAAAGCGTAATGATCGTCGAAGACAACGAATTGAATATGAAGTTGTTTCGCGATCTTATCGAAGCCAGCGGATACGAAACGATCCGGACACGAAACGGTCTCGAGGCGCTTGATCTCGCACGCGAACATCGGCCAGATCTCATTCTCATGGATATCCAGCTTCCGGAAGTCTCAGGTCTGGAAGTGACCAAGTGGCTGAAAGACGATGAGGAACTGCGCCATATTCCGGTGATCGCGGTCACGGCTTTCGCCATGAAAGGCGACGAGGAACGCATCCGGCAGGGCGGATGCGAGGCCTATATATCCAAGCCAATTTCTGTTCCAAGATTTATAGAAACGATAAAGTCTTATCTGGGCGACGCTTAGGCTCGACCAGGCGAGGGGGATCATGACTGCCAGAATTCTCGTCGTCGATGATGTGGCTTCCAATGTGAAGCTTCTGGAAGCAAGGCTGCTTGCTGAGTATTACGAAGTTGTCAGCGCTTATAACGGATCAGATGCTTTCGAAATCTGCTTAGGCGGGCAGATTGACGTTGTCCTGCTCGATGTTCTCATGCCGGGCATGAATGGCTTCGAAGTTTGCCGCAAGCTGAAGGACGACCCGCGCACGTCCAATATTCCTGTGGTCATGGTGACATCGCTTGACCGCCCGGAAGACAAGATTCGTGGGTTGGAGGCGGGTGCAGATGATTTTCTCTCCAAGCCGGTCAACGATCTCCATCTGATGTCGCGTGTGAAAAGCCTCGCCCGCCTGAAGCTGGTCTCGGACGAACTGTTCCAGCGCAGCAACAGCGTGGCCGATGCCGAGGTGGAGGCGCTGCTTTCAGCCAAGGTTTCTGGTTCCGGTCCGAACTTGCAGGATGCCGCCCGCATCCTCGTTGTGGACGAGGATGAAACGGCGGCAGCACGGCTGCGCGTTATTTTGGGCGAAACCTATCGGGTCGATATCGCCACAGACGCCAATGCCGCTCTCATCAAGGCCATCGAGGCGGATTTTGACAGCATCGTCGTTTCGGCGGCTTTCACCTATTACGACCCGCTGCGCCTCTGCTCCCAATTGCGCACCATCGAGCGTACCCGACTGGTGCCGATCATCCTGATTGTGCGGGAAGACGAGGGCGCGCTTGTCGTTCGCGCGCTGGAGCTTGGCGTTAACGATTATCTGATGCGCCCGCTGGAAAAGCTGGAGCTTTTTGCGCGGCTGCGTACGCAGATCAAGCGCAAGTGCTACAATGATCTGCTGCGGCAGAGCCTGAACCGCTCGATCACCATGGCGGTAACGGACGATCTCACGGGGCTGCACAACCGCCGCTATCTCGATACGCATATGCCGGTGCTTTATAGCCGCGCCACAGGCCGGGAGCGCCCGCTGACGGTCATCATGATCGACTTCGACTATTTCAAGCGCGTCAACGACCAGTACGGGCATGATGCTGGCGACGATGTCCTGCGCGAATTCGCATCGCGCCTGCGCAAGAATATCCGCGGTATGGACCTGATGTGTCGCTATGGTGGCGAGGAGTTCATCGTCGTGCTGCCCGATACAGATTTGCAGGCCGGAGCAGCCGTTGCAGAGCGTATCCGCACCTCTGTCGAGGCAGTGCCCTTCTCGGTCGCCAGCGGGCGCCACAAGGTCAATATGACGATCAGTGTCGGTCTGGCTGGCTTGCGCCTGATCGGCGACAGCGTCGAAGCGCTGTTCGACAGAACCGATGCAGCGCTTTATCTCGCAAAAAAGAATGGGCGGAATCGGGTGGTCGCTTCGGCTGCCTGAATGTTTTGATAAACGACGGATCAAAAACAAAAAGCCGTCTCGTGAGAGACGGCTTTTTTGATTCCGGTCACCGCATGGGCAACGCGGGAAACGAATTACTTGATCTTCGTTTCCTTGAACTCGACGTGCTTGCGCGCAATCGGGTCGTACTTGGTCTTTGTCATCTTTTCCGTCATCGTGCGGCTGTTCTTCTTCGTAACGTAGAAGAAGCCGGTGTCAGCGGTCGACAAAAGCTTGATCTTGATCGTCGTAGCCTTGGCCATATCGAAATACCTGCTCTTTAACTTTGCCGGAGCATCACCTTTTCGGAAACCGGACCCGCTTATCGGGCTCCCATTCTCCGGGGTCATACTCTATGGATGGTAACCGCCAGCGATTCCGGCAATTCACCCGGCAGCGGAAATTCGCCGCATAACTACGGATTGGGGCCGAAAAGTCAAGTCCGCTTCTTTCTGAAAAGCAGTCTTCCTGCTGCAAAGATCGCATATGCGGCAAAAAATACCCCAAGCGTCCACGAAAAACCTGCCGGGCCGAAAGCATCCATGCCGACACCCACGGCCTGCGGGCCTGCCAGCATGCCAATTGCATAGCAGAACACGAAGGCGGCATTGGCCGACGCCAGTTCGCGGCCTGTGAGTTCGGAACCGAGATGCGCAAGGCCGACCGTGTAGAGACCAGCCACCACGCCACCCCACAGGAACAGCACGCCCGCCATCAGATACCAGTGCTGCATCAGATAGGGCAGCGCGATCATGCCGATGAGGCCGGTGACTGCACAGAACAGCAGAAGCTTGCGGCGGTCGGAAATCTTGTCGCTGATGATGCCAAGCGGAATTTGCAGCAGCACATTGCCGAGACCAATCATCGTCAGCAACAACGCAGCGTCCGCTTCCGGATAGCCAATGCGCGCGCCAAAGACCGGGAAAAGCGCAAAGCCGCCCGTTTCCACGGCACCAAAGACGAAGACTGCCATGGTCGCGGTTGGCACGGCGAAGATAAACGGCAGGAAGGGAACATGTTCACCTTCCTCGAAATCCGGGCTGTCGCGCCAGGCAATTGTCACCGGGATGAGCGCAATCATGATGATTGCGAATCCAACGAAGAATGGTAGGCCACCGGCGCTGCCGATCTTCGAGAAAAGCCATGGTCCGAGCGCGAAACCGAGCGAGAGCGATGTGGAATAGATCCCGAGCACCAGTCCGCGTTTTTCCGGCGGTGCTGAGGCATTGATCCAATATTCTGACAGGACGAAAAGCACCGTCAGTGCAAAATGCAGCACGATGCGCAACGCGAACCACGCCCAGAGCGGCTGGAAAAAATGAAAGCCGAGGAAGGCAATACCGCCGATGACGAGCATCAGAAAGATGGCTCTGACCACGCCGAGCTTTGCCGCAATCGGAGCGGCGAGGGGGGCGGCGGCAATCGAGGCAAGCCCGGCAACAGCGGTATTGGCGCCGATAAGGCTTGCCGAATGACCGCGGGCTTCCAGCAGCACGCTCAAAAGCGGAATGCCCAGCCCGATAGCCGCACCCACCGCGCTGATGGTCGCAATGGCCGCAGCAAGCGAACGCCAGTGCATCTGGCCTTCCTGCGGAAGAGCGCCGTTCACGCCTTCCGTGCTTGTTTTGGCAGAAGCACGGTCGGTTGCTGGAATTTCTGTATTCATCAGGTCAGATCACTTCACGGACAAAGCGGCCGTGCCGCACACGGTATTGCACCACCGGAAGGGCGGCAGGCAAATCAAGGCGTGTTTCAGCCAGTAGATTTTGTGCTTCCTCCAGGATGATCTGGGTAATGCGAGCGAGATCGAGTTTGCCCACATCATCGATCGATACCCAGTCGAGATTTTCCAGCTCGCCGCTCGGTGCGAGCTTTTGTTTGCCGAATTCCGGCAGGCTGTCGCAAAATGCGATGAAGAAGCGTGTATCGAATCGACGGACATGTTCCGGCGGGGTCACGGCAC
The DNA here is from genome assembly GCF_037482325.1 of Ochrobactrum teleogrylli. Taxonomy (NCBI): domain Bacteria; kingdom Pseudomonadati; phylum Pseudomonadota; class Alphaproteobacteria; order Hyphomicrobiales; family Brucellaceae; genus Ochrobactrum; species Ochrobactrum teleogrylli. The sequence goes on from NZ_JBBHKQ010000001.1 coordinate 1,800,865, forward strand.
GCGCAAAATAGCGCAGGCTGGACAAAGCGGGCAGAGCGCCCTGACCGAGAAAAGCCCGCCAGTCCTGATGATTGGCCGGGAGGCCAAACGGCGGTTCGGCGGAAGACTCGGCGTTGACCGGATGCGCCACACGCAGCCCGGTTTCCTCGAATGTTTCGCGGATGGCGCATAGGCCAAGCGCGCGGGCGCGACGCATCGAAGGGCGGGAACCCATGCCATTCAGAAGTTTCAATGTGTCGTCGTGGCTGAGTTCGCTCGAAGCTGAAATCGCGCCGTCAATTGAATCGGCACGGCCACCTGGAAACACGAATTTTCCCGGCATGAAGGCAAGGCTGTGATGGCGCTTGCCCATCAGCACGCGGGGCTTGCCGGATGAACGGTCGATCAAAAGTAGCGACGCTGCGTCGCGCGGGCGCAGCACCTTCTTCTTCTGTTCAGCCAAGGGCGTGGAAACTGTCACGGTCATGATAGCCGGATCAGGTCACGTCGCCGTAGTCGCCTTCGCCCTTGCCCCCGAAACCATGCATGTAAAGCGCCCATTGCAGACCGATGGTTGCCCCTTTGAGCGGCTGGAGCAGCATGAGCGACAAAATGACCGTCAGCGGCCCCCAGATCGCCATATGCGCCCACAGCGACAGATTGGTCGTGGCTTCCACGCCCATGAAAGCGCCGACCACGATGTGACCGACAACCAGAATCGTCAGATAGGCCGGAAGGTCATCAGCACGCTGTTCGGTATAATCCTCGTTACAGACGGAACATTTGGCGACCGGCTTGACGAAAGCGCGGAAAAGCTTGCCTTCGCCGCAATGCGGACAGCGGCAGCAGAAACCGCGCCACATGGCCTCGCCAAGCGGGCGCTTGGGATGGGCTTTTCTGCTGGTTTCGCCACCGAAAACCTGAATGTTCTGCGCGGAATTGGCCTCAAGCGTGCTCATTACCGACCTCTCTTCTTGTGACGCGGGATGCCCGAGGGCTTGCCCTTTCGTCCGCGCATCGTCCGGGTTGCCTTGTGATGCGAGCGCGTCGACATCGGCAGGGGATGCGGTTCCGATACCATCTCAAAACGAAGCGCGCCCGCGACGGGGAGCGCCTCGACCAGCCTGACCGTGACAGTATCACCGAGGCGGAAGCCTTTTCCGCTTCTTTCTCCGGCAATCGCATGGTTGGCTTCGTCATATAAATAGTATTCATGACCCAAAGTTGAAATGGGCACCAGTCCATCCGCGCCATATGTCGCAAGGTTCACGAAAAGACCGGCCCGGGTAACACCTGTCACGCGACCTTCATACTCGTCACCCAGATGTGAAGCGAGGAAATGCGCGATCAAACGATCCACGGTTTCACGCTCTGCCAGCATGGCGCGGCGCTCGGTTGAGGAAATCAGCGCGGAGATTTCCTCAAGGCGCGCTTCCTCGTCGGTCGTTATTCCGTCCTTGCCAAGCCTCAGCGCCTTGATCAGCGCGCGATGCACGATCAGATCGGCATAACGGCGGATTGGCGAGGTGAAATGCGCATAGCGGCGCAGATGCAGCCCGAAATGCCCGATATTGTCAGGGCTGTATATGGCCTGGCTCTGCGTGCGCAGCACGACCTGATTGACCAGTTCCTGATGATCGGTGTCCTCGACAGCCACCAGAATACGGTTGAACTGCGATGGTTGCAGCGGCCCGCCCTTGGCGAGATTGAGGTCGAGCGTGCGCAGAAATTCGCGCAGGCTTTCCTGCTTGGCAAGCGCCGGCTCGTCGTGGATGCGGAAGATCAATGGCTGACGATGATCTTCCAGTGTTTCAGCTGCCGCGACATTGGCCTGAATCATGAACTCTTCGATGAGCTTATGTGCATCCAGACGTTCCGGCACGATCACCTTGTCCACCTTGCCATCCGGCGTCAGCAGGATTTTCTTTTCCGGCAGATCGAGTTCCAGCGGCTCACGGGCGTCCCGCCCGCGCTTCAACACCGCATAAGCAGCCCAAAGCGGCTTCAGCACACTATCGAGGATTGGTGCCGTCTTGTCATCTGTCGCGCCGTCAATGGCGGCTTGAGCCTGACCATAGGCAAGCTTGGCGGCAGAGCGCATCATGATGCGGTGAAACTTGTGCGATTTCTTTCTGCCGTCTGCGGCAAAGACCATCCGCACAGCCAAAGCCGGGCGGTCTTCCAGCTCGCGCAGCGAACAGAGATTGTTCGATATGCGCTCCGGCAGCATCGGCACAACCCGGTCCGGGAAATAGACGGAATTGCCGCGCTTCAAAGCTTCCCGGTCCAGCGCCGAACCGGGGCGTATATAGGCCGCCACATCGGCAATCGCCACGATAACGATCTGGCCACCGGGGTTTTCCGGGTCGGTATCCGGCTCCGCATAGACGGCGTCGTCATGGTCCTTGGCGTCGGCCGGGTCGATGGTGAGAAGCGGAACAGCCCGCCAGTCTTCGCGGCCATCGAGCGTCGCGGGCTTGGCATCTTCGGATTCGCGGATCACTTCATCCGGGAACACATGCGGAATTTCATGTTCGTGGATGGCTATCATCGACAGCGCCTTTTCGCTATCGATGGAACCAACCACCTGTCGGACCTTTCCACGCGGCAGCCCCTGACGGCGCGACGAGATCAGTTCGACTTCCACCAGATCGCCGCTTTCGGCATTTTCCAGTTGGGCAGGGTCAAGCTGCACTTCCGCCTGCTTGCGATCCACAGGCTCCAGCCGCCACTCGCCATTGCCAAGCTTGCGCACGACACCCAGCACCGCATCGGTGCGGTGTTCGAGCCGCTTCATCACGCGCGCGGTATAGTCCGGGCCGTCGCGGTCTTCATTGCGGAAAATCTTCGCGAGAACGCGGTCGCCGACACCGACCGCCGGACCACCTTCGGACGCCTTGTTAAGCCGCGTGCGGCGCACCAGCACCACGGGCGGCTTGCCATAGGCGGCCTCGTCCCATTCGGCTGGACGGGCCAGCAAGCCGCCATCCTCGTCGCGTCCCGTGACATCCAGTACGGTGACGCTTGGCAATGAGCCGGGACGTGAAAGCTTGCGTGCACGCTTTTCGACAAGACCGTCATCGGCCAGTTCGCGCAACAGGTCTTTCAGATAAACCCGTGCATCGCCATTGATATTGAATGCCTTGGCAAGTTCACGCTTTCCAGCGCGATCAGGATTTTCCTCGATATATTTGAGGACTTCCTCACGCGTCGGCAGAAAGGCATGCGGATCACCCGTATGCGCGTCCGATTTTGCCTGTGCTGCACGCCGTTCGGTCCGTGCGGATCGACCGGAATCGGGTTTAGGAAAACGACGTGCCAATTGTTACTCCTCTGCCGCCGCGGCCTTCTTAGCCTTCGGAGCGGCTTTTGCCTTTGCGGGCGCTTTCTTTGCTGCCGGCTTTTTGGCTGCGGCTTTCTTTTCCGTACTGGCGGCAGATTTGCGGGCAGGGGCTTTCTTGCCCTTGGTCGAGCCAGCCTTTTCGGTGATCAGCGCCAGCGCTTCTTCCAGCGTGACACTTGCCGGGTCCTTGCCCTTCGGCAAAGTCGCATTGACCTTGCCCCAGTTCACATAAGGACCATAGCGTCCGTCGCGCACCGTGATCGACCCTCCATCCGGATGGTCGCCAAGCGTTGCCAGCGCCGCAGGTGTCGAACGCCCGCGACCGCCCTTCGACTGCTTGTCTGCCAGCACCGAAACGGCGCGGTTGAGACCAACCGAGAACACCTCCTCGGCATTTTCCAGATTGGCGAATGTGCCGTCATGGCTGACATAAGGCCCATAACGCCCGATGCCCGCTGAAATCATCTTGCCGGTTTCCGGATGCTGGCCCACATCGCGCGGCAGCGACAGCAGGGCCACAGCCTTTTCATGGTCGACCGTATCCAGCGTCCAGCCTTTCGGCAGGCTGGCGCGCTTGGCTTCCTTGCCTTCGCCACGCTGGATATAGGGACCAAACCGGCCTGTCCGTGCAGTGATTTCCTCACCCGTAAACGGATCTTTGCCGAGCGACTTCGGTTCGTCGGCTGCTGCTGCCTCGCCATTGGCTTCGCCACCGAGCTGGCGGGTGAATTTGCACTCGGGATAGTTGGAGCAGCCGACAAACGCGCCATACTTGCCAAGTTTCAGCGACAGCACGCCGGTGCCGCAGGTCGGGCACGAACGCGGATCGCTGCCGTCTTCGCGAGCGGGGAAAGCCAGCGGCGCCAGTTCCTCGTTCAGCGCATCAAGAACATTGGTAACGCGCAGTTCCTTGATGTCATCGACCGAGCCGGAGAAATCGCGCCAGAAATCACGCAGCACGTCTTTCCAGGAAAGCTTGCCATCGGAAATGAGATCGAGCTTCTCTTCAAGGCTCGCCGTGAAATCATATTCGACATAGCGGTCGAAGAAGCTTTCAAGGAAAGCCGTGACCAGACGGCCCTTCGGTTCCGGGATCAGCTTGCGCTTGTCCATGCTGATATATTCGCGGTCGCGCAGCGTGGCGAGCGTGGCGGCATAGGTCGAAGGACGACCGATGCCCAGCTCTTCCATCTTCTTGATCAGCGAGGCTTCCGAATAGCGCGGCGGCGGTTCGGTCGAATGCTGGGTGGCATCGATCTTTTCGCGCGCCAGCGCTTCGCCGCTGCGAATCTCCGGCAGCTTTGCGCTGTCCTCGTCGTCGTCCTCTTCCTCGCGATGATCCATATAGGCTGCAAGGAAGCCGTCAAACTTCGTCACCGAGCCATTGGCGCGCAGCATTGCCGAGCGCGAACCATTGACGGCTTCAATGTCAGCCGTGGTGCGCTCGATATCGGCGGCCTGCATCTGGCTGGCGATAGCGCGCTTCCAGATCAGCTCATAAAGCCGCGCCTGATCTTCATCGAGATAACGGCGCACTTCCTTCGGATGACGCGAAAAATCGGTCGGTCGAATGGCTTCGTGCGCTTCCTGCGCGTTCTTGGCCTTGCTGGAATAATAGCGCGGCTTTTCCGGCACATATTTTGCGCCGAATGTGTCGCCGATGGCCTGACGTGCGGCAGTGATCGCTTCCGGCGCCATCTGCACGCCGTCGGTACGCATATAGGTGATGAGACCGGCAGTCTCGCCGCCGATATCCACGCCTTCATAAAGGCGCTGCGCCACCTGCATGGTGCGCGACGCCGAGAAACCGAGCTGGCCGGAAGCGGCCTGCTGCAAGGTGGAGGTGGTGAAAGGTGGTCCGGGATTGCGCTTGGTCGGCTTGGCTTCGACCGAAATAGCCTTGAAGCTCGCGCCTTCCAGCATAGTGCGGATGCCGGTTGCCTGTTCACCATTCTTGATGTCGAGCTTGCCGAGCTTCTTGCCATCCACTGCGGTGAGGCGAGCGGTAAAGCTGTCACTGCGCGGCGTCTTCAGAAGAGCGGCAATGTTCCAGTATTCTTCGCGAATGAAGCGTTCGATTTCCGACTCGCGGTCGGCAACGAGGCGCAGGGCGACGGACTGCACGCGGCCAGCCGAACGCGCGCCCGGCAGCTTGCGCCACAGAACCGGCGAAAGCGTGAAACCGAAGAGATAGTCGAGCGCACGGCGCGCAAGATAGGCATCGACCAGCGGCTCGTCGATATCGCGCGGATTGGCGATGGCGTCGAGAACGGCCTTCTTGGTAATGGCATTGAACGCGACGCGCTTGACCGTCTTGCCCTTCAGCGCCTTTTTCTGATTGAGCACTTCCAGCACGTGCCAGGAAATGGCTTCACCTTCGCGATCCGGATCGGTTGCGAGAATGAGGCCATCGCTGTCTTTCAGCGCCTTGACGATGTCTGACAGTCGCTTGGAGGAATTGCCGTCCACTTCCCACGACATGGCAAAATCTTCGTCCGGACGCACCGAACCATCCTTGGCTGGCAAGTCTCGCACGTGACCAAACGATGCCAGAACCTTATAGTTCGAGCCCAGATACTTATTGATAGTTTTCGCCTTGGCAGGCGATTCGACAACAACGACGTTCATTTAAAACAGCCCAGATTCGCGCCCCGCAGAGGCGTTTTGCCTCCCAACCGCGTCATATTTGTTGCCTTCCACATGAACAGAGGGCGACGTTTGGTCAAGAGTGCGAGACAAAAAATCGCGAAATACAACTATAAATAGCGATTGCCAGATATGTAACTTTTGGTAGATTTGGAGCCAAATATGGTCGGAGCGTTCATAATTTGCATAGTGATTTTCTAATAAAGCTACTTGCTTATTTGTTGGGGGCAGCATGAAGCAACGTCGTGAAGATAATCCTGAGACCCTCGTATATATAGAACAGATGCTGGGCGAACTTGGGAAACTGGCAAAGAAGACAGACAATCCCTTATTGGCTTACATGATTCAAATGGCTTCGGAAGAGGCGAAGGATCTGATTGAGGGGAAGCGAAATCATTAAAGGAACGGGCGGGGCACAGATTACCCCTCGGGGAGGAGGGCGATCTGATTGCCGGGATAGCGCACAAGGCGTCCCGCCAGATCGAGTTCCAGCAGAATAAGCTGGACCTGACTGGCACCAATGCCGGTATGGCGGACAAGACTATCGATATCGACCGGGCTTGGACCGAGAACGTCCACAACGCGGTAACGTTCCTCATCCGTCATGAGCGCGGGCAGTTCATCCAGCGGTTCTTCCAGTTGATGGTTACCGTCAGCCTGCGGAATTTCGGCGCTAAAAAGATCTTGCGGCCGCAAGATCGGATTGAGCGTCTCGATCACATCCTCCACGCCGGTGACCAGTGTTGCGCCTTGTTTCAGGAGCGCATTGGTGCCACGGGCGCGTGGGTCCAGCGGTGAGCCGGGCACGGCAAAAACCGTGCGGCCCATTTCGCCCGCCATCCGCGCGCTGATCAGCGAACCGGAGCGTTCCGCCGCTTCCACAACGATCAGGCCGAGCGAAAGCGCGGCAATGATGCGGTTACGGCGCGGAAAATCGCGGGATCGCGGTTCTGCGCCCATCGGCATTTCGGTGATCAAAGCGCCGTCATGTTCGGGGATTGCGCGGTATAGCGGCAGGTTTTCAGGCGGGTAGGGGCGATCCAGCCCTCCAGCCAGCACGGCAACCGTGCCGCTCGTCAGGCTGGCCTTGTGTGCGGCGGCATCAATGCCACGCGCGAGCCCGGAAATCACGGCAAAGCCCGCATCGCCGAGATCACGCGCCAGTTTCTCCGTGAAGCGCGCACCCACAACAGAAGCATTGCGCGAGCCGACAATGGCAACGGGTGGCTTGCGGAACACGTTCTCACCGCCCTTGATGATCACCAAAGGCGGCGGCGCTTCGCAGTTCTTCAGTTGCGCGGGATAATCCGGTTCGCCCATGCCGACGAGGCGAGCGCCATGGCGCTCAATTGCCTCCAGCTCACGCTCGGCATCTTCCATCGGCGTAATGCGAAGTGGTCTCGTGCTGCCGCCCCGGATATTGAGATCGGGTAGCCGCTCCAACGCATTGGCGGCGGAACCGCAAAAAAGGATAAGGTCGCGAAAGGTAACGGCACCGATATTGTCGGTGCGAATAAGGCGCAGCCAGTTCAATCTCTGGCGATCTGAGAGGCGAATTCCGGCTTTTGAATTCGCGCCCTCCATCACCCCTTGGCTCCGATCCGGCTTTCTGTGCCGTTCAGAAGCCGCTTAATATTGGCGTAGTGCTTGAAGAAGATGATCACTGTCAGCACTGCAAACAGGCCCGCAATCGCGTGGTCGCCTTTGAAATAAAGGCCAATCGGCACGATGACACTGGCCAGAAGCGCGGATAGCGACGAATAACGCGTGACAATTGCGGTTACGATCCAGACAGCGGCGAAGATCAAGGCGCCGGGCCATGCCAGGCCGATCAGAATGCCGAGATAGGTGGCAACGCCTTTCCCGCCCTTGAAGCCGATCCATACCGGAAAGAGATGGCCGATAAAGGCGCCAAAGCCCGCAGCAATTGCGGCACCTTCGCCATAGCGCCAGGCGATCAGCACGGCAAAGGTGCCCTTCAGCGCGTCGAGAATAAGTGTCGCGGCGGCGAGTTTCTTGTTGCCGGTGCGCAGCACATTGGTTGCGCCGATATTGCCCGAGCCGATGGACCGCACATCACCCAAGCCCGCCAGTCGGGTGAGGATCAGCCCGAAAGGAATGGAACCGAGGAGATAGCCGAATATTAGTGTCGCAACGAGCACGAGATTAAAGAAACCGGTTTCGGCCATATAAATTCCCTCTGGCTTTTATTGTCATCCGAGGTCCCGAAAAGAATTCCCCTCCCGGGACCATGGACTCTTATGCCGAATAAACGGTTTTGCCGGCGACTATAGTGCGGACAACGCGACCCTGAAAGCGGGCGCTTTCAAAACAGCTGTTCTTCGAAAGCGAATGCAGCTCTTCCTCCCGCACAATCCACGGCTCGTCGAGATCGACAATGGCAAGGTCTGCCGACGCGCCGGGCTTCAGCGTACCGGCATCGAGGCCGAAAATCTTCGCTGGGGCGGTAGACAGCACTTCAACCAGACGCAACAGCGGGATGCTGTCATTGTGATAAAGACGAAGGGCTGCGCCCAGAAGCGTTTCCAGGCCGATGGCTCCGGCTTCTGCGTCCGCAAAAGGCAGGCGCTTGGTGTCCACATCCTGCGGATCATGCGCGGAGACGACAATATCGATGGTGCCGTTCTTGACCGCCTCGACCATGGCAAGCCGGTCCTGTTCACTGCGCAGTGGCGGCGACAGGCGGAAGAAGGTGCGGAACTCGCCAATATCGTTCTCATTGAGCGACAGGTGGTTGATCGACACACCTGCCGTCACCTTGGCGCCAAGGTCCTTGGCACGGCGCATGGCATCTGCCGACATGGCGCAGGAAAGCTGTGCCGCGTGATAATTGCTGTTGGTCAGCGCGGCGAGGCGCAGATCGCGCTCCAGCGGGATGACCTCGGCTTCACGCGGGCTTCCGGACAGGCCGAGCCAGCTTGCGAACAGGCCTTCATTCATCACGCCATTGGCACCGAGATAGGGGTCACGGGTTTCGCAGGCGATGACCGCGTTGAAATCGCGGGCATAGGTCAGTGCGCGGCGCATCAGCTGCGTATTGCCTATTGTCTGACGGCCTTCGGTGAAGGCGACCGCACCGGCATCGCGCAACAGACCGATTTCAGTCATTTCTTCGCCGTGCAGCCCCTTGGTGATCGCAGCCGCCGGGTGCACATTGACAACGGCCGTATCGCGGGCAGTGCGCTTGACGAACTCCACCAGTGCCACATCGTCGATGACCGGATCGGTATCCGGCATCATGATGATAGAAGTCACACCACCGGCGGCAGCAGCGCGGCTGGCTGACGCGATAGTTTCGCGGTGTTCCGCGCCCGGCTCGCCAATAAACACCCGCGAATCGACCAGACCGGGCAGAACGGCCTTACCGTCCAGATCGATGATTTCCGCGCCTTCCGGCGCGCCCTGATTGCGGGCATCCGCTCCGGCGGCAACGATCTTGCCGTCGCGGATCAGCACGCTGCCGGTTTCATCGAGACCGCGCGACGGATCGACGATGCGCGCATTTTCAAACAGAACGGCGCTCATGCTGCTTCTCCGTTGCTTGGATTTCGGCGCGGATCGAGTAGGGCTTCCATCACGGCCATGCGCACGGCAACGCCCATTTCCACCTGCTGCTGGATGACGCTCTGCGGGCCATCGGCGACATCCGAGGCGATTTCGACGCCACGGTTCATCGGACCGGGATGCATGACGAGCGCGTCAGGCTTGGCGTGTTTCAGTTTTTCCTTATCGAGGCCGTAGAAGCGGAAATATTCACGCACCGACGGCACGAAGGCACCTGCCATGCGCTCGCGTTGCAAGCGCAGCATCATGACCACATCGGCGTCTTTCAGACCTTCCTCCATCGAGTTGAAGACTTCGACACTCATATCCGCCATGCCGGAAGGCAGAAGCGTGGATGGCGCGACGACGCGAACGCGCGCACCGAGGGCGTTGAGAAGCAGAATGTTGGAGCGCGCCACGCGTGAATGGAGCACATCGCCGCAAATGGCGACAATCAGGTTTTCGATCTGGCCTTTGGCGCGACGGATCGTCAGCGCATCCAGCAGGGCCTGTGTGGGATGTTCATGCGCGCCGTCGCCCGCATTGACGACCGAGCAGCCGACCTTTTGCGCGAGCAGGGCGGCGGCTCCGGCAGAGGCGTGACGGATGACCAGAATATCCGGTTGCATCGCGTTCAGCGTCATCGCCGTATCGATGAGCGTTTCGCCCTTCTTGACCGACGAATTGCCGACCGACATGTTCATCACGTCGGCACCAAGCCGTTTACCGGCCAGTTCGAACGACGATTGCGTTCGCGTCGATGCTTCGAAGAAAAGATTGATTTGCGTGCGACCGCGCAGCACGGACTTTTTCTTCTCTGGCTGCCGGGATACGGCGATTTCCTGATCGGCAAGATCAAGGAGGCAGAGAATGTCCAGGGGCGATAGCCCCTTGATACCAAGCAGGTGGCGGTGAGGGAAAAGCGGAGAGACCGGTTCTTTTATCATGGCAAGTCACCCGTATAGGACCATAGCACTAAGCCCGCAACCGTCCTTATAACGGCATCTGCCGATTCCCCAAGAAAAACCTGTGTCGTTTGAGCGACAAATTCGGGAATGGATGGCAAATTTTTAGCAAATGCGATGCAAGACGGTTAAGTTGAACAAAACGAACAGCACGGAATGAGCCTTTGAAAACGCATGAAGTCACCAACCAGACGCCGCCCATGACAGGCACCAATGCATATCTGGGCGATCCGCTTCTGATGCAGATTGCGGCTCGTTTTCCAAAAGAGCTCCACAATGAGCTGGAACAGACAGGGCGTTTCGTGCTGTCGGCGGAAGCGCAGGATCTGGCACGGCTGGCCAATACGGAGCTGCCAAAGCTGCGCTCCCATGACCGGCAGGGCAACCGGATCGATCTTGTCGAATATCATCCGGCCTATCACGCACTCATGCGCCGCTCCATCGCCCAGGGCCTGCATTGCTCGATCTGGGAAGACAATCCGGCTGAAACCGGTCGCCGTCATCAGGCGCGCGCCGCACGCTTTTATCTGACCGCACAGCTTGAGGCCGGGCACCTTTGCCCACTCACCATGACAAGCGCCTCGCTTGCGGCATTGATGGGCGCGCCGGACATCTACAAAGAGTGGTCTCCGGCGGTCCTGTCGCGCAAATACGACTTTTCTCAAAAGCCCGCGCTCGGCAAAAACGGCGTCACGCTCGGGATGGGCATGACGGAAAAGCAGGGCGGCACGGATGTGCGCACCAACACGACCCGCGCGACAGTTAATGAGGACGGCACCTATACGATCACCGGGCATAAATGGTTCATGTCTGCGCCGATGTCGGATGCGTTCCTGGTTCTGGCGCAGGTCGATGAGCAGCTTTCCTGCTTTCTGGTTCCGCGCCTCACTTCGGAAGGTAAAGGCAACGGCTTTGCCTTCCAGCGTCTCAAGGACAAGCTCGGCAACAAGTCCAACGCCTCTTCGGAAGTCGAGTTCGACGGCGCGATCGGCCAGCTGATTGGCAATCCGGGCGAGGGCTTGAAAACCATCATGGACATGGTAACGCTGACACGGCTTGATTGTGCCGTCGCATCGGCAGGCCTGATGCGCTCCGGTCTGGCCGAGGCCGTGCACCACTGCCGCCATCGCGCGGTCTTCGGCAAGCCCTTGATCGAACAACCTTTGATGAGCCGTGTTCTGGCCGATATGGCGCTGGATGTTGCTGGTGCGACAGCACTTTCCATGCGCCTTGCCCGCGCCTTCGACATGGCGGCAGGTGATCGCGCCGAAGCTGCCTTCGCCCGCTGCATGACGCCGGTGGTGAAATATTGGGTGTGCAAGATTGCGCCCGCCTTGCTTTACGAAGCCATGGAGTGTCTTGGCGGCAACGGCTATATCGAAGACGGCAATCTGGCCCGCGCCTATCGCGAAGCGCCGGTCAACGCCATATGGGAAGGTTCTGGCAATGTCATGGCGCTGGATGTGGCGCGGGTGCTGTCGCGTGCGCCCGGTCTGTTTGACGAAGTGCTGGAATGGATCGGCGGACAACTTGGCCAGCGCGGGCAGGGCACCATCGACGTTCTGCGCGCTGCTTTGCAACTGACGGAAAGCGATCAGGGGGTTGCCCGTCTTCTGACGGAACAGCTTGCCTATGCGGCTGCGGCGGCGGAATTGCGCCAGCTCGGCGCGGACGACATTGCTGATGCCTTCATCGAAACCCGGCTCGGCGGCCAGTGGCGCAGCACCTATGGCATGCTCGATGCGCGCCATGATGCGATGCGCATTCTCGACCAGCTTTATCCGGCGTCGTAATCGTCATCGGCTTCCGACCGCCTGATCAGATGCAGGCGGTCGAGCGCGCCTTGCAGGATGAAGGCAGCAGCAGCCGAATCGATGCGTTCGGCGCGCTTGCCGCGTGATACATCCATGCCGATCAGCGCGCGTTCAGCGGCAACGGTGGACAGCCGTTCATCCCAGAACACGAAGGGCAGACCGGTCAGCGGCTGCATGGTGCGCACGAAAGCGCGGGTTGCCTGAACACGGGGACCGGAAGTGCCGTCCATATTCATAGGCAAGCCGATCACGATCACGCCGACCCTATCCGCCTCCAGCGCCTTCAAAAGCGTTTGCGCATCCAGCGTGAATTTAACCCGTTTTATGACCGGACGCGGATTGGCAAAAGAGTAACCGAGGTCCGAAACGGCGACGCCTATGGTTTTGGTGCCAAGGTCCAATCCGGCAATCGTCTGACCGGGCTTCAGCAGCGCCGGGATTTCCTCGATTTCAACGATAGCCATAAGTCCTCATCGGAATTTGAAGTGGTCTTCATATTGCTTTCAACTTTATGGGCGTCATATCTGTTCTCAACCCGGAAATCGAGATCGAAGGAGAATCTTCATGAAACTGACCTGGCTTGGCCATGCCGCCTTCCGCATTGAAACCGCAAAGGCGGTCATCCTCATCGATCCGTTCCTGAACGGCAATCCCGGGGCGAAAGGCATCGACTTCAAGGAAGCGACCAAAGGCGTCACCCATATTGCACTGACCCACGGCCACGGCGATCACATCGGCGACACGGTTGCCATTGCCAAGGAGCATGGCGCGACGGTTATCGCCAATGCCGATCTGGCAAGCTGGCTCGGCACACAGGGCGTTGAAAAGCTCGAGATGGGCAACACCGGCGGCACGCAGTCGCATGACGGCTTCACCGTCACCTTTGTCAATGCGCTGCATTCCTCGGCTTTTCTGACGGAAAACGGTGTTTCGCAGGCGCTTGGCAACCCGAACGGTCTGGTGTTCCACTTTGAAGACGATCCTACGCTTTATCACATGGGCGATACGGATATTTTTTCCGACATGGCGCTCATCAACGAGTTGCACCAACCGGAAATCGGCATTGTGCCGGTTGGCGACCGCTTCACCATGGGCGGTGCGGTGGCGGCTCTGGCCTGCCAGCGTTACTTCAACTTCAAGACCGTGTTGCCGTGCCATTACGGTTCGTTCCCGATCATCGACCAGACCGCGGAAAAGTTTGTGGCCGGTATGGCCGATCATCCCGGCACGAAGGTTCTGGCAGATCCTGCCGGCATCGTTCACAGCTTCTAATCCCCGTTGAAGCGCCAAGAAATGTTGCGCTTCAACAATCGCGCCGTTATAGCCGTAGCAAAGAACCTTCAGGGTGGCGGGTCGCCGCCCTGATACAGCATTTGCGGAGAACAGAATGTCCGTCGATATTTCCACCGTCAAACGCGTTGCGCATCTCGCGCGCATCGCCGTCAGCGAAGACGATGCCGAGCGCATGACCGGTGAACTCAATGCAATTCTGGGCTTTGTCGAGCAATTGAACGAAGTCAATGTTGACGGCGTCGAGCCGATGACCTCGGTGACGCCGATGAATATGCGCCTGCGCGACGACAAGGTGACCGATGGCGGCATCGCCGATGCCGTGGTTGCCAATGCGCCAGTCACGGAAGACAATTTCTTCGTCGTTCCGAAGGTCGTGGAGTAAACCATGGCCGTTCGGGTTTCCATCGAGACCCCATTGCAGGACGACGTGCGCGAGCTGGTCGAGCACCTGAACGCGCATATGCTGCCGCTGTCGCCACTGGAATTCCAGTTCAAGATGACAGTTGAGCAGATGGCGGAGCCGGATACCACGGTTTTCGTGGCCCGCGACGAGACGGGCAGGGCTGTCGGTTGCGGCGCTTTGAAGCTGCACGAAGACGGCATCGGCGAATTGAAACGCATGTTCACCCGCCCGGAAGTGCGCGGCAAACGTGTGGGGTCTGCTCTCGTGGATGCGATTGTCGATGCGGCAAACGCCAAAAACGTTTCCCGCCTTGTGCTCGAAACCGGGACAGGCCCCGGTTTTGCCGGTGCATGGCGGCTTTATGAGAATTCGGGTTTTACGCGCTGCGGTGTGGTTCTGGACTATCCGGACTCCGAATACAGCGCCTTTTTTGAAAAGCGTCTCTCTGAGGCGCACTGACAGGATTTGACGATGAGCGAACTGACCGCACTGACCATTGCCGAAGCGCGCGACAAGCTGAAGGCCAAGGCCATCACCGCGACCGAGCTGACCGATGCCTATCTGGCCGCTATCGACACCGCCAATGAAGCCATCAATGCCTATGTGACCGTTACGCACGATCAGGCGCGTTCCATGGCCAAGGCCTCGGATGAGCGCATCGCCAAGGGCGAAGCGGGTACGCTGGAAGGCATCCCGCTCGGCGTGAAAGACCTGTTCGCAACCAAGGGTGTGCATACGCAGGCTTGCTCGCATATTCTCGACGGCTTCAAGCCGGAATATGAATCGACCGTCACCGCCAATCTCTGGGCTGACGGCGCGGTCATGCTGGGCAAGCTCAACATGGACGAATTCGCCATGGGCTCGTCCAACGAAACCTCCTATTATGGCTCGGTCAAGAACCCGTGGCGCGCCAAGGGTTCCAATGCCGATCTGGTGCCGGGCGGTTCGTCCGGCGGTTCGGCTGCTGCCGTTGCCGCACAGCTTTGCGCTGGCGCCACCGCGACCGATACGGGCGGTTCCATCCGCCAGCCTGCAGCCTTCACCGGCACGGTCGGCATTAAGCCGACCTATGGACGCGTGTCGCGCTGGGGCACGGTTGCCTTCGCTTCGTCGCTCGATCAGGCTGGTCCGATTGCGCGCGACGTGCGCGATGCCGCTATTCTGCTCAAGTCCATGGCATCGCTCGACCTCAAGGACACCACCTCGGTCGATCTGCCGGTGCCGGATTATGAAGCCGCCATCGGCAAGTCGCTGAAGGGCATCAAGATCGGCATTCCGCGGGAATATCGCGTCGATGGCATGCCGGGCGAGATCGAAGAACTGTGGCAGAAGGGCATCCAGTATCTGAAGGATGCCGGTGCCGAGATCGTCGATATTTCGCTGCCGCACACGAAATATGCGCTGCCTGCTTATTACATCGTCGCACCGGCGGAAGCTTCGTCCAACCTCGCGCGCTATGACGGCGTGCGCTATGGCCTGCGTGTGCCCGGCAAGGACATTGCCGACATGTATGAGCAGACCCGCGCGGCCGGTTTCGGCAAGGAAGTGAAGCGCCGTATCGTGATCGGCACCTATGTGTTGTCAGCTGGTTATTACGACGCCTATTATCTGCGCGCCCAGAAAGTTCGCACGCTGATCAAGAAAGACTTCGAGGACGTTTTCGCCAAGGGCGTGCACGCAATCCTCACGCCTGCGACGCCGTCGGCTGCATTCGGCCTTGCCGATGAAGACCTCGCCAACGATCCGGTCAAGATGTACCTCAACGACATCTTCACCGTGACTGTGAACATGGCCGGTCTTCCGGGCATTGCAGTGCCTGCTGGCATCAACGGGCAGGGCCTGCCGCTCGGTCTTCAGCTGATTGGTCGCCCGTTCGAGGAAGAAACCCTGTTCCAGACAGCCCACGCTATCGAGCAGGCCGCCGGACGCTTCACTCCGGCCAAATGGTGGTAAAAGTCGAAACTGCAATTCGCCGGGGCCTCCCCGGCGAATTTGTTTTCATGGCCGCTCTTGCGGTCAGGGCGTGGGAAATCCCTGCCAAAAGCGAGCCACTTGGTGATCGTCGCCGCGCGGAGCTGGAAGCGAATTTTCTCGGCTATCTGCATGAGAATGCCGATGGCGTTTTGGTTGCGGAGCTCGACGGAAAAATCCTCGGCTGGGGTGCGCGCGTTCCCGGCAGCAATTATATCGCCGATCTCTGGATCGATCCGCCCTATCACGGACAGGGCATAGGCGGACGCATTCTCGACGCGCTGATGGCGCAAATTCTGCTGGATGGCTTCGATTCAGCAACGATCGGCACGCATGCCGATAATCTCCCGGCCATCGGCCTTTACGAGAAAATGGGCTTTCGCATCGAGTGGCGTGGCGAAGAAGCATCGGTCAGCATGGGCCGCGTCGTTGAAAAAGTGCGCATGTGCGCAACGCTTTGAAACGCCTTCTGTTGCCGAACAGTCCGGCGCGCCTATCCTTCTCTTGAGAGTTCCAGTTTTTCTTAGGAGGAGGGCCATCATGTGGATCATGCTGACGGATGTGAGTGGCGAAAAGCTCGCGATCAATTTCAACCACGTTCTATCCTATAATGCCTACGGTACGGGCACACGCATTCTGACGATGAGTGCGGACCAGACTTTCTTCGTTAAGGAATCGCTGGAAGATATCGAGTCGCGCCTTGGTATCAACGTGAAAGCGTAAAAATCATTTTTTTCAGTCAGTTGAAATATCTGGCTCAGATATAAATAGAGCGGCGGTTGGCCAAAACCAACGCGCCGCTCTCTGTTCATGATAAGCTTACTTTAAATGTCGAGTTCTTCCACGAAAGCAGCGCGATCCGTGATGAAGCGGAAACGGGCTTCCGGCTTGGTTCCCATCAGTTCATCGACGGTATTGCGGGTTTCATCGATATAGTCTTCGTCCACCTGCACCCGCAGCAGCGTGCGCTTCTTCGGGTCCATCGTGGTTTCCTTCAACTGCTCGGCGCGCATTTCGCCAAGACCTTTGAAGCGACCGATTTCCACCTTGCCACGTCCGGTAAACATGGTGCGCAGCAATTCATCTTTATGGGCGTCGTCACGCGCATAAGCCGTCTTGCCGCCTTGGCTCAGGCGGTAAAGCGGCGGCACGGCCAGATAAAGGTGGCCGTTGCGGATCAGTTCCGGCATTTCCTGATAGAAGAAAGTGATCAGCAGCGATGCGATATGCGCGCCGTCCACGTCCGCATCGGTCATGATGATCACGCGGTCATAACGCAGATCGTCTTCGCGATAATTCTTCCGCGTGCCACTACCCAGCGCCTGAATGAGATCGGCAATCTGCTGGTTTGTTGTCAGCTTTTCGCGGCCAGCGCTGGCGACGTTCAGAATCTTGCCGCGCAGCGGCAGGATCGCCTGCGTGGCGCGATTGCGCGCCTGCTTGGCCGAACCGCCTGCCGAGTCACCTTCGACGATGAACAATTCCGCACCTGCTGCCGCATTCTGCGTGCAGTCGGCCAGCTTGCCGGGCAGGCGCAGCTTGCGCGTTGCGCTCTTGCGCACCGTTTCCTTTTCCTGACGACGGCGCAGACGTTCTTCCGCTCGGTCCACCACCCAGTCGAGCAGGCGCGAGGCTTCCTGCGGTGAGGCCGCGAGCCAGTGGTCGAACGGATCGCGGATTGCATTTTCCACAATTCGCTGCGCTTCCACCGTCGCCAGCTTATCCTTGGTCTGACCGACGAATTCCGGTTCGCGGATGAAGACCGACAACATGCCCGCAGCCGAAACCATGACGTCATCCGTCGTGATGATCGAAGCGCGCTTGTTATTGGTCAGTTCCGCATAGGCCTTGAGACCACGCGTCAGCGCAATGCGCAGGCCAGCCTCATGGGTGCCGCCATCGGCAGTCGGAATCGTATTACAATAGGAATGGACGAAGCCGTCGCCGCCATACCACGTGACCGCCCATTCGACGGCGCCGTGCCCGCCCTGCTTCTCGGTCTTGCCAGCAAAAAGCTCGCGGGTGACCTGATGTTCCTTGCCGAGGGAGGCCTGAAGATAGTCCTTCAGACCACCGGGGAAGTGGAACACGGCCTTTTCAGGCGTTTCCTTTTTGGGGTCGAGCAGCGAGGGATCGCAGTTCCAGCGAATTTCGACACCGCCGAACAGATAGGCCTTCGACCGCGCCATGCGATAAAGCCGGTGCGGGTCGAAATGCGCCGTCTTGCCGAAAATATCCGGATCCGGGTGAAAGCGAACACGTGTGCCGCGACGATTATGCACTTCGCCTGCATCTTCCAGCCCGCCCTGCGGAATACCGCGCGAAAAGCGCTGGCGATAGAGACGACGGTTGCGCGCGACTTCCACTTCCAGCACGTCGGACAGCGCATTGACCACCGAAACGCCGACGCCGTGCAGGCCGCCCGATGTTTCATAGGCCTTGCCGTCGAACTTGCCGCCCGCATGCAACTTGGTCATGATGACTTCAAGCGTGGACTTGCCCGGCACCTGCGGGTGTTCGTCAACCGGAATGCCGCGGCCATTATCGGAAACGGTGATGAAACCTTCTGCATCGAGGCTGACTTCGATGAAATTTGCATGGCCTGCCACCGCTTCGTCCATCGAGTTATCGATGACTTCCGCAAACAGGTGGTGCAATGCCTTTTCGTCGGTGCCACCGATATACATGCCGGGGCGCAAACGCACCGGCTCCAGCCCTTCGAGAACGCGGATGGACGAGGCGTTGTAATCATCGCCACCTGATGAAACCGGCTGGGCCTTGGTCGCAACCGGCTTTGCGGCCTGTTGAACAGGTGCAGACGGCAATGGCGTTGCCGCAGGCGGTGCGACGGGTTGAGGCGCGGCGCTCTGTTCCGTGCGTCGTTCCACCTGCCGCTCCCGGGCATTGTTCACCACTCTCGAAAAGAGATCGTTGCTGTCGTCCATCTTTACCCGATAAGCTCTCTGTCAGAATTTCAGGAAGGACCATGCGGCTTGCTGCCCCGGCATGGACCGAAAATATACTGTCTGCGAATCATCCGAATGATGCCATGCGCAGCCGTGAAAGGCGAATGAAGTTCGCCTTACGTTCCACTTTCGCACGGCTTTATCAAAGGATTTCGTGTGATGTCGTGTCGGTTTGCACCAGAAACAAGGCGAAAGTCAAACAAGCGGCTGTTCATTCGATGAATATGATGGAAACGGGGCCGTTGTTGGCCTACAGCGAACAAACGAGCATTTAGAAGAAATCGTGAGCGGGAAATGCAGGGCAGCGCGGCAGGCGGCGTAGAAGCGCATGTAAAAGGCATGGCCATTATGGTCGTCTCGGTGCTGATGCTGCCGCTGATGGACGCCATCGGCAAATGGCTGGCCATGATGGATAATATGCCTCCGGCAACCGTTACGTTCATGCGCTTTTTCGTGCAATGCTGGTTGATGTTCTTCATTCTGCTTGTGGCAGGTGGTGGGGTGGCGGCACTTCGCACGCAGCATCTGGCGGGCAACCTCATACGCGGGGTTCTGATGGGCTTTGGCGGCCTCTGCTTTTTCACAGCTGTCAAATATATGCCGCTTGCCGACGCCATGGCCGTATTCTTCGCAGAGCCGCTTATTTTGACGCTGCTTTCGGCGATCTTCCTCAAGGAGAAAGTTGGCTGGCGGCGATTCAGCGCGGTCGGTATCGGCCTCATCGGCACGATGATCGTCATCCAGCCAAGCTTCGAGATTTTCGGCGCGGTGTCGCTGTTGCCGCTGGCGACGGCGGTGACATTCGCGATCTATCTGATCCTAAACCGCAAATTCGGCGCGAAGGAGAGCCCGCTCGTCATGCAGTTTTACGCAGGCGTTGGCGGATGGGTGTTTGCGGGGCTCGCCATGCTCGTCGGGCCAACCATGGGCCTCGAAGATTTGAGCTTCGGCCTGCCCAACGGCATCCAGCCCTGGCTGCTTTTGCTGCTTTTGGGCACTATCGGCACGGTCAGCCATTTGATGGTCGTGCACGCCTTCAAACTGGCGCCAGCTTCCATGCTGGCACCGTTTCAATATCTGGAAATCGTGAATGCGGTTCTGGTCGGGCTGATCGTCTTCGGCGATTTTCCAACGCCATCCAAATGGTTTGGCATCGTGATCATCATCGGCTCGGGCTTTTATGTCTTCATGCGCGAGCGCAAACTGAAGGTCGCAGCCTGACGCTTACTTCACTGCGCGACGACCGAATACGTTTTCGAACGCTTTGCCGAGCGCCACATCCATATCGCCCAAGGTCACGGGCAGGCCGAGATCAACAAGGCTCGTGACGCCGTGTTCTGAAATGCCGCACGGCACGATGCCGCCGTAATGGCCGAGATTCGGCTCCACATTGATGGCGATGCCATGAAAGCTGACCCAGCGGCGCAGACGAATGCCGATAGCGGCAATCTTGTCCTCGCACATGTCGCCATTGGCAAGGCGGGGCTTTTCAGGGCGCATCACCCAGACACCGACGCGATCTTCGCGGCGCTCGCCCTTCACGTTGAATTCGGCGAGGCTTTCAATGATCCATTGTTCCAGTGCAGCCACGAAAGCGCGCACGTCTTCGCGCCGGCGCTTCAAATCCAGCATCACATAGGCCACACGCTGGCCCGGACCGTGATAGGTATATTCGCCACCGCGCCCTGTGTTGAACACCGGCAGGCTGTCGGGCGTCAGCAAATCTTCCGCCCGCGCGCTCGTCCCAGCCGTATAAAGGGGAGGATGCTCTACCAGCCAGACAAGTTCGTTTGCCGTGCCTTCACGAATGGCCTGCACCCGCGCTTCCATGAAGGCGAGCGCTTCCTCGTAATCGGTAAGCCCATCCGCCACGAGCCATTCCACCGGCGGCGCATCGGCGTCCATAGGCAGAAACTGCACGTTGAGCGCGTCGCGTTGCGGCTTGGAGGAACTATCCATAAGTGAGGCAGAGTTGGTCATGATGGCAGCATATGGCGGTTTTCAGCGCCCGTTTCCAGATGTCAAAATGCCTCTGCTCTTCACTGAACCGCGAGCGGCACTTCCGTTTCGCAGCGATTGCGGCCAGCCTGCTTGGCCCGATAGAGCGCCTGATCGGCGGCGTCGACCAGATGCGTATAGTCCGGATGGCCGTTGAATGTGGCGATGCCGATGGAAAGTGTCACGGTGTCCACCGTGCCATTGGTCAGATTGAATGTCTGTTGCTCGACCAGCTTACGCAGCTCTTCGCCAATACCAAAGGCCCTGTGTTCGTCGGTTTCGACGAGCGCGACCAGAAACTCTTCCCCGCCATAGCGGAAAACAAAATCTCCCGGACGGCAATGGGCCAGAATCGTTTCCGCGACCTGCTGCAATACGGCGTCGCCACCGCCATGCCCATGGGTGTCGTTGATCTTCTTGAAATGATCGATATCAACCATCAAAATGCTGAGATCGAGTCCTTTCTGTGAGGCCATGCGGATTTCGCGGGTCAGAATAGGCGGCAGAAAACGGCGGTTCAGGGCGCGTGTCAGTGGATCACGGCCTGTCTCCATCGTTGCTGCGGCCTGAAACAATTCCGCCAGCAGAAACTTCGCTTCGCCAATCCTTGTCTGAAACTCGGCCATCGCAGCTGGAAGCTCTGCCGGGTCACTTTTGCGCGCCGCATTCAAAGCTGGCAATAATTCATAATCAATGAGGCTGACAGTCTGACGCAGGCGCTCAAGCGTTGCCGAACCGGAAAACAGCATGTCAGCCTTGTGCTGCAGCCACAGGCCGAAATCCGAGCTGCCGAGCAAGAGCAGTGGGCTGTCGTTGTTGCCATAAAGGTTGAACAACAGAGATTGGCTCCATTCCATCAGGGCGGCGCGTTGCGATTCCCGTTCGAGTGGAATGTCGTGGCTTAGCGTGAAGGCGCGATATGCTTCGTCCGTCTGGGCGCTTTTGCGCGCGTCTTTGACGAAGGCCTGACTCATGATTTCAATGGCAATATCGACCGCATTGCTGACATGCACGATCAGCCGAGCCAGCGCATCGCGCTCCGGCACAGTCTTCTTCAACTGGCGGATGATTTCGTTTTTCAGCAGCCGTGCGCCCTGCATGACGATATGGATCGGCACCTGAATACGCGCATGAACCTCGCCAATCTTGCGCTGTTCCTGCACGAAAGCGGCTACATCCGTGGGACGACTCACCAGAAGATGCACGAGCCAGTCGCTGAGCGAATGTTGCAGACGATCATGCACGACAGTTTGCGACAGGAAGACCGCCGCCTCGCGATTTTGCATCAGGCGGCTATAAAAGATGTCCACGAAGCTCTGTTTGTGCTGCTCGACCAGATCGGACAAAAGCCGCGACTGGTCTTCAGACAGGTGCGAGACCAGCTCTACCCATTCCTCTTCGGTCGCCCCAAGGCCTGTTTGAGATCCCCACCGCGTTGCATCGTTCAACAAGGCCGCACCACCCATATCCAAAATCCCGCCAAGCGCTGCCAGTTCCAGCAACCATCGTTACCGGCCAAGACCGGTTGAAATGGGGAACAGGATTCTGCAGCTTTCTTCAGGTTCTATAAGGTGTGCTCGGCGGAACTCAATGCCTTATGTCGTTGATGCGCGAATTTGCCTGCGAACGGCGCTGCTCGGGGAAATTCAGGGTCGAAAAAGCCATCGAAGCCGCTGTGGTGTTGTTTTTATGGTATTGGCCAGTTAATTTCGCCGTTTCATACTTCATAGTAAATTGCTGAAATATATGAGGTAAATTGCGTTCGGCTTGAAATTTGATATGATTGCTAGTCATATTCAGGGTGCATTCATGTGGGAGACTTCATGATGCATGCACCTGAAAAGGAGAAGCATAATGAAGAGCAACCTTACAAGTTTTTGGTCTGGCAAGGCATTGCTGGCCGGAACGATTGGCGCGACATTTCTGATCGGCGCCATCGCACCCGCAGCTGCGGCGCCGGTCATGCCTTCGGCTCCAGCTGTCGCCAACGAAAACATCCAGCAGGTTCGCGACCACTGGAGAGGCCGCGGCGGACATTGGAACGGTTACCGCCATGGACCACGTCCGGGCTGGCATGGCGGCGGTTATCGTCCGGGGCCGGGCTATTGGAACGGCCATCGCGGCTATAACTACTACCGCCATGGCTATCGCCGCCACAGCGACGGCTGGTGGTATCCGCTTGCGGCCTTCGGTGCGGGCGCAATCATTGGCGGGGCTATCGCGGCTCCACCGCCGCCACCTCCACCGGTCTATCGCGCACCGGCCTACAACACGTCTCATGTGGAATGGTGCTATGACCGTTACCGGTCCTACCGCAGCTCGGACAATACGTTCCAGCCTTACAACGGTCCGCGCCAGCAGTGCTATTCACCGTATCGCTGATAGATTCGACCTCTATGAATAGGAAGCCGCCCTTCGGGGCGGCTTTTCTTTTGCAAAGGCAGCTAAAAACCATCAGCTTGCGCTGATTGAAGCCAGTCTCGTTTCGCTATGGCGCGGGATTACGTGCAGTTGACAGGATTTTTTGAATTTATGTTGGAGAAACGTGATTTTATGGTGTTGACCATTCGAAAACTCGCCCTTATGTTCCGCCGCACTTCCAGGGACGATTTGTTCCTCAGGGAGCGCGTAGCTCAGCCGGTAGAGCAACTGACTTTTAATCAGTAGGTCCAGGGTTCGAATCCCTGCGCGCTCACCACTTTTCCAAGACCTTATTTGATCGATTCTCCGGTCTTTGGATCGATTTTGATTTCGACTTTCGCGCCGTTCTTCATGAAATACTCGATCTCATAATAGCCACGATCATTCCAATCGACTTCATCGACATATGACACGTCCGAGGTTTGCTCGATCTTCGAAATGATTTCAGAAAGTTTTTGACCTTCAGGGGCGGCGGCTGACGCCAGACCACAGGTTGTTGCAAATGCCAGAACGGTAAGCATCAAACGCATTGGTTCTCTCCATTTTCCATTGTTACATGGGGAGATATAGGCCCGCATTCATCAATGTTAAGAAACTAAATCCTCGGCACCTCGAATCTGGTCGCCTACGACCCTTCTTCCTCGACGGCAGTTTGTGCGATCTGTTGGGAACCGCTGTTGATCTGTTGCGCGGCAAGGAAGCCAAGCCAGACCGCAATGAGGCAAAGGATAACCGAAATGCCGATATTGAGCAGAGCTTTGCCGGCCTGGCCTGCTCGCAGGAGATCCAGCGTTTGCAGGCTGAATGAAGAAAATGTGGTGAAGCCGCCGCACACGCCGACCATGAAGGCGAGACGCCAGATTTCCGGCACCGCAAAGCGCCCCTGTTCAAGTGTCAGCGCACCAAAAAAGGAAATCGCAAACGATCCGGCTATATTGATGACGATTGTGCCCCAAGGAAGGTCGCGACTGACCGGCAACATCAAAAGCGCGAGCCAGTAACGCGCTACACTTCCGATTGCGCCGCCGAGCGCCACCATGATGGTTGCTTGCATAATTCACCTGTCAAAATTGCGGAACGAAATGCCTGCTGGAGAAAGTCGGGCAGGGATAACCCACAGCCCCGACAGCTTCCCGCTATCGAGGCATTGCGTTCCTGTTGTCAATTCGATCAGGAGTCATCAGCCAGAAGCGGCGGTTTCGGGAGAACCCCATTCCCATCATGCGCATCGTTTATATAGAATAGCCGCACGCCCCGTCAACGCGACTGGAGCTTCACAATCGCGCAACCCGATTCCGCAACGCATCGCTGATGCGATAAATAGTGGAGGCCGGTGCGGGAAGGGTACGTCGCATGAAAGCGACTTTCTTCAGGTAGCGTTCGATCTTCCAGGTGGCCCATGTTCCACCGCGGAAATAGCCCACATCACCGGCTTTCAGCGTTCGATGTTTTCCGTCGGCATCGGTGACATGCACCTCGCCTTCGAGAATATAAACCGTTTCATCCCAGCCGAAATACCAACGGAATTCGCCCGCTGTACAATCCCAGATCGCAGTGAAAGCCGCGCGGTCGCCGCTGGCGGATTGTTCGCATGAACGTGCCTTTGGCGATCCAGCCAGTATCCATTCAGGATTAATCGGCGCGGATTTCAGCTCCATGTCGAATGCATTATCGGCAATGAGCGCAGGCTTCGCCGGTGTGTTAAAAATATTAGGCTTAAAGACATTTGGCATAGTACGCGCAACCGCCATAACGGCTGTCGCCAGCATAAATTTCCAGGCCATGGTATCCCCCCGATCCACAATGGCCTGTTCTTAGTTGTAAATCGTCGGAAAAGTATTAATTCGCGAATAAAATTTGGCGCGGCGAAACCAGAAATACTGTTCCCAACGGCGCATTCCATGCTTCAATTTTATTGAACTTATGGGGCGTTTTAGCCAATGAAAATGAAAATAAGCTTGTGATAAGTGTGATGACGAACCCTCTGTCAGAGGGCATTGTCAGATCGATTTCAATAAGAGGCGCGCGAGCTAATGAGCCAGACGAAGCTATTTTCTCCTTTGGACGTGGGCGGTTTGCATCTGAAAAACCGCATTGTCATTGCCCCGATGTGCCAATATTCGGCTGAAGACGGCAAAACGACCGATTGGCATCTGATGCATCTCGGTAGTCTCGCTCAATCCGGAGCAGGGCTGTTGACGATTGAGGCAACGGCAGTCAGCCCTGAAGGCCGGATCAGTTATGCGGATGTCGGGCTTTATTCCGATGAAACCGAAGCCGCGCTGGAACGGACGCTCGACGGTATTCGTCGCTGGTCATCCATGCCCATCGCCATACAGCTTGCGCATGCAGGCCGAAAGGCATCCACTGATTTGCCATGGCAAGGTGGACGCCAGATTGCGCCGCAGCATGAGAACGGGTGGCAGACCATTGCGCCGTCAGCCGTGGCGTTCAATCCCGCTGACAATGCTCCGACAGCGATGGATAAAGACGAGCTGAAGCGCATCCGCGATGCATTTGTAAGCGCTGCCAAACGCTCGGCGCGGCTTGGCCTCGATGCAATCCAGGTGCACGGAGCCCACGGTTACCTTTTGCATGAATTCCTGTCGCCGCTCTCGAACAAGCGCGACGATGAATATGGCGGCTCGCTGGAAAACCGTCTGCGTTTTCCGCTGGAAGTGTTCGACGCTGTACGCGCAGCGTTTCCGGCAGATCGTCCGGTCACCATGCGCGTTTCCGGAACGGACTGGGTCGAAGGCGGTTGGGATATAGAGCAGACCGTGGCGTTCTCGCAAGCTTTGGCCGCAAGAGGTTGTGCAGCAATTCACGTTTCGAGCGGCGGCCTTGATGCGGCACAGAAAATACCAGTCGGCCCGAGCTATCAGGTGCCGCTGGCGCGCGCTGTGAAATCGGCTGTCAATATTCCCGTCGTTGCTGTCGGTCTGATTACCGATTTCGAGCAGGCAGAAGCCATTCTGGCCACCGGTGATGCTGATCTGATCGGACTTGCACGCACGGTTCTCTATGATCCGCGCTGGCCGTGGCATGCGGCGGCGCATTTCGGCGAAACCATTGAGGCGGCTTCCCAGTTTCTGCGTTCACAGCCGCGCCAGTTCCGCAATCTCTTCACACAGGCAAAGTAACGAACACCCGCCAAGCAGGATTCAACGGGGCAGCCTAGGCTGCCCCGATGGAAAAGCTATCCCAAGTGCATCATGCCGTTGATGAGGCATATCTGATTATGCTGCTTCCTGCAAAAGGGAGGCGAACACTTCAGCGGGTGTCTTGAATCCAAGACACTTGCGCGGGGTTGCGTTAAGATCATGGGCGAGGGCAGTCAACTGCGCCTGGTTGACCTGCGTCAGGTCAGTGTTGCTGGGTAAGTAGCGTCGGATGCGCTTGTTGATGTTCTCAATAGCACCTTTTTGCCATGGCGAGTTTGGATCACAAAACCAGCTTCTGGCCCCCATACCATCTTCCAAAGCCCTATACCCCATGAACTCGGAACCACGGTCAAAGGTAAAACTGCGGCGTGCGTGATAAGGCAGTGCTGCAAAGGTCTGAATGATTTTGTTCATGATAGGCTTTGAGTGCCGACTGTTGTTTTTGATGATGACGCAATAAAGACTTTTGCGTTCAACAAGCGTCATGAGATTGGCTTCTCCAAGGTCTCGCTCAAAGATAATCAAATCACCTTCCCAGTTCCCAAATTGCAGACGACTGCCAATAAAATCAGGGCGTTGATGAATGCGAAACGCTTCTGGAATGCGGGAACTGCGCAATCGTCTGGTGCCGCGTGGGCAGCGTTTTGTTCGCATCTCGGCAAGATGTTCATACAGCTTCAGAGCGTATTCTTCCTTTGAATAGATGAAGCGATAGATTGTTTCTGCACACAGACGTATCGCGCTCACACCATGGCTAACCAAATCGGCCGCAGATCTGTTCCGGCGACCAATGGGCTTCCAATTGTTCAATGACAAACTTGCGCAGCTCTGGATAACGTCTGAGCTTGCGCAACCGTGTTCTCCGGTCTTTGCTGATGTTGTCGGCAACAACGCTATGATAGCCATTATAGTCTGGTATCTCCGTGTCCCGAAAGCTGTTGCGCTTGATCTCGCGATAAATCGTCGAGCGATGACGACCCATCAGCCGCGCTATATCGCCGGGAGGGACTTTGAGCTGTTTAAGCTCGAAAAGACGGCGACGTTCACGCAAAGTGATCTGTGAATAGCAATTCGACATCCAATTTCCTCCATGGCTAACATCATGAATTCATTGGCATGTTGCAGTTTAAAATAGAATGTACCCCGACTGCCATGCTTGTTTTGGCAAGATAGGGATGCGCTATCTCCAGCAAGATAGAGATGCGACAGGTGCTGACGTTCAGCCCCCATTCCGAGAGGCTGGTCAGGGTTGCAAGCGAGGAATGGGGGCGGGTCGATAGGTGCCCTTCGGCTTTAGCTTTCTTAGTAACAATCATTCCGTCGCTTTGGGTCATGCACGACATCACCCGCCAGCTGAAGCTTCTTCGCCGCTCTGGGCAGCTTGCCTGCAGCTGGAATCGGATACCCAAAGCGACATTGAGGTGCATTGACGATCATTATTCGGCTGCTGTCCGCCTCATCAGTGCCTTCTCCCGGCGCGCGATAACGTCAGGATCGTTCATGTAAGCGGCGCGCGATTTGCGCTCGCGCTTCTGATACCCGTTCCCGACACTGCCATCAGGCACGCCAAACAAATGGTTCGTCTGACCTGTGCGACGGGGACCGCTCTGGCTGCGTTGCAGTTCCCGGCCTGCCTGCATCTCGGCCACAATCGAAAGCATGTCATCCAGTCGCTTGTTCTCGACAACAGGCGAGCGATGAACAGAACGAAGCTTGTCGAATGTTCTGTAGGGCAGGGTGTCCGTACCATACATGATCTCCAGACGGCCATCCGGATAGTCGCAGACAATCACCTTTTGTCGAGCCAGCCGCTTTGCAAACTCCGTCGGCTCCAGGATGAACAGCACCTTGTCGTAACGCAGTGTCAGTGTTTGCGACAGTGTCCGTACTTCCTTCCGGCACATCGCACCATCGATGTTCTCATGCGCGGCCAGCGGTCGATGCATATCCTTAGGATTGCGCGGCTCCTTGCCAAAACGAGCATTGAAGTCTGCAATATATTCCGGCGCATAAGCATTGGCTGCTTCGATCGTATCAATGCCGCGCAGTCGCAATTCCTTGACCAAACGATCCTGCAAAGTTCTGTTTGCCCGCTCGACACGGCCTTTGGCCTGCGGGGTATTGGCGCAGATAATGTCGATGTTGAGTTCATAAAGCGCCCGGCCAAACTGGGTCAGACCGCTCGTGCGATCCTGCTGCGAACCATGGGTCGTGCGAAACACACCATGCTTGTCACTGTAAAAGGCCAGCGGCTTGCCCCATTGCTGCAGGTAGGCCTTCGTCGCATGAAAATAATCAAACGTGTTCTCTGATCCAGCGAAGCGCAAATGCAGGAGCTTGCCCGTGGCATCGTCAATATAAACGAGGAGGGCGCATTTGGGACCCCGCTCCTCAAACCACCAATGATGCGAACCATCGATCTGTACCAGCTCACCAAAGCAATCACGCCGACCGCGCGGCTGATGCAGTTGTCGCTTGCGTTCGCGCCGTAACGTCCACAAACCCGCCGCCGTCATCCATTGCCGCAGCGTCTCCTTGCTGACCGAAAGCTGGTGGCGTTCGACAAGCTTCTCACAGGCCAGTGTCGGCCCAAAATCCCGATAATAAGCCCGGATCAAATCAAGCACCGCATTCCGGAAATCCTCGCTGTAACGACGATTGCTCGGGCGTCCGCGTCGTCCCGACATCAGACCCGAATGCCCAAGCT
Source organism: Ochrobactrum teleogrylli (assembly GCF_037482325.1). NCBI lineage: Bacteria > Pseudomonadati > Pseudomonadota > Alphaproteobacteria > Hyphomicrobiales > Brucellaceae > Ochrobactrum > Ochrobactrum teleogrylli. Next base: position 1,830,099 of record NZ_JBBHKQ010000001.1, read on the forward strand.
TGTCGTAAGCCTGTAAAAGACGATGGATCTGGCTGCGGCTGAGATCCAGCAATGCAGTCGCCTGGATAACCGTCAGACGACGATCTCGAATCTTCTGAATGACTTCCAATCTATTGAGTTCTTTCTGCGACATCGTAATCAAACAAGACATGGCAACTCTCTAAACGGATACGTGTGAAGAGCCGCCCAGTCTTCCTTTCCTCGTTCGATCTGAACAGGGCACGCGACCTAAAAATGTCGCATCTCTATCTTGCCCATCTGTCGCATCTGTATATTGCTGTTATATATGTCGATCACATAATTTACATTATGGAACAATCATGTTCATGAAACGGCGATGTGAAAGCACGTCCAGCTCCACGACTATTCGATGAACCAGACAATTACGCCAACCGTCATCAAGCGATCTAGCGTGGTTCAGTTCAACCACGCTGGATCGAAATGTCAGCGACGTCGCGCGACGTAAAGATGTCCGGGAACCGGCGATCCTTGTTCGCTACGCACGGTGATGTTTTCACAGCGGATGCAGTCCATGCCGTGCGCATCCAGCATTGCTGTCACGTATGATTTTGCATGCGCGAAACGCTGATAATCGCCGACCATAAACGCCCGGCCCGCAAAGCGCGTATCGTCCTGCGTTTCACTGGAGAAGCCAAAATAGCCGTCCGGCTCCAGTTGCGTCGCCACGCCTGCAAAGAACCGATCCAGTTCGCCCATATAAGGCAGCACGTCGGTTGCCACGATCAGGTCCCAGTTGTCCTCGGCTGTGGTTTCCAGAAAGCGTACCGCTTCGCCCACGAACAGCGCGTCGTAATCACCTTTTTCAAAAGCGACTTCGATCATGTTTTCAGAAATGTCCACACCGGTCTTGTGCGTCGCCATGTCGTCGAGCGCATCGGCGGAAAGGCCCGTGCCGCAACCAAGATCAAGCATACGATCACGATGAAACTCGTCGTCGATCTCCAGCAATATTTCGCGCAATTGCAGCGGCACGTCGTAACCAAGCTGGTCCACGAGAATTGTGTCGAACATTTCCGCGTGCTGGTCGAATAATGTTGCCACATAAGCATCTGGCGCTTTCAGTGGAACAGCGCCGCGTCCCATGCTGGCCAGCCGCACGGTAGCGCCGCCATGGTCGTCGGGATCGATGGCCAGAACTTCTTCATAGGCCTTAGCAGCGCCGTCGAAATCGCCAGCCTTTTCAAGCGCAAGCGCACGATCATAGGCTTCCGCCAGAGCGTCCTCATCGAAGGATTTGTCGTCGGTCTGCGCCATTGTCGTATGCCTTTTCAAAGTCTGATGGTCGTGCAGCTTATTTATGATCGGCCAGTTTTCGCGCAATCACCGCGCAAGCCATAAGCTGTATCTGATGAAACAGCATCAATGGTAGCACAATACTGCCCACATTGGCGCTCGCGAAAATGGCACTAGCCATCGGCGCACCACTGGCAAGGCTTTTCTTGGAGCCGCAAAACAGGATGGTTATGCAATCAGCGCGATTGAAGCCCAGTCGCTTGCTGCCGTACCAGGTAATCAACAGGACGGCAATCAGCAGCACGATGTTGACGCCGACCATCATCACCAGATCGTCCCAGGAGACCGATTTCCAAAGGCCTTCCACGATGGCTTCGCTGAAAGCCAGATAGACGACCATCAGGATCGAACCGCGATCCACGAAGCTGAGCGGCTTGCTGTTGCGCCGCATGAAATTGCCGATCCAAGGCTGCAGGACTTGACCCAGAACGAAGGGCAGCAGCAATTGCAGCAGAATAGATTCAAACGCATCAAGAGAGATGCCGCCTCCTCCGCTTTGCACCGCAAAAAGCAAGCCCACCAGCAGTGGCGTCAGAAACATGCCGAAAATATTCGAAGCAGAAGCCGAGACAATCGCCGCGGACACATTGCCACCCGCCATCGATGTGAATGCGATGGATGACTGGACCGTCGAAGGCAGAACGCAGATGTAGAGAATGCCGGTATAGAAGGCCGATTGTGCGAGGCCCGGAATAACCCATCCCGCTGTGAGGCCCAGAATCGGAAACAGCACGAAAGTGGACAGGAAGACCACGAGATGCAGCTTCCAGTGGGTGATGCCTGAAATAACGGCTTCGCGCGACAACCGCGCTCCGTGCAGGAAGAAAAGAAGACCGACGGCCACTTTTGTCGCCATGCCGAACCATTCGGCAAACTCGCCCTGTACCGGGAGCACCGATGCCAGCAGAATTGTGGCGATCAACATTGTGGTGAATTTATCCGGCAGGAAGCGCATTCTTTCGTCCAATCTTGTTCGGCGCGCCTTTTAGGAAATTGGGCGCCGTTTCGTATCCATGAAACAGGGATATTCAGGGACATAAGCCCATTTTGCGGGGCCTGTTTATTAAACGCATCGGGCCTGTTTTCAACCATTGGTGGATCGAAAACAGACCCGTCTGCTTCACTTTTCCGGGATTTACTTGCGATGAGCGCGTGACGCCGATCTATTCGTATCCATTGGGATTTTTTGCCTGCCAGTTCCACATGTCCTGACACATCTCGCGCAAGTTCTTTTCAGCCGACCAGTCGAGGAAATCATTGGCAAAAGTCGGATCGGCGTAGCATTCGGCAACGTCGCCCGGACGACGCGGTGCGATTTCGTAATGAATCTGGCGGTTGGAGACGTGCTCGAACGCCTTGACGACATCGAGGACGCTGTAGCCCTGCCCTGTGCCGAGATTGACGGCGAAGCATTTCGGCTCGTCCAGCTTTTTCAGAGCCTTGAGGTGTCCAGCGGCCAGATCGACCACGTGGATGTAATCGCGGACGCCCGTGCCATCCGGTGTCGCATAGTCATTGCCCCAGATGTTGAGCTTTTCCCGGCGTCCAGTTGCAACCTGGGCGATGATCGGCATCAGATTGTTCGGAATGCCTTTCGGGTCTTCGCCAATCAGGCCGCTTTCATGCGCGCCGACGGGATTGAAGTAACGCAGAATGGCGATCCTCCAGCTGTTGTCGCTGTTATAGAGATCGCGCAGCATTTCTTCGATGATCAGCTTGGTACGACCATAGGGATTGGTCGCGGAAAGCTGCTGGTCCTCGGTGATCGGCAGCTTCTGCGGATCGCCATAGACGGTGGCGGAGGATGAGAAGACCAGCGTTTTGACGCCGGTGGCCTCCATCGCCTGCAACAGCCGCAGCGTGCCCAGCACATTGCAGTCATAATAATGCAGCGGCTTTTCACTTGATTCTCCGACAGCCTTCAGGCCCGCAAAATGGATCACCGCCGTGCATTTGTGACGGGTGATGATCTGCTCCAGAAGCGCGCGGTCGCGAATGTCGCCCGGCTCGCGAATGGGCGCGCGACCGGTGATTTTTTCGATCCGGTGAAGGGCTTCCGGGTTACTGTTGTCGAAATTGTCGACCACGACCACTTCATGGCCTGCCTCGATCAGCTGAACGCAGGTATGAGAGCCGATATAGCCGGCACCGCCAGTCACAAGAATTGTCATTGATCAAGTATCCACTTGTTGAACATGCCGCCCCGATGTGCGATCCCGAGCTGACTATGCAAAATCGGCAACGGACTTCAACCCGTTCCAGATGATTCTTTGGGAGCAACTGGCAACGGTATTAACGAAGTTCGATGGAGCGCAGATGACCCCTTCCCGCAATATCGACCGCCTGCTCGAAATTATGGCCGCCCTTCGAAATCCGGAAACCGGCTGCCCCTGGGATGTGGAGCAGAACTTCCGCTCGATCATGCCATATACGCTGGAAGAAGCCTACGAGGTTCTCGACGCCATCGAGCGCGACGATATGGACGATCTGCGCGAGGAACTGGGCGATCTTCTGCTGCAAGTGGTTTTCCATGCGCGGATGGCTGAAGAGCAAGGCAGCTTCGATTTCGGCAATGTGGTGGAGGCGATCACCCATAAGATGATCCGCCGCCACCCGCATGTCTTTGGCGATGCGGAAGCCCGAAGCGCCGGTATGGCCAAGGGTTCGTGGAACCGGATCAAGGCGGAAGAGAAGGCGGAGCGTGCGGAACGCCGCGCCAATCTCGGGCTTGATACGAGCGAGAGCAACGGTTTTCTTGACGATATACCGAACGCCTTCCCTGCCCTCGTCCGCGCTTTGAAATTGCAGCAGAAAGCAGCAAAAGTTGGCTTTGACTGGTCTGAGGCGGCACCGATTCTCGACAAGATTTCGGAAGAAACCGCCGAGCTCAAGGAAGCGATGGCCGCACAGGACAAAGCCAATATCGCGGAAGAATATGGCGACCTGCTCTTCGCCATGGTCAATCTGGGCCGTCACCTTGAGATTGACGCAGAAACGGCGCTGATTTCTGCCAATGAGAAGTTCAAGCGGCGCTTCCATTTCATCGAAAAGACGCTGGATGAGGCAGGAAACAGCCTCGATTCAGCAAGCCTTGAGGAAATGGAAGATATCTGGACCGAAGCCAAGAAAAAGGGGCTTTAACAAACCCCTCTTACTTGTCTTTCCATTTTGGCCGGAACATCTGATAGACGCTCTCCGTCGTGGCGTAATCCATATAACCAAGCCGGGTTACCGGTTTTACCTTGGCGATATCGACAAGGCCGTCGGTCAGAATGCTTTCATCGATATGGACGCCGACGACTTCCCCGATGACCATATAGTTATTGGTCGGCTGGCCTTCCTTGTCCTGCAATCGCCGGATGTCCACGGCGACACATTCCAGTGACGCGTAGGCTTCCTTGACACGCGGAGCGGCGATGATTTTCGACGATGCGCGGGTCAATCCGGCATAGTCGAACTCGCTGACACCACGCGGTGCGTCGACGGATGACGCATTCATATGCGTCTTGAGATGGTCGCTCACCAGATTGGCCGTGAACTCGCCCGTTTCCTCGATAAACGTCACGCTGTCCTTGATGCCACTGGACGAAAACATCACCATCGGCGGCGTGTCGCAGATCGCGTTAAAGAACGAGTATGGAGCGAGATTGACCGCGCCGTCTTTCGAACATGTGCCGATCCAGCCTATTGGACGCGGCGCGACAATTGCCTTGAAGGGATTATGGGGCAGCGGATGCCCCTCTTTCGGCTCATAAAACATCGATATTTCCTTGTGTTAGGAAATGATTTTAAGGTGATAACTTATCCCGCCCACGGGCCGGAATAGTCGGAAACGATCTTGTCCATATCAGCGCGGGGGCGCTCTGGCATCTTGTTTTCGGCTGTACCAATATGAACGAAACCAGCCACGCGTTCATTCGGCGCGAGACCGAGAAACGCGCGGGACGGCGCGTCATTTGAATACCAGTTGGTGATCCAGTTGGTGGCATAGCCGAGCGCATTGGCGGCAATGCAGAGGTTCATCGCAACGGCGCCAGCCGACAGGAACTGCTCCCATTCCGGAATGCGCTCATGTCCCACTGGGGACGATATAATGCCGATCACCAGCGGCGCGCGCGAGAATCGGGTCAATTCCTGCTCCTTGCGGCCTTCCGGCAGTGGGCCTTCGCGCTCTTCGGCGCGCTTGACCAGCAACTCCCCTACCCGCTTGCGAGCATCGCCGCGGTACAAAATGAAGCGCCAGGGCGTGAGGCGGCCATGATCGGGAACGCGGGCCGCGACCTTGAGCAGTTCGGCCAGTTCTTCACCTTCCGGTGCCGGAGCGCCGATTGCGGAAATCGGCGTGGAACTACGCTGAGCTAGAAAATCGAACACCGGATGCGCCACGGGAAACCTCACGACTGGAACTTGCTAAAACCTGAACTGCCACTCCGGTTTAGAGAGGGCCGCCTCTTCTCGCCCGTCACAGGGGCGGTGTAAAGTCAAAACTCTGGCAAACCGCAGCACAGCCATGGTTAAAAAAATGCCGGTGGCAGAAACGATTTGGCCTTGAATTCGACACCGGCATGGGATCAAAAAAGCTATGTCGGTTTTCAAACTTCTGCCTTGCGTTCAAATATCCCGATACTTTCGCGGCAAATGGGTTGCTGTCGCACTGCTATCCGCGATTCCGGGTGTACCCGCATGGGCGCAGGGTCTCGATCCTGCTGCCGAGGCAAGCAGTGGATTGAACCTGCCTGAACCGCCGCTTGATCTGCCAACGCTCAGCCCCTATGCGTCACCGACGAGCCCGGAAAACAATCCCTTGATGAAAACCAGTGAACTGGATCTCAAGGCACGCCTCGTGGATGATGGCAGCGACATACCAACGGGTTTGGTCTGGCGCGTTTTCTCTCCCAATGTCGGGCCAGACGGACAATTGCCGCTGATCGCCAGTGCACAGGGCGGAAGCGCTGTCTTCAATCTGCCGGAGGGAAGTTACCTCGTTCATGTGGCCTATGGGCGCGCTGGCGCAACCAAGCGCATTACGCTTGGTGGCAACGCCCGACAGGAACTCATGATGCTCGATGCGGGCGGGATGAAGCTGAGTGCGGTTCTGCCCGACAAAAGCAAGATTAACAATGATCTGCTGCGGTTCTCGATCTATGCGGACGAAGACAATAGTGATCGTTCCTTGATCGTTCCCGATGTGAAGCCCAATGCGATCATCAGGCTCAATAGCGGCACCTACCACGTCGTTTCCAACTATGGTTCGGCCAATGCGATCATCCGTGCCGATATTCGTGTCGAAGCAGGCAAACTCACCGAAGCCACGGTCGAGCATCGTGCTGCGGAAATGACCCTCAAGCTCGTGCGCGAACGGGGCGGTGAAGCGCTGGCCGACACGTCGTGGTCCGTTCTCAACGCCTCGGGCGATGTGGTGCGCGAAAGTGTGGGTGCCTATTCCTCGCTGGTGCTGATCGAGGGCGATTATGTCGCCGTCGCAAAGAACAAAGACCGCATCTATCAGCGGGATTTCAAGGTTACGTCTGGAAAAAACGAAGAAGTCGAAGTCATTGCCAACAAGGAATCTGAGGCATCTGACGACAGCCTCGACTGAGATTCTAAATTCCGCTGAGATAAAAAAGACCGCGCTAAGGCGCGGTCTTTTTGTTTGGAGCGAGGCGTTTGTTATTTGCCGCCATTCTTGAGACGGATCAAATCCGGCGGGGTGGCCTCTTCGGTCAGACGGGCAATAGCCTCATCAAGCGTCATCGATTCCTGATCGCGAGAGCCGAGGCGGCGCATATTGACCGTCTGTTCTTCCGCTTCGCGCTTACCGCAAACGAGAATGACTGGAACCTTCTGGAGCGAATGTTCGCGAACCTTGTAGTTGATCTTCTCGTTGCGCAGATCGGTGACGACCTGCAAACCGGCAGCCTTCAGCTTGGCGGCTGTTTCGACCGCATAATCATCGGCGTCCGAAGTGATCGTCGTCACCACAACCTGAACCGGCGCGAACCAGAGCGGCATGTGACCGGAGAAGTTCTCGATCAGAATGCCCAGGAAACGCTCCATCGAACCGCAGATGGCGCGATGGATCATGACCGGCTGGCGCTTGTCGGATTCCTTGTCGATGTAGAACGCTCCAAAACGTTCCGGCAGGTTGAAATCGACCTGCGTGGTGCCGCACTGCCATTCACGGCCAATGGCGTCTTTCAGCGTATACTCGAACTTCGGTCCGTAGAACGCACCCTCGCCCGGCAGAATGCCGGTCTTGATGTCGTCTGACTGCTGTTCGATTTCTTCCAGAACCTTCATCATCACGCTCTCAGCGCGATCCCACAGCTCGTCGGAACCGACGCGCTTTTCAGGGCGGGTCGAGAGCTTGATGGTGATCCCTTCGAAGCCGAAATCCTTATAAACCGACAAAATGAGATCGTTGATGCGCAGGCATTCCGCTGCCATCTGCTCTTCGGTGCAGAAGATGTGCGCGTCGTCCTGCGTGAAGCCGCGTACGCGCATCAGGCCGTGCAGAGCGCCGGACGGCTCGTAACGATGGACGTTGCCGAACTCGGCAAGCTTGATCGGCAGATCGCGATAGGATTTCAGGCCGTGCTTGAAAATCTGCACGTGACCTGGGCAGTTCATCGGCTTCAATGCAAAGACGCGGTCGTCGTCGGTATCGTCACCGGCAACCGTCACCTTGAACATGTTGTCGCGATACCAGCCCCAGTGACCGGAGGTTTCCCAGAGCGACTTGTCGAGGACCTGCGGCGCGTTGACTTCCTGATAGCCGTGGCTGTCGAGGCGACGGCGCATATAGCTCACCAGATTCTGGAACATTTTCCAGCCCTTGGCATGCCAGAACACGACGCCCGGACCTTCTTCCTGAAAATGGAACAGGTCCATTTCGCGGCCAAGACGACGGTGATCGCGCTTCTCAGCCTCTTCAAGCATATGCAGATAGGCCTGAAGGTCGTTGTCGTTGGCGAAGGCGGTGCCATAGATGCGGGTCAGCATCGGATTGTTGGAATCACCGCGCCAGTAAGCACCGGCAACCTTCATCAGCTTGAAGGAATTGCCGATCTGGCCGGTGGAAGCCATATGCGGACCACGGCAAAGATCGAACCAGTCACCCTGGTAATAGATCTTGAGGTCCTGACCTTCCGGAATCGCATCGACGAGTTCGACCTTATAGGCTTCGCCCTTGTCGGCAAAAACCTGCCTGGCCTTGTCACGCGACCAGATTTCCTTGGTGAACGGCTTGTTGCGCTGAATGATCTCGCGCATCTTCTTTTCGATCACCGGAAGGTCGTCCGGGGTAAACGGTTCATTACGCGCAAAGTCGTAATAGAAGCCGTTTTCGATGACGGGGCCGATGGTAACCTGGGTGCCCGGAAAAAGCTCCTGAACGGCTTCAGCCAGGACGTGCGCCGTGTCGTGGCGGATCAGTTCGAGCGCGCGCGGATCTTCGCGGGTCAGAATCTCGATCTTGCCGGAAGCGCCAAGCGGATCAGAAAGATCGCGCACGGTGCCGTCGACGGCATAGGCCACCGCCTTTTTTGCGAGAGATTTGGAGATTGATTCCGCGAGTGCAGTGCCGGTGGTCGACGCATCATAGTCCCGTACGGAACCATCGGGGAATTGCATGGAAACGGTATTCGACATTCTATTCGTCCTTATCCAGTCCCGCCAACGATTGCGGGTGGTTCATGATCATGCGTGCTTGTATCGTGAGGCTTCTAATATTTTTTGTCCGGCCAGTAAAGCACGGCATCCCGACAAGGCTATTTGTCGGGATTTATAAGCCAATTTGTAAATGGGATTTCAGCCCTTGATAGGCAAGCAGTCGATATTCTGCTTTTTCAACTTGGCGCAGGCCTTTTCGGCGGAAGCGGAATCCTTGAAGCCGCCAAACCAGACGCGATAGACCTTGCGGCGCTTGCCGTCCGGCGAAATCTCGCCCTTCAGCCCATGAGCGACCTGATCCACCGCGGGACGGAACTTTTCCTGAAGTTCGTTGGCTCCGGCACGCGTGGGTGTTGCTGCAAGCTGAATGCGCCACGCCGCGCCTGCCGATGCGACGAGATAGCCGCCGTCGCCCTGTTCAATCTGGGAATCGTCGATCAAGTCCGCAACCGAATCTCTTTTCGGAGCTGCTTTTTGCGCTGGCGCTAAAGCGACCGGCTTTGCCATAGCCACAGCCGTGCCCTCGCCGCTGGCATTGCCATAGCGGGTCAGAAGCTTGGCCATCTGGCCGTCCCGCTCGCCTGCCGACCCGGCGCCCAGAACAACGCCGACAAGATGCTTGCCATCAATGATCGCGGACGAAACAAGATTGTAGCCGGATACATTCGTATAGCCGGTCTTGATTCCATCGACGCCGCCATAACGGTACATCAGGTTGTTGTGGCCGTTATAAACCCGGCCGCGATAGGTGAAGGAGCGCTGGGAAAACAGCGCATATTGGTCCGGGAAATCACGGCGCAGCGCCATGCCAAGCACCGCCATGTCGCGTGCTGTGGTGAGCTGCGTCATATTGGCGGTCAGTCCTGACGGATTGACGAAGAAAGTGCTCTTCATGCCGATCTGGCGTGCGCGCTGTGTCATCAGACGCCCGAAGGCCGCTTCGGACCCGCCGATATATTCGCCCATCACAGTGGCAGCATCATTGGCCGAGATGATGATCATTGCATTGACGGTGTCGCGCACTGAAATGGTTTGCTCCGGCTTGAGCCATAGCTTCATGCGGACTTTCGCAGCGGCATTTTTGGAGACGGGCATCTCGTCATCCCAATGGAGACGACCCGTCTTCAGCGCTTCGAATGTGATGTAGAGCGTCATCATCTTGGCGAGCGAGGCCGGTGCGCGCTGGAAATTCGCGTCGTCCTGACCAAGTATCCGATTGCTATCAGCGTCGAACACGACCCACGACGGCTTTGCCAATGCTGTAGAGGCACACAGAACGGTGGCTCCAAACGCTACGGAAGCAACGAAACGTGCGAAACGGGACGGCGATGTTAGCATGATGGCTCGCGGATATGGAATTGCTAGCTGGATGTGCAGGCAAATTGCGGCCTGAAAAAGACCATAACGATGCCTCAATTCTTATTCCCTAAGAAACATTGATATCGTTAATGAATTCTAAGCATCGCGTAAAAACATGGGTATTTAGTCGTGAGGAGCCGAACAGCGCCAGTAGCGCCAGGGCAAATACCATTTGAGGTCGCCCGCCAGTTCGCGCGGCACCGGATCGAAACCATGGGTGCCGAACGGGCCACAGCGCATGACGCGAAAAAGCCCCATCCAGCCGCCGCTCCACAGGCCGTGGCGGGCGATTGCCTCATAGGCATATTCGGAACAGGTCGGCATATGGCGGCAGGAGTTGCCGATCAGCGACGACAGCGTCAGCTGATAGAGTCGAACGAATGCCGTGCCAAACACCCTCCCCGGCGTTTTGCGCCAGCCATCGGTGAAGTTGCGGCTGTATCGCTTTGCTTGAGGCGGCGTATCAGTCGTGTGGTCTTTACCACAGGAACACATGGCGTCAGGCGGCCTTGGCTTTGTCTTCGATCTGGCGAATGCAATCGACAATAGCATCGAAGGTCAGAAGCGTCGATGCATGGCGGGCCCTGTATTCGCGCACCGGCTCGAAATATTTGAGGTCTTCGAATCGCCCTTCCGGAGCCGGGGCGTTTTCCTTGAGCATGGCATACATTGCACCGCGGACGGCTTTCAGTTCGTCGGCGGTCGCGCCAATGATATTGCGCGCCATGACCGACGAGGACGCCTGCCCCAGTGCACACGCCTTCACCTCATGCGCAAAATCGGTGACGACACCATTGGCCATCTTGAGATAGACGGTGACCGTCGAACCGCACAGTTTGGAATGCATCGTTGCGACGGCATCCGGCTCGGCCAAACGACCGATACGCTCCATATTGCCCGCAAATTCCAGAATGCGCTTGTTGTAAATGTCGTCGATCATATGCGTGAGCCTTCCGCCCGGTATGCTGGCTATGCAGCCTCATGTTCTTACATGGTGCCAGCAGTCAGGAACTTCAAATCCGTAGATAGCGCCAGATTCAGCTGATTTCGAATCCTGCCCCTGCCGCTTTTCATTGCGCCGAAATGATACGAATTTCACAATGGTGACACCAGCCTGAGAAAAAACAAAAAAATGTTTTTCGACGGCAGTTTGAAGTTGCAATTTACTCCCTATATATTAGGCAAGTAATGCCTGCACTTTGGATGGTGTCAGGACGTTGGACTTAAAACTATTGTTGAACGTTCTGATAGTGTGTTTTAGAGCATGATAACGTATAAAAAAGCCTTTGTGCTTTCAGGTATCATGTTTTAGCACAACGCCGTGGTGGCGGCATGAAAACCTGTCCGGTGGGCCTAAACCGCCGGATCAATACATCGCCCGCTCGCAAAGCGTATCGTTGTATTGTCCGTTTAACTCGTCTCCTCCCCGAAGGAGACTACTGGAGAATACTGATGGACGCGCGCATCCTCAAAGAAGATGACGAATCCGGCCTGCCTTCGAAGAAGCAGGCAAATGTAACCCCGTTGCACGGCACGCCAACGCAGGCCGACGCGGAAGCGGCAGTCCGCACGCTTTTGCTGTGGGCTGGCGATAATCCGGACCGCGAAGGCCTTCTGGAAACGCCAAAGCGTGTTGCCAAAGCCTATAAGGAGCTTTTTTCCGGTTATGCGGAAAGCCCCGAAGAAGTGCTTGGCACCGTGTTCGAAGAAGTCGCCGGTTATAACGATATGGTGCTGGTGAAGGACATTTCCTTCTTCTCGCATTGCGAACACCATATGGTTCCGATCATCGGCAAGGCGCATGTCGCCTATCTGCCCGACCACAAGGTTGTCGGCCTGTCGAAGATCGCCCGCGTGGTCGATATTTTCGCGCATCGCCTGCAGACGCAGGAAAGCATCACCGCCCAGATCGCCGACAGCATTCAGACCATTCTGAAGCCACGCGGCGTTGCCGTGATGATCGAGGCCGAGCATATGTGCATGGCCATGCGCGGTATCCGCAAGCAGGGTTCGACCACCATCACCACCACCTTCACCGGTGAGATGAAGACCAAGGTGGATGAACAGGTGCGCTTCATGACCCTCTCGCGCAGCAAATAATGCACTGTCCCGAAAGGTTTCGGCTTTTCGGGCATGCATGACCGACGTTTTTCAAATATTTCGAGGCACGTGGTATAAAGCCCGTGCCTCTTATCCGTTTCAGGCGAGACAATGACGACCTTCCCTGCCCAGCCTTCCGATAAAAAGACGATAGAAGAAGGTGCGGTATTCATGCCGCGCTTCGACGCTTCCGGCCTCATCACGGCTGTCGTCACCGATGAACGGGACGGCGTGCTTTTGATGGTGGCTCATATGAATGCGGAGGCGCTGAGCCTGACGCTGGAAACGGGCATCGCGCATTACTGGTCACGCTCGCGCAACACACTTTGGAAGAAGGGTGAAACGTCCGGCAATCTGCAAAGCGTCATCGAATTGCGCACCGATTGCGATCAGGACGCCTTGTGGCTGAAGGTTCGCGTCGCTGGCGACGGTCCCACTTGCCACACCGGACGCCGGTCCTGCTTCTACCGGCAGGTGGTTACCGAGAACGGTGAAACGACGCTGGAAATGGAAGCAAACGGCGCTTGCGATCACGATCATTGATCGTTTTCAATTCGATGTGATGACGCGAATAGGTCTCGCGTCATCAATTTGCAGCATTTATTCTTTGGATACCAAGTTTCGCTAGTCTGAACGAAACGATGAGGTGTCCGTGGTGATGCTTAACTGGGGGGTAAGGCGCAGGACTGTCAGTGTAGACGTCGAAGCACCTGCTCAGGAAGTCATTGAGAAGCCTGAAATCAAGCGTGAGCCGCGCAAGATTGCGCTGGCGCTTGGCGGCGGTGCTGCACGCGGCTGGTCGCATATCGGTGTGCTGCGCGCGCTGGACGAGGCCAATATCAAAATCGAAATGATTGCCGGCACATCCATCGGCGCGCTTGTCGGGGGCTGTTATCTGGCGGGCAAGCTGGACGAGCTGGAAGAATTCGCCCGCAGCCTGACCCGACGCCGCATGTTCAATCTCCTCGACATTACCTTTCGCGGCAGCGGTCTTTTCGGCGGCATGAAGCTCGATGGACGCCTTCGTGAACATCTCGATGGCCTGCGGATAGAAGAGCTTACACGGCCCTTTGTGGCGGTCTGCACGGAGTTGCGTACCGGCCATGAGATATGGCTGTCGTCGGGGCCGCTTGTGGATGCCATGCGGGCTTCCTATGCCCTGCCCGGCGTGTTTGAACCCGTGCGCTGGGACGAGCGCGTGCTTGTCGACGGTGCGCTTGTCAATCCTGTGCCGGTTTCCGTTTGCCGCGCCTATGAGCAGCGGCTCGTTCTGGCGGTCAACCTTCATTACGATCAGTATGGCCGCGCAGCGGTCATCAAACACGCGCAGATGCGTCAGGAAAGTCTGCCCGGCGCTGTCCATGGCGAAAAGGAAGCGCGTCTGGGAATCACCGGCGTGATGATGGACGCCTTCAACATCATCCAGGACCGCATTTCCCGTGCACGTATGGCGGGCGATCCACCAGACCTTTCGCTGATGCCTGTGGTTGGCCAGATTGGCCTTGCAGATTTTCACCGCGCTTCCGAGGCAATCGATGCCGGATATGTCGAAACGATCAAACGTCTGGAGGATATCCGGCGTCTTCAGGGCATAGCGGGCTGATTTTTCAGTTTTTCACGAATCTTCTGGAGCGAGGATTCGCGATTCTTCGGACTTGCTGATCGTGTCAGCTGTTTTTGCGCTCCCAAGACGGGCTCTGTGAAGATTTTCTGAAAAAATATCATCCGAGGGAAGCCTTTGAAAAAGCCCGCAAAATAAGGGTTCCCAGTATTGGTGATGGTGAACGCGACGCGGTTTTTCACATTCTTTTCGAAAAAGATTGGCTGATGATGCAGATGGGGCTTGTGCACCCCAAGGTGATTTGCTAAATGCCCACTCGCCGGAGCAATTCGGCTTCTACCACGGGCGGTCGTGGCGGAATTGGTAGACGCGCAGCGTTGAGGTCGCTGTGGGGCAACCCGTGGAAGTTCGAGTCTTCTCGACCGCACCATTCTCTTTATAGAGAATTGAAATCGTTAGATTTTAAGCAAACGCCCTTTCGGGCGTTTTTGTTTTCCGGCTTAAGAAAGTGCTTCTCCAGCGCAAAGAAAACCCCGCCGGAGCGGGGTTGATCACTTCATTTGCGATCCAGTTCAGATCGGATCATTTCGCTATGTTCGCCCAGATTGGGTGAGCGATGGTCGGTTTTCAGTTCGGCATCCGAGAAGCGGATCGGCGTACGCAACCCCGGTACGCCCTGCGGATCGATCTTCATCCCACGTGCGATGAATTGCGGATCGGCAAAGACATCGGCAACCGAGTTGATTGGCCCGGCCGGAACGCCGATCTTTTCCAGACGCGCCAGAAGGTCGTCGCGCTTCCATCGCCGCGTGCGCTCTTCCAGCCGTTCTGTCAGTGCCGTCCGGTTCGCGACACGGGCAGCATTGGTGGCAAAACGTTCGTCGCTCGCAAGCTCAGCAAGCTCCAACAGGCCGACCAGCCGGCCAAACTGGCCGTCATTGCCGCAAGCGATGATGAAATAGCCGTCGGAAACCGGCAGCGTCTGATATGGCGCGATATTGGGATGTGCGTTGCCCATGCGCTTCGGGGATACGCCGGAAGCCAGATAGTTCATGGCCTGATTGGCGAGAACTGCTGACATGCAGTCGAACAGCGCCATATCGATGTGCTGCCCCTTGCCCGTGCGCTGGCGCATGATCAGCGCCGACTGGATGGCAATCACGCTATAAAGGCCGGTGAAAATGTCTGCAAAAGCCACGCCGATCTTCTGCGGTTCACGGTCCGGCTCGCCAGTCAGATCCATGATCCCGCCCATGCCCTGGATCATGAAGTCATAACCTGCCCTTTCGGCATAAGGGCCATCATGGCCGAAACCGGTGATGGAGCAGTAGATAAGGCGCGGATTGACGGCCTTGAGGCTCTCATAATCAAGTCCATATTTATCGAGGCCGCCGAGTTTGAAATTCTCAATGACAATATCTGCATCGGCCGCGAGGCGGCGCACCAGCTCCTGCCCTTCTTCCGAGCGGAAATCCGCTGTAATCGAGCGTTTGCCGCGATTGCAGGCATGGAAATAGGCAGCCGACTTCTCGCCTTCGACTTCAATGAAGGGAGGCCCCCATTTGCGCGTATCGTCGCCTTCCGGGCTTTCGACCTTGATAACGTCCGCTCCCAGATCGGAAAGCGTCTGACCGACCCACGGGCCTGCCAGAATACGGGCCAGTTCAACCACCTTCAAACCGTCAAGCGGTGTGTTCTGCATTTCGGATACCTCGAGAAAGTAGAAAAGCCCGCCCGCGAGAAGCGAGCGGGCCTTGGGAGGATAGTGCGGGCGGTTACGATCAGAAGAAAGCCTGAATGCCGGTCTGCGCGCGTCCAAGGATCAACGCGTGAACGTCATGCGTGCCTTCATAGGTATTCACGGTTTCGAGGTTCTGCGCGTGGCGCATGACGTGGTATTCGATCTGGATACCGTTGCCGCCATGCATGTCGCGGGCCTGACGGGCGATATCGAGCGCCTTGCCGCAATTGTTGCGCTTGACGATGGAGATCATTTCCGGGGCCATCTTGCCTTCGTCGAACAGACGACCGACGCGCAGCGATGCCTGAAGGCCGAGCGTGATTTCGGTCTGCATGTCGGCGAGCTTCTTCTGGTAAAGCTGCGTGCCAGCCAGCGGCTTGTCGAACTGCTTGCGGTCGAGGCCGTATTGACGCGCGCGGAACCAGCAATCTTCGGCGGCGCCCAGAACGCCCCACGAAATGCCGTAGCGCGCACGGTTGAGGCAGCCGAACGGACCCTTGAGGCCCGATACGTTTGGCAGCAGCGCGTCTTCCGAGACTTCCACGCCGTCCATGACGATTTCGCCGGTGATCGAAGCGCGGAGCGACAGCTTGCCACCGATCTTCGGGGCGGAAAGCCCCTTCATGCCCTTTTCAAGCACGAAGCCGCGAATGGCATTGTCATGGGCTGCGGACTTGGCCCACACCACGAACACGTCAGCGATTGGCGAATTCGAAATCCACATCTTTGAGCCGGTCAGGCGATAGCCGCCGTCGATCTTTTCGGCGCGGGTCTTCATGCCTGCAGGGTCGGAACCGGCATCCGGTTCGGTCAGACCGAAGCAGCCGATCAACTCGCCGGAGACGAGACCCGGCAGATATTTCTTGCGCTGTTCGTCAGAGCCATAGGCGTAGATCGGATACATGACGAGCGAGGACTGTACGCTCATCATCGAACGATAACCGGAATCAACGCGCTCGACTTCGCGCGCTACGAGGCCATAGGCAACATAACCGGCATTGGCCGCGCCATATTCTTCCGGCAGCGTCACGCCGAGAAGGCCAGACTGGCCCATGAGGCGGAACAGTTCCGGGTCGGTGGTTTCGTCGAGATAGGCCTTTTCCACACGCGGCAGCAGAACGTCGCTCGCGAATGCCTTCGCGGAGTCGCGGATCATGCGCTCGTCTTCGGTCAGCTGTTCGTCGAGCAGAAAGGGATCTTCCCAGTTAAAGGCCGTACGCGACATTAGAAATTCTCCTCATTTCAGAATTGACCGGACTATGAACCGCAGGGCGTCAGGCTGCAAACGATGTTTACTCATCGATCTATTCCATTTAGTAATAGATCATGACGACACTCTCGCGACGGCTCCTTCCCTCCACCAGTGCGCTTGCGGCGTTTGACGCTGTTGCGCGGCTTGCAAGCTTTTCTGCGGCTGCAGAAGAACTCGCGCTGACACAAGGCGCGGTCAGCCGTCAGATCGCGACGCTCGAAGAACAGCTTGGCACAGCACTTTTCGACCGCACCAGCCGCCACGTCGTGCTGTCGGATGCGGGACGCGCTTATTTTAATGCCGTTGCGCCTGCCCTTTCGGTTATTCGGGCCGCTTCGCTTCAGGTCATGTCGCAGATGCGTGGCAAAACATTGAACCTCGCTTTTCTGCCCACATTCGGCACGCGCTGGCTCATTCCGCGTATTCCGCGCTTTGTGGCACAATTTCCGGATATTATTCTGAATTTCGCGACCCGTATCGGCCAGTTCGACTTTGACCGTGAAGGTCTGGACGCGGCCATTCACATCGGCCAGCCGGATTGGCCGAATGGCGATTGCGTGTTTTTGATGGATGAAACGGTTGCGCCGGTTTGCAGCCCGGCTTTTTTGAAGGAGAACCCGGTGTCAGCGCCCACCGATCTTCTTCGGCTGCCCTTGTTCAACATGGCTTCGCGACCGGGAGCGTGGGATCACTGGTTCCGCAGCCTTGATATCACCGTGCCAGCGCCGGGTGGCATGCGGTTTGAACAGTTTTCCAATGTTTCGCAGGCTTGCATCGCGGGGCTGGGCGTTGCCCTCATGCCGCTTTTTCTGATCCGCTCGGAAATCGACAGCGGGCAGCTTGTGGTGGCCTACCCGCACACGGTCAAAAGCCCCAGCAGCTATTATTTCGTCACACCGAAGGCGCGCGCAAACACGCCTGCAGTCAATGCGTTTCGCGATTGGCTTCTGGGTGAAGTCAATCGCGAATTCGATCCTCACGCTATCGAGTTGCTGACAATCTCGTAGGAGCGCAGGCGCTTCTTGTGATCGTGGATCATGCCGGTGATCATCAACTCATCAGCGCCGGTGCTTTCGGCAAAGGCCTGAATGCCCTTTGCCACCGTTTCAGGCCCGCCGACCACGCGGCACGACAGCATCTGGCGGACAAGCGCCTGGGCTGCCGGATCAAGCTGCTCCATGTAGCCGGCTACAGGTGCGGGTAATTTTCCGGGACGACCGCTGCGCAGGTTTACGAATGCCTGCAATTGCGAGGTGAAGAGATAATGCGCCTCTTCGTCGGTATCTGCTGCGATCACGTTGAGGCCGAGCATGACGTAAGGCTTCTGCATATATTCCGATGGCTCGAAACGCTCGCGATAAAGCGCGATGGCGCGTTCCATCTCCGCTGGTGCAAAATGCGATGCAAAAGCGTATGGCAGGCCCAGCATGGCCGCAAGCTGCGCGCCGAACAGGCTTGAACCTAGAATCCAGACCGGAACCTCAAGCCCCTCGCCTGGAACGGCGCGGACGCGCTGGGCGGGTTCCGCCGGTTTGAAATAATTGAGCAGTTCAACCACGTCCTGCGGGAATGCGCTGGCATCGCCGTCGAGATTGCGCCGCAAGGCGTGCGCCGTGATCTGGTCGGTTCCGGGCGCGCGGCCAAGGCCGAGATCGATACGGCCAGGAAAAAGCGACGCCAGCGTGCCGAACTGCTCGGCAATCACCAGCGGCGAATGGTTCGGCAGCATGATGCCACCCGCGCCGACGCGAATCGTCGAAGTGCCATTCGCGACATAGCCGATCACGACCGATGTGGCGGCACTGGCAATGCCGGGCATATTGTGATGTTCGGCCAGCCAATAGCGATGAAAGCCAAGTTTCTCCGCGCGCTGTGCAAGCTCAAGCGTGTTGCGCAGAGACTGTCCGGCATCGCTGTTATCGGGAACGGGCGAAAGATCGAGTACGGATAAAGGTATCATGCTGGCTCATATGGGCTTGAATACTGCAGTTACAACTGCCGCAAAGAAATAGGGCACCCTAGAAATAGGGCGCCCTATACTTAATTCAAAGCAACTAAGAGTGATCGAACAATCCTAATGTGGTTGTGCCGGGGCTGAATCATGCCCCTCTTCCGGCGAAGCCACATACTCGCCTTCCACATCCTTCTTCGCGATGAAGGTGTAGAACATTGGCACCACGAACAGCGTAAACATCGTACCAATCACGATACCGGTGAAAATCACCAGACCCATCGAATAACGGGCGGCGGCACCGGCGCCGGTTGCAATGATCAGCGGAACGACGCCAAGCGCCATGGCTGCGGTGGTCATCAGGATCGGACGCAGACGGGTTTCAGCGGCGGCGACGATTGCATCGCGACGCGAAAGCCCGTGCAGGCGGCGCTGCTGATTGGCGAATTCCACCATCAGAATGCCGTGTTTGGTTATCAGCCCGACAAGGGTGATGAGACCAACCTGCGTGTAGATGTTCAGCGTGCCGAGACCGATATTGAGCGGCACGATAGCGCCGAAGATCGAAAGCGGCACCGACATCATGATGATGAACGGATCGCGGAAGCTTTCGAACTGCGCAGCCAGAACCAGATAGATCACGATAACGGCGAGGCCGAAGGCGATCAGGATGGTGTTGCCCTGCTCCACTTCCAGACGCGACTGACCGGAATAATCCAGGAAGAAGCCTTCCGGCATCTTCGCCTTGGTCAGATCCACAAGCGTTTGCAGGCCCTGGCCGGTGGTGACGCCCGGCAGAGGCAGCGCCGAAATCGTCGCCGAATTGAGCTGGTTGAACTGCTCGATTGCGGCAGGCGATGCGTTCTGCGTGATCGTGATGACTGATGATAGCGGGATCATCGAACCCGAAACGCTGCGGACATAGAATTCACCAAGCTTTTCGGGATTCGAACGATAGACATCAGGCACCTGCGTGATGATGTCATAGCTGTTCGAATCGCGGTCGAACTTGGCAATCGACGCACCACCAGTCAGTAGGCCGAGCGTTGCACCGATATCACTGACCTGCACGCCAAGCGTTGCCGCGCGGTCACGGTCGATGGTGATCGTCGTTTCCGGCGCGTTGAAGGACAGCGAGTTCTGCACGATGATGAACTGTCCCGAAGCTTGCGCTTCGTTCTTGATCTCTTCGGCCAGTTCGAAAACCGTGTCCGCCGGGCCCGTAGACTGCAAGGCAATCGAGATCGGCAAACCGCCACCTGTGCCCGGAAGCGATGGTGGAGCGAAGACGAAAGCCTGCACGCCGGCAACTTTGGTCAGACGGTTGGTGAGGTCTTCCTGAATCTGCTTCTGCGAACGAGTACGGTCGTTCCAGTCGCTTAGCACCCAGAGTGCGATTCCAGAGGTGGTGCCGCCATCCATGCCGACGATCTGGAAACGGGTCTTCTGCTCAGGCAAATCCTTCGTCAGCGCATCGATCTGTTCGGCGTAAAGGTTCGTATAGGCCGAAGTCGCATATTGCGGCGCCTGGAACATTGAGAACAGTGCGCCCGAATCTTCTTCAGGAGCCAGTTCGCTCGATGTGTTCATGAACAGAAAGCCTGTCAGGCCCATTAGCGCCACAACGATCATTAGCGTAATGCCGCGATAGTTCAGCGAGTTGGAGACCCGGCGATGATACCATTTCTCGACACGCGAGAAGGTGCGGTCGATGAACTTCTGAAACCGCGTTTCGCTGCCATGCTTGAGCATGCGCGAGCACATCATCGGAGAGATGGTCAAGGCCGCCACACCGGAGATGATAACGGCACCCGCCAGCGTGAAGGCGAATTCGCGGAACAGCGCGCCGGTCAGACCGCCGGTGAAACCGAGCGGAGCAAACACGGCCGCCAGCGTGATCGTCATGGCGATGATCGAGCCGGTGATTTCCTTCATACCTTTGAAGGCGGCATCCATAGGACGCAGGCCCTCTTCGATGTGGCGGTGAATATTCTCCAGAACGACGATGGCATCATCGACCACGAGGCCGATAGCCAGAACCATGGCCAGCAGCGAGAGAAGATTGATCGAGAAACCAAGCGCGAACAGGAAGAAGCACACACCGATCAGCGAGATCGGAATGGTCACAATCGGAATCAGAACCGAACGGAACGAACCAAGGAAGACGATGATGACCAGAATAACAATGGCCACAGCTTCGCCGATGGTCGTGAACACTTCCTTGATCGACGAACTGATCTGTTCGGTCGCGTCATAGACCAGAACCAGAGACATGCCTTCCGGGAGCGAGTTCTGGATTGATGGCAGTTCCTTGTTGACGGCAGCCGCCATGTCGATCGGGTTTGCCGCTGGTGTCGGATAAACGCCAAGGAACGTACCAGCCGAGCCGTTGAACGACACGATGGTGTCCGTGCTTTGGGCCGCCAGTTCCACCTTCGCCACATCGCGCAGGCGCACGACTTCATCACCCGAAGTCTTGATCGGCATTGCGCCGAAGGCTTCCGGTGTTTGCAGCGTGGATTTGAGCGTGATCGCCGACGCGACATATTCGTTTTTGGTCGTGCCGGGGGCCGACAGGAAGTTCGACGCATTGATTGCGGCCAGCACTTCCGGTGCTGTGATCTGACGCGCCGCCAGCTGGATCGGATCAAGCCAGACGCGCATCGAATAGACCTGACCACCGAGGATTTCAGCCTTGGCGACGCCCTGAATGGTGGACATGCGCGGCTGGATGACGCGTTCCAGATATTCGGTGATCTGCTCGCTGGTCATGTTCGGGTTCTGCGCAGCCAGATACATGGTTGCGAAGCTCTGGCCCGTCCCCTTGACGATGATCGGATCATCGGATTCATCCGGCAGATCGCCGCGAACCTGATTGACCTTGGCGATAACTTCCGTCAGCGCGGCATCCGGATTGGCGCCAAGCTTCATCTGCACCGTCACCGTGCTCGACGATGGGCGGCTGGACGAGGTCACATAGTCAATGTTTTCTGTCGTCGCGACCGATTCAGCGATAGGCGCGGTTATGAAACCCTGAATGAGTTCAGCGCTGGCACCGGCATAGTTGGTGGTGATGGTGATGACCGTTTCGTCAACCTTCGGATATTCGCGCACCGAAAGCTGCGCGATACCCTGAAGGCCGAGGAGAATGATCATGAGGGCGACCACCGTTGCAAGAACGGGTCGCCGAATGAAAATATCTGAAAAACTCATCGGTTCGCCTATTTCTTGTCAGCCGGATTGGCCGGGTTAACCGCGTTGTCGATGTTCACCGGAACGCCGGGCGAAAGCCTGTTCTGGCCAGCGGTGATGACGATGTCGCCTGCCTTGAGGCCGCTGGTGATTTCCACCACGCCATTGTAGCGACGGCCAAGCTTGACGAAGACCTGCTGCGCGACCAGCTTTTCGCCTTCTGCGGGCTTTGCATCGGCAGCAGGTGTCTTGGCCTCTTCGGCTGGCTTTGCTGCTTCCGCATTGGCCTTACCCTCTTCGGCCTTCTTTTCCGGGCGAACGGCATAGACATAATCGCCATAAAGGCTCGACACGATCGAAGTCTGCGCAATGGCGAACACATTGCTTTCTTCAGGCAGTTCAACGCGCACCTGCACGAACTGACCAGGCGTCAGCTTGTGATCCGGGTTCTTGACTTCGGCGCGCACAGAAACAAGGCGTGTGGTCGGGTCGATCTTCGGATCGATACCGACAATCGTGCCGGTGAAGTCGAGGTTTTCAGCCGTGGAGCCGACCTTGACGGTCTGGCCGAGCTTGATGGAGGCCAGCGACTGTTCCGGCACAGTGAAATCGATGCGCATCATGTTGGTGTCCTGCAAGGTGGCAATCACCGTGCCGGGCGTCAGATACTGACCGATATCGACCTTGGCGATACCGATAACGCCGGAAAACGGTGCCTTCACCGTCTTCTGCGCCAGCGTTGCGCGCATCTTTTCGACCGCTGCTTCAGCGGCATTGGCGACCGATGCCGTCGTATCGACGTTAGAAACGGCACCGACGCCGCGTGTCCGCAGCGTATCGGCGCGCTTCAGATTCTGCTGGGCAAGAACGGCCTGCGCCTCGGCGGCGACAAGATCAGCCTTCTGGATGCTGTCTTCCAGCTGCAGCAGCACATCGCCCTGCTTCACGTCCTGATTGGAGGTGAAGTTAATCTTCTGCACGATACCGTCGAGCTGAACCGTCAGGTCAACGCCGTTCAGCGCATGAGCCGTACCGATGGCTTCAACACCCGGCTGCCATGTACCCGGCTCAACCGTGATGGTCGAAACCGTCTGGGCTGGCTGCTGCATAGTGGCGAAAAAGTCCTTGATGGCCTTCGATCTGAACAGATTGAAGCCGACAAGCCCCCCGACGACGATCACCAGGAACACGATTGCCAGAATTAGGCGCTTTATCATTGCGGTTGTACTCCGGGGTGGCGCCCTGAACGCTGTTAAAAAGCGTCGAGGGGGGACGTTGAGCGCATCCCTTGGCCATCACACAAAGGTCGCGCGTATTTTACTTGAATTAGCGGAGCGAATAACTGTACCGTCTGGACGGTATTGTCAACTCATGAACTGTCAGGAGACCCGGCGAAGTTGTTAGCTAAAAAGAAGGTCTCTTCGCGTGATCGTATTTTACGCGCGGCAGTTGAGCTAGCCCGGGAAGTGGGGCCGGCTCATATTTCACTTGACGCCGTTGCCGCCCGAGCCGGGCTGTCGAAAGGCGGATTGCTTTATTCTTTTCCGACCAAGGCAAAGCTGCTTGAGGGCGTTGTCGAAGAATATATGAAAGAACATGAGCGCGCGATGGAGGTTCAGGAAACGCTCCAGTCCGGCGATAAAAACCGCGTTGCGCGGGCTTTTCTGGATGTTTACCGCGTTCAGGCCGACGATGAACCACCCGCTTGTGGCGTTCTTGCGGCACTTGCCGAAGATCCGGGTTTCATGGTGCCCGTTCGCCAGTACCATCGGACATTTCTCGACCGCATGATCAAGGATACGACCGATCCCGATACGGCGCTGATCGTCTATCTGGCCGTGGCCGGGCTTGAGTGTTCCAAATTGATGGAATGCGAGATTGTCACTGATGAAGAGCAGCGTGCCGTTCTCTGCCGTTTGGAAAACATGCTGACAGAAAACTGACAGTATTTAAGAAAAAAGGGCGCCGAGCGCCCTTTTATTTAACAGTCTGCGAATCACAGAGCCGGAATGTCTCCCCGCTCCCACCCCGCGGTGGTTTCAGCGGCAAAATCGTTGAATCGCCCTTCGGCAATCGCTGCGCGGATGCCCTTCATCAGATACTGGTAATAGGCCAGATTGTTCCAGGTCAGCAGCATGGCGCCGAGTGCTTCACCGGACTTCACCAGATGGTGCAGATAGGCGCGACTGTAGTCGCGCGACGCCGGGCAATCGGATTCCGGATCGAGCGGACGGTGATCGTCAGCATGGCGCGCATTGCGCAGATTGACCTTGCCAAAACGCGTGAAGGCCAGACCGTGACGCCCTGCGCGGGTTGGCATGACGCAGTCGAACATGTCGATGCCGCGCGCGACAGATTTTAAAATATCGTCCGGCGTGCCGACGCCCATCAGATAGCGCGGCTTTTCAGCGGGCAGGATCGGACAGACGACTTCCAGCATGTCCAGCATGACGTTCTGCGGCTCGCCGACAGCAAGGCCACCCACCGAATAGCCCTTGAGGTCCATGGCTTTCAGCGCTTCGGCTGAACGCTCGCGCAGACGGGCATTGTCGCCGCCCTGCACAATGCCGAACATGGCCTTGCCCGGCTGGTCGCCAAAGGCCACCTTGCAACGCTCGGCCCAGCGAAGCGACAGTTCCATCGCGCGCTCGGTGTTCTTTTCCGGCGATGGCAACGCCACGCATTCATCGAGCTGCATCTGGATATCACTATCCAGCAGGCCCTGAATTTCGATGGAACGCTCCGGCGTCATTTCATAGGCTTTGCCGTCGATATGCGAGCGGAAGGTCACGCCCTTCTCATCAAGCTTGCGCAATTGTGCCAGCGACATGACCTGAAAACCACCGGAATCGGTCAGGATCGGGCCTTTCCAGCCGCCGAATTCGTGCAATCCGCCAAGGCGGGCAACACGCTCTGCGCCGGGGCGCAGCATGAGATGATAGGTATTGCCGAGGATGATATCCGCGCCAAGGTCCTTCACCTGGTCCATATACATGGCCTTGACTGTTCCGGCTGTGCCGACCGGCATGAAGGCAGGCGTGCGCACCACGCCGCGCGGCATGGAAATTTCACCCTGACGGGCCGCGCCGTCGCGGGCGAGGACTGTGAATTCAAAATTTTCGCTGGTCATGGCCGTTGTCTATTATGTCAAGCGCGTTCAAGCAAGCTGCCGTCGCCGTAGGAATAAAAGCGATAGCCGGTTTCAATGGCGCGTTCATAGGCAGCGCGCATGGTGTCGAGGCCGCTGAAGGCGGAAACCAGCATGAACAGCGTCGAACGCGGTAAGTGGAAATTGGTCATCAGCATGTCGACTGCGCGGAATTTATAGCCGGGCGTGATGAAGATGTCGGTCGGGCCGGACCAAGGACGAATGAGACCATCCTCGCCCGCAGCACTTTCAATGAGCCGGAGCGACGTCGTGCCGACACAAACCACGCGGCCACCGCGCTCATGCACGGCGTTCAGCGCATCCGCAGTCTTCTGCGAGACATAGCCGATCTCGGAATGCATTTTGTGGTCGGTGGTGTCGTCGGCCTTGACGGGCAGGAAAGTCCCCGCCCCGACATGCAGCGTCACGAAATGCTCTTCAATGCCCTTGGCCTTGATCTTTTCCAGAAGGTCGGGCGTGAAATGAAGCCCGGCGGTGGGGGCTGCGACAGCGCCTTCCTCACGGGCATAAACGGTTTGATAATCGCTGCGGTCGCGGTCGTCTTCCGCGCGCTTCGAAGCGATATAAGGTGGAAGCGGGATATGTCCGACAGCAGCGATTGCTTCATCCAGCATCGCGCTGGACAGATCGAACACGAGAAGCGCCTCGCCCGCCTCGCCTTTCTCGGCAACGGTTGCGTCGAGGGTGCCAAGAAAGCAGCTTGAACCGGAATGACCGAAGCGGATGCGGTCGCCTTCCTTGACGCGCTTGGCCGGGCGCAGAAACGCCGCCCAGCGATCTGGTCCCATCCGCATATGCAAGGTTGCGCTGACTTGGCTGATATTGCCGTCGCGTTCGCGCATACCTTCAAGTTGTGCCGGTATCACCTTGGTATCATTAAAAACAAGCGCATCGCCCGGCTGCAGAAGATCGGGCAGATCATAGACGTGACGATCCTCGAAAGGCTGGCCCGGAACAACACGCAAAAGCCTCGCATGATCGCGCGGCTCCGCTGGGCGCAGGGCAATACGCTCTTCCGGCAGATCGAAATCGAAAAGATCAACACGCATGATAGGCCTCGTACATAGCTGCGGCCCCGGTATGAACCGGAGCCGCAATTTTCATTGGAAATAGTCGATCAGGCGTCGGCTGCGATGCGGGCAGACACGATCTTGTCCGGGTCGGTGACCGGCTCGCCGCGCTTGATCTTGTCGACATTGTCCATGCCTTCAATGACCTGACCCCATACGGTGTACTGGCGGTCCAGCCAGGGAGCATCGGTAAAGCAGATGAAGAACTGCGAGTTGGCAGAATTCGGGTTCTGGCTACGTGCCATCGAAGCCGTGCCGCGCTTGTGCTGGGTGTTGGAGAACTCAGCCTTCAGGTCCGGCTTGTCCGAACCGCCCATGCCAGCGCGCGAGCCGTTGAAATATTCGCCGCCCGACTTGCCGAACTTCACATCGCCGGTCTGCGCCATGAAGCCGTCAATGACACGGTGGAACACGACGCCATCATAAGCGCCTTCACGCGCCAGTTCCTTGATGCGCTCGACATGGCCCGGAGCCAGGTCGGGATAGAGTTCGAGCACGACATTGCCCTTGGTGGTTTCCAGAACGAGCGTGTTTTCGGGGTCTTTGTAAGCCATTGGGCCTCTCCTGTTTCAATGCGTTCGATAAGACGCGTTGTATTGGATATTTATTTCTGAATGGTCGCCTTGACGATCTTGTCCGGGTTTTCGACGGACCCATTATCGGATTCGCTGCCCTTCTTTATCTTGTCCACGGCTTCCATGCCGCTGACAACTTTGCCGACAACCGTATATTGGCCATTCAGGAAAGCACCGTCGTCGAACATGATGAAGAACTGCGAATTGGCGGAATTCGGGCTCTGGCTGCGGGCCATGCCCACCGTGCCGCGCACGAAAGGTTCTTTCGAGAATTCAGCCTTGATATCAGGCAGTTTGGAGCCGCCGGTGCCCACGCGCGACGCGTCAAAGCCCTTGTTCATATTGCCGAATTCGACATCGCCGGTCTGGGCCATGAAGCCCGGAATGACACGATGGAAGGCAACGCCGTCATAGGCGCCTTCGCTTGCCAGCTTCTCGATCTGGGCCACATGCTTCGGCGCGAGGTCGGGACGCAGCTGGATTGCGACATCACCGTCCTTGAGCTTCAGAACGAGCGTGTCCGCCGCATTGGCGATGGAGGCCATCACGCCTTGAGACAGTGTAAAAATCGCGGCAGCGGCAAGCGCCGAACGGATAAATTTCATGATCGAAAAACTCCCAAACCTCAGGATTTGAATTTTGCTTCAAGGGCAGCGGCCACAACAGCCGGTACGAAAGGCCTGATATCGCCGCCCATGGACGCAATCTGGCGAACCAATGTGGCGGTAATGGTGCGCACGGCAGGATCGGCCGGCAGGAAAACGGTCTGCAATTCCGGCGCCATAGTGCCGTTCATGCCCGCCATCTGCATTTCGTAATCGAGATCGGTGCCGTCGCGCAGGCCGCGCACCATCAGCTGCGCCTTATGCTTGCGCGCCGAGTCGATCACCAATCCATCAAAGGAGATAACGGAAACGCGCGCTCCATCACCGCCAAGAACAGCTTTCGCGCTCTGGCCGATCAGTTCCACGCGTTCCTCAAAACTGAACAGCGGCTTCTTACCGGGATGCACGCCAATGGCGACAATAACCTCATCGGCAAGGCGCAAAGCACCTTTCAGGACATCCATATGGCCGTTTGTCACCGGGTCGAAGGAGCCCGCATAGATCGCGATTGTCATTTCTTCCAGCTAGCCTTTTCTGACAGGATTTTCAACAAGAACCAGAACGATAAGAAAATAGAAACCAAGAAACCAATTGAACGCGATGTGAACGATGATTTCACGGCAAGTTCACAACCGATTTACCAGAATAGGCGCAAGTTTGGTGCAACCTTTTCGTTTCTGAAGCGTATGTATGTCGAAAGGATATGACGATGATGATCTTTCTTCTGGCATTATCCATGATGGTCGCAATGGCCGCATCGGCAATCATATTGCTCCTCGAGGAGAACGAAGCCAAACGCCAACGCGTGCGTCAGGTGGCCTTCGACCTCAACAGCATGCGCAACATGCGCTCACGGTAATTCGTATCTTCCTGGCTTGAACACTCGCCTTTCGGCTTGAGATTGAGCATCCAGAAGAAGAACACATCACCGGCGGTATTCCCGAAACAAATCAACTATCTGTCGTAATGACGCAACCTGATTAGAAGATCGCCAATTCCTCCAGTCTTGGCATCTGAAAAAGGCCGATGGTTTTGCCATCGGCCTTTTTCATTGCGCTTACTCCAACCGGGGCATCAAGCCCGGCTAGTTTGCTTATTCTTCGCTGGCTGCGGGTGCTTCGCCTCCGGGCGCGGATTCGCCACCCTCAACGTCACCATTGCCGTTTTCCTCGTCGCTATCCGTTTCGGAAATACGCTCGACGGAAACAACCTTTTCACCATCAGCCGTGTTGAAGATCGTAACACCCTTGGTCGAACGGCCCGCGAGACGGATACCATCGACAGGCACGCGGATCAGCTGGCCACCATCGGAGACGAGCAGGATCTGGTCACTTGCTTCGACCGGGAATAGCGAAACGAGCTTGCCGATTTCGTCGGTCTTCGACGTGTCGGTGGCACGGATGCCCTTGCCGCCACGGCCCGAAACACGGAACTCGTAAGACGATGAACGTTTGCCGTAGCCATATTCGCTGACCGTCAGCACGGTTTGTTCGCGCGCCTTCAGTTCCTGATACCGCTCTTCGGAAAGTTCGGCGTCGGTACCGACTTCCTCACCAACAACGACGATATCGTCGGCATCGTCCGCGCCTTGCGCCCGGCGTTCGGCAATCGAACGCTTGAGATAGGCGGAACGCTGCGAGGCATCGGCTTCGACATGGTGCAGGATCGCCATGGAGATGACCTTGTCGCCATCCGCCAGATTAATGCCGCGCACGCCGATCGAGTTGCGGCCTGCGAAGACGCGCACATCGGTAACCGGGAAGCGGATACACTGGCCGCCGGCGCAGGTTAGAAGCACGTCGTCGAATTCCGTACAGGTATCGACGGAGAGGATTTCATCCCCGTCATCCTCGAGCTTCATCGCGATCTTGCCGTTGCGGTTGACCTGAACGAAGTCCGACAGCTTGTTACGGCGAACCGTACCGCGCGTGGTCGAGAACATGACGTCCAGATTTGCCCAGGAATCTTCATCCTCCGGCAACGGCATGATGGTCGTGATGCGCTCGCCCTGCTGCAACGGCAGCATGTTGATGAGAGCCTTGCCGCGCGATTGCGGTGTGCCGACCGGCAGGCGCCAGACCTTTTCCTTGTAGACAATGCCACGCGAGGAGAAGAACAGAACCGGCGTATGCGTATTGGCGACAAACAGGCGGGTGACGAAATCTTCATCCTTCGTCGCCATGCCGGAACGGCCTTTGCCACCGCGGCGCTGTGCGCGATAGGTCGTCAGCGGAACGCGCTTGATATAGCCCGCATGGCTGACGGTGACGACCATGTCTTCGCGAGCGATCAGGTCTTCATCGTCCATTTCCGCGCCGCCGAAACCGATTTCGGTGCGGCGTGGCGTGCCGAACTCGTCACGAACGGCAATCATCTCGTCCTTGACGATGGTCATGACGCGCAAACGCGACGACAGGATATCCAGATAATCGCGGATTTCCTCGCCGATCTTGTTCAGTTCGTCCGCCACTTCGTCACGTCCGAGCGCCGTCAGGCGCTGCAGACGCAATTCGAGAATGGCGCGGGCCTGTTCTTCGGAGAGGTTATAGGTGTTGTCTTCATTGATGCGGTGACGTGGATCGTCGATCAGGCGGATTAACGGTGCAACGTCAGCGGCGGGCCAGCGGCGCTCCATCAACTGTTCACGCGCGGTCGTTGGATCGGGCGCGCGACGGATCAGTGCGATCACTTCATCGATATTGGCAACCGCAATCGCCAGACCCACCAACACATGCGCACGGTCGCGCGCCTTGTTCAGCAGGAACTTGGTGCGGCGGGTGACGACTTCCTCGCGGAAGGCCACGAAGGCGCGCAGCATGTCGAGCAGCGTCAGCTGTTCCGGCTTGCCGCCATTCAGCGCCACCATGTTGCAGCCGAACGAGGTCTGCAGCGGCGTGTAGCGATAGAGCTGATTCAGCACGACATCGGCAACGGCGTCACGTTTCAATTCGACCACGACGCGATAGCCTTCACGGTCGGATTCGTCGCGCAGATCGGAAATGCCTTCGATGCGCTTGTCGCGCACCAGTTCGGCCATTTTCTCGATCATCGAGGCCTTATTCACCTGATACGGAATCTCGGTTATGATAATGGCTTCGCGGTCGCCGCGCATTGGCTCGATTGCCGCGCGTCCACGCATGATCACCGAACCGCGCCCGGTCGTATAGGCGGAATTGATGCCCGCACGTCCAAGAATGATGCCTCCGGTCGGGAAATCGGGACCCGGAATGATCTCCATGATTTCTTCCAGCGGGATGGCTGGATTTTCAATCAACGCGATGCAGCCATCGATGACTTCGGCAAGGTTGTGCGGCGGAATATTGGTCGCCATACCGACCGCAATACCGCCCGAACCATTGACGAGCAGGTTCGGGAAACGCGCTGGCATAACCACCGGTTCCCGTTCGCGACCGTCGTAATTGTCCTGGAAATTGACCGTGTCCTTGTCGATGTCCGACAGAAGGGCTTCGGTGAGTTTTTCCAGACGGCATTCGGTATAACGCATTGCCGCCGGGGGATCACCGTCGATGGAGCCGAAATTGCCCTGCCCGTCGACAAGCGGATCGCGCATGGAGAAATCCTGCGCCATACGCACGAGGGCATCGTAGATCGAGGCATCGCCATGCGGGTGATACTTACCCATGACCTCACCGACCACACCCGCCGATTTACGGTAGGGGCGGTTATAGGCGAGATTCATCTCGTTCATGGCGTGAAGGATACGACGATGCACTGGCTTCAGGCCGTCGCGCACGTCGGGCAGAGCACGGCTCACGATAACGCTCATGGCGTAGTCGAGATATGAGCGCTGCATTTCCTCGATAATGGAAATCGGCTCAATACCGCTCGGGCCGCCATTCATATCGTCGGAACCGGGTGGAGGGGTTTGATCTGACACTATTCAGATATCTTTCTCAACAGAATCGATAAAGTCTCTTTATAAAGGAAAGTAGCGCAAAACGCCAATTTCGAGACCATTTCCGGCGGCTAAATCGTTTTTGTAAATCAATGACTTATAAGATATTCACATAAACATGGCGCAAGCTTGTTGCTCGATCCGGCACTTTGCATCGACCAATGCGGCTTGATCGTCTAGAATTCAATCGTGACAGACCAATGAGAGGGCGACAGTAGCATGGGGTTCTACGATACCGTATTCAGCGCCTTCGTCACCCTTCTTGTCACGATCGATCCACCGGGCCTGGCGCCGCTGTTTCTAGCGTTGACGCCGGGCATGGATCGTCACCATCGCGGTCAGGTCGCGCTTCGCGCTTCCATCATCGGATTCATCGTCATGGCGCTCTTTGCCGTGGCAGGCGTGCAGATCCTCGGCATGTTCGGTATTTCCATCGGGGCTTTCCGCGTCGCCGGTGGTCTGCTGCTGTTCTGGATCGCGTTTGAAATGATTTTCGAGAAGCGAACCGAGCGCAAAGAAAAGAGTGCCGAAGTCGCGATCACCAAGGATCATATCCGCAATATTGCCGCCTTCCCGCTCGCAATACCGCTTATCGCCGGTCCCGGCGCGATCTCGGCCATCGTGCTGACGTCGAACTCATTCCATGGCTTCGGGCCGCGTATCGCCCTTCTGGGGGTGATCTTCGTTTGCCTGCTCATTACCTATGTCGTGCTTCTGCTCGCAGAACGCGTCGACCGGTTCCTTGGCGAAACCGGTCGATCCATTCTCACCCGCTTGCTGGGTGTCATTCTGGCGGCACTCGCCGTTCAGTTCGTCGCCGATGGTATCAAGACGCTCATAACCGGTTAAGAGCATTTCCAGCAAAAGTGCGAAGCGGTTTTGCGTCAGATAATGCGTATGAATGAATGTATAGAGCGGTTTCTAATAACCGCTCTATACCGATTTCTGTGCCTTCTTGCCGATCATGGCATGACGCAGCTTGGACGAGAACCAGTCGATAACCGCAACAGCAATCAGGATCATGATGATCAGGAACGAAACGTCCTGAAGGTTCAAAACCTTGATCTGTTCGGCCAGATGCGCGCCGATGCCGCCTGCCCCGACAATACCGATGATCGTTGCCGAGCGCGTGTTGGACTCGAAGAAGTACAGAACCTGACTACCGATCAGCGGCAGAACCTGCGGCAGTATGCCGAAGCGATAGCCGTGCAGGCGGTTGCCTCCCGACGACAGCACGCCTTCAACCGGCTTCTTGTCCGCGCCTTCAATGGCTTCCGAAAACAGCTTGCCGAAAGCGCCAAAGTCGGAACAGGCGATAGCCAGAATACCGGCGAAAGGTCCAAGCCCCACCACTGACACCCAGATCAGCGCCCAGATCAGTGTATCGACGCCACGGATGGTATCGAGAAAGCGACGTATGCCGAAATGCAGGAAGATGTTCGGGATGATGTTCTTCGCCGCCAGAAACCCGAACGGAAAGGCCAGTATGGCGGCCAAAAGCGTGCCCAGATAGGCAATGGCCAGCGTTTCCAGCATTGACCACAGATATAGGCTGAAACGGCCATTGGATGCCGGTGGCAGCATCATCAAGGCGAAATCGCCGAGACGACCGAAGCCGTTCAGGATACGCAGCAGCGAAAAATCCAGCCAGTAGAAGGCAAACCACAACGAGGCGATGATGAGCACGCCTGCAATCGTCAGATTGCGCCATGTGCGCGCATTGCCGAACAGTTCCGCATATTCCGCGCGCAATTCCTTTTCGTGGGCATGGGCTTCGCGGGAGAGGCTTTGCGCAATGTCTGTCATGAGAAGCTCCCCTTTAACCGATGCGGCCCAGAAGCGCGTGACGCACACGCTGGGTGATGAGATCGATCACGACTATCGTGATGATAATCAGCAACAGGATGGCGCTGACATCGCTGTAATAAAATTGCCGGATGGAAGTGAGCAGTTCCTGACCGATACCGCCTGCACCGACAAAGCCCATGACGGAAGCGCCGCGCACATTGATTTCAAAGCGCAGCAACCCGTAGGAGGCGAAATTGGCGGCGACCTGTGGCAGTACGGCAAAGCGGATGACCTGAAGGCCGGAGCCGCCGGAAGCACGGATACCTTCCACCGGCCGCATGTCGATGTTTTCGACTACTTCCGAAAAGAGTTTGCCGAGCGCGCCGGTCGTGTGAAGCATCAGAGCCAGCACACCGGCCATTGGTCCCAGACCGAAAGCGATAACAAATAGCAAGGCGAACACGATTTCAGGCACGGTCCGCAGCAGTTCTAGTCCACGACGAACGATGAAACGCACCGTCGAGTTCGGGGCCATATTGGAGGACGCTGCGAAGGAAGCCGCAAAAGCGATAACCGCCCCGATCAGCGTGGCGAGATAGGCGATCAGCAACGTCTCGAAGAGCATCTTGAGCCAGCCACCGATATTCCAGTACCAGGCGGCCATGTCGCCCCAGAAATTGGCGATGGTCAGGTCTGGCAGAATGCGCCCGAGATAACTTGTAAAGCGAAAGAGATTTTCAACCAGTGTGCCCGGCCGAACGTCGGCAACAACAGAGGCAGCTATGGCGATAACAACAAGGCCGACGAGGAAACCGATGCCATAAAGGCGTCGTTTC
The DNA here is from genome assembly GCF_037482325.1 of Ochrobactrum teleogrylli. Taxonomy (NCBI): domain Bacteria; kingdom Pseudomonadati; phylum Pseudomonadota; class Alphaproteobacteria; order Hyphomicrobiales; family Brucellaceae; genus Ochrobactrum; species Ochrobactrum teleogrylli. Next base: position 1,864,199 of record NZ_JBBHKQ010000001.1, read on the forward strand.
CCGACTTCCCTGCGATACTCGGCGAGCAGACCCTTGGAGCCGCTGCCGTCGAGAGTGGATATCGTCATGCGAGATTCCCTAACAAAAATGCCCGAAGCTTTTGCGGCTCCGGGCATTTCGATTGTTCTTCGGATCAGGACTTGCGTGCCTTGTCGTTGAACTTCAGCATCTCGATGATCGGCTCATAATCCTTGGTTTCGGTCGCCACGAATTCCTGGTCCTTGCCATCGGAAAGAGCGTCAAAACCGGCCTTGTCCTTCTTTGGCATGTCGAGGAAAGCCTGCTTGATGTCAGCCTTCAGCTGGTCAGGCAACGTGCTGAGCACGGCAAACGGACCTTCCGGCAGGAAGTCCGACTTGAAGATGATGCGGAAATCGTCCTTCGTCAGCGCCTTGCCGTCTGCGTCCTTGAGAACGCCGCGGCTGATCATGCGGGTCAGGTTGGAGTCGTTTTCCGAATTCCAGGAATTGGCGGCAGCGTCAGCGGTGCCCTGAGCGAGAGCCAGAACGGCGTTTTCGTGGCTGCCGGCAAAAAAGTTCTTACCGAAGAAGGTATCGACGCTATAGCCTTCGCGGTTGAGGAAGTAGCGCGGCGCATTGTTGCCCGAGGTGGAGTTTGGATCGACAAGCGCGATACTCTTGCCCTTCAGGTCGTCCATTTTCTGGTATGGGCTGTTGGCGCGAACATAAACGACCGAATAATAGCCGTTGACGCCGGTGTCGTGACGCTGGTTGACGAGCGGCGTGGTTTCAACACCGGTCATGACGGCGCGTGCATAGGAAGCCGGGCCATAGAAAGCGATCTGGATATTGCCAGCGCGCTGGCCTTCGATAACGGCGGCGTAGTCGTTTGCAACGCGCAGCGTGACCTTGGTGCCGAGTTCCTTGCCGAGATAGGCCGTCAGAGCGGCATAACGGTCACTGGTGGTCGAAGCGTTTTCGGACGGGATAACGCCCAGAACCAGTTCCGGATATTCCTTGCTCCAGTCAGCAGCCTGAGCATGGAAGGTCATGGTAGCGGTGAGCGCAACAGCCGCCAGAAAAGTTCTACGGTTAAGCATAAGTCTCTCCTGTTAATCCTGAGTTTGGAGCGAGTTTTTTCCGCAGCTTTATTCGCTCAGGCGGAAATCTGGCGCAGTGCGGCTTCAGCCGACTGCGGAACCGGTACAGGCATTGCGTCAACCGTGTCGTCACTATCGACAACGTCGGCTGCTTCCATGCCGTAAAGATCGCGCGATGCCATATCAGTCAGCATCGACGGCGTGCCGCGGAACACGACCTTGCCAGCGGACATGCCGACGAGGCGGTCGCAATAGCTGCGCGCGATATCAAGTGAATGCAGATTGCAGAGAACGGTGATGCCGTATTCGCGATTGATACGACGCAACGCATCCATGACGCTGCGCGTATTGCGCGGATCGAGCGAAGCAATCGGTTCATCGGCAAGAATGATGCGCGGCTGCTGAACGAGTGCACGCGCAATCGCCACGCGCTGCTGCTGGCCGCCGGAAAGCTCATCGGCGCGGTGCGCGGCCAGATGGGCGATATCGAACTGCTGCAAGGCAGACAATGCGATCAGGCGTTCTTCATCGCTCCAGATGCGCAGAAGCGACTTTGGCGTCGAGACATAATTAAGACGCCCCATAAGCACATTGGTCAGAACATCGAGACGGTCGACCAGATTGAAATGCTGAAAAATCATCGCGCATTGTGCGCGCCAGTCGCGAAGCCCGGAGCCTTTCAGGCCGGTAACATCGCGCCCCTCCCAATGAATGGTCCCTTCCGACGGTTCGACGAGGCGGTTGATCATACGCAACAGCGTCGATTTACCCGCGCCCGAACGTCCGATAATTCCCACAAACGTGCCGGGCTCGATCTCGAGGTCAACCCCCGAAACCGCCACCTTGTCATTATAGCGGCGCGTTACGTTTTTCAGTTGAAGCATGAATTCATCTCCATTCATGCTCACTCTGAATTGCTTCCATGACATTGCAATGAAAGCATCGTGACGTTTGTGTAAATTTAAACGCTACTATAGGTTTATTAGTTAAGACTTTGTTTTAGCGTACATTTCTGTCAGATGACGAATAAATGCCTCTGTGGATTCACCAACATCGCCGGAATTGTCTATTATGACAACATCGCCAGCCCCGTCATTGAAGTTCACTTCGCGCGAAAGCCGCAAGGCGATCTCGTCTTTGCTTTCGCGGCCACGGCTTGCCAGCCGCTCGGCGAGGATTTCCGCGCGTGCCGAAATGACCACCACCGAACGCGACGGATAAAGCCTGCGCATGTCGTCCAGAACGCGGCGCGAGACATTGGCAATCACCACAGTTCCGCCATCGATCAGCGTATCAAGCGACTTCGGAAGACCGTAGTTCAAACCATGGGCGCGCCAATGAAGCGCAAAGGCGCCCTCGCCCGCGGCTTTCGCAAAAGCCGCTTCATCCAGACTGTCGTGGTCTTCGGTTCCCGGCATTTGCGGGCGCGTGACGATGCGGCGTACAAAATGAAAGCGCGCATCGCCTGCGAGGGCCATGCGCGCGCCATCCATGATCGTGTCCTTGCCGGCCCCGCTGGGGCCGACGACAGCAACGAAACAGCCTTTCGGCCGGATATTTTCCATACGCATCAGAGCACCCGCTCGCCTTCCCGCCAGACGGTGCGCACCACCGGTATCGCACTTCTGGTGCGTGCTCGTACCAGATCGGCGCGCTTGCCGACAGCAATTTCGCCACGATCATCCATGCGCATTGCATCGGCGGGGTTCTTGCTGACAAGGCGGATGGCTTCAGGAAGCCCAATCGGGCGCTCGCCGGAAGCAAGGCCGAAAGCCGACTGGATGAGGCTGAACGGAATATAGTCCGACGACAGAATATCGAGACTGCCATTATCCACCAGATCGCGGGCGGCGATATTGCCCGAATGCGAGCCGCCACGCACGATATTCGGCGCGCCCATCAGGATCGACAGGCCCGCGCCCTTGGAGGCAGAAGCCGCTTCCAGTGTGGTCGGGAACTCCGCAATACGGACGCCGTGATCAAGCGATTCCCCCACGTGAGCGCTGGTGGCGTCGTCATGGCTTGCCAAAACAATACCGCGTGCGCCCGACATATCGGCAATCGCCCGGCGATGCTTGGCCGAATAGGCGTCGGAGTCTGCCATGCGCTGTTCGCAATGCAAACGAAACTCTTCGTCGTTGAGTTTCAGCTTGCGCATGTAATAGGTGCGATAGGTTTCGATCTCCGCGAACTGACGCTGCCCCGGCGCATGATCCATCAGCGAAGCCAGCCTCACCCGATCATCGTTTTCAAAAAGCGCAAAGCCTTCAAGGCAGTCGGCTGCGGAAACCTCGCAGCGCAGATGCAGGAAATGGTCCGCGCGCAGACGGTTTTCGCGCACGCCGCTTTCAATTGCATCGGCCAGCAGACGCATATCCTTGCCGACGAAGTCGCGATCATAATCGGAACCGACCCGCATCGCATCGAAGACAGTGGTGATGCCCGATGCGGCAACCTGCGCGTCGTGGGCCTGAACGGCGGCATCCACGTTCCAACGCACCTTGGGACGCGGCGCATAATGCGATTCCAGCTGGTCGGTATGGAGTTCAATCAGGCCGGGAATGACGTAATCACCATCCATATCCTCGCCGCCATTTACATTGCCCTGATCGATGGCGGCGATCTTGCCGTCGCGTATCAGGATGGAGCCGGAAACGACCTCGTCGGCGAGCACGATGCGCGCATTTTTGAGAACGATTTCATTCGCCATGAGAAAGCTCTTTCATGACCGCCTCGGTATTGGCGGCAGTTTCATATTTTGAGAGAAAAGTTTCGATATCGAGCGCGCGGAAATCATCAAGTGCATCGCGCAGGCGTTCATGGCTCCAGTCCCACCAGCCCAGCCGGTCGAGACGATTGCCGGTCGCGGCGTCAAAGCGCTCGCGTATGAGACGCGCCGGGACACCGCCCACAATCGTGTAAGGCGCAACATCTTTGCTGACGACCGCACCGGCACCGATCACTGCGCCATTGCCCACGGTGACGCCCGGCAGGATGGTCGATCCGTGACCGAGCCATGTGTCATGGCCGATCTTAACCGCATTGCCGCGACGCCAGTCGAAAAACTCGGTTTCATTCTCCGCATCCGGCCAGTAATCGCCAGCGCGATAGGTGAAGTGATGCAAAGTTGGACGCCAGGTCGGATGATTGGTGGCATTGATGCGCACATGGCTTGCAATGTTGGAGAATTTACCGATCTCCGCGCACCAGATTTCGCAATCGATGCCGAGATAGGAGTAGTCATCCAGCACAGTTTCCGACAGACGGCTGCGCGCGCCGACTTCCGTGTAACGGCCAAGCTTGCTGCCGGTGACATCTGCCGTTTCGTGAACCAGAGGTTCAACCGAGAGCTTGGTCATGCCGCCGCCCTCGGCGAAAAGGCGGTCACGTCGATGATGCGGTCGGCCACTTCCTCACGCACATCCTCGTCGTGGAAAATGCCGAGCATCGCAACGCCTTCTTCCTTTTTGGTCTTGATCAGATCCACCACGACCGCGCGGTTCTTCGCATCAAGCGAAGCTGTCGGTTCGTCCAGCAGCAACACCGGATGATCGGTGATGAAACCGCGAGCGATGTTGACGCGCTGCTGCTCGCCGCCGGAAAAGGTTGCAGGCGGCAGCGCCCAGAGGCGTTCCGGCAGGTTGAGCTTGGCCAGCAATTCCCGCGCGCGGTCCAGCGCCATGTCGTGGTCGGCACCACGAGCGATCAAAGGTTCGGCCACGACATCGATAGCCGCCACTCGGGGTAACGTGCGCAAAAACTGACTAACGTAGCCAATCGTGTCACGGCGAACGCCAAGCACTTCGCGGGGATCAGCCGTGGCCAGATCGACAGCGCGATCCACATGGCGGATCAGAATGGAGCCCCCATTCACCGCATAATTGCCGTAGACCATCTTCAGGATCGAGCTTTTGCCGGCACCCGATGGACCGCCCAGCACGGCGCATTCACCGGCATTGAGTTCAAAATTCACGCCCTGCACGACCGGCAGTTCAACGCCGCCCTGCAAATGCATGGTGAAGGTCTTGGTAACGCCGGATACCACCAGGGGCGGCGTGGATTGCGAAGCGGATGTTTGCAACAGAGACATTTCTCACCTCACGCATGAAGTTCCGTCAGTTTGGAAAAAACACGCGATAAATATCTATTTTAATTGATCTATACCTGTAAGATCGATGATACGAGCAACTGCGTATAAGGCGCTTGCGGGTCATCCAGCACGCGATCCGTCAAACCTTGCTCGACGATGTGACCGTCTTTCATGACCATGATCCGGTGCGACAGAAGCCGCGCTACGGCGAGATCATGCGTGACGATGATGACCGAAAGCCCCAGATCGTTGACGAGCCCGCGCAACAGATCGAGCAGGCGCGCCTGCACCGAAACGTCGAGACCGCCGGTTGGCTCGTCCATGAACACCAGTCGCGGCGCGGTGACGAGATTGCGGGCAATCTGCAAACGCTGGCGCATACCGCCGGAAAAAGCGCGCGGCTGATCATCGATACGGTCGGCAGCAATTTCCACACGGCCAAGCCACTCAGTCGCAGTGGAGCGGATATTGCCATAATGGCGCTCACCCACCGCCATCAGGCGCTCGCCGACATTGGCGCCAGCCGAAACCGTCATGCGCAGTCCGTCAGCCGGGTTTTGATGCACAAAACCCCAGTCAGTGCGCATCAGAAAACGGCGCTCGGCCTCGCCGATCTTGTAGAGATCGCGGAATGCGCCATCGCGCATCCGATATTCAACGGTGCCAGACGTCGGTTCCAGCCGGGTTGCAAGGCTGTTGAGCAGCGTCGTCTTGCCCGAGCCGGATTCCCCGACGATGGCCAGAACTTCGCCGGGCCAAAGATTGAAGGAGATATCCTCGCAGCCACGGCGGCTGCCGTAGAACTTCGACAGGTTGTTTACTCTCAGCAGAGGTTCGTCGTTCATTCTGCGGCCTCCTTATTGGCAGCCAGATGACCAAAATGGCCCTTTGCCTGACGGTCTTCGCAATAATCGGTATCCGAGCAAACGAACATTGAACCGCCGCGATCATCGAGCACAACTTCGTCCAGATAGACGCCCCTTGCGCCGCACAGCGCACAAGGTTCCTTGAACTTCTGCACTTCAAACGGATGATCCTCGAAATCGAGGCTCACGACCTGCGTGTATGGCGGCACTGCATAGATGCGCTTTTCGCGACCCGCGCCGAACAGCTGCAAGGCAGGCGACATATGCATTTTCGGATTGTCGAATTTCGGCGTCGGCGATGGTGCCATCACGTAGCGACCTTCGATCATCACGGGATAATCATAGGTCTTGGCGATCTGGCCGTGGCGCGCAATGTCCTCGTAGAGCTTCACATGCATGAGGCCATATTCGGCGAGCGCATGCATCTTGCGCGTTTCCGTCTCGCGGGGTTCCAGAAAGCGCAGCGGTTCCGGGATCGGCACCTGATAGACGATCACCTGCCCTTCGGTCAGCGGATATTCCGGAATGCGGTGGCGCGTCTGGATGATCGTCGCCTCGCCGGTGCTGGTGGTCACGGCCACATTGGCGGTCTTCTGGAAGAACGCGCGGATCGAAACGGCATTGGTCGTGTCGTCCGCACCCTGATCGATAACTTTCAGCACATCGTCCGGCCCAAGAATGGCAGCCGTCACCTGCACGCCACCCGTGCCCCAGCCATAGGGCATCGGCATTTCGCGGCTCGCAAAAGGTACCTGATAGCCGGGCACCGCTATGGCCTTCAATATGGCGCGGCGGATCATGCGCTTGGTCTGCTCGTCCAGATAGGCGAAATTGTAATTGGCCAGATCGCTCATTCTGCGGCCTCCTTCACTGGAGATTCTGCTTGATTTTGCGTCTTCTCATATTCAGCACGCATGCTGCGGATGAGTTCGAGCTCAGCCTGGAAATCGACGTAATGCGGCAGTTTCAGATGCTCGACGAAGCCGGTCGACTGCACATTGTCGGAGTGCGAAATGACGAATTCCTCATCCTGTGCGGGCGCGGTCACGTCGGTATCGAATTCACGAACCCGCAAGGCGCGGTCGCAGAGCGACATAGACATGGCCTTGCGTTCGCTCTGGCCGAACACCAGACCATAGCCACGCGTGAATTGCGGCGGCTGCTTTGAGGAGCCCTTGAACTGGTTCACCATTTGGCACTCGGTCAATTGCACCCGGCCAAGCGAGACGGCAAAGCCCAACTCCGGCACGTCGAACTCGACCTCCACTTCGCCGATGCGAATTTCGCCGACGAAGGGGTGGGTGTTGCCGTAGCCGCGCTGGGTCGAATAACCGAGCGCGAGAAGAAAACCTTCATCACCGCGCGCCAGCGCCTGCAAGCGCAGATCGCGTTCCATCGGGAATGTCCATGGCTCGCGTGTCAGATCGCCGGGCTCATGACCTTCCGGCAGGGAGCCATCGTCCTCGATCATGCCGTTCGCGCCGAGAATATCGGTGACGCGGGGCGTCTCTTCCTTCTCGGTTTCGCGTGCTTCCGGCTCTGGCACAGCAACGTCTCCCGCCAGATCCGGATCGAGAAGACGGTGGGTGTAGTCGAAGGTCGGGCCGAGCATCTGGCCGCCCGGAAGATCTTTATAGGTCGCGGAAATGCGGCGCTCGATCAGCATCTGCCCGGTTTCCATTGGGCGGGAATACCCAAAGCGCGGCAATGTGGTGCGATAAGCACGCACGAGGAAAATGGCCTCGATCAGATCGCCACGCGACTGACGCACGGCAAGCGCGGCCAGCTCGCGATCATAGAGCGAACCTTCCGCCATCACACGGTCAACGGCGAGTGCAAGCTGCTCGACAATCTGATCCAGACGCAGTGCGGGCACAGCACGATCACCCCGGCGGCGATCATCGAGAAGTCGGTGGGCGTTACGAATGGCTGTTTCGCCACCCTTTACGGCAACATACATGTTCAGCCCTCCAGTTTGATTATGCGCGTGGTGCGCGGAAATGCGATGACCGCGCCATCGCAGACCAGAACCAAATCGACGCCAAGCGGATATTGTGCGCCGTTGTCTCGCCATTGCGAAACGAAGTCCTGCGGAAGACCGTCGATGTGAATTTCCCGCTCACCGTTAATGCCCGGCCCCTTCAGAACAAGGCCCTGCCCGCTCTCAAACGACTTGACCGCAAGAACCACCGTTGTCGAACGATCCGGAAACTCCGGCTGCCCTTGCGAGAATTCAGCCAAGGGCGGCAACAGCGAAGCATCGGTAACCAATGCGAATTGCGCAGAAGCGGAAGATTCAACCTGCGGCGCGCCGGTTTGAAATGTCAGCCAGGCTGTAGCGTCTGCATCGGCTGCAATGGCGCGGTCGCACCAGACGGTGGCATCATGGTCGAGCAAGGTGGCGGCTATGACGCCCAGTTCCGGCGTCAATGGCTGGGGCGGCGTGGCAGCCCGGGTCAGAGCGTAGACGCGGCCCGGATTGGCCATCGCATGCATGACGGCATGAAATGCCGATTGGGCGTCGGTGACCGGATTTGCCAAACCACCTTCGAAGGCCGGAGACGAATGGGGTGAAGAATGCAGCATCAATTGTCTCCCCGAACCATGGTGAAGAAATCAACTTTGGTGGCAGCAGCTTCGCTGCGCAGTTTTGTGTCGGCCTGTTCCAGCCGGTTGCGCAAGACGTCGAGGACCTGACGCTCCACCGCTTCACGGCGCGCTTCGTCGGTCCAGAGCGCATCAAACAAAGCGGCCAGTCGTGCCTTTTCCTGATCGCGACCGAGAGCATAGGAATGCCCGACGGAACCATCGGTCAGACGCACAGTCGCGCGCGTCACCGTCGCCTCGCCGACATTGAAAGGCGCACCGCCGCCGCCGATACGGCCGCGCAGCATTACCAGTCCTGTTTCCGGACCACGGAGAATTTCGAAATCAGGCTTGTCCGACCAATTCTGCCAGAAAGCTTTCAGCTCTTCGCCGCTTGCCTGCGCAAGCGTTGCCATGCTGGCCTGTCGTGCAGCCTGCACCGCGTCAAGCGCCTTGCTGTTGCCGGACTTGTCGTTGCTGGCCGAGGCGTGCATCCCACCGGCGGCAGTGCCATTGCCTGCCTTGGGCTCTGTCGTTTGCATGAGCTTTTCCGCCCTGTTCAATTCCGTTGACTTGCCTTGCATATTTGTCTATTTATCTAGACAACCATACAATAACAAAATTATTACTCCCTGCCAATGACAGGACGATGACAGTTGATGACAAAGACCAGACGAATTGAAAGAAATAGCGGCGTGGCGATCTGGCGGCAGATTGCCGATGAGATACGCGGCGACATCATGGCCGGGAAACTTCAGTCCGGCGCGCGCATGCCTGCCGAAATGGAGCTTGCGGATCGCTTCGGCGTCAACCGCCATACGGTGCGCAGCGCCATTGCCGCGTTGACGCAGGAAGGCGTACTTCGTGCCGAACAGGGTCGCGGCACATTCGTCGCCAATGCAAAGCGTTTGACCTACCAGATCGGGCCACGCACCCGCATTTCACAGTCACTGGGCACGCAGGCGAGCGAAGTCAAAGGCATATTGCTCAGCAGCGGCACCGAAGTCGCGACCGCCGAAATAGCCGAAGCCCTGGGCATCGCCGCCGGAAGCGAAGTCACGCGGCTTGAGACGGCGCATAGTGCCGATGGACGCCCTGTATCGCGCGCAACGCATTGGGTGGATGCGGCGCGCTTTCCCGATTTTGCTGCTGACTATGCTGAAAACGGGTCTATTACCTGGGCGCTCAGGAAAGCTGGTATCGAGGATTATTTCCGCAAATCGACAACCATATCTGCCCAGCACGCTGATTCAGATGACCTGAAACATCTGAAGCTCTCGCCCGGTGCTATCGTGCTGATGGCACGCGCCATCAATGTCGATACGAACGGTCAGCCTCTTCAATATTCTCTGACGCGGTTTTCTGCGGATCGCATGGAGTTTTCGATCGATACATATTGAGCTGATAAGCTCGGAAATTTCTTTATTATTCAGTTAGATAATATTAATTTATAAGGTTCCGATTTAACAAACCGTCTAACCATAATGAAACGGGCGCCTAAAGCGCCCGTTAGATTCATCAAAATGGAATTTCGTCGTCGAGATCGCGGGAGAACCCACCGCCACCGCCGCCACCCGAAGAAGACGGTCCGGACGAACCGAAATCGCCACCACCGCCGGAATAATCCGACATCTGATTACGTCCACCACCGCTGCCGCGATCAAAAGAACGGCCCTGATCGCCGCCTTCACCACGGCTATCGAGCATCTGAAGCTCACCACGGAACTTCTGTAGCACAACTTCCGTCGAATAACGGTCGTTGCCGTTCTGATCCTGCCACTTGCGGGTCTGGAGCGCGCCTTCGATATAAACCTTGGCACCCTTCTTCAGATATTGCTCTGCGACCTTGGCAAGGTTTTCGTTGAAAATAACAACGCTATGCCATTCGGTGCGGTCCTTGCGCTCGCCGGACTGGCGATCACGCCAGCTTTCCGAGGTCGCAATACGCAGATTGGCAACCACATCGCCTGAATTCAGACGACGAATTTCCGGATCGGCACCGAGATTGCCGACCAGAATGACCTTGTTGACGCTACCAGCCATCGAAAACCTACTCCGGGTCTCATGCGCGCCTCGCCGGATCTGAAATCCTCACAAGAGCGCTTTCCTAAAGAAGGATCAGGCGCATGAATTGCGCCATCACCTGAAACTCAATTACCCACCTTACAGGACTGGCGCGCATGACGCTCAATTTCCCGGGCGGGGAATGGTCAATGTCCACAGAGTTTATGTTCTTGTTTTGTTCAAAATGCAAGTGCTTGTGGCATCAAATCGACAAAACATCCCTCATTTCTAACGAGGTCCAGTGACTAACGAGGAGAATGCCTGACCCGCCGCATAGCGACAGCCGAAGATACAACAAAGCGCGTCACAGTCAGACAATGAAAAGCCCCGCCGCTCACTGTTTCTTTGGCGCGCGGGGCTTGGGGTTTGAGCAAAGCTCATATGTCGGCATTAATTCGTCGACAAAATCTTTCGGAACTCGAAGGCACGCGGCCAATCGTTTTCCGCGCATATATAGATTTTCGGCAATCGAACTTCTCACCAACGATGCATTGTTCCTTGCGAAAGAACGCATCCGCGACAAAGATCGATTGTGCTTTCATCTGTGTGAAAGCTAGGCAGTGTAGTCAGGTGGACTCATGCTCCTTTACCTCCCTACCGGATTTCCCGCCTCCTGCGAACCTCTTGCCGATATCGCGTCATCCCTCCGCAATACCTCTTCGCATCAGCGAGTAAGAGAAGTGTGCTCCTGTCAGGAGTGACAGTCAACGCTCTTGCGTTCACATTTCGTATCGCCTATCAGAAGCTTGGTTGTTCGATATTTGTTCCGGTGATACAAGAGCGCAAATTAGGATAACCAAGCCCCTTCTTCTTTGGAGGGCTTCGCCCCATATTATGGGATTGGCGCGGCGGTTCATCGCCGGGGCCAATCTATCCATGGCATCACGAAGCAGGCAGGACGCGGAATGAGCGATCAGAAATTCATTTCCATACGTGGCGCGCGCGAGCACAATCTTAAAAATGTCGATCTTGATTTGCCGCGCGACAAGCTGATCGTCATGACAGGCCTTTCCGGCTCGGGCAAGTCGTCGCTTGCCTTCGACACGATTTATGCGGAAGGCCAGCGTCGTTACGTGGAAAGCCTCTCGGCTTATGCGCGCCAGTTTCTGGAAATGATGCAGAAGCCGGATGTGGACCAGATCGATGGTCTGTCGCCCGCCATTTCCATCGAACAGAAGACGACGAGCCGTAATCCGCGCTCGACGGTCGGCACTGTCACCGAAATCTACGACTATATGCGCCTTCTTTTCGCGCGTGTGGGCGTGCCTTATTCGCCTGCAACTGGCCTTCCCATTGAAAGCCAGACCGTCAGCCAGATGGTTGATCGTGTGATCGCTCTGGAAGAAGGCACGCGTCTTTACATTCTGGCGCCGATCGTACGCGGGCGTAAGGGCGAATATAAGAAGGAACTGGCAGAGCTTCAGAAGAAGGGCTTCCAGCGCGTCAAGGTGGACGGCACTTTCTACGAGATTGCCGATGTTCCGGCGCTCGATAAGAAATACAAGCACGATATTGATGTGGTGGTAGACCGCGTCGTCGTGCGCCCTGACCTCACCTCGCGCCTTGCCGACAGTCTAGAAACTTGCCTCAAGCTCGCCGACGGTCTGGCCGTCGCTGAATTCGCCGACAAGCCGCTTCCGCCCGAAGAAACGGCGGAAGGCGGCGCAGCCAATAAGTCGGCCAACGAGACCCACGAGCGCATTCTGTTCTCAGAAAAATTCGCCTGTCCGGTTTCCGGTTTCACGATCCCGGAAATCGAGCCGCGCCTGTTCTCGTTCAACAATCCCTTTGGCGCCTGCCCGACCTGTGACGGTCTCGGCACACAGCAAGCTATCGATCCAAACCTGATTGTTCCCGATGAAAGCGCGGCGCTGAAAGATGGTGCAATTGCGCCCTGGGCGCGGTCATCGTCACCCTATTACAATCAGACGCTGGAAGCGCTGGGCAAGGCTTATGGCTTCAAGATCGGCACCCGTTGGTCTGATCTGCCCAAGGAAGCGCAACGCGCCATTCTTCATGGCACGGGCGGCAAGGAAATCACCTTCCAGTATGACGACGGCCTGCGGTCCTATCAGACCACAAAGCCCTTCGAAGGCGTGATTCCGAATCTGGAGCGCCGGTGGAAGGAAACCGATTCTGCCTGGTCGCGTGAAGAGATCGAACGCTTCATGTCTTCGACGCCCTGCCCGGCTTGCAATGGCTATCGCCTGAAGCCGGAAGCGTTGGCCGTGAAAATCGGCATGAAGCATATCGGCGAAATCACCGAAATGTCGATCCGCAAGGCAGATGCCTGGTTCCGCGACGTCGATGGCAGCTTTAATGAAAAGCAGCGGGAAATTGCAGCGCGCATTCTCAAGGAAATCCGTGAACGCCTGCAATTCCTCAATGATGTCGGCCTCGATTATCTGACACTGGCGCGTAATTCCGGCACGCTTTCCGGGGGTGAAAGCCAGCGTATTCGCCTCGCCTCCCAGATCGGCTCTGGCCTGACTGGCGTTCTCTACGTGCTGGACGAGCCGTCCATCGGCCTGCATCAGCGCGACAATGCCCGCCTGTTGGACACGCTTCGTCATCTGCGCGATCTCGGCAATACGGTCATCGTGGTGGAGCATGACGAAGATGCGATCCTGACCGCCGATTATGTGGTCGATATTGGTCCCGCGGCTGGCGTCCATGGCGGCAAGGTGATTGCACAGGGCACGCCGAAGGACGTCATGTCCAATACCAATTCGCTGACCGGCAAATATCTCTCGGGCGTTATGGAAGTCGCTGTTCCAGCGGAACGTCGCAAGATTTCCAAGACCAAGCGTATCCGCGTCGTCGGTGCGCGCGGCAACAATCTGAAAAATGTCTCGGCAGATATTCCGCTCGGTACTTTCACCGCTGTAACGGGCGTTTCAGGTGGCGGCAAGTCCACCTTCCTGATCGAAACACTGTTCAAGGCCGCTTCACGCCGCATCATGGGTTCCCGCGAGCATCCGGCGGAGCACGACCGTATCGAAGGGCTGGAGTTCCTCGACAAGGTGATCGATATCGACCAGTCGCCGATTGGACGCACGCCGCGTTCCAACCCGGCGACCTATACCGGCGCCTTCACGCCGATCCGCGACTGGTTCGCGGGGTTGCCGGAAGCCAAGGCACGCGGATATCAGCCGGGTCGTTTTTCCTTCAACGTGAAGGGCGGACGCTGCGAGGCCTGTCAGGGCGACGGTGTCATTAAGATCGAGATGCACTTCCTGCCGGATGTGTACGTGACTTGTGACGTCTGCCACGGCAAGCGTTACAATCGCGAAACGCTGGAAGTGCTGTTCAAGGGCAAGTCCATCGCCGATGTGCTGGATATGACTGTCGAGGAAGGCGCGGAGTTCTTCTCCGCTGTTCCTGCCGTGCGCGACAAGCTGGAAACGCTGGTCAAGGTTGGCCTCGGCTATATCAAGGTCGGGCAGCAGGCGACAACGCTCTCGGGCGGTGAAGCGCAGCGTGTGAAACTCGCCAAGGAACTATCGCGTCGCGCAACCGGACGCACGCTTTATATTCTCGATGAGCCAACCACCGGTCTGCATTTCCACGACGTAGCAAAGCTGCTGGAAGTGCTGCATGAACTGGTCGAACAGGGCAATACGGTCGTGGTGATCGAGCACAATCTCGAAGTCATCAAGACTGCCGACTGGGTGATCGACCTCGGTCCAGAAGGTGGTGATGGCGGCGGTGAGATCCTTGCTGTGGGCCGTCCAGAAGACATCGTTAAGGAAAAGCGCTCCTATACCGGCCATTTCCTCAAGGAACTGCTGGAGCGACGCCCTAAGCGAAACTCGGAAGCTGCGGAGTAAGCGCAGCTCGACGGTTGAAAATGCAAAAGCCGGGTCTAGCGCCCGGCTTTTTTCGCGATGAGCGGAAAATCAGCGGCGGCGTAGTATCTAAACGAAAAAAGCCCGGACAAGCCGGGCCTTCTCGACAGCCGCTCACGTTTAAACCGCAGCGACCGAAATCTTGCCTTCACACATAATGCTTCGAAAAGCCTGTCGGCTTTCCGAGATCATGCATTAGCCGTTGACGGCATCCTTCAGGCCCTTGCCGGCCGAGAACTTCGGCACGTTGCGAGCCGGAATAGCAACTTCCTTGCCGGTCGACGGATTGCGGCCGGTCGAAGCTGCACGGTGCGAAACGGAGAAAACGCCGAAGCCTGGCAGGCGGACTTCTTCACCAGCCTTCAGTGCGCCGGTGACAGCAGCGAGCACAGCGTCAACAGCCGTACCGGCATCAGCCTTCGTCAAACCGCCCTTTTCCGCGACTGCGGCAACCAATTCGTTCTTGTTCATTGGCATTTCCTTTCTTTACCTACCGGAACGGATAACGTGACCGGATTGGGCGGAGTTTATTCGAAACGCTCGCCAAACCAAGCCTGTCAATGGCAAAAAAGCCCGGTTTTCTGGGGTTAAACACAGAAATGCCGGGCTTTTGGCCCGGCATTTCGTTTGTTGGTCGTCTTACCGACTGTCAATGTGCTGTTGTGGCGCCTGCTTCATCGTCAACCGAAGGCACCTTTGCAGGTGTTTCAGGCTCGGTCCACTCAATCGGTTCGGGCTGACGCACGAGCGCGTGCTTCAGAACTTCACCGACGCGAGACACCGGAACGATCTCAAGATTGTTCTTCACATTGTCCGGAATATCCGCCAGATCCTTGGCGTTTTCTTCCGGGATCAGAACCTTCTTGATGCCGCCGCGCAGAGCCGCAAGGAGCTTTTCCTTCAGGCCACCGATCGGCAGAACCCGACCGCGCAGCGTCACTTCGCCGGTCATCGCGATGTCCTTGCGAACCGGTATGCCGGTCAGCACGGAAACGATGGTCGTGACCATGGCGATACCTGCGGACGGACCGTCTTTCGGCGTCGCACCTTCCGGCACGTGGACGTGAATGTCGCGCTTGTCGAACAATGGAGGCTCGATGCCGAAATCAACTGCTCGGCTGCGGACATAGGATGCAGCAGCGGAAATCGATTCCTTCATCACGTCACGCAGGTTACCCGTGACGGTCATGCGACCCTTGCCGGGCATCATGACGCCTTCGATGGTCAGCAACTCGCCGCCAACTTCCGTCCAGGCCAAGCCGGTAACGACACCGACCTGATCTTCGCCGTCGATCTGACCGAAGCGGAAACGCTCCACACCCAGATAGTCGGAGAGGTTCTTGTCGGTGATCTTCACCGACTTCTTCTTCGACTTCAGGATTTCGGTGACGGCCTTACGGGCGAGTGTCATCATCTCGCGCTCAAGGCTACGTACACCGGCTTCCCGTGTGTAAAGACGGATCACATTGCGCAATGCATCGTCCGTGAGCGAGAACTCCTTCGGCTGCAAAGCATGGTCCTTGATGGCCTTGGGCAGCAGGTGCCGCTTGGCGATTTCCAGCTTTTCATCCTCGGTGTAACCGGCGATACGGATGATCTCCATACGATCCAGCAACGGACCGGGGATGTTCAGCGTATTGGCGGTCGTCACGAACATGACGTTGGACAGGTCATACTCAACCTCAAGGTAATGGTCCATGAAGGTTGCGTTCTGTTCCGGGTCCAGCACCTCGAGCATTGCAGACGACGGATCACCACGGAAATCCTGGCCCATCTTGTCGATTTCATCGAGCAGGAAGAGCGGGTTGGACTTCTTCGCCTTTTTCATCGACTGGATGACCTTGCCAGGCATCGAGCCGATATAGGTGCGGCGGTGACCACGGATTTCAGCTTCGTCCCGCACGCCGCCAAGCGACATACGGACATATTCACGGCCCGTCGCCTTGGCGATCGAACGCGCAAGCGAGGTCTTGCCGACGCCGGGAGGTCCGACGAGGCAAATGATCGGGCCCTTGATCTTGGTCGAACGAGCCTGCACCGCCAGATACTCGACGATGCGTTCCTTAACCTTGTCGAGACCGAAGTGATCATTGTTGAGCACTTCTTCCGCAAAGTTCAGGTCCTGCTTGACCTTCGACTTCTTGCCCCATGGAATGGACAGCAGCCAGTCGAGATAGTTGCGCACAACCGTCGCTTCCGCAGACATCGGGCTCATGGTGCGCAGCTTCTTCAGCTCAGCCTGAGCCTTTTCACGCGCTTCCTTGGAAAGCTTGGTCTTGTTGATGCGTTCTTCCAGTTCAGCCGCTTCATCGCGACCGTCCTCGCCGTCACCAAGCTCCTTCTGGATCGCCTTCATCTGCTCGTTGAGATAATATTCGCGCTGCGTCTTCTCCATCTGGCGCTTGACGCGCGAGCGGATGCGCTTCTCAACCTGCAGAACCGAGATTTCGGCTTCCATGAAGGCAAGAGCCTTCTCCAGACGCTCACGCACCGAGAGAATGGACAGCATTTCCTGCTTTTCAGGTATCTTGATCGCGAGATGCGAAGCAACCGTATCGGCAAGCTTGGAATAGTCGTCGATCTGGCTGGCGGCGCCAACCACTTCCGGCGAAATCTTCTTGTTCAGCTTGACGTAGTTTTCGAAGTCGGAAACCACCGAACGGGCCAGCGCCTCGATTTCAACGGCATCTTCCTCCGGCTCCGGCAGAGCCGCAGCGTAAGCTTCGTGATAGTCTTCGCGATCCGTAAACTTGGAAATCTTGGCGCGCGCCGTGCCTTCGACCAGCACCTTCACAGTGCCGTCCGGCAGCTTCAAAAGCTGAAGCACATTGGCAATGGTGCCAATTTCATAAATTGCATCCGGCGCCGGATCGTCGTCGGCAGCATTTTTCTGGGTCGCAAGCAATATCTGCTTGTCGACACCCATCACTTCTTCCAGAGCGCGAATAGACTTTTCGCGTCCGACAAAAAGCGGAACGATCATGTGCGGGAAGACCACAATATCGCGCAACGGAAGAACGGCATAAAGCCCGTCTGCACCGCCCGCTTCTGCTCCACCCATCAGGGTCTTGTCTTCAATACCCGTCATAATTCAAGTCCTTTCTCAGGCCTTTCGACCCGACTGCCACGCCGACGCCCCCTTTCATCATGAGGCAGGTCGCACAGCGTGCTTCGGTTCATACTTGGAGAGCCAAGCCCGGCAATTCAATAGCCAGTTTCGGGCGGCTTTCATAGAATCGTTAACTATCCTGCGCCGTCCGGGCAATTTGCACAATATGCCGCTTTGGATATGCTCCGATACAAGCGCTTCGAACCCATAACACTAAAGCGAATTGCCAAACTGGCAACAAAAAAGGCCGCTTTCGCGGCCTTTTGAGGAGAAAATCTATCTCTTAGGCCGAAACATTGCCCTTCTCGTCCTGACGCTCCGCATAGATGTAGAGCGGACGGGCGCTGCCATCCACGACATCACCGGAGATCACGACTTCGCGAACACCTTCCAGTGTCGGCAGTTCGAACATCGTGTCGAGCAGGATCTTTTCCATGATCGAGCGCAGACCGCGCGCACCCGTCTTGCGTTCAACTGCCTTGTTGGCAATGGCGCGTAGAGCGTCGTCATGGAACACCAGCTCGACATTTTCCATATCGAACAGGCGCTGATACTGCTTCACTAGCGCATTTTTTGGCTCAGTCAGGATCTGGACCAGTGCATCGACGTCGAGGTCCTCGAGCGTTGCAATAACCGGCAGACGACCGACGAATTCCGGAATGAGACCGAATTTCAGCAGATCCTCCGGTTCCAGTTCGCGGAACACCGCACCGATACGACGCTCGTCAACCGAGCGGACAGTCGCCCCGAAGCCGATGGACGTCTTTTCGCCACGAGCGGAGATGATCTTGTCGAGACCGGCAAAAGCACCGCCGCAGATAAACAGGATGTTCGTCGTATCCACCTGCAGGAATTCCTGCTGCGGATGCTTGCGACCGCCCTGCGGAGGAACCGAAGCAACGGTACCTTCCATGATCTTCAGAAGTGCCTGCTGCACGCCCTCGCCCGATACATCGCGCGTGATGGACGGGTTGTCGGACTTGCGGCTGATCTTGTCCACTTCGTCGATATAGACGATGCCGCGCTGTGCGCGTTCGACGTTGTAATCAGCAGCCTGAAGCAGTTTCAGGATGATGTTTTCAACATCTTCACCGACATAACCGGCTTCGGTCAGCGTCGTCGCGTCAGCCATGGTGAATGGCACGTCGATGATGCGAGCGAGCGTCTGGGCAAGATAGGTCTTGCCGCAGCCGGTCGGACCGACGAGAAGAATATTCGACTTCGCCAGTTCTATATCGTTGCTCTTCGACTGATGTGCGAGACGCTTGTAGTGATTGTGCACCGCGACCGACAGAACGCGCTTGGCATCCTTCTGGCCGATGACATAGTCGTCAAGAACGGCCATGATTTCCTGCGGCGTCGGCACGCCCTCGCGGGACTTCACCATCGAGGATTTGTTTTCCTCGCGGATGATATCCATGCAAAGTTCGACGCATTCGTCGCAGATGAAAACGGTCGGGCCTGCAATCAGCTTGCGCACTTCATGCTGGCTTTTGCCGCAGAACGAGCAATAAAGCGTATTCTTGGAATCGCCGCCGCTGTTGCTGACTTTGCTCATTGCAGTTTCCTTTCAATAAACCGAAACGAACCTTGGGCTGTTCATTCCGATCGTTTCTTCCGGTTCGGACCCAGTACGGAAGGAAACACTCACCTTCTACCGGTCACATTGACAGTTGATACGCACTGCCCCTGTAGTCTCTAGGATTCCAATCACCGTAGACTCCCCGACCGAAGGAGTCATTTGGTGACTTTTGCAGAACCTGAACCGTCGAACAAACAAAAAATAAGTTCCCGGCAAAGATTCGGCCTGATCTGACCAACTTTAGCGCCTTGATGCCCAACAGATGCTTAACGCGGCGCGTTAACCTTCACGTTGGTCCAAGAATTGAGCCCCTTTTGTGGCAAAAGGGGCCAATAATTGGAAGGGAGCCAGATTCAGGCTAACTTCGATTCGTCGGCGCTCACGTCGCGGGCTTCCACGACCTTGTCGATGAGACCGAATTCGAGCGCTTCCTGAGCGGTCATGAAATGATCGCGATCAAGAGTGCGTTCGATGGTTTCGTAGTCGCGGCCCGTGTGCTTCACATAGACTTCATTGAGACGGCGCTTCATCTTGATGATGTCCTGCGCGTGGCGTTCGATGTCGGACGCCTGTCCCTGGAAGCCGCCCGAAGGCTGGTGGACCATGATGCGGGCATTCGGCAGCGCATAACGCTGGCCGGTTGCGCCTGCCGTCAGAAGCAGCGAACCCATCGACGCGGCCTGGCCCATGCAAAGCGTGGATACCGGCGGACGGATGAACTGCATCGTGTCATAGATCGCCATGCCGGACGTCACCACGCCACCGGGCGAGTTGATGTACATGTTGATCTCTTTCTTCGGATTCTCGGCTTCGAGGAAGAGAAGCTGCGCGCAGACCAGCATCGACATGCCGTCTTCAACCGGTCCGTTGACGAAGATGATGCGTTCTTTCAGAAGGCGCGAGAAAATATCATAGGCCCGCTCGCCGCGGTTGGTCTGCTCGACCACCATCGGCACGAGGTTCATGACGGTTTCAATCGGATCTCTCATTATGGGCCTCTGCATATATTGGATGCGTATTGAGTGGATTTGAATCGTCGGACTTCCATACATAGGGCGTTGCGCCCCTGTTCCGCAAGTGGTGCTCGGTTCCTCACGGAATCATGACTAACACTATAGTTGCATTCTTCGTGAGGTCGGTCTGCAACGAGCAATTTCCTGTGCTCCGGTGCTCACGTACCCAAAAGTACGCTCCGCTCCGGTGCTCGAAAATCAGTCGTTTCGCCACGACCTGACGAATTTGCAACTGTAGTGCTAATCCCAGTCGTTTTCCGGCTTCTCCGGCTTGATGCCGCGCTTTTCGTCCAGCGTCTTGCGCGCCACTTCGGTCAGACGCGCCTGCACCCGAACCGAACCGTCTTCGAGATCTTCGCGCTGCACATCACTGCCGTGCTGGTAAATCCAGTTCAATATGTGCAACTCGAAAGGCGACAGAACGACATCCACCGTGCCAAGCACGCCCGCTATCCGCGTTTCGATCAGGTTTAGCAAGCGATCAACGCCCTCGCCTGTGATGGCTGACAGGGGGATGGGGCGGCCTTCATCACCGCCGGCTGCGGCCAGACGCAGCGCCGCTTCACGCCCGCTTTCGTCCAGATTGTCAATCTTGTTCCAGATTTCGACGACGCGCTTGCGGTCCTGCGGCTCAATCCCGAGACCAGCCAGAATATTCTCGACATCTTCAGCCTGCGCGGCATTGTCCGGATCAGAAATATCGCGCACATGCAAAATGAGATCGGCTTCCACCACTTCTTCCAGCGTCGCGCGGAAGGCAGCCACGAGATGGTGCGGCAGGTTGGAAATAAATCCAACTGTATCAGACAGGATCACCGTCTCGCCATGCGGCAGGCGAATGCGCCGCAAAGTCGGATCGAGCGTGGCGAAGAGCATGTCTTCGGCCAGCACCTCGGCACCGGTCATACGGTTGAACAGCGTGGATTTTCCGGCATTGGTATAGCCCACAAGGGCGACAATCGGATGCGGAACCTTGCGCCGCTTCTGGCGGTGCAGTGTGCGGGTGCGCACCACCGTTTCCAGTTCGCGCTTGATCTTCAGAATCTTGTCCTGCAGCAAGCGACGGTCGGCTTCGATCTGCGTTTCACCCGGACCGCCGAGGAAGCCGCCACCGCCGCGCTGACGCTCCAGGTGGGTCCAGCTGCGAACCAGTCGGCCCTTCTGATAATTCAGATGCGCCAGTTCGACCTGCAGCGCGCCTTCCTTGGTGCGCGCACGTTCACCGAAAATCTCAAGAATCAGACCCGTGCGGTCGATGACCTTGACGTTCCATTCCTTCTCGAGATTGCGCTGCTGTACCGGTGTCAAAGCATGATCGACAATGACCAGCCCGATATCGTTTTCCTTGACCGTATCGGCAATGGCTTCGACCTTACCTGCACCAAGCAAGGTTGCGGGCCGTGGATTGGTGACAATCGCCACTTCTGCGTGAATGATTTCCAGATCGATGGCGCGCGCCAAACCGACCGCTTCCTCCAGACGTGCTTCGTTCGAGCGCTGGAACTGCGTGCGTGCGCCTTCTTCGCCCGAGCCGTTCGCACTATAGCGCTCCGGCAAAATGGGAACGACGACGGCAGCTCTGGTCGGTTCTTGTTCGGAAAGGCCGTAGCCTTTGTTCGCATCGTCTTTATGCGCGTCGAAGGATGACGCGTTTTTATCCTTGAATTTGGACAAATAAATTTTCTCCGGGGAGTGCAGAGACATTGCGCTCCATCATCAAGCACAAATAGGTCGCCGCTATGCGTGTTTCAAATGGAAGACGCCCCGGGCGTTAAAGCAAATACATCCGAGTCCCATGGCTGAGACCCGGAAATAATCGCCTAACAAAACATCCACGCGACGCGACATCGATGGACGAAGCCGCTACACCCGAATGGAATTCGGAAAGCGTCAGGCTTCCTCGCCTTCGAACATCTGAACCGGCTGGCTCGGCATGATCGTCGAAATTGCGTGCTTATAAACAAGTTGCGAATGACCATCGCGGCGCAGAAGCACACAGAAATTGTCGAACGACGTCACAATACCGGTCAGTTTTACGCCATTGATCAGAAAAATCGTCAGCGAGATCTTCTGTTTGCGTACGGAGTTCAGAAAAAGGTCTTGAAGATTTTGCGATCGTTCAGCCATTGTTTTTATTCCTTTAATCGATCAGCAGCCTGTTCGCGATACGTCAAAGCGGTGAACCCGCTCTATCTCTTTGTTTTCGTGCACTTCTCGACCAGCAAAACCGTTTGACACTTTTGCTGGAAATGCTCCAGACGAGCATGCGCATTTGCATAAATCAAGCACCGGAGCGCGAGGCGCCAGTACAGAACTGCAATTGCTGTGGAAAGACAACTGCTTCGCCCTCTAGCTTCGGTTAACAGGATGGGAATCTTTGCGCAACCGACATTTT
The DNA here is from genome assembly GCF_037482325.1 of Ochrobactrum teleogrylli. NCBI lineage: Bacteria > Pseudomonadati > Pseudomonadota > Alphaproteobacteria > Hyphomicrobiales > Brucellaceae > Ochrobactrum > Ochrobactrum teleogrylli. The sequence continues at coordinate 1,886,812 of NZ_JBBHKQ010000001.1, forward strand.
TGTTGAACACGCGTCAAATATTGCTCACAAGCCTGTCGGCTGTCGGTCAGCCTGCCTTTGAAAGCTCAATGTTATCATTGTGTTCCAGCAGAGGCTTAACCTGATCCCTCATCCACATGTAAAAACTTCCGGGTTGCAATGAAACAACTTCCTTGTGTTTTTTATGAACATGGAAGCCGATGAAGTTGGGATGATTGAGCGGCTCCAGACCATAGGCAGGATCGTAGATACGGGTCGCATCCTTGCCCACCCAATAATAGAAATTCTCCTGCTGAGCGGCGTTTTTGAAAACTCCGTATTTGCGGGCAAGGCGTGAAATGCCGTCATTGCCGAAAACCGTGATACCGATAGATGCTGGCGTAACTTCCTTGCCGATTGCCCGGTAATAGAGCGGTCGCAGCGTTCCACGCCGTACTCCCAGCCATCGCGGTAGGGAATAAGTCGCGCCCATATAGGCTTCAAACTCGCCAATAATCGGATGGTCCGACGGGAAGTAAAGCGCCGATACACCGACGCGAAACCGGTTTTCGCGCGCAAGATACGGCTTCTGCGGATCTGGGTGGAATTGCTTTACGAGAAAAACATCCGTGTCGAGCCATACGCCCTGCTGGTGTTTCATCAGCATGATGCGGAAAATATCGCTGAACTGCACAATGGTTCGCGATGAACGAAAATTCGGATAGTCGCAATCCAGCCGTGTGAATGCACTTTCCGGCAGAACCGCATTGGCATCATGCAATTCCACGCCAGACGGCACATTTTCAATTGGCGCGTAAGCAAATAACTTCACACGCTGGCCCGTCATCACCATCGATGCGAGACAAATCCGATCGACCTCGCGCAAGCGAGGTCCGTACCAGAAGGTACAAATATCCATACAAGCCCCCAAGATTGCAGCTTGAAGACTTATACCACTCATATTTAATTAACTATATCAGAATTCTATGGTCAAAAAAATTCCAAGCTGACACGGAACATCTGTTCCACATGCTTTACAGCTTCCGCAGTAGCGAAAATAACCACCCGGTCCTTCGGCTTGATGCGGACGTCGCCATTGGGCCGGATCACCTGCCCATCCCGGTAGATCGCACCGATTCGCAAGCCGACCGGGAGATCGAGATCCCGCAATGGCGCGCCGACGAGCGATGATGTTTCCAGCGCTTCAGCTTCAATGATTTCCGCCATGTCGCGATAGACGCTATAGACGGCACGGATACGGCCGCGGCGCACATGCTGGAGGATTTTGGAGACCGTCACCGCCTTCGGATTGATATAGGCGTCGATCCCCACCATGTGGGTGAAATCCTGATAGGCGACCGTGTTGAGCAACGCCATGTTGCTTTTGCAGCCAAGGCGTTTCGCCATGATGCTGGAGAGAATATTCACCTGATCCTGATTGGTGAGCGCCACCATCAGGTCGGCATCCTGAATATCGGCCTCCTGCAGCAAAGCCTGATCCAGCGCACTGCCATGTAGCACCATGGTCCGCTTCAGCTGATCGGCAATCGTGAAGGCGCGCTCGTGGTCGCTTTCGATCATCTTCACGCGGGTTTGCCATTTGCGGTCTTCGATAGCCTTGGCGACATAAAGCCCGATATTCCCGCCGCCTGCTATGACGATGCGGCGCGCTTCCGGCTTTTCATGGCCGAACAGCGACAGCGTCCGGCGAACCTGCTCGCGCGTGGTGACCACATAAGCCAGATCGCCTGCATTCAGCTCATCGGACGAGCGCGGAATGAACAGATTTTCATTGCGCACCACGCCCACCACTGTTGCCGCGAGATCGGGAAACAGATCGGTCAGCTGCTTGAGCGGCGTGTTGATGACCGGGCATTCTTCCAGACATTCGATGGCCAGGCCGATGACGCGATCATCGGCAAAGCGCAGAACATCCGTCGCACCCTGCAAGGCGATGCGGCGCAGCACCACCTCGCCCACTTCCAGTTCGGGCGAAATAATCACATCGATCGGCAGGTTTTCGCGGAGAAACAAGTCCTGATATTCAGCCTGAAGGTAGGACTGGGCGCGAATGCGCGCAATCTTCGTCGGCACATTGAAAACCGAATGTGCAACCTGACAGGCGACCATATTCACTTCGTCGGACAACGTGACGGCGATGATCATATCCGCTTCGTCAGCGCCAGCCGCAGCCAGCACATCCGGCTGCGAACCATGGCCGACGAACCCACGCACATCCAAAGTATCACGCACGATTTCGATATGACGCGCCGACGTATCGATGACCGAAACGTCGTTCTCCTCGGCGGCCAGCCGCTCAGCTATGCCATAGCCGACCTGCCCCGCTCCGCATACGATCACCCGCATGACTGCTCCGCTTCTATAATCACCAGATGCTTATACGCCGAGTGATTTCAATTTACGATGCAGGGCCGAGCGTTCCATACCGACAAATTCCGCAGTACGCGAAATATTGCCGCCAAAACGGTTGATCTGCGCGATCAGATATTCCTTCTCGAAACGCTCACGCGCTTCACGCAATGGCAACGCCATGATGTGCTGGTCCGACTCCGTCGGCGCACGCGGCAACGTGTCACCAATTTCGGCTGGCAGAAGATCAGCTGTTACCGGCGCATCCGCGTCGTCGCCCCGCGCCAGAATCATCAGGCGTTCGACATTGTTGCGCAGCTGACGAATATTGCCTGGCCAGCTATGGGCCTGAAGTACGGCCATGGCATCCGCACCGATCTTGCGCGGCTTGATGCCCGCCTGCCCGGCAATCTGGGTCATGAAATATTCGACAAGCGACGGAATATCTTCGCGACGAGCTGCGAGCGGCGGAACCTGCACCGGCACAACCGACAGCCGATGGAACAGGTCTTCGCGGAATGTGCCTTCGGCAATCATCCCTTCAAGGTTTTGTGCCGTGGATGAGATGATACGCACATCGACCTTGACGCGCTTCGTGCCGCCCACGCGCTCAAATTGCTGATCGACCAGAACGCGCAGAATCTTGTTCTGCGTTTCGCGCGGCATATCGGCAACTTCATCGAGATAGAGAATACCACCATGCGCTTCTTCCAGAGCGCCGACCTTGCGTTCGCCCCCGTCCATTTCGGTGCCGAAAAGCTCGATCTCCATGCGCTCCGGCGTGATCGTCGCCGCATTAACGGTCACGAAGGGCCCATTGGCACGCGCCGATTGCGCATGGATGGCGCGGGCCGCGAGTTCCTTGCCGGCACCCGAAGGGCCGGTGATCATGATACGGCTGTTGGTCGGGGCAACGCGCTCGATGGTCTGCTTGAGCTGGCTCATGGCCAGCGATGCGCCGATCAGTTCCATGCTTTCGCCGGAGCGCTTGCGCAGATTGGACACTTCGCGCTTCAGCTTAGACGTTTCCAGTGCGCGTTCGGCGACGAGGATCAGGCGATCCGCCTTGAATGGCTTTTCGATGAAATCATAAGCGCCGCGACGAATGGCCGAAACCGCCGTCTCGATATTGCCGTGGCCGGAAATCATCACCACCGGCAGATCGGGATGCTGCTTCTTGATTTCGTCCAGCAAAGCCAAACCGTCAAGACGGCTGCCCTGAAGCCAGATATCGAGAAAAACCAGTCGCGGCACGCGATCACCGATGGCGGCCAGCGCGCTGTCCGCATCGAACGCGGTACGGGTTTCATGACCCTCATCGCTGAGAATACCAGCTACGAGCTCCCGGATATCCGCTTCGTCATCAACTACAAGAATATCGGCTGCCATATCAATTCACCTGTCCAGCTATCTTTGTCTCATCATTTCCGTTGGCAGCGCCGGGTGTACCGGCCTGCGTATCGGGAAAGACCATACGTATCATCGCGCCACGACCTCCGTGGAAATCCGCTGGCGCGTCATGCAATTCGAGATGCCCGCCGTGATCCTCGACAATCTTGCGGACGATGGCGAGGCCAAGCCCGGTGCCCTTCTCCCGCGTGGTCATATAGGGCTCAAGCAGCTTCTGGCGGTCGTCACCGGGCAGGCCCTTGCCATTGTCGATCACATCAACAAACAACTGCCCGTCCGCCTTGTAGGACCGAATGAGAATATGCCCCTCGCCGCGGTCTTCCTTAGCAACGGCGTCAATTGCTTCGCTCGCGTTCTTGATGACATTACCGAAGGCCTGACCGATCAAGCGGCTGTCAAAAGAGCCTGCCAGCTTTTCGGGGCCGAAATCATTTTCGAACTTGATATCGCTACGGCTGACTTCGATCAGGAAGGACGCTTCACGCAACGCTTCGCGCATATCCATCTGCCGCATTTCCGGTTTCGGCATGCGCGCAAAGGCGGAAAACTCATCCACCATGCGGCCAATATCGCCAACCTGACGGATAATGGTGTCGGTGCACTGGTCGAAGACCTCGCGATCCTCGGTAATGACTTTGCCATAGCGACGACGAATGCGTTCGGCAGAAAGCTGGATCGGGGTCAGAGGGTTCTTGATCTCATGCGCGATGCGCCGCGCGACATCGGCCCACGCGGACGTGCGCTGCGCCTGCACCAGATCGGTAATGTCGTCCACCGTCACGACATAGGAATGGTCTTCAGATTCAATATCTTCAACGGTAACCTGAACATTGAATGTGCGCGCCACACCACTGCGTGTCATGCTCACCTGCTCGCGATGTACGGGTTTGTCCGCAGTGCGGGCGACTTCAAACGCCTGACCGACTTCGGGTGCGATGCTGCTCAGACTTTTGCCCACGGCATCCTCCGAAACGACCCCGAACATATGTTCGGCCGAGCGGTTGAGAATGGAGATGGAACCGTCGGTTTCGATGCCGATGACGCCAGCCGTCACGCCAGAAAGCACAGCTTCCGAGAAGCGGCGGCGTTCGTCGATCTGGTCCTTGGCCGAAATCAGTTCGTTACGCTGGCTTTTAAGCTCCGCGACCATATTATTGAACGTACCCGACAGAGCGCCGACGTCGCCGTCGGACGAACGAACCGGCACGGAAACGTCAAGATCGCCAGCTGTTACGTCATCGGCAGCGCCGATCAGCAGACGGATCGGGCGAACCAGACGATCCGCAACGGCAATACCGGTCCAGATGGCCGACAGAAGAACAATCAGTGTCAGACCGAAATACAAAAGCGCAAAGGCAATCTGGGTTGGAATGCGGTTCGCATCCATCGCCTGATAGCGCTGCGTATTGGCTTCCATCAGGCGCATTGCGTCGAGGATCTGCGGATCGACGGCGCGCACCGTGTAGAGAAAAACGTCCGGAATTTCGCGCATCTTGATGATTGCGCCGACAAAATTACTGTTGCCCGGTGGAATGATGACAGGCTTGCCGTCAGTCGCCGTCTTTAGCGCATCTTCTGTCGGCGGCGGCAGGCGCGTTTCCAGCCCGGTGCCGCTTTTCACGACAATGGAACCGTTTTCGCGCACCAGAAATGCACCGAGCAGACCGCGTCCACGCGTCTGTAGCGTCATCAATTCGATGAACCCGCCCCGATCAAGGCTATAGAGCGTACGCTGCGCATCCAGATCCTGCAGCATCGAGTACGACGTGCTTTGCAGATTGAGCGCGGTCTCGCGAATATAGGCCGTGGTGAGGCTCTGTGAGGAATTCACAATGTCGCGCGTATTGGTGTCGAACCATCGGTCCAGACCGAGATTAAGCGTCACCGATGCGACAATGGCTACCACAATCGCCGGAACAGCGGCGATCAGGGAGAACAGCGCGACAATGCGGACATGCAGCCGCGACGCCGCCTTGCCCGACCGCCGGGCCGTTACGATGCGGTAGACCTCACGGCAAATCAGCAAAATCAGGAACAAAATCAACGCGACATTGATGATGACCAAGGCCAGCGTGACTGTGCGGTCAGGGGTGATCGGGGTAATGCCGATCAGGATCGCAAAGGAAATAGACGCCGTTATCAGCGCCGAAACGACGGTGATAATACCGGGCAACGCAAGAAGCCTGCGCCCCTCGCCTTTGCGCGACGTTTTCTCCGTCTTATCCATATCCGTGGTCAGATTCGCTGCGTTCATATTAACCATGATACCCAATAGCGTTGCATCTATGCAACGCATTGTGGCGAAAATGCAACGTTTGTTTTCGTAGATTGTTGATATTCAACAGCACACGCATGGCGGGTGTCGGCAACTGAAAGGCGCTGCCACGGAGCAGCTGAACATTTATTCCCCTCTTTCCAGCAAAGATTGGCAAATCAAAGCGCCTGACATGCCCTGAAGAGGTCGTCTTTTCTTTGACGTTTACAGGCTATGACCTCAAAATTACCAACATGGAAACAGCTCAGTACATATTCGTACTTATTGCGGCCTCACCCTTCGTGATCTGGGGCGCCATTCTTTATGGCCTCTCCGTTGCCGTGCCTTTGAAGAGCGCATCAAACGTGAACATGTTCGGTGAAGGAACGGCGAAAGCAACAGACAGACAATCATTTTATCTGTCCGAACTTCCTGATGTTGCGATCGAGCACTATTATATTCACCAGACTGAGCGAACCCCCTTTATTTCGAGCTGAAGTCGTTCATCTTAACAAGATATACAGACATAAATTCAGTTATCGAAGACTGACATGCAATATTGTCTGGAACCAATTGCAAAATAATGCATTCTGTTCGGCACAGTCATCCAGTCCTTTGGCTGATTGAAGTGTCCGACCACGTCTGTTGTGACAATCCCCCGGTCGGGCCACCTGTTTTACAACTGGAGTTCGACATGGGCATTTTCGACAAGATCAAGGGCGCCATCTGGGGTCAGGCACAAGCAGCGACACCTACCGCCGAAACGACCGCAACCGCCGAACCAAGCCAGACAACAGCAGCACCTTCCCCGACCGCAGCGCCAGCGCCGTCGGCACCTGCCGCCACAGGCTCTGTCGATGTCAGCGCTGTGCTTGATGCAGCGGTGGCGAAAAGCGGCCAGAAGCTCAACTGGAAAGCATCTATCGTCGATCTGATGAAGGCGCTCGGGCTCGACAGCAGCCTTGAACACCGCAAGGAACTTGCCAAGGAACTTGGTTATACCGGCGACACGAGCGATTCCGCGACGATGAATGTCTGGCTGCACAAGCAGGTCATTCAGAAGCTCAAGGACAATGGCGGCATTGTTCCAAGCGGGCTTTGATATTTTGCGGCCAATGGGAACATTTGGCCGCATAACACGTTTATAAACAGACGCTTGGAGCGGCAAGTTTATCTGAAGAGATAAGCAGATGTTCCGGGCGTCTGTCGATAGTTCGAACGATCGATCCGATTTTGTGAAGTGTTTCCGTGCTTTTGGGACGCTTTTGAAAACCTGTTGTCTTACGTGCCTGTTTTCCGAGTGTAGCCCGCCTTGTGGGCATGATTTCGAAAGGCATGTTTCAAGGTTCGGCAGATGGCTATGCCGTTTGTCGAGACCGGATTAGAGGAGTGGATCATATGAGCGGTGCAGGCGTGGGCTGGATTGCTGCCATCATCATCGGCGGCCTTGCTGGTTGGATTGCTTCCAATTTCATGAATAGCAACACCGGCATATTCATGAATATCATTTTGGGTATCATCGGCGCTGCAGTGGCGAGCTTTCTGTTCGGTCTGCTCGGCGTGTCCTTCGGTGGCTGGCTCGGTTATCTGATTTCAGGCTTCGTCGGGGCGTGTATACTCATATGGGTCGGAAGAATGATCAGTTCATAAAACAAGGCGCCGCTGGCGCCTTTTTTATGCCTGTTCGCCTGCTCTCGCCCAGATATTCCTTTCATGCCTCGTACATGGCAAGCGTTCGCAACAATGTTTCGAATGTCGAAGGCTGGGCCTGATCCTGATGCGCGTCTGCCACCGCATCGGTCCTTGACGATGGCTTCCGCACACTGCTGGGGCTATAGCCGAACTGCTGTGTGAATGCGCGCGTGAAATTAGCAGCGGAATCGAACCCGAAAGCGAGCGCGGCATCCGCAACCTTTCGATTTTCGGATGCATCCGCCAGCATGGTATGAGCCGCAAACAAGCGCCGTTGGCGAATATAATTCAGCACGCCGCCTGACCCTTCAAAGAGCTGATAAAGATGCGTGCGCGAAATCGCCAGTTCACGGCTCAACGCTTCCGGCGTCAAATCCCGCGACATAAGATTTTTCTGGATGAACCGCCGCGCCTTTGTCATCAATCCCAACTGGGAAATCTGCTCGCTGACGTCGATTTTCTTTACTAGCGGCGCAATGGTGTCAAATATGATCTGTCGCAGACTATCCCGCAATGCCGGCAAATCTTCGTTGGTGACCCGGCTGAGACCGTCTTCGAGGCTCGAAACGAAGTCGATCAGCAATTTGGCGCGGTAGCCGCCCAAAGTGACGTTGTTACTCGATTCAGGCATGCCGCCGCGTCCGGCAAACTGATCGACGGGGATGATCAGGGAAACGGACTCTGAAGCGATGGCCCGCCCTCGAAAAGGATAGCCGAGCGAGCGCACGTCGATCATGCCCGGCTCATTTTCCGCCACACGCCCATCAACGCCGGTCCAGCTGTGGCCGCTGCGCAAAAAGCCGATCTGCCAGTGATCAATCGTGCTGAAACGCACCTTTTCCTTCGGGCGCTCATAGCTGAAAGCCGGTGCGGACTGCTGGATGAGGAGCATGCCACCCAGATTCCACACCGTTTGAGATGCTAGAAATCCGTCGCTGGCATGAACTCCATCCGGCAGGCGCATGTCCAGCAAGGGCAGCATGTGCTGTTGCCAGGCAGCAAATTGTTCGGAGGGTTCATAACATTCCGTGGTGAAGATCAAAGGTTCCAGAAGGTTGCTTCCGCCAGCAATTTCGCCCAAGGGAGAAACCGGCACGCGCACTGATTGTCGGCGCTCGACAAATTCCAACTCAAAATCTTGCGCGGTCTTGTCATTGTCGGACGTCACGGCAATTCCTTGATTTCACCGCTTGATCCAAGCGATGCACTTCGCCTTAGACTTTAGGCCTAGATGATAACATTTGGGAAAATTAAATAAATCGAATTCGCGGGCGAAATATTAAATTCGTTTTATGTATAAAGTCGGCGAAAACTTGGCGTTGATACTCCATTTTAAAAGTCATCTTGGTGTAGCGGCAAAATCCAAAATAACCAGTCGCCACGCAGTGTTCCCTCAAATGCTCCATACCCCTTCGTATATTAGTATTAGCTAACAGTGGACAGGCATACGCCTTTCATGGGATATATGCGGCTGCGTCCCATTTGATGAAAATTGTCTGGAATTTCCGGCAGGAATATTAAATCGCTCTTGCTAAAACACCTCCAAAATAACCAACAGGAGGCAGTCGCATGAACAATGTATTTTTCAATGCTGTACGCCGTGAAAGCGTAAAATGGGCAGCAACGGCCGCGATAGGTCTTGCAGCTTCTTTGTGTCTTTCTGCAAATGCGCAGGCCAAAGACAAATACAAACCGAAGAATGACACGCAGTCCGTTTACCTCGTGAAGTATCGCGTCAATAACGAAGTCCGTTACAACAAGAACCCGATGGGCAAGGTCGTCAAGGTTTCGGCTTCGCAGTATTATAGCGGTACTCCCTATGTCTGCACACCGAGCGGCTTTGGGCAAAAGTCACGCTGTTTTATGCGTGACTAATAATGTTCGTAACCCGGGGCCGACATTCGCATCCTTGGGACATGAATGTCGGCTTCTAACGACCACCAGCCCGCCAACTCCGCTCATGCACTCCTAACGCACGAAGTCGGCGAGCCGGTTCCCCGCCTGGGATTTATTTGGCTGACGCCTTAATTCGCATCAGTCCTTTGCTGACCAGATCGCCCCGCACGAGCTTTTGTGCTTCATCCGTCGGCTTCGAAGGGTTGTTCCGGAATATGTACCAGTCGCCGCCAATGGAGCGCTTCTGGTAGATCACGCCTGCCTTCTCGCGATGCAGGAAGCAGCTTATATCTCCGCCGCCACCACTGGATTTATTGCGCCAGTAAGCCTGCATGCAGAGCTTGCCGCCGTCGGTCGCGTACCAGCGTCCTTCACCATAGGACCAGGCTTTTCCCTTTTGGGACCAGGCCGCCAGTTTGTGTCGGTCGGCAGAGAAAAAGCCGCCGCCGTCCTTCCATTTCCATGTTTTGCCCGCATAGATCGCCTCAAGCGCCTGTGCGGACATTGGCGAAGCGGCAGCGGCCAGCTTGGCCGTTACGTCATCTGCTTTTGGCTTCGGTGCAGCTTCGGCGACACCTGCCACGAGGAGTACGGACAGCGCCGCACTCACAGCTGTGAAACGGATCGAAACCATTTTGCTTTCCTGTCCAATCTTTCGAGTTTCGGTTAATCCAACGGATGGTTCGCGACGCGCCAGTCAGGCCGCCCGACACCCCTTGGCCACGGATAGACTTCGCGGTCATTGAAATAGACAACGGCTGTCAGTTCCGGGAATTCGGGCTGAGGCTTGTTTGCCTCCGCAGCCCATGCCCGCACATAGTCGTCGCTGCCTTCATAACCGAGTTCCGCAATAACGATCGGCTTGTTGAAGGCCACCACGCGGTCGTAACCGGGCTTTGCGCGTTCGACGAAACTCGTGGGGCGCCCGACCTCCAGCTTGTCATAAGGCTCGTAGCCGAACACCGACAGGCCGATCACATCCACGAAGGCGTCGCCCGGATAATAGGCCTGAAGTCCCTCGTCTCCCTTCGGCGACCACATATATTTGGCGTTCGGCAGAGTTTTCCGGCAGACCTTCACGGCATGCTGGTAAGCAGCGATATACCCCTGCGGCGACCAATAGGACCATGTGAACTGGCCGGTCTTGTCGTCCATTTCCTGCGCCCAGCGAATAGTCACCGGACTTTTCAGTTTTGACGCCGCCGAACAGACGGCACCCATGTTGGAGTCGTAGCGACCATTGACGATTCCGCTCAGGAGCGCATCCGGCGCAACACGCCAGTCGCGCGCCCATGACCATGGCTCGATGGTGATCAGCAGATCACGACCGCGCTCCCGCGCATAGGCATCAGCTGCGCTGAGGCTTGTCAGATCCACATCTTCCCATGGCAAGAACAGATGTTCGATCTTCGAATTGGGATCATTGGTATAATCCCCGTGCGGGTCGTAAGCGCCGGGCGTGATCGACTTCGGTGTTATCACCGGGCGCTTGTCGTGGAACAGATTGCGCGTATCGACCGTCGCACCGGAAACCCCGCTTGCGGCATAGACAGCGCTGGTAACGAATGCTCCGCAGAGCAATATCGAAGCTATCTTGTAAGGGGTTTTCATGGCCCCCTCCCTTCTATTGTTTTGGCGATTGCTGGGCGGCTTCCGCCGCTGTCAGCTCGCCATTCTTTTTTTCCGATGCAAGACTGATGGATATGAGTTTGCGCGCCTCGTCTTCCACACGACCGTCAGCGTGACGGAAGACGTACCAGACGCCGTTGGGCTCGCGCTTTTGATAGACTGCTCCATCGCCGATACGGTGCGAAAAGCACGTCTTCGCCGGAAACTTGCCTTTTTCGGTGTGCCAGTCAGCCTTGAAGCACATGCGCCCGGTCTTGGTGATCATCCAGCGACCTTCCGCCCAGGCTTTGCCCTTTTCGCCATCGACACGCGCCGTAAAACGACGATCCGCACTCACCATCTGGCCGGAGCCATCGGCCCATTGCCAGTTTTTGTCACGGTAAAGCACGTAGATTTCAAACGGCGTCATCACGCGCGTCCCGGCGGGGATATTATCACCGGGCATGGTCGCAGCTTCGGCAGCACCTGCTGCGAGACCGGTCAGGCCAGCCATCAGGGCAAGAGTTGTAAGGGACAGCCTGCTCCGGCGGCTGAAATAGCGGCCGGTATCAAACATCGATAGCTTCATTTGATCCTCCCACGATTTTGAGATTGCGCGCGCCCGCCGGGGGTTCTTGTGGTGGGCGGACGCGCGCCTGCGGCAGCAAGTTTATTGGTTTTATTTCCTGCCGCAGATGAACGGGGCGACCGATGGTCGAAATACGAAAGCCAAGCCTTTCGGCCATCGCCCGGGAAAAGACATTTCTGAGATCTATGAGAACCGGCTGGCGCATTAGCCGCTTCATGCGAACGAGATCAAGCTTGCGAATGCTGTCCCATTCGGTCACGACAACGGCGGCATCAGCATCGGCCACACAGTCATAGGCGTTCTCGCAAAACTCCACATCGCTGAGGATGCGGCGTGCATTTTCGATGCCGACCGGATCATGGGCACGAATGCGTGCGCCGAAACGCTGCAAGGTTTCAATCAGCGGAATGGACGGCGCATCGCGCATATCATCCGTATCGGGTTTGAAGGTCAGGCCAAGCACGGCAATGGTGCGGCCCTCGATATCGCCGCCGAGCGCATCCATGACCTTCAGCGCCATGCGGCGCTTGCGCGCTTCATTGGCTGTCACGGTTTCCTCGACCAGACGCAGCGCTACGCCGTGGTCCTGCGCCGTGCGCAGAAGCGCAATGGTATCCTTTGGAAAACAGGAGCCGCCATAGCCCGGACCCGCATTTAGAAAGCTGGTGCCGATCCGCTTGTCCAGCCCCATGCCCAAAGCGAGATCGGAGACATCGCTTCCCACTTCCTCGCAGAGATCGGCGAGTTCGTTGATGAAAGTTATCTTGGTGGCAAGAAACGCATTGGCCGCATATTTGATCAGTTCGGACGTGCGGCGCTGCGTCACCACGATGGGCGTCTGGTTTGCTTCGAGTGCAGCGCTATAAAGCGCGACCAGAAGCTTGCGCGCACGCTCGTCCTCGACGCCGATAACCACGCGGTCGGGTTCCAGAAAGTCGCGGATGGCAACACCTTCGCGCAGAAACTCCGGATTGGATGCAACCGAAAATGTTCCAGGCTTGCGCACCGAGCCGATGATCTTCTGCACCACATCACCGGTCCCGACCGGAACGGTGGATTTCACCACCACAACCGTATTGTCATCGATGAGCGGCGCCAATTCGCGTGCCGCCATATAGACGAAAGACAGGTCTGCATCGCCATGGCCAGCCCGGGCGGGCGTACCGACGGCGATAAGCACAAGCTCTGCGCCTTTGACGGCTTCGGCCAGATTGCAGGTGAAGCTGAGACGACCAAAGGCGAAGTTGCGTTCGACCAGTTCGTCCAGCCCCGGCTCGTAAATGGGCACGATACCACGTTCCAGTCCGGAGATTTTCTGCGCGTCCTTGTCCACGCAGACAACCTCATGTCCCCAGGCAGCGAAGCAGGTGCCGCTGACCAAACCGACATATCCCGTTCCAATAACAGCGATCTTCATAACAAGTCCCGCCTCTCCGCTAGTTGTTTTCGCTGCGCGTGCCGCCCAATGGGTTCTCGCGCCAACGTGGGTTGAATATTGTCTTGTGCGTGTCGCGTCCGCCGACGCCTGCTCCGGCTACCGAGAATTGGTCGTCGAATACTGAAAAGCTCAATGTGCCCCAGGTGAGCGCTTCAATGCCGTCGCGGCCCCGTTCAGCGGTCGTGAAACCTGTGACCATGACAAGCGCCATGAAGCTGCTTGCGAGGACCGGCTGATAGAACCGGCTTTGCATCCGCACCTTGTTTTCATGTGCGTGCTGCACAATGATCATGCCGATCAAAAACAGGTAGAAGCACGCATTGATGATGGCGAAGACGTAGAAGCCGCGTGTTTGATCAGCGTCATCGACCAACAGAACCGGAACAAGCGACAGCATGGAGATGGAGGCATAGGGTGCAAGCACTCGGAACGGCACCGGATCGACTTCTGATGAGCCCTTCGGCGTAACGCGGAAGTCGACGAATGAACCCGTTGCCCAGTCCCGAAATGCTGCGAAGGTTCCAGCCAATACCCATGGCCAACGCGCCAACAGAAACAGCATCGCTTCCCAGCTGAAAATCTTGCCGTCGACCGGGCGGAACGTCTTGCTCGACCGCCACCAGAACGCGAGGAACAAAATCATCAGCGACTGCGGCATGAAGTGAAGCAGAAAATCCGGATATGTGACGCTGACAAAATTATCGCCATAGGCAAGGATAATGATCGGCAACAGAAAGGTCATAGCCAGGAAGAAGGCATAGAGCGGATACCAGACCTGTGAAAACAGAAACTGGAACTTCAGACGCAGCGGCAGTCGACCGATCAACTTCGGCGTGTACTGCAAAAGGATCATGACCAGACTACGCGACCACTGAAACTCCTGCGTTACCAGATCGCCGAAGGTTCGCGGACCATCGCCATGGGCAATGGCATCCAGTGCGTGAACGCCGCGCCAGCCATGCGCATTCATGAACAGGGTTGTCGAATGATCTTCTGCAAGTTCGGGGCCAAGGCCGCCGATTTCCTTCAAAGCCGCTGTACGAACTGCATAATGCGAACCGATGCACACAGGCGCAAAGCCGCCATTGTACCCCGCCTGCAACGAGCCATGCATGCTCGCCTCGACATAGAGACGTCCGCGTGCCGACCAGCTTTCATGGGCGTTGCGATCGCAAATGCTTGGCGCTGAAACATAGCCGATTGCCGGGTCTGCGAATGGACGCAGAATGTTGTAGAGATAATCCGGCTCTGGCACATGGTCCGCATCGAGCTGCGATACGAAGTCATAGCGTTCATAGCCGTAATGATCGTAGAAGAACGCCAGATTACCTTCCTTGCAGCGCGTGCGGCGCGGCCATGTCTGCCGGTGATAATCGGCGCGTCCCTTGCGCGTTGATACGAACACACCATGCTCACGGCACCATGCCAGCGTTGATGGTGACGGATCTTCATCGGCAAGCCAGGTGTCATGCGGGACATTCTGAGCCAGCATGGCCAGCAATGTTTCCGACACGACTTCAAACGGTTCGGACGGTGCCTTGGTGACCACCATGGCCACCCGGCTTCCTTTCGGCAGCCGTAACGGGCCGGTCGGGCGCGCCGCGTGGAAGAAAATCAGGATGAAATAGAGCGGCAGTATGGTTATCCAGGCCAAAAGCGCCGTAACCAGAACAGAACCGACCGGATGGATATGTTCGGCGCTGATCAGCCACCATTGCCAGAAATAAGCAATGGCCATAGCCCAGAGAACGATGCCGATAATATATTCCACCCGCTTGCGGCCTGTGAAAATGGGTGTCAGCAAGGGTTCATGATTGTCCGTGAGCGGAGGAATTCGAGGCGTTTTCATGATCGCGCCTCCAGACCGAAGAACGGAGCAGCGGTACGAATGATCGTATCGAGATCGGAATGAAGCGTCGTGAAGCCGAGCTTTGCGGCGGCTTCTGTCGGATCGGCGTAAAGCGCTGGCGGATCGCCTGCCCGGCGCGCGCCCATTTCTACCGGCACCTCACGTCCCGTTACCCGCCCGATGGCATCGACGATTTCCTTGATCGATGTGCCGCGTCCGGTGCCGAGATTGAGAACGAGATTGCCGCCGCCATTCGCCAGATGTTCGACGGCCAGCACGTGGGCCCGCGCCAGATCGACAACGTGGATATAGTCGCGAATACAGGTGCCGTCCGGCGTATCGTAATCATCGCCGAAAACTTCAAGCGCATCAGCGCTACCAGCCGCCGCCAGCATGGCGCGCGGGATAAGATGCGTTTCGGGATCGTGCTTTTCGCCCAGTTCTCCATCGATATCCGCGCCGCACGCATTGAAATAACGCAGCGCCGCATAACGCATCCCATAGGCTGTCGAATAATCGGCAAGCATATGTTCGGCGATCAACTTGGTCCGCCCATAAGGATTGATCGGACGTTGCACCTCGCCTTCCCGGATCGGCAAGCGATCTGGGATGCCATAGGTCGCACAGCTGGACGAGAAGATAACCGGACGTCCGCCCGTCAAACGGCACGCTTCCAGAAGCGATTGCGTGCCGCAGACATTGTTCCGGTAATATTTTGCCGGGTCAGTGACGGATTCACCGACATAGGCCGAAGCCGCAAAATGGATGACAGCAACGGGATCGAAAGTCTCGATCGCCGCGATGAGCTTTTCCTGCGAGAGAATATCGCCTTCGACGAATTCGCCCCAACGTACCGAAGCCTTGTGACCGGTCGACAGATTGTCGTAGACGACCGGAGAAAATCCGTGCCCGGCCAAAAGCTTGGCCGTATGGCTACCGATAAAGCCAGCACCGCCGGCAACGAGTACGTTTTGCCTGGTCATCATGCCACCTCAACAAGCTCTCCCGAAGGTCGGACCAGTTGGCGCTCGAAATAGGCTATCGTTGATTTCAACCCTTCAGTGAGGGCAATCGCCGGTTCCCAGCCAAGCTCGCGCTTGGCAACGGTGATATCTGGCCGACGCTGGCGCGGGTCGTCGGTTGGCAGCGGACGCTGCACAATCCGCGATGACGAACCGGTCAGAGCGATGATCTGTTCCGCCAGTTCCCGCACCGTGAATTCGCCGGGATTGCCGAGATTGACCGGCGTGTGGATGGCAGGCTGACTGCCCATCAGGCGGCAGAAGCCTTCGATGAGATCATCGACATAGCAGAAGGAACGCGTCTGCGAGCCATCGCCATAGATGGTGATGTCATCACCCTTCAGAGCCTGTACGATGAAATTGGAAACGACGCGGCCATCGTCCGGGCGCATGCGCGGACCATAGGTGTTGAAGATGCGCACGATGCGGATATCAACGCCATATTGCTTATGAAAATCATAGAACAGCGTTTCAGCCGAACGCTTGCCCTCGTCATAGCAGGACCGTGGACCGAACGAATTGACGTTGCCCCAATAGGTTTCCGGCTGTGGGTGCACCTGCGGATCGCCATAGACTTCCGATGTCGAAGCCTGGAAAATCCGGGCCTGATAATGAGCGGCCAGTTCCAGCAGATTGAGCGAGCCGATAACGCTCGTCTTCATCGTGTGAACCGGATCAGCCTGGTAATGCGGTGGCGAAGCCGGGCATGCCAGATTGTAGATTTCATCAACCGGCAGATCGAGCGGGTGCACAATGTCATGGCGAACGAAGCTGAACGTGTCATAGCGCAACAGATTGCGCAGATTTTCGATGCGCCCCGTGGAAAAATTATCGACGCAGATAACGAAATTGCCTTCGCGCAGAAGTCGCTCGCAAAGATGCGAACCTAGGAATCCTGCACCGCCGGCGACAAGAATGCGGCGCGTAGACATGCGCTCTGCGAATATACTCGACGATTTGAAGATGATGCTCACAAAAACCTCCCGCGATACTCATCCGGTTTATGTCAATTCTTCAAATGCAAAGGACCTCCCCCAGCGACCGCATAGCAGCAGCCACTTTGAACAGTGTTTTCGGATGCCCTTTATTAGATGCTTGACGATAACCGCACGGGTTGGCTCTGTCGTTAGCGTAGAATCCTGAAACTTATCCGCGCGTCCAAATCTTCACAAAAACAAGGCGACCGGCTTTCGGGACGAGAAAATTGAATTTCAGACGCCTTGAAGCTGGAGATTGCAGGTCTAACGCGGCCCAAATCGCGGATAAAACCGCGTGTTCCGCAGCGCATATGGTGCAATCATTGAGACAACACGCCATATTACGAATTGTTGTATTTGTTTACAGCATCAGAAATTCATTAGAACTAAATTCTATTTGTATATAAATTAATTGCTAGATTAGTCCGCTTTTCCCGGCTCTTCGAATAGGTTTTCGCCCCTGAAACCTCATCTGTGTCTCTTTTTATTTATATTTACAGCCTTTATCCATATACGAGTTTACATTAGCGTGCGCGCATTCTTGAGGTGATGAGGAGGAGACACACCGGAATGAGTGCTACACATATTGATAGCGCTGTTCGGAAGGCCACACGGCGACTGCTGCCATTTCTGGCGCTGATGCTGATCATGGCCTTTCTTGATCGCGCGAATATCGGCTTCGCCAAGAAGGAGTTTCAGCTCGATACGGGCCTAAGCGATGCAGCCTATGCTTTCGGAGCGGGCATATTCTTCATCGGTTACGCGCTGTTTGAAGTGCCGAGCAACATCATCCTGCACAAAGTGGGCGCGCGGCTCTGGCTTAGCCGCATCATGATCAGCTGGGGGCTTGTATCGGCGGCGATGATGTTCGCCCATACGGAAACGGTGTTCTACACGCTGCGTTTTTTGCTGGGCGTTTGCGAGGCTGGTTTCTATCCGGGCGTTCTGCTGTATCTGACCTATTGGTTCCCAGCGAAGGAACGCGCGAAGGCGACGGGCCTGTTCTATCTCGGCGTCCCTCTGGCGCTGGTGTTGGGCAGCCCCCTGTCCGGCTGGCTTCTCACGCATCACGGCATATTCGGGCTCACCAACTGGCAATGGATGTTCCTTGTCGAAGGTCTTGGCGCCTCACTCATGGGCATCATTGCGCTCTTTTACCTGACCGACCGGCCCGAAAAGGCGAGCTGGCTCACGCCGGAAGAACGAGATGCGCTGACGACCGTTGTGAAGGCGGAAGAAGCCGCCAAGGAGAATACGCACAAGCATTCGGCACTTTCTGTTCTGAAAGACGCCAGAGTCTGGGCCTTTATCGCGATCTACTTCTTCCTGCAGATTGGTACCGCACCGCTCACGTTCTATTTCCCCTCGCGATTCGCGGACGCGGCATCGGGTGGAGAAATGAACCTCTTGATCGGCACGCTGTTGAGCCTGCCGTGGCTGTGTTCGGTGATAGCAACCCGCTATTTCACCGTGCTTGCGGATAATACCGGCAAACACCGGCTCATCTGCGCTCTGATGGTCACCGCAGGCACCATCGCCTTGGCGATGATCGGTCTGACCGGAAATGCCTGGATCATGCTGATTGCGGCCTGCATCGCCGTGCCCGGACTGACCGCATCGCAACCGGTTTTCTGGAGCCTCCCGACGCGCTATCTCGGTGGTGTGGGTGCGGCAAGCGGTATCGCCTTTATCGTGTCCATCGGCAATTTGGGTGCATTCTTCGCGCCGCAGATCAAGAACTGGGCCGATGTCGCCGTCGGCAATCACGATGCCGGGTTCTACGTTCTGGCTCTTCTGTGTGCGCTTGCCATCGTCGTTCTGATCGGACTGCGGGCAAGGAATGGCGGAAGCGAACTCGCCAAACATCACGCATAAAGCTTTCAAAATTCAAGCTCCCGGCTGACCATTTGGCCGGGAGTTTTATGACCTGAGGCCTATTCATCCATAGACAACAGAACCAATTGGCGATTCATGCACCGCGCGTCAGATTTAACTTGGTTTATGAAAATAAGTCATTGATGCGATTGCCCGGTTCAGCTAGAAACGCGGCAGAACAGGCTTTCAGCCGTCCAGTTTGCACCCGTAGCTCAGCTGGATAGAGTGCTGCCCTCCGAAGGCAGAGGTCACAGGTTCGAATCCTGTCGGGTGCGCCATTTTCCAGATAGCTTTCAGTTCGCTCAGGATACCTGTAGCCAGCCGTCGATACCTTCGGCTGCGGCAACGCCCATTGTGAAACAGGCCGTTAAAAGATAGCCGCCGGTGGGTGCTTCCCAATCGACCATCTCACCGGCAACAAAGAGGCCGGGCATTTTCTGCAACATCTGATTCTGGTCGATCTCATCCCACACGATACCGCCAGCCGAAGAGATGACCTCATCTATCGGACGGGTACGCAGCAAAGGGACGCGAAGCGCCTTGATGGCATGCGCCAGCTTGTCAGGATTTTTATCGCGCAGATATTCAGCAACGAGCGCTGCCTTCACGCCGGTCAAGCCAGCGCCCTTCCGCAAAAGATTGCCAAAGCTGAGCTTGCTGTCCTGTCGTTCCAGATCGGCTTTGAGCCGCTCAACGCTACGCCCTGGCGCAAGATCGAGCACCAGATCGGCCCGCCCGTCTGCTTCCAGCGCGTCCCGCAAGGCGGCTGCGTGCGCGTAAACAAGGCCTCCTTCCACACCCGTTTTCGTGACGACGAACTCGCCCTGTGTGGTCCCCGCAACGCTTGTGATGGTGACGGATTTGACCGGTTCGCCTGCAAAACGGCTCACCAGATGCTCACTCCAGGCAACATCGAATCCGCAATTTGCGGAACGCAACGGCGCAATCGTAATGCCCTTCTCGGCAAAATGCGGCATCCAGGCGCCATTTGAACCGAGTTTAGGCCAGCTTCCGCCGCCAAAAGCAAATAGCGCAGCATCGCATTCGACGGTTTCGCGGCCTTTGGCTGTTTCCACAACAGGCCTGTTGCCTTCAAAGCCCACCCAGCGATGACGCGTCAGCACCCGCACGCCTTGCGCTTCCAGACGGCGTCCCCATGCGCGCAGAAGCGGCGATGCTTTCATCGCCTTGGGAAACACCCGATCCGAGGACCCCACAAAGGTTTCAGCGCCAAGCCCGTCAGCCCAGTCGCGTAGTTGTTGAGGCCCAAACTTTTGCAGCATTGGCAGAAGCCGGGCATTGGCCGCGCCGAAACGGCTTGCGAAGACCGCGAAATCTTCCGCATGGGTGATGTTGAGACCGGATTTTCCAGCCAGCAGAAATTTCCGTCCAACCGTCGGCATCTGCTCGTAGACGGTCACGGCGTATCCGAGGGCAGATAGTTTTTCGGTTGCAATCAGTCCGGACGGACCGCCGCCGAAAACCGCGATGCGACCGCTACGCATGACTGTTTTGCTGAAACGTGGACGTAAAATCCATCAGTCCTGCTTCTCCAGCATTTCCTTAACGGTAGTCGCCAACTGCTTGAGCGAAAACGGTTTTGGCAGGAATCCGAACTTTGCATCCGCTGGCAAGTTACGCGCAAAAGCATCTTCCGCATAACCGGAAACAAACACGAATTTGATGTCCGGATAGGTCTTGCGCAGCTCACGCAACAGCGTCGGGCCGTCCATTTCAGGCATGACCACGTCGGATACGACGATATCCACCTCGCCGCCCAGCTCTTCCATGATTTCCAGCGCTTCCACGCCGGAAGCCGCTTCATGCACCGTATAACCGCGCGACTGGAGCGCGCGCACGCCGCCCATACGCACGGCATCCTCGTCTTCCACGAGCAGGACGGTCGCGGAACCGGACAGGTCCGTTGCCTTTTCGACCTTCTTTTCCTTGACCGCGACGGGCACGTCTTCGGCGCTCTTTTCCACGATAAGGCGCGGCAGGAAGATCTTGAAGGTCGTTCCCTTGCCGACTTCGGAATCGCAATAGATGAAGCCGCCGGTTTGCTTGATGATGCCATAGACCATCGAAAGGCCAAGACCGGTGCCCTTACCGACTTCCTTGGTGGTGAAGAACGGCTCAAAAATCTTTTCAAGCACATCGGCTGGAATGCCCGTGCCGGTGTCTTCCACCTCGAAGACGACATAATCGGCTTCAGGAAGATCGCGATAGTTGAGCTTTGCCGCTTCATGGACGGGCACGTTGCGGGTCCGCAGCGTGATTGCACCGCCTTCAGGCATAGCATCGCGGGCATTGACGGCGAGATTGACCGCAACCTGCTCGAACTGGCCAAGATCGGCTTTGACTGGCCACAGGTCGCGGCCATGATCAATCTTCAGTTCGATATCCTTGCCGACGAGACGCGCCAGCAACATGCGCAGATCGGCCAGAACATCGGTCAGGTCCAGCACTTCCGGACGCAGCGTCTGGCGGCGCGAGAACGCAAGCAACTGGCGCACGAGCGAAGCGGCACGGTTTGCGTTCTGCTTGATGTTCATAATGTCCGGGAAAGACGGATCGGACGCGCGATGATTGGTCAGAAGCAGGTCCGACGACATGATGATTGCCGTCAAAACGTTGTTGAAATCATGCGCGATACCACCGGCAAGCTGGCCCACAGCCTGCATCTTTTGGCTCTGCGCCATCTGGTTTTCGAGCGCTTTCTGTTCCGTCGTTTCAACGGCGGAAATGATCGCGGCTTCTTCCGACGATTCCCCGCCCATATCGCTGACCGGGCTCATATAGAAACGGATATGCCGTTCTTCATTGCCCGGAAGCACAGTATCGACGGGCGAGATACTCGCCTGTCCGGCAAATGCCGCAGCAAGCGCCTTGGTGAAGACTTCGCGGTCACGCTCATGCACGACATTTTCAAGCTTCACGCGGCGATCGACGGAATCGCGATCCACAACGGACGAGAAAATATCGAGGAAGCGCGCATTGGTGCGTAGCGTGTGCCCTTGCGCATCGACGGCGGCAATGGCCATTGGCGCGGAATTGAAGAATCGCGTGAACCGAACTTCTGCCGAACGCAGTGCAGCCGAGGAATCATCCCCCTCCGCACGATCCAGAACGATGGTGCGACTGGTGCCGCGCGTCCCGTCGCGCGCCGCCTGTACACGGTGATAAAACCGCACGGCCAGGCTCTGGCCATTGCGCTTGATGAGATCGAGATCGATCACCGTGTTGCGGCTGGTGCCGGGCTCGGCCTTGACGGCCTTGATCAGCGCCATGCCGCTGCCCGCTACGATTTCGTTGAGCGTCAGCGAGCCCGGTGTGAAGGCTGTGAGATCGACGCCCAGCCATTCCGCCAAAGTGGCGTTGAGATAGATGATGCGGCCCGACGGATCGGCAGAGAAGAAGCCTGCCGGTGCATGATCGAGATGATTGATTGCTTCCTGCAATTCCTGAAAGAAGCGTTCCTGTTCGGCGCGTTCTTCTGAAATGTCGGCAATCTGCCAGGCGACGAGCGGACCTTTGTAATCCTGCCCCGCTTCGATGGGACGAGCTTTGATCCGATACCAGACCGGTGCAAGCGAACCATGGGCTTCACGGGACAGCCCGCCAGACAGTCGCACTTCCTCCTGCCCGGAGAGACCGTCACGTACGGCATTCGTCAGACGGTAAATCGCGTCGGATGCCGCCGGTTCCGCCGTCAGCACATTGTCAAGCGAGCGGATGCCGTCGGCATTGGCAACGCCGGTCATGTTGGCATAAGCCTGATTGGCATAAACGATCTGACCGCGAGAATCGGAGATGACAGTACCTTCCGGCTGCGAATCCATGAAGGAATGCGCCAGATCTTGCCCGCCTTTGCGCTGGCTGAACTGAATGAGGCCCGTGGCCGCGCCCAGAAGATAGAAGACGCCGACCATCGACAGAATGCCCATCAGGATAAGCGCGAAACCATCACCAATCCGGTCGCGAAAAAGGAAGTAGACAACCGCCAGCCCGGTCAGCAAAAGGCCGACGATCAGCAGACGCAGCGCGCCGCTGGAATTGCGCTTCGGTGTAACGAGCGGTTTCGGATATGCGTTGTCCGTCTGTCGAGACATCAAGCCCACCGACCTTCCATACTGCATGACTGTTCTGCGCAGGCCGTGAATGTGCCGTGCATTGTTTCGATCAGCCAAGACGTCTTTTCACTCATTTAGCAACCCGATCCTGTCGCCACCCATCTTCTTGCGCGTTCTCCATAAACGATCGCGCAGCGGGGCGAAACGCCATGCATCTGGGTATATCCGATTCGCAGAATGCGTTAATCGGCGAGCAGCACAAGCGTTGCTACACGGAAACGGTGTAAATGCGGTTGTTTTTCACCGTTTTGGTTGGGGATCATAGATTTCTCGCAATTCGATGGAACATTCCCAACGCTTGCAAATTCAACTACTGTCCTGGAAAGTGCAAGTTGCGCGATGATGCGGAATGTCGGGGGATGCACAATCTCCGCTCGTCGGGTTTTTCGAATATTGAATTTAAGAGGGTATCCGCATGAAGGAATGGCTCAGCGGCATCGTTGGAGAAAGCGCGGCTAATATTGTCGGCTTTGTGCTTATATTTGCGATCATTCTCGGCGGAATTTTCGTTGTTTTGAGTATCATCCGCCGTTTCAGCGGTGGTACTTTCGTCTCGAACGGTCGGACACGCCAGCCGCGCCTCTCCGTCATGGATGCCGCAGCCGTGGATAGCCGCCGCAAGCTGGTTCTCATCCGTCGCGACGATGTCGAGCATCTGCTGCTTATCGGCGGCCCGACGGATGTGGTTGTCGAACAGAACATCGTTATGGAATCACGCGCCCATGCCCGCGTGCAGAACTCGCGTATCGAGCCGGAACATATCGAGCGTTTTCGTCAGCATGAAGCGACGATCACAAGCGACGTGAACGAGCGGCCAGCTTTGTCGTCACAGACATCCGCGCCAGAACCGACGCCAGCCAAGGATGAAGCGATCCAGCTGAGTTCGGCCATCGAAACGCCGGTCTACCGCAAGCCGGAACCGCCGAAGGAAGAACCGGTCAGACACGAAGCCCCGCAAGTTGCTGCGCCGCGCGTACCACCGCGCCCGCCGGTGACACCAACGGTTACTCCCGCCGCCCCGCAGGCCCCTGTTCGCCCTCCGGTCGCGCCGCCCGTACAGGCCGCACCACAGAATCGTCCGCAACCGCGCCCTGCACCCAATTATCCGCCGCAGCCGCGCACGGTGCTTCCAGCCCAGCCACCACAGCCGTCGCAGCCGCCTGCCCGTGCTCATCCTGCCTATCCGTTGAGCCAAGTATCGCGCGGCGTGGTCAGCTCTACGTCAAACCTGGGAACCGCCGCCGTAACAGCTGGCGCCGCTGCTGCAACGGTCGCCTCGGCAAATCTCGGCAGCATCGTGCCGGAGCGTGAACCGGTAGCCGCCGTGACAAACACGCCCACGCCTTCGCTCGACGTGACGAGCCCGTCCGTTTCGTCCACCGTGACACCGGATTTCAGCAATGTATCCGAACCGAAGCGCGTCGAGCCGGAAGTAGCAGTCGCCGCACCGGTCCAGCCCACAGCGGCAACGGAAGATGACGATCTGGAAGGACTGGGGGGTGCGTTACACGACGCCATTATGGCCGATCTTGAAACGGAAGTGACGCCGGTGAAGGAAGAAACGCCTGAACCGGAAGCGGATTTGACGACTGATTTCTTCGAAAGCGAACTTTTGAGCTCGCTTGACATCTCGGCAACCGACGACACGACGTCGGATGATATCGAAGATGAGATGGAAAAGCTTCTCGGCGAACTGACGAAGAACGAAACCCGCCCGTAAGACGGCGGTTCTCGTTTCGACTTTAAAGCGCCAGCGGTTATGCCGCTGGCGCTTTTAGTTTGGCGGGCATGCAAAAACAAAAGGCTGCGGTCACCCGCAGCCTTTGAAATTTCTCAAACCAACGTTATGTTCTTAGTCGTCGCGATAAACTTTTTCACGACGCTCATGACGTTCCTGCGCCTCAATGGACAATGTCGCAATTGGGCGTGCATCCAGACGCTTCAGACTGATCGGCTCGCCGGTTTCTTCGCAGAAACCATAAGTGCCTTCGTCAATCCGGCTCAAAGCCGCATCAATCTTGGAAATCAGCTTCCGCTGTCTGTCGCGAGCCCTAAGCTCGATTGCCCGGTCCGTTTCGGAGGATGCCCTATCCGCCAGATCGGGATGGTTTGCATTTTCCTGCTGTAGCGCATCAAGCGTTTCACGCGCTTCGCGAAGAATATCATTCCTCCAGGCGATTAGTTTCGCTCGGAAGTAAGACTTCTGCCGTTCATTCATGAACGGTTCGTCTTCAGTGGGCCTATAGTCAAGGTCGATTAATTCACTCATTCTGAATCACCCCACATCTAGGAGACGCGTGCGGTTATATAAGTCCATCGTCCAGTCGACACAACATCAAAGAAACGTATCCCACTACTTTTTAGTGCATCAATTTTGTGTGTATTTGCAAAAAATTTGTGCAAATGGCGCGCGCAACAGATACTCCGGCCATTATGTCTGGAAGATGACACCGAGGATTAAAAATAGATTGCAACGGGAAACATGATCTCAGCAATTCCGTTACCGTTGCTCTATTATGCCCAATAAATCAGCACCAATCCGCTGTGAAAAACGTCAGGCAACGGTGGAAAATTACGCCACATGACGCAGCAACCGCGCATTTTAGCGAAAATCATGGCAAAACATCTGTGTAGCCACGTTCGGGACGGTACAGATGAGTCGCTTGCTTCTCCTACGACATGCCAAAGCCGTCTGGGCAAAGCCCGGAATGAAGGATTACGACAGGCCGCTGGATGTGGAAGGCCACAACGCGCTCGACAGGCTCGCCGAGGCGATGCGCGCGACAGGCCTTCTGCCTGACCGCGTGGTGCTTTCCGGCTCCTGCCGTACGCGGGAAACCGCCTTCGGCCTGCAGACAAGGCTGGGCGTCGAGGTCGAAACCATCATAGACGACGAAATCTATAACGGCGGCGCAGCGGAATATCTGCGCTCCGTTCGCGCGCATGGCGATGTCGAGACGCTGATGCTGGTCGGGCATAATCCGAGCATGGAAGATCTGGCGCTTGCCTTGTGCGCCAAAGGCGACCGGGAGAGCCTTGACCGTCTGCATGCCGGTTTCCCCACCGCCGCCCTCGCAACAATCATTTTTTCTGAAAAGCTGAGCGATCTCAGCCGCGAACACGGATTTCTTGAAAGTTTTCCGCAGCCGTGAGCTTGAACGGGATCCTGACGCGCCTTCGTCTTGCGAAAAGGGTTCGTCATCTTATTTATACGTGAACCGGGATTCACCCTGCGAGGACATCATTGGCAAAGCTTACCAGCATCGGCGACGAAGCCAAAATCGCACTGGACACACTGACGGAACGTGCGACCGGGCTTCTTTCTCCATCGCTGCGCCTTGGGGTGACGGGCCTGTCCCGCGCCGGTAAAACGGTTTTCATCACTGCACTGGTCCATAATCTCGTTCATGGCGGCAGGCTGCCGATGTTCGAAGCGTATAAGTCGGGGCGGATATCCCGCGCGCTTCTTGAGCCGCAGCCAGACGACGCTGTTCCGCGTTTTCAATATGAAGAACATCTGTCGGCGCTTATCGACGAACGCGTCTGGCCGGATTCCACTCGTGCCATTTCGCAGCTTCGTCTGACCATTGAGTATGAAACCGCATCAGCATGGGGGCGATGGCTGTCTCCCGGACGACTCTCGGTCGATATTGTCGATTATCCCGGCGAATGGCTGCTCGATCTGCCACTGCTCGGCAAGAACTATGCCGAATTCAGCGCAGATTCCTTCGCCTTGGCCAACGAACCGACCCATATCGATCTGGCGCAGCCGTGGCTGGCGGATGCCGCCTCGGTCGATCCAGCCGAAAAGGCGGATGAACTGACGGCGCAGCGGCTGGCAAAAAGTTTTACCGCCTATCTGCGGGCCGGAAAAGCGGACGAACGCGCATTGTCCACCCTGCCGCCCGGTCGCTTCCTGATGCCTGGCGATCTTGATGGCTCGCCTGCGCTGACCTTTGCGCCACTACCCAACCTTGCACCTGAAGACATCAAGGCCGGATCGCTCGCGGCCATGATGGAACGGCGCTATGAGGCCTATAAAACCTATGTCGTGAAACCGTTCTTTCGCGAGCATATTGCTCGGCTGGACCGCCAGATCGTGCTGATCGACGCGATGCAGGCCATGAATGCCGGAGGCGCCGTGGTGGCGGACCTCGAACGTGCACTGACCGATATCCTGTCCTGTTTCCGTCCCGGACGCTCCAATCTGCTGACCGGCCTTATCCAGCGCCGTATCGGGCGAATTCTGGTGGCCGCAACCAAGGCCGACCATCTGCATCATGAAAGCCATGATCGTTTGCAGGCCATTGTACGTCGTCTTGTAGAACGCGCCATCGAGCGCGCCAATTTTTCGGGCGCAGACATCGATGTTCTGGCCATGGCAGCCGTGCGCGCAACCCGCGAAGCGACTGTGACACAGGGAAAAGAGGTTCTTCCGGTCATCGTCGGGACGCCTCTCAAGGGCGAACGTATCGACGGCGATGTTTTCGATGGTGAAACAGAAACAGCTATATTTCCTGGAGACTTGCCAAAGAATCCTAATGCGATCTTTGAACAGGTTTCCACACCGGAAGACCCTGCCATTCGCTTCGTGCGGTTCCGCCCCCCGCGCCTTGAACGCACCGCCGAGGGTGTGACGCTATCGCTTCCTCATATAAGGCTCGACCGCGCCCTTCAGTTCCTGATCGGAGATCGTCTGGCATGAGCGATGACACACCGCGCAAACCGACCTCCTTCAAGGTTGCCCCCCAGCCACGCGTTCAACCGGTACCGGAAGCGCCTGACGAGACGCCGCGCCGACCCCGTGCCGTCAAAGATTTGGAGCAGATCGTCGTAGAGCCGGATATTTTCGAACTCAGCGACGAAGAAGCCGCCGAACTCGAAGTTCTTGATCCAGCCTTCGAAGCACCGAAGCGCAAGGGCTGGTTTGGCGGATGGTCGCTCGGCAAGATATTGACCGGCGCACTGGGTGTTCTGGTTTCTTTTGCCGTTGGCATCTGGACCGAAGATCTCATTCAGGCGCTTTTTGCCCGTGCAGGCTGGCTCGGCTGGACCGCTCTGGCGGTAGCACTCGTCGCCCTCGCCGCTTTCATCGCCATCATAACCCGTGAATTGCTGGCCCTGAGACGCCTCGCCTCCGTGCAGCATTTGCGCAGGGATGCGGCGGACGCCGCAGAGCGCGATGACATGGCGGCTGCGCGCAAAGCGGTCGATGAATTGCGCGCCATTGCGGCCAACCTGCCGGAAACGGCGCGTGGACGTCAGCTTCTGGACGGTTTGACCGACGACATCATCGATGGGCGCGATCTGATCCGACTCGCGGAAACGGAAATTCTGCGCCCGCTCGACCGTGAAGCGCGCGCGCTCATTCTCAACGCGTCGAAGCGCGTATCGATTGTGACGGCGATCAGCCCGCGGGCGCTTGTCGATATTGGCTATGTGATTTTCGAATCGGCGCGGCTCATTCGCAGACTGTCGCAGCTTTATGGCGGCAGGCCCGGCACGCTTGGCTTTATCAAGCTCGCGCGGCGCGTTCTCGCCCATCTGGCCGTCACTGGCACCATTGCCATGGGCGACAGCGTGATTCAGCAACTGGTCGGGCAGGGTCTGGCGTCGCGGCTGTCGGCCAAGCTCGGCGAAGGCGTGGTGAACGGCCTCATGACGGCGCGGATCGGCATAGCGGCGATGGAGGTCGTGCGCCCCTTCCCGTTTAACGCTGAAAAGCGCCCCGGTATCAGCGATTTCATCGGCGATCTGGCGCGCGTCAATGGCGACCGAAACGCCGCGCCCAGGTCTGGCAAGGCCGCAGCGACCAAGGCCAAACCATGAGTTTTTTCCCGGAAAACCCACTGACTTCCAGCCCGATGAAAACCAAGCGTTAACCATTCGCGACGATTATTAGCGGATAGAAATCCTGCGTCAGAATCGCGTGATCTGGTCGTTTGGCACAATCCTGTTTCGGTGTGCCCATCCAGTCCGATTGTTTCTGATAGTGCCGGTTATTCCGGCTTTTTGCAGCGTATGACACGACATTCGGTCGTGACATACTGACCAACAACGATTAGGAATGGCGTCCAGTAAAGGTCGCAAATTCCGGGACAGAGCCGAATATGAAGAATTGCATCGCTGCCTGCCTGACGCTGCTGCCCGTCTCGCTTTCCGCTGCGCCGGTTCTGGCCGCAGACAAGGACAAGCAGTTTTTCCAGACGATCGAAGGCCAGTGGTCCGGCCCGGGCGAAATCGTTGCCGGCAAGTACAAGGGCACCAAATTCGTCTGCAATCTTGCTGGCACCACACCGGATGATGCCGTTGGCATGACGCTGGATGGCAGCTGCCGCGTCGGCGTCTTTTCGCAGCCCATGAAGGCTACCGTCACCCGCGTCGGCTCCGGCTATTCCGGCAAGTTCAATGATGGGTCGGAAGGCAAAGGCCTCGACGTTACGTCCGGTTCCGTCAGCGGCAACAAGATGGTGTTCGGCCTCAATCGCAAACAGCTGAACGGCGCCATGCTGGCCCGTATTTCCGATCAGAACACGATGAATGTCACCGTGTCGGTGCGTGTCGAAAAGGAACTCGTTCCGGTTATCGGCATGAGCCTCAAGCGCATTGATAATGTCGCCGTCGGCAGCATCGCCAAGAACTGACTTTTACAGTTTTATTGGTTCCACCAGCCCGCATCCGTGCGGGCTTTTTCTATTTCGGATGATGGAACGTCCGCTTTCCATTCTGCAACCGTTCGCCCGGCGACTTTCAAGGATGGTGCGATATCGCTGAGTGGCACAAGCACAAATGCCCGCTCCTGCATGCGCGGATGCGGCAACTGGAGTTCCGGCAGCGCCATCGCAACAGGCTGCCCGGCAGCATCTTGCATGGCCAGAATGTCGATATCGATGATGCGCGGCCCCCAACGCTCCAGCCGAACGCGTTTCAGCGAGCGCTCCACGTCGAGACATGTCGCGATCAGTTCCAGCGGTTCGAGCGTGGTTCGCAGCTCGGCGCAGGCATTGTGAAACCAAGCCTGATCGGTCTTGCCCCATGGCGGAGTGCGATAAACGGGTGAAACGGCGACCACACTCGTATCCGCGCGCGCATCCAGCATACGCAGTGCGCTGCCCATCGAAAGAATGGGGTCGTCAATATTGCCGCCGAGGCCAAGCCAGGCGCGATAGGGTCCTGCGACTGCGCTCACTGCGGATGAACCACCGTGACCTCAACATGATCCAGAACACCCGGCACTGGCGCATTGGGCTTGCGAATGGTGATTTCGGCGCGCTTGATTTGCGGAAACCGCTTGCTCAGAGCCTTGGCGACGTCAAGCGCCAGCGTTTCGATCAGATAGCGCTGGCGACCGGTGATGATTTCCTCGATCACAGTGAAAGCCGTTCCATAATGGACGGTCCCTTCAATATCATCGCTTTCCAGCGCATTGCCGGGATCGACATCCAGAATGGCGTCGACATAAAAACGCTGACCGAGTTTGTGTTCTTCATCGAACACGCCGTGGTGCGCAAAGAATGCGCAATTCATAATCCGGATCGTGTACACGGCTTCACTTTCTCATATTCTCGCTGCGCTTCACTTGCAGGATAGCATCCGCAACCGCAAGTGCGTCTCTATTAAAAGCGACATTGTGAACGCGAAAGATGTCGGCTCCTGCCAGTCGCAACGCAACCGAGGTCGCAGACGTAGCTATATCACGCTTCAAAGGGTCGGTCTCGCCCGTGATCGTGCCCACAAAGCGTTTGCGCGATGTGCCGACCAGCCACGGATAGCCGAAACGATGTAGTTCCTCCATCCGTGCCATCAAAATCACGTCGTCTTCGACGGTCTTGCCGAAACCGAAACCCGGATCAAGCATGATGCGGGATCGATCAATGCCCGCCGCAGATGCAACCTGCAGCGACTTGTTTAGAAAAACGGCGCGATCCTCGATGACATCAGGATCGGTTTCCCGCTCGCGGGTCGTATGCATGATGACAAGCCCTGCGCCCGTCTCGCGGGCAACATCGGCAATAGCCGGTTCGCGCTGCAACCCCCAGACGTCGTTGACGATATGCGCGCCAGCCTCCACCGCCGCTCTGGCCGTTGAAGCCCGATACGTATCGACTGAAATGATGCAGCCGAAACGTTCCGTCAGCGCCCGGATGACCGGCACGACGCGGGCCACCTCTGTTGCGGCATCGACGCTCTCACCGCCCGGCCTCGTCGATTCACCGCCAACATCAATGATGGTGGCGCCGTCCTCGAGCATCTTTCCGGCAGCGGCAAGCGCCGTTTCGAATTCATTGTGATGCCCACCATCAGAAAAGGAATCCGGCGTAATGTTGAGAATGCCCATGATTACGGACTTTTCCCCGAACTCAAGGCTGCGCCCGTGAGCCAGTTGCCAGATTTTCGCCATTTCCGGATATTCCTGTATAGATGCTAATTAAGGCCCGCGATGCAACCAAGCTGGCCGAATGTCATTTAACCAAAGCGTTATAGTTCTCTTGACGTTTGCATGCCATGCTGCGACGGCAAAATATGAGTTTATTCCGAGTTTAGGAAAAAGGTGCCAGAATATGATTTTCAAAAAGCGGATTCTGGCTTTTGGCGCAGCTCTTGCAATCCTTGCATCTCAGGCCGACGCCGCATCGATCTTCCGTGAATTCAAATATTACACCGTCAATGGCAAGACAGCTGCCGAACTCGACAAGGCGCTCTCCCGCAGCGGCCCCTTTCTGAAGAAAACAGGACAGCATCATCCTGGCGCCGCTGAAATCCGATTCGACGCCAAAGTCCGCTATGGTCGTGCGCCGGGCAAGGCCTGCAAGGTGCAGGACGTCTATGTCAATGTTCACGCGAAAGTCTCGCTGCCGCGCTGGGCGCAGCGCCGCAAGGCGACAGCGGAACTGGCGCTGATCTGGGACACGCTCTATCAGGACATTCGCCGTCACGAGGAAAGTCATATCGTCATCGCGCGCAGCCATGCCAGCGAGATGGAACGACAGATCCGCGCCCTCCCCACCCGCTCGGACTGCGCCGTTTTGCGCAAGGATATCGACAGGATCACCGCCCGACTGATGGAAGCCCATGACGAAGCGCAGCAACGCTTCGACCGCGTCGAGACCATCAATTTTGAAAAGCGCTTCGAGCGGCTGCTGACCTATCGTCTTGAAAAGATGAATCAACTGCCGCGCTGATTCCTACGATCCGGCTTTATGCAACCTCTTGCGCACAGCCTGCGTCATGAGGGCGGCTTCATGAAAACCGCACAGGATTAGCTTCAGCTTGCCCGGATAATGGCAGGCATCGCCAATCGCATAGATATCGGGCTGTGAGGTCGCGAAAGTTTCAGGTGCGACAGCAATGGCATTGCCAGCCCTTTCCAAAGCGATTTCGGCCAATGGATCGGGCCGCACGATCTGGCCATCCGGTCCGAAAGCACCGAGACCCGAAGCGATCACCACGGCATCCGCCGCAAATGAAGCATCGTTGGCCGTCGTCAGGACAAGGCGATCTCCAGCGCGTTCCAACGTCGTGACGGTCTGACCGTAATGGAATGTGGGTTCGTAGGGCGCGATCTGTTCCAGGAGCCGGGAAACCAGCTCGTCGCCCATGATCGTGGGGAAACCCGGAATATCGAAGATTGGCTTGTCGGGATAGAAGGCGGAACATTGTCCGCCCGGCCGATCCAGCGCGTCGATAAGCTGACATCTGAACCCGAACAGGCCGAGCTGGAATACGGCGAAAAGTGCAACAGGCCCTGCCCCGATGATCGCTATATCATTCTTTATAACGATCCCCGGAGCAGCCGCCATTTTCTTAGTTCTGGCGTTCCGGCACCTGAACGACGAGACCGTCGATCTCATCGGTCACGCGGATCTGGCAGGACAGACGCGAAGTTGGACGCACCTCATAGGCGAAATCCAGCATGTCTTCTTCCATCGGATCAGGCCCGCCAACCGTTTCCGTCCACTCTTCATCAACATAGACGTGGCAGGTAGCACAGGCGCATGCGCCACCGCATTCGGCGTCGATGCCCGGAATGCCATTGCGAATGGCCGCTTCCATCACGCTGGAACCGTTATCGGCCTCAACTTCGGTACGTGTCGCGCCGTCAGCAGATACGAATACGATCTTGGTCATTTTCATTCCTTGAAACGCGTGAAGCCACGCGATCTTTTATCCCTTGCGATGGATCACCTGAAATTGGGATCTGCACGCATAATCTCGCAATGGCAGATACGGCGTTCCGGCCTTAGTTTCAACTGCAAGAGCCCCGTTAAGCCCAACTGCGCCAATATGCCGTGTTTTATAATGTATAAGCGGTGCGCAAGCGCCGATATAATGGGTTTTCTGCAAAACTCCGCCTTGCCGTTGCGCAAGTTTGCGGCATATGATGACAAGATGGGAATGCAGACATGTCGGATGGACGAATCCTGCACCCGGCAAATACAGCTTATAATTGCGCTATAGGATATCGAATTCGAGATACGAGCAATTTTGTTAACGAATTTGCATCGCCTTTCGAACTGCAAAAAGCGACCCCTGCTGATTTCCACAACTTGCTGATAATTGCAAAAAGCCCGAAAACACCGCATTTTTATGAACCCAAGCGTTTTCTGTTAACCTTGTATTTAAAGTTTTAGGCATCAGCGGGTGTCGCCTATTTCCTTAACAGGACCGAGCCGATACGATGCAAAATGGCGGATAAAGTTTAGTAACGGCTCTTTGACGATCCGGCCGTCACGGTAATTGAGTACGAGGTAGGCGAACAATGGCTTCCAAATCCAAGGCACAAAAGCTCGACCTTGAGGTTGAAAAGGCACTAGAACAGGCACTCGACATCGACTTCGGCGATGATCTCGATATCGATATGGATTTAAGTGCGTTCGACGAGAGTTTTTCGGTCGACGATCTGGAAGAGCAGATTTCGCGCGCCGCTGAAGAGCTGGTCGCGGAACAGAAGACGAAAGCCGCTGAACCCGAAAAGGTCGCAGCCGTGGCAGCCGAAACCAAGGTCGCTCCGATCGTTTCTGCATCCGTTATCGCCACGCCTGCAGCACCACCCGTACCGCCGGTGGTCAAGGCCGTGTCTTCCACACAGCAGCCCCTGCAGCAGATCGTCGCCAATACGCCGCATAAGCCGACCCCGATCAAGCCCGACACGACGCAAGCCGCTCCTTCGCCTCAGGTAGCAGATGTGCCGGAAGCGCCGGAAGCAATCCTGCGCCCTGTTGCACCGGCAGCGACCGTCAGCGTTGCAGCGCCTGCCGCACGCACACCCGCCAACGATGATTCGCGCAACGATCGTGCTATCGCAACCGCGCCGCGCCGCGTGACCGAGCGCACATCCAAGCTTTACTGGACCACCACAGCCATCAGCGTTTTGTGGGCAGCCGGTGGCGTCGCACTCGGCAAGGCCATCGATCCGGCTGTTTTCTCCAGCCTTGAGGCCACCAAGAACTTCTTCACCTCGCCCGCAGGCATTGGTGTGGTTGCAGGCGTCGCCCTGCCCGTTGCCATGTTCTGGGGCTTTGCGCAGCTTGTGAAGCGCGCGCAGGAAATGCACAACGCCGCACGCAGCATGTCTGAAGCGGCGATGAAGCTGCTTCAGCCCGAAGCCGTATCGGCTGATCGTGTTTCGACGCTGAGCCAGGCTGTGCGTCGCGAAGTGGCTGCCATGAACGAAGGCATCGAGCGCACACTCGCCCGCGCCGTCGAGCTGGAAACCCTCGTTCAGTCCGAGGTCAATCAGCTTGAACGCGCCTATAGCGATAATGAAGTTCGCATCCGTTCGCTGGTCGGCGATCTGGGCAATGAGCGCGAAGCCGTCGTCAGCCACGCTGAACGCGTTCGCTCGTCGATTTCCGGCGCCCACGAACAGCTCAAGGAAGAACTGTCGAGCGCATCCAACATCATCCGCGATAATGTTCTGTCTGCTTCCCAGCAGCTCAGCTCGCTGTTGAGCGAATCCGGCGAACGTCTAATCGGCAGCATCAATGAGAGCGGCAGCTCCATTGCCGAAGCCATCGAAACCCGCACGGGTGACATCGGTTCGCGCATCACGACCTCGGGCGAGGCTTTTGCCAATCTGCTCGATACGCGTATCGCAACGCTGGACGAACAGTCCCGCACGATCTCCGAACGCTTCACGACGGCTCTCGATGAACGCGCCGCTGGCATTGCCAATCTGCTTGGCAGCTCGACGCAATCGATGGTCAGCGAATTCGACACGCGCCTTGCCAATCTGGAAGGCACCTTGTCCGAACGCGGTCATGCCCTGCTTTCCGAGTTTGAGGCACGCGCTCATGCACTTGACAGCAGCACAGAGAAGCTCAACGCCGCTCTGGAAACACGCTCGCGTCAGATCAACGAGAACCTCATCGCCCGCACCCGTGAAATTGCCGAGACCTTCTCCGGCGGTCGCGCTTCGCTGAGCTCGATGATCGACGAAACCAAGACGAAGATCAGCGACGATCTGACCTCTATCGGTGAAAGCGTCGGCAATCTTCTCGGTGAAAAGGCAGCCGCCTTTGCAGGTAAGCTGGCAGAAAGCCGCGATGTGCTGGCTGCTTCGCTCGAAGGCGAAACCGACCGCGTGTCGGCAGTCATTCGCGGACATGCCGATACGCTGGCAGCCCGCACCGATGACATCCGCAATGCGATTGACGGTAGCGCATCGGCGCTCAACTCCGTCGCGGATAACCATGCGGCCATTCTGGCTGAGCGCACCAATGCGCTGCAGCAGGCAATGGCGAGCCATTCGGCACAGCTGGATAGAAGCTTTGCCGATCACGCCCGTTCGCTGGAAGAACGCGCTTCCGCCCTGCATACGGTCATCACCGGCAATCAGGCCATGCTTGCTCAGCTGATGGATGAGCGCACGGCGGCAATGCGCGATAATTTCAACGAAAATCGCGAAATCATGGCGCGCGCATTCGATGACCGCGTCAATTCGCTTCAGGCCCTGATTGCCGACAACCAGGCTTCGCTGGCGCGCATTCTGGACGAACGCGCGGCAACGCTCGGCCAGTCCATTGCCGCCGGACGCGAGGCTTTCGAAGCAACGCTTGGTGATCATGTTCGTCAGGTGGAGGAACGCACGAGTGGCCTCCGCGCCGTCCTGAGCAACCATAACGACTCGCTGGTCGATATTCTGAACGGCCATGAGCAGACGATTGAAACACGTGCCGCAGCAATCCGCGCAACGCTGAGCGACAGCACTGCCTCGCTCAACCAGTCGCTGCAAGACCATAGCGATGTTCTGGATCAGCGTACCGCCAATCTGCGCGGCGCGATTGCCGACAGTGCTTCGGCAATCGGTCAGGCGTTCGAAGGCCAGACCGGCATTATCGAAGGACACACGGCCAATCTCCGCAGTGTCATCGCCGAAAGCGGTTCCGTCATTGGCCAGGCATTCGCCAGTCAGAACGGTGCGATTGAAGAGCACACCGCCAACCTGCGAAACGTCATTGCGGATAGCAGCGCTATCATCAACGACGCGTTTGCTGGCCAGACTGGTATTATCGAAGAACGCACGCAGACCATGGAAAAGGCGCTATCCATCGGCGTCGACAATGTTCGCCGCGCACTGGAACAAAGCGCCGGTGTTGTTGCAAGCTCGCTGCGTGAGAAGATCGGCGAAGCGGCAAGCACGCTTTCCGCAGAAGCAGCAAAGGCCGGTCAGGCTCTGGATGGCTTCGGCGAAGCATTCAGCGCGCGCCTGATCGACAATCTGTCGGGCACGGAAGCACGCTTGGGCGAGCGCGCCGATGCGATTGCCGGACGCCTCGGCGATATCGAAACCCGCCTCACCGGCGAGCTCGGTTCTATCGAAGCCCGCATCGCTGACACCGCAACCAAGACAAGCGAGACCCTTGCCGGTCACAGCGAGGCTTTCGCTGCGAACGTTATCGATAATCTGGCGGGCACCGAAATCCGCCTCAATGAGCGCGCTGGCGCGATTGCAAGCGGCCTTGAAGCCATCGAAAACCGCCTCACCGGTGAACTCAGTGCCATCGAGGCCCGCATCGCCGATACGGCATCGAAGACGAGCGAAACCCTTGCTGGTCACAGCGAGAGCTTCTCTGTCAGCGTTGCCGACAATCTGGCAGGCACCGAAGCCCGCCTTGCGGAACGCGCCGACGCGATTGCCACCCGTCTGGGCGACATTGGTTCGCGCATCACGATGGAACTCGGCTCCGTGGAAGCCCGCATCGCGCAGGTCACGGATACAACGGCTGTTACCCTTGAAGAGCGCACGCGTGAACTCAATGCGGTTCTCTCGGCCCGCTCGCAGGAAATCACCAAGATCCTCAACGATACGGCTGAGCCGCTGGTCCAGCGCCTTGCCGACAGCGGACGCGGTTTGGCACAGCAGCTTGAAGAAGCAACCCATGCCGCAACCGACCGCCTGCGTTCGGAAAACGCCGCTCTGGTCAACGCACTGGCAAACCGCACGGCAGAAACCATTGCAGCCGTTCAGCAGGCAAAGGCCGGTCTGTCCGACAATGTCAGCGAGCTGATCGATCGCCTCTCCACTTCGAACGGCGAGCTTGGCAAGCTAATCGACGCTGCAACGCGCAACCTGACGGATATTGATGGACGCCTCGTCGACACCACGTCGAGCTTCGTTGAAAACACCAATCGGGCTGCTCAGATGTTCCAGGCCTCGACCGGCCTGATCGACACGAATATCGGTACGCTGCGTGCACTCTCCGACAGCACCCTGTCGCAGATTGCCGACATTGCCGACCGTTTCGAAGACCATGGAAAGGTTCTTTCCTCGGCCTCCGACATGATCAATTCGGCGCAGAACGGTCTTGTCTCCACGCTGTCCGACCGCCAGCAGGCGCTCGACAAGCTGGCTTCCGGCCTTGTCGAGAAGTCGGAAGGTATCGAGAAGCTGATGCAGTCCTTCGAAACTCTGGTTGCTTCGGCATTCCAGCGCGCAGAAGGCCAGACCCGCGCCTCGGCGGAAAAGATGCGCGAAAGCGTTTCCGAAATCGTCGAGCAGGCAGCGCAGAAGTTCTCGGCGGCAACAGACGATATCCGCCGCACCGCTGGCGAAATCCGCACCGAGCTCAACACCACGCGTGGCGAGCTGAAGCGCGGCGTTCTCGACATGCCTGCTGAAGCCAAGGAAACGACGACTGCCATGCGCAAGGCCGTCAGCGAGCAGATCAGCGCGCTTAAGGAACTGGCTGAAATCGTCAACAAGTCTGGCCGCCTGGTCGATGTTGGTGAAAGCCGCGCAGACCGTCCGGTTTCGCGTCCGGCGCCAGCTGCACAGCGCCCGGCCCCTGTTCAGGCGCCAGTTGCACCAGCGCCACAGGCTGATGTTGCCGTGCGCCAGCGCCCAGTTGAAATGCCAAAAGCTCCGGCTGCATCGGCACCTGCCGCTACCGCTGACAAGCCTCGCGGCTGGGTTTCCGATCTCCTTGCCCGCGCATCGCGTGAAGAAGAAGAAGCCGTTCAGCCCAAGGCGCAGCCAACCGCCGCTCCGCGTTCGCCGAGCCATGTGGTTGAATCGCTGAACTCGCTTTCGGTCGATATCGCCCGTGCAATCGATCATGAAGCATCGGTTGAACTGTGGGACCGCTACCGCCGCGGCGAGCGCAACGTCTTCACCCGTCGCCTTTACACGCTCAAGGGCCAACAGACGTTTGACGACATCAAGCGTAAGTATCAGACGGATGGCGAATTCCGCCGCGCCGTGGACCGCTACATGGACGACTTCCAGCGTCTGCTCGAAGACGTCGCCCGTAACGACCGCGATAATATGGTGACGCAGACCTATCTGACGTCCGACACCGGCAAGGTTTACACCATGCTGGCCCATGCCAGCGGTCGCCTGCGCTAATCAGGTACCAGATCACACGCAATTCAGAACGCGGCTTTCGGGCCGCGTTTTTTGTTTACCGAAAGGAAGTGAGACTAACAAACGTGGCAACGCGGCGATGGGTTGATAAGACCGAAATCCGGCGTGCTTTGGCTGCTACAGCTGGACAAAAGAAAAGCGGGGTTTGCACCCCGCCTTTTCATTTCAAATCATCTATTCGGCATTTGCGCGGTTTACAGCGATGAAACCGTCCAAGTGACGATTTCATTCACCGTACGATCAAAGGCAGCATCAAGCGCCTTCACGTAAGCCGCATTGCCGGTGCCGCTGACCGGCGCGGAATTCCGAAACACGCGTGTGGAGCGCACTTCACCGGTCTTGTCGTTCATGAGCTTGATGGCGAGTTCCACAACAGCCGTTCTGGAACCGCCGCTAACCTGAACGCCAAACATGCGAAGATCAGTCAGGATCTGATAATTGATCGCCAGACCATCACCCGGACGCCCAACACCGCCAAACACTCCAGTATTCTCGTAGGCCTGGACAAGGCGAGACTGGACGATATTCGTCAGCCTGTCGCCCCATTGTGCGCCCTTCAGATACTCGATGGAACCCGGCGCTGAGCTGATAACGATGTTTTCGCTGTCCAGCGCCTTCAATGCTGTTGGTGTCGGAACCAGCAACTGTAGGCTCTTGCGGCTCGGCGACGAAACAGCAGGTTTCGGCGCGCTCAGATTGAATGTATCGAGAGGTGTCGTCCCACAGCCCGCGAGAAGCGCCGCCAGCAAGAGCGAAACCGAACCCACGGCACCAATCTTGCAGCGCGATTTCAAGCCATTCGTCCCACCTGTCGAATTTCCGCTTAAGAAAATCAATGACGCGCCCTTCCGTTATACTGGGGTACACTGCCTTGCCCGCCGAAAATCAGACGCTGCGGGTTGCGTTCTAGATCTGTGATGGCCTGCTCAATACGCTGTATGGAGCGGCGGCTATCCACGACCACCGACTGCACGTCGCGCAAACCCTGACCTGAAAAACGCTGCAAATTATCTGCAATCGGTCCGAGGCGCTTGTCGAGATTGTCCGAGGTCTGGCGAATGGATTCGAGCGTCGCCTTGGCCTGCGCCACCACACCGTCCTTATCGTCCGTAGACAGAAGCTTGTCGGTCTTGGCCAGAATGCCGTCAACGCGCACCGAAGCCGCATTGAGCCGCGCCATTGTTTCCTTGGCATCCTCGATGATCTGCTTGATGTTTCCGGTGTTGGAACCCAGTTCGTCAAGCACATCGGCGTTTTTGGCCAGTGCGTCGGTGAATGTCTTGGTGTTGTTAATCGTGTCGGTCAGAGGACCACGCGCTTCTTTGACAAAGCCTTCCAGCTCGCCCAGCACAGTGTTGGCACGTCCGAAAATATCCTGCGCGGTGGCAAGGAGATTGTTGACCGCAGATGGATCGGCGTCGATACGCGCGACCGTATCCTCCTTCGCCGCTTCGGTCAGCAGGTTAGGCTCGTCCAGGCTGCCGCCCTTCAGTTCGATATAGGCCTGTCCGGTCAAGCCCTGAAAGCCGAGCGTTGCAGCCGTCGAGCGCGTGATCGGCGTGCTGCCATTCACGCGCGTCTGCACGATAACCATTTCCGGGTTGCTCTCATCAAGGCGCAGACGACGAACATCGCCAACCTTGATACCATTGAAGAGAACCTGACTGCCGACAGTCAGGCCCGTCACGGAGCCGGGAATGCGCACATCCATGGGAATGGAATCGCGGGCCTCACCGAAGCGCGCAATCCAGTACACGAATCCGAAAGCCAGCAGGCTGACAAGCAGCGTGAAAACCCCGACCAGAACGTAATTGGCTTTTGTTTCCATATCTTATCCCGTCTGCAAGCGGCTGCCGGGCCGCCGTCTTGATGGCGCCGAAGTATCGATCTGGCGCGCACGCTTGCCCCGAAAATAGGATTTAACCCATGGATCGTCTACATGCAGCATGTCTTCTATCGTGCCGCTGACGAGCACTTTTTTGTTCCCCAGAACTGCTATGCGGTCGCAGATCGCAAACAGGCTGTCGAGGTCATGCGTGACCATATAGACCGTCAAGCCCATCGTATCGCGCAAATTCGCGATCAATTCATCGAATTCCGCGGCGCCGATCGGATCGAGCCCCGAGGTCGGCTCGTCAAGAAAGACGATGTCCGGATCGAGCGCCAGCGCACGTGCCAGAGCGGCGCGCTTGATCATGCCGCCGGAAAGTTCCGACGGAAATTTCTCTGCCGTATCCGGCTTCAGTCCCACAAGATCGATCTTCAGTCGCGCCAGCTCATCCATCAGCTTTGGCGACAGATCGAGATATTCGCGCATCGGCACCTGAATATTTTCGAGCACGTTGAGCGCCGAAAACAGTGCGCCATGCTGGAAAAGAACGCCCATCCGCATGTCGATGGCCATTTTTTCCAGCTCATTGAGGTGATCGATATTGCGCCCAAGAATCTCGATTTCGCCGGACTGCTTCTTGTTCAAGCCCAATATGGTGCGCATCAGCACCGACTTGCCCGATCCGGACGGACCGATGAAGCCCAGAACCTCGCCCTTGTAGATATCGAGGGACAGCTTATCGAGCACCGGCGCACGGCCAAACGACACCGTCACGTCGCGCACCGAAATCATCGGTATCGCCGTGTGCTGGCCATCGTCCTGCTGTGGTTGCGACTCTGCGTCGATACCGTTCTCCATATCTATTCTTTAACCGAGCCGCGCTTCCGACTGAACAGCGGAAGGCCAATGCAGGATCAGATTTTTGTGTAACTGTGTCTCAAAGAACCCAAACAAAACAACGGCCATACAAAATTCTAGAAATTGATCGCTGCGTAGAACATCGCAAACATGCCATCGACAACGATAACCACAAAAATAGCCTTCACCACCGATGCTGTGACCCGGCGTCCAAGTGATTCTGCACTTCCGCCGACCTTCATACCTTCGACCGAAGCAAGAATACCGATAATCATC
The DNA here is from genome assembly GCF_037482325.1 of Ochrobactrum teleogrylli. Taxonomy (NCBI): domain Bacteria; kingdom Pseudomonadati; phylum Pseudomonadota; class Alphaproteobacteria; order Hyphomicrobiales; family Brucellaceae; genus Ochrobactrum; species Ochrobactrum teleogrylli. The sequence goes on from NZ_JBBHKQ010000001.1 coordinate 1,928,713, forward strand.
GCCATGAATGGCGCTTTGATCAAACCGGCGAAATAAGTGTTGAGCGCCACGGCATCATGCAGACGGCTGATAAAGGCCTCCGGCGAGATATTGGAATAGAACCATGCGACACCACCTGCCCCTACCAGTGCCGCCAGATTGGAAATAATGGTCAGCAGCGGCAGCACGATGACGAGCGCAACAAGGCGCGGAAACACCAGAACTCCAACGGGATTGAGCCCGATGACGGTCAGCGCGTCGGTTTCCTCGCGCATTTTCATGGAGCCTATTTCGGCCGTGATGGCGCTGCCGGAACGACCGGCAATCATGATCGCGGTCAAAAGCACGCCCAGTTCACGCAAAACCAGAATGCCAACCAGATCGACCACGAAGATTTCAGCGCCAAAATAGCGAAGCTGAAACGCGCCCTGCTGTGCGATAATGGCGCCCACAATCGTCGACATCAGCACGATAATGGGAATGGCACCCACGCCCATGCGGTCCATCTGCGTCACGATGGCGGCAATCGGAATTCCGCTCCCACGACCATATTTCAGCTGCGCGCCGCGAATGGTGGCGCCCAGAATATGCATCGACATCTTGAAGTCATTGTAAATCGAGACGACACCGCCACCAAGGGCTGCCAGAAACGCGATAACGAAGAACGGCTTTTTGGCGCGCGGAACGTCGAGCGCGCGTTCGACGGCACCGCCGACTTCGTCCATCAGCGGTGCCCAGGCTTCGCGGATACCTTCAAGCTGAACATCCGCCTTCTGGGTGATGAGACGCTGCCTCAGCCGCTCGACAAGCCACGCGCCTGCCGTATCGAGGCCGGAAATGCCGGAAGCATCGATATGCGTGGATTGGCCGCCCGCAACTTTTTCGAGACTGCGCATTTTGTCGTCGACAAGATGAACGCTCTGCGAAACCCAGCGTCCGCTCAGGCGAACCAGACGCACGCCATCCTGATCGGCCACATCGATCTTTGGCGCGACATTCGCAGCGGCTCTTGCTTTGTCAGCAGTGTCGGTCAACATGGCAAACCTCATATACGAGTCGTAACACGACCGAAATACAGCGTATTGGAGCATCCGCCCGTTGAATCAGACGAATACCCCAATTTCGCGCTCTCACGCACTATCTCATCCCAAAAGCCCATCAACTTTTCGGGATTGAGATTCGGAAGGCTCTCCATGCAGAATACCTTGAACATCCTCGTTGAACGCTACCCTATCGCCGGAAAATTCACAATTTCGCGCGGGTCGAAGACCGAAGCAGCAGTCGTTGTGTGTGCAATCGGCAACGGTGAACATCAGGGGCGCGGCGAATGCGTTCCCTATGCACGCTATGGCGAAAGCATCGAAAGCGTCACGGCAGCAATCGAAGCCGTCCGGGCACAGATCGAAGATGGTGCAACGCGTCAGGATATCCAGACGCTGATGCCAGCCGGTGCCGCCCGCAACGCGGTCGATTGCGCCCTGTGGGATCTGGAAGCCAAGACCACCGGCAAACGTGTTGCCGATATGCTGGGCGGTGCGTTCAAGCCGCTGGAGACCGCGATTACCGTTTCGCTGGGCACGCCGGAAGAAATGGCGGAATCGACCGCTAAAGTCGCGCATTATCCGCTGATCAAGGTGAAGATGGGCGGCGACAACGACATTGAACGCATTCGCGCCGTTGCCGCGGCAGCGCCGAACAGTCGCATCATCATCGATGCAAACGAAGGCTGGACCGATGCGAATATTGCCGAAAATATGCGCGCCGCTGCCGATGCGGGCGTGATCCTCATCGAGCAACCCCTGCCCGCTGGCAAGGATGCGATCCTGAGCCAGATCGAACGTCCGGTCATGATTTGCGCCGACGAAAGCGTTCACACGTCAGAGGGTCTGGAAGAATTAGCCAAGCGCTATGATGCCGTGAATATCAAGCTCGACAAGGCAGGCGGGCTGACCGAAGGGCTAGTGATGCGCGAAAAGGCCATTGGGCTCGGCCTGAAGATCATGGTCGGCTGCATGGTGGGCACATCGCTCGGCATGGCGCCCGCAGTTCTGCTCGCCCAGAAGGCAACGGTTGTCGATCTCGACGGACCACTGCTCCTTGCACAGGACCGCGAACCCGGCCTTCGTTATGATGGCGCGCTTGTTTATCCGCCGGAAGCGACTGTCTGGGGCTGAACTGCCTGATAGTCCCGAACGGGGGGCTGTCCGCCCGCTATGGAGGTCAAAGCCTCTTCAAAGATGTCTGCGCAGGCATCCCAGGTGAAGGGTTTTAGAACCTGTTCCGGATCGAAAGGCTCAAGCTCCAGCGCGGCCAGACAGGCCGCGCGCAGATCTTCCGAAAGAACACCCGCGCCCGTCGCGCCGATGACGTCTTTCGATCCCGGTACGGGAAAAGCCGCAACAGGCAGACCGGATGAAATTGCTTCCAGCAGCACGAGGCCAAACGTGTCTGTCCGGCTCGGGAAAACAAACACGTCAGCCGACGCATAGGTTTCGGCCAGCGCCTCGCCTTCCCGCTTGCCCACAAATACCGCATCGGGAAAGCGTGATTTCAGATCATCGAGTGCCGGGCCGTCACCGACAATCAGCTTGGTGCCGGGTAGATCGAGACTGAGAAAGGCGGGTAGGTTCTTTTCCGTCGCCACGCGTCCAACACAGATGAAAACAGGTTCCGGCAGATCGCGGCTCACATTGGCGCGGGCATGGAATACACCGCGATCCACGCCGCGTGTCCACAGATTGAGGCCGGTAAAACCGCGCTCTTTCAGATCATCCAGAATGGATTGGGTGGGAACCAGCGTATGCGATGCGGCATTGTGAAACCGCCGCAGAAAGCCATAGCTCCAGCTCAAGGGAACCGGGACGCGCTCCGCAACATATTCAGGAAAGCGCGTGTGAAAACTGGTGGTGAAACTCCAGCCCTTTTTCAGACATGCCTGTCGCGCCATGTAGCCGAGCGGACCTTCGGTGGCGATGTGGATATAATCAGGCTGCATTTGCACCAACCGCCGCCGAAATGCGCCGGGTGTGGTCAGTGCCAGTCTGATTTCCGGATAGGTCGGGCACGGAACCGACTTATAGTCGAGTGGCGAAACCACAATCACTTCATAGCCCCGCGCGCGCATCATGTCCTGACATTTTGTCAGTGTCCGAACGACGCCGTTGACTTGCGGATGCCAGGCGTCGGTGACGATGACGAGCTTGTTCATCCGGCAATTTTCGCCGCGCTACGGGCAGGACGTGGCAGACGGACTATCCTGTTGTCGTCGGCCCGATTATCGTGAGCGAGAGCCCTGCCGTCGGACGATTTTTCGTCGCGCATTTCCGTCCAGCTGACCAGTTCCATACGTCCGTCGAAATGCTCCAGCACCGCTGTGCAGCTTTCCACCCAGTCGCCGGTGTTTATATATTCAACATCGTTCATCTTTTCGATGGTGGCGTGGTGAATATGACCGCAAATGACGCCATCGACACCGATGCGCTGCGCCTCTTCGGACACCACCGTTTCGAACTCGCCGATGAAATTGACCGCCTTTTTCACGCGGAATTTCGCCCAGGCCGAAAACGACCAGTAGCGCAACCCGAAGAGCGAGCGCAAACGGTTCATCGCCGTGTTGATCCAGATCGCCGTGTCATAGGCCCAGTCGCCGAGATAAGCGATGAAACGGGCATTGCGCACCACCACGTCGAACTGATCGCCATGGATCACCAGAAACTTGCGGCCATCCGCCGTCTCGTGAATGGCGCGGTTTATCACTTCGATGCCGCCGAAATGCGTTCCCTGAAAATTACGCAGGAACTCGTCGTGATTGCCTGCAATGTAGATGATGTTGGTGCCCTTGCGGCTTTTACGGAGAAGCTTCTGGACAACGTCGTTATGTTCCTGCGGCCAGTGCCAGTTGCGCCGTAATCGCCAGCCATCGACGATATCGCCGACCAGAAAAATCGTTTCCGCATCATGGTAGCGCAGGAAATCGAGAAGCAGATCGGCCTGCGCGGCCTTTGATCCCAAATGCACATCCGAGATAAAAATCGTCCGGAGTTTCTTGGCCTGCGCTGCATCGGTGCTCATTTGGTTGTCCCTCTCAATGGCAACCTGAAACTACGTGCAGAGAACCTGATTCATGTCACAGAGTTATGACGGGACTGTAATGCGCAGATGACAGTGGCCGACGAACAGACAGCCCCATGCAAAACACGATCACCGAATAGTGTGCGTGAAAAACACCGAAAAATGGTCAAATGAGCGTCGAGAAAAGTGGACACATCAGCGCGTCAACCAGAATCCGGTTGATTGCACTTGGCGCTTGGTGGCATGTCTCCATGACCTTTAAAAAGCAAAGAGGATCGAGCCGTGGATTTGGGCTTGAAAGGTCGCAAGGCAATCGTATGCGCTTCCAGCAAAGGTCTGGGTCGCGCCTGCGCCGAAGCACTGGCCGAGGCAGGATGCGATATCGTGCTGAACGGACGCAGTGAAGAAACTCTTCTTGAGACAACTGACGCCATTCGCTCGGCTTATGGTGTCAATGTGGTCGCTGTCGCCGCCGATGTTTCGACGCCAGAAGGTCAGAAGGCGCTGCTCGCCGCCTGCCCCAACCCGGATATTCTGGTCAACAATAATGGCGGACCACCCTTCCGCGACTTCCGCCTGCTCGACCGCGAAGCCCTTCTTGAAGGCGTGACGCAGAACATGGTCACCCCGATCGAACTGATCAAGGCGGTCATCGACGGAATGGTTGAGCGCGGCTTTGGCCGCATCGTCAACATCACCTCGACCTCAGTCTATGCGCCTATTCCGGGACTTGATCTTTCATCCGGCGCCCGCGCGGGACTGACGGCCTTTCTGGCCGGCGTTGCCCGTACCGTTGCCGGGGCCAATGTCACCATCAACAATATCCTGCCCGGTGCATTCGACACGGACCGCCTGCGCAAAGGCTTTGCCTTCTCCGCGCAGAAGACCGGCACCACCGCAGAAGCAGAAGCTGCCAAGCGCGCAGCCCGCATCCCTGCGGGACGCATTGGCCAGCCAGAAGAGTTTGGAAAGGCTTGCGCCTTCCTCTGCTCGCAGCATGCAGGCTATATAACGGGCCAGAATCTCGTTATTGACGGCGGCGCTTATCAGAGCGCCTTCTGACACGGCCATTACATTACAGATAAACTCATTCTCCAAAACGGGCCTAATGGGACGTCAGAGTTTGAGCTAAAACCCAAAGTGCCCGACCCACGTGTTTAAAGGCTCGGTGTGCATGTGATTGCACCCTCCACGCGCCGCTGATCATCCCGGCGGTGCGGAAAAATGGAAAGCGATGCGACTATGACCAAGAAAACTCCTTCCACGCCGACGCGTTCGGATTTCGATGAAGCAGCCCTGTTTTTCCATCGATATCCGAAGCCCGGAAAGCTGGAAATCCAGGCAACCAAGCCGCTCGGAAACCAGCGTGACCTTGCGCTCGCTTATTCGCCAGGTGTGGCAGCGCCCTGCCTCGCCATTCAGGAAGACCCTGCCACCGCTGCCGAATATACGGCGCGAGGCAATTTGGTGGCGGTGGTTTCGAACGGCACGGCTGTTCTCGGTCTTGGCAATATCGGCGCGCTCGCATCGAAGCCGGTCATGGAAGGCAAGGCCGTCCTGTTCAAGAAGTTCGCCGATATCGACGTTTTCGACATCGAAATCGACGCGCTGGAAATCAACCGCGTTGTCGACGTGGTTTCCGCTCTGGAGCCGACATTTGGCGGCATCAATCTGGAAGACATCAAGGCACCGGAATGTTTCGAAGTTGAAGAACAGCTTCGTGCCAAGATGAATATTCCGGTTTTCCATGACGACCAGCATGGGACGGCGATCATCGTGGCCGCCGCCGTGTTGAACGGTCTGGAACTTGCAGGCAAGCAGATTGCAGACGCCAAGATCGTCACCTCGGGTGCCGGTGCCGCGGCTCTCGCCTGCCTCAATCTTCTCGTCAATCTCGGCGCCAAGCGTGAAAACATCTGGGTCTGCGATCTGGAAGGTGTGGTCTATGAAGGCCGCAACACGCTGATGGACCGCTGGAAAGAAATCTATGCCCAGAAGACCGATGCGCGCACGCTGGCCGATGTCATCGGCGGGGCGGATGTGTTCCTCGGCCTTTCGGCTGCGGGCGTCTTGAAGCCGGAACTGCTCAATCAGATGGCTGAAAAGCCGCTGATCATGGCTCTCGCCAATCCAAAGCCGGAAATCATGCCGGAAGAAGCGCGTGCTGCGCGTGCCGACGCCATGATCTGCACCGGACGGTCCGACTATCCGAATCAGGTCAACAACGTTCTTTGCTTCCCCTATATCTTCCGTGGCGCTCTCGATGTCGGCGCAACCGCGATCAATGAAGAGATGAAGCTCGCCGCCGTGCGCGCCATCGCCTCGCTCGCCCGCGAAGAACCTTCCGATGTCGCCGCCAAGGCTTATTCCGGCGATACGCCGACCTTTGGCCCGGATTACATCATTCCCTCGCCTTTCGATCAGCGCCTGATCCTGCGCATCGCCCCGGCTGTGGCCAAGGCTGCGATGGAAACCGGTGTCGCAACGCGCCCCATCGAGGACATGGAAGCCTATCTCGACAGGCTGAACCGCTTCGTGTTCCGCTCCGGCCTCATCATGAAGCCGGTTTTCGCCGCCGCCCGTTCGCAGGACAAACCCAAGCGCGTCATCTATGCCGATGGTGAAGATGAGCGCGTGCTGCGTGCCGCGCAGGTGGTGATCGAAGAACGCATCGCCGCGCCGATCCTTGTCGGTCGTCCGCAGGTTGTCGAAACGCGCCTGCGCCGTTATGGCCTGAAAATCCGTCAGGGCGTCGATTTCGAACTGATCAATCCTGAAGACGATCCGCGTTACCGCGACTATGTCGATCTGTACCTGTCCTATACGGGGCGTCAGGGCGTAACGCCGGAAGCGGCCCGCACCATCGTGCGCACCAATTCGACCGCCATTGCGGCGCTCGCCGTGATGCGCGACGAAGCGGATGCAATGATCTGCGGTCTCGAAGGTCGTTTCGAGCGCCATCTGCGCGTTGTGCGCCAGATCATCGGCATTGTGCCGGGTATCCGCGATTACTCCGCGCTCAGCCTGCTTATTTCGCAGCGCGGCGCGCTGTTCCTGACCGACACCTATGTCAATGTCGATCCGAACGCGAATGAAATTGCTGAAATGGCAATTCTCGCGGCCAAGGAAATAGACCGCTTTGGCATTGTCCCGAAGGCTGCTCTGGTTTCGCATTCGAATTTCGGATCGAAGGAAAGCGCCAGCGCGGAAAAGATGCGTCAGGCAGCGGCCATCCTCGCAGAAAAGGCCCCCGACCTCGAATCCGACGGCGAAATGCATGGCGACTCGGCGCTGTCTCAGGCGCTGCGTGACCGCGTGTTCCCGAATTCGCGCCTCAAGGGAGAAGCCAATCTTCTGGTTTTCCCGAATCTTGATGCCGCCAATATCACGCTCAACGTGGTCAAGACGGTCACCGATGCGCTGCACGTCGGCCCGATCCTGCTCGGTGCCGCCCGCCCGGCACATATTCTGACCCCTTCGGTCACGTCGCGCGGCGTCGTCAACATGACCGCTCTGTCGGTCGTGGAAGCACTGCAGCGCGCTGGCGAAGCACCGGTCCGCAAGGCAAAGATTCGCAAGTAAGCCTATCCGCAAAAAGAATCAGCCGGCACAGTATCAACTGTGTCGGCTGTTTTTGTTTGTAATCAGTAAAACTGTCAGGGCTTTCGGCTCTGAACCTTGTCCGGCCCCATCAGCACAAGAAGGTCGGCCAGTTCGGGTCCGTGAGATTGCCCCGTCAGCGCCAGACGCAACGGCATGAAGAGACCCTTGCCCTTACGTCCCGTTTCCGACTTGACCGCGTCAGTCCAGGCTTTCCATGTCTGGTGGTTCCAAGGAGCTGCTGGCAACGAATTGAACGCGATACGAATAAAGTCGCGATCCTCATCGGACAGTTCCGGCGCTTCCGGCAAATCGCCAGTCACGATCTGCCACCAATGCTGCACATCGCCGAAGCGATCCAGATTGCCACGCACAGCGAGCCAGAATGGTTCAGCCTTGCCGCCTTCGACACCAAGCGCTGTGAGACGAGGCTTGGCGTCGGCAAAAGACATTTCATGCAGCAATGCGCGATTGAGCGTGTCCAGTTCCGCCGGATCAAACTTGGCCGACGATTTTGAGATGGAGGCCAGATCAAAACGTTCCGCCAGCGCATCCATGGTCGGTGCAGCGGCGACATTTTCCGACGTGCCGATCAGGATAGCCAGCGAAGCAACCGCCATCGGCTCATAGCCGTTTTCGCGCAGCGACCCAACCGAAAGCGCGCCCGTGCGCTTGGACAGCCCTTCGCCCGTCGTGGTGGTCAGCAGATTATGGTGTCCGAAGACCGGCGGTTCTGCGCCGAGCGCCCGGAAGATTGCGATCTGCACGCCGGTATTCGTCACATGGTCGTCGCCACGGATAATATGGCTGACGCCGAGATCGATGTCGTCCACGACCGAAGGCAGCGTATAGAGATAGGTGCCGTCTTCACGCACCAGCACCGGGTCCGACATGGACGCCAGATCGACCACCTGGGGGCCACGCACCAGATCATCCCAGTGAACTTCGGTGCGCTGCGTTGTGAACGGATCGCTTTCGAAATTCGGCAGCAGAAAGCGCCAATGCGGCTTGCGGCCTTCGGCCTCGAAAGCGGCCTTTTCCGCATCGGTGATTTTCAGCGCCTCGCGGCCATAAACCGGTGGCAGGCGGCGTGCGAGACGCAGCTTGCGGCGGCGTTCCAGCTCGTCAGCCGTTTCATAGCAGGCATAAAGCAGCCCTGCTTCCTTCAGCTTTTCCACGGCGCGAGCATAAACATCGAAGCGTTTCGACTGATATTCGACGCGGTCCGGCTTTACGCCAAGCCAGTCCAGATCAACGGCGATGGCCTCAGCATATTCTTCACGCGAGCGTTCAACATCCGTGTCGTCATAGCGCAGGATGAACTTGCCGCCATTCTTTTGGGCATAAAGCCAGTTCGAGAGCGCAGTGCGCGTGTTGCCGATGTGAATATAGCCCGTCGGCGATGGGGCAAAACGAACAGTAACAGTCATTCTATTATCTTTCAGCGGTCGCGGAAGCGGTTCGTTATGGGATAACGGCGATCGCGTCCAAAATTCTTCCTGGTAATCTTAACACCGGGGGCCGATTGTCTGCGTTTGTATTCAGCGAGATAAAGCAAATGTTCGATACGCTGCACGGTCTCAACCGGATGGCCGCGCGCTACAATATCGGCATTGCTCATTTCGTTTTCGACCAGACATTCCAGAATATCGTCGAGCACCGGGTAGGGCGGCAAGCTGTCCTGATCGGTCTGGTTTTCACGCAGTTCGGCGGACGGCGCCTTGGAGATGATGTTGTTCGGGATCACCTCGCCTGCCGGTCCGAGCGAGCCTTGCGGAACATGGCTGTTGCGCCATTCCGACATCGCATAGACCTGCATCTTGTACACGTCTTTGATCGGATTGAAGCCGCCATTCATGTCGCCGTAGAGCGTGGCGTAACCGACAGACATTTCCGACTTGTTGCCAGTCGTGACGACCATGGAGCCGAACTTGTTCGAAACGGCCATCAGGATGGTGCCGCGCGCGCGGCTTTGCAGGTTTTCTTCAGTGACACCGCTGTCCGTACCGGCAAATAGTGGCTGAAGCGCGCTCATGAAGCCCTCAACCGGCTCGGCAATGGGCACGATATCGTAACGTACGCCAAGCGCCTTGGCGCAGTCGGCTGCATCTTGCAGGGATTCACCTGACGTGTAGCGATACGGCAGCATGATGCAGCGCACACGCTCCGGCCCCAGTGCATCCACGCCCATCGCAGCGCAGATTGCCGAGTCGATACCGCCGGAGAGACCCAGAACGACATCCTTGAAACCGTTCTTGTTCACATAGTCGCGCAGGCCCAGCACGCAGGCGGAATAATCCGCCTCCAGTTCTTCCGGAAGTAGAGCTTTCTCGCCCTCCTCGCAACGCCAGGTGTCTCCGTCGCGATGCCAGATCGTCATGGCGATCTGCTCCGAAAATTGCGGCATTTGCAGGCACGGGAACTTGTTGCCGGGATTGAAAGCAAACGATGCGCCGTCGAAAATCAGTTCATCCTGACCGCCAACCTGATTGGCGTAAAGCATCGGCAGTTCGGACAGCATCACCTGCTTTAGAACGACCTGATACCGGCGGTCCATCTTGGCGCGGTGATAGGGTGAACCATTCGGCACGAGAAGGAATTCTGCACCGCTTTCGGCAAGCGTTTCGGAAACGCCGAGATCGCCCCAGATATCCTCGCAGATCGGAATACCGATTCGCACACCACGGAAATTGACTGGTCCCGGCAGCGGACCCGGCTCGAATACGCGCTTTTCATCGAATTCGCCGTAATTCGGCAGATCGACCTTGAACCGCTCAGCAATCACTTCGCCGCCATCCAGCACCATGACCGAATTATGCAAGCCGCTCTCGCGGCGCAGAGGGGTTCCGATGATAACGCCCGGCCCACCATCCGCCGTATCGGCTGCAAGGTCTCGGACGGCCTTCTCGCAGGCTTCGACAAAAGATGGCTTCAGCACCAGATCCTCAGGAGGATAACCGGCAATGAACAGCTCTGTGAACAGGATCAGATCGGCCTTCATGTCGGCAGCCTGCACGCGAGCCGCGCGGGCCTTGGCCAGATTTCCGGCAATATCGCCCATGACGGGATTGAGCTGCGCGACTGCAATACGAAGCATAATGAGATTCTCACCAACACTATTTCAGCGCAAGATTTAGCGTGGGAGTGGAGGGGATGCAATGACCGGCACGCCTCCCCGCGCCGTTCGTCTCAATTATCGATGAGAGAACCCTGAATTGTTCAACCGATCTGAACAAGTCAACGGCAAACTGCCTTGCCAAGACCCGAATTAGTTTACGTCCTATTTCGGGGATATGAGGATACAACGGGTATAATCCGCCAGGTTTTCATAACTATCGCAATGATGTGCATTCGGCTGCGACGGTGCAGTATCCGCAGCATTGGCATCAATAAAATAAAGCCCAGCCGATATTAGAAACACCAAAAACAAAAAAAGATAAATTATTCTCGTCATTTATATCTCCTGGAATCAACCCGAAAGAAGATATCAATTATAGAAATTTCTAAAACCGCAATTATGAAAGAACTTTTGCTATTTTATCTATTTCAAATTCAAATATATTTATTTTAATAATAGAAAGACGATATGATTATATAGCCCCATGTGGCCACAACAAATATAATCGCGATCAGCACGGCCAATGAACCACAGTCCTTGGCAATCTGGATTTCCTTATGAAAATCGCGGGACACCGCATCGCATGTCGCCTCTATGCCGGTATTCAGAATTTCGACCATCATCAGAAACAGGATCGAGCCGGTCATCAGCAGGAAGGCCAGCCATGTGGGCGCAAGGAAGAAAGCGACAGGCAAGGAGACCAGAAACAATACCAGTTCCTGTTGCACGGCTTTTTCATTGCCCGCGAGATATTTCAGCGCGCGCATCGAGTTCAGAAAAGCCAGAAAAATGCGCTGCATAAATACCCCCAGAAGCCATGGACACGATTTCGCGCTTTGCCGGAGAATGCTTTAGACAACTCTGCTTCAAAAGCAACAGGGCGGAGATCGAAACCTCCGCCCTGCCCAAATGATTGCAATCCAAGAGCCTTTCAGGCGCTTGCGACCTGCTTTTCAGTGCCCGCATCGCGCTCCTTCTTGAGGAGTTCGGCCAGCAGGAACGCCAGTTCCAATGCCTGATCGGCGTTAAGGCGCGGATCGCAATGCGTGTGGTAGCGATCCTGAAGATCGTCTGCGGAGATGGCGCGGGCGCCGCCCGTGCATTCCGTGACGTTCTTGCCGGTCATTTCGACATGGATACCGCCCGGATGCGTGCCTTCGGCGCGATGGATCGCGAAGAAGGATTCCACTTCCTTGAGAATGCGGTCGAACGGACGCGTCTTGTAGCCGCCAGCGGTGATCGTATTGCCATGCATCGGATCGCAGGACCAGACGACCTTGCGGCCTTCCTTTTCGACAGCGCGGATGAGCTGCGGCAGGTGATCGCCCACCTTGTCGTAGCCGAAGCGCGCAATAAGCGTCAGACGGCCAGCTTCGTTTTCCGGGTTGAGCAGGTCGATCAGACGAATGAGGTCATCCGGCTGCAAGGACGGGCCACACTTGAGACCGAGCGGGTTCTTGATACCGCGGCAATATTCAATATGCGCATGGTCGGCCTGACGCGTGCGATCACCGATCCAGATCATGTGACCAGACGTGCCATACCAGTCGCCCGACGTGGAATCGACGCGGGTGAGCGCTTCTTCATAGCCGAGTAGCAGCGCTTCATGGCTCGTGTAGAAGTCAGTCTCGCGCAGCGAATGGTTGCTGTCAGACGTGATGCCGATAGCGCGCATGAAGTGCATCGTTTCCGAAATGCGCTGCGCCAGAGCCGTGTAACGTTCCGCCTGTGGGCTCTTGCCGACGAAGCCGAGCATCCACTGGTGCACGTTTTCCAGATTGGCATAGCCGCCCTGCGCAAAAGCGCGCAGCAGGTTCAGCGTTGCTGCGGACTGGCGGTAAGCCATGTCCTGGCGCTGCGGATCGGGCGTGCGCGAGGCTGCGTCGAAATCGATGCCGTTGATGATGTCGCCACGGTAGGATGGCAGCTCGACGCCATCCTTCGTTTCCATGTCCGTCGAACGCGGCTTGGCGAACTGACCGGCAATACGACCAACCTTCACCACCGGCTTGGAAGCACCGAAGGTGAGAACGACGGCCATTTGCAGGAACACGCGGAAGAAGTCGCGAATATTGTCCGCGCCATGTTCAGCGAAGCTTTCGGCGCAATCGCCGCCCTGAAGCAGAAATGCCTTGCCTTCCGCCACAGCGGCCAGCTGCTGCTTGAGCTTGCGCGCCTCGCCTGCAAAAACCAAAGGCGGATAGGTGCGAAGACGGGCCTCAACGTCGGTCAGAGCCTGTGCGTCCGGATAAAACGGCACTTGCTTGATCGGTTTGTTTCTCCAGGAATGCGGGGTCCAGTTCTTCGTCATTAGAGCACCTGTTTTGCGTTATCCGCTCGATAATCCTCGGATTATATCCTCCTTACACGAAAGCCGGAATTCCAATCATGCAGTCTGCACCTGAAGAAGATGCCAGCCACATGTCTAATCCCGGCGTGCGTGGGTCGCGCTGATATAATGCACGCGCGGGTTTTATACCAGCAATAATCGTTAATGATATTCGCCTGCGGCGAAAGGGTCAGCCTTCGACCTTTTCGCCATTTACGACGCGATAACTTGGCTTGTACATCGTGACCAGTTCTTCGGCGGCGGTCGGATGCACGGCCATGGTGCGGTCGAAATCATCCTTGGTCGCGCCAGCCTTCAGCGAAATCCCCAGAAGCTGCGCCATTTCACCGGCATCCGGTCCCATAATATGGGTGCCCAGGACGCGGCGGCTTTTGGCATCGACGACGATCTTCATCAGCATCTTTTCGTTGCGGCCCGAAAGCGTGTTCTTCATCGGACGGAACAAGGCGCGATAGACTTCGACTTCCGGATATTTCTTCGCTGCCTCTTCCTCGGTCAAACCGACAGTGCCAATTTCGGGCTGGGAAAAGACAGCCGTTGCGATCAATTCATGATCGGGCTTGGTCGGATTGTCCTTGAAAACTGTTTCAAGGAAGCACATTGCCTCGTGAATGGCCACCGGCGTCAGCTGCACGCGGTTGGTGACATCGCCGACCGCCCAGATATTGGCGGTGCTGGTGCGCGAATAGTCATCCACTTCCACGGCGCCGAGCTTGTCCAACTTCACGCCAGCGGTTTCAAGGCCGAGTCCTTCCGTGTTGGGCATGCGGCCAAGCGCCAGCATCGCCTGTCCGGCTTCGAGCGTCTCGCCATTCGACAGGGCAATCGACAACAGGCCGTTTGCCTGCTTCGTAACCTTCTCGAAAACCGCCTCACAAATGATGCGAATACCCTTGGCTTCCATGGTTTCATGCAGCAAATGGCGAACATCGCCGTCGAAACCGTTCAGGACTTCCTTGCCGCGATAGACAAGTGTGGTTTCCACGCCGAGACCATGGAAGATATTGGCGAATTCGACCGCGATATAGCCACCGCCAGCGATGACAATTGCCTTTGGCAATTCATCCAGATGAAAAGCCTCGTTCGAGCTGATGCAAAGCTCATGGCCGGGCAGAGCCGCGTGCGGGTTCGGACGTCCGCCGGTGGCGATCAGAATATGTTCAGCAGTAACGCGTCGTCCATCAGCCTTAAGCTCGACCGTATGTTCATCGACGAGCACCGCGCGGCTTGCAAAAATCTCGACCTTCGAATTTTCAAGCCCCTTGCGGTAGAGCCCTTCCAGACGGTCGATTTCCTTGTCCTTGGCAGCGATCAGCTTCTTCCAGTCGAAGCTGCTTTCGCCCACCGTCCAGCCGTAACCGACAGCGTCCTCGAAATGTTCGGGAAACTGTGAGGCATAGACAAACAGCTTTTTCGGTACACAGCCGCGAATGACGCAGGTTCCGCCCATGCGATATTCCTCGGCCAAACCGACCTTCTTCCCCATGGCGCCCGCCAGTCGGCCTGCGCGCACACCACCGGAACCGCCACCGATAACAAAGAGGTCGTAGTCATATCCGGTCATGGGGAATCTCCTTCAGCATTACTGACGATGATATGTAGGCAAAAGAAAAAGCCCGGCCAAGTCGCCGGGCTTTCAAATTATTTGATCTGAGCCGTGATTTACTGCTGTGCAGGCTGCTGCGTCTGCTGGCCAGCTGCCGCACCGGCCTGAGCGGCCAGAACTTCTGCAACATCGCGAGCGAGGTCACGGGCAACACCATTTTGCCAGACATTGGCGGCCTTCACGACTTCACGGGTCACAATCGGGCCTTCCGACAGAAGCTTCTTGCCAGCTGGCGAGGTGTAGAAGGTCGAGATCGCCTTCAGTTCCTCTTCCGAAAACGCCTTTGCGTAAGCGCGTGCGGATTCGGTTTCGAGGTCCGAACGGCGGGCAGCGAGAGCCAGAGCCTTTTCATCGACGGTCTTGGTGATCAGACCTTCGAGATTGGGATCCTTCTGGATCAGCTCGCCCTTGAGCGCGCGGGCTGCGTTCGGCAGAATCTCGTCGAACTGCTCGGTCGCGTGGATCGCGGAGATCGCTTCGCGGGCAGCCTGCAGATGGGCATCAGTGATTTCCTGCGCCGAAGCCGCATGAACGCCGGCCATCAGGGCGAATACGGAAAGCGGTGCAATCAGACGACGAAAGCCAGTTGCCGGGATCATATGCTCAATACTCCGTTCAATCAGTTCAACACCAGTAATAGCACTGGCAGTTCAAGACCGGTTCAGGGTTCGGATGCCGTCGGTGCCTGCAATTACTGCCGCACGCGCCAGCCCGATGAAAAGTCCATGCTCGACGACGCCGGGAATGGCGAAGAGAGCGTCAGATAGTGTCTTTGGCTCGGGAATGCGGCCAAAAGATGCATCGACGATGTAGTGTCCACCATCCGTTACAAAAGGCGAACCATCTTTTAAGCGCAGGTTCAGCGGGCCTGCAAGGCCGCATTTCGCGGCTGCCGCCTCGATTGCGCGCATCGTGGCGCCAAGACCGAAGCGGTTGACCTCGATGGGCAGCGGAAAACGACCCAGGGTTTCCACAACTTTCGATTGGTCGGCAATGACGATCATGGCGTCCGAGGCTGCGGCCACGATCTTTTCGCGCAACAGCGCGCCGCCGCCGCCCTTGATGAGCGACAGTTCGGAATCGACTTCGTCCGCGCCGTCAATGGTCAGATCGAGATGCGGAGTTTCTTCCAGCGTCGTCAGCGGAACGCCCAGTTCCTGACACAGGCTGGCGGTGCGTTCAGAGGTCGGCACGCCGACGATCTTGAAGCCGCCCTGCACTTTTTCGGCCAGCAGACGCACGAATTCTTCTGCCGTGGAGCCCGTGCCGATGCCAAGACGCATACCATCCTTGACATGCGTCAGCGCCTCGGCTGCGGCGGCGATCTTCAGCTTGCGTGCTTCGTCCATGAAAGAAATCCTAGCATATCCTCCGGGTTGAACCGGCGGATTCTCGTCCCAATTCGGTTCGCGTCTAGCATGCGCAGGCATGACAACAAAGCATCTATTTAAATATGACGCAGAATTTCACATCTGCGCGACCGGACTACCTGCCCTTGAGCCGTTGCACGCTATCGGTTACGTATGCCTGACCTCATCTATCCGAAAGAGACATTATGTCCGTTGCCAGTGCCAAGCCCATCATCGTTTTCGATCTCGACGGCACACTCGTCGATACCGCGCCGGACCTTCTCGACAGCCTCAATCACTGCCTGTCCATTTCCGGTCTCAAGGCCGCCGATCGGGCAGCGTTGCGCCGGTTTGTCGGTCAGGGCGGACGCACCATGATCGAACGCGCTTTCGCGGCGCAGCAGACGCAGATCGATGACACGCGCCTCGACCAGTTGGTGGAAGAGTTTCGCGAGCATTATGCGGACAACATGCCCGGACATTCCGTGTTCTTCCCCGGGGTACTGGAAGCGCTCGACCGCTTTCAGGCGCATGGCTTCGAACTGGCTGTCTGCACGAACAAGTTCGAATCTCTTTCGGTCAAGCTGTTGACGTCAATGGGCGAAGCCGCGCGCTTTGCCGCCATCTGCGGCGCGGACACTTTCGCCTGGCGCAAGCCGGACCCGCGCCATCTGACCGACACCATTGCGCGCGCTGGCGGCAATCGTGATCGCGCTCTGATGGTCGGCGACAGCCGCACGGATATCGACACGGCCAAGGCTGCGGGCATTCCTGTGGTAGCCGTCGATTTCGGTTATACTGACCTTCCGGTCCAGCATTACGAACCGAGCCGGGTGATTTCGCATTATGACGAATTCACCCTCGAAATGGCTGAACAGCTGATCGACGCGGTTGCAGACCCCGTCTGAAAGGATCGAGAACGGTGAAAAATACAGTTTCTCAGTTTGTTACGCTGGCTTTTTCAACCGCTATGGCATCAGGCGCTTTCGCTCAGGAAAAATCCGCGCCCGGCCTTCCGGGCGTTGAACCGCAAAAGCCGCTCGTCTCGGCTCCGCCGCCCGCCCCGGAGCCGGATGGAACGCCAGCAGGCAGTTGGAAGAATTTTCGGGTCGGCAATACCGATGTCTCTGTCTCGGGCGATATCATCATCGATGTCGGCACCGGCAGAGGCGGTTCCCGTCACCGATGATCCTTAGCTCCTTGCTGCAACCGCCAAGGCCGACCAGACGGCGGGCAGCAGCTCGGGCAAGTCTTCAGCGATCAATCCGTGACCGAAGCGCCGTCCCGCATCGGCATGAACCCAGACTGCCGCACAGGCTGCCTCGAAGGGCGACATTCTCTGCGCCAACAGACCGGCCACAATGCCTGCCAGAACATCGCCGGAACCGGCGGTCGCCAAAAACGGCGTTCCATTTGCATTGATCGCGGCGCGACCATCCGGGGCGGCGATGACCGTATCCGGCCCCTTATAGATCACCACCGCATTGGCAAGGGTAGCCGCCTTACGGGCCTTATCGAGCTTTGACGCATCATCCTTGGCCACATCCGGGAAGAGCCGACGGAATTCTCCCTCATGCGGCGTCAAAACAAGCGCTGTCGCCGCGCCTTTTCGCGCCTCAAACAATTCTCGCGGATTCTTTTCGAATGCCGTTATGCCATCCGCATCAAGCACCAGCCCATTGAGCGCCGGAAATGCCGAGGCCGAGCGCCCGCCCAGCATCAGGGCATGCTGGCGTGCGAATGCTGCGTTTCCGTAACCGGGGCCGAGCACAGCCGCCGCGACTTTTCGATCTGCGATGAACTCCCGTACATCGCTGGCACTGCGGGTTTCGCGCACCATGATGCTGGTGACATGCGCCGCATTGATTGGCACGGCATCCGGTGGCGACAACAGCGTTACGGCTCCCGCGCCGCTTCTGGCCGCAGCCAGTGCCGACAGCCGCGCTGCGCCCGTCGCGTGCATGCCACCAGAAAAGACGGCGACATGTCCGCGGCTATATTTATGCGCATTGACGTTCAAGGCAGGCAAGCTATCCACCCATAAAGCGGGAGCATTTTCGTGCGCCTGCGGGCGGATCGTGTCCAGCACACGGTCTGGAATGCCGATATCCGCCACATGCAGAACGCCGCATAACGCCCTGCCCGGCTGCAGCAAATGGCCGGGTTTCTTGCGGAAAAATGTGACGGTTGCCCGCGCTTTGGCCGCCGCGCCCAGGAGTTGCCCGCTGGCGCCCGACACGCCGCTTGGCAGATCGACGGCGATAACCGGAATGTCTGATGCGTTGATCGCGTCGATGGCCACGGCTTCGGCCCCATGAACCTCACGCGTCAGTCCTGCACCGTAAATGGCATCGATGACACCGGAAAAACTGGCGGGCGAAAATTCGTTGATGCTGCGCACCTCGCCCTTGTGAAACAGCGAGGCACGAAGCGCGTCGCTGCCTTTTCGCGGCGGCGCGACGCTGAAGCACACGACCTCGAAACCCGCTTCCAGAAGATATTGCGCTGCGACATAACCGTCACCGCCATTATTGCCCGGTCCGCATAAAACCGCGACCGGCCCTTTGTCGGCGAACATGCGTTGTGCGACTTCCGCCACCGCCCGCCCCGCCGCCAGCATCAGCGAAAAGCCGTCACGCACCCCGTTATCCATGGTCCAGCGGTCCGCGGCTGCCATTTCATCGGGGTTTAGCAATTCCAACATCGCGCACCTGTTTCGTAAGACGGATTTCGCGGTGATTAAACACGCGGCAGAGCGCTTTGTGCAAGAGAGCCTATATTTGTCGCAAATTGATTACTTTTTAATCATACATTCAATATCAGGATAGCTCTTCCACACCCCAACGATAGGCACCTCCTTGCAAAGGTGCCGCCTTTAGTGCCACTCTGCTAAGGAAATGGAAGAGAAGAGAAAATTTTGCCTAGTTTTTTCAAACTGGCACGCTTCATGCTTCTCCAACAGTGAAACGGGCACAACGCTCATTTCTGAAGAAAAGCGGAGACCATTCTCTGATGAAAAAGATCGAAGCCATCATTAAGCCCTTCAAACTCGATGAAGTGAAGGAAGCCCTTCAGGAAGTCGGCTTGCAAGGCATCACTGTCATCGAAGCCAAGGGCTTTGGACGACAGAAAGGTCATACCGAGCTTTACCGCGGTGCCGAATACGTCGTCGACTTTCTTCCCAAGGTGAAAGTCGAAGTCATTGTAGCGGATGAAACCGTGGACAACGCGATTGAAGCCATCCGCAAGGCAGCCCAGACGGGTCGCATCGGCGACGGCAAGATTTTCGTCTCCAACATTGAAGAAGTCATTCGTATCCGCACCGGTGAATCCGGCGTCGATGCCATCTGATTAACACCTGCATACCTCTCCTTCGTCGTGCAAACAGGGAATTAAAATGACGACCGCCAACGATATTCTGAAACAGATCAAAGACAACGACATCAAGTTTGTGGACCTTCGCTTCACCGACCCGAAGGGCAAGCTCCAGCACGTTACGATGGATATCGGCCTCGTTGACGAAGAAATGTTCGTTGACGGCGTCATGTTTGACGGCTCCTCGATCGCCGGCTGGAAGGCCATCAACGAATCCGACATGGTTCTGATGCCTGATCCGGCGACGGCCCATATCGACCCGTTCTTCGCCCAGTCCACGCTGGTCATTCTTTGCGACATTCTCGAGCCGATCTCGGGCGAGGCTTACAGCCGCGATCCGCGCACGACCGCAAAGAAGGCAGAAGCCTACATGAAGTCGCTCGGTATCGGCGACACGGTCTATGTCGGCCCGGAAGCTGAATTCTTCGTCTTCGACGACGTCAAGTACAAGGCAGATCCGTACAATACCGGATTCAAGCTCGATTCCACCGAACTGCCGTCCAACGACGACACCGACTATGAAACCGGCAATCTCGGCCACCGTCCGCGCGTCAAGGGCGGCTATTTCCCGGTTCCGCCGATCGACAGCTGCCAGGACATGCGTTCCGAAATGCTCACCGTTCTGACGGAAATGGGCGTAACAGTTGAAAAGCATCACCACGAAGTGGCATCGGCCCAGCACGAACTCGGCGTCAAGTTTGACTCGCTCGTTCGCAACGCCGACAAGATGCAGATCTACAAGTATGTCGTGCATCAGGTTGCCAATGCCTATGGCAAGACCGCAACCTTCATGCCGAAGCCGATTTTCGGCGACAACGGCTCGGGCATGCACGTTCACTTCTCGATCTGGAAAGACGGCAAGCCGACCTTTGCTGGCAATGAATATGCCGGTCTGTCGGAAAACTGCCTGTTCTTCATCGGCGGCGTCATCAAGCATGCCAAGGCTGTGAACGCATTCACCAACCCGTCGACCAACTCGTACAAGCGTCTGGTTCCGGGCTATGAAGCTCCGGTTCTGCTGGCCTATTCGGCACGCAACCGTTCGGCTTCCTGCCGTATTCCTTTCGGCTCCTCGCCGAAGTCGAAGCGTCTTGAAGTCCGCTTCCCGGACCCGGCTGCCAATCCGTATCTCTGCTTCGCAGCGCTGCTGATGGCTGGCCTCGACGGCATCAAGAACAAGATCCATCCCGGCCAGGCCATGGACAAGGATCTGTATGACCTGCCGGCAAAGGAACTGAAGAAGATCCCGACCGTTTGCGGCTCGCTTCGTGAAGCGCTCCAGTCGCTCGACAAGGATCGCGAATTCCTCAAGGCCGGTGGGGTGTTCACCGACGACCAGATCGACTCGTTCATCGAACTAAAGATGGCCGAAGTGATGCGTTACGAAATGACCCCGCATCCGGTCGAATTCGACATGTACTACTCGGTCTAATAACGGAGATGCGGGAGCGCTTGCGCTCCCGCCATTCCATGAGTTACCGAGGGGAACGACGCGTTTTTAAAAACGCGCAAAAGAAAACCCGGCCTTATGGCCGGGTTTTCTTTTTGTAATCAATGCTTTGGATAAACTATTTGAGAAATAGTTTCAGTTGGCTCAAAGCGCCTTGAGTACCCGCGCTGCGATCATCATTTCGACCGCGCGCGCCTTGCGCCGTGCAGCCGCTTCCGCGTCTTCGCCCCACTGTTCGGTCGTCCAGTCTTCGTCGATATGCGCCAGTGCCCAGCCGTCTTCGGCGGATACTTCGCCCTTGGCGATGGCCAGTGCAATGATGGCCGAGCCGGTTAGCGTCGTCATCGTATGGAGCGACGCAAGCGCAATCGGATCGGTGAATGCGGACAGATGAATGCCAAATGCCGTAATCGCCTCACGCGACTGCTCCACATGCATCACGCCTTCGGCAAGCGTAAAGCGCGCGCCTAGCGTTTCCGCCCAGTCGATCAGCGGGTCCCACCGCGCCGTCTGGCGCGACACCAGTTCCTGTGGCGCATCGGCGCGATAGCAGAGCAAATCCGTGCCTGCGAAGCGCAATATGTCTTCAAGCACCGCCTGGGGGTCCTGCGCGATGCCGTCAATGGCCGTGTTCACAAGGCGCGTTGCGGGCATTTTACCCGGATCGATAACCTTTTCCTGCGCACGGAATTCTTCAGCAACTATCTCTGCCGCCGCAGCCGTCGGAAGCATGAGGAGACTGCGCGCTGGTGTCTTTACCGGGCGACCGTCGAGATGAACGGCAAAACCACCTTCCACTTCAGCGACTGCCACCTGCTCATAGAACCGCTTCGGCAGTTGCGCCTGCATCAGCTTCTGCGCTCGTATGATGGGATTCTCGTCGGAAAGCTGCTTTCCGGCTTCAAGATCGCTTAAAGTATCACGCATGGGGTCTTTCCAACTTTTTAAAGTGCATCCATTGCTTTCAGCAGCGGATGAAGGTCGTGCGGCGTAGCCAATATGTGGTGCGCACCGGCTTCGACGAGCGCATGCCGGTCATGATAACCCCATGACACGCCCGCCGCCATGGCTCCTGCCGAGCGCGCCATCTGCATATCGTAAATCGCATCGCCGATAACAATGGTTCGGTCGGGTTCTATCCCCATTTCCGCGCAGGATTCAAGCACCATCGCCGGATGGGGTTTGGACGGGCAGTCGTCCGCCGTGCGAATGACCAGAAAATGCTTGCCGATGCCATGGCGTTCGAACACCGCATGGACGCCGCGACGCGATTTGCCCGTGACGATCCCCAACAAAAGATCGTCCCGCTCGCCGAGTTCGGTCAGAAGCGGCAGAATGCCGTCATAGAGCGGCTCCGAGAAATCCGGCGCCTGCCGCAGTCGCACGAAATTATCCTTGTAGCGCTGCGTCAACCAATTGACCTGTTCATCCGGCTCGCGGCCCAGCAATCGCGCAATGGCCAACGGAAGCGACAGACCGATGATGGAATGCGTCTGGGCTTGTTCCGGTGGCGTCAGCCCCGCATCGGCAAAACTTTCCGCCATGCAGCGATGGATGAAATCACCGCTATCGACCAAAGTGCCGTCGCAATCGAAAAGAACAAGTTTCATCGTGCTGCTGCCGCCTTTGCCGGTCGATTGATGATTGTCAAGCCAAGACCGATCAGGATCAAGGCTGCGAATATCTTCCAGCTCAAGGCCTCGCCGAGCACAATACCGCTCAGCAACACGCCGAAGGCTGGCGTGAGAAAGGCAAAGTTGGAAAGCTTCGACGCCGGATAGCGATTCACCATCCAGAACCAGAGCGGATAGGTGAATGCGACCACAAAAAAGGACTGAAACAGCAGCGAGATCACCGAAAGAACATTCGGATCGCGCACGAGTGGGCCGGCAAGGCCGATAAACGGTAGCGGCACCAACGTGGCAACGACCAGCTGATACAGCAGGATTTTCTCAGGAACGGCATAAGCGAGTTTGCTGCGCTTGATGACCAGCGTGGTCAGCCCCCAGAGAATGCCCGAAACAAGCGCCAGCAAATCGCCATAGAACGCATAGGGCCCCGGTCGGCTGACATGATCAGAAAACACCACAAACACACCCAGAAACGCCACGCACATGCCGATGAACGCCCGGACCGACATGCGCTCGCCGAGCAGGAAATGGCTGCCGATCGCCACCCAGAACGGCATGACATTCATCATCAGTGTCACGCGGCTGACGCTGGTGAGGTCCATCGCGAGAAAAATCAGCACAAACTCGGTGCCAAACAGCAGTCCGGCAAGAATGCCCGGCAGCAGGGTTCCGTCATTTCTGAACAGCGGAATGCGTCGCCAGAAACACCAGAAAAACACGCATATGCCGCCGAGAGCGGAACGCCCGGCGGCCATCAGCATCGGATTGAAACCCTGATTGCCTATCTTCACGGCAACCTGATTAAGCCCCCAGCTGAACATGATGAAGATGACCAACGCCACGGCCAGCCCATCGAAAGAAGCCCGGCCCGGCGCCAGCGCTTCAACTTTCCCCTGCCCCATTTTCGCACCGAAATCGTCAGTTTGACTTTATTGGTTAGTCTTCCGCACTGTCCTCATCGAAACCAAGCAGGTTCCACGACTGAACCATGTGCGGCGGCAGCGGCGCGGTCACATCAATGATCCCGCCCGATGGGTTGGGGATGCGGATGCGGCGCGCATGCAGATGCAGACGCTTCTGAATGCCGCCGGGAAACTCCCAGTTCTGGTCGGCTTCGAAATATTTCGGATCGCCGATGATTGGATGACCGATATAGGCGGCGTGAACGCGCAGCTGGTGCGTGCGGCCCGTATAGGGCTCCATTTCCAGCCATGTCAGATTGTTGCCCACCTTTTCGATGATGCGGTAATAGGAAACCGCGTGATCGGAATCCGGTTCGCCGTGCTGGCAAACGCGCATCTTGTCGCCATCGGGCGTCTGTTCCTTGACCAGCCAGGTCGAAATCTTGTCTTCACGCTTGCGCGGAACACCCTTTACCAAAGCCCAGTAGGTCTTTTTGGTATCACGCTCGCGGAAAGCGGCAGTCAGAGCCTGCGCCGCGCCGCGCGTGCGCGCCACCACAAGAACACCCGATGTATCGCGGTCGATGCGATGAACAAGACGCGGCTTTTCGCCCTTCTTGTTGCGCCACGCTTCCAGCATACCGTCAACGTGACGGGTCAGTCCCGAACCGCCCTGCACGGCGAGACCCGCTGGCTTGTTGAAGACAAACACCTTCGGGTCTTCATAAATCAGCATCTGCGAGAGAACGTCGCCGTCCTGCTGGCTGCGGATGGTGCGCGCTGTGACCGGGCCAGTTGCCTTTTCATCGACACCGAGCGGCGGCACGCGGACCATCTGATTGGCCTGAAGGCGCGTATCAGCCTTGGCGCGACCACCATCGACGCGAACCTGACCTGAACGCAGCAATTTTTGCAGATGGCCGAAGCCCAGCCCAGGAAAGTGAACCTTGAACCAGCGATCAAGGCGCATGCCCGCTTCGCTTGTATCCACAATCTTCTGTTCAACGCCTGCCATGAGAAACCCGATCAATATCTTTCTGCCACGCGCAATCGGCGTGTCTGAGTGTTATTCCTGTCAATAGACGTGAGTTTCCACGATTGCTAGTGGAATTCCGGAAAACTCCGACTTGAAGCCTTTTACGCCAATTGCAGCCGATATTAGCCGGAAAACGCCTGAATCTTCACACTCAGTTACATACGTTTTTAATTTATGGTTGGTTCTGACACCCCATAGCCACTTCTTGCAGTCATAGAATATTGATACAAAGGCGGGGCTATACCATGTAGCCCCGTAAATAGAACGAGCGGGAGTGCGAAAGTGTCATTGCTCAAAATATACTGGCGAGCCATGGAATATCTTGCGGTCGAGAAAACCGCAACGATATCGATGTGTGTCGCGAGTGTCCTTGTTGCCCTTGTAACACTGGCCGAGCCTATCCTTTTCGGTAAGGTCATTCAGGCCATTTCCGACAAGGGAGATATCTTCTCCCCGCTGTCGATGTGGGCAGCGCTTGGCGTTTTCAACATCATCGCAGCCGTTTTCGTGGCGCGTGGTGCGGATAGGCTTGCGCATCGCCGCCGTCTCGGCGTGATGATCGACTCCTATGAGCGCCTGATCACCATGCCGCTTGCCTGGCATCAGAAGCGCGGCACGTCGAATGCCCTGCACACGCTGATCCGCGCGACGGACTCGCTCTTCACGCTGTGGCTCGAATTCATGCGTCAGCACCTGACCACGGTTGTGGCTCTGGCGACGCTTATTCCGGTTGCCATGAACATGGATATGCGCATGTCGCTGGTCCTGATCGTGCTCGGCGTCATCTATGTCATGATCGGCCAGCTGGTCATGCGCAAGACCAAGGACGGCCAGATGGCCGTTGAGAAGCACCACCACAAGCTTTTCGAACATGTCAGCGATACGATCAGCAATGTTTCGGTCGTGCAGAGCTATAACCGCATTGCCTCGGAAACGCAGGCGCTGCGCGACTATGCCCGCAATCTGGAAAAGGCACAGTTTCCGGTTCTCAACTGGTGGGCGCTTGCCAGCGGCCTCAACCGCATGGCTTCGACCTTCTCCATGGTGGTCGTGCTGGTGCTTGGCGCCTATTTCGTGACCAAGGGTCAGATGCGCGTCGGCGATGTGATTGCCTTCATCGGTTTCGCGCAGCTCATGATCGGTCGTCTCGACCAGATCAGCGCCTTCATCAACCAGACTGTGACGGCACGCGCCAAGCTCGAAGAATTCTTCGAAATGGAAGATGCGACCGCAGACCGTCAGGAGCCGCAGGACGTGGCCGATCTGGAAAACGTTAAGGGCGACATCGTCTTCGACAATGTCACCTTCGAATTCCCGAATTCGGGTCAGGGCGTCTATGACGTTTCCTTCGAGGTGAAGCCCGGCCAGACGGTGGCCATCGTCGGCCCGACCGGTGCAGGCAAGACCACGCTGATCAATATCCTTCAGCGCGTGTTCGATCCGGCTGCTGGTCGTGTGCTGATCGACGGCGTCGATACGCGCACCGTCAGCCGCCGTTCGCTGCGCCATGCGATTGCCACTGTGTTTCAGGATGCCGGTCTCTTCAATCGTTCCGTGGAGGAGAATATCCGCGTCGGTCGTGAAGACGCCACGCATGAAGACGTCCATGCCGCCGCCAAGGCTGCCGCCGCGCATGACTTCGTTCTTGCCAAGGCAAACGGTTACGACACGGTTGTCGGCGAGCGCGGCTCGCAGCTTTCGGGCGGCGAACGCCAGCGTCTGGCGATTGCACGCGCCATCCTGAAGGATTCGCCGATCCTCGTGCTCGACGAAGCGACAAGCGCGCTCGACGTCGAGACCGAAGAAAAAGTGAAGCAGGCTGTGGACGATCTGAGCCAGAACCGCACCACCTTCATCATCGCGCACCGTCTTTCGACGGTACGCTCAGCGGATCAGGTTCTGTTCATGGACAAGGGCCATCTGGTCGAACGCGGCAGCTTCGATGAGCTTGCAGCCCGCGGCGGTCGTTTCTCCGACCTGCTCCGCGCCGGTGGTCTTGCTCTCGAAGACAAGCAGGCCAAGCCCGCAGAAGGCAGTAATGTGATGCCTTTCCCGGCCCGTGCCTGATCGCTGATGATAGCGAACACGAAAAAGCCCGGCAGAGATGCCGGGCTTTTTCGTTTTAGAGCGGGATTTCAAACCGGAGTCCATCATATCCGGGCTCAACATTCTCAGGCGTTTCACGCAACACCGTCTCATAGTCCAGCGGCACATGCATGTGTGTGAGGATTGCCCGCCTGGGCGCGAATAGTTCGATCCATTCCAGCGCCTGTTCAAGCGAGAAATGGCTCGGATGCGGGCGATATTGCAAGGCACCAAGGATCAGCACATCGGCGTGGCGGATATGGCGCAGGCTTTCATCCGGGAACGCGCTGACATCCGTGCAATAGACAACATTGCCAATACGGAAGCCGAGCGACTCGATATCGCCGTGGATCTGCCGGAACGGCTCGAACCGGATCTCACCACCCGCGCCGTCGATGGTGAAGGGTGTTTCGGCTGCAATATCATGCATGCTCAGGATCGGCGGATAGCTTGAGCCCGCCGGCGTCTCGAAACAATAGCCAAAGGCGTCGTACAGCCGGTTACGCGTGAAGCGGTTGGCATAGACATCCATTAGCCGCCGATTATCCACCACATAGGTGCGCAGATCGTCGATCCCGTGAATGTGGTCGGCATGCGGATGGGTATAGACCGCCGCATCGAGCGCGTGCACGCTGGCATTGATCATCTGCGTGCGAAAATCCGGCCCCGTATCGATCACCACGGTGGTGTGGTTGCCGCTCTCATTGAAACGCTCAACCAGCAGCGAGGTACGCGTGCGACGGTTTTTCGGGTTTTGCGGATCGCACTTACCCCAATCGCCATTGACACGCGGAACGCCGGGCGACGAACCGCAGCCCAGAATCGTGAAGCGCAGGCAATTTCGGGGAGAAGTCACGCTCAAACTTCCTCTGAAGGCCGGGGCATCTTGGAGAAGAGCCTGAACACGTTGTCGCTCGTGATGCGGGCGACTTCTTCATTGCTCACGCCAATCGTCTCGGCCAGCATGGCAGCGGTGTGCTGCACGAAAGACGGTTCGTTGCGCTTGCCACGATGCGGCAGCGGCGCAAGGAACGGCGCATCCGTCTCCACCAGCAGACGGTCGCGCGGAACAATGGTCGCAATCTCGCGGATTTCCGGCGAGTTCTTGAAAGTCAGAATGCCGGAAAACGAAACATAGCCGCCCAATTCAACACCTTTTTCCGCCAGTGCGCGACCGGACGAGAAACAATGGAGAATGAAGGGAAAAGCGCCCTTGGCGGTTTCTTGCTCCAAAATTTCGGCCATGTCGTCATCGGCGCTGCGCGCATGGATGACCAGCGGCAGTTGCGTGCGGCGCGCGGCTTCGATGTGGACGAGAAACCCCTGGCGCTGCGCTTCCGGCGGAGCGTAGTCGTAATGATAATCAAGACCCGCCTCGCCTATGGCGACAACTTTCGGGTGCTCCGCAAGGCGCACCAGATCGTCAGCCGTAATGTCCAGTTCTTCATGCGCATTGTTCGGATGGGTGCCGACCGAGCAGTAGACGGACTCGTAAGATTCAGCGATGGCGCGGATCGTATCGAATTTACGCACCCGTGTGGAGATCGTCACCATGCGCTTGATACCGGCGTCGAGCGCGCGCTGCACAACAGCATCGCGCTCCGGCTCGAAATCGGCAAAATCGAGGTGACAATGGCTATCGACAAGCATCATCGCACTCAGTTCTGTTCTTCAGTTTCCACATAGCGCGGGAATACCGGCTGCGGGGCTGGCAGATCGGCGCCACCGATGAGCTGGCTTGCTGCCACGTCAGTGAACTGGCGCTTGTCGGCAGGGATGGCCAGAATGTCGAGCAGCTTTTCCGCCGACTGCGGGATGAAAGGCTGCACCATGATGCCGACGCGACGAATGACTTCTGCCGTCACGTAAAGCACGGTGCCCATGCGCGCCGGATCGGTCTTGCGCAGCGCCCAAGGCTCCTGCCCCGCGAAATAACGATTGGCTTCCGCGACGACGGCGAAGATCGCGCCGAGCGCCAGATGCAGCGCCTGATCGTCCATGGCCTTACGCGCTGTTTCCAGCGCCGCATCGGCCTGATCGAGAATGGCCTTGTCGGCGTCCGAGAATTCACCCGGCTGCGGCACCTTGCCTTCGCAATTCTTGGCGATCATCGACAGCGAACGCTGCGCCAGATTGCCAAGATCGTTGGCAAGATCAGCATTGGTCCGGTTAACGATGGCGTCATGGCTGTAGCTGCCGTCCTGTCCGAACGGCACTTCGCGCATCAGGAAGTAACGCAGCTGATCCAGCCCGTAACGTTCCACCAGACCGAACGGGTCGATGACATTGCCGAGCGACTTCGACATCTTCTCGCCGCGGTTGAACAGGAAGCCATGGGCAAACACGCGCTTCGGCAGCGGAATGCCTGCCGACATCAGGAATGCGGGCCAGTAGACGGCGTGGAAACGCGAAATATCCTTGCCGATGATATGCGCATCGGCAGGCCAATAGGCCCACTTGTCGCTGGTCGTATCGGGATAGCCGAGTGCGGTGATGTAGTTGGTCAGCGCATCGACCCAGACATACATGACGTGCTTTTCGTCGCCCGGCACCGGAATGCCCCAATCGAAAGTGGTGCGCGAAATCGACAGGTCCTTCAGACCGGACTTCACGAAGCTCACAATTTCATTGCGGCGTTCGGCAGGCATGATGAAGCCCGGATTCTTTTCATAAAGATCGAGCAGCTTGTCCTGATATTGCGAGAGACGGAAGAAATAGCTTTCCTCTTCAACCCACTCGACAGGCGTGCCTTGTGGACCGTAGCGAACATTATCCGCGCGGACTTCGGTTTCTTCCTCGCCGTAATAAGCTTCGTCGCGAACCGAGTACCAGCCCGCATAGCCGCCCTTATAGATGTCGCCATTGGCGGCCATTGCCTGCCAGATGGCCTGGCTGGCCTTGTAGTGACGCTCTTCGGAGGTGCGGATATAATCGTCGTTCGAGCTGTTCAGAACCTCGGCCATGCGACGGAAAGCTTCGGTATTGCGGTCTGCAAGCTCGCGAGGCGTGATGCCTTCCTTGCGCGCGCTTTGCAGCATCTTGATACCATGCTCGTCCGTACCGGTCAGGAAATGCACATCCTTGCCGTTCAGGCGCTGAAAACGCGCCATCGCGTCGGTTGCGATCAGTTCATAGGCATGGCCGATATGCGGCTTGCCGTTGGGGTAAGCAATCGCGGTGGTGATATAGTATTTTTCGCGGCTCATTATGGACCCGGTCTTTCGATGTTTGAAAGCGCGCCTGACCGTTTGCGGGAACGATCACCAGACACACACAAGAGAAAATCGTCGGCTGTGACATAACCCATGTGAGCAGTCATGTCACGCCGCAGTGCAGCAAGTTGGGCCAATCTGGAGCTATGATCCAGCGCCAGTGTGAAAAGCGCGATGCGTCTTCTCCAGCAGGATCACAACCGCTTGCTTGCGATCAAGATTATAGGTTTCAGCATCGATGATCTCGCGACCGAGATCGCTCCAGAATCGCGACCACTGATCGGCCTCCCGCAATTGCCCTGCTTCGGCGCGCTGGCGCGCTTCCGTGGCGATGCGCTCCATCAGATGATCGCGGAAAAGTTGATACTGAATTTCCGCCTCACGCCCCGTCAGGACGCTGGCCAACGCCTGCGCCTTGGGCAGATCGAAGGCCGGCCTCTCCAGTATCCCATCGACGGTGTCGGAAATCTCAATGCCGCCATGCGCCAGAAGCAGAAGCGCCTTGCGCACGCTGCCTTCGGCGCGTTCCAGAAGCGTCGGCGTGACACCGGATGCATCCAGCCCGATATGCGCGCCGACATGAGTCAGCGCATCCTTCATGGCCCTCTCGTCCAGCGGACGCAGCTGAATGCTCTGGCAGCGGGAACGGATGGTCGGCAAAAGGCGACCGGATGAATGCGACACCAGCACGAACAGCGCGCGCGCTGGCGGTTCTTCCAGTGTCTTCAATAGCGCATTGGCCGCATTGCGGTTCATGTCGTCAGCGGGATCGACGATGACGATGCGCCAAGCATGGTCCGAGGCGGTGCGGGTCAGAAAATGCGTGACGCGACGGATTTCCTCGACCGTGATACCGGTGCGGAATTTGCCGGTCTTCTGGTCGAACGGGCGATTGATATGCAACACTGCTGGGTGCATTCCACCCGCGATCTGCCGCCAAAGAGGCCTCGAAAAATCCGGCGTACCGATATCTTCCGGCGCATTGGTCTGATCGCCGTGGGTCAGCATATGCCCCGCCAGATGGAAAGCGAGCGTCGCCTTGCCGATGCCCTGCTCGCCCTCGAGCAACAAAGCATGGTGCATCCGGCCTTCGCGATAGGCCTGCGCCAGAAAGCGTGTCACCTCCCCGTGACCGGTCAGATAATCACTCGCGGATGGTCCCGGAATACCTTCAATGGAATCATGCGCCTTGGGGACGTCGAGTTCGTCGATCACAACAGCCCCTTCTTTTTCAACAATTCGCTGGCCAGTGCGCCGATATCTTCAGCTATTTCTTCCTGCGGTCGGTCAGCTGCAACAACCTTGCAGCGCTCTGGCTCCGCAGCAGCAATGGCCAGAAATGCCTGACGGCGCGCCTCATGCACGGCAATGTCTTCCTTCTCAAATCGATCCGCAGTCTCGTTACCGCGCCGTTTTCCGGCACGGGAAAGCCCTTTTTCAGCCGGAATATCGAGAATGATTGTCATGTCGGGAACAGCACCGTCGATTGCAATACGTTCAATGGCTGCCATATAGGTCGCATCGAGATTGCCCGTCACGCCCTGATAGGCACGGCTGGAATCGATAAACCGATCACACAGCACCACGCGCCCTTCGGCAAGCGCCGGGCGTATCAGCTGGTCAACATGATCGGCGCGGGCGGCTGCAAACAACATTGCCTCCATGGCCGGACCATAGCTTTCGGCATTACCGCTCAGGATGACGTGCCGCACAGCCTCTGCGCCCGGCGAACCGCCGGGTTCGCGCGTAATGACGGGATCAAATCCGTTTGCGCGCAAATATTTGGCAAGCAAGGCGATCTGCGTCGACTTGCCTGCACCCTCGCCGCCTTCGAATGTGATGAATAATCCTGACACTCTGGCTTCCGCATTACGTTCTGAAAAGATTCAATAGCCACAAGAGCTTGATTCAAGTTCATACCGGCCTTTGGCGGTGAGGTCGAGAATTTTGAGCATGTCCCGAAAACTGTCTAAAGATATTTGCGCAACCAGCCGGTCGAAAGCTCCACCGCGCTGCTCCATGCTCTTTGCGCAAGACTGCCTTTCTCGACGGATTGCGCAGCAAACAGCGGCACTTGCTGAACCATATTGCCGTTGAGATCAAACTCCAGCATACCGACCTTGCTTTCAACTGCGACCGGCGCATGCAGCGGCCCCTCATAAATGAACCGTGCCTTCAGCTTTTCCCGCCCCTCTTTGGGCAGCAGTAATTCGACATCGTCCTTCACTTTCAGCGAAACACTGGCCTGTGTCCCGCCGAAAACCTGCGCTTCCCCCACAATATCGTTTGCCGAATAAAGACGCATATCGTCAAACGACGTCATGCCCCACTGGATCAGCTTTCTGGCTTCCTCTTCGCGCTCCTTGACGCTGGCGAGACCGCTCAACGCAAGAAACAGACGCCGCCCGTTCTGCTCAGCCGATGCGACTAGAGCGTAACCAGATGCTTCCGTGTAACCGGTGCCCATGCCATCCGCGCCAACATCCAGCCGCAAAAGCGGATTGCGGTTGCGCTGGGTGATATTGTTCCAGGTAAAGGCCTCCTGCGCGTAATATTTGTAAAAATCCGGGTGGGCGGAATGAATATGACGTGCAAGCTTGGCCAGATCATCCAGGGTTACCGACTGTCCGCTTGCAGGCAGACCGGTCGAATTCACAAACACGGAATTGGTAAGACCCAGTTCCCTGGCGCGCTGGTTCATTCGTTCCGCGAAGCTTTGTTCGCTCCCAGCCATTCCTTCAGCCAGAATGATTGCACCATCGTTAGCCGACTGAACAATGAGCCCCTGAAGAAGATCCGCGACGGTCGGTGCGGACTTGATGCGGGCGAACATGGTCGAAGTGCCTGACGGTGCACCGCCGGTGCGCCAGGCATTTTCACTGACGATGTAAGGCGTTTCGAGTGTGGTCTGGCCCTTTTCCAGTGCTTCAAACACCACCTCCGCTGTCATCAGCTTGGCAAGCGATGCGGGCGGGATCGGCGTATCGGCGCCCTTTGACAGAAGGACCGTGCCACTGCGGTCATCGATCAGCAGGGCTTGCGGAGCCTTGGTCACAAGCGCGGTCTCGGCTGGCGCGGCAACGGCCGCCAAAGGCAACAGAACGGCAGCGATCCCCACCGTTCCTGCTGTTAAAACGCCAGCGATTCTTGAATGAAGCCCCATGGAAATCCCGTTACGACAGCAAGAGTACAAGCTTACGCAACGAATTCGACCAAAATCAATCCTTCAAACCGCATCACTCAAATATGATGCGACTGAGGGATTAATCCATACGGACAACGAATGCGTTCTTGGCCCCAGCCTTCCATGCCGCGCGCAGCAGGGCATCGTTGCCGCCCTTTTCTGCAACAGCCGTGAGTTCGTAGAACTCGCCCGTTTCAGTCGGCACTTTGGTGCGTTTGACTTTCGCCGTTTTCGGCAAGGCGCGCTGCATCTTTTCAGCCGCTGCAAGCGTGTCGAACAGACCGAGTTCAACATACTCGCCGTGCTCTTCGGCATTGCGGCGCTTCCATGCATCCGAAACAGCGCTTGCCGTCAGGATGCTGCCATAAGTGCGTTCTTCCGTATAGGCGCTTGCGGCGATCCGATCAGACGCATAGCCCGTCAGTCCGCTGATGTGACCCGCATTGGCCACACCAAAGCTTCCATTCGGCTTGCGCGACGGCAGAGGTACGTTCGGTGGCAAAACCGGTGCCGGACCCGACGCATCGCCATAGGCCGGATTGACCGAGAATGGCGATTCCTGCGGCACAGGTGCGGAAACCGGCATAGGTGCGCTTTGCGGCGCCATGGCAGGTATCGGAACAGCGGATTTCGGCGAGGTCGGCGTCGGGCCGTTCATGGCCATCATCACGCCCGTTGCAGGCTGGCCGATCATGTCGCCGCCAGCCGGACGATAGGATGCCATCAGATAGGCATCATCCTTGCCGTCGAGCGGTGCGCGCCCGACATATTCCACCTTCACATTGGCCGTGCCGTGATGTTGGTAATCGAGCATTTCCGCCGCTTTCTGCGACAGATCGATCACGCGATCATATTCATAGGGACCGCGATCGTTGACGCGCACGATGACTGAGCTACCGGTATCCATATTGGTCACGCGGGCATAGCTCGGCAACGGCATGGTCGGATGCGCTGCGGTCAGATGCGTCATGTCATAGACTTCGCCATTGGCAGTGAGACGGCCATGGAAGGCCTCGCCATACCAGGACGCACGACCGACGGCGGTATAATTTTTGTCTTCTTTGGGATAATACCAGCGGCCCTTAACCTTGTAAGGCTGGCCCGTCTGATCTCGTCCGCCCCCACGGGGCATAGGCTTGCCGGTGCCATAGGCAACACGCGGGCTTGCCTTCACGCCATATTTGGATTCGGCAAAATATTCCTTGGAGCGCTTCGGCTTCGGCTTGGCAGTCGGCGGCGTCGCGCAACCGGCCAGAGCAACGGCCATGGCCATGAAAGTCATCATGGCGACCGAGCCGCGCTTATCACGCAACATCGCCGCCTTCTCGCTGACCGAAATTTTCAGCCCACGCTTCGAACTCATACGCCACACGCCCGCTACTCGACACGCAGCCAAAAACGCTGGCTGCACTTTACATAAATCCAGTGATGTCACCGATTTATTGACGGATCATTAAAACTTTCAGAAAAGCCGTCATTTGAGTCGCCACACGCACAAGATGATTAACGGAGCCGACGATCACCGCCTTGAATTGTGGAACCAATCTGCCTCCCACAGAGTTGGAAATACACAACAAGGAGAACACCATGTTTCGAGCACTCATTCTTTGGCTTCTGGGCGTACCATTCATCCTCGTGCTGATTATCTGGTATTTTTTCTTCTAAACACGGAACATTCGCAGGACTACTCCGTTTTAGAAGTGGCTCTCTTGACCTCTGAGCCAGTCACCTAACGTCATGATTAGGCCCGCGCTTCATAGCTGCGGGCCCTTTTTTTGGCTCGAGTTTACCGGTCGCGCGCCGGTTAAGTGGGAATAAGCGCGTTGATGGCCTGCCGGTGGAGCTTGAAATGCGCCGGTGTCCAGGTGGAAAGCTCGCCATCGGTATTCACCGCGCGCGGCTTCTTGGTGCGGATAATCACTTCTGTCGTCGGAAAGGCGCGCACATCATTCCATTTCGACTGCGTGCCGCGTCGCAGGCTCGGCAGTAAACGAAGCAGATGCCACCAGTGATCAACTTCGAGACTGTAGAAATCCAGCTTGCCGTCATCGATGGCCGCGTCCTTTTCAACGGCCATGCCACCACCGTAAAACTTGCCGTTGCCGACGGAAACCTGCAATGTTTTGATCTTTTCGGTGATGCCATCATGTTCGAGATAGGCGGTAAACAGCTCTGACCGCATCAAAATGCGCGCCGCGACGATACCATAGCCGAGCTTGCCCCATTTCTTTTTCGCGTCCGCGCTCAGTTGCTGCGCAAGTTCCGCGCTGAAACCGATACTGGCGACGTTGAAATAGAGGTGACCGTTCACCTCGCCGAGATCGATGGGATGCACCTTATAGGTCGCAATCTGACGGGCCGCCTCCACCGGATCAGCTGGAATGCCCACGGTGCGGGCAAAATCATTGGCTGTTCCGAGCGGCAAAATGGCGAGCGGCATGCGGGTTTCCATGAGCCCCTTTGCAGCCGCATTGAGGGAACCGTCACCACCGCCGATGACGACCAGATCATGGTCCCGCTCGCGCGAAATGACATCGGAGATCGTTTCGCCCTCGCGCGGCTGGTGCTCGAACAGTTCCAGCCCACCGCGCTCAAGTTCCGTCCTCATCGCGCCGCCGAACCCTTTCCCATTACGGGCATTGGGGTTCACAATCAGCAATGCGCGACGCTTTGTTGTCTTTGCCATAGAGTATCCGTCGGGTCCGTTTCGTTTCACCCACCGCGAGTTGCAGCAAGTCGTAAAAGGCTTGTTCAGCAGATGGCGACGGATCGGCGGATATCAATATGCGCAAATGCTAATTCTGCTACCTTTGACAGCAAAGTGAAGACTGTAACAGCATGTGATCGCGTCAGCTGAGCAACTTTTCGCAGGCCCCACCCTGCCGCCGCAATCTTACAGATTGACGGGTGGATAAAGAGAACATAGCTTGTGCCCAAGAGTGCCAAACTCTCCAATCTGATCGAGCCCGATGTGGCTACAAGATACTGAAATATCTTGCAGATTGCGGGTATGATGTAATGGTAGCCTGTCAGCTTCCCAAGCTGAACGCGCGGGTTCGATTCCCGCTACCCGCTCCAGTTTTTCCCAATACTTACAATCAATGACTGTTGCGACTGCGCCTCCTCGCACGACATCGCGCATCTCGATTAATACTTAAAAAGCCAAATCATTACACCATTATAAGTATATTATAATTTAGTAATTTATAATATTTATTATTTGCTCCCTAATACTTGCCGTATTAACTATTTTCATTTCAATATAGAATTCCGAATTATTTAAGAACGAGATAGTTCATGCAGCGATATTCTATTCTGATTTCAGTGGTAACGAGAAATCGCCCGGCGATGCTCGCCGCACTTCTCAAGTCATTGGAAAGCGTCGTGGTGCCGGAACAGGTGTCGCTGCATTTTCTGGTCGTCGAGAACGATTCTCGCAAATCGCTGGATGAACAGGTGACGGCTTTTGCTGCGCGCATGCCGGACCATATCGTGCAGTATCGGCTTGAACCGAGGATCGGCATTTCGCACTCCCGCAATTGCGCGCTGAACCATGCCGTCGATAACGGCCACGATTTTCTGGTCTTCATCGATGACGACGAAATTCCAGAACCAAACTGGTTGATCGAACTCTTTGCTGAGCAACAGAGGGAGAGCCTGGATATCGTCGGCTCGCCGGTGCGCCCGATGCCTGTCGAGGGCAAATTGAACATCTGGCAGAAATTCGTCTGGTCCGGGCTGGACCGCCTTGCCAGTCGCTCGGAGCGGAAATCACGCGCGAAATGGGAAAATGGCCTGGCTGGCGGCATCAAGGTCGCTACGGGAAGCTGGATGGGCAGGCTCGATTTCTTTCGCGAGACGGGACTGCGATTCGATTCCTATTTCGGCCTGACGGGCGGCGAAGACTGGCATTTGTGGGCCAAGGCCAAAACGCTCAATGCGAAAACGGGATGGGCGCCGGACGCCATCGTCTACGAGACTGTGCCGCTCAGCCGCCTGACCCTCGCCTATCACTTCCGCCGTAATCGCGATCACAACACGACGGAGTTCATTTCGTCCTACAAGAAGAACCCATCGCGGGCGCTCGGTAAACTGCCTTCGTTGCTGGCCAGCCGCAGCTGGAAATTACTGGTTTCGGTTCTCTCCATTCCGCTGAAAGGCGCGCCGGCAGTGCTGGCCTCCGCGACAGCGCTTGGAGGTCTTGTCGGGTTGCTCCGCGGCTGCCGAGGCAAGCAATCCATGCATTATGCGAAAACGACCGGGCACTGAGCATTTTTTCGAAAGTGTGAGCGGTTCTCGTAATAGATGGAACAAACAAAAACAGCCCCGTAAGACGGGGCTGTTTGCATTTCAAAATCTGGGCAGGCAATCAATACCAGCCGACAGCGACCTGCGCTTCTTCGGACATACGGTCTGCGGTCCATGGCGGATCGAAGGTCATCGAAACTTCGACCATGGAAACCCCCTCCACCGCTCCAACGGCGTTTTCCACCCAGCCCGGCATTTCGCCAGCCACCGGGCAGCCGGGGGCCGTCAGGGTCATTTCGATCTTTACGGTACGGTCGTCTTCGATATCGATCTTGTAGACAAGGCCAAGCTCGTAGATATCCGCCGGGATTTCCGGGTCATAGACGGTTTTCAAAGCCGCAATGATGTCATCCGTCATGCGCAGGAGTTCTTCCTGCGGAAGAGCGGAGGCAGAGAAAACAGCGCTGCCTTCGGCTTTCGCCGTTTCATCGGCAGGCTTGGTTGCAGCCTGATCCTGAACTTTTTGTTCCATCTCGGTCATCCGAAAAACTTCCTCGCCTTTTCCAAGGCTTCCGCCAATGCATCCACTTCAGCGCGGGTATTGTACATGGCAAAGGATGCACGGCATGTAGAGGTGACGCCAAAGCGTTTCAAGAGGGGCTGTGCGCAATGCGTGCCCGCGCGCACCGCCACCCCGGCCCTGTCGATCACCATCGACACGTCATGCGCATGGATGCCTTCCAGCGCAAACGAGATGATCGCGCCCTTGTCCGGCGCATGACCGAAAATGCGGAGCGAATTGATTTTGCCCAGTTGTTCGTGGGCGTAATCGCGCAAATCTTCCTCATGGGCGAGAATGGCGTGACGACCAATCTTTTCCATATATTCGAGCGCCGCACCAAGACCGATTGCCTGAACGATGGGTGGCGTGCCAGCTTCGAAACGGTGTGGCGGATGATTATAGGTCACGTATTCTTCCGTGACTTCCTCGATCATTTCGCCGCCGCCCTGGAAGGGGCGCATCTTTTCCAGCATTTCGGCGCGACCATAAAGGACACCGATACCGGACGGACCATAAACTTTGTGGCCAGTGAAGACATACCAGTCGCAGCCCAGATCCTGCACATCGACCGGCAGGTGCACCGCGCCCTGACTGCCATCGACCAGAACCGGAATGCCCCGCGCATGGGCAAGCTCAACGATCTTCTTGATCGGCGTCACCGTGCCAAGCGCATTGGACATATGCGTGATGGCGACGAGCTTTGTGCGATCGGTCAGGCGCTTCTCGAATTCCTCGATATGGAAGATGCCTTCATCATCCACCGGCGCGAAAACCAGCTTGGCGCCCTGTCGCTCACGGATGAAATGCCACGGCACGATATTGGAGTGGTGCTCCATGATCGAGACCAGAATCTCGTCGCCTTCGCCAATATGCGGCATGCCGTAGCCATAGGCGACCGTATTGATTGCCTCGGTGGCGTTCTTGGTGAAGACGATCTCATCGACCGAGCCCGCATTCAGAAAACGCCGCACGGTTTCGCGCGACTTTTCATAAGCATCGGTTGCAGCATTCGACAAAAAATGCAGGCCGCGATGCACATTCGCATATTCGTTGGAATAAGCGTGCGTCACCGCATCGATGACGCTTTGCGGCTTTTGCGCCGAAGCGCCATTGTCGAGATAGACAAGCGGCTTGCCGTGGACTTCGCGCGACAGAATTGGAAAATCCCGGCGGATGGCTTCCACGTCATAGGCCGCAACAAGCGGATTCTTCTGGTCCATGATCGTTCCTTTTGCCGTTCGGCAGGAAGGACGGCGCGCACATCTGAGCGCACCGTCCTATTCAATCAGGCATGAACGGCGAGCCAGTTGGACAGCACGGCTTCCAGCGCTTCCACCAGCGTTTCGTCTTCCAGCTCTTCAATGATCTCGGCGATGAACGCCTTGATCAGCAGGCCACGCGCCTCGTTTTCCGGAACACCGCGGGCCATCAGATAGAACAGATAGTCCTTGGAAAGCTCGGCAACCGTTGCACCGTGACCGCAGGCCACGTCATCGGCAAAGATTTCGAGTTCCGGTTTGGCGTCGAACTCGCCTTCGTCCGAAAGCAGAAGCGTGTTGCAGGCCATGCGGGCATCGGTCTTCTGGGCGATCTGCGCAACGCGGATCATGCCCTGGAAAACGCCGCGCGCGCGGTCCTTCACCACATTGCGGATGATCTGGGTCGAACGGGTGTTCTCCACCAGATGGCCAACCGTCATGGTGATGTCGGTGTGGGTGTCGTCGGCCAGAAGATTGAGGCCGCGAAGCTCGAAGTCGGAATCTTCGCCCGTTACATTGACGTGCACTTCCTGACGAACCAGCTTGCCGCCCGCATTGACGATGTATAGCGTGAGCTTGGAGCCTTTGCCAATCGTCGCATTGAACTGCGAAAGCTGCGTCGCCTGGCCGAAATCACGCAGGATGACCCAGAGGACTTCTGCGCCGTCACCAACCGAAACGTGGCTCACCGACGTCGAGAACGCATCGCCCTCGCCGCCATTCTGGCGCTCGATGATCGTTGCCTTGACATCCGAACCGATGCGAACCGGGAAACGCGTGTGGCTCTGCCCGGTCTTCTGGATGTTCTGGATTTCGAGAGGCGCTTCCAGCTCGGTGCCATCGGCAATCGAAACCATCCAGCCATCGCTGACATAGGCAGCGTTGATCTGGCCAATCGTATCGTCGGTGCCACGTGCTTTAAGCTGAAGAGCCAGCGAACCATCGGCCAACGCTTCGCGAACCGGGGTCAGCGAAACGCCTTCCGGCGCCTTGGCGTCGAGCGCAGCGCCATTGCTGGCGGCAAGAATGGTGGAACCGGTGAGCAAAGCCGCAAGCGGCTTCGTACCGGCAGCGCTATCAAAAGGCGCGACGCCCTTCAAAAGTGTGCGGAAATCCGTGTAATGCCAGCTTTCGACGCGGCGCGACGGAAGCCCGATGCTCTTGAGCAGCTCAAGCGCGGTATCGCGTGCGACGACGACATCGCCATTGCCCGACAAATCGCCGATATAATCGCCAAAATTGTCGATCAGCGCGCTTTCAGCGGGCGTCCTCGGCTTTGCGGTCTGAGCGGTCTGGATATTCATAATCCAATCCTCCTCAGGCTGCTTCGCCGATTACTTCGGCATAACCGTTTTCTTCCAGATGCAGTGCGAGGCTCTTGTCGCCAGACTTGATGACCTGGCCCTTGTAAAGCACGTGCACGCTATCGGGAACGATGTATTCGAGCAGACGCTGATAGTGGGTGATGACGATCACGGCGCGGTCAGGCGAACGCAGCGCATTGACGCCTTCCGAAACGATCTTCAGCGCATCGATGTCGAGGCCAGAGTCGGTTTCGTCGAGCACGCAGAGGCTTGGCTCCAGAAGCTGCATTTGAAGAATTTCAGCGCGCTTCTTTTCGCCGCCCGAGAAGCCGACATTGAGCGGGCGCTTCAGCATGCTCATGTCGATGTTGAGGCCGCCGGCGACATCCTTCACCCGCTTGATGAATTCCGGAATCTTCAGTTCCGGCTCGCCGCGCGCCTTGCGCTGGCTGTTCATCGCGACTTTCAGGAATTCCATCGTGGCAACGCCCGGTATTTCCATCGGATACTGGAAAGCGAGAAAAATGCCCTTGGCAGCGCGTTCTGCCGGGTCGAGTTCGAGGATCGACTCGCCATTGTAGAGAATGTCCCCTTCGGTCACTTCGTAGTCGTCGCGACCAGCGAGGATGTAAGACAGCGTGGACTTGCCCGAACCGTTCGGCCCCATGATCGCAGCCACTTCACCCTTGTTCACGGTGAGGTTCAGGCCACGGATGATTTCGGTGTCCGTATCGGCGATCTTTGCGTGGAGGTTCTTGATCTCAAGCATGAATGTAAACCTTGTTCTAATGCCAGGAAAAGGCTGGCCAGAAAAATCAATGGGGAAGAGGCGTGTCGATTGGTTAGCCGACACTGCCTTCAAGCGAGATGCCGATCAGCTTCTGGGCTTCGACGGCGAACTCCATCGGCAGTTCCTGAATGACTTCCTTCACGAAGCCATTGACGATGAGAGCGATTGCCTCCTCTTCCGGAATGCCGCGCTGCATTACATAGAACAGCTGGTCTTCGGAAATCTTGGAGGTGGTTGCCTCGTGCTCGAACTGCGCCGTAGCGTTCTTCGCTTCGATGTACGGTACCGTATGCGCGCCGCAATCGTTGCCGATCAAAAGCGAGTCGCACTGGGTGAAGTTGCGGGCATTCTCCGCCTTGCGATGCGCCGAAACCTGTCCGCGATAGGTGTTGTTCGACTTGCCAGCCGAAATTCCCTTGGAAATGATGCGGCTCGACGTGTTCTTGCCGAGATGGATCATCTTGGTGCCCGAGTCGATCTGCTGATAACCGTTCGACACGGCAATCGAGTAGAACTCACCGCGTGAGTTGTCGCCGCGCAGAATGCAGGACGGATATTTCCAGGTAATGGCAGAGCCGGTTTCAACCTGTGTCCAGGAGATCTTGGAATTGTCGCCACGGCAATCGCCACGCTTGGTGACGAAGTTGTAGATGCCGCCCTTGCCGCTGCTGTCGCCCGGATACCAGTTCTGGACCGTCGAATACTTGATTTCGGCGTTTTCCATCGCAACCAGTTCAACCACGGCGGCATGAAGCTGGTTTTCATCGCGCTGCGGTGCGGTGCAACCTTCCAGATAGGAAACATAGGCGCCTTCATCGGCGATGATGAGGGTGCGCTCGAACTGGCCGGTGTTCTTCTCGTTGATGCGGAAATAGGTCGAAAGCTCCATCGGGCAGCGAACGCCCTTCGGAACATAGACGAACGAACCGTCGGTGAAGACAGCCGAATTCAGCGTCGCATAATAGTTGTCCGACACCGGAACAACCGACGCTAGATATTTCTGCACCAGTTCAGGATGTTCACGGATAGCTTCCGAAATCGAGCAGAAGATCACGCCCGCCTTGGAGAGTTCTTCCTTGAAGGTGGTCACGACCGACACGCTGTCGAACACCGCATCGACGGCAACACGGCCGGACGCATAGACATTGTCTGACGGATTGCCGTCGATTTCGCTCGGATCGCCCTGCTTGCGCACGCCCGCAAGAATTTCCTGCTCGCGCAGCGGAATGCCAAGCTTTTCGTAGGTCTTGAGAAGTTCCGGATCGACTTCATCCAGCGACTTCGGGCCGCTCTGGTTCTTCGGCGCCGCGTAATAATAGGCGTCCTGGAAATCGATCTTCGGATAATCGACACGCGCCCAGCTTGGCTCTTCCATGGTGAGCCAGCGTTCATAGGCCTTCAGACGCCATTCCAGCATCCATTCCGGTTCATTCTTCTTGGCGGAGATGAAGCGAATGATATCTTCGTTCAGGCCCTTGGGAGCCTTCTCTGCTTCGATCGTCGTCTCGAAGCCGTACTTGTACTGATCCACGTCAAGGCCGCGGACCTGATCAATGGTCTCCTGCACTGCAGGCATTGGCGTTCTCCATCCTCGTCGGGGTCAAGGCCCGACAGTTGCAAACGTCAAGGTGATATGTCTTGAACAATACCGCCTCAATATAGTGTGCGTGACGCTTCTTTAAAACCTCTCTAAACTAGATTTCAAGCGCCGCACGTAAATTTGTCCGAAAAATTCAAGAATATTTTGGGAATGGCGTAAACCCGGCAGCCATTCCAGCGTTTAAACACACTTCCGCCGCCTATTTCCTGCTTTCGTGACGCTCAACAATTTTGCGCAGGACGGCGAGAAACGCTTCGACCGAATCCATGCTCACATCCGGTTCCAGCGACACACGGATCGCGCCGGGGCCGTCCTCATGGCCCATGGCCGCCAGCACGTGGCTTGGACCGACCTTGCCTGACGAACAGGCAGAACCCGCCGAAAGCGCTATTCCGCCAAGGTCAAAGGCGATCTGGACTGTCTCGGCCTTCTGGCCATCGAGCGAAAAGAACGTTGTGTTCGGAAGACGATCCACGGACTTGCCGTGAATCACTGCCCCGGGTGCGATTTCCAAAATCCCCGCTTCCAGTCTGTCCCGCATATCGGGAGACCAGCCGCCACTTTCAAGCCGCTCTTTCGCAACGGTTGCAGCAGCGCCGAAGCCCGCAATCAGCGGCAAGGCTTCTGTACCGGCACGGTGTCCCTTCTCCTGACCGCCGCCGCGCACCAGCGCACGCGGCATCATCAGATCTGAAATGGCAATAACCGCACCGACGCCTTTCGGACCGCCGATCTTGTGGGACGAAACGATGAGATAATCGCCACAATTATCTGAAATATCGAGCGGAATACGCCCTGCCGCCTGAACGGCATCGACGACATAAATGCCGCCCGCAGCCTTCACGATAGCGGCAATCTCTGCCACGGGCTGAACGACACCGGTTTCGTTATTCGCGGCCTGCACGGCGACCAGCGGCAAGCCCTTGCTTTTGTCATAGGCAGCAAGCGCTTGCTCCAGCACATCGAGCCGCAAAATGCCGTTTGCATCGACAGGCAATGCCGTGATGCTGTCAGCGGCAAACTGACCGCCAGCGGTCATGCAGGGGTGCTCGGTCGCGCTGACATAAAGATGCGAAAGGCGCACCGGCGAACGCCCCATCATATAATTCGGCGTCAAAAGCGTCGATGCAGCTTCGGTCGCGCCGGAGGTAAAGAAGACATGTTCGGGCTTGGCGTTGACCAGCGACGCGACGTTGCGGCGCGCCGCTTCAACCAGCGCGCGGGCAGCGCGGCCCTCACGATGCACGGAGGACGGATTGCCCGTAATGCTCAACGCCTCGATGACCGCATTGCGCGCTTCATCGAGCAAAGGCGCACTGGCATTATAGTCCAGATAGAGCCTCTTGCCGCTCCCGTTCACCGTCCCTATCTCCTAAATAACGTCAAGAATGGGCTTCGAGCGCAATTTCCTTGAATTTTCAATCGGGAAAAGCCTATTAAGCCATTACTGCGTGCTGAACTTCAGGTTCAGCCTGTCCAAATTTCAAATCGGTTCTAGAAGCGGCGTCCCCCAACGTCAAGTTCGCAGCTTCGGTCCGATCATCCCGTTACAAGCGGAGTACACATGCCAGAAGTCATTTTTAACGGACCAGCCGGACGCCTCGAAG
Source organism: Ochrobactrum teleogrylli (assembly GCF_037482325.1). Taxonomy (NCBI): domain Bacteria; kingdom Pseudomonadati; phylum Pseudomonadota; class Alphaproteobacteria; order Hyphomicrobiales; family Brucellaceae; genus Ochrobactrum; species Ochrobactrum teleogrylli. The sequence goes on from NZ_JBBHKQ010000001.1 coordinate 1,973,031, forward strand.
GCCGCTATCAGCCTTCCAAGGAAAAGAACGCGCCCATCGCGCTCATCCTGCATCCGCATCCGCAATTCGGCGGCACGATGAACAACAAGATCGTCTACGATCTGTTCTACATGTTCCAGCAGCGCGGTTTTACGACACTGCGCTTCAACTTCCGTGGCATCGGTCGCAGCCAGGGCGAATTCGACCACGGCGCGGGCGAATTGTCGGATGCCGCGAGCGCGCTCGACTGGGTGCAGGCCCTGCATCCGGATTCCAAGAATTGCTGGGTTGCCGGTTATTCCTTCGGTTCCTGGATTGGCATGCAGCTTCTGATGCGCCGTCCGGAAATCGAAGGCTTCATCTCGGTCGCACCGCAGCCGAACACCTACGACTTCTCGTTCCTCGCGCCGTGCCCTTCGTCCGGTCTCATCATCCATGGTGATCAGGACAAGGTCGCACCGCCCAAGGATGTGCAGGCGCTGGTGGATAAGCTTAAGACCCAGAAGGGCATCACCATCACGCAGAACACGATTGAAGGCGCCAACCACTTCTTTGCCGGCCATGGCGATCAGCTGATCGAGGAATGCTCGGAATATCTCGACCGCCGGCTGATGGGCGAACTGGTCGAAGCGCGCCCGAAGCGTCTGCGCTAAACAACAAAATCGGTCGCAAACCAGATTGACCTGGTCTTATCCGGCGGATCGCTCCGCCGGATTTTTTGTGCATATTGATTTCGTCAGATCGATTCGTTTCTCAGCAGGTGCGCCATGCCGGTCTATGCCCTTCTCGCCATTGCCATCTGCTCCGAAGTCATCGGCACATTGAGCCTCAAGGCGTCGGAAGGGTTCACCCGGCCCATTCCATCTATTATTGTGGTCGTCACCTATGGGCTTGCCTTCTATTTTCTATCCCTGACATTGAAGACTATTCCCGTCGGCATTGCCTATGCAGTCTGGTCGGGGATCGGCGTCACACTGGTCGCGCTGATCGGCTGGCTCGTCTTCGGTCAGAAGCTGGATTTTGCCGCCGTGGCGGGCATGGCATTGATTATCGCAGGCGTAGTGGTTCTCAATCTGTTTTCAGGCACAGCACAGCACTGAACAATCGAAGCTGTTGACGAAACCTGCGCAAATTGCGTGTTTCGCCAGACGTTCGGGAGTTTCCTTGTTATTGGCGGTTGATTGGTGCTAAAGGCCAACTTATCACTTTGTTGTAAGCATCCGCTTACTCCAGTTTCAACTTCGCCTTACCAGTCAGGAAAAAGGAATGTCCGGTTTCAAATCCGATTTTCTTCGCACGCTTTCCGAGCGTGGCTTCATTCATCAGATTTCCGATGAAAGCGGCCTCGACGAATTGTTGGCCAAGGAAACCGTGACGGCTTATATCGGCTTCGACCCGACGGCACCAAGTCTGCACGCGGGCGGTCTTATCCAGATCATGATGCTGCACTGGTTCCAGCAGACCGGCCACAAGCCTGTGGCCTTGATGGGCGGCGGCACGGGCATGGTCGGCGATCCGTCCTTCAAGGACGAAGCGCGCAAGCTGATGACCGAAGATACGATTGCCGAGAACATTGCCGGCATCAAGCGCGTCTTCGCGAACTACCTCACCTTTGGCGACGGCGCCACCGACGCGCTGATGGTCAACAATGCCGACTGGTTGCGCAACATCAATTACCTCGAATTCCTGCGCGATGTGGGCCGTCATTTCTCGGTCAATCGCATGCTGTCCTTCGATTCGGTGAAGATGCGCCTTGACCGCGAGCAGTCGCTGTCCTTCCTCGAATTCAACTACATGATCCTGCAGGCTTACGACTTCGTGGAACTGAGCAAGCGCCATAATATCCGCCTGCAAATGGGCGGCTCGGACCAGTGGGGCAATATCATCAACGGTATCGACCTCGGCCACCGTATGGGGACGCCGCAGCTCTATGCCCTGACCTCGCCACTGCTGACCACCGCTTCCGGCCAGAAGATGGGCAAGTCGCTGGGCGGCGCCATCTGGCTCAATGCGGACATGCTGAGCGCCTACGACTTCTGGCAATACTGGCGCAACACCGAGGACGCAGACGTGGAACGCTTCCTGAAGCTCTACACGACGCTGCCGATGGATGAGATCGCCAAGCTTGCCGCGCTCGAAGGTTCTGAGATCAACGAAGCGAAAAAGATCCTCGCGACGGAGATAACGGCTATATTGCATGGCCGTGATGCCGCCGAGGAATCCGCCGAGACGGCCCGCAAGACCTTTGAAGACGGCGAACTGTCTGAAAATCTTCCGACGGTCGGCGTCCACAAGGCAACGCTCAACAGCGGCATCGGCATTCTGGCGCTGATGGTTCTGGCAGAACTCTGCACCACCAACGGTGAAGCCCGCCGTCATGTTGAAGGCGGTGCCGTGCGCATCAATGACGAGCCGGTCACCGATCCGCGCATGACGATCGACGCCGGTGCGTTGAACGATCAGGGCGTCATCAAGCTGTCGCTCGGCAAGAAGCGCCACGTGCTTATCCGCCCGGCCTGATCTGGCCAGCCCAATAATTGAAACGAAAAAGCCGGGCTCCTGCCCGGCTTTTTCACATCCGTATTATCGGCGCTAACCCGCTTTAAAACTCGAAGATCGAGCGGAAGATGCCTGGCGCAATGATCGAAATAGGATTGACGATCACCTGCGGCTGTTTTGCGCTTCCCGAAAGCTTGTAGGTGATGCCGATCAGGCCACGGTCGCGACCATTGCCCAGCAGCATACCCACGATAGGCACTTCCCCGAACAGGCGGTTCACGCCATAAGCAGGCATGAAGGTGCCGGTGATCGCCATATTGCCTTGCTTGTCGTAAAGCGTTCCCTGGAACGTTGTGCCGACCGATGGTCCGCGCACCACACCCTTCGACAGGTTGAGATAGCCATCGCCCTTTTCAATCAGCGAGAAGCCCCGCTCGACATCGACGCGCGACACGTCAATGTCACGCTTCACCGCCTGATTGAGGCTTGCACCACCGGTTGCAGGCGGGCTCGACACGAGCTTGGCCAGACGCGGCTCGTTGATGATCGCGAAGTTGCGGGCATCGATCTGTCCACGCAGCGGGCCATCGCCCTGCGCCGCAAGCCCAACGGTTATCTTGCCGCCGCGCATCTTGTCGTAGAAATCGAAAAAGCGCAGCACCGCGCCCGCATCATTGGACTGGAGCGAAATTGAGCGGGCATCGCCCTGATCATTATTCGTCGCGACGAATGATTGACCGGACGAAGTCTGGGCGTTGACGGAAACACCCGCAATGCGATTGCCGGAGCTTTCATAGGAAATAGCGACATTGCGCAAGGATTCGCCGTTGAAGCCGCTGACTTCATCGACCTGCGCGCTCACGACCACACGCGGCCCCTTGCTTTTGCCGCCGCTGCCCTTGCCGCCCAGATCGGACGCCTGCTTGATCAAGGCCCGCGCATCGAATTGCGATCCGCGCACATTGACCCGATAGCCATTGGCACCCTTGGTAGCCTTGACCGACAGACGGTCATTCCGGTTGAGACGCAATTCGCTGAAATCAGCCGACTGGAAATCGCCCTTGGCAATCGACAGATCGCCCTTTACGCCGAATGCATCCCCCGTGAAGACCAGATTGTTGATATCGATCTTGCTCTTATCATCCGGATTCTGGATGAAATCGAAGGTGGCCTTGGCCGGTATGCCAGCGCCCTTACGCCAGCCAAGCCATGACAGGTCCACCTGTGTTCTGCCAAGATCGGCCGTGACGTGGCGCTTACCGCCTTCCGCCATGCCGAGATCAACCGACATTGGCCCGGAAAAGACGGAGTTCAGCCCCGGAAACACCGCGTTGCGTGTCTTGTCGTCGATTTCCAGCTTGATCTTCTGATCGCGCTTGGCCGGTCCGGACAGATTAACCGGCTCGGTCATCGTCACCTTGCCGGGTACGCCATCGAGTTTAGCATCAGCGGTGATGACAGCGGCGGTCTGGTCAACCTTGATCGTGCCTGTCGCATTGCTGACATTCGATCCGCCCACCGGCTTTGCGATATCCAGATTGTTGAAGCCGATATCGGCGCTCCATTTCAAAGTGCCGGGCGGCGGGTCCTTCGACACGGCAAAGCTTACCTTCACCTGCGCTTTCACATCGCCCGATACGTCTTCCGGCAGGAAGGGCACGTTTTTCAGAACATCAATGGGCTTTTTACCGGCAATCTCGGCGATAGCGGATGCATCGCCCGAAACCGTAATATCGAGATCGGAAATAACCGGACGCTGCGGTCCCCATGGAATGATCAGCGTGCCGTTGGAAACGTCGGCCTTTCTGTTTTGCGCCGTATAGACGACCCCCTTGGGGAGCTTGATCGTCGTATGCGCACCGCGAACGGTGATCACGCCATCGGCATCGCGCACCGGCGGCAATTCACCGACCACGTCAAGACGTGTGTCGAAAACCTTGAAATCACCTTTGATTTCATCGCCCGTCAGCGGTGGCGGCAGACCCGGACCGTTAAAGCGTCCGGCAGCCAGCGAGATGTCGATCTGGCTATCTTTCAGCGTGCCGCCGTAAAGGTTTTTCAGAACCCATTCACGCGCGCCATCGGCCACGTCGATGGGCCAGAGATGCTTGGCGTCAGCCACAGGCATTTTAGGAATGCGCAGCATGAAGATCATTTCGGGCGAGCCATTGCCGAACGCCATGCCGCCCTGCCCGTAAAGCTGACCGTTTTCGGTCTGCACATCGAGATTGGCAAACTGCACACGCAGCTGATCAGCCAGAAAACGACCAGATATGCGGGTTGCGAAGGACAGCGGCTGCTCTGTCGACTCCGCTGGCATGCTCGTCGCCGAACTGGTCAGAACCTCGAAACGATAGGCCGGACCGTCCTGATTGCCCGCATCCTCCGGTTCTGGCCCGAATGCGCCGTTGAACTGCGCCTGAAGTCCCCCCAATTGCAGCCGCGATTGCTTGATCTCGATCTTGCGACTACCCACCTGATGCTCAAGGCTCAAAAGCGCACTGCCGCGCACGTCCTCGACCCGCCCCATCTGCATGTCGATGCCATCGACGCCCAGATCAACGCCAAGGCGTTCGGGCCGGTCGCCCGTCGCGGCTGTGCCGGAAAGCGTAATTTTTGCCTGCCCGTCCAGCTCGAAATGCGCCGGATTGATCCTGTTGTTCGCCATGACAGGCGTTACTTCAGGCGGCGATCCGAGCTTAACGGGAATATCATTGATGTTAAGCGCGAAGCCCTGAAGGCTGTTATCAGCAACATCGCGATCAATCTTGCCGTCAATCGCGATCCTCTTACCCTGCCAGAGCAGATCACCCGTGATGGCGATCTTTCCTTGATCTTCCACCAGTCGCGCAGTCTTGATTTCCACGGAATGTTGAGCGTCGCCCGCCTTGAAGCGGATGGTGCTGTTGAAAATGCCAATGGCGCGGGTGTCCTGCTGGCGCAAAAGCTCGACGCTCTTGCGCATCGCCGCGAAAATCTGCGCCGAAACGGCATCGAAATCGACGATGCCGCGCTCATCGTAAGGCAGGGACTTCCAGAAACCGTCGCCCTTCGCCTCCGGCATATCGAAGGTCACGCCCTCGACTTCGAGCTGCGCCACGCGCACCGATCCGGTCAAAAGCGGCAGAGGGGCCAAACCAAGGCGCACAGACCGGATGCCTTTGATTTCAACGCCTTGCCCGGGGTCGATCACGGAAACGTCCCGCGCTTCCATGGCGACATGGCTATCCTGATCGAGCGAAAGCGCGGCGCTGCCAATCGAAGCGGACGCGCCATCGCCCAGCACGCCGACCAGAGCCTTCTGCGCTTCATTACGCAAAAGCTCGCTGTTCACGCCGCCACGAAGAATGAGAAAACCCGCACCACCGACCAGAACAAGCAGAATGCAAATCGAAACGAAAGCATGGGAACAACGCGAAATAAATGACCGCCCCGAGCGCAACGGGCCGTCTGCGAGACCATCTGCGCCATCAGCGGCCAGACGCTCGATTCTATCCATCTCCCGCTTCGTGAAGCGGATTCGTTTCGGTTTCTCTGTCAACAACCCAGCCGGATATCAAGTGCTGCAATCGACGACGCTTCATAAGATGAATCATGAAACTATCGTATTGAATTGATTTTACTCACCCTTTCCATCTGAGACAGTGCTTGCGGTTTGCGCTTGCGTCCATTTTCCGACATTTCGCCAATCTGCGAAACGATGCGGTTTCCATGGTTGCACAAGCGTCACTCGAATGCGATAGCTCGGACTGTAACAGGTGATTTCCATGCTAATCCATAAAAGAAAGGCACAGATATGGCTCATCCCCAAGTTGGCGAAACGGCACCGGATTTCAGCTTGCCGTCAGATGGACTTTCGGGAAGCGGTCAACTCACCCTTTCGTCGTTGAAAGGCAAGCCTGTCGTCCTCTATTTCTATCCCAAGGATGACACGTCGGGCTGCACCAAGGAAGCGATTGCCTTTTCACAATTGAAGCCGGAATTCGACAAAATCGGTGCGCGGGTAATCGGCCTGTCGCCAGACAGCGCCACGAAACATGCCAAGTTTCGCAAAAAGCACGATTTGACCGTCGATCTCGTCGCAGACGAAGAACGCACAGCTCTGGAAGCCTATGGCGTGTGGGTCGAGAAAAGCATGTATGGCCGCAAATATATGGGCGTCGAGCGTACAACCTTTCTGATCGATGCCGCTGGCCGTATCGCACGGGTCTGGAACAAGGTGAAAGTTGCCGGTCACGCCGAAGACGTGCTGGAAGCGGCTCGCGCCCTATAGCCCGACGGAGTGTATCCTGTGATGCGCGAGACCAAGGCTCCCGAACAAACGCTGCGTGGCAATGCCATCCGTGCCATTGCTGCAGCCGATCTGGACGACAAAGTCCGCCTCACGCGCGAGACGGCGGCGCGCTGGTTCGGGCGCACGCTCTCGGTGCGAAGCCCGCTCGACCCGCCTTTGCCAGATCGTCCGGGCCGTCCGGACAAGCCGGAGCTTGTCCCGCCGCGCATGATGAAGAAGCGCTCGCTCCACACGGAGCATGGCCGTATCGCGCTGATGCACGCTCTTGCGCATATCGAGTTGAATGCCATCGATCTGGCGCTCGATATTGTGGCCCGCTTTGCAGCCAAGCCCATTCCGCGCAGCTTTTTCGATGGCTGGATGAAAGTCGCTGATGACGAAGCGCGGCATTTCACTTTGCTGCGCAATCGCCTGAAAGATCTTGGTGCCGATTATGGTGACATGCCTGCTCATGACGGGCTGTGGCAGTCGGCGCATCAAACGCGCAATGATCTGGAGGCGCGGCTGGCCGTGGTGCCGCTCATACTCGAAGCGCGTGGGCTGGATTTGACGCCGTCGCTTCTCGAAAAGATGATCGAAACCGGCGATCACGAGACGGCAGCGATACTGGACACCATCTATAACGACGAGAAAACCCATGTCGCGGTCGGCGCGAAATGGTTTCGCTTTTTCTGCGCGCGTAATCGCATCGATCCGGTCGCCCGCTTTCAGGAACTGGTGCGCACCAATTTTCGCGGCGATCTCAAGCCGCCGTTCAACGATTTGGCACGGGCCGAAGCCGGACTGACGCCGTCCTTTTATCGCAACCTGTCTCCGGTCTCGATCTGAGACACTTTCCGGCCCGCATGGCTGGCGCAAGCCACGAATGCAAAGCTTTATTAACCCTAATAAGTTGTAATCAAACTTAGGGAATCGGTGCGTTTTCCAGAACGTTCCGCCAGAATTTTGCAGTTCGCATCCGTGTTCAGGTTCCGAGCTGCTCTATCGGGGGGCATGTGGGTGCCATGACGAATAAACGGGCGAAAACAACGGGAAAGACGGTCTTCGGTGAACGCAAGGAACCGCCTGTCGTCATTATCGCTCGCGGCGAGAAAATCAGCCATTTCACGTTTCGCCCTTGGATGGCCATTGCAGGCGGAGCGGCGTTTCTGGCGCTTTCAACTGCCTATCTCGGCTCCACCGCCTATCTCGTGCTGCGCGATGATCTGATCAGTTCCAGCATTGCGCGACAGGCACGCAACCAGCAGCTTTATGAAGACCGGATTTCGCTGCTGCGCACGGAAGTGGACCGCATTACGAGCCGCCAGATGCTTGACCAGCAGGTCATGGAAAACAAGCTCGCTGAACTCATGCAGCGACAGCAGACGCTGAGCGCGCGCGATGGCAAGCTTGCGCCTTTGCTGGAACGGGCATCGAAGTTGCAGCCAATGCCGGATATGCCGACACAGCCCGTCCCCTTCGCCGAAGAGCATAGCCAGCTTATCCCGGATGAGGCGATTGGCGAGCGGGACTTTCCCGGCATCGATCCGATCATAACCGGGCCTGTGCCCGCGAATGTCAAACCGGAGCGTCGTGCCGATGCGGGACCGCTGGGTCTGCGTCTTGCGGGCGGCATGTCGGGTGAATCCACAATCGAGACCTCCGACAAGTTGCTTGCCACCATCAACCAGACCCTCCATCGCATCGAAAGCGAACAGAATGGCAAGGTGCGCAATCTGGCGGATGCCGCTTATGAAAAAGCCGACACCATCGTCGACACGCTAAATTCCGCCGGGCTTCGCATCGAAACCTCGGACCAGGCGCATTCTGCCATGGGCGGCCCGCTGATTCCGATTTCAGCGCCCGGCACAATCGTCAATGATTTCGACATGCAGATCCGCAATCTCGACAGTGCACTGGAACGGCTCGATAGCGTTCGCAAACAAATCACGGCGATGCCGCTCGCGAACCCTGCCCCCGGTATGCCGGTGACGAGCCTTTTCGGATATCGCAGCGACCCGTTTTTCGGCAGCTCCGCCTTTCATTCAGGTATCGATTTTCGCGCCGCCTACGGCCAGACAATCCGGGCCACGGCTGCCGGAATGGTCATGAAGGCAGGACGCTTTGGCGGCTATGGTAACATGGTCGAGATTGACCACGGCAATGGTTTTGCCACACGCTTTGCGCATCTCTCGCAGGTTCTGGTCCGTGACGGGCAGAAGATCACCCGCGGCACGGTCATCGGTCAGGCGGGCAGCACCGGGCGTTCGACCGGGAGTCACCTTCATTATGAAGTGCGCGAGAACGGTCGTCCCGTCAATCCGGTCAATTTTCTCAAAGCGGGCAAACAGATAGAGCCGCTGCTTTAACAACAGCCATAAAAAACCCGGCGCTGAGGCCGGGTTTTTGTTATTCGCGGATTTCGAACAGGTATCAGTCGATATCGTCGATCATCTCGCCACCACCCTGAATGCGGTGTGCGAGCGCTGCTTCCATGAAAGGCGTTACCGCGCCATCCAGCACTTCCTGTGGATTGGTGCTTTCCACGCCGGTGCGCAAATCCTTCACCAACTGGTATGGCTGCAGAACGTAGGAACGAATCTGATGCCCCCAGCCGATATCCGTCTTGGTGGCATTGGCTGCGTCCGTCGCTTCTTCGCGCTTTTTCAGCTCTTCCTCGTACAAACGCGCGCGCAGCATCGACCATGCTTTTTCACGGTTCTTGTGCTGCGAACGTTCCGCCTGACACTGCACCACGATACCGCTCGCGATATGCGTGATACGCACTGCGGAGTCCGTCGTGTTGACGTGCTGACCACCGGCACCCGATGCACGATAGGTATCAATGCGAACGTCTGCTTCCGTCACCTGCACATCGATATTGTCATCGATCACCGGATAAACCCAGATACTGGCGAAGGACGTATGGCGGCGGGCATTGGAATCGTAGGGCGAGATGCGGACCAGACGATGAACGCCTGATTCGGTCTTCATCATGCCGTATGAATTGTGCCCCTTGACGAGAATGGTCGCGGATTTGATGCCCGCTTCATCGCCATCGTGCACTTCCATCACCTCGACCTTGCGGCCGTTGCGTTCTGCCCAGCGCGTATACATGCGCAGCAGCATCGACGCCCAGTCCTGGCTTTCCGTGCCACCGGCGCCGGCATGCACTTCGACATAGGTGTCGTTGGCATCGGCTTCGCCCGACAGCAGCATGTCGATCTGGCGGCGATCGATCTCGACCTTGAGTTCGCGGACGGTGTTTTCCGCATCGTCGATGATCGACTTGTCGCCTTCCTCCTCGCCCATGGCGATGAGTTCGATGCTGTCGTTCAATGTCTGGGTAAGCTGATTGATACCGTTAATGCTGTCTTCCAGCTGCTGGCGCTCACGCATCAGCTTCTGGGCTTCCTGGGCATCATTCCAGAGTGTGGGATCTTCGGCCTTCTGATTGAGATAGCCGAGACGTTTTATCGCCTGATCCCAGTCAAAGATGCCTCCTCAGCAGGCTTATGGCCTGCTTGATTTCGACAACCAGCGTCTCGATTTCCGCGCGCATGGGCAAATCGTTCCTTCAGTAATTCCTATTTCAATGGGAAACCAAACCGGACGCAAAGCCCGGCTCGTCATTTCCAGCGTCGGACAGCCTGTCCAAGCGCCGCGGACCATAGTGACGCGGCCACGCTGTGTAAAGGCCAAAGCCCTGTAACCGGATCAGTAAAGTCCGCCCGAGCCGGAGTTGATTGCACGGGTTGCTTGCGGCGATTGCGGTGCGACAGGCGCGCCTTCACGGAACGAATCCATACCGATGACCGAATAGCTGTCGGATGGTCCCGTGCCCGGCTTAAAGGCTTCCATAATCAGATTCGGGTCACCCTCATTGGTGCGCATACCGGTCTTGCGGTTGATCGCAATCAGCGTCATGCCTTCCGGTACGCGGAAGTCCACCTTGGGCGTTCCAGCCAGCGCCTGCTCCATGAAGGATTTGAACACCGGTGCAGCCAGACCGCCGCCCGTGCCGCCCCGTCCGAGCGATTCCGGAGTATCGTAGCCCATAAATACACCGACCACGAGGTCGGGCGTGAAGCCGACGAACCATGCGTCTTTTTCGTCATTGGACGTGCCGGTCTTGCCAGCCAGCGGACGGTCGAGGCTCTTCAGAATCTGCGCCGTGCCGCGCTGAACAACGCCTTCCATCATCGATGTGATCTGATAGGCCGTCATCGGGTCCAGCACCTGATCGCGATTGTCGATCAGGGTCGGCTCTTCCTGATTGGCCCAATCCTGCGCATTGCAGCCTTCGCACTGGCGCGCATCGTGCTTGAACACGGTCTTGCCGTAACGGTCCTGAATACGGTCGATCATCGACGGCGTGATGCTCTGGCCACCATTGGCGATGACGGAATAGGCCGTTACCATGCGCAGTACGGTGGTTTCACCCGCGCCGAGCGACATGGAGAGAACCGGCAGCATCTTGTCGTAAACGCCGAAACGTTCGGCATATTCAGCGACAAGCTTCATGCCCATGTCCTGTGCCAGACGCACGGTCATGACGTTACGCGACTGCTCGATACCGTAGCGTAGCGTGGACGGACCGGCGAATTTGCCCGAATAGTTCTTCGGCGCCCAGACACCGAGCGTACCGCCCTGATTGACTTCCAGCGGACCGTCCAGAACCACGGAAGCAGGCGTATAACCATTGTCGAGCGCCGCAGCGTAGACGAACGGCTTGAACGACGAACCCGGCTGGCGATAGGCCTGTGTGGCGCGGTTGAATTCCGATTCCGCATAGGAGAAGCCGCCGACCATTGCCAGCACACGGCCCGTATGCGGGTCCATGGCGACGAGCGCGCCTTCAAGCTTCGGCGGCTGCTGAAGCCGATAGCCGTTGCCTTCCTTCGAGACATAGATGATGTCGCCGGTGTTGAGTACACCTTCCGGCGACTTCGCACTGCTGCGCTTGCCATCGATATTGGTGACGCGCATCGCCCACTTCATGTCGTCGGCGGTGATAAAGGCGCGCTTGCGCTCCTTGCTGCGCGATCCGGACGCTTCGACTTCCGGCTGGAGGCCGATATCGGCACCGGCAGCGGAAACATTCAGCACAATGGCGAGCTGCCATTCCGGAACATCCGAATAGGACTGCATGTCGCCGAAGGCGGTGCCCCAATCATTGCCGAGATCGACATTCTTCAACGGCCCGCGCCAGCCGCGTGCTTCGTCATAGCGCAGAAGCGCAGACTGCAGCGATTTGCGTGCTTCGACCTGCAAGGTCGGATTCAGCGTGGTGCGGACCGACAGGCCGCCTTCATACAGGGCGTCGACACCATATTTCTGGATGATCTGGCGGCGCACTTCCTCGGTGAAATATTCCGATGCGAAGACATAATGCATATCGCTGCGCGATGTGACGCCGAGCGGCTGCTTCTTCGCGTCTTCCGCCTCAGCTGTCGTGATATAGCCGTTTTCGGCCATACGATCGATCACCCAGTTGCGACGTTCCATGGCGCGGGCTGGCTGGCGGAAGGGATGATAATTGTTCGGGCCCTTCGGAAGTGCTGCGAGATACGCGCTCTCCGCGATGTTCAGTTCGCCGACCGACTTGTCAAAATAGGTCAGTGCCGCGCTGGCGATACCGTAAGAGCCAAGGCCGAAGAAGATTTCATTCAGATAGAGTTCGAGAATGCGATCCTTGGAATAGGCCTGCTCGATACGCATGGCCAGAATCGCTTCACGAATCTTGCGGTCATAGGTCTGGGTCGAGGACAGGAGGAAGTTCTTCGCGACCTGCTGCGTGATGGTCGACGCGCCCATCGGGCGGCGACCCGAGCCCATATTCTTGACGTTAGTGATAACGGCGCGTGCCAGACCACCGAAATCGAGACCATGATGTTCGTAGAAGGTCTTGTCTTCGGCGGAGATGAACGCAGCCTTGACCCGGTTCGGCACAGCCTGGATTGGCAAGTACATGCGACGCTCGCGCGCGAACTCCGCCATCAGGCTGCCGTCCGATGCATGAACGCGGGTCATGACCGGCGGCTCGTACTTCGCCAGCACCTCATAATCGGGCAAATCTTTGCTAAGGCTTCCGACGTAAAGGGCAACGCCGCCTGCTGCCAGAAGCATCAGCACCGCACCAATCCCGAAGAAATAACCGATAAGCCTTACCATATTTGCGGAATCCTGCCGTCAGATTATGCCCATGATAAGCGTCAATGCGCCAACCGCCAACCCACGAGCCCCGTAAGGTTCATGGTATCAGGCTTAGTGACCATCAAATGCGTCAAACGCAAGATCGTTTATGCGTTTTAACAGAATTAACATCTTTAGGCTCGGTCCCGGAATAAAAATACGACAAACTGTTGCATGCATGCATCGTCGTGCTGGTGCTCAACCTTTTGTTACGATTGCCGGGCGTCGTAACGTTTCGAACGACTTGATTGCCAAAGCAAGTCGGTCAGCAAGTTTTTTCCGCCATTCCGGGTTGCTTATGAGTTTTTCGTCTTCTGCATTCGACAGATAGCCGATTTCGATCAATACAGAAGGCACGTCCGGGGCGCGCAGCACCTGAAATCCGGCAAAACGGTGCGGATTGTTGATGAGATTAACCTGCCCCTGCAATTGTGCGATCACCTTTTCCGCAAAGCTCAGCGAGAAGCTATGGGTCTCGCGGCGCGTCAGATCGAGCAGAATATCGGCAACTTCCGGCACTTCTTCCGGCGCGGTGCCTCCCAGATTGTCGGATTTGTTTTCACGTTCCGCCATGGCGCGCGCTACCGCATCCGACGCCTTGTCGGAAATCGTATAGACCGTGGCACCGCGAATATCCTGCTGATTGATCGTATCAGCATGGATGGAGATGAACAGATCGGCCTCATGCTGGCGCGCGATGCGGACGCGCTCGGACAAGCGAAGATAAGTATCGTCGTCCCGTGTCATCAGAACCTGAATGTTCTTTTCCTGCGCAAGACGGTCGCGCAATTCGACACCGAAGGCGAGCGTCAGGTCTTTTTCCTTGATACCGCTCAGGCTTTCGGCACCGCTGTCGATGCCGCCATGGCCCGGATCGATCATCACCGTAAACGGACGGGTCTCGATCTTGGCTGATTGAGCAGAAAGCGCAGCCTTGCGCTCGGTCGAACTCGTGATTTCTGAACGTCCTTGCAGTTGTGCGGTGAATTCCCGGTCGGACGTTGCGACCATATCCGCCACAAGACGATAACCGGACGCGCTTTCATTTTTCAAAACGCGCAGATTTTCCACCTTGAAGGGGCCACGCAGGGTCAGGATAAGGCGCGAACGCCCCTTCCCCGCCAGTCCGTAACGAACATTGGAAACCAGACCTCTGGCTTCAAGGCTCTTTTCGTCGAACCCGAAACGGGTTTCGGGCAACTCGATCACCAGACGATGGGGATTGTCGAAAAGGCGCGTCGTCAGTTCCGGCTCGCGGTCGAACATCACGACGATGCGGGTGCGCAGATCATCGCCTGCCATGCGAAAAGTGAGCGCCGTCAGCGACTGTCCGGCCTGATCGGCGGCCAGAGCGGCGCCCACCTGAAAAAGACCCACAAGGAGAAAGACCGCAAGCGCCAGCCATTGCCGCGCAGTTGCAGAGATTGTCGTTGCTTTTTCACCGTTTCGAAAATGCATTCGCCATCACGATCGAATAATATTGAATTGGTGGCACCGAATAGCGATGCCAGCGCTTTTATGTGCGCCTCAATGCGCAACTGTCCACCCGACCCGCTGCACGCAACTCATGAAACTGTCGTACAGAACTACGGTTAACGAAGGCTTTCCAGCCGCAATTGAGCCGCGAATATGACCTACATTCGGGTTACGACGAAATTGCGATGCGAATGTCAACTGATATTCGTACTTGTCATCATGCATCCGACGCCATAAAAGCTAATGCAGGTTACGGGTTAGCTGTCAGAATCGTTTGCCGGTTTTCGAATATGACCGGAGAGAACGAGAGCGAGAACAGTGGTTTATACGCTCACAGTCCCGGTGGCCGGAACAGAATTCAGTGGAGATGTGGCTCCCCCGCCCTCCACTTTTGATTGGTCGATTGCGCATTGTTACGCGCTGTCGCCACCGCATCGAACTTAAAGCCGGGTCCGGCTTCAGGATAGAACGGTGCGTGGATTTGAGAATTTAAGGTGTCCTTGTGCGTCCAGTTAGACGCACGGCGCTTTAACGCTCGAGAAGAGCAATGAAATCGGCCCGGTCTCCGGGTCATATATTGAGGTCGTTTCGTTCGGAACAGCTATGGGTCTAGTAAGACTGACCATCGCAAGCCTAAAGACCGTGATCGCCACGTGGCCGTCGCGCGTAAAGGCAGCAGCTTATGTTCCGGCGAACCCAGAACCATCCGGCAGATGCAATACGGTTAGGTCGGCAGCCTTCAGGGCTTCCTCCGGCGCACGTGTTTTGCGTCTTCGCGCCGGTAGGAAAGACACTAATGTCCAACAAAATGCTCATCGATGCCTCCCACCCGGAGGAAACCCGCGTCATTGTTACGCGCGGTAACAAGATTGAAGAATTCGACTTCGAGTCGGAACACAAGAAGCAGCTGAAAGGCAATATCTACCTCGCGCGGGTCACGCGCGTCGAACCTTCGCTTCAGGCTGCATTTGTGGAATATGGCGGCAACCGTCACGGTTTCCTCGCCTTCTCGGAAATCCATCCCGATTATTACCAGATTCCGGTCGCGGATCGTCTGGCGCTGCTTGAAGCGGAAGCCAAGGCGCAGCGCGCCGAAGACGACGATGATGACGAGCCACGCGCCAAGAGCGAACGCTCTGGCGAGCGTTCGGGTGAACGGTCGAATGACCGCTCGCGTCGCAATCGCCGCCGCGGTGGCCGCGACAACCAGAACAAGGCACAGGCCAGCGCATCGGATAACGGCCTGCCCGCAGCCGAGCCCGTCGGTCCCGGTTTTGCGAATTATGTGCCTGGCACACCTGCAAGCGCCCTGTCGCATAAGGGCGACGTAATTTCGGAAGCCATCGACAATGGCGACGAAGACGATGTCGAGCATGAAGAAGACATGGTCGAATCGGTCGGTTCGGAAGATGCGCTGGAAGAACTGCCGACGCATACCCGCACCCATCGCCGCCAGTACAACATTCAGGAAGTCATCAAGCGCCGCCAGATTCTGCTGGTGCAGGTGGTCAAGGAAGAGCGCGGCAACAAGGGCGCTGCTCTCACGACCTATCTGTCGCTGGCTGGTCGTTATTCGGTGCTGATGCCGAACACTGCGCGTGGCGGCGGCATTTCCCGCAAGATCACCCAACCGCAGGATCGCAAGCGACTGAAGGAAATCGTCAAGGAACTCGAAGTGCCGCAGGGCATGGGCGTGATCCTGCGTACGGCTGGCGCCAATCGCACCAAGGCGGAAGTCAAGCGCGACTACGAATATCTGATGCGCCTTTGGGAAAATGTCCGTACGCTGACCTTGCAGTCGACGGCGCCGTCCCTCGTCTACGAAGAAGGCAGCCTGATCAAACGCTCGATCCGCGACCTTTATAACAAGGACATCACGGAAATCCTCGTTTCCGGCGAGAACGGCTATCGCGAGGCCAAGGACTTTATGCGCATGCTCATGCCGAGCCATGCCAAGGTGGTCCAGCCCTATCGCGAACAGGTGCCGATCTTCACACGCAATGGCGTCGAAGCCCAGCTCGACCGCATGCTGCTGCCGCAGGTGACGCTGAAATCGGGTGGTTACCTGATCATCAACCAGACTGAAGCGCTGGTTGCCATCGACGTCAACTCCGGTCGCTCGACGCGCGAACATTCCATCGAAGACACCGCGCTCCAGACCAATCTGGAAGCAGCCGAAGAAGTGGCGCGCCAGCTGCGCCTGCGCGACCTTGCCGGCCTGATCGTCGTCGACTTCATCGACATGGAAGAAAAGCGCAACAATCGCGCTGTCGAAAAGAAGATGAAGGACTGCCTGAAGGACGACCGCGCCCGCATTCAGGTTGGTCGCATCTCGCATTTCGGCCTTCTGGAAATGTCGCGCCAGCGCATTCGCGCATCGGTGCTGGAAAGCACGATGCAGGTTTGCCAGCATTGCGGCGGCACCGGCCATGTCCGCTCGGACTCGTCGATGGCGCTGCATATCATTCGCGGCATTGAAGATTATCTGCTGCGTCATTCGGGCTTTGACATCAATGTTCGCACGCCAGCGGCTTCGGCGCTTTATGTGCTGAACCACAAGCGCCAGTTGCTGGCCGATCTGGAAGGCCGCTTTGGCGTCGCCATCAGCATCGACGCCGATGAAAGCGTCGGTCACCAGCATTTTGCGATCGACAAGGGCGCGCCGTCCACCCGTCCGGTGACACAGCCTCCTGTCCAGCCGATGGCCTATATCGAAGACGACATCGAAGATCCTGAAATTCCGGTCGAGGAAGACGAGGAAGAAGAAGACGTCAAGGCCGAAGCGCCGGCTCGGGAAGAGCGCAGCGAGGAAGGCGACCGCAAGCGTCGTCGCCGTCGTCGCCGTCGTGGCGGCAAGGATCGCGACAACCGCGAACAGACCGCTCAGGACAATGCTGCCACCGAAGATGCCGAAGACGATGCGGATGAAGGCGATGAAGCTTCTGAACCGCGGTCGGATGCCGCTTTGAGCGACGATGATCGCCGTAAGAAGCGCCGTCGTGGCCGTCGCGGTGGACGCAAGAATCGTCGTGAAGACGAGGTGCGCGGTCGCAAGGTTCCTGATCCGGAGTTTGTCGGCTACACGCCTGTTCTGCCGGTAAAGGCCGAGGCCGCTATTGAAGCTGCTGCAGCCGAAGTCGTCGCTGCCAAGGCCGAAATTGTTGAGGTTGTGGAAGCGGTTGCTGTTGCAACGGAAGCTGCCGAAGCGCCGGCTGAAGCCGAAAAGCCAGCCAAGGCTGCCCGCAAGCCGCGTGCCCGCAAGTCTGCAAAGACTGAGGAAGCCGCAGATGAGGTGGTTGCTGCAGAAGTCGAAGAAGCCCCTGTCAAGCCAGCCCGGAAGACCCGGTCTCGCAAGAAGGCCGACGACGCCGCACCGGAAGCCGTAGAAGCGCCTGAAGCCGTGGAAGCTGATAAGCCGAAGCGCCGCACCCGCAAAGCAGCTGCCAAGCCGGTAGAGGTTGAAGAAGGCGCTGCCGAAGCTGTTGAAGTCGAAACCGAAGTGGCTGTGATCGAAGAACCGGCCAAGAATGTTGAGCCTGTCGTCACATCGAGCGAGAGTGACGAACAGAAGCCGAAGCGTGGCGGCTGGTGGCAGAAGAAGGGTTTCTTTTAAGCTCTGCCCGAACATCAGAAATAAAAAAAACCGGCGGAAACGCCGGTTTTTTTGCATCTTTGGTTTCAGGCTGACTGTTGCGGAAGCCAATCTTCCAGGCGGCGAACCGCTTCCTGCATTTCCTCGACTTTTCCAGCATAGGAAAAGCGCATGGTACGGTGGCCATCCAGCGGATCGAAATCGCGGCCCGGCGTTGCGGCGATGTTGATCTCGGCAATCATCTTGCGCGCAAATTCCATGCTGTCATTGGTGAAGCGTGAAACGTCGCAATAAGCGTAGAATGCACCGTCCATCGGTGCCGCGAGTTTCAGCCCCATTTGCGGCAGGTGTTCCAGCAGGATGGCGCGGTTCTGGCGATAGCGATCCTTGATGCGCTCCAGTTCGGCAGTGGCGTGGAAAGCCTCGATGGCCGCGCGCTGCGAAAGCTCTGGCGCGGAAATATAAAGGCTTTGGCTCAGCCGTTCGATGGCGCGAACATCGCCCTCCGGCAGAACCATCCAGCCGATACGCCAACCCGTCATGCAGTAATATTTCGAGAACGAATTGATGATCGTGACATCGTCGGCGATTTCAAGCGCCGTCACATCGTCGGTTTCATAGGAAAGCCGGTGATAAATTTCGTCCGAAATCACGCGAATGCCAAGCGAACGGGCCGTATCGATGATCGCCCTCAGTTCAGGCTTGGCAATGACTGCGCCTGTTGGATTGGCCGGGCTTGCAAATAATACGCCCTTCAACGGCTTTTCGGCGTGCGCAGCCGCCAAAGCCTCGGCAGTCAGCGCCGCCGATGAGCCATTGCCGGTTGGGATTTCCACCACTTCCAGCCCAAGCGCTGTCAGAATATTGCGGTAAGCCGGATAGCCCGGGCGCGTGATCGCCACCCGGTCGCCTGGATCGAAATAGACGACAAAAGCCAGATTGAAGGCCGCCGAAGAGCCGGTCGTAACCGCTATTCGATCTGCCGAAACGGAAACGCCGTAATGATCGGCATAATGCGTGGCAATCGCTTCACGCAGTTCAACCAGCCCCAGCGCGTCGGTATAGCCGATGCGCCCGTCTTTCAACGCCTGTTCGGCGGCCTGCCGCACGATTTGCGGTGCCGGATCTGCGGGCTGGCCAACCGCCATCGAAATGATCGGATGACCTGCCGCGCGGCGGCGGTTGGCTTCGGCCAGAACATCCATGGCGTGGAATGGCTCAACCGCGCTGCGGCTAGAAAGACTGATCAACTTTACCTCCAGAACATTGCAGGCGCTCCGCTGGAGCCGCCGCACGGACACAACACAACATCACCGCCGTATAAACGCCGGATTGCTAAAGCAACAGCGCTTTTAGGAAATTGGGTACATTGTCTTGGATGAATGCTTGTAAACGACACCGGTAGCGCAGTCATAACGCGCTTTGGGGTCTACAGATTGATGGCAACAATATCGGAATTGACCGGATATCAAAGTCGGCAGAGATTGCACGCCCGATATCCGACTTTTAAGATCATGCTGCCTTGTCGAGATATCGTTTAAAAAGCGCTGAGACGGCTATAAGGTCCTGAACCGGAACTTGTTTCCCGATACGATGAATGAACCGATGCGAGATTCGCATGAAATGACGAGGAGGACGACGAGCATTATGGCAGCATTGATCGCGCCGTTCCCGACTGGAACCTTATCCTTTGGACGATTTGTCCGCCGTTCTGTGGCCGCACTTTCAGCACTTGCCGTGGCGGTGACGGGAGTTATGCCTGCATCCGCCCAGTCGCGTGGTGTACCGATCGTGCGCGACGCGGAAATCGAAGCACTGGTTTCAGATTATGCCGCGCCGATCCTGAAGGCCGCTGGTCTTTCCAGCCGTGGCGTGCGCGTCATCCTCGTCAATTCGCCGAGTTTCAACGCCTTTGTCGATGGGCGGCGCATTTTCATCAATACCGGCGCGATCATGCAGGCCGATACGCCCAATGAAATCATCGGCGTGATCGCGCATGAGGCGGGCCATCTGGCGGGCGGGCATCAGGATCGCCTGCGGGAACAGTTGAGCCGCGCGCGGACCATGGCGGTGATCGGCATGTTGCTCGGCGTGGGCGCAGGCGTTGCAGGCGCAGCAGCAGGCAGCGGGTCTGCAGCCGGTGCAGGCGGCGGCATCGCGCTTGGCAGCGCCGAGGCGGCAATGCGCAGCCTGCTCAGCTATCAGCGTACCGAGGAAATGACCGCCGACCGTATGGCAGTCAATTATCTCAATGCGACCGGGCAGTCGTCCAAGGGAATGCTGGACACGTTCCAGCGTTTTGCCTCCGCCCTCTCCCTGTCAGGCACGCAGATCGATCAATATCGCATCAGCCACCCGCTTCCGCGTGAACGTATCGCCAATCTGGAAGAACTGGCCAAGAAGAGCCCAAACTTCAACAAGACGGATTCGCCCGCACTTCAATTGCGTCACGACATGGCACGCGCCAAGATTGCCGCTTATTCGGGCAATATGGGCGCGCTGCAACGCATGTTTCGCAGCAATCCCGGCGGGCTTCCGGCGCGCTATGGCAGCGCCATCACCACCTATCTGAACGGTGCTGCGCGTTCCGCCCAGCCCAAATTCGACGCGCTGATCAAGGAACAGCCGAAGAACCCTTATTTCTTTGAAATGCGCGGCGAAGTTCTCATCAAGGCGAATGATGCCGCCGGCGCAGCAAAGGCTTTCCAGACCGCCGTATCGCTCGACCCACGCAAGTCTCCGCTGCTGCGCATGAGCTACGGACGGGCACTCATGCTGACGGGCACAAAGGCGAACATGCCAACCGCGATCAAGGAGATCAAAGCGGGCATTGCTTCCGATCCCGAGTTTCCGGGCGGCTATGGATATCTCGCGCAGGCCTATGGCCAGCAGGGCAATATGGGCCTTGCAGACCTCGCAACCGCCGACATGAACTTCTATGCGGGCAAACTTCAGGATGCCCAAATATTCGCAATCCGCGCACAGAAGCAGCTGAAATCCGGCTCGCCGGACTGGTTGCGTGCGCAGGACATTATCAATACGAAGAAAAGCAAATAACGCCCGACATAGTCCTCCTGGCAGGGCGTATTTTTAAACGGATTGGAATTTGAAGATGAAGAACGCAGTTTCCATCACGCTGGCAAGCGGCATTGTCGGTCTGGCAGCGCTGGCTCTTGGCTATGGTGCGGGTCTGTCGCGCCATTCGGCTGCGCCCGTCGCCCCAGCAGCAGCGGCAGTAACAGCTGAAGCACCGCTTAACCAGCAAGCCATTGAAAATGTGGTGCGCAACTATCTTCTCAAGAACCCAGAACTGATGCTGGAAGTGCAGACCGCGCTCGAAACCAAGCAGGCGCATGACGCGCAGGAGCAGGTCAAGAAGGTGCTGGCTGCCAACCAGAGCGCACTTTACCACCCCGAGCATGACGCAGTTTTTGGCAATCCGAACGGCGACGTAACCGTCTATGAGTTCTTCGATTACAATTGCGGCTATTGCAAGCGCGCCCTGCCCGACATGCAGGCCATCCTGAAAAACGATCCGAATGTTCGTTTCGTCATGAAGGAATTCCCGATCCTCGGCCCGGATTCGGTGAAGGCGCATATTGTTGCGCAGGCCTTCAAGGCGCTGATGCCGGAAAAATATGCTGAATTCCACGGCGTATTGCTGGGCGCACAGGAGCGCGCGACCGAGGCATCTGCGATTGCCGATGCCGTCAAACTTGGCGCCGATGAAACCGCACTGCGCGAAAAGATGAAAGACCCGGCGATCACCGGCGCTTTCCAGGATACCTATCAATTGGCAACGCAGCTCAACATCACCGGCACGCCGTCCTATATCATCGGCAGCGAGCTGGTGCCGGGCGCCATCGGTGTCGATGGTCTGGTGGAGAGAATCGCCGCAGCACGTACCGCCGCCAAGAAGTAAAACTGACACCTGTGCCCGATACGCTTTTCCCTGACAGGCGTTTCGGGCACAGACTTATCAAAACTCGGTGATAACCGGCGATTAAAGCAAATATGCCGCAATGCCGGTGCATCTCGCAAAGAATAGCGGGAAAAACCGGTCAGGCAGGACATCTGCACTGAATTATAGGGTTTCGGCTTGCATCCAAGCTCTCTATATGGAAAGCGAAGTGTTACTAAATTTTCGTGGTAACACGATATCGGTTGCAAAGGATTTGGCGCGGACACAATGGCAAAGACGGTTTTTGTTCTAAACGGTCCCAATCTCAATCTTCTGGGAAAGCGTGAACCGGGGATTTATGGCGTTGCGACGCTGGCCGACATTGAAGAGGCTTGCAAGCGCGAATCCGGTTCTCTCGATCTTGACGTTGATTTCCGCCAATCCAATTATGAAGGCGATCTGGTCACTTGGATTCAGGAAGCGGGCAAGAAAGACGCCTATGTCCTGATCAATCCGGCGGCCTACAGCCACACTTCAATTGCCATTCACGACGCGATCCGCTCTGCAAAGGTCACGGTTGTGGAAGTGCATCTTTCGAACATTCATACGCGTGAGGCCTTCCGGCACCACTCTTATGTATCCGCAGTCGCCAAAGGCGTCATTTGCGGCTTTGGCGCGGAAGGGTATCTGCTCGGCCTACGCGCGCTCGCGGCAATTGCCAAAGAACAAGAACACAACGGGCAAAGCGTAAAAGGGGCCTGATATGTCCAGCAAAAACACTGTCATCGACAAAGAAACCATCCGCGATCTGGCGGATATCCTCAACGATACCGACCTCACGGATATCGAAATCGAACATGGCGATCTGCGCATCCGCGTTTCGCGCAATGTAACGGTTCAAGCCGCAGCGACCGTTTATCCGGCCGCAGCACCGGCTGCTGTTGCAGCGCCTGCCGCCGCTCCGGCAGCCGCCGAGCCGACCAAGGCTGAACTGGCAAAGAATGCCGTTCCTTCGCCGATGGTTGGCACCGCCTATCTCGCTCCGGCACCGGGCGCCCGCAACTTTATCGAAGTCGGCACACAGGTGAAGGAAGGCCAGACCCTCCTCATCATCGAAGCCATGAAGACCATGAACCAGATCCCCGCCCCGCGCGCCGGGACGGTCAAGGCCATTTTGATTGATGACGCCCAGCCGGTTGAATTCGGCGAACCGCTCGTCGTGATCGAATAAGCGTCGCACAACCATTGTTTGACGTGTCTTCACTTCACGAAACGGGAACTGGCAGCAAGCGCATGTTTCAAAAGATCCTCATAGCCAATCGTGGCGAAATCGCTCTTCGCGTGCTCAGAGCCTGTAAGGAACTGGGCATCAAGACGGTCGCCGTTCACTCCACGGCAGATGCCGACGCGATGCATGTCCGTCTGGCGGATGAAAGTGTTTGTATCGGACCGCCGCCCTCGCGCGACAGCTATCTGAACATTCATCAGATCGTTGCTGCTTGCGAGATCACCGGCGCCGATGCGATCCATCCGGGCTACGGCTTCCTGTCCGAAAACGCAAAGTTTGCGGAAATTCTCGAAGCACACAACATCACCTTCATCGGCCCCACCGCCTCGCATATCCGCATCATGGGCGACAAGATCGAAGCCAAGCGCACAGCCAAGCGCCTTGGCATTCCGGTCGTTCCTGGTTCCGATGGCGGCATCACCGACGATGTTGAAGCTGCCCGCGTGGCCAAGGAAATCGGCTTCCCGGTCATCATCAAGGCTTCGGCCGGTGGTGGCGGTCGCGGCATGAAAGTGGCGCGTACCGAGGAAGACCTGTCGGTTGCGCTCGCAACCGCTCGCTCAGAAGCTGCTGCCGCTTTCGGTGACGATGCCGTCTATATCGAGAAATATCTCGAAAAGCCGCGTCACATCGAAGTTCAGGTCATGGGCGATGGTGCGGGCAACGCGATCCATCTGGGTGAACGCGACTGCTCCTTGCAGCGCCGTCACCAGAAGGTCTGGGAAGAAGCCAACTCTCCGGCTCTTAATTCGGAAGCGCGCGACAAGATCGGCATGATCTGCGCCAACGCTGTTGCCGAGCTTGGCTATCGCGGTGCGGGCACGATCGAGTTCCTCTATGAAAACGGCGAGTTCTATTTCATCGAAATGAACACCCGCCTGCAGGTGGAGCATCCGGTCACGGAAGCCATCACCGGCATCGATCTTGTGCATGAGCAGATTCGTGTCGCTGCGGGTCTCGGCCTTTCGGTGAAGCAGAAAGATGTGCGTTTCTCTGGCCATGCCATTGAATGCCGCATCAATGCCGAAGACCCGCGCACCTTCACGCCATCGCCGGGTCTCATCACCCACTACCATACGCCTGGTGGCCTCGGCATCCGCGTGGATTCCGGCGTTTATTCCGGCTATCGCATTCCGCCTTATTACGACAGCCTCATCGGCAAGCTCATCGTGCACGGACGCAACCGCGTCGAATGCATGATGCGTCTGCGTCGTGCGCTGGACGAATTCGTGGTGGATGGCGTCAAGACGACCCTGCCCCTGTTCCAGGAGCTGATCGGAAATCAGGACATCGCCAATGGTGCCTATGATATCCACTGGCTGGAAAAATATCTGGCCAGCCAGTCTGAGAACGAAGGCGCTTAAATAAGTGACTGCAGGAGCAAAACCGGACGACTATATAATCGAACCGGAATTGCTCCTGCGCGCTTACGCCACCGGGGTTTTCCCGATGGCCGAAGAGGCGGATGATCCAGAGGTCTTCTGGGTACGCCCTGAAAAACGCGGTGTTATTCCGCTGGATGGTTTCCACATCCCCCGCAGCCTGCAAAAGACCATTCGGCAGGGCATTTTCGATATCAGGCTGGATAGCGATTTCGAGGGCGTCATAGATGGATGCGCCAGCGGGGTCGGCGAACGTGCGCGCACATGGATCAACGGTCCAATCCGCGAAGCCTATGGCAAATTATTCGAAATCGGACATTGCCACACAGTCGAGGCATGGCACGAGGGCAAGCTGGTCGGCGGCCTTTATGGCGTGACGCTCGGGAGGGCATTTTTCGGTGAGAGCATGTTCACACGCAAGCGTGACGCTTCAAAGGTCTGCCTTGCTTATCTGGTGCAACATCTGGTCAAGCAGGGTTTTCTGTTGCTCGATACCCAATTCACCACGCCGCATCTAGAGCGGTTCGGTGCAATCGAAGTTCCCCGCAAGAAATACGAGAAAATTCTCGAGCAAGCCCTCGAAGGTATTGCCCTTTTCTAACTGTCGGAAGGTGGTTTGATCAGTTCTGCTTTGCCGCCGGTGCCGGAACGTCGGACTTCTGCTTGCAGTCTTTCAGCCAAACGTCATAGATCGGATGCTCAACGGCGTTGAGACCGGGACTGTCTGCGAACATCCAGCCGGTGAAGATACGGCGTATTTTGCGATCCAGCGTAATTTCCTCAACCTCGACAAAACTGTCGGTGCGCGGCGCTTCATTTTCGGTGCGGGAATAGCAAACCTTCGGCGTCACCTGAAGCGCGCCGAATTGAACCGTCTCATTGATATAGACGTCAAAAGTCGTAATGCGGCCTGTAATCTTATCCAGCCCCGAAAACTCCGCGACCGGATTGGAAATGCGTTCTGCCTGAGCAGCGTGCAAGCTGCCAACAGCGGTAAAAAGCGAAATCAGGGCCACATATGCAGCCTTCTTGATTCTGTTCTTTCCGTTGCCAGCCGTGCCGGGGGAATGCTTCGTCAAAACGGAAACCCGCATCAAAGTTTGTCGAATAAACTGGAATAATTCCTAGGCATGAAATGTGACGATTCGTTGCTCTGCTGCAAGTTGCAATGCCACGATCACACCCTCGTCGCCTGTCTATCCCGGCTTTTTAAGTGAAAAAACAAGCAAGGCGACGGCAAATAAGAAAATCCGGCGTGAAAATCACGCCGGATCGTAAACTTTGTCAGTCTTAATTACCCGGCGTCCAGGCGTCATATTCGCCCGTCACACGTGGACGCTCGGCCGGTTCCGTACCCGGACGCGCAATCGAGCCCTTGGGACGATAGGCGAGCGGGGAGCCGGTCAGGTTCTGCAAATGCGGCTTCTGCCAGTCGCGCGGCTTGTAGTCTTCCTTGCTTGGCGGCGTATCGACACGATGATGCATCCAGCCGTGCCAGCCCGCAGGAATTGCACTCGCTTCCGCATAGCCATTGAAAATGACCCAGCGGCGCGTGCGACCTTCGGAGTCCTTGCCACCCTGATAGTAGATATTGCCGAACTCGTCCTCACCGACGCGCTCGCCCTTGCGCCACGTATGAAGGCGGGTGCCGAGCGTCTGGCCATTCCACCAGGTGAAGACTTGCGTAAGAAATTTCATCATGGCCTTTTCCAGATCCATCATCTCGCAGACAGCCGAAACTGCCGCTTTATTCTTGCTTATGGCCCTATCGTCCGATCAAGGCAAGGGTCAAGTTGCCGCTGTCACAAGAGTATGAAGAGCGTCACACGCTCCAGCCCTCGAGCGACTTTTCCATGACCAGAACGGGTTCCTTGCAATTCGGATCGCCCCAATCTTCGTTGCGCCCGACCGTGACATAGCCCTTGCGTTCGTAGAACCTCACCGCCTTGGCATTCTTCTCGATGACTTCGAGCTTGATCGTGCGCACATCCGGGAAAGCCATTTCGATTTCCGCAAGCAGCATCGTGCCGACGCCCTGAACCTGCACGTCGGGGCGCACATAAAGCTGGTGCAGCGATACCTTGCCTTCCTCGGACTGGCTGGCGAAGGCCATACCATCAATGCCACCCTCGCCGTTATCGGCGACGATGAATTCCGAATAAGGCTTGCGCAGATTGGCTTTCAGCGCGGCAACACTGTGCCACTGGCCGGTGACGGCGTTGACCATCTCCCGGCCCAGAATGTCGTCGAAAGTCGCGTGCCAGGTCGAAACCAGCAGTTCGTGCACTGCCTTCAGATCGGCCTCGGTGGCGCTTCGAACCCACATTACTCCTCGATCCCGAGCTTGGCCTTAACCAGATCATTAACAGCCTGTGGGTTGGCCTTGCCGCCCGTCGCCCTCATGACCTGTCCCACAAACCAGCCGGCCAGCGTCGGCTTGGCCTTGGCCTGTTCGACCTTGTCCGGGTTGGCCGCAATGATATCGTCAACAGCCTTTTCGATGGCGCCGGTGTCGGTGACCTGCTTCATGCCGCGTTCTTCAACGAGCTTCTTCGGGTCTCCGCCTTCGTTCCAGACGATTTCGAACAGATCCTTGGCGATCTTGCCGGAAATCGTGCCGTCCTTGATGAGATCGATCACCGCGCCGAGCTGTTCCGGGCTGACCGGTGATTCCTCGATGCTCTTGCCCGCCTTGTTGAGCGCGCCGAGCAGATCGTTGATGACCCAGTTGGCCGCAGCCTTGCCATCGCGACCGGCAGCGACAGATTCGTAATAGTCGGCAATCGCCTTTTCCGTGACCAGAATAGAGGCGTCGTAGATCGAAATGCCCTGCTTTTCGACCAGACGCTGCTTCTTTTCATCCGGCAGTTCCGGCAGTTCGGCAGCCAGCGCATCGACAAAGGCCTGATCAAATTCGAGCGGCAGCAGATCCGGGTCTGGGAAATAGCGGTAGTCGTGCGCTTCTTCCTTGGAGCGCATCGAACGGGTTTCGCCCTTCACGGGATCAAACAGGCGCGTTTCCTGATCAATCGAACCGCCATCTTCCAGAATGGCGATCTGACGGCGGGCCTCATATTCGATGGCCTGACCAACGAAGCGGATCGAGTTGACGTTCTTGATTTCGCAACGTGTGCCGAACTCGCCACCCGGACGACGCACGGAAACATTGACGTCGGCGCGCATGGAGCCTTCGTCCATATTGCCGTCGCAGGTGCCGAGATAGCGGACAATCGTGCGCAGCTTGGTGAGGTAGGCGCGTGCTTCATCCGACGAGCGCAGGTCCGGCTTGGAGACGATTTCCATCAGCGCCACGCCAGAGCGGTTCAGATCGACATAGGACATGGTCGGATGCTGGTCGTGCATCGACTTGCCCGCGTCCTGTTCCAGATGCAGGCGCTCGATGCCGATCTCCACATCTTCGAACTGGCCCTTATTGTCGGGGCCGACCGAAATCATGATCTTGCCCTCGCCGACAATCGGCTGCTTGAACTGCGAAATCTGATAGCCCTGCGGCAGATCGGGATAGAAGTAGTTCTTGCGGTCAAACACCGACTTCAGATTGATCTGGGCATTGAGACCGATGCCCGTGCGGACGGCCTGCTTGACGCATTCCAGATTGATGACCGGCAGCATGCCCGGCATGGCGGCATCCACCAGAGACACATTGGCGTTCGGATCGGCACCAAACGACGTGGAAGCGCCGGAGAACAGCTTCGACTCGGACGTGACCTGCGCATGGACTTCCATGCCGATGACGACTTCCCAGTCGCCGGTGGCGCCGGAGATGAAGCGTTTCGGTTCCGGTATGCGCGTATCAATAAGGGACATGCTGGCTCGCAAATATTCTGATTGAGCTAAAAACGGATTGATTACTGGCTAGAGCAAAGCCCCCATGGATGCAAGCTTTTCAGCCGTTTATCCGTGGGTTGAAACGGAAAAGGCCGCGCAATGCGCGGCCAGTTCCAAATTCGCTAGATAGAAAAGATTAAGCCTCTTCGGACTTGTCTTCGTCGGCCTTCTTCTTAGGAGCGGCCTTCTTCTTCGGTGCAGCCTTCTTTGCAGGCTTTGCTTCCGAACCGTCTTCGTCTTCAGCCGTCAGCTCTTCCTTCGAGACCTTCTTGTCGGTCACGTTGATGTTGGCGAGCAGATGATCGACGACCTTTTCTTCGAAGATCGGGGCGCGGAGGTTAGCCACGGCATCCGGCGTCTTGCGCAGGAAGTCGTAGATTTCCTTTTCCTGGCCCGGATAGCGACGAACCTGGTCATAAACGGCGCGCTGCAGTTCTTCTTCCGACACTTCTACGCCAGCCTTCTCACCGATTTCGGAGAGAACGAGGCCGAGACGAACGCGGCGTTCAGCGAGCTTGCGGTATTCTTCGCGAGCAGCTTCTTCCGTGGTTTCTTCGTCTTCGAAGGTGCGGCCAGCCTGCTGCAGGTCGAAGTTGATCTGCTGCCAGATGTTGTTGAATTCAGCGTCAACCAGCTTCTGCGGGGTTTCGAACTGATAATCGCCGTCCAGAGCGTCGAGAATCTGGCGCTTTACCTTCTGGCGGGTGATCTGGCCGTACTGGCTTTCGATCTGTTCGCGAACAACCTGACGCAGACGCTCCAGCGACTCGATGCCGAGCTTCGTCGCAGTTTCGTCGTTGAGTTCGAGTTCGTTCGGCTTGGCAACTTCCTTGACCTTGATGTCGAAGGTGGCTTCCTTGCCTGCGAGATGCGCTGCGCCGTATTCAGCCGGGAAAGTCACGTTGATGACCTTTTCGTCGCCAGCCTTGACGCCAACAAGCTGTTCTTCGAAGCCCGGAATGAACTGACCCGAACCGAGAACCAGCTGTGCGTCGTTGTCGGCGCCGCCGTCAAACGGCTCGCCATCGAGCTTACCGAGATAGTCGATCGTGACGCGATCTTCGTTTTCGGCCTTGCCCTTCTTGGTCTCAAAAGTGCGGGTCGACGAAGCGATACGCTTGACCTGCTCATCGACTTCCTCATCGGTGATGTCGACGACTTCACGGGTCACGGCGATCTTGGAGAAATCCTTGACTTCGATTGCCGGCAGAACTTCGTAGTTCAGCGAGAAAACGAAATCGGCCTTGCCGTCGAGAACCTTTTCGGCTTCTTTTTCGTCTTCCGACATGATGACTTCAGGCTGGGTGGCCGACTTTTCGTTACGGTCTGCGAGAACCGAACGCGACGAATCGCTCAGGATTTCGTTGACGATCTCGGCCATGAACGAACGGCCATACATCTTGCGCAGGTGACCGGCAGGCACCTTGCCCGGACGGAAACCATTGATCTTGGCGCGACCGCGCGCGGTATCGAGCCGCTCAACGAGCTTGGCTTCGAGATCTCCGGCCGGAACCACGACTTTAATCTCGCGCTTCAGCCCTTCATTGAGCGTTTCGGTAACCTGCATGTTCAAACCTTCACTTCTTGTCATTGTCCCGCCGTTTCCGGCATTTTGCCTCAAGACGCGGGAGAGAAATTCTTTGGCCTTATGGCAGTTGGTGCGGATAGAGGGACTCGAACCCCCACGGTCTCCCGCCAGAACCTAAATCTGGTGCGTCTACCAATTTCGCCATATCCGCTTCTGAACCGAAGCGCATTCTTTAAGAACGCACCAAATTCGTCTCAGATCTTGAACTGCCCTCGAAAGCGCGCGTCTCTATATCATCCAATTTTCCCGGTTCAAAGGAAAAAAGCCGCCTTCCCGGTATAGATTTTCCGGGTTTGGCAAGACGAAACGCTTCCGGCACTCTGCCCCTCTATATAGCGATCATTCCGCGCATGCCAAGCCTGAGATAAACTTCAGCTTGACGCGGCAATATAAGAGTGGCGAAACCGCTGGAAAACCGATCAATAGAGCGGTTCTTCATAGAGTTGCCGCCCTTCGTCCCGCAAAGCCTTGATGACCGCAGTGCCGCTGTCATCGACAGCAACGACAACGGAAATCCGGCTTTCACGTTGCCCGATCTCGATATCGCGACCCTGCCCTTCAGGAACATAATAGCGTTCGATGCCGAAATTGAGGCGGATGGTCTGATCCGGATAGCCCGAAACCGGATAAGTCGACTGGCCGCGAATCTGCACTTCATCCGGCGCCAGATCGGTGAACGGGCTGAGCGCCGCCCGCGAGAAATGCCATAGCTTTTCTGCATCCGGCTTTAGCGCCACATAGACCGTTCGTGGTTCGCCCGTGGGTTTACCCTGCACATCCTTGCCCATGACACTGGAAATTGCGTAGCCGAGGATGACGTAATCGCCGCGCATCAGATCGCGCGGATCGACCGGCTCGGTCTGCAACACGATTTCATGGCCTGAACGCAATATGGATGCGCGCTGTTCGATACCCGCATAAAGAATGCCGCTCTGCAGCAAGGCGGAGACGGCAGCACCAATATAAAGCCACTTCCTGCTCATGACTGGTTCCCCGCTTCGCGTTTTTTACCGAACCGCCGTTCCATCCGGCGGACAAAGGCCGCCAGCAGCAGCACGAGGACGCCTGCGGTCAGGAAGAAGCCCGACGTACCGATCATCGTGCCCACGGTCGTGAATGCCAGATAAAGCACCTGAAACGAAAACGCCGCATAGGCGATGGAGCGCAGTCCGCCATTGTCGCGACCACACAGGGCGATAGCGCCAATCGATAGGCCGAGGATCAGCATACTATAAAGAACATCCTGATCGAGCGAGGCAGAGCCGCCTGACGAAGAGAACATATGATTGAGCTGCAGAATGCCAAGCGACAGCAGGGCCAGCATCAGCCCATAAGAAGCCAGCGGCTGCGCGAAGCGGGTGAGCCGCTCCATCGTGTCATGTGCAAATGCATCCGCCAGCATCAACGCGATGCCGACCGCAATCATGAGGCACAGGATCACGTCGTTTTCATTCTGAACGTAAACCAGCAAGGCCCAGCCGATTGCGAACAGGGCCCAGAGATGGGCGGCATGGCGCGAACGCGTGAGGAGTGCTGCACCGACGCCGACCAGCAACAGAAGCGGACCGATCCAGCGATAGGCCAGCTCACCATTGTCAGCCGATGTGCCGTCAAACACGAATGTCGAAAGATAAAAACACGCAACGCCTGCACCGAATGCAGCCAGAACCGGCGCACGCAGCAGGAAGGCTGACGCAAGCACGCCCAGGGTCCAGTAGACGGCGGCGGAATGAACATCGCCGGACACGTGATACATCTGCCCGACAAGCGCGATACCTGCGCCGAAGGATGCGGCACCGACGACATAAAGAGCGGACGAGAACACCTTGTCGCCCCTCGCCTGTCGCCATGCGCCGCCGAGATAGCCGATCCAGATAAGTGCAAGCACCATCCCGATCCGCATCAGGCGCGGCATATCCTGCCAGTTGGCGGCAACCAGCATGATGACGGCTGCGCCCAGAAGCAGACCGCCAAGCGTGGCGAGCACCGCACCCAAGCTGAAACCCGTGGCTCGTTTTTCAAGATCCGCATTCAGGCGCGACGCGGTAACCGCATCGATCAGCCCTTCCTGCTGCCAGCGCTCAACCAGGCGCTCCACTGAGATTGAAAAAGACAAAATGACTCCCGGGTCAACGAACTGAGATGGCGGTCGCAACCGCAACCGGTTGAGAACATATAAGAAACTTCGCAACCAGCAAACCACCCGATCAAATCGCATTGCGGCAATTTTGTGCCGGAACAGTCCAATCGATTTAAAGCGTCGTGCAGGAACCGCAAGGCAGCTATGCAAAGTCGGCTCTGCAACTTGCAAAAACAATAGCTTATATCATGGGCAACAAAAGAGATGAATTGAACCCAAGCGATAGCATCGCACATTGAAGGATTAAGATCATGAACCTGTTTCGCTCTTACAACAACTGGCGCCGTTACCGTGAAACCGTCAGCGAACTGAACCAGCTTTCGACTCGCGAACTGAACGATCTCGGCATCTCCCGCGCCGACATCCCTTACGTCGCTCGTCAGAGCAAGGCTCGCTAAGCATCAAGCTGAAGACCGAAAAGCTGTTCGCGACGATTGCACTACGCTGAACGCCTTTCGATGAAAATTTCAGATTGAAGTTTCGCGCTGTGAATACCACCAGGACTGGATCCTCCTCCCGCCAGCCCTGGTTTGTTGCCAAGCCATCCTCCTCCCAGGCTTAGCGACAACGAGACCGGTTCTCCTCCTCCCAATCCGGTCTTTCCATATGGCATCCGTCGCACCTCCTCCCGCGACGGATGCCATTTGTTTTTCTGGACCTTGCTCGCCCATTGATGGCCGCCAGCAAAGGCGATATGGGAAGGACCATGACAAACACATCCGATCTCACCCCCATTCACGTCGTTGGCGGCGGTCTCGCTGGCTCCGAAGCCGCCTGGCAGATTGCGCAGGCAGGCGTTCCTGTCGTGCTGCATGAAATGCGTCCCGTGCGCGGCACTGATGCGCACAAGACCGAACAACTGGCCGAACTCGTCTGCTCCAATTCATTCCGCTCGGATGATGCCGAAACCAATGCTGTCGGCGTACTGCATGCGGAAATGCGCCTTGCAGGCTCGCTCATCATGGCCTGCGCCGATGCACATCAGGTTCCGGCGGGCGGCGCGCTTGCTGTGGACCGCGAGGGATTTGCGCAAGCCGTAACCGAAAAGCTTGAGGCTCATCCGCTGATTACCATCAAGCGCGAGGAAGTCACCGGCCTGCCGCCGGAAGAATGGGGCACGACCATCGTTGCCACCGGCCCGCTGACCGCGCCGTCGCTTGCCGAAGCCATCGCTGCGGAAACGGATGCCGATGCACTCGCCTTTTTCGATGCGATTGCGCCCATCGTGCATTTCGATTCGATCAATATGGATGTCTGCTGGTTCCAGTCGCGCTACGACAAGGTCGGCCCCGGCGGCACCGGCAAGGACTATATCAACTGCCCCATGGATAAGGAGCAGTATGAGGCGTTCGTGGCGGCGCTTGTCGAAGGCGACAAGACGGAATTCAAGGAATGGGAAGGCACGCCCTATTTCGATGGCTGTCTGCCGATTGAAGTCATGGCGGAACGCGGACCCGAAACGCTGCGCCACGGCCCGATGAAGCCTATGGGCCTGACCAATGCGCATAACCCGACCGTCAAGGCCTATGCGGTTGTGCAACTGCGTCAGGACAATGCGCTTGGCACGCTCTACAACATGGTCGGTTTCCAGACGAAGCTGAAATACGGCTCACAGACCGGCATCTTCAAGATGATTCCCGGGCTGGAAAATGCCGAATTCGCGCGCCTCGGCGGTTTGCATCGTAACACCTACCTGAACTCCCCCGTGCTGCTCGACAGCGTGCTGCGCCTGAAGTCGCGTCCGACACTGCGCTTTGCCGGCCAGGTGACGGGTTGCGAGGGCTATGTCGAATCATCGGCCATCGGCCTTCTTGCCGGTCGGTTCACCGCTGCGGAGCGACTGGGCAATGCTGCCGTCCCGCCACCGCCGACAACCGCCTTTGGCGCACTGCTTGGGCACATCACCGGCGGCCATATCGTCGCTGACGATGCCGAGCCTGGCAAGCGGTCGTTCCAGCCGATGAATGTCAATTTCGGTCTGTTTCCGCCGGTCGAAGTGCCGAAGGAAGAAGGCAAGCGTCTGCGTGGCAAGGAAAAGACCATCGCCAAGAAGCGTGCGCTTTCCGCCCGCGCGCTTGCAGATTTCCGCACATGGCTGGAACAGCTGGCCTGACGGTCAGAAATTGGCGCGAAGCATCAGCCACTGCTTACGGATAGCCGAAATATCGGCTGTCCGTTCTGCCGCCCTGCCGCCAAGGCGTTCAATCGCTTTCAGATAAGCTGGCACGATGGCCATCGGCAAAAATGCTGGTGCAAGGCTTTTTGGCAATGTCGCCCTTGCCTTATCGAAAATCGCCAGATGTTCCCGCGCCAGTGCCAGCATGACGCTGGCCACGCGCTCAAAAGCCGACGGATCGTCGTTGGCAAAAAATGCTTCGCGCGTCACGCCGACCGATGCCAGCATGTCGGCTGGAACATAGAGCTGGCCGCGACGGCGATGAATCGGCAATAGGCGAAGCAGGCCTGTCGTCGCCTGCGCAACGCCCGCGTGACCGGCGGTTTCACTCTGCGCCTGCGCGGCGTCACGATCCAGAATAAAGCCGGCTAACTGAATGATTGCCGAAGCGGTCTCACCGCAATAGCCTTCCAGATCGTTACGGCTTGGCATCGGATCGTCATAGAGATCGAAGATACGCGCCTCGCAATAATTGTCGAAAGCGGAGCGCGGAAGCTCGTATTTGTCGATTGTTTCGACCAGAGCAGCGGCAACCGGGTGCGCATCAGCGCTGCCCCTCGCCTCGCCATTGATCAGATCGCGCCACCATTGCAGACGTACTTCGCCCGGCAACGGCTCATGAACAAGATCGCGAATGCGCGCCACTTCCGCATTGAAGGCATAGAGTGCCGCCAGCCCGCCGCGTTTATCCTCCGGCGCATAGAGCACCGACAGATAACGGTCCCGGTCAGCCTCACGAAGAAGCGCCAGGCAATGTGCCTCATTCTGGTTCATGATCGTTATTCTACTGCAATAAGCGCCGCCGCAACCGCGCGATCTTCCGCCAGCAGCACATTATAGGTCCGCACGGCAGCACCTGTGCTCATCGGATCGGATGAAATGCGATGCTCGCGCAAAACAGCGCGCACGTCTTCTGGAATACGCCGCAGATCCATTCCGGTTCCAACCAGCAGAATTTCAATATCCGAAGCCTGCTCCAGAATCAGCTCCAGATCGGCCCGCGAAAGCACCGGCGGCATTGCAGGCTTCCAGCCGTGAATACCGGAGGGCAGACACAGGATCGAACCGCGATGCGACATTTCGGCGAAACGAAAACCACCATCGCCATAAGCATCAATGGGCGCGCGCCCCGGAAAATGCGCTTCGCGTATTTCTATTCCCTTGGCCATTCTCAGCTTTCCAGATTGAGCGACTGTGCAAGTTCGTCGCCCATTTCCTCATCCTGCTCAGGCCCGCGCGGCTTCAGTCCAAACTGAACCAGCAGCGGTGCGGCGATGAAGATCGACGAATAGCTCGCCACAATAATGCCGACGCTGAGCGCCAGCGCAAACATGCGGATATCCGCGCCGCCAAAGGCGTAAAGCGGAATATGCGCGAGGAACGTCACGAAAGACGTCAGCAAGGTACGCGACAGGGTCTGGTTGATCGAGGCATCGATGATCGCAGGCAGCGGCGCGCTGCTGTAGCGGCGCAGGTTTTCGCGAACGCGGTCATAAATCACGACCGTATCGTTCAGCGAATAGCCGATGATCGTCAGGATTGCCGCGACGCTCCACAGATTGAATTCCATGCGGAAGACAATGAACATGCCTGCGAGAATAACCACGTCATGCAGGGTCGATAGCACGGCGCCAAGCGCCAGTTGCCACCGGAACCGCACCCAGACATAGATGAAAATGCCGATTAGCGACAGGACAACGGCCAGAATACCGGCGCGCGACAGCTGTTCGGAAACCGTCGGGCCGACGACTTCCACACGCTGGAACGAATAATCCTGTTCGAACTCACCGCGCAGTTTTACAGCGACCGTCTGTTCGGCGTCATCACCGACTTCCTGGCTGCCGATGATCACAAGCGCCGAGCGCGCCGATTTGGCGGGCAGAACACGGGCGCTGTCGATATTTAGTTCGGAGAGACGGTCCTGAATATCTTCCAGATTGGCGTCACCGCTGCGCGCCTGAAGCTCGACCATCGAACCGCCACGGAAATCGATGCCGTAGTTGAAGCCGATATTCACAAACAGCGCCACCACGATGGCGCAGGCCAGCACGGAGATGCCGAGCGTAATGAATTGAAGGCGCATGAACGGAATATGCGTCACCGTCGGCACCAGCTTGAGGCGGCGCTTCGGCACTTCCTTCGGCTTTGCCGTGCGCACCCATTGGGCGATCAGCAGTCGGGTAAAAGTCAGCGTGGTGAACAGCGTCGTGCCAATACCAACCGCGACGGTCAAAGCAAAGCCATGCACCGTGCCGGAACCGAGCAGGAACAGAACCAATGCGGCAATGAGTGTTGTCAGATTGGCGTCGATGATGGTCGACAGAGCGCGGTAGAAACCGGATTCCATCGCCTGCACGACGGAATAGCCCTTGCGGCGATCTTCGCGCACGCGTTCATAGATCAGAATATTCGCGTCAACCGCCATGCCGATGATGAGCACCAGACCGGCAACGCTGGCGAGGCTGATGGAAGCGCCGATCAGCGACATCACCGCAGTCAAGATGATGATATTGACCACAAGCGCGACCATGGCGATGACGCCAAGAACGCCATAGGACAGCACCATGAACAGGCCGACGAGAAGTGCGGCCAGAAGTGCAGCCGTCACGGCAGCGCTGGCATAATCCTCGCCAAGTGCCGAGGCGATGGTGCGCTCTTCAAGCACGGTCACAGCCTGTGGCAACGTGCCGGAACGCAGAACCACGGCCATATTGTTGGCAGCCTGCAAATCGAAGGCGCCTGAAATCTGCAATTCGTTGGTATCGAGCGGCTCGCTGATGACCGGCGCAGACACGACCTGATTATCGACCACGATGGCAAAGCTCTTGCCCGTCGCATTGGCGGTCAGCTCTGCCAGACCTTTGCGGCCCGCGTCATCAAGGGTCAGGGTAATAACCGGTTCATTATCATCGGAAGAAAGCGTGGCCTTCGCGTCGGTGATATTCGCGCCGGTGAGAACGGGCTGTTTCTTGACGAGATAACCGACCGGCGGATCGTCATAGGAATAGACGACTTCGCTACCCACCGGGGGCGCGCCGCGAATGGCGTCATCCGGCGAAACGGAATCATCCACAGCGTGGAATGATAGATCGCCGCGAATACTCAGAATGTCTTTCAGAAGCTGCGCATCGTAAAGGCCCGGAACTTCGACGCGAATCTGGTTGCGCGCTTCGGTTTCCACAACGGGACGACCGTAACCCAGTTCCTCCAGCCGCTGCCGCATGATCTCGGCACTGTGTTCCAGATCGTTGCGGCCTGCATTTTGAACCTGCAGAACAAGGCGGGAGCCGCCGGAAAGATCAAGGCCGAGCGCGACCTGCTTCTTCGGCAGGAAACCGGGCAGATTCGCCAGCGTTTCACGCGAGAAAAAATTAGGGGAAGCGATGACGAAGCTGACGAGAACCGCCAACCAGATCAGGGCCGATTTCCAGCGTGAAAAATAGAGCATAGAGCAGCAATTCCGTTTCAGCTTGGCCCGTTTTGGCCTGGATAGGGCATGCCGGGGTACGAATGCGCACCGCTCTCCGGCCTTGGGTCATGCGCGCATACAAAGGTCGCGCCGACCGAATATTGCACGGGCTCCGGTTAGTGAATGCTTACCGGAGCCCGTATCATCTCAAAAAGAGATTACTTGTTCTTATTATCGGCGACTGGTTCGCCCTTGACGCGCACATCCATCAGGGTGCTGCGCAGAACCTTGATGCGAACGCCTTCGGCGATTTCGACTTCGACTTCATTGTCGTCGACGACCTTCTGCACCTTGCCGACGATGCCGCCGCCGGTGACAACCGTATCGCCACGGCGCACTGCGTTCAGCATTTCCTGACGCTTCTTCATCTGGGTCCGCTGCGGGCGGATGATGAGGAAATACATGATGACGAAGATCAGGATGAACGGCAGAATGCTCATGAGCATGTCTGGGCCAAAAGCGCCGCCGCCAGGTGCTTGAGCGAAAGCCGGTGTTACGAACATTAGGAACTCCTCTGAAGTCTCAAAGACAATTTGTTAAGGGCATTACAATGGTTGGCGCGCCAAATGCAACCGACGATCATCCCGCCTGCGCCAAGGTCGCACACTTTTCGCCTCCGCTGTGACATGTTAAGCCGTTCAGACACCACTAGGGGCATGGAAATGACGACCGAAGACATACTCAGCCAGAAACTGGACCGTTTGATCGCCGCGCTCGAACGTATCGCACCACCAGAAGCCAAAACGCCGGACCTCGACGCCGCAGACTGTTTTGTCTGGGCGCCGGAACGATTGACGCTTGATCCGGTGAAGCGGGTTAACCGCGTGGATATCTCCCTGATCCGTGGCGTAGATTTGGTGCGCGACCAGCTTGTAGACAATACCCGCCGCTTCGCAAATGGCTATCCGGCAAACAACGTTTTGCTATGGGGCGCACGCGGCATGGGCAAATCCTCGCTGGTGAAGGCCGCGCAGGCCAGCGTTAACGCCGAACTCACGTCCCAGAAGCCGCTTAAGCTGATCGAAATCCATCGCGAGGATATCGACAGCCTGCCGACGCTGATGAACATGATCAAGGATACGGAATATCGCTTCATCCTGTTCTGCGACGACCTTTCCTTCGACCATGACGACACGTCTTATAAGTCGCTCAAAGCCGCGCTCGAAGGCGGCGTCGAGGGCCGTCCGGGCAATGTGATCTTCTATGCAACATCGAACCGCCGCCACCTCATGCCGCGTGACATGATCGACAATGAGCGTTCCACGGCGATCAACCCGTCGGAAGCGATTGAAGAGAAAGTTTCGCTGTCGGACCGCTTCGGCCTTTGGCTCGGCTTCCATAAGTGCAGCCAAGACGATTATCTCGCCATGGTTGACGGCTATGCAGCCCATTTCAAACTGAACTACGATCAAGCCAAGCTTCACGCGGAAGCGCTGGAATGGTCAACCACGCGCGGCAACCGCTCGGGGCGCGTGGCCTGGCAATATGTGCAGGACCTTGCTGGCCGCCTCGGCGTTGCAATGTAAGAATAGAAAAAGGCGGGCTTTTCGGCCCGCCTTTTGATTTACATCTCTCAGCGCAATCAGCTTTCCAGATATTTGGAAGGATTGACCGGCGAGGAATTCTTGCGCACTTCAAAGTGCAGCTTCGGCGACTTCGCATTCCCGCTCATGCCGGACTTTGCGATATCTTCGCCACGACGAACCTTCTGGCCGCGCTGCACCAGTATCTGGCTGTTATGGCCATAGACCGTGACAAGACCGTTGTCGTGACGGATCAGAACCGTCTGACCGAATTCCTTCAAACCGTCGCCAGCATAGATGACGACGCCGTTTTCAGCGGCCTTAACCGAGGTTCCTTCCGGAACCATGATATCGATGCCATCGCTGACAGCAGTGCCTTCACGCTGACCGAAGCTCGCCAGAATACGACCGCGAACCGGCCAGCGCATCTGAGAAATACCGGTGGAAGAAGGCGCTGCGGCCTGATCCTTCTCGGCATCCTCGATCACCTTGTTGCTCGCTTGCGGCGGCGTATAAGGCTTGACGCTTCCAGCCGCTTCCGGCGCTGCGGCAACAGCCTTGGCCGGGCTTGCGGGCTGCGGCGTGACAGCGGCAACTTGCGTTACAGCAGCAGCACCGGCTGCCGGGATCACCAGCGTCTGGCCGACGCGGATTGCGCCGTTAGACAGGCCGTTGGCCTTCTTCAGGTCGTCAACCGGAACGTTGTGCTTCTGTGCGATAGAGAACAGCGAATCGCCGCTCTGGACCGTATAGCCGCCCTTTGGTGCAGGCGGCGTTGCCGTGTTCGCGCCAGCCGATGCCAGATCGGTTGCGGCAGCAGATTTCTTGCCGTTAACCGAAGGGACTGCGGGGACAACAGCTATGTTGTTGTCCGTCGGGCGCGGGGCACCCTGCCCCGGCGTTGCCGGAAGCTGGCCCAGAACCTTTTCCTTCGTGCCGTTCACGGCATTATGGGTCGTCGTGGCAGCGCTTGCCACGCGGGTCTCTGCGCCATTGACCTGATTGGCCGTCATATCGCGGGCCTGACCAACCTGGTTCTGCATCTGCGTTGATGCCGCAGCGACTGGTGCCTGAACCGACTGGCGCGCTGCGGCGACCGGTGCCGCCATCGGAGCGGAAGACACCGCAGAAGGCGCCGGAAGGGAATTGCGCTGTACCGTTCCGCTGGAAACCCGCGGGGCTGGCGCTATTGGGGCGGACGCATAAACATCGCCTGCGGGCTGTTGCGCAACGCGCTGATTGGACGTCGAACCGGTAAAGATGCCGTCTGTGAAACGCATCGTATCGGAACTGCACCCGGCTCCAAAGCCGGCAATCAGAACAATTGCGACATTCCGCAGGAGACGTTCGGACGTATGATGCAAAATTGGGAAACGCATGTTCAACTCGTCCATACTCGAAACTCAGTAAGACGATTAAAGCGCGTTAATGTTACTCGCTGGTTAAGAACGGCCCAACTTTGGAAAAAGATTCACCAATTAAACACCATAAGCCCGCATTGGCGCGCGGCCATCATCGGTGGGCACTGAAACACATGACGGGTAGATTGGAAAATGTGAATCTTCAAAGAACCGAGGAAACGCCTTCAATGAAGGGCTGATAGCGAACAGCCATCAGG
Organism: Ochrobactrum teleogrylli; assembly: GCF_037482325.1. NCBI lineage: Bacteria > Pseudomonadati > Pseudomonadota > Alphaproteobacteria > Hyphomicrobiales > Brucellaceae > Ochrobactrum > Ochrobactrum teleogrylli. The sequence continues at coordinate 2,013,979 of NZ_JBBHKQ010000001.1, forward strand.
TTTTCCTGCTCGAAACGGCTGCCAACCTTCGAGATTCGCGTCACGATCTGTTCGCCGTCACCGGGACCAATCGGCGTGATGAGAACCCCATGCGTTGCAAGCAGCTCCACGAAATGACGCGGCACTTCCTCGCAAGCCAGCCAGAGAATGATTCGGTCGAACGGCCCGCCCGGCATGCCATGCCGTCCATCGGCATGCTTGACCATGATGTTCTCACGCTTGAGCGAGACGAACTGCTGCAAGGCATGGTCGCAGAGTTTGCGATAACGCTCTACGGTCGTCACACGACCGGACAGCAATGACATGACAGCGGCGGTAAAGCCCGATCCCGTGCCGATTTCCAGCACGCGATGGCCGGGTTCCAGCTTGAGCGCGGCTAGCACACGCGCCTGATCGTCAATGCCTTCGATATATTCGCCGCAATCGAGTGGCGCCGTGCGGGTGCTATAAGCCAGATGCGACCACGCCGAAGCAAGAAAGCTCTGGCGTGGGGTCGCTTCAATGGCCGCAAAGAGGCGCGGATCATCAATGCCGCGCGCGCGCATGCGCAAGACGAAGGATGCAAATCCTTCCCGGTCCGAAAGCCTTGGCCGCTCAGACGTTGCCTGCCTCATGCTTCCCCCCGCTTCAAGCTTCAAGACCAAGCGCAGAGCTCAGTTCTGCACGAACCTTATGCGCCGTCAGGTCGAGGTGCAACGGCGTGACCGAGATGCAGTCGGAGCGGATGGCGGCCAGATCGCTGTCGTCGGCGACCGGAGCTTTGCCGCGACCGAACCGCAGCCAGAAATACGGGAAACCGCGACCGTCGCGGCGCTCATCAAGACGCGCATCGTGGCTAAGCTTGCCTTGCGCCGTCACGCGGGTGCCCTGCACTTCATCCGCACCGCAATTCGGGAAATTGAGGTTCAGCAGAACGCCTTCCGGCCAACCGGCTGCGACCAGCTTACGGATCAGGTCTGGCGCGTGCGCTTCAGCTGTTTCCCAAGGAACTATCCGGCGGTCGCCTTCATAATCATATTCCTGCGACAGGGCGATGGAGCGAATGCCGAGCAGCGTTCCTTCCATCGCACCGGCCACGGTGCCCGAATAGGTCACGTCGTCTGCGATATTCGCACCGGAATTGACGCCGGACAGGATGAGGTCCGGCGCACCCGGCAGCACATGACGGACGCCCATGATGACGCAATCGGTCGGCGTGCCGCGCAGCGCGAAATGGGTATCGTCAATCTGGCGCAGGCGCAGCGGCTCCGACAAGGTCAGCGAATGCGCCAGACCGCTCTGGTCGGTTTCCGGCGCAACCACCCAGACATCATCCGAGAGCTGTCGTGCGATTCGCTCCAGAACTGCGAGGCCTTCAGCGTGGATACCATCATCGTTCGTCAGCAAAATTCGCACGTCTTCACTCCTGCTTTAATTATTGAGATCCTGAATCACGCAGCCTTTTCAATGCGCGTGAGGCCGCCCATGTATGGCTGCAATGCTTCAGGAATATGAATGCTGCCATCTTCCTGCTGGTAATTTTCCATGACGGCAATGAGCGCGCGACCGACCGCAACGCCAGACCCGTTGAGAGTGTGGACGAAGCGCGTGGACTTCTCGCCCTCCGGGCGATAGCGGGAATTCATACGGCGACCCTGGAAATCACCGCAGACCGAGCAGCTGGAGATTTCGCGATAGGTGTTCTGACCTGGAAGCCAGACCTCGATATCGTAGGTCTTCTGCGCGCCAAAGCCCATATCGCCGGTGCAAAGCACGACGGTGCGGAACGGCAGTCCAAGACGCTTCAGCACTTCTTCGGCGCAAGCCGTCATGCGCTCATGTTCGGCAATCGAGCTTTCTGCATCGGTGATCGACACCATTTCCACTTTCTGGAACTGGTGCTGGCGCAACATGCCGCGCGTATCGCGCCCGGCGGAACCGGCTTCCGAACGGAAGCAAGGCGTCAGCGCGGTGTAGCGCTGCGGCAGGGTCTTCACATCGACGATTTCGTCGGCGACCAGATTGGTCAGCGGCACTTCCGCCGTCGGAATCAGCCAGCGCCCATCCGTGGTGCGGAACAGGTCTTCCGAGAATTTCGGCAGCTGGCCGGTGCCATAAACGGCCTCATCGCGCACCATCAAAGGCGGCATGGTTTCGGTGTAGCCATGCTGCGTCGTGTGGAGGTCGAGCATGAACTGACCAAGCGCACGCTCAAGACGCGCCAGACCGCCCTTCAGAATCGTAAAGCGCGCACCGGCGATTTTCGCGGCGCGTTCGAAATCCATCATGCCGAGCGCTTCGCCCAGCTCATAATGCTCCTTTGGCTGGAAGGAGAAATTGCGCTGATTGCCGACGCGGCGAACCTCGACATTGTCGGCTTCGTCCTTGCCAAGCGGCACATCGCCAAGCGGAACATTCGGTATTGTCGACAGCGCGTCGTTCAGTTCCTTGACCAGCCGACGCTCTTCTTCCTCAGCGTGAGCGAGGAAATTCTTGAGCTCGTTTACTTCCGCTTTCAGCTTATCGGCGGTGGCGGTGTCTTTTTCAGCCATCGCCTTGCCGATTTCCTTCGAAGCGGCATTGCGACGTTCCTGTGCGGCTTGAACCTTGCCGACATTTTCGCGGCGCTTTTCGTCGAGCGCGATCAGTTCGGACGAGAGCGGCCCTGCCCCGCGCTTTGCAAGCGCCTTATCGAGGTCTTCAGGGTTTTCGCGAATCCATTTGATGTCGAGCATGGGAAAAGCCGTTTCGTGAAATTTGAGTACAAGCGGGCCGCAAAAGCTGCGGCCAGCGGAAATCGTAGTCTACGATCAGGAGGAAGAAGCGTCGTTTTCAGCTTCTTTTGCGTTCTCTGCTTCGTCGCGTTTCTTCTCGATCATACGAGCCACGATAATGGAAATCTCGTAGAGAAGGATCGTCGGCAAGGCAAGACCGATCTGGCTCGCCGGATCGGGCGGCGTCAGAACGGCGGCCACGACGAAGGCGATCACAATCGCATATTTACGCTTGTCCTTCAGGCCCGCCGAAGTCACCAGACCAACACGCGCCATGAGGCTGGTGATGACCGGCAACTGGAAAACCAGACCGAAAGCGAAAATGAGCGTCATGATGAGGCTCAGATATTCCGAGACCTTCGGCAGAAGCGAAATCTGCACTTCCCCCGCGCCGCCCGTCTGCTGCATGGCCAGGAAGAACCACATCACCATCGGGGTGAAGAAGAAATAAACGAGCGCGCCGCCCAGCAGGAACAGAAGCGGCGATGCAATGAGGAATGGCAGGAACGCCATACGCTCGTGCTTATAAAGCCCCGGCGCTACAAACTTGTAGATCTGCGCTGCGATGATCGGGAATGCGAGCACAATACCGCCGAACATCGCCACCTTCACCTGCGTGAAGAAGAACTCCTGCGGTGCGGTATAGATCAGCTCGGCCTTGGAGCGGTCCATGCCTGCCCAGTCGATGGCCCATTGATAAGGCACCACAAGCAGATTGAAGAGATGCTTTGCGAAGGCAAAGCAGAACACGAATGCCACGAAAAATGCCAGGATTGCCCAAATGAGGCGGCGGCGCAGTTCGATCAGGTGTTCAAGCAAAGGTGCAGCACTCTGCTCGATTTCATCCTCGTCACGGGTCACGCTTTGGTTCCTGTCTTCTTGGTGGTCTTTTTGGCAGGAGCAACCGCCTTATCGGCGGCTGGCTTTGCTGTATCCGCCGCTTTCTTTGCCGCGGATTTCACCGCAGCCGGTTTTGCAGCAGGCTTTTTGACAGCAGCAGGTTTCGCGACCGCAGGCTTTGTCGTCTCGGCCTTGGCCTTTGTCACCTTCGGTGCCGCTGGCGCAGCTTTTGCCGCCGTTTTGCGGGGCGCCCGCGCAGCCTTGGCAGGCTTTTCCGGGGCAGTGTCTGCCTGAACCGGCGCAGATACAGGAACAGGCGTTCCGCTCAAATCGACCGGTGTGGTCACTTCCGCAACCTTGTCAGGCGTCGCAGGCGACATGGAGGTCGAGGATTTGATGCTCGATTTCAGGTCTTCGCCTGCACTTCGAATCGGATCGAAAACCTGCGTCAGCTTGGAGCGCGGATCGAGCTTGCGTGTTTCGTCGATGATATTCTTGACGTCTTCCAGTTCCGCCTCTTTCAAGGCTTCGTTGAACTGGTTGCGAAACTCGTTGGCTGTCGCGCGCATGCGCGCCGTCGCCTTACCGAAGGCTCTAAGCATCTTCGGCAAATCCTTGGGGCCGACGACAACGATCATCACGATCGCAATGACCAGCAATTCAGACCAACCGACATCGAGCATTTTATACCCCGCGCAATGCGCGCGCGTCCCGTCTTTCGGCGGAAAACCGCACTTTTACAGATGACAAACATGCTGCGTATCCATCGCGATACGCAGCATTCTTGATCCGATAGATCAGGACTTGGTGGTTTTCTTGACGGTGTTGACGGTTTCTTCCGCCTTGGCGTCGATCGTGCGACCGTCATCCCCAGCGTCCTTGGCAGCGTCTTCGTCGTTCATGCCCTGCTTGAAATTCTTGATGCCCTTGGCAACATCGCCCATCAGCTCGGGAATCTTGCCGCGGCCAAAAAGAAGCAGCACAACCGCCAGAACGATCAGCCAGTGCCAGATGGAAAAGCTACCCATTTCATTCCTCTCATCGCTGCTTAAACGCAGCCTGTTCCTGCAATGTCGATAGTGATTTAAGCGCTTTCAAGCAATCTTTCAAACGGAAGTATAGCTGTGAAGGCAGATGTGACGATTTTATTCGTCGCATGTGTCCTCTTTATGTGCAGCGAATTGTGGATCATGACGAGATTGGGCCTATTTCACCCTTTAGGAGCCAGCAGGCCGAGGCCTTCAAGATCGATATCCTCGAGCGGCTCTTCTTCGTCGGTTAGCTCATCCGGATCGATATTCGGCACCGGAACAGCAAAGCTTGAAGGCATGCGGGCGGAAAGAAGCCCTGCCCCGCGCAATTCTTCCAGACCCGGAAGATCGCGGATTTCCGGCAACCCGAAGTGGTCGAGAAACGATTCCGTCGTGCCATAGGTGACCGGACGGCCCGGCGTGCGGCGACGCCCGCGCAGCTTGATCCAGCCGGTTTCCATCAACACGTCCAGCGTGCCTTTCGACGTTTCGACACCGCGAATATCTTCGAGTTCAGCGCGCGTGACCGGCTGGTGATACGCAATGATCGCCAGCACTTCCATTGCAGCTCGCGACAGTTTGCGCTGCTGCACCGCCTCACGGCTCATCAGGAAAGCGAGATCGGGCGCGGTACGGAACACCCAGGCCGCACCGACCTGCACCAGATGCACCCCACGCGACTCATAGACTTTCTGGAGATGCTGCAAGATCGGAGCAAGCTCGGCTCTTGGCGGCAGGCGTTCCTGAAGGGCGCGCTCCGACACTGGTTCGGCGGAAGCAAAAATGATCGCCTCGACGATGCGCGCCAGATCGGCCAGTCCATTTGCCGGAAGCTGTGCTTCCTCAAATTCATCATCCATCTCGAATTCCGCCAGCGGGCGTTCGGCCTCAGACATCCTCGTCCTCGTCAAATTCGCTTAAACCGGGCTTGGCCCGCATATAAATCGGCTCGAACGGCGCATTCTGGCGAACTTCAAGCTTGCCTTCACGCACCAGTTCCAGACTGGCGGCAAAGGAGCTTGCGAGCGCCGACGCCCTTTCCTGCGGCGACAGCGCATAGTCGATGAGAAAACGGTCGAGCGAAATCCAGTCGCCGATATCGCCACCCATCAGGCGCACCAATGCGACACGGGCTTCTTTCAACGACCAGACGGCACGTTTGGTAATCTGCACATTCGTCACGGCTTGCCGCTGCCTTTGGGAAGCGTAAGCCGTCAGAAGATCGTATAGCGAGGCAGAAAACTGGCTGGCGCGATCGACCATCACCACTTCCGGCATGCCGCGCGCGAAGACATCGCGCCCCAGCCGGCTGCGATTGACCAAAGCGGCTGCGGCATCGCGCATTGCCTCCAGCCGTTTCAGACGAAATTGCAAGGATGCCGCAAGTTCTTCGCCGGTCTCGCCATCATCCCCTTGCTGCTTTGGAATCAGCAGCTTGGATTTCAGATAAGCGAGCCACGCCGCCATCACGAGATAATCGGCGGCCAGCTCCAGCCGGAACGCCCGGGCCTGCTCCACGAATTCGAGATATTGCTCGGCCAGCGCCAGAACGGAAATACGCGCCAGATCAACACGCTGGTTGCGCGCCAGATGCAGCAGAAGATCGAGCGGACCTTCAAAGCCCTGCACGTCGATCAGCAAGGACGGCTCGCTTTGAGCCCGTTCGGCATCGCTTTGCCACAGCGAATCCATCGGCACGAGCGTACCGTCTTTTCCGTCCGTGTTCGTTCCTGATGCCGCCAAACCGCTAGCCTCTCGATGCGCAGTCGTCACTCACGCTGCCCGGACAAGCCGGGCAACGCATCTTTGCAGTTTACCAAGTTTTAACGATTACGCTATCGCTTCGAATATACCATTGAATTCTGCGCGCAGTTCATCTTCATCCGAAAGGTCCGGATCACCGGCGTAGACTTCGGCCAGATCAGCGCGACGCTTCGACTTGCCTTCAAGGACCGGCACGCGGGCGGCGACCTGAACCAGTTCCTCCATCACGCCTGCGCAATAAAGCACGATATCGCAGCCTGCTCCGGTGATGCCCCCAGCGATATCGCCGAGTTCGCCGGAGAGCGCTTTCATCGAAATATCGTCGCTCATGATGAGGCCATCGAACTCAATCACCTGACGGATGATCGTGTTGATCACGGTCGGCGACAGGGTGGACGGACGCTGCGGATCGAGCGCGTCGAATACGACATGCGCCGTCATCGCCATCGGTAGATCATTCAACGCCTTGAACGGCACGAAATCATGCGCCAGCAATTCGCTCAATGGCGCGTTCACCCGGGCCAGTTCCTTATGCGTATCCGCAAAGGCGCGGCCATGGCCCGGCATATGCTTCATGACCGGCAATACGCCGCCCGCCAGCAAGCCCTCGGCAGCGGCACGGCCCAATTCAGCCACCGCATGCGGATTCTTGGAATAAGCGCGGGCGCCGATCACATCATTTGCGCCCTCGACGGGGACATCGAGCACCGGCAGGCAGTCGGAGGTGACGCCAACCTTCAAAAGATCGAAGGCGTGCAGACGCGCATGCAGCCATGCGGCGCGCAGGCCCGCTTCGCGGTCACGCGTATAGATCGCTCCAATCTCTCCAGCAGAGGGATAGTTCTGCACAAGCGGCGGACGCAGGCGCTGCACGCGCCCGCCTTCCTGATCTATGAAAACCGGAGTCTGATCGCGCCCCGTCACCTCGCGCATATGCGCGGTCAGTTCGGCAACCTGTTCAAGACTTTCGACATTGCGCGCGAACAAGATAAAGCCCCAAGGCCTCTCATCGCGGAAAAAGGCAACTTCATCCGGTGTAAGTTTTGTCCCCGAAACACCGGCAATCCAGGCCTTGCACTGTTTCATGCGAATATCCCTCGTCTTTTCCGCAAATTAGAAATTTGTTCTAACGAAAATTCCATGCACTTGATAGTGCATATGAAAAGGGCGGCCTCAAGCCGCCCTGTTCCTGTCTATTGCCGTGGCTTACCGCGTTACAAGGCAGCTGCCCCCAGCCGACTTCAACCGTCCGCAGAGCGCGTTGGCATCGTCACGCGAACCCGCCTGAACGCGGACACGGTAGTAGGTGCCCTTGCCCGGAATGTCGGCGCGCTTGATATCCACGCCGCGTCCGCCGATCACATTGGCGTATTTCTGCGCCATGTTGGAATAGGACTTCTGCGCCAGTTCGGCAGAAGGCTGTGATGCGATCTGGATGAAATATCCACCGGCACCGGCTGCCGATGCAACCTGCTGATTGGCCGCCGGAGCAGCAGCGGCAGGCGCTTGTGTCTGCGTGCGCTGCGGAACATTGCCCACGATATTGACCGGCTGTTCAGCCGGGCGCGACGGGACAACCGGAGCGCGAGCTGGAAGGCGCGGCGTTTCTGCAACCGGCGCCTGAGCAACAGGGGCTGGCGCGGCGGGCTGCGGGGCCTGCTGCGGCGCAGGTGCCGAAGATTCCGGCACGGAGTTGCCCGAAGCAATTGCCGCGATTTCGTCACCACCCACCGGAGCGGAAGGCTGTTCCGAAGGCTGGGGGGTGTTGTTGGCCGTCTGCGGTGCGGGCGATTCCGGCTGCATGATCGTACCATCCGGGCGAACGATCATCGTTTCAACTTCGCGCGGCTGGATCAAAGGCGCATTTTCCTGCGCGTTCTGATTACCGGTATTGGCCTGACTGTTTTCAGCCGACAAATCCGGCGTATCGGTCATGGCTTCATTGTCGTCCGTGCCGGAAATATCAACCGGCTCCTCGCCTGAGGTGATCAGTGATTTCTGTTCCGGATTGTTCGGCAAGGTGCCTGCCACACGGTCATAGACCGCCTTGTCCTGGTTCGGCACCGTTGCGCCACCTGGGTTTTCCGGCTGCATCTTGATCGGCTGCGTGTCGGCACGAATGACCACCGGCTCTTCCGAGCCGCCGCCCATGAAGTGATATCCGATACCGCCGAGCAACACGACTGCACCGGCAACACTTGCCAGAATCAGGCCGCGACGACCGCGTACCGGACGGTTGCGATAGGCTTCCGACGCCTTGCCAAGATCGTCTTCCGGCTGCATGGCGGCACGCGCGCCATAGTCACCACCTTCAACGGTCTGTGCGCCCTGAGCAGCCCAGTGATTGTAGAAATCATCCTCGCTGCCAGCTTGCTCGCCTGCATTGTACTGGCCAGTCTGGCGCGGCTGCGCACGGCCATAGGAGGCAGCGGATGCGGCAACGGCAGCGCCAAGGCCCGCCGCGGCAGCACCTGCGGCAACACCGGCGTTCGGCAGATAGCTGGATGCGCTTTCGCGGAAAATATCCTCAAAGGCTTTGTCGGCTTCGCTCTGCGCTTCCGATGGGGTGTTCAGCTCATCGACGCCAACCGTATTGAAGACCTCGGCAAATTCAGCTTCGAGATCACCAAGACCGGCAGCGGTTTCCTCTTCACCGTAATTAACTTCCGGCAGATCCAGCGAATGGGTCTGCTCAACCTTGTTTTCGGCAACGCTCAGCGTTTCCACATCCGGCGCGGGTGCGCTGGCAGCCTGCTGCGCGCTGGCAAAATGCGGCATCGATGTGGACGGACGATAATCCTCGTCCGACAGCACCGCATGCGCATAGGCGGGCGCGGCTGCACTGTTTTCAACGCCGCCCAGATCAAGATCGTCTTCGTTGAAGAAATCATCACCGCCAAGCAGTTCTTCATCGGTCGCCTTGAGCGGTTCCGATTCGGAATAATCACCCGAAGGCTCGAAACCGAAATCGTCTTCGGTCAGGCTCAGCTCATCAAGGTCGGACAGATCGTCATCGGTGCCTTCCGCTGCGGTCGCTGCGGAGAAAGCTGGTGCGTCGAAGGAGAAATCATCATCGAACGAAAAATCGTCGTCTTGCGCTGCAACTTCGTTCGAAGCTTGTTCCGAACCCGTGAAGGCGGCGTAAGGCGCTTCCGCCTGACCAACCGGCTGCGCTGCCGTCACTGGCATTTGCGCAGCAATGCCTGAAGCAAAGTTGCCACGGGTGTAATAGGGATAACCGGATGGCTCCGTGCGCGCGACAGCTTCGTGCACCGGCGCGGCAGCTACCGGCTGATGCGGTTCTTCAAAGGTCTGCTCATCCAGTTGCAGTTCGTCGAGCTCGAGATCGTCAAATGCAGGCTCGGCTGCTTCCTCGCCCGCATAGGCATGATCCTGCGCGGACGCGTAGGACACGGCCTGTTCCGGCTCGTAAGCTGGGGTCTGCGGAGCATAGGATACCGGCTCCGGCTGGTAGCCATAAGCGCTGTCATTTGCGGATTGGGGCTGTGGCTCATCACCGAACAGCAGGTTTTCCAGTTCGTCCTCAAGCGACAAGGACTGATGCGCAGGCTCGACATCATAAGACGGCGTAGCAGGCTCAACGGCCTGCACTTCCCAGTCGCGGCTTTGCGCAGTCTGGGTCAAATAGGATTCTTCGTGCGGCTCGATAGCCGGCTGATAAATCGTCGGATCAAATGCACCGGCTTCGGTCGCATGGCTTCCACGCGCACTATCCAGCGATTCGCGATTATCATAGGCCGAGTTCTGCGCCGCATAAGGATCGCCATACGAATCGCGGGCGCTCGAATAATCGGCATAATCGAACTGCTGAACGGGTTCAGTCCGTTCGATATCTTCGAAGTCGTCCAGTTCAGGCGCAAGAACGGATGCACCGCTATCCAGATGCAGGTCGAGTTCTTCCTCAAGAGCCGAAGCAAGTTCGTCTTCATGCACCAGCGGTTCGGCACCGCGATAATACTGCGCGCTGTAGCGCTGCTCCTGAGCGGCCTCGGCCTCGGGCTCCACAGGCTGGCTCTGGCTGGCCGCCGGTGCGTAATCGTCGAAGTCGCCGAGAAGCTCGCGCTCAAGGTCAAGCGACGCATCGAAGTCAGGCTCCGCGCGCTCACGCGCCAGTTCATCTTGCGATCGGCGCTCGTTCCTAGCGGAATGATCACCTTGAGGCGCGCCAAAGTCCACGATTCGCGACAGTTCCATCAGCGGATCGTCTTCGTGCAGCGGACGCTCGCCGTAATTACGGGGATTTGCACTGCTGTCCGTCATGGTGTGTTCCTAACTCAAACCCTGGACGCCGCAAGACGTCACCTTACATTGCTTATTAGCGAGGCAATGTGGGCAAAAGTTGACGGTAGTTTCCTGCACCGAAAGACCAGAACGGGATAAACCAACACCTTCGGTTCATCCCGGTCCTTTCTCGTTAGACTTAATCGTCTGCACCCGAAAGCTTCGTTTGACTTAACGAACCCTCGATCAGTCGATCAGTCCTAGCGCATTTCCGTCGGAGCATCAGCCCCGATGATCGTCAAACCTGACGTCAGCACATCGGAAACAACCTGTACCAGCCCTAGCCTGGCTAATGACAAGTCTGGATCGTTAACCTTAATAAAACGTAAGTCCGGGTTCTCTGTGCCCTTATTCCATTGCGAATGGAACGCGCTGGCAAGATCAAACAGATAAAAAGCAAGACGATGCGGCTCCTGATGGATCGCCGCTGCTTCGATCAAACGCGGATATTCTGCAAGCTTGCGGACGAGTGCGATTTCGCTCTCGTCGGTCAGCTTGTCGAACTGGGCAGCCATCGCCACACGATCCAGATCAGCGAGACCCAACTGGTCGGCAGCCTGACGGAAAACCGAGTGCGAACGCGCCGATGCATACTGCACGTAGAACACCGGATTGTCCTTGGACTGTTCCGTCACCTTCGCAAAATCGAAATCGAGCGAGGCATCGTTTTTCCGGTAAAGCATCATGAAACGCACCGGATCACGGCCCACTTCGTCCACGACATCACGCAGGGTGATGAATTCGCCCGAACGCTTCGACATGCGCACCGGTTCGCCGTTACGGTAGAGTTTCACCAACTGGCAGATCAGCACCGTGAGCTTTGCCTTGCCGTCGGAAACAGCACGCGCGACAGCTTCAAGACGCTTCACATAGCCGCCATGATCGGCGCCCAGCACATAGATCATCTCGTTGAAGCCGCGGTCGTATTTGTCCTTGAAATAGGCAACGTCCGCCGCAAAATAGGTGAAGGAGCCGTCAGACTTCATCAGCGGACGATCGATATCGTCACCCACTTCGGTCGAGCGGAACAGGGTCTGCTCGCGATCTTCCCAATCTTCCGGTAGCTGACCCTTCGGGGGCGGAATCTTGCCCTTATAGACGTGGCCTTTCAGCGTCAGATCGTTGATCGCATTGCGAATCGCTCGCGCATGGTCAGCATGCAACTGGCGTTCGGAATAGAACACATCATGATGGACGTTCAACGCTTCCAGATCGGCGCGGATCATCGCCATCATGGCATTGATCGTGGTTTCCTTGACGATAGCCAGTGCTTCCGTCTCCGGCATTTCCAGAAGCTTGGTGCCATATTCCTTGGCAAGCGCCTGCCCCACCGGCACGAGATAATCGCCCGGATAGAGACCTGCCGGAATTTCACCGATGATTTCGCCCAGTGCTTCGCGATAACGCAGCATGACGGAGTTTGCGAGCACGTCGATCTGCGAGCCCGCATCGTTGATGTAATATTCCTTGACGACGTCATAGCCCGCAAATTTCAGCAGGTTGGCCAGCACGTCGCCGACGACGGCGCCCCGGCAGTGACCGACATGCATCGGGCCGGTCGGGTTTGCCGAAACATATTCGACATTGACCTTATTGCCCGCGCCAAGCTTGGAGCGACCGAAATCCGTGCCTTCATTGAGCATCGCGGCAAGCTCGCGCTGCCAGTAGCTGGCCTTCAGACGCAGATTGATGAAGCCCGGACCTGCAACATCGACCGTTTCAACATCCTCGTCGTTCTTCAAGGCTTCGGCGATACGCACCGCAAGTTCGCGCGGATTCTGCCCCACGGCCTTGGAAAGAACCATGGCCGCATTGGTCGCTATATCGCCATGGGTCGCATCGCGCGGCGGCTCGACACCAACGCGCGAAAGATCGAGTTCACCGCCATCTTTCGGTTTCAGATCAATATCTTGCAACGTCTTTTTGATACGTGCGTCGAAATCTGCGAAGATATTCATGGTCTGTCCTGTCAGGCTGTCGTCCGGTGTCGTGATTTGCGTATTCCGGAGTCGGCTCGTTCGATTAGGTAGTTGTGTTGCAGGGGCCTTTTCAGCCTCGCCAGCACTTCGTTTGGCCCCGATTAAGCTAAATCGGGGGTATGGTCAAACAATCGTCGGTGTTCGCGCACGGCAAAATTGTCAGTCATCCCCGCCAGATAGTCGGCCACACGGCGCGCGCGTGACGGGATATCCAGCGTTTCGCAGCCCGATTGCCACTCGGGCGGCATGATCGACGGATCGGCAAAACAGGCATCGAAAAGGTCCTGCACAATTTTGTCCGCCGCCTGCCGACGCACCACCACGCTGTCATGAAAATAGAGGTTCTTGAACAAAAACCGCTTCAGCACTTTTTCCTCGTCACGCATCGTCGGCGAAAACGCCACCAGCGACCGGGACTGGTTATGAATATCGGTAAGGCTTTGCGGCTGCGCGACAGCAAGGCGACGCTGCGCCTCGGCAATCACATCCTCAACCATGATGGTGATCTGCCTGCGGACCAGTTCGTGGCCGGTGCGCACCGCATCGAGATTGGGATAGCGTCCGCGCACCACATCAAGCAGCCGCTTCGTCAGGGGCACTTCGTCCAGCGCGTCGAGCGTCAGCAGGCCCGCGCGCAGGCCGTCATCAATATCATGGGCATTATAGGCGATGTCGTCGGCAATCGCCGCGCATTGTGCCTCCAGGCTGGCAAAACGGCCCAATTCGAGATCGTAGCGTTCGTTGAAGTCCAGAATTGGCTGCGGCACTGGCTCATCCGAATGCACAGCATGCGGCCCGACCAGCGGACCATTATGCTTCACCAGACCTTCCAGCGTCTCCCAAGACAGGTTGAGACCGTCGAAATCCGCATAACGATGCTCAAGCTTGGTGACGATGCGCAGAGACTGGGCATTGTGATCGAAGCCGCCATAATCCTTCATGCGCTCGTTGAGCGCGTCCTCGCCGGTATGGCCAAAGGGCGTATGGCCGAAATCATGTACGAGTGCGACCGCTTCGGCGAGGTCTTCATCCAGCCGCAACGCACGGGCCAGCGCGCGCGCAATCTGCGCCACTTCAATCGTATGCGTCAGCCGCGTGCGGTAATGATCGCCCTCATGCGCAATAAAAACCTGCGTCTTGTGCTTCAGGCGACGGAAAGCGGTGGAATGGATGATGCGGTCGCGATCACGCTGAAACGGTGTGCGCGTCGGGCTTTCCAGTTCCGGCACCAGTCGTCCACGGCTTGAGGCCGGATCGCAGGCATAGGGCGCGCGTTCGCGATAACCAAAGCCTATTCCTTCCAGCGACATTGCGATGCATCCTTCACTGTAATATGATTACACCAAACATTGACTTCTATCGGTAGCGTTCATAGCTATCAGAGGAATATGAAGGCAAGTCTGCGATAATGGGCAGCAGGGGAAAATCACGCTCCAGCCCAGCAACTGCAAACGGATGAGACCGATGACAGGCATTACCGTTTCCGATTCCGCCGCAAAGCGGATCGCTAAAATTCTCAATTCCGAACCGGACAAGACCGCGCTGCGCGTTTCTGTCGAGGGTGGCGGCTGCTCCGGTTTTTCCTACAAATACGATCTCGTCGACGAACAGACCGACGACGACATCGTCATCGAAAAGCTCGGCGCGAAGGTGCTGATCGATTCGATCTCGGTTCCTTATATGGACGGCTCGGAAATCGATTTCGTTGACGATCTGATGGGACAATCGTTCCAGATCCGCAATCCGAATGCGACCGCCTCTTGCGGTTGTGGCACAAGCTTCGCGATTTAGACGGTCCAGAACGCACCGCATAAAAATAAACCGGCTGCCTCGTGGCAGCCGGTTTTGTTTTGTCAGACTTTCACCGAAGCGACCGTCGCATCGATATGGTCCACCAGCGCGTCGGGCAGACCAAGACGTCCAGCCAGCATATCGAGATAGCCACGCTCCGCCCGGCTATCGGGATCGATGGTCAAACGCGAGGCGGTGTAAAGCTCCACCTTCTGCTCTTCTGTTTGTGCGGCGGCGACCAGTGCGTCGAGATCGACGGGCTCTGCCAGTTCTTTCTGGAAAAAAGCTTCCGCATCGTCATCAAGCCCCGAAATCTGAAGCTTTTCCATGATGCGCGCGCGCTCCGCGTCGTCGATATGGCCGTCTGCCTTGGCGGCGGCGATCATGGCCTGGATCAGCGTCAGGGCAAAACTGTTGCTCATGGCTGGCGAATGCGGGTGAAAAGGAGAATCGGCGGGCGGCGGCGGAAGCAGTTCCTGCTCCTTTGCCACCGGCTGTTCCACCGTTTGCGGCGATTGACCGGACTTGTAGTTCTTATAGGCCAGATAGCCGAGACCGGCGATGGCCGCAATCCCGCCAACAGTGGCGACATTGCCTGCCAGCTTGCGGCCCGTCTTGGTGCCAAGAACCGCAGCGGCGATAGCGCCAGTCGCAAGCGGGTTCTTCTTGGCCAGATCACCCACCTGCCCGGCTCTGTCCTTCACGCTCCCCGACATGCCTGGTATTTGCGATCCCAAAAACTGGTCGAGAAGTTTCTTGGCGTCGAACATCGTCATCTCCTGTCTGGCTCCATTGAGTCCGAGATAGGAACGCGATGGCGACAATACAAATACAACCGGCATCGAAATATGCACTTGGCTGCAATTTCTGTGATGAGGCCTGCGCCGTGCTTGCCCTCACCCTTTCAAGCGCCTAATCATTGAGCCATGAAGATTGCTACGTGGAACATCAACGGCGTCAAGGCCCGCATCGAGAACCTTCAGCATTGGTTGAAGGAGTCTTCGCCCGATATTGCCTGCCTGCAGGAAATCAAGTCGGTGGACGAGCAGTTCCCCCGCCTTGAGCTTGAGGCGCTTGGCTATCACGTCGAGACCCATGGCCAGAAAGGTTTCAACGGCGTCGCACTTCTCTCCAAGAAGTCACCCGATGAGGTCAATCGCGGCCTGCCCGGCGATGACAGCGACGAACAGGCGCGTTTCATCGAAGGCGTCTACTCGACCGATAAAGGCGTCATCCGCGTCGTCTCACTCTATCTGCCGAACGGCAATCCAATCGATACCGAGAAATTTCCCTACAAGCTTTCGTGGATGCGGCGTCTGGAAGCCTGGGCGAAGGATCGTCTGGCGCTTGAGGAACCGCTTGTGCTGGCTGGCGACTATAACGTCATCCCCGAGCCGCAAGACGCGAGAAACCCGGAGGCATGGCTTGGCGACGCTCTGTTTCAGCCGCAATCACGGCAAGCGTTTCGCAAGCTCGAAAATCTCGGTTTCACCGACGCTATTCGAGCGGCGACCGACGATGACGGCATCTATTCATTCTGGGATTATCAGGCCGGTGCCTGGCAGAAAAACAACGGCATTCGCATCGATCATCTGATGCTCTCGCCGGAAGCGGCCAATCGTTTCGTATCGACCGATATTGAAAAACACGTTCGCGGCTGGGAAAAGCCATCTGACCACGTGCCGGTAACGGTCACGCTGTCGGTTTAAGACACTGGAAGCTTAGCACTACAGTTGCAAATTCGTCAGGCCGTGGCGAAAAGAGTGATTTTCGAGCACCGGAGCGCAGAAAATTGCTCTTTACAGACCGGCATCACGAATTTGCAACTGTAGTGTCAGAACGACCCTTTGGTCGTCATATCGCTCGCTAGAGCCACAGCATTCCGGCGATCAGCTTCACCGACAATTGAGAAAGCCTGTTCCTGCATTTCGCGGATCCAGGTGCAATCCTCGGCGGCGCAACGCTCAGAGGCAGCCGTCATGAAAGCCAGCCCGCGCACGGTCTTGCCCGCCTGAAACAGCATGTTTCCAAGCATGGCCTGAGCGCTGACATTGCCTTTATTCGCAGCCAGCTGGAACCAGCGCGCAGCCTGAACCGAATTGCGCTCTCCGCCCTCACCGGACAGAAGCATCTTGCCAAGTTCAAACTGGGCGGCAGAGTCACCGAAATTCGATGCAGCTTGCACGTAAAGATCGCGGGCGACACCAAGATTGGCGCGTACCGGCGAACCCGGAATGCCGCGTTTCACATAGCCGGCCAGCGCGACCAGCGCGTCAGCGACATAGGAATCGTTCTCGGAACCCGGTTCGGACCCCTCACGCACGATCTTTTCGAAAATCTTGTAGGCTTCGTAATCGTTTTCCGCCACGCCGTCGCCATCGGCATACATGCGCGCCAGTTTCCACTTTGCACCCTGATGACCACGCTCGGCGGCATAACGCAGCGCCTTGATCGCCTCGTCCTTGTGGCCGTTCTTATAGGCGGAGAAGCCGAACTTGAAGAGTTCAAACGGGCTGCGCGACTTTTCAGAATCGTCGTTCAGATCAAAAGCAAAGGCACTGTTGCAGGCGATGGCCAAACCAACAGCCATGGCGATAACAGGATATGAAAAACTACGACTACGCATCACACGCCGGTCTTTCACAATAGTTGGCACAAATCGTGGAGAAAGATTTCATTACACGCAGAATAGCCACGCTTTTCGTCAAGACTGAGACCCGATCTTGGCCGAAAAAAGCCTTACCATCATTGGAAGGAATCGGAGCGGCGGCGGCAAGGTTTCCCTTGCTTGCAATCGGTGTGCTCTGCAACAACGCGCTCTTGCTCATTCCTGCCTAATCCTGCGGGAGCCTTCGCTCCAGATTGTTTGACGGCTTTTGCCTTTCCTTGACGGATGATGTCCCTTTGTGGCGGGAAATAGGCAAAAATGACCGTAGTTCTTTCTAACCTAAAGTAACGGTAAAGACTGTTGCCGTTTGACAACAAACCGATTGTTGTTGATCCCTTTGAATATGCTCCCCATGAAACAGAACGCTGACGATTGTTTCCGTCTGAGGGCCGCATAAAATAGAACGCCTATGACACCGACGATTGCAACCAACCGGATCCCATGCGCAATTACAGACGCCCCTATCGGCGCCCCAATAGGCGAAACAACTCCGGCACCCGCAAAAGCGGAATGGGAGGTCTTCGCAGCATCATACTGACTTTATTGTTCTTTTCAGCTATCGTTATCGGCATTTCATACTTGCCGAATGAAAAGCGCCCGACCGAAACGCGCGATGGGTCGGTCTATGTCATAGATGGGGATACGGTGATCATAAACAAGGTGCATATTCGCCTGAAGGGTATCGACGCACCGGAGATGACACAGAGCTGCGAGCGAAACGGCAATAGTTACGATTGCGGCAAGGAAGCTCGCAATTTCTTGCGGGCAAGAATCGGAAGGGCAACGATTCGCTGCGAGACCGAGGGCTTTGACCGTTATGGCCGCGACCTGGCGCGTTGTTATCTCGGAGAAACCGACCTCAATGGCTGGATGGTGCAGCAGGGTTGGGCGCTTGCCTATGGCGATTATGACCGCGAGGAAACAGACGCCCGCCGCAACAGCCGCGGCATGTGGGCAGGGCGTTTCGAGAAGCCCTCGTCATGGCGGAAGGAAAATCCGCGCGAGGATAAGGATGCGCAGACGGGGAGCGAGACCTCATCGCTGGACCGCAATAGTATCGACGCTTTCGTTTACTATATTAAGGAGCGTATCGCCGCCTTCATCGACCGTTTCCAATGACGACATCCCGAAATCCGGAGCGAAGCTTCGTGGAAGACCTGATCACGCTCAGCCAATCGATCAAAGCCTGCCGCATCTGCCGCGATGAGCCGCTGTTTCAGCCACCGCTGCCACATGAGCCCAATCCTGTCTGTTTTGTCTCCAATACGGCGCGTGTCGCGATCTGCGGTCAGGCACCGGGTATCCGCGTGCACAATACGTCCCTGCCCTTTAACGATCCTTCCGGCGACCGCCTGCGGCAATGGCTTGGAACGACCCGTGAGGAGTTTTATGATCCGGCCCGGTTTGCCATCGTTCCCATGGGCTTCTGCTTTCCCGGCTATAACAAGCATGGCGGCGACCTGCCCCCGCGCCGCGAATGCCGTATGACTTGGCATGACCGGGTCTTCGCTTCCATGCCGCAATTGGAGTTCGTTCTGGTGGTGGGGCAATATGCGCTGGCCTACCACTTGCCCGACTATCGCGGACGCAACCTGACCGAAACAGTGAAGAACTGGCGTCACTTCATTGAAACGCCCAACAAGGCAGGACGGATCGTGCTTCCGCTGCCTCATCCTTCCTGGCGAAACAGCGGCTGGCTGAAACGCAATCCATGGTTCGATGAAGAGGTTGTGCCTATTGTTCAGGCAAAAGTGCGAAGCCTCATCCACGACGATAAATAAATTTTACTGGATTGGTTCTCATAAGAATATTTTTCCTGTAACTTCTGCCGATAGCACATCATAAGGTATGACGTTTCGCACACTCGTAAAGTTCGGGAAACGATTTCTAAAACCGGGAACGGAAACGCATGGACAGGCTCGACAGAAAAATACTGCGCTTATTGCAGGAAGACGCAACATTGGCAGTGGCAGACGTTGCCAAGAAGGTTGGCCTTTCCACAACGCCTTGCTGGCGTCGTATCCAGAAGCTTGAAGAAGATGGTGTCATCAAGCGCCGTGTGGCGATCCTCGATCCGATCCGCGTCAATGCGCGTGTAACGGTGTTCGTATCGGTGCGCACCAGCTCGCACAGCCATGAATGGCTGAAGCGCTTCTCGGAAGTGGTGCAGGAATTCCCTGAGGTTATCGAATTCTACCGCATGAGCGGCGATGTCGATTATCTTCTGCGTGTCGCTGTACCGGATATTGCGGCCTATGACGCCTTCTACAAGCGCCTGATCAGCAAGATCGAAATCCGCGACGTGTCGTCATCCTTCGCGATGGAGCAAATCAAGTACACGACCGAGCTGCCGCTCGACTACATGGTGCTGGATAAGGAAAATAATTGACCTCCCAGTCTTTGAAATGAAAATGAAAAGCCCGGCAGCGCCGGGCTTTTTGTTGTTGTTAGTGCTTCGCGGAGGCTACACCGGCCTGCTCGAAGGTTGCCATGCCGCTATGGCATTGTGCCGCCGCCTTGACGATGCTGGCGGCGAGTGCGGCACCGGTGCCTTCACCCAAACGCATGCCGAGATCGAGTAGCGGCTCCTTGCCAAGCTTTGCCAGCAGCAGACGATGCCCCGGCTCAGCCGACACGTGGCCGAACAGGCAGTGATCGATTGCTTCCGGATTTGCCGCATAGAGTATCGCCGCAGCCGAAGAGGCGACGAAACCGTCGATAATGACCGGGATTTTTTCCATGCGAGCGGCCAGAATGGCGCCTGCCATGGCTGCAATTTCACGCCCGCCGAGGCGGCGCAGCACTTCAAGCGGATCTTTCAGATGCGCCTGATGCAACGCAACCGCCTGACGAACGGCTGCAAGTTTGCGCTGCAACAGATCACCCGTAGAACCTGTGCCCGGCCCCACCCAGTCTTCCGCCGTGCCACCAAACAAAGCGAGCGCGATAGCCGCCGCAATGGTCGTGTTGCCGATACCCATTTCACCGATGCAGAGAAGATCGGTGCCGCCGGCAATCGCCTCCATGCCGAAAGCCATGGTCGCCGCGCAGGTGCGCTCATCCATGGCCGGTTCTTCGGTGATGTCTGCCGTCGGATGCTCCAGCGCCAGATCGAAAACCTTCAGGCCCAGATCATTGGCAATGCAGATCTGGTTGATAGCCGCACCACCTGCCGCAAAATTCTCAACCATCTGCGCCGTGACGCTCGACGGAAATGGCGTAATGTTCTTTGCCGTGACACCGTGATTGCCAGCAAACACCGCGACCAGCGGGCGGTTGATCTGCGGCGTGCGCTTTCCGGTCCATGCGGCGAGCCAGGCTGCGATGTCTTCAAGACGCCCCAGCGAACCGGCAGGCTTGGTCAGAGTTACCTCGCGCTCGCGCACGGCCCTTTCCGCACCCAGATCGGGACCGGGCAGATTGCGGATCAGTTCACGAAAATCGTCAAAAGGAAGGCCACTGGCGCTCATATCGTTCAGTCCAATCGATCATGGGAGATGCAAATCTGTTTGGCACGTCCTATAAGCACTGACACAATTTTTCAAATCACCTCTTCGAGCCAATGGCCCTTGAGGCGAAATATCGCGAGCCCCGAACCCTTCTTTGGGCGATAAAGTGTTGCGGAGCAGTCGTTTGCAGAAAAATGGTTTCATAGGCGATACAATCCGGTCGCTCGGCTTTCTGAGCCGTCTGCCGCTTCCGCGAAGCTGGTTTGAAAACACGGACGATTCGCTATTGCGCAATGCACGCGCCTTCCCGCTTGCCGGTGCTGTGCTGGGCCTGCTTGCAGGCATCGCGCTGATGGTCGCCAATTCACTGCATCTGCCGGCCCTCGCCTGCGGGTTTATCGTAATCGGCGCGCTGGCAGCCATGACCGGCGCGCTGCATGAAGACGGCCTCGGCGACACGGCTGATGGCTTCTTCGGCGGCGCAACGCCGGACCGTCGGCTCGATATCATGAAGGATTCGCGCATCGGCACGTTTGCCGCCCTCACGCTCATCACGTGGGTGGGCATCAAGGCTTCGCTTCTGGCCGCTATTATAGAGCGCGCAGGCCCCGGCTATGCATTGCTTGCTCTCATCGCCTGCGAAGCGGCGAGCCGTTCGGCCATGCTCGCCTTCTGGCATAGCCTGCCCTCCGCCCGCCCCGGCGGGCTTGCGGACAGCGTTGGTGCGCCAAGTTGGGAAACGGTCGTTTGCGGCGCGGCGCTGGGTTTCGTTATTCTGGCGGCGGGGCTGATCCCTTCAGGCGGCGTCCCGTCCGTCATCAATGCGCTTGTTCTTGTGACGCTGCTGCTTGTCGGTTTCGCCCGGCTGTGCATGTCGAAAATCGGCGGGCAGACGGGCGATACTTTGGGCGCTGCGCAACAAATCGCGTCGCTTGCGGTGTTGATCGGGCTTGTCATGGCCCTGTAATGCAACCACATTTCACGCATGAACACGGCGACAATCAAATCACCCTGCATATTGATATGCACGATGGACGCAGAAACCGGCTTTTGTCTCGGTTGCGCGCGCACGCTTGATGAAATCACGCGCTGGTCCCGGATGAGCGCCGAAGAGCAGATCACGGTGCTATCGCTTCTGCCCGACCGGCATGAAATTCTCATTGAAAAGAAAGTAGGCTGATGGGGCGTTTCTTCTGGCTCGTTATTGCCGCTGTCGCAATTGTCGCTCTGCTGCTGATGTCCAATAATGACAGCGGCACCACGATGGGGCTCGACAATGATGTCTTCGCCCGCGCAGCCTATCTTGGCATATGGGGCGTGGTTCTCGCCGCCGGTCTGCTCGGCTCCGGCATCAAGCTTTCGGATTTCGCACGTAATATGGCGGTCTGGGCGGTGATTATTCTCGGTCTCGTTGCAGGCTATCAGTACCGCTACGACCTTCAGGATGCTGCCAGCCGAATTACCGCAGGCCTTATTCCCGGCAGCCCGATTTCCGGACGAAACGCCGAAGGGTCGCTGACCGTCACACTCGCCAAAGCCGCCAATGGCCATTTCGAAGTGAATGGTCGCGTCAACGGCGCGCGCGTGCATTTTCTGGTCGATACGGGCGCATCTTCCGTCGTGCTCTCACAGCAAGACGCGGAGCGCGCGGGTCTGGATACCGCGTCGCTCAACTATAATGTGCCAGTGATGACAGCCAATGGCACCGCTTCCGCCGCCAGCATCACTATCGCGAATTTGCAAATCGGCGACATCGAACGCCAAAATATTCGCGCCATGGTCACCAAGGAAGGCCTCATGACTGGCAGTCTGCTTGGTATGAATTTCCTGCAAACGCTTGGCGGTTTCACGGTGCGTGGCGACCAGCTGATCCTGATTGATTAAGCCGCTTCGGCACTGGCTTCGGTTACAGCAGCATAGGCTTCACGCAGCACAGCGCTGGTAGCACCCGGCTTCGTCGCGTCGGTGGACAACATCTGACGCCAGCGGCGCGCGCCCGGCAGGCCGCTGAACAGGCCCACCATATGGCGACTGACATGGGAAAGCCTGCCACCTGATGCGATATGCCGGTCGGTATAGTCGCACATGGCTTCGATAATATCCGCCATTTCAACCGCGACAGGTTCATCGCCAAACAGACGGGCATCCACTTCAGCCAACAAAGCGGGATTGTGATAGGCAGCGCGTCCGAGCATCACACCATCCATCTGTTCCAGATGCGTTTTGGCTTCATCAAGCGTGGTAATACCGCCGTTGATACCGACGAAAACATCGCCAAGACGCTGCTGCAGGCGATAGACACGATCATAATCCAGCGGCGGAATTTCGCGGTTTTCCTTCGGTGACAGCCCTTTCAGCCACGCCTTGCGTGCATGCACCCACAAGGCGTCGGCGCCTGCGGCAAGCGCCAGATCGACCAGCGCATCGAGCGCCACTTCCGGGTCCTGATCATCGACGCCGATACGACACTTGACCGTGACCGGCACGGAAACAGCCGCCTTCATCGCTTCGACACAGCGCGCCACGACTTCGGGCGTCTGCATCAGGCAAGCGCCGAACGTGCCCGACTGGACGCGATCCGATGGGCAGCCGACATTGAGGTTGATCTCGTCATATCCAAAGCCGATCCCGATCTTTGCCGCTTCTGCAAGCTTCACCGGATCGGACCCACCGAGCTGCAAGGCGATTGGATGTTCTGCCGCATCAAAACCGAGCAGACGATCGCGCGGACCATGGATCGCCGCATCCGCCACAACCATTTCCGTATAAAGCAAAGCGCGCTTCGAAAAGAGCCGGTGAAGATACCTGCAATGTCTGTCAGACCAATCGATCATCGGCGCAACGGCGAAGCGATAGTCCGGATAGTTGCGATTTTTCGACGGTACATCAGTCATTTAGGCATAAATCCTGAGAAGGCGATTCATGGAGCATTTCAGAACAATCGGCTCGATTGCAGGTAATGAGGTCCCAATCTGGCACTCGAACGGCGCAAAAAGCCACACTTGCGCAAAATGTTCAAGTTTTGCGGGTTGGGTTTCGCTTTGCACCTATATAGGAGTTTATCGCGTTCAACGCCAACCAGCGCCGTTATATGCCAAAGACTGTGACTTTGGTCGCATTTGCGCATTATGATCGCGTACTAAAGCATTTCTTCCGATTCTTTTCTCATTCATTCAAGGAAATCCGGCGTGACCTCCCTTTCTCCCTTCGGCAAAACCTTCGATGCCTTCCTGTTTGACATGGACGGCACGATCCTGAGTTCCATCGCCGCGACCGAACGCGTCTGGGGAGAATGGGCCAAGCGTCATGGGATCGATCCGGTTACATTTCTGCCGACCATTCATGGCGTACGCGCAGTCGATACCGTTCGCCGCCTTGATCTCGGCCTTGACCCCGATCAGGAAGCGGCGATCCTGCTGGAAGCTGAAATGGCCGATCTGGATGGTATCGTTCCGATCGACGGTGTCTGCGATTTTCTGAAGGCCCTACCGGAAGATCGCTGGGCGATTGTCACATCCGCCCCGCTTGAGCTGGCCCGACGCCGCATCAAGGCAGCCGGACTGCCGCTGCCGAAAACCATTGTTTCGGCAGAAGATGTCGAGCGCGGCAAGCCGAGCCCCGAATGCTTCCAGCTCGGCGCAAAGAAGCTTGGTTTCGATCCACATCGCTGTCTGGTGTTCGAAGACGCTCCGGCTGGCATCGTCGCAGGCGAATCGGCTGGCGCTTGCGTGGTGGTCGTCACGGCAACGCATCCCCATTCACCGCAGACCTCGCATCGCAGCATAAACAGCTATCGCGAGTTCGAGTTGAACGTGGCCGATGACGGCAAGCTTAGCCTTGCCGCAGCAGAGCCGATGCCGGTTGGGTAAAGATTACATCCGGCAGGATCAGATAACACGTTTCCCCTCGCGCCAAACAGTCTTGATAATCGGCACATGGTCGGCCACCTGAAGGCGTACCAGATCGGCGCGCTTGCCTTCGGCAATTTCGCCGCGATCATCGAGACCCACAGCCTGCGCGGGATTCTTCGAAACCAGACGAATAGCCTGCGGAAGTGAAATTCCATCAAGCACATCGGCCAGAAAGAATGCCGACTGCATCATGCTGGCCGGAATATAATCCGACGAGATGATGTCGAGATGCCCGGCTTCAACCAGCTCGCGTGCGGACACGTTGCCCGAATGCGAGCCACCGCGAACCACATTCGGTGCGCCCATCAGCACCGACATGCCAGATTCTTTCGACGCTCTGGCCGCGGCATGAGTGGTCGGAAACTCGGCCACGCGAATGCCCTGTTCGCGCGCTTCGGCAACGTGATCCAACGTTGCATCGTCATGACTTGCGAGGATCACGCCGCGCTCGTGGCACAGATCGGCAATCGCCTTGCGGGTCGTGGCGGAATATTGCTGCGACTGGCCGATGCGGCGCTCGCAGTAAATCCGAAACTCTTCTTCCGACAGCTTGTTCTTGCCCAGGAAGTAGGCCTTGTAGGCGTCAAGATTGGTGAATTGGCGCTGTCCGGGCGCGTGATCCATCAGCGAGACCAGCCTGATCAACGGATGACTGCCGAAGCGTTCAAAGGCCGAAAGACAATCCGGCGCGGAAACTTCGCAACGCATGTGCAGGAAATGGTCGGCACGCAGCCGTCCCGCCGCACGACCTTCCGCTATTGCCGTGGAAAGCTTGAGCATATCATCGATGCCGGTTGGCGCATCATCATCCAGACCTATGCGCAAGGCGTCGAATACGGTGGTGATGCCGGAAGCAGCAATCTGCGCATCATGCGCCTGCACGGCGGCAATCGGGTTCCAGCGCACTTTCGGGCGCGGTGCATAATGCCCTTCCAGATGATCGGTGTGCAATTCGATCAGCCCCGGCGTCAGGAAGTCGCCTTCCATATCCTCGCCGACCGCTGACGGACCGCTGGCAATGTCTGCGATTTTACCGTCGACGAGCTTGATTGATCCGTCGATAACATCGTCTGCGAGAACGATACGCGCGTTGCGCAGGATAGTTTCATTGGTCATCGCTTACGGCCTCCCCACTGCCCGCTGGGTGCGCGTCTTCGTGGTTCCGCCTGTCAGCGGATGCAGCGAATGGATCTCGAAGGGCGCGCCCTTCTCAGGTTCCACAAACAGAGCGAGATTCGCAACCTCGACCGGGTCGTTCAGCAATGGCGCAAAGAATTCTTCCAGCCTGCGCTCGATCCTGGCGCGGTCACCTTCCGCGACAGGACCCGTGAGCGTCATATGGAAACGGAACTCTTCAAAAACGTATGGATAGCCCCAGCGCTCCAGATTGTGACGCTGCGCTTCGCTCAGGCGTTCAGGGCGGCGCTTGGCAATTTCAGCTTCGTTGAGCGGCGCGCGGAAGCGGTCCAGCGCGACGACAACATCATTGGCGAGTTGGTTCAATGCTGTGACAGGTTCATGCGGCACCAGCGCGAAGAACGGCCCGATGGCCTGAAGCTTCAGGCGTGGAATGACGACCGGCTCGACCGACGAGGCAAAATGCATCAATGCGGACAGGAGTTCGCTTTCCGTCTGATTGTCGTTCAGGCGAAACGGCGCTTTCATCGTGGCGTGGAAACCGTAACGACGCGGCTCTTCAGTCAGCGATGCGATCTCTTCCGTGCCAAGGGAGCGAATCGCCGGCAGCTTGACAGGCTCTCCGCTAAAGGCGTTGCGCCCCAGCCAATTGGCCGCAACCTTCAAAAGCGCATCGCTGGAAGGCGGCGTGAAATAGATTGCATAACGCATTTCAAATCCTTGGTCTGTAACGGTGTCTCACCCCAGCACGGCGCGGGATCGTTACACAACGAATGTGGCAAGTCGATAAAGCCTGTATGACAATGATGGAAGACAACTGACAAAGCGATTTTACATCACAGAAAATTGGTATAGGCGTCTGTAATCGATTTGAGGAGAAAAAGATGAGCGGTTTCGCGTCTATCGGTGAGTGCATGATTGAACTTTCGGGCGGCGAAGGCGACCAGTGGCGCATGGGTTTTGCTGGCGATACGCTGAACACCGCCTGGTATGTTCGCGCGCTGACAGACAGAGCGTTTCCGGTCGACTATGTGAGCGCATTCGGCGAAGACAATTTCTCGCAGAAACAGCGCGTTTTCTTTTCGTCCAACGGCATCGGCATTGCCCATAGCCCGGTGATTGCCGGTGTGCATCCGGGCCTTTATGCGATCACGCTGAGCGGTGCGGAACGGTCCTTCACCTATTGGCGCAGCGATGCCGCTGCGCGCCGTCTGGCCAGCGACAGAGCCGCGCTAGAGCAAAGCCTTTCCGGGCGCGACATCATCTATTTTTCCGGTATTTCGATCGCCATCGTCCTGCCGGAACATCGCGAAACCTTTTTCGACGTGCTGCGGCAATGCCGCGCTGCCGGATCGCGGATCGCTTTCGATCCGAATTTCCGTCATCAACTCTGGCCGGATCGCAAGGCAGCGCAGGAGATCATCAGTGAAGCGATGCGCCTTGCCGATATCGCTCTGCCGACCTTCCCGGATGAACAGGCGCTTTTCGGCGACACCAATGCCGAGGCCTGCGCCGAGCGCCTCATCAGCCTTGGCGTGAAGGAAGTTGTCGTCAAGGACGGCACCGAACCCGCCCTGGTTGCAGCGGGTGGCGAACAGACACTGGTTCCTGCCGTTTTCGCCAATGCCGTGGACACGACCGGCGCTGGCGACAGCTTCAACGGTGCCTATCTTGTCGCGCGCATGGAACGGCTTTCACCCGTCGAAGCCGCGCAGAAGGCCCATGCCGTCGCGGCCCGGGTGGTGGAAACGCGCGGCGCGCTCACGCCCATGGAAACAGCGCGCGCCGCTTATGCCGGATAGCATCCATTAGTCCCGGGTGAAGGCGAAACGGCTCTCCTGAGCGTAGATTTCGCCCGGGTGCAGAATGGCCTGCGGGAAATAGGGATATTCGAGCGAGCCGGGCCAAATTTGCGGCTCGAGGCAGAAGCCCGCATGTTTCCCGTAGGGCTTACCCGTCAGGCCGATGCAATCATTGGCCATCGTATTGCCGGCATAGAACTGGACGCCCGGTTCTGTCGTCAGCACATCCATACGCACACCGGACTTCGCGGCCTTGACAGAAGCGCAGAGCCGCAACGGCACACGCGCCGCCGAAAGACAAAAATTGCTGTCATACTCGACCTGTTTGCCGTTTTCAGCATGGCGGATCGGGCGATAATCGCGGAAATCATATGCCGTGTCCTTGACCGGCAGAACGCGCCCGTCTGGAATCAGCGCTTCATCCACCGGCATATAAGCGTCGGCCACAATCTTCAGCTGATGGTCGAGGATGTCGCTTTCGCCGCCGTCGTCCAGATTGAAATAGCTGTGGTGCAGAAGATTGCAGATCGTCGGCTTGTCGGTCACGGCTTCCAGCCGCACGATCAAGGCGCCATTGCCATTCAGCATATAGGTGCAGCTGATTTTGAGATTGCCGGGAAAACCCATTTCGCCATCTTCGGCAACGGTTGCAAGCGTGACATAATCGGCACCGCTGCCGGTGACTTTCCAGACGCGATTGCCGAGGCCCTTGCTGCCACCATGGAGATTATGGCGGCCGAGATAGTTTGGCTCCACCTCATAAGTCTTTCCGTCCAGCACAAAGCGCGCATCGCGAATACGATTGGCCGAGCGACCCGCAATCGCGCCCAGATGCGGCGAATGGGCCGGATAATCATCAAAATTCTGGTAACCGATCACCAGCGGCGCATCATGCCCGTCAAGACGCAGATCCTGAATGGCCGCGCCCCAGGTGATGATCTTGGCCGTGAGCGGCCCGTTGGAGATGGTCAGCCGGTGAACCGCCTGCCCGTCTGGAGCATGTCCGAAAATTTCCGATGTCACGTCTGCCGCCTGTAAAAGTATGATTTATGGGAACCGCATCAAGCCGCATCGCACGCTCTTAAGCAAGAGGGTTGCTGCTTGATCGCAATCGATTCCTCCGATATTTTTTACATCTATTTCTGTGATAGCGTACAGTATACAGCGCCCATACTTACTTTATATTTCTAATATAAATTAATAAAGGTATTGATATGCGTTCAAACTTCTCGACGATTATGCCCTATATATTTCAGGAAGAAGGCGGCTACGTCGACAATCCGGCTGATCCGGGCGGCGCAACCAATATGGGTATTACTATCGGCACTCTTTCGAAATGGACAGGTCATTCCGAGTCTGCTCAAGACGTCAAAAATCTTACGAAAGACGCTGCAACGGAAATCTACAAAAAGCAGTATTGGGACAAGATCGATGGCGACAGTCTTCCCTCAGGCGTTGACTATGCCATGCTGGACTTCGCGGTCAATTCAGGCCCCGGTCATGCGATCAAGATGTTGCAGCAAATACTTGGCGTTCTTCAGGACGGGTTTCTCGGGCCAGCAACATTTGCCGCACTTTCCGCCCGCTCCCCGCAAGACCTGATCGACAGACTTTCCGATGAACGTGCAGCCTGGCTCAGAGGACTGGCCGCCGCCGCGACCTTTGGCAAAGGCTGGCAGGCTCGTGTCGAACGCGTGCGAACACGCGCGCTGGCGCTGGCGGAAAAGCCAATCAACGATATCGACGCCGCTCATTCGGCAGGTATTTCGTTCCCGCACTCCTATGAACCGGCATATAAGGGGGCCCCGGAGGCTGAACAGCAGAGCGCGTCCATAACCACCACGTTGCAACAGCCGGGATTGCTTGGCACGCTGGCCAGCATCATATCGGGTCTCGTTGCTATCATCATACAGGACGGCCCGCTGGAAACGGCGCTTGCCTGCGCCATGATAGCGCTGTCGCTCATTGGGGTGATCTATTTCGTCAAGCGCTAAAAAAGCCACCAAAACGAGCCATATGAAGTGATTTCAAAAAATTGAGATTGCCTTTATGTTGCGCTTCGCTTGTCTCGTATCTTATATGCGCATCGAATGCCCGGTGATCTTGAAAGTAATATGACTTTCCTCGTGACCGGAAAAACGCTAGACACGCGCATACAGAGCATTTCCAGCAAATGTGCCCGGCACTTTTGCTGGCTGCGAAATGCGACGAAAAAATCAGATGCCTATAATTCGCGGCATCATCAGGAATAAAGGAATCGAAACTTGTCCTCTACTTTTGACAAAGTCGCCGACATCATCGCCGAAACCAGTGAAATCGATCGTGACACCATCACGCCGGAAAGCCACACCATCGACGATCTGGGCATCGACAGCCTCGACTTCCTCGACATCGTCTTCGCTATCGACAAGGCTTTCGGCATCAAGATTCCGCTTGAGCAGTGGACGCAGGAAGTGAACGAAGGCAAGGTTCCGACCGAAGAATACTTCGTGCTGAAGAACCTCTGCGCCAAGATCGACGAGCTGGTTGCGGCCAAGAAGGCCTGAGCTCGCTGAAAAATTGACGGTATTGAAGGGTGGACAGCAATGTTCGCCCTGATTCCGTTTCTGGAGCGCAAGATAGTTCTCGGATAGACCTTGGCCTCATCACGGCAGAACCGGACCCATGCAGAACAATAAAGTCGTCATCACCGGCATCGGCATCATTTCATCACTCGGCGAAGGCGCTGAAGTGCATTGGAACGCTTTTTCGACAGCAGGCAGCGAACCGCGCCTCGAAAAAGAAGCCTTTGCTCCCTACACCGTCCATCCACTCGGCGAAGTCGATTGGAGCCTGCAAATTCCAAAGCGTGGCGACCAGCGCCAGATGGAAACCTGGCAGCGCCTCGGCACCTATGCCGCAGGTCTCGCGCTGCAAGATGCGGGCATGAAGGATGATGAAGCGCTCTGCGCGACCATGGATATGGTTGTGGGCGCGGGTGGCGGCGAACGCGATATTACCGTCGATATGCAGATTCTTGAGGAAGGCCGCACCAGCAATAATCGCGGTGTGATGCTGAACGAGAAACTCTCGACCGAACTGCGTCCGACCCTGTTTCTGGCGCAGCTTTCCAACCTGCTCGCTGGCAATATCTCCATCGTGCACAAGGTGACGGGTTCTTCGCGCACCTTCATGGGTGAAGAAGGCTCCGGCATTTCAGCCATCGAAACCGCGGCAGCCCGCATCCGCACCGGACAAAGCACCCATGCTCTGGTGGGCGGCTCCTACAATGCCGAACATTTCGACATGATTCTCGGTCACGAATTGGGCGGATTGCTCAAGCATGACGGCTGGGCTCCGCTCTGGGAGCGTGACGGCTCGGCTGGCGGCGGCATGATTTCAGGTTCCGGCGGCGTGTTCCTCGTCCTCGAAAACGCCGAACATGCGGCAAAGCGCGGCGCACGCGCCTATGCGGAAGTAGCGGGAATCGCTGCCACGCAAATCCGCCGCGAAAGCGACGATCTTGCAAAGACCGTTCGCGACCTCGTTCTCGAAGCCAATGGCGGCAAAGAGCCTGCTTATGTCGTTTCCGGCGCGTCCGGCGCTCATGACGCGACCAAAGCCGAAAAATCCGTACTCGACGGCTTTTCCGCAGCCTATCGCGGCATATCCGGCCTGACCGGACATTTGCGCGAAGCACAATTCCCGCTGGCGCTGGCGCTGGCCGCCATTTCCGTTTGGAAAGGTGAGGCTTTTGCGCCGTTGAACGCGTCGGAAAAGGCAGCTGATGGAAAAATCAGCGAAGCCGTCGTCACCACTGTCGGAGCAACGCGCGCCGAAGGTGCCGCAAAGCTGGTGAGAGCATAAGATGACCAAATATAAAGACCATCTGGGCCGCCCCATCGTCGCCATCACGGGCGCTGGCGTTGTTTCCTCGCTCGGACAGGGCAAGGAAGATAACTGGGCCGCGCTGACCGGCGGTGTTTCGGGCATTCACAGCATTACCCGTTTTCCGTTGGAAAATCTGAACACGCGTTTTGCGGGCACGGTCGATTTCCTTCCTGAAAGCGAAGTCGGCGCGTCGGCACTGTCGGAAAAGCTGGCACGTCTGGCCGGTGAAGAGGCGCTTGCACAGTCCGGCCTTTCGACAACCAATTTCGGGGGTCCGCTCTTTCTGGCCGCTCCGCCGGTCGAACTCGACTGGAAAAGCCGCTTTGCGCTTGATGCCAGCGTGAAGAACGAAGGTCCTGCAAGCTATCAGCTTCTGCTTGAAGCCTGCCGTCGTGCACGTCACGAGGCACTCTTCAACACGACGCAGTTCGGCTATATCGCCGAACGTCTTTCGGAAGTCTTTGGCACGCGTGGTCTGCCGATCACGCTTTCCACCGCGTGCGCCTCGGGTGCAACAGCGATCCAGCTTGGCGTTGAAGCGATCCGTCGCGGCGAAAGCGACCATGTTCTGGCGATTGGCACCGATGGTTCTGTTTCGGCGGAAGCGCTCATCCGCTTCTCGCTGCTTTCCGCATTGTCCACCCAGAATGAAAAGCCGGAAAAGGCCTCAAAGCCCTTCTCCAAGGATCGCGACGGCTTTGCCATGGCCGAAGGTTCCGGCGCGCTCGTTATGGAATCGCTCGAAAGCGCGGTCGCCCGTGGTGCGAAGGTTCTCGGCATTCTGGCTGGTTGTGGCGAAAAGGCCGACGACTTCCACCGCACCCGTTCCAAGCCGGACGCCTCACCTGCCATTGGCACCGTGCGCGCGGCACTGGCTGATGCTGGCCTGACCGAAGACCAGATTTCCTACATCAACGCCCACGGCACCTCGACGCCGGAAAACGACAAGATGGAATATCTGGCCCTTTCGACGGTATTCGGCGAACGCATCGAATCCATCCCTGTTTCGTCCAACAAGTCGATGATCGGCCATACGCTGACCGCCGCCGGTGCGATTGAAGCTGTGTTCTCGCTGCTCACGATCCAGACGGGGACGCTGCCGCCGACCATCAATTACGACAATCCAGACCCGGCTATCCCGCTGGACGTTGTGCCGAATGTGAAGCGTGAGGCCAAGGTTTCCGCCGTGCTTTCGAACTCATTCGGCTTCGGCGGACAGAATACGAGCCTTGTTTTGGCGGCAAATCCGAATTAATCCGTCCGGCAAAAGAATTTTAAATTTCCTGATGATCCCGGAAGGCGGAAGCTCTCCGGGATCATGCCATGAAAGGAAGAGCCCATGCGCGCTTTGCAGCTTCTCGACGACCGTCGCCTTGAAATCACCGACATTGCACCGCCGCCGCCTCCCGGCCTTGGCGAAGTCACGGTCAAGATCAAGGCGGTCGCGCTGAACCATATCGACGTATGGGGCTGGCGCGGTATGGCTTTCGCCAAACGCAAGATGCCGCTGGTGATCGGTGCGGAAGCTTCCGGCGTTGTCGATGCCGTCGGTCCCGGCGTTTCCAATCTGCTGCCCGGCCAGCTTGTTTCGATCTATGGTGCGCGCACCTGCGGCCTTTGCCGCGCCTGCCGTGAAGGCCGTGACAATCTGTGCGAACATGTCGGCGGCGTTCATGGTTTCCATCTCGACGGCTTTGCCTGCGAGGCCGTGAACCTTCCGGCTCGCCTGCTCGTGGCAGCACCTCCCGGCGTTGACGCCATCGGCGCTGCCGTCGCGCCTGTCACCTTCGGCACGGTCGAGCACATGCTGTTCGACAATGCCAAGCTGGAACCGGGCGAAACCGTTCTCGTCCAGGCTGGCGGCTCGGGAATCGGTTCGGCGGCGATCCAGCTTGCCAAGAAGATGGGCTGCACCGTCATCACCACGGTCGGTTCTGACGACAAAATCGAGAAGGCCAAGGCTCTCGGCGCCGATCACGTCATCAACTATCGCGAAGACCGCTTCGAAGGCGTCGTGCGCAAGCTGACCAAGAAGAAGGGCGTCGATGTCGTCTTCGAACATGTCGGCGCGGATACCTGGGCCGGTTCGATGCTCTGCATGAAGCGCGGCGCGCGTCTTGTCACCTGTGGATCGACCTCGGGCGTTTCGACCAACATGAACCTTATGCAGCTCTTCCAGCAGCAGCTCAAGATTTTGGGCTCATTTGGCTGCCGCATGGAAAACATGGCGGATGCCATGCAGAAAATGGCGCGCGGCATCGTGCACCCGGTCATCGATACGGTTGTCGATTTCAACGATATCGACACGGCCCTGAAGCGCATGGAAGGCCGCGACGTCTTCGGCAAGATCATTCTCCAGATTGACTGAAGCCCGTCCTTGTCATGATGTTCAAACTGAAGCTCCTGCTCTTTCGCTGGTCGCGCAAGCTGAAGCAGTTCAATTACTGGCTCTGGGCTCAGGCCGTTTTTGTGCTGCTTGGCCTGTTGCGCCTGTTTCCGGCGAAAGCTGCCATCAGCTTTTCGGCCAAGGTGGCCCGTCTCATCGGGCCGCTGACGCCGCGCCACAAGATCGCAACCAACAATCTGCGCCAAGCCTATCCCGGAAAGAGTGACGCCGAGATCGAAGTGATCGCGCGCGACATGTGGGATTCCATGGCGCGGCTGCTGGCGGAGTATATTTTCCTCGATGCGATTTTCGATTTCGATCCGAACGCTGCCAAGCCGGGCCTGATTGAAGTCGATGGCATTCCGATTTTCGAACGCCTGCGCGATGAAAAGAAGCCGCATATCTTCTTCACCGCCCATACCGGCAATTTCGAACTGCTGCCGATCTGCGCAGCCACATTCGGCCTGAATGTCACCGCACTGTTTCGTCCGCCGAACAATCCCTATATCGCCAACAAGGTTCTGAAAGCGCGCCATACCAATATGGGCCATCTCGTGCCTTCCAAGGCAGGCGCTGCCTGGGCGCTGGCGGGTATTCTCGGCGATGGCGGCAATGTCGGTATGCTCGTTGACCAGAAATTCTCGCGTGGCGTGCCTTCCACATTCTTCAACCGCCCGGTGAAGACCAATCCGCTGCTGGCCAAGCTTGCGCGGCAATATGATTGCGATGTCTATCCGGCGCGCTGTATCCGCCTGCCCGGCGGACGCTATCGGCTTGAACTTTACGAGCGCATGGAATTGCCACGCGACGACAAGGGCCAGATCGATATCGACGCCACCGCGCAATTGCTCAATGACACGGTCGAGCAATGGGTGCGCGAATATCCGGGCCAGTGGATGTGGTTCCACAAGCGCTGGGGATAGGATTTTTGCTGTTCATATGATACGGGCAAGCCACGCTGCCAAGGAGACTATCGCCATGCGCCCCATCGCCATTGCCCCGTCCATTCTGTCCGCCGACTTTGCCCGTCTTGGCGAAGAAGTCGATGCCGTGCTGGAAGCCGGTGCCGACTGGATCCATATCGATGTCATGGACGGACATTTCGTGCCGAACATCACATTCGGCCCGCAGGTGGTGAAAGCGATCCGCCCGCGCACCAAGGCATTCTTCGACGCGCATCTGATGATTGCGCCGTGCGATCCCTATCTGGAACCCTTTGCCGATGCAGGCTGCGATCTGATCACCGTGCACGCAGAAGCCGGACCGCATACGCATCGCTCGCTGCAGTCGATCCGTGCGCTCGGCAAGAAGGCCGGTATCGCGCTCAACCCGGCAACACCGGTCGAAGCGATCAGCAATATTCTGGACGATGTAGACCTGATCCTCGTCATGACCGTCAATCCGGGCTTCGGCGGCCAGAAATTCATCACGCCGATGCTCGACAAGATCAAGCGCGTCCGTGAAATGGTTGGAGACCGTCCGATCGACATCGAAGTCGATGGTGGCGTGACGCCGGAAACCGCAGGCTCGGTGGTTGCAGCTGGCGCGAATATTCTCGTCGCGGGCTCCGCTGTCTACAAAGGCAATTCGGTCGAGACCTACCGCGCCAATATCGACGCCATTCGTGCTGCGGCGGAAGCCGCGCGTAATCGTTAAACCCTCACTTTCTACAGGACGCTCCCATGATCCCGCGCTATTCCCGGCCAGAAATGGTCGCTATCTGGTCTCCGGAAACGAAATTCCGTATCTGGTTCGAGATCGAAGCCTATGCTTGCGAAGCGCTGGCCGAACTGGGCGTCATCCCCAAGGAAGCTGCCAAGACCATCTGGGAAAAAGGTAGCGTCGCGAAGTTCGACGTCGCTCGCATCGACGAAATCGAAGCCGTCACCAAGCATGACGTCATCGCCTTCCTGACACATCTTGCCGAATTCATCGGCCCCGACAGCCGCTTTGTGCATCAGGGCATGACCTCGTCGGACGTGCTCGACACCACGCTCAACGTCCAGCTGGTTCGCGCTGCCGACCTCCTGCTCGCCGACATGGACCGCGTTCTGACCGCGCTCAAGACCCGCGCCTTCGAGCACAAGGATACGGTGCGCATCGGCCGCAGCCATGGCATTCACGCCGAACCGACCACGATGGGTCTCACCTTCGCGCGTTTCTATGCGGAAATGCAGCGGAACCGCACCCGCCTCGTCGCGGCCCGCGCAGAAATCGCAACCGGCGCGATTTCCGGTGCTGTCGGCACTTTTGCCAATATCGATCCACGCGTTGAGGAATATGTCTGCGCCAAGCTTGGCCTCGAAGCCGAGCCGGTTTCCACGCAGGTCATTCCGCGCGACCGTCATGCGATGTTCTTTGCAACACTTGGCGTCATCGCTTCGTCGATCGAAAATGTCGCCATCGAAATCCGCCACATGCAGCGCACCGAAGTTCTGGAAGCCGAAGAGTTCTTCTCTCCGGGCCAGAAGGGTTCGTCCGCCATGCCGCACAAGCGCAACCCGGTTCTGACCGAAAACCTGACCGGCCTCGCCCGTCTCGTGCGTATGTCGGTCACGCCTGCCATGGAAAATGTCGCTCTGTGGCACGAACGCGATATTTCGCATTCGAGTGTCGAGCGCGCTATTGGACCTGACACCACCATCACCCTCGACTTCGCGCTCAACCGTCTGGCTGGCGTGGTCGAAAAGCTGGTGATCTACCCGGACAACATGCTGAAAAACATGAACAAGTTCCGCGGTCTGGTGCATTCGCAGCGCGTGCTGCTGGCGCTGACGCAGGCAGGCGTATCGCGCGAAGACGCCTATCGTCTCGTGCAGCGCAACGCCATGAAAGTCTGGGAACAGGGTGCCGATTTCCTTGAAGAACTGCTGGCAGACACGGAAGTGCGCGCAGCCCTTTCCGAAGAGCAAATTCGTGAGAAGTTCGATCTCGGCTACCACACCAAGCATGTGGATACGATTTTCAAACGCGTCTTCGGTTGAGGAGATTTCGGCTCTGGCACTGCCTTTCCCTCATCCTGAGGAGCCGTTGAAAACGGCACATCATCCTGAGTATGTCGAAGGATCGAAGGAGAGGGAAACAAGCAAAGCGCCTGCCCTCGCCCTCGACACGGCGCTTCGCGCCTGCTCAGGATGAGGGAGAAAACAAGTGTCCGGCTGATCTGAAACGATCACGCCTCAAGTGATAGCCGTATACAAAAAAGCCCCATGTTTTTGAAAACATGGGGCTTTTCTATTGTGGGATATTGGTTCTATCAGGCCTTGGTCTTGATCGTATTGACCACATTGCCCCAAGGATCGACGAAGGAGCTATCGTTACCGCCGCGCGTATCTTCCAGCTCAACCCAGGCAAGTCCGGTACGATCTGCATCACGCTTACCGGCACCGGCGCTCTGCCAGGCATTGGCTGCGATATGGTGATGGTAACGCCCCGTGGACATGAACACAGCCCGGTCGCCATAGGTCTGCACCGTCTCCAGCCCAAGCTCGTTGTGCCAGAAGGTTTCGGCCTCATGCGCATTGCCAACACGCAGGTGCACATGGCCGACAACGGTGTTTTGCGGCGCGCCAGTCCATTCTCCGCCTTCGGTCTTGATGACATCAAGCAGGCCACGCACGTCGAGCGCTTCCGTGCCCATTTTCACGCGGTCACCATTCCAATGCCACTTCTCATGCGGGCGGTCGGAATAAATCTCGATGCCATTCCCTTCCGGGTCAGTCAGGTAGATGGCTTCACTGACATCATGGTCTGAAGCGCCGGCAACCGGCAATTGCTTGTCGATAGCCCGGCGCGACCAGCGCGCCAGATCGCCACGCGTCGGCAGCAAGAACGCCGTGTGGTATAGCCCGGCGCTGCGCGGATCATCCGCGCGAGCAGCGGAAAACTGTTCGATTTCCATCAGTTCGCGATCCCCAGCGCCCAACACGATGGAAGCGCCGCGGCGGCTCATTTCGCGCAAGCCGACAACGTCGCGATAATATTCGGCCAATGTTTCCGCATCGCGTGCCTTGAGACCAATACGCGCCACGCGCATTGGCGTAGTCATGGCAAATGGAAGCGGAGCAACCGGACGGGTCGTCTCGGCAACCGGCGTCTTCAATTGCTGTGTCATATCATTCTCCTTCGACGGCATGTCTGCACGCGCGGGCACTATACCGGCCATTAAAGCAGCTCCCGTAGCGCCAAGCACCGAACGTCTGCTGATTGTCATGGCCTATGCTCTCCTTCGCGTTCTGTTCCCGCTAAACATCGCTGTTTGCGGGATCGTTCACAAGATCGCGATCTGAGAACAGGCTGTTCATCATTCGTAACATTCAGCGGCATCGCCGGTGCTTGAAGAAGTCACAAAGGCAATCTAAATGGGTGCTATGAAAGTCAAAGACGCAGATATCCTCATCATCCCCGGTTACACCAATTCCGGCCCTGACCACTGGCAGACCCGTTGGGAGAACAAACTCTCGACAGCGCGCCGCGTGCAGCAGGCCGAATGGTCGAAGCCGGTTCGCGACGATTGGGTGGGCGAAGTCGTCAAGGCGGCGAATGCGGCCACCAAGCCGATAGTGCTGGTTGCGCACTCTCTCGGCGTGGCCACAGCCCTGCATGCCGTGCCGTTGATCCAGCACAAGATCGCGGGCGCATTTTTCGTTGCCCCGCCAGATGTTTCGAACGAAAGCATCCGCCCGAAGCATTTGATGACCTTCGGCCCCTATCCGCGCGACCGACTGCCTTTCCCGACCATCACGGTCGTGAGCCGCAACGATCCTTTCTCAAGCTTCGAAGCAGCCGAAGATGTCGTGAAGGATTGGGGCGCCATGCTGATCGATGCGGGCGAGTCGGGTCATATCAACGCGGATTCCGGTCACGGACCATGGCCGGAAGGCTCCATGGTGTTTGCGGAGTTTATGACGCAGCTACAAGCACCCAAGCAGCACTGAAACAAAAGGCGGGTTTGAACCCGCCTTTTTGGTAGTCAACAATGCAAGCTAAAATCAGGCGCGAACGGCGTCCACAAGCTGTTGTGCAGCAAGACGGAGGTAGCCGCCCTCATTGCTGACCGTCACGAAACGGAAACCCAGCGGAATATAACGTCGCGCAAATTCCGGCGACGGCGAATAAATGCCCGCGATCTTGCCAGCGGCAGCGGCTTTGCGCGCAATATTGCTGATCGGCTCGACAATGGCGTCGGAATTTGGGTTGGCCTCGCGTCCATTGCTCCAGGCAATCGAGAAATCGGCGGGGCCGACGAAGACACCGTCAATGCCGCGCACATCGAGAATGGCATCCAGCACATCATAAGCGTCACGCGTTTCGATCATCGCGAAAGCCAGCGTGTCCTGATTTGCCGTGGTCAGATAATCGTTGGAGCCGGGTGTGCCATAATCGGCATTGGCGCGGAAAACACCCCATGAACGTTCGCCCACCGGCGGATATTTCATGGCTGCTGCGAACTTGCGCGCATCTTCGGCGGAATTGATCATTGGAGCGATCACTGCCTCCGCGCCGAAATCCAGTGCGCGGCTTGCCATGTCGAAGCGTCCCACCGGAATACGCACCACCGGCGGCTTTCCGGCATTCAGCACGTGACCGACGCTGCGCAGCACACTCGCCTCGTCATGACCGCCATGCTGCATGTCCAGCGTCACGGCGTCAAAGGCGGTGTGTGCAAGGATTTCGACCGTCAGCGGCTCAGGGAGAGACGACCACGCGGAGAGCACGGTTTCACCGGCACGCAGACGCGAAGACAGGGACATAGGAATTTCCTTCATTTCATAAGAACGGCATTTCACAATAGCAGGTAAATAAAAATGGGGTGGAAGCACTAGCCGCACTTCCACCCCATGATATCAATCCTGCTGTATCTGACGGATCGCTTCCTCTAGGAACAGTTGCATTTTTTCGCGGATCGTTTCGTCGCTATCGGTGACACCGCCTTCGTCGAAATCGGTGCGGATCTTGCGAAACACATCGTCATCACCGGCCTCGATGAAATCGGCTGCTATGACATCGCGGGCATAGGCCTCGGCCTCGCCATCCTTTTTGCCAAGACGCTCGGCAGCCCACAATCCGAGGAGCTTGTTTCTGCGCGCTTCGGCCTTGAAGCGTAAATCAGCATCGTGCGCGAATTTCTTTTCGAAAGCATCGCGGCGATCATCCATACCTGTCGTCATTCACAAAACTCCCAACAACTGCCATTAGGAATGAGATCGTCACCCATTCTCTTGCCTAAAGCTGGCAAGGGGCGCAAGATTATACAAGAGCGGCAAATCAATTTCTTGCTGTTCGTCCATAATCTTGCATGAGAACGCATCCCGAAAAGTGTAAAACCGTTTTCGGAGAAGATGCGCACCAAAACAAAGGATTGGAGTGCCAGGCTGATAGAATCGGATCGAAACGCGTTTCAGAATCACCGAAAACGGGGGAACGGGCACGAAGCAGGATTGTTAAAAGCCCTTATTTGCTATAGGTAGCCCGCGAGAATAGCGGCTTAGAGCCGATCACCATAGATATGGAAATCCGAGAAAAGCCATGAACCGTCGCCGCCGTATTTACGAGGGCAAGGCCAAGATTCTTTACGAAGGCCCCGAGCCAGGAACGCTTGTCCAGTTCTTCAAGGACGATGCAACCGCGTTCAACAAGAAAAAGCACGAAGTCGTGGACGGAAAGGGTGTACTCAACAACCGCATTTCCGAATATATTTTTACGCAGCTGAACCGCATTGGAATTCCGACCCACTTCATCCGCCGTCTCAACATGCGTGAGCAGCTGATCAAAGAAGTGGAAATCATTCCGCTTGAAGTCGTGATCCGCAACGTTGCAGCAGGCTCGCTGTCCAAGCGCCTCGGCATCGAGGAAGGCACGGTTCTGCCGCGCTCGATCATCGAGTTCTATTACAAGGCCGATGCGCTCGAAGACCCGCTGGTCACCGAAGAACACATTACGGCATTCGGCTGGGCCAGCCCGCAGGAAATCGATGACATCATGGCTCTTGCCATTCGCGTCAACGACTTCCTTTCCGGTCTGTTTCTTGGCGTCGGCATCCAGCTTGTCGATTTCAAAATCGAATGCGGACGTCTGTGGGAAGGCGACATGATGCGTATCGTCGTCGCCGACGAAATCTCCCCGGACTCGGCTCGTCTCTGGGATATCAATACCAATGACAAGCTAGACAAGGACCGTTTCCGCCGCGATATGGGCGGATTGGTCGAGGCCTATCAGGAAGTGGCGCGCCGTCTCGGCATCATGAACGAGAATGACTCGCCCCGTCCTTCCGGCCCTGTGCTTGTGAAGTAATCCGATCAGCCCGGGAGCCGCTAAGACAGACACCTTCCGGGCTGTTTCGTTCGCGACAGGCAATTCCAGATTTTCATCTGAAGTTGTAAGAACCAAATCTAGAGCTACAGGAACTTAAGAGTGATCAAGGCACGCGTCACCGTTACACTGAAAAACGGCGTTCTGGACCCGCAGGGCAAAGCTATCGTCGGCGCACTCGGCAGCCTCGGTTTCGCCGGCGTCAATTCGGTCCGTCAGGGCAAGGTGTTCGACCTCGAACTCGAAGGCACCGACAAGGCCAAGGCCGAAGCAGACCTGAAGGCCATGTGCGACAAGCTCCTCGCCAATACGGTGATCGAAGATTATTCCATCGCCATCGGCTGAGCCAAACAAAGGAAGCAGACGCTCATGAAATCCGCTGTCATTCTCCTTCCCGGCCTCAATCGCGACCGCGACATGATCGCAGCGCTCACCAAGATCACCGGTCAGGCTCCTGTCACTGTCTGGCAGACCGATACCAGCATCCCGGACGATGTCGACCTGATCCTCATCCCCGGCGGCTTCTCCTACGGCGACTATCTGCGCTGCGGCGCAATTGCGGCCCGTATGCCGGTTCTTCAGGCCGTGCGTGAGAAGGCCGACAAGGGCGTCATGGTCATGGGCGTTTGCAACGGCTTCCAGATTCTCGTTGAAGCCGGACTGCTGCCGGGCGCGCTGATGCGCAACGCCTCGCTTAAGTTCGTCTGCCGCGAAGTGAAGCTTGAAGTCAGCAATGCGAACACCGCCTTCACCCGTGGCTATCAGCCGAACCAGATCATCCGCTGCCCGGTCGCGCATCATGACGGCAATTATTTCGCCGATGCCGAGACGCTGAAGCGTATCGAAGGCGAAGGTCAGGTCGTGTTCCGTTATGCGGAAGGCACCAATCCAAACGGTTCGGTCAATGATATTGCCGGTATCGTCAATGCGCGCGGCAATGTGCTTGGCATGATGCCGCATCCGGAAAATCTGATCGAAGCGGCCCATGGCGGCGACGATGGGCGGGCGCTTTTTGCGGGCGCGCTGGGCATCGCAGCCTGATAAGTTTCGAAGAAGGGCGGTTCTCTATGAGACCGCCCTTTTTCATTTTCTTCACCGAATTGCATTGCCGGTAAGATAACGTTCCCTGCCCGCACCCTCGACGACGAAAACCAGTCTAGCTTGTCGCCTGCTTTCGTGGCAGTTTTGCCTTGGGAGAATTCCTTGGCAACCGAATCGGGGGGACAAAATCATGCAGCTTTATTCTCGGCCTCTGTCTCCTTACTCCGCTTTCGTGCGCAGCGTTCTCTATCTGAAGGACCTGCCTTTCAAGCCGATCACACTGCCCTATCCCTTCCCGGCCGATTTCGGTGAAATCACGCCTTTGCGCCGTGTTCCCGTGCTGATTACCAGTTCCGGCGAAACGCTTTTTGAAGCCGTTGTGATTGCCGAATATCTCGAAG
Organism: Ochrobactrum teleogrylli; assembly: GCF_037482325.1. Classification (NCBI taxonomy): domain Bacteria; kingdom Pseudomonadati; phylum Pseudomonadota; class Alphaproteobacteria; order Hyphomicrobiales; family Brucellaceae; genus Ochrobactrum; species Ochrobactrum teleogrylli. The sequence continues at coordinate 2,056,415 of NZ_JBBHKQ010000001.1, forward strand.
ATCATTTTCCTGAAAAGCCGCTCCTGCCCGGCACGCCGCGCCAGCGCGCGCTGATCCGGCTTCTGGCCCGCGTTGTGGAGCTGGAAGTTCTTGGACCGGCGATGAAGCTGTTCATCCTGCTGAGCAAACCGGAGCGTGACAGCGCAACCATCGACCGCCTGTTCGAAAAACTGAATACGGGCCTGTCGGTGATCGAACATCGCCTCCCGGATACGTTTTATGCCGTTGGCGAAGAGCCGACGCTGGCTGATGCCTGGCTGCTACCGGTGCGCTTTCTCATGGAACCATTGAAGAAGCTTTCGGGAAAGCCGGATTTGCTGGACGCGTTTCCGAAATTCGATGCCTATGCCGCGAAGGCAAAGCAACATCCGGCTTTTGAGCGCATCTGGAACGAGATGAGCGATGGACTAAAGGCCTTCATGCCGCAGCTGGCCTGAGAGCCCGCTGCGCCGCCCCTTCCTGTCATTATTCCCCCTCTGCGCGCCTCCAGTCCTCCCCGGTGGCACGCCCTTTTGGAGTTCGTTTCTTGACGAAAAAGACCATCGCTTTCATCGCCTTGCCTGCGATTGCGCTTCTTGCGGCCTGTACGCCGCGTCCGGCCAGTGGACCAGTCACGCAGAATGTCAGCAAGGCTGCGCTACCGACGATGGAACGCATTGCACTGGCCGCCAATAGCTGCTGGTTCAAATCGAAGGACAAGGATTTCCGCAGCTATTCGCTGGCACCGGAACTCAATTCTTTCAGCGGTCGTCCGCGTATCCTCGTCGTGCCGGGGCACAATCCGGCAGCGCGCCCGCTGCTAGTCGTTCAGGCGGAAGGCAATCCCGCCCGTGTCGAAACCTTCGGCCCGATGCTCCAGGAAAGCCACGGCAACCGCATTCTCAGTGACGTCAACCGCTGGGCATCTGGCCAGAAGGGCTGCTAAAATTGAAACCCTCCCGCAAAAATGCGGGAGGGGTCATCTCTATAACAGCTGTCGACGACAGCGAATGTGTGTTTCAGTTCTTCACATCGAATTCGTTCTTGGCAGCGCAGGCGGTCGCTTCCCGTTTCAAAGCTTCAGATTTCGTCCCGCCTGATGCCAATGTCTTTAAGCTGTCTATCGTCCAGCTCCATAAGCATCTTCCGGGTCCGACGTCTTGACGAAGATGCCCGGACTTTATCGACAAGCCCTGTCCAAGCCTTGCGTATCCTGTGCGGCACAACCGAAACTGACCGAGCGCGCAAGCCCTTGCTTAAATCACTCGCAATATCGACTTCCGGCAGAATAGTAATTGCGTCAATCACATCATTGGTTGGCCTGATGTAGTTCATTACAGCAGCCTCCTCTTTTCAAACATTAGCTTCATGCGAATGGATTGATGATTAGGATGCTACCAAATTCACCAATATGAACAATTACAAGTACTTGCGCTGGATTTCTGCCTCGCTATTTTGCCATAGCCATTATTTCGATACTGCTCATATAGAGCTCGACGATTGCAGGCATGTTCCTGCATGCGCGTAAGCCCGGAGCGGGTTTGGGAATTTCAGCGCAGATGAAAACGTACCTTGCGCGCTTCCCGCTCGGCTTCGCTTCTTCTGAGGCCAATATCGCGCAACTGCTCCTCGGTCATTTCGAACAGTGCAAGGCGACTGCGACGCATCATGCTTTTGTGTGACAGCCAGTTGAAGAGCCGACGCAGCAGGCCCGCATCCGTCGCTTCCCCCGACGCAGCCTCCAGTTGAGCATGCAACCCACGGGGCAGTTCGCTTATACGATCCGCATCCGGCATGGGGGAAATTGTATCTATTGTCTCTGTCTGCAGTCTGAAGTAAAACATCGTTCCGTCCATTCATGTGCGCGCCTGATGCCATAGGGGGCCAGATTTGAAGGTCATTCACGGCAATCTGGATATAGGGGCATCAATCGGCTGCGAAATGACTCTATAATTGACTCCGTAACCGATACAATTTATAAGTTGTCACCATGACAAATTGGATTCCTGACCTATCGTGCAAAACCGGCCCGCTTTACCTGCAATTGGCGGATGCGATTGAGGAAGCGATCGGCAATGGTGGATTGCCTGCGGGCGTGAAACTGCCGCCGCAGCGCAATCTCGCTTACGATTTGAAGGTGACAATCGGTACAATCGGGCGCGCCTATGCGCTTGCCCATGAGCGTGGCCTCGTCACCGGTGAAGTCGGGCGCGGCACCTATGTGCTAGGTGAAGAGTCGTCCGAATCCGGGCTGGTTCCGCCCGGACTGATTGGTACGAAACCGGCTGACGTGCCAACGGGTAAAATCCGGCTCGATTCCACCTCGGCGCCGGAAGTCGGCCAGCACGATGTGCTGGCGCGGATCAGCGCCGACATTCACCGCGATTTTCCGCAGGAGATTGCCAACTATTCGCGTCAGTTTCCGCAGCATTGGCTGGAAGCGGGCCAGAAATGGCTCGGCAGGGCCGACTGGCAGCCGGATCTCGACAATATCGTCATCACCAATGGCGCGCAGGCCGCAAGCATTGCCATCATCACGGCTTTCACCAATCCGGGCGACCGCATTCTGTTTGAAAACCTGACCTATGCGCAGATCAGCCGTTCGGTGCGACTTCTCGGTCGTCGCACTATTCAGGCTGCGCATGATGAATACGGCCTCATCCCGGAGGAATTCGAGCGCGCCTGCCGCCAGCAGCACCCTACTTTGGCATTTCTCATGCCAACGCTGCACAATCCGACGCTTGCGACCATGACGGCGGAGCGTCGTCGCGCGATAGCCGATATTGCGCGGCGGTATAATGTCTGGCTCATCGAGGACGACATTTACGGCAGCATGTGCGAAAGCGACATTCCGCTCTTGGCAAGCTTTGCACCGGAGCGCACTTTCGTCGTGTCGAGCCTCTCAAAGGCGGTAGCCGCTGGCATACGCAGCGGCTGGGCCGCCTGCCCTTCGCATTGCGCGCAACGGGTCAAGGTCACGCACAAGATGATGACGGGCGGCGTGGCTTTTCTGCTGGCTGAAACCGGCGCACAGCTTGTGCTGTCCGGCGCCGCCGACGATATCCGCGAAAAAAGCCGTATAGAAACAAGAGCGCGTGAAGAAATAGCGCGCCGCGTGTTTTCCGGCTTCGATTTCGTGTCCCGCCCCAATATCCCTTTTCTCTGGATGGGACTGCCCGAGCCATGGCTCTCCGGCACATTCAAGGCTGCGGCCTATGAAAGCGGCATTCTGATTGACGATGAGGACGAATTCAAAGCCGGTCGCGTCGATCAGATTTACCACCGCGTGCGCGTCGCCTTCTCGTCACCGATAGACAGGAACATTGTCGAAGACAGCTTTCTGACGCTGCGGCGTCTGCTTGAAAACGAACAGGCGGGCTATGAGGGCAGCGTGTAAACGCTGCCGCTTGCCGGGCTGATAGAGTTTCGATGCAATCAGATGCTGAATCAGGCCGGGAAAGCGGCATTTTCCTGTCGCGCTTCCAACAGAGTTAGGTTAAAGAGACCCCTTGAAACCTTAGGTGTCCGCCCTTCGCCAGAAGTTTCCGGGTGCCACAGCCTGCGACGGGGTCCCTCATCTCCATGACTATTTCCAATAAGCGCGATATCACGCCGGAACTTATCGAATCCCACGGTCTCAAGCCGGACGAGTATCAGCGCATCCTCGAATTGATCGGTCGCGAACCGAGCTTTACTGAACTCGGCATTTTCTCGGCCATGTGGAACGAGCATTGTTCCTACAAGTCCTCGAAGAAATGGCTGCGCACGCTGCCGACCACCGGTCCGCGCGTCATTCAGGGCCCCGGCGAAAATGCAGGCGTCGTGGACATTGGTGACGGCGATTGCGTCGTCTTCAAAATGGAAAGCCACAACCACCCGTCTTATATCGAGCCCTATCAGGGCGCGGCGACCGGCGTGGGCGGCATTTTGCGTGACGTGTTCACCATGGGCGCGCGTCCCGTTGCTGCGATGAATGCGCTGCGCTTTGGCGAGCCGGATCATCCGAAGACCCGCCATCTGGTGTCCGGTGTCGTGTCCGGCGTCGGCGGCTATGGCAACGCGTTTGGCGTGCCGACCGTTGGCGGCGAAGTGAACTTTGACAAGCGTTATAACGGCAATATCCTCGTCAATGCTTTTGCAGCCGGTCTTGCCAAGCATGACGGCATCTTTTTGTCGGAAGCCAAGGGCGTCGGCCTGCCGGTCGTCTATCTTGGCGCCAAGACGGGCCGTGACGGCGTCGGCGGCGCGACCATGGCCTCGGCTGAATTCGACGAATCGATTGAAGAAAAGCGCCCCACCGTTCAGGTCGGCGATCCCTTCACCGAAAAGTGCCTGCTTGAAGCCTGCCTTGAGCTGATGGCGTCAGGCGCAGTCATCGCCATTCAGGACATGGGTGCGGCGGGCCTCACATGTTCTGCTGTTGAAATGGGCGCAAAGGGCGACCTCGGTATCGAACTCATTCTCGATCATGTTCCGGTTCGCGAAGAGAACATGACCGCCTATGAAATGATGCTTTCGGAAAGCCAGGAGCGCATGCTCATGGTTCTGAAGCCGGAAAAGGAAGCCGAAGCCCAGGCGATCTTTCGCAAATGGGGTCTCGACTTCGCCATTGTCGGCAAGACGACTGACGATCTGCGTTTCCGCGTCATTCATCAAGGCGAAGAAGTCGCCAATCTGCCGATCAAGGATCTGGGCGACGAAGCGCCGGAATATGATCGTCCGTGGATGGAACCGGGCAAGCATGCGCCACTCCCGGCCAGCAATGTGCCGCAGGTGGAAGACTATTCGGCAGCGCTTCTCAAGCTCATCGGCTCGCCTGACCTTTCGTCGCGCCGCTGGGTCTATGAGCAATATGATACGCTCATTCAGGGCAATTCGCTGCAGGTTCCGGGCGGCGACGCCGGTGTGATCCGCGTTGAAGGCCATGACACCAAGGCGCTCGCCTTCTCGTCGGACGTGACGCCACGCTATTGCGAAGCCGATCCCTTCGAAGGTGGCAAGCAGGCGGTTGCCGAATGCTGGCGCAACATCACCGCGACCGGCGCAGAGCCGCTGGCTTCGACCGACAATCTGAACTTCGGCAATCCTGAAAAGCCGGAAATCATGGGCCAGCTCGTCAAGGCCATAGAAGGCATTGGCGAAGCCTGCCGCGCGCTCGATTTCCCGATCGTTTCGGGCAATGTCTCGCTTTATAACGAGACCAACGGTCAGGCCATTTTGCCGACGCCGACCATTGCCGGTGTCGGCCTTATTCCGGACTGGACGCAAACGGCCAAGATCGGCGGCATGCAGGACGGCGACACGCTGGTTTTGCTTGGCGGAGACGGCACGCATCTCGGCCAGTCGGTCTATCTGCGCGATCTCTTCGACCGTGCCGACGGCCCTGCCCCGTTCGTCGATCTCGCGCTTGAAAAGCGCAATGGCGAATTCGTCCGCTCGGCAATCCGCAATGGTCAGGTTACGGCCTGCCACGATCTTTCCGACGGTGGACTGGCAATCGCTGTCGCCGAAATGGCGATCAAGTCTGGCAAGGGCGCAACCCTCAATGCTGGTGACGGCCTGCCGCACGCTGTTCTGTTCGGTGAAGATCAGGCGCGCTATGTGATCGCCGCCACGCCGGAAATGGCCAAGCTCATCGCGCTCAATGCCGAGGGTGCAGGCATTCCGTTCCGCATTCTGGGTCAGGTCGGTGGCGACCGTCTGACCATCGGCGATAGCGTCAATGTCGGCGTTACCGAACTGACGCGGGCTTTCGAAGACTGGTTCCCGGGCTTCATGAGCGGTGAGTTGGTCAGCGATAACTGATCGTCGCTGAACCAGCAGAAGTTAAAACGCCTGGATGAACATCTCATCCGGGCGTTTTGCCTGTATGGACCACCTGTGTGGCATTTAAACATTAGACAGATACACATTGACGTTCCACGATGGTGCGATACGATTCGATGGGTAACAAGAAGCTGGAAACGGCGGGAGTATTTGCATGGCTATGGACGCACATGAGATCGAAAAACTGATACGCGAAGGGATTCCCGGCGCAAAGGTGACGATCCGCGACCTTGCCGGTGACGGGGATCATTATGCAGCCGAAGTGGTCGCGGAGAGCTTCCGCGGCAAGTCGCGCGTGCAGCAGCACCAGATGGTCTATGACGCGCTGAAGGGCAATATGGGCGGCGTGCTTCACGCGCTTGCCTTGCAGACCAGCGTTCCGGAGTGAACCGAAGCGCTTATTGAGCGGACGGCATCTGCTGCGGCAAGATGTTGCCCCTTCAATCCGGCACTTCGCGCGTATTTGACTTGCTTTCACCCGCACGGGGTGGTTACGAGCATGGAAATGATTATATTGGGAGAGACCTCCCAATTAAGCCGGAAATCGACCCGGCGAGTTTGTTTGAAGCGTGATGCGGCCCCATATGTTCCAACGACATTGGGCACACGCTCTGAAAGGAAACGAGATGACCGGCATTAACGATTTCATCGACAATGAAGTGAAGACCAACGACGTCGTGCTTTTCATGAAGGGCACGCCCGGCTTTCCGCAGTGCGGCTTTTCCGGTCAGGTCGTTCAGATCCTCGACTATCTTGGCGTCGACTATAAGGGCGTGAACGTGCTTGCCTCCGACGAGATTCGCCAGGGCATCAAGGAATATTCCAGCTGGCCGACCATCCCGCAGCTTTATGTGAAGGGTGAATTCGTCGGTGGCTGCGATATCGTGCGCGAAATGTTCCAGTCCAACGAATTACAAGCACTTTTTACCGATAAAGGTATTGCCACCAAGGCTGCTTGAGGATTAATAGCCGGTCATACGGCTTTAGTCTTAGCTTTTTACAAAAGGCGCCGTTTATCGGCGCCTTTTCGTTTTTATCCGACGGCAGTTTCTGCCGGGTGCCTCATTTTCGAGATTTCGACGTTCGTACCGCCCTTTACTGGCGCGGCGCGTCAGTATGCCAAGGAATGTCAGTCATGCCGATCGACATAAAGAACGCCTCGCCGGACCAGAAGACCTCCATACACGGGCGCGGCGAATTCATTGCACTGATCGCGGCTATCATGGCCATCAATGCGCTGGCGGTTGATATCATGCTGCCCGGCCTGCCGCAGATCGGCGCGAGCCTCGGCGTGCAGTCTGAAAACCATGTGCAATTCGTGATCACCGCCTATCTGCTGGGCTTCGGTGTCTCGCAGCTGTTTTATGGACCGCTCAGCGACCGTTTCGGTCGCCGTCTGCCACTGTTCGGCGGCTTGGTGATCTATGTGCTGGCCGCGCTCGGTGCCGCCATGGTCACGGATTTCACCACGCTCATCATATTGCGCGTGCTTCAGGGACTGGGTGCCGCGGGCACCCGCGTCATTGCCGTTTCAGTGGTGCGCGACCGTTTTGCCGGTCGCCAGATGGCGGAAGTCATGTCGCTGGTGATGATGATCTTCATGATCCTGCCGGTGGTCGCACCCGCCACCGGACAGCTGATCATGCTGTTTGGCGAATGGCACCTGATCTTTCTGTCCATGGCCGTGATGGCGCTGATCGTCGGCATATGGGCCTTCATCCGCCTGCCTGAAACGCTGCCCACAGACCAGCGCCGCCCGCTGACCATCAAAAGCGTGATCGGCGGCTTCGGTATCGTGCTGTCGAACCGCGTCGCGCTGTTCTACATGCTTGGCACGTCGTTCATCCTCGGCGCGCTGTTCGGCTATATCAATTCCGCCCAACAAATCTTCGTTGATATCTACAAGCTCGGCTCCTACTTTCCGCTGGCGTTTGCTGCGGTCGCCATGACACTGGCGCTGGCGTCGTTCCTCAACTCCCGCCTCGTCGGACGGTACGGCATGCGCCGCATCTCCCAGTCCATGCTGCTGGTTTTCACCAGTTTCAGCCTGCTCTGGATGGTGCTGTCGATCGTGCTGGTCGATCCGGTGCCGTTCCCGCTGCTGATGGCGATCTACATGACCATCATGTTCTCGTTCAGCCTCGTGACGGCCAATTTCAACGCGCTTGCGATGGAGCCGCTTGGTGAAGTTGCAGGCACGGCATCGTCCGTTCTCGGCTTTGCCCAGACGGTCATCGGTGCTGCGCTGGGTGCGATCATCGGTCAGGCCTTCGACGGCACTACGACGCCGGTCGCCATGGGCTATGGCGTGCTTGGCTTCGTCGCGCTGATCTGCGTGCTGATCGCCGAACGCGGCAAGCTCTTCCGGGTGCAGAACCCGCCTGCCGAACATGTGGTCGGTTGATTTTCAATGAGAATAAAAAACCCGCCATTCCGGCGGGTTTTGTTTTTACTCTTCCCAGAGCGTGGCCTGAATAGCCTGCCAGCTGTCCTTACTCGGCGCAGCCAATATGCCCCCGCCGATATGCGACGGATGATAATCGCTACCGTCCCAACGGGCGAGATGGCCGCCTGCTTCCTGATGGATCAGTGCGCCGGGCAGATGGTCCCAGGGCATCAGCTTGTTATAGACCGCGAAATGCGCGCCGCCGGTCGCGAGAATGCGATAGTCATGCGCTGCACAGCGATAGCCGATCTGCGACAGGAATTTCGTATGATTGCGCGCAAGACGGGACCGCAGCGGTTCCGCCGTGTACTGCCACGAGATCGTGCCTGTCATCTGGTCGATAGCGGCGGGCGCTGCAACGCGGACCTTGCGCGTGCTGCCATTGGCATGGCGAATATAGCTGCCGCTGCCCTTTGTGGCCGTGATCCAGTCATTGCCGACCGGATCGTGGATGATGCCGGCAACGGTCTCGCCTTTCGACACGACCGCTAGCATAACACCGAACAGCGGTACGCCGGATGCAAAATTGAACGTGCCGTCCACCGGATCAATGGTGAAAGCAAAATCGGCATCGCCGAGTCCATCGAGCAAGGCTGGATTGTCGGAGCACGCTTCCTCGCCCACAATCATCGCATCGGGATAGCGTTCTTTCAGCTTTGCGGTGATAAAGCGCTCTGCATTGACGTCGGCTTCCGTCACCAGATCGGCGGGGGACGTTTTCTGCCGGATATCGTCCGCGTCGAGCGTGCGGAAACGCGGCATGATTTCTTGCTGGGCAGCTTCTGCCAGAAGATCGGCAAGCCAGTCGATCTGGCCTTCATCAAAGCGCACTGTCATTCCCTTCATTCTTCTCGTCCTGCGGACCAGCCATCAGGCCCGCGAAATCGAACAGCTTGCGGTCCAGAAGATGGCTCGGGCGCACATTGGTCATGGCGCGGATCATCGTGTCCTTACGGCCCGGCATGCGCTTTTCAATATCCGTCAGCATGGCCTTCATGGCATTGCGCTGAAGCCCTTCCTGGCTACCGCACAGGTCGCAGGGAATGATCGGAAACTGCATGGAGGTTGCAAATTTTTCCAGATCGTCTTCCGCCGCATAAGCCAGCGGGCGGAACACCATCAGATCGCCTTCGTCGTTCAGAAGCTTCGGCGGCATGGCGGCAAGGCGTCCGCCATGAAACAGGTTCATGAAGAAGGTTTCGAGAATATCCTCGCGATGATGGCCGAGAACGATGGCCGAGCAGCCCTCCTCGCGCGCAATGCGATAGAGATTTCCGCGACGAAGGCGCGAACAGAGCGAGCAATAGGTGCTGTTCTCTGGTAGCTTGTCCGTCACAATGGAATAGGTGTCCTGATATTCGATGCGATGCTCGATGCCATAGCGGTTCAGGAAATCCGGCAGAATGTGCTTTGGAAAATTCGGCTGTCCCTGATCCAGATTGACCGCGAGCAGTTCGACCGGTAGCAGGCCGCGCCATTTAAGATCGAGCAGCAGCGCCAGCAGGCCATAGGAATCCTTGCCGCCGGAAAGACAGATCATCCAGCGCTCGCCGGGCTTCACCATAGCAAAGTCTTCGATAGCCTGACGCGTCAGACGTAGAAGGCGCTTGCGCAGCTTGTTGAATTCGACCGTGGCGGGCACGTCGCGAAACAGCGGATGGCAACCGTCTCCGCCGGTCTCTTCCGAGATACCGGGCAAATTATCTGGCGCAATATTCGGATCGAAAGCGTTCATGGCTCTTCTCGGATGCTGTCTGGTATAGCGCTTTACATACAGAAAAGCCGCCCATGGGGAAACCATGGACGGCCATTTCTTTGCGATAAGTGGCGCCCGAAGGCGACCAGATTAACGCGAGTAGAATTCGACCACGAGGTTCGGTTCCATCTGGACGGCGTAAGGCACATCCGTCAGGGTCGGAACGCGGGCGTAGGTCGCAACCATCTTATTGTGATCAACTTCGATGTAGTCCGGCACATCGCGTTCTGCGAGCTGAACAGCTTCGAGAACAACAACCAGCTGCTTCGACTTTTCGCGAACTTCAACAACGTCACCGGCCTTCAGGCGGTAGGACTGGATGTTGACGCGACGGCCGTTCACGTTCACGTGACCGTGGTTGATGAACTGGCGTGCAGCGAAGATCGTCGGAACGAACTTTGCGCGGTACACAACAGCATCCAGACGTGATTCGAGAAGACCGATCAGGTTTTCACCCGTGTCGCCCTTGCGGCGAGCGGCTTCGTCATAGGTCTTGCGGAACTGCTTTTCCGAGATATCGCCGTAGAAACCCTTGAGCTTCTGCTTGGCGCGCAGCTGCACACCGAAGTCCGAGAGCTTGCCCTTGCGGCGCTGGCCGTGCTGACCCGGGCCATATTCACGACGGTTAACCGGGGACTTCGGGCGGCCCCAGATGTTTTCGCCAAGACGGCGATCAATCTTATACTTTGCGGATTCGCGCTTGCTCATCGCATTTCCTTCAAAAAGTTAGTGCGCCATACGGCGCAGACAGGAAACGCGCCCTCCTCTGCCCTCCGTTTTCGAGGACTGACAGGATGAAGCGCGCGAGCGCAATCTTCATCCACGGGACACGTCAAATGAAACGCCAGCGCGTTAAAGCGCCAGCGATGGCGGGCTTTTAGTCATGTGCATGTCATCTTGTCAAGTTCGAACGCTTGCCAAAGCCCAGATAACCGGGCGTTTAAAGCGCTTTTCGCCGTCTTTTGCAACATATTGCCATCAAGCGTGAAGGAACGCGGCTTCTCTTTGCGGCATTATGCAGTCGGGGCTGTAGAAAATGAGGTATTCATTGGTGTTGCTGGTCCTACCCCGTTTCCTATCCCGTAGAAATTCAACTGCCGCTGTTCTCCTCCTCAGTTTCCTCGGTTTTACGGGAGAAACGGCTCTTTATCCTCAGCCCGCACAGGCGCAAAACTTCATCGAAAAAATCCTGAAGCGCGATGCGCAAAAGGCAAAGCAACAGCGCAAGCGCCCGTCGGCCAACCCGCAAAAGAAACGGCAGGAAAGAAAGCCGCCAGCCCGGCAGGATAAAGCTCCGACTAAACCTGCACCACAGTCAGCATTGCCTGTTGTCGTTCCTGTTCCAACACCGGCACCCAGACCAGCGCCTGCTCCCGAACCGAAGACCGAGGCAGAGCCCGCCGTCATCATTCCGCCTGAAAAGCCCACCCCGCCACAACAGGCGGAGCCAGAACAGCCGCAGCCTTCAAAACCTGCCGCTGATGGACGCGTCTATCAGGTGGCGTGCCCCGCGCTGATTTCCGGCGAAGTAGAGGGCAAACTTCTGACACCCATCGAAGACGGCGCGCAATGCGGTCTCCATTCGCCGCTCTCACTGACGGCAATCGGCAAGAATGAGCCGCTCAAGCTTGCCAATCCCGTCACGACGAACTGCGCCATGGCGGTGACACTCGCCCAATGGAGCAACGACGTTAAAAACGCAGCACAGGATATCTACGGCAAGGATATCAAGATTACCCAGATCGGCACCGGCTCTGATTATCAATGCCGCAAGGTGAATGGCGCATCCACAGGCCGCGTGTCGGAACATGCCTTTGGCAATGCGCTCGACATCATGTCCTTCACATTCTCGGACGGCAGCAAGACGCAGCTGGAAAGCGGCTGGAATGGCGCCGACAAGGAAAAGGCCTTCTGGCGCGCTGTGCACGGCGCAAGCTGCAAGCTTTTCATGACCGTCATCGGCCCGGATGGCGATGCGGCGCACCGCACCAACATACATCTTGATCAGGGATGCCACGGCAAAAGCTGCACGGCCCGGATATGCCAGTGAGAAAAGTGCATAACCGCCCGGAATTCATAAAAAAATCCAAATCCGGTTTCTAGTTTGATGCGGTATTATCGATTCCAGAACGGGTCCGCCTGTGACAGAATCACTGGAACCGCTCTCTTTGCCTATTTTGCAGGGTTTCCGAAAAGGATATGGGGCATGCAATTGACCAAAATTATACTTTCCACCCTTTGCGCCATCGGCTTTGTGACCGCCGCTCACGCGGACGCTGTTCCGAAGCGCTCGAAAGATTTTACGGGTAATTACCAGACATTGGTCAAGGACCAGCAGGCCTCGCCACAGGTGGCCGATTGTGTGGCCAGCGGTTATGATCTGGTGAAAAAGGACAAGAAATACGACCGTCTAGGCTTCACAAAAGACGATATTTCGTCGGCCACAACCAATGACACATCATCGAAGTTCAGCGCCAAGGACCCGCGCAAGGTCTCAGCCGTCATCTCGGTGCCGGGCGAAGCGCGTATCAAGAGCACGGGCTATAAATGGGATGGCGTCAATCTGCGTTGCGGCATCACCAATGGTAAGCTGACGGCCATCGAACTGGTTCAAACGAAAGCCGCACAATAATTTGATCGGCAACAGCCACACAGAACCGAGCACCTGATCCCAAGTCAGGTGTTCTTTTTGTCGTCGACATGCTGAGGCAGACCGTTGCGCTTGGTCTCGGCGAATTCTTCCAGTTCTTTCTCGCTCATCGATTCGTACATCTCTTTCGATGCGCCGATTAACTCGCTGACCTTGATCTCGCCGCGCTTGGCCGCCAACGCAGCACCGGCAGCCTTTTGCTGGGCTTGAGATTTTGCAGGCATGAACTCTTCTCCTTTTGCGCCGCCCCAAGGCCAACGCGACGGATAGAAATCAGTTCCCGCCGCTAGTCCTGCTCGCTGTCGAAACGAGAGCGCGCACTGCGTAGCGACGCCCGGTTTGCAACCGCCCATTGCCCCAAACTGTCGATAGGCCCCGCCAGCGAATGACCAAGCTCGGTCAGCGAATATTCGACTTCCGGTGGTGAAGTCGGTCGTACATGGCGCGAAACCAGCCCGTCGCGTTCGAGCGAACGCAGCGTGACCGTCAGCATACGCTGCGAGATTCCTTCAATTTCTCGCCGTAAGGCATTGAAACGCATGGAACCGCTCTGCAAGCTGAAGATAACAAGAATGCTCCACGTGTCGCCAACCCGGTCGAGCACATCACGGATCGGGCAAGAACCCTTGCCGTCCGTCTCAAAGGCCGGTGTGGAAGACAAAAGCGGCGTCTTGGCGTCTGGTCGTGTCGGTATCGTCATAGTCACTCTTATCACATACTCGCTTGTTGGGATCAAACCGGATGCTTGCGTCTGCCCTTCCGCCAAGCCCATGGGCTAACAACCCCACACGTCCAAACGTCCTTATCTTGCCTTTTGGACGGTTACTTCCATGTTTCCTACCCATGTAGAAGTGCGTTCTTCACAAGCCCGGTAGCCTGACATATGTAGTTACCAGAAATAACCTGATTATGAAACATACCTTAAATGGCTGAACTACAAAAGCGTAAGGAAGGAACTGGAATGGCTAAAATCGCACTGATTGGCGCAACGGGTTTTGTTGGCGCAGCAATCTTGAAGGAAGCCGCATCGCGCGGCCATCATGTTACGGCGCTGGTACGCCACCCGGAAAAGGTGGAAAAGCTTGCCAACGTGACCGCCGTGAAAACGGACGTGTACGACACGGATGCGCTCGCCAGCCAGCTTTCAGGACATGACATCATCATTTCCGCATTCAATCCCGGCTGGGGCGACACGAATATTCGTGAAAACCACATCAAGGGCAGCCGCTCGATCAACGAGGCAGCCAAGAAGGCAGGCGTCAAGCGTCTAATCGCGGTCGGTGGTGCTGGTAGCCTGTCGATCAACGGCCAGCAACTTGTCGATTCCGCCGAATTCCCGGCAGAATGGAAAGAAGGTGCTCTGGGCGCCCGCGAAGCGCTGAACGAGCTGCGCAAGGAAAGTGGCCTCGACTGGACCTTCGTGTCGCCAGCGATCATTCTTCAGCCGGGTGAACGCACGGGCAAATATCGTCTTGGCGGTGACGAGCCCGTTTTCAACGACAAGGGCGAAAGCACTATTTCGGTCGCTGATCTGGCTGTCGCTATCGTCGATGAGGCCGAACAGGGCAAGCATATCGGCAAGCGTTTCACCGCAGCCTATTGATTACTGCTTCTTGATCGCATTTCTGCTTTAAAAGCAAAGCCGGACGGTAAATGCCATCCGGCTTTAGAGCGCATCCCGAAAAGTGTGAAACGGTTTTCGGAACAAGATGCGCGTTAAAACAAAGAGTTAGAGCGCCGATCTGATCCAATCAGATCGAAACGCGCTTTAACGTATCAAAACAACCTGCGGAGACCGTATGGAACTCGGAATCTATACTTTTGGCGATCTTGGTCCAGACGTGGAAACCGGAAAGCCGATCGCCCCGCAACAGCGTATCAGCAATCTGATCGAGGAAATCGAGCTGGCCGATCAGGTGGGGCTCGATGTCTTCGGCCTTGGCGAACACCATCGGCCCGATTATTCGGTATCCGCACCCGCCGTTGTTCTGGCTGCTGCGGCCTCGCGCACTAAAAACATCCGGCTGACGAGCGCAGTCACCGTCTTGTCGTCCGACGATCCCGTGCGCGTTTACCAGCAGTTTTCGACGCTGGACCTGATCTCGAATGGACGCGCTGAAATCATGGCCGGACGTGGTTCGTTCATCGAATCCTTCCCGCTCTTCGGGTACAATCTCGACGATTACGACACGCTTTTTGCCGAAAAACTCGATCTGCTTCTAACGATCCGCGACAACGAACGCGTGAGCTGGACCGGGACGACGCGCGCAGCCATTGACGGGCGTGGTGTCTATCCCCGTGGCGTGCAGGAACAGCTGCCCATATGGCTCGCCGTTGGCGGTACGCCAGCTTCCGTCGGTCGCGCCGCCCTGCTCGGATTACCATTGGCTCTCGCCATTATCGGCGGCTACCCGGAACGGTTTGCCCAGCTGACCGATTTTTATCGTGAAGCTGGCGTAAAAGCGGATCATGCGCCGGAAAAGCTCAAAATTGGAATCAATTCGCATGGCTATGTGGCTGAAAACGCTCAACAAGCAGCGGATGAATTCTATCCGTCCTATTCACAAGTCATGGCAAAGCTTGGCCGGGAACGCGGCTGGCCGCCAACCACGCGAGAGCAATTCGACGCAATGCGCGAACCGCGTGGATCTCTTCTGGTGGGCAGTCCGCAGCAGGTCATCGACAAGATTCTCGCCCAACACAGCTACTTCAAGCACGACCGCTTTTTGTTCCAGACAGCGCTCGGCAATCTGCCGCATAAATATACGATGAAATCGATTGAGCTGTTCGGCACCAAGGTTGCGCCGGAAGTTCGCAAAGCGCTCGGCGTGGTATCCGCGACATGAAAAAAGCCCGGTGTCGCGACCGGACTTTTTTTAAACCAGTTCCACGTCCACGACGCCCTGAATGGCTTTCATTGCGCTCGCAATCTGCGGGCTGACGCGATAACGGTGGGGTAGTTCGATTTCAACTTCGCGCTGCCCATTGTCCTTGATGACGATGAGACTGACCTGTCCGTCGCCGCGCGTGTTGAAATGCGGCGCGATATGGCGAATCGCTTCCGCCGAGCGCAGATAAAGCCGCAGCGCCTTCTGCATGCGGCAGGCCTCGTCTTCCAGCGATTGCACGGTCTGGATGCGCAAGCCGATACCTTCCGGGCGATCCTCCGCCTGCACCGTGATCACCACCGATTTGCCGCTTTCCAGAAGATCGCGATATTGCGCGAGCCCTTCCGAAAACAGCACGGCTTCAAACTGGCCGCTGGCATCCGACAACTGAACAATGCCCATCTTGTTGCCGGTGCGGGTCTTGCGCTCCTGACGCGCCGTCACCGTGCCCGCCAGACGCCCGGCATTGGCGCCGCGCTTCACCGCAGCCGAGAAATCAGCCCAGCTTTGCACGCGCATACGATCCAGAACCGCGCGATATTCATCGAGCGGATGCGCCGACAGATAGAAGCCGACCGCCTGAAACTCTCGATGCAGCATTTCCGACGGCAGCCAAGGTGCGGCCTGCGGCAGAATAAGCTGTTCCTTCGGCGCACCGGACAGGCCGAAAATATCGGACTGGCCGCTGGCGGCATTTTCCTGCGTGCGCTGGGCGAAGCCCATGATGCGGTCCATGCCTGCGCTCATTGCCGGGCGTTCGCGCTTGAAGCAATCCATCGCGCCCGCATTGATCAGGCTTTCCAGCACGCGACGATTAACGATCCTCGGATCAATCCGCTCGCAGAAATCCTCAAGGCTTTCAAACGGCTTCTGGGCGCGCACATCCACAATATGGTCGACAGCAGCTTCACCGACGCCCTTGATGGCAGCCAGTGAATAGAAAATCTGCTTCTCGCCCACTTCAAACGGACGGAACGAGGTCATGACCGAAGGCGGCACGACCTCGATCCCCAGACGATTCGCTTCGCGGCGGAAATCGTTGAGCTTGTCGGTGTTCGACATATCGTAGGTCATCGACGCGGCCAGAAATTCGACCGGGTAATGCGCCTTCATATAGGCTGTCTGATAGGAAACGATGGCATAGGCCGCCGCGTGTGACTTGTTGAAGCCGTAATCGGCAAACTTGGCAAGCAGATCAAAGATCATATTCGCCTGAGCCTTGTCGACGCCGCCATCAATAGCGCCCGAGACGAAACGGACGCGTTGCTTGTCCATTTCCTCGCGAATCTTCTTACCCATGGCGCGACGCAGAAGGTCAGCTTCGCCGAGCGAGTAGCCCGACAGCACCTGTGCGATCTGCATCACCTGTTCCTGATAAACGATAACGCCTTGCGTTTCCTTGATCAGGTGATCGATCTTCGGGTGAATGGAAGCGATTTCCTCTTCACCATTCTTGCGCGCATTATAGGTCGGGATGTTCTCCATCGGACCGGGACGATAGAGCGCGACGAGCGCAATAATGTCCTCGATCCGGTCAGGACGCATGCCGAGCAGCGCTTTACGCATGCCAGCACTTTCAACCTGAAACACTCCGACGGTTTCGCCGCGCGACAGCATTTCATAGGTCAGCTCATCGTCGAACGGCAGCCGGGTCAGATCGATGTCGATCCCCTTGCGCGCTACGAGCTTGACCGCCGTTTCCAGCACCGTCAGCGTCTTGAGCCCGAGAAAGTCGAACTTGACCAGTCCAGCTTGCTCCACCCACTTCATATTGAACTGGGTGACTGGCATATCGGAACGCGGGTCGCGATACATCGGCACCAGTTCCGACAGCGGACGGTCGCCGATCACGATACCGGCGGCGTGGGTCGAAGCGTGGCGATAGAGACCTTCCAGCTTGAGCGCCATATCGAGAAGCCGCCCAACGACCGGTTCCTTCTCGCGTTCCTCGGTGATCTTCGGCTCGGTTTCGATGGCCTGCGCCAGCGACACCGGATTGGCTGGATTTTGCGGCACCAGCTTGCAGAGCCGATCCACTTGCCCATAGGGCATTTCGAGAACGCGGCCGACGTCGCGCAACACGGCGCGCGCCTGAAGCGTACCGAAGGTTATGATCTGGGCGACCTGATCACGCCCGTATTTCTCCTGCACATAGCGGATCACCTCTTCGCGGCGATCCTGACAGAAGTCGATATCGAAGTCGGGCATCGATACGCGGTCCGGATTGAGGAAGCGTTCAAACAGCAGCGAGAAGCGCAGCGGATCGACGTCCGTAATCGTCAGGGCATAAGCGACGAGCGAACCCGCACCCGAACCACGGCCCGGCCCGACCGGAATGCCATGCGCCTTGGCCCATTTGATGAAGTCCGCAACGATCAGGAAGTAGCCGGGGAACTTCATGCGGGTGATGATGCCGATCTCATATTCGAGACGTTCGGCATATTGTTCCGGCGTATAGCCTTCGGCAAGGCCCACGCTTTCCAGCCGCATCTGCAAGCCCTCACGGGCCTGACGTGCAAGTTCTTCTGCTTCCGCAGCGACAGCGGCTTCAGGATCGTCGGATTCACCCGTGAAGCGTGGCAGAATTGGAGCGCGGGTTTGCGTGTACCAACTGCAACGCTCCGCTATCTCAATCGTGTTGTCCAGCGCCTCGGGCAAGTCGGCAAACAGCGCCGCCATTTCGGCGCGGCTTTTCAGATAATGATCCGGCGTCAGGCGGCGGCGATCATCATTGGAAAGGATCTGCCCCTCGGCGATGGCCAGCAGCGCATCATGGGCTTCGTAATCCTCCGCCTTGAGGAAGAACGCCTCATTGGTGGCCACCAGAGGCAATTCCATCTCATAGGCTAGCGCAACAGTCTTGGCTTCCAGAGCACGGTCATAGCCCGCATAACGCTGTAACTCGACATAAAGCCGATTGCCGAATGTCTCATGCAGGAACGCCAGACGCGATTGCGCCCGGTCTGGCCGGTCTGCCGCAAAAGAGCGACCGATTGGCCCGAGCGGCCCGCCTGACAGGACGATGACGTCCTTGGCCAGTGCTGGCAGCCAGCCTGCATCTATATGGACCGGATCGCCCGCAGGCGTATCCAGAAACGAGCGGCTGACCAGCCGCACGATATTCGCGTAGCCCTCTTCCGTCGAAGCAAGCAGGACGAGAGGAGCCAGATCAAGCGCGAGCCTGCGATTGATACTGCGCCCATTGTCGTTGTGGTCGCCGAAGGCAACATCGACCTGACAGCCGATGATCGGCTGCACACCATCCTTCGATGCCTTCTGCGCAAATTCGAGTGCACCAAACAGATTGTTGGTGTCCGTTATCGCGATGGCCGGCGCTTCGTCGGCAATCGCCTGTTTGATGACCTTGCCGAGCGGCAATGCGCCCTCGAGCAAGGAATAGGCCGAATGAACACGCAGATGCACAAAACGCGGCGTGGAAACGCTTCCACTGGCTGCATTGTCTGCTGCTGCATCATTCATTCTATTCACCCTGATCAAACCGAACCGTGCGGGTGGACATACACCCGTTTCATAGGACCGCCTACTGAAATGCTGCTGGTCGCCGGCGACTCTGTCGCCTGAGGCTTTCAGTTTCAGGGAATGTCCCGGCGATGTCCAGAGAGACAGCCGCCGGTATCGAAAGGGTACACAAGAGAACCCTCAAAAGCGCGTTACTTCGAGCCGGTTCATACGGCGAACTTCAGTGATCGCACTCCAAGCTTTGTTACGCATATCAGTGTCCAAAACAGGTTTTCCGCTTTGGATGATATGCTTCAGTCACTTCAGATCGCGCTGACCCAGATGGCGAAGGTTGCAATAAACAGGCTGACGGAGACGAATGACAAAACGTCGTGGACGAGATCGGTCATGTGGAAAACTCCTCTTTGTTCACGTATGTTTATTTTTTGTTCTATTTTTGTTCCAAAGTCAACACCCTGTTTGAGTCGCCAGTTACATTAGGGTTTACGAATAATAAACGCGCAACCGCAGGCGGTATCACGCGCCTGCGGTTTCAATGGCTTAACGATGGAGAAAGTTGGCCGTCTTACAGATCGACGACCTTGCCGTCCTGCAAGGTCACGCGCCGGTCCATGCGGCGGGCCAATTCGTGATTATGCGTGGCGATCAGCGCCGCCAGACCGGACTGGCGCACAAGCGCCTCCAGTGCCCCGAACACATAGGAGGACGTCGTCGGGTCGAGATTGCCGGTCGGCTCGTCGGCTAAAAGCACAAGCGGCGCATTGGCGACGGCGCGCGCAATAGCGACACGCTGCTGCTCACCACCGGAAAGCTCGGCGGGACGATGCGAAGCGCGCTTGCCGATCTTCATATATTCGAGCAATTGCTGTGCGCGTTCCGATGCGGCCTTCTTGGTCAGGCCACGGATCATCTGCGGCATCATCACATTTTCCAGCGCTGAAAACTCCGGCAGCAAATGGTGGAACTGATAGACGAAGCCGATATCGTTACGACGCACCGCCGTACGGTCGTCATCCGAGAGCGCGCTGCAGGAGCGACCGTCGAGAAAGACATCGCCATTGTCCGGGCGTTCCAGAAGCCCAGCCGTGTGCAAAAGCGTGGACTTACCGGCACCGGACGGGGCGACGAGCGCCACCATCTCGCCGCGACGCAGCGTGAAATCGGCGTCTTTGAGGATAACCAGTTCGCGGTCGACTTCCTTATAGGCGCGACTGACCTTCTCCAGCCGCAGAATAATTTCAGCCGCCATTATTCGTACCTCAATGCTTCGACCGGATCGAGCTTGGCAGCGCGCCAGGCTGGGAAAATGGTGGCGATAAAGGAAAGCACCAGTGCCATGACGATGACGGAAATCGTCTCGCCAGGGTCCATCTTTGCTGGCAGCTGGCTCAGGAAATAGAGCTCCGGATTGAACAGCGTCGTTCCCGAAAGCCACGAGAAGAACTCACGCAACCGTTCGACATTCAGGCACACCACCACGCCGAGCACCACACCGGCGACCGTGCCGGTCACGCCGATGGCTGCACCCGTCATCAGGAATATGCGCATCACCGCGCCGCGTGTCGCGCCCATGGTGCGCAGAATAGCGATATCATGCCCCTTGTCCTTCACCAGCATGATGAGACCGGAGATGATATTGAGCGCCGCGACCAGAACGATCAGCGTCAGGATCATGAACATGACATTGCGCTCGACTTCCAGCGCCGAGAAGAAAGTCTGGTTGCGCTGGCGCCAGTCAACAAGTGTCAGCTGGCGACCTGCCGCCTCTTCCACCGGCGCGCGCATCGCATCCACCTTGTCGGGATTTTCGACAAAGATTTCGAGCGACTGCACCTTGCCTTCCTGATTGAAGAAAAGCTGCGCCTCGGAAAGCGGCATCATCACGATGGAATTGTCATATTCCGACATGCCGATCTCGAAGATCGCGACAATCGGATAGGCTTTTACGCGCGGATTAACACCAAACGGGGTCACATCGCCATCGGGAGAAATCACCCGCAGCGTATCTCCGATGGAAAGCCCCAGATTTTCAGCCATGCGCGTGCCGATGGCGACACCGCCGCTCTGGTCGAAGCCTTGCAGTGTGCCCTGGCGGATATTGCCCGATACAAGCTTCAGCTTGTCGAGGTCTTCCTCGCGCAGACCACGGATCAGCGCTCCATTGCCCGCACCGATGGTGCCCTGCACGAGAGCCTGTCCTTCCACCACCGGAATAGCGAATTTGATGCCGGAAATGCCGTCGATACGCTTGATCAGGTCAGCATAATCATCCAGCGGACGATCAATCGGCTGCATGATCAGATGGCCATTGATGCCGAGAATGCGCGTCAAAAGCTCGGCGCGAAAGCCGTTCATCACCGCCATAACGATGATGAGGGTCGCCACGCCCAGCATGATGCCGGTGAAAGAAAACCCGGCAATAACCGATATGAATGTTTCACGGCGGCGCGCACGCAGATATCGCCACGCGATCATCCGTTCGAAGGCCGAAAAAGGGCCGGACTTCGGCGGCTTCACAGCTGCCTTGGCCTGCCCTTCGGACTTTGCTGCCGCCGCGCCGCTCATGCTTCAGCCGTCAGCATGTTGATGGCGGCTTCCACCGTCAGATTCTGGCGTTCGCCGGTCTTGCGGTCCTTGACTTCAACCTCACCAGCGGCAACGCCGCGCGGACCGACGATCACCTGGGTCGGCAGGCCGATCAGGTCCATGGTGGCGAATTTTGCACCGGGACGGTCATCCGTATCGTCCAGCAGCGGATCGATACCGGCATTGGTCAGTGCGTCGTAGAGCTTCTCGCTGACGCTATCGCAGCCTTCGTCGCCGGGCTTCATGTTCACGATGCCTGCGCCGAACGGTGCAATCGCCTTTGGCCAGATGATGCCCGCATCGTCGTGGAAGGCTTCGATAGCAGCCGCCACCAGACGCGACGGGCCGATCCCGTAGGAGCCCATAGACACCAGATGTTCCTTGCCGTCCGGGCCCTGCACTTTCGCGCCCATCGGTTCGGAATATTTTGTGCCGAAATGGAAGATGTGACCGACTTCAATGCCGCGCGCCGAAACCTGATCATCAGCCTTGACCTTGGCCCAATCGGCTTCGTCATGCATTTCGTCGGTTGCCGCGTAGGGCGTTGTCCAGCGATTGACGATATCGGTCAGCTGCGCATCGTTGCGGAAATCCGTATCCGCGCCTGGCACGGCCAGATCGAGATAGGCCTTGTCGCAATAGACCTGGCTTTCGCCGGTTTCAGCCAGAATTATGAATTCGTGAGACAGATCGCCGCCGATCGGGCCGGTGTCGGCGCGCATCGGGATCGCCTGCAGACCGACGCGCGCAAACGTGCGCAGGTAGGAGACGAACATGCGGTAATAGGCCATCTTCGCGCCCTCATAATCGAGGTCGAACGAATAGGCGTCCTTCATCAGAAACTCGCGTGAGCGCATCACGCCGAAACGCGGGCGGACTTCGTCGCGGAATTTCCACTGGATATGATAGAGGTTAAGCGGCAGATCCTTGTAGGAGCGCACATAGGAACGGAAAATATCCGTGACCATCTCTTCATTGGTCGGGCCGAAGAGCATTTCGCGCTCCTGACGGTCCTGAATGCGTAGCATTTCCTTGCCGTAAGCGTCGTAGCGCCCGCTTTCACGCCACAGATCGGCGGACTGGATGGTCGGCATCAGGATTTCGTTGGCGCCAGCGCGGTTCTGCTCTTCACGGATGATATCGCAGACCTTGTTCAGCACCTTCAGCCCAATCGGAAGCCAGGAATAGATGCCTGCCGACTGCTGGCGGATCATGCCCGAACGCAGCATAAGCCTATGAGAGACGATTTCCGCCTCTTTAGGATTTTCCTTCAGAATGGGCAAAAAATACCGCGACAAACGCATCGTAACCACCGATCCAGAGAGAATGCCTGCTTGCTTCAAGAATCAGGCAAAAATTAAGCATATTTGAAGGTTTCTTATCGGGTTATGCTTGCGTTGAAAACCCGCCTGAAAAAGCTTTGCGCGGAGCGGTTTTCACCATCCACAGGCGCGACAGGCAGGTAAAACGCCCAAAGCCACAAAACACCGCCTCCGAATTCACATTCAATTTCAATATATTACAGATATATCATTAGCTTTTAGGAAAATTCACGAAAGAATTATGACGCAGAAGAAGATTTTTCGTGACAAAAGCTGTGCAGTTCGCTATTTTTTTCATCATAAGAGCAACAACGGAATAAAACCGTTGTTTTCACGCGGTCAAAGTCTTGGGAGGATGGATCCAGGCGCGAGCTACGCAGCCGCCAGTAACATGGAAACGGATCGAACGCGTATTTTATTAGCAAGGCGAAAGCCTTGCTTTTTTTTTGCATTTGCATTGATCGCGACCCTCGCCGTCAGCTTCCCGAAAAGCCGCGCAATAACCCATTGAATTTGTGTGATTTATAGACCTGCTTTTGCAGGCGACTATTTGCAATATGTTGCCAAAGTAAAACTAGTTTTATTCTTCGGCGCATATCGCGACCAGAGCGAACGAGGACCGAAGCGTGAAATTCCTTTAGTCCCTTATAATTCAGCACCTTACGATAAGATCATAAGTTTTTGATTCAGAGCGTATTTCCCAGCAGTCTGTTTTGCGCATAAAAGAAAGACTGCCTAAAAATGAGGCAGCCTTGGATTTCTCATTCTGTTTTCGTAAATGCGATTACGTCAAATCCGGGAAAAAATGCGGAATGTCGTCCAGACCAAAACCGCTGATCTGCGTCACATAATAATAGACAGCGAAGATAAGCGTGGCGACAAAAGTGGTACGCAGAAAGGCGCGACCGATGCGCGGTGTTGCCGGAGCGCTGGCCACCGTGCCAAGCGTAACATTATTTTCCTCAGCCTGTGTGCGCAGGCCGACCGGCAGCAGCGCAAAAAGCGACGTCCACCAGATAATGAAATAGATCGCAATGCCGGACATGATGGACATGATTACACTTCCTCCAGCTCAATCAGCGTGCCGTTGAAGTCTTTCGGGTGCAGAAACAGGACCGGCTTGCCATGGGCGCCGGTCTTCGGCTCTCCATCGCCGAGAATACGTGCGCCTTCCGCCTTGAGCTTATCCCGCGCTGCGATAATGTCCTCCACCTCATAGCAGAGATGGTGCACACCACCGGACGGGTTCTTTTCGAGGAAGGCTGCAATGGGTGATCCCTCACCCAAAGGCTCCAGCAGCTCGATTTTCGTGTTGCCGACGTCGATGAAAACCACGGTCACACCGTGTTCCGGCAAGGCCTGCGGTGCGCCGACATTTGCAGCCAGTTTGCCACGATAAAGCGCGGACGCAGCCTCGATATCCGGAACGGCAATCGCGACATGGTTCAAACGTTCGAGCATCAGCACCTCCCTTGCTGCATATTTATAGCGTGACGGTCAGCGTATCCTATTCACGAATACGGTCACCACAGGCTTTTTGCCCCACGTCTGATTTGCCGCAGCGCGCACCGCGCGGCGCGCGGATTCACGCACCAGCTCGACATCCTTGCGGCGGACGCGGGGAATGCTATCGACGGCCTCGACGACCGCATCGAGCAGGATGTCTTCCATCAACTCGCCCTGACCGTCTTCTTCCGGCAGACCAAATGTCACCAGATCGGGTTCGTCGAGAAGCTTGTGGTCGCGGTCCAGCAGGATGGAAACGGCGACATGGCCGACATAAGCGAGCTTGCGGCGCTCGACCATGCCGATCTCTTCCTCGTCACCGATCAGCTTGCCGTCCTTGTAGATACGGCCAATCGGCGCTTCGTCGATAATTTCGGCCTTGCCGGGGGCAAGACGCAGCACGTCGCCATTGCGGATCTGGGCGACCTGCCCGATCCCTTCCATCGCGCCAAGCGAGCCCTGCGCCACCAGATGCGCAGCTTCGCCATGCACCGGAACGAGAATTTGCGGGCGAACCCAGGAATACATACGCTTTAATTCGCTGCGACGCGGATGGCCGGAGACGTGCACCAATGCATCATCGTCGCCGATGATCTTGATGCCCCGGTCGATCAGGCAGTTCTTGATGTCGAGAATGGCTTTTTCGTTGCCCGGAATGGCGCGCGACGAATAAATGACCGTATCGCCCGGCGACAGGGCCAGACTGCGCATTTCATCGCGGGCCAGCTTGGCAAGTGCTGCACGCGGCTCGCCCTGACTGCCGGTCAGGATCATCACCACGTTTTCACGCGGAATATAGCCGTAATCCTCTTCGCTCAGATATTCCGGCAGGCCTTCCATATAGCCAAGCTCGGTCGCGACAGAAATCGCGCGCTTCATCGAGCGACCGACGACCAGAACCTGACGGCCCGCATCGCGCGCCGCCTCCGTGATGGAGCGTATGCGGCCCACATTGGAAGAAAAGGTGGTGATCGCCACGCGTCCACGCGCATTCTCGATCAGCTCGCGCAGGCTTTCACCGACCTGACGTTCCGACGGGGATTCACCCTCGCGCATGGCATTGGTGGAATCGCAGATCAGCGCCAAAACACCGGCATCGCCAATGGCGCGGAAGCGCGCTTCATCGATGACCGGGCCGAGCGAAGGTTCCGGGTCCATCTTCCAATCGCCGGTGTGAACGACAGTGCCAAGCGGCGTCGTGATCGCCAGCGACACAGGTTCCGGGATCGAGTGCGTGACAGCGACCGCTTCAACCTTAAACGGGCCAACTTCGAACTTTTCACCAGCCTTGTAGACCGTGACCGGAATTTCCGGCGCGCTGATCTCGGACTGGCGCTTGGCTTCCAGCAGACCGGCGGTGAACGGCGTCGCATAGACTGGAACCTTCAGGCGCGGCCACAGATCGAGCAGCGCACCAAAATGGTCTTCATGCGCGTGGGTGATGATGATACCGCGCACATTGTTCTTTTCCGCTTCAAGATAGCGAATATCCGGCAGGATAAGGTCGGCACCCGGCTGTTCCGGCCCGGCAAAGCTCACGCCCATGTCGACGACCAGCCATTCGCGATTATCCGCAGGTCCAAAGCCGTACATAGCGAGATTCATGCCGATTTCGCCCACGCCGCCGAGCGGCAGAAAGACGAGTTCCGGGTTATTGGATCGGGCCATGAAATTTCCTCTGTAATTATACCCTGCTTATAAAGTGGAACCGGATCAGTTTGCACTTCGGGAAGACATGCTTTCGCCGCATCCACTGAACCTAAATGGCTTTAGTTGCAACCCCGGCAAGATAAAAGAAAGCTGTTATTTACGCAGTGTTGCTGCCGTTCCGAAATAAACATCGCCCGCTGTGACCGTAATGCGCGCGCCGTCATTGTCGCGGATCACGAAACGGCAGGCTTCATCGATGGTCTCGAACCGGCCTTCGATGACCTTGCCTTCAACCTGCATCGTGACATTTCCACCAAGACCATGCGCCCGCTCCAGCCAGCGTTTGCGGATCGTATCCAGCCCGCGTCCCTCGTCCCAGACACGATAATTGACCGACCACGCATCGGAAAGAGCGGCAAACAATGTCTCGGCATCGCACTTGCTGCCAAGCGCCTGCAGCGACGTGGCGGCGTATGGCAGATCGTCGGGAAAGGCCACGATGTTGGTGCCGATGCCGATGGCAATCGCAAAGCTATCCTTGGCGAGAATTGATGATTCCAGCAGAATGCCCGACAGTTTCGCACCATCCAGCAGCACATCATTCGGCCATTTCAGGCCGATCTTCGGCGGCACGGCTGGTCCGGTTGCTGCAAAAGCCGCTTCCAGCGCATCGGCCAGCGACAGGCCCGCAACGAAACCGAGCGTTGCCGCCGTTTTCAATTCGTAGGATTCGATCAGGAGAAGTGTGGAGGCCAGATTACCTTCCGAAGTAGACCAGGCGCGACCGCGTCTTCCGCGTCCACTTTCCTGCCTCTTCGAGACAAGCCAGAGCTTGCCCGGATCACCGCCAGCTGCTCGTTCCAGAGCCACCGCGTTTGTGGAGCCTACCGTCTCGAAAACCTCGAGACGGTAGCCAGCATTTTCGGCGACAGGCGAAAGCGCAAAATGCATTCGATCACCTGTCACAGTTTACTTAGAAGAACGTCTTTGCTGCGGCTTCGGCAAATCCGCCGATTGGACCAGCGAGGAAGACGTAGAAGAGCACGAAAGCGCCCGTAACGCCGAGAACGAGGCGCAGCTCGCCCGCGACCGGCACGAAACCACCAACCGGCTCATCGAACCACATGATCTTGATCATGCGCAGATAGTAGAACGCACCCACGACCGAAGCCACGATACCGATGATCGCCAGCGGGTAAAGACCAGCCTGCACAGCAGCAAGGAAGGTGTACCACTTGCCGAAGAAGCCGGCGAGCGGCGGGATCCCGGCGAGCGAGAACAGGAAGATCGTCATGATCGTTGCCAGCACCGGATTGGTGCGCGACAGACCGGCCAGATCGCCGATGTTCTCAACATTGCCGTCTTTGGTGCGCATGGCGAGAATGAAGGCAAAGGTGCCGAGCGTCATGGCAAGATAGATCGCCATGTAGATGGCCACGCCCTTCACACCGATGGCCGTACCAGCAGCCAGACCCACAAGGGCATAGCCCATGTGGCTGATCGACGAATAAGCCATCAGACGCTTGATATTGCGCTGGCCGATAGCGGCGAAGGCACCCAGAACCATCGAAGCGATTGCGATGAAGATCACAACCTGCTGCCAGTCATGGGTGACCGGAGCGAAGGCTTCGGAGACGACGCGGATGATGAGCGCCATGGCGGCCATCTTCGGAGCGGCGGCAAAGAAGGCCGTTACCGGGGTCGGCGCACCTTCATAGACGTCCGGCGTCCACATGTGGAACGGAACGGCGGAAATCTTGAATGCCAGACCGGCCAGAATGAAGACCAGACCGAACACCAGACCAAGCTCACGCTGGCCGCCCGAAACAGCCTGGGCGATTTCGGCGAAACCGATATGGCCGGTATAGCCGTAAACAAGCGAGATACCGTAAAGCAGCATGCCCGAGGACAGCGAGCCGAGAACGAAATACTTCAGACCGGCTTCTGTGGAGCGAACGCTGTCGCGGTTGAACGCAGCCAGCACGTAAAGCGCCAGCGACTGCAGTTCGAGACCGAGATAAAGCGACAGCATGTTGGAGGCCGACACCATCAACAGCATGCCGAGCGTCGAAATGACGATCAGGACCGGGAACTCGAACTTGTCGAACTTTTCCGCCTTGGCGAAACCGACCGACATGACGAGCGTGACGATGGAGCCGATCAGCGTCAGCACCTTCATGAAGCGGCCAAAACCGTCATTGACGATGGCGCCGCCGAAAGCGGAACCATTCGCCGGGAATAGAACAACCAGTGCCAGCGCTGCAATCAGCACTGCGACGGACAGTCCGTTGACGAGCGTGGTTGCACGCTCGCCAGAGAACACGCCGATCATAAGCAGTGCCAAGGCGCCTACAGCCAGGAGAACCTCCGGCGCTGCAAGGGTCAGATGAGCTATCAGATCAGTCTGCATGACCTTACGCCTTTATTTTCTTACTGTGCCAGCATTGCATTGGCGGCTCCGCCAATTGCAGCGTCGTAATGTTGAACCAGAGCGGTCACAGCACTTGCAGTCGCATTGAAGACCGGTGCCGGATACACGCCGAAGAAGATGGTGAGTACCACGAGCGGATAGAGAATGATCTTCTCACGCGGGCTGAGATCGAGGAGCGCCTTGAGGCTTTCCTTGTCGAGCGCACCGAAGATCACCTTGCGGTAAAGCCACAGCGCATAGGCCGCCGAGAGAATGACGCCCGTGGTTGCGAACAGCGCCACCCAGGTATTGACCCGGAACACACCGAACAGCGTCAGGAATTCACCGATGAAGCCCGAAGTACCCGGCAGGCCGACATTCGCCATCGTGAAGATGAGGAAGGCCACCGCATATTTCGGCATGTTGTTCACCAGACCGCCGAACGCCGCGATCTCACGGGTATGCATACGGTCATAGATCACGCCGACGCAAAGGAAGAGAGCACCCGACACGATACCGTGCGACAGCATCTGAAAGATTGCGCCCTGAATGCCCTGCTCATTGGCCGCGAAGATACCCATGGTCACATAGGCCATGTGTGCGACGGACGAGTAAGCAATCAGTTTCTTGATGTCTTCCTGAACCAGAGCCACCAGAGACGTGTAGATGATGGCGATCACCGACAGCGTGAAGACAAGGGGCGCGAAATCAGCAGAAGCCAGCGGGAACATCGGCAACGAGAAGCGCAGGAAGCCGTAGCCACCGAGCTTCAGAAGGATACCGGCCAGAATGACCGAGCCTGCTGTCGGCGCTTCAACGTGGGCATCGGGAAGCCAGGTGTGGACCGGCCACATCGGCATCTTGACCGCAAACGACGCGAAGAAGGCGAGCCATAGCCATGTTTGCATGCCAGCCGGGAAGCTGAACTTCTGCAGTTCGACGATGTTCATCGTGCCAGCCTGCCAATACATGGCCATGATGGCGATGAGCATCAGCACCGAGCCGAGCAACGTGTAGAGGAAGAACTTCAAGCTTGCATAAACGCGACGCTTGCCGCCCCACACGCCGATGATGATGAACATCGGGATAAGGCTTGCTTCGAAGAACACGTAGAACAGGAAGAGGTCGAGCGCGCAGAACACGCCGATCATGAGCGTTTCCAGAATGAGGAACGCGATCATATATTCCTTGACGCGCTTTTCGACAGACACCCAGCTTGCAAGAATGCAGAACGGCATCAGGAAAGCGGACAGCACCACGAACAGGACGGAGATACCGTCCACGCCCATATGGTAGCTGATACCGCCGCCCATCCAGTCGACCTGCTCGACCATCTGGAAGCCAGCGTTCGAATTATCGAACCCGGCCCAGACGACGAGCGACAGGATAAAGACGAACACCGTTGTCAGCAAAGCGACGTTGCGGATGTTGCGACGCGAAGCCTCGCTGTCGTCCTTGATCAGAAGGATCAGTAACGCGCCGACGAGCGGCAGAAACGTGACCGTTGAGAGAATTGGCCAGTCGGTCATCAGAAAGAGCTCCCGAGCATCATCCAGGTGACGAGCGCGGCGACGCCGATCAGCATCGCGAATGCGTAATGATAAAGATATCCGGACTGCATCTTGACGACGCGGTTGGTGACATCAAGCACACGGGCCGAGATACCATCCGGACCGAAGCCGTCAATGAGCCAGCCGTCGCCACCCTTCCAGAAGACACGACCGAGCCACTTGGCCGGACGAACGAAGAGGAAGTCGTAGAGTTCGTCGAAATACCACTTGTTCAGCAGGAACTGGTACAGACCGCGATGGCGTTCTGCCAGTGCCTTCGGCATTTCCGGCGACCGGATGTAGAAGATCCATGCAACGATGAAGCCGATGATCATAGCCGTGAAAGGCGACAGCTTAACCCAGGTCGGAACATGATGGTACTCATCGAGGATCTCGTTGGTCGGCAGCGTGAACAGAGCGCCCTTCCAGAATTCGGCATAGTCATGACCGAAGAAGAATTCCTTGAACACCACACCGGCAAGGATTGCGCCGACAGCAAGAACGAACAACGGCACCAGCATCACGGGCGGCGATTCATGGACGTGATGCATGACTTCCGCCGAAGCGCGCGGCTTGCCGAAGAAGGTCATGAAAATCAGACGCCAGGAATAGAAGCTCGTGAACAGAGCCGAGACGACGAGCAGCGTGAAGGCGTAGCCAGCAGCCGGGCTGTGCGAAGCGAACGTCGATTCAATGATCGCATCCTTCGAGAAAAAGCCTGCCGTACCGATAATCGTGCCCGGAATGCCAAGACCCGTAATAGCAACCGTACCGATGAGCATCATCCAGTAGGTAACCGGGATCAGCTTGCGTAAGCCCCCCATGCGACGCATGTCCTGCTCTTCCGACACGGAATGGATGACCGAACCGGCGCAAAGGAACAGGAGAGCCTTGAAGAAGGCGTGCGTGAACAGGTGGAACACCGCAGCGCCGTAAGCGCCGACGCCGAGAGCCACGAACATATAGCCCAGCTGCGAACAGGTCGAATAAGCGATAACGCGCTTGATATCGTTCTGCACCAGGGCAACCGTTGCCGCAAAGAATGCGGTGGTGGCGCCGATGATGGTGACGACCAGAAGAGCTGTATGCGACAGTTCGAAGATCGGCGACATGCGCGCGACCATGAACACCCCCGCGGTCACCATGGTTGCGGCGTGAATGAGAGCCGAAACAGGTGTCGGGCCTTCCATAGCGTCCGGAAGCCAGGTGTGCAGCAGGAACTGCGCCGACTTACCCATCGCGCCCATGAACAGAAGCAGGCAAACAACGGTCAGTGCCGTTTCCTTGTGCAGTTCATAGCCGAGGAAGTTCAGCACGACCTGACCTGCATCCGCAGCGCCTTCTGCCGGCAGATAATTGGCGGCAGCAGCGAAGATCGTGTTGTAATCAACCGACTGGAACAGAGCGAACAGGCCGAAGATGCCAAGCAGGAAGCCGAAGTCACCAACGCGGTTGACGACGAAGGCCTTCATGGCGGCGGCATTGGCCGAAGGCTTCTTGAACCAGAAACCGATCAGAAGATAGGACGCCAGACCCACGCCTTCCCAGCCGAAGAACATCTGAACCAGATTGTCCGACGTAACCAGCATGAGCATCGCGAAGGTGAACAGCGACAGATAGGCGAAGAAGCGCGGACGATGCGGATCGTGGTGCATATATCCAATCGAATAGATATGCACGAGAGCCGAAACCGAGTTCACGACAACGAGCATGACGCCGGTCAGCGTATCGACACGCAGCGCCCAATCGAAGGACAGCGAACCGGACGTGACCCAATGCAGCACCGGAATGCGCACAGTTTCACCGTCGCCCATTGGAATCTGGAAGAACACGATCCACGAGCAGATCGCGACGATAACCATAAGGCCGGAAGTGATGTATTCACTCGCTTTTGCGCCGATCTTATTGCCGAACAAGCCAGCAATAAGAAAGCCGATAAGCGGAAGGAAGACGATCGCGTAGTAGAGCATTTGCCCGTCAACCTTTCATAACATTGACGTCTTCCACCGCGATGGAACCGCGATTACGGAAGAAAACAACGAGAATTGCCAGACCGATGGCCGCTTCAGCAGCCGCAACAGTCAGAACGAAAAGGGCGAAGACCTGCCCGACCATGTCGCCGAGCTGGCTGGAGAACGCCACGAAGTTGAGATTGACCGAAAGCAGGATCAATTCGATCGACATCAGGATAACGATGACGTTCTTGCGGTTCAAAAAGATGCCGAAGACGCCAAGCGTGAACAGGATGGCCGAAACGGTCAGATAATGAGCGATACCGATTTCCATATGCTTATCCTTAGATGCCTTTGCCCGTTTCGACCTTCTTGATCTCAATCGCCGTTTCGGGCGTGCGAGCAACCTGGGCCGAGATGGACTGGCGCTTGACATTCGGCTTGTGCCGCAGCGTCAGAACGATGGCGCCGATCATCGCGACCAGAAGGACGAGACCAGCAACCTGGAAGTAGAAGACGAAGTCGGTGTAGAGAATGTCGCCCAGAGCAGCGGTATTGGACCGCTCGGCGATATTCGGGATCGGCACAGCGCCCTGCCCCAGCTTCGGTGCAAACATGTTGCTCGCGAAGACGAAGATCAGTTCGCCCAGCAGGATCAACCCGACCAGAGCGCCGACCGGCGCATATTGCAGCGCACCGCGCTTCAGTTCCGAGAAATCCACATCCAACATCATGACGACGAAGAGGAAGAGAACCGCCACAGCGCCGACGTAAACGACGAGCAGGATCATGGCGAGGAACTCGGCCCCGGTCAGCAGGAACAGAGCTGCCGCATTGAAGAATGTGAGGATCAGAAACAGCACCGAATGCACGGGGTTGCGTGCCGCAATCACCATGAACGCGCTTGCGATCATGATGAAAGCGAACAGATAGAAAAACGCTGCCGCAATACCTGTCAGCATGGGGATCCCCCAACACCTTTCCGTGAGCAAAGCCCTATTGCTTTGCCCGCTTTATTCATAAACTCTTGTCCGAGCATCGGACTGACCGAAAATTCGATCTGACACTCGAACTGATCAGGAACCCGATCAGCGATAAGGCGCATCCATCGCGATATTGCGCGCGATTTCGCGTTCCCAACGGTCACCGTTGGCGAGGAGCTTGTCCTTGTCGTAGTAAAGCTCTTCGCGCGTCTCGGTCGCGAACTCGAAGTTCGGGCCTTCGACGATGGCATCCACCGGACATGCTTCCTGGCAGAAGCCGCAATAAATGCACTTCACCATGTCGATGTCGTAACGCACCGTACGGCGGGTGCCGTCGTTGCGACGCGGACCGGCCTCAATGGTGATGGCCTGTGCCGGGCAGATTGCTTCGCAAAGCTTGCAGGCGATGCAGCGTTCTTCACCGTTGGGATAACGGCGCAGCGCATGTTCGCCGCGGAAGCGCGGTGAAACCGGACCCTTTTCATGCGGGTAGTTCAACGTCGCCTTCGGCGCGAAGAACTGACGCATGGAAAGAAAGAACGCGCCGACGAATTCCTTGAGAAGGAGCGATTTGGCTGCTTGAGCGATTGAAGCCATTGTTATTACTCCTTACGCCAGACCGAAGACTTTGAGGAAGGTCGCGGTGGCGACAACCATGAAGAGCGAGATCGGCAGGAAAACCTTCCAACCCAGACGCATCAGTTGGTCATAGCGGTAACGCGGTACGAAAGCCTTCACCATGGCGAACATGAAGAAGCAGAGGCAGAGCTTGAGCATGAACCAGATGATGCCCGGAACCCAGTTGAGGAACCAAACGTCAACCGGAGGCAGCCAGCCGCCGAGGAAGAGCGTGGTCATCAGGGCGCACATCAGCGTGATCGCCACGTACTCGCCGAGGAAGAACAGAAGGAACGGCGTGGACGAGTATTCGATCATATGACCGGCCACGAGTTCGGATTCAGCTTCGACGAGATCGAAAGGCGGACGGTTCGTTTCAGCAAGCGCCGAAATGAAGAAGATCACGAACATCGGGAACAGACAGAGCCAGTTCCAGTCGAGGAACGATGCAGGCAGGCCGAGCATGGTGCCGAGGCCGGTGTTCTGCGACAGCACGATATCGGTCAGGTTGAGCGAGCCGACAGTCAAGAGAACGGTGACAATCACAAAGCCGATGGAAACTTCGTAGGAAACCATCTGCGCCGCCGAACGAAGCGCGCCGAGGAACGGGTACTTCGAGTTGGAGGCCCAGCCGCCCATGATCACGCCGTAAACTTCAAGCGAAGAAATGGCGAATATATAGAGAATGCCGACATTGATGTTGGCGATAGCCCAGCCTTCATTGACCGGGATAACGGCCCAGGTTGCCATTGCGAGAACGGCAGAGACGAAGGGCGCAAGGAGGAAGACACCCTTGTTTGCGCCCGACGGAATGATCGGTTCCTTGAAGACGAACTTCAACAAGTCGGCGAAAGCCTGGAACAAACCCCAGGGGCCGACAACGTTAGGGCCGCGACGAAGCTGCACCGCTGCCCAGATCTTGCGATCCGCATAAAGCAGGTAAGCGACGACGATCAGCAATACGACGAGCAGAACGACCGACTTCAGCGCCATGATCAGCGCGGGTAAGACGTAAGCTGCAAAAATTCCTTCCATTGTTCCGTCTCTCTCTCGCTTACTCGGCAGCTTGGCTGAAGCCGCCAGCCGCGAGCGCCGAGCATTCGGCCATGACGGCGGAAGCGCGCGCAATTGGGTTCGTCAGGTAGAAGTCCTTGACCGGGGAAACGAACGCAGCGCCGCCGCCCAGGTTGGAAGCCTTAGCTGCCAGCGCGACGAGATCGTCGGCGGAAGCAGGCGTGATGGTGTCGATGGCCAGCATGTGCGGGTAGTCTGCATAGAGCTTGGCGCGAAGCTGCTGCAAGCTATCGAACGGCAGGCGCTTGCCAAGGCTGTCCGACAGAGCGCGCAGGATTGCCCAGTCTTCCTTCGCTTCGCCCGGTGCGAAACCGGCGCGGCTGCCAAGCTGTACGCGACCTTCGGTGTTGAGCCAGGTGCCCGACTTTTCCGTATAGGCTGCGCCCGGCAGGATCACGTCGGCTGCATGCGCACCGGCATCGCCGTGCGTGCCGATGTAAACAACGAAGCTCGGGCCCTTACGGGTCATGTCGAGTTCGTCTGCACCGAGCAGGAACACGACATCCACATTGCCCAGCATGTCGCCAGCTGCCTTGCCGCCCTCACCCGGCACAAAGCCGAGGTCCAGAGCGCCAACACGTGAAGCGGCAGTGTGCAGAACGGAGAAGCCGTTCCACTCATCCTTGATCGCGCCAACGTCCTGAGCAAGCTTGGCGGCCGTCGCCAGAACCCCACGACCGTTTTCGCCGGTGAGCGCGCCCTGACCGATGATGATCAGCGGACGTTCAGCCTTGGCCAACACATCGCGGAAAGCGTTGTTGCCAGCAGCGACGGATGCCAGCGTGTCGGCACCTGCGCCTAGATATTCGTAATTGTAACGCAGTTCAGCCTGTTCGCCGATCAGAGCGACCGGGAAATGGCCCATGCGCTGACGCTTGCGAATACGTGCGTTCAGAACGGCGGCTTCAACGCGTGGATTGGAACCGATGATGAGCAGAGCATCAGCGTTTTCAATGCCTTCGATGGTCGCGTTGAAGAGATAGCTTGCACGACCGAGAGCCGGATCAACAGCTGCGCCATCCTGACGGCTGTCGATATTGGCAGAGCCGAGCGAAGCCATCAGGCCCTTCAGCGCATAGATTTCCTCGACCGAAGCCAGATCGCCTGCAACAGCGCCGATCTTATCAGCCGACGTTGCCGAAACCTTGGCTGCAATGGCAGCGAAAGCTTCCGGCCAGCTTGCGGCGACCAGACGGCCATCCTTGCGGACATAAGGGCGGTCGAGGCGCTGGGTGCGCAGGCCGTCCCAGATGAAGCGGGTCTTGTCGGAAATCCACTCTTCGTTCACCGCTTCGTTGACGCGCGGCATGATGCGCATCACTTCGCGGCCACGCGTATCGACGCGGATGTTCGAACCGACCGCGTCCATCACATCGATGGTTTCAGTCTTGTTCAATTCCCACGGACGCGCCTGAAACGCGTAAGGACGCGAGGTCAGAGCGCCAACCGGGCACAGGTCGATCACGTTGCCCTGCAATTCCGAGGTCATGGCGCGTTCGAGATAGGTGGTGATCTCGGCGTCTTCACCACGGCCGATGAGGCCGAGTTCGGAAATGCCAGCCACTTCCGTCGTGAAACGGACGCAGCGCGTGCAGTGAATGCAGCGCGTCATCACCGTCTTGACGAGCGGGCCGATATATTTGTTTTCGACCGCGCGCTTGTTTTCGCGATAGCGCGAACCGTCGGTGCCGAAAGCCATTGCTTGATCCTGCAGATCGCACTCGCCGCCCTGATCGCAGATCGGGCAATCCAGCGGGTGGTTGATCAGCAGGAATTCCATCACGCCTTCGCGGGCCTTCTTGACCATCGGCGTGTTGGTGAAGATTTCAGGCGCTTCGCCGTTCGGGCCGGGACGCAGATCGCGCACGCCCATGGCGCAGGATGCCGCCGGCTTCGGCGGTCCGCCCTTTACTTCAACCAGACACATACGGCAGTTTCCAGCGATGGAAAGCCGTTCGTGGAAACAGAACCGCGGCACTTCAGCGCCCGCGGCTTCGGCAGCCTGAAGGAGCGTATAGTGATCGGGTACTTCGATCTCTGTGCCGTCAACCTTGATCTTTGCCATCGTTTATCCAAACCTGCGGCTTAAGCCGCATTTTCCAGATCTCAAACTCTTGCGCCCGCCCTTGTATTGGCATGGCCTTTTCCGAAAACCGCCAGGCACTTTTCGGGGCCATGCCCTGTCGGGCAGGCTCACACAAACCGTTCAGCCTTATTCCGCTGCTTCCAGACGGATATTGCGGCTCTGCACGGCGTTGCGTGTATAATCATCAATGCGCTTTTCAATCTCCGGACGGAAATTGCGGATCAGACCCTGAATCGGCCATGCAGCCGCGTCGCCAAGCGCGCAGATCGTGTGACCTTCAATCTGCTTGGTCACGTCGAACAGCATGTCGATTTCGCGCTTCTGCGCATTGCCCTTGACCATGCGTTCCATCACGCGCCACATCCAGCCGGTGCCTTCGCGGCACGGCGTGCACTGGCCGCAGCTTTCATGCTTGAAGAACGCCGACAGACGGGCAATCGCCTTGATGATGTCGGTGGACTTGTCCATGACGATCAGGCCGCCGGTGCCGAACGACGATTTCTTGTCGCGCATGCCGTCGAAATCCATGATGGCGTCCATCATGTCTTCGCCTTTGATGACCGGGCAGGATGCGCCACCGGGAATAACCGCCAACAGATTGTCCCAGCCGCCGCGAATGCCGCCAGCGTGCTTTTCGATCAGTTCGCGGAACGAAATGCCAAGGCCCTCTTCCACGACGCAAGGCGTGTTCACATGACCAGAAATCTGGAACAGCTTGGTGCCGACATTGTTCGGACGACCGATGGACGAGAACCATGCACCGCCGCGACGCAGGATCGTCGGCGCAACCGCAATCGATTCCACGTTGTTCACGGTCGTCGGGCAGCCATAGAGACCCATATTGGCTGGGAATGGCGGCTTCAGGCGCGGCTGGCCCTTCTTGCCTTCAAGGCTTTCGAGCAGCGCGGTTTCTTCGCCGCAGATATAAGCGCCAGCGCCATGGGAGACAAAAATGTCCATATCCCAGCCGCACTTGTTGTCCTTGCCAAGCAGACCGGCTTCGTAGCATTCGTCGATTGCCGCCTGCAGGGCTTCACGCTCACGCATGAATTCGCCGCGAATATAGATATAGGCGGCATGTGCGCCCATGGCGCAACCGGCGATCACGCAGCCTTCGATCAGCGTATGCGGATCGTGGCGCAGAATCTCGCGGTCTTTACAGGTGCCCGGCTCGGATTCGTCGGCATTGACGACCAGATAATGCGGACGACCATCGCTCTGCTTGGGCATGAATGACCATTTGAGACCCG
Organism: Ochrobactrum teleogrylli; assembly: GCF_037482325.1. Taxonomy (NCBI): domain Bacteria; kingdom Pseudomonadati; phylum Pseudomonadota; class Alphaproteobacteria; order Hyphomicrobiales; family Brucellaceae; genus Ochrobactrum; species Ochrobactrum teleogrylli. The sequence continues at coordinate 2,094,427 of NZ_JBBHKQ010000001.1, forward strand.
TCGGGAAGCCCGCGCCGCCACGGCCACGCAGTCCCGAGGCCTTCATCTCGTCTATGATCCAGTCACGGCCCTTTTCGATGAAACCCTTGGTGTTGTCCCAATGGCCGCGCGCCATGGCACCCTTGAGGGAGCGATCCTTGAAGCCGTAAATATTGGTGAAGATGCGATCTTTATCAGCCAGCATGTCTCACCTGTTTCCGTTCGTGTTTGCGAATATCGAAGTCATCATACCGGCTTCTTTCCGAATACCTTGATGTATTCCTCGACGCCGCCCTTGGCCAAAGCCTTGGCTTGCTTCACCCAGTCTTCACGCTCGATACGACCGTGGAAGCTGAGATAACCGTCAACCCATTCACGCTCGGCCTTCCTCCAGGCCGCAACCTGCTTGAAGGTGAAGATGCCAAGCTCATGCAGGGTTCCTTCAATCTTCGGACCAACACCGGAGATCAGCTTCAGATCGTCAACTACTTCCGGGCGCTCCATGGCAACCGGACGATTGGCATCGTCAAGCTTGAAGGACTGCTTCGTATCGACCGATGCGGCCTTCTCGGCAGTCTTCGGCACCTTGACGTCCGAAGGCGTCTTCAGGGCCGGATCGGTTTCGGGCGCATTGGTGACCGGCTTTGCAGCGTTCGACGGAGCGACGTTCTTCGCTTCTTCGGCGGCCTTGGCTTCGGCTTCCGCCTTGGCCTTTGCTTCCGCTTCGGCCTTCGCCTTGGCGGTCGCGGCATCCGATGCCTTGCGGGTTTCGAGACCGATCTTCTTGTAGTCCAGATCTTCGGTCAGCGACGTCAGACCGTCGACCGGATTGGACGTTTCACGGCCAATCTGCGGGCCCGGCTTGACGGTGTCGCCCTTTCCAGCTTCGAAAGCGTCGATGATTTCGGCAAGGCGTTCCGGCGTCAGGTCTTCATAGGCGTCCTTGAAGATCATGACCATCGGCGCATTGGCGCAGGCGCCCTGGCATTCGACTTCTTCCCACGACAGCGTACCGTCGGCATTAAGCTCGAACGGATCGTGGTTGATCTTGTGACGGCAGACATCCATCAGCGCTTCCGAGCCACGCAACATGCACGGGGTCGTACCGCAAACCTGAATGTGAGCGCGCGTGCCGACAGGCTTAAGCTGGAACTGCGTATAGAAAGTGGCTACTTCCAGAACACGGATCAGCGGCATGTCGAGCATGGCTGCCACATGTTCAATGGCAGCTTTCGTGACCCAGCCGTCCTGCTCCTGCGCACGCATGAGCAACGGAATGACAGCCGACTGCTGACGGCCATCGGGGAATTTTGCAATCGTCTTGTGCGCCCAGTCCTGATTTTCCGCGTTGAACGCGAAAGCGGCTGGCTGGACGGCATCATCTGCGAGACGGCGAACGGACATCAGCGGTCAACCTCACCAAACACGATATCGAGCGAGCCAAGAATTGCCGACACGTCAGCCAGCATATGGCCGCGGCACAGGAAATCCATGGCCTGAAGATGGGCAAAGCCCGGAGCGCGCAGCTTGCAGCGATAAGGTTTGTTGGAGCCGTCCGAAACGAGGAAGACGCCAAATTCGCCCTTCGGCGCTTCAACTGCTGCGTAAACTTCACCGGCAGGCACATGGTAGCCTTCCGTGTAAAGCTTGAAGTGGTGTATGAGCGCTTCCATCGAACGCTTCATCTCGCCGCGCTTCGGCGGCACGATCTTGTTGTCGGTATTGGAAACCGGGCCGACGCGTTCCTTCCCGAGCAGCAGGTCAACGCACTGGCGCATGATGCGCGCCGACTGGCGCATTTCTTCCATGCGGATCAGGTAGCGGTCGTAGCAGTCGCCGTTCTTGCCGATCGGAATGTCGAATTCCATCTCGTTGTAGCACTCATAAGGCTGCGACTTGCGCAGATCCCATGCAGCGCCCGAACCGCGCACCATGACGCCCGAGAAGCCCCATGCCCATGCATCTTCCAGCGACACCACGCCGATATCGACGTTACGCTGCTTGAAAATACGGTTCGGCGTGATGAGGTCATCAAGGTTGTTGAGCGTCTTGAAGAACGGATCGATCCATTTGCCGATGTCTTCAACGAGCTGATCCGGCAGGTCCTGATGGACGCCACCCGGACGGAAATAGGCAGCGTGCATACGCGCGCCACAGGCGCGTTCGTAGAACACCATCAGCTTTTCGCGCTCTTCGAAGCCCCAAAGCGGCGGCGTCAGTGCGCCAACGTCCATGGCCTGCGTGGTCACGTTCAGAAGGTGGTTCAGGATACGGCCGATTTCCGAATAGAGAACGCGGATCAGCTGACCGCGCTTCGGCACTTCGATGCCCATAAGGCGTTCAACGGCAAGCGCATAGGCATGTTCCTGGTTCATCGGCGCCACGTAGTCGAGGCGGTCGAGATAAGGCACAGCCTGAAGATAGGTTTTGGCTTCCATCAGCTTCTCGGTGCCGCGATGCAGCAGACCGATATGCGGATCGACGCGGTCGACGACTTCGCCGTCGAGTTCAAGCACCAGTCGCAGCACACCGTGCGCGGCGGGATGCTGCGGACCAAAGTTGATATTGAAATTGCGGACCTGAGTCTCAGCCATGTTCAGCTTCCCGTCGCTCAGTTCGTCTTTGCCTTCTCATCGCCCGGCAGGACGTATTCCGTCCCTTCCCATGGCGAGAGAAAATCGAAATTGCGGAATTCCTGACGCAGTTCGACAGGTTCGTAGATGACGCGCTTCAGCTCGTCGCTGTAACGCACTTCCACAAAGCCGGTCAGAGGGAAATCCTTGCGCAGCGGATGGCCCTCGAAACCATAGTCGGTCAGAAGGCGACGCAGATCCGGGTGGCCGGAGAACAACACGCCATACATGTCGTAGGTTTCGCGTTCATACCATTCGGCACCAACGAAAACCGAAACCGCCGATGGAACCAGCGTGTCTTCGTCTGCCTGAACCTTGACGCGGATGCGCTGGTTCTGACGCGGCGACATCAGCTGATAGACCACATCGAAGCGATTGGCGCGCTGCGGGTAGTCAACGCCAGAAATATCCGTCAGATTGACGAACTGGCATTGAACATCGTCACGCAGGAAGGTCAGAACGCTGATAAGGCTCGTCACCGGTACAGAAAGCGTCAGCTCGCCATAGGCCAGCTTCGCCTCTTCGATTGCATCGCCGAGGCGTTCCTTGATGTAGCCGGAAAGTTCACCGAGAGCTTCTTCGCTCATTTCCCTAACTTCCTTATTTAGAACTCACACTGCACTTGCCTTGGGAGACTTTTGGGAGAAATCCCACGCGGCGGTGTCAGTCGAACCCTAACAAAACCTGTATGGCGCAAACCGGTCCAGGGACCGGATTAACGCTCGATCGTACCCGTGCGGCGGATCTTCTTCTGCAGCATAAGAATGCCGTAAAGCAGCGCTTCCGCAGTGGGCGGGCAGCCCGGCACGTAGATATCAACCGGAACCACGCGGTCACAGCCACGAACCACCGAATAGGAATAGTGGTAGTAGCCGCCGCCATTGGCGCAGGAACCCATCGAGATCACATAGCGCGGCTCGGGCATCTGGTCGTAGACCTTGCGCAGAGCGGGCGCCATCTTGTTTGTCAGCGTCCCTGCAACGATCATCACATCGGACTGACGCGGAGACGCGCGCGGTGCGATACCAAACCGTTCGGCGTCGTAGCGCGGCATGGAAATGTGCATCATTTCCACAGCGCAGCAGGCGAGACCGAAGGTCATCCACATCAGCGAACCGGTACGCGCCCAAGTGATCAGAGCGTCAGCAGATGTGACGATGAAGCCCTTATCGGACAGTTCGCTGTTCAGATCGTTGAAGAAAGCATCGTCGGAACCGACAGGCTTGCCCGTGCGCGGGTCAAGAATGCCTTTCGGCTGCGGAGCCACGAGTGTGGTGTTGGCTGTGGTCAATCCCATTCCAGCGCTCCCTTCTTCCATTCATAGATGAAGCCGATGGTCAGGACGCCAAGGAACAGCATCATCGATGCAAAGCCGAACCAGCCGATGGAACCGAAGGACACAGCCCACGGAAACAGGAAGGCGACTTCAAGATCGAAGATGATGAAGAGAATCGACACGAGATAGAAACGGATGTCGAATTTCATACGGGCGTCATCGAAGGCATTGAAGCCGCACTCGTAAGCTGAAAGCTTTTCCGGGTCTGGCTGTCTATATGCGACGAGGAACGGCGCAACCAGAAGGGCTACACCGATTACCATTGCGATGCCGAGAAAGATGACAATCGGCAAATAGGAACTCAAAAGCTCGTTCATGATCCTTTATCCGGCTTGAATACGAGGCTGCGCCGCCTGTCATAAGCTTTTTGAAGCCCACGACCATGCGACACATTGCATCTATTGCATCCTCGTCGCCCCAAGCAGCTTCAAAAGGCATGCCGTGCGAACTAAGCGCTTTCGCGGGGACGGTTAGCGCAGCCCGCGTTGAAGCGCAACCCCTCCAGCGCCTTCAGGTGGGCATAGTCGGGTCGAGATGCTTAATAAGGCATGACCTCGGGCCCGAATAACCCGGCTGAACTCGTTCTGCCCCCGTCCTGGCACAGTAAGATCATAATTTTGTGAGGCACTGTCTCATGATGCCTTCCCGCTGACAACAGCAAAGAGAATCAACGGCATTATTAATAAAGTACGTTTGCGAACCATTTCGAACGCTTCGTCAGGCGGGAGAAATGCGAGCGCGCCCATGCGATCCATCCCGCTCCCCGCCTCCCGCGAATACACCCGCGCTCTGCTGCACGCAAATTTCTTTCGCGCAAGCCGCAATATGGAGAATGGAACCAGCTCCGCACTGTCTCAGCACGCCAAGCCATGCCTTCAGATCGGCAGAGCAGACTTTATCATAACGACATTGCTTGGAATCGGAACGAAGGGAGGTCACACATGCAAGATTTTCTGCTCGCTGGCGGCGACCTTCTCGTGATCGGCGTGATCGTTCTCTCGGTCGCCTATCTCTCCTGGAAGCAATTCTCCCGATAAAAGAGACTGGCTCGCACAAACCGGCAGACGAACAAATTCGTCTGAACAGTTTTGGCGATCATTTATGAGGAATGTTTGGGAAACGGCGTGGAGCGCCACTTTCAGTTCAACAGTGCATTTGATTGTGTTGAAGGAAAGTGGCGCGAGTGACGGGGCTCGAACCCGCGACCTCCGGCGTGACAGGCCGGCACTCTAACCAACTGAGCTACACCCGCGCATTTTTTAAAGCCCGTAGGCTTCGGTCACCACCGCCGTTTCCGTCGGTGTGAGCGGTCGTTTAAGGGGTTCGCGAACAAGTGTCAAGCGCATGTTTGGAGAAGAATTGCGATATTCTGCAATTCATTCACAAGCTTTGCAAAACACCCCGAAAACAGGCCGCTAGTGGTCTGATTCCAACATTTGCCTCCCTCGGTTCACGCGCTGAGCAAATGTTGGAATCAAAAAGACCACTAGCAACTATATGTATCTAGTGGATTTTTCGAATTTGACGTTTGAAACAGCGTATGTGTCAGCCGGGATTCAAACGTCAAATTCAATCCACTAGAATAGGCCCACGGCGCAGCAGCACACAAATGCTTGCACGACATGAAATACAAAAAAAGGGAAACAAATGAGGAGGCGTGGAGCGCCACTTTCAGTTCAACAGTGCATTTGATTGTGTTGAAGGAAAGTGGCGCGAGTGACGGGGCTCGAACCCGCGACCTCCGGCGTGACAGGCCGGCACTCTAACCAACTGAGCTACACCCGCGCATTTTTCTAAAGCCCGTAGGCTTCGGTCACCACCGGCGTTTCCGTCGGTGTGAGCGGTCGTTTAAGGGGTTCGCGAACAAGTGTCAAGCAAGTGCTGGGAAGAAAGCAAAAGAATTTTTGCCTTTCTGTGGAAAGGCTGGTTTTCCCGGCTTTTTCAAAGACATCCTGTTATCCACACCACGCTGACCGCCGCAACAATGACGGCGACCAGCGCGATGAATCACGTGCTGCTTCGGATATTCGCCCTCTCACCCGAACTTGTGATTCAAAATCCCGCATAGCGGGACATTACGAAGAATGTAACTGTGGTGTTACGCGACAATTCTCTCTATTCCATGTATCCATGCCTCCCCGATCCTTTTAGCCGCCAAGGCGCGCAGAAAACGGATCGGGATAATATGAAGATCGCGCCGCGATAGACTGACTTGCTGCAAGAGCAGATGGAAAGGAATTGAGATGAGCTGGACGCCCCATGGACAACACCTGATAGCTGGCGAGTGGGTTGCGGGGGAGACGACTTTTGCCTCGACACCGGCGACGGGTCCATCACATGAATTCGCAGTCGGTACGCCCGATCTGGTGGCGCGCGCCTGCGAAGCGGCAGAAGATGCTTTCTGGACTTATGGTTATACAAGCCGCGAAGAACGCGCCCTGTTCCTCGAAGCCATTGCCGACGAAATCGAAGCGCGCGCTGCCGCCATTACTGAAATCGGCACGCAGGAAACCGGCCTACCGGCGGGTCGCCTTGAGGGCGAGCGTGGACGCACCACCGGCCAGCTGCGCCTTTTCGCCAGCCATATTCGCAAGGCTGACTACCTCGACCGTCGCGTGGACGAAGCCCTGCCCGATCGCAAGCCCGCACCCCGTCCGGAAATCCGCCTGATGCAGCGCCCGATCGGCCCAGTTGCCGTTTTCGGCGCATCCAACTTTCCGCTCGCTTTCTCGACCGCTGGCGGCGACACCGCCGCAGCGCTTGCCGCAGGCTGCCCGGTTGTGGTTAAGGGCCACTCCGCCCATCCCGGCACCGGCGAAATCGTCGCTGACGCCATTCAGGCCGCCATCGCCAAGACCGGCGTGCCGAAGGGTGTGTTCAGCCTCATTCAGGGTGGCGACCGCAAGGTCGGCGAAGCGCTGGTCACCCACCCGCTGATCAAGGCAGTCGGTTTTACCGGTTCGCTTGGCGGTGGTCGTGCTTTGTTCAATCTGTGCGCCCAGCGCCCGGAACCGATTCCTTTCTTTGGCGAGCTCGGCTCAGTCAATCCGATGTTCATGCTGCCGGAAGCCATGAAGACCCGCGCGACGTCGCTCGGCGAAGGTTGGGCTGGCTCGCTGACCATGGGCGCCGGTCAGTTCTGCACCAATCCGGGCATTGCCGTGGTGATCGACGGTTCGGACGCGGATAATTTCGTGCAGTCCACGCGCAACGCTCTGGAAAAGGTCGCGCCGCAGGTCATGCTGACCGATGGCATTGCCAAGGCCTATCAGGACGGCAAGGCGCATTTCGACAGCCGTAACTCGGTCAAGCCGGTGCTGACAACCGAAAGCAAGGGCCGTGAGGCTTCGCCCAATCTCTATGAGACCACCGGCGACGCCTTCCTCGGCGATCATAGCATCGGCGAAGAAGTGTTCGGCCCGCTCGGCGTTGTCGTTCGCGTCAAGTCGGTCGATGACATGGTGCATCTGGCAAAAGGCTTTGAAGGCCAGCTGACGGCAACCTTGCATATGGACAAGGACGATGCCGCTGCAGCGCGCAAGCTTCTGCCCGTTCTGGAACGCAAGGCCGGACGCGTTCTGGCCAACGGTTTCCCAACCGGCGTGGAAGTGGTCGATTCGATGGTTCATGGTGGCCCCTACCCGGCCAGCACCAATTTCGGTGCCACCAGCGTCGGAACCATGTCCATCCGTCGCTTCCTGCGCCCCGTCAGCTATCAGAACATCCCAGCCGATGTGCTGCCTGCTGACCTTGCGTAAATAAACAGATGAGACGCAGATCAAAGTCTCAAAGAGCTTTGGTCTGCGTCTCATCATTAGAGCGTAAAAGGGCGCCGGTCTCAAAAGTCCAAGTCAGTTTCCATGGACGGATTCCTCAAGGCGCGCGCGCTCGCGCAAGCGAAAACTGCGGGGCGTTTCGCCTGTGAAATTTTGGAAGAAGCGCGAAAAATAGGCCGGGTCCGCAAAGCCGAGTGAATAGGCAATATGCTGGACTGACGAGGGCATGGCGATCAGATCGTGCTTGGCCACCTCGATCAGCTTATGCGCAATCATATGTTGTGTCGTCTCGCCGGTGAGCCGCCGCACCAGCCGGTTGAGATGGGTTGGCGACAGGCCGAGTTGATCGGCATAAAACGCCACCGGGCGATGCTCCCGAAAATGCCGTTCGATCAGTTCCAGAAATTTTTCCACGCGCACATCGCTATAGTCTGGGCGTCCGGTCTCATCAAGCGACCCACTCAATCCATGACGTGAAACCAGCACGATCATCGTTTTAAGCATCGACTCCAATATGCTGTTTTTATATGGCTTTCTGGAATAGAATTCGACCTGTATCCGATTGACGGTCAAGGCTGCCAGTTCACGATCCTCCAGCGCGGCATCTTCCATCGCCACAAGTCTCGGCTCATTCAGCCAAGCTCCGAACGGCCCACCGCGGCGGTCGCCGACAAAGGGCATTTGCGGGCGCAATATCGTGATGATGTGCCCATTGATATCGCGTGAGAACGAAAACCCATGGTTGAATCCGGGCGGCACAAGAATAGCGCATGGCGTGCGAAAACTGTGAATCACGCCGTTGAAACTGGCATTGCCTGCGCCATCCTGAATGTACAGGAATTGAAAGAAATTCTCGTGACGATGCAGCGATATTTCAAACTGATACAGGCTGGATCTGGAATAAAGCGTCTCACAATGTAGCCAGAAATCGGGCTTTTTATCGGTCCCTTCCCCATAGAGTTCATAGGTTGGAACATCGACGCGCATCATTCTCTCCTGCAGATTGTGTTCGATTTGTACAATTAATTGCAGCAAGAATCCATTGCCAGTTTGCAACGATTCCAAAAAATAAGGGGCATCGTTGCGTTGGGAGGAAATCATGCGCACTAAAGTCGCCATTATTGGTTCGGGTCCGTCCGGCTTGTTGCTCGGACAACTCTTGACGCGCGCCGGTATCGACAATGTCATTCTCGACCGCGCCAGCGAAAATTATATTCTGGGCCGCGTACGCGCCGGGGTGCTCGAAGAAGGCACCGTTCGCCTGATGGAAGAAGCCGGCGCCGCCGAGCGCCTGCACCGCGAAGGCCTGCCGCATGACGGCTTTTCGCTTGCTTTCGACGGTCGTGATCACCGCATCGATCTTCACGCCCTCACCGGCAAGCGCGTGACCGTCTATGGTCAGACGGAACTGACGCAAGACTTGATGGATGAGCGGCACAAATCCGGCACTGTCGGCATTTATGAAGCCGCGAATGTTACGCCGCATGATTTTGACGGCGCATCGCCTTACGTCACCTACGAAAAAGATGGCGTCACGCACCGGATCGATTGCGACTTCATCGCCGGTTGTGATGGCTATCACGGCATCAGCCGCAAATCGGTGCCCGAAAAGGCCATCACCAATTTCGAAAAGGTCTATCCTTTCGGATGGCTTGGCGTTCTGGCGGATATTCCGCCGGTCGATCACGAACTTATCTACGCCAATCACGAACGCGGTTTCGCGCTGTGCTCAATGCGGTCGGAAACCCGCAGCCGCTATTATCTGCAGTGCTCGCTGGACGAAAAGATCGAGGATTGGAGCGACGACCGCTTCTATGACGAATTGCGCCGTCGTCTGCCCGTGAACCATGCGGAAGCTCTGGTGACAGGCCCCTCTTTCGAAAAGTCGATAGCGCCGCTTCGCTCCTTCGTTGCCGAGCCGATGCGTTTCGGAAAACTGTTCCTCGTCGGCGATGCCGCCCATATCGTTCCGCCGACCGGCGCGAAGGGCCTCAATCTGGCGGCCAGCGATGTCCACTATCTTTTTGAGGGCTTGCGCGAGTTCTATCTCGAAAATTCTGCAGCGGGCGTGGATGCCTATTCGGCCAAAGCACTGGCGCGCATTTGGAAAGCGGAGCGCTTTTCCTGGTCGATGACGAAAATGCTGCATCGCTTTCCTGACATGGAAGCTTTCGATCAGAAGGTTCAGGAGGCGGAGCTTGACTATATCAGCCATTCTCACGCGGCATCGACCGCGCTGGCGGAAAACTATGTAGGATTGCCGTTCTAAACATAAGCAATCACACATACGGCGCGCTGCTTTGTACTTAAGTGGCGCGCCATCGTGCCTATCGGTGCGCGTCGGGCTTGAATGCGAGGAAATATCGGACTTAAATCCTTGAAAGAAAGTCTGTGCGCAGCGGTGTTGAATCATTTCTTATTTGGACACTAACATAACCAATGAGTTATGATTTCGGCAGACAATATCATTTTACATAAACAGTCAGATCGACATTCTAGAGCGCAACCCGAAAAGTGTGGAGACGGTTTTCGGAAAGATGCGCGTTAGGCAAAAGTTGGGACGCGCCGATCTAATGCAAACAGATCGAAACGCGCTCTAAAATAGGACATTCCATGCGATACTGAGACGGTCAGGCGCAGGAATGTTGGGCAACCGGGAGGAAGACATGAAGAAAATTGCACTCACCGCGCTGGCGGTATTGTCGCTCACCGCATCCGCGGCTTATGCCGATGTGGTCAAGGTTGGCGTTATCGGTCCGTTTTCGGGACCGTTTGCCATTCAGGGCAAGAATTTCAAGGCCGGTATCGACGCCTATATGGCCGAACACGGCAACAAGGTCGGCGAAGACACGGTGGAAGTCGTTTATCGCGATGTACCGCAGGCCGATCCCGCGCAGTCCAAGGCACTGGCGCAGGAACTCGTCGTCAAGGAAGGCGTGCAATATCTGGCAGGCTTCTATTTCACGCCTGACGCCATGGCCGTCACGCCGATCTTGAAGCAGGGCAATGTGCCGATGGTGGTGATGAATGCCGCCACGTCCGCAATCGTGACCAAGAGCCCCTATGTGGTGCGCACATCGTTCACGACCTGGCAGACCTCAACCCCTATTGCCAAAGTGGCAATCGACAAGGGCGTGAAGAAGGTCATCTCGGTGGTGAGCGATTACGGTCCGGGCGTCGATGCGGAAAATGCTTTCAAAGCCGCTTTTACGGAAGCTGGCGGTGAAGTGGTGGAAGCCATCCGCATGCCGCTTGCCACCAATGATTTCAGCCCGATCATGCAGCGCATCAAGGATTCCGGTGCGCAAGGCGTTTTCGCCTTTCTACCGTCCGGTCCCACCACGCTCGGTTTCATGAAAGCCTATGTCGATAACGGCCTCAAGAAAGACGGCGTACAGCTTTTTGCGCCGGGCGACCTGACGCAGGAATCCGATCTTCCCGCCCTTGGCGAAACGGCGCTTGGCGTGCTGACGACCTTCCATTATGCGATTTCGCACGATTCTCCGGAAAACAAGAAGTTCGTCGAAGAAGCGGGCAAGGCCATCGGCAACCCAGCTGAATTGTCCTTCCCGTCTGTCAGCGCCTATGACGGCATGCATGTCATCTACAAGATGATCGAAGCAACCGGCGGCAAGAAGGATGCGGAAAAGGCTGTGGAAGCCGTCAAGGGCATGGAATGGATCAGCCCGCGCGGCCCGGTTTCCATCGATCCGGAAAGCCGTCACCTGACGCAGAATATCTATCTGCGTGAAGTCGCCAAGGCGGAAGACGGCACCTATTACAACAAGGAAATCCAGACCTTCGAAAAGCAGGGCGATCCGGGCCTCAAGGCCAAGTAATTCACCTGCTTCACGGTTCAGCCCGCCTTATATTCCAAGGGATATGAGGCACTTGCGCTCCCGGAACGTTCCGGGAGCGACTTTCTCTCCGCCTCCGGCCAGAGAATCGATCTAGAGCGTTCCAGCTAGAACGGAATCATGGAACCGCTCTATCTCTTTGTTTTACGCATTATCCTACGCAAAACCGCTATGCACTTTTGCCGGAAATGCTCCAATAGGATTACTCAATGCAGACTGTGCTCAGCATTGCTGTCGATGCCCTCGCCTATGGCATGGTGCTTTTCGTCATCTCTATCGGCCTTTCGGTCACCATGGGCCTGATGCGCGTCGTCAATCTGGCGCATGGCGCCTTTGCGATGATCGGCGGCTATTTCGCGTCTTACGCCGCGCATCAGCTTGGCCTCAATTACGGTTTTGCCATCATCATCGCCGTTATCGGCACGATGATCATCGCTGTTCCGGTGGAGCGCCTGCTCTATCGCCGCATCTATGGCGCACCGGAGCTGACGCAGGTTCTGATGACCATCGGCATAACATTCTGCATCATCGGTCTGACAAACTATATTTTCGGCCCGACGCTGAAGACCATCCCACTGCCGGAAATGCTTCGCGGCTCGATTGATCTCGGCTTCCGCGCCATCGCCAAGCATCGCGTCTTCGCCATCGGCTGCGGCCTCGCCGTTGCAATCGGCCTCTGGTACATCGTTGAACGCACCGCGTTCGGCGTTAAACTTCGCGCTGCTGTCGATAATGCGAATATGGCTGCCGCGCTCGGCGTTCGGACCGAAATCGTCTATGCGATCAGCTTTGCGCTCGCCATCGGCCTTGCCGCATTCGGCGGTGTCGTCGGTGCAGAACTGCTGCCCGTCGAGCCCTACTACGCGCTGCGCTATATGGTGACGTTTCTCGTGGTCGTTTCCGTCGGCGGCGCTGGCTCCATCCCGGGCGCTCTTATCGCCTGCCTGCTGCTCGGCGCTATCGACACGACGGGACGCTATCTCGCGCCAGAATATGGCGAATTCTTCTTCTATCTGGCGGTGATCGTGATCGTTACCCTGTTTCCACGCGGCCTTGCCGGAAGGTTGGCCAAGAAATGACCGACATGTCGCAAACTCTCCCCCAAAACCGCAATTCCTATGCGGGCCTGATTGGCGTCATCGCCATCATCGTGGCCAGCATCGTCGGCTGGTTCCTGTTTCCCGATAATCTGGCGCTTCTGACACGCATCATCGCGATTGCGCTTCTCGTGCTCTCGCTCGATCTCGTCACCGGCTATTGCGGCATCGCAACGCTCGGCCATGCAGCCTTGTTCGGCGCTGGCGCTTATGGCGCGGGCATTGCCGCAGCGCATTTCGGCGTGACCGACCCGCTGCTGATGACGTTTATCGGCCTCGCCGCCGGTGCCGTCACCGGACTGGTTTCCGGCTTCGTCATCTTGCGCGCCCATGGATTGGCGCAGCTCGTATTGTCGATTGCCGTGGTGCATCTTTTCCATGAAGCGGCCAACAAGGCATCCAACTGGACCGGCGGCAGCGATGGCCTGAGCGGCATTTCGCCCGATCCTATCTTCGGCATGTTCGAATTCGATCTTTATGGACAGACCGCCTATATTTTCGGTGTCATCCTGTTGGTCGTGTCGTTCATTTTCCTGCGCTATGTCGTGCGGTCGCCTTTCGGCATGCTTTGCCGGGGCGTGAAGGAAGATCCGATCCGTATCCACGCCATGGGTGCTTCGGTTCATTCGGCGCAGCTTCGCATGTATGTCATTTCCGGCGCCATTGCCGGTATCGGCGGCGCACTGAACGCCATTTCAACGCAGGTCGTGGGTCTCGACAGCCTCAGCTTCACCATGTCGGCGGAAGCGCTCGTCATGCTGGTTCTGGGCGGCACGGGCACATTGTTCGGCGGCCTCATCGGCACCGTCGTCTTCATGTGGTTCGAAGATCTGGTTTCTGCCGCCAATCCGTTCCATTGGCTTACCATGGTTGGCGCATTGCTGATCCTCGTGGTGCTGTTCGCCCCGCGTGGCCTTTATGGCACCGCTGTCCATTATTTCGAGAAGCGGAAGGCGCGCAACCCATGAGCACCGTGTTTGAAGTCTCAAAACTGCGCAAGAATTTTGGTGGCCTTGCCGTCACGAACGATGTCTCGCTCAGCATGGCAAAGGGCGACCGCGTTGCCCTGATCGGCCCGAATGGCGCAGGCAAGACCACATTCGTCAATCTTGTGACCGGGAACCTTCCCGCCACCTCCGGCACAGTGACGCTTGGCGGCGAGAATGTCTCGAAACTCAACGCCATGCAGCGCGTGCGGCGCGGTCTGGTGCGCTCATTCCAGGTCACGCGGCTCTTCTTCGACATGACGCCGGAAGAGCATGTCGCGCTCGCCGTTTTGCAGCGAGAAGGCAAGACGGGCCGCATTCTCGGCGACTACCATAAAATGCCGGCCGTGATGGATGAGGTGCGCGATATTCTCGACACGCTCGGGCTGCTGCCGCTCAGTCAGCTGCGCGTCAGCCAGATCGCTTATGGCCAGCAACGACTGCTGGAGATCGCGCTGGCACTGGCGCTGCGTCCAAAGGTGCTGTTGCTGGATGAACCTGCCGCCGGTGTGCCGCAAAGCGATACGGGCCGCATTGAAGAAGCGCTCGACCGCCTGCCCGCCGATCTTGCTGTTCTCATGATCGAGCACGACATGGATCTGGTTTTCCGCTTTGCAAAACGCGTTATCGTTCTGGCCGCTGGAACCGTGATTTTCGACGGACTGCCGCAAGATGTCGTGCAGGATACCCGCGTCCGTGAAGCCTATCTGGGGAGCTATGCGCAATGAGTGCAGCCTCGCTTGAAATCCGCAATCTTTCCTCCGGCTATGGTCCTACGCGGGTCATTGAAGATGTGTCGTTCAAAGCCGAACCCGGCTCTCGGCTGGCCATATTGGGGCGCAACGGCGTCGGCAAGACCAGCCTCTTTGCGACCATCGCCGGACAAACCCGGCGCTATGGCGGCGAAATCCTGCTCGGCGGCCAGAATATCGCGACACTGCCGTCAGCTGCCCGTGCGCTTGCCGGTCTTGGCTATGTGCCGCAGACCCGCGATGTGTTCCCCACGCTGACGGTGGAAGAAAACCTGTTCGTCGGCTTGAAAAAACGACCAAAGGACGCGCTCGAAGAAGCCTATGCCATGTTCCCTCGCCTCAAGGAGCGGCGGCGCAATCTGGGTTCGCAGCTTTCCGGCGGCGAACAGCAGATGCTTTCAACGGCACGCAGCATTCTCGGCAAGCCGACGGTGCTGCTGCTGGACGAGCCGCTTGAAGGCCTCGCGCCGGTCATTTGCGAAGAGCTGATGGCAGCATTCTCGACACTGGCGCAAAAGGGCGACATGACGATCCTGCTCGTCGAACAACGGATCCAGAGCGCGCTAGACTTCGCCGATCACATCATCATTCTGGAGCGTGGCCGCATTGCATGGTCCGGCACGTCCGAACAACTGGCGTCAGATCATCACGCGGTTGAGGAACATCTGGGCGTCGGCGGCTTGCATTGATCGAGCGCCACTCGGCGCCATCTGATATATATTTATAGAGGTTATGGCGGGCATTGTCCCGCCATAGTCGTTTTAGCGGCGTGGCACACCAAACGTGACAAACAGGCAGCCAAATTAGGGCTGGCTGCGCTTACAATGCATATATTTTCGGGGAGATAGAATGGTGGGCGATGAGAGACTCGAACTCCCGACATCTTCGGTGTAAACGAAGCGCTCTACCAACTGAGCTAATCGCCCGACTGATTTGTCAGTCGCGTGAGAGCCGTTTAGGCAATTCGTGCGCCAAGCGCAAGAGCAAATTTTGGCAATTCGCACAGTTTCGTCCATTTTTCCAAAATGACCAAATTCGATGCGCTCATAACACCCGAACTATCGGTAGCTGAGCGGACGATAGAGTTGTTTTCAAGGGGATCGGGCTGGCGCTCCTGATGCCACGTAAGATAGGGCATTCGATAAAATGCACAGCTGCCTTTGGCTTCTAACGCACAAATATGACGCGGATTTAAAAATCAGAAGAAACTAATTCCATTTTATCACATTTCACTAATTAATCTTTCTTGAATTTTCCCCGTGGGGAAAATCGCATTATCTCGCAATGTATTTGGAACATGGAGAAGAATTATAATGCGTAATGTCATTCGCGTTTCTTTGACCGGCCTCTTTCTCGGTGTAAATCTCGCTGCGGCCCTCGCGCAGGCGACGCCTGAGCAGATGGAAATGGCCTATAGTGCAGCCCGCAATCAGCTCGGCGTGCTGACCTATTGCAAGGACAAGGGCTATACCGACGATGCAGCCATCGAAATCCAGAACAAAATGCTTGGCTTGATCCCTCCTCCAGCCGATACGTCCAAGGCCCAAGCTGCCGAAGAAACCGGCAAGCAGGGCAAGGTTTCCGTCATGGGTATGGAACAGGATCTGGCCACCAGCGCAAAGGCGCAGAATATTTCGGAAGAAAAGCTGTGCCAGACCATGGCAGACGCCGTGAAGCAGGCCGGTGCGCAGCTCCCCAAGTAGCGCAGCTGGATAACCGAAAAGAACCCCGCTCAGGCGGGGTTTTGTTTTTTGGGCTTTGTGCGTCGGAAATGATCGTTCAGCCCAATGCTTGGGTATATTTCAGCAATTTATTAATCATACAGGGCGCTTATCTTCTATTTACCATGCAACTTAAGAGCGCAAAAAGAATTGCCCGTGTAATTTGGCCCAAGGTCAAGACGACCAGCTAATAAAAGCAGAGTCTCAGGAGCAACACATGTCCAAGCTTTTCTCGCGTTTTCGCAAAGACGAATCCGGCGCAACCGCAATCGAATACGGCCTCATCGCTGCACTTATTTCTGTGGCAATCATTGCCGGAGCGAGCACACTAGGAACCGACATCAATCAAAAATTCAAGGACATCAGCTCGGCCGTAACTGGCGCTGCTGTGAATACCGATTAATAAATGCAAAAAGGGGGCGGTAACCGCCCCCTTTTTTTGTAAATTCGCATTCTGTGATTGAGCAAATATGCATGTACGAATACGATATGTAGTCCGAAACGCTCCCACGGCTATCACACCGTAATCTTTAGTGATTTTGCCGCTTCACGCCATTTCTGCATAATGTTCGTCGAAAGAATGTTTGCCAAATGCTGCAACATTCAGCGATGTACAGCGTTCGAGCTTTGAAGGAGCGAAGGCCATGTCATTAAAATCACTTCTGATCGCCGTTGGCATAGGCATATCCGGACTGACGCTCACCGGGTGCGTGTCCGAAGGCTATTATGGCAGCGGCGGCGGCTATTACGACCCTTACTATGTACAGGGCAGCTATATCGGCACCGGCGTTGTCTATGATAGCGGACGCTATTATCGCAATTCGCCGCGTTATTATCGGGATTCTCGCTACCGCGATTACCGTTATCGTGATCGCGACCGTCGCCCGAATTACAACAGACCAGACCGCCCGCGCCCGCCGCAAGGTGAGCGTCCGCGTCCACCGCAGGCCGAGCGCCCATCGCAACCGCGCCCGGAAGCAAGACCTTCGGGCAGCAACCGGCCCCGCGCCTATATCAGACCGCGAGGCAATGAGCCGCGGTAGGTCGAGAATCAAAGAGGCTGCGAATTTCGCAGCCTTTTCTTTTTTCAGAGCTTAATCACATATTCCTTGCGGGTGGTTTCCAGCACGTCCCAACTGCCCTTGAAGCCGGGGCGAATGACAAAACTGTCTCCCGCCTTGACTTCGCGGCTCGCGCCGCCCTCCTCACTCACAATCGAGCGACCGGATAGAATGTGACAGAACTCCCATTCGTCATATTCGATCCGCCATTTTCCCGGCGTGCTTTCCCATATGCCGGCAAAGAGGGTGCCATCGGCATTTTCTTCCAGATTCCATGTTCGGAATTTTGGATCGCCGGAAAGAACGCGCTCCGGCAAAGGAGCGCCTTCTTCCGGTTCAATGCCGGTCAGGTCGAAGTCGAGAAACCGGCTCATCCGGTCAGACCTTGGCAAGAGCCTGTTCGATATCGGCTATGATATCGTCGGCATCCTCGATGCCGATAGACAGGCGCACGACATCCGGACCAGCTCCAGCCGCCACTTTCTGCTCGTCGCTCAGCTGCCGATGTGTGGTCGAGGCCGGATGAATCACGAGCGAACGCGTGTCGCCGATATTGGCGAGCAGCGAGAACAGGTCGAGGCTATCCACGAATTTCACGCCCGCATCATAGCCGCCCTTGAGACCGAAGGTGAAAACCGAGCCTGCGCCCTTCGGCGAATATTTCTGCTGAAGCGCATGATATTTGTCATGTGGCAGACCAGCATAGTTCACCCACGATACCTTCTCGTGACCATGCAGCCAGGAGGCAACCTTCTGCGCATTGTCGCAATGGCGCTGCATGCGCAACGGCAGAGTTTCCACACCGGTTAGAATCTGGAAGGCGTTGAATGGCGAAATCGCCGGGCCGAAATCGCGGAGACCCAGCACGCGGGCAGCGATGGCAAAGGAGATGTTGCCGAAGGTCTTGTGCAGTTCCAGACCGGCATAATCCGGGCGCGGTTCGGTCAAAAGCGGATAATTGCCAGACTTCGCCCAGTCGAAGGTTCCGCCGTCGATGAGGATGCCGCCCATGGAATTACCATGGCCGCCAATGAACTTGGTCAGCGAATGCACGACAATATCCGCGCCGTGTTCGATCGGGCGCACGAGATAGGGCGAAGCAAGCGTATTGTCTACGATCAAAGGCAGGCCATGCTTATGGGCGATTTCGGCAATCGCTTCGATATCCACGACTATGCCGCCCGGATTAGCGAAGCTTTCAATGAAGATTGCGCGCGTTTTGCCATCGATCTGCTTGGCAAAGTCGGTCGGATTGCTGGCATCGGCCCAACGCACCTGCCAGCCGAAGGATTTAAACGACTGGCCGAACTGGTTGATCGAGCCGCCATAAAGCTGGCGCGCAGCGACGAAATTATCGCCCGGCTGCAAAAGCGTATGGAAAACGAGCAGCTGCGCAGCATGCCCCGATGCCGTCGCGACAGCTGCGGTGCCGCCTTCAAGCGCTGCGATGCGCTCTTCCAGCACCGCCGTCGTCGGATTGGTAATACGTGTATAAATATTGCCGAACGCCTGTAGCCCGAACAGGGAGGCCGCATGATCCGCATCTTCGAACACGAAGGACGTCGTCTGATAGATTGGCGTTGCACGCGCGCCAGTTGTCGGATCAGGCTTCGCGCCTGCGTGAACGGCCAGTGTTTCTATGCCGGGTGAGCGTTTGGACATCTATTCCTCCTGATAACGAATGCCACTCTTTGAGAGCGGACGTTAGGCTCTGCCAAAAAGAAAGCAAAGGAGGAATTTTTCGACTGATATCAAAGCGCGGAATTTTATTCTCGCTTCATACGCTACCCGATCAAGCGCGGGTATTCTATCGCGGGACAACGATCCATGATGACGGTCAGCCCTGCTTCTTCGGCACGCTTGCCAGCTTCTTCATGAACAACGCCGAGCTGCGTCCACAAAACGGATGGACGCTGCTTCATGGCGAGGATTTCATCCACAATACCCGGCAGCGAATAAGGCTCACGAAACACATCGACCATGTCGACCTGCTCTTCAATATCGGCCAGACGCGCCACGACGCGCTGGCCGTGAATTTCCTTGCCGACCTGCCCCGGATTGACGGGAATGACGCGGTAGCCCTTGGAGAGCAGAAACTCCATCACGCCATTGCTTGGGCGCTCGGGCTTCGGGGAGGCACCAAGAAGCGCAATTGTTTTGACGGATTGGAGAATGTTGCGAATTTGGTCGCCAGACGGATTGTTCATGTTCTTACCTCACCAGTCTCAACTGCGCGACCGTATTTATCGTTCGCACGACAGGATGCCGCTTGCAACACAAGGGTCCACGCTTCTATTCCTATAAAGATTGGGAGGACTGGATGAATATCAATATGACAAGACACACAAGTCTGGCTCCGGTGATGGATATCGACGAGCTGCGCGCTTTCATGAAGCGTGAGTTTCCGCAGCTTGGTAAGAGTTTCGAGATTGTTGCGATTGATGAAGGTTCCACCACGATGCGCCTTCACGCCGACGAGCAACATCTGCGTCCCGGCGGCACGGTTTCCGGCCCTGCGCTATTCGCCCTGGCCGATGTTGCTGCCTATGCGGCTATTCTGGCGCATATCGGCCCGGTCGCGCTGGCGGTGACCACCAATCTCAACATCAATTTCCTGCGCAAGCCCTCACCCGGCGCGGTGGAAGCTGTCGCGAGACTTCTGAAGCTTGGAAAACGCCTCGCCGTCCTCGATATCAGCCTGACTGATGGCGCGACTGGCGAACTGGTTGCTCATGCAACAGCGACTTATTCAATCCCACCGCGTTAAAAGCACCACAAAAACATACGGTATTATAATACCAAATAATCAAGTAATTGATTTCATTATGTTTTTAAAATCATCGTGCAAATACGGGACTTGACGGCGGGGCAGAGTTTGTGTATCGACCCGCCGGAAGCGCGCGAAACTTAATTTTTGCACGCCCGTTCGGGTTGGATATCACCAACACAAGCAACAAAAAAAGCCCTGATGTTCATATCGGGGATTAGTCTAAGGAAGACTTCAATGGCAACTTTTTCTCAGAAGCCGGCTGAAGTGGTGAAGAAGTGGGTACTGATCGACGCCGAAGGTCTCGTCGTTGGTCGTCTCGCAACTATCGTCGCCAATCGCCTGCGTGGCAAGCACAAAGCAACCTTCACCCCGCACGTTGACGATGGCGATAATGTCATCATCATCAATGCCGACAAGGTTGTTCTGACCGGCAAGAAGTACACCGACAAGGTTTATTACTGGCACACCGGCCATCCGGGCGGCATCAAGGAGCGCACTGCTCGCCAGATTCTCGAAGGCCGTTTCCCGGAACGCGTTCTCGAGAAGGCTATTGAGCGTATGATCCCACGTGGTCCGCTCGGCCGTCGCCAGATGAAGAACCTGCGCGTTTATGCAGGTCCGAACCATCAGCATGAAGCTCAGCAGCCGGAAGTCCTCGACGTCGCAGCGCTGAACCGCAAGAACAAAGGGAATGCATAATCATGGCTGAGCAGCTCAACTCGCTCGAAGAACTCGGCACTGTTGCCAAGACCGAAGCTGCCGCTCCGGTTCACGTCCAGAAGCTGGACGCACAGGGCCGCGCTTATGCCACCGGCAAGCGTAAGGACGCCGTTGCACGCGTTTGGGTCAAGCCGGGTTCCGGCAAGATCACCGTCAACGACAAGGAATTCGAAAAGTACTTCGCACGTCCGGTCCTGCAGATGATCCTCCAGCAGCCGATCATCGCTTCGAACCGCGCTGGCCAGTTCGACATCGTTGCTACCGTTGCCGGTGGCGGCCTGTCCGGTCAGGCTGGTGCCGTTCGTCACGGTATTTCGAAGGCCCTCACCTACTACGAACCGGGCCTGCGCACGGTTCTCAAGAAGGGTGGCTTCCTGACCCGCGATAGCCGCGTCGTCGAACGTAAGAAGTACGGTAAGGCCAAGGCTCGCCGTTCGTTCCAGTTCTCGAAGCGCTAATCCGTTTCAAGGAATATTCCCAAGCGCTCCGGCGCTTGGGACCAAATTTCCGAACGGTGATATTTCCGTCGTTCGGATCTACAAAAAAGCGAGCCGCAAGGCTCGCTTTTTTGGTTTCTACCGTCCTCCGACCCCTATTCAAAGGAGGCTAATTTACACTATACTTATGTTATTTTATATTTTTCAAGTATTTTTATTTTAAAATTTTTTAACAGGATAATTACTTTGACCTATATTCCTTTTGGGAAAGTCAATATTATATTGACTGCACTCGCCCCTGTTCAATTTTTACTTTCTTCTGCAGCTTACTCCCAGAGCATAACCGACAATGTCGAGAAAGCTTATTTCGACAGGGCCATCATCTTCGGCGACAGCTTGAGCGATAACGGCGCATTCAGTGAGTTTTTCATAGAAAAACTTAAAAAAATGTACACGACCGACGGACGCTTCAGCAATGGACGCGTCTGGAACGAGTACCTTTTCCGAGACCAGGAAAGGGGCACGAAATTTCGACCAACTCGTCAGCCCCCGGTGATTTTGGCAGCAACACCCCGAACGGTGGCACCAGTGTGAACTACGCCATAGGCGGCACAAAGTATGAGAACCACAAAATACCGGGGATGATCCCCTCTATTGCTGAGGAGGTGACCGAGTACATTCGTGGGACGAATACCGTTTATCCTCAGACCATCTCTCCTCACACCATCGTGTCTTTATGGGCGGGTGGCAATGATGCTTTGGATGCAATCAAGCACGATGAATCCACGCGAGTGAAAGCTGCATTTAGCGGAAATGAATTGTTCACTTCACTGGAACGCCTTTATCAGGTGGGAGCGCGGCAATTTCTGGTGCCCGACATGCCTGATTTTTCGAAAGTTCCGCGTTATGCAAATGCGCCCGGCGTCATTGCTCGAGAAGCAACCGATGATTTCAACAAGGCCATCGCCACCAGCATCGCTGCCTTTAAGGAAAAGCATCCGGATGCTGTGGTCTACGCCCCAGACGTAGCTGGCATCCTTGACATGGTGGTGAAGCACCCCGGCGTTTTCGGCTTCTCGAATGCGACAGGAAATTGTGTCGATACGCCCTCATGTCTCGACCAGCCGCGCGGTTCCGCAATCCAGAATGAATATGTTTTCTGGGATGATATTCATCCGACGACCCGCACACACAATTACATTGCCAACTACGTGCGGGAATATTGGTCAAACCCCGACTTAGCTGGTTTCTACGCCCGGTCTCCCAATGGCCTGTTCAAGACCGAGCGCAACTTCTTCTTTCCGACATCCGATAAGATCGTATCGGGCTATCTGGATGGAAACAGATCACTGTACAAGATGAACGCCGGAAAGCTGACGCTGACGGGAGAAAACAAATACACCGGCAACAGCTTCGTGGCGGAAGGCGGGTTGGCGCTTGGTAATGGCGGCGAAACCGGCTCCGTCATCGGCGACGTTGATTTGATGCAGAAAGACGCCTTTCTGTCGTTCAATCGCAGCAACCTGCTCGAATTCGACGGCAAGATTACCGGCGATGGTCGCGTACAGCAGGTTGGAGACGGCATGACCATCCTTAACGGGCAGAACAGCTACAAAGGGGTGACCGACATTTACGCTGGGGAATTAAAGGTAAACAGCTCAATCACTTCGCCGGTTCTGGTCCACTCCGGCGGTACACTGAGCGGCACCGGTTTTACCGGCAGCATAGTGGCTGGAGCCGGTGCGCATGTTTCCCCCGGCGACTACCGTTCGCCGCGCATGAAACCATTGAACGTGAATGGCGATATCGATCTGAAATCTGGCAGTGTTCTCGACGTGAAGGTCGATGCCAACGGCAACACTTCAGGGATTTATGCTAGCAACAAGGCTATGCTCGCCGGGAGCGTTAAATTCGGCGGCCATCCAAAGTTGACCGTTGACGAAATCAACGCCCGGGTAGGCAAAACAAGCGTGTTCGTGATGGCCGACAACGGGGTCAATGGCCGCTTCAGCGACGTTCTTCCCACCTATCACTTCATCACCGAAAAACTTGAATACAGGCCGAATGAAGTCGAAGTCACCTTCGCAACGGCGGGCAAGTCATTTGCAGAATCGGCGGTAAGCAACCAGCAACGAAGGGTTGCCAACGCATTGCAGGCGCTCGGCCACGATCAAAAGCTCTACAAGAACGTGCTTACATCGCGGATGGAAGACGATTTGTCAGAGGCCTATACCGAGCTGTCTGGCGATATTTACGCATCCACGCTGATATCGCTTCTTTATGACAACCAGTTGCCACGCGAAGCCGTGACACAGCGCATGAATGATCTGTCCGACAGTCGCTTCAATCATTCGGCGCTGAATGCTCCGCTCAAAAGCGGCGTATGGGGACAAGCCTATAATTCCAGAGCGCATTTCCAGAGCATTGGAGAAGCGCAAGCCATGAGCCGCAGCGCGACGGGCTTTATCACCGGCATTGACGGCCAACTGTCGGATAATTGGCAATTGGGTCTCTTCGCCGGTTATCTGCAATCCTCGCTCAATAGCGGCCTGTCGTCTGCGAAAGTCGATAGCTATCAGATCGGCGCCTATGGCGGCTATGCATGGAAAAACTTCAACCTGACTTTTGGTGGCAATGCCAATCTGCACGACATCGACAGCAAGCGCACAATCCGCTTCAGGGAAGTTTCAAACGATAATCGCGCAAGCTACAAAGGCAACAGCTTCCAGGGTTTTGCGGAACTCGGCTACAATATCGATACCAGTCTGGCGCTGCTGGAGCCATTTGCGGGCATTTCCTATGCCTATGCGAAAACCAATGGTTTTACGGAAAATGCGGCTGTGACCGCCCTCTCCGGCTCTGGCGCCACCGGCGACCTTTTAACCAACTATCTCGGCGTGCGTCTTTCGAACAAATACGCACTCTCCGAAAACACCAGCGTCAACACCAAACTGGCGCTCGGCTGGCAGCATAATAGCGCCGACCAGCCGGAAACAATGCTGCGTTTCAGCGACGGTCCCGGCTTCATGGTTGAAGGTCTGCCGCTCGACAAAAACATGTTCTACGCACAGGCCGGGTTGGACCTCAATCTGGCGCATAACACGTCTCTCGGATTGCACTACCGGGGACAATTCGCAAACAAGGCGCAGGATCACGCCATTAAAGTGAACCTCGCGGTCAACTTCTGACGATCAAACAACGGAAAGCGGGCCTTCGGGTCCGCTTTTTGCTATGAATTTCAGGAATCAGCCAGCAGGGAGCCAGCATGATGTCGTCCAGCCGCTTTGCCGTCACACCGGAGCCACCTTATTACGTCGTGAGTTTTGCCTCGCAGCGCATTGGCGACGACGATGGCTACGCCGATATGGCGGTGCGCATGGCGGAACTCGCAGCGCAACAACCCGGCTATCTTGGCGTCGAGAGCGCCCGAGACGCGGAAGGTTTTGGCATAACGAATTCGTTCTGGGCGGACGAAGACAGCATTCGCGCATGGAAGCGCGAAGTGGACCACCTTGTGGCGCAAAAGCTTGGTCGCCAGCAGTGGTATGAGACCTATCGCGTGCGCATTGGCCGTGTCGAACGCGCTTACGGTTTTGATAGAGACTAAAACCTCTTCCCAATTTCTGGCGTGACCGGTTATAGAAGTCAGAACTTCACCGGGGAACGGCCATGCCATCCAAGACCATTGATCACGCATTTACCGCACGCAGCCTGACGAGCGCTGCGACCGACCCGACCCATGCGGGCGTGCTGTCTTTCATGCGGCGCGTCTACACCAAGTCGCTGAAGGGCGCGGAAGCCGTTGTCTGGGGCATTCCGTTCGACGCGGCTGTGTCCAACCGGCCCGGCGCGCGTTTCGGTCCGCAGGCCATCCGGCGCGCATCGACCATTTTCGACAATGACCCGCAATATCCGTTCCAGCGCGACCTGTTCGAAAACCTCGCTGTGATCGATTACGGTGACTGCCTGCTCGACTACGGCAACCATTACAAGACGCCAGCCACGATCGAGCGTGAAGCGGCGAAGATCCTCAAATCCGATGCATTTTTGCTGACGCTTGGCGGCGATCACTTCGTGACATGGCCGCTTCTGAAAGCCCATGCCGCGAAATATGGCCCGCTGGCACTGGTGCAGTTCGATGCGCATCAGGACACATGGTTTGACGACGGCAAGCGGATCGACCACGGTTCCTTCGTTGCCCGCGCCGTGCGTGATGGCATCATCGATCCCGACCATTCCATTCAGGTCGGCATTCGCACCCATGCGCCGGAAGATTGCGGCATCAAGATCATTTATGGTCACGAAGTCGAAGACATGACGGCAGCAGAGATTGCCGACGCCATTTTTAAACGCACTGCGGGCAAGAAGACCTATCTGACCTTCGATATTGATTGCCTTGATCCGGCCTTTGCGCCCGGCACGGGCACGCCGGTGGCGGGCGGTCCTTCGTCCGCCAAGATGCTATCGATCCTGCGCAAGCTCACGGCGCTTGACTTCGTCGGTGCGGATGTGGTCGAGGTTGCACCAGCCTATGATCATGCCGATATTACGGCTATCGCTGGAGCGACAATCGCAATGTATTATCTGGGTCTGCTGGCAGAGCAGAAAGAACGACGATGACGGTGCCGCGTTTATGCGGTTGAGAAACTGATTCAAGCGGTTGAAAGACCGATTCCGGATATTGTCGTAACTTTATGAAATCAAAAGGCAAAAGCATGAAACCGAAAATCTTCATCGATGGCGAACACGGCACCACCGGCCTGCAAATCCGCAGCCGTCTGGCCGAGCGCGACGATCTTGAAGTGATTTCAATCCCGGAAGCCGAGCGGCGCAACAAGGATTTGCGCGCCGACTATCTGCGCTCTGCCGACATTGCCATTCTGTGCCTGCCCGACGACGCTTCGAAAGAGGCCGTCTCCCTGCTGCGGGATCACAATTCGACCCGCATCATCGACACTTCGACCGCCCACCGCGTGCATCCGGAATGGGCCTATGGTTTTGCCGAACTGGCCAAAGGCCAGCGCGAACGCATCGCCGAAACGAGACTCGTCGCCAATCCGGGCTGCTATCCAACCGGCGCGATCGCGCTTGTTCGCCCGCTGCGCGACGCAGGGCTGTTGCCGTCTGACTATCCGGTCAGCGTCAATGCCGTCTCCGGCTATACCGGCGGCGGCAAGCAGCTGATTGCGCAGATGGAAGACAAGAACAATCCGGACTATCTGGCCGCTAACAACTTCCTTTATGGCCTGCCGTTGCATCACAAGCATGTGCCGGAATTGCAGCTGCATGGACGCCTCGACCGTCGCCCGATCTTCAGCCCGAGCGTCGGACGTTTCCCGCAGGGCATGATCGTGCAGGTTCCGCTGTTCCTGAACGAGCTTGAAGGCAGGCCGTCGCTGACAAAGATTCACGCAGCCCTGAGCGAGCATTATGCCGGTCAGGACATTGTCGAAGTCGTGCCACTGGAGGAAAGCGGCAAGCTTCCGCGCGTCGATGCGGAAGAACTTGCCGGCAAGGACGGCATGAAGCTCTTTGTCTTCGGCACCGAAGGCGACGATCAGGTCAATCTGGTCGCCCTACTCGACAATCTCGGCAAAGGTGCTTCGGGTGCCGCTGTCCAGAACATGAACCTCATGCTTGGCAAAGCCTGATGACGATTGAACCGGTATTCCCTGACCAATGGAATATCGGTTCGTTCGAACCACTGGCGGATACGCATTCAAGCCTCGTCTGGAAGGTCGAACGCATCGATCATCCGGGCGAGGTTTTTGTTATCAAGCAGTTGAAGCCAGCCGGAATGGAGGAAATGCGCGGCGCGCATTATCTGCGCTGGCAGGATGGACATGGCGCGGCCCGTCTTTACGATCTGAGAGGCACGTCGATGCTGCTCGAATATGCGGGCAGCTATCATCTCGATCAACACCTCAAAGACGGACACGATGCGGATTGTCTGGGGATTTTCGGGCAGGTTCTGGCCGCGCTGCATACGCCCTCGCCCGAGCCTGTGCCGTCAGATCTGCAACCGCTCGACAAGCATTTCTCCGGCCTTTTCGCCGTCGCAGACCAGACGCCGCTTTATGCGGAGGCTACAGCGCTTGCAAGGCAACTGCTGACGGCACCGCACCAGCCCATTCCGCTGCACGGCGACATCCATCACGAAAACATCCTGCAAGGGCCGCGCGGCTGGCTTGCCATCGATCCGCACGGACTGGTCGGTGATGCGGCTTTCGATGCCGCCAATATCTTTTACAATCCGCTGGATCGTGACGATCTCTGCCTAGACCTCGATCGTGCCAAGCGCATGGCTGAGCAT
Organism: Ochrobactrum teleogrylli; assembly: GCF_037482325.1. NCBI lineage: Bacteria > Pseudomonadati > Pseudomonadota > Alphaproteobacteria > Hyphomicrobiales > Brucellaceae > Ochrobactrum > Ochrobactrum teleogrylli. The sequence goes on from NZ_JBBHKQ010000001.1 coordinate 2,121,865, forward strand.
TTCGCGCCGATCATCGGTAGCGCACCGTCTTATATTCTTGATTATGCCATCGCCTATGGCTGTCTTTCAGCCGCGTGGCACCGCGAGGACGGCAATGATGCCGATGAAGCGCGGGAGCTGAAGATTGCCACCGCGCTGAGATATTTGCGCCAGACGGCCTATCCCGCGTAAGCGCCCTTGGTTGCGCGCCAATGCGCAACCGCGAAAGCCAGCACGATCAGTGCGACGAACTGGTGCGTCAGGCCCATATGCAACGGTACACTCATCAGCAACGTTCCAATGCCGATGACAGCCTGCACCAGCACCAGGCCGAGCAGAACAATCGTGCGGCGCGCATGGGTTGTACCCGGCGCATCTTTCCAGACCTGCACGGCGTGGAGAACGGTGAGAACCAGAACCGTATAAGCGAACATGCGGTGTACGAACTGCACGGTTTTCGGGTTTTCGAACAGATTGCGCCACCATGGCGACTGAATGAACAGATCGGATGGGATGATGGCACCATCCATCAAAGGCCAGGTGTTGTAGGTCAGACCGGCATGCAGCCCGGCAACCAGGCCGCCAAGATAGATCTGCACCAGAACGGCAAAGACCAGCCACCCGGCGAAGCGCTGCACGGATCGCTCCGCCGGACGCTCGGTATAGGTGACAAGTCCTCTGGCAATGTAGAAGACCGCGGTAATGATCACGCAGGCCGTGGTGAGATGGATTGCAAGCCGGTACTGGCTGACACTGGTAAGCTCGCTGAGACCCGATGCAACCATCCACCAGCCAATCGCGCCCTGAAAGCCGCCCAGCGCCAGAAGCCCCAGCATGCGGTATTTCAGCCCGCCCTTCAGACGCCCCGTCGCCCAGAAGAAAGCAAGCGGCACCGCAACCAGAAAGCCGACGAAGCGCGCCAGCAGGCGATGCGCCCACTCCCACCAGAAAATATACTGAAACTCTTCAAGGGACATGCCCTTGTTGATCTGTTGATATTGCGGGATCTGGCGATATTTATCGAACTCTTCCACCCATTCAGCATGGTCGAGCGGGGGAATGACGCCATGGATAGGCTTCCATTCGGTGATGGAAAGGCCAGAGCCGGTCATGCGGGTGGCCCCGCCCACCATCACGATGGCGATTAGCACGACAAAAACCGCATAAAGCCAATAGCGCACAAGGCGCCGGTCGCGTTCGTCCTTCGACGTTCTCGAACTACGCTCTCCGCGCTGCGCCATCGATGCTGCCGTCATGCCGTTCTTCCTTCAAACCATCTGGAGCGATACATGCCGCATCGACCTGTCAGTTACAAGGCAAGTCCACGCGACATGCCGCCGCGTTTTTTGCCCTTTCGCAGATCAGGCACAGCGGTTAGTGATGGTGCGGGGAAAAGGAGAGACGCAATCATGCCCGTTAGGCTGAAGAAACTGATCGGCACATTTCTGCTGGTAACGCTGGTGATCGTCTATGCGGTTCTGGCTACGATCATCGCCGTCGCGCATCTCGGCAATTCTCCGGCATGGGTGCATCTCCTCTATTTCATTGTTTCAGGCCTGCTCTGGGTCCTGCCAGCCATGGCGATCATCTGGTGGATGGCGCAGCCACCGCGTAAAAAGCAGCTCTGAGCATATTCAAGGGGCGCAATACAGCATGACTGAGCGGGGCAACATGGCGGGATCGGCCACGCTTACGGAACGCATTATCAGCGATTTTTCCGAAATCGAGCGTCTCTGGGCGATAGGGCCTGCCCTGCACGGCGCACCGCAATCCTTCGCCTGGATTGATTGCTGGCATCGTTGCGTCAACACTGATTGTTTCGTCGCCGGAATTTTCGATGCTGAACGCCCGGTTTTTCTCCTGCCGTTGGAAGTCATCCGCCAGAAGGGCATGACGATCGCGCGCTATCCCGGCGGCAGCCATGCCAACGGTAATTTCCCATGGTTGGCCGCAGCACGGTCATCCGCAGTCAACCGCAAAGCTCTGGACCGGCTCATTGCCGCCATATGCAAGGCGCGACCGGATATCGACGCTTTGGCGCTGACGCGCCAGCTTGACGCCGTTGATGATATCGACAATCCGCTTTTTACCCTTGGGCAGAAACGAAACCCGAATCCGGTCCTGATGGTCTCGCTTGATGGTGGTTTTGACGCGGTGCTTAATCGCACCAACCGTCGCCGCAGATTGAAGAAGCACCGCCAGCATGAGCGCCGCTATCAGGAAGCCGGCGGCTGGCGCATTGAACAGCCGCAGACACAGGACGAATCCGACCGCGTTCTCGACCTTTACTTCGCCATGAAAGCCGGACGTTTCCGGCAGATGGGCATAAGCGACCCGTTTGCCGGCAAAGCCGTGCAGACTTTTTTCAAGGCACTCTACGCGCGGGCTCTCACGGCACCAGCGCCCATCTGCGAATTGCGGTTTCTGGAAGTGGGCGGCATTATCCGCTCGATCGTCGGCAAAAACCTCACCGCCACTGGACCGACAGCCGAATTTGCCGCCATCGCCGATGACGATATGGTCCATGCCAGCCCCGGCGAATTTCTGTTCTTCGAAGACATAAAGCGCTGTTGCGATGCCGGTTATGCGGTCTACAGTTTTGGTGTAGGCGATGAACCCTACAAGCGCGACTGGTGCGATATCGAGCTTGAAATCTTCGATACCGTTCTGCCACTCTCGGCCAAAGGCAGGCTTTTTGTGGCGCTGCAAGCCGCACGCAGCGCTGTCGCCAGCACAATCAAACGCAATCCCCGGCTCTGGCGACTCGCCAAGCGCATCCGAGCAAGGCTTGCCCGGAGGTAAATAGCGATTTTGATTCAGCTTTCCGCTTTAAGACGCTATTTTTGAATCGAATTATGCGCGTGGCTGCGGGGTCTTGTCGTCCATCAGAATGACGACATCTTCATAGCCACCCTGATCAAGATCGAGTGCGGCAAGCGCTACATCATTGTTCTCGGGATCGACAATGCTCATCACAACCGTCACGTCATTATCAGCAACACGGCGAATCTGTGCAGAGGAAGATGGGCCGCATTCCACGATCACGAAGTCATAAACGGTTTCGAGCGCATCGAGAATGAGCGGCAGACGATCGACGGCGCGCATGGCTTCAACCGGGTCTGCTGCACCGAGCGGCACGACATGCGCCTGCGAAAAGCGGTCGCTATGAATGACTTCATTGAAGCGTTTCTCGCCAGTTAGAAGCTCGGTGATGCCGGGCAGTTTATGCCCGTCGAGCATTGCGCTCCCCACCGTGCCCTGAGCTGTCATATCCACCAGAAGCGCACGCTTGCCACGGTCGGCCAGATCGCGCAACAGCCGCACAGTCGTTGCTGACGCTTCGTCGCCTTCGGGCGAAACCACAACAATGCGCTTGTCGCGACCGTCGAGCAGACGATTGGCAATGGCTTCCACGCCATTCGGGTTCTTTGGTGCAGGCATGGTCGTCTCCTTCGCCGATGGCGCAGGTGTCGTCCGTGCGTCAGAGCCAGACGATCTCGTGATAAAAGGCACTGTCCAGGACCGGCGCGGAGCAGCAACCGGCACTTCCTGCTCGGAAAGGGTCGGCGGAACGGCAGCCGCTTGGGCGGCAGCGGTAATCACCGGCATTTCGATTTCCTCGACAGCCTCGACGCGTCGGCCATCGGCGGTCACGAAGGCCCGCCCGCTGAACAGTTCACGCAGCAACACGAAGATCGAGAGTAACAGCAGCCCCGCCACAAAGGTTGCAGCAACAGTCGGCAAAACCATTGGGAAATAGGGAAGCGCTGGTGCGTCGCCCGACAGAATGCGTGCATCGACAGGCACATAATTGCGATCAATACGGGAAGCTGCCTCACGATAACGGGTCAAATAGGTTTCCAGAAGCTCGCGCTGCGCTGCCGCCTCGCGTTCGAGTGCGCGCAACTCGACTTCCTGATCGCCTGCCTGCGCGGCTTGCGACTGCACGCGGTTGAGTTCACGGGTCAGCTCGTCTTCACGCAGCTTTGCCGTCGTGACATCGTTTTCAAGACTGGCAAGCAGCTTGCGCCCTTCCGCCTTGGTCTGGCGATCAAGGTCGGCCAATTGCGAGCGCAGCGCCTTGATGCGCGGATGGCCATCAAGAAGCGTCGTCGACAAATCGGCAATCTGGGCGTTGAGTTCGATGCGGCGCTCGGCGAGCCGCTGCATCATGCCGGAAGCAACAACTTCGGGCAGCGTATCGACCGGTGTGCCTGCAGAAAGCGCCTTGCGAACACTTGCCGCCCTCGCTTCCGCCGTGGCGCGATCAGAGCGCACACGCGTCAGGTCCGTCGAAACTTCGGAAAGCTGCTGCGATGCAATCGTATTGTTGGTCTGCCCGGTCAATAATCCACGCGAGGCGCGGTAATCGGCGACTTTTTTCTCGGCATCGCGTACACGTGTGCGTAAGTCTTCGATTTCCGGCGCAAGCCAGTTAGTCGCATCGTCATTCGATTGCAGCTTCGCCGCGCTCTGTAGCGCGATATATTCTTCCGCGACTGTATTGGCGATTTGTGCAGCCAACTGAGGATTAGCAGAGGTGTACTGCACTGCGATAACGCGCGAGCCCGTGATATTATACACTTGCAGGTGCTTACGCAGTCGCTGCAGAACCCGCTCATCGGGAGAGAGTTTCTCCGGATCGGCTATCATGCCGAGAAGAATCAGAATCCGGCTGTAAGGCCTTACTTCAATTGAAGTAAATGCCTCATTGTTCGGCAAATCCAACTTGTCGGAAACACGTCTCATGAGATCGTTAGACGTCAGAATCTCTATCTGGCTCTTCACGCCTTCCGGGTCCAGCACCGGGCGCTCGGCAGGATTATCTCCATTGGGCCGCGTGAAGACGGACTCGCGGGTTTCGATAATGATGCGGGTTTCCGCGCGGTAATCCGGCGTCAAAAGCAGACAAATGATCCACGCCAGCGCCGCCATGAGAAGAGCGCCACCAACAATCAAAAGCCAGTTACGGCGCAAGCTTCCAAAAAGCGCGCCTATATCGATGTCTGCGTCTTTCAACGACGAATCGACTTCCGCCATTTCGTTACTCCGCGGGCGCCCGTCGATCATTGACAATCGTCATTCCATCCAGGCCGCATACCCATTTCCGGCCGGAAAAGTAAACGCTTAAGGTAACCATAGAGTTAAGCACTCGACTTTCTGCGTTCTTCATGGGGCAGCGCTGACAAAACCACGCAGGATCGTTTTCTATATATTTCAAAGTGCTTAAATGCTCTCGTTACTCTGTCGCCCTCTTCTGGAAAGTTTTTTGACCATCGCCGCACATCTTTACCAGCCATTAACCCTAATCAATCGATAACGCAGTGACAGGAATTCATCTGATCGCGCTTCGGCACCGGTCAGTTTCCATAAATGCGGGTGATGCTTTTCGGGGATACCGAGGCGAGACATGATGGCGAAGACAATTCACAACAAGCGCACAGGCCGTGCTTTGCTCACGGCGCTCGGTCTTGCGGCGATGACGCTGTCATCCGCCTGCACGAGCTACCGCCCTGCACCGCCGGCTTTTCACGAAGCGTTGAACCAGCCCTATATGCTGGATGCGGGCGACCGCGTGCGCATCACCGTTTTCGAACAGGCAAGCCTGACCAACACCTATAGCGTGGATCAGGCAGGCTACGTGGCTTTCCCGCTTGTCGGCAGCATTCCAGCGCGCGGCAAGACCGCAAAGCAGCTTGAAGGCCTGATCGCATCGAAACTGCGCGGCGGTTATCTGCGCGACCCGGATGTCAGCGTGGAAATCGACCGCTATCGCCCGATCTTCGTCATGGGCGAAGTGGGCGCGGCCGGGCAATATTCCTATGTGCCGGGCATGACGGTGCAAAAAGCCATTGCAGCCGCAGGCGGTTTCAGCCCGCGCGCCAATCAGGAGAATGCCGATATCACCCGCCAGTTCAATGGCAAGGTGCTGACAGGCCGGGTTCTGATCTCCGATCCGATCCTGCCCGGCGATACGATTTATGTCCGCGAACGTCTGTTCTGATGGCGATTGATGGCTGATGACAACACCGTTTCCCCTCTGCGTATCGTCCACTGCTTTCGCGAGCCCACTGGCGGATTATTCCGCCATGTCCGCGATCTGGTCGGCGTACAGGCGGAAAAAGGTCACCTTGTCGGGCTCGTCTGCGACGCAACAACAGGCGGTCCTAGAGAGGATGCGCTTCTAGAAGAATTGCGGCCCAAGCTCGCGCTGGGCCTGCATCGAATTGCCATGCAACGCCATATTGGTATCGGCGACGCAGCGGCAGCGTTCAAAGCATACCGTGTTGTCAAGACATTGCGGCCGGACATTTTGCACGGACATGGCGCCAAAGGCGGCGTCTATGCCCGATTGTTCGGCTCTGTTCTACGGGTTTTTAGGTCTCGCGTAGCCCGTATCTATTCACCGCATGGCGGAAGCCTGCATTTCGACCAGAAGACACGCCGCGGCGGCGCTGTCTTTCTGGTCGAGCGACTTCTCGCCCCGATGACCGATGCGGTCATGTTCGTTTCCAACTTCGAGAAACGAACCTATGAGGAAAAGGTCGGACGGCCTTATGGCCTCCATGCGGTGGTCTATAACGGCCTGGTCGATGACGAATTCATTCCCGTTCCCGACGCGCCCGATGCCAGCGACCTTCTGTTCGTCGGCACGATGCGCGATCTGAAAGGCCCGGATATCCTGATCCGCGCCATCGCAGAGCTGCGTGATCAGCACGACCTGCCGCTCAGCGCCACCATGGTCGGCGATGGCGCTGAAAAGCCGACCTTTACGGCACTTGCAAGCGAACTTGCCCTTGGCGCACAAATTCGCTTTCTGCCTGGCATGGCGGCGCGCGATGCGTTTGCCCTTGGCCGCCTGATGGTGGTTCCTTCCCGTGCGGAGGCTTTTCCCTATATCGTGCTGGAAGCGCTCGCTGCCGGAAAAACCGTCATCGCCAGCCGCGTCGGCGGTATTCCAGAGATATTCGGCCCCGCATCTCCCGCCCTGTTCGAGCCGACCGTGGAAGCGCTGGTCGCCAAAATCCTTGAACTCAGAGCCGACAACGGCGATTTCGATGTGCAAATGCCCGAAAATTCACGACTTCGTGAACGTTTCAGCGTGCAGTCCATGGCTCATTCTATAGAATTGATTTACCGTGAAACACATTCTTGAGTATTCAGCAGGTCCGATACCTGCGTGTTTCAGAGATTTCTTAGGAATCTGACGGTACACATCCTCCTGTAAACTGATAAGCGAGACATTATCGTGCGGGACAATGATGCTTTTTCTCCATTCGGACGCAAGGCGATTGAAGCCAGCGCCAAGCAGGATTCGAAGCCGCAAGAACCGGTGGAACTCAGCCCTCTGGCGCGCAGCATAGCCGCGCAATATCAGCGGGACACGTTTTCGCCGCTCATGCTCAGCGGCGTCGTGCGTCTGGTTGAGTTCGGCCTCATCTTTCTGATGGGCATATTAAGCCTTGGCTATTATGTCGGGCTTCAAAGCGATTATCTGCTCTATTACCCGCTGATCGTCATCGCTGGCGGCGTTCTTTATGTCGCCCTGATGGAAATCAACGACGGCTATCAGGTCAACATCCTCAGAAGTCCCACCCACCATTTGCGGCGGCTGATCATCAGTTGGGCGGCAACGCTCGGCACGCTTGCACTGGTTGGCTTTCTCTTCAAGGTCTCGGCGCATTTCTCGCGCGGCTGGTTCCTCATCTGGGCCGTCAGCACCATCGCCGTCATTCTGATATCCCGCCTTTTCATTGCCTGGAAAATCCGCCGCTGGGCACGCAATGGCACTATGGAACGCCGCGCCGTGATCGTTGGCGGCGGCCCCAATGCCGAAGCGCTGATCCGCTCTCTTGAGCAGCAGCCCGATAACGATATCCGTATTTGCGGTATTTTCGACGACCGCGACGACAAGCGCTCGCCGCCCGTGGTCGCCGGTTATCCCAAGCTCGGCAATATCAACGAACTGATCGAATTTGCGCGCATCGCGCATATCGATCTGCTAATCGTGTCGCTGCCGATCAGCGCGGAAGCGCGTGTCCTCGCCCTTCTCAAGAAGCTCTGGGTGCTGCCCGTCGATATTCGTCTGTCCGCGCTCAACAATCACCTGCGCTTCCGTCCACGCTCTTATTCCTATGTCGGCTCGGTGCCGATGCTGGATATTTTCGACAAGCCGATCAACGACTGGGATTCGGTCGCCAAGCGTATTTTCGACATCGCCTTCAGTCTCGTTGGCATTGTGGTGCTGTCGCCGATCATGATTGGCGCTGCTATCGCCATCAAGCTCGACAGCAAGGGGCCGGTTTTCTTCAAGCAGAAGCGCCATGGCTTCAACAATGAAGTCATCAACGTCTGGAAGTTCCGCTCGATGTATACCGAGCAATGTGACCCGACGGCGCGCAATGCGGTGACGAAAAACGATCCGCGCGTTACCCGCGTCGGACGCTTCATCCGCAAGACATCCATCGACGAACTGCCGCAGTTCTTCAACGTCGTCGCCGGGTCGCTGTCGCTGGTCGGCCCGCGCCCGCACGCCGTGGCGGCACATTCCAACAATCTTCTCTATAATGAAGTGGTCGATGGCTATTTCGCACGCCACCGCGTCAAGCCGGGCGTAACCGGCTGGGCCCAGATCAATGGCTGGCGCGGCGAGATCGACAATGAAGAGAAGATCATGATGCGCACCGAATACGACCTTTATTACATCGAAAACTGGTCGCTCTGGTTTGATCTCAAGATTCTCTTCCTGACACCCATTCGCCTTCTCAACACGGAAAACGCTTATTGAGCCAGGCAGTGCCCATAGTTGCGCCGATGCGCAATTCAGCGCCCCCCCGGGGCGCGACGGAGCATCAACGCCGGGCGCTGAACCGCCTGATCGTCAACTTCGCAGTTGGGTTGGGCGTGTTTCTGCTGGGTTTCGTGCTGAGCGAACCTGCGCCTTATGAAGTTTATATGGCGGGGCTGATTGCTATTGCGCTGCTGTTCGGACTTCGCCTGAGCCGAACCAACCTCGTTCTGCTGGCTATCCTCGCGGTCTTCAACTTTGGCGGGGTCCTTTCGACCTTACAGATGGCCGACCTCAAAAACGCGCCGCTTTATATCGCCGTTTCGCTGTTCCTCGCCTTCACTTCGGTTTTCTTTGCCGCAATGATCGAGATGGATTACCGGCGGCTGCAAACGATCTTCAAGGCCTATCTGTTTGTCGGCCTGATCGCCGCCTTTCTCGGTATTGCGGGCTATCTCAGTCTATTCCCCGGTGCCGATCTCTTCACGCGCTACGGGCGTGCCAAAGGCGCGTTTCAGGACCCGAACGTGTTCGGCCCGTTTCTCATTCTGCCGTTGAGTTGGACGGTCTACCGCATCCTCACCGGACGTGCGCGCGACATGCTGGTCTATCTGCCTGCTGCCGCCATCCTGACGCTCGGCGTGCTGTTCTCGTTTTCGCGCGCAGCCTGGGCGATGGTGCCCCTCGCCTGCATGGTAATCCTGCTTACCCTGTTCCTACAAACCAACAATAACCGCTTTCGCCTGCGCCTCATCGTGCTGTCCTTGCTGGCGGTTGCCGCTGTGGTGATCGGGCTGCTGATCCTCATCGAAATCCCCGGCATCGGCGATTTCTTTCTGCAGCGCGCGCAACTCGAACAAAGCTATGACGCGGATCGTATGGGGCGCTTTGCCCGCCACTGGTATGGCATGGTGCTTGCCACCCAGCATCCGCTCGGCATCGGCCCGCTGGAGTTCGGTCCGATGTTCGGCGAAGACACGCATAACAACTGGCTCAAAGCCGCGCTCGATTATGGCTGGGTCGGCTTTGTGGCTTTCGTCACGCTGACATTCATGACGCTTGGCATCGGCTTTCGCCAGCTTTTCCGCAACAGGCCGTGGCAGCCTTATCTGCTCTGCGCTTATGCGACCTATCTGGGGCATGTGCTGATCGGCAATGTCATCGACACCGATCATTGGCGGCATTTCTATCTGCTGTTCGGGATCATCTGGGGTTGCGCCGGGCTTGAATATAAATACCGGCGTCAAAATTCCCGGCCCGTCGTCCGCCAGCCAGCACAAGCATAGGAGCCCACTTGCAGTTCATCACCTATGCCGCCGCCGCAATCTGCGAAATCGCCGGTTGTTTTGCTTTCTGGGCGTGGCTGAAACTCGATAAATCGCCGCTCTGGCTCATTCCCGGTATGGCGTCGCTGGCGCTCTTCGCCTACTGCCTGACACTGATCGAGAGCGATACGGCGGGCCGCGCCTATGCGGCCTATGGCGGCATCTACATTGTCGCCTCCATTTTATGGATATGGATTGCCGAAGGCGCAAAGCCGGATCGCTGGGATATCACCGGAGCCTGCGTGGCTCTGGCAGGCACCTGCATCATCCTGTTCGCCCCGCGGACTTAAGCGGTACTGGTAGTTTTCCAGATATCAATTGTGCGCATTTTGCCTTTTTGCCACTTTTAGGGCTTGCGGAAAATACCTTTGCATTCTAAGGCTTTCCCCGGCTCGGAGCGTAGCGCAGCCCGGTAGCGCACTTGACTGGGGGTCAAGGGGTCGTGGGTTCGAATCCCGCCGCTCCGACCATTTTCTTCCCCATATTGTTTTTTCTGCACAATCTCCGCTTTGCGGAGAGCGAAAAACTGGTTTAACTCCACCATAAATCATGCGGAGGAGTTCGAGCTTGAAAAACGTCCTGATAACCGGCGGTAGCCGTGGCATTGGCAGAGCAACGGCATTGCGTTGCGCCGCGGACGGTTGGTCCATCGCCCTCAATTACGCCGGAAACACCTCGGCAGCAGCGGAAACTACCGACGGTCTGAAACGTGCAGGCGCCAAAGCCATTGCGCTGCAAGGCGATATTTCACACGAAGAAGACGTTATTTCCATTTACGACCGCGCGGAACAGGAATTGGGCAAGCTGCAAGGCGTTGTTTTGAATGCCGGTATCGTCGCGCAGACGATGCCGCTCGCCGAGATGAGCGCGGAACGTCTGCGCACCATGTTCGATGTCAATGTCTACGGCACCTATCTCTGCGCACGCGAAGCAGCGCGCCGCGTTCAACCGGGCGGTTCCATCGTCATCGTTTCCTCTATGGCGGCAAAGCTCGGCTCACCGTTCGAATATGTGGATTATGCAGGTGCCAAAGGCGCACTCGACACGTTGACCATCGGCCTGTCGCGGGAGCTCGCGCCGAAAGGCATCCGGGTCAATGCGGTTCGCCCCGGTTTGATCGAAACGGAAATCCACGCGAGCGGCGGCAATCCCGACCGGGCCAAAACGCTCGGTGCCGGAACCCCGATGGGACGCGCAGGAAAAGCCGAGGAAGTCGCGGAAGCAATCTATTGGTTGCTCAACGACGCCCCCGGCTACACAACCGGCTCGTTCATCGAGGTCGCAGGTGGGCGCTGACCGGGATTACATGTCCCGGAGCTGATACGACTCTGGAACATAGCGGTAGCCCGCGCCGTCCTTCTCCAGATAAGCCACTGCCGGGAAAGGCATATGATATCCGATGAAAGGCAGGCGCTCGGTCGCCAGCATGTCGAAGACGCGCTTGCGCGTCGCGACGGCGGCCTCCTTGTCCACATCGAAAGCCACGTGCCAGTCGGGCCGCTGCAACGTGATGACAAAATGATTGGCGGTGTCCGAGATCAGCATCAGCTGCTTGCCGCCGGATTCGACGCGGAATATCAGGTGGCCAGGCGTGTGCCCGAAAGCCGCCAAAGCATGAATGCCTGAGACGACTTCGCTGTTGTCTTCCAGAAAGGTGATCTTCTCGGCCAGCGGTTTCACATTCTTGCCGACAAGCTCGGCACCACCCTTCATCGGACTATCCAGTCGTGCGGGGTCGGTCCAGAAATCGAACTCCTTTTGTCCGGCTGCATAACGGGCATTGGCGAAGGCAGGCTTACCGTCTTCCATAAGGCCGCCAATGTGGTCGCCATGAAAATGGCTGAGCACGACGAGCGAAACGTCAGAGGCCTTATAGCCTGATGCTTCCAGCGCACTGACAAGTTTGCCCTGCCCGTTTGCGCGCGCACCGGCACCCATGCCCGTGTCGAATAGGACGAGGTCCTTGCCAGTGTTGATCAGCACCGGCGTAAAGCTGTTCACAAATCGGTCGGCAGGCAGCATGTTCGTTTCAAGCAGCGCAGCGACTTCCTTCGGGTCCTGATTGATCGCATAGGTTTTTTCAGGCGCCTCGCCTGCCCGGCGTCCATCAGACAATGTGGTGATTTCAAATTCACCGAGCTGGAAGAGATGGAAACCCGGATTTTCAACTTGCGACGGTTTTTGCACGTTTGAACTGCCCGTTTCGGCTGCTGCTTGGGCAAGGGCCAACGGCGAAAGCGCCATCCCCGCACCGGCAGCAGATGCTGCAACAATGAAATTACGTCTTGAGATGGTCATTGATCGATCTCCTGGCATAATTGTGAGTAAGAATGACAGGATAAACGAAAACAACAGCCGATCCACGACAGAAGCAATCAAGTTAATGTTGGCAGCAATTTCGTCATGCATCTTGCCACAGCACCAGCGAGACACTATCTATCTGGCGCGCGGGACGACCCGCGCCACTGTTTGCATAGGGGACGGCCCCATAGGAGCATCCTATGTTACGGCCAATCGAACCAACCAGCATCAAGCACATCGTCAGGTCTAGAAACACTGGCGGCCAATTGGCCAGCCTTGGCGGTTCGCACGTTTTTTTGCTTGGGACACCAACCACACCGGGACTTTGAGAAACTGATTCATCGAAACAGTTTAAGTCTTTGATTTTACCCATTTCCAAAAATGGAGCATACAAATGGCATGGGTCTATCTGGCTATCGCCGGCATTCTTGAGGTCGTCTGGGCATTCTTCATGAAAAAGTCGGAAGGCTTCTCTCTTCTGACACCCAGCATCATCACACTGGTCACGATGATCGGCAGCTTCCTGCTGCTTTCCATCGCCATGCGCAGCCTGCCGCTCGGCACGGCCTATGCGATCTGGACCGGCATCGGCGCAGTTGGCGCTTTCGTAGTCGGCATCTTCATTCTCGGGGAAACCGCAAGTTTCTTCCGCGTTGCAAGCGTTATGCTCATTCTCGCGGGCATCATTGGCCTGAAACTCTCGTCGAGTTGACGATATAAAAAAGGGAGGCTACGGCCCCCCTTTTGTCGATCCTAGCGAACCTGATCCAGCAATCGCTTGCATTCCAGAAGATCGAAAAGCGCTTCCTGCAAAAGCGAGCGGTTGTCCTTCGACGGACGCTTACCGTCCGCGCCGATCGGGCCGTCATCCTCGCCTTTCAGCAAGCCGAACAGCTTGCGTGACGGCTGCGGCGCCTTGATGCCACTCGGCAAGGCCATTTCATTGTCGGCAGCTTCTTCCGCTGCACGCTTGTCAGCCGCAGCCTGCTTCTGGCGCGAGATGACTTCAATGGCCTGCACATCGCCATTGCCCAGAGCAATGATAAACTGCGGATTGTTTTCGCGTAGCAGACGCTGCACGCCCTTGATCGTATAGCCTTGATCGTAGAGCAGATGGCGAATGCCCTTAAGCAGCTCAACATCGATGGGACGATAATAGCGGCGACCGCCGCCACGCTTCATCGGCTTGATCTGTGTAAAGCGCGTTTCCCAGAAACGCAGCACATGCTGGGGAAGATCAAGATCCTCCGCAACCTCACTGATCGTCCTGAATGCATCAGGGCTCTTGTCCATCCACCTGCCCTTTCCAGCAGCAACGGCCCGCTCACCGAGCGATCCGTATAGGCTTTGAAATCCACTTGCGGTCCGCACGATACACGGACAGTGACAATAAGGCGGAATGCCACCAGTTTTCAAAAACCGTGGCCTACTTATACTGTCCGAACGCCGATTGAAACCCGAGGCGTTTCACGCTGAAACTCTTTCCGAAAAGCCTGTGCGCTCCCGGATTCGAATATTAGCGAAATGATTCGTTCCACTATCTCCATTATATAATATCAGAGCTTTATGCGCATCCCTTCACATGGATGACGCTCAACAGCCAGCTTTTGACAGAGGAACAGCGGGGGCACATGGGGCGAGACACCACCGCCTTCCGGCGAAGCAGGCCCTGTTCCGCGATGTGAGATGGATCACGACGGCAGCGCAAAAGCCATCATCGCGCTGCGCCAGAACGCGCAAGCCGCCGCTTTTGCCACCTGATCGGGAAAAACAAATGCCGCCCGAAGGAACTGGGGCGGCATCGATTTGGATTATTTGCTCTTGGTTTCGCGCTTCTGATGTTCCTGCAGAATGCGCTGCTTGAGAACATTGGAAGCCTTGAAGGTCATCACGCGTCGCGGAAGAATTGGTACTTCTTCGCCGGTCTTCGGATTGCGACCGATACGTTCGTTCTTGTCGCGGACCTGAAAAGTGGCAAATGACGACAGCTTCACTGTTTCGCCATTGACGATTGCGTCACAGACCTCATCGAGAATCATCTCGACCAAAGCCGCCGACTCCGTTCTGGAAAGACCGACCTTCCGGTAAACAGCCTCTGCCAGATCAGCCCGCGTGACCGTTTTACCTCCCATAACCGAACCCACCTGGTTAGCGTTTGAACAGATAATATCCTTACGTGACAGGACGTTACACAAATAAAAGCGGCTCGGTCAAGCCGCGAGTTCCCTCGCGGTGGATCAATTTTGTTGCTTTTCTTTTCCGATCCGATTCCGAACGTGACCCGACGCGCCTGTTTTGCGGCGATTGGCTTACCAGCGCAGCAAAACCGCACCCCAGGTAAATCCGCCGCCCATGGCTTCGAGAAGAACCAGATCGCCCTTCTTGATCCGGCCGTCGGCAACGGCTGTGGCCAGCGCCAGCGGCACCGATGCCGCCGAGGTGTTGCCGTGGCGGTCAACGGTGATGACCACCTTGTTCTCGGCGATATTCAGTTTCTTGGCCGACGCGTCGATGATGCGCTTATTGGCCTGATGCGGCACAAACCAGTCGATATCGTCTGCCGTAAGGCCCGTTTCCGCGAAGGAAGCTTCGATAACGTCGGTGATCATGCCGACAGCGTGCTTGAAGACCTCACGGCCTTCCATGCGCAGGTGGCCGACGGTCTGCGTCGTCGAAGGGCCGCCATCGACATAGAGCTTTTCCTTGTGGTTGCCGTCCGAGCGCAGATTTGCAGCCAGAACGCCACGGTCCGAGGTCAGGCCCTTGCCTTCGGCAGCTTCCAGCACAACAGCGCCAGCGCCATCGCCAAACAGAACGCAGGTTGTGCGGTCGGTCCAGTCGAGAATGCGCGAGAAGGTTTCCGCACCAATGACCAAAACGCGCTCGGCCATGCCGCCGCGAATATAAAGGTCGGCGGTGGTGATCGCATAGATGAAGCCGCTGCAAACGGCCTGCATGTCGAAAGCGAAACCGGAGGTAATGCCAAGCTCACGCTGGATTTCTACCGCACTCGCCGGGAACGTGTTGTTCGGCGTCGATGTGGCGACCAGCACAAGGTCGATATCGGATGGCTGCAGGCCTGCATTTTCGATGGCCGCGCGCGCGGCGGCTGCACCCAGCGAAACCGTGGTTTCGCCCTCACCCGCGATATGGCGTTGGCGAATGCCCGTGCGCTGCACGATCCATTCGTCCGAGGTCTCTATGACACCCTCAAAATCGGTGTTCTTCATGACCCGCTTCGGCAATGCCGAACCGATACCCCGCACGACAGATCGTATCATTTTTTATTCCTGTCCTCATAAGCGAACGGAACGGGGCTATTGCCCGCACCGTCGAAATCCGCGCCCGTTCAGGGCAAATAATTACCTGGCCGCTTCGCCGCCTTCACTGGACGAAACATGCGGGTGACTGTGGTGAAAATGCGCCAGATCGGCTTCAATCTTCTGTAGAAGACGATTGCGCACCATGTCGTAGCCCACTTCGACCGCCGAGCAGAAGCCTTCGGCGCTCGCGCCGCCATGGCTCTTGATGACGATGCCACTCAAGCCAAGGAACACGCCGCCATTGACCTTGTTCGGGTCCATCTTTTCGCGAAGGCGATCAAAAGCGCCCTTGGCAAAGACATAGCCGATCTTGGCCAGCAAAGTGCGGCTCATGGCCTGACGGAGCAATGTCGCCATCTGACGCGCCGTGCCTTCAGCGGCCTTCAGAGCGATATTGCCGGTGAAGCCTTCGGTCACCACGACATCGACGCTACCTTTGCCAATGTCGTTGCCTTCCACGAAGCCGGAATATTGCAGACCATCCAGCGGCGTATCGCGCAGGATCTGCCCGGCTTCCTTGATTTCATCGAGGCCCTTGACCTCTTCCGTGCCCACATTCAGCAGGCCGACCGTCGGCTTGCGCACTTCAAACAGCGCCCGCGCCATGCCAGCGCCCATGACGGCGTAATCGACCAGCTGACGCGCATCGGCCCCAATCGTCGCGCCAACGTCCAGCACGATGCTTTCACCGCGCAGCGTCGGCCAGATGCCCGCAAGCGCCGGACGTTCGACATCCGACATCATGCGCAGGCAGAATTTCGACATGGCCATGAGTGCACCGGTATTGCCCGCGGAAACGCAGGCATCGGCTTCACCCGTCTTCACCGCTTCAATGGCCTTCCACATCGTGGACTTGCCGCGCCCGTTGCGCAGCGCCTGGCTTGGCTTGTCGTCCATACCGATGGCGACTTCGCAGGCACGAAACTCGGATGCGGCCTGCAACTTCGGAAAGCGCGCCAGCACCGGTTCAACCTGTCCGGCCAGACCGAAAAAGATAAAACGCATGTCGGGGTGGCGCTCAAGCGCCTTTGCCGCGCCGGGGACGACCACTTCAGGACCGAAATCACCGCCCATCGCGTCAATCGATATTTTTACCACTCTTGATTATTCCTGTTCGATCCCTGCTCGCCCCCTGCTCCCGGGCCGCGCTCGGGGCGCGACAGGGCTTTCGGCGAAAATAGTGGTTTTGCGTTACCGTACAACAATATTCTGTCAAACGCGGCGCAAATCACCGTCAATTACGACTTGTCGCGCCATTCCGACAGCTTTGCAAAGGGCGAAACAGGCTTGTCACCCTCATCACCGGCATCGCCAAAGACCTGAGGTTCTGCTTCGTCAGGCAAACCGGGTTTGCGCGGATAAGGATCGATAGCCAGTTCGAAGAACTCTTCGGCAACCGCGCCCACATCAATCCGGTCGCCAACAAAGGTTTCCGGGCTATCGGCACCGTCTGCATCCAGCATCATTTCACCGCTTTCGTCGAGTTGAACGCGGGCCAGACGCGAATTTTCCGGCACGAAGATCGTATCGACTTCTTCCGCAATCACATTGGTCAGCGGCTCCAGCGTGGTGACACAAGCCTGCACGATTTCCGCATCGATGCGACCGCGCACACGAATGCCGTCTTTTTTCCACGGCGTCAGCAGAAATTCAGCCGAGAACGCGTTCACCGCCTCAAGCGCATGGCTGGCGGCAAGCGCGGCGCGTTCTTTCTCATCGGTGCCGATTGTCACTGTCACGCCCTTCTGGGGCAGGTGCAGAACCGGAACGGGATAGGTCAGCGCCGGCTTGTCAGTCATTTTGTTTTGCCTCTTCAGTATTATCATGCGTCAGCGCCAGCGCTGGATCTTCGGCATCCATAAAGGAAATCTCGCCAGCCACCAGAGTGCTGTCGTCGATTGCGCGCAGCCGGTCGCGACAACGCAGAACATATTCGCCTAAATGGCGAGCTTGTGGCCAAAATTCCAGATCAGGCCGAATATTTCGCGTCAGCGCGGCTGCTAGCGCTTCCGCATCGTCGGTGTCTAGCGCCGCGCCGTAGGTGGCGACCCGGCCATAAAACATGCGGGCAAGTTTTTTCATGCGTTTTGGAACACCCTGATCGCCGATTCCCAATTCGCGCAGCGAGTGGTCGACATCCTTGAAAAACTCGTCGGCCACCTCCTGGGCAAGCGCCATCAGAGCCGGATTGTCGCCGCGCATCCGGTGCAGTGTCAGGAAAATATGCACCGACAACATCTCATACCGGCCAAGTGGCGTATCCGGCACATGAAATTGTGCATAAAACCGTTTTTGCCGCGCCGCTGCCACGATCGCCTCGTAAACGCGAAGCACGATAGCCTCATTGGCCTTCGATTTGCGGCGGAAAAGTTGGAGAATCATCCCTGTACGACCGTTCCAGTTGCATATAGAAGCAAGGTGGTTTACCGAAGTTCTCCCGACGGCGAAAGTGCCGCGCTGATAATAGAATTATGGAGAGGTCTTTGTTGCAGCGGATTTTCTCAACTGTGCGTTCCGGCGCATCAACAGGCGCACGCAAGCAGCGTGCTCTTCTGGCTGGTACGGCAATTCTGTTTTCGGCCGCCCTCGCCGGATGCAACACCGCGTCCACGCTGAACCCGTCCGAGACGCTGACGGAAGGCTATGTGCTGGATCAGCAGGCGCTTGATTCGGTGCCGGTCGGCTCCAGCCGCGAGCAGGTGCTGCTGGCGCTTGGCACGCCGTCGACCACCGCGACCTTCGACAACGAAGTGTTCTATTACATTTCGCAGAAGCGCCATCGCATGGCTCAGTTCATGAAGCCGAAGCTGGTTGATCGCCAGATTCTCGCAATCTATTTCGACAAGGACGGCAAGGTTCAGAATATCGCCAATTACGGCATGCAGGACGGCAAGCTGTTCGATTTCGTATCGCGCACCACGCCAACCGGCGGCAAGGACCAGACCTTCTTGGGCCAGGTTATCCAGGGCGTTTCCAAAGCTCCGACCTCCGTGCCCGGAGCGGGAGCAGGCGGACCGGGCGGCAGCTGATCGCCGCAATATCTTATCCAAAGGAAAACCCGCCTCTCGGCGGGTTTTCTGTTTTCGGGATTTGAAAACGGATCAAGCCATATGCGCCAGCACTGCAAGCAGCAGAAGCGCCACGATATTGGTGATCTTGATCGCCGGATTGACCGCGGGACCGGCAGTATCCTTGTACGGATCGCCAACCGTATCGCCCGTCACCGACGCTTTATGCGCTTCCGAACCCTTGAGGTGCTTCACGCCCTCGGCGTCGGTAAAGCCGTCTTCGAAGCTCTTCTTGGCATTGTCCCATGCACCCCCACCGGAGGTCATGGAAATGGCCACGAACAGCCCATTGACGATGACGCCGAGCAGCGACGCGCCAAGCGCTGCGAAGGCCGCCGCCTTGGAGCCCGAAATCATCAGCACGCCGAAATAGACGACGAGCGGCGCCAGCACCGGCAGAAGCGACGGAATGATCATTTCGCGGATTGCCGCTTTGGTCAGAAGATCGACCGCGCGGGCATAATCCGGGCGTTCCTTGCCGGTCATAATGCCCGGCTTTTCCTTGAACTGGCGACGAACCTCCTGCACCACGGCCCCGCCTGCGCGACCCACAGCCGTCATGGCCATACCGCCGAACAGATAAGGGATAAGGCCGCCGAAGATCAGACCTGCCACCACATAGGGGTTGGACAGATCGAACGAAACCGGCCCCATATCCGCAAAGTACGGATAGGTCTGACCATTGGCAGCGAAGTAAGCAAGGTCGTTGGAATAGGCTGCGAACAGCACCAGAGCGCCCAAGCCCGCTGAACCGATGGCATAGCCCTTGGTCACGGCCTTGGTCGTGTTGCCGACCGCATCCAGCGCATCAGTGGACTTGCGCACTTCCGGGTCGAGACCGGCCATTTCCGCAATACCACCAGCGTTGTCAGTCACCGGTCCGAAGGCATCGAGCGCCACGATCATCCCGGCAATGCCCAGCATGGCCGTGACCGCAATAGCCGTGCCGAAGAGACCAGCAAGCTGATAGGTGCTGATGATGCCGCCAACAATCACGATGGCAGGCAAGGCGGTTGATTCCAGCGAAACGGCAAGGCCCTGAATGACATTTGTGCCATGCCCCGTCACGGAAGCCTGTGCGATGGAATTGACGGGACGCTTGTTGGTGCCTGTATAATATTCGGTAATCACCACGATCAGACCCGTCACGATGAGACCGATCAGCCCGCAGATGAAGAGATTGGTGCCGGTGATGCTCTTTCCGGCCACAGTGCCGATTTCGCCCCAGCCAATCGTCAGCGTGTTGGCAACGCCAAGCCCGATGATGGACAAGAGGCCCGTCACGATCAGGCCTTTATAGAGCGCGCCCATGATGGAGCCGTTGACGCCAAGCTTGACGAAGAACGTACCTGCTATCGAGGTGATCACGCAGGCTCCGCAGATCATCAGCGGATAGAGCATGACGCTCGACAACACGTCCGAACCATTGAAGAAGATCGCGCCCAGAACCATGGTGGCGACCACGGTAACGGCGTAGGTTTCGAACAGATCGGCCGCCATACCGGCGCAATCGCCGACATTATCGCCGACATTATCGGCGATGGTTGCTGGATTGCGCGGATCATCTTCCGGAATACCCGCTTCCACCTTGCCGACGAGATCGCCGCCGACATCCGCACCCTTGGTGAAGATACCGCCGCCGAGACGCGCGAAGATCGAAATCAGCGACGCGCCAAAGCCGAGCGCCACCAGTGCATCGATAACCGTGCGGTCGGCAGGCGCATAGCCCAGCCAGACAGTGAGAATGAAATAATAGACGGAGACGCCAAGCAGCGCGAGACCGGCCACCAGAAGGCCGGTAACGGCACCGGACTTGAAAGCCATTTCAAGCCCGCCTGCCAGACTCAAGGAAGCGGCCTGTGCTGTGCGCACATTGGCGCGCACTGAAACATGCATCCCGATAAAGCCTGTGACGCCGGACAGGATTGCGCCGATCAGAAAGCCGATAGCGGCGCTCAACGACAGCAAATACCATGCGGCGAGGAACACGACGACGCCGACAATCGCAATCGTGGAATATTGTCGTGTGAGATAGGCCGACGCACCCTCACGGATGGCGCCAGCGATTTCCTGCATACGTGGAGTTCCCTGATCGGCCGCCAGGATCGAACGGATCGACCAGAAGGCGAAAAGAACGGAAACCACGCCGCAGGCAATAACGAGAAGTAAAACTGCCACTCCCATTTGCATAAAGGCCAACTCCTATTGAGTTTGCGCCGGCTACCGTCAGCTTGACCTCAGATAACATCCGTTTACTCGGCAATTAACGGCAGGCATATGCGCATGAAGGCCCGAAAACCCCTCCCCGGGCCGATTAGAGCGGCATGGAAAGTGCTTGAAGCCACCACTTCGTACCGGGCTTCAACGGTATAGTTTCATCAGGAACTTAACGCCTTGAAATCAAATAATTACAAAGTTCCCTTGCAGTCGGTCATTCTCAATGCCGCATGACCAACATGCGAAACGGTTTAACAAACGTCAAGACGTTCTTTGCCAGCATACAATGAAAGAAGGGCTGTGATTTCTCACAGCCCTTCTTGCTTTTATCAATCTCTAAAACCGCTCTTAGTGGCGCGGCTTGGTCCCACGGCTTTCACCGCGAATAACGAAGGCAAGGCGGTCGAGCACGGCATTGACGAGCTTCGGCTCGTCTTCGGTGTAGAAAGCCTTGGCGATATCGACATATTCCGAGACAATCACGGCGGTCGGCACATCGTTGCGCGAGGTCAGCTCCCATGCACCGGCGCGAAGGATCGCGCGCAGCGTGGAATCGAGACGCGACAGCGGCCAGTCCTCGGTCAATGCCTGATGGATCATCGGATCAAGCTTGAGCTGGCTGTCGACAACACCGGCGACGATGGCGCGGAACCATTGCGGATCGGCATCGAGATATTGCGTACCATCCACTTCCTTGCCGAGGCGGAAGGCTTCGTATTCTGCGACCACTTCCATCACGCCCGTACCGGCAACGTCCATCTGGTAGAGCGCCTGCACGGCTGCAAGCCGGGCAACGCCACGCTTGTTCGCCGTACGCGGCAGGTTTGGTGTCGGGCGACCTTCTGCGGAAGAACTCATAATATTCACGCTCCGAACTTCTTGCGCAGATCAATCATGGTCAGTGCGGCGCGGGCAGCAAAACCGCCCTTGTCCTTGTCTTCACGACGCGCGCGCACCCATGCCTGTTCGTCATTCTCGACGGTCAGAATGCCGTTGCCGATGGCAAGGCTTTCTTCAACGGCCAAATCGGTCAGCGCACGGCAGGATTCGTTTGCAACGATGTCGAAATGATAGGTCTCACCACGGATCACCGTGCCCAGCGCGACATAACCGTCATATTCGGTGCCGTCATTGTCGGCGCCATCGAGGGCAAAGGAAATGGTGGCCGGAATTTCCAGCGCGCCCGGTACGGTCACGACGTCATAGGTGGCGCCCGCATCGTCCAGAGCCGCCTTTGCGCCATCAAGAAGTGCATCGGCAAGATCGTCGTAGAAACGTGCTTCAACAATAAGCAAATGCGGCGCGCGCGCCTCGTGATCGGACATGAGAAACTCCATGACAAATTTTGCGGACCGCAAGACCTGCGGTCAACGCTTAAATCGGGATATGCTTTTACAGCCTGGAATTTTAGGCTGTAAGCCTATTTCCGATATTGCGCAAGCCTTGCCGCATAGCGTGCGAGCTGGTCGATCTCGATATTCACCTTGTCACCCGCTTTTCGCTGACCCCATGTTGTCACTTCCAGCGAATGGCGGATGAGCAAAACGTCAAATTCATTACCGTTCACACCGTTGACCGTCAGCGACGTGCCATCGAGCGCGACCGAACCCTTCTGGGCGATGAATGGCGCAAGTTCTTCCGGCGCACGCAGGGTGAAGCGCACCGCGTCGCCCTCATCCTTGCGTGCAACGATTTCCGCCTGTCCATCGACATGGCCGGAAACCAGATGCCCGCCCATTTCGTCGCCGAGCTTCAGCGAGCGTTCCAGATTGATATTGGTTCCATTTTCCCACGTGGAGATGGTGGTCAGGCGCAGGGCTTCTTCCCATGCTTCCACTTCAAACCAGCGGGCATTGGTGCCCTTTTCCGGCAGCGCAACGACGGTCAGGCAAACACCGGAACACGCAATCGATGCGCCAAGCTCGATGGTTTCGGGATCGTAGACGGTCTCGATACGCAGCAACACGCCTTCATTCAGCGGCTTGATCCGGTCAACCTTGCCGATATCGGTAATAATGCCTGTAAACATCAAGACTTCCTTACATATTCCGCATAAGCATCGTCACCGAAACGCGCCTGCCTGAGAATTTTGAATTCTTCTGCGATATGGGTTTCAAGACCGGGGACGGCAACCCCATCGGCAGCACCAATTTCAATCGGTGAGCGGAAGGTAATCAAGCGGTCAACCAGCTTTTCTTCCAGAAAGCTCTTGGCCACACCCGCGCCGCCTTCCACGAGAACGGAACCAATACCCTGCGCGGCAAGGTCGTCCATCAATTCCGGCAAGGCAATCCGGCAATCATGCGCCTCGGTCGCCAGAATGCGGCACCCTGCCGCCTTCAGTTCGTACCGCCGTTCCGGCGATGCATCGTCTACACAGGCAATCCAAAGCGGCTGCGCATCCGCCGACTGAACCAGCTTCGAAGCCAATGGCAACCGCAAACCACTGTCGAGCACGACGCGGATGGGCGAGCGCTGTTCAAGCCCCGGCAGGCGGCAGTTCAAAACCGGATCGTCTGCAAGCGCCGTTTCGATACCAATCAGGATAACATCAGTTTGCGACCGTAAGATGTGGGATTGGGCGCGCGACACCTGGCCGGTAATCGGCACCTGCCCCTCGCCCTTTTTTCCGATCATGCCATCTGCGGAAAGTGCAAGTTTCAGAATCACTTCCGGGCGTTTCCTGGAAGATCGATTCAGGTAGCCAGCGAGATCATCGGCTGCCTTTTCGGCGAGGATGCCCGGCTCCACTTCAATACCCGCTTCGCGCAGGATGGCGAAGCCCTTTCCGCTGACCCGATCATCCGGATCGGTGGCCGCGACGACAACGCGGGCCACACCGGCACGCACCAGCGCTTCAGCGCAAGGCGGCGTGCGACCATGATGGGCGCATGGTTCCAGCGTCACATAGGCCGTTGCGCCTCGCGCCGCCTCGCCTGCATCGGCAAGCGCCTGCGGCTCGGAATGCGGCCTGCCGCCCAGTGCGGTCACGCCGCGTCCGACGATGACGCCATCCTTGACGATCAGCGTGCCGACGGATGGATTGGTGCCCGTCAGCCCCTTGTGACGACGGGCATAACGGATTGTCGCTTCCATGAAGCGGATATCGTCCGAAGTTACGTCGGAATGCGGAAATTCCAGTGCAGTCATGCCTATCTATCCAGATCGTCCTCGGTATCGGGAGCTGCCAGTTCATCGATCACATTATGGAAATCGACGGCCTTGCTGAAATTGCGATAGACCGATGCAAACCGGATATAGGCAATATCATCCACCCCCTTCAGCGCATCCATCGCCAGACGACCGATCTCGTCGGATGTCACCTCCGCCTCCCCCGAGCTTTCAAGCTGGCGAACAATTCCGGAAATCGCACGTTCGATACGCTCGCTGTCGACTTCGCGCTTGCGCAGCGCCACTTCGATGGAGCGGGTCAGCTTGTCACGGTCGAAAGGCACACGGCGTCCGCTTTTCTTCACGACCATCAGGTCGCGAAGCTGGACACGTTCGAATGTGGTGAAGCGCCCGCCGCAAACCGAGCAGACACGACGCCTGCGAATGACCGCACCATCCTCCGCAGGACGGGAATCCTTCACTTGCGTATCTTCAGATTGGCAATAGGGACAACGCATGGAACTCTTTCACTCACTCTTCGAAGACTGATTCCTACAGATCATAGCTGATCTGCGCCAATCAACCTACCGAATGCGACACACCGGGTATGACGGGCAAAAAAGCCCCGCTCAACAGGGTTGAACGGGGCTTTTGAAATTCAGGCGATCAGGTTTACCCCTGATAGCCATACATCGGGAAACGGTCAGTCAGAGCGACGACCTTATCCTTCACAGCCTGTTCGACGGCGGCATTGCCTTCATCGGAATTAGCGACCTTCAAACCGTCGAGAACTTCGGCAATCAGCGAGCCGATTTCCTTGAATTCGGTTACGCCGAAACCGCGCGTGGTGCCGGCTGGCGTGCCGAGACGAACGCCGGAGGTGACAAACGGCTTTTCAGGGTCGAACGGAATACCGTTCTTGTTGCAGGTGATGTTGGCGCGACCGAGAGCGGCTTCCGCACGCTTGCCGGTTGCGTTCTTAGGACGCAGATCAACCAGCATCAGATGGTTATCGGTGCCGCCGGAAACAATATCGAGGCCATGCGACTTCAGTTCTTCCGAAAGTGCACGCGCATTGTCAACGACGTTTTTGGCATAGAGCTTGAATTCTGGCTTCAGCGCTTCACCGAAGGCAACAGCCTTACCGGCGATAACATGCATGAGCGGACCGCCCTGAAGACCGGGGAACACAGCCGAGTTGATCTTCTTGGCAATGTCCGCATCGTTGGTCAGAATCATGCCGCCACGCGGGCCGCGCAGAGACTTGTGCGTCGTCGTCGTGCAGACATGGGCATGCGGGATCGGCGACGGATGCTGGCCACCGGCAACCAGACCGGCAATATGCGCCATATCGACCATGAGATAAGCGCCAACTTCATCGGCGATCTCGCGGAAACGCTTCCAGTCCCAGATGCGCGAATAAGCGGTGCCGCCAGCGAGAATCAACTTCGGCTTGTTTTCGCGGGCAAGGCGAGCCACTTCGTCCATATCGAGCAGATGGTCGTCCTGACGGACGCCATAGGACACGACATTAAACCACTTGCCAGACATGTTGACCGGCGAACCATGCGTCAGGTGACCACCCGAATTGAGATCGAGACCCATGAAGGTGTCGCCCGGCTGCAGCAGAGCCAGGAACACGGCCTGATTCATCTGGCTACCGGAATTCGGCTGAACATTGGCGAATTCGCAGCCGAAGAGCTTCTTGGCGCGTTCGATTGCCAGTTCTTCCACCACGTCCACATACTGGCAGCCACCATAATAGCGCTTGCCCGGATATCCTTCGGCATATTTGTTGGTGAGGATGGAGCCCTGCGCTTCGAGAACAGCCCGCGAAACGATGTTTTCCGAGGCGATCAGCTCGATTTCATGGCGCTGACGACCGAGTTCGTTGCGAATTGCACCGAAAATTTCGGAATCGATGTCCTCGAGGCTTGCATTGAAGAAAGCGTCGGAAAACGCATTCTTGGCGGCGGCGTTGGCTTGAGACATTTTCACACCCTCCGGGTCAGCCGGTAAAAGCTATTGGATGAGGCGCATTATCACACTTGAATGCCCAAGGCCAATGGCCGCAAAGCGAAAAGCATGTTCCAAAATGCGGCAAACCGATTTGATATCGGTTTAACAACTAAAAAAGCCGCTCCGAATATTCGAGGCGGCTCTTTTTCAGTCGGAAATATCGAAAAATCAGGTGTCTGTACCAAGCGCCAGCGAGGCTGCGCCGTCCATCTTGTAAATGTCGTCGCGGAACTGCACGACACCGTCACCCGTCGACCAGGCCGAAATATACACGAAGTGCAGCGGCACGGGATCGGCGACCTGAATAGGCGTGTTGTTGCCCGTACGGATCGTTTCTTCGATGTTCTGGCGATCCCAGCCAGCGGTGTTCTTCAAGAGCCAGACGTCCAGATCGCGAACATTCTGCACGCGCACGCAGCCCGACGAGTCGAAACGCATGAGCTTGTTGAAATAGCTCTTCTGCGGCGTGTCGTGCATATAGACGGCATACTGGTTGTGGAAGTTGATCTTGGTCGAGGACATGGCGTTGATCTTGCCCGGGTCCTGACGGAACATCAGCTTCACGGCGTCGTCCGTGTTCCAGTCGATGCTTTCCGGCGGAACTTCCTGACCGGCCTGATTGTAGAGCCGGATCTTGTTCTTCGCCAGATATTGCGGGTCCTTCCGCATCAGCGGAATGATGTCCTTCTGGATGATGGACTTCGGCGCCGTCCAGTAAGGATTGAGAATGACTTCATGAATCTTCGAATTAAGGATTGGCGTCTGGCGGTCGATCTTGCCCACAACGGCGGTGTGGCGCTGCATGACGCTGCCATTTTCAACGGCTTCAATCCGCGCAGCCGGGATATTCACCATCACGAAACGCTGTTCCTGCATACCGGCGCTGACCAGCGGCGAAAGACGCTGCAAGTTGGTCTGGAGCTGGCCGAGGCGCGTATTCACGTCTACATTCATCGCGGCATAGGTGAACTGGCCCATCACGCCGTCTGCCGGCAGACCATGACGCGACTGGAAGCGCTTCACTGCGGCATCAACATAGGTGTCGAAGGCGTTGGAAAGACCAGCGCCCTGCGGCAGATCGCCAGAGACCATGAGGCGCTTGCGCAGATACTGGACCGACTGGTCATTCACGCCAAGCTGAAGCTTTGCATTGCCCGGAACGGTCGGCCAACCGCCGCGACCGGCAATATCGCTATATTGTGCAATGGCATTTTGAAGATTGCCGACAGTCTGCTGGCTCAGAACTGGCTGGTTGGTCGCAACCTTCTGGCCGCCTGTCGCGCGCGCATCGAACTGGTCATCCCAGTTACCGCGCCGCGGCGACGCGAGCACATCGTTAAAAGCCTGCTGTGCAAAGGACGACGTCGCAAAAGCCGAGGCTGCCACGGAAAGGCCAGCTGTTGCAGCACCGCGCAGGAAGCGGCGGCGGTCCACTTTGAAAGCTTCGGCATTCTTGTCAGTTTTGGTCATTTGCTTGGTCCCAAAAAGGCGCGCCGCTCATCGGTCAATGTCGGCGGCAGTCGTCCGAGAATATCAGCAACAGTGTTTCAAGGCGATAGCCGACCCGCAACCATATGCGCGCCCGCTTATATCTCCCGACCTGTTGGAAGATGGCACATTCTTGCCCGTACAGTCTTGAGGACTGCTTATGTCGGTTTTTATGGCTTAATCATGTCGCGCGGCCCAGTTTGCAAGCCACGCGCGTCAAGATCGAAGCATAATTGCCCATCCGCCTCAGTAAATGCCGGTCCGTTGTGTCCGTTCTGCAACAAACGCGCCCGAAGGCCGGTCCATTTATCAGAGACGGTAAGCGATGCTGTCGTTCCAGAAGCGGTCGAGACGCTGCAAGGACTTGTTCATCGCCATGAATTCTTCAACCTGAATTCCGCCGACCTGTTCGATGGACAGGACGTGACGTTCGTAAAGTGCTGCAACCTGATTGGCGATCTCATTGCCCTTGTCGGTCAGGCTGACGCGCACCGAACGGCGGTCGACACGCGAACGCTGGTGATGAATGAAGCCCATTTCGACGAGCTTCTTGAGGTTGTAGGAAACATTCGAGCCGAGATAGTAACCGCGTGAGCGCAGTTCACCGGCGGTCAGTTCCGAATTACCAATGTTGAAAAGCAGCAGTGCCTGCGTTGCGTTGATGTCGAGCTGACCGTTGCGGTCGAATTCGTCCTTCACAACATCAAGCAGACGGCGGTGCAGACGCTCCACTAGTTGAAGGGCTTCCAGATACAGGCTGCGGAGTGCGGCTTCCGGAGCATAGAGCGGAGCGTCGATTTTGCGCTGAGCATTCATCATTGTCTTTGCCTCTCTGTCGGAGCCGCATTCGGGAAATCCAAGATGCCGCTCTCTTCCTGTTTTATGCAGCGATGTTTCTCGCTGTTCTGAGAGGACTTTAGGCGAGATGCATAAAATTCGACTTAAAAGTCAGACTTAACAGTAGCTTACCAAGGGGAATGCAAATTCAGGCTTAATGTTTACTTACCTGCGCCCGCGATCAGACCGGAATGCTGGCCTTTGCCTGCCGCCGTTTTTCCAGCGCCAGCAGGACGCGGAACACGATATAAACGAGGATGCAGACGGCGTTGAACGTGACCGTCAACGGCCTGCTTTCAAAGTTCCGTTCAAAGACCGAATAGATGCTGATCTCGCCGATTGCGGCCACGAACCAAAGCACGGGCCCCCAGGTTGCCCGCATCCAGAGACCCGTTGCGGCAACCGGCATTAATACCGCCAGCGCGACCACGGCGGTCTGCCACATCCATGGCATCAGATCGAACCGCCAGAGCAATCCCGGATGAATGCCGATGAGCCGCACCCAATAGAAAACGCCGCTTGCAAGCGCAGTCAGCGCCAGCAATCGAATGAACCATGTAAATGTCCATTCCAGGCCGCTCGGTTGCGTGTGCTGGCGCAACTCATCCATATGCATCAGCAATTCCTCATGAGAACGTCAGTTCCTTTTCGCCAAGATTGACGAAATAGGCGTTCACCTGTTCCGGCTTCACGTCCTCGATGGAAGCCGGTTGCCAGGATGGCGCGCCATCCTTGTCGATCAGAAGTGCCCGCACGCCTTCATAAAAGTCGTGCGCTTCCAGCATGCGGCTGGCAATGCGATATTCCATGCGCATGCAATCATCGAGATCGAGCGGGCGACCATCGGCGATCTGCCGGAAGGTCACCGCCACGCTGGTCGGCGACCGCGTTGCGATCACGTTCAGAATATCCGTCGCCGGTTTGCTGCCCGAAGCTGCGGCCTTGTCCAGCAGGTTCATGCAATCGGCAAGCGTCGCGCCGGAAAAGCATTCTTTGATCACATTCCGCGCTTCTGCCGGGGTTTCGAAATCGGGATACTGGCTGCGGGTCAATGCAGCGTCGATATCGGCCGTCGCGATGAGGTCCTCGCGCACGTCATTGAGATCGCTGGCTGCAACCGCATGGGTGGCAATTCCGCTCTGGAGGCAATCACCCCAGCGAATACGATTGCCCGTCAAGGCGAGATAATAGCCGAAATTGTCGTGGAGATGCGGCAGGAACGCGCTTCCTCCAACATCGGGAAAGAAACCGATTCCGGTTTCCGGCATGGCGAACATGGTGTTTTCGGTCACGATGCGATGCGAGCCGTGCACCGAAATGCCAGCGCCGCCACCCATGATGATGCCGTTGATCAGCGAGATATAAGGCTTGGGGAAACGGCCAATGCGGGCATTGAGCCGATATTCATCGCGGAAAAATTCGTAAGCGGGCGTTCCCTCGCGGCCAGACTTGTAGGCAGCCACCACATCGCCGCCAGCGCAGAATGCCCGGCCCTCGCCTTCCAGAATCACGCAGGCGACTTCGGGATCGTTTTCCCAGGCCTGCAATGCGCGGTCGAGCGCCAGAATCATCTTGTGCGTCAGCGCGTTGAGCGCTGCGGTCCGGGTCAGCCTTACCAGACCGGCTTTTCCCTTGCGTTCGAAGCCGATTTCGTCGCCACCGCCAAAGTCAATCTGCATATCTTGTCTCCCGTTCCCCCAAATGGGTAGAAAGTGAGACGCCCCGCGTCAATCCCACACAGGCGAGAGTGGGCCAATCTTCTTGGTTTCACCACTTTTCCCGTGATAAACGGTGCGCATCCGAAGTCAGCCCTTTGATTGCATTTGCATCGCGGCTTCCATTCTCGGGAATAATTCAATGAGCGACCGTCAATCCAAATATCTCCCCCCTCATATCGGCAGGCATGTCGATGACGTAACCGGCAGCCGCCGTTTGCGCCGTATGCGCAAGGCCGACTGGTCGCGCAGGCTGGTGCAGGAAACGCAGCTCACGGTGGACGATCTGATTCTGCCATTCTTCCTCACCTATGGAAACGGCGTTTCCGAACCTGTGGAAGCCATGCCGGGTGTGGAGCGCTATTCGGTTGATATGGCGGTGCGCATGGCAGAGAAAGCCGCTAAGCTTGGCATTCCAGCCATTGCCCCCTTCCCGCGCGAAAAGGCCGAAGTGAAGACGGATGACGGCGCCTTTGTCGCCAGCCCCGACAATCTGATCAATCGTGCAGTGCGGGCAATCAAGAAGGAAGTGCCGGAAATCGGCATCATTACCGACGCCGCGCTCGATCCGTTCACCACACATGGCCATGACGGCATTTTGCGCGATGGCGAAATCGTCAACGACGAATCCGTCGCGATGGTTGTTCGCGGCGCGCTTTCGCAGGCCGAGGCCGGTGCCGACGTCATCGCCCCGTCCGATATGATGGATGGCCGTATCGGCGCGATACGTCAGGCGCTGGACGAGAACGGCTTTCACCATATTCCGATTATGTCCTATGCGACGAAATTCGCCTCGGCTTTCTACGGCCCTTATCGCGAGGCCATCGGCACGCAGGGCCTGCTGAAAGGCGACAAGAAGACCTATTATATCGACCCGGCCAATCCGGAAGAAGCCGTGCGCGAAGCCGAACAGGATATTGCCGAAGGCGCGGACATGCTGATGGTCAAGCCCGGCCTGCCCTATCTCGACATCATCCATCGCCTGAAAAGCGAATTCCGCCTGCCGACCTATGCCTATCAGGTGTCGGGCGAATATGCGATGATCAAGGCCGCCGGTATCAATGGCTGGATCGACGAGGAAAAAGTGATGATGGAAAGCCTGCTGGCTTTCAAGCGCGCCGGTTGTGACGGTGTCCTCACCTATTTCGCGATCGAGGTCGCGGAAAAGCTGAAACAGCAAAGCTAATAATAGCAGGGTGTCAGTGCTTTCTCTGACACCTTCCTTGAAACGGCCTATTGCATTTACCATGTTGATTGCTGTTCCGCCCGGAAGGCGGAGCGACGCCGGACATGGTTTTTACTCCATGAGTTTTATTCCGGTTGTCTTGTTTAACGACTGGAAGGAAAAATGTCCGACCATATCCTGCACGGCGAGATTATGGCTCCGCGTTACGACAGCCGCGCCTTTTTCGAAGGTGTGCGTACGCGCCGTATCATGGCTTTCCTCATCGACTATCTCATCGTCTTTCTGCTGTGCATTCCGGCTGCAATCGTGATCGCCCTGTTTGGCGTGCTCACACTCGGCATCGGCTGGATGCTCTATGGCATCATGTTCCCTATCGTCGCACTGATCTATGTGTCCCGCACCATGGGTGGCCCGCAGCAGGCGACCAAGGGCATGCAGATGATGAATCTCAAGCTGGTTCGGCTTGAAGGCGGCACGGTGGACCCGATGCTCGCCATCGTTCACTCGGTGCTGTTCTGGGGCCTCAATGTCGTGCTGACGCCGCTGATCCTGCTGGCTACGCTGGTTCTCGACCGCAAGCGCACGGTACACGATCTTTTGCTCGGCACAGCGGTCATCCGCTCGGATCGTTAAGATCGGGGCCTATCAGGCTTAAGTTCAAAAAAATTCAGAGTCGGCTGCGCAAAATGCCACTTGACGTTTTGCGCCGTCGGTTCGATCCTTGTCCAATATCGTGATGGTTTCGGTATTGCCATTTCGTGGATATTGAATGACCCATCAACCGCAACAGTCTCCGCAGTTTTTCTTGACGGCACCCTCGCCCTGTCCGTATCTCGACGGTCAGATGGAGCGCAAAGTGTTTACGCATCTCGTGGGCGACAAGGCCAACGAGATCAACGATCTCCTGACCCAAGGCGGGTTTCGCCGATCCCAGAACATCGCCTACCGCCCGGCCTGCGAGCTTTGTCGCGCCTGCGTTTCCGTGCGCATTCTGGCGGGAGAGTTCGAGATGACGCGCAATATGCGCCGCGTCTGGAGCCAGAATCGCGATCTGGTCGGTCGCGTCCACAAGGCGCAACCCAGCACCGAGCAATATGCGCTGTTTCGCGATTATCTCGACGCGCGCCACCGTTCAGGCGGCATGTCGGACATGACCGTGCTTGATTATGCGATGATGGTTGAAGATACCCATGTCAACACGCAGATCATCGAGTATCGCCGTCGCGGCCCCGACAGTTTTATCGACCCGAAAGGCGATGGCGAGCTGATCGCCGTGGCACTGACCGATGTGATGGCCGACGGCCTTTCCATGGTCTATTCGTTCTTCTCACCGCATATGCATGACCGCTCGCTCGGCACCTATATGATTCTCGATCATATAGAGCGGGCGCGAGCGGCAGGCCTGCCGCATGTCTATCTCGGCTATTGGGTCGAGGGCTCGCGCAAGATGCAGTACAAAATTCGCTTCACACCGCAGGAACATCTCGGCCCTCGCGGTTGGCAGCGGTTTGAGGGGTAACGTCGCGTTTTCTGATCTTGTCGAAGGATCGAAGCGCTGAGGGAAAACGCACAACGTATACCCCTATCCCCTCACCCTTCGAGACGGTTCCCTTCGCTTCGCTCAGGGCACCTCCTCAGGATGAGGGGTGGTGCTATACCTGTCAGAACTTACCCGAACGTGGAAACCCCTTCGGAACAACGCGGCCGGCGGAAGCGCGTGCACCGATCCATTCGATGAGTTCTTCCTTGCTGCGCGTAAAGGTGCGTTCTGCCGAATCCTGCCATGACAGCCCTTCGGCAATTGCAAAAGTGCGGATATCGGACACGCCGCCATCCTTGTATTTTTGCAGGCGCACGCCCTTGCCGCGCGTCATTTCCGGGATTTCCGTCAGCGGGAACACGACCATCTTGCGGTTTTCGCCAACGACCGCAATGTGATCACCCGAAACACGCGTGCAAATTTTGGCCTCGTCCGGTGCCTTCACATTCATCACCTGCTTGCCCTTGCGGGTGTTGGCGACGGCTTCGTTTTCCGGAACGATGAAACCATTGCCTTCATGCGAAACGAGCAGCAGCTTTGCCGACGGATCGTGCACGAAGGCCGTCAGGATATCCTGATCGTTTTCCATATCGACCAGAATGCGGATCGGCTCGCCATGGCCGCGACCGCCCGGAAGCGTATTTGCACCGATGGTGAAGAACTTGCCGCCTGTCGTGAAGAACAGAAGCTTGTCGGTGGTTTCCGCGTGGAAAGCCAGTTTGAGCTTGTCGCCTTCCTTGAAGGAAAGCGTCGAGAAATCGGCCATATGGCCCTTCATCGCGCGCAGCCAGCCCTTTTCCGATACGACGATTGTGACAGGCTCGCGCTCGATCATGGCATTGTGGATGTCTTCAAGATCGTGGGTCGGGGCTTCCGCGAAATTCGTGCGGCGCTTGCCGAGCTTGGTAGCAGGGCCGAATTTCTCGCGCACCGCCTTGATTTCGGTGCTGATCTTCTTCCACTGGCGCGTGCCGGAAGCGAGCAGTCCTTCCAAATCGGTCTTCTCGACGGTCAGAGCGTCGAACTCTTTGCGGATCTCGAATTCTTCGAGCTTGCGCAACGAACGCAGGCGCATATTGAGGATGGACTCGGCCTGAACATCGGTCAGTTCGAAGGCCCGCATCAATTCCTGCTTCGGCTCGTCTTCCTCGCGGATGATGCGGATAACCTCATCCAGATTGAGATAGGCGATCAGAAAGCCGCCGAGGATTTCCAGACGCCGTTCAATCTCGGCCAGACGATATTGCGAGCGGCGAACCAGAACTTCCTTGCGGTGTTCCAACCATTCGCGCAGCACGCCGCCCAGCGAGAGAACATTCGGCACCTTGCCGTGCGACAGCACATTCATGTTGAGCGAAACGCGATTTTCGAGCTCGGTCAGCTTGAACAGCGATTCCATCAGCAGTTCAGGATCGACCGTGCGGTTCTTCGGCTCCAGAACGATGCGGATATCTTCCGCAGATTCATCGCGAATATCGTCGAGCAGCGGCAGCTTCTTGGCCAGCAGCAATTCGGCAATCTTCTCGATCAGGCGCGACTTCTGTACCTGATAGGGAATTTCGGTGACAACGATCACCCAGGTGCCGCGATTGCCCTCTTCCTTTTCCCAGCGCGCGCGAACGCGAAACGCGCCGCGACCGGTGCGATAGGCTTCGACAATATTGCCGTGTTCTTCAACCAGAACACCGCCCGTCGGGAAATCCGGCCCGCGCACCTTGGCTTTCAAAAGTGCAGACGGATCCGTTTTCGCTTCCTGCTCGATTTCCGCATATTGCTCCGGCGAGGTGATGAGTTCTTCCACGCCTGCATCGGGATGGTTGATCAGATAAAGCGCCGAGGAGCACAGCTCCGCCACATTATGCGGCGGAATATTCGTGGCCATGCCAACCGCGATACCCGCCGAGCCATTGGCCAGCAGGTTTGGGAATGCGCCCGGCAGAACGATGGGCTCCTCGTCTTCCTCATTATAGGTCGGACGGAAATCGATGGCGTCCTCGGTGATGCCTTCGAGCAGCAGCGTCGCCACTTCGGTCATGCGCGCTTCGGTGTAACGCATGGCGGCGGCATTATCGCCGTCGATATTGCCGAAATTGCCCTGCCCGTCGACCAGCGGATAACGCACCGCGAAATCCTGCGCCAGTCGCACCAGCGCATCGTAAATCGACGCGTCGCCATGCGGATGGAACTTACCCATCACATCGCCCACGATACGCGCGCATTTCGCATAGGCCTGATCGGGATTGAGACGCAGCAGGCGCATGGCATGCATAATGCGGCGATGCACCGGCTTGAGACCGTCGCGCACGTCCGGCAGCGCACGATGCATGATCGTGGACAGCGCATAAGCGAGGTAACGTTCCTCGAGGGCCGATTTAAGATCGACCTTTTCGATGTGTTCTTCGCCGTCGCCCGGCGGAATCAGACTTTTTCCCATGCTTCTCAGTACCAAGTGCGCGATTCGTCAGCAAGCGTTCAGGAGAACTAAACCAGTACATTACAGTGCGGCTGCGCCAAATAGGACACGCAAAGCGCAAGGCTGCGCTTGAAATCCACTGCATAGTTGCACAAATCCAGATTGGAGTGTGCAACAGAGCGTCAGTCGCAAATCCGCCGCCATTTACACACTATAGAGCAACCGGAAACTAGTTTTCTCGTGCTGCAACCACAGGATTAGCAAATCTGGTTGTTAAATTAGAACATTTGCGCCTATGAATGCCGCACCCAAATCAAGAGATGAGCCAGGAGCTTCGAATGCAGGTTTTCGTCAACATCAAGCCAGCGGCGCGCATTTTTGCTGCAAGCACAGCGCTTTCGCTGATTTTCGGCAGCGCCGCCATGGCTGCGGATGCCAATGCCGTCGCCGAGCGCCTCAAGGCCCTCTACGAAAAGCAGGGCGGTGAACTGAGCTTTGCCAATGTAAAGGCCGACGGTTCGAATATCGTCCTCGAAGGCACCAAGGTCAAACTTGCCACGCTGTCTCCGAAAGACGTGGAAGTCGGCGATGTGACGCTTGAAGATGTTCAGGACGCACAGGATGGCGGATTCACCATCGGACAGGTTGTCGTTCCCGACCTCACGCTCGATAACACCGACGGCAAGAACGATCAGGCCTCCATCAAGGGCATGTCGATGCAGAACCTGCAGATTCCAGCCGAATCCGCCAAGGGTCCGCTCGACAGCATGGTTCTTTACGACAAGATGAAGATCGATGAACTCGCCTTCGGCAAGCCGGGCACGGATGGCGCCACGGTGAAGGGCATCGATGTCTCGCTCGACACGTCGAACAAGGCTGAAAAGATCGGCTACAGCGCCACTGTCGCCAGCATTGACGCCACCTTCGGCAAGGACGGCCAGAACCCGCTTGAGCCGCTGGGCATGAAGAGCCTTCAGGCCGCCGTCAACATGAAGGGCCAGTGGTCGCCGAAGTCGGGCGATGCCACGCTCGATCAGATGGAAGTTGATGCGCAGGACCTCGGCAAGATCAACATTACCGGCAGCCTTGGCGGTTACGATCTGGCCTTTGTCGAAGCCGTGCAGAAGACGCAGGAAGCAATGACCAAGTCGGACGCCGACAAGGACGCCGCCGGTCTTGCCATTCTCGGCCTCGCAGAACAGCTGAACCTCAAGAACCTGACGATCCGCTTTGACGATGCATCGCTGACCGAAAAGCTGCTGACCTATTATGCCAAGCAGCAGGGTTCGGACGCCAAGGCGCTTGGCGAACAGCTGAAGATGATGGTTCCGCTGATGGCCACGCAGCTGAAAAACCCGGATTTCGCCCAGCAGCTGAAAGCGGCATCGGACAAGTATTTCTCCGATCCGAAGTCTCTGACGCTGAGCGCCTCGCCTGACCAGCCGGTCACCTTCGCATCGATCGTTGCAACCGCCTCGCTCGATCCAACGAAGATCATCCAGCTGTTGAAGGTCGGCATCGACGCCAACAACTAAAATCGAAGAAGCCCGGTGAATGCACCGGGCTTTTTTCCGAGATTTGATCCAAAATAAAAAACCCGGCTCAAAGGCCGGGTTTTTTGTTCTCTGAAAAAAAGCTTAGCTCTTCTGAGTCTGGGGAGCCAAACGGATATGAAGATCGCGCAGCTGGGCTGGCGTCACTTCCGAAGGCGCGTTCATCAGAAGATCGAGCGCCTGCTGGTTCATCGGGAACAGCGAGATTTCACGCAGGTTCTTTGCACCGACCAGCAGCATGATGACGCGGTCGATACCGGCAGCCATGCCGCCATGCGGAGGCGCGCCGTACTGGAACGCACGGTAGAGACCGCCGAAACGATCTTCCACATCCTGCTGGCTGAGGCCGACCTTTTCGAAGGCCTTGACCATGACGTCCGGCAGCTGGTTACGGATCGAGCCCGAGGCGATTTCAAAGCCGTTGCAGACGAGATCGTACTGATAGGCCTTGATGGCGAGCGGGTCCTGATTTTCCAGCGCATCCAGACCGCCCTGCGGCATGGAGAACGGGTTGTGCGCGAAGTCGAGCTTCTTGTTGTCTTCGTCCCATTCGTAGAACGGGAAGTCGATGATCCAGGCCAGTTCGAAACGGTCGCGATCCACGAGGTTCAGTTCTTCGCCTGCACGGGTGCGCGCATCGCCAGCGAACTTGTAGAACTTCGACGGTTGGCCAGCCACGAAGAAGCAGGCGTCGCCATCGTCGAGGCCCATCTGCACACGGATTGCTTCGGTGCGTTCCTCGCCAATGTTCTTGGCGATCGGGCCAGCGCCTTCAAGCTTGTCGCCTTCCTTGCGCCAGAAGATATAGCCAAGACCCGGCTGGCCTTCGCTCTGGGCCCAGGAATTCATGCGGTCGCAGAATGCTCTGGAGCCGCCGGTCTTGGCCGGAATGGCCCAGACTTCGACCTTGGGATCATTGGCGATCATGTTCGCGAAGACCTTGAAACCGGAACCCGCGAAATGATCGGTCACAGCCCGCATTTCGATCGGGTTGCGCAGATCCGGCTTGTCGGAACCATAGGTGCGGATCGCGTCGTCATAGGCGATACGGCGGAATTTCTGCGTCACCGGCTTGCCTTCGGCAAATTCTTCGAAAATGCCGCGCATGACCGGTTCCATCGTTTCCCAGATTTCTTCCTGGGTCACGAAGCTCATTTCAAGGTCGAGCTGGTAGAATTCGCCCGGCAGGCGATCAGCGCGCGGGTCTTCGTCGCGGAAGCAAGGCGCAATCTGGAAGTAGCGGTCGAAACCGGCAACCATCAGAAGCTGCTTGTACTGCTGCGGTGCCTGCGGCAGCGCATAGAACTTGCCTTCGTGAATACGACTTGGCACGAGGAAGTCGCGTGCGCCTTCCGGCGACGAGGCCGTCAGGATCGGCGTGGTGAACTCGTTGAAGCCGATTTCGGTCATGCGGCGACGCATCGCGGCAATGATCTTGGTGCGGCTCATGATGTTCTTGTGCAGCGTTTCGCGGCGCAGATCGAGGAAGCGATACTTCAGGCGGATATCTTCCGGATAATCCGGCTCGCCGAAGACAGGCAGCGGCAGTTCCTTGGCTGCGGCCAGAACTTCGATCTCGGTCGCGAAGATTTCAACTTCGCCGGTCGGCAGGTTCGCATTGACCGCATCACCTGCGCGGGCCTTCACTTCACCATCGACGCGGATGACCCACTCGCCGCGAACTGTTTCGGCAACCTTGAAAGCGGGCGAATCGGGATCGGCCACAATCTGGGTAATGCCGTAGTGATCGCGAAGATCGATGAAGAGAATGCCGCCATGGTCACGGACGCGGTGAACCCAGCCGGACAGACGAACGTTCGAACCGACGTCCGTCTTACGGAGGGCTGCGCAGGTATGGCTGCGGTAACGGTGCATGATTTCTGCCTTTTGGTAAGATAAGTCAGTGCAGGCAAAGCGCTGCAAATTCTGGCGGAAAAGCGCATTTTGACCGGGTTTTGTCAAGTCTGCACTCTCTACAAGTGGCGCGGTTCGGACCGCATGACGTAACGTATCGACAAAAAACACGATTTGCACTTGTTATGCTATCGCTTTTGCGCATTCTTTCGGGACAATCAATGTCGCTTTGTCTGAATGCAGCGCGCATTTCCAGACGCAAAACCGCTTCACACTTTTGCTGGAAATGCAGATCTTTATCTTTCGCATTATCCGGCGCAAAACCGCTTCGCACTTTTGCTGGAAATGCTCTAGAAGAAAACCATGCAACTCATTACGACCACAGAGGCCCTTGAAGAGGCCGTATCCGCCCTATCCAAGTCAGATTTCGTCACTGTCGACACGGAGTTCATCCGCGAAACGACGTTCTGGCCGGAATTGTGCCTTATCCAGATGGCTTCGCCGGATCACACCGCGCTGGTGGATGCGCTTGCGCCCGGTCTCGACCTTGCACCCTTCTTCCGCCTGATGGCCGACGAGAAAATCGTCAAGGTTTTCCATGCTGCGCGGCAGGATATCGAAATCGTGTTTCATCTTGGCGATCTCATCCCGTCTCCTGTCTTCGACAGTCAGGTCGCGGCGATGGTCTGCGGCTTCGGCGATGCGATTTCCTACGACCAACTCGTTCAGAAAGTCACCGGCAAGCATCTCGACAAGTCGTCACGCTTCACCGACTGGCGTCGGCGTCCGCTTTCGGACAAGCAACTCGACTATGCGCTGGCCGATGTCACCTATCTGCGCGATATCTATCTCTATCTGAAGGAAGAGCTTCAGAAAGAAGGCCGCAGCGAATGGGTGAACGAGGAAATGGCGGTTCTGACCGCCCGTGAGACCTATGATCTGCATCCGGACGACGCATGGCGGCGCGTGAAGGCCCGCGTGCGCAAGCCGATCGAACTAGCCATCATGCAATCCGTTGCTGCATGGCGCGAGCGGGAAGCGCGCGAACGCAACGTGCCGCGTGGCCGTATCATCAAGGACGACACGATTGCCGAAATCGCGCAGCAGCAGCCGCGTGATGCCGAAGCGCTTGGTCGTCTGCGTTCGATCCCGAAGGGTTGGGAACGCTCGGCACAGGCCGCCGGTCTGGTCGCCGCAATTCAGTCAGCGCTCGCTATCCCTAAAGAAGACCTGCCGAAGCTGCCGAAGCCGTCGCATTCGCCGGAAGGCAGCGCCGCCGCAGCCGATCTTCTGAAGGTTCTGCTGAAGCTGGTGACAGAAGAACACGGCGTTGCCGCCAAGATCGTCGCCAGCTCGGATGATATCGACAAGATTGCAGCCGAAGGCGATGAAGCGAAAGTGCAGGCCTTGCAAGGCTGGCGTCGCGAAGTGTTCGGTCAAAAGGCACTGGACCTGATCGACGGCAAGATCGGCATCAAGTTCGAGAACCGGCGTATTCGGGCGGTGGAATTAGGGGAGTAAGGGAATAAGGCAGTAGGGGAATAGGTGAAAAGGGCTGTATAAACATACTCCCCTATTCCCTTACTCCCTTATTCCCCTCCCTTGTCGCCAATCGCGAAATAGAGGTTCTTGCCCGTCAATTTGGCAAGCTGCTGCAGGCGACCTTCCGGGCGGTCCGAGACAAGATCGGCAAGATCGCCCGGCACGACCAGCGCAATGCCGTTTTCTTCCTCACGCCAATAGAGGCGCGGAATGACACCCGGCATCGATGCCGACAGAAGATAGACGACGCGTAGCAATGCACCGAGTAGCTTGGCCCTTTCGCGCAGGCGCGGTGTGGCAAGCTGCACGATTTCCGGCGCAATCTCGTCTTCGATCAGCCCTTCATGACGATAGTAATTGGCCAGCGCCATATAGGAACGGCCCGGATGGTCAATGCCGCCGAACGAGCCGTGAGCAATGATGTTCAGCGCCTGCGAACCGCGATAATCGGGATGCGCGCGCCAGCTTATATCCGCCACAAGACATGCGGCTTCGCGATAACGCGCCTCATCCTCGGTTTCATCAAAGCCGAGTTGCGGCAATGAAAGCGTCGTCCAGACGGCAAGTTCACGCGCATGGCGTGGCGAACGCGACCGCAGTATCGCCAGTTCTTCCGCAGAAGCCAGCAATGGGTCGAGTTTCTGCTCGTTCTTCGGCAACAGCGAATAGAGATATCCTTCGCGCACGCCCAATGCCGAGAAAACGATCTTAGATGGCTTCATGCGGCGGATGGTTTCCAGCATCACGGTCGCGCCGTAAGACAGAAGCTGGCGACGGTTCTTCGATACCGCCTCAATACCGCGCATCGTGTCGATATTGCCCTTGGCGACGCGCTTGAGAAAACTCTGCGCCTCAACCGGGTCCATCTCGTAACCATGCATGACCAGTAGTGGATAATGCTTCGCGGTCATATGCAGCTTGGCAAGGTTACGCCACGTGCCACCAACCGCATAGAAGACCTGCCCCTGATGCATTTCAAGCAGCGTCGCCTTTGCAAGCTCCGTGCGTGTGATCTTCGCGGCTTCCGTCAGCTTTTCGTCGGACATGTCCTGAAGGCGCAAGCCGCCGAGCGGCAGGGTGATGCCCTCGCCGATATCGTGATCGTTGACGGCCACCAGCTCAAGGCTGCCGCCACCGAGATCGCCCGCTACGCCCTGGGGCTTGTGGAAGCCGGAAATGATCCCCAGCGCCGAATAATAGGCTTCTTCCTTGCCGGACAGAACTTCAATGTGCCGTCCAAGAATGGCCTCGGCCTGCGCGATGAAATCAGGTCCGTTCTTCGCTTCGCGCGCGGCAGCTGTCGCCAGCGCGTGCACGGAAACGGCGCCAGCCTGTTCGGCCAGCGCACGGAAGCGCCGCAAGGCGCGCAGCGCAATATCGACGGACTTGTCGTTGAGCCGACCTGTCTTGGCGAGTCCCTTGCCGAGACCGCAAAGGAGTTTTTCGTTGAAAAGCACCGTCGGTGAACGGACGATACCTTCGTAAATGACGAGACGGATCGAATTCGAGCCGATGTCAATGACCCCGATGGGCTTGAGACCCTTCAGACGGCCTTGTGCTATAGCTGGGCTCATGCAGTCGTTTTTCTTTCCGCCTGCG
Organism: Ochrobactrum teleogrylli; assembly: GCF_037482325.1. NCBI lineage: Bacteria > Pseudomonadati > Pseudomonadota > Alphaproteobacteria > Hyphomicrobiales > Brucellaceae > Ochrobactrum > Ochrobactrum teleogrylli. Next base: position 2,163,723 of record NZ_JBBHKQ010000001.1, read on the forward strand.
CACGCTTGCGATGTGCGATGAGGCGGGGGGCCGAAGACTTCAGCGACTTTCCGCGACCCGAAAGGCTAGGATTGGTCATGAAATATTCCTGCGCGTTGAAAGCTTCCTCTCCTTCTTCTTTTTCTATCCGGCGAGAGGTGCCATCCGCAAGTAGCTGATAGCTCTGTTGGTTATCAATTATGTTGGCAAACATGATTTGTGATAAAATTTGTTGATGAACTGTTGCGTTGGTGATGGGTACTAAAGTCTCCACACGGCGGTCGAGATTGCGCGGCATCATATCGGCGGAACCAATATAGACAATCGCCTTGTCGGACGGCAGATCATGCCCGTTTCCAAAGCAGAAAACGCGGCTATGCTCGAGAAAACGCCCCACAATCGACTTGGCGCGGATATTGTCCGATAAGCCCGGAACACCCGGCCGCAGGCAGCAAATGCCGCGCACCACCAGATCGATATGAACGCCCGCCTGACTTGCCTTATAAAGCGCATCAATAATCTGTGGATCGACCAGCGAATTCATCTTCATCCAGATCGCCGCCGGTCGCCCGGCCTTCGCATGCGCCACTTCATCCTCGATGTGCTTGATGATGCGCGCGCGCAAGGTGAAGGGCGAAATGGCGATTTTCATTTCCTCGGCGGGCTGGGCATAGCCGGTGATGAAATTGAAGATATGCGCCACATCGCGGGCGATATCCGCATCCGAAGTGAAGAAGGATAGATCCGTATAAATGCGCGCGGTGATCGGGTGATAATTGCCGGTGCCCAGATGCACATAGGAGCGCAGCTTCTGGTCCTCGCGCCGTACGACAAGCGACATTTTTGCGTGCGTCTTCAATTCGATGAAGCCGAACACCACCTGCACGCCCGCGCGTTCAAGATCGCGCGCCCAGCGAATATTGGCTTCTTCATCGAAGCGCGCCTTCAGCTCGACCAGCGCCGTCACCGACTTTCCCGCTTCCGCCGCATCGACCAGCGCACGCACAATCGGGCTGTCGTTGGAGGTGCGGTAGAGCGTCTGCTTGATGGCCAGCACATCCGGGTCCGCCGCCGCCTGACGCAGGAACTGCACCACAACGTCGAAGGATTCATAAGGGTGGTGAACCACGATATCCTTTTCGCGAATCGCGGCAAAGCAATCGCCGCCATGTTCGCGGATACGTTCCGGGAAACGCGGATTGTAGGACACGAATTTCAGGTCATCGCGCGGGATCGAGACGATTTCCGAGATCATGTTGAGCGCCAGAAGTCCTTCATGCACGCTGACACGATTTTCGGAGACGCCAAGTTCGGTCGCCACAAAGACGCGCAGGGCTTCCGGCATTTCGCCATCGAATTCGATACGGATCACCTGACCGCGACGGCGGCGCTTCAGCGCCGTTTCGAAGAGACGCACGAGGTCTTCGGCTTCTTCTTCAACTTCAATATCGCTGTCACGAATGATGCGGAATGTGCCTGCTCCGCGCACCTCATAACCAGGGAACAGCCGCCCGATAAACAGGCTCACCGCATCTTCAATGGTGATGACACGATAGACGTTTTGTTGGTCTGTCGGCAGCTGGATGAAACGCTTCAGAGCCACCGGAATGCGCAAAAGCGCGGTCATCGGGTGATTGTCGGCGCGACGCGCCAGCTGCAAGGCAATTGAGAAGCCCAGATTCGGAATGAACGGGAAAGGATGAGCCGGATCGATGGAGAGCGGCGTCAAAACCGGGAAGATCGTTTCAAGAAAATGGCTTTCCAGCCATTCCTTTTCCGAATCCGACAAGCCCGACGGGCGAACGATGTCGATATTTTCCTGCACCAGTTCATCACGCAAAATGCGGAAACGTCCCTGCTGCTCGGCCTGCAAACGGCTCACTTCATCCAGAACGAAATCGAGCTGCTCCTGTGGCGTACGACCATCGGCACTGCGCAGCGCCACACCGGCCCGCACCTGTCCGGCAAGACCGGCAATGCGCACCATGAAAAATTCATCGAGATTGGTGGCCGAAATAGACAGAAAACGCAGGCGTTCCAGTAAGGGCTGGCGCATATTGGCCGCCTCGTCCAGAACGCGACGATTGAACTGGAGCCAGGAAAACTCACGATTAACGAAGCGATCCGCGCTGTTCATCAGCTCCGCGATTTTATCTTCATTCAAAGCTTTGTGAGCATCGGGAGCGTTTTGCATGTCCGAACCGATATCGGAGGTGCGGGCTGGTTCAGCTGTCATCTCATGAGCCCCGTTCTGGGTTTCTCTTGCCAACGCACTGTTTTCGTTCATTTTTCCTAATCCGGCATCTGCCGGAACGAACCGGCGCATCGCAAAGTCTATGGCTGTCACATGACAGTTTGATAGCAAATCACTTAAATATCCCTAGAATTGATGAAAACGCTTCCGGAAACAAGCGTTTCGCGGTAAACGCAAGCAGAGTTTTGAGCGCGCTGGTCTGAGGCGTGCTATATACCGCGAACGACAGCCCGGAGCGTATTATGTCCGATCACATCATTCCTCATTTCCAGAACGACGCCGGCCATAATGCCATTGAAATCGGCGTAAAGGAATTCATGTGCGTCGGCGCAAACCCGCCTTTCGACCATCCGCATGTCTTCCTCGACATGGGCGATGAAAGCGAAGTGGTCTGCCCGTATTGCTCGACCCTTTATCGCTACAATGCCAAGCTGCATGCCGACGAAACCGTCCCGTCAGGCTGCACCTACGACGCCCCAGCCGACAAAGCGGCCTGATCGGCGTCTGTTAAAGCCCATCTCGTCACAGCATTGGGCAAGAAGACCGATATGGGCAAAGGCCACATATTGATAGCAGGAGCCGGTGTCGCGGGATTGAGCGCGGCGCAGGAACTTGCAGCACGGGGCTGGACCATCCGGCTCATCGAGAAAGCCTCAGCTCTTTCTGAAGTCGGTGCGGGCCTGCAGCTGGCCCCCAACGCCATGCGTCACCTCGAACGCCTCGGTATCGCCGACAGCTTGGCTTCCCACGCCGTAACACCTGAAAAGCTCTACCTCGTTGACGGGCGCAAGGCGCGTCCCCTGCTTGCCATGGAGCTGGGTGACAAGGCTTTTAAGCGCTGGCATCATGCCTATGTGGTCTGCCATCGTGCCGATTTGCAATCGGCCCTGTTGCAAGCCTGCGCGGAAAACCCGGCGATCCAGATCAGTCTCGGCAGCGAAATCCTCGACCATAGCGCTCGCGACAAGGGCATCGTGGCGACCGTCAAAAGCGAAAGCGGAACGGAGACCATCGAGGCCGATTATCTGATCGCCTGCGATGGAGTCTGGTCTGTCGAGCGCGCACTTGCCAGTTATGACAAGGCGCGGTTCAGCGGCCATATTGCGTGGCGCGCAACATTGGCAACCAATGCCCTGCCCGCCTCTTTCCTGAGCGCTCTTCCTGAACGCAAGGCCGTATCGGCCTGGCTCGGCCCGAGCATTCATTTCATCGCCTATCCCGTCAAAGCCGGGACATTCTTCAATTTCGTTGCCATAACGGCAGGTGAAAATGCGGGCGAAAACTGGTCCGGAACAGGCGACCGCACAAAGCTGCAAGCCGCCTATCGGGATTGGGCCAAGCCGGTTCGCGATGTTCTGGCAACTGCCGAAGATTGGACCTATTGGCCGCTTTTCGAAATGTCGGAACCGCAGTTTCTGGGGCCGAACCGCACCATATTTCTGGGCGATGCGTCCCATGCCGTCACGCCATTTGCCGCGCAAGGTGCGGCGATGGCGATTGAAGATGCTGCCGCACTTGCCGAAGCGCTTGATGCCGCCGATCAATCGGTGGGACTGCGTCGCTTCGAAACCGTCCGCAAGGAACGGATCGCGGCGGTCGCCAAACGCGGCCAGCTTAACCGCTTTGCCTATCACGCCACCGGACCGATGGCGCTTGGCCGCAACATGCTGTTTGCCTTGCGCCGCCCGGATACTTTTCTGAAGGATCTGGACTGGCTCTACGGCTATGATGCGGTTGCGGCCATACGTGGATAGTCGGTTAAAACTCAGGCAGCGTCGCGCGCCGCTTCCAGTGTCGCAACATCGATCTTGACCATCTTCATCATGGCGTCCGCTACGCGCTGACGGACATCGGGCGCACCGTTTTCGAGAATATCGAGCAACATATCGGGCACGATCTGCCATGCGAAGCCGTATTTGTCGGTCAGCCAACTGCATTCCATCGGCGAACCGCCTTCCAGAAGTTTTTCCCAGAAGGCATCCACCTCTGCCTGATCCTTGCAGCGAACGATCAACGAAGCCGCTGGCGTAAACTTGAACGACGGACCGCCGTTGAGGCCGCATATTTTTTGCCCGTCGAGCGTGAAGTTCGCAGTGACTGCCTGTTCTTCGTTCTGCTGATGGCCATGCTTGAAGCGGATGAAGCCATCAATCGAAGCCGGTCGCCCGCAGGCGCGAAAAATCGAAACGTAATGATTGGCGGCTTCCTCCGCCTGCCCATCGAACCACAGGCAAATGGTGAGACCAGACATGGTCAATTCCTCCCTGTCTATCCGGTTTGATGTCAGCCCATGACCTTGGCTGCTTCTTCCATATCCATCCACATCAGCTCCCAGATATGGCCGTCCGGGTCCTCGAAGCTGCGCCCATACATGAAACCGTAATCCTGTTTGGCCGCTGGATCGGCACGACCGCCAGCCTTCGCGGCCTTTTCGACCGTATCATCCACCTCGGCCTTGCTGTCGGCGGAAAGGCAGACCAGTACTTCGCTGACCGCGGTGGCATCGGCAATTTTCTTCGGCGTGAACTGGCTGAACTTGTCATGATCAAGGATCATGGCGTGGATCGTATCGGAGAAAACCATGCAGGACGCGGTTTCGTCCGAGAACATCGGGTTCTTCTGCGCGCCAATGGCTTCATAAAAGCTGGTCGAGCGCGCAACGTCTTTCACAGGCAGATTCACGAAAATCATTTTCGGCATGTCATTTCCTCCATTGGCAGGGTGTGGCCCTGTCTCCATTGCTAACGTTAATCGTCGCTGGGCCAGACATTTTCTGCCTCTAACGGACATGTCTGGATTAAGTTTGCTTGAACATAATGACAGATAAGTTATATTAAGCAACTATGAAGTTAGGAAAAATAACTAAAAGCGAAAAACAAGCCGCCAAGCGCAGCTATGACGATGCGTGCGCCGCAGCGCATGGCCTTGATTTAATTGGAGAGCGCTGGGCGCTGCTGGTCATGCGAGAGCTGATGCTGGGCCCAAAGCGCTTCAGCGATTTGCGCGCCGATCTGCCGGGCGTCAGCGCCAATGTGCTGACCCAGAGGCTGGAAGGGCTGGAACTGGCGGGCATTCTCCACAAGACCAAATTGCCTCCCCCCGCCTCGGTGCAGGTCTATGAACTCACCGAATGGGGCTATGAAAGCGAGCCTATCCTGCAAGCACTCGGTCGTTGGGCCGCGCGTTCGCCAATGCACGATCCGAACCTGCCGATATCAACAGTGTCGTTCTTGCTATCCCTGCGCACTATGTTGGATAGCGAAAGCGCGCATGGGATGAATGCGACCATCCACCTGCAGCTGGATGGAGAAGATTTCACCGCCCACCTGCATGATGAGGCGCTGGATATCGCCCGTGGTAAGCCAGAACGATGCGATCTTTCGCTGCAAGGCGCACCGCGCATGGTCGCCGCAACGATCTATGGCGGGCAGCCATTATCAGCGCTTGAGGAGGCCGGTCTGCTGATCGTCGAAGGAGATCGCGCCTTGGCAGAAAAGCTTCGCACGCTGTTCCCCTTGCCCGACAAAGCACCCTCCCCGGAGTAAATATGCAACTTTTCGGTTGCTTATTTTTCCTGGGCCTGTAAATTAGCAACCATTGAGTTGCCAATTACGGAGGATTTACACCATGACCCTTGCAAGCACGACAGATCGCATTGAGAAAACCGTCGATATTCGCGCAGGCATTGACCGCGTTTGGCGCGCCCTGACCGACCATGACGAGTTTGGAAGCTGGTTTCGCGTCAAGATCGATGGCCCGTTCGTCGTCGGCACCGCTTCGACCGGCCACATCACCTATCCGGGCTTTGAGCATGTGCGCTGGGAATCCTTCGTCAAGGATATGGAGGCGCCGAACTATTTTGCCTTCACCTGGCATCCTTATGCGATCGAGCCCGATGTCGATTATTCCAAGGAGCCGCCGACGCTGGTGGAATTCAAGCTAGAACCGATCGAGAGCGGCACCCGCCTGACGGTTGTTGAAAGCGGTTTCGATGCCCTGCCCGCCGAGCGCCAGCCATTGGCACTGCGCATGAACGATGGCGGCTGGCAGGAGCAGGTCGGCAACATCAAGGCCCATGTCGAAAAATGAATGAAAGCCCGGCCAGTCACGCCATGGAAATATCCGCTATTTTCGGGGCGCTTGCCGACCCGACCCGACTTGCGCTCATCGAAACATTGAGTGACGGTGAGAGCCGCTCCATCGTGGTGCTGTCGCAGAATGGCAGCATCACACGGCAAGCCGTGACCAAGCACCTGTCCGTTCTCGAACAGGTTGGCCTTGTGCAGCGGGAAAAGATCGGGCGGGAAAGTCACTTCCGCCTGCATCCTGCTCCACTTGTCGATGCCCGCGCCTATCTGGCGGCCGTTTCGACGCAGTGGGACGATGCCTTGCAGCGCCTGCGCCATTTCGTGGAAGATTGAAAATCATACAGTCGACACAAAATAGATAATACGAAAACACCCGCCAGTGACACTGGCGGGTGTTTTCCAATGCAAGGCAATCGGCCTGATCAGTGCAGGATCTGGCTGAGGAACAGCTTGGTGCGTTCGTGCTGCGGATTGTCGAAGAACTCGTTCGGCGAGTTCTGTTCGACAATCTGGCCCTGATCCATGAAGATCACGCGATTGGCGACCTGACGGGCAAAGCCCATTTCGTGCGTCACGCAGATCATGGTCATGCCTTCGGCGGCAAGGCTCACCATCGTATCAAGCACTTCCTTGACCATTTCCGGATCGAGCGCAGAAGTCGGTTCGTCAAACAGCATGACTTTCGGATTCATGCACAGCGCACGGGCAATTGCCACGCGCTGCTGCTGGCCACCGGAGAGCTGGCCCGGATATTTATTAGCCTGCTCCGGAATTTTCACGCGCGCCAGATAATGCATGGCGATTTCTTCCGCCTTTTTCTTCGGCATCTTGCGCACCCAGATCGGGGCCAGCGTGCAGTTTTCCAGAATGGTCAGATGCGGAAAAAGGTTGAAGTGCTGGAACACCATGCCGACTTCGCGGCGCACTTCATCGATCTTCTTCAGATCGTTGGTGAGTTCGATACCGTCAACGACGATCTTGCCCTTCTGATGCTCCTCCAGACGGTTGATGCAGCGGATCATCGTCGATTTGCCGGAACCAGACGGACCAGCCACGACGATACGTTCACCGCGCATGACCTTCAGGTTGATGTCGCGCAGAACGTGAAACTCACCATACCACTTATGCATATTGGTGATTTCGATGGCGACATCGGTTTTGGAAACCTGCATCTTGGAGCCGTCGACATCGACACCGAGCTCGGATTGCGGGAGGGCGCTTTGTGCACTCATTCCATTATTCCCTTTTGTTCTTTTTATCGTTTGTGACCCGTGTCGAGCCGTCGTTCCATGAATATAGAGTATCGCGACATAGCGAAACAGAAAATCCAGAAAACGAAGCCCGCAAAAATAAGGCCGGTAGCAGGCGTCTGTGGAGAAGCCCAATTGGCATCGGAGAAATTCTGGCGAACAATACCCAGAAGATCGAACATGCCGATGATGTAGACGAGGCTCGTATCCTTGAAGAGACCGATGAAGGTGTTCACGATGCCGGGAATCACCAGTTTCAGCGCCTGCGGCAGGATGATGAGACCCGTCTTCTGCCAGTAGCTGAGGCCGAGCGCATCCGCGCCTTCATATTGCCCGCGCGAAATGGCCTGTAGTCCGCCGCGCACCACTTCCGCCATATAGGCCGAGGCAAACAACGCCACGCCGATCAACGCACGCAGCAGTTTGTCGAAGGTGACACCCGGCGGCAGGAACAGTGGCAGCATGACGCTCGCCATGAACAACACTGTGACCAGCGGAACACCGCGCACCATCTCGATGAAAATGATGCTAAATGTCTTGATGACAGGCAGATGCGACCGGCGACCGAGCGCCAGCAAAATGCCGAGCGGCAGTGAGACGGCAATGCCCACGAAGGACAGAACCAGCGTCACCAGAAGGCCGCCCCAAAGCGGCGTTTCCACGAAGGACAGGCCAAACCAGCCACCAACCAGCAGGAAGAAAGCGACGAACGGAAACACGAAGAAGAACAGAATGGCGTTGAGCGCCTTCTGCGGCACCTTCGGGATCAGCAGCGGTACCAAAAGCACGACGAAGATCAGCGCCGTGAGATTGACCCGCCACCGCTCATCGATCGGATAGCGCCCATAGATGAACTGCTCATACTTGGCCTGAACAAAAGCCCAGCACGCGCCGGACCAGCCATCCGGCTGTGCGCCGCCCTGCGCAACGGTCAGACAGGCGGTGCGGTCGGTTCCGCTCCACACCGCATTGATGAAGAGCCACTGAATCGCCGAAGGCAGAAACCAGACCAGCAGAAACAGAGCGAAGATCGTCAGGGCCGCATCGGTTGGAGAAGCGAAGAGATTGACGCGCAGCCAGTGCGAAAAGCCCTGTACGGAACGCGGCGGCTTTTCGCTATCGACCATTTGCGTGCGGATATATTGGAGATCGGCATTTTCCATGGTCATCTCTCCACCAGCGCCATTTTGGCATTGAACCAGTTCATGAGGGCGGATGTAACCAGACTGATGCCCAGATAGATCACCATCCAGATCGCCACGACTTCAACCGACTGGCCCGTCTGATTGAGGATCGTGCCGCCGACGGCGACCAGATCCGGATAGCCGATGGCGATTGCCAGCGAGGAATTCTTGATAAGGTTCAGATACTGGCTCGACAGTGGCGGAATGATGATGCGCAGCGCCTGCGGCACGATGATCAGCCGCATCGTCGGGCCGGGCCGCATGCCCACAGCATAAGCGGCTTCAGTCTGCCCTTTGTTGACGCCAAGAATGCCTGCGCGCACCGTTTCGGCAATGAACGACGCCGTATAGAAAGACAGAGCCAGAAACAGCGCCAAAAATTCCGGTTTGACCTGCGCGCCACCCGTCAGATTGAACGTCCCGAGTTTCGGGACATCGAAGGATACCGGAAAACCGGTCGCGATGAAGGCAAGTAGCGGCAGACCAATGATCAAAGCGATCGCGACACGGATTGTATGGAAGGGCTGCCCCGTCGCCATCTGCCGGCGCTTGGCCCAGCGCGCCACCACGAAAGAGGCGACAATGCCCAATGCGAGCGCCGCCAGTATCAGCCACGCCCCCTCACCCCAGACTGGCGCGGGCATGAAGAAACCGCGCGTATTGATATAGGTGTGCAGCGGTCCGCTGATGCTCTCGCGCACATTCGGCAAGGTGGCCAGAATGCCGAAATACCAGAAGAAAATGACCAGCAGCGGCGGAATGTTGCGAAACACCTCGACATAGACCGTGCAGATCTTTCGGATCAGCCAGTTGCGCGACAGACGACCGATACCGACAAGAAAGCCGATGATCGAGGCCGTGATAACGCCCAAGCCCGCCACATAGAGTGTGTTGACCAGACCGACCAGAATGGCCCGGCCATAGGTGGAATCGCTGTTATAGGAAATCAGTGTCTGGCTGACATCGAAACCCGCGCGACCGTTCAGAAAGCCGAAGCCGGAGGCGATATTCGCGCGCTGAAGATTGGTGATCGTGTTTCCGACGATCCAGTAGATCGAGCCTACGACCGCGACGAACACAATCACCTGATAGAAGATGCCGCGAACGCGCGGATCGTAGAGAAGTGAGGTTCCACCGCCATCATGGCGTTCGGTTGCAGAATAGGAAGCCATATGTTTCCCGTATCTTGGGGCTCTGGCGCAAATTTTTCGGAACGGAAACGGCGCTCCCAAACGGAAGCGTAATTCTCGAAACGTCAATGCAGCCGAACCATACTTTTTTGCGACGGGCCGGTTCAAATGTCTGGCCAGCGAAATGCTATGCGCTCTTGTGGGCAAACGCCCATTTCAAATGCCTGCTACGAAACAGGTCCGATCCCGAGGGAAACCTGTTCTCAGGGAAATAAAGAGCTGACAAATCCGGCATGAGGCGGGTGCAAATGCCCCCACCCCATGTCAGATGCAAAAGCCGTCGTCCTTAGCGGATCGGCATGCCGTATTGCAGGCCACCCTTCGTCCACTGGGCATTGAGGCCGCGCGCGATCTTGAGTGGACTGCCGCTGCCGAGATTGCGTTCGAACAATTCGCCGTAATTGCCGACGCCCTTGATGATCTTGACGACCCAGTCATTGTCGAGGCCGAGATCGGTACCGATCTTCGTATCGGCTTCGGTGCCAAGCAAGCGCTTGATTTCGGGGTTGTCGGAGTTCTTCATCTCATCGACATTGGCCTTCGTGATACCGAATTCTTCGGCGTTCAACAGGGCATAATGGGTCCAGCGGATAACGTCTGCCCACTTGGAATCGCCCTGACGGACAGCTGGTCCAAGCGGCTCCTTCGAAATGATTTCCGGCAGGATGACGTGATCGTCCGGATTGGCGAGCGTCAGGCGGATCGCATAAAGGCCGGACTGGTCGGTGGTATAAGCGTCGCAACGACCGGAATCGTAAGCCGCATTGGCTTCATCGACCTTTTCGAAGACGACCGGATTATATTCCATTTTGTTGGAGCGGAAATAATCGGCCATGTTCAGTTCGGTCGTGGTGCCAGCCTGAACGCAGATCGAAGCGCCGGAAAGCTGAAGCGCCGAATTGATGCCGGAAAGCTTCTTCGAATTGATCATGAAGCCCTGGCCGTCGAAATAGTTCACGCCCGCGAAATCAAGACCGAGCGACGTATCGCGGCTGATAGTCCAGGTGGTGTTGCGGATCAGAACATCCACTTCACCAGACTGCAATGCCGTGAAGCGTTCCTTGGCATTGAGCGGCGTAAACTTCACCTTGGTCGGATCGCCAAATATCGCGGACGCGACCGCGCGGCAATAATCCACGTCGAAGCCCGACCATTCGCCCTTGTCGTCCGGCGAAGCAAAACCGAGAAGACCGGTGTTGACGCCACATTGCAGGAAGCCCTTTGCCTTCACATCCGAAAGCGTGTCGGCAGATGCCCCTGAAGCCGCGCCGAACAGCGCTGCCGCACCCAATAACCCCATTACGATTGTATTTTTCATCTGGCCTGCAACCTTTTTGTTCCCTGGAAACGTCGGGCAAACTGCCCGTGCGTCTCTCTCGTTGTTGTTGCATAGGTTTTTCCGGGAAAAGCGTTGCGCTCGTCCTCAACCCCACGCTGCATAGCAGACCGCCTCTCGCCCTGACCAGTTTATCCGGCCTCTTGATTATTTTCGAGCACAGCGGCGCCTGTCGCCTTCACCGCCTTATCGAAGGCGATATTTGGGCATTGGTCAAGTTAATAACGGCGGCAAAATCCGCGTTTCGTGGAAAAGCCCGAAACAGCGGTTCAATTTTTTACACGGTTTCCCAATTTCTGGGTAGCGCGGCTAACAAAGTGTGAGGTTCGACACTTGCTGGAATCTCGAAAGTGAAAATAGAGTAATAACAGTTATTTAAATGAACATAGCCCTAGCGCGGCTGTCGAAAACAGCCGCGGTCAGGGCCAGAATCACACAGTGGGGAGCGTGTGCTTATCATCCAGTGAAAAAATAATATTTCGCGTCGCCATGTAGCGCGCCACCCACCAGGTTGCGAGCAATCCAATCGTACAACCTGCCACAATGTCGGTCGGGAAATGCGCTCCGGCAGCAAGCCTGCTGATGCAGAACAACAGACCGATAACGATAATCGGAAAGCGCCAGCGTGGCAGAAAAATGCTCAGCGACATCATCATGATACCCGCCATCATCGAATGGCCCGACGGGAAACTCTCATAGAGAAACTCACCCTTGAACGGCGAGAAATAGGCTGCACCATATTGATCGAGCAGAAACGGGCGCGCGCGACCGATGGCAAGCTTGCCGATTTCCGTTGGAATACTGCCCGCGACGATGGATGCCAATACCAGCGTGGCCCAACCGTGCCAGCGCATGAGAATGGGGCGCATCTGCCCCCGATAACCGGGCGACAAGATGAAAGCCGCCACGAGCCAGACGATCAGCGCCACCGCCAGCCACACCAGCGTGCGGATCGCGTCGGTCACGGTTCGCAGGATTTCCATGACGATATTGGTGCTTCCAGCCGCCGCACGAACGATATCGGCGTCCCATAGGTGCAGGATCAGGATGATGAAGGGCAGCAGCACGACGATTGCTGTCATCTGCATCGTCCAGGAATAGGGAGCTCCCTTATAAGCAGGACGCAGAAAGGAGCGGATAAGTTCAATGGCCGCATATACCGGATTGAGAAGCGTGTTTTTCATATCCGGTGATGACATTCCATTATTCCCTTTTCGCATCGCATCTTGCACTTCGAGCACTGACCACAGGGTTGCATCCAGCCCAGACGCGGCTTATCGAATGAACTTCAAAACATTCCGTTATCGGCGGAATCATTGATCTTTCTGCCAACCGCATCTGGCCGCATCCGGTAGACGGTACGACCATGCAGAGCTCTCTAAAAGAGAACCGGCGGAACGCATGCAACACGGTCTGGAGGCAATTTCGTGGCTAAGCAGCAAGTCAACACGGCGAAACTGGGGATAAACACTCGACTGGCGCATGATGGCTATCAGCCACGCGACTATCACGGCTTCGTCAATCCGCCGGTTGTCCGCGCCTCGACCGTGCTTTTCCCGGATGCCGAGACCATGGCGACCGGCAACCAGAAATATACCTATGGCACGCGCGGAACGCCCACCAGCGATGCGCTTTGCGATGCGATCAATGCACTGGAAGGCTCTGCCGGAACCGTCTGCGTTCCGTCCGGTCTGGCGGCTGTGACCGTGCCACTGCTGGCCTTCCTGTCTTCCGGCGATCATGCTCTGCTGGTGGATTCGATCTACAATCCGACCCGTCATTTTGCCGATACGATCCTCAAGCGCATGGGCGTGGATGTCGAATATTACGACCCGGAAATCGGCGCGGGCATCGCGGCTCTGATGAAGCCCAATACCAAGGTGGTCTTTACGGAATCGCCCGGCTCCAACACTTTCGAGATGCAGGACATTCCGGCCATCGTTGAAGCTGCCCACAAAGGCGACGCCATCGTGATGATGGACAACACCTGGGCAACCGCAGTCTATTTCAAGGCGCTCGACTTCGGTGTGGATGTTACGATTCACGCCTCGACCAAATATCCATCCGGCCATTCCGACATTCTGTTCGGCACCATTTCCGCCAACGAGAAATGCTGGCCGCAGCTTCTCGAAACCCACGGCACGCTTGGGCTTTGCGCCAACCCCGACGATACCTATCAAGTCCTGCGCGGCATGCGCACCATGGGCATCCGGCTGGAGCATCACCGCAAGAGCGCACTGGAAGTTGCCCATTGGCTCGAAAGCCATCCCGCAGTCGCACAGGTTCTGCACCCTGCCCTTGAAAGCCATCCCGGCCACGAAATCTGGAAGCGCGATTTCACCGGCTCGTCGGGCATCTTCTCGTTCGTTCTGAAAGAAGGCGGACAGGCGGAAGCCCATGCTTTCCTCAACGCGCTGGAAATCTTCGGCCTTGGCTATTCCTGGGGCGGTTATGAAAGCCTCGCGCTGCAGGTGCGCGTTGCCGACCGCCTGATTGCCAAGGGCAATTATCCAGGACCGGTCATCCGGCTGCAGATTGGTCTGGAAGATGTTGCCGATATCATCGCAGATCTTGAAAAAGGCTTTGCCGCGATCTGACGGGCATAATCGAGTGCGAGCGCATGCCCGGCACCTTGCAGCAGCCGGAATGCGCTCTATACTTTTCGCAAAGTGCTTTCAGTGGCACCATATGCGCGGTGGTTTGACGGAAAACCATCAGCGCTAAAGGACGATATCATGATGAATGCGGTTTTCATTATTCAGGGTTTCATCGCCATAGGTCTGGCCGTCCTGGCGATTGCGGTCATTCTGCGCTATCGCCGCTAACCACTGTTTTCGCTGCAAATTCTCCTTTATTTTCGAGCAACCGATTTCAAGGCGAATCGTTCTTATTGCATCACTGCACTTACGGAGGACACAGAAATGCGGAAAGTAGCACTTGGACTGGTGGCGCTGATGGCAATTTCAGGCTGCACCACCACTGAAAAAGATATTTCCATCGGTACGGGTGCAGGCGCGATTATCGGCGGCATCGCCGGCGGCGGGCGGGGTGCTCTGATCGGTGCAGGTGCAGGCGCGCTTGGTGGTCTGCTCGTGCGCGAATTGCGCAATGGCAATTGCGAATACCGCAACCGTCATGGCAAAATCTACGTGGCGCGCTGCAAACGCTAAGCCCGGACCCACCAAGCAAACGTATACAAAAGCGCCGGATATCCCGGCGCTTTTTCTTTGTCCCGTATATTGCTTTTCTCACCGATTGCCCTGACGTCCGACTGTTTACCAAGTTCCAAAGAGGAACTTTCGCCCGACAGCCTCGTTTCATAAAAGATTGTCGTCATTCATCGTGTTCATTCAGGGAGATGTTCGATGAAACTCGCTTTGAGAGCTGCCCTTGTGGCGTTGGGAGTCTTGTCGGCTGGCGCGGCACAGGCCGCAAACGCCATCTCCACCGCCAATCTCAATATCCGCACCGGCCCCAGCACCAGCTATCCGTCCATGGGCGCCATCCCGGGCGGCGCGCCGGTGACAGTACACGGCTGCACCTCGGGTTATGGCTGGTGTCAGGTGAGCTATGGCGGAACCCATGGCTGGTCGTCGTCACGCTATATCGCGTTTCAGGAAGGAACGGTCGGCAGCGGCTATTCCAATGATTTCGGACGTAACGCAGCCCTCATCGGCATTCCGCTGATCGCCGGTGTGGCCATCGGCTCCGCGCTCAATGATCGCGATGATTACTATTATCGTCGCGGTTATTGGGGTCGCCCTGACTATCGCTATCGTAACCGGAACTGGGATCGTCCCGGCTGGCACGGCGGACGCCCGGGCGGTCATGGCCCACGTGCCTATATCCGCCCACGCGGCAACGAACCGCGCTAAGCCGGCCACGAGATCAAAAAAATGGCGGGGTTTTTTGCCCCGCCATTTTCCGATCATTCAGACACGGTCTGCGGATTAAGGTTCAGCATCGGGATGGAGCTGTTCGGCAACATGGTCGATGGCAACTGGCCGTTCCATCTTTCCGCCTGTGTCAGCGATACGAGACCCGGATTATCCCGCAGCGCGTCACCACGCGCCTTGATGGCGGTTGCTTCCGCCTCGCCCCTCAGACGAATAGCTTCCGATTCCGCTTCGGCTTGAAGACGCACGGCATCGGCCTGCGCTTCGGCTTCCGCACGGCGCGCATCAGCTTGCGCCTTGGCCTGCGTGACGGTGATTTCCGCCTGCACCTTTTCGCGCTCGGCATTCTGGCGCAAACGCTGCACTTCGACTTCCGCCAGCATGCGCTGCTCGATGGATTGTTCATAGGCATCGGAGAAGTCGATATTCTCAATCTGGACGCTGTCGACAACCACCGGCCCACGTACGCTGCTCTGGATGGCTTCTGCGATCTCCTGATTGAGACGGCTGCGCTCCTGAATGGCCGTCACGGCATTGAACTTGCCGAACACCGTCTTGCTCTCCTCGAAAACGCGACGCTCGACCAGACGCGACAGCAGGCCGTCCTCGCCGCCGTAATTGGCGTAGACTTCCTCGACGCGATCAGGCGGGATGCGATAATTGACCGACAGATTCATGGTCGCCGGTTGCTGGTCGCGGCTATAGGCTTCCATCTGGTTATAGATCGCCGCCTTCGACTGTACCGAAACGCGAACGATGGAATCAATCAAGGGAATCTTGAAACCCAGTCCCGGCTGCGCGACCCCGGCGACCGCGCCATATCGCAGAACGACACCGCGTTCGCCTTCGTCGATCGTGTACCATGAGCCCAGAATAACGCTGAGCAAAACCAGACCGATGAACCCGGCCACCGCCGTTGGAATATAACGCATGCCCTCTCCTCTTCACTTATTAAAGCTTTGCTGAAATACACGCGAAAGCTGTAAACAAGAAAGACAATCGGGCTCTATCCACCGGATATCGACAGTTTTACTGACAATGACAGGGATCAAACCGGCTTATGATCTGCTGGTATAGGGGAAGCAGATCATAGAATTGGGTTTGTCCTTGTTGGGGCAGCATTTCTGCGGGGGTGCGACGATACAACCATCCGCTTGTCCGTCGGACGCCGCATAGGCAATCGGAGTGAGAAAAACAATAGCAAACGATACTGCGAGAAACACGAGCTTCATAACAACCTTTCCGACGAGAAGACCGGCGCCTTTAAGCGCGATTCTCACCGTCGCGGTATTCCAAGTCCTCAGGACCAAGAACCGGCGTGCAAATCCATGCGCGCAACATTTCCCACGGGATGAACGCATGGAGGCAGAACGAAACGGAAATTTGGGAAAGGTGGCGATCCCGGCAGGATTCGAACCTGCGACCTACGGCTTAGAAGGCCGGTGCTCTATCCAGCTGAGCTACGGGACCACGTCTTTGAAAAGTCGAAGACATTTTGAGCGCTTCGGGCTTCAGTAAAAGCCCGAGCGATCATATTCCGGCCTTAGCGCGATGACCAAGACCGGGCAAGCTGTCAATGCGTCCAGGGCATCGTGCGATCGAAGCGGAAATTGTCCGAATAGGACACTTTGCGGCGCTTCGGTTCGTTCGGCTCGGCAACGCGATAGGCAATGCCATAGCGCTTTGCATAAGCGATGGCGTCTTCCTGGCTATCAAAAGCGAGACGGATCTGGCTTTTCATATCGCCTGACGACGTGTAGCCCATCAATGGCTCGACCTTGCGCGGGCTTTCCGGCTCGTATTCGAGGATCCATTGATCTGTCTTGGCCTGACCGGACTGCATGGCAGTCTTAGCTGGACGGAAAATGCGTGCAACCATTTGAAGAACCTTGGACTATGCTCTTGCCGCCCCCAAAAGGGCTCTGAATTTCAACAAGGCAATAGTAGACCCACCAACCCATGTCAACGCGATAAAGACGCGCGCCACAAGCCAAGCACAGGATAGCTTGGTTTTTTCAGGTCAATCATGGTGGGGAAAACATGGTCGGAGCGGCAGGATTCGAACCTGCGACCCCCTGATCCCAAATCAGGTGCGCTACCAGACTGCGCTACGCTCCGTGGCCCTTTCGGACGTTGAGTTCCCTAGAGAATTCGCTTTCCTAAGGCAAGAGCTATTTTCAAACTTTCATAAAAAAATCGAACAGTTGACGCAAGAGTTGGACCCGCCCCTGCCAAAAGCTCGCTTGAATGCACCGGCTTGCGCATCGCAAGCCGGTGCAAATTCGCGGATAGAATCAGTCTTCCGAGCCGTAAGCGTCGAAATCGAAATATTTGTCGTTGATTTCCTTGTATTTTCCATTCGCACGGATGGCCTTGATGGCGACGTTGAACTTTTCAACCAGTTCCGGACGTCCCTTCTTCAGGGCGACGCCCACGCCAACACCGTGAATTTCCGGGTCGGGCGGATAGGTGCCGACCATCTTGCAGCAGGCGCCATCCGGTGTCTTCAGCCATTCGGCCAGCGTGACGCTGTCATCATTGGCGGCATCGAGGCGACCATTGGCCAGATCGAGGCGATATTCGTCAGCGGTCGGATAAGCCTTGATCGTGCTGTCGGTGAAGGCGTGTTCGGCATAATTGGCATGGGTGGTGGAAACCTGCACGCCGACCGTCTTGCCTGCAAGGTCCGCCTTGGTCACGCCCTTGATGTCGCTATCCTTCGGAACCGCGACGCCGGGAGGCGTGTTGTAATATTTGTTGGAGAAATCGACCTGCTTCTTGCGCTCTTCCGTGATCGACATGGACGATACATAGGCGTCGAATTTATCGGCCTGCAACGCCGGGATCGTGCCGTCCC
Source organism: Ochrobactrum teleogrylli (assembly GCF_037482325.1). Classification (NCBI taxonomy): domain Bacteria; kingdom Pseudomonadati; phylum Pseudomonadota; class Alphaproteobacteria; order Hyphomicrobiales; family Brucellaceae; genus Ochrobactrum; species Ochrobactrum teleogrylli. Next base: position 2,181,757 of record NZ_JBBHKQ010000001.1, read on the forward strand.
ATTCCTGCGTGATGAACGTGCACTCGGCCTTCATTTCATCGCAAAGCGCCTTTGCGATATCCACGTCGAAACCAGCCAGGGTGCCATCCGGCTTAATGAAATTGAACGGACGATAGGCGCCCTCGGTGCCGATGATGAGTTTCAGCGGTGCTTCGGCATTTGCAGCAGTCGTTGCCAGTCCGCCGATCATGGTTGCCATCGTCGCCACCGAAGCAGCCACGACGATACGCTTCAAGACACGCATGCTAAGTTCTCCCAATTTGCTTTGGCTGGTTCCCTTATTGATGTGCCGACCCAGCCGCCGGCAGGGTAATCACAACCAGTCAATGCAAATTGACGACTCGCAGTGCCTTCCCCCGCCCTATCATTAGATATTTCCCCGGAGACTACAAAATGTCTTTTCGTGGGGAAGTCCGGGCGGACAATTGACTTTGCGACCGGCTGGTTTATTGAGGCTCTGCCGAAAAATTCCAGGCCGGTTGGTTATTCCGGTGCCCGTTAGACGCGGGAATCAACCGCTTCAGCGAACCCACGGCACCTAACCTTCTCTTGGTGGTGCTGTGCTCTTCTTCGGATCGAAATCCCTAAAGACCGCTTCACGCCTATCTGTTTGTGGAGTTTTCCGAATGTCGCCCAAGACACTTATTCTCGCTCAGGCGTTGATCTCATGCATGATGGCTTTTCTGATGACGGGATTCATGGGCTTCCTGCATCTCGGCCCGACTGAAGCCTGGCTTCATGATTGGGTCAGCAATTTCGTGATTGCCTGGCCGGTCGCCTTCTGCTTTTCGCTGGTCGTCGGGCGCATCGCGTTCAAGCTGGCTTTTGCCATGACTGGCCCGTCGAAAAAAGCCTGATTGGCGCTGGCGCACAAAGTCCTTTTCCGCCGCGCCGCTTCATCGGTGCCCGGCGGCAAAGGGCGAATGCCGCTCTAACTGCCCGGTTCTACCCGAACAGCCCGACAAACATCCACACGACGAGGGATGCCATCAGACTGACAATCAACACGGTCAGAACCTGGGTTCCCTGCCTGCCCTGACGAACATTCTGTGCCTCGAATTCCTTCGGCGGCAATGCGCGCGTGACCATGACAGCCTCCTCTCAAAGAGGCCTTCCAATATGCGCTGAAATAACGACGAAAAAGCGGCCTGTATTGGCGCATGCTTTTCCCGAATCAGAACAAGTTCTGACGTTACGTCATTTGAACAAGCACAGACTTTTCTCCTGCACGAGCAGCATATCCATGCCTAAAGTAGCAGAAGAGCCCGAATTGACAGTCCTGGTAAAGTAAGTTTACCAATCAATCGTCTAAAGAAGTCAACAATCAGCAATAGGCACGTCCGGGGAGAGGATGGTGTCCGTTGCCTCTTCATCGGCAGACAGACCGGTGAAGCATTTTGCATTGAAGAGAGGAACGTTTTTCAGTCCAGGAAGGGAGGAAACCATGCCCTGGAATCAAGTATACGACCCTTTGGGCAGCATGTTCTGGTCAACATTGCTTGCCGCTTTGCCAATTGTCGTCCTGTTGGGCGGCATCGGCTTTCTCCATATGAAAGCTCATACTGCAGCAATACTCGGTCTTCTGACCGCTCTCATCATCGCCGTTGTAGGATTTGGTATGCCCGCCGACAAGGCAGGCGCAACTGCCGTCTATGGCGCGGCCTACGGGCTTTTGCCCATCGGCTGGATTATCCTGAACGTCATTTTTCTCTATCGCCTTACTGAACAGACCGGGCAATTCAACATTCTGCGCGATTCGATCGCCGGGATTACGCCGGATCGCCGTCTGCAGCTGCTGTTCATCGCCTTTTCCTTCGGTGCCTTCTTTGAAGGTGCGGCTGGTTTTGGCACGCCTGTCGCGGTCACTGCGGCGATGCTCATGGGGCTGGGCTTTGCCCCTCTCCCAGCTGCTGGCCTGTCGCTGATCGCAAACACCGCGCCTGTGGCCTATGGCGCGCTTGGAACACCAGTCATCGCGCTTTCCGCCGTGACCGGCATCGATCTTCTGCAACTATCAGGCATGATCGGGCGGCAATTGCCGTTCTTCTCGGTTATCGTGCCCTTCTGGCTGATCTAGGCCTTTGCCGGACGCAAAGGCATGCTGGAAGTCTGGCCTGCCTTGCTGGTTGCCGGTGTGGCCTTTGCGATTCCGCAATATCTGGTTTCAAACTTCCATGGTCCGTGGCTGGTCGACGTGGTTGCCGCCGTCTGTTCCATGGCAGCGCTCGCCGGATTTCTGAGAATATGGCAGCCGAAACGCATCTGGACTTCCACCAGTCTCGATGCCGACGAAGTCGCCGCGCCCTATACGCCACCGCAGCAACATGCGAGCGGAATCGTTTTCCGTGCGTGGTTGCCATGGCTGATTCTGTCAGTCTTCGTGTTTCTGTGGGGCACGCCACAGTTCCGTGCATGGCTCGACTCACTCTGGGTGCTGAAAGTGCAGGTACCTTATCTGCATAATCTGGTGTTCAAAGTGCCGCCCGTCGTCGCCGAAGCTCATGCGGAAGCGGCGGTCTATACGCTCAATCTGCTGTCGGCCACAGGGTCGGGCATCCTGCTTTCCGCCATCGTGGCGGGGCTGGTTCTGGGCTTCAATCCGTTCAAGCTGCTGAAGGAATACGGCAAGACTGCCTATGTGGTGCGCTTCTCGCTCATCACCATCGCGGCCATGCTGGCGCTGGGCTATGTCACCCGCTATTCCGGTACGGATGCCACGCTTGGTCTTGCATTCGCGCAGACCGGCTGGGTCTATCCGTTCTTCGGCGCAATGCTGGGTTGGCTCGGCGTTGCCCTCACCGGCTCGGACACGGCATCCAACGTTCTTTTCGGCGGCTTGCAGAAGATTACCGCCGAGCAGCTCGGGCTCTCGCCGGTACTGATGGCTGCCTCCAACTCGTCGGGTGGCGTCATGGGCAAGATGATCGATGCGCAATCCATCGTTGTCGCGTCCACGGCAACCCAGTGGTACGGGCATGAGTCGAAGATCCTGCGCTATGTGTTCTTCCACTCGGTTGCGCTGGCGTCGCTCATCGGTCTTCTCGTGATGGCACAGGCCTATCTGCCGCCATTTACCCATATGGTTCCGGCGGAAACCCTGCCTGCCATAACGCACTGATTGCCGATCAAGTCCGCAACAACCCACGCGAGCGCATGGCCGCGTGGGTTTTCTTTATCGGAACCGATGGCGCATTCGGGCGTTCCATTCTTACCCCTCACGTTAAGGAGTTGAATGTGAACAGAAACGGGCTTTATCTGATTATCGGCGCATTGATCGTCGTTGCCACCGGTCTGGCTTTTTACGTCTATCGCGAAGAGACGAAACCCGCCGGGATCGAGTTAAAAATCGGAGAAGGCGGTGTTTCCGTCGAGGAAAACTGACCTCTAAAAAGGTTATAAACATATAAACCGATTTAGATTTCAAGTGCTTACGCTTTGTGATGCAACGTTCTGGGCAGCTCCGTGTTATCTGCATCGCCAGATGAACGGAGGATCAAAATGAGTATCCAGACTGTTTCCGATGAACTTTATCGTCGTCACGAACGCGAATGGGCACAGTGGCGTGACGCAGTTGAAGAGCAGGAATCGAACCAGAAACAACAGGATAAGGTTTCCGGCGAGACTTCTTGTGACGGCAAGACGTCCGGACACTGATTAGCCTCTTCTCGAAGAATTGGATGCGCCGCGAAAGCGGCGTTTTCCGTTTGTGGCCTGCCCTTGCCCATTAAGCGCCAGGTAACGAAATGCGAAGGAAGACTTGTTAGCGTCTAGCCATCGCGATTCGAACAGGGGTCAGACATATGGCTGCACGGAAGCCCACCCGAAAAGCTGCACCGAAAAAGAGGTCCCGCTCCACCAAGGGCGGATCTGGTTCGTCTGCGCCTGTTCTGGCGTTGGCCGCCATCCTCGGTCTTGGCGCTTTCAGCCTATGGGCCACCTCGCAGCACAAAAGCCCGCAAGCCGCACTGACGGCGCTGTTCCCGCGCTCCGCGACCAATCCTTTTGCATCGACCCCGCCCCGCACGGAAAGCAAGCCCACGGTTACCGCAAAGGCTCCAGAATCGACCGCACTGTCGAAGGAGAAAGACAAGGACTATGGTGCAGCCGTTGGCCCTGTGCCGCGTCCGTCAGCGCCTGTAGCGCCTGTCGCTCCGAAGCCCGTTCAGCAGGCGGCGGCTCAAGCCCCAACTCAAGTCACCGTTCAAGCGCCGAAGCCGCCACGCCCGACCAATCAACTCGTCGCCTCAGCGCCGACCGGCCCGCATATGATGCCGCCGCGTGGCGTCAACACGCCTGCGCATTCGCCTTCGGTCGTCTATGCCCGGACGCAGCTGACCATTCACAAGAATGCATGGGACAAATCCGCAGCCATCGGCACCGTCGCAAAGGGACGCGAGATGCGCTCTTACGGCAAGACAGGGCGCTGGCATCGCGTCATCGTGCCTAAGACCAATATGATTGGCTGGGTTCATGAAGATCAGCTTGTCGGCGGTCGCAACAAGCCCGACAGCGCAACGCTGATCACCGGCTCGGTCACGAAGAAGCCCGAGATCGCTAAAAGCGCGCCTCTACAGACGCAGTCCCGCATCGTCCCGCCCAAGGCGGTTGGAGATAAGAATTAGGCTTTTTTAACTTCCGCAGCCATGGCTGCAATCTGCGGATCGCCACGAAGATATTCAAACCCGGCGCCGGTCAGTGACGACGTGTCCGCTGTCAGATCACCGAACAGCTGCTCATAGAGCCCCTTTTTTCCGAGTGCCGTCAACAGCAGGCGCATCAGCATTGGCGGCACGGGCAGAAGGCGCGTCGGACGCCCCATAGCCTTACGGGCGATGGATACCAGTTGCCGCGTTGAACGTGGTTTGGGTTCAGCCAGATGGAACACCCGCCCCGCGACTTTTTCAGCCGGAGCTTGCGACAGGAAAGCAAGTGCGCGGGCGGCATTCTGCAAGGATACGAAGCTGCGCTGGTTGTTCGCCATGCCGAACGGTAGCGGAAATGCACTATCGCAGAGCTTCATCAAGGCCCGGAGATTGGCGCGTGCACCGGGACCGTAGACGAGTACGGGACGCGCAATGACAACCTCGATGCCGGTCATCGCCAGCAGCGCCGCTTCCGCCTTCGCCTTAGCGCGTCCATAATCGTCGTCTGCCCTCGGCGATAGTGGCATGTCGGGCGTCAACGGCGTTGGATTTCCGGCAATGGTATAGATGGTTGAAACGAAGACGAAGCGTTTCACGCCCGCCTGTTTCGCCTTTTCGGCCAGTTCAACAGTCAGTCGGTGATTGACGGCATCGAAAGCATCAGCGTCCGGTCGTTCCGCGCCCGTGCGATGGGCAAGGGCCGCGCAGTGCACAACGGACTCCGTGCCGGAGAAATACGCATTCGCCAGATCGTTGCGAGAGAGGGGCGTGACCTGATGCCCTTCGTCATACAGCTGCTGCACAAGCGCGCTGCCGATAAACCCGCCTGCCCCCGTGACGACAATCTTCACCGTCAGCCTGCCTTGTCGCCCGTTTGGCCATCCGTATCAGCCAGCACCTGCGCCGCCAGCGCCCGCGTGATGCGGGTTTTCTGTTCCAGAGCCGCCCGGTCGAGCTTGTCGACAATCTGGATCGCAGACAGGAGCGAACGTTCAATCCGGCTGACCAGATAGGTCACGACATGCGGCTCAACGCTGACCTGACGATCGGCAAAAAGCTTGTGAATGACACCCGACAACAAAAGATCGTCCGGCTCGGCGATTTCCACCACGGTGGCCGCTTTCAGCCGCGAAGCGAGATCGGGCAGCTTTACGTTCCAGTTCGCGGGCCACAGGCGCGACGTCATCAGGAGTGACGGCCCGAAACCCTGCGCGGCATGCTGGCGAACGCTGTTGATGAGGTGAAACAGCCCCGTTTCATCGAACGGCGCGCCGCCAATATCGTCAATCAGCACGGCGCGCTCTGCCGCAGCCTGAACGATTTCATCGGTAATCCGCGCGGGATCGACCAGAAGCGCATCTGTACCTGCGCGCCAGATTTCGGCGAGATGCGTCTTGCCCGCGCCGGTAGGCCCGGCCAGGATCGTAACCGGCGATACCCAGTTCGGCCAGCGGTCGATAAGGTCAACCGCCGCACGGTTCGAGCCCGTGACGATCAGGTCTTCGCGGTGATAACCGGGCTGGTGTTCGAGATTCAGCGGAATCTGACGCGGGGCGTCACGCATCGCTGCCTCCCGCACATCCGTCCAGATTGCGGTTCAGTCTCATTTGTCCCTGCCTGCATTCGGGCCTGCATTCTCGCCTGCCTCGATCAGCGGCCCCGCATCCGGGTCGCGACGACGAAAGGCTGGATCGTACATCGGTGAATTGAGATAGCGATTCAAGGCAAAACGCACAAGCACCCCGACTGCCGCCGCAGCGGGCACAGCGACCAGCATTCCGGTGAAGCCGAACAGTGAACCGAACGCGAACAGAGCGAACATCAGCCATACCGGATGGAGGCCAACCGACGACCCAACCAGCTTGGGCTGGAGGATGTTTCCTTCCACGAACTGGCCGATGAAAAACACCGCCGCGACGGCACAGATCATGATCCAGTCTGGCCAGAACTGTACCAGCGCCACACCAATGGCGAGTGCCAGACCGACGAACGAGCCGATATAGGGAATGAAGGAGATCAGACCGGCAAAAAAGCCGATCAGCAGGCCGAAATTGAGCCCCGTCAGGGTCAGTCCCAGGGCATAATACGTGCCCAGAATGAGGCAGAGCGTGCCCTGCCCGCGAATGAAGCCTGCAACCGCTGCATTCATTTCGCGTGCGATCTGGCGCACCGTATGAAGTTGCGCGCGCGGCACCCAGGAATCGATGCGATTGACCATCCGGTCCCAGTCGAGAAGCATGTAGAAGGCGACGACCGGCGTGACGACGAAAAGTCCCGCAATATCGATCAGGGATTTCCCCGAATTCCACAGGGACTGCAGCAGCGTTGTCATGAAACCGGCGCCCTGCTGGACCAGCGCGCTGAGATTTTGCTGAATGACCGAACTGTCGATGCCGATATATTTCTTCAGCCATTGCGAGTTTTCGTTAGCGAGCAACGACTGCAATTGCGTGATGTATCCGGGCAGTTTGGAAATGAAATCGGCAAGCTGCGTCGCCAGAATTGGCACGATGATCATCAGCCCGACGACGAGCGCGATCAGAAAAACCAGCAGGATCACGACAGTTGCAGTCAGACGCGACAAGCCGAAACGCTGGAGCCTGTCAGCCACGGGATCAAGGAAGTAAGCCAGAGCCATGCCCGCCACAAAAGGCAGCAGCACCGAGCTGAACACCACCAGAAACAGAACGAACAAGGCCATTGTCGCGACCCAGAACATCGCCTGACGCCGCACCGTTGTTCCCGTCAAACTGCCGACTTCGACATTGACGTGGATATTGCCATCCGAAGCGATGGCATCCGTCTGGCGAATGACTTTGCTGCCAGCCGTCTGGTTGGTATCTGTTCTGGCGCTTGTCTGGCGTGTCGGCGTCGGCTTCTTGACCATATGGTTCCGTTCTCTGCAAATATCTGCTGGCAAAACAATATCAGAATTGCATTACCGGCATCTTATCGCTGATGCTCGGCTCATTCTGTACTAAGAGTAGACTGGCCCGCGCGAAATGCAAAGCCATGCGACACACGCAGTCATCGGCACGACAACGGCCGATCATGCGAAAAACTGGGCAGAATCCAGCAGAGTTTTGCGCTTTTCCCGCTTCTTGACCTTGCGGGCAGCGCCATCTCGTGGCATTGCGCGCTAGGGTCTGAACTCGATTAGGATTTGGAGCGCGGTATGAGCGAAAATCGCTCAGCTTTAGGAGCGAACGCGAAGGTGGAGTGTATCTCCATCAAGTGTTCGCGACGAAAAGATGAGGGATTTCCGTCATATTCCGAAGGAACGCGGTGGATTTTGTCCCAGAATGCGTCGAAAAGCCCTCATGGAGATTTACTCCATCACGGTCTTTTCTCCTATTCTAAAACAAAATCCAGCTCGCGCCGCGCCCGAAACCTAATCGAGTTTAGACCCTAGTGGATAGCACCCAGTTTCAGGAGCAGGCCATGTCCTCGGAAAACAAGCTCGACGGCCATAATGGCCTGACCTATGCGCAGGCAGGTGTCGATATCGATGCCGGCAACCTGATGGTTGAAAAGATCAAGCCACTCGTGCGTTCGACGCGCCGTCCCGGTGCGGATGGCGAGATCGGCGGTTTCGGCGGCCTGTTCGATCTGAAAGCGGCAGGCTTCAAGGACCCGGTTCTGGTCGCCGCCAATGACGGCGTGGGCACCAAGCTGAAGATCGCCATCGACGCTGACAAGCACGACACCGTTGGTATCGACCTCGTCGCCATGTGCGTGAACGATCTGGTTGTACAGGGTGCGGAGCCGCTTTTCTTCCTCGATTATTATGCCACCGGCAAGCTGTCGCCCGATCAGGGCGTGGACATCGTTGCAGGCATTGCCGAAGGCTGTCGTCAGGCTGGCTCGGCGCTGATCGGCGGCGAAACCGCTGAAATGCCCGGAATGTATCGCGACGGCGACTACGATCTGGCCGGTTTCGCCGTGGGCGCGGCAGAGCGCGACCGGCTGTTGCCGCGCGGCGATATTGCCGAAGGCGATATCATTCTTGGCCTCGCCTCTTCCGGCGTTCATTCCAACGGCTTTTCGCTGGTGCGCCGCATTGTTGAACTGTCCGGCCTCGGCTGGAAGTCCGATGCGCCATTCCAGCCGGGTTCGACGTTGGGTGAAGCGCTACTCACCCCGACCCGCATTTATGTGAAGCCGCTGCTTGCAGCCATCCGCGCTTCGGATGGTATCAAGGCGTTGGCGCATATCACCGGCGGCGGTTTCCCCGACAATATTCCGCGCGTTCTGCCTGAAGGTCTGGCTGCCGAAATCAACCTGACGGCCATCGCCGTACCGCCCGTTTTCTCCTGGCTTGCCAAGACCGGCAACGTGGAAGCCAATGAAATGCTGCGTACCTTCAATTGTGGTATCGGCATGATCGCCGTCGTCACGCCTGAAAAGGTTGACGAAGTGGTCGCGGCCCTCGTGGCTGAAGGCGAACAGGTCGTCACGCTCGGTCGCATGATCGCACGCGAAAAGGACGGCGTCGTCTATAAGGGCACGCTCGCACTATGAGCCGCAAGCGGGCCGTTATTTTCATCTCGGGCGGCGGCTCCAATATGGAGGCGCTGATCCGGGCTGCGCAGGCACCCGACTTTCCGACGGAAATCGTCGCGGTTTTTTCCGACAAGGCAGATGCAGGCGGCCTCGTGAAAGCGCAAGCCGCTGGCGTTGCCACACAAGTTTTCACGCGCAGGGATTTTGCGTCGAAGGAAGAGCATGAAGATGCGATCCTCGCCGCGCTGGCTACGCTGAAGCCTGATTTCCTCTGCCTCGCTGGCTATATGCGGCTTCTGTCCGGGCGTTTTATCGCGCCCTATGAAGGACGCATCCTCAACATCCACCCTTCCCTGCTGCCACTTTTTCCGGGCCTCCACACACATCAGCGCGCTATCGACGCCGGTGTGAAACTTGCAGGCTGCACCGTGCATCTTGTGACGGAAGGCATGGACGAAGGCCCCATTTTGGCTCAGGCTGCCGTGCCGGTCATCGACGGCGACACTGCCGACACGCTGGCGGCACGTGTTTTGAAAGCCGAACATCGGATTTATCCGCTCGTTCTGCGGCAGTTTGCGAATGGCCAGAAGGACGATGATGCGTCTCTAGCCGACGCGATGCTCGTGAGCGCCTGAGGGCGCTTCCGCGCATATGCGCGACAAATTCATCACACCCCGAGTTTTTTGTTAATAAAACTTTAATTTCCCGCAAAAAGCTCTAATTCAGATTTGTAACGGAACTTGCTTCGGCAATCCCCGTTATTGAGACGAGCCTATGCAGCCCCGTCTCTTTCAATATGTGTTCAAGAAGAGGACAAGATCATGTCTCTCCGTTTTTCGACTTCCTTCCTGTCCGCAATGGCCGTCATCTCCGGCATTGCTGTCACCGCTCCCGCCATCGCGGCAGACTTCGTAGCTCCTCCCGCTTCGGGTCGCACGCAGCCGCGTTCGGAAGTCGGCACCCTGACCTGCGACATTTCCCCGGCGATCGGTGTGATCATCGGCAGCCAGCAGGAGGTTGATTGTGTGTTCCGCCCTGCGCGCCGTGGTAATCCTTTGGAACATTACACCGGAACGATCACCAAGCTCGGCGTTGACGTCGGCTTTATCAATGGCGGCACTGTCGCCTGGGCCGTCTGGGCTCCGACCGTTCGTCCGGAAGGCGCACTCAAGGGCCGTTATGTCGGCGCTTCGGCCAATGCAGCCATCGGCATCGGTTTCGGCACGAACATCCTGACGGGTGGTTCTTGGAAGACGATTTCGCTGCAGCCGATTTCGGTTCAGGGCCAGCGTGGCCTCAATGCAGCTGTTGGTGTGTCCAAGCTGAAGCTGAACTACGCCGGTTAATCGTTAGTCTGCTTTACGGAAAAGCCGCGCCGAAGACATTCGGCGCGGCTTTTTATTACGCAAGTTTTCTGATCCAGATCTTTGTGTCATGCACCGCCAGACCGCCATAAGGAGCGGCGGGCTCCGCACCGAGCAGCGTATTGATCCCCTCGCCGCGCTCGAATGACGTGTTTGGAAAAATGCCTTCCGACACCACCACGCCGCGTTTTTGACCAGCGCGAAACACGGCGTGCAGCACCACTTCGCCGCGATGATTGCCGATCTCGATCCGCTCGCCATCGGCAATGCCAAGTTCCGCCGCATCGTCCGGATGAATCAGCAGTTCCGGGCGGATTTCCTTGGCCATAGAGGTCTGCGTTTCGGCAAAAGTCGAGTTCAGGAAATTATGCGCCGGTGATGTCGCGAGCCGGAACGGATGCTCGGCATCCGCCACCTCAATGACTTCCCAATAATCCGGGAATTCCGGGATCGAGTGGAACTCGCCTTGCAGGCCCATGACTTCCGGCGGACGGTCCGGTGCAGGACTACCCGTCCAGTCGGGACGGAAGCGGAATTTGCCATCCGGCCATTTGAAGCCATTGATGTAATGCGCTTCTTCAAATGGCGGCTGCTTATCGACAAAGCGTCGCTCTTTCAGTCCGTCGAAATGCGGCAGATCGCTATTGGCATTCATATTATCGATCAGCGTGCGCTCATCGACAGAAAAGCCCGGAAGATGCCCAACGCCCAGCCGGTTGGCTAGTTCGTTGATGACGAAAATATTCGGTCGCGCCTCGGCTAAAGGTTCGATCAGCTTTGGCCCAAGCACCACGTGCTGCTGGCCGCCGCCGCGATAAATATCGTCATGTTCGAGGAATGTGGTGGCAGGCAGCACGACATCGGCCATCTTGGCCGTATCCGTCATGAACTGCTCGTGCACGGTGACGAACAGGTCCTCGCGCGCAAAACCTTTGCGGACAAGACGCTGTTCCGGTGTCACATTCATCGGATTGGTGTTCTGGATGAGCATCGCCATGACGGGCGGGCCGTCATAAAGCGCCTCGCGATCGCCGGTGAGAACGCGCCCGATCTTCGACTGGTCGAGGAAGCGGATGGTCTTATCCTGCATCGCCCGACCTTCAATCTCGCGCTTGTCGAATTTGAAGATGCTGGCGTTAGAGTGAAACGCCCCGCCGCCTTCATGAAGAAAAGCGCCGGTCACACAAGCGATAGAGGCTGCGGCATGCATATTCACCGCGCCATTGCGCTGGCGCGTGAAGCCATAGCCAAGGCGGAAATAGGTCCGCTTGGTCTTGCCGACCAGATGCGCGAAGGCTTCGATTTCCTCAACCGTCAGACCGGTGATGGCGGAGGCCCACTCCGGCGTGCGGGTTGCCAGATGCGCTTCCAGCCCCTTCGGGTCATCGGTGTAGCGCTCCAGATAATCCCAATCGGCAAGGCCGTCGCGGAACAGCACATGCATGACGGCGCAAGCAAAGGCGCCATCCGTGCCGGGCTTGAGTACGATGCCCATATCGGCCTGTCGCACGGTCGCATTGGCATAAATGTCGATGACGACGATCTTTGCGCCGCGTTCCTTGCGCGCACGCACGGCGTGGGTCATGACATTGACCTGCGTTGCGGCAGCATTGGTGCCCCAGATCACCACCACATCGGCCTTGCTCATCTCACGCGGGTCGGGGCCGATCAGGCTTCCCGTTCCGGCGAAATAGCCGGTCCAGGCCATGTTCGTGCAGAAGCTATCGAATTGGTTGGAATAGCGCTTAGCGAAGCGAAGACGATTGATGGAATCGCGCTGAACAAGCCCCATCGTGCCAGCATAGTAATAGGGCCAGACGCTTTCACTGCCATATTCTGCTTCGGCTTTCAAAAACCGCTCGGCAATCAGATCAAGCGCTGCTTCCCAGGACGCCTGTTTCCATTCGCCCGCGCCCTTATCGCCGGAGCGTATCAAGGGGTGTTTCAGGCGATCCGGATGATGAACGCGTTCGGCATAACGCGCCACCTTGGCGCAGATGACCCCCGCCGTATAGCTGTTGTCCTTCGAACCGCGCACACGACCGATGGTGCGCTCGTCCAGAAGTTCGACGTCGAGCGCGCAGGTGGACGGGCAGTCATGCGGGCAAGCCGAATGACCGATCTTGATATTGGATATGGAAATTTGCTCGTTCATATTTCTTTATTACCGCAAGCGCTCACACGGCGAAATATGTTTTCAACGTAGGACCTCTAAGACAGACGAAGCGTAATCGCACCCAGCACAATCAGTGCCGCAGCCGCAAAACGCGGCAACCCTACCTTTTCCTTCAGCACGACCGCAGAAATGATCATGCCGAACAGGATGGCGGTTTCACGCAAGGCCGCCACCACGGCAATCGGCGCCATGGTCATCGCCCAGAGTGCCAGCCCGTAGGAACCGAGCGTCCCCACGCCGCCGATCAGCGCCGGACGCCAGCGATTGCGCATATAGCTGATAAAACGGTCGGGCTCGCGATAGAGCGCCCAGCCCGCCAACGGCACGGCATTGATGACAAACAGCCATAATGTATAGGAAAGCGGCGCACCCGACGCCCGCACGCCAAGACCGTCGATGATAGTGTAACCGGCGATAAAGCCGGCATTGGTCAGCGCCAGAATGGCCGTGCGACTGGAGGTGCCGCGATTGCGCCGCCTTGCTTCCAGCGCCATGGCCAGCACGCCTGAACAGATGAAGACAATGCCGAGCCAGCTCTTCCAGCCCATGACCTCGCCCACCAGCGGGGCGCTGACCAGCGCGACGAGCAAAGGCGGCGTGCCGCGCATGATGGGATAGGCCTCGCTCATATCGCCGGATTTATAGGCCGCCGCCACCAGCGACATATAGAAAGTCTGGGTGACGGTCGACATCAGGATATAGACCCAGCTGACCGCATTCGGCATCGGCAGAAATGGCACGATGAACAAGGCGATGAAACCGGCAGCGCCGGTCACGCTGGCGGCAGCGAAAAACTTGTCGCCGCTGCTTTTGACGATGGCGTTCCAGCTCGCGTGAAGAAACGCGCCAAACAGGACGATCAGAAGGACGCCACCGGACATTGCAAGCTCGACTCAGGTGAAGATGCGGTTGGTGACCGCTGTATGTCACATTTATGACAGTCGTGGCGAATCGGAAATTGGTATCCTCTTGCCGAAAGCGGAAAGCCGTGAAACAAGCGCGATCATGAATTATCGTCACGCCTATCACGCCGGAAATTTCGCGGATGTCGTCAAACACGTCATCCTCGCCCGTATCATCGACTATCTGAAGCGCAAGGATCAGGCCTTTCGCGTCATCGACACCCATGCGGGCATCGGACTTTACGACCTGAAAAGCGTCGAAGCGGGCAAGACCGGCGAATGGACGGGTGGCATTCACCGTGTCATCGAAGCGGTCGAAAAAGGCCAGATCGAACCGGCAGTGCTGGAACTGCTCACGCCTTATCTCGATGCAGTGCGGGCGGTGAACGCGGACGGAAAACTCCGCCACTATCCTGGTTCGCCTTATGTGACGCGGCATTTGTTGCGCAAGCAGGACCGCCTGTCAGCGCTGGAACTGCACCCGCAGGATGCGGCCAAACTGGCAAAGCGCTTCGACGGCGATTATCAGGTGCGCGTCATTGAACTCGACGGCTGGCTGGCGCTTGGCGCGCATCTTCCGCCAAAGGAAAAACGCGGCCTCGTGCTGGTTGATCCGCCGTTCGAAATTGAAGGCGAATTCGACCGTATGGTGGATGGTCTCGCCAAGGCGCACAAGCGCTTCGGCGGCGGCACTTATGCGCTGTGGTATCCGGTGAAGGACCGCAAGGAAACCGAGCGCTTCGCCAAGCGGCTTCATGAAACCGGGATTCCGAAGATCATGCAGATCGAGCTGGCGATTCGCCCGCCCTCATCCAAGCCGCGCCTCGATGGCACCGGTATGATTGTCGTGAATCCGCCCTATACACTCGAAAGTGAGATGCAAACCGTGCTTCCCAGCCTTACGAAACTGCTGGCCGAAGAAAAGGGTAGCAATTTCAGTGTTCGGTGGATACGCGGCGAGACGGATCGCTCTTGACCGCTGCCGCGTGCTGAAAGAAACTGCGCGAAGCAAAGCTTCGGCTATCACAGACATAAGCGCGCGCTTCGCGTTCGCATTTTGGGACAGGATAGAGACATGCAACTTACCTCGGGCAAACTGGATCGCTTCGGTCGCTTTTCGCGGGCCGCCCTCTTCGCCGCCTCCGTCCTGCCGGTGACTTTTGCAGCCCTGCCCGCCAGCGCTGCCGATTATCCTCAGTCTGCACCAGCCGTCGTCGACAACACCGTCTGCAACCAGCAGAGCGTGCTGCGCTCGGTGGTCTCGCGCTTCGGCTATCAGGTGCGCCACGTTCCCGAACTGCCGCAAGTCGGCATTTCAGCGATGAGCGATGTTCAGCTGACCCGTTATGAGCCGAAGACCAACCCGGCAGAAATCGAACGCACCTATTGCAAGGCCACTGCCGTGTTAAGCGACGGCCAATACCGTTCCGTCTGGTATCTAGTCGAAGAAGGTCAGGGTTTTGCATCGGTCGGTCGCAACGTGGAATTCTGCGTTGAAGGCTTCGACCGCTGGTATGTCTACGACGCGCCAAGCTGCCGCGTCCTCCGCTGACCTGACCGGAGGTTCCATGCTGCGAAGACTGGCGGCTGTCCCAAGCGCTTTGCTTTCGATTGCCCTGATGGCGACGACAATATTGTCGGGTGCAGCTCTTGCTGACGACCAGGACAATGGCGATGTGCCCGGCGATTTCGACTTCTATGTGCTGTCGCTTTCTTGGTCACCGAGCTATTGCGCGTCGGAAGGCCGTCGCGCCAACAAGCAGCAATGCAACAACCAGCGCCCTTTCGGCTTCGTCGCCCATGGTCTCTGGCCCCAAAATGAATGGGGCTATCCGGCCAATTGCCAGCTCGACAATGTGCGCAGCCGCGGCGGTTATGTTCCGCGTCAGATTATTTCCAGCCTCTCGGACATCATGCCGGCCGCTGGATTGATAGGCCATGAATGGCGCAAGCACGGAAGCTGCTCGGGTCTGTCCCAGAGCGATTATTTCGACACGCTGCGCAACGCCTATGAGCAGGTCAATATTCCGCCCAGCCTTCGCAATGTAAGCGGTGACCGCCGGGTTGACCCGATGCTGGTCGAAAAAGCCTTTCTTGCAGCCAATCCGGGCATGAAGGCCAGCGGCATTTCTGTCACCTGCCAGCGCAATTATCTTCAGGAAGTGCGCATCTGCATGACGAAGGATCTCCAATATCGCGCCTGCCAGGAGGTTAATAATAACGCCTGCCGCAGCCGTTCGGTCATGATGCCGGCAACCCAATAATCTTCATTCTCAGGAATCAAATATGACGCAGATTCTCTATTCACCCGCCTCGCCTTACAGCGCGAAGGTGCGCATGGCCGCGCATTATGCAGGCGTCCCTTTTGAAAGCGTGGTCGTGAACACGTCGGCGGAGCCGGAGAACCTCATCAACGCCAATCCACTTGGCAAGATTCCAACCCTTGTTACCGATGACGGCAAGGCGGTGTTCGACAGCCGCGCCATCACCCAATATCTGAACCGCGTTTCCGGCAACAAGCTTTTCCCGCGCAACGCGGAAAAGCGCACCGATGCCGAGCGTTATGAAGCCATTGCCGATGGCCTGGCCGACGTTCTGCTCGCGCATGTCTATGAACGCCGCCTGCGCCCGGAAGATAAAATCCACCAGCCATGGCTGGATCTGCAATGGCGCAAGGCCGAGCGTGCGCTCGACCTGCTCAATGAGGCCCCGCCGCGTCTGGCGGGCAAGCTGCATGCGGGCCATATCGCCGTCGCTGCTGTGCTGGGCTATCTCGCGCTGCGCTTCGATGGCAAATGGGAACGTGGACGTCCGAAGCTGAAGCGCTGGATCAAGCGTTATCAGGAACTGCATCCGGAACTGGCGGCTTTGCTGCCGCAAGGCTAAGTTCTGCGCCAAGCTTTCAAATGCCCCGGATGGCAGCCGCTATCCGGGGCGTTTGTATTTTCAGCGATTATTGATTGCCGTCCAGCGCCTTCAGGATGCGGTAACCGGCCTTGATCCGTGCATCGTTCGGATAATTGCGGTTCGCAAGCATCACAATGCCGATCTTTTTGCCCGGCACAAAGGCCACATAGGCCCCGAAACCACCGGTCGAACCGGTCTTGTTCAGCAGCATGTCGTCCGACGGCTGCAAAGGTGGGTCGAGCTTTTCGATTTTGTGCGATTTCATCGCCATATCGGAGGTGTTGCCGCCAAGCAGCGTTTTCAGACTCACAGGATAGGCGTAACGCTCCCAGCCAAGGCTCTGTGTCATGTCACCGACCTTGTAATAGCCGGTATGCGTGGCCGCTACGGCCTTTTGCATCGGCTGACCAAGCGATGTGCTGTCCATATTCAACTGAACGAAACGGATCAGGTCCGGCGCAGTGGTCTTGATTCCATAAGCCTGCGCGTCGAAGGCGCCGGGAGACACGCGGATCGGCTTGTTGGCTTTCGAATAGCCATAGGCGTAATTCTTCATCTGGCTTTCAGGCACCTGGATGAATGTGTGCTTCAGGCCGAAGGCTGGAATGAGCCTCGTTTCCATCACCTTGTCGAAGGGCTCGCCCATGCTTTGAGCGGCGAGATAACCAAACAGACCGATACTCGGATTTGAATAGCGGCGCTGCGTGCCCGCAGGATAATCCGGCTTCCAATTCTTGAAATAGTAGATCATCGTCTTGTGGTCGGTGACACTGTCTGGAAATTGCAGGGGCAAACCGCCAGCAGTGTAGGTGCCAAGATCAAGCATCGAGACCTTGTCGAAGCTGCTGCCTGCCAGTTTGGGAGCGTATTTCGTCGCCGTGTCCCCCGGTTTAAACGCACCCTCCGCAAGCCCCAACCCGCCGAGCGTCGCGGTAAAGGTTTTGGAGACGGAACCAATCTCGAAGATCGTGTCTTCGGTCACCTTCTGTCCGCTTTCCTTAGAGGCGACGCCATAGCCGAAAAAGTAGGTCTCGCCACCCGCCGTAACGGCGACAGCCATTCCGGGAATCTTGTGTTCGGCCATGACAGGCTTGATCGTTTCATCGACCAGATGCCTGTTTTCTTTCTCGCTCGGCGCGTTTGCGGCCTGTACGGAGACACTGGTCAACAGGCTGGCGACGGCAGTTATGCTCAAGGCGGAAACGGTAGTTTTTCTCATGACTTATACGCAATCCTCATTGTGAACCGATTTCCCTGCCGCGTGGGAGACATGCGGAAGGAATCGGTGTTTTCTCATGTGAAATAACGCGCGTTAAACCGGATGCAGGTGAATTGAAATCAAAACCCGTCTATTCGGCACTCTCGATATAAGCGAGCTATACGTCCGAAACAAACGACGTTATCTTGCCTCTGACATTAGAAAAATTTGGGTATAGCGATGGTCCGGCCTCATCTTCCGCTGAATGCACTGCGCGCCTTCGAGGCGTCGGCACGCCATCTCAGCTTCACCAAGGCGGCAATCGAATTATGCGTGACCCAAGCCGCTGTCAGCCATCAGGTGAAAAGCCTCGAAAGCCGCCTCAATGTCACCCTGTTCGAACGCTTGCCGCGCGGATTGCTGCTCACCCATGAAGGTGAAACGCTGCTGCCCACCTTGCGGGAGGCCTTCGATAACATTGCCGGGACGCTGGAACGTTTTGAAGGCGGACATTATCGCGAGGTTCTGCGCGTTGGTGTGGTCGGAACTTTGGCCGTCGGCTGGCTGATCCCTCGCCTGCGCGATTTTCAGACCACGCATCCGTTTATCGATTTGCGGCTTTCGACCAATAATAACCGCGTCGACATCGCCGCTGAGGGACTGGATTTTGCGATTCGGTTCGGGTCCGGGGCGTGGCACGGTGTCGAGGCAACCCGCCTTCTGGAAGCGCCGCTTTCGCCCTTGTGCATTTCGGACATAGCCAGTCAGCTGAAAAACCCGCCTGATCTCGCTCGCCATACGCTGCTTCGGTCCTATCGGGCCGATGAATGGTCGCAATGGTTTGCTGCTGCTGGCGTCACCGGCGACATGCCGCTGCCCAAAAGCATCATGTTCGATTCGTCGCTGGCCATGATGGAAGCTGCAATACAGGGGGCAGGTGTCGCGCTTGCGCCGCCGTCAATGTTCACCCGGCAGCTTCACGCCGAAACAATCGTCCAGCCCTTCCCACAAACGGTGACGATGGGCAGCTACTGGCTGGCCCGACTTCAATCGCGCCCGGAAACGGACGCGATGGCCGCTTTTCGTAAATGGCTGATCGATACCGCACAGCAGGAAGGTTACTAAGCGGCCTGTTTGCCCGAAGAAAAATTCGAGCAACAAAAAACCGGGCAGTTGCCTGCCCGGTTTTCCGTGTTCAATTATCAGATAATTAGAACTTGTAGCCGAGACCGACGCGGATGTCATGGGTGTCGAGCTTGCTACGAACCGATTCGTTGCCGAGATCGTAGGTCTTGTTACCGAACTGGGTGTAGCGGTATTCAACGCGGCCCAGGATGTTTTCGGTCAGCTTGGCTTCCATGCCGGCGCCAGCAGTCCAACCAACGCGGAACTTGCTTTCGTCATCAAAGCCGTTGTCGAGCTTAACCTGCGAACCGGCGATACCACCGGTGATGTATGGCATGATCGGGTTCAGGTCGTAGCCGAGACGTGCACGCAGCGAGCCTTCAAAGCCCTGCTTGACTTCCAGACCGTCCCTGGACTTCTTGGCCCAGGAGTAGCCGGCGTCACCTTCAACACCGTATACGAACTGGTCCTGCTGGAAGTTCCAGCCAGCGTAAGCGCCAGCCTTCCAGTCGTCAGGCTTTACTTCGCCGTAACCATTCGAATTCTTGGCCTTGTTCCAGCCGTAGCCGAGGTACAGACCGGTATAGCCGCCAGCCCAGGTGTTCTGGGGAGCCATTTCGACCGGAGCCGGAACAGGAGGCTGTTCCTGAATGGCGTCAGCTGCAAAGGCAGTCGCAGAGAACGGCAGCAGCGCAGCCGAGGCGATTACGAGAGACTTAAGAGTGCGCATAGCATTCTCCTTACACAAATTACGTTTGACACGGTCCCTTATCGGGCGGGCAGCATGTTGGGAGTTCGAAGTTGCCCATGCCGTGCTGATGGGGAGGAGGTATCGTCGGTAATTGCGGCACGAAATGCCCGCTTCTGTGAAGAAAACCCGACGAGAAAATGGCAAAAATGCGATGTTGCATTCTCGCAACGCCAAGCTTTTGTGACTATATGAGCGGGTGCGGATTGTTGCGGGGCAATCAACTCACTCCCTCGCTACGAGAAGCAACTGATATTGCTCGCATTTTGTCAGTAGCGGACGTATTTCCCGCTATTAATGGATGCAATCTGACGAGCAAAATGGCATGAAAATCACGAGAGAATCTCGATAAGAAAGTGTTTACCGTGTTGAACGAACAGGAAGTCAGCCAGCTTGCAAAATGTCCGGTCCTCGTGACGGGCGGCGCACGGCGCATCGGAAAGGCGATTGTCGAAGACCTCGCAGCCCATGGCTTCCCTGTTGCGATCCACTGCAACCGTTCCATCGAAGAAGGTCAGGCTCTTGCCGACGCCATCATTGCGCGCGGCGGAACGGCCTGCGTCGTTCAGGCCGACCTCTCATCCGAGCAGGATGTGCGCGGCCTTATTGCGCAAGCAGAGCGCCAGATCGGCCCGATCCGCCTGCTCGTCAATAATGCGTCCTTGTTTGAGGATGACCGGGTTGGTGATCTCGACATGGCTTTGTGGGACAAGCATTTTGCGATTCACCTCAAAGCCCCGGTCATGCTTTCCGAAGCAATGGCCAAGGCTCTGCCGGAAGCAGTGGACGGGCTGATCGTCAATGTAATCGACCAGCGCGTCTGGAAGCTCAATCCGAACTTCTTCTCCTATACGCTGTCCAAGACAGCGCTTTGGAATGCAACCCGCACGCTTGCGCAGGCATTGGCCCCGCGCATTCGCGTCAACGCCATTGCGCCGGGTCCGACCTTGCCGAGTGAGCGGCAGCGACCGGGTGATTTTGAACGACAGGTCAGCAAGGTCGCCTTGCAACGTGCGCCAGAATTGCCGGAATTCGGGCGCACAGTGCGTTACTTCTGGGAGAATCGTTCCATTACCGGCCAGATGATCGCGCTTGACGGCGGGCAACATCTGGCATGGGAAACCCCCGACATCGCAGGAATCACTGAATGAGCGGCAACCGCAAAAGCCATGACGATACTGGCTCTAACCTGCCGTCCGACGACGAGCAGGACGTGGCCGGTATTATCATTGGCGATGCGGAAGCCGAAGATGATGAAGACAGCGACGACACCGGTTCCGAAATTGTTGCTGCGCCTTCAATGGCCGATCAGATCCAGTGGGACTCGTCCGATGGACTGCCGGATACGGCAGGTCTCAGCGGTCAGGATATCATCAACGCCTTCGTGAAACGGCTGCCGAACAATCCCGGCGTCTATCGCATGTTCAACAGTGACGGTGACGTGCTTTATGTCGGCAAGGCGCGCAATCTCAAGAAACGCGTTTCCAATTATGCGCGCGGCATAGCCCATTCGAATCGCATCGTCCGGATGATCCGCGAGACGGCGATGATGGAATTTGTCGTCACGCGCACCGAAACCGAAGCGCTGCTGCTCGAAGCCAATCTGATCAAGCGATTGCGCCCGCGCTTCAATGTGCTGATGCGCGACGACAAGTCGTTTCCCTATATTCTGCTGACGGGCGATCATCGCGCGCCGGGTATTTTCAAGCATCGCGGCGCACGCTCTCGCAAGGGCGACTATTTCGGCCCCTTCGCGTCGGCCGGCGCGGTAGGACGCACAATCAACGCGTTGCAACGCGCCTTTCTGCTGCGCACCTGCACCGATTCGGTATTCGAAAGCCGCACGCGCCCCTGTCTGCTTTATCAGATCAAGCGCTGCTCCGGTCCGTGCACGCACGAAATCAGCGATGCCGACTATGCCGAGCTGGTCTCGGAGGCCAAAGCATTCCTGTCCGGCAAGAGCCAGTCGGTGAAAGACCATCTGGCCACCGCCATGCAGGCGGCATCTGCCGATCTCGATTTCGAACATGCGGCAGTCTATCGCGACCGTCTGGCAGCGCTTTCGCATGTCCAGTCACATCAGGGCATCAATCCGCAGACGGTCGAAGAAGCCGATGTGTTCGCCATCCATCAGGAAGGCGGCATGACCTGTATTCAGGTCTTCTTCTTCCGCACCGGCCAGAACTGGGGCAACCGCGCTTATTATCCAAAAGCCGACAGCTCGCTTGGCCCGGCGGAAGTTCTGGGCGCATTCCTGTCGCAGTTCTATGACGACAAACCCTGCCCCCGCCTTGTGCTTCTGTCTGAGGCCGTGGAAGAACAGTCGCTCATCGCCGAGGCGCTTTCCACCCGCGCCGGTCATAAGGTGCAGGTCAATGTGCCCCAGCGTGGCGAGAAGAAGGACCTTGTCGATCACGCCCTGACCAATGCGCGCGAAGCGCTGGGCCGCAGACTTGCCGAAACCTCGTCGCAGGCGCGCCTGCTGCAAGGCATGGCAGAGACATTCGGCCTTGCGCGTACGCCACGCCGCATCGAGGTTTACGACAACTCGCACATCATGGGCACGAACGCCGTCGGTGGCATGATCGTCGCCGGACCGGAAGGGTTCGTCAAAAACCAGTATCGCAAGTTCAATATCCGCTCGACAGATATCACGCCGGGCGATGATTTTGGCATGATGCGCGAAGTGATCGAGCGTCGCTTCTCAAGGCTGGTGAAGGAGCATGGCGCGCCGGATGAAGCACCCGATCCGGAAAGCCCTGAAGTGCCTGAAATAAATGACAGTTTCCCGGCCTGGCCCGATGTGATTCTCATTGACGGTGGACAGGGGCAAGTGGGGGCTGTGCGTCAGATTCTCAACGAGATGGGTATCGCCAATCTGGTCAATGCAATCGGCATCGCCAAGGGCGTGGACCGTGAAGCGGGACGCGAACGGTTTTTCGTGGAGGGTAAGCAGCCTTTCACCCTGCCGCCGCGCGATCCGGTTCTCTATTTCATCCAGCGCATGCGCGATGAGGCACACCGGTTCGCCATCGGCACGCATCGCGCACGGCGCAAGAAAGAAATGGTCAAGAACCCGCTCGATGAAATTGCGGGAATCGGCCCATCGCGCAAACGCGCATTGCTGCATCATTTTGGAACGGCAAAGGCTGTTTCCCGTGCGGCGATGGAAGACCTGATGCAGATCGACGGCATATCGGAGGCAATGGCACGCACCATTCACGATCATTTTCGTGACCGGTGACGCAATTTTGATGCGCTTTTGCGCGCCAGCGTCATAAGGTCCGAGCAGAACACCTGCACAAGAGTTGATTTTATTGGTCATCCCTGTTGATGTGCACAAAATAACGTTACGGCGGAACAATGCAGAACAAACATACCCTCTCCTTGCCCAACATCCTCACATATGGACGGATTGTCGCCGTGCCGCTTGTGGTGTTGTGCTTCTTTGTGGAGGGGCGCCTCGAATCCAGCGACTTCGCGCGCTGGACCGCTCTTGGCCTGTTTATCGTGGCCAGCATCACCGATTTCTTCGACGGCTATCTTGCCCGTATCTGGAAGCAGACCTCGACCATCGGTCGCATGCTTGACCCGATCGCAGACAAGCTTCTCGTATCCGCCATTCTGCTGCTTCTGGCCGCCGATGGCACCATCGCTGGCTGGACGCTCTGGGCGGCGATCATCATCCTGTGTCGCGAAATTCTGGTTTCCGGCCTGCGTGAATATCTGGCGGAACTGAAAGTCAGCGTTCCGGTTTCGCGTCTCGCGAAGTGGAAAACCACAGCGCAAATGGTTGCATTGGCCTTTTTGCTCGCTGGCCCTGCCGGTGATAAAATCATGCCCTATGTAACGGAACTGGGCATTGTCCTGCTGTGGATTTCGGCAATCCTCACGCTTTATACGGGCTGGGATTACTTCAAGGCAGGCCTGAAGCACGTGATGGATTAAGCTCGTGAGCGTTAAAGTCGTCTATTTCGCCTGGGTGCGGGAGAAAATCGGCAAGGATGAGGACCTCATCGTCCTCCCTGCCGCGAAAGTGACGGTCGGCGAACTCATTAGCCAGCTGAAAACCCACGGCGAAGAATATGAAGCCGCTTTCGAACATGGCGACGTTATCCGCGCGGCGATCAATCAGGAACATGCCGAACACCACGAATTCATCCAGGACGGCGACGAGGTAGCACTTTTCCCGCCTATGACGGGTGGCTGAGATGAGCGGGCAACCAATTTGCCCGCTGTTCGTCAGCGTTCGCGAAGATGATTTCGACGCGGCGGCGGAAGTGGAAAAGCTTCGCGACGGGCGCAAGGATATCGGGGCCATAGTCACCTTCACCGGGCTTTGCCGGGACGAAAATGGCCGCCTCTCCGCGCTTGAACTTGAACATTATCCGGGCATGGCCGAAGCCGAGATCAGGCGCATTGCCGAACAGGCGATGGCGCGCTGGCCGCTTCTCGGCATATCCGTCATTCATCGCTATGGGCTCATCAAGCCCGGCGACAATATCGTCCTCGCCGCGACCGCTTCGGCGCATCGCTTCGCCGCCTTCGAGGCCGCCTCTTTCCTGATGGATTTCATGAAGACCGGCGCACCGTTCTGGAAGCGCGAACACCTCGTCAATGGCACAGCGGATGGGTGGGTAGAGGCCAAGGCAGACGACGATTTGAGTCGTCAGCGGTGGCTCAAGTCACGCGATACTTGAGCCGTCCAAACAGTGCGCTGATGTATTTGCTGAAAACTGCGTTTATCTTTAAGTGCGAATTAACTATTTAAACCCCTAAAATAAAGGGTAATTTGGGTCGCATTTACTTGTGCTGCCACAATTTTCACATGAAGATTTCATTACTGTCAGCGGAGTGAATCAGGCTCCCGTCAGATATGGATCGCGAACGGAGCAATGGGCACGGCAACACTGTCACGACGGGGATTCTCCCCGACTGTGCAGGAATAAGGTTTCGGACTTTAAGAATGCGAAAACTACTGAAAAGCACTCTTTCCATTGCGGCGGCTCTTGTGGTCGGTCTTGGCGCGCTTGGTGGCGCCGCCTTGTTCCTCACCACATCCATGCCGACCAGCAGCATTGCTGCGGAAAAGACTGTCAGTGGCAAGGTCATGTATCGTGAGCGCATCGCCCTGCCCCCCGAGGCCAAGCTGACCGTGCAGCTTGCGGATATCTCGCTTGCCGATGCGCCGTCCACAACGATTGCCGAAACTCGCATTGAATCCGCGCAAGGATCGCCGATCCCCTTCGCGATCAATTTCGACACCGATCAGATTCAATCCGGCCACACCTACGCCTTGCAGGCCCGTATCACGGCTGGCGATACGCTCTGGTTCGTCAATGACCAGAATTACACCATCGATCCGGCCAATCCCGGTGCTCCGGTGGAAATGCGCGTCGTCATGGTTCGCAAGAGCGCCGACGAAGCCGTGTCCATCGGTATTGAAGGCAAGGACTGGCTGGCCGAAGACATTCAGGGTGGCGGCGTGATCGACAATGCCCAGACCACACTGACCGTCACCTCCGATGGATCCGTCAGCGGTTCGGGCGGCTGCAATCGTTATTTCAGCAAAGCCACGGTGACGGGCGAGAATATTTCCTTCGCCGAGGTCGGATCGACCTACATGCAGTGTCCACCCGCACTCATGAACCAGGAACGCAAGTTCCTCGACACATTGACCAGAACGCGATCCTACAAGATTGATACGGTAGGCAAGCTCGTCCTTCTCGATCAGGAAGGCAAAGAGATCGCGACACTGGCGCAAAATCTCTGATCTGATTTGAGAAAAGATACAAAAAAGCCGGGCGCGAGCCCGGCTTTTTTCATGCATGCGGATCGGATTAGCCGACGATTTCGGTGCCCGAGAACCAGTAAGCGATTTCTTCGGCAGCGGTTTCTGGAGCGTCGGAACCGTGAACCGAGTTTTCGCCGATCGACAGGGCGAATTCCTTGCGGATCGTGCCAGCGTCTGCATTTGCAGGGTTGGTGGCGCCCATGACTTCGCGGTTCTTGGCGATTGCGTTTTCACCTTCGAGAACCTGAACGATCGTCGGGCCCGAAGACATGAATTCAGTCAGTTCGCCGAAGAAAGGACGATCCTTGTGAACAGCGTAGAAGCCCTGTGCTTCACGCAGGCTCATCCAGACGCGCTTCGAAGCGACAACACGCAGACCAGCTTCTTCAAGCTTGGCGGTGATTGCGCCGGTCAGGTTGCGGCGGGTCGCGTCGGGCTTGATCATGGAGAAGGTACGTTCGATTGCCATTATGACACCTTGTTTGCTGGGAAATTTTAGAAAAGTGAGGCTCTATACCGTCGATAGGCCTGATTGCCAAGAGCTAGCGAGCATCGCAACCCGTTTACCGGCTTGAGACGGCAGAAATTTGAAGGCATAGATAACGCCATTCTGATTCAGGCTGTCAGATAGCGGGGGATTGCATGGAACAGCATTTTCAAATGTTTGCGTGGTACAATCGCTGGGCGAACGAGCTGCTTTATGCCGCCGCTGCCGATCTGAGCGATGAAGAATATCGGCTGGATCTCGGCCTGTTCTTCGGATCAGTCCATCGCACGCTCAACCATCTTCTGGTTACCGACCGCATCTGGATGAAGCGTTTTACCGGCGAAGGCGACCATCCAAAGCAACTCGACGCCATCATTACCGACAATTTCATCACGCTGCGCGATCTGCGCCATGCCGAGGATGAGCGCATCTGCCGCTATACCGAAGGATTAAACGCCGACAAGCTCGCAGGGCGCTTTACCTACACGACCGTTTCGGACATGCGCACGATGAGCCAGCGACTGGCGCCTTCGCTTGCGCATCTGTTCAATCACCAGACCCACCATCGCGGCCAGATCCATGCGGCCCTGACGCGGCTCGGCACCAGCGCCCCATCGCTTGATCTCTCGCAATTCCAGCGCACGGAAGGCGGTCGCCGCTTCGCCTGATCTATGTTGATACTTGCGGAAACGCCGGAGCCGTGCAAAAGCCTGTCCATGCTTATTCTCGATGACATTTCCGTCCGCATCGCCGGACGCCTTCTGATCGATCATGCCAGCGTGACGCTGCCAGCCGGGTCGAAGACCGGTTTCGTCGGTCGCAACGGCACCGGAAAGTCCACCTTGTTTCGGGTGATCACCGGTGATCTCGCGCCGGAAACCGGCAGCGTATCAGTGCCGAAGAACACCCGCATCGGTCAGGTGGCGCAGGAAGCCCCCGGCACCGAGGAAGCGCTGATCGAAATCGTCATGAAGGCGGACAAGGAGCGCACCGCGCTTCTGGAGGAAGCCGAAACAGCGACCGACCCGCATCGCATCGCAGAAATTCACACGCGGCTTGCCGATATCGACGCCCATTCAGCCGAAGCGCGCGCAGGCGCGATCCTGTCCGGTCTCGGCTTCAACGCGGAAGCGCAACGGCGCCCGGCGTCGGCCTTCTCCGGCGGCTGGCGCATGCGCGTGGCGCTGGCTGCGGTGCTGTTTGCCGAACCGGACCTGCTGCTGCTCGACGAACCGACCAACTATCTCGATCTTGAAGGCGTGCTGTGGCTGGTCGACTATGTGAAGCGTTATCCGCACACAGTCATCATCATCAGCCATGACCGCGATCTTTTGAATTCGGCCACGACCTCGATTATGCATCTTGACCAGAAGAAAATCAGCTTCTGGCGCGGCAATTACGATCAGTTCGAGCGGCAGCGGCATGAAATGCTGGAATTGCAGCAAAAGGCCCATGCCAAGCAGGAAGCGCACCGCAAGCACATGGAATCCTTTGTCGAGCGGTTCCGCGCCAAGGCAACCAAGGCCAAGCAGGCGCAGTCCCGCCTCAAGGCGTTGCAGAGGTTGAAACCGATCGACCTTTATGTCGAGAGCCATGTGCAGCCGTTCAGCTTTCCCGACGCGGAAAAGAAGGCCGCCTCGCCCATCATCGCGCTGGACCATGCCGATGTCGGCTACGTGCCGGGCAAGCCGGTGCTGCGCAATGTGACGCTGCGCATCGATAATGATGACCGCATCGCGCTGCTGGGATCAAACGGCAATGGTAAGTCCACACTGGCCAAGCTGATCGCGGGCCGGTTGAAGCCCGAAAACGGCACGCTGACCATTTCACCCAATCTGAAGGTGGCCTTCTTCGCGCAGCATCAGCTGGACGATCTGGTGCCGGAAGACAACGCCATCGAGCATGTGCGCAAGCTGATGCCGACCGAGCCCGAAGCAAAGGTTCGCTCGCGCGTGGCGCGGATGGGGCTTTCGACGGAAAAGATGCTGACACCCGCCAAGGATCTTTCCGGCGGCGAGAAGGCGCGTCTTCTGATGGGGCTTGCGACCTTCCACGGTCCAAACCTTTTGATCCTCGATGAACCGACCAACCATCTCGACATCGACAGTCGCGAAGAGCTGGTCCATGCACTCAACGCCTTCAACGGTGCTGTCATCCTGATCGCGCATGACCGGCATCTGATCGAAGCCACGATGGAACGGCTTTGGCTGGTGCGCGAGGGCGACGTGAAAGCGTTTGAAGGCGATCTTGATGAATATCGCCAGATCGTACTGGCTGACGCCAAGGGCGAACCCGCCACTGACCGTGACGAAGGTCCAAAGGTCAACAAGGCGGAGCAGCGCAAGCTTGCTGCGCAAAAGCGCGAAGCCATGGCCCCCTTGCAGAAAAAGATCAAGGAAACCGAGAGCTTGATGCAGAAACTGCAGAAACAGATTCAAGCTTTCGCCGCTCAGCTGGAAGACCCGGCGCTCTACGAGAAAGAGCCACAAAAGGCCATTCGCATCAACAAGGATATGAGCGATGCGAAATCCGCGCTCGCGAGTGCGGAAGAAAAATGGCTGGAGCTTTCATCGGAATATGAAGAGGCGATGGCGGATTAATCCGCCATTGCTCAACCGATAAATCCAAGAGCGAACACAAGCGCCAGCAGCACCCATCCGACGATGCGCGCCCAGACCGGCAACGGTCTTGGCCCGAAGCGGACTGCCAGAACCGCGAAAATGACGGTCAGGATCGGAAATCCGAAATAGACCGCGACGTATCCGCTCGATCCTTCAAAAGACGAGCCGAAAACGCCAAGCCGCTCAAGCGGAAACAAGGCGATAAACGCCAGCACAGCCGACAAAAGAAGCAAAAGCAAACGGTCTGAAACGGTGCGGACAAGCTGCATGGGATCAGCTCTGTCGACGCAATCGCGTGCGCATCAGGCCGTAAACGCCCAAGACGCCCAAAACCAGACCGATGGTGGTAAAGGTTTCGTCCGGTGTTTCCGCTCCACGGCGCAGAACCAGATCGGCCTTCGATATTTGCAGGCCGTCCGTATTGCCCTGAACAAGACGAAACGCATATTGGCCGGGGATGACCGGATCAATATCGCCCGCACTCTGGCGCAGCGGCGTCCCGTCCTGCGGGCGGTCCGTATTGACGGAGCTGCTGTTCGAAACGAAATCAAGCCCCTGCGACAGAACCGGCTGGCCGTCGCGGCTGACGGCAAGCGTCAGCGCAGACCGACGTTCCGCCGGGACATAGCCGGGCAAAGGCGTGGCATCGATGAAGACCCGCACCGGCGCATCGCCCGTTTCAAGGCGCACTTGCTGCATCTTGAAACCGCTCTGCCGGTTTTCCAGCATTGTCCAGCGACCGATCTCGCTGCCGGTGAAATGGCGCATATACCACGGGTAGCCCAAGCCAAGCCCGACGCCCGCCACGATCATCGCAACAAAAACCGGACGCATCAGGCTTTCCGCTCCCAGCGGCGATCCGGCGTCTGCTGCCAGTAAGTCAAATCGTGGTTCTCCGCCTTGAAGGCTTTCCATTGTGCGCGCGCAATATCGAGCTGGTCCTGATCGTGACCGTCAAACATCACCACAAGCCGTTCGTAATTGCCGACCTGCTCCAGCCCGGCGCCTTCCACCAGAAAGCGGACAGTTGCGCCATTGGCATTGTTTTCGGTCGTCGTCAGCAGGACAGGCTGCAGCTCCGGGTTCGGTTCCGCATCGGTGCCGTGGGCAACGAAGGACGTGTCGGAGAAGGTCCACAGCAGATTGTCCAGCGCATCCCGCCTTTCCTCGCTGACGGTCTGCACCGTCACGCGCCAGCCGCGCCCAAGCGATCGCTCGACGAGGCCCGGCAGAGCTTCGTCGAGGGTCGATTCCGTCAGATGGTAGAACAGGATTTCTGCCATGCA
The DNA here is from genome assembly GCF_037482325.1 of Ochrobactrum teleogrylli. Lineage (NCBI taxonomy): Bacteria > Pseudomonadati > Pseudomonadota > Alphaproteobacteria > Hyphomicrobiales > Brucellaceae > Ochrobactrum > Ochrobactrum teleogrylli. The sequence continues at coordinate 2,211,511 of NZ_JBBHKQ010000001.1, forward strand.
TGTCCCAGAAATGTCTGCGAAGCGGGGCGGAGAAAATGATTCACATTCCCGCCCCATCTTCTTGTTTCAAAAAGAGTTTAGCTTTCGAAATGATCGCGGACAAGGCGGTCGAGCAGACGCACGCCGTAGCCGGAAGCCCAGGTCTGGCTATATTCATTTGCCGGTGATCCCATTGCCGTACCTGCCACGTCGAGATGCGCCCAAGGCGTTTCGCCGACAAAGCGCTTCAGGAACTGCGCAGCGGTGATCGAGCCGCCGTAACGACCGGCGCTGTTCTTCATATCGGCAAATTTCGAATCGATCATCTTGTCGTATTCGGCGCCAAGCGGCAGACGCCACAGCTTCTCGCCCGTTGCCTGACCGGCATCGTAAAGCTGGTCTGCCAGTTCGTCGTCGTTCGAGAACAGACCCGCATGATACTGGCCGAGCGCAACCATGACCGCGCCGGTCAGCGTGGCCAGATTGATGATGAAACGCGGCTTGAAGCGATCATTGGTGTAGTGCAGCGCATCGGCCAGAACCAGACGGCCTTCCGCATCGGTGTTGATAACCTCGATGGTCTGGCCAGACATGGTGGTGACGATATCACCGGGACGCTGCGCATTGCCGTCAGGCATGTTTTCCACAAGGCCGATCACACCAATCGCATTGACCTTGGCCTTGCGTCCGGCCAGCGCGCGCATCAGGCCCGTTACGGCTGCCGCGCCACCCATATCGCCTTTCATGTCTTCCATGCCGCCAGCGGGCTTGATCGAAATGCCGCCCGTGTCGAACACGACGCCCTTGCCGACAAAGGCAACCGGCTTTTCCTTGCCCTTCGCGCCCTGCCATTCCATGACGACGAGGCGCGGCGGACGCACCGACCCCTGCGCAACCCCGAGAAGCGCGCCCATGCCAAGCTTCTTCATTTCCTTTTCGCCGAGAATCTCGATCTTCACGCCGAGCTTCTCAAGCTTTTCCGCTTCTTCGGCAAACTCCACCGGGCCGAGTACATTGGCCGGCTCGTTGACGAGATTGCGCGCCTGGATGACACCATCGGAAATGGCTTCAGCCACTTCAAAGGCCTTCTTCGCGCTGTGCGTATCGGCAACGTTGATGGTGATCTTCGCGGCGTGTTTCGGCTCGGCGTTTTCCTCGTTCTTGCGCGTCTTGTAACGGTCGAACTTGTAGGACCGCAGAATCATGCCAAGCGCCACATCGGCAGCTTCGTCGCCCGCAATCGTCGTTTCCGGCAGAGCCAGCGTGACGGTCGCGCGTTCGGACTTGCCGATTCGCGAAAATGCCGCACCGCCGATCTTCAGCCAGTCATCATTGCCAAGCTTGCCCGGCTCGCCAACGCCGACGAGAATAATCTTGTCGATGCCGCCAGCCATCGTTTCGATTGCTTCAGCAGTCTTGCCCAATGCGCCGGTGAAATCCGAGATTTCGAGGATGCGCGCAATCTTTTCCGCCCCACCCACAGCCTGCGCCGCCTCTTCAGCGAAGCCTCCGCCTTTGGCAACCAGAACGATGGCTGCGCCTTTTTCGGGTGCTTCAAACGCGCTGAAAGAAATCGAAGGACGTTTAGACATGATAACTCCAAACCGATGGCCGATGAACAAATGACACGATTGTGTCGCGACTTTTCATCACTCATGTGAGACGAATATGGCGAAACAGCAAGGGTGCAAGCCCTTCCTTATCAGTTTTGCGTTAACTTGGGTGAAGCGCCATCACATGCAAGCGATATTCTGGTCACACCCTCGGTCATTCCAACAGCTGTTGCGCAGAAACATGTTGCTTCGGACATTTCAATCCTTTTAACAGACAACAGCTAGCGCCAGCGCTTCGCTTTTAGTAATCTGTTAACTGCGTTTATTCGGGCAATCTTAGCCAAGCGGCATTAGATTAAGTTCATTATTGCGAGTGCCGTTCCAAAATGGTGAATGGGCTCCTTCAACGGAACCGGGATGTAAACTCCACCTATGCGATTGATAGAGTTGTACATCCTGCGCCGCGTGGCGATCATGTTCCTCGCGGTGCTGGGCGCGGCGGTGGGCATTACGTGGACGGTGCAGGTGCTTCAGCGCATCGACTTTCTGACGACCAGCGGACAGACTTTTCAGACGATCATTCAGTTCAGTTCGCTGCTGATCCCGTCCGCCATCCCGCTGGTGATGCCTTTTGCACTGATCATCGCCATCACCCAGACGCTCTCGACGATGAACCAGGACTCCGAACTTGTCGTCATCAATGCATCGGGCGCGCCGCGCAGTGCTGTCATGCGCCCGATTCTGATGCTTGCGGCGGTGATTTCCATCGTTTCGTTTCTCGTCGCCAATTATGTCGATCCTTATGCGCGCATGAACATGCGCGCGATGATCGCCAATGCCAGCGCCGACCTCGTCAATCTGATCGTGCAGGAAGGCAGCTTCCGCAAGCTGGCTGACAATCTCTATATTCAGGTGGCCGAGCGCCGTTCCGATGGTAGCATTGGCGGATTGTTCATCGCGGATTCCCGCGATCCGTCGCTCGATCTCATCTATTACGCAGCCGACGGTGGCATCGCCACGACGGAGACCGGCGCCAACATGCTGCTCATGCAGAATGGCGAAGTGCAGCGCCGCAGTGTGTCCGATGGCACGGTTTCGATCATCAAATTCGATTCCTATGCTTTCGACCTCAGCCAGTTTGCCTCTGCTGGCGACGATTATGTGATTTATGCCAAGGACCGTCCGCTGTCCTATCTGCTCAATCCGGACCCGAACGATCCGATCCTGCAAACGCGACCATTGCGTTATAAGGCGGAACTGCATCGCCGTTTGACGCAATGGCTCTATCCGGTGGTCTTTGCGATGATCGCACTGGCTTTCGCCGGCGATTCCCGCTCGCATCGTGAAGCACGGGTGTCCGCATCGTTTTCGGCCATCAGCACCGCCCTTCTCGTCTATTGGGCCGGGTATTTCGCCTCGGATCGCGCCGACAAGGACGCGTCCTATATTGTCGTGATGTATTTCGTGCCTATTGCCGTCATGCTCTTCACCGGTTATGCGCTGGCGACAGGGCGCAGCATCGGGCTGCCCAACAAGTGGAACGACAGATTGCTCGACAGCTTCGACCGGCTCCGGAAGTTCGTTTCCGATCTCTATGATCGCGTGACGGGCCGCTTCCGCGGCAATGCGGGAGGTCAGGCATGATCGGTTGGACGCTCGGTCGATACTTCTTCACGCGCTACGTGCAGATCACCTTTTATTTTCTGCTCGGCATTTTCGCGCTTTCGATGCTTCTCGACTTCACCGAGAATGCCAGCAAACTCTCCAATCTGCCTGACTATACGGTGTGGGCGGCGCTTGGCCTTTCCGCCATGCGCGTGCCGTTCATCATGCAGCAGATGATTCCATTCGTGGCGCTGTTTTCCGCAATGGCGACGCTGATTTCGCTTAACCGCAAATATGAGCTGGTCGTCGCGCGTTCGGTTGGTGTCTCGGCCTGGCAATTTCTGCTGCCCGCCTGCTTCGGCGCGCTGCTATTCGGCGTCGCGACGATTTTGGTGCTCAATCCGCTGGCGGCCTATGGCTTCTCCAAGGCTGAGGAAATTGCGGCGACATGGAAAAACGGCAAAGTGACCGATGTTTCCGCGCTGCGCGATCCATGGCTTCGCCAGAAGACCGACGAAGGCGAAACCATCATCGGCGCGAAGAGCATTCTGGATCAGGGCGCGAGGCTGGCCGACGCGACATTCATCCAGTTCGACAGCCAGAAGAATATCAGCGTGCGTTACGACGCCCGCGTGGCCCAGCTGATGGATGGTCATTGGCAGCTTACCGACGTGACGCGATTCGCGCGCGGCGAAGAGCCCAAGAAAATGGACAGCTTTGCGATCCCCACGCAGCTGCGACCCGAATATGTCGAAGAGAAGCTCGCTTCTCCCGATACGATTCCCTTCACCCAACTACGACGCAAGATCGAAGTCGCGCGTTCATTCGGCTATTCAGCAAACGCATTTGACATGCAATACCAGTCACTTCTGGCCTTGCCTGCGCTTCTGATGGCGATGACGCTCATTGCTGCAACAGTGTCCCTGAAATTTGTGCGTTTCGGCCAGTCCGGCGCGATGATTCTGGGTGGCGTTGTCGCTGGCTTCATGCTTTATGTCGTTTCGGTACTGGTCAAAGCATTCGGCAATGCGGGATTCGTCCCGCCGTTTGTAGCTGCCTGGGTTCCTGTGATTATTGCGACATTCTTTGGTGTCTCCTTTTTGTTGCATAAGGAGGATGGTTAGTGGGTTTGAGTAACACCCGCATGGTATTGCCCCAGCTGCTCACGCGCTTCTCGCGCGGGACCGCCTTGGCGTGCGTCCTTGCTTTGCCTTTCATATCTGTCGCAGTCATGCCCTCGCCCGCTTCGGCGCAGGACGCATTGGGGGCCAATTATCAGAGCGATCCGAATGCACGGATGCTTCTGCAGGCGGATGAGCTTGTCTATGATCGCGATGTGAACACCGTTACCGCTCAGGGTCGGGTCAAGATCGAGTATGACGGCAACCGCCTTGTCGCCGATAAGGTGACCTATAACCAGCAGACCCGACGCATGACGGCGACCGGGAATGTGGAAGTTGTCGAACGCGACGGCAACAAGATCTATTCCGATCACATGGATGTCACCGACAGTTTCCGCGACGGCTTCGTCAATGGCCTGCGCGTCGAGACGACGGATAATACGCGTTTTGCCGCCGAAAGTGCTGAACGCAGCAACGGCGAAATCACGACATTCAATAACGGCGTCTACACGGCTTGCGAAGCGTGTAAAAAAGACCCCGACAGGCCTGTTCTCTGGCAGATCAAGGCCCGCAAGATCATCTGGAACAGCACCACGAAGACGGTGCGGTTCGAGCGCGGCAAGTTCGAGTTCCTCGGTATTCCGCTGGCCTGGTTCCCGGCGTTTGAAATGGCTGACCCAACGGTCAAGCGCAAGAGCGGCTTCCTGTTCCCGGGCTTTGCCTATAAGGACGATCTCGGTTTCGGCATCAAGAACTCCTATTTCTGGGCTCTTGCTCCGAACTACGACGTGACGCTCTCGTCGACCTATTACACGAAGCAGGGCTTCCTCAACGAAGCCGAGTGGCGTCATCGCCTTGAAAACGGCACCTATAACCTGCGTATCGCAGGCATGCATCAGGCCAAACCCGGTGAGTTTGATGTCGCGACGGTTGATCGCGATGTGGACAACCGCGGCATGGTGTCCTCGAAAGGTGATTTCGAGATCAATTCCCGTTGGCGTTACGGCTGGGACGTCATGGCCCAAAGCGACCGTAATTTCAGCCGCACCTATAATATCGAAGGATATAACGCCGGAACGCAGGTTTCGAAGATTTACCTGACCGGTATCAACAACCGGAATTACTTCGATCTCAATTTCTATCGCTTCAATGTGCAGGAGTCCCTTCTGCCGGGCGATCCAAACGAGATACATTCGAAGCAGCCTTGGGTTTTTCCAAGTCTGGATTATTCCTATACGCTGCCTGAATCTGTTTATGGCGGCGAGTTGAGCATCAACACCAATCTGCAAGCGCTTTATCGCGACAACGATAATGTGACGCCTTTGGGTACTCGCTACCCTCGTGTACCGGGTTTTGGTGGAACAAGTGCTCGTTTAACGAGTGAAGCGGAATGGAAGCGCACCTACATCACGCCATCCGGCCTGGTTATTACGCCATTGCTCGCATTGCGTGCCGATGCAATTGGTGCCAATACGAATCTCGATCTTTCCTCCGCTGGATACACAGACGCCGTCGTACGCTCCGAAGCCCTGCGCGCCATGGCGACTGCGGGCCTCGAATTGCGCTGGCCGATCCTGTTCTCGAGCACCAGTTCAACGCATATCCTCGAACCAATTGCGCAGATCTATGTGCGCAACAATGAGCGTTATGCTGGTGAATTGCCGAACGAAGATGCACAGAGCTTTGTCTTCGACGCGACGAACCTATTCTCGCGCGACAAGTTCTCTGGTTATGACCGCGTTGAAGGCGGCACGCGCGCCAATCTCGGCTTCCGCTATTCCGGCAGCTTCAACAACAGCGATTGGGCGCTCTACGCCTTGGCGGGGCAGTCGTTCCAGCTGGGAGGCCTGAATTCCTATGCAACGAGCGACTTCGTGAATGTCGGTGCGGATTCGGGTCTCGACAGTGCGCGTTCGGACTATGTTGCGATGATCGGCACGTCCAATTCGACCGGTCTGGCGCTGGCTGCACGCGGTCGCTTCGATAAGGACAGCCTGTCGGTACGTCGCGGCGAACTTGAAGTGCAGCAGAGCTGGCAAAAGCTGACGCTGACGGCGCAATATGCTTATATCACCCCTCAGCCAGCCTATGGCTATAATGATTTGCGTCAGGAAGTGAGCGGCACCGCTTCGGCCAAGGTCAATGCGAACTGGCGTGTTTTCGGCTCGGGCACTTACGATCTCGTGTCGAATACCCTCGTCCGTGCATCGTCCGGCCTTGCCTATGATGACGAATGCTTCACTTACATGATGGCATATACGCAGACGCGTAATCCCGGTGAGGACAAGGCTTCGCACGGCATCGGCTTCAACATCTCATTGCGCACGCTCGGCGATATCGGCAGTGGCAACCAGACATTCTAAGATCTATGATCGGAAACATATTCTTATATTTCCGATCATATCTGCTCAAAGCCGTTCCCAGCAAAAAACGGCTTATGTGAAATTTGCGATTTCACTCAGTAAACAATCCCTAATCGTCTTGTAAAATGCGCGAGGGTCATTGTTTCGCCGCACTGGCTCCTCTATACAGACAGCAATATAGTTGGTTTCCGATACTCTTGCGGCTCGATGACAAGCATATCCGGAACCGAATGAGCACATCCGGTGAAGGGTTCCGTTCACCGACCGTAAGGAAATCGGGAAACAAGATGATGTTTGCAAGACCTCTTTTCGCCTCCCTGTTAAGCGCGGCTGTCTGTCTGACGGCGCTCGGCACGGTTGCACTTCCCACCTCGGCTTTTGCCGCTGGGGAAGCTGAGGTCAAGGTTGTCGTTTCCGGCAATGCGATCACCAATGGAGATATTCAGCGCCGGGCAGCTTTTTTGAAGCTGCAGCGCAAGGGTGGCAACACTGCCCAGCTCGCGCGTCAGGAACTGACCGACGAAATGCTGAAGCGCATCGAGATGAAGAGCCGCGGCATCAACGTTTCCGATCAGGAAGTCGATCAGGCCTATGCAGGCTTTGCCTCCCGCAACAAGATGACGCTTGCGCAGTTGAATCAAGTGCTCAATCAGGCTGGTGTTACGCCGGACCATTTCAAGAAATACATCATGGTCCAGATGGGCTGGGGACGCCTTGTCAGCGCTCGTTTTCGTGCCACAGGCATGGTTAGCGAACAGGATGCCGTTCAGCGCATGCTGAAGGACGGCGGCAAGAAGCCTGTTGCGACCGAATATCATCTGCAGCAGGTCATCTTCGTCGTACCGACCTCTAAGCGGTCGCCCGCCCTTCTCGCCAAGCGCCGTCAGGAAGCCAATGCGCTTCGTTCGCGCTTCCAGAGCTGCGACGCGACGCGCCAGCAGGCAAAAGGCATTATCGATGTGACTGTCCGCGATCTTGGGCGCATTATCGAACAGCAGCTGCCGGGTGAATGGTCGAAGGATGTGAAGGCCGCTGGCGTGGGCCGCACGACACCGCCGCATGACACGGAAAAGGGCGTCGAATTCCTCGCCGTCTGCGCCACGCGCCAGCTTTCCGATGACCGCGTCGCACAGCTCGTTTTCTCCATGGAGGGAGCGGACACGCCAGAAGGTCAGGAAAAGAAGGCGGACGCGCTTGCCACCAAATATCTGGATGAGCTGCGCAAGAAAGCCACCATCGTTAATCGCTAACATTCCGGCGACAGCACAGCTGTCGTTCAGGATAAGGCAATGATATGAGCTGGCACGGTATTTTCCGGTTGCCAGCTTTTATTTTTGGAATCAAAATTATGTGCGCACAGTCTGTCCTCCCGCTCGCGGTTACTATCGGCGACCCATCCGGTGTCGGCCCGGATATCGCGCTGGCCGTCTGGCTCAGACGGGATGAATTGTCCCTGCCCCCTTTTGTGCTGCTGGCCGATCCTGCACAGCTTGAAGCACGCGCGCGGCTTCTCAATCTCGACGTCCAGATCGAAGCGGTCGCAGACGCTGCCGCATCGCGCGAGGTTTTTGCACGCGCTTTGCCCGTCTTGCCGCTCGTGAACAAGCACAGCGAAAGCGCTGGTAAACCACTGACTGACAATGCCGCAGGCACAGTTGAAGCGATTGAGCGCGCTGTCGCGCTTACGCTCGCTGGCGAGACGTCCGCCGTCGTCACCTGCCCGATTGCCAAGAAGCCGCTTTATGAAGCCGGATTCCAGCATCCGGGGCACACCGAATTTCTGGCAGAGCTTGCAAGCCATCACGCTGGCACGACAATCACGCCGGTGATGATGCTCGCCGGGCCGCAATTGCGCGCCGTCCCCGTGACCATTCACATCCCGCTTGTGGAAGTGCCGCGCCAGCTCACGACCGAGAATATTCTCGAAGTGTCGCGCATCACGGCGCATGAACTGCGCGAGCGGTTCGGGATTGCCAAGCCGCGTCTGGCGCTTTCCGGCCTCAACCCGCATGCGGGCGAAGGCGGCGCCATGGGCAAGGAAGACGACGCGATCATTCGCCCCGCAGTGGAACAATTGCAACTGGAGGGCATCGACGTGCGCGGTCCCCTGCCCGCCGATACGATGTTCCACCCTCAAGCGCGTGCGGCATATGATGCAGCCATCTGCATGTATCACGATCAGGCCCTGATACCGGCCAAGGCGCTCGCCTTTGACGAAACCGTCAATGTGACGCTCGGCCTGCCCTTTATTCGCACCTCGCCGGATCATGGCACAGCGTTCGACATTGCAGGTCAGGGCTTAGCGCGACCAGACAGTCTGGTGGCAGCGATCCGGCTTGCGCATGAGCTGGCAAAAAATACAACAGGTTCCAAGGCATGAGCATCGACAATCTGCCCCCCCTTCGCGAAGTCATCGAACGGGATGACCTGATGCCGAAGAAGTCGCTCGGGCAGAATTTTCTGTTCGATCTCAATCTGACTTCCAAGATCGCCCGTCAGGCGGGCGATCTGAAGGACCAGCCAGTTATCGAGGTTGGCCCCGGCCCCGGCGGGTTGACCCGCGCCCTTCTGGCGCAGGGCGCCTACGTGACGGCAATCGAGCGCGACGAACGCTGCCTTGAGGCGCTGGCGGAAATAGAGGCCCATTATCCGGGCCGCTTGCGGATCATCTCCGGCGATGCGCTAGAGCAGGATTTCAAGACACTGTTTCCCGATGGCCCCAAGCCGCGCATCGTGGCCAATCTGCCCTATAATGTCGGCACGCAGCTGCTTTTGAACTGGCTTCTGGTCGAGCCGTGGCCGCCGTTCTATTCCTCCATGACGCTGATGTTCCAGCGCGAAGTGGCAGAACGCATTGTGGCAACACCCGACAGCGATCATTATGGACGCCTCGGCGTGCTGGCAGGCTGGCGGACAAAATCCAGGATCGCGTTCGACGTGCCACCGCAGGCCTTTACACCGCCGCCGAAAGTCATGTCGTCCGTGGTGCACATCGTTCCGCTCGAAAATCCGCTGCCCTGCAATGCGGCGGCACTCGGTCAGGTGACGCAGGCCGCTTTCGGACAAAGGCGCAAGATGCTGCGCCAGAGCCTGAAACCCATCGGCGGTGCGGCCCTTCTGGAAAAGACCGGCATTGACGGCACCCGCCGCGCCGAAACGCTGAGCGTCGAAGAATTCGTCGCTCTGGCGAATGCCTATCGCCCATGACGTGATTTAATGGTGGCCGCCAGCCACCCGGCCCGCCTTTTGACCATTGGCCGGTCGGTCATGCGGTTCGGTCTTGTCCTTGGCGTCTGAGCCGTCTTTCAGAATCGGCAGCGTCATTTCATCGACGATCTGACCGACGTGATCGATTTCCTCGCGGAAACTCGACAACGACGAACCGGAGAGCTTTTCACCAGCATTGAGGCGCGCGGTCAGCGGGTCGACATATTGATCGCCGACTTTCAGCTCATAATAAAGATGCGGACCCGTGGAATAGCCGGTCGAGCCGACATAGGCGATGACTTCGCCCTGCTTGACATGCTGGCCGACGCGCAGTCCTTCCTTGGCCGATGAAAGATGCGCATAGGTGGTGCTGTAACCGCCCTGATGGCGGATACGCACATATTTGCCATAACCCTTCTGGTATGAAATCAGTTCCACGACGCCGTCGCCCGCAGCCACGATCGGCGAACCTATCGGTGCGTCGTAATCGACACCGTTATGATGCTTGCGGACGTGCAGAACCGGGTGGATACGCCAGCCGAAACCATCATTCAGTCGCCCGTTCGGCAAAGGTTTGTGCATCAGATATTTGGTCATCGAGGAGCCATCCTCGTTGAAGTAATCCGTGGCGCCGCCCTTGCCTTCGTGACGGTAGAGGCGCTTGCTTTTACCGTTGGTGGTGAATTCCACAAATACCAGTTCCGGGTCGGTTTCTGCGCTTTTCCTGAAAAGAAGGTCGATCAGATCCGGCGCATTGATGCCCTTCTCCAGCACGACACCGTTCTGTTCCGCAAGCTTCTCGACTTCGCGCACGATTTCTCGTGGAGCGCCCGCCTGAACCAGCCTTGTTTCTATCGAGCCATTGCTGTTTCCCGCCGGAGCCGATGGATGATAGGCGCTCAGCATGGCATCGCGGGACAAACGCGCAAAAAGCCGCTCATTACCGGTCGAATGAAAGACACCGTCATCTGCCCGACCATAAACGGCCTTGTTGGCATTGCCGTGGTTGAAGCGGGCCAGCGAAACATGGGCGGCGGCATCGCTGCCGTCTTTCTTGTCGACCAGCAGTTCCAGATTGTCGCCCGGAAGCAATTCGGTGCGGGCCAGCGCTTCTTCCAATCTCTGACTGTCTTCGGCGGCGATCCCCGCGGCCTGCAAAAGCGCCTCTATTCGTTCCCGCGATTGCGGCGCAACGATGATTTCATGCACATCCGCCTTCTCATGGGCGGCGGGCTTGGCAAGGCTGACATTGACAGGAACGCCACGCTCCAATTCGGACAGCGGTTGCGCCGGTTCGCAACACTTGGCCGCTATTGTTGTTCCATCCATCGTATCGTCAATGGCGGGCCGCCTGGCGTCGCGGCCTTTCACATCCAGCACCACATGCTGATAGGTATAAAGCCGCGCATCGCCATCCTCGACGCCTTCCTCAATATCGATGCGGCGCGACACGCGATGGCTTAAATCATTATTCACGGCGGGCACGAGCCGCGCATCTTTGGCTGCGGCGCGATGCCGGCGAACCAAGCTTGTCGGGCTGGCAAAAGCTGGCTGTGCGGCACGACCATGGCGCACAAGCCCGCCGGTCGCGAGTATCATCGCGCCACCGGCAATGACCGTCACGGAGGCCAGCGCCAGACAGAAGCGCATATGCGTATGCAAGGAAAAGCGAACCCAGCGCACCGGCCCAAGGCTACGATGTGATAACGGTTCCGCCTTCATATTTGTGCCAGCAGGTGCAAAGGCGGACCCCAATGGGTTCACCGTCGCAACTGCAAGCTTGCGATGGAAGTATCCTGCCCTCGGGGCCATACCGACAATACTCTAGGTTCTCTGCAAATATCGGCGGAACTGATGCTGATAGAGCGGCCAAATTAAGACCTCCGGTGGAGGTTATCCACCGGAGGTAAATCACAAATTATTTATGATTGCTGGTCAGTCCCGCGCGCGGTTGCGACGGTGCTGGGACAGTGTCGACCAAGAGTAGAGCGCAAGCCCCGCCCAGATCAGCACGAAAGCGCCAAGCTGCACGGTCGAAAACGGCTCGTGGAAGATGAAAATCGCGAAGAAAAACAACATGGTGGGCGTCATATACTGCATCAGCCCAAGCGTGGTGTAGCGCAGAAGTTTTGCACCGCCCGCATAAAGAATAAGCGGGATGGCGGTGAACGGACCGGCAAGCAGCAGGAGACCGACATTCGAAACCGGACCGGCGAAGAAATGGTCCTGACCAGTCGAGCCGAGCCATGCCACATAGGCGAGCGCCGGAATACACAGGATCAGCACTTCAAGCGTGAAGCCCTGCAACGGCTGCATCGGCAGTGATTTCCGGAAGAAGCCATAGAGACCGAAGGACACCGGCAAAGCGAGCGACACCCAAGGCAAGCCGCCAGCATTGAACGTGAGCAGCAGGACAGCTGCCGCGGCAAGGCCGACAGCCACATATTGCACCTTGCTCAACCGTTCACCGAGAAACAGGCCGCCCAGCACCACATTGAACAGTGGATTGATGTAATAACCAAGTGCTGCGCCCATGACCTGGTCATGCGCGACCGCCCAGACATAAATGGTCCAGTTTGCGGTGATAAGCGCTGCGGTCAGCGCCGCCATTGCAAGCATACGCGGCTGGCGAACAGCGTTGAGAATATCCTTGAATTGCCCAAGCGCGACCAGCAGCAGCAAAGCAACCGGCACCGACCAGATGACGCGGTGAGACACCACTTCCATAGCCGGAATATGGGCTACCATTTTCAGATAAAACGGCAATGCGCCCCAAAGCGCATAGGCGCCGAACGCCATGAGAAAACCTCTGGCCCCATCCGAAAGACGGGTATCGGACAGGGTCTCATCGGTCATTGTCTCTCTCCACTCGAAAGCAAATCCGCTTTTGAATAAATCGCATAGCAGATGACTTGTTCAGCCACTGCTATGCGCTTCTCAATACATAAAATCCATTCAATTAAACTGATTGAAGCATCAATCCTGGTGAATGATGGCGTTTATTCCGCCGCAGCAAGCCCGGCCATGGCGCGGTTTTTCATAAGCTTGAAATTCACGGAATCCATCAGCGCCTGAAATGAGGCATCGATGATATTGTCCGAAACGCCAACCGTGCGCCAGCGCGCGCCTGTGGCGTCGCCCGACTCGATCAGGACGCGCGTGATCGCCGCCGTACCGCCATTTAGGATACGCACCTTGAAGTCCACGAGTTCGAGATCTTCGATTTCCGCCTGATAGCGACCGAGATCTTTGCGCAGTGCAATGTCGAGTGCATTGACCGGGCCGTGGCCTTCGGCGACAGACATGCGCACTTCGCCATCGACCTCCACCTTGACCACCGCTTCCGACACGGTCTTCAGCATGCCATTGGCATCGAAACGGCGCTCGACGAGACAACGGAACGACTCGACCTTGAAGAATTCTGGCTGCGGATTGAGCATATTGCGCGCCAGAAGTTCGAAACTTGCATCCGCGCCCTCATAGGCATAGCCTTCCGCCTCGCGCTCCTTGACCAGAGTGATCAGCGTGTCGAGGCGGACATCGTCTTTCGCAACGCGGATGCCGCGACGCTCCAGCTCGGCGATGAAATTCGACTTGCCGCCCTGATCCGAAACCATGACGCGACGGCTGTTGCCAACCGTTTCCGGGGGAACATGTTCGTAGGTCTGCGGTTCCTTGAGCAAGGCCGAAGCATGGATGCCCGCTTTCGTCGCGAAAGCTGATGTGCCGGTATAAGGCGCCTGCTCGGTCGGCGGACGGTTCAAAATATCGTCAAACGCACGCGAAATACGGGTGATCGCCTTCAGCGAAGCCGGTTTGATGCCGAGTTCAAACCGCTCCGACCAGTATGGCTTGAGCAGCAGCGTCGGGATCAGCGAAACCAGATTGGCATTGCCGCAGCGCTCGCCAATACCGTTCAGCGTGCCTTGCACATGCCGCACACCGGCATCGATGGCGGCAAGCGAAACGGCAACGGCCTGTTCCGTGTCATTATGGGCGTGGATGCCGAGGCTTTCACCGGGCACCACGGCCTTCACCGCATTGACGATTTCGGCAATTTCATGCGGCTGCGTACCGCCATTGGTGTCGCAGAGCACAACCCAGCGTGCGCCCGCCGTATAAGCCGCCCTGGCGCATTCCAGCGCATAGTCCGGATTAGCCTTGTAGCCGTCAAAGAAGTGCTCGCAATCGACCAGCGCCTCACGGCCCGCCATACGCGCAGCCGTCACCGATGCCGTGATCGATTCCAGATTTTCCTCATTGGTGCAGCCAAGCGCCAGCCGCACATGATAGTCCCAGCTTTTGGCAACGAAACAAACAGCATCGGCGGAAGCCTGCAGTAGGCTCGACAGTCCCGGATCGTTCGACGCGGAAACACCAGCACGTTTGGTCATGCCGAAGGCGGTAAATTTCGACCGCGACGTCTGACGGCGCTTGAAAAAAGCCGTATCGGTCGGATTGGCGCCCGGATAGCCGCCCTCGACATAATCGACGCCCAGTTCCTCAAGCAGCGCGACAATCGACTTCTTGTCCTCGACAGAAAAATCAATGCCGGGGGTTTGCTGCCCGTCGCGCAAGGTCGTGTCGTAGATGTAGATGCGTTCGCGTGCCATAAATGCCTGCCTGTCGGTGGGTCTCTATTGGTTCAACGTTACGGTTGCGGCCAATTATCTGTGTCGTAGTCCGGATGCTGATAGGAAATCATCGTCCTGACAAATTCGATGCTCTCCGGATCGCGTTCGGTTGCATAGCCGGGAAGGTTTGCAAGTCCACTCACATAAGGAAGCTGCTTTTCGATGCCCCATTGCACGGTCGGCTCCACTTCCTCCGGCGCATCGAACGCACCGATGGCGATCGCGATGCCATCCGGCGCTTCATAGGTGAGCGGGGTTCCGCATTCCGGGCAGAACCCGCGTTGCACATGATTGGAAGAGCGAAAACGCTTCGGCTCGTTGCGCGTCCATTCCAGTTTTGCCTGATCGACGGAAACCAGCGGCGCATAGAAATTGCCGAAAGCCTTCTGGCACATGCGGCAATGACAGATGGAGGCCGAACCCAAAGCGCCGTCGACGCGGAAACGCACCGCGCCGCATTGGCAGCCGCCGGTATAAATCGGCTTGTTATCGAGTGTCATGTTGTCCTCCCCAATCAAAAACGCTGTCAGCCTACCACATCCCACGTCGTCATGCGCTCGCCCGTGGCAGGATCCTTGCCATCCTTGAGCTGCACGCCTTCCGCAAGAAGCGCATCGCGGATGCGATCAGCTTCCGCGAAGTTCTTCTCCTTGATGAAGCGCAGGCGTTCCGCAATGCGCGCCTCAATGGCATCCGTATCGACATTCGCCTTGGCGAACACCGGCACATCCTCCGCCGTCACGAAGTAAGGATCGAGCAGGCCCATCAGCGCCATGCCCTCGCCCAATGTCGCAATATCCTTGTTCTTGAACGCCTTGCGCAATGCGGTGATCGCGACCCAGCTGTTCAGATCGTCGGACAGGGCTTCCGTCACTTCACCGATTGCGGTGAGCTTCTCTAGCGCCACAAACTTTACATCACGCAGCAGACCATACCAGCGGCGCAGTTCGTCGGCTGATTCAGCCAGACGCTGTGCCGTCCAGTTGATCGGCTCGCGATAATGGGTTTGCAGCATCGACAGGCGCGCAGCCAGACCGACCCAGCGATCACGGATTGCGTTGTCGTCCCACGCACCCAGTTGCGGCAGGCCGCCATTCAGCACGTCACGAATGGTGATGAAATTGCCGAGCGATTTCGACATTTTCTGCCCTTCGACCTGCAGGAAGCCGTTATGCATCCAGATATTGGCCATCCGCTCGGTGCCGAATGCGCAGCAGGACTGCGCGATTTCGTTCTCGTGGTGCGGGAAGACCAGATCGATGCCGCCGCCATGAATATCAAAGCGGTTCTTGTCCGGATCGTCGCATTTCAGTCCCCCGCCGAACGGCTCCAGAAGTTTGGCCATCGACATGGCCGAGCATTCGATATGCCAGCCCGGACGGCCGAGCGTCTCGATACCTGCGGGCGATGGCCAGCCCGGTTCGCCTTCCTTTGAAGGCTTCCACAGCACGAAATCCATCTCGTCGCGCTTGTAGGAGGCAACATCCACACGCGCACCCGCCAGCATTTCGTCGAGCGAGCGGCGGGCCAGCGCGCCATAGCGTGGTCCGCCGAACGTCTTGACGCGCTCGTTCATGGCGGAGGGCGAAAACAACACGTGATCTTCGGCCACATAAGCGACGCCGATGGCGACCAGACGGTCAATCATCGCGCGCATTTCGTCCATATGCTCGGTCGCGCGCGGCTGAACACTCGGCGCCAGATTGCCGAGCGCCGTCACATCGGCCTGAAACTGCGCATTGGTGCTTTCCGTCACACGCCGGATGGCCTCGTTGAAAGGCAGCTTCGGATAATCGCGTGCGGCGCGCGCATTGATCTTGTCGTCAACGTCGGTGATGTTGCGCGCATAGGTAACGTGTTCGGCACCGTAAACCTGACGTAAAAGCCGGAAAAGAATGTCGAAGACGATGACCGGGCGCGCATTGCCGATATGGGCAAAATCATAAACGGTGGGTCCGCAGACATACATGCGCACATTGTCGGCATCGATGGGGGAAAAATCCTCCTTCGTGCGGGTCAGCGTATTGTAAAGACGCAATTGCGGCGCATCAGCCATGGAACCATTCCCCAAAAAAACCAGCAAATCCAAGTGAATTCAATGCACAACGGATCGCAGCCATCTGGCCGGGGCGTTATCATCCTGTTTTATGGAAGGGAGACGAAAACGGCCGGGCCAGCAGGCTGCTAGCCAATAATGATCGCACAAATACAAATGTTCGTGGTCGGCGTTTTCATGGCAGCACTTATCCCTGTCCGGCGAACGACAGTCAAGCGCTTTTGCTTGGGGGGGATTATTTTGCCAGAAAGCACAGAGCCACTATTGCGGCTTTTAAGGGCGTATGCGCGGGCCCTATTTCGCGTTCGTAAAATCTAAGCTCCTCGCATAAGTTCTGGGGTATCTTCCACTTTTAATAACAACTATTTGGATATAAAATAGCACATGTCATTCTGCCATTGCTTTCTAAACTCAAGGAAAAATCGTGAACTCCACCCTTAAGGGCGATAAACTTGAAGATGCATTTTACCGATACCTTATAGATCAGCAAAATCGCGGAGAATTGCTTTTTGACATTTACCCGCCGGAAAACTGTAAAATCTTTAGAAAGAAGAAATATTATTGCAAGCAACGTGAGGATGACGTTGAATTTGACATCGTCCTGGAGGTATATCGAAAAGGCAGACACTCACCCCATCTGCACGTCATATTTGAGTGTAAGAACTATAATGGGAATATACCGGAAACATACGTAAATGATTTTTCCTCGAAAATAGGTCGAATATTCCCGAATGCAGTGAAGGGCGTCCTAGTAATATCCTCACGCTTACAATCGGGCGCAGAAAAAGTTGCTTTAAACAACAAGATGGGCATTGTAAAATATGATGAAACTGGGCTGGATATAATTGCTGATCGCACGGGACGTATCTTCGTTGAAAATAGATTCATTGAAGCCCAGATTTTCTCGAGTGCTCCGCCTACCAAGTCCCTTAAATTTTCTGCTTATCACGACGGAAGATTTTTCGGAAATCTTGGCCGTTTTTTGTGTAGTCTGGACCCCAACATCTCAACCGAATCTAAAAAAGACCACGACTTGGTATCTGCTCGTTATATTCCCAACGAACACATAAAAAAATCCGCTGCGGAAGTGCTAAAACGAATCAACTACAAGAGTGGCCCCGTTGATCTAGAGAAAGTTTGCTCCTGTCTATCGATAGACTTGCAATTCACAAACCAGAAAATTCAAGATGAAAATGGAATTGTTACTCTCGGATCTGCAAACTTTCGACGTAGATTAATTCTTATTAACGCCCACGAAAATAAAAATCGAGAACGGTTCACGATCGGTCATGAGATCGGCCATTTCTGCCTAAACCATGAAATGTATCTGAGTTCAGAAACGATCGTCGAAAAAGACCTGCTGATAAATAGCGAAAAAGAAGTCACCTTCAATTACGAACGACTAGAATTTCAGGCCAATATTTTTTCAGCAAATCTAATTCTTCCCGATGAAGTTTTCAAAAACGTGACTGGATATTATCGGCACATTCTCGACATAAAAGATCGCGGGCATGGATACATATTCGTTGACGATCAGCCTTGCAATTTTATGGTGTACGAAGAGTTACTGTCTATTTTATCAACTCATTTTGGGGCATCCAAAACAGCGATCGAAATAAAGTTCAAAAACCTGGGCATGCTTACAGATCAGAGGAAACGCAGAGACGCCCCTCCTATACCGGGTTTGATAAAAAACTTGATTGCGCTTCGAAAAACTTGCGAGACGCGGACATCTGCCAAAATGTTGCATTTCTGCAACCCCGATAATTCTTGACGGGCGTTAACCGGATTACCCCAAAACCGGCCCCAAACAGCCTTCATTCGGTCTCAATCCATCACAAAATAGTGAGTGTAAATTACTTAGGCGTAACCGAAGTTCGGTTGGTTTTAGAAGCATTCGGGACCGAACGCTTCGGGGAAAGGAAGTAAAAATGTCTAAGAGTGAACTGCAACCGCGTCAGGACCGTCTGGTCGACAAGTATCGTGAAATTGGCCCCGCCGCGCTCGTCGCCGCCTTGATGACGGCAGCAAAGCGCAGCAGCGCAGGCCGTAACGACAATCGTCGTCATTCTATACTGGCCACCAAAAAATTCGCCAAGTAAGCAGTACCGACCACTATTAAGTCGCGCAAAGCGGTCAGAACATCGAAAGCTGACCGCCGGAACTGTCTTCGGGTTCCGCTTTGGCCTTGCGCTTTTGCGGTGTTTTCTGCGCTTCCATCGTTTCTTCGATACGCATCTGCAGATCCGGCGTGGCGTTGCTCACCTTGTTGACCTTGTCCGAGACGGGTATAACCTCGAAAAAATCCTCCTGCACCGGGCGCATGATGTCCGCCACTTCGCGCGGCAAGTAGCGCTTGCAGTCGAGCCAGCGTGCAAAATCTTCGGGCTGCACCACCACCGGCATGCGTTCATGGATAGGACGCAGGAGTGCATTGGCGCTTGTCGTCAAAATGCCGCCCGTATCGATCTGCGACCCGTCGGCACCGCTCCAGGTTTCGATCAGTGCACCGAAGGCGACCATGCCGCCATTGCGTGGGCGTACCCAATAGGCTTGCGCCTTGTTCTTCCCCTCGCGACGCCATTCATAAAAGCCGGAAGCCGGAACAAGCGCGCGACGGTGATTCAGCGCGGCGCGAAACGAGTTCTTTTCGGCAGCTGTTTCCGAGCGGATATTGAATACCAACGACCAGTCATTCGGGTCTTTCACCCATGATGGCACAAAACCCCAGCGCACCAGCGTGCCCACCCGATCCGGGCGGTTACTGCCTACCGGAGGCATGTTGCCGACAAAACTGGAAAGAGACGGCGTTTCGCCCGCCACTATGGTCAGGATCGGCTGGGTCGGGGCGATATTATAGCGAGGAGGAAATTCCTCTGAGATCATGGCAGCCAGAAAGATCTCGAGTTCTTCCCGACTTGCCGTCAATGAAAAGCGTCCGCACATGGTGGCCATGTTCAGGTTTTTGTGCTGGTGGTCAAGACCGGTTTGCGATTGCCAAAACGCCGCAAGCCGATCATAGCTATTCCATGCCCACGATCCCCGTCATTCCCGTTCCGCTTCATATTCATGGCGTTTCGCTGATCTGTCGTCGCAACGGCCGCTTTCTGCTGGTCGAACGCGGCAAGGAGCCATGGAAAGGCTGGCTGGCTTTTCCAGGAGGAAGCATCGAAGCGGGCGAGACGCCGGAACAGGCCGCCATTCGCGAGTTGAAGGAAGAAACTGCGCTCGATGTCAGCGCGCTTTCCCACGTCATCACCGTCGATCTGGCGCAGGAAGGCAAGGCCTATGAGAAAAGCTATTTCCTGTCGGTCTTTCGTGCGCTGGATATTTCAGGGCGCGAACAGGCCGGCGATGACGCTGCCGCGATCCATTGGCTAACGTTGGAAGAAATGGCCCATGCCCGCGTGACTGACAGCACGCTCGACGTCGCCCGCTCCGTTGCGGAAAGCGAAGATGGCTTGGGATATTGATCGGCCTCGTTTCATCCTGTTTGACAATCTGCCTTGAAGCAGCCCCTATTTCACGCAACAAGTGCATTTCATGTGAGAGGGTTTCCGATTGAAAGGCATGAAACTGTTCCGGTTCGCATTGCTGATGTGGGCAGGCGCAGCCGGTCCGGCTTTTGCGCAGGATGCGCCCTATGAGGGCAAGATGTTGCGGCTTGCCGAGGTTCTGGGCTCGCTGCACTATCTGCGTAACCTGTGCGGAGAAGCTGGCAGCGAATGGCGCGACCGCATGGACGCGATCATCGCCGCCGAGAAGCCGTCGGAGGGCGAAAGGGTGAGGATCGTTTCGAGCTTCAACCACGGATATCGCGTCTTCAGCGACAATTATACCAGCTGCACCCCTTCCGCGCTTGCGGCGATAGACCGCTATATGAAGGAAGGCGAAGGCTTGTCGAACGAGATCATCTCGCGCTATGGAAATTAACCAATCATACACTCTTATGCGGATTGCGGAGAATAGTCTCGTTCAAATCCGGTATAATCTGTTAACACTGTCTTAAGAAGGCAGGCAGGCCGCAAATGGATTGCGCTCCCGGAACACGGTGAGACATCCGCAAAACGGCAGAAAGGCGAAAGCCAGGATGAAGTCTATGGAACATGCACCGACCGATCTGGACGAGATGATCGCACGCGAGAAGAAACTCGTGGCAATCGAATATCAGAACGAAGCCTGGGCGGACGGTATTTCCGAAGGCATTGAGCCTGAAATCCTTGCAGAAGCTGCGTTCACGACCGCGCTGACGGAACTCATCCGTGAGGCTGGCGACGACTGCGCGCTGGAACTGATTGAAAAGATGCGCGAACAGATCGAAGCGGGAGCATTCCTGCCAGCACGCATCCTGCAATAGCTAAGCCATAACGTCGCCGGTCGAGGGGCAAGAACCGGCCGTTCCCACCAGTCGTCCTCCGACAACGCCGATGCATCCTGCAATCTGGAATTCCGTCCGACCGCTCGCGCTCGTCGCGAGCATGATGCTCGTCTCACTGCCCGCCTTAGCGGCAGCGGATCAATTGGCGTTTGTGGATCGTTCTGAATTCCTGACACTGCCAGCCTATCGCACCGCACCGGACGAACATCCGGCTTCGTCGCCGATACCGCTTCCCAATGCGCTGCCGCATCGGGTGCCCTCTGCAACACCGCAGAACGTGCCCGCCAGCCCTGCCCAACCGGTTGTTAAACCGATGCCGGAAGTGTTGCGCGATTTCGACAAACTGCCGCAGCCTGTCCGGCAAATGCGCGAGAAAATGCTCGCCGCCGCACAATCCGGCGATATCGAGCTGTTGCGCCCGCTGTTGGGCGAAGCCCACAACAGCACACAGTTTTCGCTGGAAGACCACGAAGAAGACGTCATCGAATTTCTGAAATCGCTGGCTGGAGATGCGGAAGGCCGCGAAATCCTCGCCATCATCGCCGACCTGCTTGGCACAGGTTATGTGCATGTGAATGCCGGAACGGATGATGAGGTTTATGTCTGGCCCTATTTCTACGCCATGCCGCTTGACAGGCTGACACCGTCGCAGACCGTCGAGCTTTTCCAGATCGTCACCGCCAGCGATTTCGAAGACATGAAAAAGGCAGGCGGCTATATTTTCTACAGCATCGGCATTGCGCCCGATGGAAGCTGGCGCTTTTTCACCGCCGGGGAATAATTACCCCACTGGCCCACGCGCGCGGCTTGGCGACTGGTTATAGATGCGCTGCCAGGCACGGCGAAACTGCCGCGCCGACGCGAAGCCAGATTTTTCGGCCACATTCTCGATATCGAGACCTGAATTAAGCAGCATTTCGCGGGCCAGACCAACTTTCAGCCGGTTGACATAATCCGTCACGCTCATGCCAGCATGTTCATTGAACAGCCGCGAAAGATTGCGCGGGCTCGCGCCACTCACATCGGCAAGCTTTTCGACGGGCCATGCTCCGGCGGGGTCCGCTGCGATGGCGTCCTGCGCACGGTGCACGACGGGGTTCATGTGATTGCGCCCTTCAAGCCAGGGCGAAAGCTGCGGATCGCCGCCGCTGCGCCGGAGGTAAACAACCAGATAGCGCGCCACCGACAAGGCGACTGCGTGGCTGGTCAAATCGGCGACGACTTGCAGCATCAGGTCGATCCCGGCGGTAATACCAGCACTGGTCAGCCGTTCGCCATCTTCCACGAAAAGCCGGTTTTGCAGCACTTTTGCGGTGGGTGCTGACTTTTCCAGTTCTGCGATGGCCATATGGTGCGTCGTGCAGACATAGCCGTCGAGCAGGCCTGCGCGCGCTGCCAGCAAGGCGCCGGAGCAGATCGTGACCAGCCGGACACCGGGGCAGACGACACGCTTCAGCCAGCCGATAATTTCATTCTCAAAGACGGCGTCTTCATCGCGGCTGGCAACCGACCCGCCAAGCGGCATATCCGTGGAACCGGACACGATCACCAGCGAACCCTGCGGCACGCTATCCGGCAACGGTTCGACGCCAGTTACTGCCATACCGATGGAACTGTGAACCGTGCCGAGCGGCCCGACATAATGCACCGCAAATTCGACCTTGTCCTGATCGAGATTCGCCTTGCGCAACACTTCCAGCGGTCCTGCCACGTCCAGCAAAAGCAGACGTGGCGGAACGATGACATAGACGGGGATGATTTGCTTGCCGTCTGTCGGTTGGGTCATGCGGCCTTCCGTTCCTGCTGGCCAGCCAGCGCTTCTTCCACCGTGGCGATGCGGGCGAAGCGATTGGCCAGCACGAGTTCCGTGCGCGCGCGAATCTCGGCAGCGCTCCATTCACGGCCCGTTGCGTCAGTCATCGGGAAGGTCAGCGTCGCCTCGCCGACGAAATCGACCGTATAGCCCAGATCGGACGCCTGACGTGTGGTGGTTTCGCAGCACTGTTCCGTGCGAATGCCGGAAACCATCACCCGGCGAATACCGTTTGCTACCAGCCATACATCGAGACCGGTGCCGACCAGCGCACTGTGACGACGCTTACGGAACACCGCATCCGGCGTGAAGCAGAGCGGCGCGAGCGTGCGGACATGGCCCGATGCTTCGGCAAAGTTGCCGCTCTCTTCCGTGTGGAAAATCTGCACAACCGGAATACCCGCCTGCTTTGCGCCATCAATCAGCTTTTGCTGGCGCTCGACATAGGCGGCCACATCGGCCTCACGATAATAAGGCTGGTGCCGGAAGGATTCCTGCGCATCGACGACAAGCAGAACGGTATCTTGAGCGGACATTTTTGTTCTCCTACAGTTTGAATATAGGAGAGAATTTACGCCGTATAGACTGGAGCGAAAGATAGATGCCGGACAAAGATGGGACAAATCACGCCATTCGTTCGAACGGCGTGAAAACCCATTATCCGCGCGGCAGAGCTTCGATAAATTCGACCGGCTCGCCCTGATGCGGGTTCACGATTTCCGCATCCCACATCACCTTGATGCCGCGTACGATTGTCCCGACCGGCCAGCCGGTGACGGTCTTGCCGTGGTAAGGCGTCCAGCCAGCTTTTGAGCCTGCTTGTTCATGCGTGATGGTTTCGCGGCGCTTCATGTCCACAATGGTCAGATCAGCATCATAGCCGACAGCGATGCGGCCCTTGCGCGACATGCCGAAAATACGGTTCGGGCCGTGGCTCGACAGATCAACAAAGCGTTCCAGCGAGAGTTTGCCCGCATTCACATGGTCGAGCATGATTGGCACCAGCGTCTGCACGCCGGTCATGCCGGATGGCGAGGCCGGATAAGGCTTCTGTTTTTCTTCCAGCGTATGCGGGGCATGGTCGGAGCCCAGCACATCGACGATACCCTGATCGATACCCTTCCAGATGCCGTCGCGGTGGCGTTTGTCGCGCACCGGCGGGTTCATCTGGATGAGATTGCCCAGTGTCTTGTATTCATCGGCGGAAAGCGTCAGGTGATGCGGGGTTGCTTCGCAGGTCGCAACATCCTTATGCGCTTGCAGAAAGTCGATTTCCTCAGCCGTGGAGATATGCAGCACATGAATGCGTGCGCCGGTTTCATGCGCAATGCGCACCAGACGTTCCGTGCATTGCAGCGCAGCAATTTCATCGCGCCAGACCGGATGGCTGGACGGATCGCCCTGCACGCGCAGACCTTCGCGCTGCTTGAGGCGGAATTCGTCTTCCGAATGGAAGGCAGCGCGGCGGCGCGTATTTTTCAGGATGGAGCGAACGCCGTCATCGTCTTCAACCAGCAGATCGCCGGTCGAGGAACCCATGAACACCTTGATGCCTGCGGCGCCCGGAAGGCGCTCCAGTTCGGCAACGTCCTTCGCATTGTCGCGTGTGCCGCCGACCCAAAAGGCGAAATCGCAATGCATGTGGTGGCGTCCGCGACGGATCTTGTCTTCCAGCGTTTCGACGGTCGTGGTCAGCGGCTTGGTGTTCGGCATTTCAAAGACAGCCGTAACCCCGCCCAGCACGGCAGCGCGGGAACCGGTTTCGAGATCTTCCTTATGCTCCAGACCCGGCTCGCGGAAATGAACCTGGCTGTCCACGACGCCCGGCAGGATATGCAGGCCGGTGCAGTCGATCACTTCGCCTGCCGACGCCTGCCCCAGAGAGCCTATAGCGGCAATACGCCCGTTGCGAATACCGATATCGCGCTGCCCGGTGCCGTCATGATTGACGAGGGTTGCGCCTTTCAGAATCGTGTCGAACGTCTCGGCCATTGTGCTCTCCTACGCTGCTGATGGGACTTGCGAGCCTTTCCAATGGGGATTACGTAACGAAGGCGCGAAACGCAAGGAAGAAGCGATGAGAACGGCAGCCGAAACGATCAATCTTTCCAACAGAGCACTGGTCCACATCACCGGCGAAGACGCGGAAAAGTTTTTGCAGGCCGTAATCACGACCAATCTCGACAAGCTCGGCTCAGACGAAGCCAAACCCGGTGCGCTGCTGACGCCGCAGGGGAAAATCCTGTTCGATTTCCTTGTCTCGCGTATTGAAAACGGCCTGCGCTTCGAGATGCCCGCAAGCATTGCAGCTGATTTCTGCAAGCGCATGACATTCTATCGCCTGCGCGCCAAAGCGGAAATTACACAATTGCCGGAACCACTTGTCAGCGTTTCCTGGCAAACTGATTCCTCTCCTTCACAAGATGATTCAACAAAACGCGATTCCCGCTTTCCGGCTGAGTTGAACGTGCTTCGCACCTATGGTCAGGCCGGTGAAAATGCCGACGCATCGGCTTGGACGAAGCTGCGCGCCGAATATGGTATCGCAGAAGGCGAAGCCGATTTTGCCTATAGCGATGTGTTTCCGCATGACGTTAATTTCGACCAGATCGGCGGCGTCACCTTCCCGAAGGGATGCTTCATCGGACAGGAAGTCGTCTCGCGTATGCAGCATCGCGGCACGCCGCGACGCCGGGTTCTGGTCGCCAAGTCGGAAGGCAATCTGCCGCCGCTCGGCACACCTATTACGGCAGACGGACGTGAAGTCGGCAATCTCGGCAGTTCTGCAAATGGCGTCGGCATTGCGCTTGTGCGCATCGACCGCGTCAAGAACGCAATGGATGCAGGCACGCCCCTGCTCGCTGGCGAAACACCGCTAGAACTGAGCCTCCCGCCTCATGTTCGGTTCGGCTTCCCGGAAATCGAAGCAGGCAACGCCTGATGGCGGCGGCGGATCAATCATCCGGCAAAGCGCGCGCCTGGCAACGCATGTTGTCGGGCCGCAGGCTGGACCTGCTCGACCCCTCGCCGCTCGATGTGGAAATCGAAGACATTGCGCATGGCCTCGCCCGTGTGGCGCGCTGGAATGGACAGACCATCGGCGAGCATGCGTTTTCCGTTGCCCAGCACTCCCTGCTGGTGGAAAAGATATTCAATCGCCTCGTGCCCGATGCAAGCGTCGAATGGCAAATCCTGACGTTGCTACATGACGCGCCGGAATATGTCATCGGCGACATGATCTCGCCGTTCAAGGCGGTGATGGGGGGCAATTACAAGCTGATTGAAACACGTCTGCAAACCGCCATTCACCACCGCTTTTCCCTGCCTGCAACATTGTCCGCAAAGCTGAAACCGCTGGTAAAACGCGCCGATCAGATTGCCGCGTTTTTCGAAGCCACGCGACTGGCCGGTTTCAGCGAAGGGGAAGCCATCAAATATTTCGGTCGCCCGCGCGGCTTCAATCCAGCCAATCTGGACCTGACCCCACGCCCGACGCAAAACGTGCAGAATGATTTTCTGGCGCGCTTCGCCTTGCTGGAAGAAAAGCGCAAGAGCGGCTCATGACGCTGATCGCCGTCAGCCCCCTCTCCCAACTGGCTCTACAGCTTGAGCATCACCGGCCAAGCCATGTCGTAACGCTGACTAGCGGGGAAGTTCCTGCATTGCCGGAAAGCGATGCTATGCGGCGTCTGGTGCTGACATTCAACGACATTACCGAACCGCGCGAAGGCATGGTCGCGCCAGACACGAGCCACGTGCAAGCCTTGCTCGGCTTTGTGCGCGCATGGCCCAAAAACGCGCCGCTGCTCATCCATTGCTATGCGGGCATTTCCCGTTCAACCGCAGCCGCCTATATCGCGGCCCTAGCGCTCAATCCGCAAAGCGACGAAGCAGGGCTGGCAAACGAATTGCGGAAGCGGTCGCCTTCCGCCACGCCGAATATCCGCCTGATCGAGATTGCAGATGAGATTCTGGGACGTAATGGTCGGATGGCTGCTGCGATCAAATTGATCGGTCGTGGTGCAGAAGCGTTTGAAGGCGAGGTTTTCAACCTGCCTGTCCGCGTTTAAGCGCGTTCAAAAAGCCGCCACGAGAATCGGGCGGCGTCTGCGCGCGTGGCTCCCAGACATGGCGCAAGAAAAAATAGCCCGTCATCTTGAACGCATGGTCGATGTCTTCATAAGACGACGCACGCACCGCCGTATCATTGACGAAAGCAGGCAAGGCCAGAAGCTTGTCGGCCCAAGGCGCGCCAGCCTCGCGACAAACGGCACGGCCGGATTTCGGCGAGACATAGATCAGCTCTTCACGGCGGCCCGTGGCGGCGCATTCCTTGAGATCTAGGCCGAAGCCCAGTTCTTCCAGCATCATGACTTCAAACCGCAGCAGCAATTCGCCGGATGCGAGCGGATCGTCAAAATGCTCGATGATCAGCCGCAGCGTTTCATAAAGTCCGCGATGGGCGTCGCGTTCCGGCAAGAGCCGCAAATGCGAGGCTGCAAGCTGGATGCCATAAAGCGCGACAGGCGTTTCAATGAGCCGGGCTGCGGCAAAGCCCAGCGGCTCAATAGTGAAACTGCCCATATGCTCGTCCAGCCGCGCCCACCAGCCGATATCGACATGGTTGCCGGGCTGGAGCAGCGGCTGCATGCGGCGGGATCGCCCGCCGCGCACCATGCCCAGATGTCGGCCATGTTCACGGGTCATCACTTCGACAATGGCGCTGGTTTCACCATGACGACGTGTGCCCAGAATTATGCCTTCATCATGCCATTCCATAGAGGTCAGTTTTGATTGTCAGGTTGGGAAATCAAGTCCCATTTCGCGATAGCGCTCGGGATCATTGCCCCAGTTTTCGCGCACTTTCACGAACAGGAACAGGTGAACCGTCTGTTCGAGAATTTCCGAGATTTCCTTGCGCGCCGACTGGCCAATCGCCTTCACCGTCTCGCCCTTGTGACCAAGCACGATCTTCTTCTGGCTTTCGCGCTCGACATAGATGACCTGCTCGATACGAACCGAGCCATCCTTGCGCTCTTCCCAGCGTTCCGTTTCCACGGTCGAGGCATAGGGAAGTTCTTCATGCAGGCGCAGGTAAAGCTTCTCGCGGGTGATTTCGGCTGCGAGCTGGCGCATCGGCATGTCGGAAATCTGGTCTTCCGGATAATACCACGGGCCGTTCGGCACGTTTTCAGCCAGATATTTCGCCAGATCCTTGCAGCCCGAGCCATTCAGTGCCGAGATCATGAATGTCTGGTCGAAGGTCACCAGTTCATTGGCCTTCTGTGCCAGCGTCAGCAGAACCGGCGGATCGACGCGGTCCACCTTGTTCAGCACCAGCACCTTCTTCTGGCGCACATTCTTCATGCTTTCCAAAAGCGCTTCGGCATTCTCATTGAGACCGCCCTGCGCGTCCAGCAGAACCAGGATGATATCCGCATCCTTCGCACCGCCCCAGGCGGTGGTGACCATGGCGCGGTCGAGCCTGCGCTTCGGGCGGAATATGCCGGGGGTGTCGACCAAAACGATCTGAGCCGGACCCTCGATGAAGATGCCGCGCACCAGTGCGCGTGTTGTCTGCACCTTGTGCGTGACAATCGATACTTTCGTGCCCACAAGCTGGTTGACCAGTGTGGATTTCCCCGCATTTGGCGCCCCGATCAGCGCAACAAAGCCCGAGCGGGTCTGCCCGGTTTCCGTTTCGCTTTCTGTCGGTGTCGTCCGATTATTCATTGTCCATCCTTCCAGACGATATTTTTATAGAGCGTGATCCCCTTGGCACGCCCGCCTCCCGTGCGACCTGTCGTCATTACAACGAAATTTGTCGCAATCGATCAATTATAACCGATCTCGATTGAAAAAACGTGAGTTCTTGCGTCATATAGTTTCGTCGCGCTTCCACACGCCTTGGCGGTAGAGCATAGCCTCTGCAGCACTCTGTTCGGCGATGCGCTTGGAGCGCCCCTCACCGTTTTCCGGCGCAAAGCCTTTCACCTGAACTTCGACCACGAAAAGCGGGTCATGGTCCGGGCCGCTGCGGCTCAGGACCGAATAGGACGGGTGCACATTGCCCTGCTGATGCGCCCATTCCTGCAATTCCGTCTTGGCATCGCGGCGCCCTGCGCCGGTCTCCAGCGACCGTTTCTTCCAATAACGCTTAATGAAGGAGCGCGCGGCTTCAAGGCCGCCGTCGAGATAGATCGTCGCGATCAGCGCTTCCACGACATCGGCGCGCACATTCATGAGGCGCTTGTCGTTCAGCGATTTGATATCGGAGCCGGTGTGAATGAAATTGGCGAGACCGATTTCGTCGGCAATCGCCGCACAGGTTTCGGCATTGACGAGCGCATTGAGGCGCACCGACAATTCGCCTTCGGAAGCCTCGGGAAATGCCTCAAACAGCATTTCTGCGACAGCGAGCCCCAGCACACGGTCGCCAAGAAATTCCAGCCGCTCATAATTCGCCCGCGATGGGGCCTGTACACTTGAATGGGTGAGCGCACGTTCCAGCCGTTTCAAATTAAGAAAACGGTGTCCTGTGCGCTCTTCCAGAATGGATGCTGCCTGCCCTGCGGAAACCATCTCAGTTTCCGGTGACGGCCGTGTGGGGCGCAGCATTCACAGAACTGAACAGACGGCTGAAACGCACATCGGTCGGCCATTTCCAGATTTCCAGCGGGCTGGCTTTGTCCGCGATGGAGAAGAAAATAATATTGGCGCGACCGACGAGGTTTTCGAACGGCACATAGCCGACGCCGAAGCGGCTATCGAGGGAGTTGTCGCGATTGTCGCCCATCATGAAATAATGACCGGCTGGCACTTCGAAGACGCGGGTATCGTCGCCGATGGAATTGGGTGCAAGATCAAGCGTGTCGTAGGTCACGCCATCCGGTAACGTCTCACGATAGACCTCGACCGGACGGTTTTCTTCCGTCACATCGGGATTGTCGATGGTGCCGATGCGGTCGCGCTTGACCGGCTGGTCGTTGATATAAAGCACACCACCGCGCATCTGCACGCGGTCACCCGGCAGGCCGATCACACGCTTGATGTAATCAACGGACGTGTCGCTCGGCAGCTTGAAAACCACCACGTCGCCGCGCTTCGGTTCCGCGCTCCAGATACGTCCCGAAAAAAGGTCGAGACCAAAAGGCAGCGAAAAGCGCGAATAGCCATAGGCATATTTCGACACGAACAGATAATCGCCTTCCAGAAGCGTCGGGCGCATCGAGCCCGATGGAATGCTGAATGGCTGGAAAAGAATGGTGCGGATCACCAGCGCCAGCAGCAGCGCCTGCACGATAACGCTGATGGTTTCGCCGAGGCCGCCGGACTTCTTGGTTTCACTCTTGCTGGACACGCTCATTGTCTCTCCGCTTGCGATAACGCGATCTAATAACCGCTAAGATTGCGTGAGGCAATCCGCGCACTGCTTTCTCGCACGATTATGAGCAGGAGTTTACCTGTCACAATCCCAACAAGTTTCGTGTAGGCCTACCAAAACCGCTCAAGCCGATTCCGGCAACGCCTCGATGATCACGAAAGCCTGCGCGAGAGGAAAATCATCGGTAATTGTCAGATGTATGGCAGCGCGTGTTCCCGGCGGCAGGAGTTTCTGCAACTGGGTGGCGGCTCCACCCGTCAGATGCATTGTGGGCTTGCCGGAAGGCAGGTTCACCACCCCCATGTCGCGCCAGAACACACCGCGCGCAATGCCGGTGCCGAGTGCCTTGGCGCAGGCTTCCTTGGCGGCGAAGCGCTTGGCATAGGATGCAGCCCGCTGCTGGCGGCCATCCGATTTCTTCTGTTCGATTTCGGTATAAACCCGATTGCGGAAGCGGTCGCCGTGCCGCTCAAGCGCTTTTTCGATACGCCGGATATCGATAAGGTCACTGCCTATTCCGACGATCATATTTGCTGCAGCCCCCGCTCGCCGTGCAGCCTGTGCTTTTCAGCCAGTCGCTCCAGACGACGACGGCGAAACCCCGAGACTGCATAGCGCGTCACAAAATAGACAAGCACGGCGCAGGCTGCGCCCAGAATTGTCGAACCGAACAGCATCGGCTTCAGAAGCGGCGTCCAGATTTCATCGAAATGCATCGTTTCGAGAGCACGGCCAAAATGCACAGGCGGCGCTGCATCCACACTGCCATTCATGATGAAGCGGCCCAGTTCGAACGTGCTGCCCCAGATGAAGGGTAAAGTCAGCGGATTGGCCAGCGTGGTGCCGATGGCGGCAGCTGCAATATTTCCTGCCAGAAAATAGGCAAGCACAATCGCAATGATCAGATGAAAGCCGAAAAACGGGGTAAATGCCGAGAAGACACCCACGGCCAATCCTGCCGCCACCGCATGCGGCGACGCGGTGATGCGCAGAATCCTCTTGCCCCCGTACTTGAAAGAACGGGAAAAGGAGCGACGCGGCCAGAGCATAAGTCTCAGGCGCTCGCGTCGGGTCAGCGGATTTCGGCGTTGGAACAACATGGGCTCTTAATACTGCTCTCCTCGAGCGGAAACAATTGCTTTTATTAGATCATCCTATCGATCATGCATCGCGGTATTCTGTCGGCGCCAGCTCTGATTTCGGCTGGTAATGACGAGGGGATACGCCCAGCATGCGGCGAAACATTGTCGTAAAGGCCGAAACACTGTCATAGCCGAGATCGAGCGCCACGCTGGTTACGGCTTCCCCTTCCGAAAGCCGGGGAACGGCGGCGAAGAGGCAGGCCTGCTGACGCCACACCGAAAGGCTCACCCCTGTCTCACGCTGGAAATGCCGGGTAAAGGAGCGCCTGCTCATGGCAAGCCTGTCCGCCCAGTCATCGATTGTGACGCGCGAAGACGGGTTCTTGACAAAGTCGCGACAGAGCTTTTGCAAGCGCGGGTCGTTCGGAATGGGCAGTCCAAGCGACCTTTGCGGCAGCGTATGCAGATCACGCAGGATCAGTTCGATAACCAGCGCGTCGCGGCTGCCCGCTTCCGGTATGCTGTCGATCATGGTCGCATCGATGATGAGGCAGCGCATCAGATCAGTCAGCCCCACGACATGCAGATAGTCGGGCACGCCGGATACGGCATCGGTGCTGATATAGATCGAGCGCATATAGACATCGCCAACGATCTCGACCGAATGCTCGATGCCAGCCGGTATCCACATGGCATGATCGCCGGGGATCATCCAGCGACCGGCATTGGTTGTAACCAGAACGACGCCCTGCGAAGCACACAACAGCTGCGCACGCGAATGGCTGTGGAGCGGTACGAAATAGCCGTCGGGATATTTCGTCGGAAGCGCCACTACCGGCCCGGTCATGGTCTCCAGCATCGCCACGCGGTCTTCGTGGAATCTTTGCAGTTCCTCGCTCTCGGGTAAGAAAAGACGTGATGGCGATGGCGGCTTCATCTCAAATTCGTTCTTAAACAGCTTAGCTTGGCCCACTCTGACAAGTAATGGACCAAATCACGAAAGCGGGCG
This sequence comes from Ochrobactrum teleogrylli, assembly GCF_037482325.1. Classification (NCBI taxonomy): domain Bacteria; kingdom Pseudomonadati; phylum Pseudomonadota; class Alphaproteobacteria; order Hyphomicrobiales; family Brucellaceae; genus Ochrobactrum; species Ochrobactrum teleogrylli. The sequence goes on from NZ_JBBHKQ010000001.1 coordinate 2,243,695, forward strand.
GCGAGCAATATGCTTATGAAGAGAGAACTGGAGAGTACGCTTGACGAAATCTCCTTTCGGAATGGCATCCAAACGCTCCTTTTCTTTCCAATATGCGGGAAGGTTGGAACGAAAGACGGATACTTCTTATAAAATGCGTTCGATCTGATTGAATTGGGTCGGCGCTCTGCACGTTTATTTTAACGCACATCTTATCCGAAAACCGCTGATGCTTTTCGGGATGTGTTCGAGGAGTCGCATTATGAGCATGAGTGCTGCGCAGCAGCCGTCCAACAGCGGTGCGGACAATACGGTCCTCACCATCATATTGGCCACAAGCATGGGCCACTTTCTGAACGACATGATGCAGTCGCTCCTTCCGGCCATCTATCCGATGCTGAAGGACAATTACAGCCTGTCCTTCTGGCAGATTGGTCTTCTCACCTTCACTTTCCAGATGACGGCATCCATTTTGCAGCCGCTCGTCGGCATCTATACCGACCGCAAGCCGATGCCTTATTCGCTGTCTTTCGGCATGGGTTGCACACTTGTCGGCCTCGTGCTGCTGGCGACCGCGCATCATTATTCGGTACTGCTGATGGGCGCTGCCTGCGTCGGCTTCGGCTCGTCCGTTTTCCATCCGGAAGCATCGCGGGTTGCACGACTGGCCTCGGGCGGCAAGCACGGTTTCGCACAATCGCTGTTTCAGGTGGGCGGTAACTTCGGTTCGTCAATCGGCCCGCTGCTTGCGGCATTCGTCGTGCTGCCCTTAGGCCAGATCAGCGTTTCGTGGTTCTCGATCGCAGCTTTGGCGGGCATGTTGCTGCTCTGGTATGTCGGTAACTGGTATAATCGCTATCGTCTGGCCAATGCCCGCAGGGCGCAGCCTGACAAGACGCTGCCGCTGCCGCGCAACCGGGTAATCGCCACGGTGGCCGTGCTCGCGCTGCTGATCTTCACCAAATATATCTACATGGCGAGCCTGACGAGCTACTACACCTTCTACACGATCCACCATTTCGGCGTGTCGGTGCAGACCTCGCAGATCCTGCTGTTCCTCTTCCTCGGCGCTGTGGCTGCGGGAACGATCTTTGGTGGCCCGATCGGTGATCGCATCGGAACGCGCAAAGTGATCTGGGTGTCGATCCTCGGCGTTTTGCCCTTCACTCTGGCTTTGCCTTACGCAAATCTTGAGATGACGGCTGTGCTGACGGTGATCATCGGCTTCATCCTGGCCTCGGCCTTCCCTGCCATCGTGGTCTTTGCGCAGGAACTGCTTCCGGGACGTGTGGGCATGGTGTCCGGTCTGTTCTTCGGCTTTGCCTTCGGCATGGCCGGCATCGCAGCCGCGGTTCTCGGCATCGTCGCCGACCGCAAGGGCATCGAGTTCGTCTATACGATCTGCTCATATCTGCCATTGCTCGGCCTTCTGACCGTCTTCCTGCCAAAGCTGGAAAAGAACCGCAAAGCGAAAGCCTGAGCCCGAACTTGAAAAGCGCTCCCCCGAAGAGGGGGAGCGCCGCACGTCCCCCAACGGCGGCGCTCCCATGCCACTGACCTTTTGACGGCCCGGTACAGCGGCATCTCCAGAACGGTTCGTTGGAACCGCTCGATCAAATGCAGATCACACGGCGAAGCTGAAGCCTTGCACCGTTTCCCTGCGAAATTCATCAAAGGCCGCCGCGACGAGGCGGATCAGCGGCTTGCCATCCTCGGTAGCGCGGATGAGGCTGCCCTTTACTTCGACCAGACCATCGGCGACCAGCGGGCGCAGCAAGGCGAGTTCATCAGAGAACTCCATACCCGGCGCCACATCATCGAGATCGACCTCAAAATTGCACATGAGCGCGGTGATGATTGCTGAACGGAGCCGGTCGCTTTCGCGCATCGTATAGCCGCGCACCGTGGCAAGCTCGCCCGCATCGACGGTCTTGCGATACTGCCCGATATCGGGAATGTTCTGCGCATAGCCGCCCGGAAATTGCGAGATGGAGGACGGCCCAAAACCGATCAGGGTCTGGCTTCGATCCGTGGTATAGCCCTGGAAATTGCGGTGCAGCAGCCCCTTGCGGGCAGCAACTGCCAGCGCATCGTCCGGCAAGGCATAGTGATCGATACCCACCGCCTCGTAGCCGAGAGCGGAAAAACAGTCAGCCACCACTCGCGACTGCGCAAAGCGCGCTTCAGCGTCGGGCAGTTGGCTCGCATCGATCAGTCGCTGGTTGGCGCGGCGCTGCGGCAGATGTGCATAACCATAGCAGGCAACGCGGTCCGGACGTAGCGCGGCAACCGTCTCGCAGGTGCGGCGCAGACTGTCCACCGTCTGCATCGGTAGACCATAGATGAGATCGAAATTGATTTTCTCGATGCCCTCACCGCGCAAAAGCCATGTGGCTTCCGACACGGTTTCCATCATCTGCACCCGGCCAATGGCCTTTTGCACACGATTATCGATATCCTGGACGCCAAGGCTGGCGCGGTTGACGCCCATGAAAGCCAGCGTCCTGACGAGGTCCGGCGTGACAGAGCGCGGATCAAGCTCAATGGCATGCTCCATCGTCGGCGCAAATTCGAACACCGAGCGCAGCGCTGTGATAATTTCCAGAAACTGGGAAGAATTCAGGATCGAAGGCGTTCCGCCGCCCCAGTGCAGATGGGTGACGCGCGGACGGCCGGTCAGCACATGGCCCACCGTTTCGATTTCGTTCAATAGCGAATGATAGAAACTCTCGACGACATCGTCGCGTATGGCGACCTTGGCGTGGCAGCCACAATAATAGCAGAGCTGCTTGCAATAAGGCACATGGATGTAGAGTGAGGTGCCCTCGCCCGGGCCAATCTGGCGAAGCCAGCGATGCGCAGTCTCGGATGCGAAGGGAACGAAATCGGCAGCCGTCGGAAAGGACGTATAGCGCGGAACAGCAAGTGCAGCGTAACGCTTTATCGCTTCTTCATGCATGGCGCACCCACCTCGCGCGGCGCGCGGACTGGCGAAGTTCGGCCAGTGCGAATGGAGACGCCGATGCCTGAACCGGAATTGCAACCTGCAGGACTGGACGGCATGATGCGGCACGATATACCGCATGAATGACAGCCAATGTTGCAGTGACCAGCCACAAGAGCACCCGTCTTTCTCCCCATTTACCGCGCGGCCGTCCCTTTTGTAGCCGCATCAATCTTTATGGTAGAAATTACAGGGCAACGCGGCACCCCGCATTGATTTGAATCAACGGGTGACGATGAATGAGCAGAGTATTGGGAGCTGGAGAATTTTCAGCAGAAGTGCTGCACGCCTATACGGTGAAATCAGCGCACCGGACTGATTTCAGGCCCAGCTTCGATCAGGCAGAATATACGCTAAAACAAAGAATTAGAGCGATTACAACAGATCGACCTTAGACCGTTTTAAAGCGCGTCGAAATCCATGCCCGCAACAGCTGCAAGCGAACGGCGCGACAGAATTTCGACCGTATTGGCGTCGATGAGCTGGATCAGGCCCTGGCTCTTCAGCTTGGTGAAGCTTCGGCTCACCGTTTCGATGGTAAGCCCCAGATAATCCGCGATATCCGTACGGTTCATCGACAGATGCACCGGATTGGAGCGTTCACCGCGCTTTTCGGCGCGGGAGGACAGAACCAGCAGGAAGCTCGCAAGTTTTTCCACCGGCGCAAGACGACCGAGCACGAGCTGGTTGTCGCGCGCGGTGCGCAGTGCAGCCCGCGTCATCTGGTGCAGCCTTTCCTTGAGCTTTGGAAAGCGCTCCATCAGATTTTCCATTTCCTTCGTGGAGAAGGCACACAGGACCGAAGGCACCACTGCTTCCGCCGACTGCGAATAGACATCATCGTCGGCAAGACCGAGATAATCGCCGGGAAACAGGAAGCCCGCAATCTGGCGGCGCCCATCCGGTAGAGAGGTATAGATGCGCAACATACCGGACGTCAGGCTGAAGACCCGCCCCTTCAGCTCACCCTCCTCGACCAGCATCTCGTTCGCATCCAGCCTTTTGGACGTCATGATCGCTTCCAGCGCACCAAGATCGCCGTCGTCGAGCGCAGCACAAACCGCCATACGGCGCACATCGCAGTCGACACAGATGCCGCACGGCGCGCGAAAAGGCGATTTCGGATCGAAAACTAAAGGTGCTACAGCCACGATGGATTCCTGTCGGCGAGAACTGATCGGACTCTTCTATCAACCATCTAGATTACGTAAATAAAAGGCCCCACGTAAAGGGGAATCTCACCGCAGAGCTTTTAATAGCCCTGCGGCATCAAAACTTATATTATATCCAGCCAGAAAGTCTTTTAATATACAACGTTTCTAAAGAACTTCCCGGCAAGAAATAACCGTCAAATATTGCGGCTGCCCGGCTTGATGGCCGGGATTGCCGCCAGTTCCGGCGGCAGATTATCGGCGGGGTAAGCTGGCACTTCATATTCCGCAAGCGCGATCAGCTTGGTGCCAACATCAGCCTTACCCGCCGACCGGTCAACGATGCAGGCCGCAGCAACAACCTCGATGCCGAGCTCTTTCATGCAGTCGATGGTTTCGCGGATCGACAGGCCGGTCGTCACGATATCTTCCACGATCACCACGCGCGCGCCCTTGGGCACATCGAAGCGGCGCAGGCGGAAAACGCCGTTTTCGCGTTCGACCCAGACCGACGGCACACCCAGATGGCGCGACGTTTCATAGGACGGGATAAGACCGCCAATGGCCGGCCCGACCACATAGTCGATGGGACCGAGATTGGCCGTCTTGATCTTTTCTGCCAGCGCCTTGCACAGCTTTTCCGTCTTGTCGGCATGCATGAACACACGCGCCTTCTGAAGGAAAATAGGGCTGCGAAGGCCGGAAGTGAGAATGAAATGGCCTTCGAGGATCGCTCCCGCTTCGCGGAAGACGGCAAGCACGCCTTCGGTGTTCATTTTGGTCCTATCCGTTCACGCGCTTGGCGCCGCTGACGCTCGCGCTTTCTTTCAATTGGGAAATGATGCGGTTGAGGTGTTTCAAGTCCCACACCTCGACGTCGATGATCATTTCGGTAAAGTCCGGTGCGGTGCGCACCATGGAGAGATTGTGAATATTGGCGTCGTTGGCCGCAACAATCTGGGCGATTTCCGCCAATGAGCCCGGTGAATTGATCGCCGAGACGCTGACGCGGGCCGGAAAGCGCTCATGCATCGTCTCATCGATATCCCAACGCACATCGATCCAGCGTTCCGGCTGATCGTCATAGGCGGTCAGCGCCGGTGACTGGATCGGGTAAATGGTGATACCGGCGCCCGGCTGGAGAATGCCGACGATACGGTCACCCGGCACCGCGCCTTCCGGCGCAAAACGCACCGGCAGATCGGAATTGGTGCCACGGATTGGCAGAGCACGCTTGCCCGGCTTCGTCGCGGTTTCCTGATCCTTGCCCTTATCGGCCTCGGAGCCTTCACTGCCTTCGGGAACCTTGAAGATCATCCCGGCAGCATTTTGAATGTTGAACCAGCCTTTTTCGCCGGTCTTGGCGGGGTTGTTCTGCGTTGTGACACGCGTATCCTGATAGTCTGGATAAACGGCCTTCACCACATCGGTGGACGGCAGTTCGCCGCGCCCGACGGCGGCCAGCACGTCTTCCACATCCTTTCGCGCCAGACGCGGCAGGCCCGGTTTCAGGATATCCTTGCTGAATGGCTTTCCGGCGCGCTCGAAAGCGCGTTCGAGAATACGCATGCCGAGGCCGGAATATTGCTTGCGCACGGCGGAGCGGGTCGCACGGCGGATCGCAGCGCGCGCCTTGCCGGTCGCAACCAGAGATTCCCAGGCCGCAGGCGGCACCTGCGCCTTGGAGCGGATGATATCCACTTCGTCACCGTTCTTCAGCTCGGTCATCAGCGGCATGATGCGGCCATTGACCTTGGCGCCAACACAGCTGTCACCAATATCGGTGTGCACGGCATAGGCGAAATCGATCGGCGTCGCACCGCGTGGCAGTGCAATCAGGCGGCCCTTCGGCGTGAAACAAAAAACCTGATCCTGAAACAGCTCCAGCTTGGTATGTTCCAGAAACTCTTCCGGATTATCGCCTTCGGAAAGCTGCTCGATGGTCTGGCGCAGCCAGGCATAAGCGTTGGTTTCCGTCGAGATCGCGTGCGGATTGTTGGCGCTGCCGCGATCCTTATAGATCGAATGCGCCGCCACACCGAACTCGGCAATTTCATCCATCGCACGGGTGCGGATTTGCAGTTCGATACGCTGGCGTGACGGACCGATAATGGTGGTGTGCAGCGAACGATAGTCGTTTTGCTTCGGCGTTGAGATATAATCCTTGAACCGCCCCGGCACCATCGACCACGTCGTATGGATCAGCCCCAGCGCCCGATAGCAATCCTGCACCGTATCAACCATGACACGGAAGCCGAAAATGTCGGACAGCTGTTCGAAGGACAGGCCCTTGGTTTCCATCTTGCGGAACACCGACCACGCCTTCTTCTGGCGGCTTTTGACACTGGCCTTGATGCCGTTCTTCTCGAAAATCTCGGACAGGTCCTTTTCGATCTTCTGCAGGAGACCGCGGTTTTTCTCTAGAAGTTCAGCCAGACGGTCCGTAACCGCGCGCCATGCATCGGGATTGATATAGCGGAAGGCCAGCTCTTCCAGCTCTTCGCGCATGTCCTGCATACCCATGCGGCCAGCGAGCGGCGCATAGATATCCATGGTTTCTTCGGCAATGCGCAGGCGCTTGTCCTCGCGCATGACGCCGAGCGTGCGCATATTGTGCAGACGGTCGGCAAGCTTGACCAGAAGCACGCGCACATCTTCGGCGATGGCCAGAAGCAGCTTGCGCAGGTTTTCCGCCTGCACGGCCTTCTTGGAAACCAGATCGAGCTTCTTGAGCTTGGTCAGTCCTTCGACGAGCTTGCCGATTTCCGGTCCGAACAGCTGGTCGATTTCCTGACGGGTCGCGGTGGTGTCTTCGATGGTGTCGTGCAGAAGCGCGATGGCGATCGTCGCCTCATCCAGATGCATGTCCGTGAGGATGGCCGCGACTTCGAGAGGATGAGAGAAATAAGGGTCGCCGGAAGCACGTTTCTGGCTGCCATGTTTCTGCATGGCATAGACATATGCCTTGTTGAGAAGCGCCTCGTTAACATCCGGCTTGTATCGCTGCACACGCTCCACAAGCTCATACTGGCGCATCATCTACGACAACTCCCTCAAACCAACGCCGGGCGGTTCGCGGCCACGCCGCAAAACAATGACACCCCAATCGAGCACAACTTCGCAAATTATCGAGTGTTTTGCGAGCTTTAGCACCGACTTTCTGCCAACAGGATTAATTTCAGACAGAAATCAATTTCCTGCAAGCCGCCGCAGCGATCATTTTATGTTCACGCGCGTAAAAATACGCGCCGCGGCCTGATGAGCCGCAGCGCGTGTATAAAAAGGCAACCCGAAAGCGGATTAGAAGTCGTCGTTCTTTTCCGGAGCGACCAGACCTTCGATACCGGCCAGAAGCTCTTCTTCCGACATGCGGTCGAAAGACACAATGTCTTCCTCGGCAGCATCGGCAATGCCTTCAGCCAGTTCGTCGGACGACGACGTGATCTGGGCAGGAGCAGCAGCTTCCGGTTCATCCACTTCCACATGCTTCTGCAGCGAGTGGATCAGGTCTTCCTTCAGATCGTCCGGCGAAAGCGTTTCGTCGGCGATTTCGCGCAACGCAACGACGGGGTTCTTATCATTGTCGCGGTCGACAGTGATCGAAGCGCCCTGGGAAATCTGGCGGGCGCGATGACCGGCGAGCAGAACCAGCTCGAATCGGTTCTCGACTTTGTCTACGCAGTCCTCAACAGTGACGCGGGCCATACACGGTCCCTTTCATTTTCGAACTTTAAACGGATTTTTTTCAGCACATAACGCCTGTCGGGCGAAATTACAAGCCAAAGCGGGATTACAGGCGTTAAATAGCCTTAATCCGTTCATATACCCTCGATTTTTAACGATATACCGCATAATATCTCATCGCATTTCAAAATGGAACAATATTAAGCAGACCAAAATTCGTTCCCATATCGAAATTGCTACATTAGGTAAATTAGCTCACTAAAATAACAACCTATGGTTGCTTGTTTTTCTATAATATGTCCTTAGAAACGCTATAAACGCTATTGGTAGAAATATTTCGCCAGCCGACGTTTGTGAAACAAATCTGAATACGCGGTCGACGGTCCACACTCCCGTTAGGCTGTAGAGTGGATATATTGCACGATGTTCGATTCTCGTGAAAAAATTGCGCTTTTTATTGACGGCGCCAATTTATACGCAGCATCCAAGACTCTGGGCTTTGACATCGATTACCGCAAGCTTCTGAAGGCGTTTCAGAAGCGCGGTTATTTGCTGCGCGCTTATTATTATACGGCGCTTGTTGAAGATCAGGAATATTCCTCGATCCGCCCACTGATCGACTGGCTGGATTATAACGGTTACAAAGTCGTCACCAAGGCCGCCAAGGAATTCACCGATTCGACCGGTCGCCGCAAGGTGAAGGGCAATATGGACATCGAACTCACCGTCGATGCCATGCAGCTCACCGACACGGTTGATCATTTCGTCATCTTCTCTGGCGACGGCGATTTCCGTTCGCTCGCAGAAGCCCTGCAGCGCAAGGGCCGCAAGGTTTCCGTCGTTTCGACGCTGACGACCCAGCCCGCGATGATCTCCGACGAACTGCGCCGTCAGGCCGATCATTTCATCGATCTTGTTTCGCTGAAGGCTGAAATCGGTCGCGATCCTTCGGAGCGCGCGCCACGCCGCCAGGACGACGATCTCGAAGAGAATTATTGATATCGGTCAGGGTTCGATCCATGCACCAGCATGAATTTTGAGCCCTCCCGACGAATAATCCACTTTTCTACCTGAATCAAAAAGAGCGCCTGACGGCGCTCTTTTTCCTTGGAATGCGATCAGCCCCGGTCGCGGAGCAAGCGGGCCTTTTCGCGGCCCCAATCGCGCTTCTTTTCCGTCTCGCGCTTGTCATGATTCTTTTTACCGCGCGCCACGGCCAGTTCCAGCTTCGCGCGTCCGCGATCGTTGAAATAGAGCTTCAACGGAACGACCGTCATACCGTCGCGCGATACGGAGTTGAACAGGCGCGATGCTTCGCGGCTGCTCACCAGAAGCTTCCGCAAACGGCGCGGCTCGTGGTTGAAGCGATTGCCCTGCGTATATTCCGGAATATAAGAGTTGATCAGCCAGAACTCGCCATTCTCGAAGCTGGCATAGCTTTCAGCGATATTCGATTGATTGGCGCGCAGGGACTTCACCTCGGTGCCGGTCAAAACCAGACCAGCCTCGAGCGTGTCCAAAATCTCGAAATTGAAGCGCGCCTTGCGGTTTTCCGCGATGATCTTGCGTGCAGGGGAATTCTTCGGCTTGTTCATAACTGCACTATATAATGTGTTGCATTTAAAATGAAAACGCTCCCGCGACGGCGGGAGCGTAAAAATCAGCAGCTTGCAATTCTTTTAACGAGCAGCCACGCTAATGCCTGCTCAGTTGATGAGACCTGCATGCTTCATGGCGTGATCGATCTTCTCCGCCGTCGAAGCTTCGACCTGCACCATCGGCGAGCGCAGGCTGTTTTCGACGCGCCCAAGACGCGACAACGCATATTTCGGGCCAGACGGGTTCGGCTCGATGAACAGGGCCTTGTGCAGCGGCATCAGACGGTCCTGCAGTTCCAGCGCCTTGGCGAAATCGCCAGCCTGGCAGGCATCCTGAAACTCGGCGCATAGACGCGGCGCGATGTTCGACGTCACCGAAATGCACCCTACCCCGCCATGGGCGTTGAAGCCGAGCGCGGTCGCATCCTCGCCCGAAAGCTGGATGAAATCCTTGCCGCAGGTGCCACGCTGTTCTGAAACGCGCTCGATCTTGCCGGTCGCGTCCTTCACACCGATGATGTTCTTGTGATCGCGCACCAGAGCGCCCATCGTTTCCGGCGTCATGTCGATGACCGAACGGCCCGGAATATTGTAGATGATGAGCGGAATGGAGATCGAACGCGCAACCTGCGAGAAGTGTTCGTAAAGTCCACGCTGGGTCGGCTTATTGTAATAAGGGGTCACCACCAGCACGGCGTCGGCGCCAGCCTTTTCGGCATGCTGCGCGAGTTCAATCGCCTCGACAGTATTGTTCGAGCCGGCACCTGCAATAACCGGCACGCGACCGGCGGCCACTTCGATGCAGACCTCGATGACGCGCTTGTGCTCGTCATGGGAAAGCGTCGGCGTTTCGCCGGTGGTGCCAACGGGAACCAGACCTTTGGTGCCCTCTTTTATCTGCCAGTCAACGAATGCACGAAAAGCTTTTTCATCGAACGCTCCTTCACGATCGAATGGCGTGACAAGCGCGGTAATTGAGCCCTTCAGCATCAGTAACTCCTGAAAAAGATAGACAGAACCTCAAACCGCAGGGGCGCTCGACCTCATATGCGGTTTGCGGAGGCGTTGAACAATAGTCTTGCAGCACGAATGGAGCAAGCACATTGCAAGCGGAAAACAGGGGTATTACGGCAGATTTGCGACGAAAATTCCGGCTTTATTCCAATGTCATCTTCGCTCATCCCGACAGCCCGTAAAGCCCGGTATTCCGCATGGCCGTTTCGTCCCCGTTTGCACTATCTTATAAAGCTTTTATTAATCATAGTTTCATTCCTTGGGGCCTATCCTTGACGACAAGATATGCGGGCGAAATGAAAGGCTAACAAAAGCCGAATTTTGCTAACATATTTTGCAGCAACCAAGTCCCGGCTAGCCGGATTTTTGTTTCAGAGTGCGGATGTCTAAAGAAGTCGTAGCGATCAATATCAGACGAAAAGCCCTGCTTGCAGGATGCCTTATTGCGGTTGCCGTGCAGCCGTCGGCGTCGTTTGCGCAGTCGTCACTGCCGACTCAAGTGCCGACCCCGCTCGTGCGCCCGTTTGCGCCTGCCGCAGCACCGTCTCCGGCGTCGCCGATGAATCTCGTGACGCCAACGCCGCGTCCCACCCCGCCCGATCCGGTTATCACCTCGTCATTCAGCCGCGTGGAAAACCCGGCGGCCATTGGCGGCACGCTGAAAAGCGGGCTTGATGCGCTTTATTCGAAAGATGTTGCAAGTGCGGTTGCCTTTCGCAACGGCATGCCACGCGGTTCGCTCGACCGGCAGATTCTGACCTGGGCCATTGCGACCTCGGGCGTCGAAGGCGTCACCAGCAGCGAAATCGCCGCTGCGACTGCCGAACTGCCCGGCTGGCCCGGCATTTCCACGCTTCAGCGCAATTCTGAACGCGCTCTATTCAAGGAAAACCCGCCTGCGGGAACCGTCATGGCGGCATTTGGCAGCCGTCGCCCGGTGACTACCGAAGGCATGATCGTGCTCGCTCGCGCCTATGTCGGTATCGGCAATCCCGGCAAAGCCCACGAACTCCTGTCTCCTTGGTGGGCAACGCAGCGCCTCTCGTCTGAAGACGAGCAGAAAGTGCTGAAGGAATTCAACGGCATCCTGACACGGGAAGACCATCAGCGGCGTTTTCTGCGCGCGATCTATAATGACCGTATGGCATCGGCAAAACTGCTTGCCGGTCCCGCGCAAGCCCAGTCGCTGTATAATGCTTTTGCAGCCGTCTCGCAGAAATCGCCCACCGCAGCGGCGACGATTGCCGCCGTGGACCGTTCGTGGCAGGCGAATGCGGCCTATCAGTTTTTGAAGATTCGCTATCTGCGTCGCACTGAGCGCTATGATGACGCGACCGAGTTGATGCTGAAAGCGCCGCGTCAGGCAGCCATGCTGGTCGATCCGGACGCATGGTGGACCGAACGGCGTATTCTGTCGCGCGAGTTGCTTGATCTCGGCAAGCCGCAACTGGCCTATAAGGTGGTCGCGGCCCACGCTGCCGAATCGCCAACAGTTGCCGCCGAAGCGGAATTTCATGCTGGCTGGTATGCGCTCCGCGCGCTCAAGCAACCCAAGACTGCCGCACCGCATTTCGCCAGAATTGCCGAAATCTCCGCCCGTCCAATTTCCGCGTCCCGCGCCTATTATTGGCTCGGACGCGCTGCGGATGCGGGAAGCGGCGGCAATGCGCGCGATTTTTATCGTCGCTCGGCCCATTTCGGCACGACATTCTATGGCCAGCTTTCCGCAGCCAAGCTGGATGAAAAGGCGCCGGAACTGATCTATCCGAAGCCGACCGAGACGGATCGCGCGCGCTTTGCCAACCGCCATGCGGTGCAAGCCATCAAACGTCTCGAACAAATCGGTTATGCCACCAAGGCGACATCCATCTATACGCAGCTTTCGCAGGAACTCGACAGTGTCGGCGAACTGGCTTTGCTGGCCGTCATGGCAGAGCGCAACGAGAACCATTATCTGGCACTGCGTGTCGGCAAAACCGCAGCCCTGCGCGGGCTGGATGTGGGTGCGCTTTCGCATCCGCTCGGCGCCATTCCGGCCAGCGCCAATATCAGCGGCTCGGGCAAGGCGCTTGCCTATGCCATCGCGCGTCAGGAAAGCGAGTTCAATGTCGGCGCAGTTTCGAAGGCCGGCGCACGCGGACTGTTGCAGCTGATGCCTGCGACCGCCAAGAGCGTCGCAACGCGCAACGGCATGCCCTTCTCTGCACCGCGCCTCACGAGCGACGCAGGCTATAACGCGACGCTCGGCGCGCATTTCCTGGGTGAACAGCTCGACCGTTTCAACGGTTCTTATGTGCTGACTTTCGCCGGATATAATGCTGGACCGCGCCGCGCTTCGGAATGGGTCGAGAAATATGGCGATCCGCGCGGCCAGTCGATTGAAGAGGTCGTGGACTGGATCGAGCGCATTCCCTATTCGGAAACGCGCAATTATGTGCAGCGCGTGATGGAAAATTACGAGGTCTATAAAGCGCGCCTGACCGGTTCCGCCGATATTGAAACCGATCTGGTTTACGGGCGCCGCTAGAGCGGTTCCGATTATGCTTCGGATTTTTTCGTAGGCTTTGCCTTCGGCTTGGCTGGAGCCTTCCTGGCTCTGGCTGGCCGTTTGGCCGCTGGCTTGATCGTGGTCTCCACAAGCCTTTCTGCCTGGCCGATCCAGTTTTCGCGCACGATTCGGCGCGGGAACCCGATGTGACGTTCGACCCATGCAGCTTCCTCATCCGACCAGTTTGCGATCTGGTCATAATGATAGACGCCAAGCCCATTCAGCATCGATTGAATAGCCTTGCCTATTCCGCCGATCACGGTCAGTTCGTCTGCCTTGCCTTCGCGCGGCGCATCCAGCAGTTCCGGGCGGCCCGGATCGTCCGGCACACTCTGTTCTTCCGGTTGGACCAACTGCACCGGCAGCGGCCCGCCAACAACTTCGGCATCCGGCACAGGCGCTTTCTTCGGCGTGCTCGCCTTTACGGGCTTCTTGTCTTTCGCAAGCGGCGCGGTCACCGCCTCTTTCACAGGCGCGGGCTGAACCGGCTCCGGCTTCTCATCCACGGCTGGTGCCGAAAGCGCAGCCGCGACGATTGTGCGTTCCTCGTCGGTCATGGCCTTGTTCTTGCGTCGGAACAATCTGCCCAGAACGCATCCGACGATAAACGCCACTGCAACAAGGATCGCCAGTTGAATGATCAGCAACGGCATATCGGTTTCCCTCGTATTCTGTACTACGCGCCCTAACCTCTCGATTCGGCGCATTTTATCTCTCGGCTCGCTTTTGAAGCCCACGCAGTTCGGAATGGCGGCTCTATTTACGACCGCTCAGCCATCCGACAACGATCCCGATCAATACCGCCGCGAGAAGAACGGGCCAGAATGTTTCAGCAAGATAAAGCATCAAAACCTGCACTGGGTTTCATAGGTCAATTCCAATCCGTCAGTCATAATAAGAAAGCAAAAATTGAAACAGCGAAACTGTCATTTTCGAACAGGAAAGTCGCTGGATTAACCTGCCGCCACGGAAGCTTTAATCCACAGAATCACGGCTCAACCAAATCTGATGCCGCAAGCTTCAAATCGAACGGTAGCGGCTTGGACAAAATATCCGCCATCGACTGATACTCCTCGGCACTTGCCGCCTTCCCTTTTATCGAAAGCGATCCGTCCGTAATCGTTATCTCGCCATCGGCAAGCCCTTTGGTCAAAGAGAGCGCAAACAGCACACCGTCGGAAAAATGTGGCCAGCTGCCGCGCGCCAGCGCCATTTCATCGTCGAGCGACAGGCCCGGTGCAGCCGCTTCCGCAGCCTCCATAATCCGGTCGCGCAAGGTGTTTTCAGGGATAGAGCCGGTGAAAACCAAACCGTCATTGCTCTTCTCTATCTTAAAAACATAAGGCGACGCGGCCGGCAGAACCGATGTGAGGTCGGTGATGTCGTTTACTCCCCACACAGCGCTCAATGCAGCACGTGCAGCGTCTTGCGCTGCCGGGTCGGGCGCGATGCCCTTCAGGGTGACATCGCGGCCTTCAATATCAAAACCCGTCCAGACATAGGGCGCCAGCGCTTCGGAGGTGCGGCTGGAAATATCGGTCTGAACACGATCCACGCCGAACCACAGCGCCAGCGCCGTCAGTGTTGCGGTCCACGTTAGCCCCGGCCAGAACCAGCTTTTCATGTCGCCTCACCTTCCGTGTCTGTGATCCGCTTCGTCCGAGCGGCGCATTTCAATAGCTCGTTCGTACAAAGACAGGACATTCCACAAATGCAAGAGCCGTTCGAATCAGAGAACAACAAAAAACCCGGCAGCTGAGCTGCCGGGTTTCCTGTAACCAATCCGTAAAGGATTAGAACGAACGCTGGAAGCGGATGGTGCCGCCGATTGCGTCCTTTTCGGTGATGCCACCGTCATAGGCGCGCCAGTCGTTGCTGAAGCGGGTGTAGTTGATTTCTGGCGTAATGGTGAAGCCAGGAACCAGCTCGTAAGCAACGTTAGCAGCAATTGCGGTCTTGCCCCAATCGTCATGCGCGCCCTGAAGGTTGAAGACAGCCTTGTCGGTTGCCTTGAACTTCAGACCACCCCAGACAGCCCAATCGCCGCCCCACTGGCCGTACATCTGGTCCGGATTTTCTTCCGAAGCGTATGCACCCTGCAACCAAACCGAGAAGCGGTCGGTGATGTTGACGTCGCCACGAACCTTGGCAGCCCACTCTTCGATGACCGAGTCGTAAGCCACGACGCCAGCGATCGAACCCCAGCCGCCAGCATACTTCAGGCCGCCAACAACGTGTGGCATGTAGCCGTCGATTGCGTAGTCGCCAGCGCCCGTAAAGCCACCGTCGTTGTCCGCACCCTGTTCAAGAGCGATCACAGCCGAGAAGCCGTTGCCGCCAGTGAAGGTGTACGAGATCTTGCCCGTGCGGTATGCGCCAGCAGAGACCACGTCATCGTTGATGATGTCGCCGAGGTAACCGGTGAAGGTGTGGAATTCCGACTCATCGATACCGACCTTCAGGCCGCCGAGTTCGATATAAGCGAACTGCATAACGACGTCGGAAGAGTTCGAGCCATAAACGCCGTCTTCACGCGAATTAGCCGAAGCATAGTTGAAGCGGGTTTCGGTGAAGGTCTTCAGCGTGCCGAGTTCGGTTTCCGAAGCGGTCGAGGTGCGGAGCGCGAAACGAGCGCCCTTATCCCAACCTTCACGGTCCTGACCGGAATAGACGTTGTCGCCGCCCTTTACGTCGTAACGGACGTAACCATGGATGCGCAGGCAGGTTTCGGTGCCCGGGATGTAGAAGTAGCCAGCGCCGTATGCGTCGCAAACGCGAACATATTCAACGGCTTCGGGCTCTGGCGCGACGATTGCGTCGGCAGCCTGAGCGCCGGAAGCTGCAACCAGAGCTGCAGCGGAGCCGAGAAGAAGGCTCTTGATGTTCATTTCTGACCTCCAGTCAAAGTTAAAAACGGGTCTGGGCATTTTGATTTGGCTGAAGGACAACCTGTCCCCATCCCCTTGTGAAAAAGTCGCCCCGAAGCGCTCCTTCTTCTGGATGTGAAGATACTCGCCCGTTCCCTCGTTTCAACTGCGAATACGGCTTACCCGCCCCGGCAAGCCCTCTATGCAGAATGGTTGTTGCAGAAAAGACACGAAATTGTCAGCTTTGGTGGCCCTTCTTTAGAGTTTATTAACATTCCTAACCACGAATTAACCGATCTTAACGATTGAAAACGTAGATTTTTTTAAGTTAAGCGCCAAAACAGCGTCGAGATTCCACCATTTGCCACCTGGGAACAGAAAGTGTCCTGCGGATGTCCGTAACTTGGTGATTCCTCTTGTGAGAGGCCGAATCTCTAATGTTCTGAATGGCATGATTGTGCGACGGACCAATGAAGAGCGCATAGCCGAAACGCCGCAAATCAAGCCTGCACCATGGTTGCCTTATATATAATGCGTGTAATTCGCAGGAAATTTTACCAGCTGTTGCGTAAATCGCTTGAAATGCCTCGGCGTACCGGCTATCTCGCCCTTACCGGAGAGGTGGCCGAGTGGTCGAAGGCGCTCCCCTGCTAAGGGAGTAGACCTCATAAGGGTCTCGTGGGTTCGAATCCCATCCTCTCCGCCACTAGCTGCAATCAGCTTTCCAACTCCTTCCCCAAAATCATCGATAGTATCGTCTCTTTGAGCCGTTTCTCGACGCATATTCAGGCCGTGCGATGCGAGCGTTTTTGACACTTTGAATCTCGAAAATACGTAACATACTGATTTATAGGTATTTTCTGGTTTCCCTCCGATTCTTGACTGGAGGTCAGAAATGAACATCAAGAGCCTTCTTCTCGGCTCCGCTGCAGCTCTGGTTGCAGCTTCCGGCGCTCAGGCTGCCGACGCAATCGTCGCGCCAGAGCCCGAAGCCGTTGAATATGTTCGCGTTTGCGACGCATACGGCGCTGGCTACTTCTACATCCCGGGCACCGAAACCTGCCTGCGCATCCATGGTTACGTCCGTTACGACGTAAAGGGCGGCGACAACGTCTATTCGGGTCAAGACCGTGAAGGTTGGGACAAATCAGCTCGCTTTGCACTCCGCACCTCGACGGCTTCGGAAACCGAACTCGGCACACTCAAGACCTACACTGAAACCCGCTTCAACTACCTCGCGAACAACTCGCGTATAGACGGCGTATACGGCACCACCGATTCTGAAGTTGTACTTCAGTTCGCTTATATCGAACTCGGCGGCCTGAAGGTCGGTATCGATGAGTCGGAATTCCAGACCTTCACCGGTTACCTCGGCGATGTCATCAACGATGACGTGGTCGCAGTTGGCGGCTATCGCACGGGCAAGATCTCGTACACCTTCACCGGTGGCAACGGCTTCTCGGCTGTGATCGCTCTTGAACAGGGTGACGACGGCTTCACCATCGACGGCTACATGCCGCACGTTGTTGGCGGCCTGAAATATGCAGGCGGCTGGGGTTCGATCGCTGGTGTCGTAGCTTACGACTCGGTCATCGAAGAGTGGGCTGCCAAGGTTCGCGGCGACGTCAACATCACCGACCGTTTCTCGGTTTGGTTGCAGGGCGCGTACTCGTCGGAAGAATCTCCGCTGCAGATGTACGGCCAGTGGGGCGGCGATTGGGCTGTCTGGGGTGGTCTGAAATTCAAGGCAACCGACAAGGCTGTCATCAACATTCAGGGCGCGCATGACGACTGGGGCAAGACCGCAGTTACGGCCAACGTTGCTTACGAACTGGTTCCTGGCTTCACCATCACGCCAGAAGTTTCCTACACCAAGTTCGGCGGCGAATACCGTAATGTCGTTGACGAAGACAACGCTTTCGGCGGCATGGTCCGTTTCCAGCGTTCGTTCTAATCAGATCGAGCTTGAACAGAAAGACGCCAGCGGGAAACCGCTGGCGTCTGCAATCGTAGAATCGTTGTTCACAGAGTTGTGAAACCACCCGCCTCGAAATGGGGATTTCGGCCGGTGGCGATGAGGGGAATTACCGAGAAACAGAAAGATGGGGACAAACGGGGGGCCTTAAACAAGGATCGCACCATGTCTCTGCATAAAATTAGCCTACTTATCTTGTGCTTCTTAAATTATTCCATTAGTTGTGCAGCCCGGAGAATGCCGGGGGGCGCAAAATGATAACTATTGGGGAAACCAAAGTCGGTTCTGGTGACAAATACGCGCCAATCATCGACTACAATCTGAACTACGCATCCGACAGAAGCCAAAACCATCGCCTCGTGGAGAAATTCTCCATCGCCGAGTTGACGGGAAAATATATAAACATTCTGTGGGATGACGGCTCGCACAAGTATAATGTGAGGTCGTTTCTCGGCGAGATTGACGAAATTCTGAAGGGCGAACGCTTTTCAGGTTTCGATCAGGAAATGCTTGATTCCCTTATTGGCACGCTCCGTGAGCGCGGCAACAGCAATGCAACCATCAACAGAAAGATGGCTGCGCTGAGCAAGCTGCTGCGAAAGGCGCATAAAATGGGGGATATCTATAGTCTGCCGGAGTTCGTCCGACAGAAAGAACGGGTCGGACGCATCCGTTTCCTCGAATATGAAGAAGAAAAGCGCCTGTTCGCCGCAATTAAATCGCGCTGCGAAGACAGTTTCCGTCTTGCCGTATTTCTGGTTGATTCGGGCTGCCGTCTTGGCGAAGCCATCGGTTTGACCTGGAACGATTTGCAGGACCATCGCGTCACCTTCTGGCTCACCAAATCCAACAGAAGCCGTACCGTTCCCCTCACCCGCCGTGCTGCAAAGGCAACGAAGATCGCACATGAGCGCCTCAAAGGCCCATTCTCGATGCTCAATCAGGTTCGGTTCCGCCAGATCTGGAACGAAGCCAAGATGGAAGTCGGCCTGGGCACTGACGATCAGGTCGTACCGCATATTCTGCGCCATACCTGTGCTTCGCGCCTCGTTCGCGGTGGGATCGATATCCGCCGTGTGCAGATGTGGCTCGGTCATCAGACACTGCAAATGACCATGCGATATGCGCATCTGGCTACGCATGATCTCGATTCCTGTGTGAAAGTGCTGGAGATTCACTAGGGATTTCCGGCCAACGTCTGGAGCGCCGACAGGGACAAATCGGGACACATCTGATTTCGATTACGCTGCGGTGCGAGAATCGTAAACAAAAACAACGCGATTGGATTACTCCACGCGGACGCAGCCCTTCGTAGAGTTGTGGTTTAATGCCTTAAAACATGTCTTCCATATTTGACTGCATCCTCTTCTCGCGACAGCACTGGAAGCGGAACTCTTAATATCGGCCTCATCTGCCATTGCGGTTCGGAAGCCGAAACGCACCTCCTTAATGGAGCGGTGCGAATTCCTCAGTCCTTACGACCACGCATTCTTCTGTGGTTTCCGCTTTGCGTCGGGCACGCCTTAGCCGGCCAGTGATTGAAAACACACTCCGAAAAAGCGTCCTCGCCTCCTACTATCGCGCCTCGAACCTTTATCGACCGCCTTCGTCAAAACGACACGACGGAACACGCCGCACAGCTGATCGCAATAAACCTCGCATCAACAGTACCCGATTGAAAATCCGGGATCGTCAGCGCTTTCTCAGCTAAATGAAATTGATGCGTTGACCACATCACGAATGCCGCCAACCCTGATCACCTATTTTAATATCCAGCAAATGGACCGCTAAACACGCCTTTCTCACCATTCTGGTGGAACCGACGGGCAGGTCTTGCTATGCCTGATTATCGGGAGGACGAACGGCCATGCGGCAGCAGTTGCGGACCATCTCGCCCGACCGAGCCGCCTTCATTGCCTGACGGAAAGCTGACTGGATATCGCCATGGGATCACCCCGCCTCACGCCTCTTGTGGAAAAGCTGCCTTCAACCGTGCCGTTTGTCGGCCCCGAAACGCTGGAATTGCAGCGCGGCAAACCGTTCAAGGCCCGCATTGGCGCCAATGAGAGTAGTTTCGGCCCAGCACCTTCGGTGATCGAAGCGATGCAGCGCGAAGCTGCAGAGGTCTGGAAATATGGTGACCCGGAAAATTACGAACTGCGCCATACCATCGCCGGGCATCACGGCTTGAAAGCCGAGAATATCATGCCCGGTGCTGGCGTCGACGCCCTACTTGGTCTGGTCGTTCGCCAGTATGTTCAAGAGGGTGACAAGGTCATCAACTCACTCGGCGGCTATCCGACCTTCAATTATCACGTCGCAGGTTATGGCGGCGCGTTAGTGACGGTGCCTTATCGCAATGATAAATCGGATCTGGATGGCCTGCTCGCTGCTGCAAAGCGCGAGAATGCAGCCATCGTCTATGTGGCCAACCCGGATAACCCGATGGGGACCTGGCACGAAGGCGCCGACATTCAGTCATTCATCGACGGGCTTCCGGAAACGACGATGCTCATTCTGGATGAAGCCTATTGCGAGACCGGACCGGATTCGGCCTTCCCACCTTTCGAAACAGATCGCCCAAATATTCTGCGCATGCGCACCTTCTCCAAGGCTTACGGTTTGGCGGGCATTCGCTGCGGTTATGTCGTCGGCAGCACTGAAGCGATCCGCTCATTCGACAAAATCCGCGACCATTTCGCCGTCAACCGTGTCGCGCAGGCAGCAGCTATCGCAGCGCTGAAAGATCAGGCCTATCTCAAGGACGTTGTCGGCAAAATCCATGCCGGTCGCGACCGTATCGCTGCCATTGCCGCGGCCAATGGCTTGAGCGCCATCCCTTCGGCAACCAATTTCGTGGCTATTGACTGTGGACGCGATGCAGCCTTCGCCTCCGCCATTATGAATGGACTGATCGCGCGCGATGTTTTCGTGCGTAAGCCCGGCGCACCGGTTCTCGACCGCTGCATTCGCGTGAGCGTGGGAATCGAAGAGCAGCTGGATGTCTTCGAAGCCGCCCTGCCCGGCGCATTGGAAGATGCCCGCCAGACCGTCAAAAGCACCGAAACCGTTTGAACAGCGAGCCATCATGTCCAGTTTATTGAATGGCAGACCCTATAACGTTCTTTTCAGCACGCTCGGTGGCCTTTGCGGCGCGCTAGCAATTGCTGCCTATGCGGGCGCTGCCCATGGGGGTGAAAACCACCTCGGCAGCATAGCACCTTTGCTTCTGGGGCACGCGCCAGCCCTGCTCGTGCTGGCCCTATTGGCACCTGCAAGCCGCGCAGCCATGATCGGCGGCGCACTTCTGGTCGTAGGCCTTGCACTCTTCTGCGGTGATCTTTTCATGCGCGATATCACCGGCAATCGGCTGTTTCCCCTTGCCGCGCCGACAGGCGGAAGCCTGATGATTCTTGGCTGGCTCGGTGTTGCGCTGACCGGCTGGTTTTCACGACAAAAATAAAGGGCCTCACGGCCCCTTTTTCTTAAAGTGTGTCGCGTTCAGTCATATTCACGCGACACATTTTAAGCTTTTGTTTTTACGCATGTCTCCCGAAACTGGTTCCCACTTCGGGAGACATGCTTTAGATCAGGAATTGCCCTTGAGGCGTGCATTGCAAAGGCTGTAATAGCCGCCGCCCTTCTGCACCCACTTCAGGCCGCCAAGTGCATTGGCATCCTTCAATGCGTGATACTGCTCAAGGCAGGTGTGCATGCGCGCCTTGCCAGCCGATTCATTCGAATATTTCGCAGAAACGGCAGTTGGGAACTTCACGCCCTTTGGAGCCGCGACGGTTGGTGCAGCAGGTTCGCTATTGCCATCCGTGCTGAGCGCAATCGGATCGGCTCCGGCGCCGCATTCGGCCTTACGGAAATCGTTCCACTTCACGCCACCATCTGTGCCTGCGTCCTTGGCAGCCTGATATTTGGCGCTGCACTGCTTCATCGTCAGGCCCTTGGCGCTGTCATCAGCGGCAGGAGCTGCCGTTTTTGCAGCCTTGGCGGCTGGCGCTGCTGCGGCAGGTGCCGCCGGAGCAGCTGCAGTATCGTCGTCGCCGCACTGCGCTTTGCGGAAGTCGTTCCACTTCAGATTGCCGAGCGTTCCGGCGTCTTTGGCGGCCTGATACTTGGTGCTACATTCCTTCATCGTCAACGCGCTTGCAGGCGACGAGAAGGTGAAAGCCGCTGCACCCATAATGATGGCGGTGCCTGCCAAAGCTGTGATGGTTCGAATGGACATTGCGTCACTCCCTATCGAATACGGCCCCTTGGATCGCGAGACACCGGATTGATGCTTCCCGACCAATCTCTATTGCATATGCAGGGATTCTATATTCCTCAGCATATGCCGGAATTAAGAAGAACGCAGGCCCAACCTGTTGCTCCTGTTCATTCCTTTTCCGCGCCAACATTGCTCCTGGCAAAATTGACTGTCAATCGTTTGCTTAATATTACAGGCTCTGGCAATACAAATTTTCTAACGATCATTTTCGGCCCGTTATGGTTACCGCCTTCATAGTAACGACATAGTAACGCCATCAAATTGACCGCTTTCTATTTAAGCAGAAACTGCATTAAGGACGGTGGACGATGCCACAGCGTATCATGATTATCGGTGGCGCCGGTTCAGGAAAATCAACGCTGGCGCGGGAACTGGGCCAGATGCTGGACCTGCCGGTCATCCACATCGACACCATCTACTGGCAACCAGGCTGGGTGATGCGTTCGCTGGATGAAATCGCACGTCTGACAAAGGAAGCGGCGGACGGTGAGGCCTGGGTCTTTGAGGGCAATCACAGCCATACCATGGCCTATCGCGCCTCGCGGGCCGATATGCTCATCTTTCTCGATATTTCAACTAGTCATCGCCTCTGGCGGATCATCTGGCGCATCGTGAAATATCATGGCCGCACCCGACCGGATATGGGCTTAGACTGCCCGGAGCGTTTTGACTGGGATTTCATCAAATGGGTGGTCGATTATCGCAAAAATGGGCGAATTCGCGCCCTGAAATTCATGGAAGAGGCCCCAAATCACCTCATAAAGCGCCATTTACGCGAGCCCCGCGAAGTGGACGCTTTTCTCGACAGCATTCGTCGCGAAACAAAACAAAAGCAAACCGACCATAAAAAGTAGCTAGCCAATAAAGGTGATCGTAAAATAGCAATATTTCAAATGATGCCAAGGCGCTCTGGCACTGCTATATTCCATGCGTCTCCCAAGACTTGACGTTCGTGTACGATCATCGCAACAACGACCCTATCGGCACAGCGCAATCATCTGTTAAACGAGCGCCGGACCCAATCCGGCTTTTAACTTTTGAGCCGGTTTCCCGGCTCTCGCTGCTGGAGTCCGAACGTGGCCAATATCGCAGATAGCGCCGCTCCGCTTGCCGGTGTGCCCAATACAATGAGCCACGACCGTCATCGCCTCTACGAAGACGCGATGGCCATGCTCATTGGCACGTCGTTTATCGCGCTCGGTATCAATCTTTACAGTCATGCAACTTTGATGACCGGCAGCACCGCCGGTATCGCCCTTCTCATTCAATATGCGACGGGCACAAATTTCGGCCTTCTTTATTTCCTGATCAACCTGCCGTTCTATTATTTTGCCATCCGGCGCATGGGATGGCCATTCACGATCCGCACCTTCGTTGCGGTCGGCATGTTGTCGGGTTTTGCCTGGCTGATACCGCAGAGCGTCGATTTCAGCACTGTCAATCCGCTGTTTGCTGCGCTGATGGGCGGCACCTTGATGGGAATGGGTGTGTTGGCACTTTTCCGCCACCGCTCCGGCGTCGGCGGCGTCAATATTCTGGCGCTCTATCTCCAGGACGCTTATAAAATTCGGGCGGGCTGGTTTCAGCTCGGCCTTGATCTGGTGATCATGCTGGCATCACTGTTCTTCATCCCGTGGCAGAACATGGCGCTGTCCCTGCTGGGCGCAGTGGCGATGAACCTCATCATCTCGATCAATCACAAGCCGGGCCGCTATCTCGGCATGAGCTGATGCAAAAAAGCCGCCTTCGAAGGCGGCTTTTGTTTCCGGTCATGACTTTCGCAGTATCAGTGCGTGGTCATCCATTCGCGTGCATCGCGAAGGGCTGCGGCCAGTTCAGTCTTGCTCATTGTGGCGGCCACCTGATTGCGCATCCGGGCGGCCTTTTCGTTGCCGCGAATGGCAGCGATGTTGAGCCACTTATGGGCTGCGACCACGTCGATCTCGCAATCACGACCGATTGCAAACTTCATGCCCATTTCCAGAAGAATGCGGTCCTGCGAGGCGATCTTTTGCTGCTGCGTAAAGCTCTGAAACTGTGCCATTTTTCTTTGTCCCTGTTAAATCCCGAGAACCGTCCGGTCTTTCTTTCGTGGCGGTTGCTACCGCTTTGAAAACGCCGTCTCTGTCGTTCCGTTCATAATGTCGAGAATAGAGCTCAGGGCTGAAATGCGCGTTAAACCAGATGCTTAACGTCTGACCAACAAAATCCCAACAAGGTGTAAACTTGGGATTTTGTTAAACATCCAAGCCTCGCGGATTGCTGGGTTTTTCCAAAAATTCAATTCAAATCCACTCGGTGCATGGAAACCGGATGATAACCATAGGACAAACGCTGTCCGTCGGATTGGTGCATTTCGACGTTTACACATGCGCAGAGAATCCCTTCACCAACGCTCCCGCGAGAGTGAAAATTCCACTTCCGCTCTTGCGAAATCTCGTTTACGTTTACGTTTGCGTAAGTCGTGGCGATTGGGGGAGAACACTGTCGTCTTGCAAAACCGGCGCAATCCGAGGCTTTTCGATCAGGCAAAGGCCCCGGTTACGGCGACCACGGCAAATGAACGAAGCGGTTTGCGCCATATCCCGATGGAGCGGGACTGGCGCACATTGGGAGGAATGAATGATCCGCACTCTTATTCTTGGAATGACACTTGCAGCCAGTTTCGCCGCGCCCGCCCTGGCGGAGGAAGGCATTGTGGGCAGCTGGAAGCGCCCGAACGGTACCATCATCAGCTATGCGTCCTGCGGCGGCAACAAATTCTGCGGCACGGTCATGACCGGCGAGTACAAGGGCAAGTCCATCGGCACCATGTCCGGCACGGGTGGCAGCTACAAGGGCGAAGTCAACAAGCTCGACGAAGGCAAGACCTATACGGGCAAGGCATCGGTGAAGGGCAACACACTATCGCTGTCGGGATGCGTACTCGGCGGCCTGATCTGCAAGAGCGAAAGCCTGACGCGCCAATAATCGCGGCGGCAACAGTCACCAAACGAAAAGGGCGGCCTGAATAGCCGCCCTTTCCTTTTATTCCGCGTTTAGCGCGCTTTCTGGCCGAAGAGAATCTTCTGCGCTTCCTTGTCGTTAGCGAGATTGGATTTTTCGCGCTCTTCCTTACCGACAAGCAGACCGCGCGCGACGGCCGGACGCGCGTTCATGGTTTCATGCCAGCGCTTCACATTCGGGAAATCATCGAGGTTCTGCTCGTAGTTCTTGAAAGCATTCACCCAGCCGATACTGGCCATATCCGCGATGGAATACTCGCCGGTGATATAATCCTTGCCTTCGAGCTGACGGTTCAGCACGCCATAAAGACGGTTGACCTCATTGGTATAGCGGTCGATGCCATACTGCACCTTTTCCGGCGCATAGAGACGGAAGTGCCCCGCCTGACCCGACATCGGCCCCAGCCCGCCCATCTGCCACATCAGCCATTCGTCGACGGCCACGCGCTTGCGTTCGTCAGTCGGGTAAAACTTACCGAACTTACGTCCAAGATATTGGAGAATAGCGCCGGATTCGAAAACCGAGATCGGTTCGCCGCCCGGCCCTTCGGGATCGATGATCGCTGGCATGCGGTTGTTTGGGGCAATCTTCAAGAAGTCCGGTTTGAACTGGTCGCCCTTGCCGATATTGACATATTTGACCTCGTAAGGAACGCCCAGTTCCTCCAGCATGATGCTGATTTTGACGCCGTTCGGCGTTGGCCAATAGTACAGCTCGATGGGCTTTGTCTGTTCAACCATGGGCTTTCTCCAACTCGTTCGAGTGTGTGCAGCAGATTTGTGCGGGAAGCGTCCCGCGTTCCAATGATGGGAAACATAAGACCCATTTCGACAGGCACAAGACCAATCCGGCGCATTTAACGGAACATCAATATTTTTGAACCGCACATGAACGACCGTATCAGCTGCGGTTCAGGCGCGCTCGCTAAACTGGGCAACAACAAGGACGGATTTGAACCTTTTGGGGGCTTTCATGTTGCTCAGGCGCCTGACGATCGTTTGTCTGCTCATTGCCGGATTGGCGGTTGTCGCCGGCGTCTTCGCAGACAGGAAACACGATAGCTATCGTGACCAGACGATGTTCGGCCCGCTGGCTTCCATGCAGGTCAAGACGGGGAAACAGCCATGACCAGAACCATTCGTTCCAGTGCCGCAATCGCGCTGCGCGTATTCCTATTCACAGCGATTTTCACCGGCCCGGCGGCAACCTTCGCCTATATGCAAATCGGCGAGCACACCAAGATGAGTGGCGTCGGCCTTGTGCTCTATGTCAGCCTGCAACGCACCGCATAATCTGCTTCATTTTATGGTCATGGACTCTGCTATACTAAGCCATGACACAGCGAATCGAACAATCATTTCTCAACGAAATCAAAACGCCGTCGCCGGTCGAGCCGGAGGTGTTTACCGATGCGAGCGCGGCGGTTGCCGCGCTGCAAAAGCTTTACGAGCGCAATACGGGTTTTCTGCGCAATGCTTTCGAGAAAGTGGCGCGCGGGGAAATACGTGCCCAGCGATACCGCGCCTTCTACCCCGAGATTTGCCTTTCCACATCGAGCTTCGCGCATGTGGATTCGCGTCTGGCTTTTGGCCATGTTTCGACGCCGGGCGATTATTCCGCCACCATTACCCGTCCCGACCTGTTCGACCATTATCTGACCGAGCAAATCCGCCTGCTGATGCGCAATCACGGCGTGACGGTCACGGTGCGCGAATCGTCCACACCGATCCCGATCCATTTTGCCTTCATGGAAGGCACCTATGTGGAGGCCTCGGTCGCGAGCGCCTTCCAGCATCCGCTGCGCGATCTGTTCGACGTGCCGGATCTGGCGGCCACCGACGACAAGATCGTCAATGCAGACTTTGAACCCGCGCCGGGCGAACCGATGCCGCTTGCGCCCTTCACGGCACAGCGCATTGATTATTCGCTGCACCGGCTGGCGCATTACACGGCGACCAGCCCGGCGCATTTCCAGAACTTCGTGCTCTTCACCAACTACCAGTTCTACATGGATGAGTTCTGCGCCTATGCCCGCGATTTGATGGCGCAGGGCGGCGGCGGTTACGAACAATTCGTGGAACCGGGCAATCTCATTACCCGTGCGGGCGAAACCGCGCCAAGCAGCGGCACCCCATTGGGACGCCTGCCGCAGATGCCAGCCTATCACCTGCAGCGCTCCGACCATTCCGGCATCACCATGGTGAATATCGGCGTTGGACCTTCCAACGCCAAGACAATCACCGACCATATTGCCGTGCTGCGTCCGCATGCATGGCTGATGCTCGGCCATTGCGCAGGCCTGCGCAACAGCCAGCAGCTTGGCGATTACGTGCTGGCCCACGCTTATATGCGTGAGGATCACGTTCTCGACGACGACCTGCCGGTCTGGGTTCCCCTGCCCGCGCTGGCGGAAATTCAGGTCGCGCTGGAAGAAGCGGTCGAAGAAATCACCGGCCTCGAAGGCTATGATCTCAAGCGCATCATGCGTACCGGCACCGTTGCCACCATCGACAATCGCAACTGGGAACTGCGCGACCAGCGCGGCCCGGTGCAGCGTCTTTCGCAGGCACGCGCCGTTGCGCTCGACATGGAATCGGCCACCATCGCCGCCAACGGCTTCCGCTTCCGCGTACCCTACGGCACCCTGCTCTGCGTTTCGGACAAGCCACTGCACGGCGAGTTGAAGCTGCCGGGCATGGCGACCGAGTTCTACAAGCGGCAAGTGGCGCAGCATCTGCGCATCGGCATCCGCGCGGTGGAAAAGATCGCCGCCATGCCGGATGAAAGGCTGCATTCGCGCAAGCTTCGAAGCTTCTACGAGACGGCGTTCCAGTGAGGTTAGGGGAGTAGGGGAATAAGGGAATAGGGGAGTAGGTCTTCGGGAATGCGGCCTCAGCACCAACATACTCCCGTACTCCCCTATTCCCTTATTCCCTTATTCCCCTACTGCCCTCCTTCCATCATCACGCCGTAATCCATCCCTAAAGGCATCTCATGTCGAAGAGCCGTGAGAATATCCCCTTCCTGTTGCTGCTTGCCGCTGTAGCGGTATCCATCCCGCTCGTGCTGGGATTTCTCGGTGCGGTCCATCCGGCGCTCGATTCGTTTTCGCATTTTCGGGCACATCTCGCGGTTCTGATGATCGTGCTGGCTCTGCCGCTGCTGTTCACCAAGATGCGGCGCGAAGGTGCGATGTTGCTGCTGTTCGCCATCATGGCGCTCAGCACCACGCTCGGCATGGCGCGTGATTTTCTCAGCGATACGGCAGGCGCAACCTCAGCCGAAGCAACAGGGCCGCGCTATAGCCTCGTTCAGATCAATCTGCGGGAGGACAATCCGGAGCCAAAGCGCATCTTGCAAATGATCGCTCGCGAAAAGCCGGACATCATCACCTATCAGGAAGCCAGCGAGCAGTGGACGAAGTGGCTCGATATTCTCCAAGGGACTTATCCCTATCGCCTGCATTGCCGTAAGGATCCCCGCACTTGGGGCGTGGGTATACTGTCCCGCCGTCCTTTCGTTGAAGGCGCACAACCTGTTTGCATCGGTGATGGCGTGCTCGCTATCGCCCCCGTCGATCTCGGCGGCACGCATGTCAACGTAGCTTCACTGCATTTTTCATGGCCATGGCCGCGCTGGCAGCCCTATCAGCTTGGCTTCATAGAGCCGAGCTTAAGGGAGTTGGCTGGGCCGACGATCATCGCTGGTGATCTGAATGCCGTGCCGTGGAGCAATACCGTTCGCCGGATTGAGGCCGCGTCGAAGACCGCACATATGACAGGCATCGGGGGAAGCTGGTTCCCGTCGTTCCTGCCGGTGTCGCTAGCGCCTTTTCTCGGCCTGCCTATCGATCAGATTTTCACAAGCCCGGATATTGTTGCGCCCAGGGCTGCAGCCCGCGAAGATGCCGGGTCGGATCACCTGCCCGTTCGGCTGGACTTTTCGGTCCCAGCCCCGGTGCGCCCGGACGAAGACGAACCGGAAACGCAGTCCGTCATGCTGCAATAGAAGGAACTCCTCATGCAGATGTATCAGGTCGATGCGTTTACCGATCGCCTTTTCGGCGGAAATCCCGCTGCCGTTCTCGTCCTTGACGATTGGCTACCGGATGCACTGATGCTGGCAATTGCGCAGGAGAACAACCTCGCCGAAACCGCCTTCGTCAAGCCTCGCCCCGATGGAGCATGGGATTTGCGCTGGTTTGCCCCGGCGCATGAGGTTGATTTCTGTGGTCACGCTACCCTTGCGACAGCCCATGTCTTGTTCACCACGGCCAAGGCGGACACCCTGCTGGTCTTCCACAGCAGAGTGGGAGAACTGCGTGTGTCGAGGGAAACGGATAGCTACAGGCTAGACATTCCCCGCCTGTCGCCGGAAACCATTGACGCTTTGCCCCGCGAAATTGCCGATATCTTCGCCGAGCCGCCTGTCCACATTTTTCGGAATTTTGAAAACTTCTTTGTCGATCTCGGCAGCGCCGATGCCGTGCGGAGTTTTGTGCCGGACCTCGCCGCAATTGCCCTTCTCGGCCCGGTCGGTCTTGTTGTGACCGGGCAAGAAACGGACGATGCAAAGCCGGACTTCGTGTCCCGCTATTTTGTTCCGGGCGCAGGCATTCCAGAAGACCCGGTTACAGGGTCGATCCATGCCACGCTTGTGCCCTATTGGGCCTCACGGTTGGGACGCGACAAGCTCATGGCCTATCAGGCGTCGGCACGCGGAGGGTGGCTCGACTGCGAATTGAACGAGGATCGCGTTATTCTGCGGGGAAATGCAGTGACTTTCATGGAAGCCACGATCTTTCTGCCCGAAACGACATAGCTGTCATTCATCTGCAATAAAAAAGGCGGCCAACGGCCGCCTTTTCGCATTACATGTTCACATAGACCGGTCCTTCGCCGCCTTGTGGCGGGACCCAGTTGATGTTCTGGTTCGGGTCCTTGATATCGCATGTCTTGCAATGCACGCAGTTCTGCGCGTTGATGACGAAACGAACATCCTTGGCGCTTGGGTCCGCAGCCGAGTTGCCGTCCTTGTCCACCCATTCATAAACGCCTGCCGGGCAATAACGCGTCGATGGGCCTGCAAAAACATCGTGTTCCGACGTCGTCTGCAACTGCATATCGCGGACTTGCAGATGGATTGGTTCATTCTCGTCATGATTGGTGTTCGACAGAAACACCGACGACAGACGGTCGAAGGTCAAAACACCATCCGGCTTCGGATAGTCGATCTTCTTGTGCTTTGCTGCCGGTTCGAGCGACTGCGCATCGTTCTTGCCATGCTTCAGCGTGCCAAAGAACGAGAAGCCGAACAGCTGGTTCGTCCACATATCGAGACCGCCGAGAGCGACGCCCACCACTGTGCCAAACTTCGACCACAGTGGCTTGACGTTGCGGACCTTTTTCAGGTCCTTGCCGATCAGGCTCGAACGCCAGCTGTTTTCGATCTCGACCGGTTCGTCATTGGCGCGACCGGCTGCAATGGCTTCCGCCAGCTTGTCGGCGGCGAGAATGCCGGACAGAACCGCATTGTGGCTGCCCTTGATGCGCGGCACGTTTACGAAACCTGCCGAGCAACCGATCAGCGCGCCGCCCGGGAAGGACAGTTTCGGCACCGACTGGAAGCCGCCTTCCGTAATCGCGCGCGCGCCATAGGACAGGCGCTTGCCGCCTTCGAACACGTCGCGGATGGCCGGATGCGTCTTGAAACGCTGGAATTCTTCAAACGGCGACAGATACGGGTTCTTGTAGTTGAGGTGCAGCACAAAGCCGACCGCAACCATATTGTCTTCGAGATGATAGAGGAACGAACCGCCGCCGGTCTTCATGTCGAGCGGCCAGCCGAACGAATGCTGCACCAGACCCGGCTTATGCTTGGACGGATCGACCTGCCACAATTCCTTGAGGCCGATACCGTATTTGCCCGGTTCGCGGCCTTCATCCAGCTTGAACTTCGAGATCAGCTGCTTGGCCAGCGAACCGCGCGCGCCTTCACCGATCAGCGTATATTTGCCGAGCAGCGCCATGCCGCGCGTATAGTTCGGCCCATGCGTGCCGTCGCGCTCGACGCCCATGTCGCCGGTGGCGACACCGATGACCGCGCCTTCGTCATTGTAAAGCACTTCGGTTGCGGCAAAGCCCGGGTAGATTTCGACGCCAAGTTCTTCCGCCTTCGTGCCAAGCCAGCGGCAGACATTGCCGAGCGACACGATGTAATTGCCGTGATTGTTCATTAATGGCGGCATGGCGAAATTCGGCAAACGCACCGAACCGGCAGGGCCGAGCAGCAGGAAATGATCGTCCGTCACCGGCGTCTTGAAAGGGTGCCCCTCGTCGTCCCGCCAGTCCGGCAGCAACTGGTCGATGCCCACCGGATCGACAACCGCGCCAGACAGGATATGCGCACCGACTTCCCCGCCCTTTTCAAGGACCACGACAGAAAGCTCTGGATTGACCTGCTTCAGACGGATCGCCGCCGCAAGACCCGCAGGGCCCGCGCCGACGATCACAACGTCAAATTCCATGCTCTCGCGTTCGGGAAGCTCCGGGTTCGCATGTTCTGGGGCTTCGGACATTCATCCCTCCGTTCGGTATGCCATCATCGTCTCATTACGACAGCGAGATGATGCATCCAATTGTTTTTACGCATAATCCCCTTGCGAATACCCATCAACCAGCGCATTGGCCAGTAATGATTGGCATCCGATTGGATTTACCTGTTCCCGTCATTCGCCTTAACCTCTTACAGAGTTAGTCACTGTCGCAAATGCGTCCAATTGTCCAAAATCAGCGTCTGACTGCGTTTAATCATATTTACTTTAACGTAAACGTCAATTTCAATTGTTTGAAATCAGTGCGCTGGATTTTTTGTCGCGACCGGGGTGGTTTTCACCTCCCCGGCAAGCTTCCGGTGGTTAGTCGGCGGTTTGATCGTGAAAAGCGCGGCGCGCTCTTGCATTCGCGGTCAAAATTCGCCACCTCATCTATTGAGGTACAAAATGACTGATGGCCGCGAGATACTGGATATGGAAGGCTTGCTCCGCTTCTATGCGGAAGCGGGCGTTGACATGCCGCTCTCGGAAACGCCGATTGACCGCTTTGCCGAACCGCAGCGTGCGCCTGCCGCGCCACGACCGGACATGCAGGCCACAGAGCGCCCTCGCCCGCCACAGCAGCAGCCCAACCAGCAAAGCCGTTCGCAAAACTGGCAGCAACCCTCGGCCGCCGCAACGCCTTCGCCGGAAAGCAGGCCTGTTCAGGCCGCAGCCGACGTGCCCGATACGGCCCAGATCGCTCTGGCCCGGGAGGCCGCGGCACAAGCCGCGACATTGGACGAACTGCGCGAGAAGCTTGCGGCCTTTGACGGCTGCAATTTGAAATTCACCGCGAAGAACCTTTGCTTTGCCGATGGCGATCCTTCCTCCGACATCATGTTCATCGGCGAAGCGCCGGGACGGGATGAGGATATGGAAGGGCTGCCTTTCGTCGGCAAATCGGGCCAGCTTCTCAACCGGATGATCGAATCCATCGGTCTGAAGCGCGAGAGCGTTTATATCGCCAATACGATCCCCTGGCGCCCGCCGGGCAATCGCACGCCGACGCCGCTGGAAACCGAGCTTTGCCGCCCGTTCATCGAACGGCAGATAGAGCTTGCCGCGCCGAAAATACTGGTCGCACTCGGCGGACCGGCAGGCAAGGCGCTGACCGGAGCAACCGAAGGCATATTGCGGCTTCGCGGCAACTGGAAAATCCACCGCACGCCATCCGGCATGGAAATTCCTGTGCTGCCGACATTGCACCCGGCCTATCTTCTGCGCACACCGGCACAGAAGCGTTTTGCCTGGCGTGATTTTCTGTCCGTGAAGTTGAAACTAGACGAATTACGCAATTGATATTTCGGCCTTTCGGTGTCATCGCCTCTCGCACGAGAGCAATGCTTGTCACCAACATGCCGCAAACTTGTTCTATTTCGCCGCTTGCCAAAGCGCCTGACGGCGACAAGTAGTTTTAAAATCCAGACTCTTCGTTTCGGAGTATTTCATGGCTGGCCAGCTCCTGCCCATCGCCGCCCTGCTTGCAAGCACGTTCCTGATGCTGCTTGCCGGTGGCCTCGCGGGTATTCTTCTGCCGCTACGCGGCGGAATGGAAGGCTGGTCCACAACCACCATTGGCTGGATGGGAACAAGCTATTCGCTGGCCTTCACCATCGGCTGTATCGTCGTGCCGCATCTGGTGCGCCGCGTCGGCCATGTGCGCGTGTTTTCCGCTTTGTTGACCTTGCTGTCGATGGCGCTGTTGTTTCATGCGCTTGTGGTCAGCCCGGCGGCCTGGATGATCTTTCGTGGTGTCGCAGGCTTCTCGCTCGCAGGCAGCTACATGATTATCGAAAGCTGGCTGAACGAGCGCGTGACCAATGAATCGCGCGGGCGCATTTTCTCGATCTATATGATCATCACTATGCTCGGGCTTATGTGCGGACAGTATATCCTGCCCTTCGGCGATGCGATGACGCAGACGCTGTTCATCGTCTGCGCGATCATCTATGCCAGCGCCCTGCTGCCAACGGCCTTGTCCAGTGCCCAATCGCCGAACCCGCTGACGCAAGTGTCGCTCGACATCAAGGGGCTTTACCGCCGCTCACCCGCCGCAGCCATCGGCTCGCTCATCGCCGGTATCGTCGCCGGTACGTGGAACTTTCTTGCCGCGATCTATGGCGAGATGAACGGTCTTTCGACCTTCGGCATTGCGACCATGCTGGCCTCCGCAATGATCGGCGGTGCCATTTTCCAATATCCGCTCGGTCGCGCTTCTGACTTCGTGGACCGGCGCTATGTCATGGTTCTGGCCGGGCTTATCGGCTTCGCATTGTCGCTGGTCATGGTGCTGTTCCACCCGACCGCGCCTTATGCAATCTATGCGATGATGTTCCTGTTCGGCTCGGTGATCTATCCGATCTACAGCCTTAATGTCGCGCACGCGAATGACTATGCCGACGCCAGCGAATTCGTCAAAATCTCCGGTGGACTGCTGATCATCTATGGTGTGGGCAGTGTGATCGGACCCGCACTTTCCGGCCCGCTGATGGATGCCATCGGCCCTTCCGGCTTCTTCGTAACCATGGCCATCGCCTTTGGCGTTTATGGCCTGCACGCCTTCTGGCGTATTCGCAGGCTTCAGCGCCCCGCGATCAGCGAGCAGAAAACCGAATACAAGTTCCACACACCGGACGGCCAGTCCACGCCGGAAACCATGCAGCTTGATCCGCGTTCCGAAGGGCCGCAGGAAACGACAAGCTGATCTTTACTGGCCTTGCGGCGCGTTGACCTTATGCGGTTCGAGCGCGAGCTTGTGTTCGCGATAGATGATGAACCCGCCCGCTGCCATCACAATGACGCTGCCGACCAGCATTTCCATGGTCGGCACATCACCGAACAGCAGGAAGCCGATCAACAGGCCAAGCAACATCGACGTATATTCAAAGGGCGCGATGGTAGACATCGGCGCATGACGGTAGCATTCGGTGAGCAAAATCTGAGCAATGCCGCCCGCAAATCCCGCACCGACAAGCAGAGCCAGCTGTGTCCAGCTCGGCACGACCCAGCCGAAAGGCAGGCTAAACAGCGCAATGACGCTTGCCGATAGCGAAAAATAGATCACGATTGTTGCCGTGCGTTCTGTCTGCACCAGACGCCGCACCAGCAGCATGGCGATGGCGGAGGTGAAAGCTGCACCCAATGCGGATAGCGCCCCAATCGCCTCGGCCTGCCCGACATTGCCTTGCGAAAACAGCGTCATTCGCGGCCAGATAATCACCAGCACGCCGAACAGGCCAACCAGAACCGCGCTCCAGCGATAGAACCGCACGACTTCATGCAGGATGACCGCGCCGAGAATCACCGTGATCAGCGGCGAGGCGTAATTAATGGCGATTGCTTCGGGAAGCGGCAGTTTCATCAACGCAAAGAAGCTCATCGTCATGGAACAGACGCCGACCAGACCACGCCAGAAATGACTGAAACCGTGCTGCGTCCGAAACGCGCCGGAAAGCTGCCCACGCCATTGCAGATAGAGCAGAACGGCAATCACCGCAAAAAAGGATCGGAAGAAAATCAGCTGCCCAAGCGGCACGCCGTCAGCGGCCTTGAGCATGGTGGACATGCCGACGAAAACGGCAACGGAAGCAATCTTGAGGCCGATGCCGAGCATCGGATTCGAGTCCAGCCCTGCCGCCTCAACAGGTGCACTCGCACGAGCGTTCACGATGCAATTCCCCAAACGTACCGCGTAAAAAGCGTGGCCTGAATATTATGACCACATTGATTTCTTAAGCTTGTTTGCAGAGAACCGCCACCCGGACTTGGCGTGATCGCGAAATTTAATTGACGCAAGCGCTTTTCTTGTCGTTTGCGCAAAAGCCGGGTACGAATCCAGCATGAGAGCGGTTCCTGTTTAGACGGAATCGTCGGAACCGCTCTATCCATTTGTGTTTACGCATTTCCGAACGCAAAACCGCTTCGCACTTTTGCTGGAAATGCTCTGGAGTCCACAGAAAGAGTTCCGCAATGCGTACAGAAACCGGCCAGACATTTCGTCTTGAAGATTACCGCCCGACGCCTTACGCGATACCGGAAACAAAACTCGACTTCACGCTGGAGCCGGAAAACACCATTGTCCGCGCCGAGTTGACCATCGAGCGCCGCCCGGGCACCGCGCCCGGCACACCGCTGGTCCTCGACGGCGACGAACTGAAGCTCGTCAGCATCGCCATCAACGGCACGCCGCTTGCTGATAACAGCTATGCCGCGACGCCAGATCTCCTGACCATCAGCGATTTGCCGGAAGGCGAGCGTTTCACGCTGGAAATCGTCACCGCCGTCAACCCGTCGACCAACCGCCAGCTGTCAGGGCTTTATCGCTCCAGCAGCGTGTATTGCACGCAATGCGAAGCGGAAGGCTTTCGCCGCATCACCTATTATTATGACCGGCCCGACGTGCTTTCCGTCTATACCGTGCGTGTCGAAGCCGACCGCGAAGCCGCACCGATCCTGCTCGCCAATGGCAACCCCGTTGAAAACAGCGCGACGGCAGGCAATGCCGACCGGCACTTTGCAGTGTGGCACGATCCGCATCCGAAGCCGTCCTATCTCTTCGCTCTCGTTGCCGGCTCGCTCGGCGTCGTGAAGGATCATTTCACCACCGCTTCGGGACGTCCGGTTGATCTCGCCATCTATGTCGAGCATGGCAAGGAGAAGCGCGCGCTTTACGCCATGGATGCGCTGAAGCGCTCCATGCAATGGGACGAGGAAAAGTTCGGGCGCGAATATGATCTCGATGTTTTCAACATTGTCGCCGTGTCGGATTTCAATATGGGCGCGATGGAAAACAAGGGCCTCAATGTCTTCAACGACAAATATGTGCTGGCCGACCCGGAAACCGCAACCGATCTGGATTATGCCGGTATTGAGGCCGTCATCGCGCATGAGTATTTTCACAACTGGACCGGCAATCGCATCACCTGCCGCGACTGGTTCCAGCTCTGCCTCAAGGAAGGGCTGACCGTCTATCGCGATCACGAATTCTCTGCCGACCAGCGCTCCCGCCCGGTAAAGCGCATCGCCGAGGTGAAGATCCTGAAGGCGCAGCAGTTCCCGGAAGATGGCGGCCCCCTCGCCCATCCGGTGCGCCCGCGCGAATACCGCGAAATCAATAATTTCTATACGGCGACGGTCTATGAAAAAGGCTCGGAAGTCGTGCGCATGATCCGCACGATCATCGGCCCGGACCTGTTCCGCAAGGGCATGGACCTCTATTTCGAGCGCCATGACGGCGATGCCGCCACCATCGAAGATTTCATCAAGGTTTTCGCCGACGTTTCCGGACAAGACTTTGCGCAATTCGCGCTCTGGTACGATCAGGCAGGCACCCCGCGCGTGGAAGCGGGTTTCGATTATGATGCGGCGGCTGAAACCTTCACCATCCGTTTGAAACAAGCGCTGGCGGCGACACCCGGCCAGCCGGTGAAAAAGCCGATGCATATCCCAATCGCGTTCGGCCTTATTGGGCCAGACGGCAAGGATATAGAGCCCACTTCCGTGGAAGGTGGCGACGTGCATGACCATGTCATCCATCTGCACCATGCGTCTGAAACCATTCTTTTCCACGGCATCAAGGCGCGCCCGGTTGCCTCGCTGCTGCGCGGCTTTTCCGCGCCGGTCAATCTCACTTCACCGCTCTCCGAGGAAGACCTGACATTTCTGGCGCTGAACGACAGCGATCCGGTTGCGCGCTGGCAGGCCATGACCAGCATTCTCACCCGCGCCCTGCTCGACGGCGCAAAGCGCGTTCGCGGCGGTTATCAGCCGGAGCTGAATGCCAAGGTAGTTGAACTGGTCGGTCGCGTTGCGTCCGACGAAACGCTCGACCCGGCGTTCCGCGCACTCTGCCTGACGCTTCCAAGCGAAAGCGACGTGGCGCGTGAAATGGGTGACAATGTCGATCCCGACGCTATCCTTGCCAGCCGTGACCACTTGATCGCCGCGATTGCATCGGCCTATGCGACCGATTTCGCGAAACTTTACGACGGTCTCAAGCAGACCGGCGCGTTCACGCCGGATGCGGAAGCCGCAGGCAAGCGTTCCTTGCGCAATGCGCTGCTCGATTATCTGAGCCGCCATGAGCAGAACCAGCGTCGTGCCGCCCTGCAATATGCAGATGCCGACAACATGACCGACCGCTTCGCAGCGCTGACGATTCTCGTCCATCGCTTCGGCGATACGGATGAAGCACAGGAAGCCCTGTCCGGCTTTGAACAGCGTTTCGGCGGCGACGGCCTTGTCATGGACAAATGGTTCAATGTTCAGGCAACCCGACCCGGCGACCATGCGCTGAAAACGGTGCGCAAGCTTGCCGTCCATCGCCTGTTCTCGCTCGACAATCCCAATCGGGTGCGCTCGCTGATCGGCTCGTTCTCGGCGTCGAATCCGACCGGTTTCAACCGCAAGGACGGCGCGGCCTATGCGTTCTTCGCCGACACGATCCTCGCCATCGATCCCGAAAACCCGCAGCTCTCGGCGCGGCTTTTGACCTCGATGCGTTCGTGGCGGTCGCTCGAAGAAACGCGGCGCGAACACGCCCGTGCCGCTCTTGCCCGCATATCGGGTACGGCGAAGCTTTCCACCGACCTGCGCGACATCGTGGACCGCACTCTCGCCTGATTCGCTGGCGACAATCGAAACAGCATGATTCGCCCCTGCCCGCCGCCTCGTCGCGGCTGGCAGGGTGAACAGCTATGCCCGCCAGCGCTTGTCTGACAAGCTTTCGGAGCGAGCATGTTTTTCATGAGTCTTTTCATGGATTTAAGCGCGTCAGCTGACGAACTGATTCCAGTTAAGAGCTTGAGATTCATAAGAAAATCAGCAGCAGCAAACGGGCTTTTTTACGTCTCGTTAACGAAATCGCTGGACAGCGCGAATCACTTTTGATTCATTGAATGCATTCGGAGGTGGCGTATTCCGAATCACTTCACTCGCAGGCATTTCACGAGGGACCATCAGATGGCGAGCACCGACGCGTATGGCGCGCCGGCGGGGACGCATTGCGAATCCGGTCGGAAGAGAAGGAAAGGCAAGGTCTCTGGCCATGTCCGTCTTCTCGCGGGTCCGGCCTATGGCAAGTTTATCTCGATGGAACCCATTCTGCGCCGCCTCGTTCCCGCGCTGATCATCATCTTCCTCGTCATTTTGGGTGTCGCCCGCGTGTTCTCCATGCTGGCCTGGCATGACGATATCGAACAGCAGCACAAGGCTTCGCTGTCGGCGGCGACCGCCAATCTCGCGCAAATGATCGAGCGCGTGGCGAACGGCACCACGGCAGGCGCGCAGATTTCCGCCAAAGACCTTCAGGACACGATTGCCGAATTTCGCTCGCGCGGCCTCTCCTCGCCCGGCATGACGGTTGCCGTCCTGGACGGTCAGTCGTTGGTGGTCGCAGCCTCCGGCCCGCTCTCCGATTTGACCGGGAAGCCGATCGATACGATCCTGACGGAAGCGCAACCGCTGTTCCTCTTTGCCGAGCGCGCAGGCGTATTGAAAGTGATGTTGCAGGGCGAAGCCGCCTATGGCGCCTTGTCCAAGCCACTGACGGCGCCCTATTCCGTCA
This sequence comes from Ochrobactrum teleogrylli, assembly GCF_037482325.1. Taxonomy (NCBI): domain Bacteria; kingdom Pseudomonadati; phylum Pseudomonadota; class Alphaproteobacteria; order Hyphomicrobiales; family Brucellaceae; genus Ochrobactrum; species Ochrobactrum teleogrylli. The sequence goes on from NZ_JBBHKQ010000001.1 coordinate 2,282,962, forward strand.
TAGCGACGGAAGCAGAAAACACGATCTTTGCCGAATGGCGTCGCGCCGTGTCGCTCAACGTCACGCTCTTTGCAGGCACCACCGGCGTCATGTTCGCCATTCTCTACGCCTATTTCAGTCAGGCAGCGCGCGCTCGCGAAGCCGACGATCTGTCCAACCAGATCCAGCGCCGGATTGATCTGGCCATGGCGCGCGGACGCTGCGGCCTCTGGGATTGGGACATGGCGCGCGGGCGCATCTACTGGTCGCATTCCATGTATGAAATGCTGGGCTATGAAGCGCAGGACGCGGTTCTGCCCTTTGGCGATGTCGCTGCGATCATCAATCCTGAAGACGGCGACCTTTATTCTCTTGCTGAGCAAGCCGCCGCTGGAGACTTCTCACATGTCGACCGCGTGTTCCGCATGCGCCATGCGGACGGGTCGTGGGTGTGGATGCGTGTGCGTGCCGATATTGCCGCCGAGGGCGACCTGCATCTGGTCGGCATCGCCTTCGACGTCAGCGAACAGCACCGCTTTGCGGAAGCGACAGCGGAAGCGGACATGCGCATCCGCGAAGCCATCGAGAATATTTCGGAAGCCTTCATTCTCTGGGATTCCAACAACCGTCTGGTGATGGCGAATTCCAAGTTCAGCGAATATGCGGGTCTGCCAGTCTGGACGCTGAAGCCGGGCGTGCCGCGCAATGAAGTCGACGCCCATACGCGCCCGTTCACCTTCGAACGCCGCATGGCCAACGAACACAATCGCGCAGGCGGTCAGACCTTTGAACGCCAGCTCAGCGATGGCCGCTGGCTACAGGTCAACGAACGCCGCACGCAGGATGGCGGCCTCGTTTCCATCGGCACCGACATTACCCAGCTCAAGCTGCATCAGGAACGTTTGGTGGACAGCGAACGTCGCCTCATGGCAACGATCCACGATCTGTCCATTGCCCGCAAAGGCGAGCGCGACCGTGTGCGCGAATTGTCCGAACTTGCCCGCAAATACGGTCAGGAAAAGGAACGCGCCGAAGCCGCCAACCGCGCCAAGTCGGAATTCCTCGCCAATATGTCCCATGAGCTGCGCACGCCGCTCAATGCGATCATCGGCTTTTCGGAGATGATCCAGGCGGGCACCTTCGGGCCCCTCGGCTCCGACCGCTACGAGGAATATATCAACGATATTCACACCAGCGGTAACTTCCTGCTGAATGTCATCAACGACATTCTCGACATGTCGAAGATCGAAGCCGGTCATTTCTCGCTCGACCGTGAGCAGATCGACCTTTGCCCGCTCATAAATGAGACGGTACGCATGATTTCGCTGCAGGCCGACGAGAAGAACATCACGGTCGAAACGCGCATCGAAGATGCGATGCAGCTCTATGCCGACCGCCGCGCGGTCAAGCAGGTGTTGATCAATCTTCTGTCCAACGCGGTCAAGTTCACGTCCCATAACGGGCACATCACAGTGCGCGCCCGCAAGGCCGGATCGGCCCTGTTCATGACCATTCAGGACACGGGCGTCGGCATTCCAAAATCGGCATTGAAGAAGATCGGCCAGCCGTTTGAACAGGTTGAAAACCAGTTCACCAAGAGCCATAGCGGCTCCGGCCTCGGGCTCGCCATCACCCGTTCATTGGCCGAACTGCATGGCGGCTGGCTGCGCATCCGCTCGACCGAAGGCGTCGGCACGGTGGTTGCGGTCAGCATACCCGACCGCAAGGCGGTTCAGATCAGCGGGCACAGCACCGCGATCCACGCGGCGTAAATTTAGACGCTAACGAGCTTCTCAAAGCTCGCACGCACTTCCTTCGCCAGTTCGGTCAGATGATGTTCGACACGCTTGATGTCGGGCATATCGGCGGCGCGGCACAGAAGATCGATCATGCCCGGAATGAACTCGTCGCGCGGGGCATCGCCGCCGAGACACAGGCGAATGGTCTGGCTGAGATTGGTGTAAAGCCGGTGTGCTTCAACCAGACTGTCGGCAAGGGCTGGTTCCGCATAGGCCGGGTCGAGCGATGCCAGCACCTCCTCCGTTCCAAGCGGACGCGGCTTCTTCGTCACCTTGCCGACCAGCGCCGCAAACTGGGCGATGAATTCCAGATCGACAATGCCGCCCGGTTTCAGCTTGAAATCCCAATCGTCGCGCGGTGGTTTTTCCTGATAGATCAGGTCGCGCATTTCGCGCACATCCTTGGCAATCTTCTTCACGTCACGCGGCGTTGATAGCACCTCGTCGATTTCCGCCGTGATATGCGCAATAAAATCCTCGTCGCCGTGGATCGGGCGCGCGCGCGTGAGCGCCATATGCTCCCAGGTCCAGGCTTCAGTGCGTTGATACTTGCCGAAGGATTCAATATGCGTTGCAACAGGTCCCTTGTTGCCCGAAGGGCGCAACCGCATGTCGACTTCATAGAGCACGCCCTCCGCTGTCGGCGCAGACAGCGCGGCGATCAGGCGTTGCGTCAGGCGGATATAATATTGCGACGGGGCGAGCGGCTTTTCACCGTCCGATTCATCAGCATCCGTGTCATGATCGTAGAGCAAGATCAAATCAACATCGGAACCTGCCGTCAGTTCACGACTGCCAAGCTTGCCCATGGCGAGCAGCGCGGATTTCGCGCCTTTGACCTTGCCGTGGCGACGCTGCAATTCGGCCTCCACGGCCTCGAATGCTTTGCCGATCATCAGCTCGGCCAGATCAGAAAAAGCGCGGCCGGCGCGCACGCCGTCAATCGCGCTTGTCAGCAGGCGAATGCCGATCAGGAAACGGTGTTCAGCCGCGAAGATGCGCAGCCGGTCCAGCACTTCCTCATAGTCGGTCGCGGCCCCGAGAAAGACGCGCAGCCGTTCTTCAAGATAGGAGCGGGTCGGCATTTCTGAAAAGATAGCCGGGTCGAGCAGTCCGTCGAAAACATGCGGATTGCGGGTGATGATTTCGGCCAGCCGTGGCGCGGCGCTCATGATCATCACAAGCAGATTGAGCAGGCGCGGATTGGATTGCAGCAGGCTGAAAAGCTGGATGCCCGCAGGCAGACCTTGCAGGAAACTGTCGAACCGCAACAACGACTCGTCGGCGCGTTTGGTCTCGGCGAAGGCTTTGAGGAGCGCAGGCGTCAGTTCGGTCAGGCGCTCGCGCGCTTCCGCTGACTGCGTGGCGCGATAGCGTCCGAAATGCCAGGTGCGGATGACACGGCAGATGTCGCTCGGGCGCTCATAGCCCATGGCGGCGAGCGTCTCCAGCGTACCCGGATCGTCCACATCGCCGGTGAAGACGAGATTGCCGGTCGAGGTGCCCAGTTCCGGCGCCTGTTCGAACAGGGCCGCATAGTGCTTTTCAACGATCTTGAGCGCTTCGAGGAAAACATCGGAAAACTCTGACGGATCAGCATAGCCCATCATATGGGCGACACGGGCAAAGCCTTCGTCGTCTTCAGGAAGAATATGGGTCTGCTCGTCGGCAATCATCTGGATGCGGTGTTCCACATCGCGCAGGAAATAATATTCCTTGGCCAGCGCATCGCGCGCTTTTTCCGTGATCCAGCCGCGCTCCGCCAGTTGGCCGAGCATCGGCACAGTCTGATTGCCGCGCAGTTCCGGAAAGCGTCCGCCAGCGATCAATTGCTGGGTCTGGACGAAAAACTCGATCTCGCGGATACCGCCGCGACCAAGTTTCACATTGTGCCCGCGAACGGCAATGTCGCCATGGCCCTTATGGGCGTGGATTTGCCGCTTGATCGAATGAACATCGGCAATCGCCGCATAATCGAGATATTTGCGCCAGACATAAGGGGAGAGTTCAGCCAACACCTGACGACCGGACGCGCGATCACCGGCGACGGGCCGCGCCTTGATCATGGCGGCGCGCTCCCAGTTCTGCCCGCGCCCTTCGTAATAATGCAGCGCCGCGCCAACGGGAATGGCAAGCGGCGTCGAACCCGGATCTGGACGCAAGCGAAGATCAACTCGGAAGACATAGCCATCCGCCGTGCGATCCTGAAGGATGCGGACAAGACGCCGTGTCAGACGCGAAAACGTGTCCACGCATTCATAAGGATCGCCGATGGCCGGTTTGGTTTCGTCGATGAAGACAATCAGATCAATGTCGGAGGAATAGTTCAGCTCGCGGGCGCCGAACTTGCCCATGCCCAGCACGATCCAGCCGCAATCCTTGTCGGGCTTGTTCCTGTCGGGCAGCTTGATCTTGCCCGCAGCATCCGCATTGCGCAGCAAAAAGCGCACGGCAGCACCGGTGCAGGCCTCGGCCAGATCGGTCAGCCAGCCGGTGGTGGCTTCGGTGTCGAAAATATGCGCCAGATCGCAAAGCGCGATCAGCACATGCGCTTCGCGTTTGAAGCGGCGCAGATCGGCCATAAGCGAAGCTTCGCTCGCGCCCTCCTCCATGCAGCACACGGAAACCGTCGCAAGAATGTCGTGCAATGCAGTTTCTGGCGAAGCAGAAACGATCCGGCTCAAAATAGATGGATGCCGGTTCAGCGCTTCGCGAATGAAGGGCGACAGATCGAGTACCGCTGACAGGAAGGCCGAAGCTTTCTGCGTTTCCAGCAGAGCGGCGACTTTCGGCAGTTCGTCCTCGCGGGACCGTTCAATCAGATCGGCGAGGAAAGATCGCGCCCGATCAGGATCAAGCGGCACCAGCGCACAAAGGTCTCTCTCGAAAAACAGTGCCTTTGTATCGTCAGCCGCCATGATCCCCTCATCGAATTATGCTTATTTCACCTCGCCCTGCGGCAACGGGAATTCCAGAACAGCACGCAGTCCCGGTTCGTTGCTTTCAAGACGAAGCGCGCCACCGTGCAACTTCATGACCGCCTTGGCAAGACTCAAACCGAGGCCGGAACCCGGTTGCGTACGGCTTTCCTCCAGACGCACGAAACGTTCTGTCGCCTGTTCGCGTTTTTCCTCGGGGATGCCCGGTCCATTATCGGCCACGATGATCCGCACCCAGTTAGCATCGCGCTCCATGGCGAGCGAGACATTTGCCTCGCGTTCCTCGCAACTGGCATATTTGATCGCATTGTCCACGAGGTTCGAAACTGTCTGGCCCACCAGTTCGCGGTTGATATGCAGCACCACCTCGTCCAGAGCGCCAAGCGTCAGCTTCCCATTCGCGTCTTCCGCCACCGGCTCATACATCTCCGCCACATCACGCACGATGGGCGCGACCGGCAGGTCTTCGAGGTTTTCCGTCGAATAACCAGCCTCAAGACGCGAAATCATCAGGATCGCGTTGAAGGTGCGGATCAACTGATCCGATTCGCCAATGATATCTTCCAGAGCTTCCCGATATTCCGGCCCCGCCTTTTTGCCCGCCAGTGCTTCCTCGGCGCGATTGCGCAGCCGGGTCAGCGGCGTCTTGAGATCGTGAGCAATATTATCGGAAACCTGCTTCAGCCCTTCATTCAACTCCAATATGCGCCCGAGCATGACATTGAGATTGCCCGACAACCGGTCGAATTCATCGCCCGAGCCGTTGACCGGCAGACGCCCGGTCAGGTCGCCATCCATGATACGCTGCGAGGCTTTGGATACGTCATCGATGCGCTTCAAGGCGCGGCGTCCGACCACGAGCCAGATCAAAAGCGCGCCCGCGCCCATAATGCCAAGCGCCAGCATGAGTGAACTGCGAATGATGTCGCGGAAGCGCTCCGGCTCGCCAAGATCGCGCCCGACCATCAGGCGCATGCCATTTGGCAGCGCAATTACCACGGCAACGGCGCGATGATCGCTTTCTGCCCCCTGTTCGCCATAGCGCTTGTAGACAAAGGCGCGCTCAACAATGCCGTCCGTGTCCAGCACGCCTGGTTCCACGCTTTCGACATTGCCTGCCAGAATGCGCCCCGTTGGGTCGGCGACCAGATAAAGATAAGCGCCCGGCTGGCGCGAGCGATAATCGATGCTGCGCACAAGCTGCGGAATACCGCCGCGCGCATAGCTCTTGCCGATGCTGGCCACCTCTTCGCCCAGTGCCTGTTGGGTCTGGGCGGTGAGGATCGAAGCCGACAGATTGGTCATGTAAAAGACCAATGCGACGGCCCCGACCACGAAGAGAAGCAGATAAAGAGCCGACAGGCGCACCGCCGTGGTGCGCATAAGCGCGGAAAACCGACCCATCAGTCCACCTTGGCGGCGGTCTGTTTGGCACGCCCGGCCTTCAGCATGTAACCGGCGCCACGCACCGTATGCAGCAGCGGGCCGTCAAAGCCCTTTTCGATCTTGGAGCGCAGACGCGAAATATGCACGTCGATCACATTGGTCTGAGGGTCGAAGTGATAATCCCATACATTTTCCAGCAGCATGGTGCGGGTCACCACCTGCCCGGCATGACGCATGAGATATTCGAGAAGGCGAAATTCACGCGGTTGCAGCGTGATATCGACATCCTGACGGCGCGCCGTATGCGCAAGCCGGTCAAGCTCGAGATCGCCGACGCGATAGATTGTGTCCGCCTCGCGTGGGCTGGAACGGCGCTGCAATACTTCTACGCGCGCCAGAAGCTCGGAAAATGCATAGGGCTTGGTCAGATAGTCATCGCCGCCAGCACGCAGGCCCGTCACGCGGTCATCGACTTCGCCGAGCGCAGATAGAATTAGCACCGGCGTTTCCATGCCCTTGGCCCGCAGGCCCGCCACGACAGACAGTCCATCGCGCTTCGGCAGCATACGGTCCACGACCAGCACGTCATAAGTGCCGTTTTCCGCCAGCGCATAACCGGTCTCGCCGTCACCGGCAATATCTGCCGAATGTCCGGCTTCGCTGAAAGCTTTCTCCAGATAACGAGCAGCTTCGCGGTCATCTTCAATAACGAGAATTTTCATGGCGCCACTTATAAATTACATTCGGAGATAAAGCACATCCCGAAAAGTGTAAGACAGTTTTCGGATAAGAGGTGCGTAAACAAAAACTGAGAGCGCAGATCTGATGCAATCAGATCGAAACGCGCTCTAAGACGATGCCAGGCAGTTACCCGCCTGGCATCGATTGTTCAGAAGTCGCTACGGATACCGGTCATCAACCCTGATCGATCGGCAAGGCCACGAAGCGGCTCTGATCGTTGCTCTGCAATTGCAGCAGCACAGCCTTGCGACCCGACTTGGAGGCTTCGCTGATGGCGTTGTTGATGTCTTTGGCGCTCTTCACCGTCTGGTTGTTGACGCTGACGATGACATCGCCGGAGCGAACGCCACGGTCGGCGGCATCGCTATCGGGATCGACATCGGTAACCACCACGCCGTCACCATCTTCCGAAGGCGTCACGGTCAGGCCGTAGCTGTCGAGCGTTTCGCTCTGCTGGCCGCCCTTGTCTTCATCCGTCGTACCGCCAGCCTGCTTCAGATCCTTCGGCATCGCCTCGATGGTGATGCTGATTTCTTCAGCCTTGTTCTTGCGCCAGACGCTGAGGGCTGCCTTTTCGCCCGGATTGATACCGGCAACCTTGCGGGCCAGATCACGCGGATCCTGTACCGTTTCCCCATTTACGGCGGTGATCACGTCACCGGCCTGAATGCCAGCCTTGGCTGCGGGACCATCCTTCTGCGGTGCAGCGACGATTGCGCCCTTTTCCTCGGCCAGACCAAGCGAAGCAGCGATATCCTTCGTCACCGGCTGGATCTGCACGCCAATCCAGCCGCGCTCAACCGAGCCCTTCTTGATGAGCTGATCGACAACCTGCTTTGCAGTGCCCGACGGGATTGCGAAGGCGATACCGACGCTGCCGCCCGAAGGCGAGAAAATGGCGGTGTTGATGCCGACGACCTGACCGGACAGGTTGAAAGCCGGGCCACCCGAGTTGCCCTTGTTCACAGCCGCGTCGATCTGGATGAAGTCGTCGTAAGGACCAGCTCCGATGTCACGGCCACGGGCCGAAACGATACCCGAGGTCACCGTGCCGCCGAGACCGAACGGATTGCCGACTGCAACAACCCAATCGCCGACGCGCACCTGATTGTCATCGCCGAAAGCGACATAAGTGAACTTGCGCTTGGCATCGTCAACCTTCAGCACGGCAAGGTCGGTGCGCGGATCGGTGCCGATCAGCTTGGCGTCGAGTTCGGTGCCGTCATCCATGACGACCGTATAGGCGTCACCGTCGGAAACGACGTGATTGTTGGTGACAACATAACCGTCTTCAGAGATGAAGAAGCCGGAGCCCTGTGCATAGGGGCGCTCATGACCCGGACGGCCCGGACGCTTGCCGGGGCCACGGCGACCATCGGGACGCGCATCGCCACTCGGCGGTTCCATGCCGAAATCACGGAAGAAGCGCTTCAGCGGATGATCGTCGGGCAGCTGGTCAAAACCGCGCGCACCAAAATTCTGACCGCCACGGCTATCGGCTTCCTGAACGTTCTTCTTCACGGTGACGCTGACGACGGCAGGACGTACCTTTGAAACCAGATCAGCGAAGCCGACAGTCTGCTGCGGCGGCGTCACCTGAACGGCTTCCGCGCGGGCATCGTTGAGTGCGCCAAGCGGGCCAGTCGCGACAAACGCGCCTGCAAGGGCAGCGCAAACTGCAACGGCTGCAACGCTCTTGCGGTAATGGGAAGTCTTAGCTCTGGACATCTATTTCTCCTTGCGAGCAGTAATCGGCCCGTGTTCTCGTCATCGGGAAACGAGGCCCTGAAGATCCTTTATAGAGCGCAGGATAGCTACAGCTACCTTACCGCTCAATTTCCGCAACATGAAAGTTTCGTAAGGTTGAGCGCGCGCAAGGTAGAAACTTGCTCATAAATATAGAGGATTATTTATTATTCAGAAGTCGGGAAAGCTCAGCTTTTTCGCTTTCGGAAAGCGGCTGCGCCGCTTCGCCAAGCCTGCGTCGCCCCCGAAACGCGAAGACGAGCGCCACCGCGCCGATCAGAAGCACCATGACCGGAAATCCCCAGAGCAGAACCGTGCGGGCCGACAGGCGCGGCTTCAACAGCACGAACTCACCATAACGGGCAACCACAAAATCCTTCACCTGATCGTCCGTATCACCTGCTTTCAGGCGGTCACGGACGAGAAGGCGCAGATCGCGGGCAAGCTCGGCATTCGAATCATCGATGGATTCGTTCTGGCACACCATGCAGCGCAACTCGCCGGATATGGTGCGGGCGCGCTTTTCAAGCGCCGGGTCGGGCAGAACTTCATCCGGGTTGACGGCGAGTGCCGCCGTTCCCTGAATGGCCAGAGCAACGGCAAGGGCACACGTGGCAAAGAGGTTGCGCATCTTCATGCTGCGGCCTCCGCTTCCTGCGACGAGGTCTTTCGCTTGGAGGCAGGTGCGCCGACGCGCAAGCGGCGGTCGGCCAGCGAAAACAGGCCGCCCAGCATCATAACCAATGCGCCATACCAAATGAGCGTGACCTGCGGTTTCCACCAGATACGAACGACCACCGAACCGTCGCCCGGCTCATCGCCCAGTGCCACATAGACCTGACTGAACCAGAGCGTGCGAATGCCCGATTCGGTCGTCGGCATCTGGCGTGCCGGGAAGAAGCGCTTGGATGGCTCTATCCGGCCAAGATCGCGCGCACTGGAATCGAGCAAAGTGAACGTACCGCGATTTTCCGTAAAATTCGGACCCGTCAAAGGCCGCAACCCGTCAAAACGCAACGTGTAGTCCTGAACCTTGACCGTATCGCCCGCACGCATGATGAGCACGTTTTCGGTGCCGAAGGTCGTCACGCTCACGATACCGAGCAGCGTCACGCCAAGACCGATATGCGCCAGCGCCGTTCCGAAAACGGAGCGCGGCAGCCCCTTGAAACGCGCCCAGGCCTTCGTTGCCGAAACCTTGCCGATACCGGCTTTCTGTACCAGATCGGTAAGGCTACCGAAAATCAGCCAGGCGGCGAGACCGACGCCGCAAGCCGCAAGCAGCGATTTGGCCGAAGTGGTCCAAAGCACGATACCGGCCACAACCAGCGCCAGGGCGAAAGCCGTCATCAGTCGCTGGGCCACGCCGTAAAGGTCGCCGCGTTTCCAGGCGAGAAGCGGCCCAAACGGCACCGCAAACAGAAGCGGGATCATTAGCGGACCGAAGGTCATGTTGAAGAACGGCGCGCCGACGGAAATCTTCTCGCCCGTCATGACTTCCAGCAGCAGCGGGTAAAGCGTACCGATCAGAACGGTCGCAGCGGCCGTGGTCAGGAACAGGTTGTTGAAGACCAGCGCCCCTTCCCGCGAAATCGGATGGAAAATGCCGCCAGCGGTGAGGCTCTGGACGCGAAGCGCGAACAGCGACAGGGAACCGCCGATAAAAATGGCGAGAATGGCCAGAATGAAAAGCCCGCGCCCCGGATCGGTCGCGAAACTATGCACCGAGGTCAGCACGCCGGAACGCACGAGGAAGGTTCCGAGCAGCGATAGCGAGAAGGTCAGGATCGCCAGCAGGACCGTCCAGATTTTCAGCGCCGAGCGCTTTTCCATGACCAGCGCGGAATGCAGCAAGGCGGTGCCGACCAGCCATGGCATGAAGGATGCGTTTTCGACCGGGTCCCAGAACCACCAGCCGCCCCAGCCGAGCTCGTAATAGGCCCAGTAGGAACCCATTGCGATGCCGCCGGTCAGGAACACCCATGCCACCAGCGTCCATGGCCGCACCCAGCGCGCCCAGGCTGCATCAAGACGACCTTCCAGAAGGGCGGCGACAGCAAAGGAGAAGCAGACGGAAAAACCGACATAGCCGAGATAAAGTAGCGGCGGATGAATGGCGAGGCCGATATCCTGCAAGATCGGATTGAGATCGCCGCCTTCCATCGGGGCCGGAAGGATGCGCGTGAACGGGTTCGACGTGAAGATGATGAAGGCCAGAAAAGCCACAGCGATCCAGCCCTGCACGGCCAGCACATTAGCACGCAATGTTTCAGGCAGATTGCCGGAAAATGCCGCGACCAGCGCGCTGAAAAGCGTCAGGATGAACACCCACAACAGCATGGAGCCTTCATGGTTCCCCCAGACGCCGGTGATCTTATAGAGAAGCGGCTTTTGCGAATGCGAGTTTTCGACAACGTTCAGGACCGAGAAATCGGACACGACATAGGCATGGACCAGCACCGCTGAGGACAGGACGACAAGCGCAAAAACCGCAAGCGCCGTTGGCACGGCCACCGACATGAGCTGCGTGTCGCGTCGGCGGGCGCCGATCACCGGCACGACCGACTGAACGATCGACAGAGCCAGCGCCAGCACCAGAGCAAAATGGCCGATCTCGACACTCATAGGCAGTCTCCCGGCATAATTATTTACCTTCCCACACGCCTTTGGCCTTCAGGCTATCGGCAAGATCCTTGGGAACATAGTTCTCGTCATGCTTGGCAAGCACATTGTCGGCGCGAAACACGCCATCTTGTCCGAAACGTCCTTCGGCCACCACACCCTGCCCTTCACGGAACAGGTCGGGCGGAATGCCTTCGAACACCACTTTCACGGTCTTGATCGTATCGGTGACGGTGAAGCGCAGCTCGCTGCCTTCTCGGCTGACCGAGCCTTCCTCGACCAGACCACCCAGACGAAAACGAGAACCGGACGTCAATTCCTGTTCCGTCAGATCAGCGGGCGTGCGAAAGAAACGGATGTCCTGATTGAAGGCCATCAGCATCAAGCCAACCGCCACGGCCAGAACCGCCAGCGCACCGCCGATCAACATCAGGCGCTTGCGTTTTCTCTGGCCGATTGTCCGGGCAAGACTGCCAGCAGGTTTCGGCTTGCGTGCGTTTTCTTCTGCGGTCGCGCTCATTTCTGTGCCTCTAGACCCAAGCCGGATGCAAAACTGCGAAGTTCGGTCCGCTGTTCTTCCGCAAGGGCGGTCATGCCCCGGTTCAGGGCATCAAGCGCCGCATCGCGGCGATGCAGGATCATATAGGAGCGCACGAGACGCTTCCAGCCTTCGACATCCCCGCTATTCTGGCGAAGACTTTCATCAAGACGTTGAACCATGCCCTCGATCATCGTCTGACGGTCTTCCGCCGACAGGGACGAAGCCGCTTCGATATCGTCGGATGACGGGCCTTTTTGCTCTGTCGGCTGGTTGGCCGAAGGATTGCTTAGCCGCGCAATGGCCTGTTCGACCTGACCACGCCAGGGGGCATCAGCTGGCGCCTTGTCCAGAAGGGTCTTGAGACGGGCGGCGGCGGCATCGGGGCGACCGTCCTGCATCTCGCCTTGCGCAAGATAGAATTGCGGACGCGGATCGTTCGGATCGAGCGCGACAGCTTTGTTCAGAAACGTTTCTGCCTCGGCGGTGATCGTGCCGCCGGAAACTGCGGCAAGCCCTTCGGCCAGACCCAGCAAGCGCGGGAAATTTTCGCCGTCAATGCGCATGGAAGAACGATAGGCATTCACCGCATCCGCTGGACGGCCAAGACGCATATAAATCGGCGCCAGCACATCCCAGCCGCGCGCATCGTCGGGATTTTTCGCCAGATGCGCTTCGGCCCGCGCGATCAGTTCATCAACGGAACCGCGATCAGGATTATCGGAGAGACGGTCCGCAAGCGGCATGGATGGCACGTCCGGCTTGCCAAAAAGCGGATAGACGCCCCAGGCGATCAATGGGACCGCCAGCACGGCAACCAAGGCCAGAACGCGGCCCGACTTTGTGGCCTGCGCTGCGCTCACAGCGTCCTGACTTACCTTTTCAGCACTCAGAATGCGACGGGAAATTTCAATTCGCGCCTGTTCGGCGCTTTGCGGGTCGATCATGCCGCGCGCGGCATCGGATTCGACCTCGCGCAGTTGATCGCGATAAACTTCAAGGTCGTTCTTTTCGGCAGGCAAAAAAGCCTGCTTGCGCCGCGTTAGAGGCAACAAGACAGCCAAAGTGGCTGCTAACGTCAATAATGCTGCAATCAACCAAAATCCCATGGCTACGACTTAAGCGTAGGCATGGGAAAAACCAACCTCTACCTGCCACAACTGGCCGCCTAGGGCAATTCGCCGCAAAGGCCGCCCGTGAGTTGATCAGGTCAGCGGCGTCCAGCTGCCGTCCGTGTTGCGGCAGGCGGTGCCGCGCACGGTCTGCTGCGAACCGCCAATATCGAAGGTGTGCGAATATTGGCGGCAATTCTGCGAGCCGACCTGATAAGGCTGTGCCGCAGTGACATCACCGGAGTTCGAACCGCCGCTCCAGGAAACGGCTTTGCCGGCTGGCGAATATTCAAGCGCACGATATTCGGCTTCCAGCGCTTTTTTGCGGTCGCCCGCGCTCAGCTGGTTTGCCGCATTGCCAAGCAGGCCGTTGCCCAGCGATGCGAGCAGGCTCGATTCCGGCTTTGCAGATGACGACGATCCGCCAAGCGATGTCAGCCCTCTGCCACCACCCGATGTGCCACATGCCGCCAAGGCCAGCGACAGCGCAACCATGGTCGGAACGACCAGAACCGGAGAAGAAAACCTCAATTCCATCATCATAACAAACCGGCCCTCATGAACCAATGAGCTTGCATATTATCGCATCATGCGATCTTGTAATTTCAATTTCTTAGAGCATTTCCCGCAAAAATGTGAGCCTGTTTTGCATACGGAAATGCTAAAAAGCAAAGACGCCGTTTCAGCCTAAAAGACAACCTTAATCTTCGGCAAGCGGCAACACACTGCGAACACGCAGGCCCCCGAGCGGGCTGCGGTCGAGATGCAACTGGCCGCCATATTCACGAACGGTATCCTGCACGATGGCAAGCCCCAGACCTGTGCCCGGCTTGGTTTCGTCCACGCGGCTGCCGCGTTTCAATGCGGCCTCGATCTTGTCGTCCTCAAGTCCCGGCCCGTCATCCTCGATTACGATTTCAAACTGCCGTTGCCCGCCCATTGCTGCCCCAACGGTGATATTCACCCGACGGCTTGCCCATTTTCCGGCATTTTCAAGCAGGTTGCCGATGATTTCCTCAAGGTCTTCCTTTTCACCGGCGAAGATCGCGTGCGGGAGATCATTGCGCAAGCTGACATGCAGTGCAGGGTTAAGCTTGGCGGTCACCCGTTGCATGCGCTCCATCACCGGCGCGACAGAGGTGCGGAAAACCACACTGTCCCGTTGCGCCGCTATGCGCGCACGTTGCAGATAATGCTGGATCTGCACCTGCATGGCCTCGCTCTGCTCCTGCACGACGCGGCCCTGATCGCCGCCGATGGCGCGGCCTTCATTGACCAGCACGGACAGCGGCGTCTTGAGCGAATGAGCGAGGTTGCCGACCTGCGTTCTCGACCGCTCGACGATTCGGCGGTTGTTTTCGATCAACGCATTCATTTCGCGGGCAAGCGGCGCAATTTCCATCGGCAGTGAGGCATCGAGCTTGGATGAACGCCCCTCGCGAATATCGGTGAGTGCCTGACGCACCTTGTCGAGCGGGCGCAGGCCGAACAGGATGATGGCTGCATTGATGAGGATGCTGCCGATACCGAACACCGCAAGATAGGCGGCAAGCTTCGTCCTGAAATCGGAAATCTCGTTCATGACTTCGCTGAGATTGCCCATCACGCGGAAGCGGGCCACCCGGCCCGCATTATCCAGCACGACTTCCGTTTCGACGATGAAAAGCTCTTCGCCATTGAGTCCCGGCAAAGAATAGCTGCGCATGAAGGAACTGTCGAAAGGCGCCTGCGTGATCGGCATTTCCGGGACAATGCGCCCAATCAGCGAGGGCGATTCCAGCTTGCCGCTAACATTGGGTGCGAGCGGGTCCACCGACCAGTACCAGCCGGAAAGCGGGCTTGAATAGCGCAGTTCACCCAGTTCGGGACGTCCTTGAAGCACGCCTTCCGTCGATACACTGACAGCGCCAACAAGGCTGAATAGATGTGCTGTCAGAAGCCGTTCGAAATTGCTGCGGGCGGCATCGCTATAAAGCGAGCCGATGAGGGTCGCGACCACCACCAGCGCGGCAATCACCCACAACGTCGACAATGTGACGACGCGAACGGCGAGAGAGCGAAGCGATGGGATGACGCGAAAACGCTTCAGTTGTCGTTCCCCTTCGGTTCAGCTCCGGTATCGGAGCGCATACGATAACCCATGCCGCGCACGGTCTCGATCAGATCGACACCCATCTTCTTGCGCAGGCGTCCGACGAAGACTTCAATCGTATTGGAATCGCGATCGAAATCCTGATCGTAGAGATGCTCCACCAGTTCCGTGCGGGAAACCACTTCGTCCATATGATGCATGAGATAGGACAAAAGCCGGTATTCATGCGAGGTCAGCTTCAGCGACACGCCGTCAACACTGGCCTTGGAGGTCTTGGTGTCGAGATGCAATGGACCGCAGACGATTTCCGACGAGGCATGACCGGCAGCACGACGAATGAGCGCACGAAGCCGCGCCAAAACTTCCTCGATATGAAAAGGCTTGGCGACATAATCATCCGCACCGGCATCGATACCGGCAACCTTGTCGCTCCAGCGATCACGGGCGGTCAGCATGAGCACAGGCATGGCACGGCCGTTCCGACGCCAGCGTTCCACGACGCTGATGCCGTCAATACGCGGCAGTCCGATATCGAGAATCACTGCATCATAGGGTTCCGTATCGCCCAGAAAATGACCTTCTTCGCCGTCATAGGCGCTATCGACCACATAACCGGCGGCAACCATCGCATCGGAAAGTTGCCGGTTCAGGTCCTTGTCGTCCTCAACAATCAGGATACGCAAGCGGGCTGTCTCCCTTCAAAGGATCAGATGCAACGCAAAAGCCGGTCTGCTTCTTACAACGCAAACCGGCTCTAAAACCCATGCCGGGAATTTTATCGATTGGGCACAGCCACTTCGACGCGACGCGGACGTTCACCGTCGCGACCGGGGACCAGCACGACGACAACGCAAACCGGCGCACCGTTCTGGGTGGAAGGGGTGGCCTTGGCGAGCTGTCCGCCCTGTTTGGCCGCAACCTGTTCGCCCACGGCGGCGCAGTCGCTGGCAGCGGCGATCAGAAGATTGGAGGTCTGCGGCGCAGCAATCGGCATGGCGCCAGCATCGGCAATGCCGCCGACGGGCAACAAGCCAAAACTCACCGCGAGAAGCGCGAAAACTTTGAGTGCAGAGTTCTTTTTCATCATGCCGCCTTGTATAGCGCGCGACAGCTGAACGATGCATGAACAGCCTGTTCCCGCTATAGATCTTAAAGAATATTTTCCCTTAGCTATCACGCTTTGTGAAATTATGAAATGCGCGATGTTGCCCTGATACCGCCAAAAATCGTAACAATTCCAGCGATTGCAGCCGCCAGTTGCAGTAAAACATCTGTTAGTGCTTCGGGATCTAGATGCCGTCCGCAATCCCGATAGCGCCCGCCAGCCCCTTAATTATCGGGACCTGACCGTGCGGGGAAAATACTAGGATTTGTAGTCCGTCACGTCGTTTCTCCAGAAATTATAGGCCAGCCGCCAGATTGAGTATAGCCGTATCACCAGCGTCGATTTCGTGCTGACCATCGCTACACCGACTGGAACGCATCCGCGTCGACGTCGGCGGCGCGAATTACCTTGGCATAGGTCCAGGACGGTACAGCGACCTGTTCGCTACGAACCGAAACGCCATTTTGCCAAATCTCAACTGCGTAATGTTCGCGTTCCTCGCCGAGCGGAATGTCTTCGCCAAGCGAGTTGTCGGCATCAACCCGCCCGTGCCGCCAAATAGGTGAGAACGGATTTTAGTCGAGCGAGAGCGATTGCGAGAACGTAATGTGCATATTGCGCGTTAGCGCAGAGCTAAGCTGAAAGCGCCACGCTCACTCACCCCTCGCCGTCTAAGCCAGAAATGTTTTGTAGCCCAAAAAAGCCGCGGTCGATCTCACATCATCCAGCCTTAGCGATGAGCGTTTGGCTTCGAACATCCGGCTTCCCCATTGGAGCTCCTTGCAGAAGGTAAAATGCCCGGTAGGGCCGCATTTTTAAGTCGTTCGCTGAAACGCTTACACACCCCAAGAGCCGACCAGGAGGCAAGGCTCGCCGAAGTCGATCCTATGAGCATTAGTTCCGTTCGTCCAAGTACCGCTTCAAGCGCTAACGCTTTCGTGATCTTGACGCTTGCAGCGCCACCGAAAACTATGCCGCAGATAATGCCGACCACGAAGCGGGCCGCCGCCTCTCGTCTGCAATGCGGCGGCATATAGAAAAGAGATATAATCGCGCCTGCAATTGAACCTGCCACCTTGGAGAACCACAGCCAGGCGATGTCGGACGCAAAAAAAGTGTCGTTCAGGGTGCTCATAACGACCTCCAATCTTGTTGTGAGGCTTATAGACAACCGCGCGCCTCTTCTCGTCGAGGAAAACAGGGCACACGCAAATGGCTGCGGCGGGTCGTGCGCTGGGAGTTCTGCGATAACGTTAGGTAGTAAGGAAGGCGAGAATTCTGCCCGAAAGCACCCCTGCAGCGCTGAAAGCCTTGGCTTTATGCCCATCCAAGGCAGCACCGTCCGCCGGAACGAAGACCGACAGTCTATTCGAAATTGAGCTAGTTGTTGTCACAGGGAATTCCGAGCAGCATGTGCGGGGTTTCTTAGACCGTTACTCGGTGCATAAACCCGTACGCTTAATGCGCCTGCTGAATGCCCAGCAACGTCGTTTTCCCGTACGCCCGCAGCATTATGCGAACCAAGCGCCATCAGCGCGGCTTGCAGCGGCACGGAAGCAAAAAACGTAAAGCGGGATAAAGAGATGCCAACCACCACCAAGCAAAATCCGCCACGCCTGTCTTGTCGTGATATCCAACTGCGGCACCTGTGCTCATAAAAACCCCGGAAGCGCGAGCGCCTTCGGGGTTATGAACATGTTTGGTTCGACAAGTTAATCCCGCAGTCAGCGACTGCGGTTACACTTCTTCGACCGTACCGAATGACTACCAAAGCACCGTTACGCAGTCAAGGACTTTTTTCCTATTTAACGAATATTTTCCTGTTTTATGATATGGGCTGCAAATTCCATATTTAAGCATATACTTGAAAATAACATCTGCCCGGAACATCCGCTTCACCCTCAGCTCAAAGCGCCGAATTATAAAATAGCGGGCAACATTATGTTTCTGCTGCTTTTTCACGATTGCCATTAAAAATTTGCTCCTCCCTCCTTTGGCAACCAATCGTCAACTTCCACCCACTAGGCTCCTGGCCTATTAGTTTGCTATAATAAAAGAGCAAGTTCAGTGCATTTCCCAATTCTCTAGTGCCGAAGTCAGAGTTTATGCGTCATACGGCAGACAAAGATTCCGGAAAAAAGCAGCGGAAACCCTTCCGGGTTTCGCGCCTGATTGGACTCGACGCCTGGATTGATTCAGGCCTGTACAATCTGCATTTCCGTCTCGGCGAATGGTGGGAAAACATAACCATCTTTTCGCGCCGTTTTCGTGTGCGCGGTTTCCGGCGCTTTGTCGTCGAGGTTCTGGACGAGGGTTTTACGCTCGGCGTCGCGGGTTCTGTCGTGCTTTTGATGCTGGCGCTGCCCGCTTTTGAGGAAACCAAGAAAGACTGGCGCGCGCAGGACGATTATGCCGTCACTTTCCTTGACCGTTACGGCAATGAAATCGGCCAGCGCGGCATTCTCCACCGTCAGGCCGTGCCCATCGATGAATTGCCGGATCATGTCATCAAGGCGGTACTGGGCACCGAAGACCGGCGCTTCTTCGACCATTATGGCATCGATTTCTGGGGCCTCAGCCGTGCGCTCAGCCAGAACATGCGCGCCAATGGCGTTGTGCAGGGCGGCTCGACGATTACCCAGCAGCTTGCAAAAAACCTGTTTCTCTCCAACGAACGAACGCTGGAACGCAAGATCAAGGAAGCCTTTCTGGCGCTCTGGCTGGAAAGCAATCTGAGCAAGAAGGAAATCCTTCAGCTCTATCTCGACCGCGCCTATATGGGCGGCGGCACATTCGGTATTGCAGCCGCGTCCGAATTCTATTTCGGCAAGAACATCAAGGATGTCTCGCTCGCGGAAGCCGCCATGCTGGCGGGTCTGTTCAAGGCACCGGCCAAATTCGCGCCACATGTCAATCTGCCCGCTGCACGCGCACGCGCCAATGTCGTCTTGTCCAATATGGTGGAAAGCGGTTTTCTGAGCGAAGGTCAGGTCGCCGTCGCCCGCCGTCATCCGGCGAGTGTCATCGACCGCGCCAAGAATGAAAGCCCGGACTATTTCCTCGACTGGGCCTTCGATGAGGTGAAGCGCGTGGCAGGCCAGATGCCGCAGCACACGCTGATCGTGCGCACCACGCTGGACAGCAATATCCAGCGGGCAGCGGAGGAATCGCTCGAATATCACCTGCGCCAATATGGCAAGGACTATAATGTTGCGGAGGCCGCAACTGTGGTTCTCGCCAATGACGGCTCGGTGCGGGCGCTTGTCGGCGGGCGCGACTATGGCGAAAGCCAGTTCAACCGCGCTACCCGTGCGCTGCGTCAGGCGGGCTCGTCCTTCAAGCCTTATGTCTATGCGGCAGCAATGGAAAAGGGTCTGACGCCCAAAACCATCGTCTCCGATGCGCCCGTCAGCTGGGGCAACTGGTCGCCGCGCAATTATGGCCGCAGCTTCGCGGGTCGGGTCGACCTGACGACGGCACTCGTGCGCTCGCTGAACAGCGTGCCGGTGCGCCTCGCCAAGGATTATCTGACCACGGCACCGATTGTCGCCTTGACCAAGGCGATGGGTGTGGAATCGCCGATCTCCTCGCACAAGACGATGGTGCTTGGCACATCCGAAATGACGGTGATGGATCAGGCCACCGGCTTCAATGTGTTTCCGAATGGTGGCATGGCGGGCAATCGTCACGCCTTCACGCAGATCGTTTCTTCGGACGGTCGTGTATTGTGGGATTTCACCCGCGATGCGCCAAAGCCGCACCGCGCTCTGTCTGAAAAGGCCGCTTTCGAGATGAACTCGATGCTGGTTCAGGTGCCGGAGCGCGGGACGGGCCGTCGCGCCGCGCTGCCCATGACCCGCGTGGGCGGCAAGACCGGCACGACGCAGAACTATCGCGATGCCTGGTTTGTCGGCTTCACCGGCAATTTCACGGCGGCGGTCTGGTTCGGCAATGACAATTTCACGCCGATGAAGGATTTGACCGGCGGCATTCTGCCTGCCATGGCATGGCAGCGCATGATGTCCTATGCGCATCAAAACGTCGAACTGAAGCCGATACCCGGCGTCACGCCGCCTTTCCCCGCCCCGCCGAAAAACCCTGCGCCACAGGTGGCCAACGCCAAGCCGGAAGAAACCATGGCAGCGCCGCCACGGGTTCTTTCTCCGATGGCAACCAAGGTTCTCAAGGAGTTGCACGACCGTTTCATGGCCGCACCGCCTCTGCCGAAAATTGCCGAGCGGACCAAGATTTCGGTGCTTTGAGGATATATGCTTAAAACCATTCTCAAAGCTGCTTTTGTACTGGCGCTTGCGCTCGGCGGGGGCATATTCAGCGTCCATTTCATCCTCGACCGTTTCAACGGTTTTGGAGAATTGCAGGTTGGTGCCTGGACCGCATTTCCCGACGATGGGACGGCGAATGCCGATCCCTACTCGCGCGCCCGCGCCGCCCGCAAGGCCTATCTGGCGCTTGGCGCCGCAGAGGGGCTGCCCTTCTTTGCGCGCCGCGACAGCAGCGGACGCGACTTGCAACGCGGCTGCACCTATCGCCTGACCGGAGCCACGCCGCCAGCCCGTTTCTGGACGATCTATCCGGCCACGCCCAACCTCACTCCGATCAAGCCGCGTGACGGCCTGCAAGCAGCGCTTCATTCAAGAGAAGTCCTCTATGAAAGCGACGGCAGTGTTTCCATCACCATTGGGCCCGATGCCCGCCCCGGCAACTGGCTGCCGGTGGAAGGCCGTGGAGGCCTTATTCTCGTCATGACGCTTTACGACACGCCCGCCGCAAGCTCGTCGGGCCTGTCCGATCTCGTCATGCCTGTACTCGTGCGCACGGGGGACGACTGCCATGGGTAGGATCATCCGTCTCATCCTGCTCGGCCTCGTCGGCGCAGCCATCGTCCATATCTGTGTGCTGTTGCTGGTCCCGGTCTATTCCGACACGAATGCGTGGGCGCGTATCGAAAGCGCCACCACGCCCTATCGTTTCTTCGCTCTCGACGAGAACAAAGGCCCGGTCGGCGACAGCGACCCGCTGGTCAAGGAAGCGACCTGCCGTTTCGATCTGGCCGACGGGCCGGTTCATATGACCACGGCGGGCATTGTCCCCTACTGGTCCTTGTCGGTCTATGCGCCGAATGGCGACAATCTCTACAGCATCAACGATAACGTCTCCAATGAGCGCAAGCTTGATCTCATCATCGCGGATCCCGTCGGCATGGCGAGCCTCAAGGCGGACGGGTCGCAGATTGATGCGCAATCTCTGGCCGTCGAGCAGAACATTGGCGAAGGGGCTGCCGTGTTGCGTGTTTTCATGCCCGACGCGACCTGGAAGAAAGAGGTGCAACGCTTCTTCGATGACGCCCAGTGCGCGCCCTTCGAGGGCAGCTAAAGGCATCCAGATCTTCTGCGGCACGGTTAATGAGTTGCTAAGGCTTCATGCCTATTATCCGGTGTGCTGACCATTGCGGGGACCTTTGATGGCAGCGAGTGTATGCCTACCGGAGTATTCTGCGTGACAAATGATCAGTTCCGCGCCCTGGAGGAAATTTCAGGCAACCGGAGCCCGTCGAATTCAAAAGCGGGGAGCAAAGCGGACGACCTTCTGGCGGCCGCGATTTCTGCGTTCGCCGGTATCACGCGCCCCGGTCGTCAGGACATGCAACAGCTGGAAGATCTGGTCACGCCGCTTTTGCAGTGCGCGACCACGCGCGGCAAGCGTCACGCAGCCAATGCCCTTGCCCAGTTGGAAGAAGCCCCGCGCCGCATCATTCTCGCGCTTGCCGCCGAGCCGGTGGAAATCTCGGCCCCCATTCTCCTGCGTTCGCCGCTATTGCGTCCGGGCGACCTGATCGATCTCATCGGCCAGAACGGGCTTGCCCATGCCCGCGCCATTGCCCGCCGTCAGTCCGGCGATATTCTGCTGCAAGGCGTGTTGCGCAGCTTCGCCGATCCGGTGATCGACCGCACGCTGACGCTGCAGGACAATCTCGCGAATATCGAAGCCGAGCCGCTTGAAAAGCCGCAAATACCCGATCTGTCGGCAGCGAAAGCGCCGCTGATGAGCGGCGGCAGCTCGGAACGTCTCGCGCGCACGCTGCAACAGCCCTTCTTCAATGCGGGAACCTTGATCGGCTCTGACCGCCTGATCGAAACGGCGCTTTTGATCGACAGCCAGTTTTTCCGCAACGCGCTTGCCGATGCGCTCGACCTGTCGTTCGAGCGTGCTGACGCCGTCATCGGCAGATGGCCGGAGTCGCATCTGCCGATTGCTTTGAAGGCGCTTGGCCTCCCCGCCGCCGAATGCTTTCTGGTGATGACCGCTGTTCTGGGAACCATCGACACCGATCGCGACGGGCTGCGCGAATTCGTGCAAATCTACCGTTCCATCGATCGGGAAAAAGCCATGGCGCTGGTGCGCCGCTGGAAAGCCGAGGATATGTCGGCCATGCTGCGCAGTAAATTGCGTGAAATGGCTCATGATGATGAACCGCTGGCCGAGGCCGCCAACAGCGATGGACCGGCTGCGGATAGCAGGTTCGCCAAGTAAAGTTCAGAACGTCTCGCCGTCCTGCGCGATAGTGAAGAACAGAGACGCGTCGGTCACATCTTCCAGTTCGACCAGCCACAGGTCCGGATCAAAACGGATTTCCCGCTGCATCCTGTCGCCTGCCGCTATGTCGTCGGCATCGTGGAGAATGCGCAGAAACTTGCGCTCGCCATCATTGTCTTCTTCATAGGACGTCTGCGGCGCAGGCGAATAAAGATCGCATGTGCCGAAACGCGAACTGACCTTGATGAATATCGCGCCTGCTTCCGTCGAACCGCGCCGGGCGAGATAGGCAAAGCCACCCTCACCCTGCACTCGGCGGATCAATGCGGAAACCCAGAAATCCGATGTCAGTCGCATGGCCGCGTAACTACTTTTCTTTCGCATTATCCGACGCAAAACCGCTTCGCACTTTTGCTGGAAATGCTTCTAGCTGATGAGCCCGATTTCACGCATCTTGGCGATGAGCGTGGAATCGATTTCGCCTGTCTGGCGCATGCCGAACAGCTTCTGGAACTCGCGAATGGCTGATTCCGTCGCTTTGCCCGGCTGGCCATTGACCGGCACCATATCATTGCCGAAAGCCTTCAGCCCGGCCTGCACGCGGATGATATCCTGCGAAGAGATTTTCTCCGACGGACCTGCCGGTGCGCCAGCCGGTGCGCTCTTCTGAACTGGCTTTTGATAGGCGGCAAGATCAGGCTTCGGCTTGGCCGGCGTCTCGCCTTTCAACACAGCCGGTTGTGCGGTTAATTGCGGACGCGGTGTCGGAACAGCCACCACTTCGATGGTCTTGGCTACCTCATCCTGCTGCGCAGGCGCCGGGCTTTCGACCTGCGCCGGAACGCTGGCCTGCTGCACGCCCAGCTTCTGCTGCAAGGCGCGCCAGCGATCCACAGCCTCGCGGGTCTGCGGGCCGGTAAAGCCATCCACCGGGCCTTTATAGACGCCAAGCATGGAAAGACGCTGTTGCAGACGGGCAATCTCCAGATCGGCATTCGGCGCGAGCGCAGGCAGCATATCGTCGGTGGCCGTGACCGGCATGCGATCTGCCGAAAGGTCGGCATCGCTCACGCCCTGCGTGGTCGTCTTGCCCGTTGCCTGCGGGTCAGCCGTTGCCGTTTCTACTGGCTTTGTTTCCTGCTGACTGGCGGCGGCGGTGCCGGGCAGAACGGCGCGTGGCGTCGGCTTGAAAACGAAATCAGGTCTCGTGCGGAAGAACACGGCATTATGCGCCTCCGGCTGATACCAGAGCGCATTGGCCGACACGAAACTCATTACCACGAGAAAGGCCGTCGCCCCGCCGGTCAGAACCGGATTGCGCACGACAAAGTCACCGGCAACGATCGCCAGTGCCGAGGCCGAGTTGAAGAAGAATTGGAGGAGCCGTGTCCCCAGACTACGCTGTTTTGCGGGTCTGCGTGTGGAGCGGTTCTGCGATCCGCTCTGGGTTCTGCTCCCGGTCTTCGTCGTTCTGCCAGTCATTGCGCCTTTCTCCCTGGTGACGGTGCATATCGATCACCGTGCCAAGTTCCTGTTGTTCGTCATCTCCCGCGAGATATTGCGGACCTGTCACCGGAAGACGGACGGTCACAACCGTGCCTTCGCCGGGACAGCTCTTGAGGTTCATCGATCCCTGATGCAATTCCACGAGGCCCTTGACCACGGATAGTCCAAGGCCACTTCCTTCCTGAGCGCGCGTATAGCTGTTGTCGGCGCGCACAAAAGGCATGCCGATGCGCTGCAAATCTTCCGGCTCGATACCGATGCCGGTGTCCGAAACGCTGATTTCCAGCATAGCGCGACCGTCAGCCACCACACGGGCGGCGTCAATGGTGACGCAACCGCCGGTCTCGGTGAACTTCACGGCATTGGCCGCCAGATTGAGCAGGATCTGCTGCACCGCGCGACGGTCGGCCATCAGTTCGCCAACGCCGTTGCCGACGCGATGGCAGAAGGCAACGCCCTTCTTTTCCGCCTGCGGCAGCATGACCGAGGTGCACATTTCGGCCACGTCGCGGAAGGCAAAGTTCTGCGGCGCAATCCCGTAAGTGCCGGTTTCCAGCCGCGAATTGTCGAGAACCGCATTCACCAGTTCCAGCAGATAATGCCCCGACTGGTGTATCAGACCGGCATATTCGCGCTGCTTTTCATTGGCCAGCTGACCACCCACCCCATGCGACAGCATGTCGGAGAAACCGATGATGGAATTGAGCGGCGTGCGCAGTTCGTGGCTGACCGAGGCGAGCAGACGGCCCTTGCCGACGCGCTCCGATTCCAGCTCCGCCTTCAAGGTTGCGATTTCATCCAGAAGCTTTTGTTCGCCTTCCAGCGACCGACCGACCAGCGTGATTACGCCAGCGGCAGTCAGCCCTTCCAGACGATAGGCACGGAAAACCGGGCTTCCAGCTTCGATGGAGCGCAGACGGATATCGACACGTTTCGATGCAATCCCCGAACGCAGATCGGCCAGAAGCGAGAGATATTGCACGCGGTCGGCAACATGGACGCGGTCGACCAGAGCGGTCGTTTCCAGCATTTTTGGCTGCATGCCGAGAAGCTTTGCGGTCTTGTCGCCGACCGATGCGATGACGCCTTCTGCATCCAGTACGAACTGCACGTCGCCCTCGGCAATAGCAACCTGCGGCATGGCGGTTTCATTGTTCTGTGGCTTGACGGCCAGACCCACGCTGCGCGCGACAAGGCTTGCCGCATAAAGAACCAGCACTGTGACGGAGGCCAGCGAACCACCGGCAATCACGCCGCCGTTTGTCATCGCAAAAGCGCCGACAATGGCAAGTGCTGCAACAGCGCCAGCAATTGCGGCAGCAGGCTTGCGGCTGACAAGCCAGATTTCCAGCGGCAAGGCAGCCGCCATCAGCCACAGAGCGGCATCGCTACTGGAGACCATGCCAATGGCGGCAAGTCCCGCGCCATAGGCGACAAAATTCAATGTTCCGAGGAGAGCGGCGCTCAATCCCATCAGTGAGAGAGCGCAGAAAATCATCGCCATACCGGCGAAGCTGGCGGCGAGAATGGCAAATTCAGTCGGCCCGGATGCGAGACCGGAAGCCAGAACGGCAGCAACAAGCAGCAGCGGCACAACAACGACCGAACCGACAACACGCATAGCCGTCGCGTCGGGCGTGTTCACCCAGCGGCGGCAAAAACGTTCGTAAAAACGGCCGAGCGTCTGCACACCAGTGCGAACGGTCTTAGCTGCTTTCAAAAGAATGGCGTTCAACGTGCGCTACTCACTCAAACTCATACACATACTCATCCGCCCGAAACATTCGGAAAAGAACATTCCCGGCGATCTTCAGATTGCAGGTGAGGCTTTAAGGAAACGATAAAACGAGGCCCATGAATGCAGATAAGCATCGCGGGAGCCGTGCTTTTCGACCTATGGTAAACAGAGGGTAGCGATTGCTTGTACGAAAGCGCGAAGATTGCACAATCTTCCGCCTACCACCGCGCACATCACAGAATTGCGAATCGCGCGGTTACGGAATCTTTTCGATTTCATCGGACATTGGCGACATCGTTCGATTAGCTGAAGGCGAGCAACAGCAACAAGGCCATGATCCGTTTCCTCATCAAATCCGCTATCTGGCTGTCGCTGGCATTCATTGTAATGCCGCGCTTTTTCCCAGCGGAACAGGAAAACAAAAGTGCCGAAAAGCCCGCTGCCATCGCTGAGACGCGTGGCGAGCCGAGTACCGTGGATCAGCTTTTAGCCAATGGCAAAACGGCGATTGAGATCGGCAAACTCTGCATGAACAATCCGACTTTCTGCGAAAACGGCACGTCGATGATTTCAAGTGCTGGCAGCGGTTTGCTCAAGGGCAGCGGCCAGATGCTCGATTATCTGAGCCAGCGTTTCGGCAACAAAAGTGAAGCGCCTGCTGAACCGCAACCCGTAGCCGAAAAGCCAGAAATGACAGTCTCCGAAATCCTGTCCGAGCAAGCCGCTCCTCAAACAAGCGGTTTGATCAATATCCCGATCCCGACCTCGCGTGCGGCAGCCTTGCGGGCACTGGATCGCCGGACCACGGGCGCGATCCCGGCAAAACACTGATCTTTCCCGTGACCTTGCCGCCATTCATGACTATATAAGCGGCACAACACCGCAAAGACGGCAATTCAGGCGAGTATCATGACGACCACAATCGATAGCATCATGTCCGACTTCGAATTTCTCGACGACTGGGAAGATCGCTATCGCTATGTCATCGATCTTGGCAAGGAATTGTCGCCTTATCCCGACGACGCACGCGATGCGGAACATAAGGTTCAGGGCTGCGTCAGTCAGGTCTGGCTCAAGACCATGCCGCATAGCGGCGCAGATCCGGTGATCGAATTTCTGGGCGATTCCGATGCGCATATCGTGCGCGGTCTGATCGCCATCGTTCTGGCGCTCTATTCCGGCAAACGCGCCTCGGAAATTCTCGCCATCGAACCGGAAAGTGTGCTGAAAACGCTCGGCCTTGATGAGCATCTCACCCCGCAGCGCTCAAACGGTCTGCGCGCCATGGTCGCCCGCATCCGTCGTGAAGCGGAAGCGGCAAAGCTTTCAGCCTAGTACCTTTTCCACCGACAGAGCGGCTGCAAGCAGGTTTTTATCGGTACCGCCGCGTGCGGTCAGCATCAGGCCTGTCGGCAGCTTCATGCCCGGCATAGGCAGCGTGATGCTGCACAGATCGAACTGATTGCCGACCTGCGTATCACGTAGCGTCAGCCCTTCCACGCGATCATATTCGTCCTCGTCGTGACTGACCGAAGCAATCGTCGGCGCGACAATCGGTGTGGCGGGCGTGGCGAATGCATCGAAGCCATTCAACCGCTCATCCATCTCGCGGATCAGCTGATTTCGGGTTGCCACCATGGCTTGATAAGTCTCGTCCGGCACGTGCAGACGCACCGATAGCGGACGCTTCACGCGCAGATCGACATTGGCGTCGGGGTCGCGCAGCCATGTGTCGGCATGGACGCGGCTTGCCTCAATGCCGACGATCGATCCGGACGTGCTTGCCTCACGCCAGCGCTGGATCAGATCATCCAGCATGATATCGACAAGCGTCACGCCTGCCTTTTCAAGCACCGCCAGCGACGCCCCGAAATGCGCAGCCACATCCGGCTCCATGGCGTCCAGCAAATAGCCCCTCGGCACGGCGATCCGCAGACTGGAAAGCGGCACCGCATCCGGCAGAATCGGTGTTTCGCCCGCCATCACGGCATCGGTCAAAATGGCATCCGCCACCGTCCTGGTGAGCGGCCCAATGGAATCAAGCGAAGGCGCCAGCGGAAAAGCGCCATCCAACGGAATGCGCCGCGCCGTCGGCTTGAAACCGACAATGCCGTTCAGCGCCGCGGGAATGCGCACCGAACCGCCCGTATCCGACCCGATGGCGATTTCGCTGGTGCCTTCCGCTGCCGAGACCGCTGCGCCCGACGACGACCCACCCGGAATGCGCGTCGGATCGACGGCATTGCCCGGCTCCCCATAATGCGGGTTGAGACCGACTGGCGTGAAAGCAAATTCAGTCATATGCGTCTTGCCGACGATCACCGCTCCCGCCTCGCGCAGCCGCTGCACGATGGTCGCATCCTGGACCGCAGGTGCGGCTGTGCGCCGAACCACAGACCCGGCCAGCGTCGGTTCGCCCGCGACATCGAAGAGATCCTTGATCGAGACAATGCGGCCATCCAGCGGACCAAGGGCCTGCCCAGCCCCAAGCCGTGCATCAGCGGCATCTGCTTCCGCCCTTGCCCGCTCCACATAAACCTTGCTGAAAACACGCTCTTGCTCGCGGCGCGTCTCAAGCCGCGTCAGAATAGTTTCCAGCCGATCCCGGACTTTCGACGACATGCAAATTCTCCCCAATTTCCCCGCCCGGTCGCACCGGCTTTTCCCTTGCGATAAGATGGTGTTCGGTCACTGTCAATCGGAGGTATCTGGCCCCGCCTGAAATGACCGTGCGGCAAAACAGTCGCGGATTGCGGGCAGCGCTTCCCTCCCCGTTTGCGTGGTTGGCCCACTGGCCGGATAGGCCAGCACGAGACGCTGGCGCAGCGTTTCGTCTTCGATCGGCAGGCACGCGACTTTTCGTCCATCATGGCTGAAATCATGACCGGGCCGCGTGAAAAGCAGCGACACGCCGAGACCATTCGCCACCATGCCGCGCACCATCTCCACCGAGGTGGTCCGCAGCACGATATTCGGCGACAGACCCTGCTGCCAGAACGGCACCAGCAGAAATTCGCGGCTGAGCGGCAGATCAACAAGAATGAACGGATAGCGCGCCAGTTCCGCCAGGGTCACGCTCTTCTTCGCGGCCAATGGACTGTCCGGCGGAACGACCGCATGCGGTGCGTAAGACAGCATGGTTTCCCATGTGACCGTTTCCGGCAGGCCCACATCATAGGTAATGCCGAGATCGACAATGCCTTTTTCCAGCGCCCGCGCCATACCTTCCAGATCGAACTCCCGCAGCTTCACGCGCATATCCGGAAACACCTGTTTCAAATGGCCTAATATGCCCGGAACACAGACCGGCCCCAGCGTGCTGAAATAACCGAGCGTCAACCGTGCCGCGCCCTCGCCCTTACCCGATACAGCGAAGTCTTCAGCGCCAGCCAGAAGCAACCGCGCCTCTTGCAGCTTGCGGCTGCCGAAAGGCGTCAGCTCCAGCCCCTTGGCCTGCCGCCGCTCGAAAAGCGGTTGCCCCAGATCACGCTCCAGATCGCGGATTGCCGCCGATATGGAGGGCTGCGAAACATTGAGCTTTTCGGCAGCGCCCGTTGCGCTGCCAGCCTCGGCGGAAGTGACGAAATAATGCAGTTGGCGAAGCGATATCATTAGAGGATTTTCCTATAATGACTGCTCGATTTCAATTCTTTTTCCGATACTGAACTGCGTTTAGCCTCCCGTTAAATTAAACAATAAGGGGATACGAACATGTTCAACGAAAGGGCGCCGTGCCTCGACGGGATTCGCGTTCTGGATTTCACGCGCGTTCTGGCTGGGCCGTTTTGTACGGCCTTGCTTGGCGATCTGGGCGCGGAAGTCATCAAGATCGAAAGTCCGGAAGGCGACGATTACCGCCACATCACGCCGGGCACACCCGACGGCGGTGGGCTGTTCCTGCTGATGAACCGCAACAAGAAGAGCATCTCCATTGATCTGCGCAAGGAACGCGGGCGGGATATTGTCCGCCAACTGGCGAAGAATGCCGATATCATCGTAGAGAATTTTCGTCCTGGCGTGATGGACCGGCTGGGGCTCGGGTTTGCCGAGCTTGCCAAAAACAATCCGCGCCTCATCCATGTGGCGATTTCCGGCTTCGGCCAGCAAAGCCCGATGGGCAATCTGCCTGCATATGATCTCGTCGTGCAGGCGGTAACCGGCTTCATGGATATTTCCGGCGAACCGGATGGCCCGCCGATGATGACCGGCGAATCCGTTGCCGATCTGACCGCCGGGCTTTTTGCGTCCTGGTCGGCGCTGGCCGCACTTCTTGCCCGCGAACGAACCGGCAAGGGCCAGTTTGTCGATGTCGCCATGTATGATTGCCTGTTCAATCTTCTGCCTGCGGCGCTGACCCAGCAGCTTTATGGCAGCAAATTGCCGAAGCGGGTCGGGAATCGCCATCCTTTGAGCGCGCCATTCGGTGTCTTTGCGGCAGCGGACGGCTATCTGACGATTGCCGTTTTGAGTTCGAAGCAATTTGCCGGTCTGGCCGAAGCTTTGGGCGAACCGCAGCTTGCGACCGACGAACGCTTTGCCACGGCAACCGCCCGCAACGAAAACCATGCCGAGCTGAAGGCCATCATCGAAGCATGGAGCACGGCAATGGGTGTCGAACAGGTGATCGACGCCTTGCAGGCCCATGACGTGCCCTGCTCGCCGGTGCTTTCTGTCTCCGATGCAACCGCCAGCGAACAGGTGCGCGCGCGTGGTCTCCTGCCGGAAGTCACGTCCGCCAGCGGCCCGGTGCGCGTTCTGCGCCAGCCGGCCAAGTTTTCCGGCATGGATTGCCCCGCCCCGGCACCGCCACCCGCACTGGGCGCGCATGCCACCGACATATTGCAGGAAAAACTGGAACTTACTGCCGACGATATCGAAAGCCTTGTGCGCGACGGCGTGTTGCACGGCCTGACATTGCAACCGCAGCAGCTTCTGAAGGAAACCAACCATGACGCATGATTGCCTGCTGACCGACGAACAACGGATGATCCGTGACAGTGCACGCAGCTTCGCCCGTGAAAAACTAGCCCCGACCGCTGCCATGCGCGACCGTGAGCACCATTATTTTCCGCGCACCGAAATGCAGGAACTGGGAGAGCTGGGTTTTCTCGGCATGCTGGTTTCCGAGGAATGGGGCGGCGTTGCAACCGACCATCTGAGCTATGTTCTGGCGCTGGAAGAAATCGCCGCCGCCGATGGCAGCATCGGCGCGATGATGGCGCTGCACAATGGTCTCATTTCGACTCCCTTGCGCGTACATGGGAGCGATCGGCAGAAGGAACTTTATCTGCGTCCGCTGGCGGAAGGTCGCTTCAACGGTGCTTTTGGCCTGACCGAACCGGAAGCAGGGTCCAATGCCTTTGCGATCCGTACCAAGGCGGTCCGGGTCGATGGCGGCTTTCGCCTCACCGGCGCAAAACAGTTCATGTCGAATGGCAAATCCGCCGATATCGCCATCATATTTGCGGCAACCGAGAGCGATGACCCGCGCCGCCGCATCACCGCGTTTCTGGTCTCCCCGACCGCGCCCGGTTATGTCTGCGTTCGCATCGAAGACAAGCTCGGCCTTGCGGCCTCGGAAACCTGTCAGGTGCAGCTTGACGATTTCTTCGTTGCCGACGACCATGTGCTGGGTGAAGTCGGCGGCGGCTATGCTCTGGCGATGAGCACGCTGGAACTCGGACGCCTTGGCATCGCGGCGCAGTCGCTTGGGCTGGCGCAGGCGGCCTTCGACCATGCCCATGCCTATGCGCTGGAACGGCAGACATTCGGCAAAGCCATCATCGAACATCAGGCAGTCGGTTTCCGGCTGGCAGAAATGCACACGCAAATCGAAGTGGCGCGCAGCTATCTGCATTATGTCGCAAGGCTGCGTGATGCAGGTCAGCCCTGCAAGACGGAAGCCGCCATGGCGAAACTGTTTGCCTCCGAGATTGCTGAAAAAGTCGCCTCGGAAGCGATCCAGGTGCACGGCGGCTATGGTTATCTCAAGGATTTCGCCGTCGAACGCATTTATCGCGATGCCCGGATCTGCCGCATCTACGAGGGAACCAGCGATATTCAAAAGCTGATTATCGCTGGGTCCCTCGCAAAGAAAGGCAAGGCCGTTTGACTGCCGAGAGCGGCCTCACCTCGTATGAGGCCGCGCTGCGGGGCGGTAGTCATCCGCCCCCCAATGCAGCACCACGCCCCGGCGACGATCACTGTCACGTGGCGGATTATAGTGCCGGTGCAGCATGGCGAGGCCCGCTTTCAGCATGACCTTGGCGGAACGCACCGGCCATTGACGCTCGCGTTCAACCCGCTCCAGCCCTTTCAGGAAACAGCAAACATCGACCAGCACGCGGCTTAATTCCGGCCCGACCGCCTCCAGCGCCCGCTCCACCCGCATTCGGCTCGCAAGTGCGATGTCGGTCAGTTCCGCCATGCCGCCTGCCCCACCGCGCCCGCCGCCGCCAACGCTGATATCCCAGCGCGACGTGATCGACGGCATCAGCGAACCCCGCGTGAAATCAGCCCGCAAGCGTTCTCCCGCATGGAACTCATCCTCCGAAATGAAGGCATTGCCGTCAGGACCTTTACGGCGATAGAGCATGGCCAGCGGCGATTCCGCCAGATTGACCTCGACCTTCTCCCCCGATGCCAGTTCAATCAGCGCCGTCACCCGCCCGCCGCCATAATCTGGCTCAGGCGGCGCAATTTTGGTCGATTGCGTGCGCCTACGCCCATTACCGGAGAGCGCCAGCTTCTGACCGTCCATCCGCAGCAAACCTTTGCCGCACATGGCGGCGACTTCATCGCGGGCAACCGCAATCGTCCCCTGCTCGCCAACCAGCAGCATATGCGAATCGCGAACCGAATCCTGCATTTCGCAAGCACCTGTTTTGAGGAACCGCATCACGCGCATTTCGGACGTCGAAAACTGTGTGGTCATGCCGCCATCCTCCAGGTTGAAAAAGCCGAATTCACGATGCGCTCAAAGGCGGTCACGATGGCGTCGAAATCGACATCATCGCGCATATCTTCCACGAGATGGCAGGCATGCATCACCGTTGTGCGATCCCGCGCAAAGCCGGTGGCCACCTCCCGCATGGCCAGACCGAAGGACGTATGCGCCACATACATGCCGATCTGCCTGACCCGCGCCACATTGCGCCTGCACCGGGTTGGCGCACGCAGTTCCTTGCCATCCACACCGAACGACGCCACGAGGAGATCGATCAGCGTTTCGCACAATTGCACGCTGTATTCCTGCCGCTTTCGATCCGTTACTCCCTCAATGGGGTCGAGAAGAAGGGGCCTCCCATGTCGTGCCGCGATTAACCGCAAAGCATCAAAAGCATCTGCCCGCGTATGAATGACATCCGTTAGTTCCAAAGACATTCATCTTCCCTCATCTGAATAGGAATATCTTCTTATAATGAGGAAATTGCAAGGGAGGATAAGTTTGCGGGACAAAGTTTGGGGCGAGTGGCATGGCGTTGAAGGATGACGCTTTTGGCGCTCCGGTTTGAGCCGCCTTTCCGCCCGCGCTGCCGAATTCTCCTAACTAACTGCTATATAGAGTGTTTTTTTCCACAGCCATCCGCTAGGTGGGCACCACCGGGAGTAAACCGACCGTCCCTCCGCCCGTCAAACAGATTTCACAGATTTTAGGAATATTATCCACACCATGCAGAAATCGACGATCCTGTTTGTATCGACAAACGAGGACAAGGCTTATGAAAACAGCGCTGGAACAGGCCCGCAGAATCTTTCTCGCCGAACGAGAGCAAGACCGGATGAGCGCCATGCAGCGCGTGGCCCTGCAAATCGTGGCGGGAATCGATATCGACCGGCCGGTGCAGGCATCGGAAGTGGAAAAGCAGCAAGCAGCGCGCCGCCTCACGCGACTGATCGAACGCGAACGCCTCAAGGGCACCAGTGGTCACTGGAGTTATGATCTCAACCGCCACATCGCCTTAAAACAGGCGCTCGACAGGTTGGAAGGCAAAGCCGGTCGTGATGATGCTGCACATATACGCGGCCCGCTAAAGATTTACAGTCAACGCCGACGCATTCGAACGACCGCGCCTGTTAGCAATCACAAGCAAAAGCCCATCTCGATATAAAACAATCTTTGTCGCGTCCAAACCGAAAGCTCAAATACGAGAAGCACAGTGCTAAAACACAAAGAGCGCGCCCGGGCCTGCTCATGGCAGGTCAGGGCACGCTCCATATTTTTGCTTCAGGCACATCAATATCCGACAACCGCTTCACGGTCTTCGCGATGCGCCGTCAGGATCGCTGATTAAGCGCCCTTCGGCTTGCGACCGAGGCCCATCTTCTTTGCCAGACGCGAACGAGCGGCAGCATAGTTCGGAGCAACCATCGGGTAGTTAGGATCGAGATCCCACTTTTCGCGGTACTGTTCCGGGGTCATGTTGTAATGGGTCATCAGGTGACGCTTGAGCGACTTGAACTTCTTGCCGTCTTCGAGGCAGATGATGTAGTCGTCATGAACCGACTTCTTCGGATTGACGGCTGGCTTCGGCTTTTCAACAACAACCGGCGCTTCTTCACGTTCCACGTGACGCTTGAAAGCGGCATGAACATCGGCAATCAACAGCGGCAGCTCGCCCGCACGAATCGAATTATTGCCAACATAAGCAGCGACAACATCCGCGGTCAGGCTCAGAAGCAGTTCTGCGCTTTCGTCGTGCGTATCCAGATTTTCCATCGGTTTTCCTTTTTTTACTTCTTATGTTTTTGTTTTTCCGCAACTTTCGGCATCGATGACACATCTGAAGTCGGGATTGCGTATCTCAGAACTCTACCTAGCTCTTTTATGACCGCACTTAACAACTACCATGATCTTTTGCAACAGAATTGTTGTGCGAAACTACATTAATAATAGCCTATTATTCTTTAAGCCACAAATAAAAAGAACGAAAACAAAGCCTTTTCATGGAAATAGCACCCCGGCAATCTCACTGGCACAATCATGGCGCGCATCGTTTATTGACGATAAAGCAACCGCATATAGTTTTTCAGCACGGCTCGCATAATTTGCATGACCAAGTTTAGCAACCGTTTTTGCTTTAAGCTATGATCTGGCCTCGCGAAACAAACACATTTTGCTGATTGCAGCACTGCCTCTAAAATCGGGCGCGAAAAAGGCATAGCTTAAATATATTTCATTGAAATCAACTCGCTTTCGACCGTGCCTGAAACTATATATGCCTCAATATCCGTCTTTCCAAAGGGTCGTTAAAGCGATCCGCAACAATTTGAAACAATGTTCATCGGATTTCAGAATGCCTCATAACGCTCGCCCGCCACAGCCTCCGCACGCCCCGAAACATCCGCATAGCGATACCCGCCACGGCATCACCCGCACCGACGATTACGCCTGGCTTCGTGCGGAAAACTGGCAGGACGTCTTCAAGGACCCGTCGGTTCTTTCCCCGGAAATACGCACACATCTCGATGCCGAGAACGCCTATCAGGCAAGCCTGATGCAGAACACGGAAGCCCTGCAGAAAGAGCTTTTCGCGGAGATGCGCGGCCGCATCAAGGAAGATGATTCGTCGGTTCCGTCGAAGGATGGCCCCTATGCTTACGGCGTTTCATACCGCACTGGCGGCGAGCAGCCCTATTTCATCCGCACGCCGCGTGATGGCGGCGCGGAAACCATCCTGCTCGATGGCGACAAGGAAGGCGAAGGCAAGGCCTATTTCCGTCTTGCTTCGGCAGACCATGCCCCCAATCACAATCTGTTGATCTGGGGCTATGACGACAAGGGATCGGAATTCTATAAGCTGAAGGTTCGCGATCTCACGACCATGGCGGAACTTTCGGACATCGTCACCGATACCAATGGTGGCGGCACGTGGGATGCGGAAAGCAAAGGCTTTTTCTATACACGGCTTGATGAAAACCATCGCCCATCGAAAGTATTCTATCACCGCATCGGCACCGACCAGTCTGAAGACCGGCTGATCTTTGAAGAACAGGACGCTGGCTTCTTCCTCGGCGTCGGCGGCTCCGCGCTGGACGACTATATCTTCATCGATATTCACGACCACGAAACATCGGAATGCTGGCTGCTGCCCGCCAATGATCCGGCGGCCAAGCCGCAACTGATCATGGCGCGCAAAACCGGCACGGAATACGACATTGCGCCGGGCGGCGATGAATTCTTCATTCTGACCAATGCCGATGGCGCGAAGGATTTCAAGATCTGCAAAGCGCCAGCCAGCGCGCCGCAGCCGGAAAACTGGGTGGATGTGGTGGCGGAAAAGCCGGGCCGCCTGATCCTGTCCCACTCTGCCTACAAGCATCACCTCGTCTGGATCGAACGCGACAACGGCCTGCCGCGCATCGTCATCCGGGATCGCAAGAGCGGCGAAGAACACGCCATTGCCTTTGACGAGGAAGCCTATTCGCTCGGCCTGCATGGCAGCGCCGAATACGACACCGAGGTCATCCGCTTCTCCTATTCGTCGATGACCACGCCGGAACAGTTGTTCGACTACAATATGCACACCCGCGAGCGGATGCTTCTGAAGACGCAGGAAGTGCCGTCCGGCCATGATATCGACGATTATGTGACGCGCCGCATTCTGGCGCCCGCAGCCGATGGCGAACTCGTGCCGGTCTCGATCCTTTATCACAAGGATACCAGGCTGGACGGTTCGGCTCCGTGCCTGCTCTACGGCTATGGCTCCTATGGCATCACCATTCCGGCAAGCTTCAGCACATCGCGCCTGTCGCTGGTCGATCGCGGCTTCGTCTACGCCATTGCGCATATTCGCGGCGGCAAGGACAAGGGCTTTGCCTGGTATGAAAACGGCAAGCGCGACAAGAAGACGAACACTTTTACCGACTTCATCGCCGCCGCCAAGCATTTGGTCAGCGAAGGTTTCACCAGTCATGACCGCATCGTCGCCCATGGCGGCTCCGCTGGCGGCATGTTGATGGGCGCGGTCGCCAATCTCGCGCCGGAAGCCTTTGGCGGGATTATCGCGGAAGTGCCGTTTGTCGACGTGCTGAACACCATGCTCGACGATACGCTGCCGCTCACCCCGCCGGAATGGCCGGAATGGGGTAACCCGATTGCCTCGGAAGCGGATTATCGCACCATCGCCGCCTATTCGCCTTATGACAATGTGACGGCGCAAGCCTATCCGGCCATTCTGGCTGTTGCAGGCCTGACCGACCCGCGCGTCACCTATTGGGAACCGGCGAAATGGGTTGCCAGGCTGCGCGAGTTGAAAACCGATGACCATCCGGTGCTGTTCCGCATCAATATGGATGCCGGCCATGCGGGCGCTTCGGGCCGTTTTTCGCGGCTGGAAGAAGTCGCCTATACGCAGGCTTTCGCGCTGAAAGTCGTGGGCAAGGTTACAGGCTTCGAAGGTTGATACACGATCACGCTCCAGCGGGTTAATCTCGCTGGAGCAAATGAAAAGCAGCTACACGTTCGACAATCAACGCCCTATACTATCGCAGATTGAATATCGTCATGGAGATTGCATCATGAAACCCGGATGCGTGACTTTTCTGGCGAGCTTGGCATTGGCGCTTCCAGCCCTTGTGCCCGCCACCACGGGCGCGAATGCGCAAGTGCGGAAAGATGTGAGCGAATATGCGGGACGGCGTTGCAGCGCGCCGCCAAAGGGCAGCGGCATTATTCTCGGTCAGTTCAGCGGTGTGGACGATTCGCCCATGGTCAGCATGGACGGCATCGTTCCAGTTGATCGCATGCGCTGCTTCACCAACCTGTCCGAGTGCAAAGGCTGGCTCTATACCATGCAGAGCAAATATACCAATGCCGGTCCCGCAACGGTTGCGCGCTGCATCAGGCGCTAAATCCCGCCCAAAAAACTGCAATTTTTGGCAGCACCATAAAATGGCAATATCATTGTCGGACGACAAGCGCGGGGCCGCATAAGGGGAACGAGAAGAACACTATCGGGGGGCTGAAATCGATTTGGGAGGATCGACTATGCAGCAGGCGAGCTATGTTCATGGCGCGAGTGACCGGCTTCTGATCGGCGATACGATTGGCAATCATCTCGACCGCATCGCCCGGCAATATCCCGACCGGCCAGCAGTGGTCGTCCGTCATCAGAATATCCGCCTGACATATGCAGAATTGAACACCCGCGTTGACGCCCTTGCAGAAGGGCTCCTCGCCATCGGCCTTCGACCCGGCGAACGGGTCGGCATCTGGTCGCCGAACAATCTGGAATGGATATTGACCCAGTTTGCCACGGCGAAAGCGGGCCTGATCCTCGTCAATATCAATCCGGCCTATCGGGCGCATGAATTGGAATATGTGCTTGCCAAGGTCGAATGTTCGGCGCTGATCCTCGCGCCATCGCTCAAGACCAGCAATTATCTGGATATATTGCGCTCTATCGTGCCGGAAATCGATAGCGCGCGGCCTGGCCATCTCGTGGCGGAACGGCTGCCTGCCCTGCGCTGTGTGATCCGGCTTGGCGAAGAACAGACCGCTGGCATGATGAATTTCGATGCGGTTGCCGTCGCAGGCGATGAGGCCGCGCGCGACGAACTGCGCCGGCTGTCGGAGGAGCTGCAATTCGACGATCCGATCAATATCCAGTTTACCAGCGGCACCACGGGCAGTCCCAAGGGTGCAACCCTCTCCCACCACAATATTCTCAATAACGGCTTTTTCGTCGGCGAAGCCATGCGCCTCACCGAACAGGACCGGCTGTGCATTCCCGTACCATTCTACCACTGCTTCGGCATGGTGCTCGGCAATCTGGCCTGCATGACCCATGCCGCCTGCATGGTGATCCCGAATGACAGTTTCGATCCGCTTCTGACATTGCTGACGGTGCAGGATGAACAATGCACCGGCCTGCATGGTGTGCCGACCATGTTCATCGCCATGCTGGATCATCCCGAGTTCGCAACCTTTGATCTTCAGAGCTTGCGCACCGGCATCATGGCCGGATCGCCGTGCCCGGTCGAAATCATGCGCCGGGTGATCAGCGAAATGCACCAGAGCGAAATCACCATCGCTTACGGCATGACCGAAACGAGCCCCGTCAGTTTTCAAAGCTCGACCAACGACCCGCTGGAAAGGCGCGTTTCAACCGTTGGCCGCATCCATCCGCATCTGGAAGTCAAGATTGTCGATGCGGATGGCCGGATTGTTCCACGCGGCGAAAAGGGCGAGTTGCTGACGCGAGGCTATAGCGTCATGCGCGGTTACTGGAACGATCCGCAAAGCTCGGCGGGCGCTGTCGATGATGCGGGCTGGATGCATACCGGCGACCTCGCCACCATTGATGCGGAGGGCTATTGCAACATTGTCGGGCGCATCAAGGACCTGATCATTCGCGGCGGCGAGAACATCTATCCCCGCGAGATCGAAGAATTCCTGTTCACCCATCCGGCGATCAGCGATGTGCAGATTTTCGGTATTCCCGACCGCCGGTTTGGCGAGGTTATCTGCGCCTGGGTCAAGCTCAGTCAGGACGGACGCCTGAACGAAGCGGAACTGGTCAGCTTCTGCCAGCAGCGGATCGCCCATTATAAAATCCCGGCGCATATCCGCTTTGTCGATCAATTCCCCATGACCGTTACCGGGAAAATCCAGAAATTCGTCATGCGTCAAACCATGATCGAAGAACTCGAATTGGAAGAAATCAAAACCGCCTGAACCTGTTATTGCGTCTTATAGCCATTCGCGTGTGGGGGAATGGCTTTCAGATAGGCCGCGATTGCAGCGCGGTCGGCCTCGGTCAGATGCGCCATATTGGACACCACGTCCGTCATCGATCCCCCAAGCGAATCGAAGTCGGGCGTGAAGCCGCTTTGCAGCGCATAGGCGATATCGTTTTCGCTCCAGTCGCCAATGCCGCCCTCGCCGGTGGTGATATTCGGAACCACGCTCTTCTTACCGTCGCTGCCGGTTTCCGCCGATAGCGCGCCCGCCAGCCATTGGCTGGTTTGCAGCCCGCCAATCAGATTGCGCGGGGTGTGGCACTCGCCGCAATGACCGAGCGCTTCGGTCAGATATTGTCCGCGCGTCACGAGGTCGGATGCATCGGCAATATCCACAGCGGGCGCATCCGACAGGTAAAGATGCTTCCAGATGCCGAGGCTGCGGCGAATATTGAAGGGAAATCCAAGCTTGTGGGGTGCTGCGACATTATCCGATGGCGGCAATGTCTTCATAAACGCGTAGAGGTCGGCCACATCCTGCGGCTCCATTCGGGTGTAGGATGTGTAGGGAAAGGACGGGTAGAGATGCTCGCCCTGCTTTCCGACGCCTTTGAGCATGGCATTGGCGAAATCCTGAATGGTCCAGGTGCCGATGCCCTGTTCGGACGGCGAAATATTCGGCACGACGAAGGTGCCGAAATCCGAGACCAGCTCATACCCGCCAGCAAGCACCTTGCGCGCATCGCCTGCAGCGCCCGGCGCCGCATGGCAAGACGCGCAACCGCCCGCCCAGAAAACCTGTTCACCCCGCACCGTATCGCCGGGCTTCATGGAAGCCAGAACGGTGCTATCCACTTTTTGCGGCGTGGTCAGAATCCAGAAGGCGGCAGCGCCAATGACAAGCACAGCGCCCGCGGCATATGCCAGTTTGCGGACCATCCTACCCATTCCATTGCGGCAGTTTCGCTATCAAACGAAACTGCCGGTCTTGCAAAGCTGATCAGTTTTTCTTGACGCGATAGGCCTGATGGCAGGAACCGCAATTGGCAGCGACCTGCTGAAATGCCGTTTTCAGCGCATCGACATCCTGCGGTTTGGCAGCCAGAGCAGCGGCTGCATCGGTGCGGAATTTTTCGACATGCTTGACGAAATCGTCCTTGTTTTCCCAGATTTTCGGCGAAGCTTCGGTGTCGCCCTGATCTGACCCCGCCGGGAACAGCGTATCGACATCGAGCTTTTTGGCGTCGGCGTCGATTTTCTCAAGCGCCGCCAGAACCGCCGCTGCATCGAACGGCTTTTCGCCTTTGACCACCGGCGCGATCTGGCCAACCGAACGGCCCAGATCCTTCATGATCGCCTGACGATCAGCAATCGCATCGGCCTGTGCCAACCCGATACTGGCGACGAGCACTGCCGCAGAACCAAGTGCAGGAAAAAACAAGCGCATGTAGTCCTCCGCATTTCATTGAACAAAACCGATCTATTGGCGAAATATCCGATACAATCCCTGCCATTGCAACGATCGTTCCCAACATATCACCATCAAGAAAAGTAAAACGCGCACATTACAGAGGTTTATACAAATTAATCACGATAACGTGAAAAACATGATCGAATTAGTACTGTTTAATTTGAGCATTTTACTGACAGCTCAATAAGAAGAAAAAAGCCTCGCCATTCCGAATGCATACAAAAAAAGCCCCGCAGAAGCGGGGCTTTTCTCATAACATCAATGCCTTGGCATTATGCCTGTTCGTACATTTCCAGCACGTAATCCCAGTTGATCAGGCTGTCGACGAAAGCTTCGAGATATTTCGGACGCAGGTTGCGATAATCGACATAGTAGGAGTGTTCCCACACGTCGACGCCGAGGATTGGCTTTGCGCCATGAACCAGCGGGTTTTCGCCATTCGGCGTCTTGGAGATTTCCAGCTTGCCGTCCTTGACCGAGAGCCATGCCCAGCCCGAACCGAATTGGCCGACGCCAGCAGCGATGAAATCTTCGCGGAACTTGGCGAAGCCGCCGAGATCGGATTCGATTGCCTTTTCAAGCTTGCCTGGCAGCTTGTTGCCGCCGCCGCCCTTCTTCATCCACTTCCAGAAATGGATGTGGTTGTAATGCTGGCCGGCATTGTTGAAGAGGCCCTGATTCTTGCCGTAGCTTTCCTTGACGATGTCTTCCAGGCTCTTGCCTTCGAGGCCGGAACCTTCAAGCAGCTTGTTGCCGTTGGTGACATAAGCCTGATGGTGCTTGTCGTGGTGGAGTTCAAGCGTCTCGCGCGACATGAAAGGCGCAAGTGCTTCATAGTCATATGGAAGGGCGGGCAGTTCGAAAGCCATTGGAAACTCTCCTCTTTATCTCTCAACGCGCGGCGGGCAATGCGGTTGCCTACCCGAAAAATTGCGTGCGGACTCTACATAGGCCCCAACCGCGTGAGCGGCAATGAAATATTATTGAAATCACAGTAGGATGAACCCCATTCAGGATTTCCGCATCGCCGCATCGATAAAGGGGTAACCGTGTCCGGTACAATTAGTTCCTATGTCTTCGACGCCTATGGCACATTGTTCGATGTCCATTCGGCGGTGCGGCGGCATGCGGACAAGGCCGGGCCCGACGGGCGCGCCTTTTCGGAACTGTGGCGCGCCAAGCAGCTTGAATATTCATGGGTGCTGAGCCTGATGGGCGCTTACAGCGACTTCTGGAAGCTGACGGAAGAGTCGCTGGATTTCGCTTTTGCGCGCTATCCTTCCGTCGATCCATCGCTGCGCAACGACCTGCTCGACGCCTATTGGAAACTCGACTGCTATCCGGAAGTGCCTGCGGCGCTGAAAAATCTCAAGGATCGCGGCGCACGACTGGCCATCCTGTCGAACGGCTCGCCTGCCATGCTGGAAGCTGCCGTGAAATCAGCCGCGCTCGACGTTCTGCTCGACGATGTCATTTCGGTCGATGCGGTGCGCAAATACAAGACCTCGCCTTCGGCCTATGAGCTGATCACCATGCAATGGCGGCTTTATCCGTCCGCGATCTCCTTCCAGTCGTCCAATCGCTGGGATGTGGCGGGCGCGGTCAAGTTCGGCATGCGCGGCGTGTGGATCAATCGCTCGGGCCAACCGGACGAGTATAAGGCGTTCGCGCCTGCCCTGATTTTGCCGAGTCTCCAGCTTCTTGGCTGACACACCGAGGCGGCGAAATGAATATTTCACTAAAATTTGAATTACTGGGCTTCTTCCAAATAGGCTGATTGCCCGCAAAATTGTGTCGTGAGCGCAACACGCGTGCAACGGGGGGCTTTTCGCCACTTTTAGGCCCTATTCACACCGGCTCGGCGCCACAATTCTAGGGCGTTTTCCGGTCAGTCAAATCTTCAGGCTTCGGGAAACACTTACCCGAGTCCGTGCCTTCCACCCACGGCGCCTCTACCATATCTGGTTTGGTCGCACTTCGTTAACCCTGATTGTTGTATTCATAACCCTCCCGTCACTAGTCTGGTTTTCTTATGCAAACGACCCTCACCCGCCGCTCTTTCCTAACGGCAATGACTGCCACTGCGGCTGCCGGTCTCGCCGGTTGCGCCCAGTTGGGACAGAATGTTCCTATCATCGATGTCGATGCGTCCGGCAACCCGATCAACAGAACGCCGCAGGCCAATGTGGATTCGTCCTTTGGCGGCTGGGAGCAGATGTATGCTTCCGTCAACGATGGCGGCTTCCAGCTTCCGGCGATCCCGATCCAGAAGATGGACAAGCGCTATCTGCGTCAGGTCGTACAAGACCCTACCGGTGAAATGCCGGGCACTCTGGTCATCGATACCTCCAACCGCTTCTGCTATCTCGTGCTCGATAATGGTCAGGCGCTGCGCTATGGCGTCGGCATCGGTCGAGAAGGCTTTGCCTGGTCCGGTCGCGCTGTGATCCAGTACAAGCGCCAGTGGCCGCGCTGGACGCCACCGGATGAAATGGTCGCCCGTCAGCCGGAACTGGTCCAGTACAGCGCTGCCAATGGCGGCATGGCTCCGGGCCTCAAGAACCCGCTTGGTGCGCGTGCGCTCTACATCTTCCAGGATGGCAAGGACACGCTCTATCGCCTGCACGGCAATCCGGAATGGTGGTCCATCGGCAAGGCGGTTTCGTCGGGCTGCGTGCGCTTCCTCAACCAGGATATCATCGATCTTTATGATCGTGTGCCGCCGAAGTCTCAGATCCTGGTGATGTGAGTTAAGGGAGTAGGGGAGTAGGGGAGTAGGGGAGTAAGGGAATAGGGCAGTATGTTTTTGCCGCCTGAAAATCTTATCCCTTACTCCCTTATTCCCCTATTCCCTTACTTCTTGAAACTGCCGAGAATGCCGCGCACCAATGCGCGACCCAGCGAATTGCCGACCGTACGCACAACGGACTTCATGGCTGTTTCCGCAACGGTCTGACGACCTGAGCGCTTGCCCGTGCCCAATGCCGTGCCGAGGAGGTCGCCAAGTATTCCCCCGCCGCCTTCTTCCTCCTGCTTGGCTTTCTGTTGCTCGACCGTCGCGTTCTGCGCCTTGCGCGCCAGCATCTCGAATGCTGAATCGCGATCAACAACCGTATCGTACTGACCCGAGACCGGGCTTGCGGCGATGATCCTGGCGCGTTCTTCCGACGTCAGCGGACCGATGCGCGACGATGGCGGGCGAATGAGGGTGCGCTGCACCATGGACGGCACGCCCTTGGCCTGCAAGGTCGAGACCAGCGCCTCGCCCGTCGCCAGATTGGTGATTGCATCGAAGGTCTTGAAATCCGGATTGGGACGGAACGTATCGGCGGCGGTTTTCACCGCATTGGTCTCGCGCGGCGTATAGGCGCGCAACGCATGCTGCACGCGGTTGCCGAGCTGCGCCAGAACCGTTTCCGGCACGTCGAGCGGGTTCTGCGTCACGAAATAGACGCCGACGCCCTTGGAACGGATCAGACGCACGACCTGTTCGACACGGTCGACCAGCGCTTTCGGCGCTTCATCGAACAGAAGATGCGCTTCGTCGAAGAAAAAGACCAGCCTTGGCTTGTCCGGGTCGCCCACTTCCGGCAGCGCTTCAAACAGTTCCGACATCAGCCAGAGTAGAAACGTCGAATAAAGGCGCGGGCTCATCATCAGCTTGTCG
Organism: Ochrobactrum teleogrylli; assembly: GCF_037482325.1. Taxonomy (NCBI): domain Bacteria; kingdom Pseudomonadati; phylum Pseudomonadota; class Alphaproteobacteria; order Hyphomicrobiales; family Brucellaceae; genus Ochrobactrum; species Ochrobactrum teleogrylli. The sequence goes on from NZ_JBBHKQ010000001.1 coordinate 2,327,641, forward strand.
GCGGCAAGCACGCTGACCACGCCGCGCCCGTCCGTCGTCGTGCGCATCAGGTCGGCAATGGTCAAAGCCGGTTCGCCGAAGAATTTGGCCCCGCCCTGCTGTTCAAGCACCAGCAGCGAACGCTGCACCGCGCCGACCGACGCCTTGTTGACGTTGCCATATTTGCCGGAAAGCTCGGCGGAACGATCCGCCATTTCCTTGAGGATCGCCTGAAGATCCTTGAGGTCAAGCAGCAGAAGGCCTTCTTCGTCCGAGAGGCGGAAAGCGATATTCAACACGCCTTCCTGCGCTTCCGTGAGATTCATCAGGCGCGACAGCAGCAGCGGCCCCATTTCGGAAATGGTGGCGCGAACCGGGTGTCCCTGCTCGCCGAAAATATCCCAGAAAATGACCGGCGATGCGCGCAGCTCGTAAGGCTTGAGCTTGATTTCCTCGGCCCGCTTGTTCAGGCCGTCATTGGCAACGCCGATAGCGGCAATGCCCGACAGATCGCCCTTTATATCGGCACAGAAGACCGGCACCCCGGCGGAGGAAAAGCTTTCCGCCAACACCTGCAAGGTCACGGTCTTACCCGTACCCGTCGCGCCGGTGACCAGACCGTGCCTGTTGCCATATTTCAGCGCCAGATATTCCGGCTGCTGGTAGGAATCGTCGGGCTTGCGGCTTGCGCCAAGGAAAATTGCATCGTCAGCAGTCATCAGGCGATTTGCTCCTCATTTCGACCGGCACATCCACAGCGCAGTTTTTTCAGATATAACTGCCGCATCGTCATGCGACAACGATAAAGCCCATGCTCCACAGAGAGAACCGGTTTTGCTGTCACAACAGCTGAAAAATTTCCCTATATTTTTGATCCGGACAAGCTTGCAAAGCGATAGCGAGAATGCATATTACGTAAACGTAAGATTTTTGGGAGAGTTTCCATGGAAGAACTGATCGCACGCATCACCTCGAATGTCGGCATCGATGCCGCGACGGCAGAAAAGTCTGTCGGCATGATCCTCGCATTCCTTCAGAAGGAAGGCCCGGCGGATCAGGTTCAGCAGCTTCTGGCCGCTATTCCGGGTGCGGAAGAAGCCGTTGCGGAGGTCAAGGGCGGCGGCTTTCTGTCCAACCTGATGGGTGGCGTGATGGGCCTTGGCTCGCAGCTCATGGGCGCCGGTCTCGGCATGGGTGAAATTTCCGGCGTCGCCAAGGAAACCATCCGCTTCGCCAAGGAAAAGGCCGGCGATGCACCGGTCGATGCGGTGATCGGCTCGATCCCGGGTCTCGGCCAGTTCGTCTGAGAACGAACACTCTGTAATGAAAAAACCCCGGCAATGCCGGGGTTTTTGTTTATGCCTCTTTGTTTATCGTTCTCGCCCCCACATGGCGGGCGCGTCCTGACAGCCAGCCATTGATACTGGCCCCGATCCACAGAATCACAAAGAAAAGGCCGCTTGCGGCAAAGCTTCCCGTCGCGCTGTGAATCATGCCGACGACCAGCGGCCCGATGGCTGCGAGAATGTAGCCGACGCATTGCGCCATGCCGGACAGATGCGCCGCCGTATGCGAATCCGGCGAGCGCAGCACGATCACCATCATTGCAGCGGCAATCAATCCGCCCTGCCCGATGCCCTGAATGATTGCCAGTATCCAGAAGCTCCATTGCGGCAGATAGAGAAAGCCGATCAGCGCAAGCGATGCACAGGCGCAGAGAAAGACATTGATAAAGCTCTGGCTTTTCTGACGCACCGCAATGGACGGGATCAGCAGGCATGTCACGACCTGCGCCATGATCGAAAACGACACCAGACCGCCCGCCGCAGCCGGGCTCATACCCCGCTCGCGCAGGATCGGCGCCAGCCAGCCGAACACGATATAGGCCGTCGACGATTGCAGCCCCATGAAAAGCGTCACCTGCCAGGCAAGCGGGTCTTTCCAAAGACCCACGACGCGGAAGCCCGAATGCGCGACATTGTGCTTGCTGCGCAGCGCCTGCGGCAGCCACAACACCAGAACCAGCGCCGCCGGAATGGCCCAGGACGCCAGAGCGAGATTCCACGAGCCGCCAAGCATGTTCTTGATCGGGATCGTGAAGCCCGCCGCAGAAGCTGCACCACCGCAAAGCGCCATGGTGTAAAGACCGGTCATGATCGCGGCGGTCTTCGGAAAATCGCGCTTCACCACCCCTGGCAGCAGCACATTGCCCATGGCAATCGCCGCCCCGGCGAGTGTTGCGCCCATATAGAGCGACCAGAAAGATCCGATGCCGCGCAGCCCGGTGCCGATGGTCAACACAACCAGCACGGCCAGCAGCACGCGCTCGGCACCAAAACGCTGGGCGAGACGCGGCGCGAAGGGCGCGAATGCGCCAAGGCAAACGACCGGCAAGGTGGTCAACACGCCGGCAGCCAGCGACGACATGCCGGTTCCATCGATGATTTCCGGCAAAAGCACCGAAACACTGGAAAAAACCGGACGCAAATTGGCGGCAATCAGCACGAGGCTCAGCCCCAGCAGGATGCGTGAAGCCTTGCTCGGCATTTGCGGCGCAGAGGGCGGCGGAACGCTGTCCGCTTCAGCATCAACAAGCTGTTCCGGCTGCGATGGCATGGTGTACTCCTCCCGTGCTGCGGGGGGCACGGCATTGATGCGGCTCATGATGCGAGCAACCTTTCCAGTTCTTCAATCAGGGGGGCCATAAAACGACGAACCGTCGCGCTGGCCTTGTCCGGGTCGCCGGTCGCGATCGCTTCAACGATCTGGCGATGCGCCTCATAATCCGGTTCCGGCAGTTCGCCATCCAGCGTGGCTTCTATCGATTCGCGGATCGATGCGGAAAAGAAGCCATAAACTTCGATCAGCGCATCATTGCCGGAAGCTGCGGCGATGGCTTCATGGAATGCAAAATCGCGCTCAACGAACGTCGCCCGGTCGGTCTCCTCGCGCAGACCGCGTGAAGCCAGCATAGATTCCAGATGCGCAATCGTCTGCGGCGTTATGCGTTGCGCGGCCAGGCGCGCAGCCTCCACTTCCAGCGCCGCACGCATTTCAAGCCGGTCGCGCAAGCTTGTATGGCGTATGCGGTTCAGACTGCGCGCCGTGTCGGCCTTAGAACGAACATAGGTGCCCGAGCCCTGACGTGTCTCCAGCATGCCCTGTGCCACAAGCGCCCGGACGGCCTCGCGCACCGTGCCACGACTGACACCAAGCCGCGCCGAAAGCTGGGCTTCATTCGGCAGTTGCTCGCCCACAGCCCAGCGCCCCGAGGTGATTTCGGAACGAATGGATTGCGTCGCCGCTTCCGTCAGGCTTTTGCGTGAAACCGTCTTCATAGAGCTTGCCAAATTCATCGGATGACTTGATGAATTAGCGGAGCGCGCTAAACCTGTCAACAGGCGCGATTATCTTGTCACAGTCCGGGCTAATCCCGCACTTGCGTGCGCCCGAATATTTTCATTTGGCTTCAAAATGCTCTAACAATTTTCGCGCAGATTGTATTTTCATTCGCAGCCAACAGGTGCCAGCATGATCACGCTCTACAGCCTTTCCGGAGATCACCTTGAGAAAACGGAAGTCGAACCGGGCACCCCATTACCGGACAGCGTGATCTGGATCGATCTTTCCACACCCGGCGTCAATGAAGATCATATTGTCGAAGCGTGGACCGGCATTGCCATCCCCACCCGCGAAGACATGACCGAGATCGAGGAATCGAGCCGCTTTTACATGGAAAACGGCGCACAATATCTCACCGTGCCCATCCTCCATGCCGTCGATCTCGATCATCGCGAACTCGCGCCGGTGACCTTCATATTGCACGGCTCGCGCCTGATTACCGTGCGCTATGCCGACCCCAAATCCTTCACCACCTATATTCTGCGCTCCACCAAGCCGGGTAACGGGCTGATTTCCGCCAAATGCACCGGGCTTTCGATCATGCTCGGCATCACCGAAGCCACCACCAATCGCCTGGCGGATATTCTGGAAGGTGTGGCGGGCAAGATTGACGCCGCTTCGCACTCCATCTATCGCCGCCAGCCGAAGGCGCGACCAATGACGACGCAGGATTTCCGGCACATATTGACCCAGATCGGCGGTCAGGGAACCTTTCTGTCGCGCATGCGTGAAAGTCTTGCAGGCATAAGCCGCATGCTGGTCTATCTTTCAGCAACCAGCAATCCGGCGACGGGAAAAAAGGAAACCCGCTCCTGGATCAAGTCGCTGGAACGCGACATGCAATCGCTGACTGCCTATGTGGATTTTCTGTCCAACAAAGTCACCTTCCTGCTCGACACCATCGTGGGGCTAATTTCGGTCGAGCAGAATGCCATCATCAAGATATTCTCCGTCGCCGCCGTGGGCTTCATGCCGCCAACGCTGGTCGCGTCCATCTACGGCATGAACTTTTCCTTCATGCCGGAACTAACATCGCCCTGGGGCTATCCGATGGCGCTCGGATTGATGGTCGCCTCGGCCCTGCTGCCGCTCTATTATTTCCGCCGCAAGGGCTGGCTCTGAGCTCCTTCTCGACAAGAGTGCAACTATGTTATATCATCGGTTATAACATAGGAGAAAAGTCATGAACGTCACTTTGCGCAAGATCGGCAATTCCGAAGGCGTGATCCTGCCCAAGGAAGTGCTCGAACGGCTAAATTTGAAAACCGGCGACAAGCTGCAACTCGTCGAGACGCAGAGCGGTCTTTCGCTGGAACCCGTAGACGACAGTTTCGAGCAGCAGATGGAAGCGGCTCGCAGAGTCATGGACAAATATAAGGTCGCCTTGCAGAAGCTCGCCGAATGAGCTGGCATTTTCTGTCACGTCGCGTTGTTGAAGCCATCCATGTCGAGCAGTTGCAGCGGCATGGAGGCGCGCAGGGGCTGCGCGATGAAAACGCGCTCGAATCCGCGCTGGGGCGGGCGCAGAACAAAGTTGTCTACGGCGATCCCGATCATGCCGACATCGCTGCGGCCTATGTCTTCGGACTGGGTCGCAATCATGCTTTCGTGGATGGCAACAAGCGCACGGCAATCGTTACCGCGGTCACCTTTCTGGCGATCAACGGTTATATGCTCACCGCCGATGACGGTCTGCTCTACAGTTTTACAATGGGTATAGCATCCGGTGAAATCGACGAAAACGGTGCTGCCGCTTTCTTCCGCGATCACAGCGTGGTGGTGGAAGACTAAATTTAAGCCTTGATCGACACGATTTCCCAATCCTTGCCGTTGATCTTCAGCACATCGCCAGCAGGCTTACCGTACAGCATGATGGCGACCGGCGCGACATGCGAGATCTTTCCGTTGGACGGATCGGCCTCATCTTCGCCCACGATGGTCCATGTCCGGCTGTTGCCATCGTCCAGATTTTCCAGCTCCACGGTCATGCCGAACCGCACCACATCGCTGTCGGTATCCGGCACGGACAATTCCGCCGTTTCGCGCCGCACCGTCCAATAGCGCAGGTCACGCGATATGCGCGCGATGGCCGAGCGCTCACCGGCGACATTGGCTTCTGCAAGTTCACGCTGGAGACGCGCAATCTCGTCATCCATCATCTTCAGGCCGGTCGGCGTGACAAGATTGCGATGCGGACTGATCGGACGCTCGCCGAGATCGGTCGGCGCATCATCCTGTTCTTTTGTAAAAGCTCTGCTCATTCCATGAATGTAGGCGGCGCGTAACGCCCCGGCAAGCCTTCTCCCCGCTCCGGTCCGCGCCATCCAAACCAAGGCACAGTTTTTATTGATTGATGAGTCAATCAAAGATAAAATAGCTCAACAGGTCTGAAAATCGGACAAGGATTGAGACGATGCCGAAGATCGGGATGGAACCCCTGCGGCGGCGTGAACTGATCGACGCTGCCATACGCACCATCGGACAACGCGGTTCGCTGGATGTGACCGTTGCGCAGATCGCCCATGAAGCGGGCGTCTCGCCTGCGCTCGCGCATCATTATTTCGGCGGTAAGGACAAGCTCATCCTCGCCACGATGCGCCATTTGCTGCGCGAACTGGGCCGCGATCTCAATGAGGCCGTGAAGCTGACAGAAACGCCGCGCGAGCGTATTGCAGCTATCGTCGCGGTCAATTTTTCCGCGTCGCAGTTCACGCAGGAAACCATCGCCGCCTGGCTGACATTCTACGTACATGCCCAGCAGTCGGAAGACACGCGGCGGCTTTTGCGCATTTATGCGCGCCGCCTGCACTCCAATCTGGTCTTCGCGCTGGAGCAACTCACGGGCCGCGAGCGGGCGCAACGCATTGCTGAAGGTGCGGGCGCGATGATCGACGGGCTTTACATTCGTCATGCGCTCGGCGCCGACGCGCCCGACGCCCAATCCGCCATTGCATTGGTGGAAGATTATATTGCAGTTCAGCTGTCGGTGAGAACATGAGCATGGAAGCGGATTTCGTCATCATCGGCTCCGGCTCCGCCGGTTCGGCCATGGCCTATCGCCTGTCGGAAGACGGGCGCTATTCGGTAATCGTTATTGAATATGGCGTCCCGGATGTCGGGCCTCTGATCCAGATGCCCGCCGCCCTCTCCTTTCCGATGAATATGGAAACCTATGACTGGGGTTTTTCCACCGAGCCGGAACCGCATATTGGCGGGCGCAGCCTTGTCACGCCGCGCGGCAAGGTGCTGGGCGGTTCATCCTCGATCAACGGCATGGTCTATGTGCGCGGCCATGCCCGCGATTACGACTTCTGGTCGGAAAGCGGCGCGCAGGGCTGGGCCTATGCCGATGTGCTCCCCTATTTCAAGCGCATGGAAAATGCGCATGGTGGGCAAGAGGGCTGGCGCGGAACCGACGGGCCGTTGCATGTCCAACGCGGCAAGCGCGACAATCCGTTGTTTCACGCCTTTGTCGAAGCGGGCCATCAGGCCGGGTTTGAAGTGACGGAAGATTATAACGGCCAGAAGCAGGAAGGCTTCGGCCCCATGGAGCAGACGATCTATAATGGTCGTCGCTGGTCTGCGGCCAATGCCTATCTGAAACCGGCGCTGAAGCGCCCGAATGTCAAGCTGGTCAAGGGGCTTGCGCGCAAGATCGTGCTTGAAGGCAAGCGCGCCGTTGGCGTGGAGATCGAGGCGGGACGCAGTTTTTCGACCATCCGCGCGCGCCGCGAGGTGATCATCGCTGCTTCCTCCATCAACTCGCCGAAGCTTTTGATGTTGTCTGGCATCGGTCCGGCGGCACATCTGAAAGAACACGGCATCGAGGTAGTAGCGGACCGCCCCGGCGTCGGGCAGAACCTGCAAGACCATCTGGAAGTCTATATCCAGCAGGAATGCACCCAACCCATCACGCTTTATTCCAAGCTGAACCTGTTCTCTAAAGCGAAGATCGGTGCCGAATGGCTGTTCTTCAAAACCGGTGACGGCGCGACCAACCATTTTGAATCCGCCGCCTTCGTGCGCTCCAAAGCGGGCGTGGAATATCCCGATATTCAGTATCACTTCCTGCCGGTGGCGATCCGCTATGACGGCAAGGCCGCAGCGCAATCGCACGGTTTCCAAGCCCATGTCGGGCCCATGCGCTCCAAGTCGCGCGGCAGCGTAACGTTGCGTTCCGCCAACCCGCGTGAAAAGCCTGTCATTCAATTCAATTATATGTCGCACGAAGATGACTGGGCCGATTTCCGCCACTGCGTGCGACTGACCCGCGAGATTTTCGGGCAAGCGGCCTTCGACCCCTATCGCGGCGCGGAAATCCAGCCCGGCGCGCAAGTGCAGACCGATGATGAAATCGACAATTTCATCCGCGAGCATGTCGAAAGTGCATTCCACCCGTGCGGCACGGTCAAGATGGGAGCGGTTGACGATCCGTTTGCGGTGGTCGATCCTGAATGCCGCGTGATCGGCGTTGAAGGTTTGCGCGTGGCGGATTCATCCATCTTCCCGCGCATCACCAATGGCAATCTCAACGGGCCATCGATCATGGTCGGCGAAAAAGCCTCCGATCATATCCTTGGCCGCACACCGCTGGCACGCTCCAATCAGGAACCGTGGATCAATCCGCGCTGGCAGGTTTCGGACCGCTAGTTAGGGGAGTAAGGGAATAGGGGAATAAGGGAGTATGTTGTTCGCAGCCAAAACATACTCCCTTATTCCCCTACTGCCCTATTCCCTTCGTTTTGAAGGAACACACCATGAAAGCACAACCCAAGGCCTCGCACTTCATTGGCGGGTCATACGTGGAAGACAAAAACGGCAAGCCGCTTCCCGTGATTTATCCGGCGACCGGCGAACAGATCGCCAAGCTTTATTCCGCCACGCCAAGCGTGATCGAAAGCGCCTATGCGGCGGCGATGAAAGCGCAGGAAGCATGGGCGGCGTTGAAGCCCGTCGAACGCGGTCGCATCCTGCGACGGACGGCGGAAATTCTGCGCGAGAAGAACAAGAAGCTCTCCAAGCTCGAAACGCTCGATACCGGCAAAGCGCTTCAAGAAACGCTGGTTGCGGATGCGGCCTCGGCTGCCGATGCGCTGGAGTTTTTCGGCGGCATCATTTCCGGTTTCAATGGTGAATTCGTGGAGCTCGGCGGTTCCTTCGCCTATACGCGCCGCGAAGCGCTGGGCATTTGCGTCGGTATCGGCGCGTGGAACTATCCGATCCAGATCGCCGCGTGGAAATCCGCTCCCGCACTCGCTATGGGCAACGCCTTCATCTTCAAACCATCGGAAAACACGCCCCTTTCGGCCCTTGCTTTGGCGGAAGCCTATCAGGAAGCTGGACTGCCCGATGGCCTCTTCAATGTCGTTCAGGGCTACGGCGATGTAGGCGCGGCGCTCGTCAATCATCGCCAGACGGCCAAGGTATCGTTGACCGGCTCGGTTCCGACCGGCAAACGCATCATGGCGCAGGCAGGCGAACATCTGAAACACGTCACGATGGAACTGGGCGGAAAGTCGCCCCTGATCGTGTTCGACGATGCCGATCTCGAAAGCGCCATCGGCGGTGCGATGCTCGGCAATTTCTACTCGACCGGACAGGTCTGTTCCAACGGCACCCGCGTCTTCGTGCATAAGAAGGTTCGCGAGCGTTTTGTCGAACGGCTGGTCGAGCGCACGCGCAAGATTCGCATCGGCGACCCGCTGGATGAAGCCACCCAGATGGGGCCGCTCGTCAACAGCGCCCAGCGCGACAAAGTTCTCTCCTATATCGAAAAAGGCAAAGCCGAAGGCGCAACGCTTGCCTGCGGCGGCGGCATTCCCAAGCTACAGGGCTTCGATAAGGGTTACTTCATCGAGCCGACCGTCTTTACCGACGTGACTGACACCATGACCATCGCGCGCGAAGAAATCTTCGGACCCGTCATGAGTGTTCTCGAATTTTCGGATGAGGATGAAGTTATCGCACGGGCCAATGACACCGAATTCGGTCTGGCGGCAGGTGTTTTCACCGCCGATATCGCGCGCGGTCACCGCGTGATCGGCCAGATCAAGGCAGGCACCTGCTGGATCAACGCCTATAACCTGACGCCCGTGGAAGTGCCGTTCGGCGGTTACAAGCAGTCCGGTATCGGGCGCGAAAACGGCGTTGCAGCCCTTGCCCATTACAGCCAGATCAAGACCGTCTATGTCGAGATGGGCAAAGTCGACAGCCCTTATTGAGCATTCAGGTAACGTGCGCGGCGGCTTACCCGCCGCGCAAATCGATAAAATCAGATCAGGCCACGCGATGCGAGATTACGCATCAGATGCGACGAGCCGAACCGCCACGGGCTGCATTCCGTCGACAGGCGTACGGTGTTGGTCAGCGCACCAAGCTGCGGATTGGAGATGGTCACCACATCGCCGATCTTGTGTGTAAAGCCCTGCCCCGGCGTGTCGCGGTCTTCGACCGGCGCAAACAACGTTCCCATGAACAGCACGAAACCATCGGGATACTGATGGTGCTTGCCGATGGTCTGGGCAACCAGATCCAGCGGATCACGGCTGATTTCCTTCATGGTGCTGCGGCCATTGAGAACATAGCCATCCGGTCCTTCGACCTTCAGCGCCAGTTCCGCCGAGCGCACATCGTCCATCGAATAGGTTTCGTCGAACAGGCGAATGAACGGACCAACCGCGCAAGAGGCATTGTTGTCCTTGGCCTTGCCGAGCAGCAATGCCGAGCGGCCTTCAACGTCACGCAGGTTCACGTCGTTGCCAAGCGTCGCGCCCCTAACCTGCCCCTGACTGTTGACCGCAAGTACCACTTCCGGCTCGGGATTGTTCCAGGTGGAAATCGGATGCAGGCCCACTTCCGCACCATGACCGACCGCCGACATGGGCTGGCTCTTGGTGAAGACTTCAGCATCGGGACCGATACCCACTTCAAGATATTGCGACCAGACGCCCTCTTCGATCAGCGCCGCCTTGACGCGGGCCGCTTCTTCCGAGCCCGCCTTTAGATTGCGCAGGCTATCGCCGATGATTGCGCCGACACGCTCACGGATTTTCAGCGCGAGGTCGGGATTGCCAGCCGCACGTTCCTCGATCACACGCTCGACCATGGAGCGAGCGAAGGTGACGCCGCAAGCCTTGATCGATTGCAGATCGTTCGGCGCCAGAAGGTGGAGGGTGTTTTCATCGCCGGGCTTGCTTGCAAACAATGTCTCCAGCGAACCGATATCCTGTCCGGCGGTTGCACGCACATGAGCCAGCGCATCGTCTAGTTCGAGCAGGTCACGCATTGTCGGTGCAGTTTTGGTGGTAATGTCGATGATACGGCCTTCGCGCAAAGTCACCAGAACCGGCCCTTTTGCCGTCGGGCTCCATGCACGCCCGACAAAAGTTCCCGAAGCGAAAGTTTCATTGCTGCTCACGGTATAATGCTCCTCACCGATGTTGTGCGCGGCGCTCCACACCGCATGCTTTCACTGAATCCAAACCCCACAATCACCCGAAAAGCTTTAACGTTTCGGGTGATCTTGCACTAACAGTTCAGTCAGTGCTTAAGGCATAAGACAAGGAACATATTTGCGCAAAGCAAAAAACGCGGAACGGTCATCAACCGCACCGCGTTTCTCAAACTTCGAACTGATCGCTTAAGGAAGACGCTTCAAGACCTCGGCCAGCGAAGCCTGCCAATGCGGCATGGACCAGCCAAATGTCGTCGTGAACTTCTCCGTTGAAAGGCGTGAATTGGCAGGGCGCGCCGCCTTTGTCGGATAGTCTGCGGTCGCAATATCCGTCACTTCGGCAGTCGGGCCGCTATGTTTCGCGCTTTCAACGAAAATCCCGCGCGCAAAACCGCTCCAGTTGATATCGCCCGTGCCTGCAAGGTGGTAGACGCCGTAATCGGCGAAATCCTGTTTTGCCGTCAGGTGATCCGCCACGCGAATGACCGCTTCGGCAATATCAAGCGCGGAAGTCGGGTTGCCCCACTGGTCTGACACGACTGACAGTCCATCGCGGGTTTCGGCAAGCCGCAGCATCGTCTTGACGAAGTTCTTGCCGAACGGACTGTAGACCCAGGCCGTGCGCAAAATGATATGCTGTGGATGCGCCGCGGCAACAAGCCTTTCGCCTTCAAGCTTGGAACTGCCATAGACACTCCGAGGACCAGTCGGATCGGTCTCGACATAGGGCTTATCGCTATTGCCCGCGAAAACATAATCCGTCGACAAATGAATAACCGGAGCGCCGCACGCTTTCGCCGCCTCGGCAACAGCAGCAGCGCCAGCCGCATTCACCGCCAAGGCAAGTTCTGGCTCGTCCTCAGCCTGATCGACAGCCGTATAGGCTGCAGCCGACACGACGACATCCGGCTTGGCATCGGCTATCGCCTTGCGGATTGTCGCAGGGTCGGCCAGATCGAGTTCCGGTCTTCCCAACGCAATCACTTCGAGATCCGGGCGCTGAGCAGCCTTTTCCAGAAGGCTCTGAACGACCTGCCCTTCCCGCCCGGTGACGACGATCTTCATACGGCACCTGCTTTGGCCGCACCGCCGCCGAGACGCTCACCGGCATAAGTGCCGCTGCGGATCGGCTCCCACCACCAGCCATTGTCAAGATACCACTGAATGGTCTTCTCAAGGCCGGTTTCGAAAGTTTCCTGCGGCGTCCATCCGAGGTCCCGCTCGATCTTCGAGGCATCGATGGCGTAACGGCGGTCATGCCCGGGACGATCCGTCACGAAGGTGATCAGGTCGCCATATTTCTTGCCATTGGCACGTGGGCGCTTCTTGTCGAGAATGGCGCATATCGTTTCCACGACATTGAGATTGGTGCGCTCTGAACGTCCGCCGATATTGTAGCTTTCGCCAATTTTGCCCGTCGTCGCGACCAAGGTCAGCGCGCGGGCATGGTCCTCGACATAAAGCCAGTCGCGCACATTCGCCCCTGCCCCATATACCGGCAGCGGCTTTTCATCGAGCGCGTTGAGAATCACCAGCGGAATGAGTTTTTCCGGGAAATGGAATGGCCCGTAATTGTTCGAGCAATTCGAGAGAACCACCGGCAAACCATAGGTCTCGTGCCATGCGCGGACCAGATGATCGGAGGAAGCCTTCGATGCCGAGTAGGGCGACGACGGCTTATAGGGCGTTTCTTCCGTGAAAATGCCGCTGTCGAATGGCAGATCGCCGAACACTTCATCGGTCGAGATATGGTGGAAACGGAAGTTCGACTTGCGCGGTTCCGGCAGTTCGCGCCAGTAGCTGAGCGCCGCATTGAGCAGACGGAACGTGCCAATGATATTGGTTTCGATGAAAGCCGCCGGGCCATCGATGGAACGGTCCACATGGCTTTCAGCAGCCAGATGCATGACGATATCGACATCATTCGAACGCAGCGTGTCCAGAATGAGATTGTCGTCGCAGATATCGGCCTGCAGGAAACTGTAATTCGGGTGGTTTTCGATCTGACGCAGCGAAGCGAGATTTCCCGCATAGGTCAGTTTGTCGAGATTGAGAACATTGACTTTAGGATCAGCAGCCAGATGACGGCATACAGCCGAACCGATGAATCCTGCACCGCCAGTGACGAGAATATTCATATCATTCCTCAAGCAAAAACTTCTGCATCGGCGAAAAGCGGCGCTTTCTGATCCTTGTCGGAAAGCTGGACGCCCGAAGAAGGAAGCGGCCATTCAATACCGATGGCCGGATCGTCAAAACGGATCGAGCGATCATGCTCCGGCGAATAGTAATCCGTGACCTTGTAGATGACCTCGGTGTTCTCAACGAGCGTCATGAAACCATGGGCAAAGCCCTTGGGCACCAGAATCTGATTCCACTTTTCGGCGGAAACTTCCAGCGCGACCCACTTGCCGAATGTCGACGAGCTTTTGCGGATATCGACAGCGACGTCCAGGATCGCCCCGCGAATCACACGAACGAGCTTGTCCTGCGCACGCGTCGGCAATTGGTAGTGAAGACCACGAACCACGCCCTTCGCTGCCGAAAAAGAGTGGTTGTCCTGCACAAATTGCAGATCAATCCCGGCCTCGGCAAATGACTTGGCATTGTAGGTTTCCGAGAAGAAGCCGCGATCATCACCGAATTTACGCGGGATGATTTCGAACACTCCATCAAGACCAAGCGAGCGGACTTCCATTATTGATTTCCCAGTTCGTTTACACGGCGGCGCAAATAGGCCGCATATTCGGTTTTACCCAGTTTTCCAGCGCGTTCCAACACGGCGTCGCCCGAAATCCAGCCCTTTTCCAGGCCAATTTCCTCGGGGCAGGCAATCTTGATGCCCTGGCGCTTCTCGATGGTGCGCACGAACGACGATGCTTCGTGCAGGCTGTCATGCGTGCCGGTATCGAGCCAGGCATAGCCGCGTCCGAGCTGCTGCACATTGAGTTCGCCGCGCTCGAGATAGATATTATTGACCGTCGTGATCTCCAGCTCACCGCGTTCTGACGGCTTGATCGAATGGGCGATATCGACGACCTGATTGTCGTAGAAATAAAGCCCGGTAACCGCCCAGTGCGACTTCGGCTTTGCAGGCTTTTCTTCAATCGAAAGGGCCTTGCCCGTCGCCTTATCGAAATCCACGACGCCATAGCGCTCAGGATCATCGACGTGATAAGCGAAGACGGTGCCGCCCTTGGTTGCAGTTGCCGAAATCTCGCAGAGCTTGGACAGGCCGTCACCAAAATAGATGTTGTCGCCGAGAATCATCGCGACACTGTCATTGCCGATGAACTCGCGCCCGATGATGAAGGCTTCTGCCAGACCATTGGGATGCGGCTGTTCAGCATAGGAGAAGTTCACGCCGAACTCGCTGCCGTCGCCGAGAAGCTTCTGGAAAAGCGGCAGATCCTGCGGTGTTGAGATGATCAGAATATCCTGAATCCCCGCGAGCATGAGAACGCTCAGCGGATAATAAATCATCGGCTTGTCGTAGATCGGAAGGATTTGTTTAGAAACGGCTATTGTGAGAGGATATAGCCGTGTGCCGCTTCCTCCAGCCAGGATAATGCCCTTCATGTAACTTCCCTTAACAACATTGGAATGCTGGCTATTGCCCTAGCACTTTGACCATGATTTGGCGACGGAATACGCAAAGAAGCTTGTAGGCAAGTTTTTTTTGGAATACCGAACCATTATGCTGCCTTGAATAGCGAGCGACGAACGAACAACATTCATGATTATTGATTGTCAAAAAAGCGATAATAATACAACGCGAGTGACCGGGATTATCGTCACATTCAATCCCGATGTTGAGCCGCTAAAGAAGTTAATCGGCGCTGTCACTCCTCAATTAGGCCACCTCATTGTCGTGGACAACGGATCCCCCGACAATCTCGCGCTCATTTTGAAAGATCAGCCCGATATTGAACTGATAGCACTCGGTGAGAATTTCGGCATCGCAAAGGCGCAAAATGTCGGCATCGAACGCGCCAAGGCAATCGGCGCTGACTATGTTCTTCTTCTCGATCAGGACAGCATTCCTGCCCCGAACATGGTGGCCGAGCTTGTGAACGTAGCGAAAACACTGGCTGCAAAAGGCATTCACGTGGCAGGTGTCGGCCCTTCCTATATCGACGCCCGGCAAGGAGAGGCCGCAGCCTTCGTATATCTGGAAGGGCTGAAGCTGAAGCGTCGCGAACGACAGCCCTTTGGTGAGTTTGTGGAAACCGACTTCCTCATCGCCTCTGGCTGTCTGACGCCGATAGAAAGTTTCGATGCCGTCGGCTACATGAATGAGGGCATGTTCATCGATTACGTCGATATCGAATGGGGTTTGCGCGCACGCGAAAAAGGATATTATTGCTTCGGCGTTTTTGGTGCCAAAATGGAACACACTCTTGGAGACCAGTGGATAAAGTTCCGTGGTCATCGTATTCCGGTCCATAGCCCCCTCAGACATTACTATCACTTCCGCAACGCTATCTGGCTTTGCCGTCGCCCATGGCTGTCCTTTTCGTGGAAAATTGTACTTCTGTGGCGCCTCATTCGCCAGTATCTCTTTTTCACCTTTTTTGTCCCGCATGGAATGCGCCACGCGAAAATGATGACCCTGGGCCTATGGCACGGAATCATCAATCGAATGGGTCGAAAGTAACACCTTGAAAAAAAACGCTGGCCAGTCAGACTTAGAACCGACCCAGATGCTCACGATTTCAATCGTGACATTCAACCCGGATAAAAACGAGTTTCGCGCCACGCTTTCAGCGCTTGCAGCCGCTTTGACCTCTTTTGATCCAGCATCCGTGGCGATAACTGCCATCGACAATTCGAGCCGGAACAGCGTCTCTGCAGTTGTTGAAGAGCAGCTCCCAGGCTGGCAGACGCGCATTATTCATGGGCAAGGCAATGTTGGCTTCGGTCGGGCGCACAACCTGGCTTTGTCGGATATGGGTAAGTTTCATCTCATCCTTAATCCAGACATTCAGATGGATCACCTCGCTTTGCGCAACGCCATCGATTTCATGCAAAAGCGCCCCGATTGCGGATTGCTGTCACCGCGAGCCTTCTGGCCAGACGGCAAACGCCAATATTTGTGCAAGCGCTATCCAGCGATTTTTGACCTCCTGCTCCGCGGCTTTGCCCCGAAACGAATCCAGCGATTTTTCAACGATCGGTTGAAACGATACGAAATGCGTGTCGAAACCCAGAATGATATATTCTGGAATCCACCTATTGTAAGCGGGTGCTTTATGCTGTTTCGTCGTGATGTTCTCATGAAGACGGGCGGTTTCGATCCCGGTTATTTCCTCTATTTTGAGGACTTCGATTTGTCTGTGAGAACAAGCCGCATCACAAAGATAGCCTATGTTCCCAGCGTCGAAATCGTTCATATGGGTGGACACGCTGCAAAAAAAGGCCATTGGCACATATGGCAATTTTTGCGATCGAGCGTAAAATTCTATAGTGATCATGGCGTTCGTTTGATCTAAGAACTGAGAAATAACAGAACTAACATCGCTCAATATTGTATTTTCAGATTATGTCGCTGACACACAGAGGAATTGATGTTCTTTAACTCCAAATCGCTCATGCCCTCTAATCATATTCGAATCTCAGCATGGCTTGAGCACGCACCATTTGCGTTTTGGCTTATGGACGTTCTGAAGCCGAGGACAGTCGTTGAGCTAGGTACTCATAACGGCTTCTCTTTTCTTTCAATGTGCCAAGCGGCAAAATCAGCAGAATTGAACACAACAATCTATGCCGTCGACACCTGGCGAGGTGATGAACATGCCGGATTTTACGCTTCTGACGTCTATGACGCACTTGAAACAGAACTGCGCACTCAATATCCCGGCATTGGTGTTTTGATACGTTCAACGTTTAGCGAAGCCCGGTCTCAATTTGCAGACGGTTCTGTTGATCTATTGCATATTGACGGGCGACACAGATACGAAGACGTCGTCGAAGATTTCGAAAACTGGAAAACTGTACTTTCTGATCGCAGCATCGTGCTTTTTCACGATACATGCGTCCAGCATACTGATTTTGGCGTTTGGAAATTCTGGAAAGAAATCCAATCACAATACCCTACTTTTGAGTTTTACCATGGCAATGGTCTAGGCGTCCTGATGTGGGGTAAGAATGCCCCTCAGGCTCTATTAAAATTGCACGATTCCGGTTTCGAAGAAATGCAGCTCACACGTGAGACTTACGCGCGTCTCGGGCACTTAAATTCCATTCTCTATCAACTCGGTGTGGCTAACTCTCACAACCATTCGGTCCTTCAAGAATGCGGTCTGACTGCCAGCGACCTGGAGAAATTCCATTCCAATACATCTGAACTCGGCCGCATTATCAAAGACAAGTATGAAGCAGAGAAGGTAGCGATTTCTGAGCATTGGCAAAATCAGCAATCAGGCATCACTCGACATTATGAGAATAGAATATCCGAATTAGAGAAAAATATAGAGCGGAACAGTTCTGCGAATGCACAGATTCTTGATGAACTCACTGCAGAACGAGAGAAGAATAACGCCATATTGACGTCGAAGAGTTGGCGGATGACGAAACCTTATCGACATCTCGGTCGGCAGGGTCGTCGTGCTGTGCACATCACAAAAGCAATGCCCAGCATTGTCCATCGTGCTGGCGGCCTGAAAGCATTCAGTTCTAAAGCATATGAGACGCTCAGGGACGAAGGTATTTCCGGTCTCAAACGTCGGTGGATTCGCGCCAATACTCCGGGGAATCAAGTGCAGGTTTCCGCGGGCGGGAAAATCGTAGACAGAAACGACTACTCGGAATGGGTGCGCCTCTACAGTTCCGTTGATGGAACAAGCCGTAAGAAAATTCGGAAATCCATAAAGGCCATGGCTGTCAAGCCGAAAATTTCGATAGTGATGCCTGCCTACAATCCTAATCTGAATTGGCTGCATGAGGCTGTCAATTCTGTTAGCAGCCAGCTTTACGACAATTGGGAACTCTGCATTGCAGACGACTGTTCTTCCAATCCCGAAGTCAAAAATGAACTCGAAGCACTCCAAAAACGCGATGCGCGCATACGCGTTGTTTTTCGCCCGCAAAACGGTCACATCTCTGCGGCGTCAAACAGCGCGATAGAACTTGCTACCGGCGACTGGCTGGCACTTATGGATCAGGACGATCTTCTCACCGAGGACGCCCTTTATCATGTTGCACAAATCATCGTGTCGAATCCGGAAGCACGATTGATCTACTCCGATGAGGACAAAATCAACGAAGACGGAAAGCGCTTCGATCCATATTTCAAACCCGACTGGAACCCAGATTTATTTCTGTCGCATAATATGATCTGCCATCTGGGTGCTTATCATCGTGAAACTGTTCAGCAACTAGGTGGTTTTCGTGAGGGGTATGAAGGCGCCCAAGATTATGATTTGGCTCTGCGTATAACTGAGACGCTCAACACCAATCAGATCGTCCATATTCCACGGGTACTTTATCACTGGCGGAGCCACGCAGAGAGCACAGCCCAAGCTGGAAGCAATAAAAACTATGCTCTCCTTGCTGGACAAAAAACGTTGGACGATCATTTCCAACGTACCGGTATCGAAGCAAGAACCGAACTGCTTGATTTCGGTATGTATCGGGTACACTACGCCCTACCCGAAGACGCTCCTCTTGTCAGTCTAATCATCCCGACAAGAAACGGCCTCGCGCTCACCAAGCAGTGCATCGACAGTATCTTAGAAAAGACGACATACCCCAACTATGAGATCGTTCTCGTTGACAATAATTCCGATGAGCCTGAGGCGCTCGCATACTTCGAGACACTCAAAGAGCATGGTCGAATAAAAGTTTTGCGTGACGAACGGCCATTCAACTATTCTGCACTCAATAACAATGCCGTTGAGCACGCGAATGGCGATTATGTGGCCCTTATAAATAATGATATTGAAGTGATATCGCCGGATTGGCTTTCGGAAATGATGAGCATCGCGTTGCAGCCAGGAGTCGGTGCTGTTGGTGCCCGGCTGTGGTATCCCAACGACACTCTGCAACACGGTGGTGTTATAATTGGTCTGGGTGGCGTCGCAGGCCATTCTCATAAAAGCTTCCAGCGCGATGCACTCGGTTACTTCGGTCGCGCTCAATTGATCCAATCGCTTAGTGCAGTAACCGCAGCCTGCCTTGTCGTCAGCAAAGAAATATACAGTGCGGTCGGCGGTCTGAATGAAAAGGAACTCACAGTCGCTTTCAATGATGTAGACTTCTGTCTTAAAGTTCGCGCCGCTGGATATCGCAACGTTTGGACACCCTATGCGGAGCTATACCATCATGAATCTGCTACACGTGGGTTTGAGAATACTCCCGAAAAATTAAAGCGATTTCAGGAGGAAATAAAGTATATGGAACGCGTATGGGATACTGGCAATTGGAGTGATCCGGCATACAGTCCAAACCTTACTTTGGATCGAGAGGACTTTTCTTTTGCCTGGCCACCCCGGCTTCGAGGGTAATCCCCCCGTTTTTAACGGGGCTCTGCAGTAGAATTCGCGCAGCCGCTTTTAGTTTCTGTGCGGGTGTGATGCCGTCGATGCCCATATTGGGCCGTTCATTGTTGTAGGTCCAGAGCCATTGCGTGGCGAACTCCTGTGCCTCCTCGATACTTTCGATGGTGTGTTGGTCAAGCCATTCATGTCGCACGGTGCGATTGTAGCGCTCGACATAGGCATTCTGTTGCGGTTTTCC
The DNA here is from genome assembly GCF_037482325.1 of Ochrobactrum teleogrylli. Taxonomy (NCBI): domain Bacteria; kingdom Pseudomonadati; phylum Pseudomonadota; class Alphaproteobacteria; order Hyphomicrobiales; family Brucellaceae; genus Ochrobactrum; species Ochrobactrum teleogrylli. The sequence goes on from NZ_JBBHKQ010000001.1 coordinate 2,347,211, forward strand.
GTGTTGGATGTGGCATAAAGCAATTCCTTGCGTTTCGGCCCATTCCATCAGTTTGCCACTGACATATTCAGGCCCATTATCCACGCGAATGGCGAATGATCAATGAGCGTTGGTATAAGATGGTTAACATCCATTATAATCTCCGGTTTCGATCACTTCGAGATCCAAGCCGGAGGTTTCTTTTATACAGCGTTAAACTCTTCCAATCCTCCGCCAGAGGCGAAGGTTTTCTTCGAATAAAAAATGCTGGCGCTTTTGGCTGAGCGCGCCTGCAACAAGCAAACCACATTAGCCAGTCGTTCTTAAATTGACAATTTTACAGGAGTTAGCGCGCTCGGTTGAAATAACCCTGAGCTCCACATTGCGGCGCTGAGAAGAGTTCATATTTACGGGCAAGATCATCCCCTTAAAACCTGCCTCTGCACCTACAGCCGCAGTAATATCAGGACGATCCTCCAGCGGCTTGGTAAAGCCCAGCAAGTTGCCTTGTTCGTCGAAAGCCAACACCCAAACTGGTGTGTTTTTTTGCCCGTCGGCTATCCAGCCAACAAGTTGCAGCTGACCTGACGATGTTTGCATGATACTTTCAATTGCATAGTTCTGGCAGATACGGTCGTCGCCCAGATTTTGGACACTCAACAATTCGGTTGACGTTGGAGTATGGATCCCGCTGTTTCGGGCAAAAATATTGAGGTTGTTTTGACGCAACCATCCCAGCTCCGCACTCACGGCCTTCGCATCCGGGTATAGCTTTAGAAGCTGTTCATCTGAGTCCACTTGAGACAAGGCAAAATATGCGGCGCGCGTTTGCGCTTTGGAAAAGTTGGCCGCATTTTTCTCGCTCAGCGTCGATGCCCCTACAATTGCTACCATGACAATCAATATAGCGATCGAAGCGAAATTTTTATCGCCCTTCCGAACAAGAATTTCGCGTAGCCAGATACAGAACCACGTCATAATCAATAGAAGCATGGGAGTACTGTAGCGCGATGCCAACGCAGCACCATCACCCAGGGGGCTTCTAGTCCAAGCTGTGGCAAGTGCTGCCGCAAAAAAGAAACTTGCGAGGGCTAGGAGTGCAGCAACACCTCGATCAATACTCCGGCGCTTAAACCAAGGCACCGCGATCAGTTGAATGAATGTGAAACCATAGAGCAGAAATATGCCGATCCCAACTTTGTAGGCAGCGTCAAGGCTTCGAGTAAGGGCACCACCAATCATTGTGAAAAAGAAAAAAAGTACATTCAGTGGCGTTCTCTGGCTCAGACCTCCAATCGGCAAAGTGTGGCGAGTCAAATATAAATCGATACAAACAAGAAGCACCGAGATCGCCACATATCCTGCGAGCATCGGCCAATGACGCCATCTAACAAAAATCAGGAATAGAACAATAGATACGGGCAATGCGATACCATTTCCCATCGAGAAGATACATAGGAACGTGAAGACACATAAAGCAACAAACCAGAGCAATTGTCTGGAGCTGACCCGACTCTCAACCAGTTTCAATGCAGCGAAAACAGCCCAAACTGCCGTCAAGCTAACAAGATAGAACTGTGGCTGGAAACCCCATAAGAGATTCTCATACTGAGCAAGCGAAACACTGGAAGCAAAAAGCACAAAAACGAGGGCAAAATAGAGGGTGCCTTTAACTCTTCCCGTAAACACCACAAGAGGGATAGAACTAGCTATGACGAATGCGAGGAAAAAAATAAGTGAGACTAGAGGTCCGTTTGTCAATTTAAAAAATAGATAATCCAATATAAAGAAAATTTTAGTCGTCGCAATAATATGCTCGTTATGCGCAAGGAATAAATAATTAATTGAAAATATATTACTTCCTTTAATATCCTTAATAAACTCCCATTGATCCCAATAAATTGGAGAAATATAATAGTTATATACAAATATTGCCGATCTTATTATAAAATAAGAACATAGACCAAAGATAGAAAATATAGATGCTTTTCTTGCAAGATTGCGAATAAACAAGTTTTCGTCCTTATTTAGAAATCGTAAAAGTATCGCCCCCTTTGGGGCTTATACTCCTACTCACACGCACTGCCTTTTTTGCGCGCAAGATATGCTTTACCCTGCAAATGCATATCTGACCCACATTACACCAAGACTCCAAATCTGCACCAAAGCGATCGCATCGATCTACCCAAACGGAGACATTCCCGTACTCGGCGCTGCGGCTGACCTATCAATCTGCTCACCAGCGAAAAAACACTAGGGTCCCGGCACCGCCATTGCCCAATAGCTCCAATCCCATGCGCAGTCGTCGATGCAAGATGTTTCCAAGGAAATTTCTTCGGTACCGGTCGGCAATTCGACCCTCGCATGCTGCTCTAGGCGGTCGGCTTCGTTTTCCACAGGCCTGAGGCAGCGCTCGAAGAACTTTGAAGACGCGGCTTGCGCACTGAAACAAACACCGTTCGTTTTGCCTCCGTCCCGCCACGCGCCTTCCCGTATACCGAAGCGTATATCGAGATTGCGTGCACCGCTCACAGGTAGATTCAAAATCGTCGGAGCATGGGCCAGCAATCCCTCTGGTACCTTTATGACTGTTGGGTCGTGTATTGGATTGTTCTCTAGGAGTAGGCTCAGATTCTTCTGTTGTTCGAAATAAAAATCAGCAAGCTTGCCTTTATAGCCATCACGGAGAGCTTTATTATCCAGAATCGAAAACCGGATATCAATATCTGAGCGGTATGCGAGTACTCCACCAAAGCCCGCACGGACCATTACACTCTTGGCCTTCTGTAACGCGCCAGCTTCTAAATGCCCTGTAGATACCAATAAGTAATCTGACGGCGACTTCACCAATGGCGATACCATCAAGCCTTCACTCATCATTCCTGGAATGACGCGATAGGTTTCTACCGACCCGTCATGGTACGAAACCACGAGCTCCGTCAACGGCGGACGATAGAAAACATTCAGCAGTTTTCCAATGATCGTTGGCTTTATCCTTATCGAGGCCATGACCGGTCCAGCCATATCCGGGAGGCGCACTTCTTCATTCAGGCGTGCGTGAATTGGCCCGCCATTCGTTTCTATGTTGTCCAGCGCAAGAGCGCGTTTTTGTAAGACAAGATAGTCCGCCTCAATAAGATAAGGTTGATACTTTGAGAAGAATAATGGCCACAAAGCCCCTTCGACCGAGGCGGGATGCCGCCGGTCAATAGATCCCGGCGCCATGAATAAAAAGTCTGGCGCTTGATCGCTCTCAAAAAAAGAACGATTCCGAGCGATCAAAGATGGCGAATAGGTTGTATATTCTTGCAGTGTTGGGCGCGGTCGATAGTCAAGCCCGTTGGCGATGATCGAAGATTGATCGTTCAGAATCGTATCTACCGAACCGGACAGGTGTGGTAACGGCCGCTGCTCCTTGATTGAAGCCAAAGAAGCCACATTTTGCTCAACCAGCCTCTTCTTCCAGTTCGACGGTGACAGAGCAAAGCTTGATAGTTCCGACGCTTCTCGCCTTAACGTGTCAGGCAACTGGACAACGGCAGTGAAAGGAAGAATTCGGTAAACTTTGTATAAGGCCAACTGCCCTGGAATTAGACAGGCAAATGCAAGGCCAGCCAAAAGCCAACGGCTGCTTTGTTTCCGAGGCTGGGCTGCAATGACAGCCAGTATTACTATGATCAAAGCAGTCCAAGCGATCAGCATATGGAGATCATGACGGACAAACCCCGCCTTGAACGCTACAAACAAATAGCCCGATATGACAAGAACTTGCGCGACAAGTTTGTAACGGCTCTCGGTATGCCAGTGACGAGAACTTTCGTAAAGAAGGGTTCCCACAAACAGAGTTGCGACTGCTAGCCAGACAAAAGGGTCCGGTAGTTGGATTGGCAAGCTCATTGCCGACGAATATCCGCTAGACACCTCCAGACTGCTTTTGATGAAACTCGGCAACTGTTCCAGAGGCTGGCCAGCCAGCACAAATGCCAGAATCAAACCACCGGCAAAAACAACCAGATGCAAAGGTATTCTTCTGCGTAATAGATCCAAAACATCCAAAGCAAGCATAGAAAGTATAGCGATTGGGAATACAGAGAACTTTGCTAATACGATAATTCCAGACAGAAATGCTCCGGAACCGCCTACTAATCTCTTGCTGTTTTCTTCGCCCCAGATGCCATACAACGCCGCTAGAAGCGGCACAATCATCAGCATTACGTCCGACGTCATAAAAAAAGATAAGCTTAGAATTAGGAGAACTGCAAGACCAAAAAGAATACTACTTACACGCGTTAGGAAAATCGAGAAACACAAGCTAATATAAAAAGCTACCAATAACGATGCGGCAGCCAATATATATGAATTACTCACTTCAAACTGTCGATTATATAAACCCGACAGAGGGCCGCCGGTAAAAACAATATCCTTACCAAAAAGAAGCCTTTTCTCTGCTCCATAAGCCAGAGCCGATTGCCACGACGCATCCAACCCCGGCAGAACGGGGTGAAAATATAAAGGCTGAAACTTAACGATAATTATGATCGACGTGAGTATAAAGAACAAAATAAAACGAGTGTAAGTTGAACCCATCGCGCGCCCCTAACTCGCAAAAGTGAAATACTTATGCATGAAATAACTTGTCGCGATCGGGCTGAGAACACCGATCACATGCGCGGTCGTTTCTGCATAATAGCTATAGCCCAGCGCCGGAAACGCGTATTTTGCCAACACCATGCTGACAGCCCATACTTGGACGAGCGCAACAGCGTTGACCAGTCCAAACCGGAGATATTCTTGCCCTACGCTCCGGCCGGATGCGTCAAACACGAACAGCTTCATCAGAATATAAGCCGTCGTCATTCCAAGCAGATAGGCAATGACGATTGCTGTCGAGAAGTTGATCACTTCCGACAGCAATACACGCGAGCCGATATTGACCGCCGCTGCGATGCCACCCGACAACGCGAAACGAACAAAGGGGCGTTCGAGAAGAGACTTGGCAACAGCGATCATTTGCTGACAGTTTCAGCCATCATACGCCCGTATCGAACACTTTCAGCGATACCGCGGTCTTCTGGATAGTAATAACACGTGTCCGCAATTTGCAGCCCACCGATTGGCGTCTGGATCGGCGGCAGCTTGTCGAGAAAGTTCGGCTCACAGACGGGCTGGGCATAACGCAAACGCCCAACGCTCGCATCAATCAGATCATCGCGGCTGATATTGGGATTGATCTTGCGAATATAGGAGAACGCTTCCTCAATGAACTGCTCGTCGCTCCACTGCCATTTCGGCTGCGTTGTCGGCATGTAATAGGGAACGTAGATGATGTGATCATCAACAGGGCGCAGGTTTGAGAACTCGATCAGTCCCGGAATTTCGATCTTCTCATCAATGATGTTGAGCCAGAAGTTCTTGCTGACACTTTTCTTCAGTTTGAAGAGCAAGCATACGACGCCAATGTTGCGGATGGCATCATATTGTTCTTTCGATGCTGTCGGCAAATCAGGAACAAGCGATGAGATAAATGGCGTTGGGACAGTCGAAATGACCGCGTCGGCAGGGAAGACACGCCCGCCTGCGACCACGCCGGTGACCTTACCGTCTTTGGTTTCCACAAGCTCGGCAGGCGTCGAAAGATGCAAGCGCCCGCCTTTTTTCACGTAAGCGTCGACAAGCGCGTCAACGAGCGTTTGCGTGCCGCCATCAATATAACCCAGCTCTTCCTGGAAAATCGAACGTCGCGAATTGCCGACACGACGCACGCGTGTCGCAATCCACGAAGCCGACATCTCGTCGGCAAGCTCATAGAATTTGAGCTCCATCAAACGCTTCCACAGCGTATTGTAGACTTCCTTGCCGGAACCCTGCTCCAGCCACTGACGCGCTGTTTTGTGTTCGATGGATTTGAAGTTCCTGGCCTTCGTGGTCAGGAACATCTGCAAGCCGGTGCGAAACTTCGAGACGAGGCTGAGATAAGGGAACTTCAGCAACGAAATCGGATCGCCCCACGGATGGATACGGTCCTTGATGTAATAGCCCATAGTGGTTGGGCGCCATTTCATCTTGTCGCCGATACCAAGTTCGCGCAACAGGCTGAACGTCGGATCGTCCGACTTACAGACGAAATGATAGAAGCGCTCAATCGACAGCCCGCCAAAGTCAAAATGGGCAGCCATGCCGCCCGGCACGCTGTCACTTTCGATGAGATCCACCTCATGCCCTAGCTGAACCGCGCGGTGCGCAGCCGCAAGCCCCATCGCTCCAGCACCGATGATAACAATCCGGCTCATTTCGCTACCTCAGAAATCGAGAACAATCGTATTATAAGTCTTGTCGAGGTAAGTTTCCTCAACAGCTTGCTTCAAAGGCGTGGCTGTAATCGCAAATTCCTTCGGCCAATCGATCACCGGAAAAGTTTCCGGTATGACCAGCGCCTCCAACTGGCTGGTGGTGAAAGGCGGGTTTTTGCTGAACTTTCCGTAGACGAATAGCAACCACCAGAAAAGCGTATAAGGGATATGGACAATCCGAGCCTTCGGCTTGACCGTATTGTGAATCAACTTGATCAGATCGCCGTAATTAATCTGCTCCAGGCCCGAAATATCGAAAGTACCGGTCTTCCGTGTATTCAACGCCGAAATAATGATGGCCGCGAAGTCACCGACGTAAAGCGGCTGGCGAATAAACGCACCGTTTCCCGGAATGGGAAACACCGCCGTCCGATCCATGAACCGGCGTAGCCAGCCAAGATGCTTGCGATCAAACCAGCCGAACATAAGCGTTGGCCGCAGAATGACATGCGGAATGTCTGTAACCGTATCGATGAAATGTTCCTGGGTGGTTTTAGACCGCGTGTAGAAATCATCGGCCTGCGAGTTAACGACTGACGAGGAGATATGCACGAAATAAGGTGTCTTGTGCCGCCACATGGCATCGACGATCCGTTCGGTCGCTGTAACATTGTTATCGACAAATTCTTTCTCAACCAGACCGCCGATCTGCGCCTGATTGAGAACAACTGCATCCGCACCTGCAAACGCGTCCTGCCAGGCACCTTCCTGCGCCAGATCTGCCTCAATCACTTCGACTTCAGGATGAAGGCGGCGCAGCAAATCCGTATTGGTTGGATGCTTGTCGATACCAACTATTTTCAACCCGGGTACGGATTTCAGACGTGCGATCAAATTCTGACCAACAAGCCCGGCAGCGCCGGTAATAACAATCTTTTGCATCAGATATCCATACGATTGAAAATTGCGCTCGGCAGATTGCGAATGACCAGCATAATCAACCGCCAGAAGCCCGGCGCATACGCAATGGGCCCACCGCGTTTGGACCGATTATAGGCAATGAGAGCGATTTGTTCCGGCTTTGCCCAGAGCAGACCTTTCCGGTCCATACCTTCGGTCATGGGGGTAACGGTCGGACCGGGCTTGATGAGCACCGCGCGCGGCCCCTTATCGGCAAAGCGATGCGCAATGCCTTCGACCAATCCGGCCAACCCGGCCTTGGCCGCACCGTAAATATAGTTTGCCCGCCGGCCGCGATCTCCTGCAACGGAGCCGATTACCACCAATGTGCCCCGGCCCTGTCGCTCGAACACATCTGCTGCGGCAAGAGTCCAGGCAGCAGCCGAAGTGAAATTGACGCGCAAAATCTCTTCTGCCGCGACCAGATCGCGTTCCGCCTTGCCCTGTTCACCGAGGATGCCGTAAGCGAGCAATATCTGGTCGACACCACCGATCTGCTCTACAAAACCATCGAACTGGGCTTGCGCATCCTGCGGACCAGCGAGATCCGTGATCGCGGTTTCAACCCGCTCGGCGCCACGGATTTTCAGATCGGCGGCAATCTGATCAAGCCGAACCTGATCCCTGCCCACAAGAAGGATAACTGCGCCATCCTTTGCGTGAAGGCGTGCCGTTGCAATCGCAATAGCCGACGTAGCTCCAAGAACGATAAGGCGCAAGACCTTCCCCTTTTCAAATCGGTTCTTTCCAAATGGATTTCAGAACCGCTCAATTCATCCAACGAACGCATTACCGAACGCGAAATCTCTAAACGCGTTGGCGAGAATGCTAACTCGCGACGCGCGCCCAAAAATGAGAGCTGAACCCCTGATCGACATGTTTTGCGAAGGTTTCCCATTCGGGATACCCGCTCTGAAACATCTTTGCCGACATGCGTCCATCCTTGGCCGGATAAAGCCTTCCGCCAGCCTCTAGCACAATCGCATCAAGTTTTTCCATGAGCCGGAGCGTTTTATCGCCCCTGTTCGGAAAATCCAGTGCAAGCGTGGTGCCTTCGTGCGGAAAGGACAGCAATCCGGGCGATGGCTTGCGCCCAAACGTCTTCAGCACCGCCAGAAACGACCCTTGACCGCTCGACGATATCGCATTCAACATCTCGCGCGTTGCCTCCAGTTGATTGGCCGGGGGGACCACAGATTGATACTGATACATGCCTGCGCGCCCGTACATCCGGTTCCAGCTACCGATAGCGTCGAGTGGGTAAAAGAACGGGTGCGCGGGGATTGTAGCCTTGCCGCTCTTTCGCTTGCCATTCCAGAAATAAAGAGCATTGAAAGCCCGTATAGAATAGCGGTTCATCGCAAATCGGGGCAGATTGACCGGCATTGTAAATCGCGTATTACCACGATCCAAAAGTCGCGACCCGGTAGGTGCATGATTGCCGCGGGTAAAAATTCCTCGCCCAAGGGTGGCGCCCTTCGACAGGCAATCGATCCACGACACCGTATAATCGTACCCCTCCTCGCTTTCAGCCGAGAGCGAGAAGAATTCGTCCAGATTGCCAAATGGAATATTCTCGGCATCCATCAGAGCACTGTCGACGGGAATGACTTCCAGTTCCACCCACGTGATAATGCCCGTCAGCCCCAGCCCGCCGATGGTGGCGGCAAACAGACCCGTATTGTCATTGGATGCCAGTTCGATCTCGGTGCCATCGGAACGAAGCAACCCCAACCGGCGTACCCAGCAGCCAATCGTCCCGTGCGTGTGATGGTTTTTGCCGTGGACATCATTTGCCACAGCGCCACCAAGCGTCACGAAACGTGTGCCGGGCGTAACGGGCAGGAAGAAGCCTTGCCTGACAATGATATTCAAAATGGTATCGAAGGAAACGCCAGCTTCGGCCCGCAACAGACGCGTCTCGGGATCGAACACAATCACCCGGTCCAGCCCGGAGACATCGATCAACTTGCCATCCGGATTCAGGCCACTATCGCCGTAGGAACGGCGCAATCCACAAGCCAGCAAACTGCTGTTTGAATCGTGCGCGCTCGCGATCAGACCAGGCAGTTGGTCACGCCAGGCCGGCGAAGCGACCGAATGCTCACGCAATATGGTGCCGCCCCAGGAACGAATATCACTGCGGGGAACGAAACTGCTCATAGCGAAACAACGAAGAGAAGTGCAACCACGACACCAAGACCGATACTCGTCTGGTCGCGAATGGCGAAGCTCACCGGATCGTCATTCATTTTTCCGCGATGCGAAAGAAGCCATATGCGTCCGAGCCAGATGGAAAGGACCAGAGGGATGAGCGCCAATGGTTGCGGGTGCGAGTAGCTGTTGCTCGGCAGCAGCTCCTGCAAAATGAAAATCATCATCACGACAAGTGAAGCAATAGCGGTGCCGAGTCCCATAGCCAGCGTAAGAGGCGCATCTTCGACCTCATAACCCCGGCTTTTCAAGCTCGTCTCACCCATAAGCGACGCGCGTACGATTTCCGTATGTCTTTTTGCGGATGCAAGCGAAAAGAAAAAGAAAACCGCGAAAGTTAGTAGCCACTCCGGATGGGGGTCCGCGAGCAAAGCTACCCCCATGACCAAGCGAAGGGTAAACAGAACACCGATAATCAGCATATCCAGCAATGGAACCCGCTTGAGCCCAAGCGAATATGCGCCGGTGATCACCAGATAGGCAAGCAGTGCCAACCCAAAACGAGGCGTTATCGTAAAGGCAACCGCAAAGCCGCCAATCAGCAATCCTACAGCCAGTATGAATGCCGACCTGATCGCCAGCTTTCCACTCGCAATTGCGCGATTGCGTTTTGTCCAGTGATGGCGATCCGCATGAACATCAGCAATATCGTTCAGCAAATAAGTTGCCGAAGTAACAGCCAGCAGACACGCGAAGGCGACAACGGCATGTAGCCATAATCCGATATTGGTCCATTCGTGTGCGAGAATGAGAGGCACGAACATCAGGACGTTCTTCGACCAGTGATGAACACGGATGGCCTTCAGAAACGCCTTGGGATTGAGCTTAGGATTATCAAAACTTGCAATGACCGGCTTTTCCAGCGCAAGCGCGCGCGCTGTCACGGCTGGTTTCGTTCCAGCTAGGACAATACCGCTCGATTCCTTCCAGACATTCAGATCAGCTGCGTGATCGCCGACATAAATAAACCCATCAGGGAATTGCTTTTTCAGATACTCAGCCTTGGCCGGCCCCTTCAAGTTGGCATGCGCTGATCCAATGGCAGAGCTGAAAATTCCAAGATGTTCCGCAACATTGTTCACCACGGATTGATCCGCAGCCGAACACAAGTGAAGCTCGTGACCTTCTTTTGCCTTTTCATGCAGCCACTCAACCAAATCCTCACGGATCGGGAACACTGCATCCGACAGATTCACCTTCGAAGCGATGGCCGCCTTGAGCGAGTGCCGACCTTTCGCAAGCTGAGGTATGCATTTTACAAAGCTCAGTGGCCGCTTGAAAAACAGCATCGCCGCCGTTTCATAGAGCGTATCAGAAAGGATTAGCGTCTGATCGAGGTCAACAACGATCGGCAGACGCGCATCTTTACTATTCTCGCTGTTATCTGCCTGCTGCTGGACCGGTGCATAAACCATATCGAATCCAAAATCTCGCCAGACGCAGGTGCGCCCTAGGCCACTCATCAAGGTCAGGCAGATACTATAGAATGACCGACCGTGACAACCACCTTCATCGTCTGACATTCATACTACGGTAGAATATCGACGACAAAACGCAACGCAAGGAAGCGGATCACTTCATCCTGGGAAACTTATTATTTTGAATCGCTTGGCTTAAGCAACGTCATTGAAAGGGGCCTTGCTCTTCAATCAGCCGAAATAAGTATTCAAAACATCAGACGTACTACCGTCCATCTTAACGCGACCGTGCTCCAACCAGATCACTCGATTACAGTTCTTCTCGAGCAACTCACGCGAATGACTGGCGAGTACCAGAATTTTAGTCGAGTCCACGAGGTTGCGCATACGCTGATTAGCGCGCACTTTAAAATCTTCATCTCCAGTTGACAGCCATTCATCCATTATCAGAATTTCTGGATTGATTGATGTTGACGCTGCGAAAGCCAGACGCAATTGCATACCGGTCGAATAGGTTCTGAAAGGAACTTCGAGGAATTCGCCAAGCCCAGAAAATTCTGAAATGTCATCAATTTTTGCGGCGATTTCGTCTGGGTGCATGCCCATCATCGCGCAACGCAATCGAATATTCTCACGCCCCGTTGCATCTGGATCGATACCCAGATTGATATTAATGAGCGAAATCGTATGGCCGTTGATCAGCGCAGTACCCTGCGTCGGAGTGTAAATCCCGGAAAGCACACGCAGTAAAGTTGTCTTTCCGGAGCCATTGTGGCCGATCAAACCCACCCGGTCCCCGTCATTCAACGTCATCGTGACATCGTCCAGACCGCGAATAATAACGGTTCGATCAGTCCGGCGCTCGATTTTTCCGCCGGTAGCAACACTCAGGACACGGTTCTTTAAGGAACGGTTGGACGAGTTGTAGATAGGAAATTCCACACTCGCATTTTGAAGTTTGATGAAAGTCATGAATTTACAACCAATAAGCCACGCGCCAGCGGTACTTGCCGAAGAATACTAATGCACCCCCCCAGCCAATAACGGCAAGGCCTCCAGCGACAAGCCAACTCAATGTTGCAGGCGCTTCGCCGAACAAAGGCGCACGCACCAGTTGGATCAAATGATAAAATGGATTCCAGTCAATAAAGGCATGCGATACGTGGCCGGGTAAGGTTTTGACCATCCACATGATAGGAGTGGCATAGAACATGACCTGCAGAATATTTGTTATTACCTGCGTCATGTCGCGAAAACGCGCGCAGATGATAGCCAGTATCAGCATTACCCATGCAAGATTGAGACACACCAGCAGGAAACCGGGGATGCTCAAAAACACATAAGCGTTAAATCCGCGCCCTAGAATTAGGGCAACAACTGGAAAGATGACAATGTTGTGGCCAAAGATAATGACATTGCGCCAAAGCGTCCGCATGATATGCGTGAAAAGCGGCAGCCTCACCTGAAGGATGATACCATCAGAAGCGCTGAAAGTGGTGCAACCCTCAGATAGGGATGTGGAAATGAACCCCCACATAATAACACCAGCGCATAGATAAGGCAGAAATACCCGCATTTCTGACTGAAACAGCGTACCGAAAATGATTCCGAGTGCGCCGATGAAAACAGCCATATTCAAGGTAAGCCAAAAAGCGCCCACCCGTGATCGGCGATAACGCTGTGCGACATCTTGCCAGCCAAATATCAAAGCCAACCGATACTTAGAAAAAGCATCAACAATATCGCTCAATGCGGCGGAAATTCCCGCTTTCGGGCGAATAGAAACCGTGTCCACACTGATGTGCTGCTCGAAAGAGTCAACGCTCATGATAGCCCTGCATCAACCGCAAAATTTCCAAGATTAGTCCTGACAACTATGAAAAATATAACGCACATGATGTGCGTACTAGAGGAATAGTTTTTAGAGAGTCAACCATTCCGAACACCGAATGAGTGGAGAATAAGGCTTCAATAAGTCGCGCCTATGCACAAGGGGCGGCAACCGTCATTGATTTGGACAACGCTCGGAGCTTAAATTGTCAAAAATAACTCTGATTTATTGGCTGGGGCGCCTGGATTCGAACCAGGGAATGCCGGTACCAAAAACCGGTGCCTTACCGCTTGGCTACGCCCCAACAAATCAAACCGAAGCAATCGGTTGCGCGGCCTTATAGCCGCTTCATTTGGCAAGCGCAATCGCCTTATCGCGAAATCTACGCTGGTGTATAAACTACCAGTTCATGCGCCATAACCGATCCAACAGCCTACTTCTTCGCCAGCAACGAACGCAGGGATTTGCGTCGACCCGCAAAGCTGATAATCCCTGTTATCAGTCTTATTTGCCGTCGGTATCCTTATGCTTTTTTTGGCAATCTCGTTTTTATTCAGTGCTGTTCTGTGCAGCCTGGGGCTCGTAGTCCTTTCCCGCCTACTGCCGCCAACTTTTCTGGCCGCGCGGATGAATGCGCGTTCCAACCATAGTGTGGCAGCAAGGCAGATTGGCGGACTGGCGCTTATTCCTGCCGTGCTCGCAACTTTGCTGATTTTCGGGGCAGATCTGGAGATCGTCAATCGGTTGTTGCTCTGTCTGACCGGCGCATCGGGGCTGCTGTGGATCGTCGGGGGGCTGGACGACCGTTATGAACTTTCCGAGATCATTCGCCTCGGATCGCAGCTCTTGGCTGCCTGTATCGTTCTTTATGGTCTGGGGCCTGATTTCCGGCTTTTGCCTGATTTGTTACCACACTGGCTGGAAGCAGCATTGATCGTGCTTGCGCTGCTGGTCGCCATCAATGTCACGAACTTCATGGACGGTCTCGACCTCATGACCGTTGCGGGATTGGGGCTGCCCTCGGCAGGCGTCGCACTGCTCGCCGCACTCAGTCTCGCAGGCATGGAAAGTGGCGGTCTTGGTGCTGTGATCGCCGGGGCGCTGCTGGGTTTCGCGTTCTTCAACCGCCCCCCTGCCCGCATCTTTCTTGGTGATTCGGGAAGCTTGCCGCTAGGTCTTCTAACCGGCACAGCCCTGCTTGTGCTGGCGCGCGAGACCCATATCGTCGTGGCTTTGATTTTGCCGCTTTACTACGTTCTGGACGCTGGCTCGACCATCATCATGCGTCTCGCCCAAGGCGAGAACATCCTGAAAGCCCATTCGAAACATGCCTATCAGGTCGCCAAGCGCGCCGGCTGGAGTGTCTTGAAGGTCGTCGGCCATGTCGCGCTGCTCAACCTGATCCTGATTGCGTGCGCGATAGCGCTGCTGGCACTTGACCATCTGATTACGCGCGTGGCTTTCCTGCTCGTCGCAGTGGTCGCCACGCTGATGCTGCTGCTGGATTTTCGCGGACGTTTCAGGAAGCTATAACGCTGAAGAGAACCTTGCGCACTGCTTCCAAATCGCCGCTTTCCATCGCCTCCTGAAGGCGCTGAAGGCTTTCCGGCACATTAACGGCCGCCTTGTTTCCTTTCGGCGCGCGCATGATCTTCGGATGCCGGGTGGTCTGCGCCTGCGATGGATCGTAGAAGAGTTCTTCATACATCTTTTCGCCTTCGCGAATGCCCGTCACTTCAATGCCGATGTCGCCATTCGGGTTTTCCGCATTGCGCATCGTCAGACCGGCCAGCAGGATCATGTTCTCGGCCAGATCGCGGATTTTCACTGGCTCGCCCATTTCCAGCAGCACCGTATCGCCGGATTCGGCAATCGCGCCTGACTGCACGATCAGTTCCGCCGCTTCCTTGATCGACATGAAATAGCGCGTCATGTCCTCATGGGTCAGGGTGATCGGCCCGCCATTGGCGATCTGCTCACGGAAAAGCGGCACAACCGAGCCATTCGACCCAAGCACATTGCCGAAACGGACCGAATAAAAGGCTTTTTCCTTGCCCGCTTGTGCGGCCAGCAAGCCGTAATAATAGACGACCAGTTCGGCCCAGCGCTTTGTCGCGCCCATGACATTCGTTGGCCGAACCGCCTTGTCCGACGAAATCAGTACCATGCGTTCAACATCGGTAGCCAACGCCGCTGTGGCCACGTCCAGTGTGCCAAATACGTTGTTGCAGATGCCGATCAGTGGGTTCTTTTCCACTAGGGGCACATGTTTATAGGCAGCACAGTGATAAACCGTGTCGATGTTGTTATCGCGCAGCGCCTGCTCGACATAAGCGCGGTCGCGCACGGACCCCAGCACCGGTACGATCTGGCAGGACGCAATTTGTCGCAACTGGCGCTCGATCTGATAAAGCGCGAACTCGCTCGATTCAAACAGCACCAGACATCCGGGATTCCACTGCACGATGGTCCGGCAAAGCTGGCTGCCGATAGAGCCGCCTGCGCCCGTCACCATGATGCGGCGACCTTCGACCACTTCACGCAGCAGTTCCGCATCAGGCGGCACCGGCGAGCGACCAAGAAGATCGTCGATCTCGATATTGCGCAGCGCGGAAACGAGATATTTGCCCGCGCTCAGATCGGCTATCGGCGGCAGAATCCGCGTATTGACCGGAAGCCGGCCAAGCAGACGGGCAAAGTCCTGACGCTGTTTCTGATCGAGCCCCGGTTCGGATACGAGCACCTGTTTGACGCCGTAATTTTCAATAAGGGCGGGCATTTCTTCTGCCCCATAAACGCGCAGACCGATAATATCCATGCCCTTGAGCTGCCCAGCCGGATCGACAAAGCCAACGACCATCGTATCGCTATGGCTGCGCAGCGCCGTCGCCAGCTGGCGCGCAGGCTCTCCGACGCCAACGATCAGCGCCGAGCTGGTATAAGTCCGGCCGGTTTCGGCATTGCGCAGCAACCATTTCGCGCCGAAACGGCTTGCCGTGATCAGCACCGTGCTCAACAGCCAATAAAGAAGCGGAACCGAGCGCGGCAGACCGGCATTGCCGTAAAGCTCCATCAGAAAGACCAGCGCGACCCAGAATAGAGCCGCGACCGCAGTGGCCTGAAAGATCGGCCAGATGGCGCGTTCCGCCAGATAGCGGATGATCGCACGATAAAGTCCGAACCGGATGAAAACCGGCACGGTCAGCATCGGAGCGATGATAATCAGAAAAAGTTGCGCCTTGCTGGGTGTGAAAACAAAGCCCAGACGAATGACAAACGCCAGATACGCGCTGAGCAACAGCAGAACGCAATCGCTCAGCATCAGAATAATCTGCTTGGTCAGTCGTGGCAAAAGCGCTAGCCTTTGCCAAGAATATCTCAAACTCATACGCGCATTATCCTGCTCTCAAGACAGAGCGAAACAAATACCGCTCCTGTCGGCAGCAAAAAACTCTCTTTTTACCCGACGGTTGAAGCCCCTAGAATTATTCTGCAACCGTTAGCATGAGTCCGCCAGACGAACCATATGAATTGAGCCTGCATAAGATTAACGAACACGTTTCAGGCGATTAATACGCCGGTGCGGCATAAAAGCGTCGGAAAAGGCGACCTGTCTGGAAAAATTTCGATTTTCCAGACAGATACCACTCAGGATATCAAGATGCCGGTTCTGATGCTGCGCCATGCGCTGCCATCGGAATAGGCAAGCTGCGCGCCCGCCGATGCATCCGTAACGTAGAACAAGGCGCCCGCGCCGTGATTCGCGGCGATAGGCATTGTGAGTTTCGAATAGGATGCAGGCCGGATCGGTCCATCGACATCAAGACGCGTCACCGGTGTATTGCTTCCGATTGCGGTATTGCCCGTCGCGCGATCCACACGCATTACCTGACGCCACGTACCCAGATCGTCACTCACCTTGATGCTGAAATCGCTGCTGCCGTTCAGGCCCATTTCGGCATAGCCGGTCCAGCTGGTCTGGAACAGAAGGCTCGCCGTGTCGGTCGCGGCCTGCTTGTTGACCTTGATCTGATGCCCCGCGCCTGCATTGTTGAACAGGCTTGCCGCCGCCGAAAGAGCGAAACGATTGACCGCATCCGCCGTCGCCTGAATGCCCAGCATCGATACGGACAGTTCGTCCGGCACGCCACTGCCGGTAGGGTTCCAGTCCGTTCCATCGAAAACCAGAAGCTGCGCTTCCGATTCGACATAGGCTTGCCAGCCGATCGCCGGTTGAATGAACAGCCAGCCATCATCGATGAACGAAGCGACCATGCCCTTCTTGCCAGACCAAGCACCTGTGGCGGGCAGTGCAACGATATAGCGCGCGCCAGCGGAAGGTGCTGCCGGTGGGGCGGTGAGGCTGCGCGATTTCACACTTAAATTCACCA
This sequence comes from Ochrobactrum teleogrylli, assembly GCF_037482325.1. Classification (NCBI taxonomy): domain Bacteria; kingdom Pseudomonadati; phylum Pseudomonadota; class Alphaproteobacteria; order Hyphomicrobiales; family Brucellaceae; genus Ochrobactrum; species Ochrobactrum teleogrylli. The sequence goes on from NZ_JBBHKQ010000001.1 coordinate 2,364,294, forward strand.
CCGCATCCAGCAGCCGCAATGCTTCATTATGCGTGACATGCTTCTGCGCCTGACTGGGCAGAATATAGGGAAGTTTCAGATTGGGCGTTTCATCCATGTTCGGCTCCTCGTGTTTGGTGGTACGAAGAGCTTAGTCCAGGCGAACGACACGGGGATAAGTGCGGATCAGCTGCCGCGATAGGTGGAATAGGACCAAGGGCTGACAAGCAGCGGCACGTGATAATGTCCGTCCACATCCGCCACGGCGAACCGGATCGGAATGAGATCGAGGAAAGGCGGATTGGCCTGATCGGCCCCGCGCCCTGCAAAATACTCGGCCACATGGAATTGCAGCTCGTAAACGCCAATCTGCATGCCGTCGCCGGTCAGCAGCGGTGCATCAGTGCGCCCGTCCAGATTGGTGACAACGCGCTTGATCAGTTCCGGTGTGCCCTTGCTGATGCGATAGAGCTCGATGCGCATTGCCGCAGCCGGGCTGCCATGCGCTGTGTCGAGAACGTGTGTGGAAAGTCTGCCCATGTTTCCCTCGAATAATATTCAGATTGGTTTGGCCGACTGGATGCAGAAAACGACATCTGGGAAGAAATATTCTTCCAGATTGTCCTCCTTGCCAGCGCGGTCGACAATGAGAAAATCCGATTTCTGCTCAAGCGCCAGAAGCGGATGATGCCAGACATTCTTGAGATAGTTGACGCCCTGATCGCCCTTGGCAAGGAAAACACGCGGCCGTGCGGGCTTGCCGTCGGCATCTTCAGCGACAACGACCAGAAACGGACGCCGCTCCAGCGGTATGAAGGCCTGCGAACCGAAGGGATGACGCTCCATCATGACGATATCGATGGGCGCTTCAAAAGACTGGCCGCGGAAAATATTGATGAGTACACGCGCTTGCGTGCCTTCTGCCTCGACGCGCGCCAGATCATGAAAACGCTCGGTCGAACCATTGTTGATGAGACGCCGCTCTGCCCCTTCAACCTCGATGACATCGCCGAACGGCGCGAATGCTTGCTTGGTCAGCGGCTCTACCGCGAGCGTCTCAACCTTCAACTTTGCCTCCCGAAAAACAGTACTGGAGTATGACAAAGCGTTGTCCCGCGCCGCTTGTCAATCGCGAAGCAGTTTCAATCAGATATGATAAAGGCCGGACATGATCCGGCCTCTCGCAACCACGGTGAAATAAGCCCTGCATATTCGCGCGGGAGCGCGTTTCACTTTTTCTTTGAAAAGCCGTAGAGCGCTGAAATGCCCAAGAGCGCCACCGCCTGCACCGCCATGATCATATAGATGAAATCAACCTTCACCCCAGCGGCAATCGCAACGAGCGCCGCGCCGATCAGGCCAAGGGAAAGGAAGGAGAATATTCGGGCGAGCTGTCTTGTTTGACGAGATTCGGCGGCGAGCGATGCGGTAGCGACGCGTGACTTTGCTCTGTGCGGCATATCCAACTCCTGACCGTGATGAATACGATTTCCGAATTCCGAACGCATAACCGTCTCAGGTCCATTCTTGACGTATCAGGCAGTTACCGTTTGAAATCCCACTATATAAGGCCTATGCCGTTTCGACAATAACACCATAAATAAATTGGAAATGACTTCCATGGCGCTCGTTTTCGACAGCAGTTTCTCTCCTGAATATGGGAAGCCGGTTGAGCTAAGTAAAGGGATTGTCCGCGTGACGGTGAACAATCCGAGCGCCTTCACCTTTCATGGCACCAACAGCTATATCGTTGGCCGGGACACGCTGGCAATCATCGATCCGGGTCCCGTCGATGAGGCCCACTATCAGGCTCTGCTTGCTGCCATTGCAGGACGCCCCGTCAGCCATATTTTCGTCAGCCACACGCACCGTGATCACTCGCCGCTAGCCGAGCGCCTCAAAAACGAGCTGGGTGCAAAAACGGTTGCCGAAGGCCCGCACCGGCCCGCCCGCCCCTATCATGCGGGCGAAGTGAACGTGCTAGAAGCCAGTGCCGACACGGATTTTGCGCCCGATATCGTGCTTGCCGATGGCGGAACCGTTGAAGGCGATGGCTGGGCGCTTCAAGGCCTTCACACACCGGGCCATGCCGCAAACCACATGGCATTCGAGCTGAAAGGCACGGATATCCTGTTTTCGGCCGATCATGTGATGGCCTGGGCTACCTCCATCGTCGCCCCGCCGGATGGCTCAATGAGCGACTATATGGCCTCGCTCGAAAAGCTTCTGGCACGTGACGATCATGTCTATCTGCCCGGCCATGGCGGTGCGGTGACCAAGCCCGCCGCCTTTGTGCGCGGATTGCGGGCCCATCGCAAAATGCGCGAGCGCGCGGTTTTTCAGCGCATCATGCAAGGCGACCGCACCATCGGCGATATGGTGAAGGCGATCTATCGCGATACCGATCCGCGCCTCCATGGCGCAGCAGCTCTGTCGGTGCTGGCGCATCTGGAAGATCTGGTCGGGCGCGGGGAAATCGTGACCGAAGGCGACCCATCGCTCGAAAGCATCTACCAGCCTGCATAAACAACGCTATTCGACGTCCGCAGGTGCCTTGTTCACTTCGCCTTCCAGGCTTCCAAGAAATTCGGTGATGAAGGCCGCATTCTGCCCCAGATCGCGTTTTCCATAGCGCGAGAGCGAACGGATATCGACATAGGTGGTTTCACCTTCATCCAGCAGCCGGATGACGATATCGCTCTTGAGACCGAGAATGAAACTATGCGCCGTCGCGACAAAGCGGGTGGCGCTTTCCTCCGGCAACGGCGCATCGTTGACGATTACCTGCCAGCCGAAACTCTTCAACACGGTCTGCACACCCTGCGCCACGCGGTCGGGCGCTGCCTCATAGCGGCGGCCCAGTACATCGGGATAGGCGGTGAGCTGCGTCAGCGCATCGCCGCTGACCGCCGGTGTCAGCGGGTTCATCCATTGCAGGCGGGCGGGCATGTCGGTGGGAAATTGCGGCGGCGTCTCGAAATCGGTCGAAATATCGTAGAGCGCTGGCGAGCTGATCCAGAGAATGCCCAGCAAACCGAGCGGCGCCAGCACGATGCAGGCAAACACGCAGGCCGTGAAGGATCGCGCCCCGCCCTTGTCGCCATTGACCCAGAGATTGCGAAAACCCTTGGCTGCGCAGATCAGCGCCAGCAGGGCCAGAGCGCCGCTTAACCCGGCGGCAAGGACGAAATCAGGCGTTTCAAGCTTCCAGAAGCGGTGCAACACGAAAGCCAGCGCCAGCAATACGGCAGCGAAGACCCCGAACCGCAAGGCCCAGACCGCAGAACGCGACTGTCGCCGCTGATAGCGAAGTTTTCTCATCCAGGTTCCCAGAAGCACATCCCGAAAAATACAACGCACTTTTCGGCAGAATCCCAAAACGGCCACAACATTCAGCCACGCTTATGAATAGCAGAGAGATTTGAACCCGGCAAAACATGCAGCTGTACAGTTTTGCATAATCATCTTTACTGCCTGGAAAGCACACGTATTGCGCGATCATGGCACACTAAAAACGCATGAAGTGCAGGCTATTTTTGGCTCACTATTGCCGCCTAACAGAAAAAAGCGAGGTAAATCAATCAAAAGAGCATTGCAGCAACTACTAATGAAGGGCATGATCGATTATTAGGGGGCTTTTTTCGGATTCGTCGGAGAGGACGGAATGAACCACGCGCCTGAAAACAGTGCCAACGGGATTGGCACCACCACCCGGTCGGGCAGCGCCGAAGAAAGCGCCCAGACGGGTCTTGAAACAAGTACGATGACGCTCGAAGCCGTCGAGCTGGAATTTGCGCTCGGGGCCATTGACGTGCTGATCGAGGGGTTTGATGCAGCGCTTGCCAAGGCCGCAGAACGTGTGGGTGGCGAAGTTCTGTTCAACATGCCGGCGCTCGACACCAGCGAAGCCCAGCGCATCGGCGCGATCGCCATTGCCGGGCAGCCGCAGGATCAGGTGATTTTCGTCACGCTGCGCAATGACGGCACAACCCTGTCGGTCGAACCGCCGAAGGGCGAGAATGCGCTTTTCGAAAGCCTTGGCCGCAACTATGCCGCCGTCATGAAAAGCCTGTCGCCGAAGGAGCAGACCAACGGCGCTTGATCATTTCGGCGGGGTGGATTTTTTGACGCCTGGAACACCTGCCTGAAGATTGTGCGCAGGCACCGGGTTCAGCGTCATCGACGTTTCAACATCGCGCAGCAGTACGAATTTCATGCCCTTGGCCTTCAGAGCCATTATGCCTTTGGCAACGCCCTCGCCCGCCGACCGTGTCGGCTGATTGATATGCGAGATGATGACATCGCCATCGCGGGCCGCCGATATGCGCCGCGCCACAGTCGGCGCCAGCAACGATGCGCCCTGATCGCCATTCAGCGAATAACCGCCGATCTTGTAGCCAAGGCTTGTGGCGAGCGCCACGGCATCGGTCGAATAGCGGGCTGTCGCATCGCGATAATATTGCGGCTTTGGCGCACCAGCCCCGACAATCGACGTCGATCCGCCTTCGATTTCCGAGCGCACGGCATCCAGCGATCCGGCGGTCTTGATGCCATACATCGTCGGCACATTGGTAATGGCCGGAACATGCATAGCGCCGTGATCCTCAATCGCGAACAGGTCGGGATTGGCTTTCATCACCGCAAAGGCTTCCGCGTTTTGTTTCAACCAGCGCCCGGTCACAAAGATCGTCGCGGGAATGCGCTCCTTGACCAGCGTATCGAGAATGCGATGGTCCGTCTTGCCCATGCAGGCATCAAGCGTCAGCGCCACTTGCGGCGTTGCACTGCCGCCGCGTGCGATGTGCAGCTGCGGCTCCACGATCCGAACCTTTTCCGGTTGGGCCGCATCCTGCGGTGAAACCTCGACAGCGCCTGCCGTGCTGCAAGCGAAAACAAGCGCGGCCCCCGCCGCAGAAATGAAACGACGCATGGCCCGTTCTTCTGAAAGTGTAAATTTCGAAGGATTTTAATACGTCGGGCAATATTGTCCAGTGTGCCGACCCAACTGAATGGGGCCGACATACTAACACTTTGTTGTTATAGGGATTTTCCTTGCCAGAGCGAAAGCGCTCCTTCCTTTTCGGGAGCGCTTTCTTTTGGCTTTACGCCTTGCGCACGGCTGCCTGTGCGGCGGCGAGCCGGGCAATCGGCACGCGGAACGGCGAGCAGGACACATAATCAAGGCCGGTCTTTTCACAGAAGGCGATAGACGACGGATCACCACCATGCTCACCACAAATGCCGAGCTTGATCTTGTCGCGCGTCTTGCGTCCACGCTCGGCGGCGATCTGCACCAGTTCGCCCACACCATCCACATCGAGCGACACGAATGGGTCCTGCTCCACCACACCACGCTGCTGGTAGGTAGTGAGGAAGCCTGCCGCGTCATCGCGCGAAATGCCAAATGTAGTCTGGGTCAGGTCGTTGGTGCCGAACGAGAAGAACTCTGCCGTTTCGGCGATTTCCGCTGCGCGCAAAGCTGCACGCGGCAGTTCGATCATCGTACCGACCATATAGTCGATCTTGACGCCCGCTTCCTTCATGACGTCCTGAGCCACCGCATCGATGCGCGCCTTGACGAAATCCAGTTCCGCCTTGAGGCCGACCAGCGGCACCATAACTTCCGGCACCACCGGTTCGCCGGTTTTCTTGCCTGCATCGACGGCAGCTTCGAAAATGGCGCGCGCCTGCATTTCCGCAATTTCCGGATAGGAAATCGCCAGGCGACAGCCGCGATGGCCCAGCATCGGGTTGAACTCGTGCAGGCTTTCGGCGCGCTCGCGCAGCTTCACCGCGTCTACGCCCATGGAGCTGGCCACTTCGGCGACTTCCTCGTCCGTATGCGGCAGGAATTCGTGTAGCGGCGGATCGAGCAGACGGATCGTGACCGGCAGGCCCTTCATGATTTCGAACAGTTCGGCAAAGTCGGAACGCTGCATCGGCAGAAGCTTGGTCAGCGCTGCGCGACGGCCTTCTTCATTGTCGGAGAGGATCATCTCGCGCATCGCAACAATGCGGCTTCCCTCGAAAAACATGTGTTCGGTGCGGCAAAGACCGATGCCTTCCGCGCCGAAAGACCGGGCCGTGCGGGCATCCGCAGGCGTTTCGGCATTGGCGCGTACTTTCATGCGGCGTTGGCGGTCGGCCCATTCCATCAATTGGCCAAAGTCGCCGGAAAGCTCCGGCTGCAGCATGGCGACAGCGCCTTTCAGCACCTGCCCGCTCGAACCGTCAACGGTGACGACATCGCCCTTCTTGAAGGTCTGTCCGGCAGCCAGCATGGTGCCGTTGCGATAATCGACGCGCAGCGAACCGGCGCCCGAAACGCAAGGCTTGCCCATACCGCGCGCCACAACCGCCGCATGGCTGGTCATGCCGCCGCGTGTCGTCAGAATGCCTTCTGCTGCGTGCATGCCATGAATGTCTTCCGGGCTGGTTTCGATACGAACCAGAATGACCTTGCGGCCTTCCGACTTCGCCTGTTCGGCATCTTCCGACGAGAAGACGATTTCACCCGTCGCAGCACCCGGCGAGGCAGGCAGGCCCTGACCGACGATCTGGCGCTCGGCGCGGGGATCGATGGTCGGGTGCAACAGCTGATCCAGCGCTGCCGGATCAATGCGCAGCACGGCCTCTTCCTCGGTGATCAGCCCTTCGCCAGCCATTTCGACGGCCATTTTAAGCGCGGCCTTGGCGGTGCGCTTGCCCGAACGGGTCTGGAGCATCCAGAGCTTACCGCGCTCGATGGTGAATTCCAGATCCTGCATGTCGCGATAATGCTGTTCCAGTCGGTCGGCGACCTTGAGGAATTCGGCAAACGCTTCCGGCATCACCTTTTCCAGCGACGGTTTGTCGGAACCGGCAGCGATGCGCGCTTCTTCGGTGATGTTCTGCGGCGTGCGAATGCCCGCCACCACGTCTTCGCCCTGCGCATTGACGAGGAATTCGCCGTAAAGGTTCTTCTCGCCGGTCGAAGGATTGCGTGTGAAGGCTACGCCCGTGGCGGAAGTCTCGCCCATATTGCCGAACACCATGGCCTGCACATTGACCGCCGTGCCCCAGGCCGCCGGGATATTGTGCAAACGGCGATAGGTGATGGCGCGGGCATTCATCCAGCTGGAGAAAACAGCACCTATGGCGCCCCAAAGCTGCTCATGCGGGTCCTGCGGAAAAGGCTGGCCCAGCTCTTCCTCGACCTTGGCCTTGTAGAGCGAAATGACATCTTTCCAGTCGTCCGCCGTCAGCGCCGTGTCGACATCGACGGCGAGATCGGCCTTCTTGTCTTCGAGAATTTCCTCAAAGAAACCATGATCGACGCCCAGCACCACATCCGAATACATTTGGATGAAACGGCGGTAGCTGTCATAGGCGAAGCGCTCGTCACCGGCTTCGCGGGCGATGGCCTGCACGGTTTCGTCGTTGAGACCGAGATTAAGCACCGTATCCATCATGCCGGGCATGGAGGCGCGTGCGCCGGAACGAACCGACACCAGCAGCGGCTTATCAGCATCGCCGAAATTGCGGCCTGTCACCTTGGCGATATGGACAAGCGCTGCGCGCACCTGCTCGTCCAGTTCGGACGGATAATTGCGGTCATGGTCGTAATAATAGGTGCAGACTTCGGTGGTGATCGTAAAGCCGGGCGGTACGGGCAGACCGAGGCTGCTCATTTCAGCCAGATTCGCTCCCTTGCCGCCGAGAAGATTACGGTCGCTTGCCGCACCTTCCGCCTTGCCGTCGCCGAACGTGTACACCCACTTCGCCATCATGGCCTCCCTTGATGCAGGAACGGTTCACAAAAGGCTTGCAACAATTGCAAGTACTCCCAGAACCTGCTGTCCGTTGCTTATGCGATCCGCAAGGCTGCTGCCAACCAAAAAAGACAAGCCGCGACAATAGAATCGATTAGAGGCGGGAATAGCTGCGCGGAGGCCACATAACGGATTGACTCTGCTGGGCAGATACAGCAAGAATAAGAACAAACAAAGAACATATTGGAGTTGGACCATGCGTATCACGGGCAAGCTCGACTATCTGGAAATGCCAGCTGGAAACGGATCGCTTGATGCGACCAAGAGTTTCTATGCGCGTGCCTTCGGCTGGTCTTTCACCGATTACGGCCCGACCTATTCAGCCTTCTCGGAAGGATTGGATGGCGGCTTTGACGCCGATCCGCAGGCAACAGCGAAGCCGCTGCCGGTGCTTTATGCGCTGAGGCTCGAAACCGCGCTTCAGGCCGTGACCGAAGCTGGCGGAACCATTGTGAAGCCGATCTTTGCCTTTCCGGGCGGACGACGTTTTCATTTCACCGATCCGGCGGGTAATGAACTCGCAGTCTGGAGCGACCTGTAAAACCCGTTTGTGGCGGTAGACTACCGAGCGTCAATGAATGTGCTCGGCAGAAGCGCGATCGACTGTTTCCATCTGCAAGGTGGTGTGGTCAAGATCGTATTTCTCCTGCAAGACCTGCTCGACCGCGCGGCGCACGGTTTCGCCCTCCGCGCCGTCGGCCAGCACAATATGGGCGGTCAGGGATTGCTGGTTCTTGGTGAGCGACCAGACATGAAGGTCGTGGAGGGTCGCCACACCCGGTACAGCCAGCACGGCTTTCTGCAAGTCGTTGAGGTCGAGTCCCGCAGGGACGCCTTCCAGCAGGATATTGATGCATTCCTTGAGCAGCACCCATGTGCGCGGAAAGACCATGAAACCGATACCGATGGCGATCACCGAATCCACCCATTCCCATCCGGTCAGATAAATGATCGCAGCGCCGACGATCACGCCGACAGAGCCCAGCATATCCGCCCAGACCTCGAGATAAGCGCCCTTGACGTTTAGGCTTTGATCCTTGTGTCCCATCAAGACCCGCATCGATATCAGGTTGATCACCAGCCCGATCACGGCGACGACCATCATGCCAACCGATTGCACATCGGCTGGACTTGAAAGACGCACATAGGCTTCATAGAGGATATAGAAAGCCACGCCGAGTAGCAGAAGTGCATTGACCGTCGCGGCAAGGATTTCGAACCGGGCATAGCCGTAGGTGCGAAGGATATCGGCGGCCCGGCGGCCCAGATATATGGCGATCAGGGCAAGAAGCAGCGCAAAACTGTCCGTCGCCATATGCATGGCGTCGGATAACAGCGCCAAACTGCCGGTGACGAAACTGCCGATGATCTCGATGATCATGAAAAGGCTGGTTATAGCAAACGCGATCCATAGCCTTGGTAGCGGCGTATCGCTGACATCTCCGTGGTCGTGATCACCGCTCAAGCCGGTCCTCCGCACAGATTGTGTTTTTAGCTCGCTTCGCGCAGGCGTTCAGCCGTTTGCAGATCGACCGAAACCAGCTGGCTGACGCCCTGTTCGCCCATGGTGACGCCGAACAGACGATTCATACGCGCCATGGTGATCGGATTATGCGTGATGACCACGAAACGCGTTTCGGTTGAAGCCGCCATCTCATCCATCAGATTGCAATAGCGCTCAACATTGTGGTCGTCGAGTGGCGCGTCCACTTCGTCCAGCACGCAGATCGGCGCCGGATTGGTGAGAAACACCGCAAAGATCAGCGCCATCGCCGTCAGCGCCTGCTCGCCGCCTGACAGCAGCGTCATGGTCTGCGGCTTTTTCCCGGGTGGACGGGCGAGAATTTCAAGCCCGGCTTCCAGCGGATCGTCGCTTTCGATCAGTTGCAGTTCCGCCGTGCCGCCGCCGAACAGATGCGTGAACAGGCGCTGGAACTGCACATTCACCACCTCGAAGGCGGCCAGCAGACGCTCGCGTCCTTCGCGGTTCAGGCTCTGGATCGCCTGACGCAATTTCTTGATCGCCTCGATAACATCCTCGCGCTCGGACACAATCGCATCTAGACGGTCCGAAAGCTCCTGGCTTTCTTCTTCGGCGCGCAGGTTGACCGCGCCAAGCCGCTCGCGCTCGATCTTGAGCCGCTCCAGCTGGCGTTCCAGCTGATCGGGGTCAGGAATAGCATCATCGGCCTTCAGCCCGGTATGGCGAATCGCTTCATGCGGCGCGCAATTAAGCGCTTCAACGATACGGGCTTCCGCATCCTTGAGCCGCTCTTCGGCTGCGGCGAGGCGTTCTTCGGCGCGGGCACGCTGCTCGCGGCTTGATGCCAGATGCTGAATGGCAAGCGTCGCTGCCTTGTCGAGTTCGGCCTGCGCGGTCTCAGCCTCGGCCAGAATATCAGCGGCTTCTTTACGACGATCATCCGCCAGGGAAAGCTCGTTCAACAGCGCCCGACGGCGGGCCTCGATCTCGTCCGGCGCTTCGGCCAGACCTTCCGCCTCGTCTGCCGTCTCGGCGCGACGGTCGTTCAGCGACGCAATCTGCCGGTCGGCATTTTCCGCGCGCGAAATCCAGTTGCGTCGCTCCAGCGCAATCATGTCCAGACGGCGCAACCGCGCTTCGGCTTCGCGACGCAGCCCTTCATAAGCGGCGCGTGCTTCGGCCAAAGCCGTGCGGTCGGAGAGGACTTCGCTCGTCAGCGCTGCAAGGCGTTGCGCAATGGCCTCCAGATCCGGCATTTCACCGAGCCGGTCTTCCGCTTCCGCGACGCGGATCTGCGCTTCTTCCAGATTTTCTTCCAGCCGCGCCTTGGATTCGTCCAGAGCCGAACGGCGGGTTGCAAGCTGCCCTGCCGCACGCTCGGCGACCGCCAGCGCTTCACGCGCCTCGTCCAGCTTGCGCTGATTGGTGCGCCACTGATCGCGGGCGACACGCTCATGTTCGACGGCTTCGCGCACCGAAGCTTCGGCGCGGCGCACGGCCTGTTCGGCCTCATCGACGCCTTTGCGGGCGGCAACCGATTCCTGCTCGAGTTCGCTCAGGCGGTTCTTCTGGGCCAGACGTTGTGCTGCCGGTGTCGGCGCATCGGCGCTTGCCGTATAGCCATCCCAGCGCCACAGCGCACCGGCCTTGCTCACCAGCCGCTGGCCGGGACGCAAAAGCGCCTGCAAACGCTGCCCATCACTATCCGACACAACGCCGACTTGGGCCAGCCTGCGGCGCAATTGCTGCGGCCCATCGACCAGCCGGTCAAGCGGCGTTGCCCCTTGTGGCAAGGCCGGATCGGCTTCCGGTGCCGGATTATAAGCCCAATAGACCGGTGCATTGTCGTCGCTTGCCGCGTCGAGGTCTTCACCCAAGGCCGCGCCGAGGGCGATTTCATAACCCTTTTCAACGCGCAGCTCTTCCACCACCGGCGGAAACTGGCCGGTTTCGCCAGCATTGAGAATACGCGCCAGCGTCTGTGCTTCGGTCTCGATGCGGCTCAGTTCCGTGCGCGCTTCGTTCAAAGGCTGACGGCTTGCCGCTTCGACTTCGCGTGCGCCTGCGACCAGTTCTTCTGCCGCAACAACCGCTTCTTCAGCCGCAGCAAGCGCATCCGCACAGGCGTCAACCACGATGCGCTTTTCTGCCGGATCGAACAGACCGCCGATCTGCTGGACGACAGCGGCAATATCGCGCTCGATAGTGTCCATCTGCACGGCAAGGCGGTCGCGGCGATCCTGTGTTTCCTTCAAAGCGCGTTCGATCTGCGCCCGTTCGGCGGTCGCTTCCGCCCGTTCGGCGGTCACCCGCGCCAGCGCGCCTTCGCTATCGGTCAGGCGAATTTCCGCCTCTTCGAACAGCGCACGCAATTCCTCGTCGCGCTCGCCCGATGCTTCGTTGGAGGCGACCAGTTCCTGTTCTTCTTCTTCCAGCTTCGCCAGAATATCGGCATTCTCGCGCACCATCTGCTCTTCACGAGCAATGTCGGCAGTCAGCTGTTCCAGCCGCTTCATCAGCTCGGCGCGGCGGGCGCGAATGCGTCCGTCCTCTTCGTCCAGTTGGGTGCGGGCAATTGATAGGCGCTGCAAGGCGGCGGCAGCCTTGGCTTCGGCCTCGCGCAGTTCCGGCAGCTTATGCGCGCCAATCGCCTGATCGCGAGCCGCGTTCATCTGCGCCTGCGCCATATCGCCGACAGTCGCGGTCGCAGCCGACAAGGCGCTTTGTGCCTCGCCTTCCTGCGCTTTGGCCTGGCTCCAGCGCAGATGCAGCAAGGCGGCTTCCGCACGGCGAATATCCGCGGAAAGCGCCTTGAAACGGTTGGCCTGACGCGCCTGACGCTTCAGGCTTTCGATCTGGCTACCCAACTCGCCGACCACATCGTCAAGACGGTCGAGATTGCCCTCGGCAGCACGCAGGCGTAGTTCCGCTTCGTGGCGACGCGTATGCAGGCCGGAAATACCGGCAGCTTCTTCCAGAAGCGCACGGCGCGCCTGCGGCTTTGCCTGAATGAGTTCGCCGATGCGGCCCTGCCCGACCATGGACGGCGAACGCGCGCCCGTCGATTGATCCGCAAAGAGTAACTGCACATCCTTGGCGCGAGCTTCCTTACCATTGATGCGATAGACGGAGCCTGCCTCGCGCTCGATACGGCGCGACACCTGCAACTCATCGGCGTCGTTATAGCTCGCGGGAGCCGTGCGGTCGGAATTGTCGAGGAAAAGCGTCACTTCCGCCGTATTGCGCGCCGGGCGCGTGGCAGAACCGGAGAAAATGACATCGTCCATGCCGGAAGCGCGCATGTTCTTGTATGAGTTTTCACCCATCACCCAGCGCAAGGCTTCCACCAGATTGGATTTGCCGCAGCCATTCGGCCCGACAACGCCGGTCAGCCCGCCTTCGATGACGAACTCCATGGGTTCGACGAAGGACTTGAAACCGACCAAGCGCAGTTTGGAGAAGCGCATCAGCAAGCTCCTCCAGTTTTATCGCCCATTCCAGAAACGACAAAAGCGGACGCAGTGATGCGTCCGCTTTTCATCCGGGAAAACGGGTCAGAGAAGCTTGTCGATGATTGCCGACATTTCGTCAACCGAAAGGGCTCCAGCGTATTTTTGGCCGTTGATGAAGAAGGTTGGCGTCGCATTGACTCCATAATCCTTCGATCCACGTTCCATCGTGGCTCTCACATCATCGAGAACTTGCTGGTTCGTCAAGCAAGCCTTGAAGGACTCCTGTGTAAAACCGGCAAGTTTTGCGATTTGCAGCAGGGCGGCTTCACCATCTTCGGCGGTTGCCCACTGTTGCTGCTGCTTGAAGAACACGTCGACCATCGGGAAATAGCGATCTTCCGGGGCGCAGCGCGCCAGCATGAACGCAGCCGTTGCGCGCGGATCGAATGGGAATTCGCGGAAGATGAGCCGCGCCTTGCCTGTATCGATATATTTTTCCTTGATTTTCGGGAAGGTATTGATCGTGAATTCGGCGCAATGCGGGCAGGTCAGCGATGCATATTCGATGATCGTCACCGGTGCATCGGCCTTGCCGTAGACCATATCCTTGAGCTTGCCCGGCTCGGCGATCTTCGCCGCATCGACAGTGCCTTCCGGGGCACGGTCCTGCGCCAGAGCGCCCGTTGCAGAAGCTCCTGCAAAAGCCAGTCCGGCAGCAGCCGATCCAGCGAGAGAAATGACGTGTCTGCGATTAAGCACTGCAGGCATCCGAATCATCCAGTCCTGTTTCATTTGGTTGTTCGATATATAATCTAAGGCGGCAGAGAAATATTCGCCAGACCCGCATCGTTCACATGAAAGTCAGCAGACCACCGATATTGTTTCCATATGCAGAACGACTAGCCCAGTTCTTGCTTCAACTCGCTGCAAACTGCCGAAGCCTTGCATCAAATTTATGGCGGCTTGTATCGCAATTAAGCGTTTTTGCAATTGCAGGAAGTTTCTGGCAACGCACTGAGCTTAATCCGTCTTTTTGCCGGAACTTCGCTTTTCCACCAGAATATTCTTGCCAAGCCGTGCAAGTGCTGCCCGCAAGGCATCATCCTCGATTCCGTCCGTCGCCTTGTCGATCCGGCGCTCTTCCGAAGGGGCCAGCGGAGCAAGCCGCTTGGCCCGGCGCTTGGCCGGTATAGCAGGTGGCTTTTGCTCGATGCGGATGCGCCCGATGGCCGAAAAGCCAAGAAAGCCATTGACGCGACTGATGATTTCGCCGGTCTCGTGCTGGATCTGTAAGGCGGCAAAACCTTCGCAAGCGATGATCAAGGTCGCAGGTTTGAATGGGTCATCTTCATGCAGGCGACGCGGCCAGAGAATACGCAACGGGCGCGATGTGGCGCCAATGGCCGGGCCGACGATATCTTCCCAGGATTGCAGGAGCGAGAGATTGATGCCCGCACGTTTCTGGAGCATCGGGTCCATCAGACCCGAGGTCATATCCGCCAGCGGTCGAAATCCGCGTTTTGATTTTGGCTCGCTCATCGCGCTCCATTATAGCCGCGAAACCACTCCACAAACAAAGGAATACCTTCATCGAGCGTCGTTTTGGGGCTGAAACCCAGATCGCGGGCGGCCAGCGTGATATCCGCATAGGTGCGCGGAACGTCTGCGGCAGGCATCGGTTCAAGCCTGCGGATCGCTTCCCTACCCGTCGCCTTCTCGATTGCCGCAATGAAATCATTGAGCATGACCGGGCGGTTGTTGCCGAGATTATAGACCGGTGCCGTTTCCTCTGGCTTTTCCAGAATGCGCTTTACCGCGCCGACAACGCCGCTGACGATATCCTCCACGAACGTAAAATCGCGCTGCATCTCGCCATTGTTGAAAACGCGGATGGGCTCCCCTTTCAGGATCGCCGAAGTGAAAAGCCATGGCGCCATATCCGGTCGTCCAAAGGGGCCGTAAACAGTGAAAAAGCGCAAGCCCGTCGAATGCAGCTTGTGTACATGGCTGTAGGAAAAAGCCAGAAGTTCGCCCGAGCGCTTCGTCGCGGCATAGACCGAAACCGGATGATTGACCGGATCGCTTTCTGAAAAAGGAATTTTCTCGTTTGCGCCATAAACCGAAGACGAACTGGCATAGACCACAGGCGGGCGCTTCTCGAGCTTCAGCGCGGTCTCGAAAATATTGACCTGCCCCATGACATTGGCCGAAACATAGGCAGCCGGGTTTTCGATGGAATAACGCACGCCCGCCTGCGCGGCGAGATGCACGATCACATCGGCATCCCTATCCGCGCCAATGGCACTCTTGATCGCTTCCGCATCCGCAATATCGGCTTTGGCAAAACGAAAACCATCGCGCGCCAGAAGCTTGGCCAGCCGCGTTTCCTTCAGCTCGACCTGATAGTAGTCATTGACATTATCGATACCGACAACCTGCCAGCCTTCGTCCAGCAGGCGTTGCGCCGTGTGGTATCCGATGAAACCGGCGGCCCCCGTTACTATCGCTTTCATGCAATCGACTTCTTTCCGAATACGCACATTTCAAGTCCGGCGCGCCGTGCGGCCATGACCCGGCGGGACGCGGCTGCATTCAGCGCCGCAAGGAAGAACATGGTCGACGAAATCGTGACTTCGTGCAGCAGCGGATTGTGCAGCATGCCGTAACTGCCTGAGACGATAGCGAAATAGATCAGGGCTCTGCGCATTGCCCAGCTATCTGCGGTTCGCCACAGATAGACGAAAATAGACAGGAAGGCACCGGTCATGAAGATCAGGCCGATGATACCGTCATTCAGCAATTCGTCGAGAACAGTATTGTGCACATGGCGGAAACCAGCCAGCATCGGAGCCTGCTCGCCCGCTTCCGTACGCACCTCATTCATTTTGGAATAGGAACCGACGCCCGCAATCGGATGCTGCACGATGATCTTGCTGGCGCTTTTCCACAGCACCTCGCGAATATCGGCGGAAATCTTGTCTTCCCACTGCTTGCTGTCACCGGTGTCGTAATACTCGATCATGCCCGAAAAGCGCTTCGAAATGATGTCACCGACAGGACCGACGACAACAAGCGCCGCCAAAGCAACGCCCAGTGCGGCATAGACGCTCCCCTGCTGGCGAATGCTGAAACGCTTCAGAAAGAAAATGATTTCAATCGCCGCAAAGACAGGCAAAACCACGATCACGGCCCGGGTTTCCGAGGTCAACACCGCCGCCAGACCAAGCACAAGCCAGTGCGGCCCGTTCGGGAGATAGCGCGATGCCTGGCGCAAAGGTATCGCTGCCGAGATGGCCGAGACGCCCACAACAAAGGCAAAAACCGCCTGATTGCCGCCGATCCCGATACGTCCGCCAGCGGTGACCGCCAGATACAGCGCAGCAATAGTGGCGACGAGGACGCCGACACGCGCGCCAAGCACATAGGCGCGCAGCGGGTCGCGGATCAAAGCCATGCCGGAGCCTGCAAAGGCGAAAACCGCAATCAGCAGCGTATAGCCGATCTGACGGTTATCGTTGAACGGTTCACCGCGAAACAGGATCAGCCCAAGCGACCAGGCCGCATAAAACAGAATGAAAATATAGAATTTCTTGCAATGGAGCCGCGCGACCGCATGGCGGCCGCAAGCCATATAGATCCCGATGCAAGAAAAGACGAATAAAATCAAAGGACCGAGGCCGACCCGGATAGGCATCGCCGCCGAGGCCACGCCCAAAATCCAGGGATCTACCCTGCGGCGAACTAAAAAGGATTTTTTGAAATAACTCAATCGGTTGCCTCTCTGAGATTCCTCTTCGCAAGTGCATAAACGATTCGCCTGACATAATCGGCAGTCCTGAAAAAAAGCGTAGTTAGCCTTTTGTATGGCGGCAATCGCTTTTTAGCGTAAGCTGAACGGCCCTGTGCAATTGTCGATACAGCAACCTCGGAGAATTCCACCACCGGTTTGTCGGTAGTGAAAATCTCGTAATGGCCAGCCCATCCTCGTTCAAGTGCAACATCGTAAGGGACCCGCA
This sequence comes from Ochrobactrum teleogrylli, assembly GCF_037482325.1. Taxonomy (NCBI): domain Bacteria; kingdom Pseudomonadati; phylum Pseudomonadota; class Alphaproteobacteria; order Hyphomicrobiales; family Brucellaceae; genus Ochrobactrum; species Ochrobactrum teleogrylli. The sequence goes on from NZ_JBBHKQ010000001.1 coordinate 2,381,035, forward strand.
TGGGGCGTATCCCAGCCAGCAGTTTCGCAGCCCCTTCCCGTGTCACGATATAAGCAGCAGAGCTTCCCAGCGGTCCATGCAGACAACGCCCGATCGCGAACTCGTCATCGACTTGACGGAAAGACCGGAATGCCGCCGTGCGGTGATTGACCAGTTTGATCGCATCCCAACCGCTGATTCGGATCGCTTTTTCAACGAAGGGCATAAAAGCGGGCGTAAACAGGACATCGTCCTCGACCAGAACGGCAAAGGGTTCCGGGGCCGCAGCGATGACTTCAAGCGCGCTAATGTGGCTGAAATAGCAACCAATTTCGGCAGGCATGGCGATTTTGCCATGGCAGCGTCGGAAACCGGCCTCATCGAAATCGCCAAGCTCGTCCGGCTGCAACAGCTTGCCTTCCACAGCCTCGACGCGCCGCAGATCGAGCGAAAACGCGTCAGCGCTTTGTTGCAGGCGCTCCCATCGGTCTCGCGAACGCGCGAGATTGATGACATAAACCGGTACGGAATTAATCACTGATTCTCTTTCCACGGCAAAAGCGCGATGGGAGGATTTGTAACGCGCCAGACCCATTTGCCAAGTACTGACAATGTTTGGCTTTACACTATCGCTGTTTTTTCTATCAACTACAGTAAACGTGACATTTTTTGGAAAGCCGCTGCGACTTTGAACTCCACCGCCCGCCCGATCACTGCTTCGCCTCAAGCCAAAAGCGGTTCCACACGCAGCGGCCAGCTTTTGAGCTGGTATGATCGCCATCACCGTGTTCTGCCCTGGCGCGTGACGCCCTCAGAACAGACGCGCGGCATACGGCCCGATCCTTACCGGGTCTGGCTTTCGGAAATCATGCTTCAACAGACGACCGTTGAGGCCGTGAAATCCTATTTCACCGCTTTCGTCGCACGCTGGCCGAACGTGCGCGCGATGGCGAACGCCAGCGAAGACGATATTCTGCGCGCATGGGCCGGGCTTGGTTACTATTCCCGCGCCCGCAACCTCAAGAAATGTGCCGATCTCGTTGCCACGCGATATGGTGGCAAATTTCCAGGCAACGCCGCAGCATTGAAGGAACTGCCCGGCATCGGCGACTACACATCGGCAGCCATTGCCGCGATTGCCTTCGGCGAAAATGCCGCAGTGGTGGACGGCAATGTCGAGCGCGTCATTTCGCGGCTCTATGCCATCGACACGCCACTGCCAGCCGCCAAGCCGCAAATCCGCGCCCTGATGGCCGAGATGACACCGTCAGACCGCCCCGGCGACTTCGCACAAGCAATGATGGACCTCGGAGCAACGATCTGCACACCGCGCCGACCGGCCTGCGCGATCTGCCCGGTCAATGATAACTGCATCGCACTCGCCACCCGCGACCCGGAGGAATTTCCGGTCAAGGCGCCGAAGGCGGAAAAGCCGATCCGCACTGGTGCGGCTTTCGTTGCCATGAGCGGAGACGGCGCAATCTTTCTGCGCAAGCGAAAAGGCGAAGGCCTGCTTGCGGGCATGACCGAAGTGCCGGGCAGCCCGTGGACCGCGCGTATCGATGGCGACGCGACCGTCAACGCGGCCCCCTTCCCGGCTTCATGGAAACCGGCGGGCAGCATTACCCATGTCTTCACCCATTTCGAATTGCGCCTCTCGGTCTACCGCGCCGAGAATGTGAGCGAGCGTTTGGCCGCAAACGGCTGGTGGTCGGCACCCGACGAACTCGCGGGAGAAGCCCTGCCCACTGTGATGAAGAAAGCCATCGCAGCAGCGGTGCCGGATGCCTTCAAGCAGGCTAGCAAACCCAAAAGGAAGAAACCGTGATCTCTCCAATCAAACATGTCGTTTTCGATATCGGCAAGGTTCTCATCCACTACGATCCGGAACTGGCCTATCTCGACATCATTCCCGACACCGAGCGGCGGCGCTGGTTTCTGGAAACGGTCTGCACGGGTCCGTGGAATGTCGAACAGGATCGCGGGCGCAGCTGGCAGGATGCCGAAGCGCTGTTGATCGGCACCCACCCGGAATGGCGCGAGCAGATTCTGGCTTTCCGGCAAAACTGGTCGCGCATGGTGCCGCATGCCTATGATGAAAGTGTCGCCATTCTGCGCGGGCTGATCGCCTCGGGGAACGATGTCACCATGCTGACCAATTTCGCCTCAGACACCTTCCGCGAAGCGCAGGTCCGGTTTCCTTTTCTGACGGAAAGCCGGGGTGTCACCGTTTCGGGCGACGTGAAGATGCTGAAACCCGACCGGGAAATCTACGACGCGCATGTCGCGGCGTTCGACCTTGACCCGGCGGCAACGCTGTTCATCGATGACTCGCTGCATAATGTGGACGGCGCAAAAGCTGCCGGCTGGCAGGCCGTTCATTTCACCGGTGCACCCAAACTCGCCGTCGACCTGAAGTCCCTCGGCCTTACGTTCTGATAAAAGCGAAAGCGCCCGAAGCATTCGCTCCGGGCGCTCCATGATCAGACTTTGCTGGAGGCCGTCCGATGAGAATTATTCTCAGGCGCCTGCTGCTGCCATCTCGTCGCGGATGACTTTGCGCAGATCGTCGATAGGTTTCAGCACGCCTTCTTCTTCAAAATGCCAGAAGGTCCAGCCATTGCAGGCGTCGAACCCTTGCACCTTGGCGCCGATACGATGGATCGAACCGGCTTCGCCATTGGCCGCCAAAGTGCCGTCAGCGCGAACGATCGCCGCATAACGACGGCGCGCATCGCAAAGAACCGTTCCCGGACGTAAGAGACCTGCTTCCAGCACACTGGTGAAAGCCACACGCGGTTCAGCGCGCTTGCCGGTCATGACGGTCAGTTCGGCCTTGCCGAGCGGTTCCACCGCATCGATGCGGGCGGTTGCGGCGTCGATATAGGTCTGTTCGCGTTCGATACCGACAAAATGGCGTCCGAGACGCTTAGCCACCGCGCCGGTCGTGCCAGAACCGAAGAATGGGTCGAGAATAACGTCTCCCGGCTTGCTCGAAGCCATCATGATGCGGGCCAGAAGCGCTTCCGGCTTCTGCGTCGGATGAACCTTGTCACCGTTCTCGTCCTTCAGGCGTTCTGAACCCGTGCAGATCGGAAACAGCCAGTCCGAGCGCATCTGCACATCGTCATTGGCGGCTTTCATCGCTTCATAATTGAAGGTGTAGCCTTTGCCCTTCTGGTCGCGCGATGCCCAGATCAGCGTCTCATGCGCGTTCTGGAAACGGCGTCCGCGGAAGTTCGGCATCGGATTGGTTTTGCGCCAGATCACGTCATTGAGGAGCCAGAAGCCCAGATCCTGCAACTGCGTGCCGACGCGGAAAATATTGTGATAGGAGCCGATAACCCATATCGTGCCATTCGGCTTCAAAACGCGGCGGCAGGCCAAAAGCCAGGCGCGGGTGAAGGCGTCATAGGCCTGAAAGCTTTCGAACTGGTCCCAATGATCGTCAACGGCGCTGACCATCGACTGATCCGGGCGATGCAGATCGCCACCCAGCTGAAGATTGTAGGGCGGATCGGCAAAGATGACATCGACGGAATGATCCGGCAGGCGCTCCAGAGCGGAAACGCAATCACCCTTGATGATGGAGTCGAGCCAGGCGGTACGCGGGGCCTCGATGGGCAACTCATGGGCAAGACGTACTAGGGACATGGGATACTCGATTACCTGTGGACGCGAAAACTTGTCCTTATGGTTACCGGGTAGGGTAAATATGGCGTTAACGCCAAGGTATTGAAATCGTAAACCTTTTCTTAAAAAGGCAACAAAGTCCCGGCTTTCCGGGCTTTTTCCTTTCAAACGATGCTGAACAATTTCACGACTGCCATCTTAACGCCGTCATCGAAATGCAAAGGCCGACGGGTAATGCGTCGTCTCCAATAAGGCTTGGTTATCCCTTTCCGGCTATGATTTGCGAACAATCAGCCTTCGAGGCAACTGAGCCGACCGAACCGCGCCTGTCAGGTTTTTGCATATGAATTTCGCAGAACTGCGCCATAACCGTTATTTGAGGGTGTTCTTCGTTCCCTTCCGCATGCGCGCCGTTGTGCGCGGCAGCGAAATCGGTCTCGTCATCGCGGGTGTCGTGATCGGTATCATATCCGGCCTTGCCGTTGCGGCCATCGGCGGCATATCGCAATGGATGCATCAGGCGCTGTTTGCGCTGGAACCCGGCGAAAAGCTCAGTTCTGCGGCGCAGCTTTATCCCAGCGCCTTCATCGCGCCGCTGGCTGGCGGCATTCTTATGGGGATTATCATCTGGGTGCTGGCGCGTTGGCGCAAGCGCCCCATCGTCGATCCCATCGAAGCCAATGCCTTGCATGGCGGTCGCCTGTCACTCACCGATAGCTTTATTCTCGTCGGGCAAAACCTGATTTCCAACGGCTTTGGCGCTTCGGTTGGCCTGGAGGCCGCCTATACACAGCTTGCCAGCGGTTTCGCATCGCGCATCGGGCGCGCGCTCAAACTGCGCCGGGCCGATTTGCGCACGCTTGTCGGCTGCGGTGCGGCAGCGGCCATTGCCAGCGCGTTCAACGCGCCCCTCACCGGCGCATTTTATGCATTCGAGCTTATCATTGGCGTTTATTCCATCGCCACACTGGCCCCGGTGGTCGTCGCGGCGATTGTCGGCACTTTGGTGACGCAGGCCATTGGGGGCACACCTTTTCTGATCGATATCGGCAACATCGACGCCATCACCCCACGTGACTACGTGCCCGCATTGCTGCTGGGCTTTGTTTCGGCAGGGATCGCCATTTTGATCATGCGCGGCGTAACATTCGTCGAGCAAATCACCCGGCGCAGTTTTCTGCCCAATGTCCTGACACCGGCTATCGGCGGGGCCATCGTCGGTCTGATCGCCTTCTTCTCGCCGCAGGTGCTGGCCTCCGGCCATGGCGCGCTGCATCTCGATCTGAATGCGAATATTACCATCTCGGCGCTGCTGTTGCTGATCCTGACGAAATCGCTGGCCTCGGCAATTTCCATCGGCTCCGGCTTTCGCGGCGGCCTGTTCTTCGCATCGCTGTTTCTGGGCGCATTGACCGGCAAGCTTTTCGCGGCGGTCGCGGGCGTGGTGCTGCCAACCAGCCTGACGCTTGCGCCGGAAGTCTATGCGGTGATCGGCATGTCATCACTGGCCGTCGCCATCGTCGGCGGCCCTATGACCATGACCTTTCTCGCGCTGGAACTGACCGGCGATTTTCCGATTTCCATGCTGGTGCTGGGCGCCGTCGTGTCCTCCTCGCTGATGGTCCGCAAGACCTTCGGCTACTCCTTCGCCACCTGGCGCTTCCACCTGCGCGGCGAAGCCATCCGCTCGGCGCATGATATCGGCTGGATACGCAATCTGACCGTCAGCCGCATGATGCGTCACGATGTGCGCACCGTGCTGATCGACACGGATATCGAAACCTTCCGCCACGATTTCCCGCTTGGTTCCACCCAGCGCGTCATCGCGGTGGACGCGCAAGGACGCTATGTCGGCATGATCCCCGTGCCGGAAGTCTATGCCGACAGCTTCGACAGTTCGGAAAACCACAGCATCAGCGAGCTTTTGAAGTATCAGGATGAATTCCTGTTGCCGCAGATGAACGCCAAGGAAGCTGTCGTGCGGTTTGACCGTTCCGAAAGCGAAGCGCTCGCCGTGGTCAACAATGCGCAGGAACGCAAGGTCATGGGCCTGTTGAGTGAAGCGCATACGCTCAGGCGCTATAGCGAAGAGCTGGACCGCAGACGGCGCGAGGTCTCCGGTGAAGTTTGACGCTAGGGCTATAAAGTTGTAGCTGATCCTTCAATATTCCCGATGCGTTCCCGCGAGTGTGAATGCGTCCTCCTCCCGATAAGAAGGCTACCCACATGGCGGCTCCGTCCCTCATCATTTTCGATTGCGATGGCGTTTTGGTGGATTCCGAAATCATCGCTGCGGAAGTCGAATCCGTGCTTCTGACCGATGCCGGTTTTCAGATTTCCGCCGACGAACTGGCAGAACGTTTCGCCGGTCTCACCTGGCAGGACATCCTGCTGACGGTCGAGCGCGAGGCAGGCATAGCGCTTTCCGCTTCGCTGATCGATAAATCGGAAAGCATTCTCGATGAGCGCCTCAAGAACGAGGTACAGGCTGTCGATGATATTGTGGAAGTGGTTTCGGCATTGAAGCTGCCGAAATGCATCTGCTCCAACTCGACCAGCGCCCGGCTGGAAACCATGCTGAAGCGCGTTGAGCTTTACGATCTCTTTGCGCCGAATATTTTTTCGGCAAAGGAAGTCGGCACCAAGAAGACCAAGCCCGCGCCGGATGTGTTCCTTTATGCGGCCAAGCAATTCGATGTCGATCCAAGCAATGTGATCGTGATCGAGGATTCCGTGCACGGCATCCATGGCGCGCGTGCCGCCGGTATGCGGGTCATCGGCTTTACGGGTGGCGCGCACACCTATCCGGGCCATGCCGACCGCCTGACCGACGCAGGCGCCGAGACGGTGATCCACCGTCACAAGGATCTGGCGAGCGTCATCAACGCGCTATCGATCTGGACCGACGCCTGACACACAAGGTTCCGGCGTACCGTCCGATCTGATCCAAATATCGCGATAGCCCGAACGTTCGGGCCATCTTCCGCACTGCTTCAGTGTCTGAATCAAAAAGCGACAGGCCGTGGCGAAAATGGTGATTTCGAGAACCAGAGCTTGAGCCGTACTTTTGGGTACGTGAGCACCGGGAGCCTCGCGCAATCCCGAAAAGTTGCAGACTTTTCGGATCAGATTATGCGAATACAAAACTCAAATTGCCATTTGCAGTCCGGCATGGCGACTTTTGGAACAGACACTCAGGCGGCGGAGCGTTTGGTGCGCCCCTTCGGCGGCGCGTTGAGGATGGCCAGCAGCTCTTCGGCTTCCTGCTCGGCAAGACCGATCAGCAGCCGGGTCCCCATCATGACAGGCTCACCCGTAGACGTCTCGAAGATCGCCCAGGTGTCCGTCGGTTCGAGAATACGTTCATATTTCTGTTTCATGGGTGCAGACTAGCGCAGACTCGTTGCTTTTCGTTTGAACATCGCTGTCGAATTTAATTCGAATTTTAGCTAAAGCGCGTTTTGCTTTTAGGATATTCACAGAATGCGGTAAGACATCAGTCTATCTAACCACGCGGCTCGCCGCCAATGCCCAGAAACGAGCCTTTTCGGGTCGTCTTCCGGCGTTTTACGGGTTTTGCAACCACCAGCGTTCGCGCGATGATCGCAGAGACCGGCTTGCCGAAATACCAGCCCTGCGCCTTGACCGGCGCGCTGTCGCCCGCACTTTCCCTGGCGAAATAGAGCGCCTGCGCCTCCGTTTCCACACCTTCCACAACCACGTCCAGACAATGCTGCCGCGCCATGGCCAATATCTGCGGAACGATCGAAACCGTGCTGCCATTATCGACCGTCCGCGTGAACGTCTTGTCGATCTTGATCGCATCCACATTCAACGCGCCGAGATAAGCAAGGCTGGAATAGCCTGTTCCAAAATCGTCGATATAGATGCGATGCCCCTTCTCGCGCAGATGATGGATCGCACCGGAAGCCTTGGCAAAATCCACCGCCGTACGCTCGGTCAGCTCCAGACCGATCTGCTGCGGGTCGATGGACGCTTTCGCCAGCCGCGCCTCCAGCCGGTTGGCGAACTCCATGTCATGCAGGTCGCGGGCGCTTATGTTGATATTGATGCGCAAGCCGGGCTTGGCGCGCAACAGCTCGCCCATTTCGCTGATCACTGCATCGATTACATAAAGCGTTATGCGATGGATCAGCCCGCTCTTCTCCGCCCGCGTAATGAAAACATCCGGCGGAACAAAGTCTCCCTTATGAATCTCCCAGCGTATCAGAGCCTCAAAACCGACAATCGCGCCACTGACAACATTGACAACCGGCTGGTAGACAACCTCCAGTTCCTTTTTCGTCAGCGCTCTGGACAGGAGCGTCATCAGCGAACGGTCGCGATTATTATAGACGCGCCAGCCAAGGCCAAGACTGCCAGCAGCCAGCATGCCAAGCACAATGGAAAGAAATGATCGCAGCCGCGCATGCAGGCTTGTGCGGTCGATCTCCGTCCTCAGTGCAAGACAGATGAGCTTGTCCGGTTCGCAGGCATAGGCGTTCAGCTGGTCATGCTTTTCGACAAAATCCCGGATTTTCCCGCCTGATAGCGGCTCCAGATCGGCATTGGCCGGATATTCATAGAAGCGGGCAAAATTCTCGCGCGACTGGTCGCTCATGAACAGGGCGAAGGCATAGCCCGGCGTATGCATGAAATCGAAGGCCGCCGGGCTTAGAACGACATTGGAATTGCCCTTGCCCATCACCGGGCCATAGGTTCCCGGCGTAACCAGCGGGCGGTCGGCATAGACGTAGGTTCCGTCAGGCAGCAGTACATCCGCCGTGGAGCGCGGTTCCTGCCGCGCCAGATCCGGCAGCAGCGTGGAACAATTCAACCGGCCATCGATCAGCCGGCCGATATCCTTGATCTGATAGGCTTTGAAGAGAATTCTGCGCAGATAGACCCGCTCATCGGCGGAGCAAACCCTGTAGGGCGATTGTTCCGCCTGATCGAGAGTATTGTGCGCCGAGTCGATCAGCCGCCCCGCATAGGAAAGCAATGCCTCCATATAGGCATTCACCTGTCGCTCATCGCCCATTCTTCGTAGTTTTTCGCCAACCCAATGCCCGGCGACCGCTCCACAGAGAAGCAGCAAGAGAAGGATAAGAGGAACTGGATTGAAAAGGCTGCCGCCACTGCTCCGCCTGCGCACCATCCGCCCTTGAAACCTCGCAAACGATCTGTGGCAGGGACTATACTGCTTATCCCGCATAAGCAGCTATATTAAATATAAGCACAGACCCACAGCATCAATATAAACATATAAAAACGATATGACTATTACACGAACCGCGTCTTTTGGGAACAATATTAATTTAGTGGCAGTTTTTTGTTTTTGTATTAGATCTCGCAAATATATCGACGTCCGTAACTGTTCTAACATCGCGCGCAGGCAACAAAAAATGCGCGGGTTTTGCCCCGCGCATCTGGTTTTCCGATAAGCGCTTCGCCCTGTCAGGCGCTGCGAAAATTACTTGGCATTCGGGCCTTCATCGAAGCCGACGAAAATCTGGATATTCTGCTTGTCCGGCATTGGCAGCGAAATGCCCTTGTCGTTGAAGACGAACTGGGTCGCGGTATCGCCGTTGGTGATGGTGACCGCCTGCTTGTGCAGCTTGGAATAGACCACCTGATCACCCTGACGCACGGCCACACGCACCGGCATGGTGATGGTACCGCTCTTATATTTCGGACCGGGCACAACCTTGCCAGCGGCAGCCACATCGATGGTAATGTTGCCGTCGCCATACTGGCACGAACGCGTCACATCGGTCAGCGATGCCTGATAAACCACCTGCGCCGGGTCCTTGTCGCCGCCCTTGGCATAGGTGCTGAAGAAGGCGGTTCCGTCACGCAGCGTCACCGTCGGGCAATAGGCGCGAAGCTCAGATGCGCTGATGCGCTTTGGACCTTCAGCCGCCATATCGCCAGGCTTTTCGCTGCCACTGGTCGTGCAACCCGCAAGCGCTGCGAGCAAAACCGTTGCAAAGACTGGAAACAACGATGAACGATTCTGTGATGCTTTCTGCATAAACCGGGCTTCCCTGCATTAATTCGTTTGTTTGAGAGCGCGCCGATTTCATTGAAACCGCCGGACCACCCCAATTTGTTCCGCCGCCACATTTCCCACCAGCAAGACCGCTTCGCACTTTTGCTGGAAATGAAACTTCTTTCCCATCGCATTTCCCAACGCAAAACCGCTTCGCACTTTTGCTGGAAATGCTTTATACCACTGCGCACAAAACAGTGCGCGATGACGTTTTCCCGTTTTTTGCCGCGAAGAGCAACCCCACCCCCTCTGGGATGTTTTAATTTCTTGCGGCTTTTTTATGGACGCCCTATTGCATTTGCACAGCTTTGAAACGCATCCCAATAAGATGCGCGTCGAATGAGACATGCGCAGCCGATCTGGGCAGATATCTGGAATGAAGGCCTGACGAAATGAAATATGTAAGCACACGCGGCGAAGCCCCGGTCCTGGGTTTTAGCGATGCATTGCTCGCCGGACTTGCCCGCGATGGCGGCCTCTATCTGCCGCAGGAATATCCGCAGTTTTCTCCAGAACAAATCCGCAGCCTGCGCGGAAAGTCCTATGTCGAAATCGCGCTGGCCGTGCTGACGCCCTTCACCGGTGGCGAAATTCCGCAGGCCGATTTCGAACGCATGGTGCGCGAAGCCTATGGCACCTTCCGCCATGATGCCGTGTGTCCGCTGGTCCAGACCGGCGCGAATGAATTCGTGCTCGAACTTTTCCACGGCCCGACGCTCGCCTTCAAGGACGTCGCCATGCAGTTGCTGGCGCGCATGATGGATTATGTGCTGGCCAGCCGTGGCGAACGCGCCACCATCGTCGGCGCAACCTCTGGCGATACCGGCGGCGCGGCAATCGAAGCCTTTGGCGGTCGTGACAACACGGACATCTTCATCCTGTTCCCGAATGGCCGCGTCTCGCCGGTGCAGCAGCGCCAGATGACTTCGTCGGGCTTCGCCAATGTTCATGCGCTGTCCATCGAAGGCAATTTCGACGACTGCCAGAACCTCGTGAAAGGCATGTTCAACGACCTCGCCTTCCGCGATGCGCTGTCGCTTTCGGGTGTGAATTCGATCAACTGGGCGCGTATCATGCCGCAGGTGGTCTATTATTTCACGAGCGCCTTGAGCCTCGGCGCGCCGGACCGTCCGGTGTCCTTCACTGTTCCAACCGGCAATTTCGGCGATATTTTCGCAGGCTATGTGGCCAAGCGCATGGGACTGCCCATCGAACGCCTGATCGTCGCAACCAACGACAACGACATTCTGTCGCGCACGCTCGACACCGGCGCTTATGAAATGCGCGGTGTGGCCCAGACCACCTCGCCGTCGATGGATATCCAGATTTCGTCCAATTTCGAACGCCTGCTGTTCGAGGCCCATGGCCGCGATGATGCTGCCGTGCGCGGTCTCATGCAGAGCCTGAAGCAATCGGGCGGCTTCACCATTTCCGAAAAGCCGCTTTCGGCCATCCGCGCCGAATTCTCCGCGGGTCGCTCGACGGTTGCGGAAACGGCGGAAACGATCAAGTCGGTGCTGGCTGATGACGGTTATCTTCTCGATCCGCATTCGGCCATTGGCGTAAAAGTGGCTCGCGAAAATGTGTCCGGCGCAGCCCCGATGGTGGCGCTCGCCACCGCGCATCCGGCCAAATTCCCCGATGCCGTAAAGGCTGCATGCGGTGTCGAACCGCAGCTCCCGGCATGGTTATCGGATTTGATGCAACGAAAAGAAAGCTTCACAGTTCTTCACAACGACCTGAAAATCGTAGAAGAATATGTAAGCCGCCATTCCAGAGCCCACGCCTGAGGCTCCGGAAAGGAAATTTGAGCCCGACCCCGAACCGGATCGGGCCCATGAAAAGTCAGAGCGGGGAATGCAGGGAGCAGTTCGCTTATGGGTGTTGAAGTAACGCGTCTTCCCAACGGGTTGACGATAGCCACCGATACCATGCCGCATGTGGAAAGCGTGGCGCTTGGAATCTGGGTTAAAGCCGGCGCGAGAAACGAAGCCGCCAACCGGCACGGAATAGCCCATCTCCTCGAACATATGGCCTTCAAGGGCACGGAAAACCGCTCTGCCTGGCAAATCGCCTCGGATATCGAAGATGTGGGCGGCGAGATCAACGCCGCAACCAGCGTCGAGACTACATCCTATTACGCGCGCGTGATGCGCGATGACATGCCTCTCGCCATTGATATCCTCTCCGACATCCTGACCGCATCGAAGTTCGACGAAGCCGAACTGGAGCGCGAAAAGCAGGTGATCATGCAGGAGATCGGCGCGGCGCACGACACGCCGGACGATATCGTCTTCGACCGTTTCACCGAAACAGCCTATCGTCACCAGCCCATCGGCCGCGCCATTCTTGGCGAGCCGGATACGGTGATGTCCTTCTCTTCCGCCGATCTGCGCCAATATATGGACGAGCAATACAGCGCCGACCGCATGGTCGTAACGGCTGCCGGTGGCGTGGATCACGATGCTTTCGTCAAGGAAGTCGAAAAGCGTCTCGGCGGTTTCCGTGCCCATAACACGGCCCCGACGCTTGAGCTCGCCACCTATGTTGGCGGCGACTTCCGCGAAAACCGCGAATTGATGGATGCGCAGGTTCTGATCGGCTTTGAAGGCCGCGCCTATCATGTGCGCGACTTCTATGCCTCGCAGCTTCTGTCCATGGTGCTGGGCGGCGGCATGTCTTCCCGCCTGTTCCAGGAAGTGCGCGAAAAGCGCGGCCTGTGCTATTCGGTCTATGCCTTCCATTGGGGCTTTTCGGATACCGGCCTGTTCGGCATCCATGCCGCCACGGGTCGCGATGAACTGGTGGAACTGGTTCCGGTCATCATTGACGAGCTGCACAAGGCGGCGGATTCGATCAGCATCGAGGAAGTCAATCGCGCCCGGGCGCAATATCGCGCCAGCCTTCTGATGTCGCAGGAAAGTGCAGCCAGCCGCGCAGGCCAGCTGGCTCGCCAGTTCCTGCTCTATGGCCGCCCGGTCGACAATAATGAGTTGATGGAACGCCTTTCGCTGATCACGCCGGAACGCCTGACGGACCTTGCAGGCCGCCTGTTCCTTGACAGCAAGCCGACCATCGCGGGTGTCGGCCCGGTTGGCCGCCTGATGAGCTTCGGCGACCTCACCGATGCGCTGTCGACCAATGCGCATACGAGAAAGATAGCTGTTTAAGGTAAGGCAGTAGGGGAATAAGGGAATAGGGGAGTATGTGGCCGTGAAGATTTCGTTTTTCCTATTCCCCTACTCACCTATTCCCCTACTCCCCTAACTCCGATGATCGGCCTGTCGTTTCGGCGCAACAACCCGACGATCCTGCGTGGACAGCGCATTTATCTGCGCGAGCCCATGATGGGTGATTTCGCGGGCTGGGCAAATCTGCGTGAGCAAAGCCGGGCGTTTCTAACCCCGTGGGAGCCGACCTGGCCCGACGATGACCTGACGAAAAGCGCCTTCCGCTATCGCATGCGGCGTTTTCAGGAAGAAATTTCTGCCGGAACCGGCTACCCTTTCTTCATTTTCCACAACAGCGATAATCGCATTCTCGGCGGTATCACGCTCGGTAATATCCGGCGCGGCGTAGGACAGAACGGCATGATCGGCTATTGGAGCGGCGCTCCTTTCGCGGGTAAAGGCTATATGACCGAGGCGCTCTCTCTGGTTATCCCCTTTGCATTCGACCAACTGCGGTTGCACCGGATTGAAGCTGCCTGTATTCCCCATAATGTACGTTCGGTCCGGCTTCTCGAAAAAGCCGGATTTCAGAGAGAAGGACTGTTGCGCTCCTATCTCAAGATAAATGGCTTCTGGCAGGACCACCTGCTGTTCGCCCTCATAGAAAGCGACAAACGTATGTTGGATGGCCGCATGATCAATGGCAAGGTTGAACGCTCGTGAGCGGTTTTTCTGAAAAGCTATTCCAGAACGCCGCGCGGTTTCTCGCGCTGATCGTCTTTCTGGCCTTTTCGACCGTTCATGCATCTGCCATCGAACCGATCAAGATTTCCAAGGACGACACCGCTCTCGATCTGTCGCGCGCCGTCGAACTCCTGCGCAACAAGGGCGAGAGCGTTCAGGTTTCTACCGCGCCCGGCCCCGATGGCATTGTGCGCCGCATCGAAGTGCAGGCCGATCAGAACAGCAATGCCTCCGGCGACTGGGCCGCTTTCTCCATCGCCAATCCGACCGACCAGCAGATCGACCGCCTGATCGTCGCGCCGCATTTCCGTCTTGTCGGTTCAGGCATTATCTGGCCGGATCTCGGCTCGCCGCGTATTGCGTCGATCACCCCCAGCGAAGGCTTCGCGCTCGACCGCCAGCCAAGCGCCGATGCGGATGTGTTCCGCATCACGCTCAATCCGGGCAGCGTGGTCACCTTCGTCGCCGAGCTTTCCTCGCATAATCTGCCGCAGCTTTATCTGTGGGAACCGGAAGCCTATAAGGACACGGTCAATTCCTATACGCTCTATCGCGGTATCCTGCTTGGCATTTCAGGCCTGCTGGCGCTGTTCCTGACCATTCTCTTCGTCGTCAAGGGCACCTCGCTGTTTCCAGCCACGGCGGCGCTTGCATGGGCGGTTCTCGCCTATATCTGCGTCGATTTCGGCTTCTGGAACAAGCTGATGGAAATCACACCCGGCAATGAGCAGATATGGCGCGCGGGCACAGAGGTGGCGCTCGCCGCCTCGCTGGTGATCTTCCTGTTCGCCTATCTCAATCTCAACCGCTGGCACGACCATTTCAGCTATGGCGCGGTGACGTGGGTTCTGGGCCTGCTGGCGCTTGCAGGCGTTGCGGTTTTCGATCCGCCGATTGCCTCGGGCATCGCCCGCATCTCGCTCGCACTGACCGTCGTTTCCGGTGTGGCGATTATCGGCTATCTCGCGGTGAAGGGCTATGACAGGGCGGTCATGCTGATACCCGCCTGGCTTCTCACCTTGATATGGCTGCTCGGCGCATGGATGGCGGTCACGGGCCGTCTCGACAACGATATTGTCCAGCCAGCGCTGGGCGGCGGCCTCGTGCTGATCGTGCTTCTGATCGGCTTTACCGTCATGCAGCACGCCTTTGCGGGCGGTGCGCTGCAGCAGGGGCTGCTATCCGACATGGAACGCCAGGCGCTTGCCGTCATCGGCGCGGGCGATATCGTCTGGGACTGGGATGTGCCGCGCGACCGCGTGGTTACGACGCCCGATATCGCCAATCAGCTCGGCAATTCGGCAAGCAGCTTGCAGGGACCGGTGCGCAACTGGCTGCCCGTCATGCATTCCGACGACCGTGACCGTTTTCGCTCGACGCTGGACGCCATTCTGGAAAACCGCCGCGGACGCATCGGCCAGATTTTCCGTATGCGCGCCAATGACGGCCATTACCACTGGTATGCGCTGCGCGCCCGCCCCGTCATCGGCTCGGACGGCGAAGTCGTGCGTTGCGTCGGCACGCTCGTCAACGTTACCGAGCAGAAGAAGGCCGAGGAACGCCTGCTGCACGATGCCGTACATGACAATCTGACCGGCTTGCCCAACCGTGAGCTTTTCCTCGACCGCCTCAGCAATGTGATGAACATGGCGCGCGGCGAGAGCAATCTGCACCCGACCGTGTTCATGATCGATATTGACCGCTTCAAGCAGGTCAATGACAGTCTGGGCATGTCGGCGGGCGATACAATCCTTTTGACCATTTCGCGCCGTCTGGCGCGATTGATGAAGCCGCAGGACACGCTGTCGCGCCTGTCTTCCGACCAGTTCGGGCTGCTGCTTGCATCAGAGAGCGACCCCGGCCGTATCGCGGCCTTTGCGGAAGCGCTGCGTCAGGCCACCCGCGCGCCTATTGCCTATGCCAAGCGCGAGATCGTCCTGACCGCCTCCGTCGGCCTCATCACATGGACGAAAACCGCCACCACGGCAGAAGATTTCGTGAAGGACGCGGAACTGGCCATGTATCAGGCCAAGCGTTTTGGCGGCGACCGGATCGAGCCGTTCCGCCCAGCCTTCCGCGCCATCGGCAGCGACAAGCTGCAGCTGGAATCCGATCTGCGCCGCGCGCTCGAACGCGACGAAATCAGCATGGCCTATCAGCCGATCGTCAAACTGGAGGAAGGCACCATCGCCGGTTTCGAAGCGCTAATGCGCTGGGAACATCCGCGCCGTGGCGCAATCTCGCCGTCGGAATTCATTCCGATTGCCGAAAACTCTGGCCTGATCGTGCAGCTTGGCCTTTTCGCCATGCAGCGCGCCGCCGAAGACCTCTTCGCCTGGCAGGAACAGTTCCCGAAACTCGACCTGTTCGTCTCGGTCAACCTGTCATCCACGCAACTCATCCGGCAAGACCTCATCAACGATGTCCGGTCCGTACTGTCGCGCATCCACCTCAATCCGGGCAGCCTGAAGCTGGAGCTGACCGAATCCGTCCTCATGGAAAATCCCGAGCAGTCGGCCCATGTGCTGGCGCGGCTCAAGACGATGGGGATCGGCCTGTCACTGGATGATTTCGGCACCGGCTATTCGTCGCTAGCCTATCTGACGCGCTTCCCGTTCGACATCATCAAGATCGACCGCTCCTTCGTGAAGGGCGACCAGCCGCAGAAGACCACCCTGCTGCGTTCCATCGTCAGCATGGCGCATGATCTGGGGCTGGCGGTTGTGACGGAAGGTGTGGAGAGCGAAAGCGACGCGCTCCAGCTGCGCCAGATGGGCTGCGAATATGTGCAGAGCTTCATGTTCGGCCAGCCGACCAGCCGCGAAGACGCCACCCGTATGATCAAGGAACAGCTGGAAGCAGCGGCAGCGTGAGATTAGGGGAATAGGGGAATAGGGGAATAGGGGAATAGGGGAATAGGGGAATAGGGGAATAAAAACTGAATCGGATCAGCCGAAGCAAGTCCTTTTTACTTACTCCCTTACTGCCCTATTCCCCTACTCCCTTAACTCAAGCATGCCCCGCATCGGAAACCAGTCGCGACATGTCGATGCCCATATGCATCATGAGGCGGGAATATTTGCCTTCGATGTCGCTGTCGAAAAGCATGTCGAGCGGCGCATCGCAGCAGAGCCAGCCATTGTCGGCAAGTTCTGCTTCCAGCTGCCCTGGCGCCCAGCCGGAATAGCCCAGCGCCATCAAAACCTGTGACGGGCCCTTGCCGCCATAAATGGCGCGCAGAATATCAACCGTTGCGGTCAGGCAGACTTCCTCGGAGACCGGCATGGTGGAATCGACCATGTAATCGTCGGAATGCAGCACAAAACCGCGCGAGGTATCTACCGGCCCGCCATTGCGCACCATCATATGCTGCGTGCGCTCTGGCAAAATGATCAGTTCATCCTCATCGATCACGCCAATCTGGCGCAAAATATCCGGGAAGCCGATCGGCTGCAGTTGATTGATGATGAAGCCCATCGCGCCCTCGTCCGAATGGGCGCAGATATAGACCACCGACCGGGCGAAACGCTCGTCGCTCATGCCGGGCATGGCCAGCAGGAACTGCCCGTTTAAGAACCCCTGCTCGTGGTTTGGCTTCCGCATCGTGGTCATAGTGATGAAGGTAGCAAGCCTGCAGAAAATAACAATGGGCGTCGCAGAATTGTCTTCGACGGACGCAAAAATATAATTGCTCCCAACATTGTTGGACTTGAAGCAACCATGATTTCATTTCATTTTTGAACAATGAAAACACGTCTGAATATTCTTGCATTTGGCCTGCTGGCCACCTCGGCCCTGCCCGCCCACGCTTCAACCTCCGCCTGGACCGAAACCCCCGGCGGGCGCGTCCGCGTCATCATCGAAGATGGTGCGGTTTCAGCTGAAGCGGGCCCACAGCGCGAGATTCGCGGCGCGTTGCAGATCGAGTTGCAGCCGGGGTGGAAAACCTATTGGCGCAATCCGGGCGATGCCGGTGTGCCGCCGCAGATCAATCTTGAGGGCAACGCCAACGCACAGATCGACTATCCCGCGCCAGTGCGGTTCGGTGGAGATGACGACGGCATCGGCTACAAGAAGCCGGTTTCGCTCCCCATCATCTTCAAGCTGCAACCCGATGACACACGCCTCAAAGGCCATGCCTTTCTAGGTGTTTGCGAACATATCTGCATCCCCGTGCAGGCCGAATTCGACTTCCCCGTGAGTGCAAATGCCGAATCTGCCGAGCCGCAGGCCATTGCCGCGCGCACCATCGTGGAGACGGCCTTCGGGCGGCTTCCGGCGACGGCCTCCCCCACTTTCGGCGTCAGCGCTGTGAAGCGCGATGAGGACACGGCCGTCTTCACCGTGGCCGTGCCTGATCCCAAAGCACCTGCCGAGCTTTTCGTCGCCAGCGACAAGCTTCGCCTGTCTGATCCGGTGGCGTCCGGCAATCGCAACTTCACCGTTACGATCAAGGGCAATGCGCGCTATGCAACAGTCGACTATACCGTCGTGCAGAACGGCAAGGCTGTATCGGGACAGGTCACGCTCGACTGAAGGCTTGTGCGCCCTCGCCCTTTTTGATGGCAATATCAACGTTTTGAAATTGTCGAGCGCCCCGTTATCGGTTTAACTGTCGCTGCCTGCACTTCGCGGTGCGGCAATGACAGTTTTAAAATCAGGCAGCGGATCAGACGGCGATTTATCCCCTGCCCTCAGGAGAGAACAGATGACGATCAAAGTTGGCGACACGCTTCCCGCAGCAACCTTCAAGGTCAAGACTGCGGACGGTGTCAAGGAAGTGACGACCGACGAAGTCTTCAAGGGCAAGAAGGTCGTCCTCTTTGCCGTTCCGGGCGCTTTCACGCCGACCTGCAGCCTCAACCACCTGCCGGGCTATCTCGACAATCGCGATGCAATTCTCGCCAAGGGCGTGGACCAGATTGCGGTCGTCGCCGTCAATGACGCCTTCGTCATGGGCGCATGGGCGCAGAGCACCGGCGGCGAAGGCAAGATTCTTTATCTCGCAGACGGTTCGGCCACTTTCACCAAGGCAGCAGGCCTTGAACTCGACGCCACCGCGGGCGGCCTTGGCATTCGCTCCAAGCGCTATTCGGCCATCGTCGAAGATGGCGTGGTCAAGACGCTTAATATCGAGGAACAGGCCGGTCAGGCCGTGACTTCGGCTGCTGCCGGAATTCTCGAACAGCTTTGATCCAATGCAAAAAAGGGCGGTGAAAACCGCCCTTTTTAGTATCCAGAATGATGTCTAACGCACCTTCAAGGATTTGTGGCCGCCATATTTGAACGGCTCCATACCGGCGCGGGCCAGTTCGTCGGCCCGTTCGTTTTCCGGGTGCCCGGCATGGCCCTTGACCCAGTGCCAGTTGACCTTGTGCGGCTTGCGCGCCTCATCCAGCAATTGCCATAGCTCGGCATTCTTCACCGGCTTCTTGGCCGCTGTTTTCCAGCCATTGCGCTTCCAGCCTTCAATCCAGCCGGAAATACCGTCGCGCACATAGACCGAGTCCGTATAGAGATCGACTTCGCAAGGTTCCTTCAGCGCCGACAGTGCCGAAATTGCCGCCATCAACTCCATGCGGTTGTTAGTGGTCTCGGCCTCGCCGCCCTTCAGCTCTTTCTCATTGCCGTTCCAGCGCAGCACCGCCCCCCAGCCGCCGGGGCCGGGATTGCCGGAGCAAGCGCCGTCCGTATAGGCTTCGATCCGCTTCACGCAGCCGCTCCCTGCGGTTCCAGCCCATATTCGGCAGCCGAAACGATCTGGCGGTGGAAGCGCATCTTGCGCACATATTCCATCGGGTCCTTCTTCATGACGAAGCTGCCGTCGGGAACGGTCAGCCAGTCATAAAGCCGTGTCAGCATGAAGCGCACCGCAGCCCCCCGCGAGAGGACCGGCAGCGCATCGGCTTCCGCCGTCGAAAGCGGACGGATCGATGTGTAACCACGCAACAGCGCTGCGCCCTTGGTGCGATTATAGGAAAAGTCTTTTTCGAAGCACCACGCATTCAGGCAGACGGCAACGTCATAGGCCAAAATATCGGTGCAGGCGAAATAGAAATCGATGAAGCCCGACAGCTTGTCGCCGAGGAAAAAGACATTGTCCGGGAACAGGTCGGCATGGATCACACCGTGCGGCAGTTCGGCAGGCCAATGCTTTTCCAGAAAGTCGAGATCGGCTTCGGCTTCTTCGACCAGCCCCGGTTCGACCGTATCGGCGCGTTCGCGCGACAGGTTCCACAGCGGGCGCCAGTCGGGCAGCGTCAGACCGTTGCGGCGGCGCATGGCGAAATCCTCGCCTGCCAGATGCATGCGCGCCAGTCCCTCGCCCACGGCCTCGCAATGCGCCACGGTCGGCTTGCGCATCCACATGCCTTCCAGAAAGGTGACGATGGCCGCCGGGCGCCCGGCCAGTTCGCCGATCGTTTCGCCGTCGCTGCGTATCACCGGCTGCGGGCAATCCACGCCATGCCGGGCCAGATGCTGCATCAGGCCCAGAAAGAACGGCAAGTCTTCGCGGTTGGTGCGCTTTTCATAAAGCGTCAGAATGAAGGAACCGGAGGTCGTGTGCAGGAGATAATTGGTATTCTCCACGCCCTCGGCAATGCCCTTATAGGACGTCAGCGTGCCGATATCGTATTGCTGCAGGAATGCGCCAAGTTCGATTTCGTTGATATCAGTATAGACGGCCATGCCGCTTATTTCCCCTATATGACCTTGGGCATTATTTTGGGCGCCAGTTTCGGAATGCCGACAACCCTGTTCTCGCCATTGACGAATGCCATATCCTGCACCGTCAGTTCCACATCGCGAATTTCACGATTCACAAGGAAGTTTTCCGTTTCCACTGCCGTTTCCGCCAGTTCGATGCGCACATCGAAGCGGTCGCGGAACGATGCGATGATTTCGTCAACGATGATTTCCGGGGCGGAAGCACCCGCCGAAAGACCGACGACCGAAATATCGCCGATCTTGTCCCACTCGATATCAGCGGCGCGCTGCACCAGCATGGACATGCGTGCGCCCGCCTTTTCCGCTACTTCGACCAGACGTTTCGAATTGGACGAATTCGGCGCACCGACAATCAGGAACAGGTCGCAGCCGGGCGCTGCCGCGCGAACCGCATCCTGACGGTTGGTGGTGGCATAGCAGATCGATTCCGCAGCCGGAGCCGAAAGATTGGGGAAGCGCGCCTGCAATTCCTCGATAATGCCTGCGGTATCGTCCACCGAGAGCGTCGTCTGCGTGACGAAACCGAGATTATCCTCATCAGCAAAATGGCAGTTGCGGGCGTCCTCGACCGTTTCGATCAGCGTGACAGCGCCTTCCGGCAGCTGGCCCATCGTGCCGATGACTTCCGGATGGCCGGAGTGGCCAATCAGGATGACATGGCGTCCAAGCCGCTGATGGCGCATGGCCTGCTTGTGCACCTTGGAAACCAGCGGGCATGTCGCATCGAGATAGAAGAGGTTCTTCGATTCCGCATCGGCAGGCACGGATTTCGGAACGCCATGGGCCGAGAAAACCACCGGCTGATCGCGATGCTCCGCCGGGATTTCATCAAGCTCTTCGACAAAGATCGCGCCGCGCGATTGCAGCCCTTCGACCACATAGCGGTTATGCACAATCTCATGGCGGACATAGACCGGCGCGCCGTATTTCTTCAGCGCCAGCACGACGATCTGGATCGCCCGGTCAACACCAGCGCAAAAGCCGCGCGGACCGCAAAGGCGAATTTCCAATGGGGGGCGCTGATCGGTCATGAAGAAGCTCGCAGGTTCGGCGTGACGAAATACTTAAGATCTGTAGCCTCCGAGTTGGGCCGCAACGCGGCCAATGTCAACCCCTTGGCGATTTTCGATAGCGCCAGAGCCACGTTCCGACAACCCCCATCAGCGCCAGAGCGAGGCCGTACCACGTCACAGCATATTGCAGATGATTGTTGGGAAAATCGATGATCGTCACGCCGCCGATGGGCAGCCCGCCCGGATTGAGCTTGTTGTCGGCATCGATGAAAAAGGGCACAACCTGATTGAGATCCGGCAGATCGGCGCTTTCGGCCATCGCCGCCCAGTCCTTCCAGTAGAAGATATTTTTGGCGATATCGTTTTCGGGCAGGAAGAAACCGGGCTTTGCGGATAGCGGGTCGCGCGCCAGCCCGGTTATGCTCACCGGCCCGTCCAGCTGGCCATCGGCGCGGGTGGCCGGGTCCTTCTTCTCATAGGGAACGAAGCCGCGATTGACCAGCACGAAGCGTCCGTCTTCCAGCATCAGTGGCGTATAGACATTATAGCCTGCCGCACCTTCATAGGTGGACAGGAAATGCCGTTCGCCCTGATGCATGAAGGTGCCGGAAACGGTCACGGGCAGATATTCGACCGTGCTCTTTTCCTTATAGAGCTTTTCCATCTCCGCCAGCGGCAGCGGCGGTTCCTTGATGCGCTCATTGGTGGAAGCGATCAGCGCTTCCTTCCAATAGAGCCGCTCCACCTGCCAGGTGCCAAGCGCCAGAAGGATGACGAGCGCGATACCCGATGCGATGAGAACGCCCCATGGAAAGCGGCGCGATGCCTGACGCTCTGTCATTCTTTGGTATCCGGATGGCTATCGGCACCTCGTTGTATCGTGCCGGGCGCGGCCTTGTTGCGATATTGCATATTGATGAGAATACCCTTCATCCATCGCATCGCGACGAGGCTGAGAATGATCGCCAGCGGCACCCAAAGGATGAAATGCACCCAGAGAGGCGGGCCGAGATTGACTTCCATCCAAAGCGCCAGCCCGACGACGATAAAGCCGATGATCAGAATCACAAAAGCTGCCGGACCGTCGCCGGAATCGGCAAACGCATAATCCAGCCCGCAGGCATTGCAACGCGGCGCGACCGTCAGAAAACCGTTGAACAGCTTGCCCTCGCCGCAGCGCGGGCAGCGCCCGGCAATACCGCTTTTGATCGGATTGACCGGCGGATAGAGATTGGCATCAGGCATCGCGCGCTCCAAGATCTTGACGGTGTTTCAAAACAAAAGGCGGCCATGTTGCCAGGGCCGCCTTCAAACTCAGATTACGGCCAATCAGCCGGCGTGCATTGGCGCGCCCCAGCCACCCCAGACATAGATGGCGAAGAACAGGAACAGCCAGACCACGTCAACGAAGTGCCAGTACCAGGCGGCAGCTTCAAAGCCGAAATGCTGCTTTGGCGTGAAATCACCACCGATTGCGCGGAACAGGCAGACCAGAAGGAAAATCGTGCCGATGATCACGTGGAAACCGTGGAAACCGGTGGCCATGAAGAAGGTCGCGCCGTAGATCGAGTCCTTGAACGCGAACGGAGCGTGCATGTATTCATAGGCCTGCACGAACGAGAAGATAATGCCCAGCACCACGGTGATAGCGAGGCCGGTGATCATGCCCTTGCGGTCATTGTGCAGCAGCGCGTGGTGCGACCAGGTGAGCGTCGTGCCCGACAGGAGCAGAATCACAGTGTTGTAGAGCGGCAGGTGCAGCGGGTCGAGAACCTCGATGCCCTTCGGAGGCCAGACGCCGCCCGTAAACGTGGCGCGCGCCACCTGATGAACTTCGTTCGGGAAGAGGCTTGCATCGAAGAAGGCCCAGAACCATGCCACGAAGAACATCACTTCCGAAGCGATGAACATGATCATGCCGTAGCGCAGATGCAGCGACACGACGCGGGTATGGTGACCTTCCTTGCCTTCCTTGATGGTATCCGCCCACCAGCCATACATGCAGTACAGCACGATTGCGAGGCCGATGAAGAAAATCCACGGCGTGACGAGGTTCAGGCCGAAGAACGGCACCTCACCCGCATTGATGTAACGCATCCAGGCGATGCCGCCGATTGCGAGCACAAAAGCGCCCATCGAGCTCAGGAACGGCCAAGGGCTGGGCGCTATGATGTGATAATCGTGGTTCTTCTCGTGTACGTCCGCCATGTCTCTCCCCGTAATCCCCTGAGGGGCTCCTCTCTCGTGCCTGCCTGCTGAAATCCGCCAAGGGACACAAGCAAGCGCGACTATGTTTTGCGTCAGATGGCTCCCTGACCAGATGCCGCATACCGTCAATATTCAAGCGGTTTTACCAACGGTTCGATTCCGACAATAAAACCAGTCTTCGCATTTGTCTTTGCGGCATTATGTGCCGCCCCGGAACTCGCGTCCCGTTATCCCCCATTGCTCGCCGCATCATCCGGCTTCGTTGCTGCCTTTGCATCGGCAACCGGCTTCGGCTTGTCGATCGGGAAAAATGTGTAGGAAAGTGTGATGGTCTTCACATCCTTCAGATCGGGATCGTTGACGATCTCCGGATCGACGAAGAAAACCACCGGCATTTCCATGTCTTCGCCCGGCTTCAGCGTGGTATCCGTGAAGCAGAAGCACTGGACCTTGTTGAAATAGGCGCCTGCCCGGCCCGGCGAGACATTGAAGCTCGCACGACCAAAGGTCGCTTCATCGAACAGGTTGCGCGCTTCATATTTGATCATGGTGGTTTCGCCGATACGCACCGTCACTTCGCGCTGCACCGGCTTGAAATCCCAAGGCAGGCCATTAGCCGTATTGGCGTCGAAACGCACCTTGATGGTCTTGTCGAGAATCGTATCGGAATATTGCTCAACGCGCTGCGTCGTGCCGCCATAGCCCGTGACCTGACAGAACAGCGTGTAAAGCGGGACGGACGCATAGGCCGCACCGATCATGCAGACGAAGAAAGACACGCAGGCAATCGCAATGGTCCGGTTGGAACGCTGCTGCCGCTTGAGCTTATCGTCTTTGTTCTGCTGATCTGCCATGGTCTCCTCCCAGTTTCCCTCCCGAAACAACCTAACCCGAACTGTTTGTCAGAGCGGCCGCACCAGAATATTGGCACCCAGTTTTGCTATCGTGCCGACATAGACGAGCAGCACGAACAGCGCCAAGGCAATTGCCAGTCCCCAGGACCGGTTGCGCTGGGCTTTCTTCTGCTGCTCGGTCGGCACGACCAGTTCCAGCTTCTCATGAACCGGATTTTCTGCCGTTTTATCCATTACAACACTCCAAAGGCGTGAAGCGCCTTCAACGTCAGTGCCTCGACCAGCATAACCGCGAACAGGCCGGACAGATACACCAGCGAAAAGCGAAACAGCTTGCGCGCGGCAACCAGCATTTCCGGCTGCGATGCGGCCATCCACATGCGCCAGGCATAATAGATGAAGGCTCCGCCCAGCAGCACCGAGACGGCGCCGTAGACCGGGCCTGCAAAGCCCATCACCCATGGCAGCACGCCGACCGGCGCCATGAGCAGCGTATAGAACATCGCCTGACGGCGGGTCGAAAGCTCGCCCCTCACATTCGGCATCATCGGAATGCGCGCGGCTTCGTAATCATTGGTCGAAAACAGCGACAGCGCCCAGAAATGCGGCGGTGTCCAGAGGAAAATGATCATGAACAGCACGACGCTGTCCCAGGTGATTTCACCCGTTGCCGCAGCCCAACCGATCATCGGCGGGAACGCGCCCGCAGCACCGCCAATGACGATATTCTGCGGCGTCGAGCGCTTGAGCCACATCGTGTAGATGACGGCATAGAAGAAGATTGTGAAGGCCAGAAGCGCTGCCGACAGCCAATTGACCATCAGGCCCAGCGTCAGCACCGAAAAGACCGACAGCGTGAGGCCAAAAGCCAGAACCTGATTGGGTGCAATCACACCAGCGGGAATCGGGCGGTTGCGGGTGCGCTTCATCACCGCGTCGATATCGGCGTCGTACCACATGTTCAGCGCGCCGGATGCGCCCGCACCAACCGCGATGCAGAGAATGCTGATGGCAGCCAGAACCGGGTTCATCGTGCCCGGAGCAAGGACAAGCCCGACCAGCCCCGTGAACACCACAAGCGACATCACGCGCGGCTTCAGCAGAACCAGATAGTCCCGCGCCGTTGCTTCCGAGAACGCGACTGCGTCATTCGGACCTGAAGCGCTTACGTTTTTTTCCACCAGCGACATTAGACTTCAACAACCTCAAATTCACCGGTCCGACCACCGCATCTTGTTCGATACAGTTCGACAACCAACACAACTTGTCCCTCCCGGAGAACATCCGTTCCTGCCGGAAATGCCGTGCAATTGTCGGCAGGCCAAACCTGCCAGTACGGTCATAACGCGATGGGCGGAACAGAATGTCGCCCGCCTTTAGCACAATTTGTTGGAAAGGGCGAAGCCTTTTACAGACCTCCCCCTACCCATCGCATTATCCTAAGCAAAACCGCTTCGCACTTTTGCTGGAAATGCTCATGCCCTTCGCGCGATTACTTGATGCGCGGCAGCTGTTCCCACTGGTGGTACGGCGGCGGTGAAGGAAGCTGCCATTCCAGCGTGGTTGCGCCTTCGCCCCATGGGTTTGCACCCGCTTCACGCTTCTTCGCGAATGCCTCGAAGACATTGTAGAGGAAGATCAGCACGGCAAAGCCCGAAATATAGGAGCCGTAGGACGACACCATGTTCCAGCCTGCATAGGCATCCGGATAGTCGATGTAACGGCGCGGCATGCCAGCGAGACCGAGGAAATGCTGCGGGAAGAAGATCAGGTTCACACCGATGAAGGTGACCCAGAAATGCAGCTTCGCGGTGAACTCGTTATACATGTAGCCGCTCATCTTCGGGAACCAGTAGTACCAGCCCGCGAAGATCGCAAAGACAGCGCCCAGCGACAGAACGTAGTGGAAGTGTGCCACCACGTAATAGGTGTCGTGCAGTGCACGGTCCAGACCGGCATTGGCGAGCTGAACGCCCGTCACACCACCGACCGTGAACAGGAAGATGAAGCCGATTGCCCACAGCATCGGCGCGCGGAAGGTGATCGAACCACCCCACATGGTCGCGATCCATGAGAAGATCTTGATGCCTGTGGGAACCGCGATGACCATCGTGGCGAACACGAAATAGCGCTGGGTGTCGAGGGACAGGCCGACCGTGTACATATGGTGCGCCCATACCACGAAGCCGACGACACCGATGGCGACCATGGCGTAGGCCATGCCGAGATAACCGAAGATCGGCTTGCGCGAGAAGGTCGAGACGATGTGGCTGACGATGCCAAATCCCGGCAGAATCAGAATGTACACTTCCGGGTGACCGAAGAACCAGAACAGATGCTGGTAGAGGATCGGGTCACCACCGCCATCCGGCGCGAAGAAGGTCGTGCCGAAGTTACGGTCGGTCAGCAGCATGGTGATGCCGCCTGCCAGAACCGGCAGCGAAAGCAGAAGCAGGAATGCCGTGACCAGAACAGCCCACGCGAAGAGCGGCATCTTGTGCAGCGTCATGCCCGGCGCGCGCATGTTCAGGATCGTGGTGATGAAGTTGATTGCACCGAGGATCGACGATGCACCCGAAATGTGCAGCGCCAGAATGGCGAAATCGATTGCCGGACCCGGCTGACCGCTCGTCGAAAGTGGCGGATACAGTGTCCAGCCGCCGCCAGGACCCCAGCCGCCCGGTGCCGAAGGCATGAACAGCGAGATCATCAGCAGCATCAGCGCAGGCGGCAGAAGCCAGAACGAAATATTGTTCATGCGCGGGAACGCCATGTCCGGCGCGCCGATCATCAGCGGCACCATCCAGTTGGCGAAACCACCGATCAGCGCAGGCATGACCATGAAGAAGATCATGACCAGCGCGTGCGCCGAGGTGAACACGTTGAACATCTGCTTGCCGGCATCAAGTGCGGCATCGCCCTCGACACCGTAGACCATGGACGCAAGGCCATGGAAAATCTGAATGCCCGGTTCCTGCAGTTCG
This sequence comes from Ochrobactrum teleogrylli, assembly GCF_037482325.1. Lineage (NCBI taxonomy): Bacteria > Pseudomonadati > Pseudomonadota > Alphaproteobacteria > Hyphomicrobiales > Brucellaceae > Ochrobactrum > Ochrobactrum teleogrylli. Next base: position 2,408,401 of record NZ_JBBHKQ010000001.1, read on the forward strand.
GCGCGCATCGCGATGGACAGCGCGCCGCCGATGATACCGGCGATGATTGCGAAGATCAGGTACAGCGTACCGATGTCTTTATGATTGGTCGAGTAAACCCAACGAACCCAGCCGTGTGGCTTGTGGTCGTCATGGGCACCCTCGTGAGCTGCTGTGCCAGCCATGGAATTCGCTCCCGTTTTTCAACAGTTTGGCGTTCGGGATCAGAGACCCGCCGCAGCCACTTTATTGTTTGCGCCACCTTCGACGGCAGCCTGCAGCGCCTTGTTCGCGCCGTTCAGATCCGAGCCCGCAGCGGCGAGCCATGTCTGGTACTGCTCTTTCGAGACAACGCGCACGGCGATTGGCATGAAGCCATGATCCTTGCCGCAAAGCTCCGAGCACTGACCGTAATAGAGGCCTTCCTTGTCAGCCTTGAACCAGGCTTCGTTGATACGGCCGGGAACGGCATCCATCTTCACGCCGAAGGCGGGAATGGTCCAGGAATGGATCACGTCGGCGGCGGTTACCAGAAGGCGAACGGTTTCACCGACCGGAACAACCACTTCATTGTCGACGGCCAGAAGGCGCGGATAGCGGGACTTATCCTCTTTGCCCGCGGCGGCGCGATCTGCATCCTTCAGAAGAAGGGCGTCAAAGCTGACCGGATTGTCGACCTGATATTCATAGCCCCAATACCACTGGTAGCCGGTTGCCTTGACCGTCAGGGACGGGTCTTCCGGCGAATATTGCGCGGTCAGAAGCTGGAACGACGGCACAGCCAGGAACAGAAGAATGATCACGGGACCGACGGTCCAGATCACTTCGATCATCGTATTGTGGCTGGTCTTCGATGGTTCCGGATTGACGCTCGCCCGGAAGCGAAGCACGACGATAACCAGCAACGCCAGAACCAGCAACGTAACCGGAATAATGAACCAGAGCGTATAGCGCTCAAACCAATGAATCTGCTCGGCAATACCCGTTGCAGCGTCCTGAAATCTCCATTCCCATGGACGCGGCTGATCCGCAAAAGCGGCACCGGTCATCCACAGCACTGCAAGAGCACCAACGACGGCGCCCTTCGTTGTGGCAACAATCTTATCCACCAGAACTCTCTCCCTTTTCGCCCTTTCAGGCTGGACGCCGGACGCAAATGACGGCCGCATCCCCCGTCGGCGTTCAAATCACACCTTAACGCACACCGCAAGGAAGGCGAATATGTTCCTGTGCGGCATTTTTGCGCGCAGCTTTTGCCCGCCGACGGAACCACTCCCAATTCCGCCCGGATTTCTAGCCTTATGCCTGCGCGTCCTTAAACCGGCAAAAACTTGGGAAAAACCTGTAAATCTCATAATGAAGCCATGATTTGAAAAGAGGTTTCGCCGCACGTGCTACGTGACAATCGATCCAACAGGCGATATCACCGTTGCAATGATAGCTATGATTGACGATGACTGATAATCGCGTCTCTGATTGCTTTTCATGGCTGATGCTGCGCGTTAACGTCCCACTGATTCGATCAGGGATTCGATCTGGAGATTTCATGACTGTCCGCATGCTTGCCAACCGCCCGATTCTTCAGCGCCTGATGGCTCTTGCCGCTGGCGTCAGCCTGTCGCTCGCAGCCGCAACCCTGCCGTCCGCCGCGCAGAATACGCCCGCGCCGTTGCAGACACCGGATCAGGCCCCGGCTGCGCAGTCGCAGGCGGCCCCGTCCAACCCGCAGCAAAGCGGCAAGCTGAAGTCGCAGCACGGCGCTTGGGCTGTGCTTTGCGATACGCCCGCTGGCGCCAAGACCGAGCAATGCGCGCTAATCCAGAATGTGGTTGCCGCCAAGCGTCCGGAACTCGGCCTTTCGGTCGTGGTTCTGAAGACCGCCGATAACAAGGCGCGCATTCTGCGCGTGCTGGCCCCGCTCGGCGTTCTGCTGCCTAACGGCCTCGGCCTCAACGTCGACGGCAAGGATATTGGCCGCGCCTATTTCGTGCGCTGCTTCGAAGACGGCTGCTATGCGGAAGTTATTCTCGAAGACGAGCTGTTGAAGACGCTGCGTTCCGGCAAGGCCGCAACCTTCATCGTCTTCCAGACACCGGAAGAAGGCGTCGGCATTCCCGTGGATTTGAAGGGGTTTGGTGAAGGCTTCGACGCCCTGCCCTAAGAACTATCGATATTCCGGCGCTGGCGGGCTGCAAACCGCATCCCGCTGCGCTTCCGGTGCTCATGTACCCTTAAGTACATTCCGCTCTGGTTCTTGCGGGCAACGGTTTTCGCCTCACCATCACCAGAATCTCAACAGTTCTTCATCGCGTGGTTGTTCTCAACCGTTTTAAGGCTTACATCCTGCAGCAGACCCATGCTGCAGGATTTGTTTTTATGAAAAGCCTGATCGACAGTTTCGATACCGGACGTGACGATATCGAACGCCTCGTCGCCGCAAGCCTCAAGGGCAGCGACGACGGCGAACTCTTCATCGAATATCGCGAAGCTGAAGCGCTCGTTTTCGACAATGGCCGTCTCAAGACCGGTTCCTTCAATCAGGATCAGGGTTTTGGCCTGCGCTCGGTTGCCGGTGAAGCCATCGGCTATGCCCATGCGGGCGACCTTTCGATGGCCGCGCTGAAGCGCGCCTCCGATGCGGTTTCCGCCACCATTAAGGGCTATGGCGGTTCCTATGCCGCTGCACCGGCGGGCACCAATCGCCATCTCTATACCGACGAAAACCCCATCGGCTCGCCGACCTTTGATGCGAAAGTGCAGCTTTTGCAGCAGATCGATGGCTATCTGCGCGCCAAGGACCCGAAAGTTCGTCAGGTTTCCGTCTCGCTGGCCGGTTCATGGCAGCAGGTTGAAATCCTGCGCGCCGACGGCCATTTCGTGCGCGATATCCGCCCCATGGTGCGGCTCACCGTTTCGGTCGTGGCAGGCAGCGGCGACCGTCAGGAATCCGGCTCGCATACGCTGGGCGGGCGCAAGGGTTTTGGCGAATTTATCACTGTTGAAAGCTGGCAGCACACAGCCGACGAAGCTCTGCGGCAGGCGCTGGTCAATCTGGAAGCGATCCCCGCCCCGGCAGGCACGTTCGACATTGTTCTCGCCAATGGCTGGCCGGGCGTCATGCTGCATGAAGCGGTTGGTCACGGCCTTGAAGGCGACTTCAACCGCAAGAAGACCTCAGCCTTTGCCGGACTGCTCGGCCAGCAGGTGGCATCCAGGGGCGTGACCGTCGTGGATGACGGAACGATTGCCGAGCGTCGCGGTTCGCTGACCATCGACGATGAAGGCACGCCGACCAATCGCACGGTGCTGATCGACGACGGCAAGCTGGTCAATTACATGCAGGACCGGCAGAACGCCCGCCTGATGGGCATGGAGGCGACCGGCAACGGACGCCGTGAATCCTATGCCCATGCGCCGATGCCCCGCATGACCAACACCTATATGCTGTCGGGCGACAAGACACCGGAAGAGATCATCGCCTCCATGAAGAAAGGCATCTATGCTGTTTCGTTCGGCGGCGGACAGGTGGACATCACCTCCGGCAAGTTCGTGTTCGGCTGCACGGAAGCCTATATGATCGAGGACGGCAAGATTGCCGCGCCAATCAAGGGCGCCATGCTGATCGGCAACGGCCCGGATGCCATGCAGCGCATTTCGATGATCGGCAACGACATGAAGCTCGATACCGGCAGCGGCAATTGCGGCAAGGGCGGCCAGTGGGTTCCCGTTGGCGTCGGCCAGCCGCATCTGCGTATGGATCAGGTCACCGTCGGCGGTACGGCGGTCTGAGGACCGTCGTTTAGCCAGAAACGCGGCGCATTTGATAAACCGCACAGAAGGCGTTTATAAAGCTCTCTGAAGGCTTATAGAAAATATAGGCCGATCTGGAGATGCATATGCCTGGTTCTTCATATGACTGGACAGGGAAGCAGCCCGACAAGCGCAACCGGCAAAAGCGCATGCTCATCATCACGGCGATCACGATGGGCGCGCTCATCCTGCTATTGGGCATGGTGGACGGACTTTTGATCCTGCTCGGTTGATGGTGCCCGTTTACGAAATCGACTGCGCAGGCGTGACAACGCCAGACGAACTCTGGCGACGCTACCTTGCCGCGGTCCCGGCGCAGGATGTGCAATCCTTCGGCTATACGCTCGATTCTTTCTGGGATGCGGTGCAATGGCAAGGGCCAGGTTGGCCTGGCGAATGCCAGCTTGTGTTTAAAAACACAGAAGCGCTGAGCAAATTGCGCACGCTCGGAGGCAAGCCTTTTCTGGAAGCCTTCAGACGGCTGGTGCATGACACCAGCCGCATTTCGATAAGGCTAAACTAGATCGTCAGATATTCTGACCGCCGGACACTTCGATGCGCTGGCCGGTGATCCAGCCCGTGCCGCCCGACAGAATGGCCGCTACTGCACCGCCAATATCATCCGGACGTCCCACGCGACCCATGGCAGTGGAGTTCGCCACCATCTTGTTGACTTCCGGCATGTCGCGCACCACGCCACCGCCGAAATCCGTTTCGATGGCGCCCGGCGCAATCGCGTTCACCGCAATGCCGCGCGGGCCAAGTTCGCGGGCGAGATAGCGGGTCAGAACCTCAATGCCGCCCTTCATGGTGGCATAGGCCGAATAGCCCGGCAGCGCGAAACGCGCGAGACCGGTCGAGACATTCAAAATCTTGCCGCCATCCTCGATCAGCGGCAGCAGGGACTGCGTCAGGAAGAAGACGCCTTTCAGATGCACATTCACCAGACCGTCGAAATCTTCTTCCGTGGTTTCGGCAAATGGCTTGTGAACGCCATGACCGGCATTATTCACCAAATAGTCGAAGGTTGTGCGGCCCCATTTTTCCTGAAGCGCCTGCTGCAACTTTTCAGCAAAAGCAGCAAAACTTGCCACCTTCCCCGTGTCGAGCGGCAGGGCAATGGCGGTGCCGCCCTCGGCTGCAATTTCAGAAACCGCCTCGTCCGCCGCCTTCGCGTTGCTCTGATAGGTCAGGACGATGCCGACGCCCTGTCTGGCCAGATGCAGCGCTGCGCTGCGGCCAAGGCCCCGGCTACCGCCTGTGATGAGTGCAATCGTCATGTCAGTTTCCTTTCGCTCAACGAATTCTGGTTTCTATATTGCCGCTTTCCCGTTCGTTCGGCCTGCCACATTCTCCATGAAACATGCCCATTTCTCCGAAGGCTCCGATTTCTGTGTCACGGAAAACAAAGGCTTGCTATGCTTTTCCCATGTCCGAACACGCTTTAAATCTCGCAGCCCGCTGCATCGAAATTGCCCGCGAAACTGGGGTGGGGCCTTATCCTGCGCCGACCGGCATCGACGGCGTAACCGTGGTCTGCTCCCCGGCCATATCGGCCATTCGGCCCGATATGTATCAGCCGATGATTTGCCTGGTCCTCCAGGGCGCCAAAGAAATCCTGCATGGCGAACGGGCCGTTCGTTTCGATGCGGGCATGACGGCGATCGTCTCGCACGAATTGATCACAGGTGCGCGCATTGTCGAAGCCAGCCCCGATAATCCCTATATAGCCCTTGCTTGCCGGATCGATCTGGAGATTTTGCGCGCCCTTCAGGGCGAGATTGAGCCGGAGATGATCGCGGCGGCGCGTAGCGAAGCCGTGGCCACCGGCAGGGCGGATGCAGGCGTGACCGATGCCATGACGCGTTTGCTCGATCTGCGCGACAAGCCGCTGGAACGCCGCGTTCTTGAGCCGATGATCCGCAAGGAACTGCATTTCCGCGTGCTTCTGACCCGCAACGGCGCGATGTTGCGTCAGCTGGCCCAGCCGGGCAGCCCGGCAAGCCGCATCGCTAAAGCAATCACCCATATCAAGCAGCACTGGAACAATCCGATCCGCACGGAAGAGCTGGCGGATATTGCCGGAATGAGCCCTTCCAGCTTTCACGAGCATTTCAAATCCGTCATGGCCACCACGCCGCTGCAATATCAAAAGGCGTTGCGGCTTCTGGAAGCGCGCCGCCCGTTGAGCGAAACCGCCGTGCCGGTTTCATCGGTTGCTTTTGCTGTCGGCTATGAAAGCCCGACGCAGTTCAGCCGCGATTATCGCCGCGCATATGGCGCCCCGCCTCGCGACATGCGGACGCGATAAGGACTATTCTCCCGGCAAGGCCCGCACATAATCGATGAAGGCGCGCAATGGCTTTGGCGTGAACCGGCTGGAAAAATAGAGATGCGGCCCGTCAAAGGCTGGCCACCAGTCGGACAGCACCGGCACCAGTTCGCCGCGCTCGCGAAAGGGTTCCAGCCAGTTGCGGAAACTGTAGATCAGGCCATGTCCCGCCACTGCCAGATTGAAAGCGCCCCAAACACCCGTCGTGCCGATGATCAGCCGCCCCGGCGGATCGACAGTGACGGTCTCGCCGTCCTTTTCGAACTCCCATTCGGTCAGCGCCCCGCTGACAAACCGCATGCGGATGCAATCATGCTCCAGCACATCGCCCGGATGCTGTGGCATGCCCCGCCTCTCGATATAGCCGGGCGCCGCCATCAGCGCGCCCCATTGCCGACGCGGCCCAATGGGCACCGCGATCATATCCTGCGCCAGATGCTCGCCATAGCGGATGCCCGCATCACAGCCAGCGGCGGTGAAATCGATGAACCGGTCATCCACCATGACTTCAATCTGGACGTCTGGATGCTGGGCAAGAAAACCGTCGATCAGCGGCGGCAGAATGTCATACATGACTGCGCCCGGCACATTCAGCTTCAGCCTGCCCCGCACCGCGTTTTGCGAACTGGCGGCTTCATCAAGGGCAGCGCGCGCTTCGGCCATCACCGGGCCAAGCCGTTCCACAAGGGCGCTGCCCGCTTCGGTCAGGTGAACGCTGCGCGTGGTGCGGATCAACAATGGCACGCCCAGTCGCGCCTCAAGCCGCGAGACCGTCTCGCTGACCATGGATGCCGACACACCGAGCCACCGCGCCGCATTGCGAAAACCGCCGGAACGGGCGACCGCTAAAAAGACCGACACATCATCAAGGGGGAGTATCTGACTATTGTTCGCCATATCGAACAAGCTATCCGCTTCAGGCCCGGTTATCAATCCAAGGGCGATCAGTCACAGTTCCGAAAAAGGAGAATTCAGATGAGTGATCATTCGGCCACGGCCCCTGTAACGGACAACAAAGACGCCCCGGCAGCCGCTGCCGGACGCTTCACCTTCCCCGGCACCGCGATTTCCGTCAACAGGATGGGTTATGGCGCTATGCAGCTTGCCGGATCGCATGCGTTTGGAGAACCGCGTGATCCCGATGAAGCCCGCGCCGTGCTGCGCGAAGCGCTGACGCTCGGCATCGACCATATCGACACCAGCGACTTCTACGGTCCTTATGTGACCAACCGCCTCATTCGCGAGGCGCTCTATCCCTACCCCGACCAGCTGACGCTGGTGACCAAGATCGGCGCACGACGCGACGACAAGGGCGGCTGGGTCTTGCAGCGCGATGCGGATTTTCTGCGCCAGTCTGTCGAAGACAATCTCGAACGCCTTGGCCTCGACCAGATCGCCATCGTCAATCTGCGGATGGGTGGACCGGACGATGATATTGTCGCGCCCATGAAAGCCATGCGGCAAATGCAGGATGAAGGGTTGCTCGCCCATATCGGCATCAGCAATATCGACGCAGCGCAGCTCCAGACAGCGCGCGACATCGCGCCGATTGTCTGCGTGCAGAACCTCTATAATCTGGTGAACCGGACCGATGACGTGATGATCGACGGTCTTGCCGAAGACGGCATCCCCTATGTTCCCTTCTTTCCGCTGGGCGGTTTTACACCGTTACAAACGGAGGAACTGAACCGGGTCGCGGAAGAAATGGGCGCGACGCCGCAAAGCGTGGCGCTGGCCTGGCTCTTGCAACGCAGCCCGAATATCCTGCTGATCCCCGGCACGTCACGCAGAACCCACCTGCGCCAGAATATCGCCGCAGCCGCCTTGGCGATCAGCCCCGAACACAAGGCCCGTCTGGACGCCATAGCCGGACTTGCCCAATGATCAGATAAAATAAAACCGCCTCAAGGGCGGTTTTATTGTGATTGCGATGCTCAGATGCCCGGCTCTTCTTCGAGCAGGCCGGTCACGAAATCGAACAGGCCGGGGCGGCGGTCGCGACGCAGGCGCTCGGCCTCAATGATCGACTTGATCGCCGCAAAGGAGCGGTCGAGGTCTTCATTGATGACGATATAGTCGTATTTCACCCATTTCTGGATTTCAAAACGGGCATTCTGCAAGCGCGTTTCGATCACTTCCGGCGTGTCTTCCGCGCGGCGATTGAGGCGCTGCTGCAATTCGCGCATCGTCGGCGGCAGGATGAAGATCGACACCACATCGGCGGGCATCTTGGCCTGAAGCTGGTCCGCGCCCTGCCAGTCGATGTCGAACAGCATGTCCTGTCCGTCGGCCAGTGCAATCTCGGCGGTTTCGCGCAAGGTGCCGTAGAAATTGCCGTGCACTTCCGCCCATTCGATCAGCTCGTCATTGTCGCGCAGGCGCTCGAACTCGCGAATGGTCTTGAAGTGATAATGCACCCCTTCGATCTCGCTTGGACGGCGCTGGCGCGTCGTCACGCTGATCGACAGCGAGAGGTCCATCTTCTTGTCTTCCAGCAACAGCCGGGCAATCGTGGATTTTCCGGCGCCCGATGGCGACGAGATCACCACCATCAAGCCTCTGCGTGCGACGCCATGTTCAACTGAAGTGATGGCCATGTTACTCTTACTCCAGATTCTGTACTTGTTCGCGAAACTGATCGACGACCGCTTTCAGTTCCAGCCCGATGGCCGTGATCGACGCCGCGTTCGATTTGGAACACAGTGTATTCGCTTCACGATTAAATTCCTGTGAAAGAAAATCGAGCTTGCGCCCGACCGGCCCGCCATCGGCGAGCAATTTATGTGCGGAGGCGACATGGGTGTCGAGCCGGTCCAGCTCTTCCTGAATATCCGCCTTGGTCGCAAGGAAGGCCGCTTCCTGATAAAGCCGGGCCTCATCCAGTTCACGCGGGCCGTCGAGCAGCAGCGCAACCTCGGTGGCAAGCCGCGCCTTGATGGCATCCGTGCTTCGTGACGGGTCCTGACGCGCTGCTTCGGTAAGACGGCCAATCGTATCGACATGGCCGGACAGGATCGTGAACAGCGCCTTGCCTTCCTGCGTCCGCGCTTCGGCAATGGCCTTCAGCGCGCCTTCAAAGGCTGCCACGACGGCTGCTTCCAGTACCGCCCGGGCATCGTCGTCTTCCGAAACCTGCGCCTGATCGATCATACCGCGCAGCGACAGCACACCATCGACGCTGGCAGGCGCCAGACCGTGCTTTTCCTGCAATTCGGCACCGAGTTTCAGCACCTCGGCCAGCATGGCGTGGTTGATGACGAAATTGGCCTGCTCGTCGGTCCGTTCGACACTCAGGCTCGCCTGAAAATTGCCGCGGGAAAAATGACGCGCCAGCATGGAACGCACCGGATGCTCGGCCGCTTCCAGCCCCTGCGGCAGACGCAGGCGCAGATCAAGCCCCTTGCCATTGACCGAGCGCACTTCCCAAACGATACGCGCTTCGCCATTGGCGCCGTCATGCTGCGCGGCATAGCGCGCAAATCCGGTCATGCTCTGGAGCGCCATGCGTCCCTTCCCCTCAACCTGAGCCCGGAAGCGATAGTTCGCCGCCCGTGCACCGAAACTCAATCATGCACTCCAATACGCGGAATGCTGCATTCCTTTAGACATACAGAGCCGGCGCTTTTCAGCAACCGGCTCTGTCGAATCACACACAGATATGTCTGGCAGTCAGGTCACTGCGCAACCTTCTGGCTGCCAGCAGCGCCACCGGCGCTGTTCTGCTGTTCGACATTGCGCCACTTGCGGACATTGGCATTGTGTTCCTGCAAGGTCTTCGAGAAGACATGCCCGCCGGTGCCATCGGCAACGAAATACAAATCCTCGGTCGCAAGTGGATTGGCGACCGCTTCCAGTGCCGCCTTGCCCGGATTGGCAATCGGCGCCGGTGGCAATCCGTTGATGACATAGGTGTTGTAGGGCGTCGGCTTTTCGATATCCGACTTGAAGATCGGACGGTCGGACGGTTTGCCCGCACCACCGAACAAGCCATAGATGATCGTCGGGTCCGATTGCAGCCGCATGCCCTTGTTCAGACGATTGACGAAAACCGAAGCGACATGCGGACGCTCCGACGCGATACCCGTTTCCTTCTCGACGATGGAAGCGAGCGTCACGAATTCATTGCGGTCCTTGACCGGCAGGTCGGGGCCGCGCTTCGCCCAGATATCGTCAACCAGCTTCTTTTGCGAAGCGATCATGCGGTCGATGATTTCGGTCCGCGTGGTGCCACGCGTGAAATGCAACGTGTCGGTGAAGAGCGAACCTTCCGGCGGCATGTCTTTCGGCATATCGCCGACCAGAATCGGATCAGACGAAATACGATCGAAAATCTGCTTGACCGTCAGCCCTTCCGGCACCGTCAGCGGATACATGATCGACTTGCCGCTGATGAGAATATTCATCACGTCGCGCATGGTTGCACCCGCTGGAATGGCATATTCACCGGCCTTGAGGTCGTTTTCGTGACCATAGGCGCGCATGCCGAAACGGAAAATACGTCCATCGCTGACGATATCGCGGGCTTCGAGGCTGTTGGCGACTTCGGAAATGCCCGCGCCGCGCTTGACCACGAAAGTCGTCTCGCTTGCCAGCGGGCCCTGCCCGTCAAATTGCATCTTGCCGAAATAAAACAGCGCCGACGCGCCCAGCAAAGCGAGCACGACCAGCGACAGCATGAAATTCATGAAGACGACGATCTGGCTGCGCGCATGGCGCGAACGCTTGCGCGGCGGCGGCGTGCCGGGTTCAGGACGCAGAGCTTCCGACGCAGATTTGGGAACAAACGGCTTTGTGGCCGCAGCCGTTTCCGCCGGCGCTTCCGTTGGCGTCTCCGGCTTGCCAGCCTTGGCTTGCTCTTCAGCAGAGTTGGTTCCGGGTTGTGCCCCGGGCTGTACCTCTGAATTCACTCCGTCACCTCGGTCCTGTAGCCTTGACCGGCCTTGCCGCCAAGAGGCGTCAACGACCTGTCCCGAGCGGCTCTCCGCACTTGATGCCCAAATCCGCTCAGGCCGAAGCCTTCCGTCAATTCGAGCGTGCTCACCCTAACCACTATTAGCGATTTTAAATATCGCATCCGGTTATATTTTGACAAAAACGCGGAGAAATCCCCGCGTTTTTATTTATTCCTATCAGATTTGGTCTGTCCGGCCAGAAATGCCGGTCAGGAATAGCGACGCAACACCAGCGAAGCGTTGGTTCCGCCGAATCCGAAGGAGTTCGAAAGAGCCACGTCGATCTTGCGTTCGCGTGCCTTGTGCGGCACCAGATCGATCTTTGTCGAGACAGCCGGATTGTCGAGATTGAGCGTCGCAGGTGCGATATTGTCGCGAATGGCCAGCGTCGAGAAAATCGCTTCGGCAGCACCGGCAGCACCCAGAAGATGGCCGATGGACGACTTGGTCGAGGACATGGAAATCTTCGAAGCCGCATCGCCGACCACGCGCTCCACAGCGCCCAGTTCGATCGTATCGGCCATGGTCGATGTGCCATGGGCGTTGATGTAGTCGATCTGGTCCGGCGTGATTTCAGCGCGCTTGAGAGCCGCAACCATGCAGCGCTCCGCACCTTCGCCGCTCTCGGTCGGAGCCGTGATATGGTAGGCATCGCCCGAAAGGCCGTAGCCGATCACTTCGGCATAGATCTTCGCGCCACGCGCCAGCGCGTGTTCGAGTTCCTCCAGAACCACAACGCCTGCACCTTCGCCCATGACGAAGCCGTCACGGTCATCGTCATAGGGACGCGATGCGGCGGTCGGATCGTCGTTGCGCTTGGTGGACAGCGCCTTGCAGGCGGCAAAGCCCGCCAGCGAAATGCGGCTGACCGGCGATTCCGTGCCACCGGCAACCATCACCTCGGCGTCGCCGAAAGCGATCAGGCGGGCTGCATCGCCAATGGCGTGCGTGCCTGTTGCGCAAGCGGTGACGACCGAATGGTTCGGGCCGCGCAAATTGTGCTTGATCGACACATGGCCGGAAGCCAGGTTGATCAGACGGCCGGGAATGAAGAACGGGGAAATGCGGCGCGGGCCCTTGTCGCGCAGCGTGTAGCCTGCTTCGACTATGCCTTCGATGCCGCCAATGCCGGAACCGATCAGAACGCCGGTGCGCACCTGATCTTCGTCGCTTTCGGGATGCCAGTTCGCGTCATCCAGTGCCTGATCGGCCGCGCCGACGGCATAGACGATGAACGGATCGACCTTGCGCTGCTCCTTGGGCTCCATGTGGAGATCGGCATTGAACGTGCCGTTGGTGCCGTCGCCAACCGGAATGCGGCAGGCAATCTGGCAGGCCAGATCGTCAACCTCGAATTCCGTGATGCGGCGAGCCCCGCTTTCGCCAGCCAGAAGCCGCTTCCAGGACTCTTCCACACCGCTTGCAAGCGGTGACACCAGACCGAGACCGGTGATGACGACACGCCTCATATCCACCCCTTAAAACTGTTATGTCACGAGCATCTACCCGCAGGCTTTCACCGGCAGATGCAATGTCCGGGCCTGACTTTGAAAAGGGATGATGCTCCAATCGTTAAATCGGAGTCTGCCGCAAGAGCCTGTCGAAACGATCCGACACCGGCATGCCGGCAAATTCACTTGGATGCCGAAACGGCCCGTACAGACATGTCTGTACACTGTATTTTCTACACGCTTTATTCCCGACCATTCCCGGATGCGAGGCAACCTTCATTAAAAAGGCGCAGCATCCGGCAATGTCGGAATAGAGCTCAGAATACAGGCAGGGCCGGGTTCCGAAGAGCCCAGCCCTCAGCTCTGGTCCTGATTAGGCCGAAGCCTTGTCGATGAACTTCACAGCGTCGCCGACCGTGAGGATCGTTTCTGCAGCGTCGTCAGGAATTTCAACGCCGAATTCTTCTTCGAAAGCCATGACCAGCTCGACGGTGTCGAGGCTGTCTGCGCCGAGATCATCAATGAAGCTTGCGCCTTCCGTGACCTTGTCGGCATCTACGCCCAGATGTTCAACAACGATTTTCTTGACGCGCTCTGCGGTATCGCTCATGTCGGAACCTCGACCTGTTTGTTTGTTGCTCTGCCTTGGTTAGCGGCATGCAGGATTGTAATCAAGTTCTAAGATGACTGCCAGTTTCGAGCGAAGCCGCCCGGACAGTCATCCTGTGGATATTCCTTTCGGAACAGGATCGCGGCAAATTCTACGAAATGCCACAACTCTCGATGGGCGCATTACCATGCTTCTTGAGCAAGGCAAAGCGCCTTTTCCCGTCACGCCCCATGTATTAAGGTGTTTTATACCATAAACTGGCGGCGTGAAGGGGCTTAAATCATGGCCATGCCGCCATTGATATGCAGCGTCTGACCCGTCACGTAGCCGGCCTGATCGCTGGCGAGATAGACCACGGCAGCAGCAATATCGGCGCCAACACCCATGCGCTTCATGGGAATATTGGCCATGATCGCTTCTTTTTGCTTGTCGTTCAGCTTGTCGGTCATGGCCGATTCGATGAAGCCCGGCGCAATGCAGTTCACCGTCACATTGCGGCTTGCGATTTCCTGCGCCAGCGACTTGGAGAAGCCGATGAGGCCCGCCTTCGACGCGCAATAATTCGCCTGCCCCGGATTGCCGGTCACGCCGACGATGGAGGTGATGTTGATGATGCGGCCATTGCGGCGGCGCATCATCGGATGGGTCAGCTCACGCGTCAGGTTGAAAACCGAGGTGAGATTGACATTCAGAACGGCATCCCAGTCTTCATCGCTCATGCGCACGAACAGGCCGTCACGGGTGATACCGGCATTGTTGACCAGAATATCGACGCCGCCCAGCTCTTCTTCCGCCTTCTGGCCGAGCGCCTTGACGGCTTCGCGGTCCGACAGATTGGCCGGGAAGATGAAAACACGATCGCCGAGTTCGGCGGCCAGTTCCTTCAGCTTTTCTTCGCGCGTACCGTGCAGGCCGACAATAGCGCCCTGTGTATGGAGAGCGCGAGCAATCGCTTCACCCAGACCGCCGGTCGCACCGGTTACGAGAGCCTTGCGGCCAGTCAGATCAAACATATCGGATCCTTTTAGCTAATGAGCTTTTAGAGCAGCAAGCGCTGCTTCGATTTCTTCAGCCGAACCAACAGCGGAGCCCGACACATCCTTGGAGATGCGGCGCGCCAGACCGGTCAGAACCTTGCCCGAACCTACTTCATAAAGCGAGGTCACGCCATTGGCGGCAAACCATTCCACGGTCTCGCGCCATCGCACCTGACCCGTCACCTGCTCAACCAGCAGATCGGCGATTTCACCGGCGTCCGTCACCGGCGCGGCGCGCACATTGGCGATGAGCGGGACAACCGGATTGTGCTTCTCGACACTGGCCAGCGCTTCGCGCATTGCTTCAGCAGCCGGAGCCATCAGAGTCGAATGGAAGGGTGCGGAAACCGGCAGCATGATGGCGCGCTTTGCGCCCTTTTCCGAAGCAAGCTTTGCCGCCAGTTCGACCGCAGCCTTGGAGCCGGAAATTACCAGCTGGCCGCCGCCATTGTCATTGGCGATCTGAACAGAACCGGAAACCCTGGCTTCCGTGCAGATTGCTTCCACATCGCCATGCTCCAGACCGATGATGGCAGCCATCGCGCCTTCGCCAACCGGAACAGCCTTCTGCATCGCATTGCCGCGAATGCGCAGGAGGCGCGCCGTATCGGCAAGCGAGAAGGTGCCGGCAGCGCAAAGTGCGGAATATTCGCCCAGCGAATGACCGGCCACATAGGAAACCTTTTCCTTCAGCGAGAAGCCACGCGCTTCCATGACGCGCAGGACGGCCATCGACACGGCCATCAGTGCGGGCTGGGCATTGGCGGTGAGCGTCAGAACGTCTTCCGGGCCTTCGAACATGGTGGCGGACAGCTTTTCGCCAAGCGCTGCGTCCACTTCGTCGAAGACGGCGCGCGCTTCCGCGAACTGTTCGGCCAGGGCTTTGCCCATGCCTACCGCCTGGCTGCCCTGTCCGGGAAAGGTAAATGCTACCGCCATTGATGCCTCGTTCTGGTTCTATGCATATGATAAAGGTGAAACCGGTATCCGTTTTCGCCGCCATGCCTGCAATGAAATGCACAATTTGGCGCGATGTGCCTTAGCCTTGGGCGAAAAGTCAAGCTTTTGTCGGTTTTTCGGGGATATCGCGCTTGCAAACAAGGGGAAAAACACGTAATAGCCGCCCGTTCATTGCTCGGCACCAGCTGGGGGCTGAACGGAGGGCCGTGTCTTCTTGCCGTTAAAAGCAGGATAGCACGTTGGAAGTCATAAGCGCTTCTGCCTCCCGTGTCTCCGCTCTCGACCGTCTCAAATACGCGTCCTTTCTTCACCGGTTTCCGGCAAAAGAGAAGTCGCAGGGGCTTAGCCGCTGGTGTCGGCGTGATATAACGAAGAAAGGCAAAGCCAATGGCTCTTTATGAACATGTGCTTCTTGCCCGCCAGGACATTTCCCAGCAGCAGGTCGACGCTCTCGTCGAACAGTACAAGGGTGTCCTCGAAGCTAATGGCGGCAAGGTCGGTAAGGTTGAAGCTTGGGGTCTGCGTCCCCTCACCTACCGTATCAACAAGAACCGTAAGGCGTATTATACGCTTCTGAACATCGACGCTCCGGCTGCTGCCGTTGCTGAAATGGAACGTCAGATGCGTATCAATGAAGACGTCCTGCGCTTCATGACCATTCGCGTTGAAGAACACGAAGAAGGCCAGTCGGCTATGCTGACCCGCCGTGACGACCGTCGCGAGCGTGATGGTGATGACCGTCCGCGCCGCCGTGAAGGTGGTTTCGACCGCGGTGATCGTGGCGACCGCGGTGATCGCGGCCCACGTCGCCCACGCGACAACGAAGCTGGTGAAGGAGCATAATCATGGTTGATATCAATCAGATCCCGACCCGCCGTCCTTTCCATCGCCGTCGCAAGACGTGCCCGTTCTCCGGCGCAAACGCACCGAAGATCGACTACAAGGACATCAAGCTTCTGCAGCGTTACATTTCCGAACGCGGCAAGATCGTTCCTTCCCGTATTACGGCTGTCAGCCAGAAGAAGCAGCGTGAACTCGCCAAGGCGATCAAGCGCGCCCGTTTCCTCGGCCTGCTGCCTTACGTTGTGAAGTAAGACTTTTCGGGAGGCATCTCATCAGAGTTTGCCTCCCGGACCCTTTCCTCCCTTGCGATGGGCGCAACGGAGCGTACTGAAAACCCAAGTTGGGGCATTTGCCTCTAACTGCACGAGCCGGCAAGACCGGGGCAGGACAGCGAAACTGATGAAATTCAATGGAACCATAGTTGGTGTCGGCATATTGGCGGGGCTTGCCTCGGCACTGATGTCGTCCGGCGTCATTGTCCAGTCGGGCATGGCGATGGTTCTGTATTTCCTGACACCGCTTCCCATTTTCGTTGCAGCACTCGGCTGGGGTTCGACCGCCGGTATTGTCGCAGCAGCCGTAGCAACTGTAGCGGTCGGCGTTTTCGCCGTTCCGATGGCGGCCCTCCTGATGGCGCTGACGAGCTATATTCCTGCGGCCATCGGTGCATATCTGTCCGGCCTTGCGCGCCCCGCCGAAGAACTGGGCGGACCGAAAGGCGTGATGGTCTGGTATCCGCTGTCGGATATCGTTTTCCGCCTTGCCCTGATGGTGGCGGTTTCCTTCATCATCATCGGCGCTGTTCTGGGCTTCGGCCCGGATATGGCGCGCGAGCTTGCCAATGCGGTTATCGACCGCGTTGCCGAAGCCGACCCGCAATTCACCGCCAGCGATGAAATGCGCAACACCATGTCGGCGCTGCTGATGTTCGCCCTTCCGGCGATCCAGCCCGCCACGTGTCTTGCCATTCTGGTCGGCAATCTCTATCTGGCGCTGCGCCTGACTGCCATGTCGGGCCGCCTGCGCCGTCCGCGTGACGACTGGCCCGCAACGCTGCGCATGCCGCGCACGGCGCTGATCGTTTTCGCGGTTGCACTTGCAGTCGCTTTCCTGTCGGGCGCCGCCGGTCTGGTGGCAACCGTCGTGGTCGGCTCGCTCGGCGCAGGCTTCATGATGGCGGGCCTTGCCATCATGCATATGCGCACACGCGGCAAGGTATGGCGCCCGATGGCGCTGTGGTTTGCCTATTTTGCGATCATTCTTTTCGCATTTCTGCTTTTCGTCTTCATGGTTCTCGGACTTTTCGATACGTCGCGTGGCGCGCCGATCTCGAAAATTCCGGGCAATGACAAACAACAATAACCTGGATTAAACACTCGAAAGGAAACTCCAATGGAAGTCATTCTTCTGGAACGCATTGGCCGCCTCGGCCAGATGGGCGAAACCGTCAAGGTCAAGGACGGCTATGCCCGTAACTTCCTGCTCCCGCAGGGCAAGGCTCTTCGTGCCAACGAAGCCAACAAGAAGAAGTTCGAAGGCCAGCGCGCTCAGCTCGAAGCCCAGAACCTGGAACGCAAGAACGAAGCCAGCGCCGTTGCTGAAAAGCTGAATGGCCAGAGCTTTATCGTCGTGCGTTCGGCTGGTGAAACCGGTCAGCTCTACGGTTCGGTTTCGACCCGCGACATCGCCGACATCATCACCGCAAACGGCTTCACCCTGCACCGCAACCAGGTTGAACTGAACCATCCGATCAAGACCATCGGCCTGCACGAAGTTTCGATTTCGCTGCATCCGGAAGTTCAGGTTGAAGTGACCGTCAACATCGCTCGTTCGAACGAAGAAGCTGAACGTCAGGCAAAGGGTGAAGACCTCACCTCGATCGAAGCCATCTACGGCATCGAAGAAGCCCCGCTTTCGGAAGAAATCTTCGACGAAGACGAAGAAGCTGAAGACCAGGCTTAATTGTTACACTTACCGCCGGAAAAGCCAGCGTTGTCAGCAGGCGTTCCAATGGTGGTAAACTTTAAATGATCATGCCCGGCGACCTCCGCCGGGCATTTTCTCTTTCCAGAACGGGAAAACTGCCTATTCTTCTCCATGGTAATGTATTGGAGAGGGTGCAGACGGAAACGTCCGCGTTGCTTAAGACAGCGTTCCCAGGGCCGGTAGACCTTACGGAAACTGCCTGAAAATCTGATGACAGTGTGGCTCGAGAAGAGGATACACAAGCCGCCTGCCATGCAACCGCATGGATGCTACGCCTGTCTCACTCCATAAAAGGAGATGGGGCCGATGTATGGAATGATGCGTACTGTTCTTTCGCATATGATTAAAACCGGAGACCTGACGGTCACCGATTCTAGTGGTGCGCGTTCGCAGTATGGCGACAAGACCGGGGTGCCGGTTCATATACACTTCAAGACAAAGCACGCCGAGCGCGCCGTAGCGCTCGACCCCGAACTGAAGCTCGCCGAATGTTTCATGGACGGCGAGATCGACTTTCTGGACGGCGATATCTACACGCTGCTTCAAATCGTGTTCGAAAACACCGGGCCGACCGCCGCGACAGAACCGTGGATGAAGGCGCTGGCGAAACTGCGCATCCTGTTCCGCCGCTTCCAGCAGATGAACACGATTGCGCGCTCGTCCGACAATATCAAAAGTCACTACGACCTTTCGGGCGAGCTTTACGACCTGTTTCTCGACCCGGACAAGCAGTATTCCTGCGCCTATTTCGAAACACCGAATGCAACGCTTGCCGAAGCGCAACTTGCAAAAAAGCGCCATATCGCCGCGAAAATGCTGGTGAAGGAAGGCGACAAGGTGCTCGATATCGGCTGCGGCTGGGGCGGCATGGGGCTTTATCTCGCCCGCCATCTCAAGGCCAATGTGACCGGCGTGACCCTTTCGGAAGAACAGCACGGCATCGCCAACCAGCGCGCCGCCGATGAAGGACTTTCCGACCGCGCCAAGTTCGAGCTGACCGACTATCGCAATATCGAAGACAAGTTCGACCGGCTGGTTTCGGTCGGCATGTTCGAGCATGTCGGTGTCGGCCATTTCGCGGAATATTTCCAGCATGTGGCGCGACTGATGAAGCCGGATGGTGTGTTCATGCTGCATGCCATCGGGCGTGCCGATGGACCGGGCGCGACCAATCCGTTCATCCGCAAATATATCTTCCCGGGCGGTTACATTCCTGCTTTGTCGGAAGTGCTGCCGCATATCGAAAAGGCCGGGCTCTATGTCACCGACATCGAAATCCTGCGGCTGCATTATGCGGAAACGCTGAAAGCCTGGCGTGAGGCCTTCATGGCCAATCGCGAACGGGCCAAGGCGCTTTATGACGAACGCTTCTGCCGCATGTGGGAGTTTTATCTGGCCGCATCGGAAAGCGCCTTCCGCTGGCAGAACATGATGGTGTTCCACATCCAGATCGCGCACCGGCAGGAATCCGTTCCGCTGACGCGCAACTATATCGAAGCGGAAGAAAAGCGCCTCAAGCGGCTCGACAGCGCTCCGAAGGGAGCCAATAGCGAGGCCCGCGCCGTCAAGAAAAGCGCGAACGCCTGATCCGGCGAGCACCGGTTCACAAAAAGGGCTGCCGTCTCCGGCAGCCCCTTTTGCATTTTCACTCGACCTTCGGCACTGATCCTTGTTTTAGTCGGCCTTCGGCACTCCGGTTTCCCACTTGTCCCAATGGGTAACGATATCATCGACCAGCGGCGAACCGACGAGATAGATGTTCTGCACCGTCTCCGCAAAACCGCCTGCCGTCTGGCCCGGCGCTGGATCAAGATGCTGCAAGGTGGTTTCGTTCGGGTTGCCCTGATCGAAGTTCACCGAGCCGCGCAGGCTGGCGATACGATCCGTGCCGAACTGGCGCTTAATGACCAGCGTAATTGCAGCCGCTTCCATTTCCGTCACCAGATAATCGTCCGCACCGTAGAGATGCGCGATATATTGCGCCTCTTTCGACAGGCCGGGCCCGTGGAAGAACGTATCGCCGGTCATATGCGTGCCTGTCTTGAGCGACGGCTTGGCCTGTGCCGCCTTGTCGGGATAACGCATGCGATAGTTCTGAGCGTCCTGCGAATCGAGCAGTTCGACCTTCGAATCGAGGCGAAGCGCGGCGGCGATCAGATCTGGATTCAGCTTGAAGACCCGGTAGTCCTCATAACCCTTGCGCGGCATGAAAACCGGCTCGCCGGGCTTGCCTTCTTCCGGCGCCCAGCGATGGCCGAGATCGTAATCGACTAGCCAGGTCGCCCAACTGACATCGCCGATGGTGCCGCGCGATGGCGGCGTACCACCGACGCCCGACAGAATATAATAGCTCTTCGAGAAATCGAAGGCCGGATCGAGCAGAATAGCCTGCAAGCTGGAGGAGGAATTGACCTTGCCCATGCCAAGCACCGAGCCGCAAACGCCGTCATTGTTGCAATAGACCGGCTTCAGCGCGCCCTTCACTTCGATGGGCTTTGCGTCTTTCCAGTAACGGTCATACCACCACTGGAATTCACCGGCGCGATCACCGCTATTCTGTCCGATTTCGAACATGGCGGCGATGAAGACCTTGACCTTGATCGGCTCGGCAGCCGTAGCCGGTGCCGTAAACGAAGCGAGATAAGCAAGGCAGGAAAGCCCGGCTGCGATCAGACGATGCCGCATGAATGAACCTTTGCATGAAGAACCTGTCATCGGGATCTGGCACGACGGTGGACAGGGTGAATTTGATGATCGGGAGGCAGAGTAATATCCACTGCTATTCGCGGCAACGCCCGTCAAGAACATAGCGCTCATGCACAGGCGCAAACTGTGAATCAGTGTGAATCATGGTATAGCTTATCCCTTCCAGCAGGAATCATCCGAAGCCGCGTTGCGTTTGGCATCACATGACGGTTAGCTGGCAGCATCAGGGACAGGATCAAGAATCATGGCGGAAGCGGCGGTACGCAAACTCGAGGATGTGCACGATCAGAAGGACGCACTCTATCGGGAAGCACCACACAATATCGAAGCGGAACAGGCATTGCTGGGCGCAATCCTGATCAACAACGATGCCTTTTACCGCATATCGGACTTCCTGAAGCCGACCCATTTCTTTGAGCCGCTGCATCGCCGTATCTACGAAATCACCACCGATCTGATCCGCGTCGGTAAGATGGCCAATCCGGTTACGATGAAGACCTTTCTGCCCGAGGGCAAGGTCGGCGATCTTTCGATCTTCCAATATGTCACCCGCCTTGCCACCGAGGCCGTCACCATCATCAATGCTGCCGATTATGGCCGCGCGATCTACGATCTGGCGACCCGCCGCGCGCTAATCGGGATCGGCGAGGACATGGTCAATCTCGCCTATGATGCGCCGGTCGACAACGCGCCGCAGGAGCAGATCGAGGACGCCGAGCGCCGCCTGTTCGAACTGGCAGAAACCGGTCGTTACGATGGCGGATTCCTGCCGTTCAAGGACGCCGTGACCACCGCCGTGGACATGGCCAATGCCGCTTTCATGCGCGATGGCCACCTGTCGGGTATCTCCACCGGCATTCACACGCTCGACGGCAAGATGGGCGGCTTGCAGCCGTCCGACTTGATCATCCTCGCCGGACGTCCGGGCATGGGTAAAACCTCGCTCGCCACCAATATCGCCTTCAACATCGCCAATGCCTATGAGGGCGAACAGCAGGCCGATGGAACGGTGAAAGCCAAGAATGGCGGTGTAGTCGGCTTCTTCTCGCTCGAAATGTCGGCGGAACAGCTCGCCACCCGTATCATTTCCGAGCAGACGGAAGTGTCGTCCTCGAAAATCCGCCGTGGTGATATCACCGAGACCGATTTCGAAAAGCTGGTCGCCTGCTCGCAGGTGATGCAGAAAATCCCGCTTTATATCGACCAGACCGGTGGTATTTCCATCGCGCAGCTGGCCGCCCGCGCCCGTCGCCTCAAGCGCCAGCGCGGCCTTGATGTTCTGGTCATCGACTACGTGCAGCTGATGACCGGCTCGTCCAAGGCCTCGGCACAGAACCGCGTGCAGGAAATCACCGAAATCACCACCGGCCTGAAGGCGCTCGGCAAGGAACTGAACGTTCCGATCATCGCGCTTTCCCAGCTCTCGCGTCAGGTGGAAAGCCGCGACGACAAGCGCCCGCAGCTCTCCGATCTTCGTGAATCGGGCTCGATCGAGCAGGACGCCGACGTGGTGCTGTTCGTGTTCCGCGAGGAATATTACGTCAAGAACCTCGAACCGCGCGACGAGTTCGACCCGAAATACGAAGAATGGAAGCAGCATTTTGAAAAAGTGCGCGGCACTGCCGATGTCATCATCGCCAAGCAGCGCCACGGACCGACCGGCACGGTCAAGCTCGCCTTCCAGTCCGAATTCACGCGATTTGCAGATCTGGCCGAGGGTTCCTATCTTCCCGAACAGTATGAATAATATCTCTTCGAAAAAGGCGCGTCTCTGATGGCCAAGGCGCGCATTCAGTTCATCTGCCAAAATTGCGGCACAGTGCATACGCGCTGGGCGGGCAAGTGCGATTCCTGCGGCGAGTGGAACACGCTTGTCGAGGAAGGCACCAATAGCGGTATCGGTTCCGGTCCGGGCGCCATGTTGTCGAAGCGCAAGGGCCGCGCCGTGGCGCTGACCTCGCTGTCCGGCGACATTGAAGATGCCCCGCGCATTATTTCCGGCATCAGCGAACTCGACCGTGTAACCGGCGGCGGCTTCGTGCGCGGTTCTGCGCTGTTGATCGGCGGCGATCCCGGCATCGGCAAGTCAACGCTTTTGACGCAGGCGGCAGCAGCCCTTGCCAATCGCGGCCACCGCATCGTCTATGTTTCAGGCGAAGAAGCGGTCGCGCAGATCCGCTTGCGCGCGCAGCGTCTCGGTGTCGCCACATCGGCAGTGGAACTTGCCGCCGAAACCAATGTCGAAGACATCATCGCCACCATTTCCGACGGCAAACGTCCCGATCTCGTCATCATCGATTCGATCCAGACCTTGTGGACCGACATGGCGGATTCTGCCCCTGGCACGGTCACACAGGTGCGCTCCTCGGCACAGGCCATGATCCGTTACGCCAAGCAGACCGGCGCTGCGGTTGTTCTGGTCGGCCATGTCACCAAGGACGGCCAGATTGCCGGTCCCCGCGTGGTCGAACACATGGTCGATGGTGTTCTCTATTTCGAAGGCGAAGGCGGGCATCATTACCGCATCCTGCGCACGGTGAAAAACCGCTTTGGCCCCACCGACGAAATCGGCGTTTTTGAAATGTCCGATGGCGGCTTGCGTGAAGTGTCCAATCCGTCGGAGCTTTTTCTGGGCGAACGCAACGAAAAAGCGCCGGGAGCGGCGGTTTTTGCCGGGATGGAAGGCACGCGCCCGGTTCTGGTGGAAATTCAGGCCCTTGTCGCACCCTCCTCGCTCGGCACGCCGCGCCGCGCGGTGGTGGGCTGGGATGGCGGGCGTCTCGCCATGATTCTCGCCGTGCTGGAATCCCATTGCGGGGTGCGTTTTGGGCAGCATGACGTCTATCTGAATGTCGCGGGCGGCTATCGGATCAGCGAACCGGCTGCCGATATTGCGGTTGCATCGGCGCTTGTTTCCTCCATGGCCGGTATTGCCCTTCCGCCAGATTGTGTTTATTTCGGCGAAATCAGCCTTTCCGGTGCTGTTCGTGCGGTGACGCATGCAGTACAGAGATTGAAGGAAGCGGAGAAACTCGGCTTCCGGCAGGCGGAAGTGCCAAGCGGCAGCGGCGAACTTTGGAAAGATCGCAGCTTCCGTCTCATGGAAACCGCCGCCCTGCCCGACCTCGTTGCGCGCATTGCAGCATCGGGTGCCGGAAAGAAGTAATAATTCAGGGGCTTAACGCGGGAAGATTCTGTCAACCTTCCGATGTTAAGCTTCCGCGTCTTTGACTGCCCTGCGCACCGGAACGCATGCGCGAAACACTGAGGACAGGCCAGAATGCCGATAACCATACTTGATGGAATTCTACTCGGAATAACGCTGGTATCAGCGGTTCTGGCGATGGTGCGCGGGTTTTCCCGCGAAGTGCTGTCGCTGGTATCCTGGGCCGCTGCCGCCGCTGCTGCATTCCTGTTCTACAAGCCGGTGCTGCCCTACATAAAGCCCTATATCAATAACGACACGCTGGCCATGATCGCCGCTATGGCTGCGGTTTTCCTCGTGGTGCTGATCATCGTTTCGCTGATCACCATGAAGATCGCGGATTTCATCATCGACAGCCGCATCGGCGCGCTCGACCGCACGCTGGGCTTCCTGTTCGGTGCGGCCCGCGGCGTGCTTCTGATGGTCGTCGCCATGCTGTTCTTCAACTGGGCGGTGCCGGATAACCAGCCTGCGTGGATCACCAACGCCAAATCGAAGCCGATGCTCGATTCCTTCGGCGAACAGTTGCGCAATCTCCTGCCGGCTGACCCGGAAAAGATGGTCGACAAGTTCAAGCCGCAGCAGAACAATGCTCCGGCCACTGGCGAGCAGGAAGAAGCGCCTGTCCCGGATGACGCGCCTGCACAGCAATGATCACAATCTGATGTGAAAAATTGAAACCGGCTTGTGCCGGTTTCATCTGTTTTTGGCCCCAATAAAGGCCTATATGATCAGCTTAACTGACGCGGGTTCAAGGGATCGCTTTCAAAACGGCGTCCTTTCATGTAAATGTTGTTTTTAACAACCCGCAATCGAAAGGCCTTGCGGACAATGTTCCAACAGTCGCATGATGAGACTTCCTTTATGCTGGATGACGACACCCTGCATGAAGAGTGTGGTGTATTCGGCATTTTGGGTCATGAGGACGCCGCAGCGCTGACAGCGCTCGGTCTGCACGCCCTTCAACATCGCGGGCAGGAAGCCGCCGGTATTGTGTCCTATCACAATCGCCGCTTCCACTCCGAACGCCATATGGGCCTCGTCGGGGACCATTTCACCGACGCCGCCACGCTGAACCGCCTGCCCGGCGACCGCGCCATCGGCCATGTGCGCTATTCCACCACCGGCGAAACGATCCTGCGCAATGTGCAGCCGCTTTTCGCAGAACTGGAAGTCGGCGGCATTGCGATTGCCCATAACGGCAATTTCACCAACGGCATTTCGCTGCGCAAACAGCTGATCGCCTCGGGTGCGATCTTCCAGGCGACTTCCGATACGGAAGTCGTTTTGCATATGATCGCCCGGTCGCGTTTCGCCTCGTCTTCCGACCGTTTCGTGGATGCGATCCGTCAGGTTGAGGGCGGTTATGCCATGCTGGCGCTGACCCGCACCAAGCTGATCGCCGCGCGTGACAGCATCGGCATCCGTCCGCTCGTCATGGGCGAACTGGACGGCAAGCCGATCTTCTGCTCGGAAACCTGCGCCCTCGACATCATCGGCGCGAAATATATTCGCGACGTCGAAAATGGCGAAGTGATCGTCTGCGAAATCCAGCAGGACGGCTCGATCACCACCCAGTCCATCAAGGCGGAAAACCCGCAGCCGGAACGGCTGTGCCTGTTCGAATATGTCTATTTCGCCCGTCCGGATTCGGTCGTCGGCGGACGCAGCGTCTATGTGGCGCGCAAGAACATGGGCATTGAACTCGCCGGTGAAGCCGGTGTCGAAGCGGATGTCATCGTGCCGGTGCCCGATGGCGGTACGCCTGCGGCGCTCGGCTTTGCGCAGGCAAGCGGCATTCCATTCGAATATGGCATCATCCGCAATCACTATGTCGGTCGCACCTTCATCGAGCCGACGCAGCAGATTCGCGCCCTGGGCGTAAAGCTGAAGCATTCGGCCAATCGCGCCATGATCGAAGGCAAGCGTGTTGTGCTCGTGGATGATTCCATCGTGCGCGGCACCACTTCGGTCAAGATCGTGCAGATGATGCGCGATGCGGGTGCGAAGGAAGTGCATATTCGCGTGGCAAGCCCGATGATCTATCATCCGGATTTCTACGGCATCGATACACCGCATGCCGACAAGCTTCTGGCCAATCAGCATGAAGATCTGGAATCCATGTGCCGTTACATCGGTGCGGATTCGCTGGCCTTCCTGTCCATCGACGGTCTCTACAAGGCTGTCGGCGGCAAGGTTCGTGATCCGAAGGCGCCTGCCTTCACGGATCACTATTTCACGGGTGACTACCCGACCCGCCTTCTCGATCAGGAAGGCGAAAGCAACATCCACACGCTGTCGCTGCTTGCCAGCAACGGCTGACGCATATTCGCGAACGGGCGGCCTCCGGGCCGCTCCAATCTCTTCATAAAAGTCATTGGGGACGGAATGACAATCGACCTTACGGGCCGGCTGGCCTTGGTAACGGGCGCATCGCGCGGCATTGGCTATTTTCTTTCGCTGGAACTGGCAAAGCGCGGCGCGCATGTGATCGCTGTGGCGCGCACTGTCGGCGGCCTTGAAGAGCTGGACGACGACATTCGCAAGCTCGGCGGCAACGCGACTTTGGTGCCGCTCGACATCACCGACATGGAAGCCATCGACCGCCTTGGCGGCTCGATCCACGAGCGCTGGGGCAAACTGGATATCATGGTCGCCAATGCGGGCGTGCTGGGCACCATCTCCCCGATCGGCCATGTGGAGGCAAAGACCTTCGAGAAGGTCATGAATGTCAACGTGACGAGCGTTTGGCGTCTGATCCGCTCCACGGACCCGCTACTGCGTCTTTCCGATGCCGGGCGCGCTATTCTGCTTTCATCCGGCGTTGCGCATAGCTGCCGCGCCTTCTGGGGGCCTTATGCGGCCTCCAAGGCGGCTGTCGAGGTCATGGCCCGCAGCTGGGCCGAAGAGACCAGGCAGATGGCGCTGAACATCAACTCGGTCAATCCCGGCGCAACCCGCACCGCCATGCGCGCACAGGCGATGCCGGGCGAAGACCCTGACACCCTGCCGACACCGCAGGAAGTGGCCGAAAAAATCGTGAAGCTTGCCGATCCGGCGCTCAATGTCACGGGCAAGCTGTTCGACGTGCGGCAGGACCGCTTCCTCGACTATCACATGCCGTCCTAATACTATTTGGCTGGCCTTGCCAATTAGCAAGGCCAGCGTTATTTTACAAATACTTGCCCCTTCGCTGCCTTGTCTTCGGCCTTTTTTAGCGGGCTTTTTCCCTCTCCCCTCCCAAAGAAATCCATCGTCACCGGCATGCGCTTTCGCACGCCGCAACTCACTTCATTTGTCTGGAGAACAGAATGGCTGACAACCAAGCCCGATTTCACGTCATCAGCGGCGGACCCGGATCGGGGAAGAGCACGCTGATCGACGCACTCGAACAGCACGGCTACGCCCGCACCGCGGAGGCCGGACGCGCCATCATTCAGGATCAGGTTGCCATTGGTGGCACGGCCCTGCCCTGGGACGACCGCGCTCTTTTCGCCGAGCTCATGTTATCGTGGGAAATGCGCTCATACCGCTTGGCGCAAGACCAAACAGGGCCGGTCTTCTTTGATCGCGGCGTGCCGGATGTGATCGGCTATCTTTCGCTTTGCAACTTGCCCGTACCGCCGCATATGGAAGCGGCAGCACAGCAGATTCGTTATAACAAAACAGTGTTTCTCGCCCCGCCATGGCCGAAGATTTTTGGGCAAGATGCCGAGCGCAAGCAGGATTTCGACGAGGCTGTGCGCACCTTCACGGCGATGGAAACAACCTATCGCCGGTTCGGATATGAAATCGCGCTCCTGCCGAAAACTTCGGTTGAGGAGCGCGTTGCGTTCATTCTGGAAAAGCTGCCGTCAGTTTTCTTCTGACGCCGACGACTTTTCTTCCTCGCTCTCGGTCGCGGGTTCTTCCGCCGCTGCCCGATCCGCAGCCTCGCGGCGGTTCCACGCGGCAAGGCTGAACGGCAGGAACGCCAGATAGGCGAGAGCTGTCAGGCTCAGCGTCTGCCATGTGAAGCTCATCAGGAACGCCACGTAGACGACCACGCAGAGGATCAGCGGCATGACGATATCGCGGCGCACGAGGCTGCCCGCCGATTTGCCGTTATAGACTGGCAGGCGGCTCACCAGCAGGAACGCGATGGCTACCGTATAGATGGCGACGCCGAAGGCCAGCCCGCGCGAGGGCGTCAGGCCGAGAAAACCGAGATAGACCGGCAGCAGCACCAGCATGGCCCCTGCGGGCGCAGGCACGCCGATGAAATAATTGCTCTGCCATGCAGGCCGGTTCGGGTCTTCCAGCATCACATTGAAGCGCGCAAGACGAAGGCAGCAGGCAATCGCATAGAGAAGACCGGCGATCCAGCCGAAGGAACGCGCCTGATCCAGCATGAAAGCATAAAGCACCAGCGCGGGCGCAACGCCGAAATTGACGATATCGGCCAATGAATCCATCTGCTCGCCGAATTTCGACGAGCCTTTCATCATGCGCGCGACACGTCCGTCGATGCCGTCGAGAAATGCCGCAACCAGCACCATAGCGACGGCCAGCTCGAAGCGGTTTTCGAAAGCAAGACGAATCCCGGTCAGACCAGCGCAAATGGCCAAAACCGTAATGAGGTTCGGAATAACAATACGCAGCGGTATCTGCGACAGCTTTGGGCCGCGGGATGAATCCACGCGGCCATTGGGCTCAAAAGGCGGAAAAGGTGTTCCCATCGGCTACGCAATCCGGACGACGGGTTCGCTACGGTTGCTGCCATAATCGGCAAGCACCGTTTCACCAGCAACAGCCGTCTGACCGACGGCAACGCGCACAGCCGCATCGGCAGGCAGATAGACATCGACGCGGGAACCGAAGCGGATAAGGCCAAAACGTTCTCCGACCGACAGATCGTCATCCTGATTGGACCAGCACACGATGCGGCGCGCCACCAGACCAGCGATCTGCACCACGCCGACCTTGCCATGCGGGCTCTCGATCAGAACGCTGTTGCGTTCGTTTTCGGTGCTGGCCTTGTCGAGTTCGGCATTGAGGAACTTGCCCGGGCGATGCTCGACCTTAACGATCTGACCACGAACCGGCGAGCGGTTGATGTGCACGGAAAAGACATTCATGAACACGGAAACGCGCGTCAGCGGCTCGTCACCGAGATCAAGCTCCGCAGGCGGAATGGCCGGGCCGACGAAGGATACCTTGCCGTCAGCCGGGCTGATGACGAGATCATCGTCCATCGGCGTCACGCGCTCGGGATCACGGTAGAAATAGATGCACCAAACCGTCAGCACCATGCCGATCCAGAACAGCGGATCCCACAACCAGCCAAGGATCAGCGAAACCACGAAAAAGCCCGCTATGAACGGATAGCCTTCCCGGTGAATCGGCACGAAAGTGTTGCGGATAGTGTCAGTCAGGCTCATCGCTTGTTCCTCGCGTTTCGCCGTATGTAGCGCATCCCTTCCAGAATCTCAAAATGCATTTCGCAATTTATGCACGACTGTCAGGTGGCGTGATCACTCCGCCGCAGGCGTACCGCGCACAACGACGCCCAATTCGTCACTTTCGCGCACCTGACGCAGGCGTTCTTCGGCTTCGTCGGCCTCGCGCTGGCGATCCCACATCGAAGCATAAAGGCCTTTGTGCTTCAGAAGCTGGCGATGCGTGCCGCGCTCGGCGATCAAGCCATCCTTCAACACGATGATTTCATCAGCACCGATCACCGTTGAAAGGCGGTGCGCGATAACCAGCGTCGTGCGGCCACGGCTGACGATATCCAGCGCCGACTGGATTTCCTGCTCGGTCGCCGTGTCCAGCGCCGAGGTCGCTTCATCGAGGATCAGGATCGGCGGTGCTTTCAGGATCGTGCGCGCAATCGCCACGCGCTGCTTTTCGCCACCTGAAAGCTTCAGGCCGCGCTCGCCCACCATGGACTTATAGCCGTCCGGCAGATGCTGGATGAAACGGGAGATCTGCGCCATTTCGGCTGCCTTCTCCACCTCTTCCTCGGTCGCATCGGTGCGGCCATAGCGGATATTATAGGCGATGGTGTCGTTGAACAGCACCGTATCCTGCGGGACCATGCCGATAACCTTACGCAGGCTTTCCTGCGTCACATCGCGGACATCCTGCCCGTCGATGGTCACCGAGCCCGACTGGATATCGTAGAAGCGGAACAGCAGCCGCGAGATGGTGGACTTGCCCGCGCCCGAAGGCCCGACAATCGCCACGGTCTTGCCCGCCGGAACTTCGAAGCTGATGCCCTTGAGGATCGGGCGATTGGAATCATAGGCAAAATGCACGTCATCGAAGCGGATTGCGCCCTTGTCGACCTGCACCGGCTTGGCATCCGGCTTGTCACTCACTTCCTGCTTTACGTCGAGCAGGTCGAACATCTGTTCGATATCGGTCAGACCCTGACGGATTTCGCGATAGATGAAGCCGATGAAGTTGAGCGGAATGGAAAGCTGCATCAACAGCGCATTGATGAACACGAAATCGCCGATGGATTGCGTTCCGGCGCGCACTTCCAGCGCCGACATCACCATGACGATCGCCATGCCGACACCGAAGATCACCGCCTGACCGAAGTTCAGCCAGCCGAGTGAGGTCCAGGTCTGGGTCGCAGCCTTTTCATAACGCGCCATGGAGCTATCGAAACGCTTGGCCTCCATCGCCTCATTGCCAAAATATTTCACGGTCTCGAAGTTCAGCAGGGAGTCGATAGCCTTGGTGTTGGCGTCCGTATCGGAATCATTCATCTCGCGACGGATGTTAATGCGCCAATCGCTCGCCTTGATGGTGAACCACGTATAGAGCCACACCGTCGCCGCGACGACGACCAGATAGGAAATGCCGTAGGAGACGGCGAAGATCACCGCCGTCATTGCAAATTCCAGAATGGTCGGCAGAGTGTTGAGAATGGTGAAGCGGACGATGGTTTCGATGCCCTTCGTGCCGCGCTCGATCACGCGTGACAGGCCGCCCGTGCGCCGCTCCAGATGAAAGCGCAGCGAAAGCTGGTGCATGTGCACGAACGTCCGATAGGCGAGCTGACGCACCGCATATTGGCCGACACTGGCAAACAGCGCGTCACGCAGCTGGTTGAGACCGGCCTGCACGACCCTCGATCCGTTATAGGCCACCACCAGCATGACCGCGCCGGTCAGGAAGAGCGGCACATAGCCCGGCGCTTGCAACTGTCCGTTCAGCGCATTCGTCGCCCATTTGAAGAAATAGGGAACGAGAATGAGTACGATCTTCGAAATGACCAGATAGAACGTCGCCCACACCACGCGCATGCGCAGGTCCGGCCTGCCCTCGGGCCACATATAGGGCCAGAGATTGCGCAGGGTCTTGAATGTTTCGCCGGATTCGGCAGAAACCGTTTTGGAGGAGCTCATCAGGCGTTCTTTCGGGTCAGATCATAACGTGCAACAACCACCGGCGAATGCGGCAAGGTGGGTGCGAATGGCATTGATTTGCTGCCAGTTGACGCTGTAGCGCGAAGACTGGCGTTCGGGTCTATAGTCGATCAGCCTTGCGGTCACGAGAACCTTCAAATGCTGCGAAACAGTGGATTGGGCGAGATCCAGCCTGCCGACAATGTCCTTGCAGCAGCAGGCGTCCTCAAGGATCAGCTGCCGTAAGATGGCGATACGCACCGGATGCCCCAGCGCGGCATAGATCCGCGCGGCATCCTCGTCGCCTTTCGCCATCGTGCCGAGATCGGCTGCGGGCTGATCATTCATGGAAATCTTCATCGTATATCGACGATAAACGATTATACCTTAAAGCACAAGATTTCACGGCGTCTTTTCCAAAAAACGCCGTGAATGTAAAAACAAGCTATCGTGATTGTTGAGTATAATGAAGACCGGTCAGTTTTGACGTTCTTGCCTCTGGCGCTTCACTTCCTCATCGCCCAGTGGTTCTTTCGGCATGTGGAACACCTGCCCCGGCCAGATGAGGTCCGGATTCCTGATCTGCTCGCGATTGGCCAGATAGATCGTTGTGTAGCGTGTGCCCTTGCCATAAGCGCGCTTGGAAATCGTCCACAGATTGTCGCCGCGGCGGATGATCACCGAACCATCGACCTTTTGCAACGTGGCCTTGTCCTCGGCACCGGCTTCCGCGGGCACAGCGCCACCGGCGGCGGGGGCAACCGCCGAAATATTTGCGCCAGCCTCGCGGCGGAACGGCACACGCGCAGTTGCGACGATTCGATTGGCATTGTCGAGCAGATCGGCGCGAATGATGTAATCGGCGACAGCCAGCGGCTGCGTGCTCTGCACGAGGAAACGGCCTTCCGGCGAAACGGCGCTGGAGCCGATCAGAATATCGTTGGCATGGACGATCACGCGATTTCCGCCCTTGGCGTTGCCTGCCACGAAGATGGCGTCTCCTTCGATTTCCACCGCTTCGATGGCAATCGGAAGTTCCTCCGCAGGCTTGGCCTGCGAGCTTTCGCCCGGGGTCGGCGCTGTAGCCGCGCCATTCGACGGGCCGGAAGCGCTGTCGGCGGGCTGCGCGGGAGCCGCTTCGGGCTTGGTGATCAGGCGGCTTGCTGCGCCCGGCTCTTCAACCAGCGCCAGAACCTGTCCGCTTTTTGAATCCGGCACGGAGACAATGGCGGTTTGGGCGGAAGTGGCAACCTTGTCCTGCCCGGAGGCGCGCAGCACCAGCTGATGATCGCCCGGCTTCAAAGGATCGTCCAGCACCACGACGAAATCGCCATTGGGGCCTGCCTTGGCCTTGCCGAGAACACTGGCGCCCGCCACGACTTCGACGTCCGAATTCGGCATGGCCTTGCCTGCGATCACCACGGAGCCATCCGGTTCTACGCGCAAGACGTCGAAGATCGGCGTCTGGTGTTGCTGTTCCGGTTCAACGGCAGCCTGTTCGGTAGGGGTGGTCGGCTTATCAGCCTTTGGCGCAGCCGCAGCGGATTGCGCTGGCGGTGTTTCCGTCTGGGGCGTTTGCGGCTGTGCTGCCTGTTGTTCGCCGCCGGAAGCGGCGGGCGCGGAAACGCCGGCCTTCGGCGTATCTGGCTCTGTCTTTTTCGCGTTCCAATAAAGACCAAGCCCGACAATAACCGCCATCACGCCAGCGCCGAGCAATCCAAAGCTGTTCTTCTGCATTTCGTTTCGAAACCCACGCCAGAGACTTGCGCGTTTCCGGTTAAAACGGAGACTTTGGAACCGCGCTATCTATTTTGTCTGCGCATTATCCAACGCAAAACCGCTTCGCACTTTTGCTGGAAATGCTAACTTCTTCCCCTGTCGCATTATCCAACACAAAACCGCTTCGCACTTTTGCTGGAAATGCTCTCTAGAATGGGTTTATAGCTTTTGGCTTCCCCCCACAACAAATCTGCACCGAATTAGCGAAAGCTACGAGGGTTTTTCTTAGCTTGCTTATTGTTCTGCACAGCTTGTAGGCTTTTCCTGTTCCGGGTCGTCCATAAGGTTGTAGAGACTGGCCTCCTGGCCCTTGGTCCACCAGACATAAACGCCACCGGCATATTTCGCGCCGGAGCCGGAAATAACGTTGGAAGCGATGATGGTTTCATCATCCAGCTCAAGCTCGGCCAGCGAAATATCACCGGCATTGTAATAGGTGACGGACACGTCCTTTTCGCCGCATTTATAAAGGACGGAATTGGTCGTCACCGCCGTATCGTCCGGCAGTTTGATGGTAATTTCAGCAGCAGATGCCGCGGAGGCGGTCAGGGACAGTGCAAAAAGCGCGACGGACAATTTCATTGGTGACAACATTTTCAAATTCACTCCGATTTGATTTGCAAAATAAGACTTAGAATACCGGCCCTGAATGTACAGGACATGAACGGTTTTTGCGCCACTGCGGCGTGACGCCCGACTTGACGCTTACGCATCAAAAGCCCAAAAAAGCACTATGTCTGAGATTCGATCCATTTGCGTTTATTGCGGCTCTTCCATGGGCCAGAACCCCATCTATCGCGAAGCGGGACTGGCGCTTGGCCGCTCGATTGCCGAGCATGGCCTGCGCCTTGTCTATGGCGGCGGCACACGCGGCATCATGGGCGCGGTGTCGCAGGGCGTGATGGAAGCTGGCGGCGAAGTCACCGGCATCATCCCGACTTTCCTGCTCAACAAGGAAGCAAGCCTCGAAAAGGCGGAACAGCTGACCGAACTGATCGTCGTTGACGATATGCACGAGCGCAAGCACCTGATGTTCCAGAAGTCGGATGCATTCGTCACACTGCCCGGCGGCATCGGCACGGTCGAGGAAATCGTCGAGATGATGACTTGGGGACAGCTCGGCAAGCATCGCAAGCCGATGGTCTTCGCCAATATCAACAATTTCTGGCAGCCCATGCTGTCGCTGCTCGACCACATGCGCGCGGAAGGGTTTCTCCATACCGCCCATCAGGTGCAGCCGCTGGTCATCGACCGGGCGGAAGACATTGTGCCGGCCATCATCGCCGCCAATGGCAAGCCGCGCGAAGGCGACCGCGAAATCATCGAAAAGATGTAAGCCCTGCCCTCACAAGGGCTGCCTTCTTATTCTTTATGCATTGAACCATCTGTACCGCCCGTACAGATGGTTTTTGTTTTTAGAGCATAATCCGATCGGAGTGAAACGAGGATCGATAAGATTATGCTTGAAATATAGAAGCTTAGAGCGCTCATCTGATTCATTCAGATCGAAACGCGCTCTAAGCACGCAACTGCCACCACAGCCCATTGAAAAACGTTCACCCATATGGTTGACTATTTCCATGGATGACGTATATTCAACCTTACGGGTGAATAATGAACGAGGATGCTCTGTCACATATTCTCAAAGCCGTCGGAGACGTTACGCGACGGCATATCTTGACGCTGCTCGTACAGGAGGGGCCATCAAGAGTGACTGCGCTCGCCGCTCATTTCGACATGTCGCTCAACTCGGTCTCCAAGCACATCAAGGTGCTGGAGGAAGCAGGGTTGGTCACCCGCAAGACTTTGGGCCGCGAGCATTTCATTGCCGCTGAACTGGAACCAGTACGGGAAGTGGAAAACTGGTTCGCGGAACTGAAGTCTGTCTGGGAACTGCGCCTGACGGCGCTGGAGGATGTACTCGTTTCGAAGGAACAGGAAAATGAGTGAGCTTGAACTGACAGTCAATCGCAGGATCGCCGCTCCCCGGGAGAAGGTTTTCAACGCATGGCTCTCGCCCGCAACGCTGGCGAAATTCATGCGCGCATCAAGCGACAGCACCGGTCCGTCCGATGTCACCACGGATGCGGTGAAAGGCGGTCGCTTCTCCATTTTGATGCACATGGTCGACCGCGACGTGCCGCATTCGGGCACCTATCTCGAAATCGACCCCCATGCGCATCTGGCATTCACGTGGAATTCGCCCCATTCGCTGGACGACAGCGTGGTGACGATCGACCTGAAGGAAGTGGACCCGAACACCACTGACATCACGCTGAAGCAGGTCAAATTCCGCAGCCCCGAAGCGCGCGACGGCCACATCAAAGGCTGGACCACCATTCTGACGAATTTCGACGGACTGGCCAACTAAGCCTGACGATAGAAATAAAAATGCTGGGCGCTCGGCCCGGCATTTACTGCTTTATTTCTTCACCAGTGTCACAACCGCTTCCACATGCGGCGACCACAGGAACTGGTCGATGGGCGTGACGCGCTGGATGCGATAGCCACCCTTTACCAGAATGGCGAGATCGCGGGCGAGCGTCACCGGGTTACACGACACGGCAACCACCCTTTCCACTTTGGACTTGGCCAGTTCCTGCGCCTGTTCTTCGGCACCCGCACGCGGCGGATCGAAGACCACGGCGTTGTATGGCAGCAATTCCTTCGGCATCAGCGGACGGCGGAACAGGTCGCGCCGCTCGACCGAGACAGGCTTCAAGCCCTGCACATGGCGCACGCCACGATCGAGCGCCGCCAGCGCGGCAGCGTCGCTTTCCACCGCATGGACAGCGCTTTTCTCTGCGATTCTGAGTGCAAACGTACCGACACCGCAGAAGAGATCGGCCACACGCTTTGCCTTGCCGACATGGTTCAGCACCAACGCCGTCATGGTTTCCTCGGCTTCAGCCGTCGCTTGCAGGAAGCAGCCGGGCGGCACTGGCACCGGAACCTTGCCGAAATGGATCAGTGGCTTTTTCGGCTCGACGATGATTTCGCCCTCGTGGGAAAGACGCGCAAAGCCTTTCTTGATGACCAGCGCGGTCAGGGCGCGGCGCTGGTCGTCATCCAGCACTCCGCAGCCGCTTGCCGCCAGATCGAGGCCGGATGCCGTCAGTGTTGCCGCCAGCTTGAACGGTTTGGAACCGGGCGCCAGCAAAGCGCCGACATCGCGCAGATCGTCGAGGCGCACAATGATTTCCGGCACAGTAACCGGGCATTCGACAATATCGATGATTTCGTGGCTGAGATGGCGATTGAAGCCGAGCAGAACGCCCTTTTCCGTCTTGCGCGCGGCAAAAACGGCGCGGCGGCGCGTATGCGGCGCGCAGGCCACCAGCGGTTCAACCTCTGCGTCGATGCCCCTGCCCTTCAGGGCCGCGACCACCAGTTCGCGCTTCCACAGGCGATAAGGCTCATCCTGCCAGTGTTGCAGCGCGCAACCGCCGCAGGCTTCGAAATGCTGGCAGGCCGGGTCCTGCCGTTCCGGCGAGGCTTCCAGCAAGGCCATCAGCGTCGCGCGGTTCTTGTCGCGCGCCACATTGGCCACTTCGCCCGGCAGGGTGAAAGGCACATAGATCTGACCATCGGGAAGATTGGCGACGCCATCGCCGCCCGCACCAATCGAGCGGATATTAACTTGCCCCGTTACTGGCGTCGTCATTGGTCTTTCTTTCCTGCCAAGAGATATTCACGATTGCCATCACCACCTTCGATGGGCGACGGGCAAAGGCCGAGCGCGCGCCAGCCAGGCTGCGTCTCAAGCCAGAGTTTGAGTTCTTCTGCGATGCGTTCGCCGTCTGCCGCGTCGCGCAAAATGCCGCCCTTGCCGATGGCTTCACGTCCTGCCTCGAATTGCGGCTTCACGAGAAGCGCGCAGATAGCATCTTTTTGCGCAAAGGCCAATGCCGGGGGCAAAGCCAGCTTGAGCGAGATGAAACTGACATCAGAGACAACGCAGTCGATGTCGCGTCCATCGAGATGGATAAGCTCCAGCGCGCGGGCGTTGACGCCCTCCTTGTTGGTGACGCGGGGATCAGCGCGCAGGCTGTCATGCAATTGGTCGTGGCCGACATCGATAGCGATGACATGGCTTGCACCGCGCTCCAGCAACACCTGCGTAAAGCCTCCGGTGGATGCGCCAATATCGAGCGCCGTGCGCCCCGTCACATCGAGGTCGAAATGATCAAGCGCCGCAATCAGTTTCAACGCGGCGCGGGAGACATAGGCGCTGGCCGGGTCGTCCACCGCGATTGCCGCGTTCTGCGCCACGGTCTGGCCCGGCTTGGTGACGGCTTTGCCATCCACCTTGACCGTGCCGCGCTGGATCGCATCGCGGGCGCGCGAGCGCGTGGCGAACAATCCGCGTTCCACCAGCAACTGGTCAAGGCGCGGACGACTATCGGCAGATGGCACGCTCATAGGATCAGGCCCTGAAATCAGGCACGGAACGGTGTCGCGATATCTTCGCGGCCAAGCGCCGAAAAGACCGTGTGCACGATACCGGCACGGTCGAGACCAGCGCTGGCATACATCGCATCCGGCTTGCCGTGATCCTGATAGAGATCGGGCAGCGTCAGCGCACGAACCTTGAGGCCGCGATCCAGCAAGCCATCGGTGGCGAGGAATTGCAGCACATGCGAGGCAAAGCCGCCTACCGCACCCTCTTCGACCGTCACCAGCACTTCATGCTCACGGGCGAGACGACGGATGAGATCGTGATCGAGTGGCTTGGCAAAGCGCGCATCAGCAACTGTCGTCGAAAGTCCGGCAGCGCCCAGATCATCGGCGGCGGCAAGGCATTCCTGCAACCGCGTCCCGAAGGATAGCAGCGCCACTTTGGTGCCTTCGCGCACGATGCGGCCCTTGCCGATTTCCAGCACCGAGCCGCGCTCCGGCAGATCGACGCCGACGCCGTCACCACGCGGATAGCGGAAGGAAATCGGGCTTTCGTCATATTCGGCGGCAGTGCGCACCATATGGCGCAGTTCAGCCTCGTCGGAAGCCGCCATGACGACAAACCCCGGCAGAGCCGCGAGGAAACCCGTATCGAAGGAGCCTGCATGGGTGGCGCCATCGGCACCCACCAGACCGGCGCGGTCGATGGGGAAGCGAACCGGAAGGTTCTGGATCGACACATCATGCACGACCTGATCGTAACCACGCTGCAGGAAGGTCGAGTAAATAGCGCAGAACGGCTTGAAGCCCTCGCTGGCGAGACCGGCTGCAAATGTGACGGCGTGCTGTTCGGCAATGCCCACATCGAAAGTGCGCTTCGGGAACACTTCACCGAAGAGATCAAGCCCGGTGCCGGTCGGCATGGCGGCAGTGATCGCCACGATCTTGTCGTCGTGACGCGCTTCTTCGATCAGGCTCGTGCCGAAAATCTTGGTATAGCTCGGCGCATTCGCAGGCGGCTTCGCCTGTTTGCCGGTGATGACATCGAACTTGTTGACGCCATGATATTTGTCGGCGGCAGCTTCGGCAGGCGCATAGCCCTTGCCCTTCTGCGTCACCACATGGATCAGCACAGGGCCTTTTTGCGTATCGCGCACATTTTTCAGCACGGGCAGAAGATGGTCGAGATTATGCCCGTCGATAGGACCGACATAATAGAAGCCCAGCTCCTCGAACAGCGTGCCGCCGGTGAAGAAGGCGCGGGCATATTCTTCTGACTTGCGCGCCTTGTCCTGAAGAAATTTCGGCAGTTTTTGCGCTACCTGCTTGGCGGCTTCGCGAACGCTGCGATAGGTGCGGCCCGAAACGAGGCGCGCCAGATACGCGCTCATGGCGCCGGTCGGCGGCGCAATCGACATGTCGTTGTCGTTGAGGATCACGATAAGCCGCGCATCCAGCGCACCGGCATTGTTCATCGCCTCATAGGCCATGCCAGCCGACATGGAACCGTCGCCGATGACGGCAATGACATTGCGCTTTTCGCCGGAAAGATCGCTGGCCACCGCCATGCCGAGACCGGCGGAAATCGACGTCGAGGAATGCGCCGCGCCGAATGGATCATATTCGCTCTCGGAACGCTTGGTGAAGCCGGACAAGCCGCCTTCCTGCCGCAGCGTGCGGATGCGGTCGCGACGACCGGTCAGGATCTTGTGCGGATAGGCCTGATGGCCGACGTCCCAGATGATGCGGTCATGCGGCGTATCGAAAACATGGTGCAGCGCGACCGTCAGCTCGACCACGCCCAGCCCCGCGCCCAGATGCCCGCCCGTGGTGGACACGGCGTCGATCAGTTCGGCGCGCAGTTCTGCCGTCAGTTGCGGCAGGTCCTGCTCCGGCAAAGCGCGCAGGCGATCCGGGGTCGGCGCCTTGTCGAGCAATGGGGTGTTGGGTCGGGACATCGAAACAACCTGTCTTTGGGATTATCTGGATTGGTCGTCGGTATAGCAGCAGCGTGGCCAGATCAAGCAGCGCAGGCCGATCTGCGCCAATCTAACACGATAAGAAGTCAAATCATGCAATGCTACACGCATGTCGTCACCGGAAAACCGGTTCCCACTTTTCCGCGACATACGCTATCATTCAGGCAAAGGTATGAAATCCTGTTCGTCGCCCGGCACGATATCGAAACGACCTGTGCGCCATTCTTCCTTGGCCTGCTCGATGCGCTCCTTGGAGGATGAAACGAAATTCCACCAGATGTAACGTTTCGAGCCAAGCGCCGCACCGCCGAAAAGCATGATATGCGCGCCTTCAGGCCCGGCCTGCACGACGATATCGTCACCGGGGCGGAAGGCCAGAAGCCGGTCGGGCGGAAACACTTCGCCGCCAATGCCCACATTGCCGCTCAGCGTATAGATCGCGCGTTCTTCCGCTGTCGGCGGAATGGGAAAACGACCATGCGGCTTGATGCGGATATCGGCATAAAGCGTATCGGCATGCTGGATGACCGGCGATTTCAGCCCAAGCATCGAACCGATGATCAGGCGACCGTCAAATTCCGGATCCGTCATCAACGGCAGATCGGGCGCATTGGTATGATAGAAATGCGGGTCGATTTCTTCCAGCGCATCGGGCAGCGCCAGCCAAGTCTGCACGCCGGAAATCGAGAGCGGCCCATTGCGCTCTTCTTCCGGCGAGCGCTCGGAATGCACAATGCCGCGCCCCGCCGTCATGAGGTTCACATCGCCGGGCCGCACCACCATTTCCGTGCCGAGGCTGTCGCGGTGGCGGATATGCCCATCGAACAGATAGGTGACCGTCGAAAGGCCGATATGCGGATGCGGGCGCACATCGAGCGCATCGCCATCGCGCAGCACTGCCGGACCCATGCGGTCGAAGAAGATGAACGGCCCCACCAGCCTGCGGCGAACGGTCGGCAGCGCGCGGCGCACTTCCAGCCCGCCAATGTCGCTTGTGCGCGGAATTACCAGCGTCTCAATCGCATCCACTGTCGTCTTGTCGCCAAGCACCGGATCGGGACAGGGGAAAAAGCTCATGAGACATCCTTTCCAACCGGATCAGCCGCAAAACCAGCCGATCAAATCTGTTCAAAACAAAACCGCACCGGCAGGCCGGTGCGGTCCGCATTCATCAATATGGCGCTAGCTCCACGCTTTTCCAGAGCCGCATTATCCTACGCATCGAAGCGGGATCAGAAATCAGTCCAGTGGACTGATTTCCCCGCGTAGGCGCTACGCACTTTTGCTGGAAATGCTTTAGCGACCCTGCAACAACTTGGAAAGCGCGTTGGTGTCCGGCACCTGACCGTTGGCGGTCAGCTTGTCCACCAGACCCGGCAACACCTGCGAAAGCTGGTTCAGCAATTCCTGCTGGTCAATGCCTGCATGCTGGGCAATTTCGCTAAGCGTCTTCTGGCCAATAGCATCGCCAAGCTGGCCCGGCTCGATGGGATGGTTCTGCCCCTGGCCGACCCAAGATTCAACCTTTTCACCAAGACCTGCCTGGTTCAGCTGTTCCAGCAGACCGCCAAGGCCACCGCTGAGCGGACCCGGCGCG
The DNA here is from genome assembly GCF_037482325.1 of Ochrobactrum teleogrylli. NCBI lineage: Bacteria > Pseudomonadati > Pseudomonadota > Alphaproteobacteria > Hyphomicrobiales > Brucellaceae > Ochrobactrum > Ochrobactrum teleogrylli. Next base: position 2,449,425 of record NZ_JBBHKQ010000001.1, read on the forward strand.
GAAGGTGCTGCCGATGCGTTGCCCGCAGCAGCGCCACCAAGCAGGCCACCAAGCCCGCCGAGAATGCCACCGAGCAATCCACCACCAAGGCCGCCAGCCTGACCCGCAGACGGTGCAGCAGAAGCATTACCGGCAGCGCCGCCGCCAAGCAGGCCACCGAGAAGATCGCCCAAGCCGCCGCCAGCCTGAGACTGGTCAGGCACCGGCTGCGCCTGCGTCGGTGCGGGTTCTTCCTTGCTGCCGCCGAGCATCTTGCCAACCAGCAACGCGCCAAGTGCAATCATGATTGGCTTGGCAAGACTGCCGCCGGGGATCGGCGAACCGTTTGAGTTATCGTCGTAACTACCCATGACGCAATACTCCCTGTTATCCCATGCAGCTTGACGTGCATGCGGTAAGTTGAAGTTAAAACGATTTCTCGTTTTGACAAGCATATTAACTTGCCTCTGCGCAATAAATATGAAAATTTTCCGCGAGCGCGAAACAAATGTTTATCTGCGCTTCGGGAGATATAAGATGTCTGTAATAAGCTGGATCATACTCGGCCTGATTGCTGGTTTCGTCGGCAGCAAAATCGTTAATAAAAGCGGTCAAGGCGTCTTCTTTGACATCGCATTGGGTATTGTCGGCGCAATCGTCGGCGGCGTGCTTTCATCTTCACTGTTCGGGCGCGGCGTCACCGGCGCATTCGATCCGATCAGCCTTATCATCGCCATTGTCGGCGCAGTCATCGTGCTTTGGGCCTATCACGCCATCACCGGCAAACGTTCTATCGGCTGATATTTTGATTTATATGTTTCCGGCTCCGGTCCGCGCCGGAGCCGTTTGCGTTTCAGGACCAGCGGTTTCTCAGCAAAGATGTTGAATTTATGAGCTTTCTCGAACCCTACATCACAGCCTATGGCGCGTTGGCGCTGTTCGTCATCGTCTATTTCGAGTCGTTCGGCGCGCCGCTTCCCGGCGAAAGCGCGCTGATCGCAAGCTCGCTTCTGGCGCTGCATGGCACGCTGGATATAGAAGCCGTGCTGCTGGCGGTGTTTATCGGCGCGGTACTGGGCGATTGCACCGGCTATCTGATCGGGCATTTCGGCGGGCGCAAGCTGATCCTGCGCTATGGCCATCTGGTCAAGCTCACGCCGGAAAGGCTCTATCAATTTGAAAAGCTGTTCGACAGCAAGGGGTTTTATGTGGTCGCGACGGCGCGCTTCGTCGTGCTATTGCGTCAGCTCAACGGCATTGTCGCGGGCTCCATGAATATGAACCCGCTGCATTTTCTGGCTGCAAATGTGATCGGTGCCGCGGGATGGACGCTTTGCTGGGGCCTTGGCCCCTATTTGCTGAGCGGCGTGCTCGCGCCCCATGTCTCTCAACTCAGGGCGCTGTTCTAACTATTCCGCGTCGAGCGGTTCCGTGCCGACAGGCTGACCATCGCGGCCGATGCGGATTTTTTCGACCTTGTCTTCCGCCGATTTCAGCAGCGTGTCGCAATGCTTTTTCAGCGCTTCGCCGCGCTCATAGATACGAATGGATTCTTCCAGCGGCACATCGCCCCGCTCCAGATCGTCGACGATCTTTTCAAGCTGCTTGAGGGCATCCTCGAAGCTCATGACCGCAATATCGGCGTTGGACGGTTCGGTTACCATGATTCATCCTTTCAACAGCCGCGTAATATGCGTAGATGCGGACTGCGACAAGCCCTCTAGATCATATCCACCCTCCAGCACACTCACGAGCCGGTGATCGCAGAAGCGTTCCGCCCGTTCCATGAGTTTGCCGGTCGCCCAGTCGAAGTCCGCCTCGTCGAGATTGATCTCGGCCAGCGGATCGCGAAAATGAGCATCGAAGCCAGCCGAAATAAGGATCAAATCTGGCCGGAAGTTGTCCAAAGCGGGCAATACACGACTATTAAATGCTTCGCGAAATTCGCGGCTGCCCGTATTGGGTGATAGCGGCGCATTGACGATATTGCCGACGCCGGCTTCATCCTTCGCGCCCGTGCCGGGATAGAGCGGAAACTGATGCGTGGAGCAGAACAGAACGCTTGGATCGTCCTGAAAAATATCCTGCGTTCCGTTGCCATGATGCACGTCCCAATCGATGATGGCGACCCGCTCGGCACCGTGTCGGCGCTGCGCATGACGAGCCGCAATGGCAATCGAATTGAACAGGCAAAAGCCCATGGCGCGCTCACGCTCGGCATGATGGCCCGGGGGGCGTGCAGCGACAAAGCCGTTGCTGGCGGCGCCTGAAAACACGTCATCCACCGCGCCCATCGTTGCGCCGATGGCGGTCAGCGCTGCCTCCATACTTTTCGGGCTGACATAGGTGTCGCCGTCGAGCTTCACGACGGGCTGCGGCGCTTCTTCATCCTCGACCGGCTCCGGGATTTTGGCGCGCACCGCGTCAAGATGCTCTTCCGGATGGACGAGAAGGATCGCGTCTGCGCTCGCCTTCGATGCCTCGACCCGGTCGAGCCGGTAAAAATCCGGCCCTTCCAGCTCGCTCATCAGCGCGCGAATGCGATCCGGGCGCTCGGGGTGCCCGGGCGGTGTCAGATGTTCCAGAAAGATCGGATGCCAGTAAAGCCGTGTCGTCATGCGTCCACTATAGCATCAGGCGAGCACATGACCATGACGGTCCTGTGCATATCCTGCCTGCAGGTCTTCAGATGATTTCGGTGCGGGCAATGCCGATGCCGAAACCTTCGAGGCCGACATAGTGACGTTCGCGCGAGGCCAGCAGCACGATGGAGGTGATGCCCAGATCTTTGAGGATCTGCGCGCCAAGGCCGATCTGCCGCCATTCCTCTTCACGGGCGCGGGCTTCCGCATGGCTTTCATGCTCGCCTGGCAGATTATCGCGGGCGCGCGCATCGTGATGATCGGCGCGGACACCGACAGAACCTTCACGCAGATAGACCAGAACGCCACGGCCTTCCTTGCCCATGCGCTCCATGATCGCGTCGAGATTGCTGCCGCCCTTGCCGAACACGTCGTTCAACACGTCCTCGCGATGCAGGCGCACCGGCACTTCCTCGCCATCGCGAATGTCGCCGAAGACAACGGCCACATGCTGCATCGGCTCCCATGGCAGTTCGTAAGTGTAGGCGTGGGCATTGCCAGCGCAGGTCTTGATCGCCGCATCGCCGACGCGCTTGACCAGCGTTTCCTTGCGCTGGCGATAGGCGATGAGATCGGCCACCGTCACGCGGTGCAGCGAATGTTTTTCGGCGAAAGCGGTCACATCGGGGCCGCGCATGACCGAGCCGTCATCATTGACCAGTTCGCAGATGACGCCGATGGGCGGCAGATTGGCCAGCTTGCAAAGATCGACGGCAGCTTCCGTATGGCCGGAGCGCATCAAAACGCCACCTTCGCGCGCGATCAGCGGAAAAATATGGCCGGGACGCACAAAATCATCCGCACCTGCATTCGGGTTCGCCAGATTGCGCGCCGTCAGCGTGCGGTCTTCCGCCGAAATGCCGGTGGTCGTGCCATGGCGATAATCGACCGTGACCGTAAAAGCGGTGGTGTGGGCGGATTCATTCTCGGCGACCATTGGCGCGAGATTGAGCCGCTTTGCTTCCTCACGCGGCATCGGCGTGCAGACGATGCCCGATGTGTGGCGCACGATGAATGCCATCTTTTCCGGTGTGCAATGCACGGCGGCAACGATCAGGTCGCCTTCGTTCTCGCGACCATCATCGTCCATGACGACGACGATTTCGCCGCGCTCGAAAGCGCGCAATGCATCCACAACCTGCTTCTGATTATAGCTCATCGACAAACATCCTTGTTAAATCCGTCCGGTCTGGCCCCGTTTTATCAGACGCGGCCAGTCTGGCCGCGGTGACGCAGATAATGATCCGCAATGGCGCATGCGACCATCGCCTCGCCAATCGGCACGGCGCGGATGCCCACGCATGGATCGTGACGTCCCTTGGTCATCACGTCCACTTCCTTGCCATCCTTGTCGATGGACTGGCGCGGCGTCAAAATGGAAGACGTCGGCTTGACCGCAAAGCGCGCCACCACCGGCGCGCCGGTGGCGATGCCCCCCAAAATGCCGCCGGCATGGTTGGACAGGAACAGCGGCGTGCCGTCATTGCCCATCCGCATTTCATCGGCATTTTCCTCGCCGGTCAGGCGCGCAGCTTCAAAACCATTGCCGATTTCGACACCCTTCACGGCGTTGATCGACATCAGCAGGCTGGCAATATCCTGATCGAGCTTGCCATAGATCGGCGCGCCGATACCGGCGGGCACGCCCTCGGCCACGATCTCGATCACCGCGCCGACCGACGATCCGCTCTTGCGAATACCATCGAGATAATCCGCGAACAATTCAACCGACCCGGCATCCGGCGAGAAGAAAGGATTGTTGTCCACTTCCGACCAGTTCCAGCGGCGGCGGTCGATACCGTGTACGCCCATGGCAACCAGCGCGCCCTTGACTTCAAGGCCCGGCACGATCTTGCGCGCAATGGCCCCAGCCGCCACACGGGCCGCCGTTTCCCGCGCCGACGAGCGGCCCCCGCCACGATAATCGCGAATGCCATATTTGACGTCATAGGTGTAATCGGCATGACCCGGACGGTACTGGCGGGCGATCTCGCCATAATCCTTGGAGCGCTGATCGGTGTTTTCGATCATCATCGAGATGGGTGTGCCGGTGGAGGTCATGGTCACGCCGTCTTCGCCGAGAAGAACGCCGGATAGCACGCGCACCTGATCCGGCTCGCGACGCTGGGTGGTATATTTGGACTGACCGGGCTTGCGCTTGTCGAGATAGGACTGAATTTCAGCTTCGGTGAAGGTGATGCCGGGCGGGCACCCATCCACGACGCAACCGAGCGCCAGACCGTGGCTTTCGCCCCAGGTGGTTACGCGGAACAGATGACCGAAACTATTATGAGACATGCGCGACGCCTGACTAAAATGACCCCGGAACGCCCCGGAGGCGAACCCTGACGGGCAGGATACCAGCTACTTCATCGGGCGTTTTATTGAGCTTTTCGGGATCGGTCAAATCATGGCCACCGCCGACCCGAAATTTCCTTCGGATCATCCCGTTCCGGTATTTTTTTTGACACATTCGACACGCTAGATTGAGGGCAACAAAGAGCAAGTCGCTAATAGACAAATGGCGACGTCGTGTCGATTCGGTGAAGTCTTGCTTCACGACAATGAAACCGGGCGAAAGAGCGGGCAAAGGAACGGAAAACCATGCAGTATCTGGTCGGATTGATCCTCATTCTCGCCTCGCTGTTTTCAACAGTCGCCATGGCCGACGATGCCGAAGGCAAGATCACGTCCATCAACAAGGACAGCGAAACGCTTTCGCTCGATGACGGCAAGACCTACAAACTGCCCGGCGAATTCGATTACAGCGCCATCAACAAGGGCATGAAGGTCATCATCATCTACGATATGGTCGACAATACCCGCTTCATCACCGACATTCAGGAAGCGCCGTAAGCGCTGGCTATGGGCAGTTGGCAGGTTTGACGAGCGGCTGAAAAGCCGCTCTTTTCATGGGTGAAACCAGCCGCTGCGCACCACGCGCGCCCAATCCGGACGCCCGGCCTTCTCCGCAAGCGCCACCATGCGCGACGTGTCGTAAGGAATGCTGCGCATCGTCACGAGCCAGCCGGACGGGCCTTCCTCTATCACGGCATAAGATGCATTGGGATTGCCGGTCTGCACGACATGCGGGCGCGGCTGATCATCGTCATAGCCGGGGCAACCGACACTGCCGGGATTGACCAGCAGGCTGCCATCGCTCAGGCGCAAAATGCGCGGCATATGCGTGTGTCCGCACAACAGCAGCGACGCGGAAATATCCCCGGCTTCCGCTTCTATCACCGCCCGCGATTGCAAAATGACATCGCCGCTTTCAGTCACAGTCTCGAGCCAGTAGCATGTGTCGCTCGTCGGCGTGGCGTGGCAGGCGAAAATGCGACCATCGGCCAGCTCGCGCGTTGCAGGCAAGGCGCGCAACCATTCCAGATGCGTCTCATCTATCTGCTCCCGCGCAGCGCGGTCCGACTGGCTCATGTCGTCAATGGACTGTTCAACCAGCCAGCGATCATGGTTGCCGCGAATGGAGATCATATCGCGGGCAATCAGCATGTCGGCTGTTTCGCGTGCAGCAAGCGGTCCGCTCAGATGGTCGCCCAGATTGATGATTGTTTCGATGCGCTGCGCGTCAATATCAGCAAGCACCGCCGCCAGCGCATCGCTGTTGCCATGAATATCTGCAATGACGGCAAAGTGTTTGAACGGCATCATGTGACCTCTTCGCTATGTGAGCGCAATTCTGCTGCCGATCATAGCCGCCATCAGCGGCTTGTCACACCCACTCCAGCTTGCCGTTTTCGAACTTCAGAATCTTGTCCTGCGGGATGGAGAGATTGGCGGCGTCGTGGCCGTCCAGATCACCATAGAGATAAAACAGCGTGCGAATGCAGCCGCCATGCGTCACGCAAACGGTTGGCCATTCCACGGCCTCCACCCAGCGGCCAATGCGCTGCGACAGGCTCATATAGCTTTCAGCGGTGGTGCCCGGCGGCATGAAATTCCACTTGTCGCGGGCGCGCGCTTCGATGAGATCGTTTCTCTCCCTGGCAATGTCTTCCATCATGAAGCCCTGCCAGTCGCCGAAATTCACTTCCATCAATTGCGGATCGGTGCGGAAATCATAAGGATCAAGGCCCATGCGCAGCCGGATGCGTTCCATCGTCTCGCGCGTGCGGCGTAATGGGCTTGCCACGAAATCGAAGCCTGCGCCATCACCGATTAGCGATTTCAGCATATCGCCATTGCGATCAGCCTGGGTGCGTCCATGGGCATTGATGTCAATATCGAGCTGCCCCTGAATGCGCTGCGAAACATTCCAGTCCGTTTCGCCGTGACGCGAAAAGTAGATGATCTCCCGGGCCAAAGCCTTACCTCTAAAGCGTTGCCAGTCGAAAACAGCTGTCGAAGCCGTTCCGGCTGTTTCCTCTTTCTCTTAGTGTCTGAATCAAAAACCGGCAGGCTGTGGCGAAAATGGTGATTTCGAGAACCGGAGCGCAGCGTACATTTGGGTACGTGAGCACCGGAAGCGCAGAAATTGCCATTTGCAGACCGGCATGGCGGCTTTTGGATCAGGCGCTAAAACAGGGATAACTTTCCCGGTCCGGGAAAGACAAAGAAAAATCCCGAAAAGCGTCTCAACTTTTCGGGATTTCAAAAGGATCGTATCAGTCCTTGACGACTGAAATGTCCGGCGCGTCCACCGCCTTCATACCGATGACGTGGTAACCGCTATCAGCGTGGTGCACTTCACCCGTCACCGAACGCGACAGGTCGGAGAGGAAGTAGAGGCCAACATCGCCCACTTCTTCAATCGTCACGGTGCGGCGCAGCGGCGCGTTATATTCGTTCCATTTGAGAATATAGCGGAAGTCGCCAATGCCCGAAGCGGCCAGCGTCTTGATCGGGCCTGCCGAAATCGCGTTGACGCGGATGTTCTGCGGGCCGAGATCGACGGCGAGATACTTTACGCTTGCTTCGAGTGCAGCCTTGGCAACGCCCATGACGTTGTAATTCGGCATGACCTTCTCGGCGCCGTAATAGGTCAGCGTCAGGATCGACCCGCCATCAGCCATCAGCTTTTCCGCGCGGCGGGCAACTGCGGTCAGCGAATAAACCGAAATCAGCATCGTATTGGTGAAATTGGCTTCCGACGTATCGAGGTAGCGGCCGGTCAGTTCGTCCTTGTCGGAGAAACCGATGGCGTGCACGAGAAAGTCGATCTTGCCCCACTTCTTCTCAAGCGCGTCAAAAACAGCGTCGATGCTCGCGGCATCCGCCACGTCGCAATGACCGGCAACAAAAGCGCCAAGTTCTTCGGCAAGCGGCTCGACGCGCTTCTTCAATGCATCGCCCTGATAGGTGAATGCGAGTTCTGCGCCGGCATCGCGGGCGGCCTTGGCAATGCCCCAGGCGATGGAGCGGTTGTTGGCCACGCCCAGAATCAATCCACGCTTGCCCTGCAACAAACCAGACTGTGCGGTCATTAAGGGTCCTCATTGAAAAACTATAAACTTGTTGCCCTATCGCACAGGCTTGCATCACCTTCAAGCAATTGCAGCGAAAAAGCCGGGCATTGTCACTTTACTGCCGCAAAGCTACAACACCCGGCCCGCATTTTGGCCCGCGTGACCACAGAAAAACAGTTCTGATCGATTGAAAAGCAATTCAATCGATCAGAATCGCATAAATTCTTATTGTGTGGCCTTATTGCCTCCCAAAGCGATTTCCGCTTCGGGAGAACAATATCAGCCTTCGCGGCGCTTCTGGAGGAATTCTTCCAGTTCCTTGTCACCGCCCTCCGGCAGCATGATGCGGATATGAACATAAAGGTCGCCGCGCCCGCCCGCTTTCAGCGGCAGGCCCTTTTCCTTCAGGCGCAGCACCCGATCCGAACTCGACCAGGCGGGAACCTTCACCGCAATACGCCCATCGAGCGTCTCGACCTCTTCCTTGCCGCCAAGGGCTGCATCGCTGAGATTGACCGGCAAATCCACATGCACGTCGCGCCCTTCAAGACGGAAACGCGGATGCGGCTTGAAGCGGATCGTCACAAGCGCATCGCCGGGCGTTCCGCCCATCAGCGGCTCGCCCTGCCCTTTCAAGCGGATGGTCTGGCCATCCTCGACATATTTCGGCAGCTTGATATTGAGATGCTTGCCATTCGGGAAAATCGCCTCGACCTTCTCCGCGCCTGCCGCTTGCGACAAGGTCACGTCGATGGATGCGGACAGATCTTGGCCCTTGGCATTGGTGCCCGCGCGGCCACGCTGCCGTCCGCCGCTGCCAAAAGCACCGCCGAACAAATCGTTCAGAATATCTTCTGCGCCGCCGAAGCCGCCGCCCTGACCGCCGGGACCGGAACGGAATTCGAAATGGCTGTTGCCGCCGCCCTGGCGGAAGCCCGCAAACGGGTCGCCATGTGCACCGCCGAAACCACCGCCGCCCTGGAAACCCTGAAACAAGGGCTTGCCTTCGGCATCGATCTCGCCACGGTCGAACTGACCGCGCTTATCCTTGTCGCCGACGATTTCATAGGCCTGATTAACTTCCGCAAAGCGCTCCTGCGCCTTTGGATCATCCTGGTTCTGATCCGGATGGTGCTTTTTGGCCAGCTTGCGAAAGGCCGATTTTATTTCTTCGGGCTTCGCCGTTTTGGCGACGCCCAGCACGCTATAGGGATCGCGCATATAGTTCCTCATTCAGGAAAATGACTGTGAAGTCAGTGGTAAGACTCAATTGAGCCTAATATGCGCATCAGGCAAGAAAAGTTCCAGTCTGTACCGACGTCAGACTGCGCATATTGTCAGATCGGTGCAAATGCCGTGACAGTCCACTGGCCGCCGCGCTGCATGCAGGTTTCACCGCGATAGATGGAAACGCCGTCAAAAGCTTCGCGTGAGGTCTCGAATTCACGGCAGAGCTGATCGTTCTTGTTGCTCTCGGCAACGGTCGTGATCGTGCCCTGGCTGCCAGTATCCGGATTGGTCCACGGCACCGGCTTCTTACCCCATTGCGTGAAGTTTAAAGCGGAAACCACGTTCTTGACTGTTGACTGATCGGAAAGCGTACTGGAATCCGGCACGGTCGGCTGCTGCACCGAACCGGTGATGGTGGTCGAATCAGGAACGGCCTTGTCGATGCTGACGCCACCCATGGCACAACCGGCCAGCGAAAACAGCGTCATGCCGATCACGGCATTGCGCAGGGCCGCAGCAAAATCAACGGCAGAGCGGATATGTTTCTGGTGACAGACAGTTCCAGCAGCCAAACGCTACGTCCTCAATTTTACACGCTATGGATGCAGCGATTATGGCGGTGGTGGGTTAACAAGCGATGAGCTGGCAAGGTAAACAAAACCATACCAATGCACAACAGCAACTCTGTGGGTTTCCTCAGCCGACGGGCAGAAAAATCCACGCCCATTCTTGTGATGCGGCATATGCATTCAACCCCGCCCCCGTCCCTGACCAGGAGGTGGACAAGACGCGCTTTATGGAGGAAGCTCGCGCCAGTTTTTCAGGTCGGGATTCCCGTTCCGACCCCGCCTATCACCACAATCATTCGAGAATAGTGGAAATGACCAGCTCAAGCGACGATTTCACCCTGTCTTCCCAGCCTTTCAAGCTTTTTGCGGAGTGGCTGGCCGATGCAGGCAAGACCGAACCGAACGATCCTAACGCCGTAGCGCTTGCCACCGTCGATCCTGATGGGCTGCCCAATGTGCGCATGGTGCTGCTGAAGGATTTCGACGAGCAGGGTTTTGTCTTCTACACCAATTATGAGAGCAAGAAGGGGCAGGAAATCCTGTCGGCTGAGAAGGCTGCCATGTGCTTCCATTGGAAGACGCTGCGCCGTCAGGTGCGCGTGCGTGGGCCGGTTGAGAAAGTCAGCGATGCCGAAGCCGACGCTTATTACGCCTCGCGTCCACGCGGCAGCCGTATCGGCGCATGGGCCTCAAAACAGTCGCGCCCGCTGGAAAGCCGTTTCGCGCTGGAAAAATCTGTCGCGGAATATACCGCGAAATATGCCATCGGCGACATTCCACGTCCGCCGCACTGGTCGGGCTTCCGCATCCGCCCGGTTTCCATCGAGTTCTGGCACGACCGCCCGTTCCGCCTGCATGACCGCGTGCTGTTTACCCGGCCCGTGCCGGAAGGCGACTGGAACAAGGACCGGCTTTATCCGTAAGGGAAAGAAAAGCTGCTACCCCCGCCCTCACCCTGAGGTGCGGAGCGTAGCGAAGCCTCGAAGGGTCGGGGCGGGGTCTGGAGTTCGCCAGCTCCTCACCCTTCGAGACGCCGTCTTCGACGGCTCCTCAGGATGAGGGGAAACTGCGTCCTTCCTCCCCTGTCTACACAATCGGCTTGATCGCCACCCAGAGGCTGCCGAAAACGAGGCCGAGGAAGATCAGCCAGCCGACGATATTGTTCGACTTGAACAGTTTCAGGCACTGGTCGGGGTTGTCGATATCGAGCACGATAATCTGGCGGTAGAGATGTACGCCAGCGGCCAGCAATCCGGCCAGCGCCGGCATCGGCACCTGCGCCACCGCAAAAGCGGCGGCAAAGAAACCGATAGCGCCGCCATAAAGGATCATCAGTGCGGTCTTGGTGTGCTTCCCGAACAGGCGCGCCGTGGAACGCACGCCGACCAGCGCGTCGTCTTCCTTGTCCTGATGGGCGTAAATCGTGTCGTAACCGATGGTCCACAGGATCGCGCCGATATAGAGCAGCACCGGTGGCAACGAGAGCGATCCTTCGACCGCAGCCCAACCCATCAGCGCGCCCCATGAAAAGGCGAGACCCAGCACAAATTGCGGCCAGTCGGTAATGCGTTTCATGAAGGGATAGGCAGCGACGATCAAAAGCGAGAAAATGCCGAGCGCAATCGAAAACCAGTTGAATTGCAGCACCACGACAAGCCCGACTAGCGCTTGCAGGACGAGAAAGGCCTTGGCCTGACCGCGTGTCACCTGCCCGGCAGGCAGCGGGCGTGAACGGGTACGGTCCACCTGATCGTCGATATCCTGATCGACCAAATCATTATAGGTGCAGCCCGCGCCGCGCATGGCGATGGCACCAACCAGAAACAGGAACAGGTGCCAGATCGAAGGCACGACCGACCATGCGCCGTCACCGGGCTGCGCACCGGTGCCCGCCACCAGTGCCGCCGACCACCAGCACGGCCACAACAGAAGCTGCCAGCCAATCGGGCGATCCCAGCGCGCAAGCTGCGCATAGGGCCAAAGCGACTGCGGCAACAACTTATAGACCCAATGGCCCGACGGAGCGTCCTTTACGCGCCCTTGCGCATTGCGTGACTGAATCGATCCGTGTAGTTCGGGCTGTGACATGGCGAAATCCTTGATATATGCAGCCATCACTATAACCCCGACGAAGACGGAGCAAGCAATGAGAGTTCTTTTAATCGGTTCTGGCGGTCGTGAACATGCTCTGGCCTGGAAACTGTCCGCTTCTCCGTCACTGACAAAACTCTATTGCGCGCCGAGCAATCCTGGCATCGCGGAAGCCGCCGAGCTGGTCGATATCGATGTCAGCGACCATAAGGCCGTCATTGCCTTCGCCAAGGATAAGGCCATCGATCTGGTCATCGTCGGACCGGAAGCGCCGCTGGTTGCAGGCCTTGCCGACGATCTGCGCGCCGAAAACATCCGCGTCTTTGGCCCCTCCAAGGCGGCAGCCCAGCTGGAAGGCTCCAAGGGTTTCACCAAGGATCTCTGCGCCCGCTTCGATATTCCGACCGGGGCCTATGGCCGTTTCAACAATGCGCCGAAGGCCAAGGCCTATATCCGCCAGCAGGGCGCGCCCATCGTAGTGAAGGCTGACGGTCTGGCCGCAGGCAAGGGCGTGGTCGTCGCCATGACGCTCGATGAAGCGCTGGATGCGGTCGATGCCTGCTTCGAAGGCGCGTTCGGCTTTGCCGGGGCCGAAGTGGTGGTGGAAGAATTTCTGGACGGCGAAGAAGCAAGCTTCTTCTGCATCTGCGACGGCAAAACGGCCCTGCCGCTTGGCTCGGCGCAGGATCACAAGCGTGTCGGCGATGGCGACACCGGCCCCAATACGGGCGGCATGGGCGCTTATGCCCCAGCTCCGGTCATGACGCCGGAAATCGTTGAGCGCACCATGCGCGAACTGATCGAGCCGACCATGCGCGGCATGGCGGAAATCGGCGCGCCCTTCTCCGGCATCCTGTTTCTCGGCCTGATGATCGGCAAGGACGGCCCAAAGCTGATCGAATACAACACCCGTTTCGGTGACCCGGAATGTCAGGTGCTGATGATGCGCCTCAACAGCGACTTGCTGGCGCTGATCAATGCCGCCGTCGACGGCAAGCTGGATCAGGTTTCGCCGGACTGGAAAGATGATCCGGCGCTGACCATCGTTATGGCTGCGGAAGGCTATCCGACCAATGTAAAGAAGGGCAGCGTCATTCGCGGTCTCGACGCGCTTGACGGTCTCGATGGTGTCAAGGTCTTCCACGCAGGCACGGCTGAAAAGGACGGCAATCTCATTGCCAATGGCGGTCGTGTGCTGAACATCACCGCAGTCGCCAGCACTGTCGCGGAAGCACAGGCGAAAGCCTACGACGCCATCAGGAAGATCGACTGGCCGGAAGGTTTTTATCGCACCGATATCGGCTGGCGTGCTGTGGAGCGGGAACGTTCCGGCAAATAGTTTTAATGACAGCACCGGCATGATCGCATCCTTTTGACAGATAGGATGCGATTGGAGCCTGTTTTCATCATGCAATAGGCTGCGAGAAAATATTGACGTTTACGTAATAAGCCGATAGCTCTTGTGTTGAAGAAGACTGATACTCCCTCTGCACGCTTGCAGATCGGAGGCCGGGGTTTCCGAGGAGGGGCCTCGATGAGCACGATGTGGAGGAAAGATGTATCGCGCGCCGGTTTCTGAAATTTCCCATACGCTGATGAAGGTTGCGGGGCTTGAAAAAGCGCTGGCCGACAACCGCTTTCCCGAATTTTCCGCCGATCTGGCCGCAGCCATTCTCGAAGAGGCCGGAAAGTTTGCCGCTGAACGTGTCGAGCCCTTACGCATCCCCGGCGACCGGCATGGCGCGACCGTCAAGGACGGCGTCGTCACCACCGCGCCGGGCTGGAAAGACCTTTACCGCGACTGGATTGCAGGCGGCTGGAATTCGCTGACGGGCACGCCGGACTATGGCGGTCAGGGTCTGCCGACCATGATGTCGGTCGCCGTCAATGAAATGTGGAATGCCGGTTCGCTGTCCTTCGCCATCGGGCCGACGCTCACCACGGGTGCGATTGAGGCGCTGGAAAAGCATGCCTCCAGGGAATTGAAGGATATCTATCTCGAAAAGCTTATCTCCGGCGAGTGGATGGGCACGATGAACCTGACCGAGCCGCAGGCCGGTTCCGACCTTGGCGCGCTGCGCAGCCGCGCCGAGCGCAGCAATGACGGCACCTATCGCATTTTCGGCCAGAAGATTTTCATCACCTATGGCGAACATGACCTGACCGATAACATCGTGCATCTGGTGCTGGCCCGCCTGCCCGATGCGCCTGCGGGCACCAAGGGCATTTCGCTGTTTCTCGTGCCGAAATTCCTCGTCAATCAAGACGGTTCGCTCGGTCGCCGCAACGATCTGTTCTGCTCTGGTCTTGAACACAAGATGGGCATTCACGCCTCGCCGACCTGCACCATGATCTATGGCGACGGTTTCGTGAAAGGCGAGGAACAGGGCGCGGTCGGCTATCTGATCGGCGAAGAGAATCGCGGCCTCGCCTGCATGTTCACCATGATGAACAATGCCCGCCTGCTGGTCGGCATTCAGGGCGTCGGTGTCGCGGAGGCAGCCTACCAGCAGGCGCTCAACTATGCCAAGGAGCGCAAGCAGGGCCGCGCCATCGGTGCGAATCCCAAGGAGGGTATGAGCCCGATCATCGAACACCCCGATGTGCAGCGCATGCTTTTGACCATGAAGGCGCTGACGCAGGCCGCCCGTTCCATCACCTATGCCTGCGCCCATGCCATCGACATGAGCCATGCGACCGAAGGTGCCGATGCACAGCATTGGGCCGACCGTGCCGGTTTGCTCACGCCGCTGGCGAAGAGTTTTGCCACCGATGTCGGCGTGGATGTCGCGTCGCTCGGCGTGCAGATCCATGGCGGCATGGGATTCATTGAGGAAACCGGCGCGGCCCAATTGCTGCGCGATGCGCGCATCACGCCGATTTACGAAGGCACCAACGGCATTCAGGCCATCGATCTGGTGATGCGCAAGTTGCCGCTTGGAAATGGCGAGCATATCAAGGGTTTCCTTGCCGAATTGCAGCAGGATGCCGACAAGGCAGTTGCCTCCAACCACCCGGAACTGGGCGAAACCGGCGCACGTCTTGCAAAGGCGCTCTCCGAAGCGCGTGAAGCGACCGACTGGCTGCAAAAGACAGTTGCCGAAGGTGGCGCAGAGGCAGCGCTTGCCGGTGCAACGCCTTATCAGCGTCTGCTGTCCCTTACTTCCGGCGGCGCTTATCTGGCCCGCGCAGCCCTTGCAGGCGACGATAAGGGTCGCGCCGTTCTTTGCCGTTTCTTCGCCGAGAACATGCTGGCGGAAGTATCGTCGTTGAAAGACACCGTCATCACCGGCGCAGCCAGCCTCGCCGCCGCTAAATCCGCACTGGAGGCTTGAACGTGAGCGAACATATTCTCGTCGAACGTCGCGATGCGGTGCAGATTATCCGGCTGAACCGGGCCGACAAGAAAAACGCCATCACCCGCGCCATGTATGCCACCATGGCCAAGGCGTTGAAGGATGGCGACGCCGACGACGCGGTGCGCGTCCATGTGTTTCTTGGTGTGCCGGGTGCGTTTTCATCCGGCAACGACATGCAGGATTTCATGGCCGCAGCGGCTGGCGGCGGCGATATGGGCAAGGATATTCTGGATTTTCTCTATGCCCTGTCGAGCGCCAAAAAGCCGGTCGTCTCAGGCGTTGATGGCCTTGCGATTGGCATTGGCACGACGATCCATTTCCATTGCGACCTGACATTTGCAACGTCACATGCGCTGTTCCGCACGCCATTCGTTGATCTCGGTCTCGTGCCGGAAGCCGGTTCCAGCTTGCTCGCGCCACCGCTGATGGGGCATCAGAAGGCCTTTGCCCTTCTGGCGCTCGGTCATGGTTTCAGCGCGGAAGCAGCGCTTGAAGCAGGCATCGTCTATAAAATCGTGGAAAGCGCAGAGCTGGAAGCGGAAGTGCTGAAGGCTGCGGAAGAAATCGCCGCCAAGCCGCCGGAGGCCATGCAGATCGCGCGGTCG
Organism: Ochrobactrum teleogrylli; assembly: GCF_037482325.1. NCBI lineage: Bacteria > Pseudomonadati > Pseudomonadota > Alphaproteobacteria > Hyphomicrobiales > Brucellaceae > Ochrobactrum > Ochrobactrum teleogrylli. The sequence continues at coordinate 2,465,323 of NZ_JBBHKQ010000001.1, forward strand.
CTCATGCGCATGCCCGCCGAAAACATCGCGGATCGTATTGCGCGGGAAGCGAAGCTTTTCGGCGAACGCCTGACCTCCAATGAAGCGCGTGAGGCCATCACGGCCTTTCTCAGCCGCAAGAAGTAAACCCCGGCTCTGATCGATAAAAAAGAACCCGGATGGGGAAACCCATCCGGGTGGCTTTGTCTGGAGGTCAGCCAATTAATTTAGCTTCAAAATGAAGCAGTCTCCTAAACCTAGCGGCAGAATGGGACGAGATCGTGATCACACGACAATGTGAATAATCTCGCCCGTTCAACTTTTCCGCTGCGGTCAATTCCGGGCGATGATTTCCTTGCCTTCGATCACCAGACGGACGCCCAGCGTGCCAGCCTTGCGGCGGGCGAGGAAGCGGGGGCGGCGACGGCGCGTCTCGTGCCCCTGACGGCGGGCCTGCGGTTGGCTGGTGCGCACCGGGCCGGTGCTTTCGTAAAGCGGACGGGCGACGCCGTCTTCTTCCACCAGCATCATCGGCAGGTTGAACGCAGCCGCCCAGGCGCGCCAGTCGGCGGCAACATCGGTCAGGTCATGCGCCACCAGAAGCGGCACGGAAAGCTGCGGGTCCTGATGCATCAGTTCCAGCGTGACCGTGATTTCGCCATATTCGTCTTCGACCGCGCGGGCGACAACACCGACAAAAGCATGGATCGGCAGTGCAATCGACATGGGCAGGCCGCTCGACGGCAGAACCTGCCGGATGACCGCGCCCCGTTCGTTGATGGTGAAGGTGACGTCGGTATTGCCGTCGTGCGATGCGTAGCTCACCACCTGCGGAAAGTGAAACGGATCGAGCCGCAGTTCACGGCCTGCCCAGTCTGGCTTCAGTCCCTTGCTCATCATTGTCAACGCCTCTGTCTCTCTGTCTCTGTCGAGAGCCGGTTATTCCAGCTTCTCTTTGATTGGGCTTTCTGCCCTCGTTGAGATGGAGAATAGACCGCGTTTGTTACCGATGGCCTTAAGGAGTTGGGTTAACTTTTCCCTGCTTTTTCCTTTGGTTATCAGAATGCAACCAGGTGTAAGAATTCGGAAATTCTTCCTAATATGCGTTTACCGATAGCAAAACGGGCGGAAAAACCGCCCGTCATTCAAGTAGCAATTTGGTTTGTTTTACAGGGTCTTGCCGGGGTTCATAATCCCCGCCGGGTCGAAGGCCGTCTTGATGCGGCGCATCAGGTCGAGCGCGAAAGGCTGCTTGAAATGCGCAAGCTCGTCCCGCTTCAGGCGACCGATGCCATGCTCGGCAGAAATCGACCCCCTGTAACTTGTGACAATCGTGTGGATGCGGTGATTAAGCGCGCCCCAATGGGAGAGGAATTCCTTTTTGTCCGCGCCAATCGGCTGCGACACGTTATAATGCAGGTTGCCATCGCCGATATGGCCGAAGCAGACAATGCGTGCACCGGGGATCATGTCCAGCACCGCCGCATTGGCTTCGCGGATAAAGGCCGGGATGGATGAAACGGGCACGGAAATATCGTGCTTGATCGAGCCGCCCTCCGGCTTTTGCGCCCAGGACATTTCCTCGCGCATTTTCCAGAAGGATTGCGCCTGCGCGACGCTTTCTGCAATCGCCGCATCCTGAAGAATATCCGCCTCAAAAGCTTCGTGAAGAATGGTTTCCAGCGTGGTGCGCGCATCTTCTTCCGAGCGCGTGGAGGAAATATCGATCAGCACATACCAGTCATGCGGGCTTTCCAACGGATCGCGCGCGCCATCGACATGGCGCACCGTGAATTCGACTCCGACACGCGGCATCAGCTCAAACCCGGTCAGCGACGGGCCTGCATGTTCGGTCGCGAGCTGGAACAGGCGCAGCGCGTCGTCCGGGCTGCGCATCCCGGCATAGGCGACGCCCTTGCCCTTCGGCTGCGGAAAGATTTTCAGAACCGCCGCCGTGATGACGCCGAGCGTGCCTTCAGAACCCACGAACAGGTCTTTCAGGTCATAGCCGGTATTGTCTTTCTTCACATAGCGGAGGTCGTCGAGAATTTCGCCGGTTGGCAAAACCACTTCGAGACCGAGGCAAAGCTCGCGCATATTGCCATAGGCGAGCACCGCCGTACCACCTGCATTGGAACCGAGATTGCCGCCGATCTGGCACGAACCTTCCGCGCCCAGCGACAGCGGGAACAGGCGGCCCGCCTTCTCGGTCGCGTCCTGAAGATTTTTGAGGATGACGCCTGCCTCGACGGTGGCCAGATTGCCCACCGTATCAAGCGCGCGTATCTTGTTCATGCGGCCAAGGGCCAGCACGATCGTCGTGCCGCTTTCATCCGGCGTCTGCGCACCGACGAGGCCCGTATTGCCGCCCTGCGGCACAATAGGGGTTTTCGTTTCGCTGGCGAGCTTCATGATCGCCGCGACTTCTTCCGTGGAGCCGGGACGCAAGACCAGGGCCGAATTGCCCTTATAAAGGTCGCGCTGTTCTATCAGATAGGGCGCAATGTCTTCCGGCGCGGTGAGTGCGTTCTTTTCACCCACGATGGCGGCAAAACGTTCGATCAATCCGGTGTCCATATTGGTCCTTTGAAATCTAGCGCGGTGCGGCAGCGCGTTTCAGACGGTCGTTGATGGCCTCGCCGAGACCGTCAAAGGGAATGGGTTCAACGGCAATGGTGCTGGCACCGGTGGCGTCAAGCTTGCGCATGAAATCGAAAAGATTGCTGGCCGCCTCGCGCAGATTGCCATCGGCACTGAGGTTAAGCACGGCCTTTGCCGTCTCGGCTCCGGCTACACGCGACGGCCCGAAAGCCAGCAGCGCCTCGCCCGGTTGCACATCGCCAACCGCAAGCCGCATGGCGGCATCCGGTGCATAATGCGAGGCCATCATGCCCGGCGCGATGATATGCGCCTGAATGGCCTCGGTCTGTTCGGTGCGCACCAGCTTTGTGCCAATCGCTGCTTCAATGTCCTCTGCCGCAAGCCCGCCGGGCCGCAACAGACGCACCATGTCGCCCTCGACCTTCACGATAGTGGATTCCACGCCCACTCCGCATGGACCGGCATCGAGGATCAGGTCTATTTTGTCGCCAAGATCGTCCGCGACGGCTTTGGCGCTTGTCGGACTGATACGCCCGGAGGTATTGGCGCTCGGTGCCGCAACAGGGCTGTCCAGCGCCGTGATGACCTCCTGCACGCGGCCATGCGGCATGCGGATGGCGAGCGTCGGCAGTCCCGCCGTCACCAGCGGATGAATGGGCCGACTGGTATCCTGTTGGTCTTTCAGCGGCAGCACGATGGTCAGCGGGCCGGGCCAGAACAGTTCCGCCAGCTTGCGCGACAGGGCATCGAAGGTAACATAGCGCTCTGCCATGGCAATGCCGCTGACATGGGCGATCAGCGGGTTAAACTGCGGGCGACCCTTGGCGGCGAAAATACCGGCCACGCCTTCGCCGTGCGAGGCATCGGCGGCAAGACCGTAGACGGTTTCGGTGGGAATGGCGACAAGACCGCCGCGCCGCAGGATTTCCACCGCGCGCTGAACTGCCTCATCATCGAATTTCATTACATCTGACACTGGTTTTCCGCCTCTCGGGCGTCCAAGTTGAGTGCATCCCGAAAAGTGCAAAGCGGTTTTCGGACAAGATGCACGCATAGATATGAGCGCCTTCTGCCTACACAAGCGCGAAGCCCTGCGCAAGCAAACAGGCGGTTTGCCTCGTGCACATTTATGGCAACGCGACCCGGAAAATTGCGTTTTGTTAGCTTTTTTGCGGCAGGATGTTACTATCCATGCTTGAGGTGAATAATGTTATCGCGATTTATCGCCATTTCACTGACTGTCGCCGGACTGCCCGTTGTTCCATCGGCCCACGGGGCGGAACTTGCGCGAACGACCTATGCGGTCGGCTCCATCGACTATATCGGCTATGACCGGATGGGCGCCAACGGGCTGCCTGTCTGCGGCGCTTGCAGCCAGCGGCAGGAGGCTGAAGCCGAAGCGCTGAAGGAAATCGAAGCACGGCGCAAGCGCGCCCGCGCCTATATGGCGCGCATGCAGGGCAAGCCGCTGCCGGAAGACGTGCAGGAACAGCCCGCTATCATCCCGACCGAACAGAAGATGCCGGACTTCGACCCCGCCAAGCCCGTGCGCGTCGTCGGCGATCCGTGGGCTGGCGCATCGGGAGAAATCGATCTGAGTTCGCTGACGCTCAGACCCAGCCTTCAATAATCCTCAAATAAAAATGGCGCCAACCGGCGCCATTTTTATTTCGTGTGGGCGGGCTATCAGCCAGCGATCTTGGAGAAATCCGCAACCTTGCCGGTGGCCGTGCGGATCAGGTCGAGCAGAGCCAGACGGTTGGCGCGAACATTTTCGTCCTCGTCGTTGACCAGCACTTTTTCGAAGAACGTATCGACCGGGCCGCGCAACTTGGCCAGCGCCAGCATCGCGCCCGAAAAATCTTCACGGGCGATCGCCGCTTCGGTTTCGCTCGATGCGAGTGTCACCGCTTCGAACAGAGCCTTTTCCTCGTCCAGCTTGAGAAGCGAAGCATCGACGCTGCTCGCGACTTTGGTGCCCTTCTTCTCTTCCGCTGCCAGAATATTGGCGGCGCGCTTAGTGCCTGCCAGCAGGTTTTTGCCGTCTTCCTCATTAATGAAGACGATCAGCGCTTCCAGGCGGCGTGCGACCAAAAGCAGGTTGTCGGCTTCCGGCGTCAGCACGGCGTCGATAGCATCGTAACGTGCGCCTTCGTCTTTCAGATGTACCTTGAAACGGTCGTGCAGGAAGGAAAGCAGATCAGCCAGCACCGGTTCGGCACTGCTGTCAGCTTCGGCACGGACTTCCGTCTCATAGTTACGCAGCGCATTATCGACGTCTTGCTCGCCATCGACATCGCCAGACTTTTCACCTGCAAGCTTCGCTTCAAATTCGCGCAGCTTGCGCTGGACCTGACCTTCTTTCAGCGCGGCAAAGGCGGAACGGAACAGCGGCAGCAGCGGGAACTTCCAATCCTGCGACAGCAGAAGGCGGATCACGCCCAACGCCGCACGACGCAAAGCATAAGGATCCTTCGAACCCGTCGGCTTTTCATCGATGGCCCAGAAACCGACCAGCGTGTCGAGCTTGTCGGCCAGCGCGACGGCAACCGAAACCGGGTTCTTCGGCACCACATCGGACGGGCCTTGTGGTTTGTAATGTTCTTCAACCGCTGCGGCGACGGCTGCATCCTCGCCCTGAAGTAAAGCATATTTGCGGCCCATCGCGCCCTGAAGCTCGGGGAATTCACCCACAACTTCGGTGGTCAGATCAGCCTTGGCCAGCACTGCCGCACGTGCAGCAAGCTTCGGATCGGCGCCGACCAGTGGCGCGATTTGCGCAGCCAGTTCGCGGATACGCTCAACGCGAGCGCCTTGCGTCCCGAGCTTGGCATGGAAGGTCACGTTCAACGCGTCCAGCCGCGCCATGCGCTGATCGAGCGGCTTCTTCAGGTCAAGGCCGAATTTCTCCGCCGAGGCGCTGAGCTTGTCGAGGTCGGGCAGATCATGCTGATCGGTGTGCCAGAAATAGAGCGCATCCGACAGACGTGCGCGCACCACCTTGCCGTTACCGTATGCGATTTCCGTGCCGCCATCGCGGGCTGCGATGTTCGACACCAGAATGAACCGGTTGGACAGCGCTTCCGTTTCGCCCTGCTTGCGCGTGACAAAACACTTCTGGTTGGCGCGGATGGTGAGGCGGATGACTTCCGGCGGAATGGCCAGAAACTCTTCCTCGAATTCGCCCATCAGCACGACCGGCCATTCGACAAGACCGGACACTTCTTCCAGAAGCCCTTCGTCCTCGACCAGTTCGAGACCCGACGCGAAAGCAAGGTTATGCGCGTCCTGCGAGATCATTTCCTTGCGGCGTTCGGCATCGAGCACCACAAAAGCCTTTTCCAGCTTTTCGACATAATCATCGAAGCGGCGCACCTTGATCGCCTGACCGTCGCTCAGGAAACGATGACCATAGGTCAGATTGCCGGACTTGATGCCGTCAACGTCGAAATCGATAACCACCGTTTCCTCGGTTTCAGGGCCGAAGGTGCACAGGATCGATTGCAGCGGACGCACCCAGCGCAATGCACCGGGCTTTGCCGAAGCCGCGCCCCAGCGCATGGATTTCGGCCACGGGAAATTGCGGATCGTCTGCGGCACCAGCTCGGCGACGATTTCTTCCGCCGGGCGGCCCGGCTTCGTCAGATGGGCGACATAGAAATCGCCCTTCTTCGGATCGGAATGCACATGCGCCTGCGCAACATCGCTGAGACCGGCCTTGCGCAGAAATCCCTGAATGGCCTGCTCGGGTGCAGTGACCGACGGGCCCTTGATGTCTTCATGCACGTCCTTGGAACGCACGGTCAGGCCACGAATATCGAGCGTCAGACGACGCGGCGTCCAGTAGGCGGTCGCGGCTTCATAGGTCAAACCGGCTTCGACCAGACCATCGGTGATCATCTTTTTCAGATCGCCGGCGGCCTTGCGCTGCATGCGGGCCGGGATTTCCTCGGAAAAGAGTTCGAGAAGTAAGTCAGGCATTACACAGCCTCATTCTTGTAATTAAAGCCGCCTGCATCGGTGAGCAGAAATGCCTCGCCGCACTGACGCGCGAGATTGCGGACGCGCAGGATATAGCTCTGGCGTTCGGTGACCGAAATCACGCCGCGCGCATCCATCAGGTTGAAAACATGGGATGCCTTAATGCACTGGTCATAGGCGGGGAGCACGCATTTGTGCAAAGAACCCTCGCCCGTGCTGCCCGCCTTCAGGATGGCTTCGCATTCACGCTCGGCATCAATGAAGTGGCGATGCAGGATTTCGGTATCGGCCATTTCGAAATTGTAGCGGGAATATTCCTGCTCAGCTTGCAGGAACACATCGCCATAGGTGACCTTCTCGTCGCCTTCGAGACCGTTGAAATTGAGGTCGTAGACATTGTCCACGCCCTGCACATACATGGCGAGGCGCTCCAGACCATAGGTCAGCTCACCGGCAACCGGCGAGCATTCAATGCCGCAGACCTGCTGGAAATAGGTGAACTGCGACACTTCCATGCCATCGCACCAGCATTCCCAGCCAAGGCCCCAGGCGCCGAGCGTCGGGCTTTCCCAGTCGTCTTCCACGAAGCGCACATCATGCAGCGTCGGATCAAGGCCGATGGCCTTCAGCGAACCGAGGTAAAGGTCCTGAAGGTTCGGCGGCGATGGCTTGATGATGACCTGATACTGGTAATAATGCTGCAGCCGATTGGGGTTTTCGCCATAGCGGCCATCCTTGGGACGGCGCGACGGCTGCACATAGGCGGCTTTCCACGGCTTCGGCCCGAGCGAACGCAGCGTGGTTGCCGGATGGAACGTACCCGCACCCACTTCCATGTCGTAAGGCTGCAAAATAGCGCAACCATGTTCCGCCCAATAGTGATGGAGCGTCAGGATCAGACCCTGAAAGGAACGGGTGGGATGCATATGTGCGGGCAACATGCTGGACGAATTAGACACCGGGCTGGGCCTCGTTATTGAAATGATGGCCCGGTCTAAGCAGGATTTCCGAAAAGTGGCAACCGGTTTTCGGATAAAAATCCTGCCAGATCATACATCAGCACCGCAGGGTCAAGCACAGACTGCCGGTTTCAGTGTCCTATCGCCCTGAAACCGGACCTATCTGCCGCTTTTAATCCGTCGTCGGCTTTTCCGGTGTGGGCGCAGCTGGTGCAGGCGCGACAGCAGGCGTGTCCTGCTTCGGTTCTTCCGGCTTCGGCTGGTCCGGCTTTTTCTCGCCTGGCTTGGTCGCATCGGCGGAAGACTGGCCCGGAACGTCGGGCAGGCCCTTCTTCAGCTTTTCCTCGATCTTGACGAGTTCTTCCGGCTCCGGCTTGCCTGCAATCGCATGGTTCCACTGAAACGTCGCCTCAAGCTGGCGACCAACGCGCCAATAGGCATCGCCCATATGATCGTTGATCGTCGGGTCTTCCGGGCGCAGCTTAACAGCCTTTTCCAGTTCCACCACCGCTTCGTCGTAACGACCGAGCTTGTAATAGGCCCAGCCCAGCGAATCGACGATGTAACCGTCCTGCGGGCGCAACTCGACCGCCTTCTTGATCATGTCGAGCGCACGATCGAGATGGATGCCCATATCGACCCAGGAATAACCAAGATAATTCAGCACCTGCGGCTGGTCGGGATAAAGCTCCAGCGCCTTGTTGAAACTCGGTTCCGCCTTGTCCCACTGCTTCAGACGCTCATAGGCGATGCCGCGCTGGTAGAAGACCGGCCAGTCCTTGCGTTCCGGCGTCTTGATCTGTTCGACAGCCGCGTCATAAATCTTGGCGGCTTCGGCGAAATTCTTGTCCTGCGCGTAAACGCCACCCAGCGCCAGATAGGTACGGATGTCGGTCTTGTCGCGGCCCAGAAGCGTCTTCAACTGCTCAATGGCCTCGGCAGACTTGTCATTATCGGCAAGGTTCAGCGCGCGCTGCATTTCGGCATCGCGGCGATAGGGCGATTTTTCCGGCACTTGCGCATAATATTCCACTGCCGCTTCCGGACGGCGCAGCTTGGCCGAAATATCGCCAAGCTGGAACAGGGTCGCATCATTGCCCGGACGCAGCGGCAGCGAGAGTTGCAGATAAAGCTTCGCAAATGCCTCTGCACCGCTGCGGTTGATCGCGGTGCCGAGCGTATAAAGCACTTCACCAGCGCCCTGCTGCGGCGTTTCGATCAGGCGGTCAACTTTCTGCCCCGCCTCGACCTGCTCGCGCAGTTCGGTGAGCGTCATGCGACCATTCAGCAGTTCCTCGCCATCCTTCAAGATCTGGATGGCCCCGGCCTTGTCGCCCTGACGCAGCTTGAACGAGGCATAGGCCATAATGATGCGTTCATAGGTGTCGGGCGCAGCGCTGCCGCCGGGACGGTCATCGAAGGCCTGCTGGTAGAATTCCGCCGCTTCCTTCTTCATCCCGGCCTGATCGGCGATCAAAGCAGAATTATAGGTGCGGAACAGGCCATACCATTCGGGGCCTTCCATCTTCTTGATATCGGCCAGTGCCTGCTTGGGATTGCCCTGCCCCACCTTGACCCACGCATTCATGAAGCCTGTCGCAAGCCGGTCCATGTCGGACTGCATGGACAGCATCAAAAGCGGTCCGACCTTGCGGTACTGCTTTTTGGAAATAGCGTCGATGGCAAGGGCGACGCGAGAGAAACGCTCGATATCCGGCACATTCTGCAATTCGGAAGCAAGTGGCAGGGCGTCTTTGAAGCGGCCTTCGGTCAGCAGAACGAGAAGCAGGTCCTGCTTGACCTGACTGTTGCCCGGATCGAAAGCCATGGCCTGACGATAGAAATCGGCGGCGGCGGACAGGTTGTTATCGGCTTCGGCGGTGCGGCCCGCCAGATAGGCGCCAGCAAAGGAACCGGCCCGAACAGCAGGCGTGACGACGGGAGCGGGATCGGCTGCCGCCTTGGCCCATGCGCCGCTGGCAGGCATTGCAATTCCCGCCAGAAGCGAAAAAAGCAAACCGTAAAGCGGGCCGTTTTTCATTCCATGCCGCATGAAGCCCAATCCTCTTCTCACATTCCCACCTGTGCCATCGGCAACGAATCGCCGACCGTATCCAAAACCGACAAGCCGTCTCCTCACCGGAAAAGGCACTTCAAGCATGGCCTTTTTGGGATGAGGGGGCAAGAAAAGCATCCGTGATGGGGTGCTTTTCCTGATCGATCCCGTTCGAAATATTCGAACTCAGTTCACGCGGCTGATGCAGAAGTCGATGACTTCGATGAGGGCATCCTTTTCCGGCGAGGCCTTCAGCGGCGCCAGAGCATCGCGGGCAATCTCGCCAAAGTGGCGCGCACGCTGCACGGTATCGGCAATCGCGCCATGTTTGGTCATCAGGCCGATGGCCTTTTGCAGCGATGCATCGTCGCTGGCACCGTCCTCGATGGCGTGCTTCCAGAACGCGCGTTCATCATCGGTGCCACGACGGTAGCTGAGAATCACCGGCAGCGTGATCTTGCCTTCGCGGAAGTCGTCGCCCGTGTTCTTGCCCAGATCGGCAGCCGAGCCACCATAGTCGAGCGCATCGTCAACCAGCTGGAAAGCGAGACCGAGATTGAGACCGTAATCCCGCAAGGCTGCGCGATCCGAACGCTGCACACCGGCGATGATCGGGCCGACTTCGGCAGCCGCCGAAAACAGCGCCGCCGTCTTGGCCTTGATGACCGCCAGATATTCGTTTTCGGTGGTTTCCATGTTCTTGGCAGCGGCAAGCTGCATGACTTCGCCCTCGGCGATCACCGAAGCAGAGGTCGCCAACACGTCAAGCGCGTCGAGCGAGCCGACATCGACCATCATCTTGAAAGCCTGACCGAGCAGGAAATCGCCGACGAGAACGCTGGCCTGGTTGCCCCAGATCATGCGGGCGGTGCTTTTGCCACGGCGCAGATCGCTTTCATCAACCACATCATCGTGCAAAAGCGTTGCGGTATGCATGAATTCGACAGCGGTTGCGAGACGCACATGACCGTCGCCGTCGTAACCGAACATGCGGGCGGCAGCGAGCGTCATCATCGGGCGCAGGCGTTTGCCGCCCGACGAGATCAGATGATTGGCGACTTCGGGAATCATTTCGACGTCGGAACCGGCGCGTGACAGGATCATTTCGTTTACGCGCGCCATATCGGCCTTCGTCAGGTCGACAAGCGGCTGCACCGATCCTGTCTGCTTTTTCTTGTCGTCGAGATTCAGAACCACACCCAATGCCATTACTCCTTGATGGGGCCGCCACCATATTTAAGCGCGGCGGAATGCTCAAGACGCATTCCGTGCCTTCACTGCCTGTTCAACATTGACGGAAGCTGTTGTCAATGCGGTGCATTGGCTCCAAACTAGGTAAATGATCGAACTTATCCGCACCAACGATTCCGTCCTTTTGTCTTTCGCCGAAGCCTTGATGAAGGAAGCGGGAATAGCTTATTTCATCGCAGACACCAATATGAGCATTATCGAGGGGTCGTTAGGCGTACTGCCGCGCCGTCTTCTGGTCAGTGAGGATCAGCTGGACGAAGCGCGGCAAATCCTGATCGATGCCGAGATTGAACACGAACTGCGCGATCAATGACCCTGACGACCGAAGACGAGATTGAAGAAACGCTGGATGTCTTTCATCGCGGCGCTTTTCATCTCGTGCAACCGGCAATGAAAGGGCATCGCTCCGGCGTCGATGCGATGATCCTTGCAAGCGCGGTGCCGGACGGCTTTGCCGGACGCCTCGCCGATCTTGGCAGCGGTGCGGGTGCAGCCGGGCTTGCGGTTGCGGCCCGATGCGCGGCAAGCCGCATTACCCTTGTCGAACGCTCTGGCCTGATGGTCGGCTTTGCCAGAAAGACCATCGCGCATCCCCTGAATACAGCTCTGGCAGACCGCCTCGCGATTGTGGAAGCGGATGTGGCGCTGACCGGAAAAGCGCGTGTTGCGGCAGGTCTTGCCGATAACAGCTTCGATTTCGCCATCATGAACCCGCCTTTCAACGAAGCGGCGGACCGGCGCACGCCCGATCCGCTCAAGGCGGAAGCGCATGTCATGCCCGAAGGCATGTTCGAACAATGGGTGCGCACGGCGGCGGCCATCGTCCGGCCGGGCGGCGGCATCGCCATCATAGCGCGACCGGGCTCGATTGCGCTCATTCTGGAAGCGCTCACCGGGCGCTTCGGCGGCTTGCGCATCGTGCCGGTGCACCCCCGCGGTGACGCAGCGGCAATCCGTATCGTCGTCACCGGCACGCGGGGCAGCCGCGCCGGTCTCTCGTTCATGCCGCCACTCGTCCTGCATGGCGACAGCGGCAACGGTTTCACACCCCGCGCCAATGCCATCAACAACGGCCAGACCGCGCTTCTTTGATCCGGGGAGAATAAACCGTGCTGCTTATCGTCGGAACCGTTCGGCTGCCTGCTGCGAAGTTGAATGAGGCGCGCCCTGTCATGCAGCAAATGATCGAAGCCAGCCGCGCCGAGGCTGGCTGCATCGACTATTCCTATGCCGCCGACATTCTCGATCCGGGTCTTATCCATGTAAAAGAGCTGTGGCTGGACCGGGCTTCGCTGGACAAACATTTTGCCTCCGGGCACATTGCCGCCTGGCGTTCGACATGGCCGACACTCGGCATCACCGACCGCGATCTTGTGCTCTACGAAGTGGATGCGCCGCAAAGCACCTAACAGTTTCTTTAAGGAGACCGATGAACCACAGTCCAAATTCCGCTCGCCCCGTATCTCTCATGCGACGCTTTCTGGATAGCGAGGTTGCCGGTGGCCTGGTGCTGATGGCAGCGGCAGCGCTTGCGCTCATCGTGGCCAACTCACCCTTCTCGCAAATCTATTTCGATGCGCTTCACGTCTATATGGGCCCATTGAGCCTTGCGCACTGGATCAATGATGCGCTGATGGCGGTGTTTTTCCTGCTCGTCGGGCTGGAGATCAAACGCGAATTCATCGACGGGCAGCTTGCAAGCTGGCCAAACCGGATGCTACCGGGCATTGCCGCAGCAGGCGGCGTGATCCTGCCTGCGATCATCTTCGCGTCGCTGAATTTTCACGATGCCGAAAAAGTGCGGGGCTGGGCGGTGCCTTCCGCAACCGATATCGCCTTTGCGCTCGGGGTCCTGTCGCTGCTCGGCTCACGCGTACCGTCGAGCCTCAAGGTTTTTCTGGCGACGCTCGCCATTCTCGATGATCTGGCCGCCGTCGTCATCATCGCCATTTTCTACACAGCCGAAATCTCGATGCCCTATCTGGGCGGGGCTTTCATAACTGCGATTGCGCTTTTCGCGATGAACCGCATGGGCGTGATGAAGCTGCTGCCCTATCTGATCGGTGGCGCAATTTTGTGGTTCTTCGTGCTCAATTCCGGCGTTCACGCCACCGTCGCCGGTGTGGTGACAGCGCTGATGGTGCCGCTGAAACCTGCGCCCGGCAAACCGGATGACATGACGTCACCGCTGCACATCCTCGAACATGCGCTGGCAAAACCGGTCGCCTTCCTCATCGTGCCGATCTTCGGCTTTGCCAATGCGGGCATTTCCTTTGCCGGGCTCGATGCCTCGGTGATGGGCGACACGCTGACACTCGGCATTCTGCTCGGGCTTTTTGTTGGCAAGCAGCTTGGCGTGTTCGGCGCAGCCTGGCTCGCCATCAAGACCGGCCTTGCGCAAAAGCCGATGGGCGCCAGCTGGGCGCAGCTTTATGGCGTCGCCATATTGTGCGGCATCGGCTTTACCATGAGCATTTTCATCGGGCTTTTGTCCTTCCCGTCCGATCTCATGCAGACCGAAACGAAAATTGGCGTTCTGGCCGGTTCGGCGCTCTCGGCCATATTCGGCTACGGACTGTTGCGGATCGTGGCAAAACCCGCGAAAAAATGATCCTACTCACCCTCCGAAGATATAAATTTTCGGAGGGTTTTCTTTGTGTTTCCCAGATTGGTTCCTACATTGGCAACCAACAGTTGATCCAGTTTGGAGTTTGCCTTGCCCGGTTTATTGACGCGCCTTGTTCCGCGCCGCTTTCGCAATGCCGCAATTGAAATTCCCGTCGTGCGCCTGCATGGCGCCATCATGAGTGGGGGTTCAGCGCTGCGCCCGTCGCTATCGCTGGCATCGACCGCCGCCGTGCTGGAAAAGGCTTTCAGCAACAAGCATGCGCCAGCCGTGGCGATTTCGCTCAATTCTCCCGGCGGTTCACCGGTGCAGTCGCGCCTGATCTATCGCCGCATTCGCGATCTCGCCTCCGAACACCAGAAAAAGGTTTTCATCTTCGTTGAGGATGTGGCCGCATCCGGCGGTTATATGATTGCCCTGGCCGGTGACGAGATCATCGCAGACCCCTCCTCCATCGTCGGCTCCATCGGCGTGGTGTCCGCGTCATTCGGTTTTCCGGAATTGCTGAAGAAAATCGGCGTGGAGCGGCGCGTCTATACCGCCGGCAGCAACAAGGTCACGCTTGATCCGTTCCAGCCGGAAAAGAAGGCCGACATCGAACGGCTGAAATCGCTGCAACTCGAAATCCACGACACCTTCATCGAAATGGTCAAGGAACGGCGTGGCAACAAGCTTGTCGAGGAATCCGACCTGTTCACCGGCCTGTTCTGGACCGGCACGACAGCCTTGCAGCTCGGCCTCATCGACGGGCTGGGCGACATGCGCAGTTTCCTGCGCAAGACCTATGGCGACAAGGTGGAGCTCCAGCTGATCCAGCCCCAGCGCGGACTGCTTGGCCGCAAGGTTCCGGGCGTCGGCATGGCGCTTTCATCGGCGTTTTCCGGCTTGGAACCGGCGGAAATTGCCGCCCATCTCGGCGACGGCCTGCTCTCCGTTGCTGAAGAAAAAGCGCTTTGGGGACGCTATGGTCTTTGAAACATCACGGTTTCTCGTGATAAGATGTCAGAAATGACAGGGTGCGATAAGCGCGCGCCCAACACGACACATAAGGAATTTGGTCATGCCACAGCTCATTTTTCTGCTGCTGATCATCATCGCCGCCTGGTATGGCTACCGCTCGTTCAAGCGTGAAGCCACACGCGTGTCGCAGCGCGTTCGTCAGGCCGAGAAGGAAGCGCAGAACCGTGCCAACGGCACGCTGGTGCAGGACCCGAAAACCGGCGAATATTACGTCAAGAAAGACTGATCCGCTTAAACCCCGATGACCGACACCCTGTTGCGCGCCCGGCCTGCTGACAGCCGGTCTGTTACCCGTCTTGCCCCTGCGAAAATCAACCTCGCGCTGCACGTCACCGGACGGCGCGACGATGGCTATCATCTGCTCGACATGCTGGTGGTCTTTGCGCACTATGGCGATACGATAACGGTTGCCGATGCTCCGGAAGACCGGTTTACGGTCAGCGGGCCTTTCGCCTCGGCGGTTCCCCTCGATGGCGGCAATCTGGTGCTCAAGGCGCGCGATGCATTGCGCGCGCATTCCGGGCGCGATCTGCCGCCCGTTGCCATTCATCTTGAAAAAAACCTGCCCATAGCATCGGGTATTGGCGGCGGCTCCAGCGATGCGGCGGCCACATTGCTTGCCCTCAACACGCTCTGGAACCTCCAATTCGATTTCGACCGGCTCGCCGCGCTCGGTCTGGCGCTTGGCGCTGATCTGCCCATGTGCCTGCATGGTGCGGCGCATGGCACGCCGCTGACGGCGCGCGGCATTGGCGAAGACCTTGCACCTGTTACGGGCCTTCCGGCCCTGCCCCTGCTGCTCGTCAATGACGGCACGGCGCTTGCCACGCCCGATGTGTTTCGCGCCCTCGACAAGCGGAACAATCCCGCCTTGCTGCCGCCCGACCAGAATGAACTCGGCGCGCTCTGCCATTACCTTGGCACGACGCGCAATGATCTCCTGTCGCCAGCCCTGGCGCTTGCTCCGCAAATCGGCGACAAGCTTGCGCTGCTACGGGCGGGCGATGCGCTATACGCCCAGATGTCCGGTTCCGGCGCGACCTGTTTTGCAATCTTCGCCGACGAAGACGCCCTGCAAAAGGCCGCAGCCCGCATGAGAGCCGAAAAGCCGGACTGGTTTGTCATCGCGACCGGCACAGCTGCATCGTAACCCTCACACAGCTGTAACCCGCCTCCTCCGATATTGATTCTGCCTGCTTTGCGCTTGCGTGCAGCCCGCAGAAATCCATTCTCCTTCGATAGTCAGTAACACCCTATTCAAAAGCCAGCTATTGTTCACTCTTATTGGACAATAAACACGGACACTCTGTTCGCGATTTATGAACAAAAAGCGTCATATAACAGTCACGTGATTGCTGGTATATCAATCAAACTGTTGATTTTACGTATATATTTTTCCTATTTTCGATTGTTTCCAAATATTAACGAGCACGAATGTGTGATTAACAAAACATTTTCGTGACTGGAACTTTTGCCCATTGTCACCCATTTCAGCTGCATCGGAACGACGAAAAGAAACGCCGCTCCAGTTTCCAAGGAGATAGGAAATGAAAAAGATTGTTCTTGCTGCTGCTGCCCTCGCCCTGAGCGCCGGCGCTGCCTTCGCTGAAAACCCATATGTTGGCGAACCTGCAGACCTCTATGCAAATGACCGCACCCCGGTTGTTTCGCAGACCGTTGACCACACCGCAACCGCGACCATCCAGTCTGGTTCGGCCTATCAGGACGGCTCTGCTCATCGCTTTGGCGATGCTTCGCCTTCGAGCTACCAGAACTAATCAGGCCAACGCCTGACTGCATAACGGGCGTCGCGCTAAAAACGCCGCTGACGCCCGCCCTGCCGGAATCCTCCCAAGCAATCCCGGCGATTGATTTCCCCTCCCTGATGGATGGCATTTCGGCCACCCGGGACGCCCCGGACAGAACCCAGTGATTGGGTGTCGTTCGTGCGGCAAACGAAAAGGAATATGAAAATGAAAACGTTTGCTCTTGCTGCTGCCGCCCTTGCCCTTAGCGCCGGTGCTGCCTTCGCAGAAAACCCACATGTTGGCGAACCTGCAGACCTTTATGCAAACGACCGCACCCCGGTTGCTTCGCAGACCGTTGACCACACCGCAACTGCGACGATCCAGTCGGGTTCGGCCTATCAGGACGGTTCCGCGCATCGTTTTGGCGACGCTTCGCCTTCGAGCTACCAGAACTAATCAGGCCAAAGCCTGCTGCATAACGGGCGTCGCGTTCGAACGCTGACGCCCAAGGCCGGGCCTCAAACGATCCGGCTTCAACAGTTATCTCCCCGAAGGATGGTGCCTGAGCCACCCGGGTGCCCTTACTTGCTTCCCGATTGGTTCGGGTGCCATCCGAAGGGCGATCTTCAAAGGAATATGAAAATGAAAAAGCTTGCTCTTGCTGCCGTTGCCGTTGCCCTTAGCGCCGGTGCTGCTTTCGCAGAAAACCCGCATGTCGGCGAACCGGCCGACCTCTATGCAAACGACCGCACCCCGGTTGCTTCTCAGACCGTTGACCACACCGCAACCGCGACGATCCAGTCGGGTTCGACCTATCAGGACGGTTCTGCACATCGTTTTGGCGACGCTTCGCCTTCGAGCTACCAGAACTAATCAAGATAGAAGCGAAAGCTGCTATCTTACAAAAAGGCGAAGCTCCTGCTTCGCCTTTTGCTGTTTAGAGCCTGAATCAAAAAGCGGCACGTGTGTGCGAAAATGGTGATTTTCGAGTACCGGAGCGGGGCGTACTCAAAGTACG
Organism: Ochrobactrum teleogrylli; assembly: GCF_037482325.1. Lineage (NCBI taxonomy): Bacteria > Pseudomonadati > Pseudomonadota > Alphaproteobacteria > Hyphomicrobiales > Brucellaceae > Ochrobactrum > Ochrobactrum teleogrylli. Next base: position 2,482,562 of record NZ_JBBHKQ010000001.1, read on the forward strand.
TGAGCACCGGAACGCAGAAGATTGCCATTTGCAGCCACACAGGACGACTTTTGGAACAGGCTCTTAGGGACCGCTTCAATCCTGCGTGGGCGGATGAATGCCATGCTTGAGCCGCACTGGCTTCATCTGACGCGGAAGCCCAGCAAAAGCCATCCCGTCCAAAATCAGAGGCTTGATCATATCCAGCCGAACCAGAAGCCCGGCATCGAGCGTCGGCCCCTTGCCGAACACTGCCGCCTTCAACCCGCCAAGCCCGCGCTCCCCGGCCAGCGTGAACCGCGCCGGATCACTTGTGCCTTCCATATGGCGACGCGCAACTTCTTCCCATCCATCCTGCGGAATAGCGCCCGGCGCGAGAACCAGAACCCAGGGCGTGCGGATCTCGCTTAACGCCGCCGCCTTATCCGCGCCATCGCTGAACGAACATCCGGCGCCAATCGCCACCAGTGCGGTTTCATCCGACGAGCCTTTGTCGATCACCAGAACGCGACGAACAAGCCCCTCCACCACCGCTGGCACAAGCGCCGACAATGTGTGGGTCAGAGGCTTTTCGGAATTCTGCGTTTCTATAATCACGGACAGCATGCGCGCTTCTTATATCAACAGCGCGTGAACGGAAAGCGGAACGAACTATGTTCTTGATTTGTTCTTACTCTTCGGATAGGAATAGATTCATCAGACAGAGTCGGACAATTACCAGAAGCGTTGCCGCATGCAAGCCGTCAGAGGCTTTGCCGGACATGCTTTGAAGCTCCGCAGGGAGATGAAGATGGCAGCTATCCAGCACGCAGATATCATCAAGCAGGCAGACATGGCCGCATTCGGCACTGGCCGTGCGGAGCATGCCAACGCGCTTGTCGGCGAAGCGGGGCTGAGGATCGATCACAGCCGTCGGCGTGGACGCGGTGCGGGCATTAATCCGACGGGACGCTTTGAGCCGACCACGCGCGAGGATTTCGACGACGGCTGGACGACGCTGGAAGAGCTGCCCGCTTTTAACACCGATGTGCAGGTGGAAAAGCCGCGCACGATCATCACCCGCAACGATTCTCCCGATATCAGCTTCGACCGTTCGATCAATCCTTATCGCGGTTGCGAGCATGGCTGCATCTATTGTTTCGCCCGCCCGAGCCATAGTTATATGGGGCTGTCGGCTGGTCTCGATTTCGAATCCCGCCTGTTCGCCAAGCCGGATGCGCCGCGCCTTCTGGAACGCGAACTGGCGAAGGCTGGCTATCAGCCCAAGACGATTGCCATCGGCACCAATACCGATCCATACCAGCCGATCGAGAAGAAATGGCGCATCATGCGCGAAATTCTCGAAGTTCTGGAGGCAGCCAACCACCCGGTGGGCATCGTAACGAAATCGGCGCTTGTGGTGCGCGATATCGACATTTTGAGTCGCATGGCTGAAAAGGGTCTCGCCAAGGTCGCGCTATCGGTAACGACACTCGATGCGCATCTGGCCCGCACGATGGAGCCGCGCGCCTCGACGCCGAGCCTGCGCCTTCAGGCAATCCGCAAGCTGACCGATGCGGGTATTCCGGCTTCGGTCATGATGGGACCTGTCATTCCGGGTATCAACGATCACGAGATCGAGCGCATTCTCGACGCGGCTTATGCGCAAGGAGCGCGCGAGGCTGGCTATGTGCTGCTGCGCCTGCCGCTGGAAGTAGCGCCCTTGTTCAAAGACTGGCTGCTGCGCAATTATCCTGACCGCTACCGGCATGTGATGTCGCTGGTGCGCTCGATGCGCGACGGCAAGGATTACGATGCAGAATGGGGCAAGCGGATGCGCGGCACCGGCCCTTATGCCTGGCAGATCGGCCGCAGATTCGAAATCGCCGCCCGCAAGCTCGGCTTTAACACCCAGCGCAAACACCTGCGCACCGATCTGTTCGAACCCGTCCAGAAAGGCGGCAAGCAATTATCCCTGTTTTGATGGCCACCCCCAATACGGGTTAACACACTATCTTTTTCCGCCTGTCCCGTCAGGCGGATCGGGTCCTGCTTCCCGCCACCATTCCTCTTGGCAGGACCTTGCGGAGAATCGGAGGCAATGCGAAAATCGCCGCCTCATGAAAAGCACGGCTTCTGATTCTCCTCTTCTATTCGACATCCCACTCGTGCCCGACTTCTCTGAAGAAGCGAGGCTGCTGGCGCGTGGGCTTCGCCATATTGTCGGCATCGATGAAGCGGGGCGCGGGCCTCTCGCCGGGCCGGTCGTAGCTGCTGCCGTGCTGCTGGACGCAAGCGACGTTCCCGACGGGCTAGACGATTCCAAACGTCTCAATGCAGCCAAGCGCGATGCGCTCTATGAGACTATTCTGGCGAAGGCCATAAGCGTCTCTGTTGCAAGTCTCAGCGCCCGCAGCATCGATGTCAGCGATATTCGGAAAGCTGCTTTGGAAGCCATGCGTCGCGCCGTACACGGGCTGATCTTACAGCCATGCCACGCATTGATTGATGGGCGCGATGTACCGCCCGGCCTGCCCTGCCCCGGTTCCGCCCTCGTGAAGGGCGATCAGCGCTCCGTGTCGATTGCTGCGGCTTCCATCGTCGCCAAAGTGACGCGGGATCGCATGATGGAGCGCGCAGGCAGCGTTCACACGATCTACGGCATGGAAGTGCATGCAGGCTATGCAACCGCCCGCCACCGCGCCGCCATTGAAAGCGACGGCCCCATCCCCGGCCTGCACCGTTACACTTTCGCACCGATCAAGGGACGCTTTGAGCCTCACACTTAAGCGCATCGTGTAGATGCGAAACGCCTGAACGGAAATCAGTCCGCAGGAATGAGCCCTTATCCGGCTCGGTCCGAAAAGATGCGAGCGCAAAACCGGAAGCTGCACCGATCGAATCCTGGTGGATTTATCAGGCGCCACTGGCGGCGATCAACCAGATCGCGCCGGTTATGTCATCCATCGCCCCCGGTAGCTCCATTCTTTTCGAATACTCGGCATGTCCCTGAATGGCTCATCCATTCCACTGGTATGCACCGCCGAATTGGCGCACCCTCTCCGAGGCCTTATTAAAACAAAAATGCCGCCCTTTCAGGCGGCATTTCAAAACTCAAAAGGTCGCGAGAACCTTAGTTCATGTTCGACTTGACCTGAACCAGTGCGTCCTTGAACAGACCGCCGGAAACCTTGGTGTCAACCTTGTCGGCGACAAGCTTGCCAGCGGCGGCAACGGCGAGATCGACAGCCGAAGCGCGGACGGCATTGATAGCGTCGACTTCAGCGGTTGCGATCTTCTGTTCAGCCAGCTTGTTACGGCGGGCCACATATTCTTCAGTCGCACGCTTGGCGTCTTCGAGAAGAGCCTTGGCTTCGCGTTCAGCAGCGGCGACGATATCGCCTGCTTCCTTTTCGGCTTCCTTGCGCTTGCGATGGTATTCGGCCAGAAGCTGCTGTGCTTCTTCGCGCAGCGTACGGGCTTCTTCCAGTTCCTTCTTGATGTGATCGGCACGCTCATCGAGCGAACGACCAACCATGGCCGGAACTTTCAGATAGGCGAGGATCGCCAGGAAGATGATGAGGCCAACAAGTGCCCAAAATGTAGCGTCCATTGTCCTCTCCTCAGGCGTTCACGGCCTTGACAGCGGCTGTTACCGAAGCCTTGTCGGCCTTGGTGCCCAGAAGCTGTTCGACGATTTCAGCCGTGGTTTCCTCGGCGATGGTGCCGACGTCGCTCATGGCCTTGGCCTTGATCGCAGCAATACGCTCTTCGGCGTCCTTGAGCTTGCCTTCCAGCGCAGCTTCGGCAGCAGCGCGTTCGGCGTCTGCTTCGCCCTTGCCTTTTTCGCGAGCAGCTTCTGCAATGGAAGCGGCCTTGGTGCGGGCCTGGGCCAGTTCCTGCTCATAAGCAACGATGGCGTTATCGGCATCCTGCTTGAGACGGGCAGCCTGCTCGAGATCCTGGGCGATACGGTCACGACGGGTTTCGATCACGCCGCCAATGCGCGGCAGAACCACGCGCGACATGAACAGATAGAAAAGACCGAAAGTGATCGCCAGCCACAGAAGCTGCGAGGCGTAGTGGGTGGAATCGAACGGAGGGAATACGCCGCTGCCGTGTCCGGCATCCTGCGCGACCCCGGTTTCGGTGTGCACAGCATCAGCTGCGCCGTGCTCACCAGCAGCTGGTGCCGGTTGCGATTCGGTGGCGGTTTGGGCAAACGCCGTGGACACGAACATCCAGATTTCCCCTTAAATCGAGCATGATCTGATCCGAAAACCGGTTCCCGTCTTCCGGGATCATGCCTACTCGAACGTCATATGCAAAGGCCAGCCGCGCTGCATTTCAAGATACAGATCGCGGCAGGCCAGACTCTTGAACCGTTTATTAGACGGCGAAGAGGAGCAGAAGCGCGATGAGCAGCGAGAAGATGCCCAGAGCTTCCGTAACGGCGAAACCGAACACCAGACGGCCGAACTGGCTGTCAGCAGCGGACGGGTTGCGCAGAGCGCCGGAGAGGTATTGGCCGAAGATGTTGCCGAGGCCGAGAGCCGTACCGGCCATACCGAAACAGGCGAGACCGGCGCCGATGTACTTTGCTGCTTCCGCTTCCATGTTAAGCTCCTTCTGGATTGAAATATAAGCGCGGATTTCAGTTCTGGCGGTCGCCCGCCGGTTTGAACTCAGTGTCCCGGATGTACTGCGTCGTTGATGTACATGCAGGTGAGAACGGTAAACACGTAGGCCTGGAGGAAGGCTACGAGGAATTCGAGTGCGGTGATCGCAACCGTCATGATGAGCGGCAGCACCGCGCCACCGACGCCGATGGGCCCAAGAGCGGCCAGCGAAACAACAAAGCCGGCAAAAACCTTGAGCGTGATGTGGCCTGCAAGCATGTTCGCAAAAAGACGAACCGAGAGGCTGATCGGACGCGACAGGAACGAGATGATTTCAATGGCGACAACCAGCGGCACGATGATGCCGGGAACACCGCTCGGCACGAACAGCTTGAGGAAGCCGAAACCGTGCTTGAAGAAACCGTAGACGATGACCGTACCGATGACCAGGCACGCGAGAGCGAACGTCACGATGATCTGGCTGGTGACAGTGTAGAAATACGGGAAGAGACCGATGAAATTCGCGACCAGCACGAACATGAACAGCGAGAAGACGAAGGGGAAGAACTTCATACCCTTCGAACCAGCCGAATCCCGCAGGCTTGTCGCCACAAATTCGTAGGCCATTTCCGAAACCGACTGCAGACGGGTCGGGATAAGACCGCGGCCCGACGATGTCAGATAAAGGAAGCCCGAAGCGACCACGACGGTTGCGACCATGAAAGCCGAAACATTCGTGAACGACAGGTCAACGCCGCCTACATCGATGGGAATCCACCGAGAAATCTGGAACTGATGGATCGGATCGTTCGCCACCTTAACCTCGTCTGTCTTCCCTGCCCGAAGGCGATTTGGCCTGCCCGAAGGCGATTTAGTCTGCCCTGAGGCGACTTGGTCTACCCGAAGGCGTTTCAGTCTCGGGGCCCGACATGCATCCGGCCCGCTTATCACTTACACTTGAACGAACTTTACCGTAAAGTCCGCCAAGTCTTATTTCCTGTCACTCTTTTCCGCGTTAGTCTTAATGCCGCCTTGATCGGCGACATAACCTACGGAACGAAGCACATTGAGGACACCCGCTGCGAAGCCCAGTAGGAGAAATACGATCAATCCCCAAGGCGACGTGCCGGCGACACGATCGATGAACCAGCCAAGCACCGCACCCACCACGATCCCAGCGATAAACTCGCTGGAAAGCTTCATGGCCTGCGCGACCGAACTTGCCGTCTCCGACCGCTCCTCCTCGGAAGCTGGCTTCTTGAACATGCCCTTCTTGACCAATTCGGCCTCAAGACGGTTCAAACGCTGATCCAGCTCCCCGGAAGCAGGTTGCCCTTGCCCATCCTTGACAGCACCGGATGGCTTTTCGGGCTCAATTCCCCGTGCCATTGGCAGCTCCTTTTTTCAAGAAAGGCAGGTTCAAAACCCCATTTCCAAGTTGCGCGCAACATATTGACACCCCGCCCGCTAGTCAAGGCGGTGAAGCCACTGCTCCAGAAGGTTTTTTATTCATAAAAAACAATTGGATAGCTAATGGTGCGACTCATTTTCCGCCCAAAGTCCAAGAATGTGGCGCGAATCCTTCACTTTTTCGTTGCCACTATCCCCAGCGTATCGCAGCCGGAGCGGCTCCAGCGCCAATGAAACGCGGGCCCTGCTTCAGCCATCCGGTTTCCGCCGCGATCAACGATCAAACTTGCCCTGGATTCGCGTGAGAGCGCACTGCGCCAAGTGCTTGCTGTCGAGCAGTGAAACACAGACAGGGAAAGCTGGGTCAAGAACGGGCGCAACGCAACAGGCGGAAGAGGTTGCCCTCTCCCGCCTGTTTGTTTTCATAATGACAGTTTCGCTAAACGGCACGTCGAAGCCGATCTGCCGTCGGCTCTAACGCTTCATGCCAAGCAGAACCGTTCCTTGCCCGGCAAAGCTTAAAACTTGCCAGAAAGGCCGATGATCGCGCCGAAGGCCGTATCCTTGTTGACCGTGCGGTTTACATAAGGCGTCACGCCGATGCTGACGGCATCGCTGAACGCATAGGAAACCGTGGTCGACAGGCTGCCGCGTGTATGCGCCGCATCGGAATCGAACTTGAACGAGCCGATATAGTCGGCGCTGGCGATTACGCTCGGGTCCTTGTGCGACAAATCCTGCTCGATCTCGGCATTGACGGACCAGTTGACCTTGTCGGTCAGCGCCATGCCGTAATTGAGACCGAGATAGGCCGTGGTGCGCTGTGACTTCACATCCGAATAGGTGAATGGGAAATGAGCGCCGGATTCGGTATAGCCGTCCATTTTCAGGTCGGTATAGTCCAAGCCGCCGTAATAACCGAACGATGCCTTGTTGCCGAGATCAAACGACTGCCCTGCTTCCAGCTGTACGCCCCAACCATTGACGGTGCTGTCACCGCTGCCCGGTTCGGTATAGCCCAGCACCTGACGCGTCCGCTCGACATCATAGCGATTGATCGCAGCCGAACCACGCATATACCAGGTTCCGCTCTGGGTCCGGTCTTTCCACTGCGCATAGATACCGCCGCCGAGATTATTGTTGGTGCGGTCGAAATTGTCCGGCATGTCCTGCCAGAACGTATGGGCAATGGTTGCGCCTGCCGAGAAATTATCGGTGAAGGCGTGACCGAGCGTCATCCAGCCGAGCACATCCTTGCTGTCGCCTGCGCGGCCAACGTCGGAATAGATGCCGTACCAGCTTTCGCCACCCCGCGCCATGCCGAGACCGGCGCCGGAGAAGTCGTTGAAGCCCTGACCGCTGCTGCTGCCGCCCATCAGCCGGCCAACAATGGCGCCTTGCGAGCCGACGACCGAGAAGGTGTCATTGGCAAGTGCGGCAACCGTCTGCACCGTATTGGTGACATCGATGCCGACAGGCGTGGGCGTTGGTTCCGGTGCTGGTGTCGGCTTCCCATTCGCGTTCGGGTCCGGATCAGGGGTCGGAGTGGGGTTCGGCTTAGGATCGGGCGGCGTTACCGTCACGAGTTTCCAGAGCGCGGTATGTGGAACAGTATCGGCGCCATAAGAGTAACCGACGATCACAGTCCCATCAGCAGAGACGCCGCTCGTATAGGAAGCCTTGCCCCCCAAAGTCCCAAGGTCTGTCGGCGATGTCGCACCGCCAATCCAAACCACGGCGTGGATTGCATCGCTCTCATTCGTCGCATGGCCAACGATAACCCCCCATTCGCTGAAACGGCAGTTGCGTCAGAAGCCTTGCCCCCTAAAGTGCCCAGATCGGTCGGTGTTGTCTCTTGATTATACCACGCTACGGCATGGGTATCAGCTGTTGATGAATACGTTGCCCCCCCGATGATGACACTGCCATCAGCGGACACAGTACGGGCAAAAGAGCTCGATCCGCCATTCAAAACGCCCAGATTCACCGGATTCGCGTTTTTGCCGTACCACGCCACGGCGCGCAAATCTCCACCAGCCAGGTTCGACTGTCCAACAATTACGGTTCCATCGGCAGACAAGCCGCGTGCGCTGGAGTTACCACCCAAAGTCCCAAGATCCACCGCATGCGAATCTATGTCGTACCATGCCGCAGCATGGTTATGTGTCGCATCCAAATCTGCCGAACCGACAATCACCGATCCATCGTGGGAAACGGCAGCCGCGGCGGAAGTAGCGCCACCCAATGTTCCAAGATCAAGGATCGAATAGGCACCGTTAACACGCGACCAAAGAACGGCATGACCGTTGTTCAAAGCACCATTACTGTTCGAGGATCCGACAATCGTCGTTCCGTCAGCCGAAATTGCATGGGCGACCGCCGTACTATTGGCATCGAGAGCGTCAAGACCAGTTGGCGTCGACGTTTCATTCAACCACACCAGAGGGCGCTGCACACCTTGGGCGTCGACCGTGCCGCCAAAAATAACCTTCCCGTCAGCAGACGCACCATTCGCAGAAAACGGACGACCTGCGTCCAAAGCCAAATTTTGGAGGACAGTCAGTTTTCCAGTTTTGCTATCCCAGACTGAAGCAGTAGTAGCGCCGCCAGTCGTATCTGCAACGTACCCAAAAATCACACTGCCGTCAGCAGAAACGCCTTGGGCAACAGACCTAACCCAGCCAGCCCCCTCAACCAAAATGGGTGCAGGGTTAGGATCAAGCTCCAGCTGCTGCGCCATCGCAATATGTGCAACGCCTAATAAAGAAGATGTACCAATAAGCAAATACGCCAAATTCTTATTTAAAACTTTCATTACCCCTCACACATCAAAAAAGATGAACAAACTCCGATGATTCCTATCTTATATTTATTTTAAAATATCATGTCTATATTACAAAATATTCATATATACACTAATAAAGTTAAATATGAAGTAACTTTATCTATATATTATTTTACATCTAATTTAGATAATAAGAATAGCTACGCGCAGGCGGGCCGGATCGACACGCCAGACATTTATTCGCGCATATTTTATGAAATCGAAGCCGCAGCAAGCTCTGCTAAAGCGGGCCTTTGCGGGTGGATACCGGATAGATCAAAGCTGTATCAGTGGGCAGTCCAGCGGGCTTGCCGCCGCGGGCTTCACACTTTTGCTGGAAATGCTTTCTTCCCTACGCTTTTCCGAACGCAAAGTCGCTTCGCAATTTTTGCTGGAAATGCTTGTCAGCTCCACCCGCCGCCATAGGTGCGGTAGAACACATGAAGGCCGATCTTGGTCAGCTTCTTCATGGTGGGTGCCCAGAAGGGCTTCACATAGGTTGCATGATAATGCGTGGCCGAGCCCACTTCCGGCAGCCATATCTGACCGGACGACACCGTCTTCGCCACCTGCTGCGCCATGCGCCATTGCGGCATCTCGGTAACACGATGTTTCTGCCCGTCGCAGGCAAAGGAGAACTGGCAGGCATTCAGCCAATCGCGGTTCTGATAGACCACCCCGCAAATGGTGCCCGGATAGGCCGGGTTGCGCACGCGGTTGAGCACGACCTGCGCCACAGCCACCTGCCCTTTGACCGTTTCGCCACGCGCCTCGTAATAAACGGCTTCGGCGAGGCACTTCTGTTCGCCCTTGCTAAATGCCGAAGGCGGCAACGGAGTTGCCGCCCAGTCGTGATCTTCCTGTCCGATGGGCGGGACGAAACGCCCCTCGCTCGGGTCTGGTTTCAGGATACTCTCAAAGGGTGATGTTTTTCCATAATCAGGCGCAGACGGTGCATAACCCAGGGCCAGCACATCCGGCTGGTCATTGTTGATCAGCTTGGCCAGTTGCACCGGCATTTCTGCGCGCGGCTTTGGCGGCTTCACGGCATGGAAGGCCATGGTGATGTCGATTTCCTTGCCTTCAAGCTTGCTGGAAAAGGCCATCTTGGTGTCGGTCTTTTCCGGCGGGCGGGTGATCATGCTGATCTTGTCGAACATGCTGCCCGCGGTGAACGCCTTGGCGGGCGCCTTTGGCTGCACCGAGACCAGACGGCCCGTCTTGTCGGCGCGGTTGATGCGGTTTTCGTCCGGGTTGGGATCATCCGGGCCGAGCTTCGCGGTCTTCTTGCCGCCCGAAAGCGCTACACGACCGATGCCCGGCACTTCGATGCCGTTGGTGGCGATGCTGCCGGTGACGGTCGTTGCATCGACAAAGGGCATTTCCGCCTGATGCACCGAACCAACGGGAGCCTTGGCGACAAAAGCCGTCCAGCGATGCGTGCCGAGATCAGCAGACGGCACGAGGCTCGCCATATCCTGAAAGGCAATCGCATTGGAATTGAAGAGATAGGCGAAGGCTGTGAGGACCAGCGGGATCAGACGCTGCGGCCTGCGGGCGATGTGACGCGGTTTCGCGCGCACGGCATAATAGCGACCATCCTCCGGGCAATAGCCCGTGACAGGATAATGCCATACCGGCTCGGCAACGGCCTTCCGTCGGCCAAACAGCGCTCGTATCGACACAAGACGCACCGCACACTCCACTCACACAGACTTCAGTTCTCGCGCACAGGTTCCGAAGCCGTTTCACGCTTTTCGGGATGTGCTTAACGAAGCCGATAATGGAGTATTAACCTTGATGGATCGTTAACGATGTCTTGTTTACCCTTTGAAAATATTGATTAATTTTGAATTAACACTGTCCGCCCAACGATTGTTTTCATTGCGTTTTTGAGTGGCAATGGTCAAAACGGTATGGCAGGGATAAAAGCCCTTTGGCAAAAAATGCCTGCATAAGATTACCGACAGGAACCAGCGAACGTCATTGGCACGTGATATTCAAACAGAGGCAGAATGGACTTTTTCCAAATGTTTGCGGCTGGCCTTATCAGCATAGTTGGATGTTATGCTGCTTCAGCGGAAGTCATGAACCTCAGAGTGACCAGCTCATCCATGATGCCCACTTTTGGTCCGGGGGATGTGGTCGCCACCACCAGCTATGCGTCGACCGAAACCATGGAACGGGGCGATCTCGTTGCCTACAAGGTCCACTATATATCGAAAAGCTTGTTGGGCGGCCCCGGCCAGCTTGTGGATACGGTATTCCTCGGGCGGATCATAGGCTTGCCTGGAGAAACAATCGAGATCGAGGACGGGATACCAATTATCAATGGTGAACCGCTTAAGATGACACCAATTTCATCGACTCTCGATGGGGGGTGCCCCGAAGAGACAGAATCCAGCACTTATTATCAATGTCGTTTCGTGCGGGAAACAACACCGAAAGGCAAAAGCTATATACTGCTGGACATGGTCAATAATAGTTTCGGTGATAATATCGACGCAAAGACACTCGCGGATAATGAATACTATATTATGGGGGACAATCGGGACAACGCGAATGACAGCCGCTTTCCATCGGTCGGCCTTGTTCTCAAGGACCAAATAAAAGGTAAGATTCGCATGTTTTCCGCATCGGTCCGCAAGCCGGATCGTCAGTGGCGACTGGATGGCTTTCCGGGATTTAAGTAAGCTCTATCAAGCGCACTCGACAGCAATCGTTCGGAGGGGAATGATGAACGCAATCTTCAAGACGGCCTGCATCAATGGTTTCATTGCAATGGCGTTTCTGGCATCGCCGGGGAGCGCCTTCGCCAAATCGCCCTGCGACGGGGTTACCACGAGCCTGACCAAGCAACAGCGGTCCGATTACTCGGCCCTGATTGCCAAAAGCCTTCGCAAGAAGGTGAAGCCAACTGCGGTCAAAATCGACAGTTTCATGCAAAGCGGTGAATGGGCAGTCGTTTATGCCGATGTTCCGGTCGCCGACCCCGGCTATTTCTTCTTCGACCTTTCAGGCAAGACACCGCAGCTTAAAGACGTCTGGGGCGGCATGGCCGACAGGAGTGAAGTGCCGGATCTGGTCAAATGGGCCAAAAAGCTTGGCGCGAATGGAAAGATCGCCAGCTGTTTTGCCGATACGGCAACTGCATCCTAAAGCGCTTGTCAGAACAGAGCGCCTTTGGCAATCACTTCACCGACCAGCGGTCGATATCGGCGTCCTGTCCGATCAGCGCCAAACCCGTGGCAATCGAATCGAACTGGTTGGAGCTGGTCACGGCCGCATCGGGAAAGCGGCTTTCGAATGCGGTGCGGATGGCCGGCACAAAGGACGTGCCGCCCGTCAGGAAAACGCGGTCGATATTGCCGGATTGCAGTCCGGCCTTTTCCACGGCTTCATCCACCGACTGTTCGATCTGGCGCACATCCTCGGCGATCCAGTTTTCGAAATCGTTGCGGGTGATATCCGAGCGAATTTCAAAATCGTCCGCCTTGAAATGCAGTTCCGCGATGCGCTCGGATGAGAGGCGAACCTTCAGGTTCGAAACGGCGCGATAGATTTCGTAGCCGTAATCATTCTCGATCAGATTGATGAAATGCTCCAGCGCTTCCGGCTCGACCGCCTGCTTGGCAAGCTCGGTCAGGTCGCGGATCGTCGCGGGCGAGTTCATCAGGAACAGCGTGTTCCAGCGCGCGAAATTTGCGTAATAATGGTTCGGCATGGTCAGGCGCTTGCCGAAGGACTTGTATTCCGTGCCCTTGCCGAGCAATGGCGAAACCGCATTGTCGATGATGCGGTAGTCGAATGTGTCGCCCGCAATGCCAAGACCGGTCTGGCTCATCGGCGTGAAGGAAAGACCGCCCTTACCTACTTCGAAGCGCACGATGGAAAAATCGCTCGTGCCGCCGCCAAAGTCGGCCACCAGAACAGTCGAATCCGCCTTCAATTCCTGCGCATAAAAATAAGCCGCGGCCACCGGTTCATAGACATAGTGAATGTCGGTGAAGCCGAAGGCGCGAAACGCCTTTTCGTAGCGCTGCATGGCCAGCTGCTCGTCCGGCGAGCCGCCTGCAAAAATAACCGGACGCCCGACCACCACGCGATTGCCCTTTGGCGGCAACCTGTCGCCGAGGCGCGCGGCAACCGTTTCGAGGAATGTCGTCAGAATATCCTCGAACTTGAACCGTTTGCCGAAGACCGGCGTATCGGTGAAGGATTTTGACGCCGCAAAGGTCTTGAAGGATTGCAACATGCGCGTTGAATGCGGCGCATTGACAAAAGCATCCATCGCCCATGGGCCGCTTTCCACCGTGCGCTCGCCGGTTTCGCGATCTTGCCAGAAACAGAGGATCGAGCGATAGCCGGTCACGTCGGCGCCATCCTTGACGACGCTCAGCACAGCCGCGGTGCCATCGGGGCTTGCAACCGACAGAACCGTGTTGGTGGTGCCGAAATCGATGCCTAATGTCACGCCATCAAATGGGCTCTCAATAGCCTTCGTCATCGTGGCACCTTTTGGGAGAAAATCGGGGAGCGGGCGGATTAGCAGCCGCGACGACCAAGCTCAACCCGTTAATGTGCGTTTTGATGCCAACGGATAAGATCGGCGCGAAAAAAATACCTGAAACACCGGCCCAACCCATCATGTAACGAACGGAAAAGAAGTTTGAAGTAAAAGATTGTAGGTTTTTTGAAAATTTATAGAATTTTTGTTTTCAGACTGTTAGGTTTCAGCCCCGCATCCGGAGTGGTTCACCTTTTAGAGCATAATCCGATCAAACCTGCTCTCATAATACCGCCAGAACTGCTCCCTTATTTGTTCTCACCGCATGAATGCGACGCCGGGTGATTTCTTCCGACTGCATAATGCTCCAGGCTGTCCAACAAATGAAAGCGATACTCATGGCGTTTCTCTCACGTACACTTCTCGCCACCGTCTTGCTGTCTGCAAGCGCCCTGCCCTTTGGAGCGCTGGCTGAAGAATCAGCGGGCCAGCCGCTCGCCACCGGCTATCACAGCAGCGGTCAGGTTACCGCCGAGGTCAGCGGCGCCATCCGCGACGGCGACAAGCTAACCGTCAAGGTTCGTTTCAAGAACGCCACGGAAGGCGACAACGTTTCCTCGACGCTTTACAGCTCCATGTCAGACAAGGAGTACGAGAATGATTATTACCTTCTCGCCGGCGACAAGAAGTATCTGCTGTTGAAGGACTCCGAGGGCAAGCCGCTCACGCCAACCTCCGTTTCACTGTTCGGCAAGGGGCCTGTGGTCGGCGTCTGGCACGGCGTTTTTCCGGCACCACCGAAAGATCAGAAGGTGACGCTCTATATCAAGGGGGTCGAGCCGCTCGGACCATTCGCCGTTCCCGCCGAATAGGGGGAACAGCCAATGGCTACAATCCATCGATTGACCCGTCTCGGTCTGATCGGCCTTGCTGCGCTGTGCCTGCCGTCGGTCGGAACAGCGCAGGATGCAGGGCTGAATACGGATAAGAACGCCTATATCCGTGATCTTGTGCCGGAAATCCGCGATCTGGTTTCGGCTTCCGGCGGTACGGATGACAACGCACGCGGCCTTTCGGCCGCAGCGCAACAGATTGTCGAGAAGAGCGGCAACATCACGATGCGCGAGACAGACAACAGCGTCGTCCTGTCTGTCTCGAGCGATATCCTGTTCGGTTTCGACAGCGCCAAGCTGACGGCTAAGGCCAAGTCCACACTGGGTGGTGTCGTCAAGATATTGGACAGCACACCGGATTCCACCGTGCAGGTTGTCGGCTATACGGATTCCAAGGGCTCCGATAGCTATAACCTCAAGCTTTCGAAAGCGCGGGCCAGAGCGGTTGTCGAATTTTTAGTCGGCAATGGCGTGCCGTCGGCGCGCCTGAAGCCGGAAGGGCGTGGCGAAAGCGAACCTGTCGCTCCCAACGACATCAAGGGTAAGGACAACCCCGATGGACGCGCCCAGAACCGGCGTGTGGAATTTGTGCTGCCAAAGGCATGATGCCGTCTGCACAGTAATGCCAAAAGAAAAAGCCCGGATCACTCCGGGCTTTTTTACATGATGCTTATCGCTTCTTCTTGGCGCGGCCCGCGAACGGATTGTCCGAGGTGCGCAGCGCAAGGCGGATCGGCACGCCCGGCATATCGAAGGTTTCGCGCAGGCCGTTGACCAGATAACGCACATAAGATTGCGGCATCGCGTCGGGACGCGAGCAGGAGACGACGAAGCCCGGCGGGCGGGTCTTCACCTGCGTCATATATTTCACTTTCAGGCGGCGACCGGAAACAGCCGGCGGCGGCTGATGGGCAATCACGCTTTCCAGCCAGCGATTGAGGCGGCCGGTGGAAATACGGCGATTCCATATCTCATGGGTCTTCACGACATTTTCCATGAGCTTGTCGAGACCCTGGCCGCGTTCGCCGGAAATCGGCACGGCGCGCAGCCCGCGCACCTGCGGCAGAAGACGGGCGGTCTTTTCGTAAAGATCGGCCAGAACCATCTGACGGTCTTCGATCAGGTCCCACTTGTTGAAGGCGATGACCGGCGCACGACCTTCACGGATGATGAGATCGGCGATCTGCAAATCCTGCTTTTCAAAGGGGATCGTCGCATCAAGCACGATGATCACCACCTCGGCAAAGCGGATGGCGCGCAGGCCATCGGCAACCGAAAGCTTTTCCAGCTTTTCCTGCACGCGCGACTTGCGACGCAGACCGGCAGTGTCGAACAGCTTGATCTTGCGACCGTGCCATTCCCAATCGACCGAGATCGAGTCACGGGTGATACCCGCTTCCGGGCCAGTCAGCAGGCGGTCTTCACCGAGCATGGTGTTGATCATCGTGGACTTGCCCGCATTCGGGCGTCCCACAATGGCAATGCGCAGCGGCTTGGTCGCGTCATAGGCCGGGATGACTTCCTCATCCGGATCTTCAATGTCGTCGCCGATCAGCTCGCCGACCGCCTTTGGCGTGAAGACTTCGTCAGCGCCTTCCGCTTCTTTTTCGTCGGCGAAGACGCGTTCTTCGCCCAGAAGTTCGACAATGGCGTCGCGCAGGTCGGGCATGCCCTGACCATGTTCAGCGGAGATCGGGCACGGTTCGCCGAGACCAAGCTGGAAGGCGTCATAAAGGCCCGACTGCGCGCCGCGCGCTTCGGCCTTGTTGGCCACCAGCACCACGGGCTTGCCGGACCGGCGCACCAGTTCAGCAAAGGTGTTGTCGGCAGGCGTCAGGCCGTTCTTGGCATCGACCACGAACAGCACCGCATCGGCTTCGCTGATGGCGGCTTCCGTCTGGGCGCGCATACGCGCTTCCAGCGAGTCATTGGCGGCCTCTTCGAGACCAGCCGTGTCGATCACCTGAAACTTGAGGTCGTAGAGCTTGGCGTCATGGATGCGCCTGTCGCGCGTGACGCCCGGCAGGTCGTCCACCAGCGCCAGCTTGCGGCCGACGAGACGATTGAACAGCGTGGACTTGCCGACATTGGGACGCCCGACGATTGCGAGAGTGAAACCCATGAACGAAAATTACTCCAGAAAGAAACAGGGCCGGTTCAAGACCAGCCCCGAAGGTAGCCTTTGTTTAACTTTGTGCCGCAACGCCTGCGCTGCGCATCAGGTCCAGCATCGTATTGGCGCGCTGGCGGATATTGGCCTGCGCCATACCGTCATCGGCGATCTGCTTGAACAATTTGACCGCATCGTCGAAACGTTCGGCCTTCCAGGCTGCGAGGCCAAGGGCTTCGCGCGCGCTGGAGCGCATCGAATTGCCATCGGCAGACAGGGTTTCAACCCGCTTGGCGACATCGTCATAAGAACCGCTATCGACCAGCAGATAACCCGCCCGCAAACGCGCCACATCGCGCAGCGTACCCGGCACGGCATTGTCGGCAGCGATATCGTCAAACGCCTTCACGGCGCCAGCCGCATCGCCCTTGCTGGCAAGGACGGAGGCCGCACGCAGGCGCGCCAAAACCGGATAAGACCCATAGCCGGTCTTTTCCAGATCGTCGAGCGCAGCAAGTGCTTCATCGTTCTTGCCTGCCGATGCAAGGTCAAGCGCCGCAAGGAACTTGTCGCCGGAAGCAGAGGCCTTGCTGTCGGTCCAGTGCTGGTAGCCGACCCAGCCGGCAGTGCCCAGAACGATTGCAACGGCAGCACCGATCACGATCGGGCCGAAATTCTTCCAGACCTGCTTCGCCCGTTCCGAACGGAGTTCCTCGTTTACCTCGCGAATGAAACTGTCGTCTGCCATGGACCTGCCATTGTTCTTGAATCTGATTTACGAAATAGCTGTTCTGGCGCTTTTAGTCGGAATTGTCGCCATATGTAAGACCCGTCCGCGAAATAAGCATAGCGAGCCCTGCGTAAAAGTGAATTTCGGTCCGACCTTCGCCATATTCAAGGGATAGCCGGGTCACTGGCCCCTTCCCGGCCTTGGATTTTCCCGGTATTTGATGGCAATGCGCGTTTTCTTCCCCAAAACTCTCCTCGCTCTTTCCCTCTCGGCGGCTTTTTGTGCGCCTGCCGGGGCCACATCACCGGAAACAACGGCCAGCAAAACGCAATATGTGCTGATTTCCTTCGACGGCGCGCATGACAATGCGCTTTGGACGCGCTCGCGCGAGCTTGCGAAGAAAAACAACGCTCGTTTCACCTATTTCCTGTCCTGCGTCTTTCTGATGACCCGCAAGGACCGCGCCAGCTATCAGCCGCCGCACAAAAAGGCGGGCGCGTCCAATGTCGGCTTTGCCCAGACCCGCGATGAAGTCGTGACCCGGCTTGGCAATATCTGGCAGGCGCATCTGGAGGGCAACGAGATCGCCAGCCACGGCTGCGGCCATTTCGACGGCACGAGCTGGTCCACCGCCGACTGGAACAAGGAAATCGGCGCGTTTCGCCGCATCGTGGCCGACGCCTACAAAAATAACGGCATCGACGGCGAACCGGAAGGCTGGCGCAACCTCGCTCTCAACGGCATCAACGGCTTTCGCGCGCCCTATCTCGCCGCTTCGAAGCCGGTGCAGGACGCACTCAAGGCCAATGGCTTCCGCTATCAGGCATCATCCGTCACACGCGGGCCGGAACTGCCGCAGATCGCCGGTCAATTCGCATCTTTCGGTCTGCCGCTGATCCCGGAAGGCCCGTCAAAGCGACCGATCGTCGGCATGGATTACAATCTCTATGTCCGCCATTCCAAGGCTAAGGAAACACCTGACCAGTCGGCAGCGTTCGAAGAGCGCGCCTATAAGGCGTTTCGCGCCGCCTTCGACAAGCAATATGACGGCGAGCGCATTCCCTTGCAGCTTGGCTTCCATTTCGTGCTGATGAATGACGGCGCATACTGGCGCGCCATGGAGCGACTTGTTTCCGAGGTCTGCACCAAGGCCGACGTCAAATGCACCACCTATGGCGATTATCTGAACAGCCTCGACAAGAACACCGGCTCGACCATTCAGAACCGGTCGTAACCGGCGTTTTTCCAAACCCTCGTGCTTCGAGACGGCGCTGACGCGCCTCCTCAGCATGAGGGTGTTGGCGCTCTTTAGCATGAGGTGTTGGCGGACTTCCCTAAACGCTCTGCGGCGTTTCCAGATTTTGACGATCCAGCGTCGGCAGTTGCTCGCCATGGATGGTCGCCTCGAAGGCGCGAAGGCGCTTGTAGATCGACAGAAGCTCGATGATCGTTGTCCAGGAATTGACCAGATACTGGAACGAGCCGCGCACCTGATCGAAGACGTTCAAGATCTGGTTCATCAGGCCCAGGGTCAGTTTGCCTGCCACAATGGACGGAATGAGGATCAGGGTCGGGAAAATATTATCCGCCTGAATGTAGAAGATGCGGGCGACGTTGAAATAGACGTAGTGGAAATAAAGCCGGAAATAATTATGCCGGACATTGCGGAACAGTTCCTGCATCGTCACCGGCGCGGCGCGGTCTTCGTGATCCTCACCATAGACCAGCTCCTTACGATAGGCTGCTTCCACGCGCTGATTGTTGAACTCCAGCCCCGGCAACTTGATGCCGACGAGCGCCAGAAAACCGGTGCCGAAGGCGGCCCACAAAATGGCCGCCCAGACAAGCGCATGCGGAATAGCGCCGATGATCGGCAGTTCATTGACCTTTTCCGAAAAGGTGAACAGGACCGGCAGAAAGGCGATCAGCGTCATCACGGATTTCACAAGGCTGACGCCCAGCTGTTCCAGCGTGGAGGAGAACCGCATCGTGTCTTCCTGCACGCGCTGCGCGGCGCCTTCGATATGACGCAATCGCGGCCAGTGGCTCATATAGTAATTGTTCATCGCCGTGCGCCATCGGAAGATATAATGGCTGACGAAGAACAGGCTGAGCACGCTCACCGTGACCGCGATGAAGGCGATGCCAGCGAATTCGACCATCCCCCAGTAAAAATCGGCGGCTGTCACCGAACCCGGCGTCGACAGCGCCTTCTGCACCATGTCGTAGAATGGTCCGTACCAGGCGTTCACCGCAACACTCACCTGCACCGAAAAATAGGTCGTGAACAGGATCAGTGCCGAACCGAGGATCGACCAGCGCTGCCATGGATGCGGTGAAAACAGCGCCCAGAAAGCGTAAAACGCAAAGGTCGCCACGGCGAAATAAATGTAGAACCAGAGAAACGGCGCCGACCAGAAAAGGCTTGCGCCGATGATCGGCGCGGCGTCCGGCGCGGCGGGCGGCAGGCCGAAAAGACGCCCGAGATTTTCGCCCCCCATATACCAGCCGAACACGGCCAGCAGACTCCAAAGAAAGACAGATGGAAAAAACAGTTTTGGGCGGGGGAAAAAAGATACGAACACGAAAGCGGTCCCGATTCTATGGGGTTATCGCCCCATAGAATGCTTCTTGCAGCGCCTTTGCCAGTTAAATGTTTGTAAGATTTTGACAGAAACCTTTTTTAGATTCCCAATTTTGCAGTGCTACTTGGCCTTTTGACCGGCCAGCACGCCGATGACGGCGACTGCCACCAGCGAGAAGGCGGCGGCAAGGCTGGCCGAGGTGAAGGAGCCAGAACGCTGCGCCATGTAACCGGCGACCAGTGGCCCGACAATCTGCCCGATGCTGAACGATACGGTCATGCGCGCCAGTGCCCGCTTCGGCGAGGCGGGAGCCAGAACCCGCGCGATCTGGAGACCGAAAGCAGTCAGCGCCATGAAGGTCATGCCGAGAAGCGCACCGCCGACCAGCGGACCGACAGGCGGGGCGATGACGACGCTTGCGGCGACACCGATGGCTTCCAGTAGCGCCGTCAGCGCGAAGGCATTGAACAGGCCGAACTTCTTCGCCGCCGGAGACCACAGCCAGATCGACGGCGCGGCGGTCAGGCCGGTGACGATCCACACGGCTGCTTCCATCAGCGGCCCGCCATCATTGGCGCGCACGATGGCGATCAGAAAGGTGGCGGTGATGACATAGCCGAAGCCGAAAATGCCATAGGCGAGCGCCAGCGCGTTGAAGGCAAAGCTTTTCGGCAAAGCCGGTTCACGCGCGTTGCCGCCGTTGCCGCGCGGTCCCTCGCGCACCAGAAAGACCACTGCCGCCAGCATGACCAGCGTGAGCAAAGCCGCGCCGATCCAGTCCGCACGCCAGCCGAGGCCGGAAAAACGGATGGCCGCCACCAGCACTGCCGAAATGGCGATACCGCTGCCCACGCCGCCGAAATGCAACGCGCCAAGCCCGCTGCGCTCGGCGGCGGTCACATGGCTGAGCACGATGGCCGTGCAGAGGATCATGGTCACGGCGCTGGCGAAACCGGCGGCAAAGCGGATCGCGGCAAACATCCAGACGCCGTCGAACAGTGCCATGGCGGCGCAAAGTGCGGCACTGATGATCAGGCCGGTGATCACGCTGGCGCGCTCTATGCCTGCCGACCAGCCATAACCCGCCGCGACAGCGCCGAGCAGATAGCCAATATAGTTGGCGGATGCGATGAACCCCGCATCGGCGGCGTTGAAGCCAAGATCGGCCATCATGCCCGGCAGGATCGGCGTATAGATGAAACGCCCGATCCCCATTGCAGACGCCATGGCGAGAAAACCGCCCAGCGCATAACGGATCGCCGTCTGGTGTTGAGCGGAGTTTAGTGAGGATGACATTGAAAAATCCGAACGGGAGAAGGCAGACTTAAGGAAGTTCGACTTGGGAGAGAACTGAGTCATGCGCGGGAAAATACGCCTCAAATGCAGCCGCACAATTGAATTTTTCTGATGGCAGCGATCAAGGGGAGTAAGGGAGTAAGGGAGTAAGGGAGTAAGGGAGTAAGGGAGTAAGGGAAGAGGATCGCGGGCGCTTATTCAGCGCAAGCGTTTTTCTTCAGGGCACCGAGTGCCTACCCTATTCCCCTATTCCCCTATTCCCCTATTCCCCTACTGCCCTCCTCTATCCCCTCACCACCGGCACGCTGTCCGGAACCCCGGCATGGAGGAAGTGCAGCAGCGTATCCTGCACCGATTCCAGCCGGTGCACGCAATCGCGCCAGCCGAAGGGAATTTCCTTCGGCACGGGCGGAATGCGCTGCGGCGCCACGCCTTCATCCAGCGAACAATTGGCGATGATGATCTGCAACGCCTCGCTGACCCATGGCGGCGGAGGCGCTTCCTTCTTGCGCAGCGCATTACCCAGTGCTTCGCCGAACAAGAGCGCTGATGCATAAAGACGAATGCCGCGACGGTCATAACGCCCGGCCATTTCGGTCACTTCGCGCGCCGCCAACCGCCCGCGCAACGACCAGCGCGCATTGCTGCGCGCAAGCGCAATGCCGTCACCCAACGCGATTACCGCGCGATGCGCGGAGGTGAACTGGTTGATTGCGTTTTGGGCGCGTGCCGCATCCTCCTTATCGAGCGCGATGGCCGCCTGTTTCAGCCCGTTGGCCAGCCGGTCCAGCAGGCCCCGCGCCGCCCGGTCGATCAGCCGCACCGGGTCCGGTGTCAGCAAGATCTGGCTGAACAGAAGCCCGACACCTGCGCCCACCAGAACGTCGATCAGGCGCGTCACACCCGCCACCTGCGGCCCCATGGCGAGCACCAGAATGGCCGAAACACCGGACTGGATGGCAATTGCCGGCGCCATGCCGAACGAGGTTGCCAGCACCATGGCGATGAAGGTCACCACCGCCATATGCACGACGAGAACGGTTTCCGGCAGCAGCAGCGACAATTCTCCCGCGACTACCCCTGTCGTCACGCCGACCATGACGCCGATGGCCTGCTTGCCATGGTTTGGCAGGTTGGGCGCAAGGCAGATCACCGCCGTGACCATGGCGAAGACCGGCCTTGGCTGACCGAGAAGCCACTGGCAGATCAGCCACGCCACAGCCCCACCAATGGAAGCAATCAGCGCATCGCGCCAGCTCACCGACCATTGCTGGACAACCTTGTTCACGCGCTGATGCATGGGGTTTTCTCCGCTTGGGCAGGCCTATCCGCAGATACTTATGGCAGAAGCCCGGCAGCTCAAGCCTTGAAGAACGCCTCATACTGATCCGGCTTGAAACCAACCGTCAGCACGCCGTCCCTGTCGAGCACCGGGCGCTTGACCATGGAGGGCTGTTCCAGCATCAGCGCCCGCGCCTTGGCGGCATCGACACTCTGGCGTACATCTTCGGGCAATTTGCGGAAGGTCGTGCCAGCGCGGTTCAGAAGCTGTTCCCATGCGACGGTTTTAAGGAAACGGTCGAGCGTTGCCGCATCCAGCCCTTCCTTCTTGTAATCGTGAAAACCATAGTCGATGCCATGGTCCTCCAGCCATGTGCGCGCCTTCTTCATGGTGTCGCAGTTTTTGATACCGTAAATGGTCACGCTCATGGTCGACTCCTTCAATCCATTGCGCGATCAAAGGCTAATACGCGTTTCGGTTCAACCCCTTATGTCGTCCTATCGCGCATCGTGAAAGATTATGCCCAGCGTATGTCGCATGCCGGAGCGGATACGGCTGACGCCGTGCCGCATCTTGACCCGGTAGTCGCCACGCGTACCCTGCACCGGGCGGTCATTGACGGCGAAGATCACCGCATCGCCCTGTTGAAGCGGCACCACTTCCGCCCTGCTCTGCATGCGCGGACGTTGCTCGGTGAGCACGAATTCGCCGCCCGAGAAATCCTCGCCCGGCTTTGACAGGAGGATAGCCACCTGCAACGGAAAGGCGATGTCGCCATAAAGGTCCTGATGCAAACAATTATAATCCCCCTCGCCATATTGCAGGAGAAGCGGCGTCGGGCGTAACTGACCGGCTGCGTGGCAGCCTTCCAGAAAGGCGTCATGGGTCGGCGGATAACGGATGTCGCTGCCCATTCTCCGGCTCCACGCATTGGCGATGGGCGCGAGCTGCGGATAGAGATTTTCGCGCAGGCTCGCAATTAAGGCAGGCAGCGGATAGGCGTAATATTTGTATTCGCCGCGCCCAAAACCGTGCCGCGCCATGGAAATGGTGGTACGAAATACGGCGGAATCATGCCATTTCGTGGCAAAATTGTGGCATTCGCTATCTGAGAGGAGTTTCGGGAGAATGGCCGTACCGAATGTGTCGAGTTCGGCGCCGATCTTCTCCCAGTCATAAGCGGCGACTTTTGCCGCCGCCGTTTCGTGATCGCCACTCATGCTTCACGCTCCCGCTTCAGGAGGTCGCGCTTGCGCTCGACACCCCAGCGATAGCCGGACAGTCCGCCATCATTGCGCACGACACGATGGCAGGGCACCGCGACGGCGATCTTGTTGGCGGCGCAGGCCTGCGCAACAGCGCGAACGGCTTTCGGCGCGCCGATCCGTTCGGCAATATCCGTATAGCTTGCTGTTTTTCCTGCCGGAATTTCCCGCAAGGCCTGCCAGACACGCTGCTGGAATGCCGTGCCGCGCAGATCGAGCGGCAGATCGAGACCAATGCCCGGCGCTTCGACAAAGCCGACCACCTGCGCGATCATGTCCTCGAAGTCGCGGTCGGCCCCGATGAGATTGGCTCTCGGAAAGCGCTTTTCCAGATCGCGTATCAGTGCTTCCGGGTCGTCGCCCATCAAAATGGCACAGACGCCCTTGTCGCTCGCCGCCACAAGCACTGCGCCAAGCGCCGATTGCCCGATGGCGAAACGAATGTCGGCATCCTTGCCGCCCTGCCGGTAAGCCTTTGGCGTCATTCCGAGAATCCGGTCTGAGGCTTCGTAGAAGCGGCTGCTGGAATTGTAACCCGCATCATAGATTGCATCGGTGACGCGGATTTCCGGCGCGTCGAGCGCCACACGCATTTTGCGGGCGCGATGCGCATCGGCATAAGCTTTTGGCGTCAGCCCGGTGAAGGCTTTGAAAATGCGGTGGAAATGCGCGGGGCTGGTCTTCACCGCATCTGCGATTTCCTCCAGGGACGGCACTTCTTCCGCCGCCTCGATATAGCGGCAGGCAGCGGCTACAATTTCGGCATGGCGCGCATTATTCTGCGTCGCGAGCGTTTCGGTCAGATGCGGCTTGCAGCGCAGGCAGGGGCGAAAGCCTGCCCGCTCCGCATCCTCACAGCGGTCGAAAAACTGCACGTTTTCGCGCTTTCCTCGCCGCGACGGGCAGGACGGGCGACAATAAACGCCAGTGGTGCGCACGGCATAAACGAAGGCGCCGTCCGACGCCTTGTCGCGTCCGAGCACCTTCTGCCAGCGGCTTTCATCGGGATCGTGCTTTGCGAGTGTCATAAGGTTCATGTCCGTGTTCCTTCTTTATATGAACCAGACATAGAAGCTTACAAGAGCGCTCACACTCCGCTGCTTGCTTTCAAATTCGCATCACGCTTTACGCGCATCCGCGATAGCTGCGATCAGTTCCTGCTGCTTCATGACCCCGCCATAGAGCTTGGTGCCGATGACGAAAGACGGGGTGCCGCTGAAATTAAACGCTTCGCCCTGATTCATGTTGCGCTCGAGTATGTTGTTGATGCGCTTGGAATCCGCCTTATAGGCCGCCTGAAGCTTGGCCGCGTCCAGACCAGCCTTCTTCAAGGCTGCATCGACCTGTTCCTTGGTCAGACGGCCCGGCGTGGCCATCATGGCTTCCATCGCCTTGGCGTAATTACCGGATTTTTCCGCCGCCAGAACAAGCCGCGCCGCATAGGCTGACGTTTCGCCAAAGATGATCCAGTCCTTCAGCACCAATCGCACATTGCCGTCATCCTTGACGACGCGCATCAGTTCGCCATGGCCCTTTTTGCAATAAGGGCACTGATAGTCGAAATATTCGACGATGGTGACATTGCCATTCGGGTTGCCGAGAACCGGGATTTCGGTGTCGTAAAGAACCTCGGCCACGGTCGGAACGGCCTGTGCCAGACCTTGCACGCCCGAAAGGCCGAGCGTCGCAACGGTTCCGGCTGAAACAGCCAGCATCTGACGACGATTTATCATGCACTCACTCCCGTACCGGATTGCGACTTGTCGAGCACCACAACGCGGGCGCCCGTCGGGGCGCGCTTGTAGAGATCGAGAATGTCCTGATTGAAAAGGCGGATACAGCCCGAGGACGCCGCCTTGCCGACCGACCACGGTTCGTTGGTGCCATGGATGCGGTAGAGCGTGTCCTTGCCGTCGCGATAGAGATAGAGCGCGCG
Source organism: Ochrobactrum teleogrylli (assembly GCF_037482325.1). NCBI lineage: Bacteria > Pseudomonadati > Pseudomonadota > Alphaproteobacteria > Hyphomicrobiales > Brucellaceae > Ochrobactrum > Ochrobactrum teleogrylli. The sequence continues at coordinate 2,507,977 of NZ_JBBHKQ010000001.1, forward strand.
GGCGCCAAGCGGATTGCGAATGCCGCCTTCCAGACCATTGGCATATTTCGCGTAATGATCGGGATTGCGCTTGATCATATTGGCGGTCGGGGTCCAGCGCGGCCATTGCGACTTATAGGCGACCTTGGCTTCGCCCTTGAAGGTCAGCCCTGCACGGCCGACGCCAACCGAATAGCGCATGGCCTTGCCGCCCGGCTGCACCAGATAAAGATAGCGCGCATAGGGATCGACAATGATGGTGCCCACCGGATGGTCGGTCGCGTAATCGACCTGCTTGCGCAGGTTGCGCTCGGCAATCTTGTTCACGTCGAGCGCGGGAATGAAGTTCTTTCCGTCGGTGACGGCACCATACATCACTTCATATTCGCTGCGCGCCGTCTGTACTTCCGGTTCCGCAACGGCCGCGACTTGCACCGGCTGCGGTTCTGCCACAACCGGCTGAACCATCGGCGCGGGCATAACAACCGCGACCGGCTGCTCGGCGGAAGTGGTCGTGCAGGCGGCTGCCGCCAGTGGCAGCGCAGCGACAGTGGCAATGCGCAACAGTCGCGCTGCAATACGATATCTATCGTCCCCGCGTTTCATAATAGTCCAAGCCCCCGGCATCATCTTCAATCCTTGTTTCTGCAATTACATCCGGCCATCGGCTGTGAGACCAACCGACCGGGCAATGGTGGCAGACGTGACATCGCCCACCAGTCTCGTCCCCTCCCGCTCGCGGCTTGCCTTGTCGAAGAAAATCATCGTCGGCGGGCCAGCCACTTTCAGCTTCGCCATCAGGTCGGCATTGCCACTGGTGAGATCGGAAATATCAGCCTTGATGAGCTGATAGCCGTTCAGGCTTTTCTTCACATCGGCATCCGGCAACACACGTTTTTCCACGGTGGAGCAACTCACGCACCAATCCGCCGTGAAATAGACCAGTGTCGGGCGCGAGCCTTCCACTGTCGCAAGCTTCTCCTGAAGGGAAGAAACCGTATCGACCGGCGCGAATCGCAGCTCGATCCTATTCTGGTTGTCGCCACGGTTAGCGAATGCGGCCAGCGGTTGCAACGGATCTCTGCCGCCCGAGGCAAGACCGAGCATCAGAATGGTTGCGTAGACGAAGGCCGCCGCGCCAATCGTGCGGGCCACCACGCTGTGCCCCGGCACTTTGAGAAAGGCAAAACTTGCCACGCCGAACAGCAGGATCGCCCAAAGCGCCATGTCCACGCCTGACGGCAGAAGCGGCGCGGCCATGAAGATGGCGGTTGCCAGAAAACCGAAGCCGAAAATCTGCTTCACGGTTTCCATCCATGCGCCTGCGCGCGGCAAGGTGCCCGCGCCAAGGGTCGCGAAAGCGATCAACGGCAGGCCCTTGCCGATGCCGAGCGCAAAGAGGGCCCCCGCACCCAGCGCGATATTGGCCGTCTGTGCAATATAGAGAAGCGCGCCCGCCAGTGGTGCGGTCACGCAAGGACCGACGATCAGCACCGACGAAAAGCCGAGTATGGCGGCGGAGCGCTTGGAGCCTGTGCGCTGACCAGTCCGCGCGGAAACCGCGCTCACCCACTGGTTGGGAAGCTGGATCTGGAACAGGCCGAACATCGACAGGGCCAAAAGCGTGAACAGCCCCGCCAGAGCAAGCGCGGTCCATTTCGATTGCAGGACCATTTGCAGGTTCTGCCCCGACCAGCCAGCGATCGCCCCCACCAGCGCGAAGCCCAAAGCCAGACTGACCACATAGATGGAGGAAAGGGCGAAGCCGCGTTTTGCCGTCAGCTTTTCACCTTCGCGCGCCAGTGTTCCGGCAACGATGGGATAGATCGGGAAGACACAAGGCGTGAAGGCCAGCAGCACCCCGAAAGCCAGAAATGCCGCGATAACAAAGCCCGTGCCGCCCTCAGCCAGCAGGTTTTCGACCATGCCCTTTTCCGGCGCGAGCGCAAAGGCCTTGCTTTGTGCGCCAGGGGTCGGCGGGACCGCGGCTCGCGTGAAGGCCGAACTCTGCCCGAATGATTTCGCCAGATTTCCCATCTGGCTGGAAACCGCCAGCGTCACCGGATCGACCGTCCGCGTTTCAGGCCGGTAGCAGATGCCGTCTTCCTGACAGCCCTGATAGGTGATTTCCATCGGCGCGGTTTGCGCGTTCACGCTGGCGCTGGCATAGCGATAATAGACTTCAAGCCTGCCGAAATTCGGATCATCCTTGGCAATGCCGGGCTGTGTATCGACATCGAGCGCATTGCCCTTGTCGTCCTTCGCGGCAATATGATCGCGATAGAGATAGTAGCCTTCGGCAATGGTCCAGCCAAGCACGAGGCGTCCGTCGGCATCTTTCGTCACGCCGAGACGAAAGGCTTCGTTCACCGGCAAGGGGCCCGCGGCAAAGGCGGACGAGCACGCCGTGAAGATCAGGAGAGCCAAACACGCAAGGCTCGCAGAAAGACGCATTCCGGTTTTCCGAACTGATTCGTAGAAAATTGATTATGCTGTAAAAGGCGAATGACGCCGCCACCTTAAGGCAGCCTTAAGCTGGGTTGCCGACAAGCCCGGGCGGTTTAAAACGACAAACAAGGCGAAAACAGGAAGACCAATGCGCATTCTGGTGGTTGAAGATGATGCAATCCTGCTCGACGGCCTGTCCGTCGGTCTTGGCATTGCCGGTTTCACCGTGGATGCGGTCTCGACCTGTGGCGATGCGGAAGCAGCCCTCGCCGCGCAGAATTACAATGCCGTGGTGCTCGATCTGATGCTGCCGGACGGGTCCGGCCTCGACATTCTCAAAACCATGCGGCGCGGACGTGACGATACGCCGGTGCTGCTTCTGACCGCCCGCGATCAGGTGCCGGAACGCATTGCCGGGCTGGACGCCGGTGCCGACGACTATGTCGGCAAGCCGTTCGATCTGCATGAGCTGGCCGCCCGGGTGCGTGCTGTTGCGCGGCGCGGTGCCGGTCGCGCCAATGCCGTGCTGGAATGGCGCGGCGTCGAGCTTGATCCGGCGGAAATGTCGGCGCGTTTTAACGGCGAACCGCTGCGGCTGACGCGGCGCGAATTCTCGATCCTGCGCGCGCTGATGGAGCGCCCCAATGCGACGCTTTCGAAATCGTCGCTGGAAGAAGCGCTTTATGGCTGGCAGGAGGAAGTAGAGAGCAATGCGGTGGAGGTCCATGTCCACCACCTGCGATCCAAGCTTGGCTCCGATTTCATCGAGACGGTGCGCGGGGTCGGCTATCGTCTGGCGGGAGCCTGCGCATGAATTCGATCCGTGGCCGTCTGACCGGCATTCTGATCGGCGTGACCTGTATCGTCTGGCTGGTTGCGGTGGTGTGGATTCACATCACCACGCAGGCGCAACTGGAAAAGGTTCTGGATGCGCGTCTGATGGAAGCCGCGCGCATGGTCAATTCACTATTGAGCGATCACCGTGTCGAAGTCGGCCCGAACGGCGATGGCGGCCAGCTTTCGCTAAAACCCATGCCGGAATTTTCCGACTATGACCGGCAGCTTTTCTGCCAGATCTGGGCGCTGGACGGCAAGCTGGTCGGGCGCTCGGAAAGTGCGCCCATCACACGGCTGACCAATGTGGCAAACGGCTTTTCCAACACCGTTGTCGACGGCGAGCGCTGGCGGGTCTTTGCGGTTGAAAACACGCAGCTCGGTTTGCGCGTCATGGTTGGCGACAGTCTCTATGTCCGTGAAAGGCTGGTGCGCACGGTGGTGACGGGGCTGGCCGTGCCAGCGCTTCTGGTGTTGCCGCTGCTTGCGGGCATGATCTGGCTTTGCGTGCGGCGCGGACTCAATCCGCTGAGCAACCTTGCCGCCGTGCTGTCGAAACGGCAGGCGCAGGATTTGCGCCCGCTGCCGGAAGACAATCTGCCCAAAGAAATTGCCCCTGTCGTGACGGCGCTGAACGGGTTGTTCCACCGCGTCGAGGAAGCGCGCGAGCGCGAGCGCAACTTCGCGATCTTCGCCGCCCATGAGCTGAAGACGCCGCTCGCCGGACTGAAGACGCAGGCGCAAATCGCCGAAAGCGCGAAGGACAAAGCCGTGCGCGCCAATGCGGTGCGCCAGATTGCGGCGGGCGTGGACCGAACCAGCAGGCTGGTCGGTCAGCTGCTCGATCTCGCGGCGCTTGAAACCAGCGACGAAGCCGAGACACCGGTGCCGGAACCGGCCTGCAAGCTTCTGCACACCATCGCCACCGATATGCGCATGCTCGGCGCGCAGCGCGGCGTCGCCGTCGAATTGCTGGAGGGGATGCCGCTTGTGCAGATGCCGTTCCCACATCTCTTCACGCTTGCTGCGCGCAACCTGATCGAAAATGCCGTGCTGCATTCCCCGGTGGATGGCTTCGTGCGCTGCGGCTTTACCGTCGCGGACGACCGCCTCACCCTTACCGTCGAAGACAGCGGCCCCGGCATTCCCGACAATGAAATGCCGCATGTGACGGAACGCTTCTTCCGTGGCAAGCACCGGCAGGATAATGGCAGCGGCCTTGGGCTTGCCATCGTGCACATGGCGGTGACGCGCATGGGCGGCAGTTTTGCTCTGGTCAACCGTTCCGATGGTGGTCTTCGCGCCTCTATGATCGTCCCGGTGACATAAGTTCCGGGACCACTTCCCTCCCTAGAAAATCGTCGTTGATTAGGATCAATGACAGCACGTCACCGAGCGCAGATAGACATCCTGTCGCTACAACTGCCCCTGACGGGCGGTCTTCGTTACGCGCTGCGAGGGGATTTCATGAACTACGCCGCTGGAACAGTCCTATCCGGTCTGGGAGCGCTTTTTGCCGTGCTTCTGGCCGGATTTTCCCATGACGAGCTGTTCAGAACCCATATGTGGATTCTGTTCGTCGTGCTCGCCATTTTCACCATTCTTCTGATGCGCAATGCCGATTACGGTCTGACGCCGAAAAAGACGGACCAGTCCGTCTATATGGATGGCCCGATCCGCTACGGCGTGATCGCCACGGTGTTCTGGGGCGTTGTCGGCTTCCTCGTCGGCGTCGTTATCGCAGCCCAGTTGGCTTTCCCGGATCTCAATCTGGAACCATGGCTGAACTTCGGTCGGGTGCGCCCACTGCACACTTCCGCCGTCATCTTCGCCTTCTGCGGCACCGCGCTCATCACCACATCCTTCTATGTGGTGCAGCGCACCTGCCGCGCCCGTCTGTTCGGCGGCGATCTGGCCTGGTTCGTGTTCTGGGGCTACCAGCTTTTCATCGTCATGGCCGCCACCGGCTATCTGCTCGGCATCACCCAGAGCCGCGAATATGCCGAGCCGGAATGGTATGTGGACATCTGGCTCACCATCGTCTGGGTCGCCTATCTGGTCGTGTTCCTCGGCACGGTCCTGAAGCGCAAGGAGCCGCATATCTATGTGGCCAACTGGTTCTTCCTCGGCTTCATCATCACCATCGCCATGCTGCATATCGTGAATAACCTTGCCGTGCCGGTCTCCTTCCTTGGCACCAAGAGCTATTCCGCCTTCTCGGGCGTTCAGGATGCGCTGACGCAATGGTGGTACGGCCACAATGCCGTCGGCTTCTTCCTCACCACCTCGTTCCTCGGCATGATGTATTATTTCGTGCCGAAGCAGGCGAACCGTCCAGTCTATTCCTACCGCCTGTCGATCATCCACTTCTGGTCGCTGATCTTCCTCTATATCTGGGCTGGTCCGCACCACCTGCACTATACCGCCCTGCCCGACTGGGCGCAGACGCTGGGCATGGTGTTCTCGATCATGCTGTGGATGCCGTCCTGGGGCGGCATGATCAACGGCCTGATGACGCTTTCGGGCGCATGGGACAAGATCCGCACCGATCCGATCATCCGCATGATGGTGGCGGCCATCGCCTTCTACGGCATGGCGACCTTCGAAGGTCCGCTGATGTCGATCAAGGCGGTCAATTCGCTGTCGCACTATACCGACTGGACCATCGGGCACGTCCATTCCGGCGCGCTTGGCTGGAACGGCATGATCACCTTCGGCGCAATCTATTATCTGGCTCCGAAGTTGTGGAACCGCGAACGCCTCTATTCGGTGCGCATGGTCAACTGGCACTTCTGGCTCGCTATTCTCGGCATCGTGCTCTACGCCGCCGCCATGTGGGTTGCGGGTATCCAGCAGGGCCTAATGTGGCGCGAATACGACGACCAGGGTTTCCTCGTCTATTCCTTCGCAGAAACGGTCGCCGCGATGTTCCCTTACTACGTCATCCGCATGACTGGCGGCCTGCTCTACCTCACGGGCGGTCTCGTCATGGCCTGGAACGTCTATCAGACCATTCGCGGAAATCTGCGCGATGAAGCGCCGATTGCCGGCGCAACCCCGGCCAAGCCGACACCAGCGATGCAGCCTGCGGAATAAGGATCGAACACACATGTCCTTTCTGAAAAAACATGCCGTAATCGAAAAGAACGCAACGCTGCTGCTGGTTGGATCGCTGACCGTGGTGCTGATTGGCGGCATCGTGGAAATCGCGCCGCTGTTCTATCTCGAAAACACCATCGAGAAGGTGGAAGGGATGCGACCCTATTCACCGCTCGAGCTTGCGGGGCGCAATATCTATGTGCGAGAGGGGTGCTATCTGTGCCACAGCCAGATGATCCGCCCCTTCCGCGACGAGGTGGAACGCTACGGGCATTACAGCCTTGCGGCGGAATCCATGTATGACCACTCGTTCCAGTGGGGTTCCAAGCGCACGGGGCCAGACCTCGCCCGCGTCGGTGGCCGCTATTCCAACGAATGGCACGTCCAGCACCTGATCCGCCCGCGCGACGTGGTGCCGGAATCGGTCATGCCGGGCTATGGCTTCCTGAAGGATACGCCGCTCAGCGCCGACACCATTGCCGCCGATCTCAAGGCCAATGTCGCGGTTGGCGTGCCCTATACGCAGGACATGATCGACAATGCGCTGGCCGACCTGAAGGCACAGGCCGATCCCGAAGCGGATACATCCGGCGTCGAAGCCCGCTATCCGAAAGCAAAACTTGGCGATTTCGACGGCAACCCGGCTGTTTTGACCGAGATGGATGCACTCGTCGCCTATCTCCAGATGCTCGGCATGCTGGTCGATTTCTCGACCTACGATCAATCCCCCAAAGCGCGATAGGAGCTTCCCATGGATTACAACGCCATGCGCCACTTCGCCGACAGCTGGGGCCTGCTCGGCATGACGGTCTTCTTCGTTATCACCGTCTTCTATGTCTTCCGTCCCGGCAGCAAGAAGATCGCCGACGAGGTGAAAGCCATTCCGTTCAAGGATGACGCAAATGACTGATAAGCATATCGACGACGTCAGCGGTGTTTCCACCACCGGCCATGAATGGGACGGCATCCGCGAACTCGACAATCCGATGCCGCGCTGGTGGCTGTGGACCTTCTACGCCACCATCCTGTTCGCCATCGGCTACACCATCGCCTATCCGGCATGGCCACTGATTTCCAGCTCGACTGCGGGGCTGACCCAATGGTCGAGCCGCGGCGCGTTGCAGGAAGACATGCGCCAGGTGGCGGCAGAAAAACAGGGCATTCTCGACCAGATCAAGACCAAGGATGTGCACGAGATTCTGGCCGATGAAAATCTGCGCCAGTTCGCCGTTGCAGGCGGCGCGGCTGCCTTCCGCGTCAATTGCGTGCAGTGCCACGGCTCCGGCGCGCAGGGCGCGCCCGGCTATCCGAACCTCAACGACGATGACTGGCTGTGGGGCGGTTCCATCGACGAAATTCTGACGACCATCCGTCATGGTGTCCGCTCGAAGGACGACGCGGATACGCGGACTTCCGAAATGCCTGCCTATGCCGACATTCTGGAACCGCAGCAAGTTCGCGATGTGGCGGCCTATGTGGTGAGCCTCACCGGCACGCCGCATGACCCGTCGATGGTCCCGGCAGGCCAGAAAGTCTTCGCCGAAAACTGCGCCGTCTGTCACGGTGCCGACGCCAAGGGCAGCCGCGAATTCGGCGCGCCGAACCTGACCGATGCGATCTGGTTCTACGGTTCCGGCGAAGACGCGATCATCCGTCAGGTCTCGCACCCCAAACACGGCGTCATGCCCGCATGGGAACCGCGCCTCGGCGACACGACCGTCAAGCAGCTGGCGATATTCGTGCACTCGCTGGGCGGGGGAGAATGAAGAGAGGGGGGTAAGGCAGTAGGGGAATAGGGGAGTATGTTTTGGTTGTGAAGGCCCGCAACGTCGCTCCCCTTTTTTTTCATACTCCCTTACTCCCCTATTCCCCTACTCCCTTCTCCTCTCAAGGAGCATAAAATGTCAGAGCAGGTCGAACGCATCGACGTTCAGGCAGTGAATTCCCCCAAGACCCGGCAATCGCTCTATGCGGCGCGGGTCAAGATTTTTCCGAAGCGTGTTCGCGGTGAGTTCCGGCGCTTCAAATGGCTCGTCATGCTCATCACGCTGGGCATCTATTATCTCACGCCGTGGCTGCGCTGGGATCGCGGGCCTTATGCGCCCGATCAGGCCGTGCTGATCGACCTCGCCAATCGCCGCTTCTATTTCTTCTTCATCGAAATCTGGCCGCAGGAATTCTATTACGTCGCGGGTCTGCTCATCATGGCGGGCCTCGGCCTGTTTCTGGTCACATCCGTCGCAGGCCGCGCATGGTGCGGCTATACCTGCCCGCAGACCGTCTGGGTCGATCTCTATCTCGTGGTGGAACGCGCCATCGAAGGCGACCGCAGCGCCCGCATGAAGCTCGACAAGGGGCCATGGACTTTCGACAAGATATGGAAGCGGGTGGCGAAACATTCGATCTGGCTTTTGATCGGGGTGCTGACCGGCGGCGCGTGGATTTTCTATTTCGCCGATGCGCCGAAATTGCTCCTCGACTTCGTGAGCGGACAGGCGGCGCCCGTCGCCTATTTCACCCTCGCCATTCTCACCGCCACCACCTATGTGCTGGGCGGGCTGATGCGCGAGCAGGTCTGCACCTATATGTGCCCATGGCCGCGCATTCAGGCCGCGATGCTGGACGAGAATTCGCTGACCGTGACCTATAATGACTGGCGCGGCGAACCGCGTTCGCGCCATGCCAAGAAGGCGATTGCCACCGGGGAAGCCGTCGGCGACTGCGTGGATTGCAATGCGTGTGTCGCCGCCTGCCCCATGGGCATCGACATTCGCGACGGCCAGCAGCTTGAATGCATCACCTGCGCGCTATGCATCGATGCCTGCAATTCCGTTATGGACAAGATCGGCAAGGCGCGCGGGCTTATCTCCTATGCGACACTGGCCGATTACAACGCCAATATGGCGCTTGCGACCGACAACGGAACGATGCCCATCACCCCAGCGCGGGTTTATGATGCGCCGAACCGCTTTTCCGACAAGGTGCAGAACCTGTCGTGGGGCAAGGTGCTGCGTCCGCGCAGCCTGTTCTATTTCATCGTCTGGGCGCTGATCGGCCTCACGCTGGTCATTTCGCTGTCGATGCGCCAGCGCATCGGCATCAATGTCCTGCATGATCGCAACCCGCAATATGTGCTTCTGTCCGACGGTTCAATCCGCAACGGCTATACCGTCAAGCTTCTGAACATGATCCCGACGCCGCGCACCTTCCGGCTTTCCATCGAAGGTCTGCCCGGCGCGACCCTGACCGTACAGGACGAGACGGCAGACGCAGACGGCAATTATGCCGTGCCCGTCGAACCCGACCGGCTGAAGACATTGCGCGTCTTCGTGACCCTGCCGCACAGCGCCATCACCGATCACCGCCAGGATTATGAAATCGAAGTGCGCGATGCGGACGGCGCGGAACACGCCCGCTACAAGGCAACCTTCATGGCTCCGGAGGGACGATAATGTCGGCAGAAACCAAGACAGCATCCGCAAATTCGTCGGGCACTTTCACCGGCTGGCACATGCTGGGCATCATGGTGGCGTTCTTCGGGGTGATCATCGCCGTCAATGTGACGATGGCCTATTTCGCCATCAACAGCTGGAGCGGGCTGGTCGTCGCCAATTCCTATGTCGCAAGCCAGGAGTTCAACGAAAAGGCCGAGACCGGCAAGCAGCAGGCCGCTCTGCAATGGCAGTCGAAACCGTCCTATGAAAATGGCGTGCTGACCTATCGTCTGCTCGACCGCAACGGCCAGCCGGTTGCAGTGACTGGCGGTACCGTGGAGTTCAAGCGTCCGGTGGGCGATGTGAACGATACCAAGGCCGCGCTCACCGCTGGCGACGAAGCAGGTGTGCTCGGCGCCAACATCGCGCTTACCGATGGCGCTTGGGTCATGGAAATCAATGCCGATGCCGGTCTGGAAGACCCGTATCGCCACATCATCCGTGTCCTGATCAAAAACGGCAAAATGCTATGAGCTGCTGCGTCGAGAATGCACAGATCGCGACCGTCATCCAGCGTGTTTCTCCGGATGAAATGCAGCTCGCCAGCCGCGCGCTTGGCGACGGGCTGCGGCAACTCGACCTCTCGGTGCCGGGCGTTCACTGCGGCCTGTGCATCAAGACCATCGAAGATTCGCTGGGCCAGATTGCGGGCGTTGCCTATGTGCGCGTCAACCTGACGGCGCGCCGGGTCGCGATCCGCTGGAAGGACGGCGAAACGCCGCCCAATGTCGTCGATCCGCTGCGGAAGCTCGGCTATGAAGCGCATATTTTCGACATGGCGCAGGAGAAGGACCCCGCCTTCACGCGCCTGCTGATCGCGCTTGGCGTTGCGGCTTTTGCCTCCAGCAATGTCATGCTGCTTTCCGTCGCCGTCTGGTCGGGCGCGGATGCGGCAACCCGCGATCTGTTCCACTGGGTCTCTGGCCTCATCGCCCTGCCGACGCTGATCTTCTCGGGCCGTATCTTCTATGTTTCCGCTTGGAATGCGCTGCGCAACAGGCGAGTGAACATGGATGTGCCGATAGCGCTCGCCATTTCGCTTGCTTTTGCGATGAGTATCTATGAGACCATGAACCACGGTCATCATGCCTATTTCGATGCCTCCGTGACGCTTTTGTTCTTCCTGCTGATCGGTCGCACGCTGGACTACATGATGCGCGCCCGCGCCCGCTCCGCCGTGCGCGGACTGGCGCAGCTTGGCAGTCGCGGCGCGGTGGTGATCGGCGATAATGGCGAGCGGAACTATCTGCCCGTCAATGAAATCCGCCCCGGCATGCGCATCATTCTGGCGGCGGGCGAGCGTGTGCCGGTGGATGCCAGAATTGAGGAAGGCCGCTCCGAACTCGATTGCGCCATTGCATCAGGCGAAAGCGATGCGGTGCCGGTCGGCCCCGGTTCGGATATCCGCGCCGGTACGCTGAACCTCTCCACGCCACTCATCATCCGGGCGACGGCGGAAGCGAAAGATTCCTTCCTTGCCGAAATGGTGCGCCTGATGGATGTGGCCGAGAGCGGACGCGCCTATTATCGCCGCCTCGCCGACCGCGCATCGGAGCTTTACGTGCCGATGGTGCACACGATCGCCTTCCTCGCATTTACAGGCTGGATGGTCTACACGGGTGGCGACTGGTATCGCTCGATCTATATCGCCATCTGCACGCTGATCATCACCTGCCCATGCGCGCTGGCGCTGGCGGTGCCGATTGTGCAGGTGGTTGCGGCGCGCCGCCTGTTCGAAAACGGCATCATGATCAAGGACGGCTCCGCCATGGAGCGCATGGCCGAGATCGACACGGCGATTTTCGACAAGACCGGCACGCTCACGCTCGGCCAGCCGCGACTGATCGGCGTTGAAAGCGTCAATGCGCGCTATCTGGAAATCGCCGCCGAACTGTCGCTCTATTCCCGCCATCCGCTGTCGCGGGCGTTGGCGCAGTTTTCCGGTCAGGGCCCGATGAGCGCCTTCACCCGGATCGAGGAATTTTCCGGTTCGGGTATCGAGGCGGAAATCGACGGCAAGCTCTATCGTCTCGGCAAATCCGAATGGGTGGGCGGCATGGCCGATGCAACCGCCGCAAACGGCCCGGAAACCTGCCTTTCCATCGACGGTATGCTGGTTGAAACCTTCCGTTTCGAGGACAGCCCGCGCGAAGACGCGGCCGCTGCCATCGCCGCGCTGAAAAAGGATGGGTTGAAGCTCGCCATTATTTCCGGCGACCGGTTGCCCGCCGTCAGACAACTCGCGGATTATCTCGGCGTCGATGATTATCGCGGCGCAGTGCTGCCCGCCGACAAATCCCGGCTTGTACAGGAGCTTTCCGGCGAAGGCCGAAAGGTGCTGATGGTGGGCGATGGTCTCAACGATGCGCCCGCCCTCGTCGCGGCCCATGTTTCCATGGCGCCTGCAACTGCAGCCGATATCGGGCGCAATGCCGCCGACTTCGTGTTTTTGCGCGAGAGTTTGGCCGCCGTGCCGCTGGCCTTTGCCGTCTCAAAGGAAGCGGGCCGACTGATCAGCCAGAATTTCGCGCTGTCCATCGGCTATAATATCATCGCCGTGCCGATTGCGATCTTCGGATATGTCACGCCGCTCGTGGCAGCACTTTCCATGTCGCTGTCGTCCATCGTCGTCGTCAGCAATGCACTGCGGCTGAAAGCCGGAAAGCAGAAACAACAGGCGCAGACACGAGCCGCGCCGGTTACCGTGGTAAAGGAAGCGCATAAATGAGCGGGCTTCTCTTTCTCATTCCCGTTGCGCTGCTTATGGGTGCGGTGGGGCTTGCCGCCTTTCTCTGGTCGCTGAAAAACGGCCAGTATGAGGATCTTGATGGCGCGGCTAGTCGTATTCTCTTAGACGACGACGCTAGGCCGTCACAAGAATCGCGCGCAGATCGTTGACATTCGTGCCGGTCGGACCCGGTATGAACAGATCGCCGATGGCGTCAAACGCCGTCCAGGCATCGTTGTTGTTGAGGCGCGCCGCACCATCCTCGCCCGCCTTTTGCAGACGCGACACCGTGCTGCCATCGGCGAAAGCACCCGCATTGTCCTCCGAACCGTCAATGCCATCCGTGTCAGCGGCCAGCGCATGGATATTGCCATAGCCGTCGATATCGAGCGCGAAGGACAGCAGGAATTCGCTGTTGCGCCCACCCTTGCCACCCTTGCCGCGAATGGTGACGGTGGTTTCGCCCCCGGACAGAATGACCACCGGTTTCTTGAACGGGCGGTCGCGTTCGGCCACTTCACGGGCAATTGCGGCGTGGACATGCGCCACCTCGCGCGATTCCCCTTCCATGGCGTCTGACAGAATCACGGCTTCGACGCCGTGGCGGGCGGCCTCTTTCGCCGCCGCTTCCAGCGATACGGCGGCAGATGCAATCACCCTCACCTCGTTTTGCGCGAAAACCGCGTCATCGGGTTTCGGTGCATGTGCGCCTTCGCCGCGAATATGCTTGAGCGCAGCCTCCGGCAAGTCGAGCCGGTAGCGTTCGATTATCTTCAGCGCATCGTCGCGGCTGGTTTGGTCCGGCACAGTCGGGCCGGAAGCCACGAAGGCCGGATTGTCGCCCGGAATATCCGAGACCACCAGCGAGAAAATTTTGGCCGGATGGGCGGCGGCGGCAAGGCGTCCGCCCTTGATGGTCGAAAGATGCTTGCGCACGGCATTCATGGCCGAGATCGGCGCGCCCGACGCCAGCAAGGCCTTGTTGACGGCAATTTCGTCTTGCAGCGTCAGCCCTTCCGGTGGTGATGGCAGCAGTGCCGAGCCGCCGCCTGATATCAGCGCCACCACGAGATCGTCTTCCGTGAGGCCCGATACGGCTTCGAACAGGCGCTTGGATGCCACAAGCCCGGCATCATCTGGAACCGGATGCGCCGCCTCGATAATCTCGATGCGTTCGCAGGGCGTGCCATAGCCATAGCGTGTCACCACAAGACCCTCAATCGGGCCGTCCCACGCCCTTTCGAAAGCCGCCGCCATCTGCGCGGAACCTTTGCCCGCGCCGATGACGATCGTGCGGCCCTTGGGCTTCGCGGGCAGGTTTGCCCGTATCACCAGTTCCGGATCGGCAGCGGCAACAGCCGCATCGAAAAGGCTGGTCAAAAACTTCTTCGGATCGGCGATGGCGCTTGGGGCAGTCATGAGATTCCCGATTTTGATTATTGGTTTGGCAGCACTATTTCGTGCCGCGCACATAAAATCAATGGAGCCGGCCACCTCCTCCAAAGCGGCCAGCTCCACCTTCTCCCCTCCAGAGAAACAGTCAGGCGACCTCGTGATTGGCCATCCGCTCCAGCGCGCGCACCAGACCGGAATGGTCGAGACCGTCATCGCCATGCGCCGCGCAGGAATTGAACAGCTCCTGCGCCAGGGCCGTGTTGGGCAGCGAGACGCCCAAGGCCTTCGCGCCCTGAAGCGCCAGATTGAGGTCTTTCTGATGCAGGGAAATGCGGAAACCCGGATCGAATGTGCGCTTGATCATGCGCTCGCCATGCACTTCGAGAATGCGCGAGGAAGCAAAACCGCCCATCAGCGCTTCACGCACCTTGGCCGGATCGGCACCCGCCTTTGAGGCGAAGACCAGCGCTTCGGCAACGGCTTCAATGTTGAGCGCCACGATAATCTGATTGGCGACCTTGGTGGTCTGGCCATCGCCACAATCGCCGACCAGCGTGATGTTCTTGCCCATCAGCTTGAGAAGCGGCAGCGCCGCGTCGAAGCTTGCCTGCGCGCCGCCCGCCATGATGGAGAGGCTGGCGTTCTTCGCGCCCACCTCGCCGCCGGAAACCGGCGCATCGATATATTCCGCACCCGTGGCGCGGACTTTTTTCGCAAATTCCTGGGTCTCGATGGGCGAAATCGAACTCATGTCGATCAGCGTCTTGCCCTTGCCAAGACCTTCCGCCGCGCCGTTTTCCCCGAAAAGGACTTCGGCCACCTGCGGCGTATCCGGCAGCATGAGTATGGTCGTCTCGCATTCCGCAGCCACCGCCTTGGGCGTATCGAGAACCGTCAGCCCCGCATCCATCAGGTCCTTGTGCGGCGGCTGGCTATGCTTCGAGGTGAAAAGCTGGTGGCCTGCATTCTGCAAATGCTGCGCCATTGGCTTGCCCATGATCCCCAGTCCGATAAAGCCGATCTTGGCCATTCTCTATCTCCCTATGCAGTTATGCGCTGAGACGCTCGGCCTCATATTGTTTGAACCAGCCGAGACCGTCTTCGGTGGTGGTCTTCGGCTTGTATTCGCAGCCGATCCAGCCCTTGTAGCCAGCCGCCTTCAGCGCTTCGAAGACGTTCGGATAATGGATCTCGCCGGTGCCGGGCTCGTTGCGTCCCGGGTTGTCGGCAAGCTGCACATGCGCGATCAGCGGCTTGTAGCGCTCATAGGTGGCGACGAGTTCGCCGCGCGTGCGCTGCTGGTGATAAAGGTCGTACTGAATGAACAGGTTGTTGCTGCCTACCTCGTCGATGATCGAAACCGCCTGTTCCACAGTGTTCAGATAGAAACCGGGAATGTCGTAATGGTTGATCGGCTCGATCAGCAGGCGGATACCGTGCTTGCCCAGTTCCTTCGCGGCCAGCCGCAGATTGCCGACAAAGGTGGCCCGCAGCGCGTCTGGGTCGATGCCCTGCGGCGCGATCCCGGCAAGGCAGTTGACCTGCGAGCAGTTGAGCGTCGTGGCGTAATCGATGGCATCCGCCACGCCGCGACGGAACTCATCCACACGATCCGGCAGGACGGCGATACCGCGCTCGCCGCCTGCCCAGTTGCCGGCGGGCAGATTGTGCAGCACCTGCGCCAGATTATGACGGGTAAGCGCTGCTTTCAGCTCATGCCGGTTGAACTCGTAGGGGAACAGATATTCCACCCCGGTGAAACCCGCCTTGGCGGCCAGCGCAAAGCGATCCATGAACGGCACTTCGGTGAAAAGCATGGTGAGATTGGCTGCAAATCTTGGCATTTCCGCCTCCTCTGTTTTTCTACGCAATTGCGGAGAACCGCTTCACACTTCTCCAATTGCTCAAATGTTGTTCTTTTCCCTCATCCTGAGGAGCCTCCCGAGCTTGTCGAAGGGAGGCGTCTCGAAGGGCGAGGGAAAACGCACCGTGCCTGCCCTCACCCTTCGACCCTTCGACGGGCTCAGGATGATGCTTCGCTTCGCTCCGCACCTCAGGATGAGGAGTGAAGCCGGGGGAAAAATCGCGCCGCTAATCCAGCAATGCCGCAATCGCGGTCGGCGCATCCTCGCCGCGCTCGGCCAGGTCCTCGAACTCGACCACCTGATCGATGTCGGCGCCCATGGAAATATTGGTGACGCGTTCCAGAATGAATTCCATCACGACGGGCACCTGATGCTCCTGCATCAGCGCCTTGGCCTGCTCGAAACTTTCCGCAAACTGGTTAGGGCTGCGCACCCGGATCGCCTTGCAGCCGAGACCTTCGGCAACCGCCACATGATCGACGCCATAGCCCTTCTCCGCATCGCCGGACGCATTGATGTTGTCGAAGGCGAGGCTGACCTCGAAATCCATATTGAAGCCGCGCTGCGCCTGACGGATCAGGCCGAGATAGGAGTTGTTCACGACCACATGAATGTAAGGCAGTTTGTGCTGTGCGCCGACCGCCAGTTCCTCGATCATGAACTGGAAGTCATAGTCGCCCGACAGCGCCACGATAGGCCGGTCGGGATCGGCGGCACGGACGCCCAGAGCCGCAGGCAGGGTCCAGCCAAGCGGACCGGCCTGACCGCAATTGATCCAGTTGCGCGGGCGATAGACATGCAGGAACTGCGCGCCCGCGATCTGGCTGAGGCCGATAGTGGTCACATAGCAGGTGTCGCGACCGAAAGCCTTGTTCATCTCCTCATAGACACGCTGGGGTTTCAGCGGCGTCTGATCGAAATGGGTCTTGCGCAGCATGGTGCGCTTGCGGCCCTCGCATTCCTTCGCCCAGCCGGACCAGTCGCGCAACTTGCCTGCCGCCTTCCATTCGGTCGCAACGTCGAGCAACTGCTTCAGCGCCTTGCCCGCATCGGACACGATGCCGAAATCTGGTGCAAAGACGCGCCCGATCTGCGTCGGTTCGATATCGACATGGATGAAGGTGCGATCCTTCTTATAGGTATCGACATTGCCGGTGTGACGGTTGGCCCATCGATTGCCGATGCCGATGACCGCATCGGAGGCCAGCAGATTGGCATTGCCGTAGCGATGCGAGGTCTGGAGGCCGCACATGCCCGCCATCAGACGGTGATCGTCCGGGATGACGCCCCAGCCCATCAGGGTCGGGATGACCGGAATGCCGGTGATCTCGGCGAATTCGACCAGCAAATCCGACGCATCGGCATTGATGATGCCGCCGCCAGCAACGATCAGCGGGCGTTCCGCCGCGTTCAGCATGGCAATCGCCTTTTCGGCCTGCGCCCGCGTGGCGGCTGGCTTATAGGCCTCCATCGGCTGATAGGTGTCGATGTCGAACTCGATTTCCGCAAGCTGGACATCGACCGGCAGATCGATCAGCACCGGACCGGGACGGCCCGACCGCATGACATGGAACGCCTTTTGAAACACAAAAGGCACCAGTGCGGGCTCCATGACCGTGACCGCCCATTTGGTAACGGGGGCCGCGATTTTAGCGATATCGACTGCCTGGAAGTCCTCCTTGTCGAGCCGGGCGCGGGGGGCTTGCCCTGTGACGCAGAGGATCGGAATGGAATCGGCGGAAGCGGAATAAAGGCCAGTGATCATATCCGTGCCCGCCGGGCCGGAGGTGCCGATGCACAGGCCGATATTGCCATGCTTTGCCCGCGTATAGCCTTCGGCCATATGCGAAGCGCCCTCGACGTGACGCGCCAGGATATGGCGGATCGAACCGCGCGCCTTCATGGCCGAATAAAACGGGTTGATGGCTGCACCCGGCACGCCGAAAGCGCAATTAATCCCTTCCCTCTCCAGCACAAGCACGGCTGCATCGACTGCACGCATTCTGGCCATGGCCAATCCTCCTATGGAATTATTCTCCATTTACAAATCCTATTTTCAAAAAATGGAAATGCATACCATTATATGGAAATAAAGATTTTCAACGGAATGGAGATAATCGGCGGCCCTTTTCGCGGGTGCAGCGATAGGATAGTGAATGATCACAGCAGAATCGGAGGCGGGCAGATGGAACAGGCCAAGGCAAAGCGGGGCCGCAAGGCGGCGGATAATGCAGCGCCCTCGTCCGTGCAGGTTCTGGACCGCAGCCTGAAACTTCTGGCGCTGATCGCCGAGAATGATGGCTCAACCCTGACCGATCTCGCCGATGCGAGCGGCATGGCACCTTCCACCGTGCACCGGCTGTTATCCTCGCTTGCCAATCACGGCATGGTTTCGCACGATCTGGAAAGCGGCGACTGGACCATCGGTGTCAAGGCGTTTGAAATCGGCAATGCCTTTCGCCGCTTCCGCAAGCTGGGCACGCTGGCGCGCCCCTATCTGAAGCAACTCATGGAGACGAGCGGCGAGACCGCGAATATCGGCGTCGAGGACGACGGCGATGTGGTGTTCATCTCGCAGATTGAAAGCCATGCGCCGATGCGCGCCTTCTTTCGTCCCGGACGGCGCGGACCGATCCACGCATCGGGCATCGGCAAAGCAATTCTGTCGACCTGGTCGGATGGCGAAATCGCCCGCGCGCTTTCAGGAAAAGCGCTGGAGCACTTCACCCAGCGCACGCTCGACAACCTGCCCGCGCTTTTGAAAGACATTCAGGCGACACGCATGCGCGGCTGGTCCATCGATGACGAGGAACACACGCTCGGCATGTGCTGCATCGCCGCCCCGATTTTCAACGAATATGGCGAGGGCATTGCTGGCATTTCCGTTTCCGGCCCCGCGGTGCGCCTGCCAAAGAAGAAGCTCGAAGAGCTGGGGCCGCTCATCCGCGCGACCGCCGATCAGCTGACCCGCGCCATTGGCGGCAAGCGACCGGAAGAGCTCTGAACACGATTATTTTGGGCTGAACTCTATGTTGCCACGCTGCTCTTTTCCCTCATCCTGAGGAGCTTTCCTGAGCTTGTCGAAGGAAAGCGTCTCGAAGGGCTGAGGGAAAACGAACCAGCGCCTGCCCTCGTCCTTCGAGGCTTCGCTTCGCTCCGCACCTCAGGATGAGGGGGAAGCGAAGCGACGGATTAGGCGAAAATCGTCAGGCTACATCTGTACTTTACAGTTCCGTCTTGAGCGGCCTCCCCGCCACATAGGTCTCGACAATGGCGCGGTCGTCGCCGACCGTTTGCAGCAGGAACAGCTCCTGTTCCAGCGTTGCGCCTGCCGCCATGCGCAGACGCATCGGCGATGTGGCGGCTGAATCAAGCACCACGATATCGGCTTCGGTGCCTTCCTCCAGCGTGCCGATCTTGTCTTCCATCGACAGCGCCCGAGCATTGCCAAGCGTCATCATGTAGAAGGACTGGAACGGGTTCAGGCGCTGTTCGCGCAGCTGCAAGATCTTGTAGCCCTCGTCCATGGTGCGCAGCATGGAAAAACTGGTGCCGCCGCCGACATCGGTTGCCACAGCCATGCGCACGCCCGACGCCTTCAGGCGATCACGGTCGAACAGGCCGGAACCGAGGAACAGGTTCGAGGTCGGGCAGAACACCGCCACCGAGCCGGTTTCCGCCATCACGCGCACTTCGCGATCTTCCAGATGGATGGAGTGGCCGAGCAGCGTCTTATTGCCCAGCAGGCCATAATGCTCGTAAATGCCGAGATAGTCCGGCGCATCCGGGTAAAGCGACTTGGTGAATTCGATCTCGTCGTGGTTTTCCGACAAATGCGTCTGGATGAAGCACTCGGGATGTTCACGGGCCAACACCTGACTGGCTTCGAGCTGTTCCGGCGTCGAGGTAATGGCGAAGCGTGGCGTGATCACATAGTCGAGCCGGTCCTTGCCGTGCCAGCGCGCAATCAGCGCCTTGCTGTCGTCGTAACCGGATTGGGCGGTGTCGCGCAAAGCGGGCGGCGCGTTGCGGTCCATCATCACCTTGCCACCCAGCATACGCATATTGCGATGCTGCGAAGCACGAAAATAGGCGTCGACGCTTTGCGGATGCACCGAGCAATAAGCGACAGCCGTGGTGGTGCCATGGCGGATTAGCTCGTCCAGAAAACGCTCGGCGATGAATTCCGCGTGCTGCTCATCGGCGAATTTTTGTTCGGCCACGAATGTATAGGTGTTGAGCCATTCCAGGAGATTGGCGGCATAGGACGCGACCACCTGGGTCTGCGGATAATGGATATGCGTATCGATGAAGCCCGGCAGGATCAGATGCGGACGATGATCGGCCAACTTCACATCGCTGCCCGCTTCCGCGCTAACTTGCGCATACTCCCCAAGGCGCACAATGCGTCCGTCTTCGACCAAAATGGCACCATCTTCGATATAGCGATAGGAAGCGCTGTCATCGAGACTTTGCGGCTCATCGCGAAAGGTCAGAACGCGGCCACGGATGAGAAGTCTGGTCATTGTTACTTTGCTCCAGCAGTAGCGGATTCATACCAGGAGGCGAGAAGCTGGCGCTCCTGATCGGTCACTCCGGTCACATTGGCGGGCGGCATGGCATGGGAGCGACCGGCCTGCAAATAGATTTCACGCGCATGGGCGGCGATTTCCCGATCCGTTTCAAGCGTCACGCCCTTCGGCGGCGTGATCATGCCTTCCCAACCCGGCTCCGCCGCATGGCACATGGCGCAGCGTCCCAAAACGGTATCCCGCACTTTGCCAAAGTGCGGGTCCGAGATGAAAGTTTGCTGTAAAGCGGAAACCTTCTGTTCTTCCGGCTGGCCGGTCAGAATCTTCGGTGCGGTGGAAAGCCACATGATGACGATGAACAGGATGACCGTCACCAGCCAGGTCCATGTCGGCTTGCCCTTGCGGGCATGCTGGGTGTTGAACCAATGGCGGATCGTAACACCCATCAGGAACACCAGCGAGGCGATGATCCAGTTATACTGCGTGCCGAAAGCCAGCGGATTGTGGTTCGACAGCATCAGGAACAGCACCGGCAGCGTCAGATAATTGTTATGCGTCGAGCGCTGCTTGGCGATCTTGCCGTATTTCGGATCGGGCTTGCGACCGGCGATGAGATCGGCCACCACGATTTTCTGGTTCGGGATGATGATCATGAACACGTTGGCCGACATGATCGTCGCCGTGAAAGCGCCCAGATGCAGGAAGGCCGCGCGGCTGGTGAACAGATGCGTATAGCCCCAGGCCACGAACACGAGCACCGCATAGAGCATGACCATCAAAAGCGTGTCGCTCTTGCCCAGCATCAGCTTGCAGATGGTGTTATAGGCGACCCAGCCAAAGGCCAGCGAGGCGATGGAAATCGCGATGGCAACCGGAACTGACACATCGAGCACATTCGGATCGATCAGGTAAAGATCGGCGCCCGTGTAATAGACAATGCAGAGCAGCGTGAAGCCCGACAGCCAGGTGGCGTAGGATTCCCATTTGAACCAGGTCAGGTGTTCCGGCATTTCGGCAGGCGCAACCAGATATTTCTGGATGTGATAGAAACCACCGCCATGGACCTGCCATTCCTCGCCATGCGCACCAACCGGCAAGCCGGGACGCTGGCGCAGACCGAGATCAAGCGCGATGAAGTAGAAAGACGAGCCGATCCACGCAATCGCGGTAATGACATGCAGCCACCGCGCTGCGAAGCCCAGCCAGTCCCAGGCTACGGCAAAATCATACATCAGGCACTCCCATTGTTCGCCCCATTGTTCGTTATCTCATTATGTGCCAAAGCTTTGCGTCCGAGGGAACGTCACAACACGACCATCACTTTCAAAAAAAACTAGACAATCGTGGAGGGGACGCATGTCTTATCTTGATAATCTGCGCGTTTTCGTGCGCGTTGTCGAATTGGGAAATCTTTCTGCCGCCGGGCGCGACCAGCGCGCCTCTCCGGCGGTTGCGAGTAATCGAATCAAGGAGTTGGAGAAGCATCTTGGCGTCCGGCTCTTCAACCGTACCACGCGCAAGCTGACGCCGACCGAGCATGGCCGCATATTCTATGACGGCGCTTTGAAAATCCTCGAAGCGGTCGATGAGGCGGAAGCAGCCGTCGCGGAACTTGCGAAAAATCCCAAGGGATCGATTCGCATCACCGCGCCTTTGGGGCTTGGCCGCAGGCTCATCGCGTCGGGCATTCCGGAGTTTCACGACAAATATCCAGATATCGAAGTGCGCCTGCGACTATCTGACCACGAGATCGACATTATGAGCGAAAGCGTGGATGTCGCCTTCAAACTCGGTGTTCTGGAAAACTCCAACTTGCGCATGCGCGGCATCCTGAATTGTGAGCGCGTGATCTGCGCCGCCCCGCAATATCTTGAAAAACATGGGATTCCGCAATCACCGGAAGAGCTGCTGGGCGACACGCATGACTGTTTGCTGCTGCGTTTTCCGGGGTCGAAGGAATATTACTGGTCGCTGCAAACATCGGAAGGTCTTCGCAAATTCGAAGTCACCGGACCTTATGATTCCGATGATGGCGACGTATTGACGCAATGGGCGCTGGGCGGGCGCGGCATCATCAACAAGCCGCTGTTCGAGGTGAAGGAATATCTCCGCGACGGACGGCTGGTGCCGCTCCTCGAAAGCACGCCGCCAGCACCGATCCAGCTTGCGGCGATCTATCCGCACAAGCGTTTTCAGGACCCGAAGGTGCGTCTGATCATCGATTTCATGACGGAGCGCTGCCAGCGGCTGATACGGGAAGCGCTGGCTTAGGCAGATTGCACTGCATACTAGCTGTAATGGAAAACAGATTTCCGAAGACACCCGAAAAGGAGAAGCTGGACGTATATTTAACAAGGATATTCGTTATGAGAAAATCAAAGAACTTTATTAACGCCGACGATCAAAGCCTTGTCCCCAGCTGGGGGCCATATATTACCTCCAAATTTAAAAGCGATAGCGCTGAATTATATTACATTGAACAAGGCGTACCACGGGATGGGCTTGCAAATGGCATTGAGTGGTCAGGCTGTGATTTTCATTTCAACGAGCCAAACGGCTACGTCGGCATTCGCCGTGGCATTGGCAATAGTAATATCTGTTTATTTTGGAACGCGGATGACCCGTCGATCAGCGGTGCGGGCAACCCAGTTCTTCTGGACTATGTAGCACCAACATCCAGCGTTATTTATTCTCAAGGTAATCCCAAAGAACTACGCGTGGAAAACCAGTTCATCAGCCCGATGCCATGGAACGTTGATACTTGGTACGCAACTGTCATTCGACGTTGGAAGAGGCCGAATAGGACTGATAATTTTATGGGATACTTCATGTATGACTACTCTTCCGGGATTTGGACAGAATATATGGTAGCAAACCTTGGACTACTCTCTTATTCTCTCGAGGGCGATAGTATCACCGGATACCTACAGCGTTTTGGTGGATCTGCGTTAGGCTATAGCGGCATTTATGGTCAGCATTTCAAAATGCAATCTGGGGGAGTGTGGGAAAAGCCCTTATATTATACGGCATCTGGCGGCGAACCTTACAGCTCATGGACTGCAGAACTCGCTCAAAACGTCAACATCAAACTTACAGCAGGCGGCAATTTTGGAAACAACACTGGTGAAATAAAACTAACGCCAAACCAATTTGATGCCAAACCGAAACCTGCAGGTCCCAGCGAGATACTAGATTTTAGTGCATCCTACGACAACGATAAGCGATATATAACATTTAACTGGAATTTAAACAACAAAAAGCCACCTCAGTTAAACTTTACTATAACTGTATATGAGAACTTCGCTTTAGACGGCTACAACATTCTATCGTTTAGTGACGCCATCCCAAGCAAAAGACAATGGGGGTATGAACTTGATCCCCTCAATATTTCTGATAAATACATCGCAAAAATCGATATTGTAAGTATATTTGACGAGAAATCTAGTTCTTTTGCCGAGTTTAATATTAATTAACGGAACATTGCTTTAAATTGGCGCACAAAACGGCGTTCAGCACTTCGGCCGCCGCAAGGGCTGCAATGACTTCCGGCCGTTTGTCCTTCAAGACCGCACCGCCGACCGGAGGAGCTGCTCCATACTATCAGGGGCCGCGCCCGTTCAAAATCTCCTGTTCTGGATGATGAACCATAAATCCCGTGATAGTAACGGCCATCAAAGCGGCAATACTATCTAATCCACGCAACAATAAGCGACCAAACTATTCGAATTGACAATTAATATGATAAAGTTTTCAAATATATTAGAAATATAAATTCAAAATAATACATTTTACACAATACTCATTTTAAAAATTCCATGAGTATCAACCCGTAAATCCAACGGTTCAGAGAAAATGTGAATAAATTTCAAGGAATTATTTTTTTGAGAGAAAATATTTCACCTGATGCTTCAAATCGCGACCCGATAATTGAAGACATCCAGAAGCGCACCTTCCAATGGTTCTGGGAGAGCGGGCAAAATAGTCCCCACGGCCTTATCCCCGATCGCAATTCGGAAGGGCATCTCGATCAGGATTTCACAAGCATCGCAGCCACGGGTTTTGCCCTTACAGCCTACGCTGTCGGTGTCGAGCGCGGATATATTGCTCGTCATGAGGCCGCAGAACGAACGTATAATACCCTTCATTTTTTTGCCACCGCACCTCAGGGCGACGGGACGAGCGGCTTCACGGGTTACAATGGATTTTTCTACCATTTCCTGCACAAGGACAGCGGCACCCGTTATAACACCTGCGAATTATCATCCATTGATACCGCTTTGCTGCTTGCAGGGGCGCTGTTTGCTCAAGCCTACTATTCCAACCCTTCTGACCCGCTAGAGAAAGCTATTCGCAACCTCTCCGGTCAGATCTATTCAAAAGTAAACTGGAGCTGGATGCGGGGTGGAGCCGACAAAAAGACAATTGCCATGGGCTGGCTGCCGGAATCGGGGGGCTCTTTTGTGTCAGCCCCGTGGCTCGGCTATAATGAAGCAATGATATTATATATCCTTGCACTGGGCGCGCCTACATTTTCGCTTCCACCGTCTGCATGGAAAGAGGGATGGACCAGTAATTATTACCGGCAAATATGCTCTTATCAGGACAAAACCCTGCTTCGTTTCGCGCCCATGTTTGGCCACCAATACAGCCATATCTGGCTTGATTTTAAAGGCATCCAGGACGACTGGAACAAAGAAAACGGGCTGGACTATTTCGAGAACAGCTGCCGTGCGACCTATCATCAGCAAGCCTATGCGGTCGCCAATCCACTGGGTTTCAAGGGATATGGCGAAAATGTGTGGGGGCTTACAGCATGCGATGGCCCTGCCAATGATTCTGGTGGCGAACCTTACTGGGACGCACAGGGAAAGCGCTATTTCGGCTATACTGCCCGTGGCGCCGGGCGTCTGGGCGTTATCAATCCTGCGGATGCTTATACAGATGCCGGCGGCACCATCGTTTCTGACGATGGTACGATTGCGCCTACGGCAGCAGGTGGCTCCATCGCATTTGCACCAGATATTGTCATTCCCACATTAAAACATATGAAGAATATAAACGTTGGAAACAGGCCTGTTTATGGTAAATATGGCTTCTTCGACGCTTTCAACCTCACCGTAAACAAGTCTCCATATGTAAATGGATGGGTGGGTTATCAATATATTGGTATTGATCAGGGACCGATTGTGCTCATGATTGAAAATTATTACAGCCGCCTGATATGGGACACGATGAAAAAGAGCAGTTATATTCGCGACGGATTGAAGCGAGCCGGCTTTACGGGTGGCTGGCTCAACGATAACGGATATGATGGCTTGGTTGAGCCCGCGCGGTAGATGCAAATGTTGGAATCAGATCACTAGGCGTAATGCGTCAGCATCTCAGCGCCTTGGAATAATTGACACACAAAACGGCGGTCAGCACTTCGGCCGCCGCAAGGGCTGCAATGACTTCGGGCCGTTTGTCCTTCACGACCGCACCGCCGACCGGGCAGATGAGCTCTTCAAACAACTCGTCGCTGCCGAATTCGCGGTTCAACCAATTTTTGAAAGTCGCCTTCTTCGTCTTCGAGCCGATCATGCCGACATAGATCGCATCGCGGCGTTGCAGCGCCTCGGCGGCGATCAGAAAATCAAGCGCGTGATCATGCGTCAGTATGATGAACGCACTGCCCGGCGGTGCGGAACGCACCACCTGTTCCGGCATGGCCGCAAGGCAGGTTTCGACGCCCGGCGCGTCGACAGCCATCAGTTCTGCCTCACGCGTATCCACCAGCACCACCCGCACCGGCGTCAGCGACAGCGCATAGGCCAGCGCATCGCCGACATGGCCTGCGCCGAAAACATAGACATGCGGACGGGTAGCAATTTCCGCATCGACCTTGCTGACCAGTTCATCCGCAAGGCCGCGATTGACGCGCCTGAAATTCAGGGCCACGCGCCCGCCGCAGCATTGGCCGATCTCCGGCCCCAAAGGCACATCCATCGGAGAATCGCGACCGCCAGCGAGTATTTTCCGGGCGTGGTCGATGGCCATATATTCGAGCTGTCCACCGCCGATGGTGCGGAAGATCATATCGCGGGCGACGAGCATCCATGCCCCGGCATCGCGGGGCGCAGAGCCCTTCACGTCCGCCACCTCCACCAGCACGCTGTCGTGGCGACGGTTCAGGAATGCCCTTATATCGTCCCGCCTGCCCAGCGTGCCGCGACTCATAGTGTTACCCCTTTTGCGCGCGCAGCCGCTCAATGGCCATCAACACACGCTCAGGCGTGGCTGGCGCATCGAGACGCGGGCTGATCTTGTGGTCGGCAACGCTCGCCACCGCATCCGACAGCGCATAAAGCACCGACATGCCGTGCGGCAGCGGCGGCTCGCCCACCGCTTTCGAGCGATGGATGGTCGGCTCATAGGCTTCCGACCAGTCGGTCAGCGCGACATTGAAAATCTTGGGCCGGTCGGATGCGAGCGGGATCTTGTAGGTGGACGGCGCATGGGTGCGCAGCCGCCCCTTATCGTCCCAGACTAGTTCCTCTGTGGTGAGCCAGCCCATGCCCTGCACAAAGCCGCCTTCGATCTGGCCGATGTCGATGACACGGTTGAGCGAGCGTCCGGTATCGTGAAGAATATCGGTGCGTTCCACCACATATTCGCCGGTCAGCGTATCGATAGAGACTTCCGAACAGGCCGCGCCATAGGCGTAATAATAGAAGGCATGGCCTTTGCCCTTCGCCCGGTCCCAGTGGATTTTCGGCGTCTTGTAGTGCCCGGCGGCGGAAAGCTGCACGCGCCCGATATAGGCCTGCTTCACTAGATCGTTGAAGCTGATCTCCTGATTGCCGACGCGAATGCGGTTGGGCAGGAATACAACCTGATCTTCCGGCACCCGATATTGCTCGGCAGCAAAACGGATCAGCCGCTTCTTGATCTGGCGCGCGGCATCCTGCGCGGCCATGCCGTTGAGATCGGCACCCGACGATGCCGCCGTCGGCGCAGTGTTCGGCACCTTGGCGGTGGTGGTCGCGGTGATCTTCACCCGGTCGATGTCGATCTGGAATTCTTCCGCCACGACCTGCGCCACCTTCATATGGAGGCCCTGCCCCATTTCCGTGCCGCCATGGTTCATATGCACCGAGCCGTCATTATAGACATGCACCAGCGCACCGGCCTGATTGGACTCGGTCTTGGTGAAGGAAATGCCGAATTTCACCGGCGTCAGCGCCATGCCGCGCTTCACGGTGCGGCTCTTGGCGTTGAATTCACGGATAGCCTCACGGCGCGCAGCGTAATCGGCGCTCTCTTCCAGTTCCGCAACAATGCGCTGGATGATGCAGTCTTCCACCTTCTGGTGATAGGGTGTGACGTTACGAGCGCCACCCTCGGTACCCATCGCGTCGTAGAAATTGAGCTTGCGGATATCGAGCGGGTCCTTGCCAACCGCAAAGGCCACTTCCTCGATGACACGTTCGGCACCGACCATGCCCTGCGGGCCGCCAAAACCGCGAAACGCCGTGTTGGACACGGTATTGGTATAAAGCGGCGCGGATTGCGCATGCACTGCCGGAAAGAAATAGGCATTGTCGCAATGAAACAGCGCCCGGTCGCCGACCGGTCCCGAAAGGTCGGCGGAAAAACCGGCATTGAGCGCGAACATATAATCGACGCCCAGAATATTGCCTTCGTCGTCGAAACCGACCTCGTAATCGATCATGAAATCATGACGCTTGCCCGTGGCGGTCATGTCCTCATCGCGGTCGAGACGGATTTTCACCGCGCGCTTGTGCTTCTTGGCGGCGATAGCGGCAATAGCGGCCCATTGATTGGCCTGCGTTTCCTTGCCGCCGAAGCCGCCGCCCATGCGGCGCACTTCAACCGTGACCGAATGGCTCGGCACACCCAGCGCATGGGCGACCAGATGCTGCGTTTCGCTCGGCCCCTGCGTGGAGCAATAGATGGTGACGTCTTCATCTTCACCGGGAACGGCCAGAGAAGCTTGTCCCTCGAGATAGAAATGGTCCTGACCGCCGACCATCATGCGGCTCTTGACCTTGCGCGGGGCCTCGTCGATGGCCTTGCGGGCATCGCCGCGATTAAGCGTCAGCGGCGTGAAGACCAGACGGTCTTTTGCGCCGTCGAGACCGGCAATGGAAAACAGGCCGGGCATTTCCTCATATTCGACCTTGGCCAGACGCGCGGCGCGGCGGGCCTGATCGCGGGTGCGACCAATCACGGCAAAGATCGGCTGGCCGTGAAACTGCACCTTATCGACTGCGAAGATTGGATCGTCATGCATGCCCGATGGCGAAACGTCGTTTTCGCCGGGAATGTCGCGATAAGTCAGCACATCGACCACACCGGGTGCAGCGCGCACAGCGGCAAGGTCGATAGACTTGATATTGGCATGGGCCACCGTCGCAAGGCCGACGCCGACATGCAGCGTGCCTTCGGGTTCGGGAATATCGTCGATATAGACCGCCTCGCCCGTCACATGCTTATGCGCGGAATCATGCTTCTGGTCGGTGGCGACACCACCTTTTATAGCTGCGGCTTTGATCGTGCTTGCAGGATGTTTGTTCATGCCTGCCTCCTTCAGACCGCTTCTTCGATATGCTGAGCGCGCAAGGGTTCGGCTTGCCCTTGCGTTTCGGCATAGAAGCGGCGCAACAAATTCTTCGAGACCATCAGGCGATAATCCGCTGTGGCGCGCATATCGCTCAAGGGCTGGTAATCCTGCTCATAGGCACCGATTGCGGCCTCCACTGTATCTTCGCTCCATGGCTGACCCAGAAGTGCGGCTTCCACGGCAAAGGCGCGTTTTGGTGTCGCCGCCATGCCGCCATAGGCGATGCGAATGGAAGCGACCTTGCCTGCCGCATCGAGCGCCATGTGGAATGCGCCGAGCGCTGCGGTGATGTCTTCCTCGAAACGCTTGGAAACCTTGTAGATCGCAAAGTGGTTGTCTTCCGCCGGGATCGGCACATGTACCGCCTCTACGAATTCGCCGGGTTGACGATCCTGCTTGCCATAGGCGATGAAGAAATCTTCCAGCGGAATGGTGCGGCGGCTATCGCCCTTGCGCAGCGTCAGCCTTGCGTTGAGCGCGATCAGCGGCGGTGGGGTGTCGCCGATGGGCGAACCATTGGCGATATTACCGCCGATCGTGCCCATATTACGCACTTGCTCGCCACCGATGCGGTTGATGAGTTGCCCAAGCTGCGGAATGCACTTGGCAAGGAAAGCGAAGGCCTCCGTATAGGTCACGCCCGCGCCAATGGTGACGACATTGTTGTCCTCGGTGATCGCCCGCAATTCGGTCAGATGGCCGATGAAGACGACCGGCGAAATATCGCGCATCATCTTCGTGACCCAGAGGCCCACATCGGTGGAACCGGCCACCACGGTCGCCTTCGGCTCATTGGCCAGCACAGTGGCAAAATCGTCGAGATCGGCAGGCACGACCAGACGGTCCTTGCCCTCGCCTACTTCGACCCGCGAACCGTCGCGCATGGAATTCAACTGTTCCAGCACATGGGCGCGTTCTGCCGCCAGCGGGTCTTCCGTCGTATTGCCGTAATCGGAAATGGCACGGGCGGCGCGAATGATCGCCTCATAGCCGGTGCAGCGGCAGAGATTGCCTTGCAGCGCCTTTTCAATGGCAGGGTCGGCGGGCTTCGGATTGCGCATCCACAGCCCGTAAAGCGACATGACAAAACCCGGTGTGCAGAAGCCGCATTGCGAGCCGTGGAAGTCGATCATCGCCTTTTGCACCGGATGCAGACCGCCATCGGCACCGCGCAGATGCTCGACCGTCACCACATGGCAGCCATCCAGTGAACCGACGAAACGGATGCAGGCATTGACGCTTTCATAGACGAGTTCGCTGCCCGCGATCTTGCCGACCAGCACCGTGCAGGCGCCGCAATCGCCTTCGGCGCAGCCTTCCTTTGTGCCGCGCAGCTTGCAGGCCAGACGCAGATAATCGAGCAGCGTTTCCGTTGGCGAAACCCGGTCGAGTTCAACCCGCTCGCCATTGAGAAGAAAACATATTCTGTTTCTCACAGACTGAACCATCCTGCTCAGCTCCCGCGATAGGTCGAATAGGAAAAAGGCGAAACCAGAAGCGGCACATGATAATGCGCCTTTTCATCGGAAACACCAAAGCGCAACGGCACCACGTCAAGGAACGGCACGCCGTCTTCGTCCTTGCCAAAATATTCGCCGACATGAAACAGGAGCTCATAGGAGCCGCGTTGCAGGTCGCCATTGGCCAGCAGCGGCTCACCGCTGCGCCCGTCCTGATTGGTGCGGATTTCCTTGACGCTGTGCGGCGTGTGATTCTCGATCCGGCGCAATTCGATACGCAATCCCGCAGCAGGCTTGCCGCTGACCGTATCGAGAACATGTGTCGTCAACCGACCTGTTCTGCCCTCATCGCCGTGATGTCCCTGACCCATTTGCACTCCTGACCGCATGCGTGATTCTCCGGCCATTAACAGCCGAACCGCCGCAAGTTGCTGATTTTACTCGGTTTGCCAGTGCTGTTTTTGCAATGAAAGCACATTTTTATGGCAGACCGGCGGCGTTCCCGCTTTTGTTCCCATCGTGAAGTATTCCGCCTTATGCGGCATTAAGAAAGAGCTTTCTCATTGGATGTCTTTCAAAATTTTGAAGGGGAATTCGGTGCGCAAATCTTTATTATCATGGACCAAATAACAGAACCCAAAGGGATGTTTGGAAGGGGATGTATGGCATGAGCTATCCACGTAATCTGATCGGCTATGGCCGCAACACGCCAGATCCGCGCTGGCCCGGCGGGGCCAATATAGCCGTCCAATTCGTGGTCAATTATGAAGAGGGTGCGGAAAACTGCATTCTCGACGGCGATGCATCCTCGGAATGCCTGCTGTCGGAAATCGTCGGTGCACAGGCCTGGAACGGCCAGCGCAACCTGAACATGGAATCCATCTACGAATACGGTGCGCGTTCCGGTTTCTGGCGTCTGTGGCGCGCCTTCACGCGGCGCAACATGCCCGTCACTGTCTATGGCGTAACGCTGGCCATGGCGCGCAATCCCGAGGCCGTCGCAGCGATGAAGGAGGCCGATTGGGAAATCGCCAGCCACGGTCTGCGCTGGTGGGAATATAAGGACGTGCCGGAAGAAGTGGAGCGCAAGCATATTCGCGAAGCCGTGCGCCTGCACACGGAAGTGACTGGCTCGCGTCCGCTCGGCATTTATCAGGGCAAGCCGTCCGACAACACGCTGAAATTGGTGATGGAAGAAGGCGGCTTCGTCTATTCAGCCGATTCCTATGCGGACGAGCTGCCCTATTGGGTCAAGGGCCCGAAAGGCCCGCATCTGATTGTGCCCTATACGCTCGATGCCAACGACATGCGTTTTGCAACGCCGCAAGGCTTCAATTCCGGCGATCAGTTCTACACCTATCTGAAGGACGCCTTCGACGTGCTCTACCGCGAAGGCGCAGAAGGCGCGCCCAAGATGCTCTCCATCGGCCTGCATTGCCGTCTGGTCGGACGTCCGGGTCGGGCAGCCGCCCTTGAACGTTTCCTCGATTATGTCCAGAGCCACGACAAGGTCTGGGTTGCCAAGCGCATCGACATTGCCAATCACTGGCACGAACACCATAAGCCAAAAGTGGCCGATGTAGTGCCATCCCAAGCCAGCAAAGCCGATTTCGTGGCCCGTTTCGGCAGCATTTTCGAGCATTCGCCGTGGATCGCCGAACGCGCCTATGATGCCGGCTTCGGTGCCGCTGAGGACACGGCCTCCGGTCTTGCCGCTGCGATGACGAGAATCTTCCGCGCCGCCTCGCCCGAGGAGCGGCTTGGCGTTTTGAATGCCCACCCGGATCTCGCCGGCAAGCTGGCGCAGGCCAAACGCCTGACGGCGGAATCCACCGCCGAACAGGCCGGTGCCGGTCTCGATGCACTGACCGATGCGGAAAAGCAGACTTTCACCGAACTGAACGACGCCTATACGCAGAAATTCGGCTTTCCCTTCATCATTGCCGTGAAGGGGCGCAACAAACAGGAAATCCTCGGCACGTTCCAGCGCCGCGTCGCCAATGACCGCGATACGGAATTCGCCACCGCTTGCGCGCAAGTCGAGCGTATCGCCCTTCTCCGGCTGAAAGATATTCTGCCAGAAACGCTTTATTGATCAGGAACAGACAATGACCCGCACTTATTTCGCACCGACCGGTGGGTTGCCACCGCAGACGCAGCTTCTGACCGACCGCGCCATGTTCACGGAAGCCTATGCGGTTATTCCGAAAGGCACGTTCAGCGATATCGTGACGAGCTTCCTGCCTTTCTGGGAAAAGACGCGCCTGTGGGTGATCGCCCGCCCGATGTCCGGTTTTGCCGAAACCTTCTCGCAATATATCATGGAAGTGCAGCCCGGCGGCGGCAGCGACCGCGCCGAGCTTGATGACACGGCGCAAGGCGTGTTGTTCGTGGTCGAAGGCGAAGTCACCGTCACCGTCGCGGGCAAGACCCACACGCTGACCGAAGGCGGCTATGCCTATCTGCCGCCGAAAAGCGGCTGGAGCCTGCGCAACACGGCCAGCGCGACCGCGCGTTTCCACTGGGTCCGCAAGGCCTATGACTATGTGGACGGGCTTGATGTGCCGGAGCCGCTCTTCCTCAACGAAAACGACATCGCCCCCTCGCCCATGCCCGACACCAATGGCGTTTGGGCAACGACGCGCTTTGTCGATCCGAACGATCTGCGCCACGACATGCATGTCACCATCGTGACGCTAGAACCGGGCGGCGTGATCCCCTTTGCCGAAACCCATGTCATGGAGCACGGCCTCTATGTGCTGGAAGGCAAGGCGGTCTACCGGCTCAATCAGGACTGGGTGGAAGTGGAAGCCGGTGATTTCATGTGGCTGCGCGCTTTCTGCCCGCAGGCCTGCTATGCAGGCGGTCCGGGCAAGTTCCGCTATCTGCTTTACAAGGATGTGAACCGTCATATGAAACTGTCGCGATAAGCGTAAACCGCAACAGATATCCGGCCAAAGCTGGCTGGATACCTGCTCACTGCAACGCCCAACCCGCTATTTTCAAGCAAACGTTGCAGTGAAGACTATATTAGACTTCGATAACCTTTTAAGATTATTCGAGCAAACAAGATATTTTGATGGGATTGCAGTTGAACGCCCTCCTGATTTATGCTCAATAAATCTCCAAAGCCGCCTCTTTTGAGCAGCAGGCTTCGGATGATTGTTTTTTAGAGAGAAATATATTTATGAAAAACCATCGCGCGCTCGGCCTTGCTTGCACGCTGTCAGCACTTCTCGCAGCCCCTGCCTTTGCAGCCCCCCTTCCGGGCGGTGCAAACAGCTTGCAGGAAACCTATCAGGACTGGACCGTCTCCTGCCAGACGCAGAAGGACGCGTCCACCTGTGCTATCCGCCAGGAGCAGAACAGCTCTCAGACCGGCCAGCGCGTCTTGACCGTCGAGCTGCGCAATGTGGCGGGCGGAAAGGTCGACGGCGTCATCCTGATGCCGTTCGGCCTTGATATCGGCAAAGGCGCAACCATCAAGGTTGATGATGCGGCTGGTCCGAATCTGGCATTCTCCACCTGCCTTCCCCAGGGTTGCCTTGCGCCGGTCAGCTTCGACGCCAAACAGGTCGCGGCCATCAAGGCGGGTGCCAATATCAACGTGACCGCGACGGCGCTCAGCCCAAGCCAGCCGGTTGCCTTCAAGATTTCCCTGAAGGGTTTCGGCAGCGCGCTTGATCGCATTATTGCTCTGACGAAATAATCGCAAAAGCGAGAACGCGGATACGGTATGATATCCGCAGCATGCAACTATGCCGCACGACCTTCAGGCCGTGCGGCATTTTTGTTTTACGCCAGTGTTCTGGAAATATGGGCCAGATGCCTGCGCCAGCGCAGGGTCATCATCACCGCAACGATGCCAAGCCCGGCGGCAAGGCCGAGCCAAATGCCCTGACCGCCCATGCCGACCTTGAAGGCGAGCAGCGCGCCAAGCGGCAGGCCGACGCCCCAATAGCCAAGCAGCGCCAGAAACATCGGAACGCGCGTGTCGCGCATGCCGCGCAACATGCCCGCCGCGACCGCTTGCGCGCCATCGACCGTCTGAAACAGGGCGGCCAGCGCAAGAAAGCTGACGGCCAGTTCCATCACGGGCAGATTTTCCGGATCGTGCAGATCGAGAAACACGCCGATGAACAGACGCGGGATCAGGATCATCAGAAGGCCCATGATCATCATGAAGCCGACGCCCAGCGCATAGGCGCTCCAGCCTGCATAGGCGACGGCTTTAGGATTGCCCGCGCCATAAGCGCGCCCCACCCGCACGGTCGCCACCTGCCCGAAACCGAGCGGCACCATGAAACTCAGCGATGCGATCTGGATCGCCACCGCATGCGCCGCCATGGCGGTCGGGCTGATCCGGCCCATCATGACCACCGCCGCATAGAAGATCGAGGTTTCAAACACGAAGGTCAGCGCCATCGGAAAGCCAATGCGCCACAGCTCGCGCAGACGCGGCCAGTCAGGACGCCAGAAGCGACCGAACAGGTGATAGCGCCGGAAGCGGCGATGACGCAGCGCGATCACCGCCATGCCGAGAAACATCATCAGGCTGGAAAGCGTCGTCGCGATACCTGCGCCATGCAGTTCCATGCGCGGAAAGCCGAAATGACCGAAGATCAGCGTCCATCCGGCAAGCGCGTTGAAGCCGATCGCAGCACCTGCAATCAGCAGCGTCCACATCGGCTTTTCCATCGCCGCGAAGAACGAGCGCAGCACGATGTAGAACAGATAGGGCAACAGCGCCCATTGCAGCGTGTGCATGAAATCGGTCGAGCGTGCGGCAATATCCGGCTGCTGGCCGAGGAACAGGAATATCTCCTCGCAATGCCACAGCACGACCCAGATCGGGATCGAGATGATGATCGCCGTCCAGAAGCCCTGACGGACCGTGCGGCGCACATCGCGCACCGAATGGCGGTTCTTGCCAAGCGCGATGGCGATCATCGGCATGACCGCCGAAACCAGCCCCATCGAGAAGATGACCAGCGTGTGGTAGAAGCTCGTGGCGAGCAGCGCCGAGGCGAGCGTATCCTTGCCGAGACGCCCGATGAAGATCACGTCGGTTGCCGTCAATGCGGCTTGCGAAACATTGGTCAGGATCAGCGGCCAGCCGAGCTTCAGCGCCGCCGAAAGTTCCCTGCCCCAGCGTTGAACGCTGTTCTGATTGGGCTCATGAAAGCCCGCATTGGTTGTACTGCTCACATTCCACTCCCCTGAATCATCCGGGGAGCCGTCACTCCGCCGGACAATTCAAAACCTGAAAACCACGCGCCGAGACATCAAAGACTCAGAGACCGGGTCAATCTGAGGAGAGAGTGGCGTCGCGATACGATCATCGACCGTCCCATGCCGGCTAAGAGCCGCGCGTTGCTTTTCAAAACAACGGTGCCCCAGCTTTTCGGGTTGTTCAATTTCAATGGGGAACGTTTTGCATGTTCCTGAAACTGATCCGGAGCCAAGCGGGTTGCGCATCGATCTGCACAAAATCAGTGCAATCAATATCAAAACTGCACGGATAAGCAACACATCATGAAACGAAATACTTTGCCCCTGCCAATGTCAGAAATCCTTTTCTCTTTCCGTCGCGAATGAGCCATCCATCGTCCGATAAATGATTGACCCGGCACAGCGTCTGGATAGGAATATACGTGTTGTATTTTGCGAGGTTCCCATGCGCAGCACCAAGGTCATCCATATCGTCGGCTGTCATGCGGAGGGCGAAGTCGGCGACGTCATCGTCGGTGGTGTCGCGCCGCCTCCGGGTGAAACAGTGTGGGCACAGTCGCGCTTCATCGCCAGCGATGAGACCTTGCGCAATTTCGTGCTGAACGAACCGCGCGGTGGGGTGTTTCGTCATGTCAATCTGCTGGTGCCGCCGAAAGATCCGCGCGCGCAGATGGGCTTCATCATCATGGAGCCTGCCGATACGCCGCCCATGTCGGGTTCGAACTCGATCTGCGTTTCAACAGTGCTGCTTGATAGCGGCATCATCCCGATGCAGGAACCGGTAACGCGCATGGTTCTGGAAGCGCCGGGCGGGCTTATCGAGGTGGAAGCGGAGTGTCGCAACGGCAAGGCCGAGCGTATCAGCGTGCGCAACGTGCCGTCTTTCGCGGACCGGCTGGATGCTGCGCTTGAAGTCGAAGGACTGGGCACCCTCACCGTCGATACGGCCTATGGTGGCGACAGCTTTGTCATTATCGATGCGGCTGAGATCGGCATGAAGATCGAACCGGGTCAGGCGCGGGAACTGGCAGAGATCGGCGTGAGGATCACCAAGGCCGCCAATGAGCAGCTCGGCTTTCGTCACCCGGAAAAGGACTGGAACCACATTTCATTTTGCCAGATCACCGAGCCGGTCACGCGCGACGGCGATGTGCTGACCGGCGTGAACACGGTAGCGATCCGTCCGGCCAAGCTGGACCGCTCGCCGACCGGGACGGGATGTTCGGCGCGAATGGCTGTGCTGCACGCCAAGGGCCAGATGAAAGTGGGCGAGCGCTTCATCGGCAAATCCGTACTGGGTACGGAATTTCATTGCCGGTTGGACAAAGCGCTGGAACTCGGCGGCAAGCCCGCCATCAGCCCGATCATTTCCGGTCGCGCATGGGTGACCGGCACCGCGCAGCTGATGCTCGATCCTAGCGATCCGTTTCCCGGGGGGTATCGGTTGTCGGATACCTGGCCCCGGGGCGAATGATATTCAGGCGCTGACGGCCTGCAAATGGCGCTTCTCTTCGCTTCCGGTGCTCATGTTCCCTAAAGTACACTCCGCTCCGGTTCTCGAGAAACACCATTTTCGTCTCGTCATCACCAGAATCTCAATCACCCCGCGCGCCTTTTTTATCGCCGCTCTTCTGACCTCTTTATCAAGCGCCACACCCCTCACCCTGAGGTGCGGAGCGAAGCGCAGCCTCGAAGGGCGATCCTTCGAGACGGCCCTACGGGCCTCCTCAGGATGAGGGCGTGGTGGAAGGCAAAGCACAGCATGAAGCACGCAATAAAAAACCCCGCCGAAGCGGGGTTTTTCATTGCGTAAAGCTATAACCTCACGCGAAGTCCAGCGCGCGGTCGCCATTCTCATCCTTGATACGGGATGGCAGGCCGATATGGTTCAGGATGTTGAGGAAAGGCTTCGGGTTCAGCTCTTCCACATTGACCATTTTCTTCACATCCCATTCGCCGGAAGCGATCAGGATTGCGGCAGCCACAGGGGGAACGCCAGCCGTGTAGGAAATGCCCTGCGAACCCACTTCGTTGTAAGCGTCCTTATGATCGGCAACGTTGTAGATGAAGACTTCCTTTTCCTTGCCGTCCTTGGTGCCCTTGACGAAATCGCCAATGCAGGTCTTGCCGGTATAATCCGGCGCCAGCGACGACGGATCGGGCAGCACAGCCTTGACCACCTTGAGCGGCACGACTTCCAGACCTTCAGCAGTCTTGACCGGCTGTTCGGACAAGAGACCAAGATTGTTCAGCACAGTGAAGACGTTGATGTAGTGATCGCCAAAGCCCATCCAGAAGCGGACATCCGCATTCGGGTAGTTCTTGGACAGCGAATGCACTTCGTCATGGCCGGTCATGTAAGCCTTGCTCGGGCCGACGACAGGCAGGTCGAACGTGTGGCCAACTTCGAACATCTTGTTCGACTGCCATGCGCCCTTCTGCCAGGAATAGACCGTGCCGGTGAATTCGCGGAAATTGATTTCCGGGTCGAAATTGGTCGAGAACCAGCGGCCATGCGAACCGGCATTGATGTCGACGATATCGATCGACTTCACATCATCCAGATAATCGTCAGCGGCCAGACGCGCATAGGCATTGACCACGCCCGGATCAAAGCCGATGCCGAGAATGGCTGTGATGCCCTTCTCTTCGCATTCCTTGAGGTGCTTCCATTCGTAATTGCCATACCATGGCGGCGTCTCGCAGATCTTCTTCGGATCTTCGTGAATGGCCGTGTCCATATAGGCAACGCCCGTATCGATACAGGCGCGAAGAACCGACATATTGAGGAAGGCCGAGCCGACATTGATGACGATCTGAACACCCGTCTTCTGGATCAAAGCCTTGGTGGCTTCAACATCCAGAGCATCCAGCGCATGCGCTTCCAGCTTCACCTCGGTCTTGAGGCTCTTCTTTTCATGCACGCTATCGATAATCTTGCGGCATTTCTCAACCGTGCGGGACGCAATATGGATATCGCCCAATATGTCAGAGTTTTGCGCACATTTATGTGCAACAACCTGTGCCACGCCCCCGGCGCCGATAATGAGAACGTTCTTCTTCATTTTCTGTCGATGCTTCCTCTTCCAGCGGTTTCCCGCCATCTATTGACCGTCCCGATTGCCTTCTCATTCGGAACACATGAGTTCGTTGCAGCCTGAAGCCGCAACCGGATCTTTACGAAAGCGACCCTTCAAAATCCGCGAAGGTGAATTCGCGGACAACATTGACCGTGCCGTCCAATTCGCGCACGGCAATCGCAGGCATTTTCACGCCATTGAACCAGTTTTTCTTGACCATCGTATAACCGGCGGCATCCGCAAAAGAGAGACGGTCGCCAACTTTCAGTTCATGGCCGAAATTGAACTCGCCGAAAACATCGCCCGCCAGGCACGACTTGCCGCAGACCATGTAACGGTGGTTGCCCTCATTCGGCTCCATCTTCGCGGTTTCGCGATAGATCAAAAGATCGAGCATATGGGCTTCGATGGAGCTATCCACGATGGCGAGGTTCTTGCCGTTGAACAGCGTGTCGAGAACCGTCACTTCCAGCGTCGTGGTCTTGGTGATCGAGGCTTCGCCCGGTTCCAGATAGACCTGCACGCCAAACTTTTCCGAAAACGCCTTCAGGCGCGTGCAGAATTCATCGACGGGATAATTCTCGCCGGTGAAATGAATGCCGCCGCCAAGGCTGACCCATTCAACCCGGCGCAGAAGCGAGCCGAACTTGTCTTCGATCTCCGTCAGCATCTTGTCGAACAGACCGAAATCGGAATTTTCGCAATTGTTGTGAATCATGAAGCCAGTCACGCGGTCCATGACCTTCTCGACCTTCGCCACATCCCACTCGCCAAGACGGCTGAACGGACGCGCCGGATCGGCAAGATCGAAGCTCGATGACGACACGCCCGGATTGAGACGCAGGCCGCGCTTGATATGCGCCGCCTTATCGGCAAAGCGATCCAACTGGCCGATGGAATTGAAGATGATCTTGTCGGCATTGGCGATGACTTCATCGATCTCGTGATCGGCATAGGCAACGCTATAGGCGTGGGTTTCGCCGCCGAATTTCTCGTGGCCAAGACGCACTTCGTTGAGCGAGGACGAGGTGGTGCCGTCCATATACTGGCTCATGAAATCAAACACAGACCATGTCGCGAAGCATTTCAGCGCCAGCAAAGCCTTCGCGCCGGACTTCTCGCGCACATAGGCGATCTTTTCCATGTTGCGCTTCAGCTTGGTCTTGTCGATCAGGTAATAAGGCGTCTGGATCATGGCTCTTCGTCTTCGGGTCGTCCAATGGGGAAATCTGGCCTGTCCAGCAAGGCTGGTCGCCACGTTGGGAAGAAGCGTCAGACGCTTCTTCTGGAATTATTCAAAGGCTTATAGGAAGCTTGTGACAGAAACACAAATCCGCCACAGCACCACGGGGGAAAAATTTCCCCACAAGCTGTCGCGGATCGCTTCCATCTTGGCTATCAGCCTTCAACGGTTGGCCCTGATATAGAGCTTTTCGCCAGAATTTGAACCCCTTACACGCTTCTCCCTTGTTTTGATTGAAAGTCTTTGTGCGCAACACCGGCTTTCTGTGCAGGAGTGACCGCTCTATCATCGCCCGAAGTATCTCCCTGATAATTAAACAAGCATTTGCTTGACAAATTAAAGGGGCGGGCGTAGCGATTGGCATGCAGTTCGGACGGATAGGCATTTTGGGGCCTCCATGTCCGGTTATTCAGTTGTGTAAGGAAAAAATCATGCAGGACCAAACATCCGCTAGCGGCCAGACCGCCGGTTGGGGAGACCTGTTTGCCGGTAAGAACGCCATCCGGTCGCTCACGCTTGTCGGCGGTGTCGCATTGCACGCCATCAACGTGTTCATCGCCACCACCATCCTGCCCACGGTCGTCGCCGATATTGGCGGCATGGATTATTATGCCTGGAACACGGCGCTGTTCGTGACGGCCTCCATTCTCGGCTCTGCGCTCGTTCCGCGCCTGCTCTCGCAGGCAGGTCCGCGCAGCGCCTATCTGTTGGCGGCAATAATTTTCGCCGCCGGGACGCTCGCCTGCGGTCTCGCGCCATCCATGCCGGTCATGCTGGCCGGGCGTTCGGTGCAGGGCCTTGGCGGCGGCATGATGCTGGCGCTTTCCTATGCGATGATCCGCATCGTTTTCCCTGAAAACCTCTGGCCCCGCGCCATCGGTCTCGTCTCCGGCATGTGGGGCGTTGCAACCCTCGTTGGTCCGGCCATCGGCGGCATATTCGCCGAGCTTGGCATCTGGCGCGCTGCCTTCTGGTCGCTGGCACCGGTGATCGGCATTTTTGCCATCATGGCCATGGTCGTGCTGCCGCGCGCCTCCGGCGATGCAGGCAGCCGCGCACCACTGGCCTGGCCACAGCTCATTTTGCTGACGGCGGCTGTCCTTGCCGTCTCCGCCGCCAGCATTTCGGTCAATGCCGTCATGAATGCGGCAGGCGTCGCGCTGGCTGTCGTGCTGTTGGTCCTGCTCTTCGTGATCGAACGCAATTCGTCACGGCGCATTCTGCCCAAGGGGTCTTTCAGTCTCCGCCGGCTCGGCGCGCTTTATCTGACGCTCGCCTTCCTCAGCGCCTCGGTCACCAGCGCCGAAGTGTTCGTGCCACTGTTCTTTCAGGTGCTGCATAACCAGTCGCCTCTGGTCGCCGGTTATCTGGCCGCCATCATGGGCGGAAGCTGGACGCTCGGTTCCATCGGATCTTCGGGCGTCTCGTCAGGCCGGGTTGACCGGGTGATCATCGCCGCGCCGCTGATGGGCATAGCGGGCATGGTCACGCTCGCCACGCTGGTTCCCGTCGGCAGCGACGGTCAATGGGCAAGCCTGTTGCCAATCTGTCTGGCGCTGGCGGTCATCGGCTTTGGCGTGGGCATGACTTGGCCGCATCTTCTGACGCGCATTTTCAAGCGCGCCGATGCGGATGACCAGAATCTAGCGTCGGCATCCGTCACGACTGTCCAGCTTTTCACCACGGCGCTCGGCGCCGCGCTGGCGGGCATGGTCGCCAATATGGGTGGCCTCAGCAATCCCGGCGGCTTTGCAGGCACCGCCAATGCCGCCATGTGGCTGTTTTCCGGCTTTGCCATCATGTCGGCGCTGGCATTCCTGTCCGCGCTGGCTTTGGTGCGCAGCGCAAGACAGCCGCAAGTGGCATCGTGCTGATCAGGAAAGACTGGCCGGGGTAAAAACATAGGCGCAGCGCCGCGCCCCGGCGAGAATATGCTCGGTACGGGCAACCGAAACATCGGGACCCAGAACCGCTTCAAACACCTGAAGCTCGGCCCGGCAAAAGCCCTGACAGGCATCGGCGGCGGCACAGATCGGACAATGGTTCTCGACAAAAAGCCAAGAACCATCCGCCCGCCGCTCGGCATCGGCCATATAGCCCTCGGTCGAGCGAATATCTGCAAGCGCCTTGACGCGCTCGTCGAAAGCCATGTCCTTGAGGCGCGAGTGATATTGGCGGCGGGTTTCGGTTTCGCGGTGCGCAACCAGCGTTTCCAGCGCGTCTTCACCAAGGATGGTGCGCACGGAATGCAGAAGCTGCACGGTCAGATCGGCATGGGTATCGGGAAAGCGCTTATTGCCGGTTTCCGTCAGATCCCAGAACTGCGACGGGCGGCCAACGCCCTGCGAAACGGAATGCGGCGCGACGAGACCTTCCTCGGCCAGCCGCACCAGCTGCTGGCGCACCGCCTCGCCGGTGGTGCCGAGATGTTCGCCGATTGCGGCAGCCGTCTGCGCACCGCGCATTTTCAGCGCCAGCATCACGCGCTCTGCGGGTGAACGTACTCCCGAAACGTCCGTATTTAGAAAGTCATTCCTTGACATATTGCCTGTTTTCGATTTAAAGAAGCATTATCTTGTTAAATTAAGCGAACCGCCCGGAATTATCAAGATCGTTCTGAATGAAGGAGTCCAAAATGAGCTTTACCCTGCCTCCGCTTCCCTATGCGACCAACGCTCTTGAAGGCGTCGGCATGGGCACCGAAACGCTTGAGCTTCACCATGGCAAACACCATCAGGCTTATGTAACG
Source organism: Ochrobactrum teleogrylli (assembly GCF_037482325.1). Lineage (NCBI taxonomy): Bacteria > Pseudomonadati > Pseudomonadota > Alphaproteobacteria > Hyphomicrobiales > Brucellaceae > Ochrobactrum > Ochrobactrum teleogrylli. The sequence goes on from NZ_JBBHKQ010000001.1 coordinate 2,550,738, forward strand.
GCGCTCAATGGCTTCGTTGAAAAGAACGATGCGCTCAAGGGCAAGTCGCTTGAGGAAATCGTGCTGTTTGCGAAAGACAAGCCCGATCTCGCTCCGGTCTTCAACAATGCCGGCCAGCATTGGAACCATGATCTGTTCTGGCAGAACCTGTCGGCAAATGGCGGACGCCTTCCCGGCGCACTGGAAAAGAAGATCGTTGAAGACTTTGGCGGCGTCGACCAGTTCAAGGAAGCCTTCAAGACGGCGGCTGTCGGCCAGTTCGGCTCGGGCTGGGCATGGCTGGTTCTGGCCAATGACGGCAAGCTGAAGGTCACCAAGACGCCAAATGGCTCCAATCCGCTGGCAACCGGCGAAGGCAAGGCACTATTAGGGCTTGATGTCTGGGAGCATAGCTATTATCTCGATTTCCGTAATCGTCGGCCTGACTATGTGACAAACTTCCTCGACAAGCTGGCCAACTACGAATTCGCGGAAGCCACCCTGAAGGCAGCCTGACGCGTCCTTGCATTGCGTAATCATGACGGCCTGCCCGCAAAAGCGCTCCATGAGCGGCATTGCACGGGTGGGCCGCTGTAATACAGTTTCGACCAAACCGACCCAATCCTGAAGGCGCCGTCCTCCCAAGCGTGGTGCCGGAGAACAACAGAGACAGTTCCGAAGATGAGCAGCAACTTTAATCAGGAAACCGTCACCGATATCCATCACTGGACCGACACGCTGTTTTCCTTCCGTACGACGCGTGATCCGGGCTTCCGCTTCCAGAGCGGCCAGTTCATCATGATGGGCCTCGAAGTGAACGGCAAGCCGCTCACCCGCGCCTATTCCATTGCCTCGAGCCTCTATGAAGACGGGCTGGAATTCTTCTCGATCAAGGTGCCGAACGGTCCATTGACCTCCAAGCTCCAGCATCTGAAAGTTGGCGACCAGATCATCCTGTCCAAGAAGCCGGTCGGCACGCTGCTCTATGACAATCTGAAGCCCGGCAAGAATCTGTGGCTGCTCTCGACCGGCACCGGCCTTGCGCCATTCCTGTCGATCATCCGCGATCTGGAAGCCTATGAGCGCTATGAGAAGATCATTCTCGTTCATGGCGTGCGTCAGGTGGCGGAACTGGCCTATACGGATTTCATTTCCAACGAATTGCCGCAGGACGAATTCCTCGGCGAGATGGCGGCAAAGCAGCTCATCTATTACCCGACCGTCACCCGCGAGCCTTACAAGAACCGCGGACGCCTCACCGACCTCATTCGCTCGGGCCAGATTTTCACCGATATCGACATGCCGGAACTCAATCTGGAAGACGATCGCGTGATGCTGTGCGGCAGCCCGGAAATGCTGGCTGAAACCAAGCAGCTTCTGGAAGAGCGCGGTTTCAAGGAAGGCAGCCAGAGCGAAGCCGGTCATTTCGTGATCGAAAAGGCGTTTGTCGAAAAATAAGTTTCGCAGCCATACAGACGAAAAAAGGGAGGCGATTGCCTCCCATTTTCATTTCAGCTCTTCGAAATCGAGCCCGATATCGAGGTTCGGCGCGCTGTGCGTGGTCCAGCCGACCGAAATCAGCTCAACGCCGCTGGCAGCCACCGCCGCCACCGTTTCCGGCGTGATCCCGCCCGACGCTTCCGAAATCGCGCGCCCGTCGATCACCGACACCGCCTCACGCAATTGCGCAGGCGACATATTGTCGAGCAGCACCGCATCCACGCCAACAGCCATCGCCTCGTCGAGCTGTTGCAGCGTATCGACCTCGACTTCGATCTTGACCATGTGACCGGCCCCGGCCTTGGCGCGTTCGATGGCCTCACGCACACCGCCAGCAACTGCGATGTGATTGTCCTTGATCAGCACCGCATCATAAAGCGCGAAACGGTGGTTCATGCCGCCGCCTGCCCTCACTGCATATTTCTGCAAGGCGCGCAGCCCCGGTGTTGTCTTGCGCGTGCAGACGATGGAGGCCCTGGTGCCTTGGACCGCCTGCACCAAGCCGGCGGTGGCTGTGGCGATACCGGAGAGGTGACCGAGGAAATTCAGCGCCGTGCGCTCCCCCGCCAGAATGGAACGGGACGAGCCGGAAACGCGGGCAACATCCGCCCCCTTCTCAAGAGACTGACCGTCCCGCGCCAAACGTTCGAATTTGACATCCGGATCGACCAGACGAAACGCCATTTCGGCCACATCCAGCCCGGCAATGACGCCCGGCTGGCGCAGGCTGAAAAGCATGGCCGAACGGTGATCCTCCGGCACCACCGCATTGCTGGTGATGTCGCCAGCGAGCCCCAGATCTTCCAGAAGTGCGGCGCGCACCAGCGGTTCGACGACAAGCGGAGACAAGCGCGGCAAGTTCATCATGCAGTCCTTGTAACAGGGTGAGGCGCGGCGATTTCACAAGCCAGTGCGAAAGCTGCCGAAAAGGTGAAAAAGCTGCGGGCTGAATCCGTGCTTTTGGTGGGATAGTCGGTGCGGGCATGGCTGCCGCGCGACTCGCACCGGTCAAATGCCGCAACCGCAGCGACCAGCGCCACGGCTGCGGCATCGTCGGTCTCCGCGAGGGGGAGAAGGGTGGTGATTGCAGAGCGCAAACCTTCTTCATCACGCAGCAGGCCAAGATGGCGGGAAACAATGTGCCGCACGGGTTCAGCGTCCGCGCTCTGCGGCAGGCTGACAGGCACGGGATGCCGCACGGCGACCGCCTCTGCACAGCCAATCGCGCGGGCGGCGCGCAGTCCCATGGCGGCGGCTTCAAGCAGTGAATTGCTGGCAAGCCGGTTGGCGCCATGCAGGCCGGTACAGGCAGCCTCGCCCACAGCCCAGAGACCGGGCAAGCTGGTGCGACCGTCAGCGTCGGTCTTGACGCCGCCCATGTGATAATGCGTGGCGGGTCTGACCGGGATCATATCGCGGGACGGATCGACGCCATGTTGTTTGCAAAGCGCATCGATACCGGGAAACCGGGTGGCAAAACGCGCGCCCAGAGCCGTACGCGCATCGAGATAGACCTTGCGCCCTTGCGCGATCTCGCTGCCGATGGCGCGCGCCACTACATCGCGGGGCGCAAGCTCGCGGCCCGGAATATCCGCCATGAAGTGCTCGCCGCGATCATTGACGAGGATGGCGCCCTCCCCGCGCACCGCCTCGCTGATCAGCGGCAGACGCGGCGCAGAAACCGCAAGCGCGGTTGGGTGGAATTGCACAAATTCCATATCGGCCAGCACAGCGCCTGCACGGCCTGCCAGAGCGGCCCCTTGGCCGAGATTGCCGAGCGGCGTGGTCGTTGCGTTATAAAGTCCGCCGATCCCGCCCGTCGCCAGCACCACGGCGCGCGCTGCAACCGGACCGACATTTTCAAGACAAGCGCCGGTGACACGGCCATCCTGCCGGATGAGCCGCAGGGCGCGGGTGTTTTCCATGACGGTGATCGAAGGCGTCGCCAGAACCTTGGCGGTCAAGGCGCGCATGATGCCCGCCCCGGTCGCATCGCCATCCACATGCACGATGCGATGGCGGCTATGGGCGGCTTCCAGCCCGAGCGAAAATGAACCGCCCGCCTTGCGGTCGAAGCGCACGCCATGCGCTTCCAGCGCGGCAACCACATCCGCGCCTGCGGCGATAATTTCTGCCGCCACGCCCCGGTCACACAGGCCGTCGCCAGCCGCAATCGTATCGGACAGATGCAGGGCCGCGCTATCATCCGCGCCAACACTTGCAGCAATGCCGCCTTGCGCCAGCGTGCTGGAACCGGACAGGCCGACGGTTCCCGCCGTCACCAGCAGCACCGGCTGCGGAGACAGGGTCAGCGCCGTCATCAGACCGGCAAGGCCGCTGCCAATGACGAGGACCGGGGCCGTATTCATACCGCCAGCATCCGCTCGACGGCACGCCGGGCAGGCTCCATCAATGCTGCATCGACGGTCACTTCATGACGGTTGTTTTCCAGCGCGTCGCGAATATTGGCGAGCGTGATCCGCTTCATATGCGGGCAGAGATTGCACGGGCGGATGAACTCCACATCCGGGTGATCGACGGCGACATTGTCGCTCATCGAGCATTCGGTCAAAAGCACGACACGCTGCGGCTTCTTCTCGCCGACATAGTCCGACATGACCGCTGTGGAACCGGCGAAATCGGCGACCGCCACCACTTCCGGCGGGCATTCGGGATGGGCCAGAACCACCACGCCGGGATGGCTTTCACGCAATTCACGGATATCGTCGGGCGTGAACCGCTCATGTACCTCGCAATGGCCATGCCAGGCGAGAATTTCGACATTGGTTTCGCGCGCCACATTCTGCGCCAGAAACTCGTCGGGGATCATCAGCACACGCGGCACGCCAAGCGACTCCACCACTTTCTTGGCATTCCCGGAAGTGCAGCAAATGTCGGATGCCGCCTTCACGGCAGCAGATGTATTGACATAGGTGATGATCGGCACGCCGGGATGCGCCTCGCGCAACAACGCCACATCTTCCGGCGTGATGCTGTCGGCCAGTGAACAGCCCGCGCCCATATCGGGGATCAGCACCGTCTTGCCGGGATTGAGCAGCTTCGCCGTCTCGGCCATGAAATGCACACCCGCCAGCACGATTACATCGGCATCGACCTCCGCAGCCTTGCGGGCCAGCGCCAGACTGTCGCCGACAATATCAGCCACGCAATGGAAGATTTCAGGCGTCTGGTAATTATGCGCAAGGATGACCGCATTGCGCTTTTTCTTCAATTCGAGAATGGCTGCGACATCGTCTTCGAAGCCCAGCCACTCCGCCTTGGGTAGCACCTTGGCCACGCGGTCATAGAGTTGCGAAACGGAAACATGATCGTTCATGGTTGGGCCTCCCGAGCCTACCCATTATACTCAATCTGAGCATTTCATGTTTATGAACTTATACTCGATTCGAGTATATTGTCAATCGCGGGAGATTGGCAGCTTGGCTCCGGCCAGATGGCGCTCGGAAAGGGCGCGTTCCTCGACAATCGAGTAGCGGAAACGGAAGAGTTTTGCCGGGCGACCGCCGGTTTCGCTGTCGCTTTCGCCGGTTTCCTCGACCAGATCCTGCTGCTCGATCAGGCGGCGGAAATTCTGCTTGTGCAGGCGCAGGCCGGCCAGCGCTTCGACGGTGCGCTGCAATTGCAGAAGCGTAAAACTGTCCGGCATCAATTCGAACACCACCGGGCGATATTTGATCTTGGCGCGCAGTCGCGCAATGGCCGTGGCAAGGATGCGGCGATGATCGGCAAACATGGAGCGACCGTTCTCGTCTTCCTTCATCCCAGCTTCCGCCACCAGACCGGCTTCGAACAGCAGTTCATAGCGTTGCAGCACGAGGTCTTCGTTCCAGCGCCCGCCCCACTCGCCATTTTCAAAGCCGAAGGTGAAGGCGATACGCCGCATGCGCTGCGCGGTCAGTTCCGGCGTTTCGGCCCGATAGGCCCAGACAAGGAGCGCATTGTTGAGATGCTCCATGATGGCCGGTTCGCCCTGACGGTGATCTTCCCACGGCAGATAATCATACCAGCCGCGCCAGCCGGCCTGCCCTGCCGCCGCATCGCTCTCACGCACAAGGCCGAGATAGCTGATCGAGATGATGCGTTCGCCCTGTGCGTGACGGTCACGGTCGGCAAAAGTGTAGAGCTGCTCCAGATAACCGACCGGATGTGCGGTTTCCGACTGCACCCAGGCGCGCAGACCGGATTGCAACGAACGATGCTCGCTTTCGAACGGACCGGAGGGAAGAGCCTGCCCCTGCCGCACGGTCATGACGCGCGGCTGTTCGCTGGTCACAGCGGCCAGCACGGCAATCAGTTCGGTATGGGCAATATCGTCGGTCACGGCAACTCCGGAAAACAGTTCCGACATTGAACGCGATTGACCAACGAATACAAGGCGCTGTGCGTTACCGGCCACAGCTTTCAGCGCTTACGCCTTATTCTTGGCCCCGAAAACATGCTCCGGCCCCGGAAATGTGCGCGCGCGCACCTCCTCGGCATAGGCTTTCGCCGCATCGGACACCTGCGGCGCCAGTTGCGCAAAGCGCTTCACGAAGCGCGGCGTGAAATCCTGGAACAGCCCCAGCATATCGTCCGAGACCAGTATCTGCCCGTCGCAGGCAGCCGACGCGCCGATGCCCACCGTCGGGACGGAGAGTGATGCAGTGATCTCGCGCGCCAGCGGCTCGACCGTGCCTTCGATGACCAGCGCAAAAGCACCGGCATCGGCTATGGCCTGCGCGTCACGGCGGATGCGGTCGGCTTCCTCGTCGCCGCGTCCGAGCGAGCGAAAACCGCCGACCGTGTTGACCTGTTGCGGCATCAAACCGACATGGCCGAAGACCGGAATGCCGCGCCGCACCAGAAAATCGACCGTTTCGGCCATTTCTTCGCCGCCTTCGAGCTTGACGCCATCACAGCCAGTTTCCTGCATCACGCGAACGGCGTTGCGAAACGCCTGTTCCTTCGATTCCTGATAGGAACCGAACGGCATATCGACGATGACGCAGGCCGTCTCGGCTCCGCGCATCACCGCCTGCCCATGGGCGACCATCATGTCGAGCGTCACGGCAAGGGTGGACTCCATGCCGTAGAGCACCATGCCGAGCGAATCCCCCACCAGCAGCAGGTCGCAATGCGGATCGAGCAGACGCGCAATCGGTGTCGTATAAGCGGTGAGGCTGACAATCGGGCGCTCGCCCTTCAGGGCTGAAATGGCCTTGGGCGTCAGTCGCTTCTGTTTGACGGGTGCGCTCATGTCAGGCCGCCTGTTCCTGCGCGACATGCGCAATGACACGATTATCGAGGAGCCGCGTCGTGCCAAGCCGCACGAACAGCGCAAGCAGCACCGGACGCCCCTGCACCACCGTCAGGCGCTCCAGCGTTTCGGGGTCACGCAGCGCCACTACTTCCGGCGTCGCCAGCGGTTCCGTGGCGATATAGGCGCGAATTGCCGCTTCCAGCGCATCGGGATCGTCCACACCGGAGCGATAAAGCCGCTCAGCCTCATCAAGCGCCTTCGGCACGATGATGGCGGCAGCACGCTCAGCGGGCGTCAGATAGACATTGCGCGACGAACAGGCGAGCCCGTCATCCTCCCGCACCGTCTCCACGCCGACGACGCGCACCGGAATGTCCATATCCTCCACCATGCGGCGGATGATGACGAGTTGCTGAAAATCCTTTTCGCCGAAATAGGCGGCATCGGGACCGACGATATTGAAGAGCTTGCTGACCACCGTTGCGACACCGGCGAAGTGGCCGGGACGCGCCTCCCCTTCCATCTGATTGCCGAGCGTCGGCACATCCACCACCGTCTGCATCGGGCGCGGATACATGTCGCTGACGGCTGGTGCGAAGAGGTAATCGACCTCTGCCCCCCGCAACAGAGCCGCATCGCGCTCCAGATCGCGCGGATATTTGTCGAGATCTTCATTCGCGCCAAATTGCAGCGGATTGACGAAGATCGACACGACGGTCACGTCATTGTCGGCACGCGACCGGTGAACAAGTTCCAGATGGCCTTTGTGAAGATAGCCCATGGTCGGCACGAAGCCGATGCACTTGCCCGCACGACGCGCAGGTGCCAGGACCTGCCGCAATTCCTCGATGGTGCGGATAATCTGCATACGCGTTCCTCCTCGCGGGCCGATCTTCTGATGGCCGCGAGTCCTACAGCGTCAGCTCAAATATGACAACAGCGAAGGCAAGGCGCACCAAGCCGCTTATTGCGTCGGGGTCGCCACCGCTCCCACCGTATTGCCGACAGCGCGACCAAAACGGTCGATCTGCTCGTCATAGGTCTTGCGGGTTTTCGGATCGAACACGGCAATCGGCGCTGTGACCACGAGAGAGGCCGCCGTACCGACGCCTTGCGCCGTGCCGATGGCCACGGCGCCCAGACGATCACCGAGACCGATCTGCGAATCCGTGATGGTCTGGCCTGCAACGAGGCGCTGGCCGATCAGCTGCACGACCTCGGGGCTTGAGGCAAACTTGCCGTGATTGAGGCGGTCACCCGATTTGAGCTTGGTAAGATCGATGACGGTAATGCCCGCCTTTTCAAGCCCCGAACGATAAGGCTCTATGGACGGGTCGATCTGGCCGAGGCGGTCGATATTACCCGAAATGCGCCGCGACAATGCAAGCGCGCGGTCGTCACGCGAGGTGAACAGCGTGAAGCGTGGATGGTCCTTGCCCATCGCCAGAAACTGCTTGGCAAACACATCGACGTCCAGATCGGGCGAAGCCAGAATGACATCGGTGATCTTGGCATTCACGCGCCCGTCGCGGATCGCCATCTGGCGCAGCGCTTCAACCGTCAGCCAGCTGCCCATCGAATGGGCCATCACCGTAATGTCCTTCACCTCCGGCTCACGGGCGATGGCGCGCAGAATCTGCTCCAGCGCGTCGCGGGAATAGTTGGTGCTTTCCTTGTCGTAATTATAGTCGAACACGCTGGCGCGCGACGGCCAGGTGAAGATCACCGGCGCAACATCGGCCCCGGAATCATGCACGATCTGGGCAAAGCGGTAGACGGAATCTTCAAACGTGTTGTTGAAGCCGTGCACGAACACCATCACGCGGCGGCTCTTGGTGAGGTGCGGGCGAACCCAACCTGCCTTCTCAACATCGGTCTTGAGCGGTGTTACGCTGACGGTGGCAAAATCGGTCTGCGGATTGGGCGGCAGCTTCTTTGGCCACTGCACTTCGCCCGCCTTGCGGTTCTTTTCCGGCGGGATGGACACGACGATATCATTGATCGAGACCAGCTTATCGCGTTCGCCGGAAAACAGAATGCCGGGGTTGTCGGATGGGCGGCGGGTGGTTGCGACGAGCAGATCAACCTTGGTCGTTCCGGGCGATGTAACCTCGCCGACCGGCACAAGCACGCCTTCAGGACGACTGGCGCAACCTGCGAGCAGCGTCACCAAAACAAGCAATGCAGGCACAGCCCGACGAAACATGCTCTGCAAAACCAAGCTCCCTTTACGCCACCGCTTCGCACCGAAATCAGACCTGATTTCTGAAAGGCCAGACACGCCACGTCAATGAATTCGCGTTTCTTTTACACTGCGAATTTTGCAGGTTAATATATTCTTGACGGGCCAAGCTCTGCCAAGCCCCTTTTATCCACCACCGAACGATCAGGCCACGGCTGCGGCTTATCGGTTACACACTGTTCAGCAACCAGCACTTTTCCGGAACGTCCCAACGGACGATATAGGGACCAACAGCAAACGCAACTCCCTGAACAAAGGAGGCAATTATGGCTTTGGAACTTACCGGACTGCACCACCTGACGGCCATCACCGCCAATGCACCGGCCAACCGGCGCTTCTACACCGATACGCTCGGGCTGCGGCTCGTCAAGAAGACCGTCAATCAGGACGACACCAGCGCCTACCATCTGTTCTATGCCGATGGTCTGGCATCGCCGGGCACCGACATCACCTTCTTCGACTGGCCGGTCGAGCGCGAACGCCGCGGCACCAACAGCGTGGCCCGCACGGGCCTGCGCGTGAATGGCGTCGAAAGCCTCGACTGGTGGCGCAAGCGCCTGAACGAACAGGGCATCGAAGCCGGCGATATTTTTGAAGTGGCCGGTCGCGCCGTACTCGATTTCGAAGACCCGGAAGGCCAGCGTCTGCGGCTGACCGACGATGGCGGCGCGGGCGACGCCCATAGCTGGGACAGAAGCCCCGTACCCGCCGAGAGGCAGATTCGCGGCCTCGGCCCGATAACGTTGAGCGTCCCCGACCTCGCGCCGACCAGGATCGTGCTCGAAAAGCTGATGAACATGAGCGAGACCGGCGACTATGCCTCGCCCGATGGCGAAGGCCATGTGCATGTCTTCTCGATGGGACCGGGCGGCGCGGCTGCCGAACTTCATGTCGCCGTGCAGCCCAACCTGCCGACAGCATGGCAGGGTGCGGGAGCGGTGCACCATGTCGCCTTCCGCACGCCGGATCAGGAAAGCATGCAGGAATGGGTCGAACGCCTGCGGTCGCTCAGGGTGCCGTCCAGCGGTGAAGTCGAGCGTTACTATTTCCGTTCGCTCTATTTCCGCGAACCGAACGGTATCCTGTTCGAAATCGCAACCGACGGTCCGGGCTTTGCCGTCGATGAACCGCTGGAGAGCCTCGGCGAAAGCCTGTCGCTGCCGCCTTTCCTCGAAAGCAAGCGCGCAGCCATCGAAAAAGGCCTCAAGCCGCTGGACTAAGCAAATAAAAAGGGCCGCCGGAGAAATCCGGCGGCCCTTTTTTCGTTTGATCGACGAGGCATTCAGAGTTTCTGCTTCAGCCAATCGCCTGTGAGGCGAATATCGTCGTCGGTCAGGCCATGCCAGCCCTCGATGGCGTGAACATCGATATCGGCACCATCATCCCGCAGCGCCTTTGCCAATGCGCCCGAAGCATCGCCAAACGGATCGGCTGCGCCGTTCAATTGAAGAACGGCAGCGTCGGAGAGATCGGCGTCCGGCTGTTCCTCCAGAACTTCCGAAGGGCGCAGCAGAACCGCCTTGCGCACGATATGCGGATGAAGCCGCATGAAGGCCGCAAGCAGGTTTGCCCCGTTGGAATTGCCGATAAAGGCCAGTCGGTCCGGGTCGATGTCATAGGCCGCAATCGCGCCATCAACGAAAGCCTCAAAGGCTTCTGCTTCGAACCGGATGTCCTTCTGATCGAACCGCTTCTGATCGAAACGGCGGAACCAGCGCTGAATGCCCTCCTCCGTGCTGCGACCGCGAACACCGATCAGCGTGGCGCGCGGCGCGGCCAGCCGGGCGAGCGGCATGAGATCATTCTCATTGCCGCCCGAACCGTGCAGCAGGATCAGCGTGCTGCCATCCGGATCTTCCGGCAGGTGAACACGATGGACGAAGGGCAGATCGCGATAGATCACCCGCTCCTCACCCGGCAGGCCGAATTGCGGCATGCGGGCGCGGATCGCCTGGGCCTGCTTCTCATTGCCCGGCGGCACGAACAGAAGCTGCCCCAATGTTTCCACCGGCTCATCCACGGTAAAACCAGGGGCGTCGGTGGCAAATTCGAACAGGGTTCCGCCCGGCTCACGAACATAGAGCGAGGTGAAATACTTGCGGTCATGCACATTGACCTCGCTGGAATTGAGCTTGGACAGCTCCTTTTCCAGCGTCGTCACATCGTCGGTCGTGCGGGCGCGAAACGCCACATGATCGGCAATGCCGGTCCCCGGAATGCCGGGCCAGAAGCCGCTCGCATCGCGCACATCGATGGCGTCACCGGAATCGGAGACCAGCCGGTCGATGGTTTCTTCCTTCCCCTGATGGCGAAAGCCGAAATATCGCTCGATGAATGCGGCGGTCTGTTCGGGCTGTTCCGACAGGATGGTGGCGGAGCGTATCCGGCGAATGGCGAATTCAGCCGGAATGCCCTCACCGGACCACGGGTCATTGGCCGCAAGATCGCTGCCGACCAGCTTGACGATCACGCCATCGGGATCGCGCAGCCGCAAAACCGGCTCGCCAAATTCCTGCACCGGACCCTCGGACGATACGTGATAACGCAACGCGCGCTCCAGCCAGAAGCCGATGGCCGTGCGGTCGATGGAAAGCGCAATTTCGCTGACCTGCCCGTGACCGACCCGGCCCTTGGAGCCGTCTTCCCAGACCAGAAAGGTGATCAGCGAACCGGGCGTGCCGGAGCGGTCGCCATAGAACAGATGCAGCTGCTCGGCATCCTCGAAGCCGCCCGTCCGCTTGACGATACGCAGACCCAGAAAGCCCGCATAGAAATCGACATTCGCCTGCACCTTGCGCGTGATCAGCGTAAGATGATGGATGCCACTGGTCATGATTGCGATCTCCCGTCCTAATAAAGCTGCACGAGAGATAGTACAGCCAGTGCGGATTGCCCATGGGGCTATACGGTGACGGATTGTCAACGGATGGAGCGTTTGGCTTGTGCAGATTTTGGGGAGGCTCACAAAAAGAAAAAGGCCGCGCGGGAGGAGGATGCGCGGCCTGATCTTCGAATACGGCTGGGAGGAGGAGTGCCGTATTCCGGTATCGAGTTCTGGGAGGAGGAGTGAACTCGATGACCAAGTTCTAACCCGCTGTACTTTATACAACAACGGCCAATAATGCATGTCAGTTATGCAAATTCCGCACTGCTCAAGAAAAAGGCATCTGCGGAAAATGCAAAAGCGCCCGCAAAAACGGGCGCTTCTGAAGGAAGATTTATATTTATAATCAGCGATTTAGAGGAAATGTGCAATCATCGGCGCAGCCAGCACATTCACCAGTCCAACCAGCACCATGACGAGACCGGCGATGGAACCTTCCTCGCTGCCGATCTGGTGGGCCTTTGCCACACCGGCGCCATGCGCGCCCATGCCGAACAGTGCGCCGCGCGCCAGTGCGGAGCGCAGCGGCAGCCAGTTGAGCATCACTTCGCCAAGCGCCGCGCCGAAAACACCGGTCAGCACCACGAAGATGGCAGTCAGGTCCGGCGTGCCGCCAATGTCGCCCGAAACCGTCATGGCGAACGGCGTGCTCATCGAACGCGGCATCAGGCTGAGGCTGATCGCCTCGTTCAAGCCCAGCAGATGCGCCAGCCCCCAGGCCGAAGCCATGGCCGATGAACTGCCGACCAGCACACCAGCCAGCAAAACCGGCCAGTACCGGCGGATGGTCGCGCGCTGCTGATAGATGGGAATCGCGAAGGCAACCGTTGCAGGGCCGAGCAGCGCCACCAGCCAGTGGGTGGCGCCGAAATAGCCGCGATAGTTTTCATCAAGCGCGACAACCAGCCCCATCAGCAGAAGCGGCGTGACGGCCAAAGGCGTCAGCCACCATAGGGGAAAGCGGCGATAAACGCGCTTGGCCGCGAGATAAAGCAGGATCGTGGCCGCCGACCAGAACAGCGTTGCCACGAAGGGGTTACTTGGCAGCATAACGGAGGCTCCAGCGATAGCAGAGGTCTACCGTCAATGCGGTGACGCTCATCACCGTCAGCGTGCCGAGCAGGATGACGGCCATGATCTTGAGGCCAAGCACACCGATCAGTTCGCGGTGCTCAAGGATCGCCAGAACGGCGGGCACGAAGAACAGCAGCATTTCCGCCAGAAACCATTCCGCGCCGCGCTTCATGCTGAACAGGCTGACGCGCCCGCTCAACAAAAGCGCCAACACCAGCGCCATGCCGATGATGCCACCCGGCAGGGGCAGGCCAACCACGCGGACGAAAGCTTCACCCGCCAGCCAGAAGCCGACCAGCGTCGCAATCTGCATCATGCGGCTGTGGTGCAGCGCATAGCGGAAGCGGACGGCGAGAGTACGGGCATTTTTGGAGGCGTTCATTGGCTTCTTCCCGGGCGTTGACCCGTTTGAATTCGGTCTCTTGTGAACAACAATATAGGCCGTCATGGCTTATTCTAGAAATGAATTGATTTCATTGCAGCTATTCCGATATGGAATAGCTCATGAACTTGAGGAGCTTTCAGGCATTTGTGGAGGTGGTGCGGCAGGGCGGGTTTTCCGCCGCGGCCAGAGCCATTCACGCGACCCAGTCCACCGTCAGCAAGGCAGTGAAGCAGCTGGAGGAAGAGCTGGGCCTTGCCCTTCTCGACCGCGACGCTTCCCCGCCCCGCCTGACGGCTGCGGGCGAAATCGTCTATCGCCGATCTATCGCCATGCTGGCCGAGAAAGACGATATGCTGGCGGAACTGGGCGAATTGCGCGGCCTGAAACGCGGTCTGCTGCGCCTCGGTCTGCCGCCTATCGGCTCCAGCGTGCTGTTTGCGCCGGTTTTCGCCGCCTATACCAAGCTTCACCCGGATATCGACATTCAACTGGTCGAGCATGGCAGCCGCCGTCTGGAAGAGCTGTTGCTGGCGGGTGATGTCGAGCTTGCCGCCTCGCTTCTGCCCGTCGAGGACAGTTTCGAGTGGCAGGATGTGCGCTGCGAGCCGGTCGTCGCCCTGCTGCCCGCGACCCATGAGGCCGCCAAAGGCGACGGCGTGACGCTGGACCAGATCGCAGGCTTGCCTTTCATTCTTTTTGAAAGCGGCTTTGCACTCAATCATATCATCCTCGATGCCTGCCAGCAGCATGGCTTTGCCCCCAATGTCGCGGTGCGTTCCAGTCAGATCGATTTCATCGTCGAGTTGGTGGCAGCGGGCATGGGCGTCGGCTTCCTGCCCCTGATGATCGCCGAGCAACGCCATCATTCCGGCGTCCGCATTCAGAAAATCACCGATGCGGACATGAACTGGAACATGGCCCTGATCTGGCGCAAAGGCGCGTTTCTGTCCCATGCCGCGCGGGCCTGGCTGACACTTGCAAGCGGTGAAACGTCAAAAACCCCTTGAAGCGCGCGGGTCATCGCCTATCTCAAATAGACACACCGACTTTACGCGCCATCCGGCGGCGTTCCGTCTTGATGCTTATCAGCTGAGAAGGAGGCTATGATGGAAGGTCAGGTTATATTCTACAAAGGCGACAGGATCCTCTACCGGCACCATATCGAAGTGCAGGACGACGATTATTCCAAGGGCGTCAACGACGCCTTGATCGCCTTCCAGCGCAACTATGCCGGTTTCGATCTTGCGGGCGACGATATTCACGTCCGATTCAAGAAGCCTGGAGATGTTTAACGGCTAACATTCCACCGCGACTGGAGCCCGCGTCCGGTTTCATGCCGAACGCGATGGGCTCCTTTTGCCCGCATTGTCAGGCTGCGGCGTAAGCGGCTTCGCGCGCCACGCGGCGGATGTCGTTGCGGCTGAGGCCGAGATCGCTCAGTTCGCGATCGCTGCAGCTTTCAAGCTCGCGCAGGTTTTCGCAATACTGCATCCAGCGATTGAATTGGGTACGAAGATTGATTGGAAGGCTCATGGCGGTATCCCCTTGTTTTTATCTTCCTCCCAAAAATGAGCTTCCGCCTTTCAAACGCTTTTGAGAAGTGCAGATACTGCATGGCTGCATTGTGATTGGGGAAATCCTGCAAATCAGCCAACATTCTTTTTATCTAAATTAGCTAATGCTTTTAAAATATAAAAATTCCGGTTAGACGGGAAGCAGAACGTCTTTCAAGTCGATTCCCGCCGGTAAAAATGAAGAAAACTCTCATTATAGTCGGTAATGCCCCTTTACCCCGCGACCTGTCGCGCGAGGTTGATGCTGCAGATTTCGTGGTGCGTTTCAACGAGCCCAAGCAATCGATCGGCATGAGCGGCACGCGGACCGACCTCCTGATACTGGCCACCTCCAGCAAGCCGATGCAGCGCCGCCTGCGCGATCCGGGCTTCGTGCAAACCCCGACCTTCCGGGCCGCGAAGGAAGTCATGCTCGCCTATCACCCGAGCATCATGCGTCTTTATCACCCCAAGCCGAATATCCTGTCGCGTCTCAAGGGGCGTCGTTCCGACTGGACCGCCGAAACCATCGAAGTCGTGGGCGCTGCGGGCAAGGAAATCCGCATCATGCCGCCGCAGTTCTATATGGCTGGCTGCAAAGAACTGGGCGTCAGCGAGGAGCAGCTGAGCAAGGTTTTTCCCAGCACCGGCTTTTTCGGCATCTGGCACATGCTGGGCAAATGCCCCGCCGAAAGCTGGGACGTGAAGCTGTGCGGTTTCACCTGGGAAGGCTGGAAACGCCACGCATGGGGCGACGAGCGCAGCTGGGTCGAAAGACAAGTGGCTTCCGGGCGCATCAGCATCATCGAATAGCCCGACCTGCTCGGGCCTTCGCCACAAATCTCGTTAAAAGGAGTATTTGAATGACTGAACCGTTACGCATTTTTATTGGCTGGGACTCCCGCGAACCGATCGCCTATGAAGTCGCCAGGGCCTCGGCGCTGAAACATTCTTCCATTCCGCTGGAGATCCTACCGATCAAGTTGCAGGATCTGGTCGATCAGGGCGTCTATACGCGTGACATCGACCCGCTGGCCTCCACGGAATTCACCTATTCGCGGTTCTTCACGCCCTGGCTTGCCGGCTACAAGGGCTGGGCGCTGTTTTGCGATTGCGACTTCCTGTTTCTCGGCGATATTGCCGGGCTGCAGGCCTATAACGACCCGTCGAAGGCGGTTTACTGCGTGCAGCACGACTATCAGCCGAAAGACAGCGTCAAGATGGATGGCAAGGTGCAGACCACCTATCCGCGCAAGAACTGGTCGTCCTGCATGTTGTTCAATTGCGCGCATCCTTCGACGCAGCAGCTGACGCCGGAACTGGTCAACCGCGAAACAGGCGCTTTTCTGCATCGCATGCAATGGGCTGCCGATGATGAAATCGGCGCCTTGCCGACCGAGTATAACTGGCTTGAAGGCTGGAACGAAAAGCCCGAACACGGCCTGCCGAAAGTCGTGCATTACACCAGCGGCGGTCCCTGGTTCAAAGACTGGCAGAATGTCGATTATGCCGATCTCTGGCGCGCCGAAGCCGACCTTGTGGAACCGGGCTGGAAGCCGGTCTGATCGCCGCTCCTTTCCGGCAAAAATCCTGAAGCTTTTTCATCGGCTCCACGCTACATAGAGACCATGAACGAAACGCGTCATGACTCTCCAGCGCAAAGCGGATCGCAAAAGCCCGCCACGCAACAAAAACCAGACGGCCCGAAAAGGGCCGTGAAGGCCTTCATCATCCATCTGAAGCGGGCGAGCGATCGCCAGCCGCAGGTGGCGCAGCTCATCGACAGCCTGCCCATACGGGCCGAGGTGATCGACGCCATTGACGGGCGTGTGCTCGATGGAGAAACAATCCAGCGCGTTTATCGCCGCTCGGTGCACAAGCCCCACTACCCCTTCCCCCTCAGCACCAACGAGATTGCCTGCTTTCTGTCGCATCGCAAGGCATGGCAGGCCATCGTCGATCAGAAGATCGACGCCGGTTTTGTGCTGGAAGATGACGTGGAGCTGACGCCGGAATTTGCCGCCGCTTTTCAGGCCGCGTTGCAGCTTGTCGACCATGACAGCTTCATCCGCTTTCCTTTCCGCGAGCGGGAAACAGGCCGCGAAGTGCTGAATATCGATGGCGTGCGCGTGATCCTGCCCGTACCGGTCGGCCTCGGCATGGTCGCCCAGCTTGTCGGGCGCGACGCGGCGAGACGGCTGCTGGCCGCGACCGAAACTTTCGACCGGCCGGTCGACACCACGGCGCAGATGAACTGGGTGACGGGACTGAAACCGCTTTCCGTCCTGCCCGGCGGCGTGCGCGAGGTGTCGGTGCGTCTGGGCGGCAGCACCATCCAGAAATCCCGATCCCTGCCCGATAAGCTGAAGCGGGAAATCCTGCGACCGCTTTATCGCTGGAAGATCAAAAATCGTTCTCGCAAGAGTTAGCAATTCCATTCAGGAAAAAACTGATTTAATTATTTATTTTTAAAGATTTAGCGACAAAACAATATTTCGCGCGACCGACTGAACATACAAGATCGAGGATTATCGTGTCCGTCCCAATTCTTCTTTATCACCAGATCGATGTTCCGCCCCGGCACAAGGCGCCTTTTCGCAGCATGACCGTGCATCCCGACCGTTTTGGCAACCAGATGGCCTGGCTCAAGCGCCTCGGCTATCAGGGATTGTCACTGAAGGATGCGCTGCCCTATATCTATGGTGGCAAAGAGGGGAAAGTCGCGGTCATCACCTTCGATGATGGGTTTGACAATGTCTTCCGCAATGCTCTTCCTATCTTGCAGGAACATGGCTTTACCGCCACGAATTATTTCGTCGCGAACCAGATCGGCGGCTTCAATCTCTGGGATCAGAAAATCGGCGTGGCGCGGGCCGATTGCATGGGCGTCGCCGAAATGCGGGAATGGGCGGCCCTCGGTCACGAAGTCGGGTCGCATACGCTCGATCACATCAATCTGAGCACCGCAAACGATACGGATGCTGAAGTGCAGATCCGGCAGTCTCGCGAAAAGATCGAGGACTTGCTTGGTCAGGAAGTCATCTCATTCGCCTATCCCTATGGCGGCGAGACTGCGAGAACACGCGAGATCGTCGCGCAGGCCGGGTATAAATACGCCACCACCACGGAAAAGCGCCGCGCAAAAGCCACCGACGACCCGTTCGGCATTCCGCGCCTGACGATCCGGCGTAACGATATATGGCTGCAATTCCTGCGGAAGATCGCCCTGTCCTGAGCCGAAACATAACCGGTTTCAGCTTGCCTTGGCCCGCTCCATGCGGGGCGGCTTCGTCAGGTTTTGCAAATCCACCATGAAGCCGCGTTCGACCAGACATTCCGGTCCCGTATAGTGAACCGAGCCCGAATAGACCAGCGACAGGTCGTCGGAAAACCGCTCGTTGCCGACGATGGCCTTGTAGTGTTCCGAGCCGCCTGCATGGCCGCCCTCTTTCGCGATCCGTTGAAACTCCTCGACCGAGCGCGACGAAAAACGATAGTGCAAAAGCGCCCCGGTGACCGGCAGATAATTGCGGAAGCAAGGGCCCGGCCCGTGAATGCTGCCGCGGCGATAATCGGTTTTGCGGTCCACCCAGATCAGCGGAAACTTGGACAGGCGCATGCTGCGCCCGAACAGGCGCTGCCGCGGCCCACCGCGCACGGCAACGCCGAAACGCTCCTGCTTGACCGTATAGCCGTCGCCGTCGAAATGCGACGACACTTCGAAAGGATATTTCGTTCCGTCATCGACAAAAACGCCATCGCGCAAAAGACCGGCTGGATACATGTCGATCATCGGCGCGAGGCAACGCCGGATACCATGTGCTTCCAGTTCCCCGATGAAATCGCGCAAGCTGCGCTGTTCCATACGCGGGAAGACGAAGAACTCGTCGGCATCCACCGAGAGATACCAGCGGCGGCGACCGTAAATATTGAACAGCGCATCGCGCCAGGCGCGCCCGCGATCCGCCTCAGCATAGCGCACGTCGGAAACGAACAGATCGACATCGGCGGCATTGGCGAGAATTTCGGCCGTGCCGTCATCCGACTTGTCGTCCACGACGATGAAACGCGTGACGCCCAGCGCACGATAATAGCGCAGGAACGAATTCAGATAGGCGCCAGCATTGCGCACCACGCAAATCAGCGGCAGATCATTCGGCAGCAGGGCCGCGAAACTTCCAGCCGAGGCGATCAGATTGGCCTTGCCGCGCTTTTTGGGCACCGACAGCCGCGCATGGCGCCAGCGCAGCTTGAACCGCTGGGCCGACGAGGCGCGCCAATAGGCAGCCCAATCCGTTTCTTTTAACGCTGGATAGTGCATTGGCGGCAAAACCGACTTCATATGGGGGATGTCTTTCAGGAAGCGCTAATAAACACTATATCGCTATTCATTCCAGGCAATTCCATGTCAGCAAGAATCACGCTGTGTGATACGACGATACGAATGCGTGAATGAACGTTTCAGCCATTTTGCCCTTCTGGCTGCATTTGCTTGATCCTGATCAATGCTGCTTCAATAAAACGTGGCAAATTGCCCGCGACCGCGCCATGGACCTTAACGGCCAAAAGCGCTAGTTAAGGCAAAGACAAGCGCATCGGCCTAAAAATCGGGAGCGATTTTTCGGAAACACGGTGCGTCGAATCAATTAGTTAGAGCGAGTTTTGTGCGCCCTGAAGGACGCGCTGCCCTCTAAGGAGCGCATGATGGATTATCGCCGGTTTTTCGAAGACGCGATTGATCAGTTGCACGCAGAGAAGCGTTACCGCGTTTTCGCCGACCTTGAACGCATCGTCGGGCGTTTCCCCCGCGCGATCTGGCGGAACAATGGCACGGCCCGTGAAATCACCGTTTGGTGTTCCAATGATTATCTCGGCATGGGACATCATCCCGATGTGATCAAGGCCATGTGCGACACCGCAAGCAATGCCGGTTCCGGCGCTGGCGGCACGCGCAACATTTCCGGCAACAACCATCCGTTGGTCGAGCTGGAAGCCGAACTGGCCGATCTGCATGGCAAGGAAGCCGGTCTCGTCTTCACCTCCGGCTTCATTTCCAACGAAGCCTCGATTTCGACCATTGCGCGCCTGCTGCCGAACTGCCTGATCCTGTCCGACGAGCTGAACCATGCCTCGATGATCGAAGGCGTGCGCCGCTCGGGTGCGGAGAAGAAGATTTTTCGCCACAATGACGTCGAGCATCTGGAACAGCTTTTGAAGGCCGCCGATCCGGCACGCGCCAAGCTGATCGTGTTTGAATCCGTCTATTCGATGGATGGCGATATTGCACCGATCGAAGAGATCGCCGACCTCGCCGACAAGTATAATGCCATGACCTATATCGATGAAGTTCATGCCGTTGGCATGTACGGCCAGCGCGGCGGCGGTATCACCGACCGCGATGGTCTGGCGGACCGCATCGACATCATCGAAGGCACGCTCGCCAAGGCTTTCGGCGCGCTGGGCGGCTATATCACCGGCTCACGCGCCATTATCGATGCCGTGCGCTCCTATGCGCCGGGCTTCATCTTCACGACCGCGCTTCCGCCATCGGTGGCAGCTGCCGCGACGGCTTCGATCCGCCATCTCAAAACCTCGCAGATCGAACGCGACGGCCAGCAGCGTCAAGCGCAGCAGGCCAAGGATGTGCTGTCGGCGGCGGGCCTGCCGGTCATGCCTTCGGACACGCATATCGTGCCCGTGCTGGTCGGCGATCCGGAACTTTGCAAGAAGGCCAGCGACCGGCTGCTCGATGTCCACGGCATCTATATCCAGCCGATCAACTATCCGACTGTGCCGCGCGGCACCGAACGCCTGCGCATCACGCCGTCGCCGCTGCATGACGATGCGCTGATCGACGGGCTGAAGGACGCGCTGCTGGAAGTCTGGAACACGCTTGGCATTCCCTTTGCCGAAACCGATGCCCCGCAGACGGCCAGTTCCGACCGCGTCGTGCCGCTGATGGTGTCCAAGGCGGGCGGATAAGATTCTCGTATACAGCTGAATGAAGAAGGCCGGTTTTCACCGGCCTTTGTTTTAGATTAAAGTCGCTCAATCCATTTCACGAGCCGGGCTGCGGCCTCATCAATCTGATGCGGGGCGCGACCGAAACATAGCCGGAAGAATGCCTCGCCGCCTTGCCCAAAGGCGCTGCCCGGTGCAAGGCCCACATTGGCCCGGTCGATAATATCGATGGCCGCCTTGACCGAATCCGTCACGCCTTCAACGCCGAAGAACAGATAGAACGCGCCTTCCGGTGGGGCCAGGCGTACCTTGCCGGTTGCCTGCAAGGTCGAGCAAAGCCTGTCGCGGGTGGCGCGGGCACGCTCCACCTGCATGGCGATAAAGGGTTCGCCCTGATCGAGCGCGGCCACCGCGCCACGCTGCATGAATGGCGCCACGCCGGAGTTCGAATACTGGATCATGTTTTCGATCACCGGACCGACGGAAGGATGCACCGTCATCCAGCCCACGCGCCAGCCGGTCATCGCCCAGTTCTTGGAGAAGGAATTGACGAAGATGATGCGGTCGTCGGGCTCCATGATTTCCATAAAAGACGGGGCGTGACCGCCGCCATAATAGAAATGCGTATAGATCTCGTCGGCGATGATCCAGAGCCCGTGCTTGCGCGCCAGATCAAGGATGTAACGCAGCGTCTCACGGTCGGCGGTCCATCCGGTCGGGTTGGACGGCGTGTTGATGAACAGCGCGCGGGTGCGGGGCGTGATGGCGGCGGCGACCTTCTCCGGGTCGAGCACCCAGCCATTCGCGCCGAATTCCAGTTCCACCGCGACGGGCACCGCACCTGCAAGACCAGCCGCGCCGACGAAATTCGGCCAGGCCGGCGACAGATAGATCGCTTCCTCGCCCGCACCGACCGTCGCCGTCAGCGCCATTTCGATGGCGTGCATGCCCGAGCCGGTGACGTAGAAATTCTCAGGCTTCAAGGCCAGCGGGAAATGACGCGCATGGTAACGGGCCAGCGCCTCGCGCAGTTCGGGAATACCGGCCTGCCATGTATAGAAGGTCTCGCCGTCGGTAATGCTTTTCTGCGCCGCATCGCGGATGAAATCCGGCGTCGGCAGATCGCCTTCGCCCACCCATAACGGAATGAGCCCTTCGCGGCCCCTGCCATGATTGGCAACGGCGACAATGCCGCTTTCTGGCGCTTGCGCTGCTTCACGGCGGAGACTGGCTAAAAGTGTCATGATGATCCTGCGCTACTTGCTCTATGTCTATCGGCCTTACCAAGACGCGAGCACAAAATCACTCGGCATTTTGTGATGATCCGATCATCGGTATTGATGAATGCCAAAACAAAAACGGAGCCTTTGCAGGCTCCGTCTTGGATCGCAAAGAAAAAATCCCGATCACGCCTTCTTGGCAAGAAGATCGCGGATTTCGGTCAGCAGCACTTCCTCGCGCGGAGCTTCCGGCTCAGGCTTTGCTTCTTCCTTCTTCTTCATACGGTTCATGCCCTTGACGACAAGGAACAGCACCCAGGCGATAATCAGGAAATTGATCAGCAGGGTCACGAAGTTACCGTAAGCAACGGTTGCACCGGCTTCACGGGCGGCGGCAAGCGTGGACTTCGGCTCGCCGGCAAGCTGGATGAACATGTTCGAGAAATCGATACCGCCGGTGATCAGACCGATGATCGGCATGATGATATCGTTGACGATGGAATTGACGAGGCCACCGAAGGCGCCGCCGATAATCACACCGATGGCCAGATCGACCATATTGCCCTTGAGAGCGAATTCCCTGAATTCTTTCAACATTCGTCAGTCTCCCTCACGATTGCATTCCACATAACCGGGCCGTCGTTGCTGCGGTGCGTTCGTCAATTAACATGGCGTCAGATCGCTCCGACGGTGAACGATAGGACCGCTCCTGACAGGGGGAGGCTCGAAGAACGGTTCTATCAAACTGTATTTCGCTTAGTTTGTATTCGAAAAACTTCAAAGAAAAGATAAACGCGGATATCGACGGGTAAAACATCCGCTTTTTCATCAATATTCTTGCACGCAGGACATGAAAGTGCTTGCGTCAGACAGACTTGGATAAACTGAAGAGGAATAAAGCCGCCTATGCAAGGCTGGGGAATCATCGGCGCTGCCTTCCTGTACCTGCTGCTGCTTTTTGCTGTTGCCAGTATCGGCGACCGCAGAGCCTCACGCTGGAACAGTGCGCCGCGTCCCTATGTCTATGCGCTGAGCCTTGCGGTCTATTGCACGTCCTGGACCTTCTTCGGCTCTGTCGGCCTGTCCGCACAGCGCGGGCTGGAATTTCTCGGCATCTATATCGGGCCGATCCTGGTGTTCACGCTCGGCAACCGGCTGCTGCGCCATATCGTGCGGCTGGCCAAGGCGGAGCGCATCACCTCCATCGCCGATTTTCTGGCGGCGCGGTATGGCAAAAGTTTTGGCGTGGCGTCTCTCGCCACCTGTATCGCCGCCGTAGGGTCGATCCCCTATATCGCCTTGCAGCTGAAAGCAGTTGCGGGCAGCGTCGGGCTGGTGATGGACCATTATGGCCGCGCCGTCGCACCGCCGGCCTTTATCTTCGGCGATATTTCGCTGGCGGTTGCCGCCGTGCTCGCCGTCTTCGCGATCCTGTTCGGCACGCGCCACACCGATGCGACCGAACACCAGAACGGGCTGATCCTCGCCATTGCGGTGGAATCCGTCATCAAACTTTGTGCATTTCTCACCGTTGGGCTCGCCTGCACGTTCTTCCTGTTCGGCTCGCCCTCGCAGCTCATCGACCAGATTTCCCAGTCCACCGATGCGCTGAAAGCCTTCCACTACCAGACCTCCATCGGCACCTGGATCATACAAACCGCCTTGAGTGCTGCGGCCATCATCATGCTGCCGCGCCAGTTCCACGTTACGGTCGTCGAAAGCCGCAGCGAAAAGGAATTGCGCACCGCATCCTGGCTGTTCCCGGTCTATCTGGTGCTGATCAATATCTTCGTGTTTCCGATTGCCCTGATCGGCGTGATGACGCTTGGCACCACGGTCAGTGGCGATCTTTACGTGCTGGCGCTGCCGCTTGCCGCCGAAGCGCACTGGATGGCGCTCATCGCCTTCCTCGGTGGATTGTCCGCTGCAACGGCGATGGTGATCGTCGCCTGCGTGGCGCTGTCGATCATGATTTCCAACCATCTCGTGCTGCCGCTTTTCATCCGCAGCATGGCCAAGCGTCACCCGGCTGAACAGCCCGACCTGACAAAGGTCATTCTCAATACAAGACGTGTGACGATCATCGCCATTCTGGCGCTCGCCTTCGCCTATTATCGCTTCACGTCCAACAATATTCACCTTGCCTCTATCGGCTTCGTATCGTTTGCGGCGATTGCGCAATTCGTTCCGGCCTTTATCGGCGGTTTGTTCTGGCGCAATGCCAATGGGCGCGGCGCAATGATGGGGCTGTCGGCGGGCTTTCTCGTATGGGCCTATACGCTGTTGCTGCCCACCATGGCGCCGGAAGATGCCGCCATTTTGCGCGACGGCTTTCTGGGTTTCACGGCACTGCGCCCGGAAGCCCTGTTCGGCACCGATGCGCTGCCGCTGACCAATGGCGTGATCTGGAGCCTCACAGCCAATACGCTGTTCTATATTCTGGGTTCGCTCTCGCGCGCCTCGACGCCGCTGGAGCGCATTCAGGCCAGCATCTTCTTGCCGCGCTATTTCATCGCGACGCCGACGCTCCGACGGTTCCGCACCACCGTCACCGTGGCGGAACTGAAAGCCACCATGGCGCGCTATCTCGGCTCCGAACGTGTCGAGCGCGCCTTCCTGCGGTTCGAAGGGCATGAACAGCGCAGGCTCGATCCGGGCATGACCGTTGACACGCCCCTGATCCGCCATGCCGAACAATTGCTTGGCACGGCGGTCGGCACCGCTTCGGCACGGCTCGTTCTGTCGCTGCTTCTGCAACGCAACGATGCTTCAGGGCGTGATGCGCGCCAGCTTCTCGATGACGCTTCCGCCGCCCTGCAACAAAATCGCGACCTGTTGCAGATCGCGCTCGACCAGATGGAACAGGGCATTACGGTTTTCGACAAGGATTTTCGGCTGGCCTTCTGGAACCGCCAGTTCCGCACCCTGCTCAACCTGCCTGACGAGGTGATGCAGGTCGGTATTCCGGTTTCGGAAATCGTCGAGCATCTGATCCGCCGCGAAGACATCGCCTTCAATGCGCGCAACAGCATCATCCATTCGCTGACGGCCAGCCGCAAGCCCGCGCGCCTGAAGATGAAATCGACGGCCAAGACACTGGAAATCCAGTCCAATCCGATGCCGGATGGCGGTATCGTCGCGACCTATACCGACATCACCGCCGCCGTCGAAGCCGATCTGATGCGCCAGAAGGCCGCCGAAATGCTGGAACAGCGCGTGGCCGACCGCACGGCGGAACTGACCCATGTGAACAAGGAACTGGCGCGGGCGCAGGCCGCTGCCGAAGAGGCCAATCTCGGCAAGACGCGCTTTCTCGCCGCCGCGGGCCACGACATTCTGCAACCGCTCAACGCCGCGCGCCTCTATTCCACCGCGCTGTCGGAGAAACTTGGGCGTTCGGAAACCAGCGAATTTGCCCGCAACATCGATTCCTCGCTGGAGGCGGTGGAAGCCATTCTGGGCATGGTGCTGGATATTTCGCGCCTCGACACAGGCGCGCTGAAACCGGAAGTCTCGGTGTTCCGGCTGGACAGGTTGCTGAGCCAGATCGCCACGGATTTCACGCCGCTGGCGCGCAAGAAGGCGCTGAAACTGCGCGTGGTGCCGTCGAGCATCGTGGTGAAAACCGACCGCAACATGCTGCGCCGCCTGATCCAGAATCTCGTTTCCAATTCGATCAAATATAGCCGCAGCGGCGGCATGCTGCTTGGCGTCCGGCGGCGGGGCGCTTTTGTCGAATTGCAGGTGCTGGACACCGGCATCGGCATTGCGCAGCACAAGCTGAAGCTCGTCTTCCGCGAATTCACCCGCCTTGATGAAGGTATGCGCGAGGCGGAAGGGCTGGGACTCGGCCTGTCCATCGTCGACCGCATCGCCCGGCTGCTGGAATTTCCGCTGTCGGTGCGCTCGGTTCAGGGCAAGGGCACAACATTCACCCTGCGCATTCCGGTTTCAAACGAGCCAGTGCCGGTAGAGGAAACCAGAAGCCGTCGTGGCCATGCGCGCGCGCTGGAACTGACAGGCCTCGATGTGCTGTGCATCGACAATGATGCCGACATTCTGTCCGGCATGGAAACGCTTCTTTCGGGCTGGGGCTGCAACGTGACCACGCTGCGCAACGGCGCGGCGCTGAAAGCGTTTTGCGCCAATCGCAGCACCGCGCCGGATGTCATCGTCGCCGATTATCATCTGATCCATGAAAACGGCATCGACATGATCGGCTTCACGCGGGAGCATTTCGAGACGGAAATACCCGCCATCTTGCTGACCGCCGACCGTTCCAAGGAAGTGCGCCAGCGCGCCGAGGATGAAAACATCACCTTGCTGAACAAGCCGCTTCGCCCGGCGGCGTTGCGCTCATTGCTGTCGCATTTTTATCATGCGCGACAGGACGGCAGCTCGTCACAGACGGCTGCGCAATAATCATATCATGTGCTGATAACGTCACTGCCGATGCGCGACAGCAAGATGACAGCCTGAGTGCGGCTATCGACGCCAAGCTTCTGCAACACGGCCGAGACATGCGCCTTGACGGTTGCTTCCGACACGCTCAGCTCATACGCGATCTGCTTGTTGAGAAGACCCTCAGCGAGCATGGTCAGCACGCGGGTCTGCTGCGGTGTGAGCGTGCGCAGGCGCGCAATCAGCCCCTCGATTTCCGGATCCTTCGGGTGATCGAGATCGATGCCTTCCGGCGTCCAGATGTCGCCTGCAAGCACGGCGCGAACCGCCTCGCCGATGGTTTCCATGCTGGCAGATTTGGAGATGAAGCCCGATGCGCCAAGTTCCACCGCATGATGGATGGTGGCGGCGTCATCCGTGGCCGATACGATCACCACCGGCAAAGCCGGTTGGAGCGCCTTCAGCGCAACCAGTCCTGACAGACCTGCACCGCCGGGCATGGTCAGATCGAGCAGCAGAAGGTCGATATCGTCGCGTTCGGCAACCAGTTTCCTGACGGCATCGAAATCGCCAACTTCGACAATCTCGACGTTTTCGGATTGTCCCGACAGAACCTGTCTCAATGCGCCGCGAAAAAGCGGGTGATCGTCAGCGATGATAAAGTGCATGTGCCTCGCGCGCCAATTTCAAGTGGTTCCTCCCCGTGCGGTGCATCGAATGCTACCAAACAAGTTTTTATGCCTATTTTTATGCGGAGCAACCAAAAATCACGTTGCTAACGTGTTTTCGCATTTCTCATTGCCGCCATGTTGCCCCATTGTGTGGTAGGGTTGCGCCGGAAATTGAAACACAGGCCCCGCCAGACACGTGAAGCAGAGGGTGGGAACCAGAAGGCCTTTCATGACGCGCAATATGCTTTATCCCGAGATTGAACCCTTCAAGGAAGAGATGCTGCAGGTGTCCCCGCTGCATCGCATCCATGTCGAGCAGTGCGGCAACCCGGACGGCAAGCCGGTGATCATGATTCATGGCGGCCCCGGCGGCGGCATCACGCCAGCCATGCGTCGCCTGCACGATCCGGAGCGTTATCGCATCATCCTGTTCGACCAGCGCGGTTGCGGTCGTTCCACGCCGCACGCCGAATTGCGTGAAAACACCACCTGGGATCTCGTTGCCGATATGGAGCATATCCGCGCCCATCTCGGCATCGACAAATGGCAGATTTTCGGTGGCTCCTGGGGTTCGACGCTCGGCCTCGCTTATGCCGAAACGCACCCGGAACGCGTGTCGGAAATGGTGCTGCGTGGCATCTTCATGCTGCGCCGGTTCGAAATCGACTGGACATATACCAACGGTGCGAGCATCATTTTTCCAGATCACTTCGAAGCCTTTCAGGAGCATATTCCCGAAGCCGAGCGCGGCGATATGATTGCCGCCTATTACAAGCGCCTGACGGACCGCGATCCGAAAGTTCAGCTGGAAGCCGCCCGTCGCTGGGCGCGCTGGGAAGGCTCAATCATTTCGCTTCTGCCGGACCCATCGCGCGTTGATGCCTTCGGCGCGGATGAATATGCAATCGCCTTTGCGCGCATCGAGTGCCACTATTTCCAGAATCGCGGCTTCCTCGATTCCGACGACCAGCTTTTGCGCAATCTCGAACGCATCCGGCATATTCCGGGCGTCATCGTGCATGGCCGCTACGACATCTGCACGCCCTTCATCAATGCATGGCAGCTGAAGAAACTGTGGCCGGAAGCCGACCTCAAGATCGTCGAGGATAGCGGCCACGCCGTGACCGAGCCGGGCATCGTGCATGAACTGATCGAAGCGACAAAACGCTACGCGGCGTAACGACAGAAACAGAAAAGGCGCCATTTGGCGCCTTTTTTATTATCCACGAGCGATCACGTCCGACCGCCGGGCGGTGTTGGTGTCGTCTCGGCGGGCTTTTCCGGCTCGCTGTCGAAGCTCTTGGCAATGTCCATGAAGCGGCGCATGAAGCGTTCCATATAGCTCATGGATTGTTCGAACTCCTGTTCGCTCGGCAGGCCTGAAGCGGTATTGCCGCCGCCCTTCTGATCGATGGCCGCCAGCCGATCTTCCAGCACCTTCACGCGGTCCTGCAAATCCGCCAGATCGTTTTCGTAAGCCTCGCGGTCTTCCGTGGCCATCTTGCAGATCATCTGGCCCTGCGACTGTTCGGTGCAAACCGAAATCGCGCCGGTCTTGCTATCAAGGCGCACATAGCCGGTTTCGGTCTGTTCCAGACGATAGCGGCCATTTTCCTGCGCCACCGCCCCGGATGCAGCCAGAACCGGCGCGACCAGAGCCACCGCCGCCAGACCGCGCACGACGGGACGTGCGGCGAAAAAGGTGTTTTTGTTCGACATAATCCGATCTCCCTTTGGCTTCCTGTCATCATATGGGAGCTTTGCGACGAAAATCGAACATCACGGTCTTTGATTTTCTGACAATTTCGGTCTAGAGGACAGCCATGACCAAGATCATCTACAAGATCGCCCCGCGCGAACTCTGGGCGCAAGCGGAAAAGGCGGGAAGCTTTTCGGGCGCACCGGTTGATATTGCCGATGGCTATATCCATTTCTCTACTGCAACACAGGTGCGCGAAACCGCTGCGAAGCATTTCGCGAACCAGAACAACTTGGTTCTTGTGAGCGTGGACGCGACCCGTCTTGGTGAAGACCTTAAATATGAGGCCTCGCGCGGTGGTGCGCTTTTCCCTCATCTCTATGCGGACCTGCCGCTTGATGCAGTCGTGGCTGTCGAGCCCTTGCTGCTCGACGACAACGGACTTCACATTTTCCCGGAGCTGAAAGACGAATGAGCGGACTTTTTGAAACTCTCGGCCGACGCGCCCTCTTCTCTTTCGACGCAGAACAGGCGCATGGCCTGTCCATTGCCGGGCTGAAAACCGGCCTCGTAAGCTGCAGCGCACCGAGCGACCCCGCTTTGTCGGTCAAGGTTGCGGGATTGCAGTTTCCCAATCCGCTCGGCATGGCCGCTGGCTATGACAAGAATGCCGAAGTGCCGGATGCGCTTTTGAAGCTCGGCTTCGGCTTCACCGAAATCGGCACCATCACGCCGCGCTCGCAAAGCGGCAATCCGCGTCCGCGCATTTTCCGTCTTGTGGATGACAGGGCCGTCATCAATCGCCTTGGCTTCAATAATGAAGGCCACGAGGCGGCTTTCAAGCGCCTGTCGCAGCGCGCAGGCAAGAGCGGCATTGTCGGCGTCAATATCGGTGCCAACAAGGATGCGGAAGATCGCATCGCCGATTACGTGGCGGGCATTCGCCGCTTCTACCAGCTGGCGCGCTATTTCACCGTCAATATTTCCTCGCCCAACACGCCGGGCCTGCGCAATCTCCAGGCGCGCGACAGTCTGCGCGAGCTTTTGAGCCGTGTGCTGGAAGCGCGCAACGAGGAAGGCAGCATGTGCACGCTGAAGCGTCCGGTGTTCCTCAAGATCGCGCCTGATCTGGCCGATGAGGAACTGGACGACATTGCCGCCGAGGCCACCGAGCAGAAACTGGACGGCATCATCGTTTCCAACACCACCCTGTCGCGTACCGGGCTGAAAAGTGCTGAAAACCGCGACGAAACCGGCGGGCTTTCCGGCGCACCGCTGTTCGAACGGTCCACCGTGGTTCTTGCCCGCATGCGCGAGCGTGTGGGGCCTGACATGCCGCTGATCGGCGTTGGCGGTATCGATAGCGCCGAAACCGCCCTGACCAAGATCAAGGCTGGGGCTGATCTGGTACAGCTTTATACGGGCCTCATCTATCGCGGCCCCGGCCTGCCAAGCGACATTCTGCGCGGGCTTTCGGCAGCGGTTAAACGCGAAGGCGTCGCCAATATTGCCGAACTGCGCGACCGCGACACAAAAGACTGGGCAGCGCGCCCTTTGCCTGCGTGATTATTTCGTGAATTCCAGCCGATAGCGGCGTGGCAGCATCGCCAGAAGCGTGATGCCACGTATCGACAGAAACAGATTAAGCGCCAGCCAAAGCCCGTGATTGCCCATCGCGGGCTTTGCCGCATAAAGCACGGCCATAAAGAAGGCCAGCGACAGGAACATCATGTTGCGCATGTCGCGCGACCATGTAGCCCCGATATAGACACCGTCCATATGAAAGGCGAGCAGCCCGGTGATACCGGTGAGTGCCGCCCAGGGCAGATATTTGAGCGCCTCGGCATGGACATCCTCGGCCTTGGACAGAAGGCTGATGATTGGATCTCCGAAAACCAAAAGCGCGAAGGCGATGATGCTGGCCATCACCAGACCCCACACAAAGGTGAGCTTGGTGCCGCGCACAAAGGCCGGGCTGTAGCGCGCACCGATCGACCGCCCGACGATCTGTTCAGCGGCGGCGGCCATGCCGTCGAGGAAAAAGCCTGCCACGAGGAAGAAATTCATCAGCACGGCATTGGCCGCAAGCGTCACCGGCCCGAGATCGGAACCCGCACGTGTGAAGAAGGCGAAAGCGGTCAGAAGCAGGAAGGAGCGGATCATGATATCGCGATTGACCGCGAACATGCGCAGAATGCCTTCCTTCTGGAAAATGCGCTGGCGGCTCGGGCGCTTGGTCGCGTCCTTGCGGAAATGCCGGACCACCAGAAAGAGGCCGACAATCGCCGCGACGGTTTCGCCGGTGACCGTGGCCCATGCCACGCCTGTCACGCCCCAGCCGAGTTCGAGGCCGAGAATGATGCAGAGCACGATATTGATGCCGTTGAGCAGAACCTGAAGGCCGAGGCCAAGCAGGCCCTGTCCGCGTCCGAGAACCAGCCCCAGCACCGAATAATTGATGAGCGCCACCGGCGCGGCCAGCATGCGGATCGACACATAGGTCGCCATGGCCTCCTGCGTCGCGCTTGTCGGATGCATGAAGCTGGAGGCCGCGGCCAGAATGAGCGGCAGGCAGAGGATCATCAAACCGCCCGCGATCACCGCGATAATGATGGCGCGCCAGAAGATTGCCTGTTCTTCGATGGCGTCTTCAGCACCCATGGCCTGCGCCACCAGACCGGTTGTGCCGGAGCGCAGGAAATTGAACATGGACAGCAGGAAATCGAACACCAGCGCGCCGATGGCCAGCCCGCCGATCAGTTCGGCCTTGCCCATCTGCCCGACCACGCCCATATCGACGAGCCCCAGCAGCGGCGTCGTGATGGCGGCAAGCGTCATGGGAATGGCGATCAGCATGACCATGCGATGCGTCACATCGAACGGCCTCGTAACGCTTCCAACGCGCTGCGACTGATCCATAACCACTATCCCCGAATTCGCACCTGTAATTCGAGAACGTCTACTCTGGAATCGCTCGAAACTACAGAGAATTCGGCCCATAGATTGTCGCAGCCCCTGACAGCTTTATGTCAGGAGTTATAGAGATCAGAGGCCCAGCATCATTGCCCAATAGATGCGATTGGGTTTGTTTTCCGGCGTGGCCCAGGCCAGGCCATAATGGCTGAAGGTGGGATCGAGCATGTTCTTGCGATGGCCGGGCGACTTCATCCAGGCGTCGAACACGGCTTCGGTATTGGGCTGGCCGGAGGCGACATTTTCAGCCGCAGGACCGCGAATGCCCGCCTGACGCAACCGCGCGACAAAACCATTGCCCCAGCCGACACTGTGGCCGATCTTGCCATAGCTTGCCATGCGCTTCGCCTGAAAAAGCGCGGCCTGTTCCAGCTTGGAATCGGTCGCCATGAGCGAGAGGCCGTTTGCCTTGCGGATGGTGTTGAACAGCGCGGTGGGATCGCCCGCGCTCACCACATTCGTCGCTGCATCCGCTGCGCCGAACGGCAAGACGGAGAGCGAAACCGCGCCCCCGGCGAGAACCAGAAAGCCGCGCCGGGAAAGCATAAATCCTTGTTTTTGCTGCATCGTCCGAATATATAACCCTGCTTCCAATATCTGCTATTTGCGATAGCTGAGGATACGGAGCAAAATAAAGGCAGGGATGACAACGGCTGCGCCCAAAATGAGATAATCCGCGAAACGGGCGACGGCGGAGAAGCCCATATTCCACAGGCGCAGGAAGAAATCGCGAATGCCCCAGAGAATATCGTAGGGCGTCCAGTGGAACGCGCTCATGACCACGCCAACCACCAGCGAAATCAGCACCAGCTTGACGATGATGCGTGCAGGCGTATCGCCAAGAAAACGGTTTACACCATCAGACATGCAACTCTCCTGCGTCTCAATTTTCCGCCATGCTGACAGATTCATCGCGCAAGACATAGGCGGAGATGATGACATCCGCAAGTTTTGAGCGTCTGCATCTATCTTTGCTTACGATAATCGCGTGGAGCCTTCTGCTTCTGGCGCGAGAAGGACCGGTTCATGCTGCGCGTATCGGTAAAGCCACTCGCGACGGCCACTTCCAGAAGCGATAATCCGGTCTCGGCCAGCAGTTCCTTTGCCTTCTTGACGCGCAGCTCCTCGCGCACTTCGAAAGCGGTGCGTTCCAGCGCCAGCCGAAAACCGCGCTCCATCTGCCGCACCGAAATGCCGAGCCTGCGCGCCACATCGATCATGGGCACCGGGTCTTCCAGCGTTTCCTCGAAAATGCGGATGGCCTTGCGGATCATCGGCGAGCGCACGCCGTTAAAGCTGAGTGCTGGCTGTTCGGAGCGTACCAGCTCGTAAGGGATCATGAGGATCGATGCGCTTTTACGCGCCAATTCCTCGGAAATCTCGTTCTGGATGATGGAAAGCGCCAGCGACGCTGCACCCAATCCACCCGCGCAGGTATAGTGCCGCCCGCTGCGGTGAAACAGGCTGGTGGTATCGGCGGTATAGCCGTCGAACAGATCGAGAAAATCGTCGCGGTGGAACCAGTTCACACAGCAATTGCGGTCTTCGAGCAAGCTGCCCTCGGCAAGCAGGAAAGCGGCGGTGCAAAGCCCCACCACGGTCTTGCCGCGTTTGTCGGCGCGCTTGATGAGATCGATCAATGCCTGCTGGCGCGGACGATACTGGGCAAGCACCCCCCCAACGACCGCCACATAATCACATTCGTCGAGTTCGCCGATGGGAGCTGTCGGCTCGATCACCATGCCGGAACTGGACGCAACCGGATCGCCCGACAGCGTGCAGATTTTCCAGGCGCAGCGGATCTGGCGGCTCTTGTCGCGATCATCGGCAGCGAGGCGGAAGGGATCGAGAAACAGGCTGAGCGCCGTCAGCGTAAAACCCGGCAGCGCGACAATGCCAACCGACAGCCTGCGCGGCGACGCATCCGCCGGGGCATCCTGTTTTCGGCTTGTTTCCGGTCCTGTTCCGTTGGCCACGTTCGTCGCTTTCCTCCGCACTTCATCTATCTGCGCGGAGCAGGCTCATACAGTCAACGAAAATGCTTGGAAAGCTTCAACTGCTGCGCCTGATAATTGGAGCCGAGATCAGTGCCGTAAAGCGCCTTCGGACGGTGCAGCATATGCTCATAGACAAGGCGTCCGACGATCTGGCCATGTTCCAGAATGAAGGGCACTTCATGGCTGCGCACTTCGAGAACCGCGCGGCTGCCCGTGCCGCCAGCCGCACTGTGACCAAAGCCCGGATCGAAGAAGCCCGCATAGTGAACGCGGAACTCACCGACCAGCGGATCGAACGGCGTCATCTCTGCGGCGTAGAGCGGCGGCACATGCACGGCTTCTCGCGAAACGAGGATATAGAATTCATCCGGGTCAAGCACGAGTTCGCGTGCGCCGCGATCATAGATCGGCTCCCAGAAATCGAGCACATCATTGGCGGCGCGCTTGTCCACATCGACAACGCCCGTGTGATGCTTGCCGCGATAGCCGATCAACTTGTCCGGGCCGCCGGAAAGATCGACGGAAAGCGCGATGCCGCCGCCTGAGATGTTCGGCATTTCAGCGGCCACCAGCGTCTCGGAATTATGCAGCGCGGCGAGTTCCGCCTCATCGAGCTGGGCGCGGCCCTTGCGGAAACGTATCTGCGACAGGCGCGAGCCGGTGCGCGCAACAATGGGGAATGTGCGCGGGCTGACTTCCAGATAAAGCGGGCCGTTGTAACCGGCAGGCACCTTGTCGAATTCCTGCGCGCCATCGGCAATCACGCGGGTGAAGATGTCGAGACGGCCAGTCGAGCTTTTCGGATTGGCGGATGCCGACAGTTCGGGCGACAGAGCAAGGCTTTCCAAGAGCGGCACGATATAGACGCAGCCGGTTTCGAGAACCGCGCCTGCGGTCAGGTCGATCTCGTGCAGCTTGAGCCGTTCGAGCTTATCTATAACCGGTGTGCCGGGACCCGGCATGAAGGAGGCGCGAACGCGATAGGCCTTTGCGCCAAGGCGGAGATCGAGGCTCGCAGGCTGAATCTGGTCGGTATCCAGCGGGCGCGGCGAAGCCAGCAAACCGCTTTCGAACAGCGCAGCGATATCCGCATCCGCCAGAATTCCCGCATCTCTTAGCGCCATCGACCTCGTACTCCATAGTCTGAGCAATTCTTCAAAAGACCTTTGACCACTCGAAGGCCCAATGCCAACCCTTCACGCCCGGAGAAACGGGGTTTTCCGCAGGAATCGAACCCAATCGTGAGCCAACGCGGCAGGCTTTTCCTCAAAACTCGCTATCGTGGCATTGACGACCTTGCGCAACAGGCATATGGAAAATGTGTTCCGTGGTGATTTGGCCGGCCGGCTTGCAGCCACGTTAAAGAATTCGCTAAAAAGGGCCGCGGTTCGTTACCGGCCTTTTGGGCCGGTTTTTTATTGGCCGCCGAGATGCCACTAAACGCTTTTGGGCGTCCCGGCCGACCAGCTTTTGACAGGTTGGAAAAATGACGACTGAGACTACCCGCAAGTTCCGCCCCGCAACGCAGCTCGTGCACGCCGGTTCGCTCCGCTCCGGTTTCGCCGAAATGTCGGAAGCGATGTTCCTCACGCAGGGTTTCCTTTATCCCGATGCCGAAGCCGCCGAAGCGCGTTTCAAGGGCGAAAATCCGGGTTTCATCTATTCGCGTTACGCCAACCCCACCACGGACATGTTCGAAAAGCGCATGTGCGCGCTGGAAGGCGCCGAGGAAGGCCGTGCCACGGCTTCCGGCATGGCTGCCGTCGCCGCTGCCATTCTGTGTCAGGTCAAGGCGGGTGATCATGTGATTTCCGCGCGCGCCGTGTTCGGCTCGTGTCGCTATATCGTCGAGACCCTGCTGCCGCGCTATGGTGTGGAAATCTCGATCATCGACGGCTCGGACATCGCCAACTGGAAAGCCGCTGTTCGTCCGAACACCAAGGTGATGTTCCTCGAAAGCCCGTCGAACCCGACGCTCGAAATCATCGATATCGCCGCCGTGGCCGAAGTGGCCAATGAAGCAGGCGCGAAGCTGATCGTGGACAATGTCTTTGCGACCCCGCTTTACCAGAAGCCGCTGGAGCTTGGCGCGCATATCGTCGTCTATTCGACCACCAAGCATATTGACGGCCAGGGCCGCTGCCTTGGCGGCATCGTGCTGTCCGACCGCGAATGGGTCGAAACCGAGCTTCAGGACTATTATCGCCATACCGGCCCCGGCATGAGCCCGTTCAATGCCTGGATTATGCTGAAGGGTCTGGAAACGCTGTCCGTGCGCGTGCGCCAGATGACGCAGTCGGCGGCTGCCGTTGCCGATGTTCTCGCAGGCAAGCCGGGCGTCAAGCGCGTCCTTTATCCGGGCCGCGCCGACCATCCGCAGGCAGATGTGATCGCCAAGCAGATGACTGGCGGTTCGACCCTGATCGCGCTCGAACTGGAAGGCGGCAAGGAAGCCGCGTTCAAATTCGAAAATGCGTTGCAGGTGTTCAGCATCTCCAACAATCTGGGCGACGCCAAGAGCCTGATCACCCATCCGGCCACCACGACGCACAAGAACCTGAGCGATGAGGCCAAGGCCGAGCTTGGCATTTCCGATGGCGTGCTGCGCATTTCGGTTGGCCTTGAAGATACCGACGATCTTCTGGAAGACGTCGAAGAGGCGCTGAAGGCAGCCGTTCGCTAAATAAAGAAAAGGATGATCCGGCCTGATTCCGTCAGGCCGGGTCATCCGTTTATTTTCTGCATTTTCTTGTGCCGAAGCATCTCCGGATCATGCAAAAGACGGTGTTTCGTCTTAAAAAATGTGACCTTTTCGCTGCAATCCACCACAAGAACGATCCGATTGCAGAAAACCGCCCGCTTTGGCCCTGTCGAGATTGCCGCGCCACGTTGACCTCCAACGCAACTTTGGCGATAGGTGGGCAACAGGCACATGACAAAGGCGGATGCGATGTACAGGGCGGTGACGCAGGGGATCGAAATAACGGTTGAGCCGTTTTATCTGGAAGACGAGTCGGCTCCCGAAGACAACCGCTATGTCTGGGGCTACCGCATCACCATTGCCAATAATTCCTCCGACACGGTGCAACTGCGCTCGCGCTACTGGCAGATTACCGATGCCAATGGCCGCGTCGAGGAAGTGCGCGGGGCCGGTGTCGTCGGCGAACAGCCGGTGCTCGATCCGGGCGACTCGTTCCAATATTCATCCGGCTGTCCGCTGACCACATCATCCGGCGTCATGGTCGGGCGCTATCAGATGCAGAACCCGACGGGCAATACATTCGAAGTGGATATTCCGGCTTTCTCGCTGGATGTGCCGGAACAGCGCCGCACGCTGAATTAGAGCAGGAAACAAAAAAGGCGGTTCTTCTGAACCGCCTTTTTTGATTACTTGGCGAACTGCGCCGGATCGAATTCGTAATGCGTCGAACAGAATTCGCAGGACACCGAAATCTTGCCGTTTTCGATGCTGTCCTGAATTTCCTCTGCCGAGAAGCCTGACAGGACGCCCTGGATTTTCTCCCGCGAGCAGGAGCATATATCCGCCACCTTGATGGCGTTGAAGACGCGCACGCCGCGCTCGTGGAACAGGCGATACAGCAGGCGTTCCGAACCGACCTGCGGATCGGTCAGTTCCGAGCTTTCGATGGTGCCGAGCAGTGACCGCGCCTCATCCCAGGCATCATCCACCGGATGAAACACGGCTTCTTCCTCGTCACCGTCGCCGCCCGGCAGATCGGGAACACGCGCGCGCAATTCCGATTCCGGCAGGAACTGGATGATCAGACCGCCCGCGCGCCATTGCTCGACCGGCTTGCCATCGGCACCCCGTTCGACCAGCTTGGCGACGCTCAGCTTCAGATCGGTCGGGATCTGTTCAGACTGACGGAAGTAGGTCGTGGCAATTTCTTCCAGCGTCGAGCCGTCCAGCGCCACAATACCCTGATAGCGCTGCATATAGGCGCCCTGATCCACCGTGAAGGCCAATGTGCCGCGACCGAGCAGCTCTTCAGGCTGCGTCTTGCCTGTGGCGATGGCGTCCTTCAGGCGATCCTCATCGAAACGCGCATAGCCGCGCACCGCATTGGGTGTGCTGAAATCCACCACCAGCATGTCCACCGGACCGTCGGACTGGGTCTGGAAGATGAACTTGCCTTCGAATTTGAGCGAAGTGCCGAGCAGAACGGTCAGAACCGTCGCCTCCGCCAGCAGGCGGGCCACTTCTTCCGGATATTCGTGGCGTTTCAGGATGGCGTCGATGCTCGTGCCAAGCTGAACCGCGCGACCGCGCACATCGAGCCCTTCCACCTGGAAAGGCACGACGGCGTCGTCGCCTGCAAAGCCGAAATCACCCAGATCGAGCTTGGGACCCGAATGGCCGTTTTCGGCTTCGATATAATCGTTGCTGGTATTCTCAGCCACAGAAAACTCCAATCACGCGCCTTGCAGGCACCAGGCCAGAATGGCCTTCTGGGCGTGGAGCCTGTTTTCGGCTTCGTCGAACACGACCGATTGCGGCCCGTCGATCACTTCGTTGGTCACTTCCTCCCCGCGATGTGCGGGCAGGCAATGCATGAAGAGCGCCTTCGGGTCGGCTTTCGCCATCAGCCGCGCATTGACCTGATAGGGCATGAACACATTATGTCCACGGGCACGGTCCTCCTGTCCCATCGAAACCCAGGTGTCGGTCACGATGCAATCCGCACCGCTTGCCGCTTTTTCCGGGTCTGTCGTGGACATGATGTCCGCACCGTTTGCCCTGGCCCAGTCAATGAAGTGCTGGTTTGGCTCGCTGCCTTCCGGCGTCGCGATATTGACGTTGAAGTCAAACCGCGCCGCGGCTTCCACAAGCGAATGCAGGACGTTGTTGCCGTCCCCCATCCAGGCAAAGGTCTTGCCTTTGATAGAGCCGCGATGTTCCTCATATGTAAGTACGTCGGCCATGATCTGACAAGGGTGGGTGTCGTCGGTCAAAGCGTTGATGACGGGAACGGTGGCATATTCGGCCAATTCCAGCATACGGTCATGCGATGTGGTGCGGATCATGATCGCATCCACATAGCGCGACAGGACCTTTGCCGTATCGGCGATAGTCTCGCTGCGA
The DNA here is from genome assembly GCF_037482325.1 of Ochrobactrum teleogrylli. Lineage (NCBI taxonomy): Bacteria > Pseudomonadati > Pseudomonadota > Alphaproteobacteria > Hyphomicrobiales > Brucellaceae > Ochrobactrum > Ochrobactrum teleogrylli. The sequence continues at coordinate 2,589,641 of NZ_JBBHKQ010000001.1, forward strand.
CCGAGCTGCATTTCCGAGCCGGTGAGCATCAGCGTTTCGCCGCCGAGCTGGCGCATGCCGACATCGAACGACACGCGCGTGCGGGTCGATGGCTTTTCGAAAATCATCGCCAGCACCTTACCGGCATAGGGCTTTTCAATCTCGCCCGCCTTCAGCCGCGCCTTGCGCGCCTTGGCGTCTTCGAGGATGGAACGCAATTCGCTTCCTGAAACAGAAGACAGGTCGAGAAAGTGCTTGATACCGTTATCCTGAGCCATGATTACGCCGTCTTGCTGATCGGATTTACGACAGAAAGCCGTTCCACGGCTGTTTCGATGCGGTTCAGCGCTTCACGGGCTTCTTCCGGCGTCGTGACCAATGGCGGCAGCAGACGCACGACATTGTCGCCAGCGCCGACGCTGAGTAAATGCTCGTCGCGCAGCGCCTGAATGAGCGTGGTGTTCGGCACAACGCATTTGATGCCCATCAAAAGGCCGCGACCGCGCACCTCAGACACCACATTCGGGAACCGGTCGATGATCGACGCAAGGCCCTGCTTCATGACAAGCGCGGTGGCCTGAACATTTTCCAGAAAGCCCTCTTCCAGAATAACGTCCAGCACGGCATTGCCGACAGCCATGGCCAGCGGATTGCCGCCATAGGTGGTGCCATGCACACCGGCAACCATGCCCTTGGCGGCTTCAGCCGTTGCAAGGCAGGCGCCAACCGGGAAACCACCGCCGATGCCCTTCGCCACAGCCATGATGTCCGGCGTGATGCCCGACCACTCATGGGCGAAAAGCTTGCCGGTACGACCAACGCCGGTCTGCACTTCATCGAGGATCAGGAGCAGGCCCTTTTCGTCGCAGATCTGACGGATAAGGCGCATGAATTCTTCCGGGAAGCCACGCAGACCACCCTCGCCCTGAATGGGCTCAAGCAGGACAGCGGCGGTTTCATAGGTGATGGCGGCGCGAAGGGCCACCTCGTCGCCGAACGGCACCTGATCGAAGCCTTCGACCTTCGGGCCGAAACCTTCGAGATACTTGGCCTGGCCACCGGCAGCGATGGTCGCAAGCGTGCGGCCATGGAACGCGCCTTCAAAGGTGACAATCCGGAAACGCTCCGGATGACCGTTGGCGAAATGATAGCGACGGGCGGTCTTGATCGCGCATTCCAGCGCTTCAGCACCGGAATTAGTGAAGAAGACCTTGTCGGCGAATGTGTTGTCGACCAGACGCTGGCCTAGCTTTTCCTGTCCGGGAACTTCATAAAGATTGGACAGGTGCCACAGCTTGTCTGCCTGATTTTTCAGGGCTTCGACCAGATGCGGATGGGAATGGCCAAGGGAGTTCACCGCAATGCCGGCCGCAAAATCGAGATAGCGTTCGCCGGTTTCGGTGATCAGCCAGATGCCCTCACCTCGCTCGAAGCGCAGAGCCGCACGATTATAGGTGTCGTAAAGCGGTTGCACGGTCGTAGCGTCGGTCATTGCAATCAGGCCTCCATAAGCCTTTCTAATGCTGCACATCCGCAGAAAACGGACTGTCAGCCTTGCCATTTTGAGCGATATTCCGGCCCTCTCTCCGGCCAGCTATCACAGGATTTTGGCACGTCGATCATGCGCCCTTCGCATGACGAACCTGCCGAAATAAAAAGCCGCCCACCGGGCGGCATAATTATTCTGGGTGTATATTGGCGCTCGCGAAAAAAATGTCAATCAAACTAAGGCTCGATTATCGCGCTTCTTTACGCATGAGTTGATGCATTTTTTGCCCGTTGGCCGGGCTTTGCCCGCGTTTTTTCAGCGCGCATGCCGGACTTGTCGCCAACATTTCCGGAAGCGGGCTAGCGCTACCGACATCCCGCCTATATATAGAGCCCAGTTTCCACGGCGCGGCGCGTGCAGCGGCTTCTCTCTCACAGGTGTTCAAAAATGCACCACGGGACCAAAGAAAAACCGTCTTTGCCACCCAAGTTGGGGAAAACCTTAAAAATGGAATCTGCCTGACAGGGCTATCCCTTGTCATGGAGTCATCCGGTATTGTAGTTTCTCTTTAAAGAAAAAAGCTACATTTCGTGCGGCGGACCTAGTCACCCGGATAGATATGGTGTTTGCGCCTGGAGCAATCCGGGAACACTGGTGGATTCCGGATAACGAAAATGATTGGAGCCCAGGGCGATGAACTGGACAGACGAACGCGTTGAACTACTGAAGAAACTGTGGAGCGAAGGCTTGAGCGCAAGCCAGATCGCAGCACAGCTTGGCGGTGTGAGCCGCAATGCAGTGATCGGCAAAGTGCACCGTCTGAAGCTTTCGGGTCGCGGTAAGACGACGACCGCTGCTCCGCGCAGCAAGAAAGTCAATACGGTTGCAGCAGCGCCGCGTCCTGTAACGCAGCATGCGGGCGGCAGCACGCATACGGCCCATACGACGACGATGCGCACGGCAACGGTCACCAAGACGGTAGGCGCAACGGCACTGCAGATGGAATATGCAGCCGAAGTGGTGACGGAAACCGTCGTCAAGCCGGCTTCGAATGTGGTGGTGCCGATTTCGCGACGCCTCACTTTGTTGCAGCTCTCCGAGCGTACCTGCAAGTGGCCGATCGGCGACCCGCTGAACGAAGATTTCCACTTCTGCGGCAGTGAATCGGGTGAATCCAGCCCTTATTGCAGCTACCACTCCCGCCTGGCTTTCCAGCCGACGGCAGAACGACGCCGGGCACGCTGATCTAAGGGAATAGGTGAGTAAGGGAATAAGGGAGTATGCTTGACGATATCGTCGGCAGCTCCCTTTTTCTTTGCCTGCCGCCCTATTCCTTCACATACTGCCCTTCTGCCTTATTCCCGTACTCACCTACTCACCTACTCACTTACTCCCCTATTCCCCTCCTCATAGACCCTCAGCGTGCGATCCGCGATGCCGTCCCAGCTGTAATCGCGGGCGATCCAGTCGATGAGTTGCTGCGACTGTTCTGCCGTCAGCGGGTTGTCGCTCTTGCGGCGTAGCGCGGTTTTCAACGCATCGATATCGCCGAGCGGGAAATAGTCGTCGTCTGGCAGTCCGACTTCCAGATTGGCCGTGATGTCGCTGGCCAGCACATTGAGCCCGTAGCCCATCGCCTCCAGAAGCGCGATAGGCATACCTTCATGGCTCGACGGCAGCACGAATAGCCCAGCCTGACTGAAAAGCGCGGAGAGTTCCTCCCCCTGCAATGCCCCGGTCAGGACGACGCCCGGCACGGCCTCGGCACGGGTGCGCACCTCTCCCGCATAGGCGGCCGTATATTCCGCCGAGCCGATCAAGGCGAGTTTCAGCGATGGATCGGAGAGCTTGGCGAATGCCTCGATCAGATCGAGCTGGCGCTTTTCCGGTACGATGCGCGCGACCAGCGCAATATAGCGGCTCGGAACTAGCCCATGCTTTTCCAGCCAGCTTGGATCGCGGCTCGGCTCGCGCAGGGTCACGCCATTCGGGATGAAGGTGACGGGAACGTTATAGCGTTGCCCGACCGTTTTCGCGATATCGTTGGAGACGGCGATGCGGGCGTTTGCAAAGCGCATTCCCCATTTTTCGCCAAGCTTCAATGTCGTGCGCGCCAGGCGGCCCCATTTTTGACGGTTATAATCGAAGCCGTGATGGGTCACGACCGTCCGCAAACCGAGCAGACGCGCAAGCGGCGTCACGAGTGCCGGGCCGATAGCGTGAATGTGCAAAATGTCGGGCCGTGTGAAACCCGCGCGCAGCACGCCCAGAAGGGTATGCACGATGGCTTCGAACTTCATCGACGTCGGCGCCCAGATCGGCGTGACTTTCACGCCTTCCCAGACATAGGGCTGTTTGTTGGGGAGATAGGGGCTGCGGCCCACCACTTCGACATCCCAACCCTTAGCGATGTAAAGACGGGCCAGTTCTTCGACATGTCGCTCCACGCCGCCCTGCACATTGGGTACGCCGCGCAGGCCGAGCATCATAACACGTCGCTTTTTAGCCCTTTGTTCCATCAAAGCGCTCCCAGTTCCCCGTAAAGTTCCAGTGTCCGGTTCCGATAAGCCTCCGGCGAGAACTCCCGACCAGCCCAGGTGCGGCCAAGACGGCCCATCCTGCGCCGGGCCTGCGGGGGCAGACTGGCGGCTTCGCTCATGACGCGGGCAAGGTCTTCAGCATCGCCGGTTCTGGCCACCATGCCGGTCTCGCCCGGCACGATCATTTCGGGAATACCGCCAATGTCGGCGCCAATCACCGGCACGCCAAGCGCATAGGCCTCCAGAATACTGATCGGCGCATTTTCATACCATTCCGACGGCAGGATCAGCGCCTTGGCCTCGCCAATGAGCCGGTGCAGCCGCTCGCCCGAGACATAACCCGCAAACGTAATATCGCCGCCGGTTTCAGCCGCCAGCGCCCGCAAACTTTGCTCTTCCGGGCCGGTGCCTGCAATCACCAGTTTCTGGCCGGCAATTGCGGCTGCGCGGATCAGCGTGCCAATGCCCTTTTCCGGGGCCAGACGGCCCACATAGGCGAAATAGTCGCCTTCATGCTCGAAGGGTTCGAGATTATCTGTCTGTGCGAAATTCGGGATATAGACCAGCTTTTCCTCCGGCCAGCCCCATTCGATCAGCTTCGAAATATAGAACCGGCTCGGCACCACGATGCGATCGAGCGTGTTGCGATAAAGGCCGAGCGTGCGATGGATCGCCGTTTCGACCAGAACCAACCCGCTCAACGCCGTCGAATCCTTGATGCATTTATGGACTGCGACATTGTAGATACGCCCGCCCTTGCAGCGCTCGCAAATCTGGTTATGCGACAGCATCTTATAGGCCGGACAAGCAAGCTTCAGATCATGCGCGGTCATGACGGTGGGAATACCCGCCGCTTTCAGCACCGGAAAGATCGACGGCGACAGGTGATGATAAACATTATGCGCATGCGCGACGTTCGGGCGAAAGCGCTCGATCAGCGCCTTGATGCGGTCGCGCGCTTCCCATGAATAGATGATCTTGCCTGCCTGCGCGACTTTGGTGAGAAGGCCACTCTCGCGCCAATATTCGATTTCCGACACGAAATAGGACGACCAGTCGGAGGCGAAATTGTCCGGATGCTGCATGGCAAAGGGAGCCGTCTCCCATCCAATCTCGGAAAAGAGCTTGATATGGTCGAGAAAAACCGCTTCGGCCCCGCCGCGACGGTAAAAATAATTATTGATTGCCAGCAGGCGGTGATCCGGATCGGCAGCTTTCATCAGGGAGCACCTTCCTCTGCTCCGATATGAGCCAGCGCATCGCGTATCGACAAAACTTCCGCGCCGCTTTGTGCCGCATGGGAAACCAGCTTTTCGAAGGTTTCCGGCGTGCAACCGAAAGGCGTCGGCCTGTCGCTGATATCATGCGTATAGAAGATCAGCCAGCCGGGATTTGCGACGAGATCGTCGATCCAGCGGGTCAATTGCTCCGCATGCTGCTCCGGCTGCCTTATCTCGACGGCTTCCAGAAAGGCGAGATCAACCGCATCACGATTGATGCGCTCGCCGCCACTGCGGCAGGTGGCGAAGCGGTCGGCAAACAGGCCGCGCGAGCGCATCGACGAGGCGCAATAGGGATAGGCGAAATTGCGCCGCCCGACCCGGTTCGGTTCGAACCCGTGCAGATAAGCGTGGTTGCGGTCAAGATCGGCCGCCAGGTCGCGCGCGCCGACCGAAGGCACATTCCAATGTGCGTATGTATGGCAGCCAATGTCGTGCCCGGCCTCGGCCAGCCTGCGGAGCCCGTCTTCGGTGATCAGCCGCCGGTGGGTTTCGACGGAGCCGACCAGACCACCGGCAATATAAAACGTGCCATGAAAGCCGTAGCGTTCCAGTATCTTCGCCCCTGCGCTTTCAGCACTGTCGGGAACATCGTCGAATGTGAAACTGATGATCCGCCGGTCCTTCGGCAGTGGAAAGGGCCGCAACGGAAAACTGCGGCTCAGCGCGTCATGCAGGCGGTTGTTCAGCCGGTCCAGACGTGCCCGCGCCCAGCCCAATCTGTCCTGCTCCCCCAATTTTTCCTGTCCCATTGTCTTTACCAAGCCTTTGCCCCAAAAAGCTTAACTTACAAGTCGCGCCTTCGCCTGAAGGCGCATGCCGAAAACGGCAATCATCAAACAAAACCAGACGGCGCTGCCATTCTGGAAAAACGTGCTTTCCATGCAGGATGCATAGAGGCCGTACAACCACAAACGGCTGAAAAGAAGCGTCAATGCCGGATCGTTCCCCGTCGCTTCGGCTGCTTTGATATAACGTAGCGGCAGGATCATCAGCCAGATCAGCATCAGGATCAGGCCGAAAACGCCCGCATTGATCATCATATCCAGATAGGCATTATGCGCGTTGAAGGCTGCGACTGCCCATGTCGCCCCGCCTCCCCCGGCATAGACCATTTCCGGGGTTTTCCAGAAAGAGTCCAGCCCGTAACCGAATATCGGCTTTTTAGCGACTGCCGAAAAGGCTATGCGCCAAATATCGGCGCGGTTGGTAAATGTCGCGTCAATGCCGATGCTGGTGATCAGCTGGCGGATGGGGTCGGAAACCGCAGCTCCAATGGCGACGAAATTGAACGCCGCCACCCCGCCGATCGAGATCGGAATGCGTGTCCAGCGCCAATGCGTGAAGATCAGCGATATGATGGCAATGAAGGGCAGCATGGCCGTCGATGTCTTGCCGCCCGTGTGCAGCAGGAAGAAGACACAGAGCGCCACGACCAGCCCGCCTGCCTTACGATACCCCATTTGCCAGCCATAAAGGCCGAAGAAGCTGAGCAGCACCAATGCAGCAGCAGCAGCGTTCTTGTGCGGAAAATGTCCGCGCCATGCGCCCGCCAGCATCGGCTCGATGACATTTGTTGCCTGATGGATGGCCCGGCTCGGCATGAAGATAACGCCGAAATAGGCAAAGCCGAGCGTGATGAACGACCCGATCAGCAGGAGCCGCGCCATCTGGGTGGCGGAGCGCGGCAAAAGCAGGAATATGCTGGCATTGAGCGCCATCAATACCGACAGCACCACCTTGCGGCTTGCGATCGAAGGATGCGCCGAGACAAGGGCCGTCACGAACATCCAGATGAACAGCATTACCAGAAGCGTTCGCGGCTGGAGAATGGTCTGGCGCAAGGGGCTGCTCAGGCCGCAAGCGATGAAGCCTGCGGTCAGTCCCAGCGTCAGCAGCTGGTTCAGCAGGTTCGATTGCCCTGCCGAGGCAGCAGTGCCCAGTTCAGCACTGGAAGTCGGATAGGGGCTGATCCCCACCCACATGAACAGAAACATGATCAGAAACAGGGCAACGCCCAGCGATGACGATACCGTCGTCAGGTCGCGGGGCGATGCTTTGACTGGGACAGGGGCCGTCACACGCCGATGGGAAGCGAGGTCAGACACGGCTCTCCCGATTTCTCCGCCAGGCGCCAAGATAACCCAGCGCCAGCGCCAGCGCCACGCCGAGACCGAGCCCCACGAAACCACCGGCTGCACCGAGCAACACGGTGCGCGGCGGCCAGCTGCGGCTGACGGGCGGGATCGCCGTCGAGATCACGCGGATATTGGTGGCGTCGAGTTGCTGGCGCTGATGCGTTTCCGTCGAGCGCGTCAGGAACGTGTTGTAGATGGACACTTTGGCGGTCATGTCGCGTTCGAGATCGGACAGCTGCACCTGCGCATCATTGTCCAGCGCTACCGCAGAGCGCGCCGTCGCGGCCTGCGCATTGAGCGCATTGACAACCGCATTGGCCTGATCGAGATCGACCTTTGCCGATTGCAGGATGCGCGAGCGTTCATTGGCGATCTGCTGTTCCAGCCCGTCGAGCTGGCGCTGCGTGTTGATAAGCTCGGGATAGCGCGGGCCATAGGTCATGGTCAGCGCATCGTAACGCTGCTTCAGCGTCGCATACTGGCTGCGCAGATTGGTCATGGTCGGCGATTGCAGCGTGCTTGCCGGGCCAACCGGGCTGCCCGTATCACGGGTCAGCTCGTTATAGCGGGTGCTGGCGTCGGTCTGGCGCGCCTTGGCATCGACCAGCTTCGTGTTGATCTGCGCCATGGACTGCGCGCTGACCAGTTCGCCGCCGGTGGTTTGAAGACCATGCGCGCGGCGGAAAGCGGCGACTTTCTCTTCCGCATCGGTGGCGGCTTTCTGCAAGGAGGTCAGGCGTTCCGACAAGGCCGCAGCAGCGCGACCTGCGCCATCGGCATCCGCCTCTGCCACTTCTTCCTGAAACGACTGCGCCAGAGTATCGGCAACCTTGACCGATTTTTCGGGATTATCAGTCCAGACACCGATGGTCACGAGATAGGACCGCTCTGGACGGCTCACGACAATGCGTTGTGACAAGGCGCGCACCGCCGTCAGCGTGTCGTCGGATGCACCCTTCGGTTTGCCAAGTCCAACCAGCGCGCGCAGATCGAAACCGGCAGGCGGCGGTACGAATTCCGGATCGCTTTGCAGGTTGAGATCCTGCACGACACGACGCAGCACATTGCCCGACACCAGCATTTTCATCTTGCTTTCGATGTCGAGAATCTGGCTGTCAGCCTGAAGGCTCTGAGCATAGATATCGTTGGGCAAAAGCTGCAAGCCGGATGGCGGCACCAGCATATCCGTATAGGCCGTATAGCGCGGCTTGGCCGTCATGCCATAGGCAAGGCCCGCCAGTGCACCGGCAAGCGCGAGAATGACGATCCATATCCAGCGGGCGCGCACCCATTCGAGTGCCGCCCAGAGATCGATTTCCGGCAGCATGAGCCCGCCGCCGTAAGACCCCGTCTCCTGCTTCACTGGACGGGATGCAGGCGGCGGATCGAAAGCAGGTGTATCGGAAACGGAGGCTGGCCTTGGATATGACGGCGCATGGTTCTGCGCCAAAGCCTGGTTCCATTGCTCGAGCGTCTCTGCACCGCGCTTTTGAGCAACCGGTTGCTGAGCCTTCGAAGCAAGGTCACGCAAGGTGTACATTGATCGATCCTATGGTTGGGCCTTTGATCGCCCTCGTGTTGCCCCGTCGCGCAAAAAGCGCCTTTGCCTTGTTTATATGAGAAGATTAAAAAAATTGGTTAATCACAACTATCGGGCAGCAATACGCGATAAAACTGGAAAATACATGACCTGTTCAGTTAGGGTTCATATTTCAACGCTACATGTGCAATAAGCAGAATAACCGCAGATCAAGACAATATTGAGTAAGTCGGGAGAGGGAAACAACCTTTCCGCAAAAGCCATGCCGGGCTGGACCGAGGCGCAAAGCCGACATCGGCAGACAATGCCCGACACAGATTACCCCCTAAATCCGCAGTAAGAAATGTTGAAACGCTACTGGCCCACCTTGTTGTCCTATGCCGCATCGAGTGGCAGTCTGTTTGCAGCCAATGTGGCGCAGCTGCTGACTTTTGCCATTCTGGCACGGTATCTCGGATCACACGAGTTCGGGCTTTTCGTGACCGTCATGGCGATCACGGCCATAGCGAATTACATTTGCGGACTTGGCGGAGCCGAATGCCTCGTGCGGCGCGTGGCGCAAAACCGGGCCATCTACCCCGCCATGCTCGGGCACAATATCATCCTGATCGTCACAAGCGGCGTCGTGCTGGTAGTGATCGGCATGATCCTGCTGCCGTTCTGGCTTGAATCCGTCCCGGAATTCGCCAGCAATTATCTCGGCATGTTTTTCCTGCTCGTCACCAATATCGTGCTTGTCCGCGCCATTCTTCTCGTCGAACAGATCTATATCGCCCATACCGACTTCGTATCGGCCAACCTGTCGGTGGTCGGTTTTGCGGTGGCGCGCACGCTGGCCGCAGTCATTGCCTGCCTCGTCTTCGATATTTCAACCGTGGTGCAGTGGGCCTACTGGCAGTTCGGCTGCCATGTGCTGGTGCTGGCGATCTATGTGTGGTTTTTGCGCCGGCTCGGCGCGCCGCAATATCGAATCGTGCGCGAGGAAATCCGGCTCGGCATCATGTTCGCCTCGCAGTTCATTTTTCGCGCTATTCGCCAAAATGCCGACCTTCTCATCCTCGGCGCGCTTGTCGCACCCAGCATCGTCGGCAGCTATGGCGTAACCCGCCGTATCGTGGACAGCAGTATGCTGACCATCGAGGCTATGAACCGTCTCGTCTATCCGCGCCTGTCGCAAGCCAGCGCCAACGGCATTCACCACGCATTGCCGATCACGCTGCGTCTGCTCGGTGCTTCGCTTCTGATCGGAACGCTGACCTCGCTGGTCATCTTCATCGCCGCGCCCTATCTCCCTCTTCTGTTCGGCCAGGAATATACGACGCTGATCGCCTTCTGCCGCACACTGTGCTGGATCACGATCTTCGTCGCTCTGTGGTCGATTGCAGTGGATTTGCTCGGTGCTGCCAGCCAGCACGCCTATCGCACGGCGGTGCTGAATGTCGGTAATATTTTGGGTGCGCCGCTTCTGGCGGCAGCCACCTGGTACGCCCCGATCACCGGCACGTTCACCGCCATTTACTTTATTGAAATATGTATCGTGTTGGCTTCGTGGTGCTGCGTCTTCTATCTCGTCAAAAGAAGCCGCGAGGCTGCTGCAAGGAAAGAGGTTCAAGTTTAAGCCCGGTCCGCCCGGGCAGAGGGGCAGGGTATAGTGGGGTTCACATCTGTCGCGGATACAAGGACACACCGGGTCCGGTCCATGCGTGTCGACGACATACCAGCGGTGCGCGACCTGTTCAGACAGGTCTTCCGACCCGAAGCCACCTCGAACGACGAGAGTTTCGACCGCTATTTCCAGCAAGTTTTCTTCGAAAACCCCTATTACGATGCCGATCTGTGCAGCATCGTGCATGAGGACAGCAAGGGCGAGATCGACAGTACGCTTTGCGTGTTGCCCATCCCCTATCATGTCGACGGCAAGATCGTCATGGGAAGGCTGCTCTGCGCCTATATGATGCGCCCCGGCAGCTCACCACGCGGCGCGGCGGAACTGACGCTGACCTTGCGCTCCCGGCGCAATGATTTCTCCTTCAGCGACAGTGCAGCACCCGTCAGCACCCGCCATTTCAGCGCAGTCGGCGGCATCACGCTCGATACCCATGGCCTTGCCTGGACCCGGATTTTCCGCGCTGCCAGTTATGTGGCCCAGTTCGTCGCCGAACGCCGCGCCGCCTTGCGCGGCTGGCCTGCGACAAAGGTCGGCCAGCTTCTGGACCCTCTCGTTCCGCTGCCCAAATTGCGCACTTTCACCAATGGCAAGCTGACGGTGCAGGACATTGAGCAAAGCGACGCCATCGGCCTGATCCGTCACTTCCTGCCGACCTATGACGCCTATCCGGCATGGACGGAACAGGACCTGCACTGGGTCTTGAACCTTGCCCGCGACAACCGCGCCGCCGGTGCGCTCCGTTCCTGCTCGGTTTCCGGCACGAGCGGCGAGCCGGTGGGTTTCTTCTGCTATTATGCCCGGCCAAACGGGATTGCCGAAGTGCTCAGCATTCTGGCGCCGAAAAACCGCGAGCAAGCCGTGGTCGAAGTCATGCTGTCCCACTTGCAGGAGGCCGGGCATATCGCGGCGCAAGGCCGTGCAGACCCGCACTTTCTCGGCGCGCTGTCGCAGCAATCGGTGATGTTCTTCCGCCTGAAAGCCAATGTCTGTGTGGTGACCGCCAATCCAGATGTGCTGAACGCCCTCGACCACAACGATATCTTTGTCGGCGGACTCGCGGGAGAAAGCTGGAGCAGGCTTGTAACCGATTTCCAGTGAGGTTCTAGCTAGAGCAGTTCCAGCAAAAGTGCGAAGCGGTTTTGCGCAGGATAATGCGTAAAAACAAATAGATAGATCGGCTCCACGATTCCGTTTTAACCGGAAATGCTTAGTGGCTGAACCGGCGTTCGAGCAGGAAGAACGTCGTCGGCCCATTGGCGCTGGCGCCGTTATCGAGACGAAACTCCACTGTGCCCTCGCCGGTCGCAACGGGCGCATGAAGCTTGCCGTCGAGGCCGATGGCGGACAGTTTCCAGACCGATGCGGCGCCTGCAAGCCGGATAACGACGCGGTTGCGCAGCAGTGTAACGGGCAGACGCCCCCAATCCTCGATCACCTTTTGCGCGCTGTCGCGAAAACGCATATCCGTGTTGCGCGCATCGGTGGCAAAAATCACCAGCATCTTTTCGCTGGTCGCGAGGGGTTGTTCATCGAGCGCCGACACGGAAACGAGGCCGCGCTCTTCGGCATTGCCAAGTGTCACAACCCCGAGCGTCAGACTGTCCTTCAGATCGGCAAAGGCCAGAGCTTCGGTGCGGGGTGTCACCACCCGCATGCGGCTGCGGTCCCGTTCCAGCAAGAGTTCCCCGGTCGCGCTGGCGAAGATGCCACGATAGGGATCGGTCGGATTGTCCTGCGAAAGCAAGCCTGCCTGTTTCAAACGCCCCAGAACATTATCCAGCGCGACACTGCGATAATTGATCTCGATGCCGCGTGTCACGGTTTCCGGCCATTGCAGACCGGAGGCGAAAAGCCCGATACCGCCGATCAGCGCCAGCGGTTTCAGCCTTTCCGGCTCGCGCGCCTCAAGCGAATCTCCCAAGCTGGCTTCGCCCTGCATCATGAAGGGAACGGTAAAAGTTGCCGTTTTGACATCGCGGCGCCGGAACAACAGCGAGGCCAGCGTTTCGCCCGCCCGCGCCACCGGATCGACCGCAAATGTATAGGGAACAATGCGCTGGCGAAGCGGCTCCGCCTCGTCGAAACCGAGCGTGACCGGCCCCTGCCCGTGGCGGCAAATACCGTCCCAGCCCTGCAAGGCGGCATAGGCCGGAAACACCAGCCCGGCTTCGTAGCGATAGCGGTTCCAGAACAGATGTTCATATTCGGTAACAAAGAACGGACGCCCGATCCAGCGCCCCGCCGCAAGCTCGCTTACATAGAAAGCGGCCTCAGCGATGGAGCTGTTCTGCTTCATCGTCGTTCCCGGTTCCATTGAGCCGGTCCAGTCGTGATAGGTATTGGCGCTGACCACTTGTTGCGGCATGCGCGACAGCGCGGTCTGGACCGTGAACCAGTTATTATAGGGTGCGATCAGCCCCTTATAACCCAGCGCCCGATAGGCAGCCTCGAAGCGCGCGGCCAGCGCCTGTTCCCGCTCGACGGCGAAAGCCTGAAAATCGTGCAGCCGCCGACCGCCGCCGGAGCGGCTTTGTGGCAGTTGCACCGTTCCCGCTTCAAGGCTTTCGCCAGCGGCAAGCCCGCCCCAGGCGCGCGACAATGCAGCCGTGCCGGTATAACGTTTTTTCAAAAACGCATTGAAAGCCGGGGCAAATCCCGGCCAGAACGGCCCGCTCGCTGGCCTGCCATGCACGAAACTCGTGAATTCAATGCCATTCTCATTGAAGGGAACAATCAGCGCCAGCGCCGGGTCGTGCAGCGGGGCCAGCCCCGTATAGGGATTGACCGTCGCATAGACTTCCTTTTGAAACCGCAACCAGTGGTCGAACGCGGTGTCGTCCACATAGATGCGGCGTTTCAGATTGCCTTCCGGCCCCCAGCGGTTGATATCCTTGCCGCCGAGCGCGCCGCTTTCCGCCGTCAGCCCGTCGATGGTCCAGTAGATGCCCTCGCGTTTCAACGCCGCCATCAGATAGCGAATGCGGTCCAGCGCCTGTGGGTCGAAGTTGAAGTCGCCATCCCGACCCAGCATCAGGTCGGTGTCGATGAAATGCAGCCGCGCAATATTGTAGCCATGGAGACGCAGCTGCCGCACATAACGGTCGATGAAGGCGTGGTCGATTTTCCCGGCTGACGGCAATCGCCAGGAGAGCGACGCGCAAAACAGGCGCTGAGGCTCATCCGGCTTTGCAACCCGGACCAGACGCCCGGCGGCATTGGCGACGATGCGACCTTGCTCATTGATCGCAGGGTTGGGCAGAAAGGACGAGAAGTCCAGAGGGCTGCCCGGGGCCATTTCCAGCCGGGTTTCGGTGACCGGCATCCACTCTTCCGCGCCAGCCGTTACCGGCCAGCACGCCAAAGCGCCGAGACCGGCAAGGCAGGTTAGGAAAGCGGCGCGCGGCTTTCTCATGTCGTCTCTTTGAGAGGCTCTTTCGATATTTCTTTCACAACCCGGCTTTCGATCCAGTCCCGCGGCTTTCGGCGCGACTGGAAGAAGCCGAGCGGCATGGCGGCTGCGTGGAAAATCCACGCAACAACCGCGTAGACGCCAAGCGAAACGCTGCGCTCGCGGATCGACATCAGCACGAAAGGCAACAGCGCGAAAACGAGGGCTGCGACAGGCCCCCAGGGCGTGACGAAACCCAGCAAAAGTGCGGCGAGCACCACCAGCCACCAGACATAGACCGCGCCCCAGAGCCGCAATTCCGGCAGTTCCTTTATAACGTTCTTCCAGTGCGGCTGCCCGACTGCCGCGCGCAGCACCTCGCCCGTGCCGCGCAGATATTTGCTTTTCCAGCGGCGTGTCAGAAGCTTGTAGGCATTCATCGAATAGCCGAAATGCTGCACGAATGGCCGGTCGAGACGGTGCAATTTCCAGCCATGGGTACGCAGCCGCACGCCCGCGTCAAACTCCTCATGGCCATGCAGGTTGCGGTCGGAGAAATAGCCTGCCTGTTCGATTGCGGCACGACGGTAGAGCCCGCCGCCATTCATCCGGTCGATGTTACCAGCCTGCTTTTCGGGCGTATGCCTGCGGGCGCGCCGCTGAAATTCAAGGCTTTCCAGAATCTGGTCCACCACATGGCCGGTGACGCCACCGGCTTCGGGGTGGTCGGCCATATATTGCAGGGCTGCCGGAAAAAAATCCGGTTCGATGATCATGTCCCCGTCAATCAGGCCGACGAAAGGTTGCGTGGAATATTGAAAGCCCAGTTGCGGCCCCAGACCGCAGCTCGCCCGCGCAGGCGCTTCGATCTGCACCACACGCACCGGATAGGCGCTGGCAATCTCCACCGTGCGATCTGTCGAACCGCTATCGGAGACGATGACTTCGACCTGTTCGTCCGGCAAGGCTGCAAGCGCGCTTTCAATCGCGGCGGCGATGCGCTGTTCTTCATTCAAAGTCTTGATGATGATCGAAACTGACATTACCCCGCCTTGCCCGCTACCGGTTGGTTATCGACAGTCATCGCTTGAAGCACATACACTTCTTGGATGTTTTCCAGAGTTTCATAGTTCCGTTTAGTTTCAAATAAACTAAACACCGCTATGCCAATATCGAATCGGCAATGCATATTGGCGGATAAGCTTATCAACCGGCAAAACAAACAGATATTTCAAGGCTACTGATGTCGAATGCCAATTTTCAAATAGAAGTACACAGTCGCGTTGATGATATATCCGAAGACTGGCCCGACGCAAATGACAGCAGCGGCAGCGCATTGTTCGTCTTTCAGTCGAAAACGTTTTTGCGCGCCTGGGAAGCGAGTTATGGCCAAGCCCGCAAGGCCCAGCTTTGTCTGGTCGAGGTGCGCGACCAGGAACGGCGCCCGGTCCTTTTTGTCCCCCTTTACATCCAGCAGCAACATGGCGCGCGCGTCCTCGCTTTCACCGATGACGGTGTGGCCGATTACAATGCGCCGATCCTTTCCGACCATGGGCAGACATGGGATGCCGCAAGTGCGGAGGCGCTGCTGCAATCCATTATCGCCGCTCTGCCGCCCTTCGACATAGCGGCTTTCGACAAGATGCCGGAAACCATCGAGGGCCGCCCCAATCCGTTCTGGTATATTTCCAACCGCGATTGCGATGAGGCAACGCAATGGATCACGCTCGACCGGGCACAGCCCGATATCGAAGCATCGATCCGCGGCCTGCGCACCTTAAAAAAGCGCGCCAAGGCGCTGCGTCAGGCAGGCCGCTATCGCTTTCTCGTCACGCGCACGCCGGAAGAACGCGCCACCATTCTCGACGCCATGCTGCGGCAGAAGCAGCGGCGCTTCGTGGAAACCCGCGTGCCGGGCTTCGACGCTCATCCCGAAAAGCGCCAGTTCTTCGAGCTGGTGACGGAACCGCTCGCCGCCCACAACGCCCTGCATTTCTCCGCCCTGACCATGGACGACGAGGTGGTCGCCACCATGTGGAGCGTCACGCGCAACGGGCATTATTGTGCGATGATCACCACTTTCGAAGATGGTGTCTGGAACAAATATTCGCCCGGCAAGGTGCTGATCCTGCGCCTGATCGAAGCGCTGAAAACCGACAATTACGCCTGTTTCGATCTCGGCTTCGGCAATGAGCCGTGGAAGCAGGATTTCGCAGACCGCACGATCCCCTTGCGTGATTATGTTGCCGCCCGGACAACGCGCGGGAAACTGTCTCTGGCAAGCCAGCAACTGTTACGATCGCTGCGCTCCACCCGACTTTATCAGCGGCTTCGCCCGCTCAAATGGGAATTGCTGCGCCGGTTCTCGCGCTGAACGCTCAGCCCTCGCGCTTCGGCAGGCGCACCATGAAGGTGGAGCCTTCGCCAAGCTGCGAGCGGACGACGAGGCGTCCGCGATGGCGGGCCAGAATATGCTTGACGATGGCAAGCCCCAACCCGGTGCCCTTCTGCGCCCGGCTGGTTTCCACATCGATGCGGTAAAACCGCTCGGTCAGACGCGGCAGATGTTCGGCAGAGATGCCCGGCCCGAAATCCTGCACCGAAGCCACGACTTCCGGCGCGCTGCCGGTCTCGTCCTGCTCCAGCGTGACGATGACTTTCTTGCCGCCCTGCCCATATTTGCAGGCATTTTCGACAAGGTTCTGGAACACCTGTATCAACTCGTCGCGGGCACCCGTGACCAGCACCGGACGATCCGGCAGATTGCGTTCGATGACCACATCCAGATTGGCGGCAAGCGGGGTCAGCGTGTCGGTGACATGGTTGATAACAGCCGTCAGGTCGACGCTTTCATTGACCGCCAGATGCGCGCGCATTTCCAGCCGGGACAGAGACAGGAGATCGTCAATCAGACGCGACATGCGCTCGGCCTGCTTCTGCATGATATCGAGAAAGCGGTCGCGGGCGGCAACGTCATTGCGCGCCGGACCCTGCAAGGTTTCGATGAAACCGCGCAAGGAGGCGAGCGGCGTGCGCAATTCATGGCTGGCATTGGCGATAAAATCGGACCGCATGCGGTCGATGCGGCGCGTCTCGCTCTGATCGCGGAAGATGAGCACGAAGAGTTCCGGCCGCCCGTCCATATCCGGCAGCGCCTTGACCATGGCCTTGTACCAGCGGTCGATTGGCACACGCTCGAAATATTCAATGCTGCGGGGCTCGCCATCGGCAATAACGCCCTGAATGAGCGCATGCATTTCAGGGGCGCGGAAGCGCAGATAGAGCGCCGTTCCGCTTTCCAGCGATTGAAAGGCTTCAAGCGCCGCCGCATTGGCGAACAGCACCGTGCCGCCATGGTCGAAAACGATCATCGGATCAGTAAGCAGATCGGCCAGCCGCTCGCCGGAAACACCGGCCATCTCGCTGTGGTCTTCGTCCTTGACCGGCGCCGCTTCGGGTTCACCACTACCGACTTCATTCGCGACCCACACCGCCCCCAGCACCACCAGAGCCAGAAGCGCAGCCCGGAACCAGAATGGCAGTTCCAGAGCCATGACGCAGACCGCCAGAACCATGCTGACGATGAGAACGCCTTTTACCCTGCCTAGCGGCGCAAAAATCGACGATTCCTGAACCTGCGCCGTCTGGGCGGTCTTGGCATCCTCGGTATGGCGGTTGTCTTCACTCATTTTTGTCCCTCAGGCGTGCCGAAGATCTGCCCCAAAATCCACAGCGACGTCTTTACGCACCTTCTTATCTGCCCATATCATGGATTGATATAAACGAAAGGGAATTGCCGTGGGTGACAGTTCGAAGACAGCTAACAAAAAGAACGACAAGAAAAGCGATATCCCAGCCATTGATAAGCCGCTGAAGCTGAAAATCGGCGGCGAAACCCGCAAGTTCGATATCAACGATCCCAAGCTTCCCAACTGGATTGACGATCAGGCGCTGCAGTCCGGTGGCTATCCCTATTCATCCCGCATGAAGAGCGATGAATATGAGGCGACGCTCGAACGCCTGCAGATCGAGCTGGTCAAACTGCAATACTGGCTGCAATCGACCGGCGGACGCGTCATCAGCGTCTTTGAAGGGCGCGATGCGGCTGGCAAGGGTGGTACCATCTTCACCATCCGCGAATTCATGAACCCGCGTACCGCGCGCAACGTCGCCCTGCCAAAACCCACCCCCACCGAAAGCGGGCAATGGTATTTCCAGCGCTATGTAGCGCATTTTCCCACGGCGGGCGAATTCGTCACCTTCGACCGCTCCTGGTATAACCGGGCTGGCGTTGAAGCGGTGATGGGCTTCTGCACTCCTGCGCAGCTTGAAATCTTCCTCACCGAAACGCCCGATTTCGAACGGATGATCGTGACGGACGGCATTCACCTGTTCAAGTTCTGGCTCGATATCGGGCAGGAAATGCAGCTGAAACGCTTTCACGAGCGCCGCCACAGCCCGCTCAAGAGCTGGAAATTCTCGCCGATGGATGTGGCCGGTATTTCGCGCTGGGATGATTATTCCGCAGCACTCCACACCATGCTGGAACGCACCGACAGCGGCTATGCGCCATGGACCATCGTGCGCTCCAACGACAAGCGGCGCGCACGACTGGCCGCCATCCGGCGTATCCTTTTGACCCTCCCCTATGACGGACGAGACCTCGACGCCATCGGCCCGGAAGATCAGTCCATTATCGGGCGCGGTTCGGCATTCATCACGCAGTCGACGGCATCCAAGTAAAAAATACTCGGCCTGTGCGGCGTTTTCTCCCAAAGATGTGGTTTGCGCACCAGCTGCCACAGCGCCCGCCAGGCCGAGAGCGAAATCAGCACCCAATAAATCGGTATTCCCGGCAGATAGGCATAACCGCCGCGTTCTGTCGGCTCCATGGTTTTTGCGCCGAGCAGATAGAAGCTGAGATAGGCCAGCAGAATATTCACCACATCCAGTACCAGCAGCCAGAGACTGGCGGGCGTCAGCGGCTGCGCGAGCAGCTTTACGACCAGGACGATCAGCGTCACCAGCATGAACGGATGCAGCAGCGCCGAAGCAATAATGCCAAGCGTATAAATCTGGTTGATCGCAAAGCGCCAGCCGCCAAGCTGGTGCAAGGCCGTGTAAGGGTCGCGGGCATGCACCAGCCATGTCTGTATCCAGCCCTTGATCCAGCGCGTGCGCTGCTTGCGCCAGACAGCGTAATCCTCAGGCGCATCCTCGATGGTGCCTCGACTGATTATGCCGATACTGTAGCCATAGCGCGCCAGACGAATGCCCAGATCGGCATCTTCGGTTACGTTGAAAGCATCCCAGCCGCCGACCTCTTCGAGACACGACCGGCGGAAATGATTGGACGTGCCGCCAAGCGGAATGACCAACCCCCGGCTGGCCAGCCATGGCAGAAGCCCGCGAAACAGTGCCGCATATTCAAAGGCGAACATGCGCGTCAAAAGATTATGCCGGAAATTGCCGATGATCAGCGGCGCCTGCACGCAGGCAAGCTGTCCGCCGCCGCGCCGGAAAGCCTGCCATGCCTCGCGTAACTGGTCGGGATGCGGGCGGTCCTCGGCGTCGAACACCGCAACTATCTCGCCGCGCGCAAATTGCAATGCATAGTTCAGCGCATTCGGCTTGGTGCGCGGCCCACCCGGCGGCACGGTAATGACCTCGAAATTCGCAGGCAGAGGATGACGCTCGATCGCGAAGCGGGTTTCGACATCGTCTTCCTCGCAGACGAGCTTGATTTCCAGCTTGCTGCGTGGCCAGTGGATCCCGTTGAGCGCGGCAATCAGCTGGCCGATTACCTCTTTTTCCCGATAAAGCGGCACGAGCACGGAATAGACCGGCAACTCACTTTTCTTCAGCGGGAAGAGTTCCACAAAGCACAGACGCCCGCCGCTCGTCACCGCGAACAGCCGGATCAGCACGCAGCCGAAGAAGAACAGCGTCATCAGGACATGGATGGCAAGAAAAGTCTGGAGCGGCCAGTTGATGAGGGCGGCGATCAGCAGATAAAGCGCCATCGCAATGACGAAGGCTTGCCAACTATGCAAGACGCGGGCTGCCGAAAGGGTTTGCGGCGTCATCTGCCGCGCCCGGTCAATCAGCCGCGCGCGGTATCGCCGTCGCAAGATCTGCCTGAGAAGTGTAGGCGTGCAGATGCGGATACGCCTGCGCAGCGACGGATTTGCACGCACATGCTCAAGCAGGCTCCTGATCCGATGCTCCGCCGGCGCAATATAAAGATATGTCGTGCCATCAGGCCCGATGGTCGTGACCTGCGCGACATCGGTGAGCCGCAGCAAGCCCTCTTCATCCGACATGAATACGCGAGACGGCAGTATTTCCTGCGTGAACTCCAGCCCCAACAAGTCTGCAATCGCTTCGAAAACCGCAATTTCCGTCATGCCGGGCTGCTGAACAAGTTCGGCGCAGAATGTGGTCCCGTTGCGCACGGCTTCGCCATAAGCCCTGATAAGCAAACATCGTGCAACTCCGCGCCGCTGCAATCTGGCAGATATGGCGCCGCATATCTCCAGATCGAAGCCAATCGATCCGTTATTCATAACGCCCCCCGACGTTCGCCAAATATAAATCAGATATATTTATTTTATTGATTTATAATAGTAGAATATAATTATGAGCTACTACCTTTCTCCTCGCTTTTTATTGAAAAATGAAAGTAAAAAAATATTATAAAAATGCAACCATTATTTTAAGCCCCAGTCACCATGCAACTCTTGCAAGTTGCGCGTTAACGCGAAATTATGCCGAAGCTGATAGGAAGCCTGCCCATGAAACGGTGTCTTTCAAGCTTGATGATTTTAGCTGGCGCGATGGCGGCGAGCCCGACCGCGTTTGCGCAGACGGCACCGGCTGCTCCGGATTTCCTCAACCAGAGGGAACGCCTGCCCCTGCCTTCGCTGCAAAGGCTGACGCGGCTGCGTTTCATTACCACAGTGGATTTTCCGCCGTTCAACACGCTCAACAATCAGGGGCAGCTCTCTGGCTATAATGTCGATCTGGCCAAGGCGCTCTGCCGCCAGCTCGGCATCGAGGATATCTGCCAGATCGAAGCAGTACCCTGGAACGAGCTGGAAGACCGTGTCCTGAAAGGTGATGCGGAGGCGATTATCGGCGGCTGGCAACCCACCGAAGCGCGGCGGAAGGATTTCGTGTTTTCGCGCAGCTATATGCGCCTGCCCGCCCGCTTCGCGACGCAAAAGAGCAAGAGTTTTAACCAGCCCGCTTCGCTCGCAACACGCGGCAAATCGGTTGGCCTTGTTGCGGGTACCGCGCATGAGCAATTGCTCAAGAGCTATTTCCCACAGGCGCTGGTAAAACCCTATCCGGATCGCGCAGCCATGCTGGCCGACCTGAAAGGCGGCAAGCTCGATAGCGTGTTCGACGACGGCATGGCGCTGTCCTTCTGGCTCAATGATGCCGAAAGCGGCAATTGCTGCGCCCTGACCGATGGCCCCTATCTCGCGCCGCAGTATCTGGGAACCGGCCTCAGCATCGCCGTGACTGGCGAGAACGCCGCCATCGCCAGCGCCATCAACAATGCGCTGCAAGCCTTGCAGCAAAAGGGCGTCCTGACCGAATTGTACCTGCGTTATTTCCCGACAAGCTTTTACTGAGCCCGGGTTGAATCAGCCGGATAACACTTTTCGGCCACCCCACGCCCAAATGCGCATTTCAAATGACGGCATTTGCTGCACACGCTCCCCACAGGGGGCCAAACATGCGTGCCATTTTGACGCAGAGCATAGACTCAACGATTTCGGATTTCACAAATTTTTGAAACTTCCGACATAACAATACTTACAGTAATAAAGTAAAAATGTTTACTATCAAGCACTTTTGGGAAATTTCAGCCGCTAAAAGGTTGACAAAGCGACCGATATCAAGCAGTTACGCGCCGCTTTTACCACAAACATAAGTTTAAATACATCGATTTATTTTGACTTGAAGAAACAATCGCCTGATCCCTAATCTGTCATGGGGAGAAGGAGGATTTATACGATGTTTGATGGCGTTCCTGCACAATGGCACAAAACTCCGGAACAAACCAAACGCTCGCCGAATGAAGCGGCGTATGTCTTTCTGGGGATCATGCTGGCAGCATTGACCGTACCGGCGGCGTTTCTCGGCTGGGCACTGTTCCAGAGCATCGGCTCGCTGCTGCACTGAGCGGTTTTCGGGTCAGAACGCAATTCACCCGGCTTGAGGAGACCGGGGCTGCTGTGGCGTGATCTGTAAACCATTGGGGACATCCCGGTGAGGATGTTCGTGAAACAAGATTTTGAGCAAATGAAAAGCCCCGCCGGATAGCGGGGCTTTTGCTTTTTTTGTTTCAGGGCTGGCGGTCAGAGACCGCCGGCCGAGCCATTCGGCGCATCATGGGATCGCGTCTGCTCGATTGCATCATCCTCGTCCTCCGGCTTCTTCGGCGGCTTGCGCGCGATGATGCTGTAGAACATCGGAATGAAGAGCGTCGCAACGAAGGTTGCAACCAGCATACCGCCGATAACGCCCGTACCGATGGAGTGACGGCTGGCCGAGCCTGCGCCCGAGCTGATTGCCAGCGGCACCACGCCGAGAATGAAGGCCAGCGAGGTCATCACGATCGGGCGGAAACGCAGGCGTGCCGCAGACAATGCCGCATCGAAGGCGGATTTGCCCGTCTCGCGTTCCAGCACTGCAAATTCCACGATCAGGATCGCATTCTTTGCCGCAAGACCGATGAGTGTCACCAGACCGATCTGGAAATATACGTCATTGGTCAGTCCGCGCAGATGGGTGGCCAAAAGCGCGCCGAAGATTGCGAAAGGCACCGCCGTGATAACGGCAAGCGGCAGGCTCCAGCGCTCATACTGGGCAGCCAGGATGAGGAACACCATCAACAGACCGAAAATCATGGCCTGCGTGCCGGTGCCGCTGGTCGTGACTTCCTGATAGGCGGAACCCGTCCACGCGATCTGGAAGCCCTGCGGCAACACTTCCGCCGCCACTTCCTGCATCGCCTTGATGGCGTCGCCCGAGGTGTAGCCCGGCGCCGGGTTGCCGGTGACCTTTGCAGCGTTGAACGCGTTGAAACGTTCGAGCTGGTCGGGACCGACGATGCGTTTGACGGTCACAAGAGCGCTCAGCGGAATCATGCTGCCGGAGTCGGCGCGCACGAACACGTGTTTCAGATCGCTCGGATCGCGGCGGAACTCTGCCTCGGATTGCAGGTTGACCTGATAGTTACGACCAAACAGCGTGAAATCGTTGACATAGACACTGCCGAAGGTCGCCTGCATGGCGGTGAACACCGAGTTGATCGGCACGCCCATCGCCTTGGCCTTTTCGCGGTCAAGCTGGATGTCGTATTGCGGAACATTCGGATCGAATGTCGTGCGTACACCTGCAAGCTCGGGCCGCTTGGCGGCTGCATCAGTGAGCAGCTTCGTGGCATTGGTCAGCGATTCCACACCACCGCCGGTACGGTCCTGAACATAAAGTTCGAAACCGCCGGTCGTGCTGAGGCCGAGGATCGGCGGCGGGTTGAAGGCCAGCACAAGGCCGTCCTTGATCCCCGCATTCATGCCCATGATGGCGCCCGGCAGGTTGCGCGCGTCGAGATCCGGCGTCGTGCGTTCCTTCCAGTCCTTAAGCATGATGAACATGGTGCCCGCACTGGTCTTCAGACCGCCCGACAAGAGGTCGAAACCCGAAACGGCAAACACGTTTTCCACGGCTGGATGCTTGCGGATATTTTCGCTCGCCTGATTGAGAACCGCCGTCGTGCGTTCCAGCGAGGCGGCCGGAGGCAGGATGGCGACACTGAACAGGAAGCCCTGATCTTCATCCGGCAGAAGCGAACTTGGAACCTTCTGGAACAGGAAATACGTGCTGCCCAGAAGACCTGCAAAGATCAAAAGGCCGATGGCAACGCGCTTGAGGAAGAAGCGAACGCCCGCCGTATAACCTTCCGTAACCCGGTCGAAGAATCGGTTGAAGATGCGGAACGGCAGGATCGGCTCATGATGTCCCGGCTTCAGGATCAGCGCGCAGAGCGCCGGTGTCAGGGTCAGCGCCACAGTACCGGACAGCACTACCGAGATCGCGATGGTGACGGCGAACTGCTTGTACATTTCACCGACGAGACCGCCCATGAAGGCAACCGGAATGAACACCGCGCAAAGCACGAGAACAATCGCGATAACCGGCCCCGTCACTTCGCCCATGGCCTTGATGGCGGCCTTGCGCGGCGAGAGCTTCTCGGTCGTCATGATACGTTCGACGTTTTCAAGCACCACGATGGCGTCGTCCACGACGATACCGATGGCAAGAACCAGACCGAACAGGGTCAGAAGGTTGATCGAGAAGCCCAGCACATACATGCCCGCAAATGTACCGATGATCGAGATCGGCACCGCGATAACGGGAATAAGCGTTGCGCGCCAGTTTTGCAAGAAGATGAACACCACGAGGACAACGAGGATAATAGCCTCGATGAAGGTGTGGATGACTTCCTCGACCGAAACCTTAATGAACTTGGTCGTGTCGAACGGGATGGAATAATTGATGCCCGCCGGGAAGCTGGCCTTCAGCTCATCCATACGGTTCTGGATGAGTTCCATCGTGTTGAGCGCGTTTGCGCCCGGCTGCAGATAGATCGCAATCGGAACGGCGGGCGTTCCATTAAGATTACTATCGACGAGATAGCTTTCGGTGCCAAGTTCCACGCGCGCCACGTCTTTCAGACGCAACGTCGCCGCATTGGGGCTGGACCGCAGAATGATGTTTTCGAAGGCCTTTGTATCCGGCAGACGGCCCTGCGTCGTCGCCGTATAGGTGAACGGACCGGCCTGCGGATCAGGCTGATCGCCGAAGCGACCTGCAGCAAACTGCGCGTTCTGTTCCTGAATGGCGGTCTGAACGTCGGATGGCGTCAGATTATACTGCGCGAGCTTGTCCGGGCGCAGCCAGATACGCATCGAATAATCGATATTGCCGAGCAGCTGCACATCGCCCACGCCCGACAGACGCTTCAGATCGTCGATGACGTTCAAAAGCGCATAGTTACCGACATAGGTACGGTCATAGCGTCCCTCTTCCGCGAACATGGCGACCATGCCCAGAATGGTGGTGGAACGCTTGTCCACTGTCACGCCGAGACGCTGCACTTCCTGCGGAAGCGAAGAGGTCGCGCGCTGAACGCGGTTGTTGACATTGATCGTGGCCTGATCCGGGTCGGTGCCCAGCGCAAAGGTCACAGTCAGCTGCATGGTGCCGCTGCCAAGGCTCGATGACTGCATGTAAAGCATGTTCTCGACGCCGTTGATCTGCTGCTCCAGCGGCGCGGCGACGGTTTGCGTCACCGTTTCCGCGCTTGCACCCGGATAGGTCGCGGTGACCACCACCTGCGGCGGCGTCAGCTCCGGATATTGGGCGATCGGCAGGATGCGGATGCAGATAAGCCCCGCAAGCACAAGCACAATGGATATGACCGCCGCGAAAACGGGGCGGTCTACGAAAAACTTATTCATTTGTTGCCTGCCGCCTGTTCCTTGCCAGCTTCAGCCGACGATGCTTCCTTGTTGCCAGCAGCCGCCGCCTCCACAGGCTGCACCTTGGCGCCCGGATGCGCCTTGATGACGCCTTCGGTCACAATGCGGTCGCCTTCCTTGAGGCCATCGGAAATCAGCCATTCGTCGGCGAGTTCACGCGCGACCGTGACCGGGCGCACTTCCACGACATCATCCTTGTTCACGACATAGACGAATTGCAGCTGCGGGCCCTGCATCAGGGCAGCCTTCGGGATCGTCACGGCGTCTTTCACCTGAATGCCGAGAATGACGGCGCGCACGAACTGACCGGGGATCAGGCGGCGATCCGGGTTCTGGACCACGGCGCGGGCGCCGAGCGTTCCGGTTTCCGTATCGAGCGACGACGAGGTGAAGTCGATCGTGCCTTCATGGTCATAGGCCTGTCCGTCACCGAACAGGATCTTGATCTTGAGACGGTCGGCGTCCTCGCCCGTCGCGCCGCGTTCGGCGCGCAGCCGCTGGATTTCAGCGGCTTCCGTGTCGGTGAACGAGAAATTCACATAGACCGGATCAAGCTGCGTGATCGAGGTCAAAAGGCTCGATGTCGCGTCGGTGCCGATAAGGCTGCCCTCGGACACCTGTTCCTGGCTGGTAATGCCGCTGATCGGCGCGGTCACCTTGGTATAGCTCAGATTGAGTTCGGCAGTGCGCAACTGCGCCTGCGCGGCGGCGACAGCGGCCTTGTTCAGATCGCGGGTCGCGAAGGCCGTATCGCGGACTGCCGTGCTCTGCACCTTCTGCTGGACCAGTTGTTCGGCGCGCTCGGCATCGCGGATGGACTGCTGATACTGCGCCTGCGCCTGCGCAACCTGAGCCTGCGCTTTTTCAAGCTCGGCCTGATAGGGCGCTGGATCGATTTCGAACAGCACTTCGCCGGCCTTCACCTCGGTGCCTTCGACGAAGTTGCGATGCAGGAGAATGCCGCCGACGCGGGCGCGAACCTGCACGTTACGATAGGCGCTGATGCGCGCTGCATATTCATAGGTAACGGGCACGTCGTGCGGTCTGATCGTCACGACAGAAACCTGCGCAGGCGGTGCGCCTGCGGGTGCCTGTGCAAAAACAGGCTGCCCTGCAAAAACAAGAAAAGCGGCTCCCGCCGCAAAAAGCCGGATAGAACGATGGATGGTCATGATGGGTGTTGCCCTTGCTGTCGCCCCGGTGGTGCCCATGAGGTGCGGCCAATTAAACATACATATCTGTTTGTAAACACGATTTGCGATGCTATAGTCAATAAGCTCAAAGGTAGATCACGAATGATTTATCCACGGTACAGCCGAAAAAGCAAGGAAATCCAGTCTTTTCCGGCAGATTGAGACAAATATGCGCCGAACCAAAGCCGAAGCCGCCGAAACGCGGGAAGCCATACTGATCGCTGCCGAGCAGATGTTTCTGGAACGCGGAGTTAATCAGTCATCGCTGATGGAAATCGCGTCCCATGCAGGCGTGACCCGTGGCGCGATCTATTTCCACTTTCACGACAAGCTGGACATATTTCAGGCCATCATCGGACAGGCGCGCTTTCCACAAGAAGAGATCATGCTGCAGGCGGCGAGCGTCAATCATCCGAACCCGCTCAATGTGCTCGAACAATCCATTGTTTCGGCGCTGGAACTGTTCGTGACGAATGAGCGCCAGCAGGTCATTTTCACCATCATCAACCAGCGCTGCGAATATGTGGGCGAAATGGCCCCGGTGGTGGAGCGCATCAAGGAAGCCCGCGACAATGTGCTGTCGCTTTTCACCGGACTTCTGGACGTTGCGGAACGGCGCGGCGAGCTGTCGCCGGAATGGACAGCCAGCACCGCGGCTCCGATCCTGCTCGCCATTGTCAGCGGACTGCTGAACGAATGGCTGCGCAGCGAAAAGAATTTCGATCTGGTGGCGGGCGGCAGCAGGGCTGTGAGGACACATATCCAGTCGCTTCGCCGGAACGACTGAGATCGGTCAAACGCGGTAAAGCTACGCTCCGGTTCTCAAAATTTGCATTTCCGCCAGCGCGGCCCGTGTCCCTGACGCCGACATCCGGCCATTATCCAGCGTTTGCTAAAGTTTTTCAGGAAGACTCGACAGCTTATTATTTTACGTTTACGTCAATGTAAGCCTTGCGAAGAAGTGGAAACTCGACCACATTATTCTGGAGGGAGCTGACCGGGAGGACGGGCCAGCTTGGGAGATGGGCGGATGACGTTCCGCTGGAAGACATTCCGAAAACTGTGAAATGGCTTTCGGATGCGATGTGCACGAACAAACGATCAGAGCGCCGGTCCGGTGATGGGATCGCAGGCGCTCCAGCTGCAACGGACGGAGCGATCCGGGGAGAAAAAATGGCGAAAAAAGCGACAGGGCAAAGTGCATCTGCAACCGAAACCGTCATGGCGCAGCAGGCCAAGCCTGCACCCGGACAGTTGAACCGCTACTGGCTGCAATCCTATCCGGCTGGCGTTCCCCATGAGTTCGAGCTGAACCGCGCCATGTCCATTGGTGACATGATCGCCACCGCCTGCCG
This sequence comes from Ochrobactrum teleogrylli, assembly GCF_037482325.1. NCBI lineage: Bacteria > Pseudomonadati > Pseudomonadota > Alphaproteobacteria > Hyphomicrobiales > Brucellaceae > Ochrobactrum > Ochrobactrum teleogrylli. Next base: position 2,617,770 of record NZ_JBBHKQ010000001.1, read on the forward strand.
CCAGTTTCCCGACAATCCTGCCTTCACCTGCATGGGCAAGGACCTGACCTTTAAAGAGCTCGACGAGAATGCGCGGGCGCTCGCCGCATTCCTGCAATCGCGCGGTCTGGTCAAGGGCGATCGTGTCGCCATCATGATGCCGAATGTGCTGCAATATCCCATCGCGATCGCCGCCGTCCTGCGCGCGGGCTTCGTCGTGGTGAATGTCAATCCGCTCTATACGCCGCGCGAATTGGAACACCAGCTCAATGATTCCGGCGCCAAGGCGCTGATCGTGCTGGAGAATTTCGCTGCGACCGTTGAAAAGACCCTGCCCGCCGTCAAGCTGTCGACCATCATCGTGGCCTCCATGGGCGATATGCTGGGGCTCAAGGGCCACATCGTCAATCTGGTGGTGCGCAAGGTTAAGAAGATGGTTCCGGCCTGGAACCTTCCCGGCCATGTCAGCTTCAAGGATGCTCTGGCGCAAGGCAGGTCGAAGTCGTTCAATCCGGTTCCCGTCGAAGGTTCGGACCTCGCCTTTCTGCAATATACCGGCGGCACGACCGGCATTTCCAAGGGGGCGATGCTCACCCACAGCAATATTCTCGCCAATGTCGAGCAGATGGAACTGTGGAATGAGGTGGCCTTCCGCATCAAGGGCAGGCCGAAAGCGCTGAACTTTGTCTGCGCGCTGCCGCTCTATCACATCTTCGCGCTGACCGTGAATGCGATTTACGGCATGAAACTTGGCGCGCGCAACATCCTGATCCCCAATCCGCGTGACATTCCGGGCTTCGTTAAGGAACTGAAGAAATATCCGTTCCATATCTTCCCCGGCCTCAACACGCTGTTCAACGGGCTGATGAACAATCCCGATTTCCAGACGCTGGATTTCAAGCCGATGATCCTGACGCTTGGCGGCGGCATGGCCGTGCAGCGCCCGGTGGCCGAACGCTGGCATGACATGACCGGTTGCCTGATCACCGAAGGCTATGGTCTGTCGGAAACCTCGCCGGTCGCCAGCGCCAACGCGCTGGACGCGACCGAATTCAGCGGCACCATCGGCCTGCCGATGCCTTCGACCGAAATTGCGATCCGCGACGATGACGGCAATGATCTTCCGCTCGGCGAAGTCGGCGAAATCTGCGTGCGCGGCCCGCAGGTCATGAAAGGCTACTGGAACCGTCCTGACGAAACCGCCCGCGCCATCATGCCGGACGGATTTTTCCGCACCGGCGACATGGGCTTCATGGACGAGCGCGGCTATACGAAGATTGTCGACCGCAAGAAGGACATGATCCTCGTCTCCGGCTTCAACGTCTATCCGAACGAGATCGAGGAAGTCGCAGCAGGCCATCCGGGCATTGTGGAATCAGCCGCCATCGGCGTTCCCAACGAGCATTCCGGCGAAGTGGTGAAGCTTTATGTGGTGCGCCGCGATCCGAACCTGACGGCGGACGAGGTCAAGGCCTTCTGCGCCGAACGACTGACCAATTACAAGCGCCCGCGCGAAATCGAGTTCCGCGAAAGCCTGCCGAAGAGCAATGTGGGTAAAATCCTGCGCCGCGAATTGCGCGACTGATCGCAAAAATCAACAGCCGGGGTTTTCTCCCCGGCTTTTCTCTTTAGAGAGGTCCCGGGTAAAATGGAATCGGGCAACCGCTATCTATTTGTTTTTACGCATTATCCCACGCTAAAGCGCTACGCACTTTTGCTGGAAATGCTCTAGATCAGGCCGATGGCGGGGCAAGCGGCTGCACGATTTCCTGAAAAGGTGCGAGCGCCTCGCAGCGCCCGGCGAGTGTCGCCAGCGCCGGATATTTCTCGACGTCGACGAGATGCCCATGGGCCTCGCCAACAAACCGCAGCGCACAGGCAACCGCGATATCCGCGTGCCCGATATCGTTACCGAACCAGAACGGCGAACCGCGCGCGGAAAAGTCCTGCTCCAGAACGTCGAGCACACGCCCGATCTGTGTTTCGCACCGCTCCACCCAGACTGGTGACTGTTCCTTGCGCAAAAGCCCCTCATAGAGAAGGCTCACCGCCTTGTCGGCAAGCCCCGTGGCCAGCGCGCAAATCTTTAACGCCTGACGCCGTTCAATGCCGTGACCAGCGATCAGCGGTTTTCCCGCCTCGGCAATCTCATCGAGATAATCGAGGATCGCCGCACTTTCGATCAGCACATCGCCATCGTCGAGCAACAAGGTCGGCACACGGCTGAGCGGATTATAATCCGCCAGTCGGTCACGGTCGCCAAATGTAGACCACGGCCAATGCTCGAATGGCAGGCCATACAGGCGCATGGCGATTGCAACACGTCGGACGAAGGGTGAATCATATTGGCCGATAAGGATCATGGACTTAAGCTCGGATGAGGTTGTAATCCGGCCATGCTACCGCAGGACCCCGCTTCCGCAAGGGTCACTGCGATGAATTCTTCTGAACGAAAGATCAGAAAACGGAAAGCTTTACGGTATGGCTTTCAGCAGTTGCGGCAGACCGGCAATGGACTGAAGCACCACATCGGCATGCGGTTCCAGCGCCTCACGCGGGCTGTTGCCCGACAGGACGCCGATGGCCAGTCCCGCATCCGCCGCATGCGCTGTTTCGAGATCGTGCAGATTATCGCCCACCATGGCGATTTCACGCGGCTGAAGCCCCAGCTTCTCTGCGAAATGCAGCAATGGATCGGGAAAGGGTTTTGGGCGCGCTGCCGTGTCATAACCGATGATCACGTCAAAGAAGCCCTCAATGCCGAGCGCCCTGGCCGTCGCATGGGCGCCCGCCTCGGAATCATTCGTCGCAATGCCAAGCCGATAGCCCATGGCGCGCAGCGCTTCCAGCGTTTCGCGCAGGCCTTCGATGGCGACCGCCGAACGCGCGCCCTCCGCCACCGCATAGCGGTCATATTCGCCGATCAGGCTGCGCCGGTCAGCGTCGTCCAGTTCCGGATGCCAGAGCGAGACGATGTCCTCCACCGTTCCCGCCGCAATCACCGAATTGGCGCGAAAACGCTTTGCCGTCCAGTCATAGCCACCGGCATCGAGCAGGGAGCGCGCATGCGGCTCGTCGCCCTTTCCCAAACGCTGGGCAGAACGCTGCGCCAGTGTCCACGAAACCGAAAACCATGTGCGGTCGAAATCGATCAGTGTGCCGTCCTTATCGAAAAGAACGGCACGGATGTTTTTCAGGCGGTCGGCAAAGGGCGTCGCACTCATGCTTCGAGTGCGCCCGCACGCTTCTTGACGGAAGACGGCTTGGCACCGAGCAGTTTCAGGAGATCGTCGCCACGGCGCACATAACGCAGCGAGCGGCGCGTCAGGATGCGACCGGCCTGCGGCGCGGTCATGACGATGTCGTGTTCCGGTTCGCCCGGCACGGTGACAATCGTGACGAGCTTCGCGCCTGCTTCCACCTGATCGCCCGGCTCGACATGGAAGAACACCATGCCGCCTTGCGGTGCGCGGACCATTTCGACGTTCGAAAGCGGCGATATGAGGCCCTTATAGTCGAGGTCGAGCTTGACGCTCTCGTCGCGGATGACGCCGCGATGCACGAGAAACTTATAAAGACCTTCCGCATCGCCCTTGCCCATATCGGCGTAAACATCGGTCAGGCCGCGGAATTCCACCGTGGTCACGGCGCGGCGCTTCATATCGCGCTTGTCTTTCGGCAGTTGCAGAACGGGATGCGCGCAGGCTTCCTCAAAAGCAGCGTCAGCTGTGGTGTCCCATGCAAGGATCGCTGTGGAATTGAGCGCGACCGCCAGATCCTTCATGTCCTCCACGAATTCCTCCGCGATATAGACATAATTTTCGCTCTCGTCGTCGCAATGCAGGTCAAGCACGATATCGTTCGGCAATGCGAGCTTGAGAAGCGTCGCCTTGAGCCGCTTGGCCAAAGCTTCCGGCGCATCGGGACCGGGCAGTTCCGAGGTATCGAAATCCGGCAGCAGCGGGAATGCGCGATTGAAGTTCACCGCCGAGAACATCTCGAAACGGCCCTGATGCTGATAGGCCAGCCACTGGTTGGAACCCACCGGATTGGCCTGTGGCACCACGGTGATGTTGCCCAGAATGCGGCCTTCGTCGCCAGCCTTTTTCAGCATCGGGATGAGAAAATGAAGTGCGGCCTGTCCCGGCAGCTCCGAACCATGCAGCGAGGATTGCAGATAGGCTGTCGGCGCATCGCCACCCTTGCCTGCAAAGCGCAGCACACGCAGTTCGATGGCATTGCCCGGTACGTCGCCCGCAAATTCGATGATCTCAGTCTTCATTTCACATCCCATTTCATTTTCATACGAATGAAGCCGGGTCTGGTACAACAAACCCGGCTCCACATTATTTCTATTACGCAGGATTATGCCGTCAAGCTTTGCGTCGTGCGTGCAGATGCGCGACAAGACCTTGCGTGGAGGCGTCGCGGGTGCCTGCCGTCTCCTTGCCGGAAACCACCGGCAGCAATTCGGTGGCCAGTTCCTTGCCCAGTTCCACGCCCCACTGATCGAAGGCATTGATGCCGAAAATCTGCGCTTCCACGAACACACGGTGTTCATAAAGCGCGACGAGGCGACCCAGCGCATAAGGATCGAGCTTGTCGTGCACCAGCGTCAGCGACGGGCGGTTACCGGAGAAAACACGGTGCGGCGCGATCCGCTCGACTTCGCTTTCCGGCAGCTTCTTCGCCTGCAACTGGGCGCGGGCTTCGTCCAGCGTGCGACCCTTCATCAGTGCTTCCGACTGCGCAAGGCAGTTGGCCAAAAGCATTTCATGCTGATGATCGAGTTCCGGTTCGTGCCCTTTGGCGGCCACGATGAATTCCAGCGGGATCGTATCGGTGCCCTGATGCAGAAGCTGGAAGAAAGCGTGCTGGCCGTTGGTGCCGGGCTCGCCCCAGACAACCGGACCGGTCGGGCCGGAAACCGGCTTGCCGTCCACAGTCACACTCTTGCCGTTCGATTCCATGTCGAGCTGCTGGAAATAGGCCGCAAGGCGCGAAAGGCGCTGATCGTAGGGGATGATCGCGCGGCTGCCATAGCCGCAAATCGCCCGGTGCCAGTAGCCGATCAGGCCGAGCCACAGGGGCAGGTTCTTGTCCATCGGCGCATCGCGGAAATGCACATCCATGGCATGGGCACCGGCGAGGAACTTGCGGAAATTTTCGGGACCGACAGCGATCATCACCGGCAGACCAATCGCCGACCATACCGAATAGCGACCGCCGACCCAGTCCCAGAAACCGAAGACGCGCTCTTCGGCAATGCCGAAGGCCGCAACCTTGTCGAGCGCCGTCGACACGGCAGCGAAATGCGCGCCGACCGCCGCCTCGCCCAGCGCATCGGCTATCCATTTGCGCGCCGTCTGCGCATTGGTCATGGTTTCGATGGTGGTGAAGGTCTTCGAGGCGATGATGATCAGCGTCGTCGCCGGATCGAGCGGAGCCAGCGTGTCGGCAATATGTGCGCCATCGATGTTGGACACGAAATGAGCGCGCGGACCATCGTGATAAGGCGCCAGCGCCAGCGTCGCCATGACCGGGCCGAGATCGGAACCGCCAATGCCGATATTGACGATATCGGTGATCTTCTTGCCCGTCGAACCCTTTAGCGCGCCGGAACGGATGCCGTCAGCAAAGGCCGCCATGCGATCCAGAACCTGCTTCACATCCGGCAGCACATTGTGGCCGTCAACGAGCACTTCCTTCGACGATGTGTCGCGCAAGGCCACATGCAGCACGGCGCGGTCTTCGGTATTGTTGATGTGTTCGCCTGCGAACATGGCGGCGCGGCGGCCTTCCACGTCTGCGGCCAGCGCCAGTTCTTTCAGAAGCCCAATGGTCTCGTCATTGACCCGACATTTCGACCAGTCGAACAAGAGATCGTCCAGCGACAGCGAATAACGCTCGAACCGGCCCGGATCGGATTGAAATGCCGCGCGCATGTCGTGCGGGGCGTTCTCCGTCCAGTGCTTTTTCAGCTTAGCGACCGTTGCTTCAAGCTTCGTCGCGTCTCTTGCCATGATGCTACTCCCGAATCAAATCGATTTAATTCCGCATATTAGGGCAGTTTAAGAAAGTTTGTGGCAATTAAATCACCGAAACTTCCTATTTGGATAGATTGCCATATACATCTTATCAATCAAATTACATTGATAGCAGCACGCGTCTGGAGCAAAGCATGGACCTGACAGGTGAAGAACGCATAGCAGCGCCAAGACAGGCGGTTTGGGATGCGCTGAACGACATCGAGACGCTGAAAGACTGCATTCCCGGCTGCGAGGATATCGAGCGTCTGTCGCCAACCGAAATCCGCGCTGCGTTGAAAGTCAATCTCGGCATTGTCAAAGTCCGGTTCCACGGCATGCTGGAATTGTCCAACATGAACCCGCCCGCCTCCTATACGATTTCCGGCCATGGCGAGGGTTCTATTGCCGGTTTTGCGCATGGCGTGACCGACGTGATGCTGACCGAAGATGGCGACGAAACAATCCTGTCTTATACCATACGCGGCGATGCGGGCGGCAAGATTGCCCAGCTCGGCACCAAGCTGCTCGGTTCTGTCGCGCGCAAAGTGGCCGACCGCTTCTTCGCCAATATTGCCGAAGCTGCATCCGAAGCCTCTGCGAGAACAGCATAATTTCAAACCATCTATCTGCCTTGAAAAGCGGTGCCGCGCATCGCCTATTTCTTGACAGTTTTTGAGCGCCGCATTTCCGAACACAAAACCGTTTCACACTTTTGCTGGCAATGCTCGGGAATCATAAATTGACCAGATGATAAAAAATTTGACCTTCCGAAAAAATCTGTCATCCTAACCATAACCGGAGCAAGCAACAGCAAGATTGCAGCCTGGACATGAGCGGCATTGCGCAAAGGGAACCCGCATGTCGCATGGAGCACCAAGGCGTCCGCAAGGGCGCACAAAGGTCGCTCCGAAGCATTTCTACGCATCGTGATTTCCAAAGGTCGATCCGGACTTTTGGGCCAATACTGTAGATAAAAATGGGAGATGCGATCCATGAATCCTTCCACGAGGGGATCCGCAGGCAGTTCATCCATTGATGCAGAAACGGGCCACACGCCTGACATTCACGGCGCGCGCCTTGCCGCCGGTGAATATGCGCATGTGTTCGACGATCTGCATCCGCCGCTGACGCGGCACGAAGCCATTGTCGAATCCGACCGCTGCTATTTCTGCTATGACGCGCCCTGCATGAAGGCCTGCCCGACGGGCATCGACATTCCGCTGTTCATCCGGCAGATCAATGCGGGCAATCCGGTCGGTGCGGCCAAGACAATCCTGAGCGAAAACATTCTGGGCGGCATGTGCGCCCGCGTCTGCCCGACGGAGACGCTCTGCGAAGAAGTCTGCGTGCGCGAAACGGCAGAGGGCAAGCCGGTCAAGATCGGCAATCTGCAACGCTATGCCACCGATGTTCTGATGGCCGAAGGCAAGCAGCCCTTCAAGCGTGGAGCGGAAACCGGCAAGCATATTGCCGTGGTGGGCGCTGGTCCCGCCGGTCTTTCGGCAGCGCATCGTCTGGCCATGAAGGGCCATCAGGTCACCGTGTTCGAGGCGCGGCCGAAGGGCGGCGGTCTCAACGAATATGGTATTGCGGCCTATAAGACCGTCAATAATTTCGCCCAGCGCGAACTGGAATTCGTGCTGGAAATCGGCGGCATCACGATCGAATACAACCAGACGCTCGGTCAGGACATCACCATCGAAGCGCTGAAAGCGGGCCATGATGCGGTGTTCCTCGGCATGGGGCTGCCGGGCGTGAACGATCTTGGCCTTGCCGGCGAAGATGCGCCCAATGTGCTCGACGCGGTCGATTACATCGCCAATCTGCGTCAGGCCAAGGACCTCTCCGCCCTCCCCGTCGGGCGCAATGTGGTCGTCATCGGCGGCGGCATGACGGCCATCGACGTCGCCATCCAGACCAGGAAGCTCGGCGCGGAAAATGTTACCGTCGTCTATCGGCGCGGTCAGGAAAGCATGAATGCCAGCGCCTACGAGCAGGAACTGGCGCAGATCCATGGCGTCGTGCTCCGGCACTGGCTGCGACCCCATGCGCTGGAACGCAGCGGCGACGGCACCGTCCATGCCGTGACCTTTGAATATACCGGCAATCAGGACGGCAAGCTGGTCGGCATGGGCGAATATTTGACGCTGGAAGCTGATCAGGTATTCAAGGCCATCGGCCAGACATTCGATCCAGAACCGCTGCGCGGCTCCGGTATCGGCATGGCCAAGGGCCGGATCAGCGCAGATGCGGAAGGCCGAACCACGGTTGAAGGCATATGGGCGGGGGGCGACTGCGTTGCAGGCGGCAAGGACCTGACGGTCGCATCGGTAGAGGCGGGCAAGATTGCCGCTGAATCGATCCATGCCACGCTGACGCGGCGTCCGCAGGCCGTGGAAGGCTTTGCGGAAGCCGTGCTTTCCGGCGGCGCGCACCACACGGCTGCTCCCTCGCGGGACCGCAACGTCCCGTCCGATCAATGGGCAACGACCCAGCTTGGCAACGAGCAAGGCTGAGGAGGTTCAAGACATGGCTGATCTTTCAACGAATTTTCTCGGCATCAAATCACCCAATCCTTTCTGGCTGGCTTCGGCCCCGCCGACCGACAAGGCCTATAATGTCGAGCGCGCCTTCAAGGCGGGCTGGGGCGGCGTCGTGTGGAAGACGCTGGGTGCCGAAGGCCCACCGGTGGTAAACGTCAACGGCCCGCGCTATGGCGCGATCCATGGCGCAGACCGGCGGCTGCTCGGCCTCAACAATATCGAGCTGATCACCGACCGTCCGCTGGAGGTCAATCTGCGCGAGATGAAAGAGGTCAAGATGCGCTGGCCGGACCGCGCGCTGATCGCCTCGATCATGGTGCCTTGCGAGGAGGAAGCCTGGAAGGCGATCCTGCCTCTGGTCGAGGAAACCGGCGCGGATGGCATCGAGCTGAACTTCGGCTGCCCGCATGGCATGAGCGAACGCGGCATGGGTGCCGCCGTCGGTCAGGTGCCGGAATATGTCGCCATGGTCGTCAAATGGTGCAAGCAATATAGCCGCATGCCGGTGATCACCAAGCTGACGCCCAATATCACCGATATTCGAAAGCCCGCGCGCGGCGCGCATGCGGCGGGTACGGATGCCGTGTCGCTGATCAACACGATCAACTCCATCGTCTCGGTCGATCTCGACCGCATGTCGCCGGTGCCCTCCATTGACGGTCGCGGCAGCCATGGCGGCTATTGCGGCCCGGCGGTAAAGCCCATTGCGCTCAACATGGTGGCGGAAATCGCCCGCGATCCCGAAACCCACGGCCTGCCGATTTCAGGCATTGGCGGCATCACGACATGGCGCGACGCAGCCGAGTTTATAGCGCTCGGCTGCGGCACGGTGCAGGTCTGCACGGCGGCCATGACCTACGGCTTCAAGGTCGTGCAGGAAATGATCGACGGCCTGTCGGACTGGATGGATTCGAAAGGCTATGAAACGCTCGACGATTTCCGCGGCATGGCCGTACCGCAGGTTACCGACTGGCAGTATCTGAACCTGAACTATGTCACCAAGGCGCGCATCGATCAGGATCTCTGCATCAAATGTGGTCGCTGTCACATCGCCTGCGAGGACACCTCGCATCAGGCGATCACCAATCTCGTCAATGGCGCGCGCCATTTCGAGGTGATCGACGAGGAATGCGTCGGCTGCAATCTCTGCGTCAATGTCTGCCCGGTCGAGAACTGCATCACCATGGAGCAGATCGGCGGCGTCGATCCACGCACCAAGGCGCCGATCATGCCTGATTACGCCAACTGGACCACCCATCCAAACAATCCGATGGCGGTCAAGGAAGCGGCTGAATAAACGCTATCCAGCAAAGACAAAGCGCCGGGCGAAACCCGGCGCTTTGCAAGCTAGAGCATTTCCAGCAAAAGTGCGTAGCGGTTTTGCGTAGGATAATGCGTAAAAACAAATAGATAGAGCAGTTCCACGATTCCGTTTTAACAGGAACCGCTCGCGTCACGAATCCTTGAAACGCGCCTGAATGCTCTGTGACAGCAGTGCCACCGGGCGGGTCTGATCGCCGGGCGGGTTCCACAGCAGTTCCTCAATCTCGCTGGAAGCGACCGGCACCTGACCGTCCTTCAGCGTGAGATGGAAAAGCTCTGCTTCCACGGTGGCGTCCACCTCATTGGCGGCTGCGGCCGACATCGTCGCCGCATAGCGCAATTGGCTGGCGTCGATGCGAATGCCAAGTTCTTCCTCGATCTCGCGAATAAGCGCGATTTCCGGCTGTTCGTCCGCATCGATCTTGCCGCCGGGCTGGAAGAATATCGCGCTGCCGCGCTTGCGCACGAGCAGGAACCGGCCTGCCTCGTCGCGGATGATGGCTGCTGAAATGCGAATCGTTTTCATGATGCGGCAACTTCTTCCCGTGGGCGGATTCCGTCAAGGATGATGGCGCTGACAGCAGCTGCCGTTTCGTCGTAAAAGCCGGGCTTCTGGGTCCGGTCACCGAGAATGGCGGAAACCTGCACCGAGAAATCGGAATAATGCTGCGTCACCGCCCATATCGTGAAAATCAGATGATAAGGATCAACCGGCGCGATGCGCTTTTCGGCGATCCACCGATGAATGACGGCTGCCTTTTCATCGACAAGCTGCTTCAGATGCCCTTTCAGAAAATCGGAAATGGCGGGAGCACCGTGCAGGATTTCATTGGCGAACAGGCGCGAGGCTTCTGGCTTTTTGGCCGATATTTCCAGCTTCACCGCAATATAGCGGCGCAATTCATCCAACGGGTCGCCCTCCGGGTCGATATTCTCGAAAGGCTCCAGCCATGTGGCCAGCGTATCTTCCAGCACGGTGACATAGATGTTCTGCTTGCGCGGAAAATAATAGAGCAGGTTCGGCTTCGACATGCCCGCCTTCTCGGCGATCTGGTCGATGGTCGAGCCGCGAAATCCATAGTTTGAAAACACTTCCAGCGCCGCGTCGAGAATGAGCCGGCGATTGATGCCCTGAATACGCGTCGCACCTTCCGTCTTTTCAGACGCGGTTGGGTCCGCAGATGGGGGCGCTGAAGGGGCTGTGGCCATTTGACACCTTTCGGCAGTGTAGAATTTTTCAAAAGCGCTTGACCGTCTTCGAACGCTCTTCTAGCCTGCATTTTGACCAACTAGTCAAGTTTTTGCAATTCAGGCAAGAATATTGTGGCCAAAGAGCCAGGTCGCGGGAACTTATAAGCGAGTGGATACGAGCCTTAGGCAGATTTGGCGCGGCGTCCAACGCATCCATACAATGAGGAGGTCGAGCGCATGGTGCTCACCAGCAATCTCAGAGTCAATGGCGACCGCCTGTGGGACAGCCTGATGGACATGGCCAGGATTGGCCCTGGTCTGCGCGGCGGCAATAACCGTCAGACGCTGACCGATGAAGACGGCGAAGGCCGCAAGCTTTTCCAGTCCTGGTGCGAAAAGGCTGGACTGTCGATGACCGTCGACACGATGGGCAACATGTTTTTCCTGCGCCCCGGCGAAGACGCCGATGCCGACCCCGTCTATATGGGCAGCCATCTCGACACGCAGCCGACCGGCGGCAAATATGACGGCGTTCTGGGTGTGTTGGGCGGCCTCGAAGTCATGCGCACACTGAACGACATGAACATCCGCACCAAGCGCCCCATCGTGGTCACCAACTGGACCAATGAGGAAGGCACCCGCTTCGCGCCTGCCATGCTGGCTTCGGGCGTGTTCGCAGGCGTGCTGGATCAGGACTGGGCCTATCAGCGCACTGACGCCAAGGGCAAAAAATTCGGCGATGAGCTGGAGCGCATCGGCTGGAAAGGCGACGAGCCGGTCGGCAAACGGAAAATTCACGCCATGTTCGAACTGCATATCGAACAGGGGCCGATCCTTGAGGCTGAAAACAAGGATATCGGCGTTGTGAGCCATGGTCAGGGCCTGTGGTGGCTGCAAGTGACGCTGACGGGCAAGGAAGCGCATACCGGTTCCACGCCGATGAAGATGCGCAAGAATGCCAGCCTCGGCCTTGGCAAGATGCTGCAACTCGTCAACGAAATCGCCATGGCGCATCAGCCGGATGCGGTTGGTGGCGTCGGTCATATCGATGTTTCGCCGAATTCGCGCAATGTCCTGCCGGGCACGGTCGTGTTCACGGTGGATTTCCGCTCGCCCAATCAGGATGTGCTGGACGGCATGAAGGCGCGTTTCGAAAAGGAAGCGCCGAAGATTGCCGAGGAACTGGGCATCGGCATCGAAATCGAAGTGGCTGGCCATTTTGATCCCGTCACCTTCGACAAGGGCTGTGTGGAAGCCATCCGCAATGCCGCCGAACGGCTTGGCTACAGCCATCGCGATCTTGTTTCCGGCGCTGGCCACGACGCCTGCTGGGTCAATCGCGTTGCACCGACGGCAATGGTCATGTGCCCCTGCGTCGACGGGTTGAGCCACAATGAGGATGAGGAAATTTCGAAGGAATGGGCGTCGGCGGGAACCGACGTGCTTCTGCATGCCGTATTGGAGACTGCTGAAATTGTAAGCTGATTTCACTGCCATCCAATACAGCACCTGTGTTCATACAAAACCAAAAAGGGGAACGAACAGTGGCTAAGACTGGAGCATCCAAGGTCATCAAAGGCGGCACCGTCATTACCGCCGACCGCACCTTTAAAGCCGACGTTCTCATCGAAGGCGAGAAGATTGCTGCCGTTGGCGACAATCTGACCGGCGATGAAATTATCGACGCGACCGGCTGTTATATCATGCCCGGCGGCATCGATCCGCATACCCATCTGCAAATGCCCTTCATGGGCACCTATTCGTCCGACGATTTCGACACCGGCACGGCGGCGGCCCTTGCGGGCGGCACGACCATGGTGGTCGATTTCGTGCTGCCGGATTCCGAAGGCAACCTCCTCGACGCGCTTCAGGAATGGTTCCAGAAGGCGGGCAAGGCGCGCACCGATTATTCGTTCCACATGGCGATTACCGGTTGGAACGAGCGCACCTTCAACGAGATGGCCGAAGTGGTGAAGCGCGGCATCAACACCTTCAAGCATTTCATGGCCTATAAGGGCGCGCTGATGGTGAATGACGACGAGATGTTCGCCTCGTTCCAGCGCTGCGCGGAATTGGGCGCCATGCCGCTCGTTCATGCCGAGAACGGCGATGTTGTCGCCCATTTGCAGGCCAAGCTGATGGCCGAAGGCAATAACGGGCCGGAAGCCCATGCCTATTCCCGCCCGCCGGAAGTGGAAGGCGAAGCCACCAACCGCGCCATCATGATCGCCGATCAGGCAGGCGTACCGCTTTATGTCGTGCATGTTTCCTGCGAGCAGAGCCACGAAGCAATCCGCCGCGCCCGACAGAAGGGTATGCGCGTGTTTGGCGAACCGCTGATCCAGCATCTGACGCTGGATGAAAGCGAATATCATAACAAGGACTGGGATTATGCGGCGCGCCGCGTGATGTCGCCGCCGTTCCGTGACAAGGTCAATCAGGATAGCCTGTGGGCGGGTCTTGCTGCGGGCAGCCTCCAATGCGTGGCGACCGACCATTGCGCCTTCACCACCGAGCAGAAGCGCTATGGCATCGGCAATTTCACCAAAATTCCGAACGGCACCGGCGGTCTGGAAGAGCGCCTTCCGGTTTTGTGGACGCGTGGTGTTCGTACCGGTCGTCTGACGCCGAACGAATTCGTGGCGGTGACTTCGACCAATATTGCGAAGATCCTCAACATCTACCCGCAAAAGGGTGCTGTCCTGCCGGGGGCCGATGCCGATCTGGTCATCTGGGACCCGGAAGCCACCAAAAAGGTTTCGGCCAAGACACAGCACTCCTCCATCGACTACAATGTGTTCGAAGGTTTTGAGCTGAAGGGCCTGCCGGTCGTGACGCTCTCTCGCGGTCGCGTTGCCTATAACAAGGGCAAGGTTACCGCCGAGCCGGGCGACGGTCGCTTCATCGAACGCGAGCCGAACGGCGCGGTGAACAAGGCGCTGTCGCAGTGGAAGGAAATCGTCGCTCCGCGTAAGGTGGAACGCAGCGCAGAACATATGCCGATAGGGGTCTGACACATGGCTCTAGCTCAGCTTCGGGAACCGCGCATGAATGTGAATGACAGCATGGCCCCGGAGAGGGGCTTGGAGAATGCGCAGACGGTAATCGACATCAAGGATCTGTCTTTGGTTTTCGAGACCAATGACGGGCCGGTCCATGCGCTGTCCAATATCAACCTCGCGATCCAGCGCGGCGAGTTCGTTTCCTTTATCGGTCCTTCGGGTTGCGGCAAGACCACGCTGATGCGTGTGGTCGCCGATCTCGAACAGCCGACCTCCGGTTCGGTGAGCGTCAACGGCATGACGCCCGCCAATGCCCGTCTCGACCGCTCCTACGGCTATGTGTTTCAGGCGGCAGCCCTGTTTCCATGGCGCACGATCGAGGACAATATCAGCCTGCCGCTGGAAATCATGGGCTATTCCAGGGCGGAGCGTCAGGCGCGGATCGAGAAGAACCTCGCGCTCGTCAATCTGACCGGCTTTGGCAAGAAGTTTCCATGGCAGCTTTCCGGCGGCATGCAGCAGCGCGCTTCCATCGCGCGCGCCCTGTCGTTTGACCCCGACATGCTTTTGATGGACGAACCCTTTGGCGCGCTCGATGAAATCGTGCGCGACCACCTCAACGAACAGCTTCTGAAACTCTGGGCCGCGACGCGCAAAACCGTCATCTTCGTGACCCATTCGATCCCGGAAGCCGTGTTTCTTTCCACCAAGATCGTGGTGATGAGCCCGCGTCCGGGCCGCATTCATGAAATCATCGACTGCGACCTCGGACCGGATCGGACGCTGGATATTCGTGAATCGGAGGCTTTCCTGAAAATCGCCCATCGCGTGCGCGAAGGCCTGCGGCTGGGGCATATTCATGAGTAGAGCTTTCGGCCTATATGCAGGAGGCCGCAAATGAAAGCCTTCCTGCACGACAAATTCATTCCCGTGACGACGGTTCTCGCCGTGTTCGTCGCGCTCTGGTATGGGCTGGCCGTTTTTCTCAATGCGCCATTCGAGCGCGATCAGGCAGAGCGCGCCGGGACCGAGGTTTCGTTTTCCACGCTCGTCGCCAATACGATGAACCAGGAGCGCCCGGTTCTGCCAGCACCGCATCAGGTGGCGCAGGAAATCTGGAAGACCGTTTTCGACGTCAAGCCCACGTCCAAGCGCAGCCTCGTCTATCATGGATGGGTCACGCTGTCCTCCACGCTGCTGGGCTTCGCGCTGGGTTCGCTTCTTGGCATCGCGCTTGCGGTCGGCATCGTCCATTCGCGCACGCTCGACAAGAGCCTGATGCCGTGGATCATCACCTCGCAGACGATCCCGATCCTCGCCATTGCGCCAATGATTATCGTTGTTCTGAATGCCATCGGCATATCGGGCCTGCTGCCGAAAGCCTTCATTTCGACCTATCTTTCCTTCTTCCCCGTTGCCGTTGGTATGGTGAAGGGGCTGCGGTCGCCGGATGTCATGCATCTCGACCTCATGCGAACCTATAATGCGTCCCGCGCACAGGTGTTCTGGAAGCTGCGCTGGCCTGCGGCCATGCCGTTCCTGTTCACATCGATGCAAATTGCCGTTGCCATCAGCCTTGTTGGCGCAATCGTCGGCGAATTGCCGACCGGCGCCGTGGCCGGACTTGGCGCGCGCTTGCTCGCCGGTTCATATTACGGGCAGACGGTGCAGATATGGGCGGCGCTCATCGCCGCCGCATTGATGGCGGGTGTGCTGGTCGCACTGGTCGGGCTGGTAGCGCGCATCGTCAATAGCCGCATGGGCGCGAAACCGGAAAGGGCTGCTGCATGATGACCGGCATTCTCTCCGTTATCGCCATCATTGTGGTGTCGTGGGTGATTGTGGGTTGGGTTTCCAGCCTCAAGGCCCGCACCCCGCAGGGCCAGAAACTTCTCGACATCGCGGTCCCTGCCCTGTTCGGCATCGCCATGCTGGTGCTGTGGGAAGCAGCCGTCCGGCTGTTCGCCATACCGCAAGTGCTGCTGCCTGCACCTTCCGCCATCTGGGCGCGGATTGTCGATTCCGTGCCGATCCTCTGGGCGGATTTCCGCCAGACCTTCATGAAGGCGGTCATCATCGGTTATGTCGCCGGTTGCGGGCTGGGCTTCATCACGGCCATCATCGCAGACCGCATCCCTTTCCTGCGCAAGGGCCTGTTGCCGCTCGGCAATCTGGCGGCGGCGCTGCCCATCGTTGGCGTCGCGCCAATCATGGTGATGTGGTTCGGTTTCGACTGGGAGTCGAAGGCTGCCGTCGTCATCATCATGACCTTCTTCCCCATGCTGGTGAATACGGTTGCAGGCCTTGCCAGCACCGGATCGATGGAGCGCGACCTGATGGAGACCTATGGCTCCAATTACTGGCAGACGCTGGTGAAGCTGCGCCTGCCCGCCGCCATGCCCTTCATCTTCAACGCGCTGAAGATCAACTCAACGCTTGCGCTGATTGGCGCTATCGTGGCCGAATTCTTCGGCACGCCGATTGTCGGCATGGGCTTCCGCATTTCGGCTGAGATCGGCCGCATGAATGTGGACATGGTCTGGGCCGAAATTTTCGTCGCCGCCCTGGCGGGATCGCTCTCTTACGGGCTGATCGCGCTGATCGAGCGCAAAGTGACATTCTGGCACCCTTCTTACAGGCGGGGGTGAAGCCTTTCCGGCGAAAGCGCGAAGTGCTTTCGCCGGAAAGACGCAGATGTAAGCAGATCCGGTATCCGCCACCATAAGGCGGGACCGTCAACCAGAGGAGAACCAAGCATGAAGAAGGCACTATCCATAGGCCTTGCAACAGCCGGACTTGCATTGGCACTCATGAGCACGACCGCCATGGCCGCCGACAAGCTGACCTTGCAGCTCAAATGGGTTACGCAGGGCCAGTTCGCAGGCTATTACGTGGCCAAGGACAAGGGTTTCTACGAGGAAGAAAAGCTTGACGTCGAGATCAAGCCGGGCGGTCCGGACGTGGCCCCGCCACAGGTGATCGCCGGTGGCGGTGCGGATGTGGTGGTGGACTGGATGCCGTCGGCGCTCGCCACCCGCGAAAAGGGCGTGCCGCTGGTCAACATCGCGCAGCCTTTCAAGAAGTCGGGCATGATGCTGACCTGCCGCAAGGAAACGGGCATCACCAAGCCGGAAGATTTCAAGGGCCGCACACTGGGCGTCTGGTTCGGCGGTAATGAATATCCGTTCCTGTCCTGGATGAACCATCTGAAAATCCCGACCACGGGCGGCAAGGATGGGGTCACTGTTCTCAAGCAGGGCTTCAATGTCGATCCGCTGATCCAGAAGCAGGCCGACTGCATTTCCACTATGACCTATAATGAATATTGGCAGGTTATTGATGCCGGTATTCCTGCCGACCAGCTCGTCGTCTTCCCCTATGAAGAACAGGGCGTCGCGACGCTGGAAGACGGGCTCTATGTGCTTGAAAAGAGCCTTGATGACCCGGCCATGGTCGACAAGCTGGCACGCTTTGTCCGCGCTTCGATGAAGGGCTGGCAATATGCGTCCGAACACCCGGATGAAGCCGCCGAAATCATTCTCGACAATGATTCTTCCGGCGCGCAGAAGCAGGAAGTTCAGGAGCGCATGGTCAAGGAAATCGGCAAGCTGATCGACGGCTCGGACGGCACGCTCGATGTTGCCGCTGCCGACCGCACGGTCGAAACGCTGCTTGGTGGCGGCTCCGATCCGGTCATCACCAAGAAGCCGGAAGGCGCCTGGACCACAAAGGTCACTGATGCGATGAAGAAATAATCATTGCCATCTCACAATGAAAAAACCCGGAAGCGTGCTTCCGGGTTTTTGTTTGCGTAGCCAGTATTTTTACTTCAGCTTCTCTTCCAGAGCCACGGCCCGAACAAGCTCGCGTTGCAGACGCGCTTCTTCCTCGACCTTCGGCTTGGTGAAGCGTCCGAGCAGCAGATAGGCCACCGGCGTCACATAAAGCGTCGCAATGGTTGCAAGGCCAAGACCCCCGACGATCACCCAGCCGAGCGCCACGCGGGCTTCCGCGCCCGCTCCGCTTGCCAGCACCAGCGGCACGCCACCCAACACGGCGCAAATCATGGTCATGCAGACCGGACGCAGGCGGATATTGGATGCTTCCTCGACCGCCTCGCGTACGCTCAGCCCCTTGTCGCGCAGCTGATCGGCGAATTCGACGATCAGAATGCCGTTCTTGGCCATGATGCCGACCAGCAGCACAAGGCCGATTTGGCTATAGACATTCAGGCTGGTGCCGGTCAGCATCATCGCGACAACCGCACAGCCCAGACCGAGCGGCACCGTCGCCATGACGATCAGCGCGCTGACGAAGCTTTCGAACTGCGCGGCCAGCACCAGCAGAATGATGATGATGGCAAAGCCGAACACCATGGCAAGGCCGGTGGAGGTTTCGCTGAGCGTCGAGGCTTCGGCCAGCGGAATGATATGGCTGCCCGGCGGCAGCAGCGGTGCGGCGATTTCCTGCGCTGCCGTGAAGGCATTGCCGAGCGCGAAATCCGCACGCAGGCCTGTGGTGATGGCCACCGAACGCTGGCGCGTTTCACGGTCGAGCTGCGGCGGCACCGCCTTTTCAACGACGGTTGCGATGGACGACATCGGCACATAGCGACCGTCCGCCGCTTTCATGAAGATGTTTTCCAAATCCGTCGGATCGTTGATCGGATTGGTTGTCGCGACAAACTTCACGTCGAAGCTGCGGTCTCCGACATAGACAGAGCCGATCTTGCGCCCGTCCAGCACCGACTGCACGGCATTGGCAAGGCCGGTAATGTCGATGCCAAGATCGGAGGCGCGCTCACGGTTGATCTCGACGGAAAGCTGCGGCTGCGTCGGCTCCACCGACAGGCGCGGCTGCACGAAGCGCGGATCTTTTTCCAGCGCCGCAACCACGGCCTGCGCGGCGGGCTGAAGCTTGGCGTAGTCGCTGCCGACAATGGCGAATTGCAGTCCGTTACCCGCGCCGCGAATGCCAAGACTGTTCGGCTGCGTCGAAAAAATGCGCACGGCGGTGATGTTCTGCACCCGCTTGGTGATATCCGCCATGATCTCCTGCTGGCTGCGGTGACGCTCCTTCCATGGCGCGAGCGTCAGCACCATGAAACCATTGTTGGAGGAGCCGCCGGAACCGGCAATGGCATAGGTGGTGACAATCTCGCCATCGTCGCGCAGTGGCTGGATGGCTTCCTCGATCTTGTTGAGCTGCGATTGCAGGAAATCAACACTGATGCCTTGCGGGCCATTGATGCGCAGCAGCGCCACCGCGCGGTCTTCCGACGGCGTCAGTTCCTGACGGATCGTGCCAAAGACCACGACCGACGCGCCACCGAAAAGCAGCGCCACCAGCACGACCACCCATGGCGCGGCCAGACAGGCATGGAGCGTCTTGCGATAGAAACCGGCGAGCGCGCCGCCAATCCGGCGCAGGAACAGCGGTCCATGCGCGCCTTCAGTCTCGCCGCTTCCCTCTTTCAGAAAGCGCGAGGCCAGCATCGGACACAGCGTCAGCGCGACGACAGACGACAGCAAAACAGCGATGGCCAGCACGAAGCCGAACTCACGAAACAGGCCGCCCGCCTGCCCCGGCAAAAACGAAATCGGCACAAACACGGCGGCAAGTGTCAGGGTGGTCGCGATGACGGCAAAGAACACTTCCTGCGTGCCCAACACGGCAGCAGCACGCGGCCCCATGCCCTGATTGCGTCGACGCACGACATTTTCCAGCACCACGATGGCGTCATCGACCACAAGGCCGGTGGCAAGCACCAGCGCCAGCAATGTCAGGATGTTGATGGAAAAGCCCGCAAGATAAATCGCTGCGACGGTGCCGATCAGCGCCACCGGCATGGAGAGCGCCGGAATGAGCGTGGCGCGAATATCCCACAAAAACATGAAGATGATCGCCACCACGATGATCACCGAAGCAATCAGCGCAATCTCGACTTCGTGGATGGCACCATTGATGAAGCTTGCATCATCGCTGGTGACGGCGATGTTCACGCCCGGCGGCAATGTCGTTTGAAGATTGGCAACGGCGGCGCGCACGCCCTGCGAAATATCGAGCGTGTTGGACTGCGCCTGACGCACGATACCAAGGCCGATTGCCATTTTGCCGTTGGAACGCACGGCAGAACTTTCCACATCGGGGCCGAGCGTGACAGTGGCGATATCACGGACCTGCGTACGGCCCTTGATATAGACATTCTCGAAATCTTCGGGCTTTTCCAGATTGGCCGTCGCGCGCACCACGATGGCCTGATCGGAGCTGCGCAGCGATCCGGCTGGCGCGTCCAGCCCCATGGAATTGAGCGCGGTCGCGACATCGGCCAGCGTCAGCCCGTAGCTTGCAAGGCGCGCCTGATTGATATCGATGCGAAAAATCTTGGCGCGGTCGCCATTGATCTGCACATCGGCCACGCCCGGCACTGCCGACAGCACATCCTGAATCTGGTCTTCGATCAGCACGGTCATGTCATCGACCGACATGGTGTCGGACGTCACGGCCAGTCGCATCACGGGATCGGCGTTCGAATCCGCCTTGATGATGCGGGATGGATCGGCCTCTTCCGGCACCGTGTTGGCGACGCGTGAAATCGCATCGCGCATATCGGCGGCGGCAACGTTGAGATCGACACCGTCATTGAACTCAACCGTCACGCGGCTGCGCTCGAAGGACGAGGTGGATGAAATCGACTTGACGCCGGAAACACGCGCAACGGCGTTTTCCAGCACCTGCGTCAGCTGGCGGTCGATGGTTTCGGCGGACGCGCCGCTGAAATCCGTGCTGATCGTAACCACCGGACGATCCACATCGGGCAATTCACGAATATCGACGCCGGTGAAAGCGGCAAGGCCCGCAACAACGATCAGAACATTGACGACAAAGGCGAAGACCGGACGACGAATGAAAAGCGCCGTCGAACCGCCCCGCTCGGCGGATGATGATTTATGGTTGCTCACCGGCGCGCCCTCAACCGGCAACGCGCTTTATGGGCGCAGGCTCGGCGCGGGCGGTGCCCTGCTCGTCCATCACGCGCACGGGCGCTTCATCGCGCACGGTCTGCACCCCTTGCGTGACGATCATGTCGCCCTGCTTGACCGGACCGTCCAGAAGAATGCTCGTCGCATTGCGCTGCACGACACGCACGGCGACCTTTTTTGCCAAACCCTGCTCGATGCGCCAGATATAAGAGCCGTCCGCGCCCCACTGGATCGCCAGCGGATCGACAGACGGAAACCGGCTGCCGGGGAAAAGCACGGTGACGTAGAACGACATGCCGGCGCGCAGGCGATCTTCGGAATTATCGACCTCGGCCCGTACATGCATCGTGCGGCTCGCCTCATCGATCATATTGTCCACGGCGTTGATTTCGCCCTTGTGGGTTTCCCCCGGAAAGGCCGTCGTTTCCGCTGTCAGCGGCTGGCCAACCTTGATCTGCGGCGCAAAACGCTCGGGCACCCAGATATCGACCAGCATCTTCGAGCGGTCGTCAATGCGCGCAATGGAGGTCTGCGCGGTGACATAGTTGCCAGCATTGACGGGCAGAATGCCGACCACGCCGGAAATCGGCGAGCGCACCGTGCGGCGGCTCAAGGCAAGCTGCGCGTCCTTCAGTGCAAGCTGCGCATTGGCGACGGCCAGTTCGGCTTCGACCGCCTGAACACCGGTTGCGGTGTTGGTGGCGCGCAGCCGCTCAATACGCTGCCGGGTCGTCTCGGCATCTTTCAGGGCCGTTTCAGCCTTGGCGACGGCAATTGTCTCGGTATCCGAATCGAGTTCTGCAATCGGGTCGCCAACCTTGACGCGGTCGCCCGCCTTGACGAAAAGCTTGTTCATATAACCGCTGGAATAAGGCGTGATCGAAACCGTGCTGAGCGCACGTGCAGAACCAATGGCGGTCAGGCGATTGTTGATCGTTTCCTCGCTGGCCGGTTCGACGACGACCAGCGGCGCCCTCGCGCCGGATCGGGCAGCGGATTGCTGAGTGCGGGGCGTGTCAGTGCCTGCGGCGGCGTTTTCCGGCGCAGCGTTCTTCGGTTTATAGGCGTACCAGCCGCCCGCAGCGGCCAGAACAATAAGCAGGCAGAGTGCAATCTGCTTCCACGATTTCATTCAGCTCTCCGGCAGGCCCCGTCCCGTCGCTGCCCGACAGGCCTGTCTTTTCAAAAATATACTTTTTTGCACGACACGTCGAATGCCCGACCATTCGCGACAACCTATCGGCAAGATGGTTACCGCCTGCCCATGACAGGGATTCGATGGAGAAATAGCTAACACATCCCCATATTGCTTTTTTGCATCGCCTCCCAAGAAGGTCGAATTAAATTTCGGTAATCCTTGCACCCAACAAGTGACGACCACATTTAAATCGATACAATAAAGCCTGTTGGAAATCTCCCCCGCCACCATATATAGGAAGCTATATTTATTGCAGTATCGAGACTCATAGACATATCGGACGCGCTGCACCGGCCAACAGCCCCAGTCGCCGTCTATTTGGAATCAGGTTATGGCGGTTGTTGAAAAGACCATAGTTCCGGGCGTTGCTCCGATAGAGACCGCTGCGCCGGACGGAAGCGCCGAGGATCGCACCTCGCCGGCGCAATTTACGCGGCTGCGCTGGCAGAACCGCCTTTCCAGCAAATTACTTCTGCTTATCGTTCTCGCCGTTCTGGTAGCGGAAGTTCTGATTTTCGTGCCGTCCATCGCCAATATGCGCCTGCGCTGGCTGACATCGCGCCTCGATACGGTGGGCGCAGTCAGCGAAGTGCTGGCGGCAAGCGCCAATATGGACGTGCCGCGCGCCATTCAGGACAAGGTGCTGCTCGTTACCGGCACCAAGGCGATTGCGCTGCGCGAAGCTGGCGCGTCACGCCTTCTCGCCATGTCGGAAGTGCCTGGCAAGATCGATCAGGTCATCGACCTCGACAATGTCAGCGAAGCGGCGTCCATCTGGGACGCCTTCAGCACGCTTTTTCACGGTGGCGACCGGACATTGCGCATCTACGGTTCCGTTTCGCCCACCACGTCGCCGGGGCGCGTGATTGAAATCGTCACCTCCGATGCGCCCATGCGCCGCGCCATGTTGCTCTATGCCCGTAACGTGGCCGTCATTTCGCTGATTATTTCGGTGATCGCCGCCAGCCTGATCTATCTCATCATCCATGAAATGCTGCTGCGCCCGGTGCGCATCATGCATCGCAACATGATCGATTTCGCAACGACACCCGACAATCCAGCGCTCATTCTCGTGCCGGAAAACCGCAAGGACGAGTTCGGCATTGCCCAACGACAGATTGCCCACATCCAGAGCGACCTGCAACGCACGCTGAAGGAACAGAAGCATCTGGCCGATCTCGGGCTTGCCGTATCGAAGATCAATCACGACATGCGCAATATCCTGGCTTCGGCGCAATTGATGTCGGACCATCTGTCTGACGCCAAGGACCCGATGGTGAAGCGCTTCGCGCCGAAGCTGATCCGCACACTCAGCCGCGCCATCAGCTATTCGGAAAGCGTCATCGCCTATGGGCGCTCGCAGGAAGCGCCGCCAACGCCGCGCCGTGTCAACCTGCACGCCATCGTCACGGATGTGCAGGAGAGCCTCAATCTGGAAAGCGAAAGCGGCATCGAGTTCGACAATCGCATTCCTGACGACTTCGAACTGAATGTCGATTCGGAACAGCTGTTCCGCGTGCTGAGCAATCTTTGCCGCAATTCCGTGCAGGCCATGGAGCGCGACGCTACCGGCGGTGCCGCCGCAGTGAAGCGCCTGACGCTCTCATCTGGACGAATCGGCACCACGGCGATCATCGGCGTTGAGGATACGGGGCCGGGCCTGCCGCAAAAGGCGCGCGACAATCTCTTCACAGCGTTCAAGGGCTCAACACGCAGCGATGGCACCGGACTGGGCCTTGCCATCGCGCAGGAGCTTATTCGCGCCCATGGCGGCAGTATCGAGCTTCGCGAAGACCGCCCGATCGGCGCGCATTTCGAGATTCGTCTGCCTGATTTGCCTGCACAGCGCGAAAGAGAACAAGCGCGGCGCGAAGAAACCGTGTGACTGGGGAAAAACCCCAGGGAAAACAACGGTGAAAAAGCCCGGAAATCCGGGCTTTGACAAGAAATCTTCACAGAACGGCATTTTTTTCTCACAAGACGCTTGCATTTAGCAATGGGTCCGATTATCAACCGCCCATCGCCGCAGCGAGCGGCACCAAGGCAAGCACCCGTAGCTCAGCTGGATAGAGCACCAGACTACGAATCTGGGGGTCAGAGGTTCGAATCCTTTCGGGTGCGCCATTTCTTTTCAATAACTTGTCTGGATAGCGGCTCTGTACGGCTTTACGATAGATGTCCGCTAAGTACAGAAATCAGGTTTACCTCTGGCGCAACATAGATCGACCCGGCTATCTCCGTTCATTCGTAGAGTTTGACCATGATTGAATTCGGTCTGCCGCAACAAAAGAGGTTGGTCCAAATCGACATCTGACACAGAAAGAAAATGCGTCAGATCCATTCACTCCTGCACAAAGCATTCTTTCAAGCTGACTGATCTGACCACAATACGCTTTTTCAAAGCGACGAAGATGGACTACAGAACATTCTAGAATCGTTGGAGTTGGGCATTACCATCCCGCCTATATTTGACTGGAATGTTCAGTGTGATATCACCAAACAATGCCCTCTATAATCTCAGCCCTTTTCACGATTTGTCTTATATTTGTGCGAGCACCGGATATTTACCCGTCTCGCTTTTGGGCAGAAGACTTAAATGTATTCCTGTTGCAAGCCCAGAATGAAGGCCTCTATAGCTTTGCTCAGACATACGCAGGATATCTGCATACGGTCCCCAGATTAGCAGGTTTCGTTGCCGTCTGTTTGCCAATAGAATATGCGCCGTCTGTATTCCTCGTGTTCGTTTTGTTCTTTTCCGCCTGGGCATCGACTATAATTTCGAGGACTATCGGGGGATGTGTCGGCGTGATCGCTGGCTCAGCACTCGTGTTGGCGAACGGTTGGGACGAACCGATTGGTAGTGTGACAAATCTCCAGTGGCTTCTCGCACCCACGCTCCTGATATTGGTCATCAAGCCCGGGTGTATACCCAAACTGGAAGGAGCATTATTCGCTCTGCTCGCTGGCTTGTCAGGACCATTCGTTATCGCATTCGGACCCGTCTATCTCCTGTCTCTTTATTGGCACTATGTCCAAGACAAGAAACTCAACGTTCCCGCATGCATTTCCGTGGCGTGCGGGGCGATGCAGTTTGCATTGGTTCTGACACATCCAGACAACTCTTATGATAGCGGAAGTCACGGAGTTGCGACGCTCTTCTGGACGATAGTTAATCTGTCAGCAGGGCGAAAAATCGCCACCTATATCGTGCTCCCGTTGGTGATAGTGCCGCTACTGATTGGGAAGCGCAAACGTGAACGCATTCTCTTACTTACAGCAATATTACTTCTAACCCTTACAGTGGTCGCAAAGTTTCGAAATGCTACTGACATTTTGTCGTCAGGCTTAGTTGGCATGCGATATTGGTACGTGCAGGGCGTGATTTGGCTATTAATCGCAGCCTCCGCTATGCGTGAGCGTGCTCGATCGCTTCAGCTCGCCGGTTTTTTGATGGCCGTTGTTCTCGTTGTAGCAAGTATCAACCGGACCGGTATTTCGCGCGATTGGGTCAACGTTGGTGCTGATTGGGCGCAAACTGTGAAGAAATCGTTCAGCGCGCCTATTGAGTTTCAGTACGCGCCAGATTGGAAGGTTCGAATTGAAAACGGCATCATCACCGCCGAATAATAAACAGCATCTTTTGTAATAGTAATTAAAGACTTTGATTCATCACAGCGCCTCAACGATTCCGAGCCGGACCCCGGTCCGTTTATCGCGAGCATCTCAGCCACTCCTTTATAGAAGCCTATCCTGCCCTGCTTAAAATGCAGCATTCTTTCTTGGAGAAGAAGTGGTGCCCGGAGGCGGATTCGAACCACCGACACGCGGATTTTCAATCCGCTGCTCTACCAACTGAGCTATCCGGGCATCCTGTAGCAAGCCTTGGTCTTGGCTTGTGGCGGTGTTGGTGTCCGCCGGAAGTGGGTGGGTTATAGCATTAAATTTCGCGCTGTCCAGCACCGTATCGCATTTTTTATGCGCTTTTCTCACAGTTTCTCTAATGTTTTGATTTCACATCAGAAAAAGCGCCAAAAACCCTAATTCTCGCCCTCATCCTCGTCGCCCAGAGGCTTGCCGGGGATGACATAGCTTCCTGAAAGCCAACGATTGAGATCGATGCTTTTGCAGCGCGGCGAACAGAACGGATAGCTGTCACGCGCCGAAGGCTTGCCGCATTCCGGGCAAGGTCGTGTCGGGCGCAGCGGCGTCACGCGGGCGCCTGCTGCTGCGGATATGTCCTTCTTGCCGTTCATGGCTGAACCTTAAACTTTTCCGGTGCTCCAGTTGGCATAGACCGGATAATCACCGTCAGCCAGCAGGCTTACGGTTTCCTGAAGCGGCAGGCCGACCACATTGCTGTAGGAGCCGACCAGCTTGACGACAAAACTGCCTGCAAGGCCCTGTATGGCGTAGCCGCCAGCCTTGCCGCGCCATTCCCCGGAAGAGAGATAGGCGTCGATCTGCTGGCGCGACAGGCGCTCAAAGCGCAGGCGTGTTTCCACCAGGGTCTGGCGCAGATTGCCGTTCGGCAAAAAGAGGCAGACGCCCGTAAAGACCTTATGGGTACGGCCCGACAGAAGACGCAGACATTCACGCGCCTCATCGGCGGTTTCCGCCTTGGGCAGAATACGCCGCCCGACCGCGACGACCGTATCGGCCGCGAGCAGGAAGGGCTTGACGAAATTGGCGTCGCTTTTCAGTTGCGCCAACGCCGCTTCAGCCTTTTCACGCGACAGACGACGCGCCAGCGAGCGGGGATGCTCGCCACGCTGCGGCGTCTCGTCTATGTCCGCAGGCTGGATATGATCCGGCTCGATACCGGCCTGCCCAAGCAGTTCGATCCTGCGAGGAGACCCGGAAGCCAGAACCAGCTTATGTTGCGCAACTGTCGTCAAGAACACCCCCGAAACGGCTGCCCGTGCGTGATAAGCTTACTTGAAGCGGTAGGTGATGCGACCCTTGGTCAGATCGTAAGGGGTCATTTCGACCAGAACCTTGTCACCAGCCAGAACGCGGATACGGTTCTTACGCATACGGCCAGCCGTATGAGCGATGATTTCATGTTCGTTTTCGAGCTTCACGCGGAACATTGCATTCGGCAGCAGTTCCGTAACAACACCCGGAAATTCGAGGACTTCTTCTTTCGCCATGCGATACCTGTTTCTTTCTTCGATAAAAGCGTCCGAAAATGGACTCTGATCCTAAATTTGGCCGGAACCTATATGATTAGGCGGCATTTGTGAACAACGGAATTCCGTGAACTTATTTCGGGCTGAAACGCTGCAAAATCTGCGTCTTCAACCGATCCCGCACATCGCGATAAGCATTCATGATCTGCTCGCGGCTGCCGGTGACCAGCGTGGGGTCTGGTGTCGGCCAATATTCCACATCCACGGAGAAGCCACGCATGCGTTCCAGCACCGTATGGTGGGCAAGCGGTGTTAGCGTTACGATGAGATCGAAATAGCCGTCGGCCAGTTCTTCAATGCCCCGCGGCTGGCGGTCGTCGAGCGAAAGCCCCTCTTCCGAAAGCACCGCATCCACGAATGGATCGCGTTCGCCCCGTTTCACACCTGCGGAAGCCACATATATATTGGGCGGCAGCAGCTTTCTTGCAAGAAGTTCGGCTATCGGCGAGCGGATCGCGTTCTTGCCGCAGACGAAAAGCAGGGATGACGGCAGTTTCTGTTTCGGGCCCACATCGCCCTCTCCATCATCCTGCGCGCTTTCGACATTAACGGCGACCATGCAGGCTCAACCTCGCCAATGCAGCACGCAGACAAGCGTGAACAGCCGCCGCGCCGTGTCAAAATCGACTTCGATCTTGCCCTTCAGCCGCGCCTGCAAGGTTTGCGACCCTTCATTATGCAGTCCGCGCCTGCCCATATCGATGGCTTCGATCTTGCTTGGTGTGGCCGAGCGGATCGCCTGATAATAGCTTTCGCAAATCATGAAATAATCGCGCACCACACGGCGCAGCGGGGTCAGCGACAATATATGCGTCGCCACATCGTCCCCGCTTTCGCGGCTGATGGCAAAGATCAGCCGCGTTTCCATCAGCGACAGCTTCAGCCTGTAGGGACCGCCGGTCTCGTCGCCAATCGGGTGAAAGGAATTCTCCTCGATCAGATCGAAAATCGCGACCGCGCGTTCATGCTCGACGTCAGGCGTCGACCGCCCGATGGATTCATCGAGCTCGACATCAACAAGACGGGCATTGGGAACGCCAGCGGTCATGATGCCTCATAGATTGAGCCGGATGGCGACTGACTTGGCGTGCGCGTCAAGACCTTCGGCGCGCGCGATTTCGATGGCAGCAGGGCCGAGAACCCGCAACTGGTCCGGGCCAAGCTTCAAAAGCGAGGTGCGCTTCATATAATCAAGCACATTCAGGCCCGACGAGAAGCGGGCCGAGCGCGCCGTCGGCAGCACGTGATTGCAGCCGCCCACATAATCGCCGATCACTTCCGGCGTGTGCGCGCCGATAAAAATGGAACCGGCATTGCGGATTTTCGGCAGCAGCGCTTCCGGGTCGGCGACGGCGATTTCCAGATGTTCGGCAGCGATACGGTTGGCGAGCGGAATTGCCGCCTCGAAATCCTCCACGAGAATGACCGCGCCGAAATCGCGCCAGCTTGCCGTGGCAGTTTCAGCACGCGGTAGCGTCAACAACTGACGCTCAACCGCCGCTTCCACATCCTTGGCCAGCGCTTCGTCATTGGTCACGAGGATGGATTGTGCGGCAGTGTCATGCTCTGCCTGCGCAAGCAGATCGGCAGCGATCCAGTCCGGATTGTTGTCCTTGTCGGCAATCACCAGAACTTCCGACGGACCAGCGATCATGTCGATGCCGACCGTACCGAAAACAATACGCTTGGCAGCCGCGACATAGGCATTACCGGGGCCGACGATCTTGGCAACCGGCTTGATGGTTTCCGTGCCATAGGCAAGCGCGGCAACGGCCTGTGCCCCGCCGACGCGGTAGATTTCCGAGACGCCTGCGAGACGCGCTGCAACCAGCACCAGCGGATTGAGAATACCGTCGGGTGCTGGAACAACCATGACGATGCGCTCGACGCCCGCCACCTTGGCGGGCACGGCATTCATCAGAACCGAGCTTGGATAACTGGCCGTGCCGCCTGGCACATAGAGGCCAACCGCCTCGATTGCCGTCCAGCGCGAACCAAGCTCAACGCCGAGCGCATCCGTGTAACGGTCATCCTTGGGCAGTTGCCGCGCATGGTGGCTTTCAATGCGCTCATGCGCCAGTTTCAGCGCTTCGACGGTGGATGCCGGCGCAACTTCAAAAGCCGCGTCGATTTCAGCTTCCGTGATCGCAATGCCGGTCTTTTCCAGATCGATACGGTCGAAGCGGCGCGAATAGTCGATCAGCGCCGCATCACCTTCGCGTCGCACGCGCTCGACGATTTCGCGGGCTGCGCGGTCCACGTCTTCCGAAACTTCGCGCTTGCCGGACAGAAAGGCTGCGAATTGCTGTTCGAAGTTCGGATCGGTTTGTCTGAGCGTCGTGACCACGCTTTTATTCCTTTAAATAGTCCAGATAAGAGCAACCGCCCGCATGGCAGCAGACGCGATGCATCGAAGTTACATTGTCATACGCCGTGACGCGGGAGCGATTCCGTTTCCCAGGCCGCGCCCAGATCCGTCAGCTGCGCTTCGATGCATTCCACCGAAAGACGGATAGCGGCATTTGCCGAGAATGTCAGTTCTATTGTGCCCGCAGGCGCTTCGCCGGGGGCAAAACCGATCGTCAGCAGCGACAGGACATCATCCTGCTTCTGGCGGTCGATGCCAGTGGCCTTGGCGGCAGTGACGCGGTTGAAATGCAAAGCGGCGCGGCGGCGTTGATATTGCGGCTTGCGCAGGAATTTCGGCCGCGCCTCTTCCCAGACGAAACGGTTCGCCGTCAGAACGAAGCGTTGTTCCTTGGCAACATATTGGAGGTCGGAAACTTTGAGAACCGCGTCCTGAAGATGGGCGGACAGGACCTGTAAATCCTCTTCATCCAACGCCACAAGCTTCAACATATCCATGGTCCGCACCGATTTCCTGTCATGTTCAAAACAACCGCCCAACATCGCATATAATAGGCGACATGGATGGTTTACGAAGTAACCTTGCCAAATAACTTTGCATGTCGGCAGAAAAAAATCGACAGGCTTTTCAAGCCTGTGATCAATCAGCGTGCCAGAATGAAAAAGCCGGAGCTTGATTTAAGCTCCGGCCACTTGCCGATTATCCGCTGATGCGTTCGACATTCGCGCCGCAACGCGAAAGCTTTTCTTCCAAACGCTCGAACCCGCGATCCAGATGATAGACGCGGTTGACGACGGTTTCGCCTTCGGCGGCAAGGCCCGCAATAACCAGCGATACCGATGCGCGCAGATCGGTCGCCATGACCTGAGCGCCCTTGAGGCGTTCCACGCCTTCAACGGTCGCGGTCTGGCCGGACAGCGAAATCTTCGCGCCGAGACGCGCCAGTTCCTGCACATGCATGAAGCGGTTTTCAAAGATCGTTTCGGTGATGTGCGACGTGCCCTTGGCCTTGGTCATCAGGCCCATGAACTGTGCCTGAAGGTCGGTCGGAAAGCCCGGGAACGGATCGGTCGTGACATCGACCGGATGGATGCCATGGCCATTGCGCACCACGCGCAGACCGCTATTGGTCTCGGTGATTTCCGCACCGGCCTGACGCAGCGTATCGAGCGCCGATGAAAGCAGGCTTTCCTGTGCGCCTTCGAGCAGCACGTCACCGCCGGTCATGGCGACAGCCATGGCGTAGGTGCCGGTTTCGATACGGTCGGGAATGACGCGCACACGCGCGCCGGAAAGGCTGGTGACGCCCTGCACGTGGATCGTGCCGGTGCCTGCACCCGTGATCTTCGCGCCCATTGCATTGAGGCAGTCGGCAAGATTGACGACTTCCGGCTCACGTGCCGGGTTTTCGATGATCGTTTCGCCCTTGGCGAGAACAGCGGCCATCAGCATGACATGCGTTGCGCCGACCGAAACTTTCGGGAAGCGATAGCGCCCACCGACAAGACCGCCCTTCGGCGCACGCGCCTTGGCATAGCCGTTTTCGATGTCGATTTCGGCACCCAGCGCCTGCAGGCAATCGAGCAGCAGATCGACGGGACGCGTACCAATAGCGCAACCGCCCGGCAGGGACACGGTTGCTTCGCCCATACGCGCCAGAAGCGGGCCTATGACCCAGAAGCTTGCACGCATTTTCGAGACCAGCTCATAAGGCGCGGTGGTATCGACGATGTTGCGGGCTGTGAAATGGATGGTGCGGGAATAAGCGCCGTTCTGGTGTTCGCGGCGGCCATTGACCGAATAATCAACGCCATGATTGCTCAGAATGCGGATCAGCTGCTCGACATCGGCCAGATGCGGCACGTTTTCGAGCGTCAGCGTATCGTCGGTCAGGAGCGAAGCGATCATCAGGGGCAAAGCGGCATTTTTTGCGCCCGAGATCGGAATGATTCCATTCAGCTTATTACCGCCGACGATTTTGATGCGATCCATGCTGTTTCCCCTTCTGGGCCGGGGCTTCTCCCCCGGTAATCGATTTGAAGCCGTTGGAACGCGTTTCGATCGGGATAATCGGATCGACACTCCAACTGTTTGTTTTCAAGCACATCTTGTCCGAAAACCGGTTCACCCTTTTCGGGATGTGCTGTTGCTGCTACCTGAACGGCGCGACGGCGATACATGACAAATGACGAGTCTTGCGGCGGAATTACGTTCGAACGCGAATCGCTTTCGAACGACAATGGCAACCGAGAACAGAAAAGCGCTTTTACCTTAGCCGACGTTTCTCTTCAAGAAAGGCTTTCCAAGCTAAAGCGAACTCTTATTTGGTCGGATGATGCCCTATTCCTTTTCTTGCCCCGCTTCTTTGCCGGCGCTGGCAATGCCGTCGGTGCGCTCATCCGCTTCGCCGGAGCGTCGCGAGCGTGACTGTTCCTTGCGGCGCATCAGATTCGCGCGCAGCTGATCGGCCAGCCGCTTTTTTTGGCGGTCCAGCTGGTTTTGTCGTTCCTGATTGATCGGTTTTTCGCTCATGAGCCGTGTTTACTACGAGAAAAAGCGCCGGAAAAGCGGCTTGAAGCGCAGCTATACGCAGATTTCCACATTATGTGAAAAGAAATGCATTTGGTCGCTTGCGATTTGCGCAATGATGTGTCAGAAGTCCGCCGCACTCAAGAGAATGCTGCGGTAGCTCAGTGGTAGAGCACTCCATTGGTAATGGAGAGGTCGAGAGTTCAATCCTCTCTCGCAGCACCATTCATCTCTTTGATTTGGCAAATTTTCCCTGAAAATTGATCACGAATGTCACGGCTTTATGCGATAGCATTTTAGCGCATTCTTACCCGTTGTTTTTTCATCGGATGGTCGGAGATCGCCGGTGAAACATTCGCGTCCAGTCTTTGAAGAAATGGGAAACTCAGGAGAGGATATTTTATGCTGTGGACCTTGTTCGGCATTCTTTCGGGTGCCTGCATCGCCATTCAGGCGCCGATCAATGCAGCTCTTGCGCGCGGACTTGGCTCCCCACCGACTGCCGCTGCGATTTCATTTCTGGCAGGTGCAGTCATTCTCGCCATCGTCTCGACCATAACCGCAAAGGCGACCGGCAACCTCCCCACATTCAATGTACCCGCAGGCTGGCTGTTCGTCGCGGGCGGCGCGCTGGGCTGTATCTATGTCACCGCATCGATCCTGCTGACACCGCGCATCGGCGCAGCAGCCGTGATGGGCCTTGCCGTGGCCGGGCAGTTGATGGCCGGTCTACTTGCTGACCGCATCGGCTTCATGGGCGTCGCCGTGCGAGAGATCACCGCCGGACGTGTCGCAGGCGCCGTGCTCCTGCTTACCGGCGCCCTGATGATCCGCTTTCTGTAAAAGAAACGCCGCGCTTCAAAGCGCGGCGTTTTCGTGTTTGATACAGTGCTAAAACCGGCTCAACCCTTGAAAGTATATTCCGCAATCGACTGCGGCTTCATCTCGATGGAGAAGCCCGGCAGCGACGGCGGCATATAGGCCGCGTTCTTGATCACGCACGGGTCGATGAAATGCTCGTGCAGATGATCGACATATTCGATCACACGGCCTTCCTTGGTGCCCGAAACGGCCACATAGTCGATCATCGACAGATGCTGCACATATTCGCACAGGCCAACGCCGCCCGCATGCGGCCAGACCGGCTTGCCGAACTTAGCGGCCATCAGCAGCACGGCCAGAACTTCGTTCAGACCTCCCATGCGGCACGAATCGATCTGCACGATGTCGATGGCGCCTTCCGCGATGAACTGCTTGAACATGATGCGGTTCTGGCACATTTCACCGGTCGCGACTTTCACGTCGCCAATGGCTTCACGAATCTTGCGATGGCCTGCCACATCGTCGGGGCTGGTCGGT
Source organism: Ochrobactrum teleogrylli (assembly GCF_037482325.1). NCBI lineage: Bacteria > Pseudomonadati > Pseudomonadota > Alphaproteobacteria > Hyphomicrobiales > Brucellaceae > Ochrobactrum > Ochrobactrum teleogrylli. The sequence goes on from NZ_JBBHKQ010000001.1 coordinate 2,651,463, forward strand.
TCTTCAATGAAGAACGGCTTCGAGAAGGCCAGCTTGTTGACCCATTCGATGGCCTGATCGACTTCCCAGACCTGATTGGCGTCGATCATCAGATAGCGGTCCGGACCGATCACTTCGCGCGCAATGGTCAAGCGACGGATATCGTCTTCGAGATCACGGCCGACCTTCATCTTGACGTGGTGGAAACCCTCGTCGATGGCTTCCTGGCAAAGACGGCGCAGCTTGTCGTCGTCATAGCCGAGCCAGCCGGCAGAGGTCGTGTAGCAGGCATAGCCTTCGGCCTCGAGCGTGGCGATACGCTCGGCCTTGCCGGCTTCCGCCTTGCGCAGGATCGCGACGGCTTCGTCACGCGTCAGCGCATCGGTGAGATAGCGATAATCGACGATGTCAGCGATTTCTTCCGGTGACATGTCGGCGACCAGCCGCCATACCGGCTTGCCTGCCTGCTTTGCAGCCAGGTCCCAGAAGGCGTTGACGACAGCGCCGGTGGCAAGATGCATCGCGCCCTTGTCCGGGCCGATCCAGCGCAGCTGGCTGTCGCCGGTCAGGTAACGCCAGAACTTGCCGGGGGCTGCGAGGAAATCATCCATCGAAGCACCCACGACCAGATGACGCATGGCGAGAATCGCCTGACAGCAAATGTCGTTGCCGCGTCCAATGGTGAAGGTAAGGCCGTGGCCCTTCAGCGAGGCATCATCCGTATCGAGGATGACATAGGCCGCCGAATAATCCGGGTCCGGGTTCATGGCATCCGAGCCGTCCAGACTTTGCGAAGTCGGGAAACGCAGATCGAAGACGCGCAGGTCAGTGATTTTCGTCATGATATATCCGTGATCAGGGCATGATCCCAAAACATGGGAACGGTTTCGGGACCATGCGTAAACAAAGCCTAGATGTCAGCGCGCACGTTCTGCTTCTGCGTGCCGAGGCCTTCGATGCCGAGTTCGACAACATCGCCAGCCTTGAGGTAACGCGGCGGCTTCATGCCCATGCCGACGCCGGGAGGCGTACCGGTGGAGATGATGTCGCCCGGCTGCAGGGACATGAACTGCGAGAGATAGGAAACGAGGTAGCGAACGCCGTAAACCATGGTCTTGGTCGAGCCGTCCTGCATGGTTTCACCGTTGAGGGTGAGCCACATTTTCAGGTTCTGCGGGTCAGCGACTTCGTCCTTCGTCACCAGCCACGGGCCGGTCGGGCCGAATGTGTCGCAGGACTTGCCCTTGGTCCACTGACCAGCGCGTTCGATCTGGAAAGCGCGTTCGGAAACGTCATGCAGCGTGCAGTAGCCAGCGACATAATCCAGCGCATCGTCTTCCGAAACGTATTTCGCGGTCTTGCCGATGACGATGCCGAGCTCGACTTCCCAATCGGTCTTTTCCGAGCCGCGCGGGATGAGAACGTCATCATTCGGGCCGACGATGGCCGAGGTGGCCTTCATGAAGATGACCGGCTCAGGCGGCACAGCCATGCCGGATTCGGCTGCGTGGTCGGCATAGTTGAGGCCGATGCAGATGAACTTGCCGGTGCCTGCAACACAGGGGCCGAGGCGCGGATTGCCTTCAACCTTCGGCAGCGAATTGACGTCGACCGCGCCAAGCTTGGCCAGCGCTTCGGGGGCAAGAGCCGCACCGGAAAGGTCGCTTACATGGGCGGAAAGATCGCGGATCGCACCATCGGCATCGAGAATGCCGGGCTTTTCCTGACCGGCTTCACCGTAACGAAGAAATTTCATGAGTTTACTCCTTTGGGGGTAGCTGGGGCGAACTTAGATAGTCCAGCCGCCATCAATGTTATAAGCTTGTCCGGTCGTGTAGGTCGCACCAGCGAGATAAACGGCGAGATCAGCGATTTCTTCCGGCTGGCCGATGCGGCCAATCGGCTGGCGGGCGATGAACGCCGCGCGCTGCTCTTCGTAATCGCCCTGCGAACGCAGACGGTCCTGCAAGGACGGGCTTTCGACCGTGCCGGGGCAGATCGCGTTGCAGCGGATGCCCTTGGCAACATAATCGGCAGCGACGGCCTTGGTGAGACCGATAACGGCGGCCTTGGTGACGCCATAGGCGAAACGGTTCGGCACGCCCTTCACGCTCGATGCGACGGAAGCCATGTTGACGATGGCGCCGTCCTTGCGCTCCAGCATGCCCGGCAGCACGGCGCGGATGGTGCGGATCATTGCCTTGACGTTGAGATTGACGGCGAAGTCGAGGTCTTCGTCCTTCATTTCGAGGATGGAGCCGCCGTGAACGACGCCTGCGCAGTTGAACAAAATGTCCACCTGACCGATTTCGGCTACAAGTGCGTTCACTTCCGCCTCGTCAAGCACATTGAGCTTGCGGGTGATGATACCGTTGACGCCTTCGATTTCCTTGAGGGCATCGGTGTTGATGTCGGTCGCATAGACCTTGGCACCCGCTTCCGCGAAGGCCAGCGCGCTGGCGCGGCCAATGCCTTGTGCTGCGGCTGTCACCAGCGCGGTTTTTCCATCAAAGCGTATCGTCATTTTCAAGCCTTCCGTTCGACAAGCAGGATGTGGTCACAAGCGAGCACCACTTCGTCCCGCTGATTAAGCACTTCGCAACGTTCCGTCACGCGTCCCATAGTGGCGCGTTTTGGATCGTCTTCCTTCGCACTGATCGTAACCCGCGTGCGGATCGTATCTCCGATATGCACCGGACGAATAAACCGCAAGCGATCATAACCATAGGAAAAAGCAACCGGGTTGATCAACGTCGCCGTGAGGCCGACGCCAATGGCAAAAATCATGGTGCCATGCGCGATGCGCTGGCCGCCCGGCAAGGTCTTGGCGAATTCCGCATCCATGTGATGCGGGAAGAAATCGCCGGTATGCCCGGCATGGACCACGAAATCCGTCTCTGTAATCGTGCGGCCCGTGGTGAGGCGCACATGGTTCATTTCATAATCTTCGTAATATATTTTCTGCTCGGCCATGGTCAGACCTCCGGTTTTGCAGCAAGCGGCGTGGCAGGTGCCGCGCTCGACTGATAGGCGGCCTCGACAAGCGCCATGGTGTGCCAGGCATCTTCGACCGAGCCGAGGAGTTCGGCATCTTCGCCGCACGCGAAACGCTGCAACTGCGCCATGCGGTTCAAGAATGCGTCGGGGAACCACGCGCCTTCCAGCGGTACGGAAACCCAGTCATCACCGCCCTTGGGCTTGATCCAGAGTTCGTCCGGCTCGCCGCGCGGATAGTCGAGATTGACGCCCAGTTTCACATAGGCCGCGCCCTCGGTCCCGCAGATACGGAACTCGCAGGCCTGAAACTTGCGCCCGAAATCATGATCGTGGTTGACCGACAGCGCGCAGCGAACGCGGTCGCCATAATCCAGAATTGCAGCCGTGCGCGTCTGGGCTACGTCGTGGTTTGGATGGCCGATGGTCTTGGCATGAACGCCAAGAGGATTACCGAGCAGACCGCGGATAAAATCCAGATAATGGATCGAGTGCATGGCGATTTCGATGCGTGGCAGACCTTTCAGGAAAGGCCACAGACCCCATGGCGTGGCAAGCGCCAGCCAGGCGTCAAAATCCACCACTTCGCCCAGCAAGCCCTTATCGACGGCGTCATAAAGCGCGAGCATCATCGGCGCGAAACGCAGCTGAAAATTCACCGCCGCTTTCAGATTGCGCGCGCGGCAGACTTTGAGAATTTCCGTCGCGGCGGCGAGGTCGCTGCCCATCGGCTTCTGGATTAGAACAGCGGCACCTTCCGGCAATTGCGACAGGATTTTCGCATGGGCTGATGGCGGCGTCGCCAGATCGAAGATCGCGCCTTCGACGGCAATCGCTTCCTCGGCGCTGACAAAAGCCTTGACGCCCCACTGGTCGGCAAGCTCCCGCGCCTTGTCCAGATTGGGATCGAAAATACCGGCAACCGGAAAGCCGCCCTTCTTATAGGCGGGCAGGTGCGCGTCGCCGACAATGCTGCCCGCGCCAAAGATCACGATGGGTTTTGGCTTGGTGGGCTTTGCCCACCACTGGCGCAGGGTCGTCGGAGCAAAAGCCTCACTCATGATGGAACACCTCTTCCATCATTGCCCACCACTCGCCCTCTTTGCGGGTTTCGAACGGCTTCTGGCACGGCATGCAGACGGACCACCACTCCTGGTTCTTCGGATTGTCGGCCATCTTCTTCATGTCGGCCTCAAAGTCGGTGCCGACATATTCCCATGTGCCGAACAGGAGATTTTCCGGTTCTTTCAGAAAGATCGTATAATTGGTGATGTTGCATTCGGAAATCAGCGCCAGAATTTCCGGCCACACGGCGGCGTGCAGCTTCTTGTATTCGGCGACCTTTTCCGCATTGAGCCCGATCACCATGCCCATTCTTTGTGCCATTACGACCTCACGATCTCGCGGGTAAACTCGGAAATCGAACGGCTACGCACTGCATCCCAATCCCATTCGATGCCGATACCCGGCTCGGACGGGGCAATGGCGCGACCGTCGCGAATTTCCATGCCCTTGGTGGTGAGGTCGTCGAGCTGCGGAATATATTCGACATAGCGACCGTTCTGCACCGCGCAAACGAGGCTGACATGCAGTTCCATCAGGAAGTGCGGACAGACTGGAATGTCGAATGTTTCCGCCGCATGGGCGACTTTCAGCCAGGGCGTGATGCCGCCAATGCGCGCCACATCCACCTGCACGATGGAGCAAGCACCCTTCTGCATATATTCGCGGAAATGGCGGATCGAATAGATGGACTCGCCCACCGCAATCGGCGTCGGGGTGGAGCGCGTCAGGCGGATATGACCGTCGAGATCGTCCGCCGGAAGCGGTTCTTCGATCCATGCCAGATCAAGCTCCTTCAGGCGCTCGGCACGACGAATGGCTTCGTCCACGGTAAAGCCCTGATTGCAATCGGTCATGATTTCGAAGCCGTCGCCCAGCGCCGCACGCACAGCGGACAGGCGCGCATAATCTTCAGAACCGTGCGGCTTGCCGATCTTGACCTTGCAGCCGGTGAAGCCCTTGGCCTTGGCCTGCAACGCGTCCTCGACCAGCGCTTCCTTCTCGATATGCAGCCAGCCGCCTTCGGTCGTGTAGAGCGGGCAGCTTTCCTTGGCGCCGCCCGCAAGCTTCCACAGCGGCAGACCCTGCTTCTTGGCGCGCAGATCCCAGAGTGCGGTATCGACCGCAGCCAGCGCCAGCGCGGTGATCGCGCCGATGGTCGTGGCATGGGTTGCGAATTCCAGCTTGCGCCAGATGGCTTCGATGCAATCAGCATCCTCGCCGATGATGAGCGGCACGAGATGGTCGCTCAACAGGCGCATGACCGACGAACCGCCGGTGCCGATCGTATAGCTGTAGCCGGTGCCGACCGCGCCGTCGCTGTCGGTGATGGTGACAATCGGCGTTTCCTGGCTGACGAAGCTCTGGATCGCGTCGGTGCGCTTGACCTTCGGCGGAAGGTCAACCATGCGCAGTTCAACTTTTTCAATACGTGCCATGGTCAGATAGCCAAAGTCTTGCCGCTTACGGCATCGAAAAGATGCGCCTGCGACAGATCGAGTTGCATGGTAATGGTTTCGCCCGGTTGCAGGTGACGCGGGTTCAGCATGCGCGCCACCCACTCCTTGCCCGCGAATTCCACGAAGACAAGCGTTTCGTTGCCGAGCGGCTCGGTGATCGAAACGCGCATGTCCTTTTCAAACACGGCGTCACTGGTGGAAATGCCATGACCTTTCGGGAAGACATCATCCGGGCGCAGACCGAACGTCACCTTGGAACCATCTTTGGCCTTGCCCTGGAACTGTGCAGGCAGCGGCAGGCGGTCGCCATTGGCGAAGACCAGATCGCCGCCCGTCACCGTCGCCTCGCCCATATTCATCGGCGGGGAGCCGATGAAACCGGCGACGAACTGCGTGGCCGGGCGCTTGAAGACTTCATCCGGGGTTCCGGCCTGTTCAATATGACCATCGCGCATGATGACGATGCGGTCGGCCAGCGTCATGGCTTCGACCTGATCATGCGTCACGTAAACGACCGTGGACTGCACCTTGGCGTGCAGCTTCTTGATTTCGGTGCGCATCTGGGTGCGCAGCTTGGCGTCAAGGTTAGACAATGGTTCGTCGAACAGGAACACTTCCGGATTACGCACGATGGCGCGGCCCATGGCGACGCGCTGGCGCTGGCCGCCCGAAAGCTGCGCCGGGCGACGCTCCATCAGTGCTTCGAGGCCGAGAATGGCCGAGGCTTCATTGACGCGACGGTCGATTTCCGCCTGCGGCTGCTTGGCGATCTTCAGCGAGAAGCCCATGTTCTCGCGCACCGACATATGCGGATAAAGCGCGTAGGACTGGAACACCATCGAGATGTTGCGGTCACGCGGCGGCAGATCGTTGACTTGCCTGCCGCCGATTTCCAGTGTGCCGTCGGAAATGGATTCCAGACCCGCGATCATGCGCAGCGTCGTGGACTTGCCGCAGCCGGACGGACCGACAAGTGCAACAAATTCCTTGTCCGCGATTTCGAGATTGATGCCATGCACCACGCCGACATTGCCGTAACGCTTGACGAGATTTTTGATGGAAAGCTGAGCCATTGTTCTATCAACCTTTAACCGCGCCGAACGTCAGACCAGCAACAAGGTGCTTCTGAACGATGAATGTGAGGGTCAGCGCCGGAATAATCATCACGACCGCCAGCGCGCACATGCCGCGCCAGTCGATGGTGAATTCAGCGGTGTAATCGAGAAGACCGACAGGAAGGGTCTTGGAATTGACGGAACGGGTGAGCTGGGAAGCCAGCGCATATTCGTTCCACGAGGTGAGGAAGGCAAAAATGCCTGCCGTCGCGATGCCGGGACCGGCCAGCGGAAACTCCACCTGCCAGAAGGCCTGCCAGCGCGTGCAGCCGTCGATCTGGGCCGCCTCGGCGAGGTCCTTCGGCACCTGACGGAAGAAGCCGTCGATCAGCCAGATCGTGAATGGCACATTCAGCGCCACATAGGTCAGGATGAGGCCGAAATGGGTGTCGATGATGCCGACGCGGGAAAACACCATGAAGAGCGGTAGCGAGAGCGCAATGCCCGGCACCGAGCGCGTCAGCATGAAGCCGAGGAAGGTTGCCGACTTGCCCCAGAAGCGGAAGCGGGCAAAGGCATAGCCGCCAGATACGCCGATGATCAGCGCAATCACGGTCGAGGTGATCGAGATGATGAGCGAATTGCGGAAATAATCCCAGACCGGAATGCCGCCCGCACCTGCGCCCGAGAACATGGCGCGATAGGCTTCCAGCGTGATTTCCTGCGGAATCCAGACCGGCGGCTTTGCCATGATCTCGACCGGCGGGCGCAGCGACGAAAGCACGATCCACAGGCCGGGCAGGCAAATGACGGTCATCGCCAGAAACAGACCGACCAGATAAGCGATTTTCTTGAAACGGCGCAGCAGACGATGCTGGCTGTTGCTGAGTGTTGTTGTAGCCATGATTACCACTCCGCTCCAATCTGCGTGCGTGCGGACGCAAGTTTGCGGAAGAACAGGACGGTGAAGAGGATGGAGAGCAGGATTGCGACATAGGCCATGGCATTGGCCATGCCCATCTGCGCATCCGCATAGGCCGTGCGGCCCACCAGCGTCCAGATCAGTTCGGTGCGGCGCGCCGGGCCGCCATCGGTCATGATCTTCACAATGTCATAGGCGCGGGCCACATCCAGCGAACGGATGGTCATCGCGATATAGGCGAAAGGCATCAGATAAGGCCAGATGACATAGCGGAAGGTCTGCCACGGTGTGCAGCCATCGACACGTGCAGCTTCCACAGGGTCCTGGGGCATGGACAGAAGACCGCCCAGAATGAGGATCGCGAAGACCGAGGTGGACATCCACACTTCCGCCAGCAGGATGGCGATCAGCGCCAGATTGCCGTCGATGAGCCATGGAATGGCGGTATTGGTCAGGCCCAGCGACTGCAGCGCATTGTTGACCAGACCGATATTGTCATTGAACATGAACTTGAACTGGAAGCCGACAAGCACCGGCGAGAACATCATCGGGAACATCATCAGCGTGCGCAACACGCGCTGGCCGTGCGTCGCCTTGTTGACGAGCATGGCAAGGCCGAGGCCGAGCAGCATTTCCAGATTGAGCGCAATGGTGAGGAAGACCACCGTGCGAATGAAGGCCGCCCAGAACACCCAGTCGGTCAGGATGCGCTGATAGTTGCGGAAACCGATGAAGTTGAACAGGCTCTCGGGGCGCGTCAGCCGGAACGGCGTGAAGCTCGAATAAAGCGACAGCGCGAGAGGAAACAGAACCACCGCTGCGAGAATGATGAAGGCCGGAAGCAGAAGCAGGACCGGCGGGGAAAGTCTCTTGAACATTGCGCTTCCAAATAGTGGACTGGCAAACAGTGGAACGGGCGAACAGCGGAACTGCCTCAGCGCCGCCACTGGCAAAAAAGGCCCGCCCCAAAAAGGCTTCAGGGCGGGCCCATGATTTTATTCAGGCAGGATCAGAGCTCGCCTGCATCCTCAAGAATCTGCGTTGCCTTCTTGGCAGCGTCATCGAGGGCCTGCTGGGAGGTCTTGTCGCCAAGGATCGCTGCCTGAAGCTCAGGATAGACCGCGTTGGAGATTTCGATCCAGGATGGGGTCTGCGGAACCGGGAAAGCGGTCTTTGCCGTTTCCTGGAACACCGACAGCACTTCCTTCTTGTACGGGTTGGAAGCGGCCTGCTCGATCACGTAATCCCAGACAGCGGTGCGGGTCGGCAGGGTCCCTGCAGCCGATTCCTGCTTCTGCGAATCTTCGTTGGTCAGGAACCAGACGAGCGAGGCGGCGGCTTCCTTGGTTTCGCAAGCTTCCGTTACCGAGAAGCCGTGATGACCCGACCAGCCGGTGCGCTTGCCGGAAGAACCGGTTGGCGCCGGAGCGATGCCGACATTGCCAGCGACCTTCGACGACTTCGGATCGTTGAAATAGGTCGCCCAGCCCGGCCAATCCAGGTTGACCGCGATGGTGCCGGAAGCAAAACCAGCGCCCAGCTCATCCCACAGATAGTTGGTGGTGCCAGCCGGAACAGCCTTGGCCTTGTAGAGATTGACGAACCAGTCGAGGGCGCGAACACCGGCTTCCGAATTGAAAGCGGGCTTGCCGTCCTTGAGATATTCGCCGCCTTCGGCGACCAGCATTTCATAGAAGCGGCCATTGATGGCTTCTTCCTTGCCCGCAAACTGCGTGCCGTAGAAATTCGGCGGATCGGCGAAGAATACTGCCTGATCCGACACTTCCTTCCAGGTTTTGGCCGGTGCGAGGTCGTAGCCGTATTTCTCCTTGAACGCCTTCTTCTTGGCTTCGTCGTTGAAGAGGCTCTTCTGATAATAGAGTGCCGAAACGTCGAACTGCGCACGCGGCAGCATGATCAGCTTGCCGTCAAGCGTGGACGCCTTGATGACCGATGGCACGAAACCGTCGATTTCTTCCTTCGGAAGCAGCGAGTTCAGATCGACATAGAGGCTGGTATATTGCGGCGCGAAAGACGAGTGGTTGGAACCGACGCACCAGTTGATCGAACCCGAAGCGATGTCGGACTTGATTTCCTTGTCCAGCTCGAAATGGTTCTTCTTGGACAGGATGTTGACCTTGGCGCCAGTCGCCTTTTCCCATTCGCCGATACGCGAATAGAGCGCCTCATATTGCTGACCGCCGATCAGCTTAGCGTTGATCGTCACGCCGTCGAACTTGCCGGGCAGATCGGCTGCAACTGCCGGGGCCATCCCCACGGCGAGCCACGCCACACCTGCCAAAATGTGCGTCTTGAAACTTTGCATCACTTCTCCTCCTAAAACGGGCACTCCCTGCCCGCACCCCCGGTTGTGAAGGTTGTATTTATATGCAAACATAGTATTCAAGAACGGTCAAGGCGTTTTATCGCCGATATACGACTTTCGCAGCCGGAAATGTTTGTATATGAATGACGAAATTCACGAAGAGCCACCTTGGGGGAACGCATTTGGAAACCGATGACCGCTACCGCGCGCCCGCGCTCGACAAGGGCCTTGATATCCTCGAATTGCTGGCAGGCGTGGACGGCGGACTGACGCAGGCCGAGATCGCCAAGCATCTGGATCGCAGCCCGAACGAATTCTACCGCATGCTCGACCGGCTGGTGAAACGCGGCTATGTCACCAAGCTAGAGGGTGACCGTTATTCGCTGACGCTGAAACTGTTCGGCCTTGCCCAGTTGCACGCGCCGGTGCGCCGCCTCGCCTCGTTCGCAACGCCCTTCATGCGTGAGCTTGCCGACCGTTCCAAGCAGGCAAACCAGCTTGCCGTGTTCGACCGCGGTTCCGTGGTGGTGATTGCCCAGCAGGAAGCGCCGGACTATTGGGGCATTTCGATCCGCGTCGGCTCGCATATCAGCCTGTTCGACACCGGCTCGGGCCATGTGCTGCTTGCCTTCCGTTCGCCGGAAGAGCGCAAGATGATGATCGCTGAATATGGCAAGGATGGCGAGACCGTCGATCTCGATCCAAGCTTCTATGAGCGGCTCGACCAGATCCGCGAGCGCGGCTATGAAATGATGCCAAGCGCGCAGGTTGCAGGCGTTTATAACCTCTCCGCGCCCATTCTCGGACCAGACGGCACCTGCATCGCGGCGCTGACCTGCCCCTATGTCACGCTGGTCAATTCCGGCGCCTCGCCCGACATTACCCAGACCATCACGCTGCTGCAAAAGACGGTGCAGGAATTGTCCAAGCTGGTGGGCGCAGATCTTTCCACACTCGATTAGGGCTGGTTCCGTCCGGGTCGGACCACGCCCTAAATTCTTATTTGAAAACTATCTTCTTTTTTGAAAATATCGGGATAGGAGGAATCTCTATGCTGATTGATACCCATCTGCACCTGATCGACAAAAGCGCGCTCACCTATCCATGGCTAGGCGACGTGCCAGCGCTTGATCGGGATTTTCTGTTCGACACCTACCGGCAGCAGGCGGAACGCTGCGGCATCGCCGCCGCCCTGCATATGGAAGTGGATGTCGCGCCCGAAGCGATTCAGGCCGAAACGGACCATATTCGGGCGCTTTCCATCGCAAATGGCGGCTTCATCAAAGGCGCGATTGCATCCTGCCGCCCCGAAGAAGACGGCTTTGCCGCCTATCTTGAGCGCCAGCTTGCCGACCCTTTTGTCAAAGGCTTTCGCCGCGTTCTGCATGTCGTGCCGGACGAGCTTTCCGAAGGCGCGCTTTTCCGCGAAAACCTCAAGCGCATGGAAAACACGCGCCTGACTTTCGATCTCTGCACCCTGCCGCACCAGATCGACAAGGTTACCGCGCTCGCCGATCTGGCGCCGGGCCTGCAATTCGTGCTCGACCATTGCGGCGTGCCGGACATCAAGTCGGGCGCACTGGAAAGCTGGCAGAAAGGCATCACCGAGATTGCCCGCAGGCCGAATGTGGTGGCGAAGATTTCCGGTGTGGTAGCCTATGCCGATGCTGAAAGCTGGACTGCCGAAACCATCCGCCCCTATGTCGAACATGTCATCGAGGCGTTCAGCTGGGACCGAGTGGTATGGGGCAGCGACTGGCCAGTCTGCACGCTTGCGAGCTCTATCGATGCCGGACTTTCCACATGGGTGGCGACGACCCACACCCTGCTTGAAGGCTGCGGCAAGGACGAAAAAGCGCGCCTTCTGTCTGAGAACGCGCGCCGTATCTGGAACCTTTAAGTAGACGAGAATAGCTTTCTCCTCGACCCTCATCCTGAGGAGGCTCCCTGAGCGAAGCTCGGGGAGACGTCTCGAAGGGTGAGGAGGCAGGCACCGCATTTCCCCTTTGGATCCCTCGATCCTTCGAGACGCCTCCTTCGCAAGATCAGGAGTCTCCTCAGGCTGAGGGGATGGAGAGGTCGATCAATACCAGCCGTCAGAAGCTTTCGCGGAACAGCCGGTTCAGATCGGCGATCACCTGTTCTGCCGGTTCGTTGCCCTGAAGCCCCTTGTTGATGCGCTCTGACGCTGCTTCCTGAAACGGCATATAGCCGTCATGGCGTGGGCGCACCCATGCCCCTTCCAGCGTTGCGCGGGTGTCGCGATAGAAGTCCGACGTGGCCGCATTCACGCTGTCGTCTTCCCATGCTTCCGCATGGCCGGGCTGGCCGTTGGAAGCAGCATAAAGCCCCTTCTGCACTGCGCCGCTCGCTATCCAATAGGCGAAGTCGATGGCCGCTTGCGGGTGCTTCGTAAAGGCCGAAACGGCGATGCCGGTGCCACCCAGCGCCGAACCCGCAACACCTTTCACGCCTGCCGGAATATCGGCAAAACGGATCAGACGGTCGCGGAAACCCGGCATGGCATAGTTCACATATCCATAGATCAGGGGCACGCAGGCAATGCCGGAATCGGGCTTTGCCATTTCTTCGAACACCGCAATCGGGTCCATGCTGAAACATTCCGGCTTCACCAGCGCAGCAATTTCCCGAAGCTGTTCAAAAGCCGTCACGCCGTCTTCAAGGCGGATCAACGCGCCCTCGGTGGCACAAGGCGAACCGTTATTGGCAGCGAATGTATAGAAGCACATCAGCGAATGCGGCGAGCGCAATGGCAAAAGCACCTTGCCCGTGCGCGCCAGTTCCAGCACTTCGGCCCAACTTGTGGCGGGCTTTTTGATCAGGTCCGGACGCCATGCCTGAACCTGCGTGGCCGCATCGAGCGGAAACGCCCATTGATGGCCCTGCCAGTTATAGCTTGGGAAGGACTGCCCGACCGAACCGTCGGCCAGCGCCTCCAGCTCGGCTTCGCGGCCCGGCACATCGAGCGGCAGTAGGCAGCCTTCCTTGGTGATCTGGCCGACATGGGGATGATCGATCACGATCATATCGAAATTGCGCGCCAATTCCTCGACCGGAAAGGTCTCGAAATCCTGCAAGGAACGCTTTTCCCATTCGATCTCGACGCCCTTGTCGCTCAGCCATTGCGTGGCGCCGGCAACCATCGGATCGTAACCGCGCGGGTGGCTCCAGGTCATGCCTTTCAGCTTGATCGCACTCATAGACCAAACTCCTCACGAATTGCCTTGCTGTTTTCACCGACGCGCGGCGCTGCCCGTTCCACCTTGTGGCGCTGCCCGTTGATGCGCAGCGGCGAGCGAGTGGTGGTGATGGACACGTCATCCTCACGCGTGACGGTCTGCAGCATGTCGAGAACCGAAAAGCCGTCGCTGGCCAAGAGCTCTTCCCAGTTGAGAACGCGGGCGCACCAGATATCCGCCGGTTCCAGAATGGCCAGCCATTCATCCACCGTCTTCTGGGCGATGCGGTCGGCGATCAGGCGCTTGATTTCATCGCGCTTGGTAAACCAGCTCGACGGATCGTCGGCATAGGGCGCCAGCGTGTCGGCCTCCAGCAGCGCCGCCAGTTTCGGGATCGGCGTCATGGCAATGGCGAGATAGGCATCCGCCGCCTGATAGACCCCGTAAGGTGCGGAGAGATAAGCATGCGCGCTGCGGAAATCGGAACGTTTTGGCAAACGGCGTCCGTCATTGAGATGGGTGGTCAGCACTTCGAACTGGAAATCGACCAGCGCTTCCAAAAGGCTGGTTTCCACATGCGCGCCCTTGCCGGAAATGCCGCGCCGCACCAGTGCAGCGAGAATGCCCTGCGCCACCGCAGCGCCTGCCAGCATGTCGGCGACAGCCAGACCAAACGGCACCGGTCCCTGCCCTTCATCACCATTGAGCCACATCAGGCCTGAACGCGCCTGCGCCAGCAGATCCTGCCCGGGACGCTTGACCCAAGGACCTTCCTCGCCATAGCCGCTGATGGAGGCATAGACGAGGCGCGGATTGATCGCCTTGGCGGATTCATAATCAAGTCCGAGGCGTTCGATGACGCCGGGACGGAAATTCTGGATCAGAACATCGGCCTTGGTGATGAGCTTCTTCAGCGCTTCCACATCATCCGGATTTTTCAGGTCCAGCGCCAGACTGTCCTTGCCGCGATTGATGGCGTGGAAAATCGTTGAATCGCCACCGATCTCCGTATCGCTCAGATAAAGCCTGCGCGACAGGTCGCCGCCGTCCGGGCGCTCGATCTTGATGACACGGGCACCCAGATCCATGAGCCGCAGCGAGCAATAAGGCCCCGACAGAAACTGGCTCATATCCACAACAACGAGCCCGCTGAGCGGCAGTTCGTTTTCCGGCATTGGGGAAATTCCCTCCTCATGAATTTCTTATGTGAATATAGTCTTCACATATGGATTTATAGAAGGCAAGACCGAAATTGACGCAAAAACAAAAACGCCGCCCGAAACGGACGGCGTTTTTGAGAATTGAAAGTGAAGGCCTAAGCCGAATGATCAGACTTCGAGTTCGACTTCGCGGCTTGCGGTTTCGAGCAGCGTCCAGACGTGATCGGCGAGCGAGTTCCACACTTCGACCCGGTAGTGATCCGCATCCCATTTCATGAGGATGATTTGCACGCGGTCGAAGATGGTGCGGGCAGCACCGGGTGCCGCCATCGAAGCCAGATCGAGCGGCGAAGCGGCATTGAGCAGCCACTCGGCCTGCGGCCCGGTGATGTCGATGCCGGTCTCGCGATGGCTTACCTCGACCAGCGCATGCGGTTCTGTCTCGTAAAGGCTCGCGAAGGCCGCGACGATCTCCGCGGCCTTGCCGTCATCAGCCCAGATATACCATTCATCCGGTCCGATGCAGGCGACGGCGATCTCGCCGGTTTTTACAAGCCCGCCGATCTTTGCCGGGATTTTTGCGCCGAGCGCCTTTTCCGCCAGCGCCAGTTTTTCCGGCTTGAAGCGCAGGACAAAGCGCGCACCATCAGCAGCCGGACGGATATCGAGCTTGCCCGGAATAGCAACCGCGCGGCTCGCAAAAGGGTTGGTCTGTTGCAGCATGATGCGATCCTTATCCGTTCAGCTTTTTGCCTTCTGGGTCATAAAAGACGAGCCCAGTGATTTCCGCCTCATGCACACTGCCATCCGGCATCGGCATATAGATGGTTTCGCCCGTCCGGTCCTTGCCGCCGGCGACCAGCGCCATGGCGAAGGAACGGCCCAGCGTCTCGCTCCAATAGGACGAAGTGACATGGCCCAGCATGGTCATCGGCACGGCCTGTTTCGGATCGGCGACGATCTGCGCGCCTTCCTCCAGCACCAGCTTAGGGTCCTTCGGCAGCAGGCCGACCAGATGCTTGCGATCCTTCTTCAGCATGTCCGGGCGCGCCAGCGAACGCTTGCCGACGAAGTCCGGCTTCTGCTTGCCGATGGCCCAGCCGAGCGCGGCATCGTCCGGCGTCACCGTGCCGTCCGTATCCTGACCGACGATGATATAGCCCTTTTCGGCGCGCAGCACATGCATGGTTTCGGTGCCATAGGGCGTGATGTCGTATTTCTGGCCCGCTTCATAAAGCGCCTTCCACAAAGCCAGGCCGTAACGCGACGGGACATTGATTTCGAAGCCGAGTTCGCCGGTAAAGCTCATACGGAATAGACGCGCCGGTACGCCAAGGAACTTGCATTCCGCCACCGACATATGCGGGAAGGCTTCGTCGGAAAGATCCAGCCCCTCGACCATCGGCTCGATGAGCTTGCGCGCATTGGGGCCGTTCAGCGCCACCACGGCCCATTGTTCGGTCGTGGAGGTCAGCGAAACCTTGAGGTCCGGCCATTCCGTCTGGAGATAGTCCTCCATCATGTTCAGCACACGCGGCGCACCGCCAGTGGTGGTGGTGACATGGAACCGGTCCTGCGACAGCCTGCCGACGACACCGTCATCGCGGATGAAGCCGTCTTCACCGAGCAGCAGACCGTAACGGCAGCGCCCGACACCGAGCTTCGTCCATGGATTGGTGTACATGCGGTTCATGAATTCGGCTGCATCCGGGCCGACCACTTCGATCTTGCCGAGCGTCGATGCATCGAACATACCAAGGCTGGTGCGCACGGCCTTGCATTCGCGCGCGACGGCCTTGTGCATGTCTTCGCCCGCCTTGGGGAAATACCAGGCGCGACGCCACAGCGAGACCGGCTCGAAAGCAGCGCCCTGTTCTTCCGCCCATGAATCGATCGGCGTCTTGCGCGTCACGTCGAACAGCTTGCCCCGATTGTAGCCGCAGAAAGCGCCAAAGGTCGTCGGCGTATAGGGCGGACGGAAGGTCGTCAGGCCGACCTGCGGTGCGGGACGGCTGAGCGCATCGGACGCAACGGCGAGACCGTTGATGTTCGAGGTCTTGCCCTGATCGGTCGCCATGCCGTTGGTGGTGTAGCGCTTGATATGCTCGATGGAGCGGAAACCCTCACGCACGGCCAGACGAATATCCTTGGCGGTCACGTCGTTCTGGAAATCGATGAAGGCCTTTGCCTTGCCGGGATCGCGATCTGTCGGCAGCTCACGGCAATTGACGCCCGCGCAGACGAAATCGCCCGCCACCGCATATTCGGCGGGTTTCGCCTTGTGTCCGGCATCGCTTGCCGCAGCCGCACCGCTGACGGCACCCTCGCGCAGCGCAGCCTGAAGATCGAAATTGCCGTTACCGGCACCGGCGCAGCGGCTTTCTTCCGTGCGTTCGCCCGGCAGATAGATCTGGCGTTCCTCATCCCAGATAAGCGAGCCCTTGGTGTGCGAGAACAGATGCACGCTCGGATTCCAGCCGCCAGACATCAGCACGACATCGCAGGCAATGGTGCGCGCCGCGCCGACCGAACCGTTTTTGACCGGATTGACACGAACGGAGGAAACACGATGACGACCCGCCGTATCGCTGACGGTCCAGCCGGTCAGCGTTTCAATGCCGAGCATTTTTGCGCGGTTCACCAGACTGTCGGCGACCTGATCGCGCACATCGATAATGGCCGGTACCTTGACGCCCGCAACCGCGAGATCGAAGGCCGCAAGCCAGGCGGAATCATGCGAGGTAACAACGACAGCCTTTTCGCCGACCTTGACGCCGTAGCGATTAAGATAGGTGCGTGCGGCACCGGCCAGCATCACGCCCGGACGGTCATTGCCCGCAAAAACCAGCGGTTTTTCGATTGAACCCTGCGCAAGCACAACCTGCTTGGCGCGCACGCGCCACATGCGCTCACGCGGGGCATTGGCGGCGGGCTTTGCCTGATGGTCGGTCAGGCGCTGGCAAAGGCCGACCATGTTCTGATGATAATAGCCAATCGCCGTGGTGCGCGGCAAAAGCGTGACATTCGCCATCGCGCCCAGTGCTGCCAGCGTCTGGTTCAGCCAGTCCCAGCTGGTGCGGCCATTGATGACCGGCTCCGGCTCGGACAGGAGCGAGCCCCCCATTTCCGCCTGCTCGTCGCAGAGGAAAACTTTCGCGCCGCTCTTGGCGGCTTCAAGGGCTGCGGCAAGACCGGCAGGCCCGGCGCCCACCACCAGCACGTCGCAATAGGCATAACGGCTGGCATAGCTGTCGGGATCGGCTTCGGACGGCGATTTGCCGAGACCGGCAGCACCCCGGATGAAAGGCTCATAGACCTTGTTCCAAAAGCTCTTCGGCCACATGAAGGTCTTGTAGTAGAAGCCTGCCGAGAAGAACATGTAGAAGGCGTCGTTGACCGCGCCGACATCGTGCTTCAGCGACGGCCAGTGGTTCTGGCTTTCCGCCTTCAGCCCGTCATAAAGCTCCAGCACCGTGGCGCGGGTGTTCGGCTCGTAACGGCCCTCTCCACGCGAAACGCCCATCAGTGCATTCGGTTCTTCGGATCCGGCAGAAAGAATGCCGCGCGGACGGTGATATTTGAACGAACGGCCCGCCAGATGCTCGCCATTGGCCAGAAGCGCGGATGCAAGCGTATCGCCCTCAAAGCCGCTATAAGTCTTGCCGTTGAAGGAAAAGCGCACGGGCTTCGCCTTGTTGATGCGGCCTTTATTATTCAAACGCATGTCGGTCATTATTTTGTCTCCGCAGCGGGAGTTTCTGCCAATACAGGGCGCGGCTCACCGGCCTTATAGGTCATGACGAATTTGTCGCTCACCGTGTCGCGCACCGCATTGAAGAAGCGGCCGCAACCGTTGATGTGCCGCCAGCGTTCAAAATGCGTCCCGCGCGGGTTGGAGCGGATGAACAGGAAATCGCGCCATTCATCGTCGGAATAGGTCGAAGGATCGGCAGGACGCGCAATATGAGCTTCGCCCGCATAGGCGAATTCGAGTTCCGGACGTTCCATGTCGCAGTAAGGGCAACGGATCAAAAGCATGTCGATATTTCCTCAGTGCGCAACTGCGGCAGCCGCCGCTTCGTCGATCAGGCGACCCGTCTTGAAACGGTCGAGCGTGAACGGCGCGTTGATCCAGTGCGGCTCGTCGCGAGCGATGGTGTGGGCAAAGACATGCGCCGAACCCGGCGTTGCCTTAAAGCCGCCCGTGCCCCAGCCGCAATTGACATAGAGACCCGGAACCGGCGTCTTGCCGATGATCGGCGAGCGATCCGGGGTGACGTCGACGATGCCGCCCCATTTGCGCAACATACGCATGCGGGTGAAGATCGGGAAGATTTCGCAGATCGCCGCCAGCGTATGCTCGATCAGCGGCAGGCCGCCGCGCTGGCTGTAGGAAGTGTACTGATCCGTACCCGAACCGATCACCAGCTCGCCCTTGTCGGACTGGCTGATATAGGCATGGACGGTGTTGGACATGACCACGCAGGGGAAGATCGGCTTGACCGGCTCGGACACCAGCGCCTGCAGCGGGAAGCTTTCAAGCGGCATGCGCACACCAGCCGTATCCATGACGACCGAGGTGTTGCCTGCGGTCGAAACGGCGACCTTCTTGGCCTTGATGAAGCCGCGCGCGGTTTCAACGCCGGTCACACGGCCAGAAGCATCACGACGGATCGATAGAACCGGGCAATTCTGGATGATATCCACGCCGCGTTGGGTCGCGCCGCGCGCATAGCCCCAGGCCACCGCATCATGACGGGCCACGCCGCCGCGACGCTGCAAGGTTGCGCCAACCACCGGATAGCGGGCATTGGGCGAAATATCGAGTGGCGGGCAATATTCTTTGGCTTCTTCTTTCGACAGCCATTCATTGTCGATGCCATTGAGGCGGTTGGCATGGATATGGCGCTTGAAGCTCTGCACATCATGCACCGTATGCGCCAGCATCATGACGCCGCGCTGTGAGAACATAACGTTGTAGTTGAGGTCCTGACTGAGCCCCTCCCACAGCTTCACCGCATGTTCGTAGAGATGCGCGCTCTCGTCATAGAGATAGTTGGAGCGAATGATGGTGGTGTTGCGCCCCGTATTGCCACCGCCGAGCCAGCCCTTTTCGATCACGGCGACATTGGTGATGCCGTGTTCCTTGGCCAGATAATAGGCGGCACCCAGACCATGACCGCCCGCGCCGACGATGATCACATCATACTCGGCCTTGGGTTCGGCATTGGGCCATTGCGGGTCCCAGTTCTTGTTACCGGAAAGCGCGTTTTTGATAATAGAAGCTGCAGAAAAGCGGGACATGAACAACCACCAGTTTCGCGGCTGCAAGCACCCTGACGGCACATGCGAAGCCTTTGATGATATTTCTATTGTGTCCTGTGAAAACCCGACAGCAGGCTTGCGTCAAAAGACGCCATAAATACGACATGCGCACCATTTCGCGACATGACGCCCCGCGCAATAACGATGGCTTTTTGCCTGCCCGCCAGTCCTCCTGACAGACAGCTGTCAGGAGCCGGTTCCACCCAAGGTTTCCTTTTTGCGGTCGCGCTATAGTTTATCATGAACACAATTCAGCAATATGGGACGAGGAAAATGTCATACCGAGGTCTTCTGAAGGGCGCAGCCATCGCAGTCACCCTGATTGCGGGCGCGACGGGACTTTCAAATCCAGCACAATCACAGGTTGTCGTTTCATCCAAGATCGATACGGAAGGCGGCGTGCTGGGCAACATCATTCTCGCCATGCTCAACGCCAACGGCATTCAGACGACCGACCGTATTCAGCTCGGCGCGACGCCGGTGGTGCGCAAGGCAATCGTGGCCGGTGAGATCGATATTTACCCCGAATATACCGGCAATGCGGCCTTCTTCTTCAACAAGGCAGATGATCCGCTCTGGAAAGACCCGGCCAAGGCGTTTGAGACGGCAAAGAAGCTCGATTACGACGCCAACAAGATTGTCTGGCTGTCGCCTTCGCCCGCCAACAACACCTGGGGCATCGCGCTGCGCAAGGATGTGGCGGACGAAAACAAGCTCACGAGCCTCAGCGATTTCGGCAAATATGCGTCCGGTGGCGGCAAGGTCATTCTGGCCGCCTCGTCGGAATTCGTGAATTCGGCTGCCGCCCTGCCCGCTTTCCAGACTGCCTATGGCTTCGCGCTGAAGCAGGATCAGCTGATCACTTTGTCCGGTGGCGATACGGCTGCGACCATTGCCGCCGCCGCCAACCAGACCAATGGCGCGAATGCGGCCATGGTCTACGGCACCGATGGCGGCATCGCGCCGTCCGGGCTGGTGGTGCTGGAAGATGACAAGCATGTGCAGCCCGTGTATCAGCCCGCACCCATCATCCGCGAGGACGTGCTGAAAAAGAACCCGAAGATCGAAGAACTGCTGAAGCCGGTTTTCGCAAAGCTCGACCTGACCACGCTGCAGGAACTGAACGGTCGCGTGCAGTTGGGCGGCGAACCGGCCAAGGCGGTCGCCGAAGACTTCCTGAAGAAGAACGGCTTTTTGAAATAGGCGGATAAAGGCGACCCGTTGCCGGATAGAATCGCAGTCCCTCATTCCAATTCGGCGAATGCTGAAAAGGCCTCGCATGGCCTGTTCGGCCATGTTGACAAGCTTGGCTTCGTCATCGCGGTTTCGTCCATTGCCGGGCTGCTGCTGCCCTTTGCCAATTTCCGCGCCAACCGCATCGTGCAGGGCGAGCCGCGCTTTGTGCTCGACGCCTTGCCCATGGCCGAAGCCTTGTCTTTGCTTGGCATAATGGCAGCGGTCCTGCTTTTTGGCCTCTGCTCGGCCAAAGCCATGCTGCGGCTTGGCGCAAGCCTCGTCGGCCTTGCTGCCATCCTGATCGCGATCGGGCTTGCGGCAACACATCTTTCACCCGACGGCAATAATTATGCCCGCGTTTCACCTGCATCGGGCTTCTGGCTGCTGCTGTTTGCCAGCGGCATTTCGGTTGCCGACGCTCTGGTGCGCTTGCAAGTGCGACCGCTCATGCGTGTGGGCTTGCTGATACTCGCGGCCCTTCTTCTTTATGCGCTGCTCGCCTCGGGATTTTGGGACAATCTGTCCTTCATGAAGGAATATCTCAGCCGCGCCGACAGTTTCTGGAACGAAGCCCGCCGTCATGTGGAACTGGCGCTCGGCTCGCTTGTCGCAGCGACGATCATCGGCATTCCGCTTGGCCTCGTCTGCCACCGTGTGCCACGGCTGCGCGGACTGGTGCTGAACAGCCTCAACATCGTGCAGACCATTCCCTCCATGGCGCTCTTCGGCATTCTGATCGCACCGCTCGGCTGGCTTGCAGCCAACGCGCCATGGGCGGCAAGCCTCGGCATTCGCGGCATTGGGGCCGCTCCCGCTTTCGTGGCGCTGTTTCTCTATTCGCTGCTGCCCATCGTCGCCAATACGGTGGCCGGGCTCGCGCAGGTGCCAGCACCGGTCAGCGATGCCGCGCGCGGCATGGGCATGACGCGGCTGCAACGGCTGTTCAAAACCGAATTTCCGCTAGCCTTTCCGGTGATCCTCACCGGCATCCGCATCGTGATGGTGCAGAATATCGGCATGACCACCATTGCCGCCCTGATCGGCGGTGGCGGTTTTGGCACCTTCGTCTTTCAGGGCATCGGACAGACGGCCATGGACCTCGTGCTGCTCGGCGCGCTGCCAACGGTTCTGCTGGCCTTTGGTGCTGCCGTTCTGCTCGACGCCGCCATTGAAATCGCCGGGAAAGGAACCGCGCCATGATCGAGTTCGACCGGATCACCAAGCGCTATAATGGCCGGGCTGCCGTGGATGCGGTCAGCTTTTCCGTTGAGCCGCACAGTATCGCGGCCATTGTCGGCACATCAGGTTCAGGCAAGACGACCCTGCTGCGCATGGTCAACCGTCTCGTCGAGCCGACCGAAGGCGAAATTCGCATCGACGGGCACAGCAATATGGACGAGCCGGGGCACGCCTTGCGGCGGCGGATCGGTTACGTGATCCAGCAGCACGGGCTTTTCCCGCATCGCACGGTCGCGGAAAATATCGCCACCGTGCCGGTTCTGCTCGGCTGGACGAAACAGCGTATCGATGCCCGCGTCGATGAACTGCTCGATTTGTTTCAGCTTGAACCGGCGGATTATCGCGACCGCTATCCGCAGGAACTGTCCGGCGGGCAACAGCAGCGCGTCGGCGTCGCCCGGGCGCTGGCGGCGGAACCGAACATATTGCTGATGGATGAACCTTTCGGCGCGCTCGACCCGGTCATCCGTGCCAAGGCGCAGGAAGACCTGAAGGCGATCCAGCGCCGTTTCGGCACCACGATCCTGCTGGTCACGCATGATATGGAGGAAGCCATTTCGCTTGGTGACCATATTGCGGTGATGGATGACGGCAAGCTTTTGCAATATGGCCCGCCTGCGGAAATTCTGGCGCGACCCGCGACGGAATTCGTCGAAAGGCTGATCGGCACCGGCGAGCGCCCGTTCCGCCTGCTCTCGCTCACCGATCTCAAGACGGTCCTGCAACCGGGTGATGCCAGCGGCGACGCCATGCCGGTTTCCGCCTCGCAACGCGATGCGCTGGCCGAGCTTTTATGGTCGGGTCGCAATGCTCTGCCGGTTCTGGACGCAGACGGCAGACCGCTTGGCCGCGTCACACTGGAAAAGCTGTTGCGAAAAGCGGAACGCCCGGCATGAGGCTGTTCATTTCCATCATTCCACGGCTGGCGCTTCTGGCGATGCTGCTGCTTTTTCTGATGCAGCCGCATCTGTTCGAGCCCGTCTTCCGCCCATTGGTCAGCGATGGCGCGCCCGTCATCTATGACCGCGCCAATCTGATGACGCTGACCTTGCAGCATTTGGGGCTGGTGGCATTGGCGACCCTGATATCGACGCTGGTGGCGGTCGCCATGGCGATCTTCGTGACCAGACGGCAGGGCGCGGAGTTTCTGCCGCTTTCGCGCAGTCTGGTGAATATCGGCCAGACCTTTCCGCCCGTTGCGGTGCTGGCGCTCGCCGTGCCGATCTTCGGTTTCGGCGACAAGCCGACGCTGATCGCGCTGTTTCTCTATGGGCTGCTGCCGATCTTTGAAAACACGCTGACCGGCCTCACCACCCTGCCTGCGCCTGTCGTGGAAGCGGCGCGCGGCATGGGCATGACGGGAATGCAGCGTCTGGTCAAAGTGGAAATGCCGCTTGCCATGCCGGTCATTCTTGCCGGAATAAGGCTATCGGCGGTGATCGGCCTTGCCACCGCCACCATCGGCTCGACAGTGGCCGCCCGGACGCTTGGCGAAGTCATCATCGCCGGTCTCATCTCCAACAACCTTGCTTTCGTGCTGCAAGGCGGCCTTGTCGTCGCGGCGCTGGCCATTTTGATCTTCGACGGATTTCAGGCCCTTGAACATTATCTCATGAAACAGGCCGGAACCGACGCCTGAACCGCACCAGCCCCCTTTGAATAGCCGCATTGCATTCCTATATCGTCGTAAATGACCATTGGATGAGGAACGGAATGAATATCGGGCAGGCAGCCACAGCATCGGGCATATCGGCGAAGATGATCCGCCATTATGAAACCATCGGGCTTATCGAGGCTGCCGAACGCACAGGTTCCGGCTATCGCGTCTACACGCAAAAAGATGTCGAGACGCTGCGCTTCATCCGTCGCAGCCGCGATCTCGGTTTTCAGGTCGAGCAGATCAAGGAACTTCTGGCGCTCTGGCGTGATCGCAACCGCGCTTCTTCCGATGTGAAGAAAGTTGCGCTCGTTCATGTCGAGGAACTGGAAGCCAAGATGCTCCAACTGCAGGAAATGGCCGACACGCTGCGCCATCTGGCGCAAAACTGCCATGGCGATAACCGTCCCGACTGCCCGATCATCCACCAGCTCGCGGCAAACGTCGCCGAGCCGCGCAAACGCCCTGCCGCGCGCAAGGGCGAATTGCTGCACAGTAAGGTCTGACCAACCCACATATTCAGAAGAAAACGCCGGGATTTCTCCCGGCGTTTTTGTTGCAACTTCCGTTGGGAGTTAGCTCTTCGGCAGCGTATAGGCGATAACGTAATCGCCCGGCTTGGTGCCGATCGAGCCATGACCACCGGCCACCATCAGCACGAATTGCTGATCGCCGACCGTGTAGGACATTGGTGTCGCCTGTCCGCCTGCGGGCAGACGTGCTTCCCACAGAACCTTGCCATTGGTCAGGTCATAGGCGCGCAGATAGTTGTCCACGGCGGCACCGAGGAAGGCAACGCCGCCTGCCGTGATCATCGGTCCGCCTATGCCCGGTACGCCGACTTTCAGCGGCAGCGGAACCGGCGCCATATCGCGGATGGTGCCGTTGCGATGCTTGTAGACGGTCTTGCCGGTGCGCAGATCGACGCCCGTGACATAGCCCCATGGCGGGGTCTGGCACGGAATGCCGAGCGGGCCGAGGAACGGTCCCATGAAGACGCCATAAGGCGCGCCGTCATTGCGGTTCAAGCCCTGTTCGCTGCCCTTCTCATCCTGTCCCTTCGGTGGAATTTCCGAACGCGGGACAAGGCGCGAGGTGAAGGCCAGATAGGTCGGCATGCCGAACATGACCTGACGCACCGGATCGACCGCCACACTGCCCCAGTTGAAGACGCCGAAATTGCCCGGATAGACAATGGTGCCCTTCAGCGAAGGTGGCGTGTAGCGGCCTTCATAGGCAAGCTGGTGGAACTTGATGCGGCAGGCCAGTTGATCGAACATCGTCACACCCCACATGTCGCTTTCACGCAATGCAGGCGGGCTGAAAGTCAGATCGGAGATCGGCTGCGTCGGCGACGAATGATCTTCCGGGATAGTGCCGGTCGGAGCCGGGATTTCCTTGACCGGAATGATCGGCTCGCCGGTGCGGCGGTCGAGCACATAGAGGTCGCCCTGCTTGGTCGGGCCGACCAGCGCAGGCGTGCCATTGATATCGAGCAGCACCGGCTGCGCCGGAACGTCCATGTCCCACAGATCATGGTGGACCGTCTGGCGCACCCACTTCACCTGACCCGTATTCACATCGAGCGCGACGATGGAGGAGGAATATTTCTCCACATTTTCGCTGCGTCCCATACCGAGCTGGTCGGGCACCTGATTGCCGAGCGGGATGAAGATCAGGCCAAGCTTTTCGTCCACGCTGGACACCGACCAGCTATTGGGCGAATTCGTGGTGTAGAACTGGCCTTCCGGCAGCGGTGTCGTGACGTCCGGATTACCCGAATCCCAGTTCCAGATAAGCTGGCCCGTGCGGATATCGAAGGCGCGGATGACGCCCGACTGCTCTTCCGTCGAATAGTTGTCGTTGACGGCGCCGCCGACAATGATCTTGTCGCCAACAACAGCCGGAGGCGAGGTCGAGTAATAATAACCGGCCGGATTATATTTCATGCCATGGCCGAGATCGAGCGTACCGCCATTGGCGAAATCGGTGCAGATTTCACCGGTCGCCGTGTCGAGCGCGATCAGACGCGCATCCGAGGTCGGCAGATAAACGCGTTCTGCACATTTCGCGCCAGCCGTTGCATTGGTGTCCTTCCAGTAGCTCACGCCACGGCAAGTCTGGTGCTGGCGGTCGGTGTTGAAGCCGACCTTCGGGTCGAACTTCCACTTTTCCTTGCCGGTCGCGGCGTCGAGCGCAATCGCCCAGTTATGCGGCGTGCAGAGATAAAGCGAATCGCCGATCTTCAGCGGCGTCACCTGATAGGTGGTTTCGCCGACATCCTGCGGCTGCTTCACGTCGCCGGTCTGGTACTGCCAGGCCACCTGCAATTTGGAGACATTGTCAGGCGTGATCTGCGCCAGCGGCGAATAACGCTGGCCGTAAGGCGTGCGGCCATATTGGTGCCATTCGCCTTCCGGCACATTGCCGCCGAGGTCCGGCGTCGCCGCAACCTTCTCTGTCGGCAGGTCGCCGGAAATATTGTACGGGTCCTGCGTCATGGAATAGCCAGCAATGGCAAGCGCGATGACGCTCGCGACCGTCAGCGGCAGCCCGCCGCCGCCCTTGCCACTATTGAGCGGCTTTCTGATCCAAGGGGTCAAAAGCCACAGGCCGAGCAGCACGATGATGCCGCCACGCGCGCCAAGCTGCCACCAGTCAAAACCGACTTCATAGACGGCCCAACCGAGCGACCCGAGCACGATCAGCGCATAGAGCCACAGGGCCGAAGCGCTTCTTTTGAAGAGAAGAGCGCCTGTCAGCAAAAAGCCGACAGCCGCAACGATATAGTACCAGCTGCCCCCCAGGGTGATCAGCTCGATACCGCCCCAGCCGAGCGCAAGCCCGACCAGCAGAAGGACGATGGAGGTCAAGGAAATCAGCAAAATATTACCCCTTCAAGTGTGACTGCAGACCCGCCGTGTCTGAACAGAAATGCACGGAACACATCGAATGCGAGAAGTCCTGATGGGTGGGAGCGCCGCTGCGTTTCTGACGCCGCGACACTCTCTGCCTTCAAATAAAATTAGGCAGAAATCTAAAAAGACCAGAGGAAACGAAAAAAGGCAGCTCATGAGAGCCGCCTTTGCTCGGGAGTTAGTTTCTATCGCTGATTTAATCAGCCGAGGGGACTCTTGAACCGCCGCAACCGCAACGCATTGCTGAGCACGAAAATGCTCGACAGCGCCATGGCGCCCGCTGCCAGAACCGGCGACAGCAAAGTGCCGGTGAAGGGGTAGAGAACACCGGCGGCGACCGGAATGAGCGCCACATTATAGGCGAACGCCCAGAAGAGGTTCTCGCTGATATTGCGGATCGTCGCCTTGGATATGGCGATGGCATTGGCGACACCGCGCAGGTCGCCCGACATCAGCACCACATCCGCACTTTCAATCGCAATATCCGTTCCGGTTCCGATGGCGATGCCAACATCTGCCGCGGCCAGTGCCGGAGCGTCGTTGATGCCATCGCCAACGAAAGCGATCCGCTTGCCGCCAGCCGAAAGCCGCTTCAGCGCTTCGACCTTGCCGTCCGGCAGTACTTCCGCCACCACTTCATCAATGCCGAGCCGCTTGGCGATGGCCTGCGCGGTGCGGCGATTGTCGCCGGTAATCATCGCCACGGTGAGCCCCTGTTCGTGTAGAGCGGCGATGGCGGCAGGCGTGGTCTCCTTCATCGGGTCTGCGACCGTCAGGATAGCCGCAAGCTTGTCGTCAACGGCGGCATAAAGCGGCGACTGCCCTTCATCGCCAAAGCGCTTCGCATCCTCGGCAAACACCGCCACATCATGGCCGAGCTTCGCCATATAGCGATCAGCGCCGATAGCGATTTCATGCCCCGAGACGGTCGCCTTGAGGCCGAAACCCGGCACTGCTTCGAAAGCCGAGACATCGGCAAGCTTCAGGCCCTTTTCCTTGGCTGCCGTCACAATGGCGTCGGCAATCGGATGTTCCGAGCGAGCTTCGACAGCTGCCACCAGCGCCAGAAGTTCGTGCCTGTCGAAACCGTCTACCGTTGCAAAATGCGCCAGTGCAGGCTTGCCCTGGGTCAGCGTGCCGGTCTTGTCGACGGCGATGATCGATGCATCGCGCAAGGTTTGCAGTGCATCGCCCCGGCGAAACAGAACGCCGAACTCGGCGGCGCGACCGGTGCCAACCATGATGGAGGTCGGCGTGGCAAGGCCCATGGCGCAAGGGCACGCGATGATGAGCACCGCAATGGCATTGACCAGCGCGTAGCCAAGCATGGCCGTCCCTCCGATGGCGAGCCAGAGCACGAAGGTCAACGCGGCGGCGGCCATGACGGCGGGCACGAACCAGCCCGTCACCTTGTCGACCTTGGCCTGAATGGGCAGCTTGTCGGCTTGCGCATCCTCGACCATGCGGATGATCTGCGAGATCACCATATCACGGCCCACCTTGGTGGCGCGGAAGGTGAAAGCGCCGGTTTTATTGATGGTGCCGCCGACCACTTCCGCGCCCTCGTCCTTGGCGACAGGGACGGGCTCGCCGGTGATCATCGATTCATCGACATAGGACGAGCCTTCGACCACCTCGCCATCGACCGGCACTTTCTCGCCGGGCCGCACCTGCACGATATCGCCTGCGCGCACGTCTTCCAGCGGCACATCGATCGTCTCGCCATTGCGCACCACGCGGGCCGACTTGGCCTGCAAGCCGACCAGACGGCTGATGGCCGCACTGGTGCGCCCCTTGGCGCGCGCTTCAAGATAGCGCCCGATCAGAATCAGCGTGACGATAACCGCCGCCGCCTCGAAATAGACATTGACGGTGCCCGCTGGCAAAACGCCCGGCAGGAAGGTTGCGACAAGCGAGAAGCCCCAGGCCGCAAGCGTGCCGACGACCACCAACGAGTTCATATCCGGTGTGGCGCGCAGCAGCGCCGGAATGCCCTTCTTGAAGAAGCGCAGACCGGGGCCGAACAGGACGAGCGTGGTCAGCACGAATTGCAGATACCAGCTGTTCTGCATGCCGATCCGGTCCATCACGAACATATGGACAGCGGGAATGAGATGCGATCCCATTTCCAGCACGAAGACCGGAAGCGTCAGGACGGCGGCCAGCAGAACGCTCTTCTTCAGTTCCGCAGCTTCGGCATCGCGCTTTTCGCTTTGGGTTTCGGCTGGCGCTTCATCTTTTCTATCGTTCAGCGACCGCGCTTCGTAACCAGCTTTCTCGACGGCCTTGACGAGTTCGGATGTCTCGACCCCACCCGCCAGTTCCACATGCGCGCGTTCGGTCGCCAGATTGACGCTGGCCCGCGTCACGCCCGGCACCGCATTCAACGCCTTTTCGACCTTGCTGACGCAGGAAGCGCAGCTCATGCCCTCAATGGCAAGATCGACGCTGCCGGAAGGAACCTCATAGCCCGCCTTGCGAATGGCATCGATAACGGCAGGCAGATCCGGCGCGCCTTTGAAGGTTACGTCGGCGCGCTCGGTGGCCAGATTGACGGAAACCTTGTCGACGCCCGCAACCTTCGACACGGCCTTTTCGACGGAGGAAACACAGGATGCGCAGCTCATGCCTTCCACGGGAACGGGAAAGCTGATGGTTTCGTGATCGACGGGCTTGTTCATGGCAATCCTCTTCGAGACCTTTAGCGGTCCCTTTTCACGCCTTCGGGCGCGCATCTTGTCCGAAAACCGTTTCACACTTTTCGGGATGCGCTCAGAGGCTAGATTTCTGAATTGCCATATAAGTAGTCCTTCCCACCGTTGGAAGGTCAAGCGCTTTTTTGAAAGCGGAAATGCGGCAGCGTTTTTCCGGAGTTTCCGGGTCAGACCGGCAGGCGGTTATGGGCTGCGGGCATGGCAAGACCAGTGCCGTTATTGCTCTGGATGAAGGCATGCACATCGCTGGCTGGCATCGGGCGTCCGGTCAGATAGCCCTGCACTTCGCCGAAACGTTCGGTTCTCAGGCGTTCCAGCTGCTGCGCTGTTTCCACGCCCTCGGCGGTGGTGACGATATTGAAGCCTGCACCCAGCGTCGCCACCGCCTGGATGATGGCGAGATCGCGCGTATCCGCTTCGATGCCGGACACAAAGCTGCGGTCGATCTTGATCTTGTCGAACGGAAAGGAGCGCAGATAGCTGAGCGAGGAATAGCCGGTGCCGAAATCGTCCATAGCAATGCGGGCGCCCAGACGGCGCAACTCGAACAGCAATTCGATATTGTGCTTGCTGTTGGAGAGAAACACCGATTCCGTGATTTCCAGTTCCAGCCGGTTCGGCGACAGGCGGGCTGCATCCAGCGCATCGGTGACAGAGCGCAGAAGCGAGGTCTGGCTGAACTGGACCGGCGACAGATTGACCGAGACCTTGATATCTTCCGGCCAGGAAACCGCCTCGCGGCAGGCAGCCAACAGCACCCAATCGCCAATCGGGCCGATCAATCCGGTTTCCTCGGCAAGCGGAATGAATTCTGCAGGCGATACCATGCCGCGCTCGGGATGACGCCAGCGGATCAGCGCTTCGAAGCCGGAAATCAGTCCGCTATCCAGATTGAAGATCGGCTGGTAATGCAGTTCGAACTGTTCGGACAGCAAGGCCTGACGCAGCTCGCTCGTCATGATGTGGCGTTTTTCGGCGGCCAGACGCAGCGAATGCTGGTAGAAATGGAATGTGCGCCTGCCGCCTGATTTCGACGCATTGAGCGCCAGATCGGCATTGCGCATCAGCACGTCGGAATTGTCGCCATGCAGCGGCGCCTGCGCGATGCCCATGCTGCAGGTGACGAATTCTGAATTGTCACCCAGCCGGAACGGTTCCTGAAAGGCCGAAAGCACCCGGTCTGCAAACATGGCGATCTGGCCGACGGTGCCGCTGCGATAGATGACGGCGAATTCGTCGCCACCAAGCCGCGCGATGAACTGGTCGGACGTGGTAATCTGGCGCAAACGCTCGGCAACCTGTTGCAAAAGCTGGTCGCCCGCCTGATGGCCGATATTGTCGTTGATGCTCTTGAAGTGATCGATATCGATACAAAACAGTGCAAAAGGCTCCGCATCGCCCCGCTTTTTTAGCAATTCCTCCACATGATGGGAGAAAGCGGCGCGGTTGGGCAGGCGCGTCAGACTGTCATGCATGGCGATATGGGCCATGCGTTCCTCGATTTCGCGCCGTTCGGTGACATCTTCGATCAGGCCGATCAGATAACGCGGCGTGCCGCCCTCAACCGGCGGAATGGAACTCTTGATGACACGCAGAATGCGCTGCGTTCCGTCGTCATGTTGGGACTTATACTCGACGCTGAGCGCCTCGCCCTTGCTCATCACCTGACGATCCTGCTGCGCATATTGGCGGCGTTCAAGATCCGACATCAGCTGCGCATCGGTGAAGCCGACAACCGCATCGACCGACTTGCCGCTCGCCCGCGACGCCGCCTGATTATAGAGGACATAGCGGCCATCATCCTGCATGTCCTTGATGAACACGCCGAGCGGCAGATTGCTGACGAGGCTGTCGAGCAGCGACTGGGCATGGATCGCCTGCCGGTTGGCCTTGGCCAGTTCGGTCCGGTCCTGCACGATGGCGAGGATCGCTTCCCTGCCATCGAACTGCACCTCACGTCCATAGGTCAGTACTTCGATGATTTCGCCATCGGCGCGCCGGTGCTGCCAGCGCTCCGGGCGCTCCAGATCGCTGCGATCCCGGACAGCGCTCAGCATGCGCTCGCGCTCGGTATGCGGACGAATATCGAGGACAGTCATGCCGGGCAGTTCATCGGGCGTGTAGCCGTAAAGCGCATAGGCGGCATCATTCATGATGATGAAGCCCAATGTTTGCGGATCATAGACCCACATCGGCGTTGGATGGGTGGTAAACAGAATACGGAAATCCTGCTGGGGCGTGCTCGCCATGGAGCTTCCCGCCTGTACCGGACCGGCTTTCCGCTTCGCCATTATAAATCCCTTGCCCCAAGCCGACACATGCCGTCGTTCTAATTAGCCAACAAAACCTCTCACTGGAACATCATATTCCGCATGTGTTCATGAGACAGGCTCACAAACAGACAAGCGGGGACCGCCACCCAGACACACTTCCCCGCAAATAGATTACGACCAATGGTTTTAACAAACCATATATGAAAAACAGGCTCATATAAGTTTTTTCTGATGATGGCGTTTTCATCGCGCCCAATCACAGTGCAAGACACGGGACAACACTGTTTCCCGACCAGCGAAGACATTGCTTGACCACTCAAAACTTCCGGCCTATGCCTATGGACGCAAAATTCGTTGGGGTGCCTTGCAAGAGGCTGAGAGGCGCGTTCTCGCGTTAACCCATTGAACCTGATCCGGGTAATACCTGCGTAGGGAACGGAGTTTGACGCGTCGCGGACGGGGTTCATTCCCCACAGGAGCTTACGCTCCATAAAGGTTCATGGCGTCTCATCTTTCCGTTCGGAATGAGAGACGACACGATGAACCAGAAACATAGTTTCTCCCGAACCAAAACCAACAATGGCCAGATGCGGTCTGTGCCCATCTGTGTAACCATTGCCGGTTCCGACAGCGGTGGCGGCGCTGGCATTCAGGCCGACCTCAAGACATTTTCCGCACTTGGCGTTTATGGCGCAAGCGTCATTGCCGCTGTGACCGTGCAGAACACCTGCACGGTAAGCGCGGTGCACGATATCCCGCCCGCTATCGTCGCAGGGCAGATCGACGCCGTTTTCAGCGATCTCGATGTTGCGGCAGTGAAGATCGGCATGGTTTCCGTGCCTGAAACCATCGACGCCATCGCGCGCGGCCTTGCGCATTTTTCCGGTCCCGTCGTTGTTGATCCGGTGATGGTGGCAAAGTCGGGCGACCGGCTTTTGAGCGAAAACGCCACAGCGCTTCTGCGCCAGAAACTGGTGCCGCTGGCCACGCTTTTGACGCCCAACCGGCCAGAAGCGGCCTGCCTGCTTGGTTGCGGCCTGGCGCTTGATGATGAAGACGCCGAACAACAGGGCCGCGCATTGCTCGAACTCGGCGCGAAAGCCGTTCTGATGAAGGGCGGCCACGCGGAAGGCGAAACATGCGTCGATCTGCTGGTGCGCCCCGATCAGCCGACGCTGCGGGTTGAAGCACCGCGTATCTTGACCGGTAACACCCATGGCACAGGCTGCACGCTCTCCTCGGCCATAGCCGCAGAGCTTGCCAAAAACCTGCCGCTGGAGAAAGCCGTTCTGAACGCGCATACCTATCTGCAAGGGGCAATCCGCGCCGCCGACACATTGAAGATCGGACACGGCCACGGGCCAGTGCATCATTTCCATGACCTCTGGACAATCCGGGCGGAGGAGATTGCGTGATGCGCGTCACCATCATCGGAGCGGGTGTCGCCGGTCTTGCCACCGCCGCCGAGTTCACCGATCAGGGCCATGCCGTCACGGTGATGGCCCGCAGCCCGCAGATCGGTTCCGATTGCTGTTCGTGGTTGGCAGGCGGCATGCTGGCGCCATGGTGCGAGGGCGAAAGCGCCGAAGAGCCTGTGGTGCGGCTCGGGCAGGAATCCATCGGCTGGTGGGAAAAACACGTTTCCGGCGTCAAGCGCGAAGGCACACTGGTTCTGTCGCACAATCGCGACGCCAGCGAGTTGCGCCGTTTCGCCCGCCGGACGGAAGCCTTCGACACAATCGATCATGAACGCATCAATGCACTGGAACCTGATCTGGCCGGGCGTTTCCGGCAGGGCCTGTTCTTCGCGCGCGAAGGGCATCTCGATCCGCGCAAGACACTCGTTGAGCTGGCCGGAAACCTGCAACGAAAGGGTGTCGTCTTTCACCTCAATACGGACGCAGATGAAGCGAAGATCGACGCGGATATCGTGGTGGATGCACGCGGTCTTAGCGCCCGCGATGTGCTGCCGGATCTGCGCGGCGTCAAGGGTGAGATGCTGGTCGTCCGCTCGCGTGACATCAACCTTTCGCGGCCCGTGCGCCTGCTGCATCCGCGCATTCCGCTCTACATCGTGCCGCGCGGCGACGGTGTGCACATGATCGGCGCGACGATGATCGAAAGCGATCAGCGCAGTGGCATCAGCGTGCGCTCGACATTGGAGCTTTTGAGCGCGGCTTACGCCCTCCATCCGGCCTTCGGCGAAGCGGAGATTCTCGAAACCGGCGTCGATGCGCGCCCCGCCTTTCCCGACAATCTGCCCCGCGTAAGGCGACGCGGCAAAACCATCTATGTCAACGGGCTTTATCGCCACGGCTTCCTGCTCTCGCCGGCGATAGCGCGGATGGCGGTTGCGAGCGCGACCACGCCCGAAACCAAGCCCGAATTTGTGGAGGACTATGCATGACGATCGTGCTGAACGGTGAAGTCATCACCACGGCAGCAGCCAATCTGGCGGCGCTGCTCGCCGAAATCGAACTGGACGAAGCGGTGGTCGCAACCGCGCTGAATGGTGAATTCGTGGCCAGCGATGAGCGCGCAACCGCGATCTTGTCGCCTGGCGACCGCATCGAAGTTCTGGCCCCGATGCAGGGAGGCTGAGATGCTCGAATTCTACGGAAAAACGTTTGAAAGCCACCTGCTGCTCGGCACGGCGCAATATCCATCGCCCGCTGTTCTTGCAGATGCGGTGCGCGCCTCGCGGGCCGGAATCGTCACCGTGTCGCTGCGCCGTGAAAGCGGCGATGCGCGCGCCGGACAGGACTTCTGGGCGCTGATCCGCGAACTGGGCGTGGCCGTTCTGCCCAATACGGCAGGCTGCCACACGCCGCGTGAAGCGGTGACCACGGCCAAGATGGCGCGCGAAATCTTCGGCACCAACTGGATCAAGCTGGAGGTGATCGGCGACCACGACACATTGCAGCCCGACCCGTTCGGCTTGGTGGAAGCCGCGCGCATTCTCTGCGACGATGGCTTTGAGGTCTTTCCCTATATGAATGACGATCTCGTCGTCGCGGAAAAGCTGATCGAGGCTGGCTGCAAGGTGCTGATGCCCTGGGGCGCGCCCATCGGCTCGGGCCGTGGCCTCAACAACCCCTATGCGCTGAAGACCATGCGGGCGCATTTCCCCGATATTCCGCTGGTGGTCGATGCTGGCATCGGCGTGCCGTCCCACGCGGCGGCGGCGATGGAGCTGGGCTATGACGCCGTGCTCATCAACACCGCTGTAGCCAAGGCTGGCGATCCCGTCGCCATGGCGCGCAGTTTCGCGCTTGCGGTTGAAGCCGGGCGGCTCGCTTTCGAGGCAGACGCCATCGAAGCGCGAGACATGGCCGCGCCATCCACCCCTCTTCTCGGAAAGGCATTTTTGTAATGGCCCTCGATCCGTTCTATCCGATCTTCGACAGCGCCAAATGGCTTGAGCGCATGGTGCCGCTCGGCGTCAAGCTGGTGCAACTGCGCGTCAAGGACAAGACCGAGGCGGAGCTGCGCAGTGAAATCCGCGCCGCACGAGAAATCTGCCTTGCCCATGACTGTCAGCTGATCGTCAACGACTACTGGAAGCTGGCGCTGGAGGAAGGCTGCGACTTCATCCATCTCGGACAGGAAGATCTTGATGATGCCGATCTCGACGCCATTCGCGCCGGTGGTTTGAAACTGGGTGTTTCGAGCCATGATGAGGCCGAACTCGACCGCGCTTTGTCGGTAAAGCCTGACTATATCGCGCTTGGCCCCATCTACCCGACCATTTTGAAAAAGATGAAATGGCACGAACAGGGCCTGCCCCGTCTTGGCCAATGGAAGGCGCGCATTGGCGACATTCCGCTGGTGGGCATCGGCGGCATGAGCGTCGAACGCGCACCGGGCGTGTTCGATGCGGGAGCCGATATCGTGTCCGTCGTCACCGACATCACCCTTAATGCCGACCCCGAAAGCCGCCTGCGCCAGTGGATCGAAACCACGCGCGCTTATGCTGACCATGCTCTGGAGCAGACATTATGAAAAAGACCGTCTTCGCCGCCCTGTTCGGCCTCGCCCTCACGGCTGCCACTTCGGCTCACGCTGACGACAAGCTGAAGCTCATTCTCGACTGGTATGTGAACCCCGATCACGGCCCGATCATCGTTGCCGACAAGCTCGGTTATTTCAAGGATGCCGGGCTGGACGTGGAAATCGTCGCGCCTGCCGACGCGTCGACGCCCACCAAAATGGTGGCGGCAGGACAGGCCGATCTTGCCATTTCCTATCAGCAGCAGGTGCATCTTCAGGTGCATGAAGGTCTTCCGCTCATCCGCGTCGGGACACTGATCGACTCGCCGCTCAACTGCCTGATGACCCGCGATGACGGATCGGTGAATGCCATTGCCGATCTCAAGGGCAAGAAGATCGGTTATTCGGTCGCCGGAACCGAGGAAACCTTGCTTGGCACCATTCTCGGCCAGCATGGCGTCAAACTGTCCGACGTTGAACTCATCAATGTGAATTTCTCGCTGGCGCCATCGCTTATGTCGAAGCAGGTCGATGCGGTGATGGGGGCCTATCGCAATGTCGAGCTGAACCAGATGGCTGTCGAAGGCGTGCCCGGCAAATGCTTTTTCGTCGAGGAAGAAGGCGTGCCGGTTTATGACGAGCTGGTCTATGTCGCCGCTTCCGACAAACTGGATGCAGCGGAAAAGGACAAGATTTCGCGCTTCCTCGCAGCCACCGAAAAGGCAGCGCAATATATCGTCAATCACCCGGAAAAGGGCTTTGAGCTGTTTTCATCCTATAGCACCGAACTCAACGACGAGCTGAACCAGCGCGCCTGGAAAGACACCGTCGCGCGCTTTTCCCGCGCGCCTGCAAGCCTCGATTATGGTCGCTGGCAGCGTTACGAGGCCTATCTCAAGGAGAACAATCTGATTCCTTCCATCCTGCCGGTCGAGAAATTCGCCATCGACGTCAACGCCGAAGGGAGCAAGTCATGAGCCAGCCACAGCCGCATTATTCATCCGAACTGTTCACGCGGCTTCGCGCCGCGACCCTTGCCGACTGGAAGCCCTATATCGAGCATGACTTCGTGCGGGGATTGGGCGACGGCACGCTGCCGAAAGCCGCCTTCCTGCATTATCTGCGTCAGGATTATGTCTATCTGCACCACTATGCCCGCGCTTTTGCGCTCGGCGTGGTCAAGGCCAACACATTGCAGGAAACCCGGCTCTGCGCCGATATCATGCACGGCCTTGCCCATATGGAACTGCCGCTGCATGTCAGCATCTGCGCCCGCGAGGGGATCAGCGAAGACGAGCTTTACGCGACCGAGGAAGAGCCGGAAAACCTCGCTTATACGCGCTATGTGCTCGACTGCGGGCAGGCCGGCGACTTCCTCGATCTTCTCACCGCGCTTATGCCCTGCGCGCATGGCTATGGTGAAATCGGCCTCAACCTCGCCGTGACCGCCCTGCCCGGCACACCCTATCAGGAGTGGATCGACACCTATGCGGGGCCTGAATATCAGGACATGTGCCACACGGTCGGCAAGCTGTTCGATCAGGCCGCCAAAGACCGCATCGGCGACGACTTCGAGAAAAGCCCGCGTTGGGCAAGACTCTGCCAGATTTTTGCAACCGCAAGCAGGCTCGAAGCCGATTTCTGGTCGATGGGGTTGAAAGCGGTTTCAGGAAAAGTGGCTTAGTTGGACACTACGATTCCAAATCGTTCCCGCACAAGGCGCATCGCCGACGGCTTGCTGTCGGCGGCGGTGGCGCTGGCAATCTGGCAGGCGGTGGTGAGCATCGGCCAGATGCCGCGCTTCATCCTGCCCGGCCCGCTCGATGTGGTGCAGGCGCTGATCGGCAATGCCGGGCTGATTGCTGAGAACGCCGCCGCCACCATCGGCGAAGTGCTGGGCGGCCTAGTCCTCGGCAGTGCGGTCGGCATTGCCACCGCCATCTGCCTGATGATGTCGCCGCTGGCGCAGCGGCTTGTCATGCCCGCCATGGTGTTCAGTCAGGCGATCCCGATC
The DNA here is from genome assembly GCF_037482325.1 of Ochrobactrum teleogrylli. Taxonomy (NCBI): domain Bacteria; kingdom Pseudomonadati; phylum Pseudomonadota; class Alphaproteobacteria; order Hyphomicrobiales; family Brucellaceae; genus Ochrobactrum; species Ochrobactrum teleogrylli. The sequence goes on from NZ_JBBHKQ010000001.1 coordinate 2,688,987, forward strand.
TTCGCACTCGCCCCCATTTTGACCTTGTGGCTCGGCTATGGTCCCGCATCGAAGATAGCGGTCACCGTGCTGATGATTTTCTTCCCCATCGTTTCGACCTTCTTCGACGGCATGCGGCGCACCGAAACGAGCCTGATCGACGCAGCGGAAATTCTGGGGGCCGGACGCATGGCGATCCTGTTTCGCATCCGCATCCCGTCCGCCTTTCCATCGCTGGCGTCGGGCCTCAGTCTTGCCGCCGTCTATGCGCCCATCGGCGCGGTGGTGGGCGAATGGGTCGGCGCATCGAAAGGTCTCGGCTATCTGATGCTGCTCGCCAATGGTCGCGCCAAGGTGGATCTGATGTTCGCCTGCTTGTTCGTGCTGGCGGCTTTCACCATGCTGCTGCATGGCACGGTATCGCATTTCGCCCGCAAGCTCGCCGCATGGCCTAAAAAAGCCGCATAAAAAAACCGGCGGGGGAACCGCCGGTTTTCGCATTCTCTCAGACCGCTAAAGCTTTTGTTTTTACGCATGTCTTTATCCCGAAACCGGTTCCCACTTTCGGGAGACATGCTTTATCAGGCCAGCGTATAGGCCGTCTTGACCGTCGTGTAGAACTCGGCGGCATAGCGGCCCTGCTCCCGCGGACCGTAGCTCGAACCCTTGCGCCCGCCGAATGGCACGTGGAAATCGACGCCGGCGGTGGGCAGATTGACCATCACCATGCCCGCTTCCGAATTGCGCTTGAAATGGGTCGCATATTTCAGACTCGTCGTGCAGATGCCCGACGACAGACCGAAGTTCGTATCGTTGGCGGTGGCAAGCGCTTCTTCATAATCCTTGACGCGGATGACCGAAGCGACCGGGCCAAAGATTTCCTCGCGGCTGATGCGCATCTGGTTGGTGGCCTCGGTGAAGAGCGCTGGCTGGAGATAGAAGCCCGGCGTTTCGCGGTTGAGGCGTTCGCCGCCAAAGGCAAGCTTCGCGCCTTCCTTGCGGCCGATCTCGATATAATCCATGTCCTGCTGAAGCTGGCTTTCATCCACGACCGGGCCGATATGCGTGCCCTGCTTCAGGGCATTATCGACCACGACGCCCTTCAGCCTTTCGATGGCGGCGGCGACGAACTTGTCGTGGATGCCTTCCGTCACGATGATGCGCGAGGATGCCGTGCAGCGCTGGCCGGTCGAGAAGAAGGCTGAATTGACGACGGATTCGACGGCGACATTGAGATCGGCATCATCCAGAACAACGACCGGGTTCTTGCCGCCCATTTCCAGCTGGAAACGGCGGTTATGCTCGATGGAGGCGGCAGCAACGCGCTTGCCCGTGCCGGTCGAGCCGGTGAATGTCACGGCCTGAACATCGGCGCTGTCCAGAATGGTCTGACCGACAACCGAGCCCTTGCCCATGACGAGGTTGAGAACGCCCTTCGGCAGTCCGGCGCGGTGCAGGATATCGACAATCGCCCAAGAGCAGCCCGGCACGAGGTCGGCTGGCTTGAAAACAATGGTGTTGCCATAGCAGAGCGCGGGCGCAATCTTCCAGGTCGGAATGGCGATCGGAAAATTCCACGGCGTGATGATGCCGACGACGCCGACCGGTTCACGGGTGACTTCAACGCCGATGCCCGGACGCGCCGAAGGCAGCGTTTCACCGGCAAGGCGCAAGGCTTCGCCTGCGAAGAAATCGAAGATCTGGCTGGCGCGGATGGTCTCACCAATGCCTTCGGCCAGCGTCTTACCCTCTTCGCGCGACAGGAGACGGCCAAGCTCGTCCTTGCGCGCCAGAATTTCGTCGGCAGCCTTACGCAAAATTGCGTGGCGCTCCAGAATGCCGGAACGCGACCAGGCCGGGAAAGCGGCCTTTGCAGCGGCAATCGCAGCTTTGGTGTCGTCGGCGGTGGCGCGGGCATAGGTGCCCACCACATCGTTGGTGTCAGACGGATTGATATTGGCAATGCCGTCGCCGCCAACCCACTCGCCAGCGATCAGATTTTGATGAATTGTCATGTAACTCTCCCGTGAATTCCCGATATCGGCCGTGCGGCACTGATATATCTGACCTTCATTCGCGCAGCGAACAGGCGAATGCAAGGGCGCAAGCGCTTGTAACAGAAAAAGTGAAAAGTATTACTTTTAAAATTCAGAAATTCGAAAACTTGCAAAATTGCCACACCCCGCCCCTTGCAGACCAGAAATTGCATTTTGGGCCTTGGCAAATGGGTTTGCTCATTTATTGTGCAACCATCTGAAACACTGGCAGGAGGTATGAGATGCGTGTCCATTACCCGTTCCCAATGGTGCCCAGTGTTTTCGCGGGCGCTTCTAACCGCTAGGTCCGCGGCCCGCCCGGCAGGCTGACCTGTCCGCTCCTTCGGAGCATCTTTCCAAACCATCGCTGTTCGCGGCTCCTCCGGGTGCCGATCGCTTTGTTTTTCTCAATCAAGGGCCAGTTTCTGCGCGCGAGCACAGGCTGGTAATATGGATATGACTCGGTTTCGTCTCGATTTCCGGGGGCCTGCGTTCCGCAATGTCCTCGGCTACACTTTCAGCCATTGGCGAAGTCAGCCCTTGCGGCTGGCGCTGATGATAATCGGCATGCTGCTTGCAACAGCCGCAGATGTCTTGACCCCGCTCTATTCCGGACGGCTGGTGGATGCGCTTTCGCTAAGCGGCGACAGCGCCTGGAACAGTGCAATCGAAGCACTGGTGATCTTGCTTGCACTCGGCGCGCTGGCGCTGATCACCCGCCAGCTGACCTTCTATGTCATCACCGACTTTACCTTGAAGATCATGAGCGACATGGCGGCAAGTTCGTTCCACAAGTTGCAGCGGTTTTCGACCGACTGGCACGCCAATGCCTTTGCCGGATCGACGGTGCGCAAGGTTTCGCGTGCCATGTGGGCGCTCGATCTGCTCAATGACACGCTGATCATCGCCCTGCTGCCATCCTTGCTGATGCTGCTTGGCTCGGTTGCGTTGCTGTCTTGGTATTGGCCGTTGATGGGCTTGCTGGTTGCAATCGGCTCTGTGCTATTCATCGTCTGCACGATTGTGATTTCGCTCGGCTTCGTTGCGCCTGCCGCAACATTGGCCAATAGCTGGGACACGCGCATGGGTGGCTCGCTGGCCGATGCCATCTCCTGCAACGCTGTCGTGAAGGCATTCGGCGCGGAAAGCCGCGAAGATGTTCGTCTTTCGAAGGTCGTTACCAAGTGGCGCAGTCGCACGCGCCGCACGTGGCTGATCGGCACGCTGAATGGCTTCATTCAGGGCGCGAACCTTCTGGTTATGCGCGGCGTTGTTATTGCCTTTGCGCTCTATCTGTGGAGCCAGGGCAAGGCCACTGCAGGCGATATCACCTTCGTTCTGACGGCATTCTTCATGCTACAGGGCTATCTGCGCGATGTCGGCATGCATATCCGCAATCTGCAACGGTCGGTCAACGACATGGAGGAACTGGTCGAGATCGAAGCACAGCCCTATGGCATTGCCGACAGGTCTGGCGCGCCCGCCATCAGGATCGGCGCGGGCGAGATCACCTTCGATCACGTCACCTTCCATTATGGCAACCATGAAGCCGCGCTTTACCGCGACTTCTCGGTCAAGATCGATGCGGGCGAGCGGGTTGGCCTTGTCGGCCATTCCGGCTCCGGCAAGACCACTTTCGTGAAGCTCATCCAGCGGCTTTACGACGTTAATGACGGCGCCATCCGCATTGACGGGCAGAACATTGCCGACGTGACGCAGGCGTCGCTGCGCTCGCAGATCGCCATCGTGCAGCAGGAGCCGATCCTGTTTCACCGCACGCTGGCCGAGAACATCGCCTATGCCCGCCCCGGCGCAACACAAGCCGAGATCGAGGAAGCGGCACGCCTTGCCAGCGCGCATGACTTCATCATGCGGCTGCCGAAGGGCTATGCGACACTGGTGGGTGAGCGCGGCGTGAAATTATCGGGCGGCGAACGCCAGCGCGTGGCCATCGCCCGGGCGTTTCTCGCCAATGCGCCGGTTCTGATCCTCGACGAGGCAACGTCCAGCCTCGATTCGGAATCGGAAGTGCTGATCCAGCAGGCGATGGAACGCCTGATGGTCGGGCGCACCACGCTCGTCATCGCGCACCGACTTTCGACGGTGCGTGCACTCGACAGGCTGCTGGTCTTCGACAAGGGTCGCATCATCGAGGAAGGCGACCACGACGCGCTGATCCGCAAGCCGGGCGGCATCTACCGCCGTCTGTTCGAACGGCAGGCGCTGGAACTGACCAAGGGGCTTGAGGACGTCATTTAAACGACGATTATCGTCAGCACTTGAAGAATAGGGCCGGAAGCAATTCCGGCCCTATTTTTATTGGGCTTTTTCCATTCATTGTGCGTTCAGATCACGTCCGGTATCACCCGCCGCTCAACCGTGGCTTGACATTTCCATGACAGAAATGTGACACGAATTTTCTCACAGGAAGAAATGGTAGCGAGTAAGGCATGTCTGGAGTAGTGGAAAACGCGGGCGAACGTCGCTGGAGCGATGCTGCCATTTTCGGCGCTTCGCATGTTTCCTGGCCTGTGCGTGTTGCCTGGGTTGCTCTTGCTTCCATTGTTCTGTCCGTTCTTCTGGTTTTCTCCGTTGAATGGATTTTTCGCGGTTCCTTTGCCGAAACGATTGCGTTTTTCCGCACGCCGCACAAGCCTGCATGGACGACGGTTGCCTTCTTCGTTGTGGTGCTGACCGCCAGCGACGCGATTTTCGGGCGCATCCATTACGGGCTTTTCGTGGTGGGGCCGCTGGCGCTGATCGCCGCCGCCACTGCGCGGGAGAAAAGCCTTTATCTCGGCGACCCGCTTTATCCGAGCGATTTTCTCTATGCCCGCCAGATCGTCGATCTGCTGCCGCTTCTGGTGCGTGAACGCCCGTGGAGCGCTGTCGGCATCGCCCTTCTCCTGCTTGCCAGCGCAGCACTTTTGATTGCCGCGAGCCTTTTCTGGTGGCGTCGTTTCGACCGCATTCCGTGGAAAGGCCGCGTGCTTCGTCTGGCCTTCGCGCTGCCGCTGCTGGCGTGGTTCGCCTTCATTTCCGATTATTCCAGCTTTTCGCTGGCGCGTGACCGCCTGCGCGTTCTGCCCATCATGTGGGATCAGAAGGAAAATTACGCGCATAATGGTTTCACCATGGCCTTCATCCTGAATGTGCCGATGGCAACCGTGTTTGCGCCGGAAGGCTATTCGCCAGAAGCAATTGCCTCGATCGAGCCGCCCGCGCAGCTCATTCCCGCAGCACTTGAAACCGGCAAACCCGACGTCATCATGATCATGAGCGAGTCCTTCTGGGACCCGACCCGCCTGCCGGGCGTGGCGTTCAGTGCTGATCCGATCCCGACCGTGCGCGCTGAACAATCCGGCCATGTGTTCTCGCCGGAATTTGGCGGCATGACCGCCAATGTCGAGTTCGAAGCGCTGACCGGTTTTTCCAAGGCATTCCTGCCTTCCGGCAGCATTCCCTATCAGCAATATGTCCGGCGTCCGCTGCCTTCGCTCGCGAGCTTCTTCAAGGAACAGGGCTATGCAACCCGGGCGATCCACCCCTATCGCCAGTGGTTCTGGAACCGCGGTCCCGTCTATGAAAATATGGGCTTTGACAAGTTCATGTCCGAAGAAAACATGCCACCGCTGGAAAAGCGCGGCATGCTCGCCTCGGACGACGCGCTGACCAGCGAGATCATTCGCGAGGCGGATGCGCAGGAAGACCCGTTCTTCTTCTTTGCTGTTTCGCTGCAAGGCCACGGTCCCTATGAGGCCAACCGCTATCCGGATTCGAAGCTCGACGTGCAGGCCGACGCCAGCGACGCTGTGCGCCAGTCGATCCGCACCTATTCACAAGGCGCGATGGATGCCGACGCCAGCCTCGCACGTCTGATGGACTGGGCGTCAAAGCGCGAACGCGAGACCATTCTGGTATTCTTCGGCGATCACCTGCCGCCACTCGGCCCCGTCTATACGGAAACCGGCTTCATGCAGGAACGTGTTGCAAGCCGCATCGCGCCTGCTCGCGACATGCTTCTCCAGCATGAAACGCCGCTGGTGCTGTGGTCGAACAAGCGCGGCGCGGAACGCGGTACGGGCACGATCAGCCCGGCATTCCTGCCAATGCAGATACTCGAAATGGCCGGGATGCAGCATCCCTATTACACCGGTTTCCTGCGCCAGCTGCATGACCAGTATCGCGTCGTCGATGCGCATGCCGTGTTCGATAGCGATGAAAATGCCGATGAAGGCTGGCAACAGCGCCCGCCTTTTGCGCCCCTGCTGCGCGATTACCAGATGCTGCAATATGACATGATCTTCGGCAGTAGTTACGCGCGAGACCGGTTTTTCCCCGTGCCATCCCAAAGCTGAAAGCTATACAGGGGCCTTGCCGGCTGACTGACGAATGATCAGCTTGTAATCGATCTTCCGGGCAGGCGAAATCTGGCCATTTTCGATATGGTTCAACAGCATATCCGCCGCCCCGCGCGCCATTTCGAAAATCGGCTGGCGCACGGTGGTGATCTGCGGCGATACCATGCTGGCAATCGAACTGTCGTCGAAACCGACCACGGTAATATCGCCCGGAACAGACAGTTTGTGGTCATGCGCCATCTGCACCACGGCTGCCGCCATATCATCATTGGATGCGAAGATCGCCGTTGGACGATTTTCGAGTGACAGAAGCTTCTTTCCGGCGACCAAACCGCTGGCGAAGCTGAACCCGCCCTGCGCCTCATAATCCGGATTGCGCTCGATCCCCGCCGCGTCCAGCGCCTTCCGGTATCCGGCAAGCCGCAATTCGGCGGAGCGGTGGGTCGGGTCGCCGATGATGATGGCGATCTTCCGATGACCGAGTTTCAGAAGATAGTTCACCAAATCGACGGCTGCGGCCTCGTCATCAATTGAAATACTGTCGGTTGGATGCACGTTGACATCGCCCGCCACGCGCGCAAAGGGCATGGCCGAAGCGGAAAGTTCCTGCAAAATTTCCGGATCGTCCGACATGGGCGGCGTCACGATGATGCCGTCGAGGCCCGATGCATGGGCGGTTTCGATCAGTGCACCGCGAATATCGGCGCGGTTCTCGACCGGAAAAATCAGCAGGCGATAGCGCGTGCCGCGCAGGCGTTCCAGCGCGCCCATCTGCAATTCGGCGACATAGCTGGAACTGGGATTTTCGAAGAAAAGGCCGATCAGATGCGAGCGGCGCTCCACCAGATTGCGTGCCGCCGCATTGGGCCGATAGCGCAGCTCCTGCCCCACTTCGCGCACCTTTTCGCGGATCGCCTCGCGCACATTCGGTTCGTCGTTATAAACGCGTGAAACGGTCTTGATCGACACGCCCGCCAGACGCGCCACATCGTGTATCGTCGCTCTCTTACCCGTTGCGGCCATGTAGAATCGACTTCCTCCCCGAAGAGCCTGCTTTTATTTTACGCACATCTTGCCCGAAAACCGCTTCACACTTTTCGGGATGTGCACATTTTTACTGCGCACATCTGATCCGAAAACCGTTTCACACTTTTCGGGATGTGCTTTGGATATCTTGTTCGCCGGATAACGAAAAGGCCAAAGCTTTCAGGGAACGGAACATATGCGGGATCGCGTCAGAAAACGCACCTCCCGCCCATTATCGAGCGAGAACATGCCCCCGCGCCCCGGAACAACATCGATGATGAGTTCGGTGTGCTTCCAAACTTCATATTGCGGGCCGCTGATATAGACCGGCGCGCCGCCAATCTCGCCCAGCTTCACATCCGTATCGCCAATGACGAATTCGCCCTGCGGATAGCACATTGGCGAAGAACCATCGCAGCAGCCGCCCGACTGATGGAACATGATCGGCCCATATTCAGCCTGCAATTCACGAATAAGCTTGAGAGCGTCGGGGGTGGCGCTGACTTGCCCCTTGCCGTTGTCCTGCTCGCCCCTTTGCGGGTTTTCTTGCAACATTTTCTCCTCCCTCGCATGCAAGCGGGCGAAACAGGTCCGCCCGCTCGGAACTTACAGAGTCTATCCTGCACGCTTTATTGCGTCAGATCCATCACGACACGGCCTTCGATGTTGCCCTTGCGCATATCGTCGAAGATGGAGTTGATATCTTCCAGTTTCTCGGTGCGGATGGTTGCCTTGACCTTGCCGTCGGCGGCGAAGTCGAGCGATTCCTGAAGATCAAGGCGAGTGCCGACGATGGACCCGCGCACGGTGACGCCGTTCAGCACCATGTTGAAAATCGACAGCGGAAAATCGCCCGGCGGCAGGCCGTTCAGCGATACCGTGCCGCCGCGCGCCACCATGCCGAGCGCCTGTTCAAAGGCGATCGGCGAAACTGCCGTCACCAGTACGCCTTGCGCGCCGCCATCGGTTTCCTTCTTGATATAAGCTGCCGGGTCCTTGTTCGTCTTGGCATTGACCGTCACCGTCGCACCAAGCTTGCGGGCAAGGTCGAGTTTCTTGTCGTCGATATCGACGGCCGCAACATTCATCCCCATGGCCTTGGCATATTGCACCGCCATATGGCCAAGACCGCCGACACCGGAAATCACCACCCAGTCGCCCGGTTTGGTGTCGGTCACCTTGAGGCCCTTATAGACCGTGACACCAGCACAAAGCACCGGGGCGATCTCGTTGAAATCGATATTTTTTGGCAAATGGCCGACGAAATTCGGATCGGCCACCACATATTGCCCAAAGCCGCCATTGACCGAATAGCCGGTATTGAGCTGTTCCTCGCAGAGTGTTTCCCAGCCGCCGAGACAGTGGCGGCAATGACCGCAGGCCGTGTAAAGCCATGGAACGCCAACGCGGTCGCCTTCCTTCACGTGCTTGACGCCAGCCCCCACGCCCGACACAAAACCCACACCTTCATGACCCGGGATAAATGGTGGATTGGGCTTCACCGGCCAGTCGCCTTCGGCGGCATGAAGATCGGTATGGCAGACGCCGGAAGCCTGAATGGCAACCTGAATCTGCCCCGGTCCCGGCTCAGGTATCGGCACTTCGTCGATTGTCAACGGCTTGCCAAATTCTCGTACCACTGCCGCTTTCATTGTCTTGGCCATAAAGTCTCTCCTTCGTTATCGAATTGAGTTTCTTTCAAGCTGTTCCCCGAGACGGGACGGAAGAAATGTAGTCGGAAATATGGTGCACCCTGTTGCCGCGTCCAGCCAGCCGCGTGACACTTATGGGCCGAAAGGGTCGCCCGGGCATTTTCGCCCAGGCCCCTTCGACAGTCCCCTTGGGAGGGTGAACTGATACCGTTCTTCCAACGCAATACTGACATGGAAGACGGGAATGCTCTTTGATTAGACGCAATGCGGAGACATCTTCTCCGCATTGCAACGCGCGATATTCAGACCTCAGAAAAAACCAAGCTTTTTCGGGCTGTAGCTGACGAGCATGTTCTTGGTGTTCTGATAATGCTCCAGCATCTTCAGGTGGTTTTCGCGACCGATGCCCGACTGCTTGTAGCCGCCAAAGGCCGCATGGGCCGGATAGGCGTGGTAGCAGTTGGTCCACACGCGGCCCGCCTGAATGGCGCGACCGAAGCGATAGGCGCGTGTACCGTCACGGGTCCAGATACCGGCACCCAGACCATAGAGCGTGTCATTGGCAATCGAGAGCGCTTCCGCATCGTCCTTGAAGGTTGCAACAGACACGACCGGTCCAAAAATTTCTTCCTGGAAGATGCGCATCTTGTTGTTGCCCTTGAACACGGTCGGCTTGACGTAATAGCCGCCCGCCAGATCGCCCGGCAGGACATTGCGCTCACCGCCGGTCAGCACTTCGGCGCCTTCCTGACGACCGATGTCGAGATAGCTTAGAATTTTCTCAAGCTGCTCGCTCGATGCCTGCGCGCCGATCATCGTTGCCGGGTCGAGCGGATCGCCCTGCACGATGGCTTCCACACGCTTTAACGCCTTTTCCATGAACTTGTCGTAGATCGATTCATGAACCAGCGCACGGCTCGGACAGGTGCAGACTTCACCCTGATTGAGCGCGAACATGACAAAACCTTCGATGGCCTTGTCGAGGAAGTCGTCATCTTCGGCTGCGACGTCCTTGAAGAAGATGTTGGGCGACTTGCCACCAAGTTCCAGCGTGACCGGGATGAGGTTCTGGCTGGCATATTGCATGATGAGGCGGCCAGTCGTGGTTTCGCCAGTGAAAGCGATCTTGGCGATGCGCGGGCTGGATGCCAGCGGCTTGCCTGCTTCGAGACCGAAACCATTGACCACATTGACCACGCCTGCTGGCAGCAGATCGCCGATCAGTTCCATCAGGACGAGGATAGAGGCCGGGGTCTGTTCTGCGGGCTTAAGCACCACGCAATTGCCAGCGGCCAGCGCCGGGGCCAGTTTCCACACCGCCATCAGGATCGGGAAGTTCCACGGAATGATCTGGCCGACAACGCCCAGCGGTTCATGGAAGTGGTAGGCGACCGTGTCGTGGTCGATTTCCGAAATGCCGCCTTCCTGCGCGCGAATGACACCGGCGAAATAGCGGAAGTGATCGACGGCCAGCGGAAGATCGGCAGCGGTGGTTTCGCGGATCGGCTTGCCGTTGTCCCATGTTTCGGCGGCAGCGAGCGCAGGCAGGTTTTCCTCGATGCGATCAGCAATGCGGTTGAGGATCAGCGCGCGTTCGGCAACGCTTGTGCGACCCCATGCTTCCTTGGCGGCATGAGCGGCATCGAGCGCGGCTTCAACATCCGCCGCGTCGGAACGCGCGACTTCGCACAGAACCTGGCCATTGACCGGTGAGGTATTTTCGAAATAGCGACCCGACTTGGGTTCGACCCATTTGCCGCCGATGAAATTGCCATAACGTTTGGCAAAAGCCGGCTTCACCGTCCGGCTGAATTCAACCTTATTCATGACTTCCTCCCGAGTTAACGCCGCTCCTACAGCGCTTCAACAGGGAGGATCGCGCGATAGCGGGGAAGAGTCATCCCGCCATTCCATGCTCGCAAGATCATGTGTCGCAATATTGAGACAGTTGCGTCAGATGATTTTGCCAGCAGTTCAATGAGGGCGAATGATCTTGAGACGGTTCAGCTTGCGATGCAGCGTCGCCCGGCTGATGCCCAGAAGCCCTGCGGCGGCGGAAATATTCCCTTCCGCGCGGGCCAGCGCCCGCAGGATGACGCCGCGTTCCGACTCCGCCATATCCTCGCGCGGATCGGCATTCCAGCCGAGAATATCGGCAGCAGGCAGCGGGCCCGCCAGCGCCGCATCGTCAAGGCCGAGCGCCAGACGCGCAGCTCGTGTCGCGCCGATTACCAGATCGTCCTTGTCGACCGCGATCAAGGCGCCGCCGCTGCGGTCCACGCTGGGCGCAAGCATGATGCGCGCCTTTGGAAAAGCCTGCCGGAAATTTTCCGCCTCTATCCGGCGCGCCGCGTCGATCACCGCCAGCGAAATGAGCTGCGCAAAGGCTTCCGTCAGATCGGAACGGCAGGATGAAACATCGAGCGCGGCCATGAGGCGACCCTGATGATCGTGGATCGGGGCCACCGTGCAGGACAGTCCGACATTGCGCGAATGAAAGTGCTGGTCGCGGTGAATGGTCAGCGCGCGCTGTTCGACAATACAGGTGCCGATGCCGTTTGTGCCTTCGCTTTCCTCGCTCCACACCGCGCCCGTCCAGAGGCCCCAGCGATAGAAGGTGTCGTCGTCGCTGGCCGCCCCGCGCCGCTCGACCGGCACGCCTTCGCTATCGGCCAGAAGCACGCAGCAGCCGACACCACCGACCGCCAGGTAAAGGCGATCCATGCTGGCCTGCGCCACGCTGACCAGCCGCTCCACCCGCTCATGCGCGGTGCGGAATTCGCCTTCTGAAAGTGTGCGCACCGCACCGGAGGCGGCAGGATCGAGCTTGTGCAGTTCGGCAGAACGCTGCCACGACGCCACCAGCGCCGAGCGGGCCGACCCGCCGGTGTGGATTGCGGACAGAATACGGTCCGCATGAACCCTTTCTTGCGGTGCACCCATCTTTCTCCTCCCAGGAAGGCTGGAACCGCTGAATTCGTCTTGAACATGCCCGAATGCAGCACCGCTGCGCAGTCTTGCCGGAATGCTCGTCAATGAATAATGGCTTTTTCCCCCACAACTGGCAAGCGCATCATCGAAACGACGAAAAAACGGCCCGGCGGAGATAGCCGCCGGGCCGCAAGGTCAACTGATGGGAGGTCTGTATTGTCAGGGGTATGCGCCTCGTGAGAGACGATTGCATGAACGGTGCGGAACCAATCTAAGTGATGACACCCGGACAAAAATACACCAGTCCGAGTGGTATCGGGAGGAAACGATCAGCATCCGCACCGCATTCATAAAGTACTGTTTTAAAATTTTCAAGTATAAAAAGTCTTTAAGTACATTAGTAAACTATCACGTCAAAGAATAATTGAAAATTACAAACATTTGATTGCGATTAAGCACCAGCAACAAATCGGGATTGCATTTTTTCTTCGTCTTGCAGGTAATTATTCAGTCCCTCTACTTCTGCCGAATTCAGACGAAGGCCGAGTTTTGTGCGCCGCCAAAGGATATCCTCTGCCGTGCAAGCCCATTCATTTTCAATGAGATAGGTGACTTCCGCCTCATAGAGATCGGCGCCGAAATGGCGACCAAGATCGGCAAGTGATGCGGCCTTGCCAAGCAGGTGATGGACGCGCGTTCCGTAGAGCCGGAACAGGCGACGCGCATGGTCTGGCGACAGAAATGGATAAGCCGACTGTATTTTCCGCAACTCGCTTTCGAAAGCAACTTCCTGAAAATCCCCGCCCGGCAGCGCTACCCCATGGGTCCACGGCGCGCCCTTTTTGCCCAGATGATGTTCGATTTTTTCCATCATGTGCTCGGCAAGTTTGCGCGCAGTCGTCAGCTTGCCGCCAAAGACATTGATCAGCGGCGCAAGACCGGCTGGCGCATCATCCTTCAGAACATAGTCGCGCGTTGCTTCCTGCGCCTTGCTGGCGCCATCATCATAGAGCGGGCGCACGCCGGAATAGGTCCAGACCACATCTTCGCGCCGCACCGGCTCCGCGAAATATTCGCTTGCCGCCGCGCAGAGATAATCGGTTTCAGCCTCGGTGATCGCCACCTTGGCGGGGTCACCCTTGTAATCCTGATCGGTGGTGCCAATCAGGGTAAAATCATCTTCATACGGGATTGCAAAGATGATGCGCCCATCATTGTTCTGGAAAAAATAGGAGCGTGGATCGGCAAATTTCTTGCGCACCACGATGTGGCTGCCCTGCACCAGCCGGACATTATGCAACTGGCGGTCGCCTTCGACACCCTGCAAAACCTTGTCGGCCCAAGGACCGGCGGCATTGACCAGCAGGCGGGCGCGAATTTCTTCGCGACGTCCAGTCTCCGTGTCTTCGACCGTCACTGTCCAGCCCTGGCTGTCGCGGCGCGCCGCCACAACTCTGGTCCGCGTACGGATCGACGCGCCACGGTCGGAAGCATCGCGCGCAGTCAGTGCCACGAAACGGGCATCATCGACCCAGCAGTCGGAATATTCAAATGCCTTGGTGAAAAGCGGCTTCAGCGGTTTGGCGGCGGCGTCGGTGCGCATATTCAATGTGCGTGTCGCCGGAAGTTTCTTGCGCCCGCCCAGATGATCGTAGAGGAACAGGCCCAGCCGCAACAGCCACGCGGGCCGCACGCCGCCCTTGTGATAGGGCAGCACAAAGCGCATCGGATGGATGATATGCGGCGCATTCGCCCACAGCACCTCGCGTTCCATCAGCGCCTCGCGCACCAGACGAAACTCGTAATGCTCCAGATAACGCAGGCCGCCATGGATCAACTTGGTGGCACGGGATGAGGTGCCGCTCGCCAGATCGTTCATTTCCGCCAGGAAGACGGAAAAGCCGCGCCCGACCGCATCACGCGCAATGCCGCATCCATTGATGCCGCCACCAATAACGAAAATGTCGAATATGTCTTCCTGCGCCATGGCAAACCTTAAAAGCGGTTTCAGAGCGCTTGCAGCAGACAGACGCTCGAACATTCATTTTAGGGCGCGTGACAGCACGCGCCTCAGAAACACCAAAGCGAATATAAAACTATTTAATATGAAAGCAAAGCGAAAATAAACGAAACCGCCGTGCTTTGACTTCTCTCGCTGACTGTCTGAATCAAAAAACGGCAGGCCGTGGCGAAAATGGTGATTTCGAGAACCGGAGCGCAGCGTACTTTTTTGTACGTGAGCACCGGAAGCGCAGAAATTGCCATTTGCAGCCCGGCATGGCGGCTTTTGGATCAGACAGGGAGGGTTTCGATCAGCTCCACCTCATGCTCCGCGCAGAGATCGCGCAGTTGCTGCGAGGTGCAACGGTCGGTGATGAAGGTATTGATCTGCGAAATATGGCCGATGCGCACCGGTGCGGTGCGTTCCAGCTTGGTGGAATCGGACACCAGAATGACGTGGCGCGCATTGGCGATAATCGCTTGTGCGACTTTCACTTCGCGGAAATCGAAGTCGAGCAGCGCGCCGTCCTCGTCCATCGCCGACGCACCGATGATGGCGTAATCGACCTTGAACTGGCGGATGAAATCGACCGCCGCCTCGCCCACAATACCGCCGTCAGACGAGCGGACCACGCCGCCGGCGATGACCACTTCGATAGAGGTGTGCACGCGCAGCGTGTTGGCCACGTTGATATTGTTGGTGATGACCATCAGCTCGCTGTGATCGATCAGGGCATGGCTGACCGCTTCGGTCGTAGTGCCGATATTGATGAACAGCGATGCACCATCCGGAATGATATCGGCTGCGGCCTTGCCGATCGATTCCTTCTCGCGGGCGGCGATCCGGCGGCGCGCCTCATATTCCATATTTTCCACGCCGGACGGATAGAGCGCGCCGCCATGGATGCGGCGCAGCAGCCGTGCGCGACACAGATCGTTGAGATCCTTGCGCACGGTCTGCGGCGTCACGTCAAAAGCCGCGGCCAGATCGTCCACCAGAACCTGCCCCTGTCGGCGGGCGAGTTCCAGAATTGCATTGTGACGAGGGGTAAGCTGCATTTTTTGCCCGCGCTGAGTTTGTTAGAATTGCGAGCCTGTAATGTCTCTGTTTTCGAAGAGAAAGCAACCGCCTTGCACATATGCCGGACGTCTGAAACCGCTCAATCGTCTCCCAGGCCGTTATTGTACATATTGTGCAGCTTGCAGGCCACTTCGGTCCGGTTGGCGGCGCCGATCTTGCGCATGATGTTATGAACATGCGCTTTCACGGTGCCTTCGCTCATGCCGAGTTCGAAAGCGATCACCTTGTTGGAGCGACCGATACGAATCGCATGAACCACCTCGATTTCGCGCGCCGTCAGCAATTCGCCCAGCGCATCCTCGTCAATATCGGGCGGCGGCGCTTTGACAGCCATGGAGGCTGGAATATACATGCCGCCCGCGCTCGCCAGATGGATCGCCTCGACGCAGACCCTGACATCGACGGAGGTTGGAATATACCCCCTCGCGCCAATTTCCATGGCCCGCACGACCTGCGCCCATTCCTCCCGCTCGGCGAGAAGCACAATCGGCGATGGCGCCCACATCTCCACGAGAGATCGGATTTCTTCGGAAAAGAACGGATCGGCAAGCCGCTTGGCCCCGATATGCAGCAGAATGACGGCGCTTCCGCTGAAAAGCTTTGCCTGCTCGATTGCTCCATAGCACGTCACCGGCATTTTCAGCCCATTCATCAGGAGCCCGTTGAAAAGGCACTCCCGCTCCAGATTGCTCTTGCACACAAGCAGCAGATGGCGATCACTGTTCGGCAGAACGCCGACACCGACCGCTCCATTATCTCTATCTTCCGGTACAGCCCACAGGCTGGCACCCCTTGCATCCAACATCGGCGCGTCTCCCCGGCACGAAGGTTACTTACTCCTACACAGTGATCCGCCGTTCCCGCCGTCACAGGTTCGGTATTTAAATTATGCTTATGACTTATATTAACGAAATTCCCCCATCCAATGGCCCAATATTGCTACCTCGCAGCAATCGTGTCATTAATTTATGTTAGCAAGTACGAAAATTTATCTTGTCCGTAAGAGCGACTTAAACAATAGGAAGATATAAAACTATATCTTTCGTTTAGTGCGGAAGTGTTATGCATAGTGGTAGAGGCATCGCGGCACCTTCCGTGGGGGCGCTGATCGACTTGTTGGAATCTTCGCCGATTCTGGCGGACCTCGACGCACATGCCATTGGTGCTTTGGCTTCGCTTGTCGTCACCGAGAACAGTTTTACCACCGATACCATCATCATCGAACAGGGCGAGCGCGTCAGAAACGTGCATATGGTCGTGTCCGGCTGGGGCTGTGTCTATCGCGACCTGTCCGGCGGGCAAAGGCAGATCATCGACTTTCCGATGCGGTGCGATTTCATCGGCCTTCGCACCGCCGACGGCTATAGCTACAATACGATATCGGCCATTACGCCGATGAAAGTCATTGAAATTCCAGTGGCTTCGCTTGAAAGCGCCATCCGGCGCGTGCCGCGTCTGGCGATGATCTTCATTGAGCTTTTGTCACGACAGCGCGCCATGCTGATCGAGCATCTCACCAATGTCGGACGCCGCAGCGCCTATGTCCGCACCGCGCATCTGCTCCTGGAACTGTCTGACCGGGTCAAGGCCAGCTGCGTCGATGATCCCGATTCCTATTATTGTCCGCTGACGCAATATCAGCTGGCCGACGCGCTGGGCCTGACGCCGATTCATCTCAATCGCATGTTGCGGGATCTGCGCGAGGAAGGGCTTGTCCTGTTCCGTTCCAACCGGGTCGAGATTCTCGATCGCGCGCGTCTGGTGGCGCTTGCCGAATATGACGGCGAATTCATGCGCATGTCGGTTTTCGGTCGACAGCAATAGAAAAATATGTGCGAAGGGAAGAGTTTCTGGAAAAATCGGGAACAGCTTCCAGCATCTGAATGGTCGGAGTGAGAGGATTCGAACCTCCGACCCCCTCGTCCCGAACGAGGTGCGCTACCAGGCTGCGCTACACTCCGAACCAGTCGGTCGCAGCCAGTGGCGCAACCGTTGAGGCGGCTTATAACGCTGCATTTTTGATGCCGCAAGTGCATGACGCAGTTTTTTTGCCGCCACACTCAAACCTGCTCATAAATGTCACAGGATCAGAGCACTTCCGCCGGAAAGACGGGCGTAAAGCCCGCGCCATAGGCGACGAAATGCGGGTTGGCGAAGCCCTTCACGCCCCGTCCGGCACGCTGGCCATAGACGAACGGCTTGCCGTCAAGGGTGGCGGTCATGCCGCCTGCGGCACGCAGCACAGCGTCGCCAGCCGCCGTGTCCCATTCCATGGTCGGGGCAAAGCGCGGATAGATATCCGCCTCACCGCGCGCGATCAGACAGAACTTCAACGACGAACCGACCGAAACATGGCCGGAAATCTGATTTGCCTGCAAAAAGCGCTGGGTTTCGGGCGTGTTGTGCGAACGGCTGCACACGGCAATGCGTTCCGCGGCACCTTCCCGCGCTCGGATTGCACGCCGGCGGGCAATCTTGTGATCCGCAGTGGTTTCCGCTTCCTCGGCGCGGTTGCCCGTGCCGGTAAAAAGCAGATTGCGCGCCGGGGCATAGACGATGCCCGTGACCGGCACGCCATCTTCGATCAGGCCGATATTGACTGTGAAATCGCCGTTGCGCAGCAGAAACTCCCGCGTGCCATCCAGAGGATCGACCAGCAGAAAGCGCCGTCCGATATGGGCTGGAAGGCGGCCCGCGGAAACCTCCTCCTCGGCCACGACCGGAATATCGGGCGCGACCGACGAAAGTGCGGCAAGGATGATCGCCTCGGCGGCGCGGTCTGCTTCCGTGACGGGCGATTCATCCTTTTTATGTTCGACGGCGCAGCCATCGACATAATGCTTCATGATGACCCGGCCAGCCTCAAGCGCTGCTTGTTCAAAAACGGCGAGCAAGGCTGCGCCATTCGGGTCTGCTTTGGGAGAGGCTGGAATGTTCATCGCTCAGATCGACCAGGAATCGCTACCATAACTGCCGATGATACCACGCTCGGCCAGATACTTTTCTACTTCCGCGACCAGTTCGTCAACATTGCGCCCCGTCGTATCGAGGCGCAGTTCCGGCGAGGCTGGCGCTTCATAAGGCGAATCGATGCCCGTGAAGGACTTGATTTCGCCACGCAGCGCCTGCGCATAAAGACCCTTTGGGTCACGCGCAATGCATTCCTCAATCGGCGTATCGACGAAGATTTCAATGAACTCCCCTTCCGGCAGCCGCGCGCGAACCGTGTCGCGCTCCGAGCGGAACGGGGAAATGAACGAAACCAGCGTGATCAAACCGGCATCGGCCATCAGCCGCGCCACTTCGCCGACGCGACGGATGTTTTCCGCCCGGTCCGCATCGGAGAAACCAAGATCGCTGTTGAGGCCATGGCGGACATTGTCGCCATCGAGCAGATAAGTATGCTTGCCCAGCGCATGCAGGCGCTGTTCCAGCCGGTTGGCGATGGTGGACTTGCCCGACCCCGAAAGGCCGGTGAACCACAGCACCGCTGGCTTCTGGAATTTCTGCGCGGCCCGTGTCTTTCCGTCGAGGTCGAGAGCCTGCAAGTGCACATTGGTCGCCTGACGCAACGCACTGTCGATCATTCCGGCACCAACGGTCGCGTTGGACACCCGGTCGATCAGCACGAAAGCGCCGGTGACGCGGTTCTCGGCGTAAGCGTCGAACACAATCGGGTCGGCCGTCTGGAGGTGGCACAAGCCAATCTCGTTGAGGTCCAGATGGGCCGCATCCTCACGGGCGAATGTGTTCACATCGGTCCGATATTTGATCTCGCTGACCGTCACCGGCGTCTGGTCGGTTTCGGTGCGCAGGAGATAGGACCGTCCGGGCTGCAAGGCGTCCTCGCCGAACCAGACGATATTGGCTGCGAAACGATCCGCCACTTCCGGCCGTGCTTCCGCGCCGACCAGCATATTGCCGCGTGAAACTTCGATCTCGTCTTCCAGCACCAGTGTGACGGCCTGTCCTTCCGAGGCGCGGGGCAGATCGCCATCATAGGTCGCGATGCGCTTTACCCGCGACTGCTTGCCGGATTTAGCCACGACAACCGTATCGCCTGCCGCAATCGAGCCGGAAGCCACTGTCCCGGAAAAGCCGCGAAAATCGAGATTGGGCCGGTTCACATATTGCACCGGAAAGCGGAATGGCCTGGCCGCCGCTTCCGTATCGATGCGCACGGTCTCCAGATGTTCGAGCAGATGCGGGCCATCATACCAGTCGATACGCGGCGACAGGCTGGTGACATTGTCGCCATAGCGGGCCGAAAGCGGCATCGGCTGGATACTGGCAAAACCGAGATCTTTGGCGAAGCTCATATAATCGGCAACGATGCGGTCGAAGGCCTCTTGCGAGAAATCGACAAGGTCGATCTTGTTGACCGCAAGCACGATATTGCGAATGCCGAGCGCCGAGGCAATGAAGGAATGGCGGCGCGTTTGCGTCAGAACGCCCTGCCGGGCATCGATCAGCACCACTGCCAGATCGGCGGTCGAAGCCCCCGTCGCCATATTGCGCGTATATTGCGCATGGCCCGGCGTATCGGCGACGATGAACTTGCGGCGCGGCGTGGAAAAGAACCGATAGGCGACATCGATGGTGATGCCCTGTTCGCGCTCGGCCTCCAGACCGTCAACCAGAAGCGCGAAGTCGAAATCGTCATCTGTCGTGCCGAATTTGCGGCTGTCATTCTTAAGCGCTGCAAGCTGGTCTTCGAAGATCAGCTTGGTGTCATAGAGCAGACGCCCGATCAGCGTGGATTTGCCATCATCGACGGAGCCGCAGGTGAGAAACCGCAGCAGCGTCTTGCGCTCCTGATCGGCCAGAAACTCGGTCACCGCTGCGCTGGTTACGGAAGGCTTCAACACGGCATTCATCAGAAATAGCCCTCGCGCTTCTTCTTTTCCATGGAACCGGCTTCATCGCGGTCGATGGCACGGCCCTGACGTTCCGACGTGCGGGCGATCAGCATTTCCTCGACAATATCCGAAAGGCTGGAGGCGCTGGATTCAATCGCCCCGGTCAGGGGATAGCAGCCAAGCGTGCGGAAACGCACCAGCCGCTCTTCCACCTTTTCACCATCGCGCAGCTTCATGCGGTCGTCATCGACCATGATCAGCATGCCGTCGCGCTCCACCACCGGACGGCGGGCGGCGAAATAGAGCGGCACGATGGGGATGTTTTCCTGCAGGATATATTGCCAGATATCGAGCTCGGTCCAGTTAGAGAGCGGGAAGACGCGGATCGACTCACCAGCCGCGACACGCGTATTGTAAATCTTCCACATTTCAGGCCGCTGGTTCTTCGGGTCCCAGCCATGCTGCGCATTGCGGAATGAGAAAATGCGCTCCTTGGCGCGGGATTTTTCCTCATCGCGACGCGCGCCGCCAAAAGCCGCATCGAACTTGTACTTGTCGAGCGCCTGCCGGAGACCGACCGTTTTCATCACATGGGTATGGACATTCGAACCATGGGTGAATGGGCCGACGCCCTCGCGCACGCCATCCTCATTGATATGTACCAGCAGCTCGAAACCCTTTTCGCGCGCCTGTGCGTCGCGGAATTCGATCATCTCGCGGAATTTCCAGGTCGTATCGACATGGAGAAAGGGAAAGGGCGGTGGTGCGGGATAAAACGCCTTCATCGCCAGATGCATCATGACCGAAGAATCCTTGCCCACCGAATAGAGCATCACCGGATTGGAGAAGGTTGCTGCGACTTCGCGAAAGATATGGATCGCTTCTGCTTCGAGACGTTGCAGATGCGTCAAATTCTTGGTCAGGGATGCATGATGCACGACATTAACTCCCGGAAACCGGATAGAGACGAGAAAGCAGGATTACGGTTCTGACGGAGCGAAATCGGCACCCTGGCTAAGTTGCGCGCATTGTCGTGAAAAGAAGCCGAAAAGTGAAAGAATGCTTTCGCGTATTCGCGATTGCCTGCGCCAAAAACTTGCAGTCTTTCGCACAAGGCCGGAACAAACTTGCGCCGCCGGCAAAAAGTGAAATTTGGCGTAAATGTCGGAAAATCCTACTAAAATTGTGATATTTAGCAGTTTTGGAGCGTTCACGCCGGGCAAATTCTTGCTCAAAAGAGCGGCCACCGCCGGGCATCTTCTGCCGCGCGCGATAAGGATGGAACGGTTTTTGGAGGGAGATTTTTGAAAGCACCCAACGGGCCAAACCGCCGTGGGGCTTAGAGTGGATCAGAGCAGGCCGAAGGTACGCGCCTTGGCGACTGCCTGAACCTTGTTCACTGCAACAAGCTTCGTCAGTACATTGCTGATATGAAAATTGACGGTACGGGTCGAAATATTGAGGATCGCCCCGATAATTTCAGCGGTTTTTCCTTCACTTGTCCAACGCAGGATTTCACGCTCCCGTGCCGTCAGACAGACTTCACTGGCGCAATTCAGCCGCGGCACATTGACCAGTTCGAACATCGACAGATGCAGGAGATTGGTCACCATCTGCAATTGACGCCGCAGGGCTGTGACTTCGGCTGCGGTCAGCGGCTGGCCGCTGCGCAGGAATGTCAACATTCCAAACACGCCCTGTGCCGCCCAGCATGGTTGTGAAATACCGACCTTCAGGCCAAACGCTTGCAGATCGGCCCATAATTGCGGCGTTTCGGCAAAAAGCTTCGGCGACCAGACCAGCGGGTCGATGCTGTGCAGGCCGAGCCGGACAAGCGGATAGATCTCCACATATTTTTTGCTGGCGTAGAGTGCAGTCCAGCCTTTCGGCATATCTTCGTAACGCACCCATTTGACCGCCCCATTCAAGGACGGAACCGACATGACATAAGAAACATGGTCAAAGCCGATTTCGCGGGCATATTTTTTTACATATTCAAACAATTTGTCCGCATTACCGGCGGACTGCATGGCATCGCATAACAATTCCCATTTCATTGCTGCCGTCCTAATATTTTGTTTTCAATAACTTACGCACAATACAACTTTAACGCTCACAAAATTTCGAACGCACAGCCTTAAATAGCATTTTCCTGTAACTCTCTCCAGAAGGATTGCTTCCAAAAAGCAGCGTGAATTTCGCAAAACCTCTGTTTTTAAACAGTTATGCCATCGTGGGATAAGAAATATTGCAAACAAAAAAGCCTCGCAACGTGCGAGGCCCTTCTTCTTGAGGTTGTGACAGCTGCGTCGGCTATGCCGCTTCGTCCGTAACATTGCCGGGGGTGTAATTGAGAATCGGCGCGAGCCAGCGCTCCACCTCCCCGACGCTCATACCCTTGCGGCTTGCATAATCCTCGACCTGATCGCGCTCCACCTTGGCGACACCGAAATAATAGCTTTCCGGGTGGCCGATATAGAGGCCCGAAACCGACGAGCCCGGCCACATGGCATAGCTTTCGGTCAGTTCCACACCCGTCTCCGCCGTTGCATCAAGCAGACGGAACAGGGTGGTCTTTTCGGTGTGGTCGGGTTGTGACGGGTAACCCGGAGCCGGGCGGATGCCCTTGTAAGGTTCGCCGATCAGTTCTTCCGGCGTATAGGTTTCTTCGGTCGCATAGGCCCAGAATTCCTTGCGCACGCGCTCATGCATCAGTTCCGCGAAGGCTTCGGCAAAACGGTCGGCCAGCGCCTTCACAAGAATAGCGGAATAGTCGTCATTGGCCCGCTCGAAACGCTCGGCAATCGCCACCTCGCCGATGCCCGCCGTGACGACGAAGCCGCCGACATAATCCTGCTTTCCGCTCTCGACGGGCGCCACGAAGTCGGACATGGCGACATTCGGGCGGCCATCGCGCTTACCAAGCTGCTGACGCAGCGTGAAGAAGGTGGCCAGCTCCTCTTTCCGGCTCTCGTCGGTGAACAGCCGGATATCGTCGCCGACCGCATTGGCGGGCCAGAAACCAACCACGGCTTTCGGCGTGAACCATTTTTCGTCGATGATCTTCGTCAGCATAGCCTGCGCATCAGACCAGAGCTGGCGCGCGGCCCCGCCCTGCTTTTCGTCCTCAAGGATTGCCGGATAGCGCCCTTTCAGCTCCCAGGTCTGGAAGAATGGCGTCCAGTCGATATAGCGCGCAATTTCGGCCAGATCGTAATCGTCGAATGTCTTCGTGCCGGTAAAGCTTGGCTTCACCGGTGCAAATGCGTCCCAGTCGAGCTTGTGCGCATTGGCGCGGGCGCGGGCAAGCGGCAGGCGCTGCTTTTCCGCTTCGCTACGCGCATGGGCGGCTGCAACCTTGGCATATTCCTCGCGGATGCCATCGACATAATTGCCCTTGGCTTCCGGCGACAGCAGGCTGGACACGACACCCACCGCGCGGCTGGCATCGATCACATAGACCGTCTGGCCGCGCTCGTAACGCGGATGAATTTTCACCGCCGTATGGACGCGACTCGTGGTCGCCCCGCCGATCAAAAGCGGAATGTCGAATCCTTCGCGTTCCATTTCCGCGGCCACATGTGCCATTTCATCGAGCGATGGCGTGATGAGGCCGGAAAGGCCGATGACATCGACCTTCTCTTCACGCGCCACCTGCAAAATCTTCTGCGAAGGCACCATGACGCCGAGATCGATAATCTCGTAATTGTTGCAGGCCAGCACGACGCCGACGATATTCTTCCCGATATCGTGCACGTCGCCCTTCACGGTCGCCATCAGCACCTTGCCGGCGCTCTGACGCTCGCCGCCCTCAATGCCATTTTCGGCATTGCGGCGCTTTTCCTCTTCCATGTAAGGCAGGAGGACGGCCACAGCCTGTTTCATTACGCGGGCGGATTTCACCACCTGTGGCAGAAACATCTTACCCGCGCCGAACAGGTCGCCAACCACATTCATGCCGGCCATCAGCGGACCTTCGATGACGTGCAGCGGCCGTTCGGCAGCCTTGCGCGCTTCTTCCGTGTCGGCTTCGATATATTCGGTAATGCCGTTGACCAGCGCATGTTCGAGACGCTTTGCCACCGGCCATTCGCGCCAGGCCAGATCTTGCGCCTTGGCTTCCTTCGAGCCTGAATCGCGGAAACGTTCGGCAATCTCCAGCAGGCGTTCAGTCGCGTCGGAACGGCGGTTCAGCACCACGTCTTCGCAGGCCTCGCGCAGTTCCGGATCAATGGCATCGTAGACCGCCAGCTGACCCGCATTGACGATGCCCATATCCATGCCCGCCTGAATGGCGTGATAGAGGAACACGGCATGCATCGCCTCGCGCACCGGCTCATTGCCGCGGAACGAAAAGGACAGGTTCGACACGCCGCCCGACACATGGACGTGCGGCAGGGTCGCCATGATTTTCCGGGTCGCTTCGATGAAATCGACGCCGTAATTATTGTGCTCGTCGATGCCGGTCGCTACCGCGAAGATGTTCGGATCGAAGATGATGTCTTCCGGCGGAAAACCAACCTGCTCGGTCAGAATCTTGTAGGCCCGACTACAGATTTCGATCTTGCGCGCTTCGGTATCGGCCTGTCCGGTTTCGTCGAACGCCATGACCACGACCGCCGCACCATAAGCACGGACGAGCTTTGCGTGATGAATGAAGGCTTCCTCACCTTCCTTCATCGAGATGGAGTTGACCACCGGCTTGCCCTGAACGCATTTCAGGCCAGCCTCAATGACTTCCCATTTGGAGCTGTCGATCATGATCGGCACGCGGGCGATGTCCGGCTCGGCGGCGATCAGATTGAGAAATTCGACCATCGCCTTTTCGGAATCGATCAGGCCCTCATCCATATTGATGTCGATGATCTGGGCGCCATTGGCCACCTGATCGCGCGCCACGTCAAGGGCGGCGGCGAAGTCACCAGCCTTGATCAGCTTACGGAAGCGAGCAGAGCCGGTCACGTTGGTGCGTTCCCCGACATTGACGAAGGGAATGTCCTCGGTCAGCGTGAAAGGCTCGAGGCCCGAAAGGCGCATCAGTGGCGCAACCTTGGCAGGTTTGCGCGGCGGGTGCTTTGCAACAGCCTCGGCAATAGCGCGGATATGATCCGGCGTGGAGCCGCAGCAACCGCCAACCACATTGACCATGCCGTCGCGGGCAAAGCCCTCGATCTGGGCAGCCATCGCCTCCGGCGTTTCGTCATACTGGCCAAACTCGTTCGGCAGACCGGCATTCGGATAGGCGCAGATGAACGTATCGGCGATGGTCGACAATTCGTCCAGATGCGCGCGCATGGCATTGGCGCCGAGTGCGCAGTTTAGACCGATGGTGAACGGCTTGGCGTGACGCAGCGAGTGCCAAAACGCCGTTGGTGTCTGGCCCGACAGGGTGCGACCGGAAAGATCGGTGATCGTGCCGGAAATCATCACCGGCAGGAAAATGCCCTTCTCTTCGAACACTTGCTCCGAAGCGAAGACGGCGGCCTTCGCATTCAGCGTGTCGAAGATGGTTTCAATCAGGATGATGTCGGAACCGCCGTCGATCAGCCCCCGGATCTGCTCGGCATAGGCAATACGCAGATCGTCGAAGGTGACGGCGCGGAAGCCTGGATTATTGACATCCGGCGACAGCGAAGCGGTGCGGTTTGTCGGTCCAAGAGCGCCTGCGACGAAACGGCGGCGACCGTCCTTCTGCTCGGCGCGCAGGGCAGCGCGACGCGCAAGGCGCGCACCGTCGCGGTTCAGCTCATAGACCTGCTCTTCCATGCCGTAATCGGCCTGGGCAATCGTCGTGGAGGAGAATGTATTGGTTTCGAGAATATCCGCGCCCGCAATGGCGTAGGCGTAGTGGATTTCCTCAATGGCCTTTGGCTGCGTCAGCGTCAGAAGGTCATTATTGCCCTGAAGCTGACAATCACAGGCGCCGAAACGCTCACCGCGGAAATGCTCTTCATGGAAGCCAAGCCCTTGAATCTGCGTTCCCATCGCCCCGTCGAGGATCAGAATACGCTCGCGCGCCGCTTTGGTCAGCGCGGCCAGCACCTCCGAACCATCCGGCTGAGCCGCCGTTGCACCGAAAAGATCGTCGAGGGAAGACGCCATAAGAGTACCGCCTGTATTCTGATATGCACAATCGCAGGAGGTCGCTTAATGACATAAACATATCTTTATGTCAATTATTGTTCAGCTCTCGAAGCATTATATGTACCCGCTATAAACTGCTCGCTTTGGGCTGCAGGCAGCTCTGTGTTCCCTCCCTGGTCTGTTGCAGCACAGAAGAAATCGTGACTGGTGAAAGCCACCGCTCCGCCACAATGGGCGAGCAAAAATACGCACATAAACGATTGCTTTGATTAGGAGAGACCTATGAAAAGGTTTGGTTATTCCGTTTTTGCCGCGTGTCTGTCGCTGGGCATCGGCCTGTCCGCCGCTGCCGGGACAGCCAATGCGGCGCAGCCCTCGCTGATGGCGGCCCCTACCACGGCACCGGCTCAGGCATCGGCACCTACTGCGCAAACGGTGCAATATTACGATTATCGCGACGACCGGCGCTATTGGCGCTACGACCGTCCGCATTACCGGCCCTATTACAGACATGACCGGCGTTACTGGGGTCCGGGTCCTGCCTACCGTCCGGCACCGACTTACCGCAGCCGCAACCCGCATACCCGCTGGTGCTACAGCCGCTATCGGTCATACCGCGCCTATGACAATACGTTCCAACCCAATTACGGTCCGCGCCGCCAGTGCTATTCGCCTTATCTATAAGGCCGCGACCAACGAAAAAGCCCCGCATTGCGGGGCTTTTCTCTCAATTGCTTCGAAATATTGATGGCTCTCAGGTGACGTAGGCACCGATAGAAGCCGCGACAAGGCCGATTGCAGCGGCAATCATCACGCCATAAACGCGCGGCTTGTCGAAAAGAACGGCGAAAGCTGAAAACCAGCCGACGACGGCTGCACCAAGCGCGAAGAGAAAACCCGGCTTGTCGCCATGATAAAGGTTTGCCGCCATCAGCCCGCCGATGATCAGCGCGCCGAAAACGATCATTAACCCCGTGGCATAACGCTCATAATCGTCCATTTAAATTCCTCGGTTCCGATCTCGCGAAAACTGCGACGGAAACTTATATCGACCCGTTTGGCCATTTAAGGGCATGGAATCTCTCATGCCACGATCCTGACCTTCCCGCTCACACAATCATTATTCGGAACGTTCTTCAACCATTTCGCAGCGCCATACGCTGCAAATGTTGCAACTTATCGTTTCCAGTCGCCGTTCGTCGCGAAATCCGTGCTATATTGATACGTATGGAACCGTCCGGAATCACCATCTTTGAGACGCCGATTGGCCCGTGCGGCATTGCCTGGCGCGGTGCAAAAGTCATCGGTGTCGAAATCGGCGATACGGACGAGAAAGAAACCCGTTACCGCCTTGGTGAGCGGGTGGGCGAACAGTTTTCCAATGCTCAGGCCGATGTGCCAGCCTTTGTAACGCAAGCCATCGAAAAAGTGCGCGCGCTTCTCGACGGCGGATCGCCGGATTTCTCGCAATCGCCGCTAGCGTTCGAATCGCTTCCCGACCTCAACCGGCAGGTTTACGAGATTATTCTCGAACTGAAGGCGGGCGAAACCACCACCTATGGCGCGATTGCCAGACGACTTGGTGACGTGAGCCTGTCGCAAGCGGTCGGTTATGCACTTGGCAAAAACCCGTTTCCGATCATCGTGCCCTGTCACCGGGTGCTCGGTTCCAACGGCAAGGTCGGCGGGTTTTCAGCGGCGGGCGGTACGGCGACGAAACTGAAGCTTCTGAATATCGAGCGCGCCAAAATCTCCAGCGAGCCAGATCTATTCGGCGGCCTGCCACTTCAGGAACGACCACAGGCGGAGTGGTAACTACTCTTTATCAGTGACAACATCAGCGGAAAAACGCAATTCGCGCATCGGGCGCACGAGTTGCGTCGTGGCGTCATAGGTCGGATGTTTCTTGAAAGCGAAAAGCGCTTCTTCATCCTTGAACTCGGCATAGACGACGAGATCGATGCGGTCGCACATCGGATCGACCCTAGAATTCGGCAGAACTTCGAAGACTTCGGAATGCGGGATGGTGGCAAGCTGCTCCAGCCCTTTTCTGACTGTCTCGATATCCTGACCTTGCTTGACGCTGAAGAAAACAATGTGCCGGATCACGCATCGACTCCCTGTAAATGACAAGGCGTATCTAGTGCATCAAGACAGCCAAAAAAATGGCAAGTTTGAGCGATGTGTCTAACTAGCCTTTACCCGCCGCCAGGCGAACCCACCTTCCGCCGGAGTGGAACCGCGCCCCGGCTGATAGTAACCGGGTGTATCGACCAGACGGTTTTCGCCAAGACGGCTCTGGGCGACCTTGTTGGTCACCTGAAGACTGTCGAAGCCGGTGCGCAGCATCAGCGCCGCCTGATCGATCAGCACATCGCCGACGGCGCGCAACTCACCCGCAAAACCTTCGCGGCGCAGAATCTCGGCCTTGGAATAGGAGCGACCATCGTTGAAAGCCGGGAACTGCAAGGCGATCAGCGGCAGGCTGCCCAGATCATTCAACAGCGGTTCAATCGCTTCGCCCGGCGCAACCGAAACGCCGATGCGGCGGTTGGAGGCGCGGCGGCGCTCTTCATCTAGGCCGAGCCAGACGGCGAGCGGAATGATGATCGCCGGGGCATCGCCCGCAGCTTCAAGATCGTCGGCAAAGACATAATCGTCTTCGCGAAAGCCATCGGAGGACCAGAGTTTGGTTTCGTTGATATCGCTCATTTCCGCTCGGTGGCTCCCAATGTTTTAAGGCTGTCGGCAAGGCCAGTCAGATGGATGCCGCATTCTGTCTTTTCTGATCCCGCCCAGCGTCCGGCACGCTGGTCTTCGCCGTCGTTCACGGGCCGCGTGCAAGGCATGCAGCCGATGGAACGATAGCCCTGCGCAGTCAGAGGATGCGGCGGCAGATCGTGCTTTTCAGCGTAGGCCTTGAGGTCTGCTGCCTGCAAACGCGCTAGCGGATTGATACGAATGCGCGGGCCGACCGATTCAAACACCGGCAAGCTTTCGCGTGTCGATGCCTGAAACTGCTTGCGGCCCGTCATCCAGGCGCGATAAGGCGCGACGGCGCGCGCCATCGGCTCAACTTTGCGGATGAAGCAGCAGCGGTCCTTATCGGTCATCGACAGCGCGCCGAACGGATCATCGCTTTTAAGACTGTCCTCAAGCGGCAGGATATCCTGCACATCGGTCAGCCCCAGCCGATCCACCAGATCGTGACGATAATCGAGCGTGGCCCGGAAATGCTTGCCCGTATCGAGAAATAGTACCGGTATCGCCGGATCGATTTCCGAGATCATATGCAAAAGCACAGCCGATTCCGCCCCGAAGGAAGACACAACCGCGATCTGCCCGTCATAGAGTTCGCGCGTGACGAGCGCGATCACTTCCTGCGGGGTAGACGCGCCGTGGCTTGCCTCCAGAAGGCGGGCTTCGGCGGCAGCACTTTCTTCAGCATCAAGCTGCACGGCTTATTTCTCCATAAAGCGCGCGTTTGAA
The DNA here is from genome assembly GCF_037482325.1 of Ochrobactrum teleogrylli. Taxonomy (NCBI): domain Bacteria; kingdom Pseudomonadati; phylum Pseudomonadota; class Alphaproteobacteria; order Hyphomicrobiales; family Brucellaceae; genus Ochrobactrum; species Ochrobactrum teleogrylli. The sequence continues at coordinate 2,718,486 of NZ_JBBHKQ010000001.1, forward strand.
CGGTTCCATGCCAACGCGGCGATAGGCGGCCAGAAAGTTTTCCTCCGGGCTTTCACGCAAGGCGAGATAGGTATCGACCACCGTTTCGATGGCATCCACCACTTCTTCCGACGAAAAGCCGCGACCGGTGATTTCTCCTATGGTCGAATGCTCGTCCGCCGAACCGCCAAGCGTGATCTGATAGAGTTCCTCACCCTTTTTCTCTACGCCCAGAATGCCGATATGACCGACATGGTGATGGCCGCAGGCATTGATGCAGCCGGAAATCTTGATCTTGAGATCACCAATTTCGAGCTGACGCTGCTGGTCGCCGAAGCGCTCCGAAATGCGCTGCGCCACCGGAATGGAGCGCGCATTGGCAAGGGCGCAATAGTCGAGACCGGGGCAGGCGATGATATCGGTGATGAGACCGGCATTTGGCGTCACCAGCCCATCCGATTGCAGCAGATCATAGACGGCTGCAAGATCGGCCTTAGCCACATGCGGCAGGACCAGATTCTGCTCGTGGCTGACGCGGATTTCATCGAACGAATAGGTTTCGGCAATATCCGCCACCAGTTCCATCTGCTCGGCGCTCGCATCGCCGGGAATACCGCCGATGGGCTTCAGCGAAATAGTGACGACCGCATAATCCGGGTTCTTGTGCGGCGTGACATTGCGCGCCACCCAGCTTGCAAATTCCGCATCGGCCTTCTGGGTAACAGCCAGCACTTCCCAGCCTTCCGGCCGTTGCGGCAGCTTCGGCATGCGGAAATAGCTTTCAATCGCGTCGATATCGCGCTGCGGCAGCTTCAGCTCGCCGTTGCGGATTTCTTCCCATTCAGCATCGATCTCGCGGGTCAGTTCTTCAACGCCCGTTTCATGGACGAGGATCTTGATGCGCGCCTTATATTTGTTGTCGCGACGGCCATGCAGATTATAGACGCGCACGATGGCCGTCACATAGGTCAGCATGTCCTCGATGGGCAGGAAATCACGAATCTTCTTCGCCACCATCGGCGTGCGGCCCTGACCGCCGCCGATATAGACGGCAAGGCCCAGATCGCCCGCCTCGTTCTTCTTCAGCTGCAAGCCGATGTCATGCACCTGAATGGCGGCGCGGTCATGGTCCGAGCCGACAATGGCGATCTTGAACTTGCGCGGCAGATAGGAAAATTCTGGATGCAGCGACGACCACTGGCGCAGGATTTCGGCGAAGGGGCGCGGATCGGCCACTTCGTCGGCGGCAGCGCCTGCGAAGTGATCGGCAGTCACGTTGCGAATGCAATTGCCGGAGGTCTGGATGGCGTGCATCTCGACTTCCGCCAGCTCTTCCAGAATGCGCGGCACGTCCTTCAGCGCAGGCCAGTTATACTGGATATTCTGGCGCGTGGTGAAATGGCCAAAGCCGCGATCATAGACGCGCGCAATGTGACCAAGCTTTCGCAACTGGCGGCTCGACAGCGTGCCATAGGGAACGGCCACGCGCAGCATATAGGCGTGCAATTGCAGGTAAAGGCCATTCATCAGGCGCAGCGGACGGAACTGTTCTTCCGTCAGCTCTCCGGTCAGGCGGCGCTCGACCTGATCCTTGAACTGGGCAACGCGGGCCGCAACGAAATCGCGGTCGAATTCATCATAACGATACATAGTCTAAATCCAGATCAGAGCATTTCCAGCAAAAGTAGGAACCGGTTTTGCGTCCGGAAATGCGTCAACAGATATTACGAGGCGCGCTTCAAAGCAGGCTTGTCGAGGGGCAGATCACCAAAGGTCACGATGGTCGGGCCGGAAAGGCGGATGCGCTCGCGCAGGCGGATCGGGTAAAGCCCCTCCTCGCGCTCCTCGACATCGATCACATTCACATCGACAACCAGATTGGCTTTCGCTGCAACCTTGCCCGCGTCTTCCAGCGCCGTCACGGCTTCGGCGTGGCGTGCAACCAGCGCGCCGTCGATGGTCTCCTGCCACGAACCGTCGGCACCGAGCCACACAGCCTGCCCGTCGATCAGCCGGTTTGCAGTGAGAACTTTTACGACCATTTCCAAACTCCAAACTTTTGTTGACCGCGCATCCTGCGGGTTTAGGCTGCGACGGAAACCGGCTTGAGGGCCAGCGCTTCGGCTTTGTCGATTGCGGCACCGGCGACGGCATCGCCAATGATCACCATGACCGGGCCGGAAAGCTCCTTGCGGCTTTCCAGATCCGGTAAATCCTTCAGCGTGCCATGGAACAGGCGCTTGTCCTGCCGGCTCGCATTTTCCACCACCGCCACGGCGGTATCTTCATGCAGGCCCGCACCAATCAGGCGCGCAGCAACCGATGCCGCGACCGTGGAGCCCATATAGACGGCAATGGTTGCGCCGGAGACGGCAAGCTTCGCCCAGCCCGGCAGCACATCGCCGGTCATGTCATGGCCAGTGGTGAACACCAGCGACGAGGCGACACCGCGCAGCGTCAGCGGCAATTCCATATCGGCAGCGGCGGCAAAGGCCGAGGTGATGCCGGGCACGATTTCGAACCCGATCCCGGCGGCACGCAGCGCCGCCATTTCCTCGCCTGCGCGTCCGAACACCAGCGGATCGCCGGATTTCAGCCGCACAACGCGCTTGCCTTCCCGCCCCAGCGAAACCAGCAGGCGATTGATCTCTTCCTGGCTTTTGGAATGGCAGCCCTTGCGCTTGCCGACGGCAAGGCGCTCGGCGTCACGACGCCCCATGCCAATCACGCCTTCCGGCACCAGCGCATCATGCACGATGACATCGGCTTCCATCAAAGCGCGGTGGGCGCGCAAGGTCAGCAGGTCTTCAGCACCCGGACCGGCACCGACCAGCCAGACATAACCGGCGGCATTGTCGCGCTGCTCGATCAGGTCGCTCGCAGCCTTATAGGCTTCCGCGCGATCACCATTTTCGATGGCGCTGGCAACACGGCCCGAAAAGAAACCGCGCCAGAAACTGCGGCGGGCCAGCCCCTTGGGCAATGCGCGCTCGACCAGCGGACGCCAGCTTTCGGCGAAATGCGCAAGCTCGCCAAGGCGCGGCGAAAAGGCGGCATCGATACGCGCACGAACCATCTGCGCCAGAACCGGAGCGCTTCCTTCCGAGCCGATGGCAATCGTCAGCGGCGCGCGGTTGACGATGGCAGGCGTCAGGAAATCGCAAAGGGCAGGACGATCCACGACATTGACCGGAACCTTCTCGGCCTTGACCACAGCGGCAATAGCGCGATCCTGCGCTTCATCGCCGGTCGCCACGAAAACAAGCTTTGCGCCCGCGACATGTTCCGGCGCAAAAGGTGCCGCCACATGCTCCGCACCATGGCTTGCGATGAACTCGGCCAGATGATGTCCCGTTTCCTCGGCAACGATGCGAAGCCGTGCGGATGTCTGCGCCACGAGGCGCGCCTTGTTCAAAGCTTCCTCGCCGCCGCCAACGACGACAACCACCTCTTCCGACACCCGGAAGAAGGCAGGAAAATCAGCCAGTAAACGCTTTTGCGGTAGAGACACGATGCCATCCTTGAGAGCATTTCCGGCGAAAGTGGATACCGGTTTCGCGTGCGGAAATGCGTCTTGTGAAAGTTGGCGCCATTATCCATGGAGAGCGGGAGATTTATAAGAAACGGGCTTGCGCGCGAAAATGATGGCGAGCATCACTTTTTCTCAAAACAGCCGATTGCGGGATTTTAATTTCCCATAAGGCCGGAAATATATCCCACAATTTTTATAGGATTTACATAGGCTTATCGATAAGCGCCGCTCGTGAAGAAGGCCGGAACGTGTTTAGGCCAGCGGCGCGGCAGCACGGCAATCAGGTCGAAACGCAAAGACAGACGGTTATGGTCGGGCTGGCGTTGCAGCCAGAGATCGGCTGCCGCTTCGATACGGCGCATCGCCTGCGGCGTGACGGCCAATTGCGCTGCTTCGAGACTGCTGCGCGCCTTGACCTCGACGATCAGCACCAGATTGCCCCGTCGGGCGATCAGATCAATTTCGCCGAGCCGTGTCCGATAGCGCCGCGCGACAATGCGAAAACCTTTCAAAAGAAGCACCATCGCCGCAAAGCGTTCGGCGCTATGTCCGCGAAAGAAAGCAACGCGCTTTTTCTCGCGGAGGTCTGTCATCGCTGATCCGATTTCAGTTGCATAAGACGCTGATAGAGAACCGATTTCTGCCCGCCTGTCATGCGCGCCGCCTCGCCTGCAGCCTTGGATGGCGGCAGTTCGGCGGCAAGCGACAGAAGCAGCTTGTCGATGTCTTCCTCGCTTTGCGGAATTGTGTTGCCTGTCGGCGGGCCGACGAGCAGAACCACTTCGCCGCGAATGCGATCCTCACCGTCGAATTCCTTCGCCAGTTCGCCCAACGGAGCAGTGCGAATGGTCTCATAGGCCTTGGTCAGTTCGCGGCAGAGCGCGCCCAGACGATCCGGCCCGAACACTTCAGCCATTTCGGCCAGCGTCGCCGCTGTCCGGTTTGGCGACTCATAGAAGACCAGCGTTGCGTCGATGCCCTTGAGGCTTTCCAGCTTCGTCTGCTTTTGCCCATGCTTGGATGGCAGGAAGCCGCAGAACATGAAGGCGTCGGTCGGCAGGCCCGAAGCGGCGAGTGCGGCCAGAACGGCGGAAGCACCCGGAATGGGAACGACACGAATACCCGCCTCGCGTGCTTCGCCGACCAGACGAAAGCCCGGATCGGAAACGAGCGGCGTGCCCGCATCGGACACCAGCGCAACGCTTTTGCCCGCTGACAGCGCGGCAATCAGCTTTTCTCCGGCTTCGGCGGCATTGTGCTCGTGATAGCTGATCGGGCGGCGGGAAATGCCGTAGCGGTCGAGGAGAACGCGGGTCACACGCGTATCCTCGCAGGCCAAAACATCGGCTGCGGCGAGCGTTTCGATGCCGCGCAGCGTCATATCGCCAAGATTGCCGATCGGCGTCGAGACGATATAAAGCGCGGGTTCCAGCGGACGGGCGCGCATGGCTGTGCCGCCCACCATATAATCGCGCCGTGCGTCGCCCATATCCTCAGTCATTGCTTACCCCTCATGCGGCCAGATCGGCCACCAGCGCATCCAGCACCAGCGCACCGTCCGGCGTTGCGCGAATGATGCTGCCGCCCATCGGCTCGATCATGCCCTCGGCAATCAGTTTCGCCAGACGCTTCTGGTCAACGCTCTGGCCCGACAACCGCTTGTATCGATCGAGATCGATGCCTTCGCGCAGACGAAGCCCCATCATCAGGAACTCGTCGCCCTCCTGCCCGCCATCGAGATATTCTTCCTCGACAATGCCATGACCGCGCCGTTCGACATGATCGAGCCAGGTTTCCGGGTGCTTTTCGGTCATGGTGACGGTGCGAACATCATTTTCCACGAAACGCCCATGCGCGCCGGGGCCGATGCCGACATATTGGCCATAGCGCCAATAGACCAGATTGTGCTGCGACTCGCGCCCCGGCACTGCGTGATTGGAAATTTCATAGGCCGGGAGACCATGCTCTGCCGTCACCCGCTGCGTTTCTTCATAGAGCGCTGCGGCGTGGTCCGGCTCCGGCGTGGTCAGCTTCCCAGCCTTCCAGAGATTATAGAACTGCGTGCCTTCCTCAATGGTCAGCTGATAGAGCGAGAGGTGATCGGCAGCCAGTCCGATGGCCTCCTTCAGCTCTTCGCGCCATGCCTCGATGCTCTGGTTCGGACGCGCATAGATCAGATCGAAGGACAGGCGCGGGAAAATCTCACGCGCTAAGCGAATGGCCGCCTTTGCCTCATCGACCGAATGCATACGCCCCAGACGGCGCAGATCGGGATCGTTTAGCGCCTGAATGCCGAGCGACACGCGATTGACGCCTGCGGCGCGATAGCCGCGAAAACGGTCGGCTTCCACACTGGTCGGATTGGCTTCCAGCGTCACTTCGATGTCGGGTGCGACAGACCAATGCGACGCAATATTATCGAGAAGCGCACCCACTGTTTCGGGCTGCATCAGCGAGGGCGTGCCGCCGCCCAGAAAAATGCTGGTGACCGTGCGTGGGCCGGTGCGCTCGCGCAGCGTTTCCATCTCGCGGCGAAACGCTTCAGAAAACCGCGCCTGATCCACCGGCTTATGACGGACATGGCTGTTGAAGTCACAATACGGGCATTTGGCCAGACAGAACGGCCAGTGCACATAAACGCCGAACGCGGTTTCCCCATTCGCACGCGCGATGGGGATCGCGCTGGCAGCATTTTTCGCCTGCAAAGGGGGAAAGAGCCTGTTCATTTCGCGGAAGCCTGTTCCACATTGAGCGCCTTTTCGGCAAAAAGCTTGAAGGCGCGGGCGCGGTGCGACAGGGCCTCGGCGTCGCCGGGCTTCCAGCCGTGCTTCTCGTCGGCGGACATTTCACCAAAGGTTTTCTCATGGCCATCCGGCAAGAACACCGGGTCATAGCCGAAGCCGGTCGTGCCGCGTGGCGGCCAGATCAGCACCCCTTCCACTTCGCCACGGAAATATTCCGCTTCGCCATCCGGCCATGCAAGGCAGATGACGGAGACGAAACGTGCGCCGCGCTTGTCCGGGCTCGTCGCACCCTTTTCCTGCAAAAGATCTTCGACCTTGCGCATCGCCATGTTGAAATCACGCGTGCCGTCTTCGGTCTCGGCCCAGTTGGCGGTATAGACGCCCGGCTCGCCATCCAGCGCATCGACCATCAGGCCGGAATCGTCGGACAATGCGGGCAAGCCGGTGGCTTCAGCCGCTGCAAGCGCCTTGATATAGGCGTTTTCCTCAAACGTGGTGCCGGTCTCGTCCGGCTCCGGCAGGCCAAGTGCCGCGACCGAGCTGACATCGAAGCCGAACGGGCCGATCAGCCCGTCGAATTCCTTCAGCTTGCCCGCATTGTGCGAGGCGACAATCAGCTTGCCCTTTTCCAGCGTTCTCATTTTCAGTTCCATAGTTTGGGTTCGGCGATCTCCAGCGAATTGCCGGATGGATCGCGGAAGTAAATCGAATGTGCGCCATTGGGCCAATCGAAACCGGCCTCAATGGCGACGCCATGTTGTTGCAGATGTTCCCGCCAGTCGTCGATCTCGGCACGACTTGCGGCAAAACATACATGACCCGGCCCCGTCGTGCCATGTGGTGGCACAGGCAGATGGCCGGGCAAAGGCGGCTTCAAGGTTTCTTCCGCCTTGAAAAGCAGCAAAATGCCCTCGCCGCAGCGGAAGAAAGCGTTGCGCTCGCTAAGCTGGCCCACCGGCTCCAGCCCCATTGTGTCGCGATAGAATTCTACCGCCTCGGCGACGTCGCGAACATAGAGAGCCGTTTCAAGAATACGTGCAGCGCGCATGGATCAGGTCTCCTTATTCAGATGGAGCAGACACTGTCCTATCAGAGCCTGTTCCAAAAGTCGTCTTGTGCGGCTGCAAATACGCTTTTTTGAGTGAGGCTCTTAAGCGACCGCCATTTTCTGCAACGACACAAGACGATCCACACCGCTGCGCGCCAGCTTCATCAGGTTCAGGAACTCTTCTTCCGAGAAAGGCGCGCCCTCGGCGGTGCCCTGAATTTCAACAATGCCGCCTGCGCCGGTCATGACGAAATTGCTGTCGGTCTGGGCGACGGAATCTTCCGCATAATCGAGATCGAGAACAGGAGCGCCTTCATAGATGCCGCAGGAAATAGCCGCAACGTGGTCCTTCAGCACCTTCTCGACCCGCACCATCTGGCGCGCTTCCATCCAGCGCAGGCATTCATGCAGGGCCACCCAGCCGCCGGTAATGGCTGCCGTGCGCGTGCCGCCATCGGCCTGAATGACATCGCAGTCCACCGTGATCTGCACTTCGCCCAGCGCTTGCATATCGACAACAGCGCGCAAGGAGCGTCCGATCAGACGCTGGATTTCCTGGGTACGTCCGCCCTGCTTACCGGTGGCTGCTTCACGGCGCATGCGGTCGCCGGTCGAACGCGGCAGCATGCCGTATTCCGCCGTAACCCAGCCCTTGCCGGTATTGCGCATCCAGCCCGGCACCTTTTCCTCAAGGCTTGCCGTGCACAGAACATGGGTGTCGCCGAATTTGACCAGGCAGGAGCCTTCCGCATGTTTGGAGATGCCGCGCTCGAAAGAGACGGCGCGCATTTCGTCGGCAGCACGCTTGGATGGACGCATATAGTAAATTCCTTGATCGAGTTTTTTGGGATTCAAAGTTTTCCGTGCGGCTTTTTAGGCCCCCCGGGCACAAATAGAAAGGCATTTCACATCGTTCCGGAGCCAAAGATATGTTGAGAGGATTGCCAGTGTGAGGCTAAAGCCTTTGACGCTTGGCGCAGCAACCTTATATTCAAGGCAAGCAATCAACAGGTTCGCCGCTTTATCATGATGAAATCGCCTGAACATCAGCTTTTGAATTCGCTCGACCAGCGGTCGCGCGAAATTTTCCGGCTGGTCGTCGAGAGCTATCTCAACGACGGCGACCCGGTCGGTTCGCGCAATCTGTCCCGTCTTCTGCCACATTCGCTCTCGCCCGCCACCATTCGCAATGTGATGAGCGATCTGGAGCATCTGGGCCTGATCTATGCGCCGCATGTGTCGGCGGGCCGTCTGCCGACGCAGATCGGCCTGCGCTTTTTCGTCGATGCCTTTATGGAAGTCGGCGATCTGGCGCCCGGCGAGCGCTCGTCCATCGAGGCGCAGGTGCGCGCCGCCGGAAACAGCAATTCGGTTGAAAACGTGCTGACCGAGGCAAGTCAGGTCCTGTCGGGCCTGTCGCGGGGGGCTGGTCTCGTGCTCGCCACCAAGACCGAAGGCGCGCTGAAACATATCGAGTTTGTGCGGCTTGAGCCGACCCGCGCGCTGGCCGTGCTGGTGATGCAGAATGGCGATGTGGAAAACCGCGTCATCAATCTGCCGGTCGGCATCAGCGCTTCGCAGCTGGTCGAAGCGTCCAATTTCCTCAACGCGCATATTCACGGCCATACGCTTTCCGAAGCCAAGGCCGAGTTGAAAGTGCTGATGGAGGAAACCCGTCAGGAACTCGACCAGCTTTCGCAGGAACTTGTCGAACAGGGCCTCGCCGTCTGGGGTGGCACCGGCTCCGACCAGCCGTCGCGGCTGATCGTGCGGGGGCGCGCCAATCTTCTCGAAAATATTCACGCGCAGGAAGATATCGAGCGCCTGCGCCATCTCTTCGACGATCTGGAAACCAAGGACGGCATGGTCCAGCTTCTCGATCTGGCCGAAACCGGTTCGGGCGTGCGCATTTTCATCGGCTCGGAAAACAAGCTGTTTTCACTGTCCGGCTCGTCGCTGGTGGTTGCGCCCTATCGCGACAGCGAACAGCGCGTGGTCGGGGCTCTTGGCGTCATCGGCCCGACCCGCCTCAATTATGCGCGTATCGTGCCGATGGTGGACTATACGGCACAGATCGTGTCGCGGCTGTTGCGGTGAGGTGTCAATCTTACCGGGTCAGCAGAAATTAAGCCTTGATTTTAATGGCCTGAAACTCGATATCCGCCCCAGAAGATATTCAAGACGGAAGAAGCATTATGTCTGACGAAAAGAACAAAACCGAGAACCCCGATCTTGAGCAGCGCGACATCAACAATCCACGGGATCGTGAGGCGCTGAACCGGGCTGCCGCCGATTTCCTGAAAGCGCGCAAGGCGGAAGCCAGCGCCGAAGTTGCGGAAGACGAAGCGGACAATGCGGTCGATGAAACCGCAAACCGTATTCTCGCGCTCGAAGCCGATAATAAGGAACTCAAGGACCAGGTTCTGCGCGTTGCTGCCGAAATGGAAAATCTGCGCAAGCGCACCCAGCGCGACGTGCAGGATGCCCGCACCTATGCGGTGACCAATTTCGCCCGCGACATGCTGTCGGTTTCCGACAATCTGCGCCGCGCCATCGACACCATTCCAGCCGAAATGCTGGAAGCCGATGCCAGCCTGAAGTCGCTGGCCGAAGGCGTGGAAATGACCGAACGCGCCATGCTGCAGGCGCTGGAACGCCACGGCGTCACCAAGCTTGAGCCGGAAGGCCAGAAATTCGACCCGAATTTCCACCAGGCCATGTTCGAGGTACCGAACCCGGATCTGCCGAACAATACCGTCGTGCAGGTTGTGCAGGCTGGTTACGCCATTGGCGACCGCGTGCTGCGCCCGGCCATGGTCGGCGTATCCAAGGGTGGCCCCAAGGCTGCTGCCGAAAATGGCGGCGCGGAAGCCAACAGCTGATAAAGCCTATCTACTGAGATAGACGATCAGAGCGGCGGTTTATCCGCCGCTTTTTTGTATCTGCTGACCTGCGCTCATACACACATATTGCCAAGGCGCGCAGAGCAATAGAAAATCGCATCATATATCTTGCTGGGGGGAGCCCGCGTGACCGTCGTGCAGTTTCTGAACTTTGCGGGTGTTTTCGTCTTCGCAGCCACCGGCGCGCTTGCCGCCTCGCGGCGGCAGCTCGATATTGTGGGCTTCATCTTTCTTGCCAATATCACCGGCATCGGCGGCGGAACGCTGCGCGATCTGATGCTGAGCACGCCGGTTTTCTGGGTTCAGGAACCGATCTATCTGCTGGCGGGCACACTGGCCGCCTTCGCGGTCTATTTCACCGCTCATAGGGTGGAATCACGCTATCGCGTGCTGCTCTGGCTCGATGCCATCGGCATGTCGGCCTACACGGTGATGGGCGCGGCCAAGGGGCTTGCGCTTGGCGTCAGCGCGCCGGTTGCCATCGTCACGGGCATTTTCACCGCCACGCTGGGCGGTATCCTGCGCGATATGGTGGCCGGAGAGCCATCGGTGATCATGCGGCGGGAAATCTATATCACGGCGGCACTGGCTGGCGCCTGCCTCTATGTCGGGCTGGCGCGCCTTGGTGTCGATCCGTTCTTCTCGGCGGTGGTCGCAGCGCTCACCAGTTTTACCGTGCGCGGCGGGGCGCTTTATTTCGGCTGGAACCTGCCGGTTTATAAAAGCCGTCCCGGCCGCACCGAAGAAGAACTCCAGCGCGACCGGATCATTCGGTCCGAATAGAGACCAGCACGACAGTTGCAAATTCGTCAGGCCGTGGCGAAACGAGTGATTTTCGAGCACCGGAGCGGAGCGTACTTTTGGGTACGTGAGCACCGGCGCGCAGGAAATTGCTCGTTGCAGCCCGGCATGGCGAAGAATGCAACTGTAGTGCTAGATCAGGCCAGCCTGACTTGCAGCAGCCTCAAGGCTGAGCAGCGGACGCGGGCCCATCTGCTGGATGATGAGACCGGCGGCAAGCGAGCCAAGCCGTGCGCAATCTTCCAGCGAGCGGTCCTTGGTATAGCCATAGAGGAAACCCGCCGCATAAAGATCGCCCGCACCGGTCGTATCGACCAGTTCGTCGATCTCGATGGCTGGAACTTCGAGCGTCTGATCAGGCGTCACAATGACGGCGCCCTTTTCCGAGCGCGTGATGATCGACAGCTTGCAATCCATCCGCATCGAGGCAATCGCCGTTTCGAGCGACTTGGTCTGATAGAGCGATTTGGCTTCGTCTTCATTGGCGAAAACGATATCGACCGTGCGCTGGCGCATCAGGTCGAGAAACTCTTCGCGATAGCGGTCCACGCAGAACGGATCGGAGAGCGTCATGGCCATTTCATGGCCCGCCTCATGCGCGATCTTCGACGCCATCACGATGGCTTCCTTGGCGCGCGGCGGGTCCCACAAATAGCCTTCAAAATAGGTGACTTTGGCATCGGCGACCTTGGAGGTTTCGACGTCTTCCGGTCCAAGCTCGACGCAAGCGCCGAGAAACGTGTTCATCGAGCGTTCGCCATCCGGCGTCACGAAAATCATCGAGCGGGCGGTCGGCGACCCCTTTTCCAGCGGACGCGTATCGAAGGCCACGCCCTGCGCGCGGATATCATGCGCGAAGACACGTCCGAGATGGTCAGTCGCTACCTTGCCGAAATAGGCGGAGCGTCCGCCCAGGCTGGCGACGCCTGCCGCCGTGTTGCCCGCGCTGCCGCCCGACATTTCAGTCGCCGGACCTGCAATGCGGCTATAGAGCAATTCTGCACGATCGGCATCGATCAGGTTCATTGCGCCTTTGACGATACCGTTGGTTTCGAGAAATGAGTCGTCCGTACGCGACAGAATATCGACAATGGCATTGCCGATGCAAAGAACGTCGAATGTGGCCATGAGCGCGAGAAGCTCCCCTTTTTTCAGTTCTCCAGCCCGCCCTCGATATGGCAGGAGGAGGCTTTGGCGCCAGCTGCGTATCGTGGAATTGATACGCTTATGCAAATATGCGCGTGCGGGTTTAGCCTTTTGCCGCCCCTTTGGCTACCCCGCGCCAATCCCGGGATGTGGGTAGTCCGGCTTGCACAGCCCACGGCTCGTTCCTATTTTCAGTTCGTCCACAGCCAAAACAGGCGCAAAACGGAAGAAGAATGATCATAGACGCTGCCTTGAAAGCCCTCTCCCGCCTGCTGACGCCGGAGTTTCGTTCGGTTTTCTGGAAAACGCTGGGTCTGACGCTTTTGCTGCTGGCCGGTCTCTGGGTCAGCATTCGTCAAATCTTTTTTACCTATGCCTGGCCGTGGATGGAGCAATTGCTGCCGGGCATGCCCGCATGGGCAGGCTGGCTCGGAATCGTCGCCGCTGTCGCGGCGGGACTGGGGCTTGCGCTTGTGCTGGCGCTGATGATCGCGCCGGTGACCGCTCTTGTGGCCGGTCTGTTCCTCGACGATGTGGCGGAAGTGGTCGAGCGCACGGATTATCCGAACGATCCTGCGGGCGACGCCCTGCCGCTGGGACGCTCCATCGTGACGTCGCTGAAATTCCTCGGCGTGGTGATCCTTGGCAACTTGCTGGCGCTAGCCCTGCTTTTCGTACCGGGGATCAACCTGATCGCCTTCTTCGTCGTCAACGCCTATCTGCTCGGACGCGAATTTTTCGAATTCGCCGCCATACGCCATCGCACCGAAGCGGAAGCCAGGGCGCTACGCTCGCATTATGGCGTGACGGTCTTTCTGGCAGGCTTGCTGATCGCCGGTTTCATGGCCATTCCGCTGGTCAATCTTCTGACCCCGCTTTTTGCGGCAACCATGATGGTGCATCTGCACAAAGCCATATCGCAGCGCGAGGCCGCAAAGCCTGCCAGAACTTAAGCCTGAGGCGGCAGCGGAACCAGCGCGGCGGGCACATCGCAGGTCTTTTCCGGCGACTTGCAGATATCGGCGATGACGCAGTGTTCGCATTCGGGCCTGCGCGCCTTGCAGGTATAGCGCCCGTGCAGGATCAGCCAGTGATGGGCGTGCAACATATATTCCGCCGGTATCACCCGCACCAATATCGCCTCGACCGCTTCCGGCGTCTTGCCGGGCGCCAGACCGATCCGGTTGCCGATACGCAATATATGCGTGTCCACCGCCATGGTCGGCTGGCCGAACGACATGTTGAGCACAACATTGGCGGTCTTGCGCCCGACGCCCGGCAGTTTGACCAGCTCGTCACGGTCGCCTGGCACCTCGCCGCCATAGTCGCGGATCAGGGCTTCCGAAAGCAGGATGACATTCTTCGCCTTGTTGCGCCAAAGGCCGATGGTGCGAATGTGACTGCCGACCTTTTCCTCGCCCAGCGCCAGCATTTTCTGCGGCGTATCGGCAACCGCAAACAGGCCGCGCGTCGCCTTGTTGACGCCCGCATCCGTCGCCTGCGCCGACAGCACCACCGCGACCAGCAGTGTGAAGGCGTTCACATGCTCCAGTTCGCCCTTGGGTTCCGGGCGCTGCACCGAGAAGCGGCGAAAGATTTCGTGAATCTCATCAGCCGTATAGAGCGTACCAGCCACGCGGCGCGGACGCCGTGCTGGCGGGGCGGCGGAAACAGTCACGGGCGATTTGATTTTGGCCTTTTGCATTCTGTCTCTATACTGAGGTCTGTTCCTGGAAGACAACCCGCAGCTTGACGCAGGCGGCGTTCAAAGGCTCAGACACCCATGCACCACCCAGACGGCGCGGAACCGGACAGGTTCGAGACCCCTATTTTTGAAGCCTTGCTGAGACCCTATCGCTCGCTGGGGCGCACGGGCTTTACCGTTCTGATGGCAGCCCTCATCGCCTGCTGGATTTCTGTCGGCATTCTGTTCTGGTCCATCGGCGCTTGGCCGATCTTCGGCTTTTTCGGCCTCGACGTGCTGTTGATCTATCTGGCATTTCGCTGGAATTATCGCGCGGCGCAGGCCCGCGAAGAGATTTCCGTTTCGCGTGCAGCCCTGCACATCCGCCAATACGCACCATCCGGCAAACTGACCGCACATCAGTTCAATCCGTTCTGGACACGCTTTCGCGTGGCGCGAAAGCCGGACATCGGCATCACGGATATGAGCGTTGAAAGCCGCGACAAGCATGTCGCCATCGGCAGCTTTCTGAACCCCGACGACCGTGAGGATTTCGCCACCGCTTTTCGCGCAGCGCTTGCCGAAGCAAGACGGTAGAACACATTTCTCGATATGCTAAGTTTGACACTGCCCGCCCCGCAACAGTGGCGGGTATCGCCCTCCCCATCGTCGTTTTACGATAGAACGAAGGGGGATTCCGGCATTGGCCCTTGAAGTCGGGCTTTTCACAAGCCATATCAGTTAGCGAAGAGATACGCCGAACGGGTTCTCTTCATAACGGTCGCTTCTCATCAAGGACTGATGCAATGACAAGAATGACTCCGTTTTCGAGCCCTCTCTTGCTCGGATTCGACACGATGGAAAAGACACTCGAACGGATTGCAAAATCCGGCGATGGCTACCCACCCTATAATATCGAACGCCTGCGCGGCGAAACAGGCTCTGAGCGCCTGCGCATCACGCTTGCCGTGGCAGGTTTTGCCAGCGACGATCTCGACGTCATGACGGAAGACAACCAGCTTGTCATCCGCGGTCGACAGACCGACGACACCGAACGCGAATATCTGCACCGCGGCATCGCGGCGCGTCAGTTTCAGCGTGTGTTCGTGTTGGCCGATGGTATGCGGGTGCTGGGTTGCGAGTTGAAAAACGGTCTTCTCGCTGTCGATCTCGACCGACCGGAACCGGAACGGCTGATCAAGAAAATCAACATAGCTGTGAAAGACTGAAAAACGTTCAGGTTTCGTTCAGTCATTAAGGCTATGATAACTATCGTGAAGCTCTGGTGCGGCATAGCCGTGAATGGTGTGCCGCTCAAATGGAGGCTAAGACCATGAACAGACAACAGGTTCTCACCGAAAATGAATTCGCTCATCTGGGCGAAGGTGAAATTGCCTACGTGCGCAAGATTCGCTCCGACGACCTTGCTCGCAGCTTCCCTGCCCTCCCACCAATCGAGCCGGGCCTTGAGCTCTGGGCCCTCTTTGGCGCAAGCGGTGAGCCTATCGTGCTCTCCGATGTCCGCGCCACCGCGCTGCAAGGCGCCCATGAACACGAATTACGCACGGTGCTGCTTAACTAAAATGGCAGCCCTGTCGAATATGTGGCGATAGCGGCCCGCCTTGTAAGGAAGCCGCTATCGTCCTCATTGCGCCATTGCCGGCATCAGCCGGGCGCGACTTCTCAATCTACTGACACTTGAGCTGCTCTTGCTTGAAGCAGTCATGATACTGCTTCGAGAAATTGAGACTGCTTACCGTGTTGAGCTTCGATAAGCGCTTGCTTACAAGTCGCCTGGGCATTCTTGAAGCAAGCCTCCCTCGCATTAGCCAGCGCGGAACCGGAAGGCCTTCACTTTGATGTGCCCAATTGTATTGCCTCAACCGAGCACAGAGTGCCGATATGTTTGACACAGTCACGATGTTCCTGCGAAAACTGATCCGAATGTCTTTTATTGCACATTTCAACCGCTTTATTGATGCACGCCATCCTGTCCACAGCCAAAGCAGCATTTGAAATAGATAGCAACGAAATCAATGCAAAAATTACTTTTCTCAATTTATTCTTCCTTAGTATAATTAATCTAAATTACTTTCCAAATCCGGGACAGAGAGGCAGATTTTCCATTAGACAATTATGATAATTAGGATTGAATTCTAGTAAATCGCTCCCGTGCTTCGCGGTACATTCTTTGACGACACGCTCTACGCACTCCGCCTTAGTTTCTTCAGCTAGGGCGGAACCGGAAAACACAATCGTAACAATAAATATTGAAATAGATTTCTTCATGTAATTTGTCCTGGTTATGAAATTTACACGTTCCGTTTACACGAATGTCATCAATTGCATAATCCATATATTATATTAGCCTAATAATACTAGCGATGACGCCGAAATACAAAAGCCGCCACTCTGTCCGAGTGACGGCGTTACCAAAATGATTTACCGGAATGCTTCTGTTTTGACGAAATCGTCAGAACCGCTCCGTATATTTGCTTTCTGGCATTTCTGAACGCAAAACCGTTACACACTTCCTTTTGAAAAGCGCCGGTACGAACAAATCCGGCGCTCCAGTTCTTGTATTTGAAGCACAATCTGTCGAGCCGCGTTCACGCCGGTCGGATTATGCTTAGTGGCTCAGGCGGCGTTGGACGCCGGCTGGGCTGTCAAAAATGAATAGAGCGCCTGTGCATCATGGGTGCCTCGCAGCTTGGCGACCATATCCGGGTCGCGGAGCATACGCGCAATGCGCGACAAGGCTTTCAGATGATCGGCCCCGGCATTTTCCGGAGCCAACAGCAGGAAAACGAGATCGACAGGCTGATCGTCCAGCGCCTCGAAATCAACCGGCGTTTCAAGGCGCGCGAAGATGCCGGCAATCTTGCCGATATTCGCCAGCTTGCCGTGTGGAATGGCCACACCGCTGCCCACCCCGGTTGAACCGAGGCGTTCACGCTGGAGAATTGTTTCGAAAACTTCACGCTCAGGGAGACCGGTCAGTTCCGCAGCCTTTTCAGACAAAATCTGCAAAAGCTGCTTTTTGGAGCTGGCTTTCAGCGCGGGGATAATCGCCCCCGGCTGAATCAGATCACTAAGATCCATTCTCTCCGTTCCTTCTTCAATCAGACCGTTTGCGGCCCGGTTTTGGGAAGCGCACGCAACCACCCATAAATGGGCTCGCCCTTCACTGGCGATAACGCGTAACGTGCGCTTCGGGTTTGCCGTCAGACGCGAGGCGCGGCCTGGCGGGTAACCGTCGATGGGTCAACCCAGCCGATATTGCCGTCCGCTCGACGGTAGACGATGTTTACTTCATCATTGCCCGCGTTCCGGAAAACCAGAACGGGATTTTCAATCAGATCAAGCTCGACCACCGCCGAAGCCACCGACATGGTGCGCAGGGCGACGGACGTTTCCGCCACAATGGTTGGCGCATAATCGGCCGGAAGCTCCTCCTCTTCCTCCGGCAGCGGTGCCATAACACGATATGCCACGTCGTCATAGATCGCATTTGGCTGGGTAGCCGTACGCGACTTCAGACGGCGCTTGTAGCGCCTAAGGCGGGTTTCGATCTTGTCCGCTGCCGCATCAAAAGCCAGCTGCGGATCCTGCGCATCGCCAGTGCTTTGTAGCGTCGCACCACTGTCGAGGTGCAATGTACAATCCGCACTGAATCGTGAACCGGACTTCGTGACCGTTACCTGCCCGGAAAAGCCATGATCGAAATATTTGCCGACCGTTTCATTCACCCGATCCACGATCCGGGTTGTGAAAGCTTCACCGACGTCCATATGCTTTCCAGATACACGCAGAGTCATTGGCACACCTCATTTGCGTTACACCACAGGGCTTAGTCTAATCACAAGGCAAGCGAAGCGCAAAGCGAACCGTCATCAAAGATGGCTTTCATCCTACGGGTTTTTCAGCCTTGATCCAGATCGCCGGTCAGAGCCTTGAAACACCTTCGAAATCCACGCTTTTCCGGTTTAAAACCGGTCAAACGGCACCCCGAACATCCCTTGTCTTATGCAACGCCCCAAACGCGTGATCGTTGCCCTTTCTGCTAAACTGCCTTTCCTTTAAGCAATCGGACATCCACATTCTCTTTCAGAAAAAGCCGATGCATATTTCGTGCCACATACGCATAAGGCCGCAAAACCGAAGAATTCCGGCTTTTTCGGGCCAGCGTCGCAGCGCGAGCGGGGCTTCTATTGATTGAAACGGCGCTTGTCAATTGGTCCTCCTGCCAGTAGGCCAACTCGAAGCGCTGCCGGTTCTCACGATCATCATCGATTTTTTCTGATCGTGCGGTGCTTCAAGTTCAAAATTTCAGAGCATTCTCCTGGGGCTTGAACTGGTCGAAAACGCTCTGGAGGTACAATCGTCTATTCCAGGCCACCGGGGAACCGGTGGTTTAAACAGTTGTTTTGACACACATCTTTTCCGAAAACTGCTTCGCGTTCCGGGATGCGTTCTAAGAAACAGAAAGCTTGGCTTTCTTTTCACGCCTGCGCTGAACCGATGAAGCAATATTCATCGATTCCCGATATTTTGCGACCGTTCTGCGCGCAATATCCACACCGTCCTTCTTCAACGCATCAACAATTGCATCGTCAGACAGCACATCATCGGGCTTTTCGGCGTCGATCATCTGGCGAATACGATGCCGCACGCTTTCAGAAGAATGGGCGTCACCGCCCTCCGAAGAGGCGATGGAAGCCGTGAAAAAATAGCGCAATTCGAACACGCCGCGCGGGGTTTCCATGAACTTGTTGGCGGTCACGCGGCTGATGGTGGATTCATGCATGCCCACCGCATCGGCGACCATGCGCAGGTTCAAGGGCTTCAGGTGGGTCACGCCGTGGCGCAGAAACCCGTCCTGCTGGCGCACAATTTCCTGCGTCACCTTCAATATGGTTCGCGCGCGCTGATCAAGGCTGCGCACCAGCCAGCTTGCCGTCTGCATACAGTCGGCCAGAAACGTCTTTTCCTCAGCCTTCACGGAAGCGCTCACTTCCCCATAATATTCGTTGTTGACGATGAGCCTCGGCATGGCCGCCGGATTGAGTTCAATCGCCCAGCCGCCGTCACGCGAAGGCGTCACCACCGCATCCGGCACGATGGCGTCGGCCACCGCGACCTCGAACAAAGCGCCGGGCTTCGGGTCCAGCGTGCGGATTTCAGACAGCATGTCGAGAATGTCAGCCTGATCAACCCCACAGAGCTTTTTCAGCGTCGCAAAATCCCGTCGCGCCAAAAGGTCGAGATTGTCCACCAGCGCTGCCATGGCTGGATCGAAACGGTCTTTCAGGCGCAGCTGAATCGCAAGGCACTCGCGCAGATCGCGTGCAAAAATTCCAGGCGGATCAAAGCTTTGCAGGATCGCCAGCACCCGTTCGACCTCCGAGGTCTCGACGCCGAGATTTTGCGCCAGACCGATAATATCGCCCCGCAGATAGCCGCTTTCGTCCAGCGCATCGGCAAGAGCCATCGCGATGAAACGGTCGGAGGTTTTCGGAAAGGTCAGGGCAATCTGCTCGCCCACAAAGTCAGCCAGCGAGACCCGGCTCGCCGTCACCTGATCGAGATCATATCCGCCACCGCTGCCGCCACTATAGGCGTCGAGGGTCGACGATTTCCACTGGGCGGCAAGGTCTGGATTGATCTCGTCATAGCGCCCCGGATCATCGGGAAAGATATTCTCCAGCGAGCTGTCGAAGGTGGTGGAGAGATTTTCAGCTGCGTCCGGCGCGTCGGTCTTGAACCAATCCGCCTGCGCTTCGTCGAAGGCCCCATCATCCGTTCCATCATCACTTGCGGCAGAACGGTCATCATCCCGCGCCGCGTCAGCGCCGGAAAAATCATCATTCGCTGCCTCTATTCTGTCCAGCAGCGGATTTTTTTCGATTTCCAGATCGAGAAAATGTTCAAGCTCAAGATGCGTCATCTGCAGCAGTTTGATCGACTGCATCAGCTGAGGCGTCATCACCAGCGATTGTGACTGACGAAAATCGAGCTTAGGCGACAGAGCCATACGATGCGTTAATTCCCCCTGCGAACGACTGGTCGACCGAACCCTGAGCCGCTATTTTCAGCCGATCTTTCTGACCGGCGCTTCTTCCCGATCAAAACTGGTATGAACCTTGCTTGTCAATTCAGAATGTGCAGTTTTGGGACAAATGAGGAAAATAGTCGCAATATTGACGGTTTTTTTAGAGCGGCTGTAACGGAGCCAGCTTTAAAAGACCCGAAAGCCGAAGCTTTCGGGCCAGATTATTGTGTCGTCATGGAAAACTTAGAGCGTGAACTGATCGCCAAGATAGAGACGACGGACGTCAGGATTGGCGACGATCTCGGCCGGGCGGCCATGAGTCAGCACCTGACCGGCATGGATGATGTAGGCGCGATCGATCAGACCGAGCGTTTCACGCACATTGTGGTCGGTGATGAGAACACCGATGCCGCGACTGGTCAGATGGCGCACCAGCTGCTGAATATCCGAAACCGCGATGGGATCGACGCCCGCGAAAGGCTCATCGAGCAGCATGAAATTCGGGCGCGAGGCAAGCGCGCGCGCAATTTCCAGACGGCGGCGCTCGCCGCCCGACAGCGAGATGGCGGGCGCCTTGCGCAGATGCGCGATATGGAACTCTTCCAGCAGCGCGTCGAGTTCGGAAGCGCGCTTCTTGCGGTCCTTTTCGACCACTTCAAGCACGGCCTTGATATTGTTCTCGACCGAAAGGCCACGGAAAATCGAGGCTTCCTGCGGCAGATAGCCGATACCAAGACGCGAACGGCGATACATCGGCATGGATGTCACGTCGAAACCGTCGATTTCGATAGAACCGGCATCGGCTGGAACCAGACCCGTCACCATATAGAAACAGGTGGTCTTGCCCGCACCGTTGGGGCCGAGGATGCCAACCGCCTCGCCAGCGCGCACGCCAAACGACACGCCATTGACGACCTGACGGCCACGATAGCTCTTGCAGAGGCCGCGCGCGACCAGCGTGCCTTTCAGGCGCGCCGTCTTGCCCGGCTGTGCTGGCATGGCGCCATGAGGTTCACCCGAAGAGCCGACACTCTCGGCAACCGCTTGCGGCTCGCCGTCTTTCTTGTTCCAGAACAATCCCACACGTGCTCCGGTCAGTTCTGCTTGGGCGCGGCACCGCCCTGCTGTTGATCCTTCGGCGCCATGATGATCGACACGCGGCCCTTGCTGTTCGCGCCGCTCTTGCAGCTTTCGACATTGGCGCGGCCCGTATCGAGATGCGCCGTCAGCTTGCAACCGGTGACGACATTGTCACCATCCGTCAGAACGACCTTCGAGCCTTCGAGAATCATGATCTGGTTTTTTGCGTCGTAACGACCGGTATCGCCGGTCGCGACCTGCGTGCCCGACTTCAGGTAAACCTTGCCGGATATATCGATGTGATCGATGCTCGACGAATCAAGGCCACCGACACCGGCGCTTGCCGGTTCCTTCGGGGCTTCGCCGTCCTTGGCCGCCTTGTTGTAATAGACAGTCATCAGACCTGCCTTCAACAGCGCGTCGCCCTGCGCCACAGAAACATTGCCGGTGAAAACCGCAACGCCTTCCTTGTCGCGCATTTCCAGCTTGTCGGCATCGATCTTGACCGGTGCCTTGCTGTTGGAAAGCTTGAGGCCGTTCACTGCGCCGCCTGCGGCTTCCTGTGCGGAAGCGGCAAAAGGAGCGGCAACGATGCCAAGCGCCAGAACTGCGAATCCTGCCCGCATCGTGCGAGCCATAGTGCCCTTGATCATCTTGCCCGTCTCACGTTCCATAAATTCAGTCCCCGAATGCAGGCGTCATGATGTAAACAACCTGCCTCCAGATGCAACATTAAGCACTTTGACGCCAAATGGGAACATAAGGCTTTGCAAAATGCGTATAAAAAACAAATCCGCGCCAGGCCCGAAAATGGGGCTGAACGCCGGATATGCCGTTCTTTTGCACCCGGTCAGGGCGCCTTGTTTCCCGAAACCACGCTGCCGTCAACGGTCATCTGAACGCGGTTCTCAAAAATCAGAACCTTGCCGTTGTCCTTGACCTGCATGGTATCGGCCAGAATATGCGTATTTCCGCTGCGAATATCGACCGGCTTGTCGGTTGTGATCTGCCCGCTCTTCAGATTGACATCTGCCGAACGCATCACCGCACGCAAACCTTCATTCGTGGTTACGACAAAGTCCTTATCAAGTTGCAAACGACCATTGGCATTATCGTAAATGCCGGAGGCCGCCTCGACCTTTGCCGTGCCTCTTTCACCGACCGGCAGTTCCGCCTGAATGCCTTCCAGGGTGATGACGCCGCTATTTTTGGCATCCTGCGTCGCCTTGGAGGCGGTCATCGAATAGGGCTTGTTGTCCTTGGTGTAACCGTTGAGATGCGGGCTGGCCATGACGAGCTTGCCGTTCTCGCCGCCCGTATTCATCTCGACCTTGATCGGGGTCGCTGGCGTTGCCAGAAATGTGTACCAGGAAAACACCGCCGCAAGCGCGACGGCCGCGACCGGCAGGGCGGTTTTCAACACCCGCACCCGGATCGAATGGCGCTGCGCGGCATGAAAAAGCGACTCGGCCTTCTGGGACGCACCAAAACGCACGCCGCCCTTGCCGCGCCCGGAAGGGGCTGCGGTCTGCGCAACGGGGCTGTTTGTGGTGTCGGTTGTCATGACGTCCTTCAGATAATCCACGGCACTCAATTCAAGAAACTTCCGGTCAATAAACTTACGGTCGAGAAACACCCACCCAGAAGACAGGCGCACGCCCGATGTAAGGTCCATTCCCTGCAATCAATAGGCGCTTTTTCATTTTAATATGGTTTATTTGGGATAATTTGATCGGATGCTCAATAGCAAGAAGGCGACACAAAATATCGCACCTGCCTCATAATGAAAGACAAGCACGTCTATCCCATTGATATTTCATCACAATCAGCACCTAC
This sequence comes from Ochrobactrum teleogrylli, assembly GCF_037482325.1. NCBI lineage: Bacteria > Pseudomonadati > Pseudomonadota > Alphaproteobacteria > Hyphomicrobiales > Brucellaceae > Ochrobactrum > Ochrobactrum teleogrylli. The sequence continues at coordinate 2,741,291 of NZ_JBBHKQ010000001.1, forward strand.
CTTAATTAGGTAGAATGCTAATCAACTCTTTGATACCACAAATTGCTCTTGAATTACAGCGCGTCGCAGGGCCGCTAAACTTGCAAATGAGCCCGGTTTTTTGACCAAAGACAGAATCTTTCGTCCCCATGTCATGACAATGCAGTTGTGCAGCACTATCTCTTTGAAATCTGTAGCAAGATCGAAGCTCTTGCCGCCCGACTGAATTGGGGGCACAAAGATCGCCAGAGTTTTCAGGATCGCCCCTCGGGGCCGGTCATATTGATAAAGACGATTGGATGGACAAAAATGGCCCAGGACGCCGAGGCACTGATCGAAAGACGAAAGCTGCGCCGCAAGCTGACCGTCTGGCGCGTGGCTTTTCTGCTTCTGCTCGCCGTTCTGATCGCCGGTTTCGCCTCATGGTCGATGCGCGGCGCCAATCTCACCCAGCCGCATATCGCCAAGGTGCGCATCGAAGGCACCATTTTCGAGAATGAGGAGCTTCTGAAGCGTCTCGACCGGATCGCCAAGAACGATGCGGTGAAGGGCGTGATTCTGGTTCTCGATTCGCCCGGCGGCACAACGGTGGGCGGCGAAGCGATTTTTGAAGCCGTGCGCAAGATCGCCGAGAAAAAGCCGGTCGTCACGCAGGTCGGCACGCTGGCGGCGTCTGCCGGTTATATGATCGCCAGCGCTTCGGACCATATCGTGGCGCGGCAGACCTCCATCGTCGGCTCCATCGGCGTGCTGTTCCAGTATCCCGACCTTTCCAAGCTTCTCGACACAATCGGCGTCAAAGTCGAAACCATCAAATCCGCGCCGCTGAAAGCGGAACCCAATTATTTCAGCCCGGCCAGCGACGAAGCCAAGGGCATGATCCGCAACATGATCATGGATTCCTATGCCTGGTTCGTGGACATTGTGGAAAAGCGCCGCTCGTTTACGCATGAACAGGCGCTGGCGCTCGCCAATGGCGCGGTTTTCACAGGCCGTCAGGCGCTGGAGAAAAAACTTATCGATGGGCTTGGCGGTGAGGACGAAGCCGTGGCCTGGCTTGGCACCAAGGGCGTTTCCACCACCTTGCCACGCCTTGAATGGAAGCCGGTCAACTCCGAAACGGGTTTTTCGCTGCGCGATCTCATCATCCATGCCGGTGCGCGGCTGATCGGTCTACCGCAGGAAGCCGATAGTATGCTCAAGGGGATAGCAAAGGATCGCATCTTTCTTGACGGACTTCTCTCGGTTTGGCACGTTGACGGAACGCCAGATGCAAATTCAGCAAACTAACAATGTCCGGCGTCAAGGCCTGACAGCACATAACAGGAAACAGGGGTAAAGCCGTGATCAAATCGGAACTCGTTCAGATTATCGCCAGCCGCAATCCGCATCTCTTTCAGCGCGATGTCGAAAACATCGTCGGCGCGGTTTTCGACGAGATCACCAATGCACTCGCGGACGGTAACCGCGTCGAGCTGCGTGGCTTCGGCGCTTTCTCGGTCAAGAACCGCCCCGCCCGCAGTGGTCGCAACCCGCGCACCGGTGAAACGGTGGATGTGGAAGAAAAGTGGGTTCCCTTCTTCAAGACCGGCAAGGAGCTGCGCGACCGTCTCAACGGCGCCGTCTGATAGAAGATCATGCTGGCAAAACGTATTGTCGCAATCGTCATTCTGGTCCCGCTCGCGGTCATTCTGATCGCGCTGTCGGTTGCCAATCGTGCGTCCACGATCCTGACGGTTGATCCGTTCAATCCGGGCAATCCGGCCTTGTCCTACAGCGCGCCGCTGTTCGTCTGGCTGTTTGGCGCGCTGCTCGTCGGCGTGGTGATCGGCTCTGCGGTGACCTGGTTGACGCAGGGCAAGCACCGTCGCCGCGTTCGTGACAGCAAGCAGGAAGCAGCCCGTCTGCTGGAACGTGCAGAAGCCGCCGAGAGGCGCAACACATCGGTCGCGAACACCTGAAACGCCCCTTCTTCGCAAGCCCGGAAGCGAAACTTCCGGGTTTTCCGGTCCTGAAAAGGCCTGCGCACGGGAAAGAACGTCGTTTTCCCCTTCCACACCGGCCTTGTTTATCCTACCTAGACCGCAATCACTGTGATTGGAGTTTCGGGTGAAAGCGCCAAAGGGAAAAGGCAAAAAGCCGTCGGGTGGCAAACAGGATCGCGGTTTTGAACGCGCGAAGCATGATGCGCCGCGTCATGAAAACAAGTTTGAATCCGCCAATCCGGGTAAAGGCCAGGCGTTCAAAAAGCCGCGCCCGCAATTTGCCAAGGCAGCGCCAAAGCCGGTAGCCGCCGAAGAACGCGAACGTCCCGCCGCCCCGCAGCGCGAAATCAAGCCCTATACCGGCCCTCGCCCGGGCGAGAAACTCCCGGTCATCCTCGAAACAGAACCGTCCGCCGATTATGCGCTGCTCGACAGCGGCAACGGGCTGAAGCTTGAGCAATACGGTCCCTACCGCATCGTTCGCCCGGAAGGTCAGGCGATCTGGCTGCCCAGCCTGCCGCAAAAGGAATGGGATCAGGCCGATGCGGTCTTCACCGGCAATACGGACGAGGAAGGCATCGGACGCTGGGCGTTCCCGAAAGTGCCGCTCGGCGAAACATGGCCGATGCAGCATGACGGCATTTCCTTCCACGGTCGCTTCACCTCTTTCCGCCATGTCGGCGTATTTCCCGAACAGGCCGCGCACTGGTCTTTCATGGATGGCCTTATCCGCGATGGCGTGAAATCCGGACGCAACGTGAAGGTGCTGAACCTGTTCGGCTATACGGGCGTTGCCTCGCTGGTTGCAGCCCGCGCCGGTGCGGAAGTCACTCATGTGGACGCGTCGAAAAAAGCCATCATCTGGGCGCGCGAAAATCAGGAAATGGCGGGCCTGTCGGACAAGCCGATCCGCTGGATTTGCGAAGACGCGATGAAATTTGTGGCGCGCGAAGAACGCCGTGGCAGTTTCTACGACATTATCCTGCTTGACCCGCCCGCCTACGGGCGCGGACCGAGCGGCGAAGTCTGGCAGTTGTTCGAGCATCTGCCCGCCATGGTCGATACGTGCCGTTCGATCCTGACGCCGAAGCCGCTCGCCGTGATCCTGACCGCCTATTCGATCCGCGCATCGTTTTTCGCGATTCATGAGCTGATGCGCGACCGCTTCACCGGCCTTGGCGGCACAGTCGAATCGGGCGAACTTATTCTGCGTGAGCGTTCTGCTGGGCGCGCGCTTTCAACATCCATGTTCAGCCGCTGGGTAGCCAAATGAGCCGTAACGACGATTTTTCCAGAAACAGCGGTTCGCGCGGTGATCATTCAGGTGGGCATTCGAAAGTCGGTCAGGTGAAGGAAGTCACCAGCCTGACCAACCCGATCGTCAAGGATTTGCGCTCGCTGGCGCTGAAGAAATTCCGCGATCAGCAGGGCGTGTTCCTCGCCGAAGGGCTGAAGCTCGTCATCGACGCGCTGGAGCAGGACTGGCGCATCAAGACGCTGGTTTTCGCCAAATCCGGCAAGGGCAACAAAATGGTCGAGCAGGTCGCCGCCCGCACCTTCGCCAAGGGCGGACTGGTGCTGGAAGTGACCGAAAAGGTGATTGCCGCGATCACCCGCCGCGACAATCCCCAGGTGGTGGTTGGCGTTTTCGAACAGCAATACCAGCCTTTGGCAAGCCTCAGGCCCAAGCACAATGATGTTTATATCGCGCTCGACCGCGTGCGCGATCCGGGCAATCTCGGCACGGTCATCCGCACCGCCGACGCAGTCGGGGCAAAAGGCGTCATCCTGATCGGTGACACCACCGATCCCTATTCGCTCGAAACCGTGCGCGCCACCATGGGGTCGGTCTTTTCCGTACCGCTCTACAAGACGACGGAAAATGACTTCCTCAACTGGCGCAAGGGTTTCTCCGGTCTGATCGTCGGCACGCATCTGAAGGGCGCTGTCGATTACCGCACCATTCCCTATGCCAACAAGCCCGTCGTGCTGATGATGGGCAATGAGCAGCAGGGCCTGCCGGACAATCTCGCCAATGCATGCGACAAGCTTGCGCGTATTCCGCAGGCAGGCCGCGCCGATTCGCTCAATCTCGCCATCGCCACCGGCGTCATGCTCTATGAAATCCGCCGTGAGGCGCTTACCCTCGGCGAAAGAGGTTAGTCATGAAGCGCCACGCGGTTCTGTCCTCGCTTTTCGTCGTCATTCTCACGGTTCTGATTGATCAGGGCGTCAAGCATCTGGTCGAAACCCGCATGGACTACGCCCAGCAGATCGACCTGCTGCCGTTTCTGGCGCTGTTTCGCACGCATAATGAAGGCATCGCCTTCTCCATGCTCGCCGGGCTGCACGATTGGGGTTTGGTGGCGTTGACAGCTGCGGTCATCGTCTTCGTGCTTTATCTCTGGTGGACCAATGCGCATGACCGCGTCTTTGCGCGCTATGGTTTTGCACTGGTGATCGGCGGCGCCATCGGCAATCTGATCGACCGCGTGATGCATGGCTATGTGGTGGATTATATCCTGTTCCACCTGCCGACATGGTCGTTTGCTGTCTTCAATCTTGCCGACACCTTTATCACCATCGGCGCGGCGCTGATCATTCTGGAAGAATTCCTCGGCTGGCGGCGCGAACGCGCTGCCCGATAAGCCACTCATATGCCCCTCAATATATTGCGGGCACCCGGGTAACTTGATCGTTATTGGGCTTTCGCATAACGTGAAGGCTGTAATTTTAAAGACTTTTGAAGGGGATAAGCGGCGCCCAGCCGAAATGACACATTGGTGACACGCTTCTGTCATCCTCACGTAGCACTCGCTCTCTAGTACGTCGGCCAGATGCAGTTCAGGCTGCGCCGCCGACCTATAAATGAGAAGGCCAATTCCACTGCCTAATCGGTGGGAAAAGGTTCAGGAATACGTGAATAGACAAATCAGGAGCGAATCATCATGACAGTACTGCTTGGAATGGGCCAGCAAATCATTGATGATACGGTCATGTCAGGCTTAGAAGCACAACAGGCGCTATTCGCAACCGGTGAAGACCCGATCGTTCTCGGACGTATCGGCTCGCTGGAAGTGCGACTTGCAAACTCCCGTGAGGCCATCGAGGCCGCGCAGGAACTTCGGTTCCGCGTGTTCTTCGAGGAAATGGGTGCGCGCAAGGAATCCATCGAGGCCGTGGAGCTTCGCGATGCCGACCGTTTCGACACGATCTGCGATCACCTTCTCGTCTATGACACGGCCCTGCCAGTCCCCGAGCACCAGCAGATCGTCGGCACTTACCGGCTGATGCGCAGCGATCAGGCCGACAAGGCGCTCGGTTTCTATTCGGCGGATGAATATGACGTGCAGCGCTTGGCGCTGTCCCGCCCCAATCTCAAGCTGCTTGAGCTTGGCCGCTCCTGCGTGAAGGCGGAATATCGTTCAAAGCGCACCGTCGAGCTGCTGTGGCAGGGCGCATGGGCCTATTGCCGCCGCCATTCGATTGACGTCATGTTCGGCTGCGCTTCGTTTCATGGCGCGGTTCCTGCCGCCCACGCGCTCGGCCTGTCGTTCCTGCACCAGAATTGCCGCGCCACGCCCGACTGGGATGTGCGCGCACTGCCGCATCGCTATCAGGCCATGGACCTGATGCCGAAGGAAGCGATCAACAACAAGGTTGCGCTGTTCTCCATGCCGCCACTGGTCAAGGGATATCTGCGCCTCGGCGCGATGATCGGCGACGGCGCGGTGATCGATGAGGCCTTCGGCACAACCGATGTGTTCATCATCCTGCCGATCGAGCGCATCTCCAGCCGCTACATTACTTACTATGGCGCAGAAGCCAATCGGTTTGTCTAAACTGGATCTTTCCCCTCGCCCTTCGAGACGGCCCTTCGGGCCTCCTCAGGATGAGGGAAACCATCCAGAACCGGTCACGCTTTTCCGGCCAGTTCCTTCAGCTTGTAGATCAGGTCGAGCGCTTCACGGGGCGTCAGCTCGTCGGGACTAATCTCGGCCACCGCTTTTGCCAGTTCGCTGTCCTTTGCTAAAGCCTGCGGCTTCGGCTTTTCCTGTTGCAGCACAACGGAGAAGAGCGGCAGATCGTCGATCAGTTTGTCGGCTTTGCCGGATGTTTCGCCAGCTTCCAACTGGTGCAGCACATCACGCGCGCGGTTGACGACTGCTTCCGGCAGACCGGCCAGCCGTGCCACCTGCACACCGTAAGAGCGGTCGGCAGCACCCTTGGCCACTTCATGCAGGAAGACGACATCATTGTCCCATTCCTTGACCCGCATCGTGACATTGGAAAGCCGCTCCAGCTTTTCCGAAAGTGCGGTCATCTCGTGGAAGTGAGTCGCGAACAAAGCCCGGCAGCGGTTCTTCTCATGCAGATATTCCACCGCTGCCCAGGCGATGGAAAGCCCGTCGAAGGTGGCAGTGCCACGACCGATCTCATCGAGGATGACCAGCGAACGTTCGCCCGCCTGATTGAGGATTGCCGCCGTTTCCACCATTTCGACCATGAAGGTCGAGCGTCCGCGCGCCAGATCGTCGGAAGCGCCGACGCGGCTGAACAGCCGGTCCACCACACCAATCTGCGCGGCGCCCGCAGGCACGAAGGAACCCATCTGGGCGAGGATCGCGATCAGCGCATTCTGGCGCAGGAAGGTCGATTTACCGCCCATATTCGGCCCGGTCAGCAACCAGATCGCGCCATTGCCAGCGTCGCTTTGCGGCGAGAGATCGCAATCATTGGCAACAAATGGATTGGCCGCCTGACGGCGCAGCGCCTGTTCCACCACCGGATGGCGACCGGCCACGATGTTAAACGACAGGCTGTCATCGACCATCGGGCGGCAATAGCCCTGTTCCTCGGCCAGCACGGCAAGCGCTGCCGAAACGTCGAAGACCGAAAGAGCGGCAGCGGCAGCGCGAATCGCATCGGCATGAGAGACGGCTTCCGCCGTCAGTTCTTCAAAGATGGCGAGCTCGATAGAAAGCGCGCGGTCGGCGGCATTGGCGATCTTGCTTTCAAGCGCGGCCAGTTCCGTCGTCGTGAAACGCATGGCATTGGCCATGGTCTGACGATGGATGAAGCGCCCCTTGGCGGCATCCGTATCGGTCATCGCGCCGGAATTATTCGCCGTCACTTCGATGAAATAGCCAAGCACATTGTTGTGCTTGATCTTCAGCGACTTGATGCCGGTTTCCTCGATATAGTCAGCCTGCAAACCGGCGATCACCCGGCGGGACTGGTCGCGCAAGGCGCGCATTTCATCAAGTTCGGTGTTGTAGCCCTCGCGCACAAAACCGCCGTCACGCTTCAACAGCGGCAGCTCGTCGGCCAGCGCCCGGTCGATATGCACGGCGAAAGCCGCAGGCATGGCGTCGAGCGCATCCCGCGCCGCAGCCAGCTCTTCCGGCAAAAGCGCGCCTTCCAACAGCGAGACCAGCGTGCCCGCTGCCTCAAAACCGCGCTGCAACGCGCCCAGATCACGTGGACCACCGCGCCCCACTGCCAGACGCGACAGCGCGCGCGGCATGTCGGGCACGCCTTTCAGCTCTGCCCGCATTCCGTTGCAAAGCGTCTGCTCGCTGAGAAAGGACGACACGGAATCAAGCCGCAATGCGATTGCCTTGGGATCGGTCAGCGGCGCGGTGAGCCGCTCCGCCAGAAGCCGCGCCCCGCCGCCAGTGACCGTGCGGTCGATGGATTTGAGCAGGCTGCCATCGCGATTGCCCGACATGGTGCGCACCAGTTCCAGACTGGCGCGCGTGGCGGGGTCGATGAAGATCGTGCCGCCTTCATGCTCGCGCTCCGGCCGCATCAGCGGCGGGCGTTCAGCAATCTGCGTCTTTTCGATATAGGCGATGGCGCCGGAAATGGCCGATAGTTCCGAGCGGCTGAACTGGCCGAAACCGTCCAGCGTCGCCACATCGTAATAGCGCTGGATGCGCGCCTGCGCAGCCGCACTGTCGAACAGGGTTGCCGGCTGCGGTGACACCGCCTTGCCGACCAGATCGAAGGCCGGGCGCAATTCGGGATCGTGAAACGCCGTATCGGCCACCACCAGCTCGCGCGGATCGACGCGCATGATATCGGCAAAAAGCCGCTCTTCCGTCGTTTCCGCCACGCGGAATGTGCCCGTGGAAATGTCGATCCAGGCAAGCGCCAGCGCGCCGTCTCCCTTGGTGCGGCCAAGCGCCATCAGGAAATTCGCCTCAGACGGGTCGAGCAGCTTTTCCTCGGTCAGCGTGCCGGGCGTCACCAGACGGATCACATCGCGGCGCACCACGGATTTAGAGCCGCGCTTTTTGGCTTCCGCCGGGTCTTCCACCTGTTCACAGACGGCGACGCGATAGCCCTTGGCAATGAGCTTTTGCAGATAATCGTCGGCGGCATGGACGGGCACACCGCACATGGGAATGTCTTCGCCCAGATGCTTGCCGCGCTTGGTCAGCGTGATGCCAAGTGCGCCCGACGCTTCCACCGCATCGTCGAAGAACAGCTCGTAAAAATCACCCATGCGATAGAACAGGAGCGAATCAACATTCGCCGCCTTGATCTCGATATACTGCTCCATCATGGGCGTGAGGCGAACAACCGTCTCCTGTGCGGCATTTTCTTCCGCTTCCGGCTTGTCGTTTTCGCCCCGCACGTCCATGCTATAAAACCTTATTTTGTTGCGTGTTTTGCACGACCAGCGTTATTAAATTACGCATTCGTTCGTTTTTGAATGAATAACTATTCCCAAAAGCGCTGTTTACACATTTCCAGACTGGCGCTATCGAATGCGACCGCACAAGATTCCGGAGGGAACATGCCAGTCTCGACGCCGAAGGGCAACACGCCAGAACGCACACCCACAGCCAGTGAGAAAGAAGCGCTCGACTTTCACGCGCAGGGCCGCCCCGGCAAGCTGGAAATCAACCCTACAAAACCGATGACCACCCAGCGCGACCTGTCGCTGGCCTATTCGCCGGGCGTGGCCGTGCCGGTCAAGGCCATCGCGGAAGACGCCGCGCGCGCCTATGACTATACGGCCAAGGGCAATCTCGTCGCCGTCATTTCCAACGGCACCGCGATTCTCGGCCTCGGCAATCTCGGCGCACTGGCGTCGAAGCCGGTCATGGAAGGCAAGGCCGTTCTGTTCAAGCGCTTTGCCGATGTCGATTCCATCGATCTTGAAATCGATACGACCGATATCGACGCCTTCATCAACGCCGTGCGCTATCTTGGACCGTCGTTTGGCGGCATCAATCTGGAAGATATCAAGGCGCCAGACTGCTTCATCATCGAGCAGCGCCTGCGCGAGCTGATGGACATTCCGGTTTTCCACGACGACCAGCATGGCACCGCGATCATCGCTGCCGCCGGTCTGATCAATTCGCTGCATCTGACCGGACGCGACATGAAGACGACCAAGCTCGTCTGCAATGGCGCAGGTTCCGCGGGCATCGCCTGTATCGAGCTGATCAAGGCCATGGGCTTTGCGCCGGAAAACATCATCCTGTGCGACACCAAGGGCGTCGTCTATCAGGGCCGTGAAGAAGGCATGAACCAGTGGAAATCAGCGCATGCGGTCAAGACCGACCGCCGTTCGCTGACTGATGCGCTGAAAGATGCGGATGTGTTCTTCGGCCTCTCGGCCAAGGGTGCCCTGACCGAAGAGATGGTGCGCGCCATGGCGCCCAATCCGATCATCTTCGCGATGGCCAATCCCGATCCGGAAATCACCCCGGAAGAAGTCGCCCGCATTCGCGATGACGCCATCGTCGCCACCGGTCGTTCGGACTATCCGAACCAGGTCAACAATGTGCTTGGCTTCCCTTACATCTTCCGCGGTGCGCTCGACGTGCGCGCCACGACGATCAACGACGCGATGAAGATCGCCGCCGTCAATGCGCTGGCGGAGCTTGCCCGCGAAGACGTGCCGGACGACGTGGTCGCCGCCTATCAGGGCAGCCGCCCGCGCTTCGGCCCGAGCTATATCATTCCGGTGCCGTTCGATCCGCGTCTGCTCGCTTCCGTTTCGGCAGCCGTCGCCAAGGCCGCGATTGAAACCGGCGTAGCCGGTCACATCATCACCGACCTTGAAGGCTACAAGAGCGAATTGTCGGCGCGACGCGACCCGATCGCCTCGACGCTGCGCGGGATTTACGAGCGTGTGCGTCGCCAGCCAAAGCGCATCGTCTTTGCCGAAGGTGAAGAAGAGCAGGTCATGCGCGCCGCCGTTTCCTATGTGAATCAGGGGCTAGGCACGGCCATTCTCGTCGGTCGCGACGAGCGCATCAAGGACACTGCCAAAGCCGCAGGCATGGACCTCGACCGCCCCGGCATCGAGATCATCAATGCGCGCCTTTCCAGCCGCAATTCGGCCTATGCCGACTATCTCTATGAGAAATTGCAGCGCAAGGGCTATCTGGCGCGCGATTGCCACCGCCTCATCAACAATGACCGCAATCATTTTGCGGCTTGCATGGTGGCGCTGGGCGATGCCGATGGCATGGTGACGGGCGTGACCCGCAACTATGCAGTCGGTCTGGAAGATGTGCGCCGCGTGGTCGATTCCAAGCCGGGCCATCGTGTGGTTGGTGTTTCCATCGCGCTCTGCCGTGGTCGCACCGTGTTCATCGCGGATACCGCCGTGCATGAAAAGCCGACTGCCGACGAGCTTGCCGATATTGCGGTGGAAGCCGCAGGCATGGCGCGTCGCATGGGCTATGTGCCGCGCGTTGCGCTCACCGCCTTCTCGACCTTCGGTCATATGGGCGGCGAAAGCTCGGCCCGCATTCAGGAAGCGGTGCGCATTCTCCACACGCGCCATGTCGATTTCGAATTCGACGGCGAAATGAGCGCCGATGTGGCGCTGAACCCCAAGCTGATGGAACAATATCCGTTCATCCGCCTGTCGGGTCCCGCCAATGTCATCGTAACGCCAGACAATCATTCGGCGTCGATTGCCGCCAATATGTTGCAGGAACTGGGCGGCGCGACCATTATTGGCCCGCTTTTGGTCGGTCTCGACAAGCCGGCGCAGATCGTCAGCATCGGCGCGAAGGATTCCGATATCGTCAATATGGCGGCTATCGCCGCCTATAATGCGACGAACTGAAATATTAGCGAATAATAACAAACAAGGCCGGGGAAACCCGGCCTTTCCTTTTGCATATTCATCCATTGTAAAAGCCGCTATAGGATAGTCTTGTCACAGCAATTCCTTTCCCGAAAAGCCGGACCTGCAAGCCGCATGAGCGCACACGACCTGAAGCTGGAAGAGATCGTCAATCCCGAAACGCTCCGTCGCAAGCTCAATGAGCTGGCGGATTCGACGGACGAAAGCTATACGAGCCTTCCGGTGCGAAAGGTGGTTCTGCACGCGCTGAAAGATGCGCTGGTGCGCGGTCGCGCCAATGCGGAAGGGCTGCTAATGAAGGATGGCGGCGGCACGCTGTGCGCCCGACGCCTCTCCTATCTCATGGACACGCTGATTGAGGCGCTGTTCGAATTTGCGACCACCAAGGTCTATCCGATGGTCAATCCGTCCAAGGCGGAAAATATGGCCATCGTCGCGGTCGGCGGCTATGGGCGCAACGGACTGGCACCGGGTTCCGACATCGACCTTCTGTTCCTGCTGCCCTACAAGCAGACGCCGTGGGGCGAGCAGGTCGTCGAATATATGCTTTACATGCTCTGGGACATGGGGCTGAAAGTCGGCAACTCGACACGCAATATCGATGAGTGCATCCGGCTGTCGCGCGAAGACATGACGATCCGCACCGCCATTCTCGACGCGCGTTTTCTCACCGGCAACAAGGATCTGTTCACCGCGCTCGTCTCCCGCTTCGATGAGGAAATCGTCAAGGATACCGGGCCCGAATTCATCCAGGCCAAGCTTGCCGAACGCGACGAACGCCACCGCAAGGCAGGCGAAACGCGCTATCTGGTGGAGCCCAATGTCAAGGAAGGCAAAGGCGGCCAGCGCGATCTGCATACGCTGTTCTGGATCGCCAAATATTTCTATCGCGTCAAAACCAAGGAAGAGCTGGTCAAGCTCGGCGTGCTGTCACGTGCCGAATTGCGCATTTTCAACAAGGCGGAAGATTTTCTCTGGGCTGTGCGCTGCCACATGCATTTCGCCACGCTGAAAGCGGAAGAGCGCCTTTCCTTCGACATTCAGCCGGAAATCGCCCAGCGCCTTGGCTATACCGCGCATCCCGGACAGAACCATGTCGAGCGCTTCATGAAGCATTATTTCCTCGTGGCCAAGGATGTCGGCGACCTGACCCGCATCATCTGCGCCGCGCTGGAAGAGGAACAGGCCAAGCATGTGCCGGGCTTCAACCGCATTTTCCTCACCTTTTCGCGCCGCAAGCGCAAGCTTTCGACCGATGGCTATTTCGTTTCCGAAAACCATCGCATCAACACCGCGCGCCCCGACGTGTTTTCGGAAGATCCGGTCAATATCATCCGCATCTTCCAGCTGGCCGACAAGCATGGGCTGGAGTTTCACCCGGAAGCGATGCAGCAGCTGACCCGCTCGCTGAAGCTTATCAATGCCGATCTGCGCGAGAACCCCGAAGCCAACAAGCTGTTCCTCGACGTTCTGACATCGCCGCGCAATCCCGAACTGATCCTGCGCCGCATGAACGAATCCGGCGTGCTGGGCAAGTTCATCCCGGATTTCGGCAAGATCGTCGCCATGATGCAGTTCAACATGTATCACCACTATACGGTGGACGAACATCTCTTACGCTGCATTGCCGTGCTGTCGGAAATCGAGCATGGCGAACTGGAAAACGAGCATCCGCTTTCCAACCATCTGATCACCACGATCAAGCGCGACCGCAATCTGCTCTATGTGGCACTTCTCCTGCACGATATCGCCAAGGGTCGCCCGGAAGATCATTCGATTGCCGGTGCCCGCATTGCCCGCAAGCTTTGCCCGCGCTTCGGCCTCTCCCCTTCCGAGACGGAGACGGTGGAATGGCTGGTGCGCGAACATCTGACCATGAGCATGGTGGCCCAGTCGCGCGATCTCAACGACCGCAAGACCATCATCGACTTTGGCGACACGGTGCAGACCATGGAACGGCTGAAGCTGCTCCTGATCCTGACCGTCTGCGATATCAAGGCCGTCGGCCCCGGTGTCTGGAACGGCTGGAAGGGCCAGCTTCTGCGCACGCTTTTCTATGAAACCGAACTGGTGCTGACCGGCGGTTTCTCCGAGCTTTCACGCGCCGACCGCGACCGGCAGGCCCGTGAAGCGCTGGCCGAAAAGCTTTCCGACTGGCCAACGCCTGAGCGCGACGCCTATCTTGGCCTGCATTACATCAATTATTTCCTGACCGTCAGCCTAGACGATCAGGTGCGCCACGCCCATTTCATCCGCGAAGCCGACCGGGCGGGCCGCGCCCTTGCCACCATGGCCAAGCCACAGAGCTTCGAAGCCGTGACGGAAATCACCGTTCTTGCGCCCGACCATCCGCGCCTCTTGTCGATCATCACCGGCGCCTGCGCTGCCGCAGGCGGCAATATTGTCGATGCGCAGATTTTCACCACCGGCGACGGACGCGCGCTCGATACGATCCTGATCAGCCGCGAATTCGATCTGGATGAGGATGAACGCCGCCGCGCCGAGCGCGTGGGCAAGGTGATCGAAGACGTGCTTTCCGGAAAGGCGCATCTGCCCGACGTGCTGGCCAAGCGCACCAAGCCGAAGAAGAACGCCAAGGCCTTCACCGTGGAACCGCGTGTTGAGATCAACAACACGCTGTCGAACAAGTTCACCGTCATCGAAGTGGAAGGTCTGGACCGTCCCGGCCTTTTGTCGGAACTGACTGGCCTTATTTCCGACCTTTCGCTGGATATTGCTTCGGCGCATATCACGACCTTCGGCGAAAAGGTCATCGACAGTTTTTATGTAACGGACCTCGTGGGTCACAAGATTTCAAACGCCACCCGCCAGGGCAATATCCGGCGCAAGGTTCTTGCGTTGCTCAGCGGTGAAAACGGCAGCAAGGCCAATGGCCGCTCGTCGCAGGCAGCATAAGTTAGGTTTCTCAAAAGCATGAGTCTGGTCAAAAAGTTCGCCACGGTGGCATCCGGCACGCTGATGAGCCGCATATTCGGCTTCACCCGCGAGATGTTCATGGCGGCAGCGCTCGGCACCGGCCCGGTGGCCGATGCTTTCAACGCAGCATTCCGCTTTCCGAACACGTTCCGCAGGCTTTTCGCCGAAGGCGCATTCAACTCGGCCTTCGTGCCGCTTTTCGCCAAGGAAATCGAAAACAACGGCATGGACGGCGCCCGCCGCTTCTCCGAAGAAGTGTTCGGCGTGTTGTTCACGGTGTTGCTGTTCATCACCATCGTGATGGAAGTTTCGATGCCCTTCATCGTGCGCACCGTTATTGCGCCGGGCTTCATGGACGATCCGGTGAAGTTCGACAACACGGTGCGGCTCGCCACCATCATGTTCCCCTATCTCGCCTGCATGTCGCTGGCGGCGATGATGGGCGGCATGCTCAACTCGCTGCACCGCTATTTCGCGGCAGCGATAGCGCCTGTCTTCCTCAACATCATCCTGATCGGCGTTCTGGCCTTTGCCTGGTGGCGCGGTCATGATCCATTGACTGTCGGCTACGGCCTGTCCTGGGGCGTCATGGCGGCAGGTCTGGTGCAGCTCGCCATCGTCTGGCTCGCGGTGCGCAATGCGGGCATCAAGATCGGCTTTCGCCGTCCGCGCCTGACTGCAAACGTCAAGCGGCTGCTGGTGCTGGCGCTGCCCGCCGCAATCACCGGGGGCATCACGCAGATCAACCTGCTCATCAACACCAACATCGCTTCCGGCATGGAAGGCGCGGTGTCCTCACTGGTCTATGCCGACCGCATCTATCAATTGCCGCTGGGCGTCGTGGGCATTGCGGTTGCCACCGTGCTGTTGCCGGAACTGTCGCGCGCCTTGCGCGGCGGCCACATGAAGGAAGCCTCGAACCTGCAAAACCGCTCGGTCGAGTTCACGCTGTTCCTCACGCTACCAGCCGCCGCCGCACTGCTCGTCATGTCGGAGCCCATCGTGCGGCTCTTGTTTGAGCGCGGCAAATTCAGCCCGGATTCCACAATCGTCGTCTCCAACATTCTGGCGATCTACGGTCTCGGTCTGCCCGCTTTCGTGCTGATCAAGGCGTTTATTCCGGGCTTCTTCGCCCGCGAGGATACGCGTACGCCGATGATCTTCGCGGCCATTTCCGTTGCGGTGAATGTTTCGCTTGCCATCACGCTGTTCCCGCGTCTCGGCCCGACCGGCATCGCCACAGCAGAAATCGTGGCTGGCTGGGTCAATGCCGTTCTGCTGTTTGCAACGCTCGTGAAACGCGGCCATTGGGGACAGGATATTCCGCTTCTCACCCGCATTCCGCGCCTGTTGATCGCGGCGGGGGTCATGGCGTTTGGCATTCATTATGCCATCGGCCATTTCGCCTATGAGCTTTCTTCCGCTGCGCCCTTTGTCGTTCGAGCCGGAACAGTCTGCGCCATGGTGATTGCCGCGATGACTGTCTATTTCGGCCTTGCCTTCGGTCTCGGCGGTGCAAATACCGGCATGATCCGCCGCAATGTCAAACGCGGCGCGGTCAAGAAAGAGCCCGAGAGTGACGCATAATTGTCCTTGAAACGCCTCTGCGTCTCTGCGAAAACACGCCACATCATCAAAGCCCCCTGCTCTCCACCGGCAGGGGTTCATTTTTAGGATAGAACCATGAGCACGTTCAAACCGCTTGTCTTCTCCGGCGTCCAACCGACCGGAAATCTCCACCTCGGCAATTATCTGGGGGCGATCAAGCGGTGGGTCGAGGTCCAGAAGACCCAAGAATGCATTTATTGCGTCGTGGACATGCACGCGCTGACCGTGTCGCCCGACCCGGCTGAACTGCTGCAATCCACCCGCGAAGTGACGGCGGCGTTTCTGGCTTCCGGCATTGATCCGCAGAAGAGCATCGTCTTTAACCAGAGCCGTGTCATGCAGCATGCGGAACTGGCCTGGGTGTTCAACTGCATTGCGCGCATCGGCTGGATGAGCCGCATGACCCAGTTCAAGGACAAGGCTGGCAAGGACCGCGAAAATGCTTCGCTCGGCCTCTTTGCCTATCCGAGCCTGATGGCTGCCGACATTCTGCTCTATCGCGCCACCGCCGTGCCCGTTGGCGAAGACCAGAAGCAGCATCTGGAACTGACCCGCGACATCGCCCAGAAGTTCAACAATGACTATTCCGACCGCATTGCCTCGCTTGGCATCGGCGTGGATATGCAGGTGGGCGACGAGAAGGTTTCGGGCTTCTTCCCGCTGACCGAACCGATGATTTCGGGTCCGGCTATGCGCATCATGTCGCTGCGCGACGGCACCAAGAAAATGTCGAAATCCGATCCGTCGGACCTGTCACGCATCAATCTGATCGACGACGAAGAAACGATCACCAAGAAGATCCGCAAGGCCAAGACCGATTCCGATGGCCTACCATCGGAACTGGATGGTCTGTCCGGTCGTCCGGAAGCGGACAATCTGGTCGGAATCTATGCGGCTCTCGCCTCACAGTCGAAGGAAGATATCCTTGGGGAATTTGGCGGACGCCAGTTCTCGGAATTCAAGGCGGCACTGGCCGAACTGGCCGTGACGAAGCTTTCGCCGATCACCCATGAAATGCGCCGTCTGGTGGCCGATCCGGCCCATATCGACAGCGTTTTGCGGGATGGCGGCGAGCGCGCAGGTGTGATCGCCGAGAAGACCATGCGCGATGTGCGCGACATTATCGGCTGGTTGCAGAACTGATTTTCAGCATGACTAACAAGGGCGACTGTTTTTTAGCGGTCGCCCTTGTTTTTGTGAAATTGCCTGCTGTTCAGGGCCATAGCAAACAATGCTGGCTTGCGGGCGGCCAATCCTGATGGCAAATTGCGGCCATGGTATCCAAACGACTAAGCCGGGAATCCGGTCACCGACGCAAATTTCTCGCCGTCATTGATGAAACGCCCGAATGCGGGCGCGCTGTCGCCTATGCCGCACGCCGTGCCAAAAACACGAACGGCTCGCTCATTCTGCTTTTCGTTATTGATGACTCCGATTTCCAGCAAATTTTGGGCGTCGGCGAAATCATGCGTGCCGAAGCGCAGGATCGAGCTCGATCCGCCCTGGAAAAATTCGCAGCCGTGGTGCGCGAAGATCAGGGTATCGAACCTGAACTCAGCATCCGTGAAGGCCAGACAGCGGAAGAGTTGCTCAGCCTGATCGAGGAAGACCAGGACATTGCCATTCTGGTTCTCGCCGCCGGTTCCGGCAAGGAAGGCCCCGGCCCTCTCGTGCAATCGCTGGCTGGCCGCGCCCAGTTTCCCATCCCCGTCACCGTTGTTCCCGCAGGGTTGACCGATGACGACATTGATGCGGTGACCTGACGCAACAGTTGCATTCTTCGTGATGCCGGGCTGCAAAGAGCAATTTTGAGTTTTGCGTTCGCATAATCTGATCCGAAAAGTCTGCAACTTTTCGGGATTATGCGAGGCTTCCGGTGCTCACGTACCTTTAAATACGTTCCGCTCCGGTACTCGAAAATCACTCTTTTCGCCACGGCCTGACGAATTTGCAACTGTTGTGCAATCACCCTATATTGATAGCAACTGAAACGCGCCTGAGAGCGACAGCCCTTGTTTCTGCGCGGTTTCGCTATTATTAGAACAGTTCCAAAATTGAAAGCGGAGAACTGGCATGTTCATCCAGACTGAAACCACGCCCAATCCGGCGACCCTGAAGTTTCTGCCCGGGAAGGTGGTCATGCCGGAAGGCACCGCCGATTTCCGCGATGCTTCATCCGCCGGCAACACGTCGCCGCTGGCAGCCAAGCTGTTCGCCGTTCCGGGCGTTACCGGCGTTTTCTTCGGCTATGACTTCATTACCGTCACCAAGGACGATGGCGAATGGCAGCACCTGAAGCCTGCAATCCTCGGCACGATCATGGAGCATTTCATGTCGGGCGCCTCGGCCATGGCTGACAACTCCAATGCAGACGCCGCAGCCGCTCATGGAGATGAAGAATTCTTCGATGAGGCCGATACCGAAATCGTCGAAACCATCAAGGAACTGATCGAAACCCGCGTTCGCCCTGCCGTTGCGCAGGATGGCGGCGACATCACTTTCCGTGGCTTCGAAAACGGCACCGTGTTTCTCAACATGAAGGGCGCCTGCTCGGGCTGCCCGTCGTCGACCGCGACGCTGAAGCACGGTATCCAGAACCTGCTTCGTCACTTCGTGCCGGAAGTGCAGCAGGTCGAACAGATCTGATCGGTCTCACAAACTGAAATCTGAAAAACGCCGGGTCGCCAGACCGGCGTTTTTTTATGAAAGCGCCGCGCTCAACGCCGTCCTGGCGCATATCGTATATTAAGTATAAGCGATATCATCGTACTTATCGTGTACCAAACTATGGCGATTGCAGCGCCCCGTAAAAAGTATAGATTCACTCATGTTTCAAGAAAGAGGACATGATGTTTCATATACCGATCGGCAGTTCAGACTTGGAAGAACTAAAGGAGGCGTATGGATACTTTATGCACTCCGTTTCAGATGTCATTCTGCAATATGCAGATATATTTCCCGCACTGCTCTGAAAACAGACTTTAAACTATTTGAAAATAAGTTCGGCGATACACGATCACCACTTTAATGTCGTGTATCGCCGATATAGCATTATTTACTGCTTCACGATAACCTTTGCGCCCTGTTCGGCACGATCATAGAGATCGATGATATCCTGATTCATCAGACGGATGCAGCCCGACGACATGGCTTTGCCGATGGTCCACCATTCCGGCGTCCCGTGCAGGCGATAGCCGGTATCACCACCCTTGTTGAACAGATAGAGCGCACGCGCGCCGAGCGGATTTTTGAGGCCCGGGTCCATGCCATTGCGGAACTTCGCCAGTTCCGGCTGACGCTTGATCATTGCCGATGGCGGCGTCCAGGTCGGCCATTCGCGCTTCATGGCAACGCGGGCTGTGCCCGACCAGCCAAAGCCTTCACGCCCGACGCCGATGCCATAGCGCATCGCCTTGCCATCCGGCATGATGTAATAGAGGAACTTCGCTTGCGTATCGACGATGATGGTGCCGGGGGCTTCATCGGTCTGATACTTCACGATCTGGCGACGATATTGCGCCGGTATCTTTTCGCTCGGAATGGCGGGAAGCACATAGCCAGCATCGGTGACCGACGAGTAAGAGGCTGTGTAGAACGTTCCGCCGACAGTTGAGCAGCCAGCAAGTCCGCCTGCAAGAAAAAGTGCCGTCGTCAGTTTAAGGACGCGAGAATTCATGCATTCCCCCAAGATAGAATCAATGTGCCGTCAAAAGGAGCGAATCGCCCATTCATGCTTGAAGATGCGGCAGTATTGTTAACTGTACGTTAACCGTAAATTGAAAAATTCTTTATTAGGCCATTTTTCTGCCTTTTTTCGCCTTGTTTGACGGACCAATACTCAAAAATCGCCACAAAGAATCGCGCGTTTTCGGTTGTTTCGCTTTGAAACCGCACGCAAAATGCCGCCATGCCCATCGTGATTCCCAACCAGACCCATCCGCTGTCCGACGGACGGCAATCAGACAACGCCATGCTTGTGCGCCGTGGTGTGCAGCGCCTGTTTCTGGATATGGGGCTTGCGACCTTGCCGGAGCTGCCGCTTGCATCCGGCCGCCGCGCCGATCTGATTGCGGTCAGCCGCAAGGGCGAAATCTGGATTGTCGAGATTAAGTCGTCGATTGAGGATTGGAAGGCGGATCGCAAATGGCCGGACTATCGCGCCTATTGCGACCGGCTGTTTTTCGCCACCCATCCGGCGGTGCCGCGTGAGATATTCCCGGAGGAATGCGGCTTCATTCTCTCTGACGGTTATGGCGCGGAAATCCTGCGCGATGCGCCTGAACACAAGCTGGCAGGTGCTACCCGCAAGGCGCTGATGCTGCGCTTTGCCCGGGCGGGCGCGGCGCGCCTCACCTATGCCGAGCTTTCCGGACTGGAAATGCCGGGCGGCGATTTTTAAACAAAAAGCGAGGAAACCGATGTGGTTTCCCCGCTTTTCAATGCTTTAGCAGAGGCGCTTACTGGCGAGAACGGCTGCGGCTGATCGCGATGATGGCGACCAGAGAAATCAGCACCGTCACCAGCAGATAGACCGCGACCGCATGCCAGCTGCCTTCATATTTGGCGAGCAGCCAGGTGGCGATCAGCGGCGCAGTACCGCCAGCCAGCGCAGCACCCAGCTGGTAGCCGAGCGTGATGCCGGTATAGCGCACCTTGGTCGCAAAGATTTCCGACGACAGTGTGCCCAGAACAGCGGTGATCGGCGACCAGAGAACGCCGAAGCTGATAACCGTTGCCAGCGTCAGGCCCCAGACGGTCTTGGTGTCGAGCAGCATGAAGTAGGGAACGATGAACAGGCCGAGCAGGATGCAGCCGACGACATAGACCGTCTTGCGGCCAACATAATCGGACACGAGACCCATGGTCGGGATCAGGATCGAAGCGACCAGCGCGCCGATCATCACGGCGTTCAGCGCCGCGCTCTTTTCGAAGCCGAGTGTGCTCACCGCATAGCTCACCACGAAGGTGGAGAAGATGTAGAACGGTGCTGTTTCCACGACCTTCAGGCCAGCGGCGATCAGCACTTCGCGCCAATGGTTCTGAAGGGTTTCAACGAGCGGCATCTTGGCGACATTGCCGCTTTCCTTCGCCTGCTTGAATTCCGGCGTCTCGTCGAGACCGTTACGGATCCAAAGGCCGAGGAAAACCAGACCCGCGCTCAGCACGAAGGGAACGCGCCAGCCCCAGGCCATGAAGGATTCATCCGGCAGGGTGACCATCAGGCTGACCGAAAGCGTCGCCAGCAACATGCCGATGGTTACGCCGACCTGCGGAACGCTACCGAAGAAGCCCTTGCGATTGGCAGGTGCATATTCATAGGCCAGCAGCAGAGCACCGCCCCATTCGCCGCCAATGCCGAGCCCCTGCACCATGCGCAGCAGGATCAGCAAAATGGGTGCCCAGACGCCAATATGATCATAGGTCGGCAGCAGACCGATGAGAACGGTTGCACCGCCCATCAGCGACAGCGTGATGACCAGCGTCTTCTTGCGGCCGATACGGTCGCCGATATGCGCGAAAATCACGCCGCCCAGCGGACGGATGAAGAAGGTCAGCGAAAACGACAGATAAGACAGCATCAACCCGACGACAGGGTCGAAGTTGGGGAAGAACAGCTTGTTGAAAACAAGCGCGGCGGCTGTGCCGTAGAGAAAGTAGTCGAACCATTCGATGGAGCTGCCAGTCAAGCTGGCGATAAGCGCTCGCCGGCGGGCGGTCGCGCTCGAAGGTGCATCAGTATGAGCAGTCATGTGTTGCCTTGAATGTTAGATAGCGCATTCGAGCACAAGAGAACCGGGCTGCGATGGAACAAGGCGCAGCATTCTCCTCCGAATGGCCCTAGAGCGGCGCATGACCGCTCTAACTATTTGTTTTTGGAGCACATCTTATCCGAAAACCGTTTCACACTTTTCGGGATGTGCCTTAATTGCCTTATTATTATAGATTTTTATATTCAACTTTAGAACAATCCACTAGGAATGATGCACAATATAGGTAAATTACCTTTGAAATCCCCTCTAATAAAAAAATCCAGCAAAACACGGAGGTTTTACTGGATTTTTCACTGAATTAAGAAATTACTAATTTTCGGCGGGTGAACGCCAAAATGCAGAATCAAGGCCTCAGCGCGGCGCACGCTTGGCGAGAATGCGCTGCAAGGTACGGCGATGCATGTTGAGACGGCGCGCGGTTTCCGAAACATTGCGCTCGCACATCTCGTAAACGCGCTGGATATGCTCCCAGCGGACGCGATCGGCAGACATGGGGTTTTCCGGCGGAGCGACTTTTTCGCCCGGACGCCGGGTCAGGGCTGCGAAGACTTCATCCGCATCGGCAGGCTTCGACAGATAGTCGATGGCTCCGAGCTTCACCGCATTCACGGCGGTGGCGATATTGCCATAACCGGTGAGGACGATGGCACGCGTATCGGAACGACGCAGGCGAATGGCCTCGATGACGTCGAGACCGTTGCCGTCTCCCAGCCGCATATCGACCACGGCATAGGCGGGCGCTGCGGCCTTGGCGGCGGCGATGCCTTCTTCAACCGATTCCGCTGTGGTCACCTGAAAGCCCCTGCTTTCCATGGCGCGGGCCAGGCGTTGCAAGAAAGGTTTGTCGTCATCAACCAGAAGGAGGGTGGGGTCGTTGCCTATGGCTTCGCTGTCTTCCTGCTTCAAGTCGTCCATCGGGTGCTTCCTGCCTGTATTTTTGATCCCTTATTGATACCCCTGCGTCAAAAAGTCAAATAGCCATTGAATCGTTGAAGCAATTTCTACGGCCCTGAATTTTACGCCAGACTATAAATCATTGTATTTGATTAATAATTCTAAAAGACAACACAAGAAGTTGAGCAAAAACAATTTTGCGAGGCGGTTTTGCGTCAGACGTGGGTGAAGGTTGAACGCGGCCAAACCACTTTGACTTCTGCCCCCTGCCCCGGATTGCTTCGATTACGAAACGCAATCTGTGCGCCGGAACGCTCCAGCAAGGTTTTTGCGATGAACAGGCCAAGGCCAAGCCCGCCGCCATTGCGGGTGCTGTCGCGGCTGGTCATATAGGGCTCACCGATGCGGTCGAGGATTTCCGGCTTGAAGCCTTCGCCATCATCCTGAATGGTCACACTGACCTGATTGTCAGTCCAGCCCCAGGAGACACTGACATTGCCGCGCGCGAAATCGACAGCGTTTTCCACCAGATTGCCGAGGCCATAAAGCAGGCCGGGATTGCGCCGCGTGACCGGCTCGGGCTTCGGCCCTTCCACCTTCTCCACGTCGATGGTGACACCGAAATTGCGATGCGGTGCAATCACTTCCTCGATCAGCGAGGACAATGGCAGGCGCGACATATGCTCCTCGTTTTCCGAGGACAAGCTGGTCAGCCGTTGCAGAATTTCACGGCAGCGCTGCGTCTGCGAATGCAAAAGCGCAATGTCTTCGCCAAGCCCCGTATCGACCGGATTTTTGGCATAGGAACGCTGCATTTCCTTCACCACCAGCGCGATGGTGGCGAGCGGCGTTCCCAGCTCGTGAGCGGCAGCAGCGGCGAGACCATCCAGAGCGGTGAGGTGATGTTCGCGCTGGAGAATGAGTTCCGCAGCGCTCAAAGCATCGCCCAGCTGGCGCGCTTCTTCCGCGATGCGATAGGCATAGACACCGGTAAAGCCCAGTGCCGAGGTGATCGCGCACCAGATGCCGATCACGAACAGGAAGGGCAGGTTCAGTTCCTGCCCCGGATACCAGGGCAGCGGCTCGTGCCGCACCGAAAGCACCGATGTGCAGGCCACGACCAGTAAAGCCAGCGCGAGCGTGTGCCGGGCTGAAAGCGAGGTGGCCGAAATGATGACCGGCACGATCATCAGGATGACGAAGGGATTTTGCAGCCCGCCGGTGAGATAAAGCAGGCCCGCCAGTTGCAGAATATCGAAGGCCAGCACAAGGCTCGCCGCTTCCGGGTTCAGCCGGTGATTGGTCGGAAAACGAAAGGCCAGATAGAGATTGAGCCAGGCCGAGCAGGCAATCAGCGCAAAACAGATACCGACCGCAAAGGGGAATTGCAGGTAAAGCGCCACCAGCATGACGGCTGCCGTCTGTCCGGCGATGGCCAGCCAGCGCACGCGAACCAGCGTGGTCAAACGCGGGCGGCGCGAAAGATTGGAAGCGCGGTTCTCGAACTCTGCGTGCATTTTCTGCTGTCCCTCTATCCCGCCCCTTATGGGGCAAGCGAAGACAGGAATGCAAGCGGAACTGCGTTATCCGGTCGCAGGCGGTTAATGCTTCGTGTTAGGTTCCGCGCGGCTTTGCCCGGCGGGTTGCTTCCGCATTGGCCGGGTCTTCCGGCCAGACATGTTTTGGATAGCGCCCACGCATGTCGGACCGGACATCGGCCCATGATCCTTTCCAGAATCCCGGCAAATCGCGGGTGATCTGGATCGGGCGATGGGCGGGCGACAGAAGTTCCAGCAGCAAAGGCACCTTGCCATTGGCGATAGATGGATGCACACCAAGTCCGAACAGTTCCTGCACGCGGACGGCCAGCACCGGCTCTTCGGCATCGTAGCGGATTGGAATATGCGAGCCGGTAGGCACGGTGAAATGCGTTGGCGCGAATTGATCCACGCTGCGCTGAAGATCAAAGGGCACAAGGCTCATCAGGCCGTTTTTCAGCACGTGACCCGGAATGCGGTCGAGTTGCGCTTCGCCGGTCAGGAAGGGCAGCAGCCAGTCTTCCAGCGTTTCCAGCAGATGCTCGTCGTCCATGGATGGCCATGGATCGCCCAGCCCACGATAAAGCCAGCCAAGACGGCGACGCAGAATTTCGGCTTCCTTGCCCCAGGGCAGAATGCCAAGCCCATGTTCGCGCAGGGCGGCGATCACGCCCTCATCGGCAGCGCCGCCCGATGGCGCGGCCAGCGGCTTTTCCGAAAGGGCGATGGCGCCGATGCGCACGGCTTCACGCGCCCTGAGCGCGTTCTTTTCGGGGTCATAGACGACCTGTCGCCCGCTCTCGATCCGCTCGCCGAGAGCTGACCGGATTTCCGCTTCCGACACTTCGGCAGCCGAAAGAACACGCGCACGGCCCGCCTTGCCGGACATATCCGCCACGACCAGCCAGGAGGCACGACTGAGGCTGATCGCGCTATCCACCTCGCCGCCGCGACCGTTGGCCAACAGGAATTGCCCGGTCTGGCCGCGCGCTCTGGCAATCCGGTCGGGATAGGCGTCTATCAGCATGCGCCCGATGCCTGATCCAGCGGGCGCGCCCTGATTGGGCACATTCGCGGCAAGGCGCTTTGCCAGACCCTTGGCCCTTTGAGCACGGTCCGAACGATCATTGCGAAAGCGCGAAAAGCGCGTATCGAGATCGGTTTCGTTACCGCCAAGACCACGCTCGGTTAAGAGGACCGCTAGTTCGGCAGCCTTTAAAACTTCGCCGCGCTTGCCCGCCTCGGCCACCATATGGGCAAGACGCGCAGGCAGAGCGAGCTGACGCATCGCTTCTCCGTCGGGGGTCAGACGCCCGGCCTCGTCCAGCGCGCCAAGCCTGCGCAACAGAGCACGGGCTTCGTTCAGCGCCGGTTTCGGCGGCGCATCGAGAAAGGCAAGCGTTGCCGGATCGGTCACGCCCCAAGCGGCGCTGTCGAGCACCAGGCCGGATAGATCGGCCTCCAGAATTTCGGGCGGAGAAAAGGCGGGCAACGATGCCGTCTGCCCCTGATGCCAGAGGCGAATGGCCATGCCCGGCTCCGTTCGCCCGGCGCGGCCCGCCCGCTGATCGGCGCTTGCGCGCGAGGTCCGCACCGTTTCCAGCCGTGTCAGGCCGGTGGCTGGTTCATATTTCGGCAGGCGGGCAAGCCCGCTGTCGATCACCACGCGCACGCCGTCGATCGTGATGGAGGTTTCAGCAATCGAGGTCGCCAGAACCACCTTGCGCCTGCCTTCCGGTGCCGGCTTGATTGCCGCGTCCTGATCGCGGCCTTCCATCGCGCCATAAAGCGGCGCGAGTATCACATGGGCCGGCACGCGATCTTCCAGAAGGCGCACCGTGCGCTCGATTTCGCCCTGCCCCGGCAGGAAAGCCAGAATGCTACCGGTCTCATCGACCAGCGCGTCGCGAATGCTCCGCGCCATCGCGTCTTCCACCCGCTCGTCGGCTTTTCGTTCGCGATAACGAATATCGACAGGGAAGGCCCGGCCCTCGCTTTCAATCACTGGCGCATCGCCGAGGAGTGCGGCCACACGCGCACCGTCGAGCGTTGCCGACATGACCAGAATTTTCAGATCGTCGCGCAAGGCCGCCTGCACATCGAGCGCCAGCGCCAGCCCGAAATCCGCATCGAGGCTGCGCTCGTGAAACTCGTCGAACAGCACTGCCGCCACACCCTTGAGGTCCGGATCATCAAGGATCATCCGCGCAAAGACGCCCTCAGTGACGACAAGGATTTTCGTCCTGCCCGAGACCTTGCTCTCCAGACGCATCCGGTAGCCGACCGTTTCGCCCGGCTCCTCGCCCAAAAGCTCGGCCATGCGACGGGCAGCCGCGCGGGCAGCAAGTCGCCTCGGCTCCAGAAGCACGATCATGCCATCGCCGCGCCACTGCGCATCCAGCATATGGATCGGCACCAGCGTCGTCTTGCCCGCACCCGGCGGCGCGACCAGAACCGCGCTTGCATGGGTGTCCATGGCCGTATCCAGTTGCGGCAGAATGCGGATAACGGGAAGATCAGGCAGGCGCGTCAAAAGAATATCCGTCGATCAGGGGGCAGCAGCACGTGTGCTTATCACACAAGTGCTGGCCATTATCCATATTCGAAACCCGACCGAACAGGCCTCCGCGCCCTACAGGACTTCACAAAAGTATTTCTTTATATTTTATTCGTATAATTATGCATAGTATTTATAAAATTAAGAAACTGGGGAATTAATCGGGATGAATATTAGCAAAAGAGAATTTTTAAAAGGACTTATTCTTTCCAGTCTCGCAGGCGGTCTGGCGACATCGGGTTTTCCCGGCCTCTTCGATGCAGCTGCGAAGGACACCGATGCGGCCATTCCTCTCATCCCGACCCCGCACAGGATCAGCAATTTGGATGGAAAATGCCGCATCGAGAGCGGCGCGAGGATCACCTTTGACGATCCCGCCATTGAAAACAGTATTCGCGTTTTCAAAGAAGCAATACGCCCCTTCTCGGAAATGAAACTCGAAAACGCACCGCGTTCCGGCGCGAATTCACCGAAGGGCGCCATTCATCTGGAAATCGGTCCGACACCGGAAATCAAAGAGGCTCCCCGGTCGACGGGCCTCTCGCCCGCCGAGCAGGACGATCTGGACGAGCGCTATTTTCTGCACGCAGACGAAACCGGGGTGGTCATCAGGGCGAACAGTTCGCAAGGGCTAGCCATGGGCCTGACCACGCTGTTGCAGCTTTTCGCCACCGCGCCGCAACAGGATGCCAGCGGCATCGAAATTCCTGCTGTCCGCATCGTGGACGGTCCGCATTACAAATGGCGCAGTTTCCATCTCGATGTTGCCCGGCATTATTTCACCACGGACGAGATCAAGACTGTCATCGATCTGATTGCGTTCTACAAGTTCAACGCGCTCGATCTTCATCTCACCGATGACGAAGCATGGCGCATTGAAGCCGCTAGACCGGATGGCAAACAGCCGGATGACGAGCCCATTTATAGCCGCGCCGATCTCAACGAAATCGTCGCCTATGCGCAGGCACGTCACATCACCGTCATCCCATCTTCGGACGCGCCCGGCCATGCCGCGGCACTGATCAGGCTGCACCCGGAACTGGCGATGGGCAGCAACGTACAGCGTTTCGAACTGACACCGGGCGTGGTGCAGCATCGCGCCTGGCTCAACCCCGATCTGCCCGATAGCTTCAAAGTCTATGACGAGATCATAGCCTATCTGTCGGATGTGTTCCCCGGACGTTGGCTCGATATCGGCGGCGATGAAGCCTTCGGGATGCCGGAACAGCTTTATACGAAATTCGTCCGGCATCAGCATAAGGTGGCGGTGCTGGCCGGGAAAAAGCCGATCGCCTGTCAGGAAACCATGCGTGCCGGACTTGACCGCGATATCGTCGTTCAGCACTGGATTTCCACCGACCCCAAATATGCCAATATGGAACTCGGCGCGCAGATGGGATCGCAACAGGCACTCCAGTTGCAGAAAATGGTCGTCAAGAATGTCCAGAACAGTTTGAACGACCTCAACCGCGCGATGGAGCGCGAGCTTCCGATCCTGCTCACGCCTTTTGCCCATAGCTATCTCGACGTGCCCTATAAGGAAGCGTCCATTCTACCCGAGCAGAATGCGCTCAAGGCACGTCTTGGATTGCGCACCTATCGGCCCCAGACCGTCGAGGAATATTATAACTGGAATCCGGGCAAATCCCTGCCCGGCTGGGGCAAGAACGCGCATATTGCGGGCGTGGGTGCCGCAATCTGGTGCGAAACGATCAAGAGTTTCGATGATTTGAGTTTTCTGATCCTGCCGCGCCTACCCGGCATGGCGCAAAAGGGATGGAGCACCGTTTCCAACAGTCCATGGCAGAGGCACAGCGCGGCTCTTCCGGCCCACGGAACGGTCTGGGAGAAAAGCAAAATCGGCTTCTTCAAGTCCGAACTGATAAGGTGGTAGAAGAGCGTGCTTTCACACCTATTCTGTCAGGAACACACATGCCCCATATCCGCCTATCGAGCGCGACCGACGCGCCTGCTCTCACCGAAATCTGGCGGGCCAGCGTGCGCGCCACGCATGACTTTCTTAGCCCCGAGGATTTCCGGGAAATCGAAACCCTCGTGTCCGAGCACTATCTGCCCAATGCTGAAGTCTGGGTCATCGAAGACGACGGAAAGCCTGTCGGCTTCATGGGGCTGACCGACAACCAGATCGACAGTCTGTTCATCGCGGCAGACCAGCGCGGCAAGGGCATTGGCAAGCGGCTCATCGCCCACGCGCAATCCCTCAATGGCGGCACGCTGACCGTCGATGTGAACGAGCAGAACGTTCAGGCCGTCGGCTTCTACCGGCATATGGGCTTCATCGAAACCGGACGTTCCGAAACCGACGATCAGGGACGCCCCTACCCGCTGATCCATATGCGCCAGCAAAAACCTGCCTGATACCGGCCTGAAAGGTTTGCGCGTAGCTGGCCGCACACGAAAATCCTTTCCTGAAAAAGACGTTTCAGGAGCAATTGACATACTCCCCCATAGTATATAGATTTTCGCAAAATCGAGAGGATTCATGCCGCATTCACCGGACGATAAAAAGCGTGCGCTAACCCGCCTTCGCCGCATTCGCGGACAGGCGGAAGCGTTGGAACGCGCCGTGGAAGCGGGCACGGAATGCGCGGCGCTGTTGCAACAGATCGCAGCCTTGCGCGGCGCGGCCAACGGGCTGATGGCGGAAGTTCTGGAAAGTCACTTCCGCGAGACATTCGGGCAAGCGCGTGAGACCATTGTGCGGGATGTCGCGACAGACCCGGACGCCGAGATCGATCAAATCATGCAGATTTTGCGCACCTATCTGAAATAGGGCGCCAAACCGGACTAACTATTTGTTTTTGAGCCCATCCTGTCGGAAGATAGTTTCAAAATTCTCGGGATGCGCTCCAGATCCAGAAGGAACATCGTCATGAAATCACGTGCAGCCGTTGCCTGGGAGGCAAAAAAGCCGCTCACCATCGAAACCGTCGAAATCGGCGGGCCGCGGGCCGGTGAAGTGCTGGTCGAAATCATGGCGACCGGCGTGTGCCACACCGACGCCTATACGCTGTCGGGCCTCGATTCCGAAGGCAAGTTCCCGGCCATTCTCGGCCATGAGGGCGCGGGCATCGTGCGCGAAGTTGGCGCAGGCGTAACCTCCGTCAAGCCGGGCGACCATGTCATCCCGCTTTACACGCCGGAATGCCGCCAGTGCAAAACCTGCCTGTCGCAGCGCTCCAACCTCTGCACCTCGATCCGCGCCACGCAAGGTCAGGGCCTGATGCCGGACAAGACCACGCGCTTTTCCTGCGATGGCGGCGAAGTGTTCCATTATATGGGCTGCTCGACTTTCTCGAACTTCACCGTTCTGCCGGAAATCGCCGTCGCCAAGGTGCGTGAAGACGCGCCCTTCGACAAGATTTGCTATATCGGCTGCGGCGTCACCACCGGCATCGGCGCGGTGATCTATACGGCAAAGGTTCGTCCGGGTTCGAATGTGGTGGTATTTGGCCTCGGCGGCATCGGCCTCAATGTCATTCAGGGCGCGCGCATGGTCGGCGCGGACAAGATCATCGGCGTTGATATCAACCCGGCCAAGGTCGAAATGGCGAAGAAGTTCGGCATGACCGACTTCATCAACCCGCGTGAAATCGGCAATGACAAGGTGGTTCAGGCGATTCAAGACCTGACCGATGGCGGCGCGGACTATTCCTTCGACGCCACCGGCAACACCGATGTCATGCGTCAGGCGCTGGAATGCTGCCATCGCGGCTGGGGTGAATCCATCATTATCGGCGTTGCGGAAGCTGGCAAGGAAATCGCCACGCGTCCATTCCAGCTGGTCACGGGCCGCGTCTGGAAAGGCACCGCCTTCGGCGGCGCGCGGGGCCGCACCGACGTGCCGAAGATCGTCGACTGGTACATGGACGGCAAGATCAACATCGACGATCTGATCACCCACACCATGCCGCTCGATGAAATCAACACGGCCTTCGACCTGATGCATGAAGGCAAGTCGATCCGTTCGGTGATTGTCTACTGATGAGCGATAAAACGCTGATATCCCGCTGGGACGAGCTGGACGATTTTACGCCGCGCGCGCTTTATGCGCTGCTGAAATTGCGCGTGGATATTTTCGTGGTGGAGCAGAAATGCCCCTATCCCGAAATCGATGGCAAGGACATTGGCGCGTTCCACCTGCGCATTCTTGACGGCGAAGAACTCGCCGCCGCCTTGCGGGTTCTGCCGCCGGAAAGCGAAGGCAAACCCGCCAAGATCGGGCGTGTGGTCGTGGCCCCGGATTACCGGGGCTACCAACTTGGCCGAAGGCTGATGCAGGAAGCGATTGCCTTCACGCAACAGCATTTTCCCGGCATCGCCATTGAGCTCGGTGGCCAGAGCCATTTGCAGAAATTCTATGGCTCGTTCGGTTTTGAAGTCATTTCGGATGAATATCTGGAAGACGGCATCCCGCATGTGGACATGCGGCTGGAACGCCGGGAAAAGAGCAACTGATGTTTCTGCTGCGCCGCCATATGTCCTTCTATCTTGCGGCCATCGGCGGCGCAGCGGCCTTTATCATCGCCTGGCTATTCGGCAGTCCGCTGGCGCCGGTGATCGGGGCGGACACGTTCTTCGTGCTTTATCTGGTGCTGGCGCTTGCAGCCATCCCAAAGCTCACCGCCGCTTTTCTCAAAAAGCACGCCGCCGCCGCCGATGAACCGGCCTGGATCATCTTTCTGGTGACTTTCGCAACCGTTATCGTCGCAGTGGCCTCGCTGTTCATCCTGCTCAACCGGCAGCCGAAGGCGGATGCATTGGCGCTGGTGACCACGCTTGCATCGGTGCCGCTCGGCTGGGCGACCATCCACATGATGACGGCCATTCACTACGCCCATGCCTTCTGGCAACCGCAGGAACCAGCCGGTGACGACAACGGCCACGCCAGCCGCCATCGCGGCGGGTTCGACTTTCCCGGCACGCAGGAACCATCGGGCTGGGATTTCGCCTATTTCGCCTATGTCATCGGCATGACCGCGCAGACTTCCGATACGGGCGTCACCA
The DNA here is from genome assembly GCF_037482325.1 of Ochrobactrum teleogrylli. Classification (NCBI taxonomy): domain Bacteria; kingdom Pseudomonadati; phylum Pseudomonadota; class Alphaproteobacteria; order Hyphomicrobiales; family Brucellaceae; genus Ochrobactrum; species Ochrobactrum teleogrylli. The sequence goes on from NZ_JBBHKQ010000001.1 coordinate 2,772,709, forward strand.
CCACCGCCATGCGGCGGCTGACACTGATGCACAGCGTGGTATCCTATTTCTTCAACACCATTCTCGTCGCGGCAGCGGTCAATGCCGCCGTCGCGCTCGGCAGCTGAATAGCCCGGCCCGCGCGCAAAATCAGGAACTGGAATTCACATGACAACGACCCTCGAAACAATTTCGACAGCCAAGTGCTTTGGCGGGACGCAAGGCGTCTACCGGCACAAAAGCGCGACCTGCCAGTGCGATATGACCTTTGCCGTCTTCCTGCCGCCGCAGGCCAAGGATGGTCCGGTCCCGGTGCTCTGGTATCTATCCGGCCTCACCTGTACGCATCAAAACGTGATGGACAAGGGCGAATATCGACAATTGGCCGCAGAACTTGGAATTGCCGTTATTTGCCCGGATACGAGCCCGCGCGGTGATGACGTTCCGGACGAACCGGAGAACTGGCAGTTCGGCAAGGGCGCAGGCTTTTATGTCGATGCGACGCAGGCGCCTTTCGCCCGGAACTACCAGATGTACAGCTATATCACGCAGGAACTGACCGATCTGGTTGCGGCTGAGTTTCCGCTGGATATGGCGCGGCAAGCCATCACCGGCCATTCCATGGGCGGTCATGGCGCGCTGACGATTGCGCTGAAAAACCCGGACCGCTTCAAGTCGGCCTCGGCTTTCGCGCCGATCGTGCAGCCATCGACCGCCGGATGGTCGAAACCGGCGCTGGAAAAATATCTCGGACCGGAAGAACGTGCATGGCGTCCCTATGATGCGTCGTTGCTGATCGAGGATGGCTACAAATTCCCGGCATTTCTGGTCGATCAGGGCACCGCAGACGGTTTCCTGAACGACGGCTTGCGTCCGTGGCTGCTGGAAGAAGCCTGCAAGAAAGCTGGCATTCCGCTCACGCTCAACATGCGCGAGGGCTATGATCATTCCTATTTCTTCATTTCGACATTCATGGATGACCATCTGCGCTGGCATGCAGAACGGCTGTAAGACACAGAAAAGCCCGGCTTGGCCGGGCTTTTTGCTATCGCCTCACCACCTTCATGGGCAGACCGCCCTGCGGCTGCGTGGTGAGCTTTTGCACCGGCCACGGTCTGGTGGTTTCCAGCACGTCGAAGCGGTGACCGTCGAGCAAAGTCGCCAGCGCAATCACCGCTTCCTGCAAGGCAAAGCTCGCCCCGATGCAGACGCGCGGTCCCGCGCCGAAAGGCAGATACTGGAAACGGTCGAGCCGGTCGCGGTTTTCCGGCCAGAAGCGCTGCGGCATGAAAGCATCCGGCTGATCCCAGTAGAGGCGGTGACGGTGGATCACCCACGGCATGACCAGCACCGTTGCGCCTCTCGGTATTGCCAGATCGCCATAGCGATCATTCTCCGCCGCCTCGCGATTGATCGATGGCGCAGGCGGGTAAAGACGCATCGCTTCCTCGAAAGCCGCGCGCGTGAAAGGCAGGCTGGCCAGCCATTCATGCGGTGGCAGATCGCGTCCACCCTTTGCGAAGAAAGTGTCGATTTCCGCCTCGACACGCGCGCGCTCTTCGGGGGCCTTGGCCAGCAGATAGAGCGTCCAGCCAAGCGCCCGGGCCGTGGTTTCGTGACCGGCGCCAATGAAGGTGATGATGTTGTCTTCGATCTCGGAACGGCTCAGGCCTTCCGGACCTTCGGCGCGCAGAAGCAGCGTCAGGAAATCGCTCGGCACCGCCTCGCCCTTGTCCATGCGCGCCTTGCGCATGGCGATCGTTTCGGAGACGAGCGCGCGGAAGAAGCCCAGCGACTGCTGGCCACGCAAACGCGTAAACCGCGGTAGCCAGTCGGGCAGGCCCAGCAAATCGAACGGATCGACCCGCCCCATGGTTTCAAACAGCTTGTCGATCTGGCGCGCGAAATCATTGGCATCGCCTGCGATCTCGCCGGAAAACAGCGTTTCGGCCAGAATATCATAGGTCAAAAGCGTCATGTCATGGGCAACATCGGTGACGGTGCCGTTGGTCCTGTAGCGCTCGACGAACAGGCGTGAACGGTCGCGCATGGTTTGCGCAAAGCCCGCAATATGGCGCGGCGTGAAGACAGGCGCCATGGCCTTGCGCGAACGCTTCCACACCTGCCCCTCAGCCGTCAGAAGGCCATCGCGCAGCAGCGGGCGCAGCACGCGCTGCCGAATGGCGGACATGGGATAATTGGCGGCATTGTCCACCAGCACGTGGCGGATCAGCCCCGGATCGTTGGCGATGATGGTTTTGATGCCGAGCCAGCTGACCTCGACCCAGCGCTCATTGTAGGAAGGCTCACCCCACAATTCGAGCGGGTTCTTGTAAACCACGCGCATCATCTCGAAACGGCCGACCGGCTTTTCGCGCGGACGCGGCGCGGGCGGCACGAAGGGTTCTAGCACTTCCGGCATAGTCATCGCAGTTTCATCCAAGCGTTCCAGATACAGTTGTTTTATGACATATAAGGGGTAATTGTGGCGCTTCCAGAAGCCCAATCGAGGCTGCATCTGCCATATGGGGTCGATATCCGCCCAAACTACCGGAATCCCCGGCAAATTTGCGCGTGAAATTTGGAAAATAAGCCGTTAGCGCCTATATTAAAGCCATGTTTGTCGTGTGATTCGACACGTTCTTTAAGGCTGCATTTGCAGCAGGCTATCAGGCTGCATTCGCAGCACGTTTTCGAAAGATTTTCATGAGCGATACGCCCGAGATGAATTCCGAAGCCTCCGCCGAATATGGCGCGGATTCCATTCGTGTTCTGAAAGGTCTGGATGCCGTTCGCAAGCGTCCGGGCATGTATATCGGTGACACGGATGACGGCTCCGGCCTGCATCACATGGTTTATGAAGTCGTGGACAACGCCATCGACGAAGCGCTGGCGGGCCATGCCACACTCGTCACCGTGACGCTCAACGCCGATGGCTCTTGCACTGTGACCGATAACGGTCGCGGCATCCCGACCGACATCCATAAGGAAGAAGGCGTTTCGGCTGCTGAAGTCATCATGACCCAGCTCCATGCGGGCGGCAAGTTCGACCAGAATTCCTACAAGGTTTCCGGCGGTCTGCACGGCGTGGGCGTTTCGGTCGTCAACGCGCTTTCGGTCTGGCTGAAGCTGAAGATCCGCCGCTATGGCAAGGTTCACGAAATGAGCTTTACCCACGGCGTCGCCGATGCGCCGCTGGTGGTGACGGGCGATGTGGCCGACGGCGAAACCGGCACTTCCGTGACCTTTCTGCCCTCGACGGAAACCTTCAGCATGGTCGAATTCGACTATGACACGCTGGAGCGCCGCCTGCGCGAGCTTGCCTTCCTCAATTCCGGTGTGCGCATCAAGCTGACGGACAACCGTCATGCGGACGCCAAGGAACACGAACTGCATTACGACGGCGGTTTGATCGAATTCGTGAAATATATCGATCAGAACAAGAAGCCGCTGATCGACGAGCCGGTCTATATCCGCAGCGAAAAGGACGGCATGACGGTTGAAGTCGCTATGTGGTGGAACGATTCCTACCACGAAAAGGTGCTGTGCTTCACCAACAACATCCCGCAGCGCGATGGCGGCACCCATCTGGCCGGTTTCCGTGGCGCGTTGACCCGTCAGGTCACGGGCTATGCGGATGCTTCCGGCATGACCAAGAAGGAAAAGGTGCAGCTCACCGGCGACGATTGCCGCGAAGGTCTGACAGCCGTGCTTTCCGTCAAGGTGCCGGACCCGAAATTCTCGTCGCAGACCAAGGACAAGCTGGTTTCGTCGGAAGTGCGCCCGGTGGTCGAAAGCCTCGTCAACGAAGCGCTGTCGATCTGGCTGGAAGAGCATCCGGCGCAAGGCAAAGCCGTGGTCGAGAAGGTCATTCAGGCCGCCGCCGCCCGTGAAGCGGCGCGCAAGGCCCGCGACATCACCCGCAAGAGCACGCTCAGCGTCACCTCGCTGCCGGGCAAGCTCGCCGATTGTCAGGAACGCGACCCGGCCAAGTCGGAACTCTTCATCGTCGAAGGTGACTCGGCAGGTGGTTCCGCGAAGAGCGGGCGTTCACGCCAGAACCAGGCGATCCTGCCGCTGCGCGGCAAGATCCTGAATGTGGAACGCGTCCGCTTCGACCGCATGCTGTCCTCCGATCAGGTCGGCACGCTGATCACGGCGCTCGGCACCTCGATCGGCAAGGATGAGACGCACGGCTTCAACGCCGACAAATTGCGTTATCACAAGATCATCATCATGACCGATGCTGACGTCGACGGTGCGCATATTCGCACGCTGTTGCTCACCTTCTTCTTCCGTCAGATGCCGGAGCTGATCGAGCGCGGCCATATCTATATTGCGCAGCCGCCGCTCTATAAGGTGTCGCGCGGCAAGTCCTCGCAATATATCAAGAACGAGGCCGCCTTCGAGGACTTCCTCATCGAGACCGGCCTTGAAGAAGCAGCCCTTGAAATGGCAAGCGGCGAAGTGCGCGCCGGGCCAGATCTGCGCGCCGTCGTGGACGATGCCCGCACGCTCCGCCAGCTTCTGCAAGGCCTGCACACCCGCTATGACCGCCGCGTTGTCGAACAGGCGGCGATTGCTGGCCTGCTCAACCCCGACGCTTCGAAGGACAATGCCACGGCGCAACGCTCTGCCGATACGGTTGCGACGCGCCTCGACATGATTTCGGAAGAAACCGAGCGCGGCTGGACCGGCCATGTCATGGACGATGGTGGCTATCGCTTCGAGCGCATGGTGCGCGGCGTCAAGGATGTCGCCATTCTCGACATGGCGCTGCTCGGCTCTGCCGATGCCCGCCAGATCGACCGTGTGGCAGGCCGCATGAGCGAAACCTTCGCCGAGCCGCCCATGCTGCGCCGCAAGGACAGGTCGGACGTGTTGTCCGGCCCGATGGCGCTGCTGGATGCGGTTTTCGCGACGGGTCGCAAGGGCCTCACCCTACAGCGTTACAAAGGCTTGGGCGAAATGAACGCCGAACAGCTGTGGGAAACCACGCTTGACCCGAATGTGCGCTCGCTTCTGCAGGTCAAGGTGACCGATGCGACCGATGCGGATTCGCTCTTCTCGCGCCTGATGGGCGACGAAGTGGAACCACGCCGCGAGTTCATTCAGGAAAACGCGCTGAGCGTCGCCAATCTGGACGTCTGATCCAGCTCGGTCCCTGACAACAATAAAGGCCTCTGCTCGCAGAGGCCTTTTGTTTATCTGGCGGTATCACAACCGCAAAAAGAAAGGCCCCGCAATGCGGGGCCTTTCTCTTGCAATCCTTTAACGAAGGATCAGAACTTGTAGGCAACGCCCAGACGAACTTCGTTGGTCTTGAAGTCGTTGTTGACGCTCAGTCCACCGAAATCGAGGTCCTTATCGCCGTAATCGGTGTAGCGATATTCAAGACGCAGGATCAGGTTGTCGGTTGCGGCATAGTCCACACCGCCGCCAATGGTCCAGCCGGTAAGCGTCTTGCTTTCGGAGAAGCCGATACCGTCGATGTCGCCGCTGTTCTTGATATTGCCGAATGCAACACCGCCAGCGATGTAAGGCAGGAAGCGGTCAAAGGCGTAACCAGCACGGGCACGAACGGCACCCGACCAGCGCAGCTTGTTTTCAAACGAACCGACTGCGAGATCGCCATCGTAAATGTCGATGCCCTTCGAGACGTCATTATAGGTGATGTCGCCATCGATACCGAGAACAACATTGTTGCCCAGATCGAAGTTGTAACCGGCATAGAGACCGCCGAGGAAGCCATCAGGCTTCACATTGCCATAGGTGAAAAGGTCACCGCTGAAGTCGGACTTACCCCAGCCATAGCCAACCTGACCACCGATGTAAGCACCGTTCCAGGTAAAGGTCGGAGCGACGACAACCGGTGCTGGTTCCTGTTCGATAACCGCGTCAGCAGCCTTTGCGCCGGTGGCAGCAACGAGGGCGACGGTGGATGCGAGAAGAAGCGTCTTGAGCTTCATGATGAACCTCCAAAGGAAATTTTCTGAACCAAGCTTGCCCCTAATATAAGCGACTGCTCAGAAAAGTCTGTAGCAAGGAAGCCACAGCAAGCGAAATGTGCAAAAACCCGTACACGAAGCCGTGAAACCGCCTTCTCTAGTTAAAATTCGGTTAAAAACCACCGAAAGAGCCGCTCTGTGCAGGCCTATATTAATCTAGATCCAATCGGGTTATAGAAAACCGGGCTTAAAAGGTGGGAGACCGATATGCAGATAGCGGGCGGCAGCGAACGGATCGACTGGGTCGATATTGCCAAGGGCATCTGCATTATCTTCGTCGTTATGATGCATTCCACGCTGGGCGTCGAAAAGGCGGCGGGTGCCGAAGGCTGGATGCATTATGTGGTTGCCTTCGCCAAACCATTCCGCATGCCGGATTTCTTCATGATCTCCGGGCTGTTTCTCAGCCTCGTCATCGACCGGCCCTGGCGGCGCTATCTCGATCGCAAGGTTGTGCACTTCCTGTATTTCTACATTCTGTGGCTCACGATCCAGTTTGCGTTCAAGGCGCCGGGCATTGCCAGCGAAGCCGGTATTTCAGGCGTTGTGCAGGCCTATCTCATGGCTTTCGTCGAGCCGTTTGGAACGCTGTGGTTCATTTATATCCTGCCAATCTTCTTTATCGCGACACGGCTTTTGAAGCGTTTGCCGGTGGGCGTGACCTTTACGGTGCTGGCTGTGCTGGAAATCCTGCCCGTGCATACGGGCTGGGTGATGATTGACGAATTCTGCTCGCGTTTCGTCTACTTCTTCGCGGGCTATGCCTTCGCACCGGCCATCTTCAAGGTTGCGGACTGGCTGCGCCAGCGTCCTCTTGTCGGCGTTGCCGGGCTACTCGTCTGGGGTCTTGTCGAATATAAGCTCGTCTTCATGCCGGTGCCGGAAAGCCTCGCATCGCTGATCGCGCCGGCAAGCGATCTTCTGAACGGGCGTGGCGCTATCAGCGATCTGCCCGTTATCTCGCTGCTGCTGGGACTGGTCGGCGCGCTGGCGATTATCTCGATTTCGTCGCTGTTAAGCCTGCTGTCCGCGCGCAACTGGCTGCATCGGGCCTTAAGCTGGCTCGGCGCACATTCGATTGTGATCTATCTGGCCTTCTTCCTACCAATGGCCATTGCGCGCACGGTGCTGCTGAAACTCGGCTTCATCGATATCGGCACAGTATCGCTGCTGACCACCGCAAGCGGCGTGATCGGGCCGGTCATTCTTTACGGGCTTATCCAATGGACCGGCTATGGCCAGTTTCTGTTCCGCCGCCCGGCATGGGCCTATATTGATCAGGCCCCGCAAAAGAAAACGGCGGCCACAGCCGCCGTTTGATGGTTTCGGATTTTTCGCCCAGTATCAGCTATGCGCGAAGATATCGTCTTCCGGCCAGCCCATCAGATCGAGCTCCGAACGGGTCGGCAGGAATTTGAAGCAGGCTTCGGCCTGTTTCACGCGGCCATCGCGCTCAAGGCGCTGTTCCAGAACGGCCTTCAGGCGATGCAGATAGAGCACGTCGGAAGCAGCATATTCGAGCTGCGCCTGCGAGAGAATTTCCGCAGCCCAGTCGGATGACTGTTGCTGCTTGGAGATAGAAACGTCCAGCAGCTCGTTACACAGTTCCTTGAGACCATGGCGGTCCGTATAGGTGCGGGTGAGCTTCGATGCGATCTTGGTGCAAAAGACGGGCTGCGGCATGGTGCCGAACGCCTGCGCCAGCACCGCCAGATCGAATCGGCCGAAATGGAAGATTTTCGTGATCGAGCGGTCTTTCAAAAGCTTGACCAGATTGGGCGCCTTTTTCTGACCGGCTTCGATCTGGATTACGTCTGCCGTGCCGTCACCGGGCGAAATCTGCACCACGCAAAGCCGGTCACGATGCGGGTTCAGCCCCAGCGTCTCGGTATCGATGGCGACCGCATCGACCTGATAGTGATCGAGGTTCGGCAGATCGTTTTTATGAAAACGGATGGTCATTCTCTATTATCCTTATTTGGCGGCGATAGCCGCCATGATGCGAGCCCTACTTGGCGGCGATAGCCGCCATAATACGCGCCCATGAGCGCTGGCCTTTGTGGAAGGAGTTCAGCTCGTATTTTTCGTTGGGCGAATGGATCCGGTCGTCTTCGAGGCCGAAGCCGACGAGCAGCGATTCCATGCCGAGGAACGTGTCGAAGTCGCCGACAATCGGGATCGAGCCGCCCATGGCGATCAGCACCGCTGGCTTCGGCCATTCGTCGGACAGTGCGTCCTTGGCCTTGGAAACCAGCGGTGAATCATAAGGCAGCTGGATTGCGGGCGAGCCGCCATGCGGGTGGAACTCCACCGAACAATCGGCTGGCAGACGCTCTTGCACAAAGGCGCGGAAGGCTTCGCGGATCTTCACCGGGTCCTGTTTGTGGACCAGACGGATCGAGACCTTGGCCGAAGCCTGCGCCGCGATAACCGTCTTGAAGCCTTCGCCGGTATAACCGCCGGTGATGCCGTTTACTTCCGCAGTCGGGCGCGCCCAGGTGAGTTCCAGAACGCTGCGGCCCTTTTCGCCGGATGGGACCGACAGGCCGATAGGACCGAGAAAATTTTCCGCCGTGCGACCGAGGCTTTCCCAGGATTGCAGGATTTGCGACGGGGTTTCTTCCACGCCTTCATAGAAGCCCGGAACGGTGACGCGTCCGGTTTCGTCATGCAGGTCGGCCAGAATCTTGCTCAGAATATGGATGGGATTGGCGGCAGCACCACCGAAGAAGCCCGAATGCAGATCACGGTCGGCAGCCTTGATGACGATTTCCTCGCCGACGAGACCGCGCAAGCCCACACTGATGGCAGGGGTTTCCGCGTCCCACATGGCGGTGTCGCAGACCAGCGCCACGTCGGCCTTCAGCTCCGCCTTGTTGGCATCAAGGAATGGCTTCAGCGACGGCGAACCGGATTCTTCCTCGCCTTCGAACAACAGCGTCACCTTGACTGGCAGATTGCCATGGATCGCCTTATAGGCGCGGCAGGCTTCCACGAAGGTCATCAGCTGGCCCTTGTCGTCGGACGTGCCGCGACCGGTCAGGATCTTGCGACCGTTACCGACATCCTTGATCGCCGGATCGAACGGGTCGTTTTCCCACAGGTTCAGAGGATCGACCGGCTGCACATCATAGTGACCATAGAACAGCACATGCGGCGCATCGGGCGTGGCGCCATCGTGATGTGCAACCACCATCGGGTGGCCCGGCGTGTCGCGCACGCTGGCGTCGAAGCCGATCGTCTTCAGATCCTCGACCAGCCATTCCGCAGCTTTGCGGCAGTCGGCCTTATAGGCCGGGTCGGTCGAAATCGACTTGATCCGCAGCAGTTCGAACAGGCGTTCGAGGCTTTTATCGAGATTGGCGTCGAGGTGGCTGAGAACTTTGTCGAGCGATTGCTGAGACGTTTCCGTGGACATGAAAATTTCCTGACGAGTCTTAAACTGGCGGCACACTACAACCAGCATCGTCAGGAGGAAACCCGGTTTGAGAGCGGGCGCCCGAAAATGATTTGGCCGCTGCGGTGAGGGGATACCACAGCGGCCATATCACTACACTCAAAGCGGCAGCCCGGAGAGGGGAATGAGGCTGCCGCAACATCCGGTATCCAACGGGGGACGGGTCAGAAAACCGGCGACCGACGAACTGTCGATGACTGAAATTTGGTTTTCAATCGTGGCTATTCAAGGGCACGGAAGATTACAAATCTGTAACAAACTTGTTATCGATCCGTGACGAGGTTCTTTCGCGTGGATCATGGTTTCTCCTGACATTGAGCCAGTTCCCTTTAGGGCTGCTTTGATCTACTTCTAAGCCATGAAAAAAGGCGATCATCTCTTTCTCGTTGACGGCTCGGGTTATATTTTCCGCGCCTATCACGCCCTTCCCCCACTGACCCGCAAGTCCGATGGTTTGCCGGTGGGCGCCGTATCGGGCTTCTGCAACATGCTGTGGAAGCTGCTGAAAGATGCGCGCAACACCGATGTCGGCGTGGTGCCGACCCATTTCGCGGTGATTTTCGACTATTCGTCGAAGACGTTCCGCAACGCGCTTTATCCTGAATACAAAGCCAATCGCACCGCACCGCCGGAAGACCTCGTTCCGCAATTCGGCCTGATCCGTCAGGCAACCCGCGCTTTCAACCTGCCCTGCATCGAAAAGGAAGGGTTTGAGGCCGACGACCTGATCGCGACCTATGCGCGCCTTGCCGAACAGGCGGGCGGCGATGTCACCATCGTCTCTTCCGACAAGGACCTCATGCAGCTCGTGACGCCGGGCGTGTCGATGTATGACAGCATGAAGGATAAGCAGATTTCGATCCCGGAAGTGATCGAAAAATGGGGCGTGCCGCCGGAAAAGATGATCGACCTGCAATCGCTGACCGGCGACAGCACGGATAATGTGCCCGGCATTCCGGGCATTGGCCCAAAGACGGCAGCGCAATTGCTGGAAGAATTCGGCGATCTCGACACGCTTCTCGCCCGCGCCTCGGAAATCAAGCAGAACAAGCGCCGCGAAAACATTCTGGCCTTTGCAGATCAGACCAAGATTTCGCGCGAGTTGGTGACGCTCAAGACCGATGTGCCGCTGGATGTCGATCTCGACGGTCTGGTTCTGGAACCGCAAGATGGCCCGAAGCTGATCGGCTTCCTCAAGGCCATGGAGTTTACCTCGCTGACCCGCCGCGTGGCCGAAGCGACCGATACGGATGCTTCCGCCGTGGAGCCGTGCCATGTCGAGACGCAATGGGGCGCGGATGCGCATGGCCCCGATGTCGATGTCGTCGTGACGAGTGTTGCGGACGTCACGGTCGTCGCTGTGGCGACGGGCGAGCCTGCCGCTGCGACAGGCTACACCCCGCAGGCGCTGGCCGACAAGCGCGCCGCGAATGCCACTGCGCAGAAGATCGACACCAGCGCTTACACTTGCATTCGCGATATTGCCACGCTCAGGCTCTGGCTGGCCGAAGCAGTCGAAACCGGCGTGATGGCTTTCGATACGGAAACCAATTCGCTTGATCCGATGCAGGCGGAACTCGTTGGCTTCTCGCTGGCTCTCCCCGGCCAGAATGGCACGACCAGGGCGGCTTATATCCCGCTACAGCACAAATCCGGTCAGGGTGATCTGCTCGGCGGCGGCATGGTCGAGGGACAGATACCGGTCGGCGAAGCGCTGGCCGCTCTGAAAAGCGTGCTTGAGAATGCCTCTGTTCTCAAGATTGCGCAGAACATGAAATATGACTGGCTGGTGATGCGCCGTCACGGGATCAACACCGTATCCTTCGACGATACGATGCTGATTTCCTATGTGCTCGACGCCGGAACGGGCAGCCATGGCATGGACCCGCTTTCGGAGCGCTGGCTCGGCCATACGCCAATTGCCTATAAGGATGTTGCAGGCAGCGGCAAAAGCGCCGTGACCTTCGACATGGTCGATATCGACCGCGCGACAGCCTATGCGGCTGAAGATGCCGATGTGACGCTGCGCCTGTGGCAAGTCCTCAAACCACGCCTCGCTGCTGAGGGCCTCATGTCGGTCTATGAACGGCTGGAGCGTCCATTGGTCGATGTGCTGGCGCGCATGGAAGAACGCGGCATTTCCGTGGATCGTCAGGTGCTGTCGCGCCTGTCAGGCGATCTGGCACAGGCTGCCGCCGCTTACGAAGATGAAATCTACGAACTGGCCGGTGAGAAATTCACCATCGGCTCGCCGAAGCAACTCGGCGATATTCTGTTCGGCAAGATGGGCCTGCCCGGCGCCTCCAAAACCAAGACCGGCCAATGGTCCACCTCTGCTCAGGTGCTTGAAGATCTGGCCGCCGAGGGCCATCCGCTGCCGCGCAAAATCGTTGACTGGCGCCAGCTGACCAAGCTGAAATCCACCTATACGGATGCGCTGCCCGGCTTTATCCATCCGCAGACCAAACGCGTCCACACATCTTACGCAATGGCGTCCACCTCGACGGGCCGCCTCTCCTCTTCCGAACCGAATTTGCAGAACATTCCGGTGCGTACCGCCGAAGGCCGCAAGATCAGGACGGCCTTCATCGCGGAACCGGGCAACAAGCTGATCTCCGCCGATTACAGCCAGATCGAGCTGCGCGTGCTGGCCCATGTGGCCGACATTGCGCAATTGAAACAGGCTTTTGCCGATGGCGTCGATATTCACGCCATGACCGCATCGGAAATGTTCGGCGTGCCGGTGGAAGGCATGCCGTCGGAGGTTCGCCGCCGCGCCAAGGCGATCAATTTCGGCATCATCTACGGCATTTCGGCTTTCGGTCTCGCCAACCAGCTTTCCATCCCGCGTGAGGAAGCCGGGCAATATATCCGCACCTATTTCGAGCGCTTCCCCGGCATCAAGGATTATATGGAAGCGACCAAGGCTTTTGCGCGTGAAAATGGCTATGTCGAAACCATATTCGGACGCCGTGCCCATTATCCGGATATCCGCGCTTCCAACCCGCAAATCCGCGCTTTCAACGAGCGCGCGGCCATCAACGCGCCCATTCAGGGTTCGGCTGCCGACATTATCCGCCGCGCCATGATTCGCATGGAAGATGCGCTTGAAAAAGAAAAGCTCGCCGCCCGCATGTTATTGCAGGTGCACGACGAACTGATCTTCGAAGTACCCGAAAATGAAGTGGAAAAAACCATTCCGCTGGTGCGTCATATCATGGAGAATGCGGCCCTTCCGGCGGTATCTCTGACGGTTCCGCTGCATGTCGATGCGCGCGCAGCGCATAACTGGGACGAGGCCCACTAACACTCTTTACCGAGCCGTCACTGCCAGACGGTTGCGGCTCGGCCTTGCTTTAAACCAGCATTTTAACGGATCATACAGAACGATCTGTAGTGATTATCCGTATAATAATAGGTGCGATTTGCACTCCCATCATAACCGATAATGGCCCGGTGCCGTCCACGGCGACCGTATCGATCCTTGCCGAGATCGAACTCAAAATAGGTCATACGAGGCACATTCGGGAGAATTCCCTCGTTATTGTTGAAGACCGTGGGCCTCTGCCCCTTCCCCTTCAAATATTGGTCGAGCTGGAATTTTGCATTTCTGAAATCATCATATTCATTGGGGTTACTCTTGGGAGGAATTCCAGATGCACAGTACGAAATCGGCCTTGCGACACTGTAATTGACAGAAAACATCAATCCAGCGATTAAAAAAGCTGAAACAGCCAATAATTTTCTCATTTTTATCTCGCAATTACTTTGATTAATTCGAATTGATAGTCAATCATTATTGAGAATGACGCTTATATATTAAATGAAAACTGAGCCCCGGTAAGTCGGTCAATTGGCATACGCCGGGCGCAGGGCTGCCATGTCGCCAGCCATGGTTGACCTCGCGACCTGAACCCTATAGGGAAGCGGCAATTCTGTTGCTTCGGTGGTCGCCAGGGGAGCCGTGAACGTTAGGTTTACGGCCAATGGGTTTGCGACTTGTGAAGCTTTTGTGAAAGTTGTCCATGTCTCTGCCCGAAACCATCGCTCCGGCCTTGTCCGGAGCTCTTGCCGCTCGCGGTTATAACACCCTCACCGCCGTTCAGAACGCCGTGCTGGCACCTGAAACGCTCGATTCCGACCTTCTCGTGTCCGCCCAGACCGGTTCCGGCAAGACGGTTGCTTTTGGTCTCTCCATGGCCAACACCATTCTGGAAGACGAGCTTCGCTTCGGCGAAGCGGGTGCGCCGCTTGCCATGATCATCGCGCCGACGCGCGAACTGGCGCTTCAGGTGCGACGCGAGCTGGAATGGCTTTATGCCGATACCGGCGCGCGCATTGCATCCTGCGTTGGCGGCATGGATATACGCACCGAGCGCCGTGCGCTGGAGCGTGGCAGCCATATCGTCGTTGGTACGCCGGGCCGCCTGCGCGACCATATCACCCGCTCCGCGCTGGACATGTCTGCGCTGCGCGTCGTCGTGCTCGACGAAGCCGACGAAATGCTCGACATGGGTTTTCGCGAAGACCTCGAATTCATCCTTGGTGAAGCGCCGGAAGACCGCCGCACGCTGATGTTCTCGGCAACCGTGCCGAAGCCCATCGCGCAGCTCGCCAAGCGTTTCCAGAACAATGCGCTGCGCCTCACCGTGCAGAGCGAAACCAGCCAGCACGCCGATATCGATTATGTCGCCATGCCGGTTCCGCCGCATGAGCGCGACCACGCGATCATCAACACGCTGCTTTATTACGATTCACAGAACTCGATCATCTTCTGCTCAACCCGTGAAGCGGTAAAGCACATGGCAAGCCGCCTTTCCAATCGCGGCTTTGCAGTGGTGGCGCTTTCGGGCGAACTGAGCCAGGCCGAGCGCAACAATGCGCTGCAGGCCATGCGCGATGGTCGCGCCCGCGTTTGCGTGGCGACCGACGTTGCCGCACGCGGTATCGATCTGCCGAATCTCGATCTGGTTATCCATGCCGATCTGCCGAACAATCCTGAAACCATGCTGCACCGTTCAGGCCGCACCGGTCGCGCCGGTCGCAAGGGCACCTGCGTGCTGGTCGTGCCGTTCTCGCGCCGTCGTTCCGCCGAGCGCCTTCTGCATATGGCGAAGCTCGACGCGCAGACCATCCCTGCGCCGGGCATTGCCGCCGTTCAGGCCAAAAACAACGAACGCATTCTCAATGCCGAGGCATTTGGCCAGCCGGTCGAGGAAGAACATCAGGACGTGCTGAAAGCGCTTCTGGAGCGTTACACGCCGGAACAGCTGGCAGCCGCCTATCTCAATCGCGAATTGTCGCTGGCGCCTGCACCGGAAGAAGTGTCGGACGCGCCGGTTCATCCGGTTGGCGGCAAGAAACCGCGCGAACGTTCTGACCGCGGCGATCGTTTCGAGCGTAACGACCGTTTTGATCGTGGAGAACGCGGCGAACCGGGCGAACGCTTCGACCGCAATGCGCATTTCGATGGCGTCTGGTTCTCGGTTTCGGCTGGTCGAAAGCACCGCGCCGATCCGAAGTGGCTGCTGCCGCTGATCTGCAAGGCCGGCGACGTGTCGAAGCGCGATGTCGGCTCGATCAAGATCCTCGACGGCGAAACCCGCTTTGAAATCGCCGCATCGAAGGCCGATGAATTCCGTCAGTCGGTTGCCGAGCGCGGCACGGGCGAAAAGGGTCTGGTGATCCGTCCTGCGGTTGCTGGCGCCGGTGAAGATGCCGGACGCCGCGAAAGCAAGAGCTTCAAGCCGCGTGGTGAAAAGTCTTATGGCGAGAAATCCTGGGGCGACAAGCCGCGCGGAGACAAGCCTTGGGGCGACAAGCCACGTGGGGAAAAGTCATGGGGCGACAAGCCGCGTGGCGAAAAATCCTGGGGTGACAAGCCGCGTGGTGACGGCTTCAAAAAGGGCCCGAAGAAGTCCGAAGGCGGCTATAGCAAAAAGCCTCGCAGCGAGTAAGCTGTTCGTAAAACTGGAAAAGCCCGCCGCATGGCGGGCTTTTTATTAACCGGCGATTTACGTCCCTTTAAACCGCCGCATTTACCCTGCACCGGGTAGACCCTTCTTCGCATTGGCTGAATAACATGACGGCAATGCAGATTAATTTTGGAAAATGATCGGTTCGCACGCATAACGGACCGGCGCGCAGGTGGGTAACTTAGGCAGACTATGGCATCGCGAGACGACAGGAACGGACGCATCGACCCCTCTTTCGGCAAAGAAGAGAAGAGGACTGACGAGGACGATTTCCGTGTCGATGAGGAGGAGCGTATGGCGCGCTCGCAGCAACGCAAACGGGCCCCGTCCCGGGATCGCGAACCGCGTGCAGCACGCCGCGGCAAGGCGAAGCCGCGCGGCTTCTTCGGCTTTCTGCGCCGCGCGATCTACTGGTGCTTCGTGCTCGGCCTGTGGGGCGGCATCGGCCTTGCCGGTGTGCTCGTCTATTTTGCAGCCAAGATGCCGCCGACGACGGATTGGGAAATTCCCGACCGTCCACCCAATGTGCGCATTGTCGATGTTAGCGGAAAGCTGATTGCCAATCGCGGCACCACAGGTGGCGAGGCTGTGGGTCTGCATGAAATGTCGGCCTTCATTCCAAAGGCGGTTGTCGCCATTGAAGACCGGCGTTTCTTTTCGCATTTCGGCATCGACCCGATCGGCCTTGCCCGCGCAATTGTGACCAATGTTGTTTCAGGCCGCGCCGTGCAGGGCGGTTCCACTTTGACACAGCAGCTGGCCAAAAACCTGTTCCTGTCACCTGACCGCACGCTGGAACGCAAGGTACAGGAAGTGATGCTCGCCGTATGGCTCGAGCATAAATACACCAAGGAACAGATTCTGGAGATGTATCTGAACCGGGTCTATCTCGGTTCGGGCGCCTATGGCGTCGACGCGGCTTCGCGGCGCTATTTCAACAAGTCGGCCAAGGATGTGAACCTGATGGAAGCCGCCACGCTGGCTGGCCTTCTCAAAGCCCCGTCCCGCCTGTCGCCCGCCCGCGATCCGGAAGCCGCCGCCGCCCGCGCCAAGCTGGTGCTGAGTGCCATGCGCGAAGAAGGCATGATCGACGACAGGCAACTGGCGATCGCCGAAAGCGAACCGCCGACCCGTGCGCCATCCTTCTGGCAGGGTTCGGAAAACTATGTCGCCGACAAGGTCGTGTCGGCATTGCCAGCCCTGATCGGCGAGGCGAAGACCGATATCACGGTGGAAACGACCATCGATCTCGGCCTGCAATCGGCAGGCGAAGAGGCGATCAAGGACCAGATTTCCCAAAGCGGCAAGAAAATGAATGTGAGCCAGGGTGCTCTCGTTTCCATCGACGGCACTGGCGCGGTGCGCGCCATGGTCGGTGGCGTCGATTATGCCGCCAGCCAGTTTGACCGCGTGACCGATGCGCGCCGTCAGCCTGCATCCTCCTTCAAGCCGTTCGTCTATCTTTCGGCGTTGGAACAGGGCCGCACACCGGATTCGGTGCGCAACGATGCGCCGGTGCGCATCGGCAAGTGGACTCCCAGCAACGACAACGGCAAATATATGGGCGAAGTGACGCTGGCGACCGCGCTGTCGCACTCGCTCAACTCGGTTTCCGCCCAGCTTGTGATGGAAGTCGGCCCGCAGACCGTGGTGGATACAGCGCACCGTCTTGGCGTGCAGTCGAAGCTTGAGCCCAACGCCTCGCTGGCGCTTGGCACCTCGGAAGTGACCCTTCTCGAACTGGCCGATGCCTTTGTGCCTTTTGCCAATGGCGGCTATCGCGCGCCGGTCTATTTCATCACCAAGGTGACGGATGCCGATGGCAAGGTGCTTTACCAGAAAGATGACGCCATTGGCCCGCGTGTCATCGACGAGCGCAATGTCGGGATGATGAATGCCATGTTGCGGCGAACCGTCGAGGACGGCACGGCGCGCAAGGCGGCCTTTGGCGGCTGGCCCGCAGCGGGGAAAACCGGCACCAGCCAGAATTTCCGCGACGCATGGTTCGTCGGCTACACATCCAATCTCACCACTGGCGTCTGGTTCGGCAATGACGATGGCAAGGGCATGAAGCGCGTCTTCGGCTCGACCTTGCCCGTTGCCGCCTGGAAAAGCTTTATGCAGGAAGCGCACAAGGGCGTGCCCATCTCCGAACTGCCCGGCCATTACGACATCCAGAATGTCGTACCCGGCGGCAGCGACGGCATGGACCCGAATGCGCCTTACGATCCCAACATGATGCCACAGGGCGGCTATGGCGATCAGCCGATGGCTGGAAATGGCGACGATGGTTACTGGCCGCCAGCGCCGGAAACCACCACGCGCAACGACATCCAGCAGGCTGCACCGGAAGGCGCTTATCCTGTGAATGCGCCGGGCCTGCAGGGCAGCGCATCCGGCGGGTATGACGATACCTACCGCCCGATGCCACCCGGCGAGGTCGGTGGCCAGCCGGTGCAGCAGCCGCAGCGACGGCAGGGTGGCTCCACCACGTTGCTTGACATCATCATGGGCAATTCGCAGTAGAGATTTGCAAGAAATGCGGGAGTGGATGACAGTCCGCTCCCGCAGTCGCGATCAAGTGAAGCACCTTCTGCACGCAATTGCTAATTCCCCTCGAAATCTTGAGCGGCATGGTCTATTCAAGATTTGAGAGCGAGGTTTTCCATGACCCAAATGACCAAAACAGACGCGTCCCCATCTGAAACCCCGAAGGTTGACGAAGAGCGCAAGACACTGGTTCTGACCGGCGCCAGCCGCGGTATCGGCCATGCGACCGTCAAGCGTTTTTCGCGTGCAGGCTGGCGCGTGATTACCTGCTCGCGGCAGGATTTTTCCGATAATTGCCCATGGCCCGCCGGACCGGAAGACCATATCAAGGTCGATCTGGCCGATCAGGAAGACGTCGGCAAGGCGATTGCCGAAATCCGCCGTCGCCTTGAAGCCAATGGCAGCAAGCTGCATGCGCTCGTCAACAATGCAGGCATTTCGCCGAAAGCACAGGGCGGACGCCGCCTGAATTCGATTGAAACGCCGATGGCCGTGTGGCGCGACGTGTTTCAGGTCAATTTCATGGCCCCGATCATGCTGGCGCGTGGCCTGTTCAAGGAACTGGAAGCCGCACAGGGTTCGGTCGTCAATGTGACCTCCATTGCAGGCAGCCGTGTTCACCCCTTTGCAGGCACCGCTTATGCCACGTCGAAAGCAGCGCTTTCCTCGCTGACGCGCGAAATGGCCTCGGATTTCGGCCCCTATGGCATCCGCGTCAACGCTATTGCGCCGGGCGAAATCGACACGGCGATCCTGTCGCCGGGCACAGAAAAGCTGGTGGAACAATTGCCCATGCGCCGCCTTGGCAAAACCTCGGAAGTCGCGGAAACCATCTACTTCCTGTGCACTGAAGCTTCATCCTATGTCACGGGATCGGAAATCCATATCAATGGCGGCCAGCACGTCTAACAAATGCAAAGCGCGGCTGTTGAAAAACACCGCGCTTTTTGTTTAGCTGCCTTCAATCGATTTAAAACCCAATTCAACAGAAACCGAGCCATGATCCTTTGTTGCGGTGAAGCCTTGATCGACATGCTGCCACGCGAAGCCGCGACCGGCGAAACGGCCTTCGTGCCTTTTGCGGGCGGTTCGGTTTTCAACTCGGCCATAGCGCTTGGGCGACTTGGCGTGCCGACCGGTTTCTTCTCCGGCATTTCCTCGGATTTCTTCGGCGAAGTGCTGCGTGACACGCTGGCGCGCTCCAATGTCGATTATTCCTTTGCCGCCATTTCGGATCGCCCGACGACGCTTGCCTTCGTCCGCCTCGTGGACGGTCAGGCGCGCTATGCTTTCTACGACGAGAATACGGCTGGCCGCATGCTTTCCGAAAGCGACATGCCTTTCGTGGATGAAAGCATCGACGCCATGCTGTTTGGCTGCATCAGCCTGATTTCCGAGCCATGCGGCAGCGTCTATGAAGCGCTGATGACCCGTGAATCTAAAAAGCGGGTCATGTTCCTCGATCCCAATATCCGCGCCGGTTTCATCACCGACCGCGAGAAGCATTTGGCGCGCATGAAGCGCATGATCGCGCTGGCCGATATCGTGAAACTGTCCGACGAAGACCTGAATTGGTTCGGCGAACATGGCAGCCATGACGAAATCGCCGCCGAATGGCGGAAGCTCGGTCCAAAGCTGATCGTCATTACCAAGGGCGCCCATGGGGCCGATGCCTATACGGCCCATGCAACGGTGCGTGTGCCGGGCGTCAAAGTTGATGTCGTGGACACGGTTGGCGCGGGCGATACGGTCAATGCGGGCATTCTGGTCAGCCTGCACAATCAGGGCTTGCTCAACAAGGCGGCAATCGCAAATCTGAACGAAGACCAGATTCATTCTGCTATTGCGCTTGGCGTCCGGGCTGCTGCCGTCACCGTTTCCCGCGCGGGCGCAAACCCGCCATGGGCCGCAGAAATGCGCGATTGATTCCGTCATCTACAGATAAGACAGCGCCTTCTAACCTACGCCATTGACCCGACTCAATTCCCGCCTTCTATAGGGAGTGGGTGGGAGAGAATCGAATATGGCGAAGGACAATTCAGTGGACGTCTTGCGCATCGCAGCCTTCTCACAAGGCAATCAGGGCGGCAACCCAGCAGGTGTGCTGATTGCGGACCGCCTCCCCTCTCCAGAGGAAATGCAGAAAATCGCCAAGGAGGTGGGTTTTTCTGAAACGGCTTTCGCCGCGCCGGACGGCGAAAGCTGGCGCGTGCGTTATTTCGCGCCTGAAATGGAAGTGCCGTTCTGCGGCCATGCCACCATTGCGCTCGGTGCAGCGCTGGCCATGCGCATGGGCGACGGACATTTCAACCTGAAGCTCAATAACAGCACCATCAGCGTGGACGGTCGCAAGGAAGGCGAGTTGTTCGCCGCCAGCCTGCAATCGCCGCCGACGCGCAACCGTGCCGCCGCAGAGGTTGAGGTGGAGCAGGCACTCTCGCTGTTCAGCTACGACAAGGACGATCTCGCGCCCGGCATTCCGCCGGCGCTGATCCATGCGGGCGCGGACCATATCCTGTTGCCGCTGCGCTCACGCGAGAAGCTTGCTTCGATGCATTACGATCTGGCGCGTGGCCGCGTAATGATGAAGCGGCAGGGCTGGACGACCATCCTGCTGATCCATTCGGAAACGCCGCAACGCTTCCATAGCCGCAACCCGTTTGCTGCTGGTGGCGTCTATGAAGACCCGGCGACGGGCGCTTCCACGGCGGCCTTTGCCGCCTATCTGCGCGATATCGGCTGGCCGCATGGCGGCGAGATCGAAGTGTTTCAGGGCGAGGACATGGGAAGCCCATCGCATCTTCGCGCCCAGATCGGCACGGAACGCGGCGGATCAATCCGCCTTTCCGGCACAGCACGGCTGATGGAATAGAACCGCAGCTCGTAACGTCAAGAAGCGGCTCGTTAAACTCTAACGAGCTGCTCCACTCTCTCTTCATTGCCGAAGAATTTGAGATAACGCGCCACTTCCTTCGGGTCGCCCGTCGCTTTCTGCGGATTGTCGGAAAGCTTGACCGCCGGATGACCATTGGCATCCGTGACCTTACAGACCAGCGAAATGGCATTCAGCCCTTCGATGCTCTTGGGCGCGCAACCCATGAAATCATTGGTGAGGTTTGTGCCCCAGCCGAAGCTCATGCGCACACGGCCTTCGAAATGGCGATAGGTGTCTTCGATCGTATCGACATCCAGCGCATCGGAGAAAATGAGCAGCTTTTCACGCGGGTCTTTTCCGCGTGATTTCCACCATTCGATGATGCGTTCGCCGCCTTCGACGGGCGGGGCGCTGTCGGGACGAAAACCCGTCCAGTCGGCAACCCAGTCCGGCGCATTGCGCAGGAAGGCCGCGGTGCCGAAAGCGTCCGGCAGAACAATCAGCAGATTGCCGCCATAATAACGGTTCCAGTCCTGCAACACGCGATAGGGCGCGCTGCGCAGTTCCTCGTCGGTCTTGGCGAGTGCGGCCAGCACCATCGGCAATTCATGCGCGTTGGTGCCGAGCGCTTCAAGGTCGGTATCCATCGCCAGAAGCACGTTGCTGGTGCCGGTAAAGGAATCGCCGATGCCCTCCTTCAGCGCCTCCACGCACCAGCGCTGCCACAGGAAGGAATGGCGACGGCGGGTGCCGAAGTCGGAAATCTTCAGATCCGGCAGCAGGCGCAGCCGTTCCACCTTGCTCCACATCTTGGCCTTGGCGCGGGCATAGAGCACATCGAGCGAAAACGGCCCGAGGTTCTTCATCGCCGCGCGCGAACGCAGTTCGTTGATGATGGCAAGCGCCGGAATTTCCCACATCGATGTGTGAGACCACGGCCCGTGGAAATGCAGCTCGTACTGCCCGTCCTTGCGACGAAGCTCATATTCCGGCAGCTGGAAATCATGCAGCCATGCCAGGAATTCCGGCTGGAAAATCTGCTTGCGGCCATAGAAGGTGTTACCCGCCAGCCAGATCATTTCCTTTTTGGAGAAGCGCAGCGTGCGCGCATGATCAAGCTGTGCGCGCAGCTCGCCTTCTTCGATCTCGTCGGCGAGGCGCACAGAGGTCGTGCGATTGATGAGCGAGAAGGTCGCGTCCACCTTGGGGTAGAGGCCCCAGATCATCTGGAGCATCAGAAGCTTGTAGAAATCCGTATCCAGCAGGCTGCGGATAATAGGATCGAGCTTCCAGGCATGGTTATAGACGCGGCGCGCGATATCAGTTCTGGCCATCACGGCCTCCAGCAAACAACAAGTATCCGATGGCACAAGGGCTAATTTTACTTAGCCTGAGTCGTGCAAAAGGCGGGTTTTCACCCGCCTTTTTAATCGGTTCACTTCTGTTTGGGAAGCTCTACCACAATTTCATGTTCGCCATCCGGCTTGATCGGCACGCCTTCGTCCGGTTTGCCGACCTTGCGGCCGTTGAGCTTGATCGCCTTATCCTTCGCGCCAGCGACAACCTTGACCCGGTAGAGCGCCTCGCCGAAGCGAAGCTCGGCTTCATAGCCGTCCCATTCCGGCGGCAATGCCGGATCAAGATGCAGCCTGTCTCCACGCTTTGTCACACCGAGGATGCCCTCGGTTGCCACGCGGTAGAACCAGCCTGCCGAACCCGTATACCAGGTCCAGCCGCCCTGCCCGCGACGCGGCTCGACGGAATAGATGTCGGCTGCGATCACATAAGGTTCAACACGGTAGGTGTCCGGGTTGCGGCCATGATTGACCGGGCTGATCAGCGAGAACAGACGCCAGGCTTCCGCTGTCTTGCCCATGCGGGCCAGCGCCAGAATGGCCCAGGTTGCGCCATGGGTGTACTGACCGCCGTTCTCGCGAACGCCGGGCGGATAGCCCTTGATGTAACCCGGCTCCTGCACGGTCTTGTCGAAAGGCGGCGTGAAGAGGCGAAGCAGTTCGCCCTCCTCATCCAGCAGACGTTTTTGGAGCGAAGCCATCGCCTGTTCGGCGCGCTTTGGATCTGCCACACCGGACAACACGCTCCAGGATTGCGCGATGGCGTCGATCTGGCATTCGTCGCTGTCTTTCGAACCAAGCGGCGCGCCATTGTCGTAGAAGCCACGACGATACCATTCGCCATCCCAGCCGTCGCGGTCGAGCGCCGCCGTCAGGCTGTCCAGATGCGCTTTCCAGATATCAACGCGGACATTGTCCTTGCGCGCTTCGGCAATCGGGATGAACTGGCGCAGCGTATAGGCCAGGAACCAGCCGAGCCACACGCTTTCGCCTTCGCCCTTCACACCGACAAGGTTCATGCCGTCGTTCCAGTCGCCGCCGAGGATCAGCGGCAGACCATGCTTGCCGGTGCGGTCGACCGCAAGGTCGAGCGCCAGCGCGCAATGCTCGTAAAGGCTTGCCGTGTCCTTGGAGATTTCCGGCTCATAGAAGGCATCATGTTCGCCTTCTTCCAGCTTGCGTCCGACGAGGAATGGCAGCTTTTCATCGAGGATCGAGCGGTCGCCCGTGGTCTCGACATAAAGCGAGGTGCCATAGCCGAGCCAGACCACATCGTCCGAAATCAGCGTGCGCACACCGGCACCCGTGGCGGGCAGCCACCAATGCTGGACATCGCCCTCAGGGAACTGGCGCGATGCGGCATTGAGGATCTGCGCGCGGGCGAGCGTCGGATCGACGAGCAGCAGCGACAGCGTGTCCTGCAACTGGTCGCGGAAGCCGAAGGCGCCGCTGGCCTGATAGAAAGCGGCACGCGCCCAGATACGGCAGGCAATCGCCTGATAAGGCAACCAGCCATTGACCAGAAGATCGAAGGCCGGATCAGGCGTCTTCACCTGCACGCGATTGAAGAGCGTTTCCCACTGGTTCTTCGCCGCCTGCAGCTTGTCCTCGAAAGACGCGGTGCGGGTATCGGAAATCAGCTTTTTCGCCTGCACCTGATCGGCGGCATTGCCGAGCAGGAACACCAATTCGCGGCTTTCGCCAGGACCGACGTCGATGTCGAGCGCAAGCGCCGCGCACGGATCACGTCCGGCTTCCACCGTGTTGGAGAGCGCCTTGCCCGCGAGCACCACTTCCGGCCTGTCCACCGAACCTGTGGTGCCAATGAACTCGCTGCGATCAGCCGTCACCGATTGCGGCTTTTCAGTCGCTGCAAAAAAGGCGATCTGGCCCGATTTGTCGGGATGATACGGGTTGCCCGCAAAGAGCGCACCCAGTTCATCATCATGCGACGGCACGATGAACGGCACGTTCTTGGCGCGGGCATTGCCCAGCACCCATTCGACGTAACCATAGGCGCGCAGCTTGCGCTTGGAGCGGCCCTTGTTGGTCACTGTCAGGCGCGACAGGCGCACCGGCTTGTCGGCATCGACAATATGGGTCAGTTCCAGCGCCAGTTCGCCATGCTGTGCGGCGAAAGTGCTGTAGCCATGGCTGTGGCGGGCTTCGTAAGTCACCGCCTCGTCGCGCAGCACATTCGACGTTGGCGCGAAGGTGCGGCCCGTTTCGCGGTCGAGGATATAGATTGCCTCGCCGGGTCGGTTGGTGACCGGATCGTTGGCCCATGGGGTCAACTGATAGTCGCGGCTGTTGCCAGCCCAGGTGAAGGCTGAACCTTCCGCCGAGACATGGAAACCGAAGGACGGATTGGCGATGACATTGATCCACGGATGGGGCGTGTTGGTGAGGCCATTGACCCGAACCACATAGCTGCCATCCTCCGCAAAACCGCCATAACCGTTCCAGAACTGGAGATCGTCGCCCGACGGAGCCGGACGATTGTTGACCTTCGGCTTGACGACCGGACGGCGTTCTTCCGCACCGCCGACGCCACGTTCGATGGCGACAGGCGCAAGTCCGGCAGCACCGAGACCCTGTGCCGCCGCCTGACCATTGGTCGCCGACTTGGCATCGCGGGCGGCGAGATCGACGGTGATTTCCTCACTGCGGCGCAACTGTTCGGCCAGCGAGCCGTTCTGCGCGTGCATGACGATACGGGCCGAAGCCAGGAGCGTGTTGTAGCTTTCGTCGCTCATCTGGTCGCGGCGCACCGCGAAGATATGCGGCTGGCCGCCACCACGGGCGCGGAAACCTTCCACGATCCAGTCGATGGCGCGCTGCGTATCCTGCGCATAGGAGAAGGCGCGTTCGTTGACCGCCACCACATCGACGGTGAGGCCCTTCGAGCGCCAATATTCCTGCGCGCGCAACACGCCGCGCAGCACTTCGAGATCGGCTTCGTTGTCGATCCGCAATGCGAAGATCGGATAATCGCCGGAAATCGACATCGGCCACAGATCGGACTGTTTGCCGAGACCGCTGGCGATGGTTTCCGGCGGCTGGCGCAAGGTCCGCTCGGGATAGAGCAGATAGGCCGCGACCTTCTGGTAATCGGCAGCTTCCGCCGGCTTGATACCAATATGGTAGAGCTGCACCTGCGAGCTGGTCCAGGACAGCGAATATTCGCGGGCAAAGCTTTCCGGATGGCGATGCATCGCCACGGCATGTTCCACCGCATCGCGGCTGCCACCGGCGAAGGTCCAGAAAACGAGGCTCACCTTCTTGTGTGCCGGTACGCGGACACGGGTGCGCACCGATGCAATCGGATCGAGCACGCAGCCCTGGCTGCCGCTAAATTTCGCACCCGGCTCGAAGGCAATCGCATCACGCAGGCTGCGGCCACGACCGATGAAGGCGCGGCGGTCGGTTTCGACCTCGGTTTCACGCACAGCGCCAGTCAGATCGGTGACGAAATGCGCAACATGGATATCCGGGTCGGACGGCGCGCGCTTGCGGCGCTTGGCATAGATGGTCGAACCGTTATCGGCGATTTCGGTTTCGACGAACATCTTGGCAAAGGCCGGATGGGCGGCATCGCTGTCCTTGTCGGTCAGCACCAGTTCCTCATAGGACGTGACTTCGATGATGCGGTCACGCGCCGAGGTGTTGATGATGTCGAGCCTGCGGCCCTCACCGTCATATTCCGACGAGACGATCACTTCCATGACCGTCTTGATATCGCCGGCGGTCTTGTAGAATTCCGCCTTGTCTTCGGTGAAGACGGTCTTGGTTTCTTCTTCCGGGTTGCGCACCGGCTCGCCGGTCGCCGACCACCAATAGCCGCTTTCCATGTCCCGCAGGAACAGGAAGGAACCCTGAAGGTCTTCCGACGCATCGGCGTGGAAACGGGTGATATCCCAATTGTGCCAGCGGCTGTAGCCGGAACCATTGGCCGTGACCATCAGCGCATATTGGCCGTTCGACATCATATGCGTGGTGCGCGGCGCCTTGAACGGCTTGTCGATGATGCGCATCGGTGCATCGTCGAAACCGCCCGAATCCACGCGCATCGGATTTTCTGTCTTGGCGTAAATCATCGGGATTTCGCGCGGCGCCTTTTCCTGCAACAGGAGTTCGGCGGCTTCGATCACCGGATCGGAGTGGAAACGCTCGCGCATGCGGCCTTCGAAGATCACATTGTTGACCGCGATGATCGCCATACCATGATGGTGGGCATAATAGTTCTTTACGACCGCGCAGGTTTCGCCTTCGCGAACACGCGACGGGGTGAAGTCCACGGAATCGTGGAAGCCATAGCGGCCCAGCGCGCCAAGCTTGGCCAGACGCTTGAGGTTGGCGACGGCAGCCGCTGGCTGATATTGCGACGCAAGCAGGCTCGCATAAGGCGCGATGACCGCATTGCGCGACAGGCCGCGCTGCAAGCCCAGATTAGGCACGCCGAAGTTGGAATACTGGTAGTTCATATGCGCATCGCGCGCGTTGAACGCCGCTTCGGAAATACCCCATGGCAGACCGCGCGAGGTCGCATAGTCGATCTGACGTTGCACCACGAGTTTGTTGGTCTGGTCGAGCAACGAACCGAGCGGCTCGGACATGACCAGCGGCGGCATCAGATATTCGAACATCGAGCCGGACCAGGAGAGCAGAGCGCCCTTCCAGCCCACCGGCACCAGTAGACGGCCCAGCTTGAACCAATGCTCGACCGGCACGTCGCCCTTGGCGATGGCGAAGAGGCTCGCCAGACGGGCTTCGGAAGCCAGAAGATCGTAGCAGCTTTCGTCCAGTTCGTTTTCCTGCACGCGGAAACCGATCGACAGAAGGCGACGTTCCTTCCGCTCAAGGAAGCCGAACTGCATATCGAAGGCCAGCTGACGCGAACGGGTTGCGAGATCGCGCAGGCGCTCGCGCAGCGCGTCGGTGTCGCGTTCGCCCATGGCGTCATCGGTGTGCGCCTGGCAGGTATCGACCAGAATACGCGCCCATTCCTTGGCCTCGGCGCTGGCGGGCGTCTCGATCTCGCTGTCGAGTTCTTCCATCAGACGCACGATATCATTGGCGAAAAGCGACAGGTTGATCGTGCGGAAGGATGCCGTTTCCGGCTCTTCCTTGATGGTGCGCACGGCGCGGCGGAAATTGGCGATACGCTCTTCCAGACGGCGGCGCAGCGGACGCAGGATGCGGCGGTCGTCCGGGATATTCGCGATGGTTTCCTCAAGGATGTCGTTGACATCGAGGATACCGTCGAGGTCGCCCTGCACATAGACGGATGGCGCTTCGGCCCATTCTTCGAGCGCCGAAGACAATGTCACCAGATGGCCGGCGAGATTGCCGCTATCCACCGCCGAAACATAAAGCGGGCGCATCGGCGTCAGCGTGTTGGTCTCATACCAGTTGTAGAGATGGCCCTGATACTTCTCCATCTTCTCCAGCGTATTGACGGTCGCCTCGACACGCTCCACCGTTTCGTCGAAGCCAATCCAGCCGAAATCGCGGGCTGCGACAATCGACAGAAGATAGACGCCGATATTGGTCGGAGAGGTGCGCTGCGCCAGCACCGGCAGCGGGTCTTCCTGGAAGTTATCCGGCGGCAGATGATGGTTTTCATCATTCGCGAATTCGGCGAAATAACGCCAAGTCCGGCGCGCATAACGGCGCAGATCAGACTTGTCGGATGACAGAACTTCGAGCGTGTCCTGCGGCTTGGCCGAACGGCTGACCAGCCATGCGATCAGCGGCGAGACGAACCAGATCACCGCAAAGGGAGCGGCGATAAGCGCGGCGTGGCTTTCGGCTGCGAGAGGCACGAACATCGCCAGACCAGCAATGGCCATGGCTGGCCACATGAGCTGGAAATAGAACAGCAGCGTGTCCGGTGAGGTCTTGGCCTGCGCCGCTGTGCGCCATTCCAGAAGGTTGCGGCGCGAAACGAACAGACGATAGACCGTGCGCGCAATGGCATCGGCCATCAGGAAGGCCGAATGCGCGATGAAGGTGGTGCGCAGCGCCACATCCGCTGTGCCCAGTGCAATATCGGTCAGCACCGATTGCGCATGTCCCTTCAGCGAATAATCCATATTCACCGGGATCAGATTGGTGACGATGCCGAAAGTCGGCGCGACGAACATGCTGACGATCAGGAAGCCCTGCCAGACGGCAGCAACGCCAAGCGGCAGCACGCTCCAGCCGATTACGGCGGCAAGCAACCACAGGATCGGGTTCAGCGAACGGCGCAGATTGTCCACCATCTTCCAACGCGTCGTGGCGCTGACGCCGCGATTGGTGGAAAACAGCCATGGCAGAAGCTGCCAGTCGCCACGCGCCCAGCGATGGTGGCGCGACACATCGACATTATAGCCGGTCGGATAATCTTCCACGACTTCAACATCGCTGACGAGTGCAGCGCGGGCATAGCCGCCTTCGAGAAGGTCGTGGCTGAGAAGCGTGTTTTCCGGCACGCGATCCTTCAGCGCCGCCTCAAAGGCGTCGATGTCGTAAAGACCCTTACCGGTAAACGTGCCCTCGCCGAGCAGATCCTGATAGGTGTCGGAAACCGCGAAGACATAAGGGTCTATGCCACGATTGACCGAGAAGACGCGTTGCAGGAACGATGCCTCGTCGCCCGTCGTCAGCGACGGCGTCACGCGCGGCTGCAAAATGCCATAACCGCGAACAACCTTGCCGGTCTTTTCATCGATGACCGGACGGTTCAGCGGATGGCTGAGCTTGCCAGCGAGATTGGTGACGGATTCCGGCGTCAGACGCGTATCGGCGTCCAGCGTCATCACATATTTGATTTCCTTCGGCAGACGCTCATCCGGCGGGAAGAAGCTCGTATCCTGATCGCCGCGCAGAAGCAGGTTCAGCTCGTGCAGCTTGCCGCGCTTGCGCTCCCAACCCATCCAGCAATTCTGCTTGTCGTTGAACAGGCGACGGCGATGCATGAGGAAGAAGCGCGGCTGGTCGCCGCCCGTATAATGCTCGTTGAGCTTGGCGATTTCCTCACGCGCATAGTCATAGATTTCCATGTCCGCAGGCTTGATTTCCTGCTTCGCATCCACCCAGTCGCTGACCAGCGCGAAATAGATCTCGCCGCGCGGATTGGTGAGATAATGGACTTCCAGATTGCGGATCTGCTCGTCGATGGAATCACGCGAGGTGATGAAGGTCGGCACCGCGACAAGCGTGCGCGCTTCTTCAGGCAAGCCTTCCTTATATTCGAAACCGATCAGGCGCGTCGGCTGTACGAACCACGGCACCAGCGCATTGAACAGCGAATAGGAGGCATCCATCGCCGGGAAGATCGCCAGAAGCGTGAACAGTGTGCGCAGATCAGCCGAAAGCCCGGCGCGGCTCATGCAGTAATTGACGAGCGCCAAAATGAGGATCGTGAAGATCGCCGTCGGAATGAATAGTCCCAGAAGTCCAAGCCCGCGATAAAAGCGCAGCGCCTTGACGCCGAACGGCGCCTTGTAGCCACAGACTTTCTCAAGAGCGCTGCGACCGTCGCCCGACAGATAATAGGCGATGGAGCCCTTGCCTTCGGCTTCCGGATGACCGGCCTGCTCGGCACGCTGGCCTTCCTCGGCAAGCTTGAGCGCTGCCCAGGTGATATCGATTTCGCTCATATCCGAATAGCGGGCGAGCTTTTCAATCGTCACGCGATAGGCATTGCGCGAGCGGAAATCCAAGAGTTCGAAATCGCTGTGGTCGCGCAGGATCGCATCGACCTCGTTGACCGTTTCGAACCAGGTTTCCCAATCCACGTCGTCGATGGATTTCAGGCTGCGAATGACGTTGCCCATCGTCACGCCGCCAGTGGACTGGCGTGCATGTTCCTCGACGATGGCGTCTTCCGGGTTGCTGCCTTCCTGTTCCAGAATCCGTTCGAGCCAGCTTGCGGCAGCCGTCGTGTCGGTGGAGGCGGAACGCAGACGATAGAGAAGATGCGTGGCGAAAGTGCTGTCGCGGGCGGCCTGCGCATATTGCGCCAGAACCGCATCGAGTTCCGCGCCGTCGGCAGCGACCACGATGCGGTCGGCCGCCGTATTGGCGAGATTGCGCATCAGGCGCGCACGATCGACACGCAGAGCCAGACGGCGCGCATTTTCGATCAGGAAATAGCGCACGGCAGAGGGCAGCGCCCACAATTCACCGATCTTCAGCGGCTCGACTTCCTGAAAGCCCTTTACGATGGCCGTCAGGGTTTTGAGCGAGAAATTGCTGTCCGTATGGGCGACATAAAGCCAGGCCAGCGCGAAAATGCGCGGCATGCCTTCGACAGCCTTGTAAGGCGGCAACTGGCGAATGAATCGGCGCGGCAGATCGCGGCGTGCCTGCTGGACATTCTTGTCGATCTGATAATGGTTATCGAGCAACCATTGCGCGGCAGGCGTAATCGTCTCACCGGCACGCGACGCGGCGTCGGACGCGCGATAGGCATGCAGGATCAGCTTGCCGTTTTCGGACAGGCGCTGATCGAACGGAAACGCCAGATAGCCCGGCAGCGGAATGTCTTCCCCGCGGGCAACGGTGCTCGCCAGAACGCGCAGCTCATCTTCCGTCTTGTAAAGCGCGCGGATCGGCGATGGCTGTTCCGGCGGAATCTGATCAGAACCGCCCTGCCCAGTGGATTTCGGCTCCATCGGACTATTCGTTTTGGGCGGCTTTGACGATTTATTCTCGGTTGAGGTTGAATGGGAGTGCGACGAAGACGATTCCGGCATCTGCCTTAACAGCCTTTCCGAAGGGATGAGTTATCTGCGGCGGTGGATACTAAATTCATTTCAATTCAATGTAGGGAAACGACAGTATCCGTAATCGGTTCCCTGCATGTCGCCCGCATTTGGCCAAAATGCGACGGCGGATTGTGCTGATATTCAAACCGTTTAAATCGCAACGCACAATTCTTTCCCGGTAGTAATGTTGCGTTATGGATCAACTCGTTGAATACAACCCTAACATATTGAATTTATAAAAAATACCACCCTGGGTACGGTCGCAGCCATTTTAACGCGCGCCGCCATTCTCGTCCAGAACGGCAAAAAAAGCGGCCTCCGCGCGAGAATCATCGTGCGGAGGCCGCTTTTAGTCTGCTTAGCCAGTCAAAAACCGCGATTCAGGCACCAATCTTCGCCGAAGTTTCACTCGAAGCCTTTTCCGGTCCGCCTGCCGGAAACAGCTTCCAGTAGCGCGGACGAAACGCGATGCGGCTTTTCTCCGCAGCCGGGTGTTCGGCAGG
This sequence comes from Ochrobactrum teleogrylli, assembly GCF_037482325.1. Taxonomy (NCBI): domain Bacteria; kingdom Pseudomonadati; phylum Pseudomonadota; class Alphaproteobacteria; order Hyphomicrobiales; family Brucellaceae; genus Ochrobactrum; species Ochrobactrum teleogrylli. The sequence goes on from NZ_JBBHKQ010000001.1 coordinate 2,804,167, forward strand.
AATTTCGATTTCGATGCGCTCACGCGCGCCGCCCACTTCAAGCTCCACACGCCGCTTACCGCCAGAGCGGCGGCTTGCCACCACCGTGCCTGCGATACAGCCACCGCAACCGTCGAGCAGTTCCACATCATGCGGGCGGAAATAGAGCTGCGCCTCGCCCTCTGCCGCGCCCTCGGCGGTGAGGCCGATATTGCGATCCGTCAGCCAGACTTCGCCATTCTCGACCCGGACTGGAAGCGTGCTGGACTCGCCGATAAATCCATAGACGAAAGGCGAGTTCGGATTGTCATAGATTTCATCGGGCGTGCCGAGTTGTTCGATCCGTCCCTGGCTCATGACCACCACGCGGTCGGCCAGTTCGAGCGCTTCATCCTGATCATGCGTGACGAAAACGGTCGTATGGCCGGTCTTGTCGTGAATTTCACGCAGCCAGCGGCGCAATTCCTTGCGCACAAGCGCATCGAGCGCGCCAAAAGGCTCATCGAGCAGCAGAACCTTCGGCTCGATGGCCATGGCGCGGGCAAGCGCGACGCGCTGGCGCTGACCACCGGAAAGCTGGGCGGGATAACGCTTTTCCAGCCCCTGCAACTGCACCAGATCGAGCAATTCCAGCGCACGGCGACGGATTTCGCTGGTGGCAGGACGGGTCGAACCGGGGCGCACTTTCAGGCCAAAACCGATATTGTCCGCGACCGTCATATGCCGGAACAGTGCATAATGCTGAAACACAAAACCAACATTGCGCTCCTGCACGCTCTTCTGCGAGGCGTCTTCCTCACCGAAGAAAATCGTGCCTTCCGTCGGTGTTTCCAGCCCGGCGATCAGACGCAGCAGCGTCGTCTTGCCCGAACCGGACGGGCCGAGCAGCGCGATCAGTTCGCCAGACCGGATATCCAGCGACACATTATGCAAAGCCGGAAAACGGGCAAACTCCTTACGCACGTCGGCAACACGAACTTCCATTCCCTATCCTTCCCCTGCCGCTTCGCGGCCATTTATCCTTGAAGCCGAGCCCGGTTTCAACCACCCGGATCAGCTTTCCAAATTGCCTTCAGTGCCCGTTGCTGCCCGCCAGCTCATCGCTATAGCGCAGCTCCAGGATTGTCTTGATCGCCAGCGTCAGAAGCGCAAGCAGAGCCAGAAGCGAGGCCACCGCAAATGCTGCAACGAAGTTATACTCGTTATAGAGGATTTCCACGTGCAAAGGCATCGTATTGGTGAGACCGCGAATGCGGCCCGATACCACGGATACTGCCCCGAACTCGCCCATGGCGCGGGCATTACAGAGCAGAACACCATAGAGAAGGCCCCATTTGATATTCGGCAAGGTGACATAGCGAAATGTCTGCCAGCCATTAGCGCCAAGTGAAATCGCCGCCTCTTCGTCCCCGGTTCCCTGCTCCTGCATCAGCGGGATCAGCTCGCGCGCCACGAAGGGAAAAGTGACGAAGACCGTCGCCAGAACAATCCCGGGCACCGCGAAGAGTATCTGGATCCCATGCTGCTCCAGCCACGGCCCGAGCAGGCTGTGACTGGAAAACAGCAGCACGAAGACCAGACCGGAAATGACCGGCGACACCGAAAACGGCAAGTCGATCAGCGTGGTCAACAGTGCCTTGCCCTTGAACTCGAACTTGGCGATAGCCCATGCGGCGGCCACGCCGAAAACCAGATTGAGCGGCACGGCGATGGCCGCAATCGTCAAGGTGAGCTTGATCGCCGACCAGGCGTCCGGCTCCAGCAAGGCTTCGAGATATTCGGTCGGGCCTTTGCGGAAGGCTTCCACAAAAACCGCAATCACCGGCAGGATCAGAAAGAGCGCCAGAAACGCTAGCGCCAGCGCAATCAGGATGATGCGCGTGGTCCGGCTTTCCGTCACGGCGCTACGGCTGGCGCGGCCAGTGCGGCTGGCGCGGCCAGTGCCTGTTGTTTCATTCGCCATAGCCGTATTTCTTTCTTGACCGCGCCTGAATGAGATTGATGAATAAGAGCATCGCGAAGGAAAGCACCAGCATGATGGTGGCGAGCGCCGTCGCACCGGCGTAATCATATTCCTCCAGCTTGACGACGATCAGCAGTGGCGCGATTTCCGACACATAGGGCGTGTTGCCCGCAATAAAGATGACCGAGCCATATTCACCCACGCCGCGTGCGAAGGCGAGCGCAAAGCCCGTCAGGATCGCAGGCTGAAGGCTGGGCAGAAGCACCCGCCAGATGGTCTGGAAACGCGTGGCACCGAGAGTCGCCGCAGCCTCTTCGACCTCACGGCTGATTTCTTCCATGATCGGCTGCACCGTGCGCACCACGAAAGGAAGGCCGATGAAGATCAGCGCGACCACGATACCGATGCGCGTAAAGGCGATGCGGATGCCGAAGGGCGCAAACAGGCTGCCGATCCAGCCATTCGGTGCATAGATGGCGGCCAGCGCAATACCGGCAACCGCTGTCGGCAGCGCAAAGGGAATATCGACAATGGCATCGATGAAACGGCGGCCCGGAAAGCGATAGCGGGTCAGAACCCAGGCCAGAATAACGCCGAACACGACATTGACCAGCGCGGCGATGAATGCCGTTCCAAAGCTTGTTTCCAGCGATTTCAACGTGCGTTGATCGGTGATCAGCCGCCAGAAGCCCGAGAAACCGATCTCGCTGGAGCGCAGCACCAGGGCCGCCAGCGGAATGAGAATGAGAAGGGTCAGATAGGCAACACTGAAACCGAACGTCAGTCCGAAACCTGGAATGACGCTCGGCTTGCGAAAGTGCGACCCTGCTCTGGCCCGTGCAGGGAGCGAAGACATGCTGTTGTTTTGTTCCCTTTTTCAGTGGCTGCAAATATCAGCTTCGGCTCTGACCGGCTGACTGTGCTTTTGTCTGCGCCTTATTTGCCCGGCTTGTAGATCTGGTCGAACGTACCGCCGTCACCGAAATGGTAAGGCTGCGCCTTGGCCCAACCGCCGAAAATCGGATCGTCGATGGTTACCAGCGTCAGGTCTGGAAGCTTGCGCTGCTGGTCAGCCGGGATGAGGTCCGGCTTCGACGGACGGTAGAAATGCTTGGCTGCGATAGCCTGACCTTCCGGCGAATAGAGATATTCGAGATAGGCCTGCGCCAGCTTGGTGGTGCCGTTCTCCTCGGCGTTCTTGTCAACGACCGCGACCGGGGGTTCAGCCAGGATCGACTGCGGCGGCACGACGATGTCGAACGCATCTTCGCCGAATTCGGCCACGGAAAGATAGGCTTCGTTTTCCCAGGCCAGCAGCACATCGCCGAGCTGACGCTGCACGAAGCTGGTCGTCGCGCCGCGTGCGCCAGTATCAAGCACCGGCACGTGACGGAACAGGTCAGCGATGTAATCCTTGATCTTCTGTTCGTCGCCGCCATACTGCTTGTAGGCCCAGGCCCAGGCGGCAAGATAGTTCCAGCGCGCGCCGCCGGATGTCTTCGGGTTCGGCGTGATGACTTCCACACCATCCTTCACCAGATCACCCCAGTCCTTGATGGCCTTGGGGTTGCCCTTGCGCACCAGAAAAACGATCGTGGATGTATAAGGCGACGAATTGTTCGGAAGGCGCTTGCGCCATTCCTTGTCGATCTTGCCGGTGCGCGACGCTATCGCGTCGATATCGCTTTCGAGCGCCAGCGTGACCACATCAGCCTTGACGCCGTCGATCACCGAACGGGCCTGCGCGCCCGAACCGCCATGCGATGCGCGGATGGTGACGGTTTCGCCGGTTTCCTTCTTCCAATGCGCCGCAAAGGCCGCATTGTAATCCTTGTAGAGTTCACGCGTCGGATCATAGGACACGTTCAGAAGCGTCTGATCCGCGTGGCTCGCCTGAACGGTTCCGGCCAGCGAGGCCGCTGCCACCAATGCCGCCAAAGTGAGCGAAAGTCTCGATAATTTCACGACCGCCTCCATTGTTTCCTTTGGGCCCCCCACGGGTATCCCTCGTAGCCATTGGTCAGGACAGTATCAGAGGTCTTTGACGACAGGATGCCACAACCTCACCGAAATTTAAAACCGCTTCGAAAAATCTGCTCACTTTTGGGGTTATTTCGGGGATATTTTTTCCAGCGCCCTATCAAAACGCGTCGGGCGGTAGCATCATAAACTCAATGGGCAGGCGCGAGAACTGCCGAAGGCGCAGCGCTGCCCAACGCAAGCGGTGGCTGTTTCGGCTCATTCCATCCCATGTAGTTATAGAACTCATAGCGCCAGACGCCTATCGCTTCATGCAGGGCCAAATCGGTCACCAGAAAAGAAAGTCCCGCCGAAGACATATTGGTATGCGCCGCCGTCAAAAAACCGGCTGCGACCGGCTCGGGCTTCACGCCGAAATGCGCCAGATAGAGCAAGTCACGCTTGATGATCGGCGCTGCTTGCAGCAGCACGATCTTCGCGGGCTTGATCGCACGCAGGATTGCTACGGTGTTTTTGGCGTTCTGCCAAGTATTCCGGCTCTTTTCGTCCAACAGGATGGAAGCGGGATCAATACCGGCCTTCACCAATTGCCCGGCGATCGATGCCGCCTCGGTCAAACCGGTCCCGGCCACATCTGCGCCGCTGACGATGAAGGTGCACTTCAGGGCGCTCTCGATACAGTGATGGTTCATGCCCACGGCAGCAAGGATCGGCCCATAGGAAAAGGCGAGCGGTTCGACCACTTTTTCACCGCGTTCCATGACGGTCTGCGTGCCCATGCCGAAGACGATAAAGGCGGTGTTGTCTTCAAGCGAGGATTGCAGCGTCGATGAATAGGACGACTGCAGGCGGTTCATCAGATAATCGGGCAGGATGGCCGACGCGATTGCGCCATACAGAACGATGCCAACGGCAATCGAAACAAAGCCAAGCTTGCGGCATTTGAAATACCAAAGCAGCAACCCGACAACAATAAATGCAATGGTCAGATTAAGTGTCATATCCGGAAAACCGATTATTATTATAAGTTTAGCAATAATTGATGTATTGAGAGACCACACATCGCCCCCAGCTGGCAATCCCAATTATTTCGGAATATTGAACGAGCGCAATGAAAGAATGCCGCGCGCTGTAATCTTTGACGCAAAGATTATCAGTTATTTATAAATACAGCGATTTTATTGAATCACGGCACCAGATAGTGCTTGTCCCACTGGTCGGCGGGGACTTCGTCGCCAATATCATATTGAAAAGACGTTATATTGATGTGTTCATCATCCGTCTTGCAGGTAAAGGCGAGCTTGTACCAGTGCTCGCGGCTGCGGAAGGCAGCACCGTCTGCCGCAATGGAATTCTTCTTCGTCACCGGATCGGAAAAAGCATAGGCCAGCACCTTATCGACCGAAAATTTATTCTGTTCGCGGGTAATCCGCTCCATGGCCTCGACATCGCAGCGCTGTTCCAGACGGGTTACCGGATCGAGCTTTTCGAGCTGCGCTTTCTCGGACGCATTCATCGCGGAAGCAGGCAATGCCATCGAAACCAGGGAAACAAGGCAAGCGAGGGCAAAGGCCGGGGACAAAACAGACATAAACTTCATGAGACTTTCGGATACTCCTCGAAATGCATCGATATATGTCGAAAATTGTTCCCGATGCGAAGCGCGGGACTATAACAGCGATTTGGGACGCAAAGCCGATCATCACCTGAAATTGATATATTACCAGAGCAATTATGACCCAATGCTCTTTTTGACCACAGCTTTTGGCCGGGCCGTCAGTCGGGTTTCGAACAGGATTTGCAGCGATTGATAAGCCCTCATTCCGCAATGGCTCTTGATTTCGCCAGCCCGACCGTGTTTGAAACCTCGAACGCCGCCATCGATGCGAAAGGTAGAGACATGAAGCCCGTATTCCTGCAACTGCAGTGCGCTCCCGGCAAAACCTATGAGGTTGCCGACACTCTCTTTCAGCGCGAGATTGTGTCCGAGCTTTATTCGACCAGCGGTGAATTCGACCTGCTGGCGAAAATCTATATCGCCGAGGGCGACGATATCGGCAAGTTCATCAACGACAATGTGCTCAATATCCCGCATATCGTGCGGTCCCTGACAACGCTGACTTTCACGGCATTCTGATTATCGGCTAATTACCTTCTGGAGCACCCTTCCGGCGGTAAAGATTTGATTCACCATAAGTGAATTATCATGCGGCGAAGGGAACTACCTTCTGTGTTCGCGCATTTTCTGTATGGAAGCGCGGGCCTCGCTCAGTGGGCTCCCGCAGAGGTGAAAGACAGTGATGAACGATCTTGAACAGCGACGCATACTGGTTGTGGAGGACGAAATTTTCGTCGCTCTCGACGTTGCCGCGACTGTGGAAGACGCGAACGGAACGGTTGTCGGTCCGGTCGGCACTGTCCGGCAGGCCATGGATCTCATCAATCGTAATGAAGTCGATGCCGCCATCCTCGATGTCAATCTGATTGACGGCAATGTGGAACCTATCCTGGACCGGCTGAAAAGCCGCAACACATTCGTCGTCATCCATACCGGCGGCGGGCTGCCTGCCGAGCTTGCGGCGCGCTATCCTGAAGTGCCGGTCTTTCAGAAGCCGATCCCGCCCACCATACTGACCCGCACGCTGGCAACCGCCCTTTCAGCCGGCGCGGTGCGCTGAGACCGATGCGGCGGGCGTTCCCGGATTTTGCGACTGTCCTGAAAGAAACCGAGGCGAATTCCGGTCAGGAAGAGGCCGGTCGCCGGTCGCAGATCAATCTTGCATCGGCGTTCTTTTCGGCAGGGTTGGGCGATAGTGCCGCACCCTCACGCCCGGAAATCGATCTTGCGCCGCTTTTCTATGTTGAGGAAAAGTCGGCCGAGAGCGACCAGCGAGAGACTGAACGGCAAGCAATCGCTGAGCGCATGCAAAACCAGTCGCCCGACGCGATACGGCAAGAGTTGAACCTTCGCCCCGGTCTGACGCGCGCTGAGCTTCAACGCCTGCGTCGCTCCTTTGCCGCGAGCAATCATCCAGACCGCCTGCCACAAGAGTTTCGCGCCGATGCGGAACAGCGTATGAAGATGGCAAATGCCCTCCTCGACACAGCCATGGCGACAGCAGCAAATTGAGTTCAAGCAATTTCGTTACGTTTTGAGCTCAAATTCTTTTGCATTATAACAAGAACCTGCTAGATTGGGGTCAATTGCGCCTGCGAAAGCTGGCGCACGAGAGAACCCCTTTCGTTGTCCGTAAACCGGCAAATGGTCCCGCTTCTGGCAATATGGGGCAATTTGCGCTTTGCCTGCTGTGGGTGGTTCTGTCATACCGCATTATAAAGTTAGAATAATTCCTAAAAGGTCAGAAAATGCCTCCTTATCGTTCGCGAACAACCACCCACGGCCGCAATATGGCGGGTGCGCGCGGCCTATGGCGCGCCACCGGCATGAAGGATGAGGATTTCGGCAAGCCGATTATTGCTGTGGTGAACTCGTTCACACAGTTTGTGCCGGGCCACGTTCACCTCAAGGATCTCGGCCAGCTCGTCGCGCGCGAAATCGAAAGTGCTGGCGGCGTGGCCAAGGAATTCAACACCATCGCGGTCGATGACGGTATCGCCATGGGCCATGACGGCATGCTCTATTCGCTGCCATCGCGCGAACTCATCGCCGACTCGGTCGAATATATGGTCAATGCCCATTGCGCCGATGCGATGGTCTGCATTTCCAATTGCGACAAGATCACCCCCGGCATGCTGATGGCCGCGCTGCGCCTCAATATTCCGGTCGTGTTCGTTTCGGGCGGACCGATGGAAGCGGGCAAGGTCGTCTGGGACGACCAGATCAAGAAGCTCGACCTGGTTGACGCCATGGTCGCCGCTGCCGACGATCACTATACCGACGAGCAGGTCAAGACGATTGAACGCTCCGCCTGCCCGACTTGCGGTTCGTGCTCGGGCATGTTCACCGCAAACTCGATGAACTGCCTCACCGAAGCGCTTGGCCTGTCACTGCCGGGCAACGGCTCGACGCTCGCAACCCATGCCGACCGCAAGCGCCTCTTCGTAGAAGCCGGCCATCTAGTCGTCGATCTCGCCCGCCGTTATTACGAGCAGGACGACGAAAGCGTGCTGCCGCGCTCGATTGCAAGCTTCCCGGCGTTTGAAAACGCCATGACGCTCGACATCGCCATGGGCGGTTCGACCAATACGGTCCTGCATCTTCTCGCCGCCGCGCAGGAAGCCGAAATCGATTTCACCATGGCCGATATCGACCGCCTGTCGCGCCGCGTGCCGGTGCTTTGCAAGGTCGCCCCTGCCAACAATACGGTTCACATGGAAGATGTGCACCGTGCGGGCGGCATCATGGGCATTCTCGGCCAGCTCGACAAAGCGGGCCTGATCAATACCGATCTGCCGACCGTGCACAGCCAGACGGTTGCCAAGGCGCTGGATCATTGGGACGTGACCCGTACCAACAGCGAAATGGTGCACAAGTTCTATTCGGCGGCACCGGGAGGCGTGCCGACGCAGGTGGCATTCAGCCAGGAGCGCCGCTTTGATAGCGTCGATACCGACCGCGAAAAGGGTGTTATCCGCTCCAAGGAACACGCGTTTAGTCAGGATGGCGGTCTGGCCGTGCTTTACGGCAATCTGGCGGAAGACGGCTGCATCGTGAAAACGGCAGGCGTGGATGACTCCATCCTTAAGTTCTCCGGCCCGGCGCGTATTTTCGAAAGCCAGGATACAGCTGTACTCGGCATTTTGAACGGCAAGATCAAGGCTGGCGATATCGTGCTGATCCGCTATGAAGGCCCGCGCGGCGGCCCCGGCATGCAGGAAATGCTCTACCCGACCAGCTATCTGAAGTCGAAGGGTCTGGGCAAGGCCTGCGCGCTGATCACCGACGGTCGTTTCTCGGGCGGCTCGTCGGGCCTCTCCATCGGCCATGTTTCGCCGGAAGCAGCCGAAGGCGGCACGATCGGTCTGGTGCGCGAAGGCGATATCATCGATATCGACATTCCGAACCGCAAGATCCACCTCGCCGTGGACGATGCGACGCTGGCCGAACGCCGCGCAGAGCAGGAAGCAACAGGCTGGAAGCCAGCCGAAGAGCGCAAGCGTAAGATTTCCACCGCGCTGAAGGCCTATGCTTCCATGGCAACCAGCGCCGCTAAGGGCGCGGTGCGGAAATTGCCGGATTGATTATCAAAAGAAAAGCAAAAGCCCCGCAAATGCGGGGCTTTTTCATAATCTGCTCGTTGTAAACCTGTTGCTTCGCCCCCTTCATCCTGAGGAGGGGCCCTGAGCTTGCGAAGGGAACCGTCTCGAAGGGCTGAGGGAAAAGAGCAGCGCAGCAACGTCCATAAACCACGACGTTGTAAGGTCGATGATTATTGAAAAGCCTTTTCCACCGCAGGCATCAGATCATCCCGCACCGACTCCGGCGTAAACGGGCCGACATGCTTGTAAATGATCTTGCCATCGGGGCCGACGAGGAAGGTTTCCGGCACGCCGTAGACGCCCCATTCAATGGCTGAGCGACCCACGCGGTCGGCGCCGACAGCGGCAAAGGGATTGCCGAGATCGCCCAGAAAGCGGCGGGCGTTTTCGGGCTGGTCCTTGTAGTTAAGGCCCACCAGACGGATGCGGCTGTCCCTGGCGATTTCCATCAGGAGCGGATGCTCCTGACGGCAGGGAACGCACCACGATCCCCAGACGTTCACCAATGTCAGCTTGCCCCCCGGACCCGTTTTGAAATCTTCGCTGTTGAGGCCCGGCACCGGAACGCCATCGCGCATCAGGCCTTCGACCGCCGGGAGATTGGTTTGCGGCGCTTGCTTGCCGATCAAAGCAGATGGAATAGCGGAACTGTCCTTGCCGGACAAAAGCTGCACGGCAAAGACGGCTGCAAGCCCCACAAACACCAGCAGCGGTAGCAGTGCTACCCATGTGGCACGCTTTTTCGGCGCGGCAGTCTTTTGCGTCGTTTCGCTCATTGAACCGGCGCCTTTGACGAGCGGCGGCGCACGCCCTGCGCTTCAAGCCGCTTCAGCTCATTCTTCTGAATGCGCTGATCGATATATATCCAGCCGACAGTCAGGATAAGCGCCACAATGGTGATGCCATAAGCGGCCATCACGAAGCCGAGATGATTGCTCATACCGCGCCCTCCTCCTGCATTTGTTTGCCGCGTTTGCGATCAGCGTTGCGGGCGGCCAGTTTCTTCATCGAAGCCACGCGGCGACGCCATATTTCGTTGCGCATCGCCATCATATGCAGCGCGAGGAACAGCAGCGTGAAGCCAATCGCCATCACGAATAACGGGCGCAACATGGAGCCATCGATGGTCGGCCCGCCCATGCGGAAAACGGAAGCTGGCTGATGCAGCGTGTTCCACCAATCGACCGAGAATTTGATGATCGGGATGTTGATGAAGCCCACCAGCGTCAGCACCGCCACTGGCTTGGCGCTCTTGGCCGGATCGGCGAAAGCGCGCGATAGCGCGACGATGCCGAGATACATCAGGAAGAGCACGAAAACCGAGGTCAGGCGTGCATCCCACACCCACCACGTGCCCCACATGGGCTTACCCCAGAGCGAACCCGTGGCAAGCGCCAAAGCCGTGAACACCGCGCCAAGTGGCGCTGCGGCCCGGATCGAGACATCAGCCAGCGGATGCCGCCAGACCAGTGTGCCGAGAGCCGACACTGCCATGATCGAGTAACACATCATGGAAAGCCATGCGAAAGGCACATGGATATACATGATGCGGACTGTGAGGCCCTGCTGGTAATCGTCCGGCGACAGGAAAACCATACCGAGACCGGCGGCAAGAAACAGGACGGCAAGCCCTGACAGCCACGGCAAAACCTTGCCCGCAAAAGCGAGGAAGCGTGTGGGATTGGCCATATCGAGCCAGCTTGCGGTTTTCACGGCGTCTTTCGTCATGACCTATACTTAACCTCCCCCCTTATGCCGTTCAATTGACCGCGCTCAACTGCGTCAATCGGTCGAGCATGATCCGATTCTGATCGTAGCGGGATCAGAAAACAGTCCAGTGGACTGTTTTCCCCGCGAAGGCGGTTCCCACTTTTCGGGATCATGTTCAATCCGCCGAATTTTTCAGCGCTGCGCTCGCGGCCAGCGGTCCCAGCACAGCGAAAAACAGCGTCAGTGCAGCAAGCACCAGAAATGGAGCCAGAAAGGGCGCGTTGTCTACCGTCGCTCCGTAAGAAGCAGATACACCAAAAATGAGAACTGGGATGGTGAGCGGCAGCACGATCACGGAAACCAGCAGCCCGCCCCGCGGCAGGGCCACCGCCAGCGCTGCACCCACCGCACCGACAAAGGCGATGGCGGGTGTGCCGACCAGAAGCGTGAGGGTGGTCGCGCCGATTGCCCCTGCATCCATATTCATGAACAGGCCGAGCATGGGCGAGGCGATTACCAGCGGCAAGACACTCGCCGTCCAATGGGCGACGCATTTGACCAGAACCGTGAGCGCCAGCATGTGACGGTCGGAGCCGATCAGCAGCAGATCGAGCGAGCCATCGTCACGGTCGGCCTGAAAGAGCCGGTCGAGGCCGAGCAGCGTCGCCAGCAAGGCGCCAATCCACAACATGGCCGGACCGATCCGCGCCAGCAGATTGAGGTCCGGGCCGACGCCGAATGGCATCACCGAAATAACAGCGAGAAAGAACAATATGCCGACCAGCGCACCGCCGCCCGCGCGAAAGCTGAGGCGCATGTCGCGAAGGAACAGCGCCAGCATCAAAACGCCTCATGCGAGAATCTGGCCATATCGAGCGTGTTCGCACCTTCCAGCCCCAGCGGAATATGCGTGGCGGCAATGATCATGCCGCCCTGTTGCAGATGGTCGCGCATCAGCACGGCAAAACGGGTTTCCGACGCCTTGTCGAGACCGGCGGTCGGCTCATCGACAATCCATAGCGGGCGATGGCTGACCAGAAGCTTGGCAATGGAGACGCGGCGCTTTTGCCCGGTGGAGAGATAGCCGAAAGGCAGATGTTCGACGCCGGGCAGGTTGACAGCTTCCAGCGCGTCATCAATGTCGAGCGCTCCCGCGCCGTTAAAACGCTGCCAGAACAAAAGATTTTCGCGCACGCTCAAGGCCGGTTTCATCGCATTTTGATGGCCGAGATAATGACAGGCCGCCTGCACGGGCAGCGATGCGCCGTCCTCGATCAGTGCGATGCGGCCTTCTTCCGGCGCGAGCAGACCGCAGATGATTCGCAGCAAGGTGGATTTGCCGGACCCGTTCGGGCCGGTGACCACCAGCGCCTCCCCGCCATCGAGCGTGAAAGAAAGGTTGGAGAAGATCGTCTCGCCACCCCGTTCGCCACCCAGATTTTCGGCCTCAAGCCGCATTTTCTCTCCTCAAAAACCAACCGTCTCCAAGAGTTTCGGGAACAAACGGAAGGATCGCAACATTTCGCCGCAAGGCAGCGAATTCACGAAATTCAGTCTGGAATCGTTTTAGAAAACTCTCTATATGAGGGCTACCACGCCAGCGGTCGGCGTGGAAACCATTTTTGGCCGATCTCAAACACCTGGCGCCCGTGAGGACCCAGGCTTCGGGACGGACAGCGGAAATGACTGCACCCGCACCTTGGCGCGTCCTTGAAACGCTAGCCTAGGCGTTCGTCCTGGTTTTCCGGCCAGTAGCATAAGGACGAACGCAGTGTCACACATTGACAGCTTCAAATGTCGCAAAACCCTCACCGTCGGCGGTAAAGACTATGTCTATTACAGCCTGACCGAAGCCGAAAAGAACGGCCTCGAAGGCGTTTCCAAGCTTCCTTTCTCCATGAAGGTTCTTCTTGAGAACCTGCTTCGCTTCGAGGACGACCGCTCCGTCAAGAAGTCGGATATTGAAGCTGTCGCCAAGTGGCTGGCCGACCGCGGCAAAGCCGGTGCAGAAATCGCCTACCGCCCCGCCCGCGTTCTCATGCAGGATTTCACCGGCGTTCCAGCTGTTGTCGACCTTGCAGCCATGCGCGACGGCCTCAAGGCGCTCGGCGGCGACCCTGAAAAGATCAACCCGCTCGTGCCCGTCGATCTGGTCATCGATCACTCGGTCATCGTTGACGAATTCGGCAATCCAAGCGCATTCAAGGCCAATGTGGACCTCGAATATCAGCGCAACGGCGAACGCTACCGCTTCCTGAAGTGGGGTCAGCAGGCGTTCCAGAACTTCCGCGTTGTTCCTCCAGGCACCGGCATCTGCCATCAGGTGAACCTCGAATATCTGGCCCAGGCAGTCTGGACCAAGGAAGAAGACGGCGAAACCGTCGCTTATCCCGACACCTGCGTCGGCACCGACAGCCACACCACCATGGTCAACGGCCTTGGCGTTCTGGGCTGGGGCGTGGGCGGCATCGAAGCTGAAGCTGCCATGCTCGGCCAGCCGGTTTCCATGCTTCTGCCGGAAGTCGTCGGCTTCCGCCTGACCGGCAAGGTCAAGGAAGGCGTCACCGCGACCGACCTCGTGCTCACCGTCACGCAGATGCTGCGCAAGAAGGGCGTTGTCGGCAAGTTCGTCGAGTTCTTCGGCGAAGGCCTCGAAAACATGACACTGGCCGACCGTGCGACCATCGCAAATATGGGTCCGGAATATGGCGCAACCTGCGGCTTCTTCCCGGTTGACAGCGAAACGCTGAACTACATGAACACCACCGGTCGCGACGAACATCGCATCGAGCTGGTTGAAGCATACTGCCGTGCGCAGGGCATGTGGCGCGACAAGGGCGCAGCCGATCCGGTCTTCACCGACGTTCTCGAACTTGACATGGGCGACGTTGTTCCCTCGATGGCCGGTCCGAAGCGTCCTGAAGGCCGCATTCCGCTGGAAAACATCGGGTCCGGTTTCGCGACCTCGCTCGAAAACGAATACAAGAAGACCACCGGCCAGACCACGCGCTATGCCGTCGAAGGCGAAGATTTCGACCTCGGCCATGGCGATGTGGTGATTGCCGCTATCACGTCCTGCACCAACACCTCGAACCCGAGCGTGTTGATCGCTGCCGGTCTTCTGGCCCGCAACGCCGTCGCCAAGGGCCTCAAGACCAAGCCTTGGGTCAAGACCTCGCTCGCGCCCGGCTCTCAGGTCGTTGCCGCCTATCTCGAATCCGCCGGTCTCCAGAAGGATCTCGATGCGCTCGGCTTCAACCTCGTCGGCTTCGGCTGCACGACCTGCATCGGCAATTCCGGTCCGCTGCCGGCACCGATCTCCAAGACCATCAACGAAAAGGGCCTGATCGCGGCTGCCGTTCTGTCCGGCAACCGTAACTTCGAAGGCCGCGTTTCGCCGGATGTACAGGCAAACTACCTTGCTTCGCCACCGCTTGTCGTCGCTCATGCTCTTGCCGGTACGGTCACCAAGGACCTGACCAAGGAGCCGCTTGGCGAAGACCAGAACGGCAACCCGGTATACCTCCGCGACATCTGGCCTTCCTCTCAGGAAATCCAGGACTTCATCGCCAAGAACGTCACCCGCAAAATCTTCTCGGAGAAATATGCGGACGTGTTCAAGGGCGACGAAAACTGGCAGGCCGTTCAGGTTCCTGCGGGCCAGACCTATGCATGGGACGACAACTCGACCTATGTGCAGAACCCGCCTTACTTCGTCGGCATGGGCAAGTCGGCTGGCACGATCGGCGACGTGAAGGGCGCTCGTATCCTCGGACTCTTCGGCGACAAGATCACGACCGACCACATTTCGCCTGCCGGTTCGATCAAGGCGCAGTCGCCTGCCGGTAAGTACCTCATCGACCATGGCGTTGGCGTTGCCGACTTCAACCAGTACGGCACGCGTCGCGGCAACCATGAAGTGATGATGCGCGGCACCTTCGCCAACATCCGTATCCGCAACCACATGCTGGGCGAAAACGGACGTGAAGGCGGCTACACCATCCACTACCCGTCGAAGGAAGAAACCTCGATCTATGATGCTGCCATGCAGTACAAGGCCGAGGGCGTGCCGCTCGTCGTCTTCGCAGGCGTCGAATATGGCAATGGTTCTTCGCGTGACTGGGCTGCCAAGGGCACCAACCTGCTTGGCGTGAAGGCCGTGATTGCGCAGTCTTTCGAGCGTATCCACCGTTCCAACCTCGTCGGCATGGGCATTGTGCCTTTCGTCTTCGAGGAAGGCACGAGCTGGCAGACGCTGGGCCTGAAGGGTGACGAAATCGTCACCATCGAAGGTCTGGCCGATGTGCGTCCGCGTCAGAAGGTCGAAGCTTCCATCACCTATGCCGACGGCTCGGTGAAGAAGGTTCCGCTCATCTGCCGCATCGATACGCTGGACGAGCTCGACTACATGAAGAACGGCGGCATTCTGCAGACCGTTCTGCGTGATCTCGCTGCTTAATCAGCGCCCGACTGAAACAAAAAGGCCGCCGGAGCAATCCGGCGGCCTTTTCGTTTCTGACGCAAATAGAGCACACTCGCCGCTGAATCTCACCGCAACGTGAATTCCCATTGATCGGCGTAATTCCTACATAATAGATGTCATCGTCAATTAATGCAGGATCATACAAAGTGACCGTTCAGCCCTCATTCTATGGAACAGCCACATGGCTGACCGGCGATTCCCTGCCGGGCTGGCGCAATGTCTGCGCCGTTCTGGGGCTGGCTTTCACCGGTTGCGTTTCCATGCAGGGTTCTGCATCGGCTGAAGCAGCGCCCAAGAAAACCGCGGTGGTAGAGCTTTTCACCAGTCAGGGCTGCAAGTCCTGCCCGAAGGCGGACGATAATTTTGCCAAGTTCGCCGATGACCCCAGCGTGCTGGCGCTGTCGTTCCACGTCAATTACTGGGATTATATGGGGTGGCGCGACACGCTTGCCACTCAGGATAATACCGACCGCCAGAATGCTTACCGTAACTCCTTCAACGCGCGCATGATCTATACGCCGCAGGCCATCATCAATGGTCAGGCGGAGGTCAATGGGCGCGATGCGGGCGCGATCGAGGCACAGGTCGCCGCCGACAAGCTGACAGTGCCGGTTGCGATCAACCGGCTCGACGATGGTCGTCTGTCCATCGAGATCGGGGCTGGCGAAAAGCCAAAGTCGCCGGTGCATGTCGTTCTGTTCTATTTCCGCGATGCGGTCACCATCCCAATCACTGAAGGCGAGAATGCCGGTCAGGATATCACCTACCGAAACACGGTGAGTGAGATCAACACGATCGGCATGTGGGATGGCAAGCCGCTGAAAATCGAGCTCCCTGCTTCCGAATTGAAGCGTAAGGATGTTTCCGGTTGCGCGGTCATTCTTCAGGAAACCCGGGACGACAACTCGCTCGGGCGCATTCATGGCGCAGCCATGTTCAAGCAGAAAGCGCCGGTCGGGTTCTGATCGCAGGCATTCGGCCGCAAGCCATTATCTATTCGGCATCGGGCCGGATGGGGTGAAGTTAGCTGTCATATTGCGGGAATATCTGGTGTTGCGGCTCGGTCGGACGAAAAAGTTGGTTCGGCTCGGGCAGTCCTTTGGGCGGGGGGCTTGGGGTCGGACATACCCGAACCGAACCGTCTCAGGCAACACGTAGATGCTGAAGCCATAATCAGGCTGGAATGCGAAGCTGACAAGGCGAAAATGTGTTCAACGATCACCATTGCCGACAGACTTTCGTTTTTCGTGAACAGCTAATGCACAGCGGCCCGCGTGCAAAATCCAGCGTTTTATGAGGGAAATCCCGGTCATTTGAACGGTGCCGCGCCTTCCCGCACTTGAATTTGTTTCACAAAAGCATCACCCTCCTGTCATGCGTTTCGTTTCAAGCGCACCTGCCGCTTCGCCACCTACAGGGCTGAAAGGAAGGACATGGATATTTCAAGCGCAGAGGATTCATCATCCTCGTCCAACGCGTCCGCGTCGCCAAAGGTCGTCTCTCTCGACCGCGCAAGGCCGGTTCCCACCGCCATCAGTTTTGACCGGCATGAACTTGGCAAGATTCTCAACATCTATGGCCGCATGGTCGCCGCCGGTGCCTGGCGCGACTACGCTATCGACCATCTGAGCGACCGGGCGGTCTTTTCCATCTTCCGACGCGCCAGCGAGGTTCCGCTGTTCCGGATCGAGAAAAATCCCAAGCTCGCGCAAAAGCAAGGCGCTTACGCGGTCATCGCTGCAAGCGGACTGATCATGAAGCGCGGCCATGAACTGGACCGCGTGCTGCGCGTTTTCGACAAGAGCCTGAAACTCGTCGAGGCCTGATTAGCCTTCGGTTCCTTGATCCTTCGATCCTTCGAGACGCCGTTTTCAACGGCTCCTCAGGATGAGGGGAGCGTAGTCTGCAACGCCCTCCCCTGAGCTTGTCGAAGGGTGAGCTTGTCGAAGGGTGAGCCTGTCGAAGGTGCACTGACTCGCCATTTGATTTATGAAAGCGGCGGTGCTCCCGGCTCCAGCGTGCGCCCGCCATTGAGCGGCAGCTGCATCAGCACCGTATCCAGCCAGCGCCCATGCTTGAAGCCGGAACCCTCAATCCGCCCGCAATGCACGAAACCCATGCTTTCATGCAGCCGCACCGAGCCGATATTGTTCTCGCCATCACCGATGACAGCCAAAAGCTGCCGGAAGCCGAGCTGGGTGGCCCGTTCGATCAGTTCGCGCAGGAGAAGCTTGCCCACGCCCTTCTTCTTGGCCTCGGGCGCGATATAGATCGAATCCTCTGCAAGCCAGCGATAGGCCGGTCTGGTGCGGAAATAGCTGGCATAGGCATACCCCAGAACCACACCATCCTCTTCCGCGATCAGAATAGGGAAACCCTGCGCGACGAAGCCCTCAAAGCGCTGGCGCAGGTCTTCGCGCGACGGCGGCTCGACCTCGTAGGAACCGGAGCCGTTCAACACGGCTTCGGTATAGATTGCAGTGATGGCATCGATGTCGGTGGGGTGGAAATCGCGGACGATGGGCATGAGGCAGAACCGGAGAAATGATTTTACACATTTCCAGAATGCATCAGGAAGCGACCGGACAAAAGCAAAAAGGGCAGCGTTTCCGCTGCCCTTTTCATTCAGAACCTGATCCAGCGACTATTCACGGTTGCCCATGAACTGCAGCAGGAAGGTGAACATATTGATGAAGTCGAGATAGAGACGCAGCGCGCCCATAACGATCTTGCGGCCCTGCGTATCCGATGCATCGCCTTCGTAATACATTTCCTTGATCGACTGGGTGTCGTAGGCGGTGAGGCCTGCGAAGATCAGAACGCCGATCACCGAGATTGCGAATTGCAGCGCGGTGGAGCCAAGGAAGATGTTGACGACCGAAGCCAGGATCAGGCCGAACAGGCCCATGATCAGGAACGAGCCCATAGCGGACAGGTCACGCTTGGTCGTGTAACCGTAGAGCGACAGCGCACCAAAGGACGCAGCCGTCACGAAGAAGGTGCGAACGACGCTCTGGCCGGTGAAGACCAGGAAGATCGACGACAGCGACAGGCCGACGAGAGCTGCATAGCCCCAGAAGACGGCGTTAGCGGTCGAGACCGAAAGACGTTCGATGCGGAAGCTCAGGAAGAACACTGCCGCCAGCGGCGCAAGCATCACCACCCAGCGCAGCGGCGAAGTGTAGAGCGCAACGCCAAGGCCCGTGAGCATCTTGCCATTGGCAAGCTGCGCGACGGCTGCGGACGGGTCCGTCGTCGTTGCGAGTGCCGCAACGGCGAATGCGGCAAGGCCGGTAACGGCCAGGCCGATAGCCATCATGTTGTAGACGCCCAGCATATAGCTGCGCAAACCCTGATCGATGCCTGCATCGGCGCGAGCGCCGCCTACCGGCCTCTGCTGCGCCTGAATATTGCGAAAGTCAGCCATGACTTAAATCCTCTTGCCATGTCCCGTCCGGTGTCGGGGCGCTCATTCCGGCGAGCCGCCGCCAGGCGCCGCTGGCGGGACCCCAGCATGCCTGCCTGACATTATGGGGATTATGGCCCTCACGTACAAGTACCGCCTGTAAAAAAACGCGAGGGCCGGTTTGAAAAATCGGGCTGCATTCTCCATAGGTTCCAATAGCTTACGCTTTGCGCCCTCGCCGCATTACAAATAACTCATATTGTTCTGAGAACCTGCGCAGGCTTCTGTCCCAGCACACGCCATGTCCCGGCCAGCCCGAAACCGACGGTCAGCACCAGCGCAACCACCACGGTCTTTAGCGCCACATCGGGCAGGAATTGCGCTTTAAGCTTCATGATCTCCACCACCACATACCAGCCCGCCGCACTGCCAGCGGCAAGTGCGAAAAGCGCTGTTGCAAGGCCGAGCAGCATATATTCCACGATATAGGCTGCAATCAGCGTGCCGCGTGTGGCCCCTAGTGTCTTCAAGACGACAGCGTCATGCACCCGGGCGCGATTGCCCGCAGCCAGCGCACCGCCCAGCACCAGAACCGATGCGGCAAGCGCAATGGAAGCCGCCGCGCGAATGGCTGTCGCCAGCTGACCGATCAGATCATTGGCGACGTTAAGCGCGTCCGTCACGCTGACCGTCGTGACGGCGGGCCAGGTTTTGGTGACCTGCCGCAGTACATCGGGCGCGAGGTTTTTCTTGCCGTCCGGAATGGTCAGCGTCGCAAGCCATGTCGCCGGCGCACCGGCGAAGGTGTTGGGCGAGAACACCATGACGAAATTCATCGCCAGTGTTTCCCATTGCACCTGCCGGAAACTCGCGATCTTTGCGGTGATGTTGCGGCCCAGCACATTGACCGTCACCGTGTCGCCAAGCTTCAGGCCCAGTTCCTTGCCTTCCCGTTCAGCGAAGGAGACAAGTGGCTCGCCGCTATAATCGGCAGGCCACCATTCGCCCTCACTCAGCGTCGAATTCTCCGGCACGTTGTCGGCAAAGGTTATGCCGCGATCGCCACGCAGCACCCAGGCGGCTTCCGGCGGGATGGTCATATCGCGCACATTGGTGCCATTGAAAGCCACAATACGCCCGCGCAGCATCGGACCAGAGGTGAGCTTGCCGTCCGGCACGATGCCGCTCACCAGCTTGGTGAAATCGCCAATGTCCCGGTTCTGGATATCGACGAAAAAGAAATCCGGCGCTTGTGCCGGGATATTCTCAGTCACCTGACGGCGCAGATTGCCGTCTATCAGCGCAATCGCCACCATCAGCGTGAGGCCGAGGCCGAGCGAAAGCACCACCGAAGGGGTAAGCGCGCCGGGGCGGTGAATATTGCCGACCGCAAGTCGAAGTGCGGTCGAGCGCACACGCGGCGCACGGCGGGCAAGCCAGCGTATGCCATCGGCCACAAGCCGCAACACCCCGAAAGCGGCAATGGCCGAGACGATGAAGATCGCCGCGATCCGCCGATCATAGGCGACATAGAGCGCCAATCCGGCCAGAGCCGCAATCAGCAGAACCGCAAGACCGAGATATAGCAGGGGCGGCAGGCCGCGCTGCTCAAAGCCCTGCTCGCGGAACAGCGCAGTCGCGGGAATATTGCGAGCGCGCCCAAGCGGAATGATCGCAAAGGCAAGCGTGGTGATGAGGCCGAAGACTGCCGCAAGCGCCAGCGCGCCGGGGAAGAAGCCGCCGCCACCGGCGACCGGCAGATAATTGGCGAGCGCCAGTGCGGCGGCAAAAGGGATGATTGCCGCCAGAATGAGCCCAAGCACGATGCCGATCAGGCCGATCACCATGATCTGCACTAGATAGACCAGAACCGCAAAGCGCGCAGGCGCGCCGAGTGATTTGAAAGTCGCGATCACACCGCGCTTGCCGTCGAGATAGGCGCGCACGGCATTGGCGACACCAACGCCACCGACGATCAGCGCCGTCAGCCCCACCAGTGTGAGGAATTGCGAAAAGCGTTCTATATTGGCGCTCAGCGCCGGTGCGGCATTGGTGCGGGAGCGGATATTCCACCCCGCATCCGGGAAATCGGCGGCGGCCTGCCGCCGCACCTCGGCAATTGCCGCATCTGGCGCGCCATTGGGAAGTGCGACCTTGTAGATATGATCGACAAGGCTGCCGGGTTGAATCAGACCAGACGCGCGCAGACCATCGAGCGAAACGAGAAAACGCGGTGCAAAATTGAAGCCGGACGACAAGAGGTCCGGTTCGCTTTCGATCACAGCGCGCAGTTCAAAGGTTTGCGCGCCGAGCAGTACCTTTGCGCCGAGCGTCAGCCCCATGCGGTTGAGAAAATCCTGACTGACGGCAGCACCGTAAACATCGCCTTTGATGGCCGTCATATCGGCCAGCGACTGCGCCGGTGCGGCCTTCAGCGTGCCATAAAGCGGATAGGCGGCATCGACCGCCTTCACCTCGACCAGCGACTGGTCGGAACCATCCGGCATACGGGCCATGGAGCGCATTGTCGCGCTTTCGGCCATTCTGCCCTGTTTTTCGATGAAGGCGCGTTCTTCCGCTGTTGCTTCGCGCTGATTGAGTGCAAAGCTGACATCGCCGCCCAAAATGCTCTGGCCTTCCGATGCAATGCCGGTGCTGACCGACCGCGCTACCGAATTGACGCCGCCGATGGCCGCCACACCGAGCGCGATACAGGCCAGAAAAATATAGAAACCGGCAAGCCCGCCGCGCATTTCGCGCAGCGCAAAACGGAGAGCGAGAGAAAAAGATTTCATTCGGCTCATGCGCCTGCCACCAGTTTCTCAAGCACCGCACCGGCCTTTTCAGCGGTGTCTTCGATGCGACCGGACCGGACGGGAATTTCGCGGTCGCAGCGCGCCGCCAGCGACGGATCATGCGTGACCAGCACCATGGTCAGCCCGTTTTCGCGTTGCTTGGCGAAGAGAAGATCGGCGATCTGGCGACCCGTTGTGGTGTCGAGATTGCCGGTCGGTTCATCGGCAATCAGAATTTTCGGCGATGGCGCAAGGGCGCGGGCAATCGCCACGCGCTGCTGCTCGCCGCCGGACAGTTCGGACGGATAATGCGTCAGACGTTCGCCAAGCCCAACCGCTTTCAACTCCCGCTCCGCGACTTCGAATGCATCGCGGCGGCCAGCCAGTTCCAGCGGCACCGCCACATTCTCCAGCGCAGTCATATTGGGGATCAGGTGAAACGACTGGAAGACGATGCCGATATTGGCCCCGCGAAAAGCGGCTGCCTGATCCTCGCTCATCTGGCTGATCGTCTCGCCCGCGATCTTCACAGTTCCGTTATCAACATGCTCCAGCCCAGCCAGAACCATGAGAAGTGTGGATTTGCCCGAGCCGGATGGACCGACGATACCAACCGACTGGCCTTGCGCAATATGGAGAGAGACACCCTTCAGCACATGCACCGATGAGGCGGCATGGCCAAGTGTCAGATGAACGTTCTCAAGTTCGATAATCGGGCCAACAGCCTGTTCCGTCACGCGGTTTTCTTCCTATATGTATGTGTAGAACCGAAAAGCGCGCCACAAATTTGAACCTATGTTGCGCCAAGATTTGATTTAATCCCGTGAGCTGTCGCTCATCCCTTTACCGAATATGGGTTGCCAACGATGCGTTTCAAACTCTCAATTCCGGCATGGCTCTCGATTTTTGCGATCCTCGGATCGGTTTTTGCGGGCAGCGTCTATGCCCAGCAGGAGCCGACGCAGGAAGACCCGACCGGCCTTGAAGACGCCTTGCCGACCGAGCAGCTTTCGCAGGTCAAGGTTGTGGGCTTCGGCGACAGCCTGATGGCCGGTTATCTCCTGCCCGCCAATGCCGCCTTTCCGCAGCAGCTTGAAAAAGCGCTCAACGACAAGGGCGTCGAGGTTTCAATCGAAAATGCAGGCGTGTCGGGTGACACGACTACCGGGGGCCTGTCGCGCATCGACTGGTCTATCCCCGATGGAACCGATCTCGTCATTCTTGAACTCGGCGCTAACGATGCGCTGCGCGGCATCCAGCCCGACATCACGGAAAAGAATCTCGACGACATGCTGGCGCGTCTCAAGGAGCGCGGCATTGCCGTCATTCTGGCAGGCATGATGGCCCCGCCCAATATGGGCAAGGACTATGCCGCCAAGTTCAACCCCATCTATCCGAAGCTGGCGCAGAAATATGGCGTGCCGCTCTACCCGTTTTTCCTCGACGGCGTAGCAACCAAGAAGGAGCTTTTGCTCGAAGATGGCATGCACCCCAATGAAAAGGGTGTTGAAGCCATGGTGGCAAACTTTATGCCGACAATCGAAAAAAGCCTGTCCGATGTGCAAAACAAGGGGACATCAGGAGGCTGAAACCCGTTAGGGGCATAAACAGCTTGCCCCGGGGACCAAACGATGATTCGCTACGAATGCATCGACTTAGCCGAATCGATTTTCTGACAGGTACGATGCTTTGACTCTCTAGGTTAGAGTGTCCTTTATGCGTCCACGACGCATAGCGCTCTGACACAGAACGCTTCGAGGAGGATGCCTTATGCCGCGTCTTTTCACTGCCCTCGAAATCCCGCGCGATGCTGCGCTCTCGCTGTCATTATTGCGAGGCGGTCTCCCCGGCGCACGCTGGATTGATGTCGAAAACTACCACATAACGCTGCGTTTTATCGGAGATGTGGAAGGCCATGTGGCCGACGAGATCGCCAATGCGCTCGACCGCGTACGGCGACCCGAATTCATGCTCAACCTGTCAGGCGTCAATGCTTTCGGCTCCAAAAAGCCGCACAGCATTTATGCGGGTGTATCCCCCTCGCCTGAACTCAACGCATTGCAGGCGGAAATCGAACGCATCTGCCAGAGACTGCACATTCCCGCCGATCCGCGCAAATTCACTCCCCATGTGACCCTGGCGCGTCTTCGGAATGCCCGCATCGATGATGTGGTGCATTACCTCTCCTCGCGCGGCAATTTCGCGACCCTACCCTTCAAGGTGGGGCGTTTCGTGCTGATGTCGTCGCGCGATTCCGTGGGCGGCGGACCTTACATCGTCGAGGAAGCGTGGCCTTTGGTGGCCCGTTCCAGCCAGAACTGGTCGGCCAATGCTTTCGAGGAAGCCAGAACCATCCGGTAAACCAGCTCGAAATCCCCGATGCCACCATAATAGGGATCGGGGATTTCGACCGGCTTTCCCTCTGCAATCTCGGTGAACAATCCGATGCGGGCTGCAACATTGCCGGGCTTGCGCTCGGCGATCATCCGCATGTTGTAACGGTCCATGCCGAGGATGAGATCAAAGCGGCTGAAATCTCCCGCAGTCAGCTGACGGCAACGCTGCGCGGAAATATCAAGCCCGTGCCCGGCTGCCACGCGCACCGAACGCTCATCTGGCGCTTCGCCGGTGTGATAACCGTTGGTGCCCGCCGAATCGATCAGCACATCGCGAATGCCGCGTGCTTCAAGCACCTGCCCCATCACGCCTTCGGCGAGCGGCGAACGGCAGATATTGCCCGCGCAGATGAAAAGAATGCTGGTCGGTTTCTCTATGGTCACGGAACCCTCGCGCTCATGATAAGTTAGTTCGAGAACCGCAACATAGGCGAAAGATGATGGCACGCAACCGGTTGACCGAAGACGAACTGAAACAGGCGCTGGCCGAACTGGATGGCTGGCAGAAGTTGGAGGATCGCGAGGCGATCACCAAGAGCTTCAAGTTCAAGGATTTCAGCGCTGCCTTCGGCTTCATGACACGGGCGGCACTTTATGCCGAAAAACTCGACCATCATCCAGAATGGTTCAACGTTTATAATCGCGTTGATGTCACGCTTGCGACCCATAGCGAAAATGGCGTTACCGAGCTGGACATCAAGATGGCGCGCAAGATGAACGCGATAGCTGTGCCTTAGAGCCTGAATCAAAACGCGGCATGTGTGTGCGAAAATGGTGATTTTCGAGTACCGGAGCGGAGCGTACTCAAGGTACGTGAGCACCGGAATGTAGAAAATTGCCATTTGCAGCCACACAGGGCGACTTTTGGAACAGGCTCTTAAACCTTTGAAATATAAACCATAATATTCTTCTTCTGATAAGTGAAGCTGCCGTCGCGGTTTCGGCACGAATAGGGCAGCGCTTTGGTCAGATCGACGCGATCGCCCCAGTTCTGGCCGAGCGCGCCGCCATTGATGCTGCGGATAAAGACATCGCCGACTGCAATGGCCGAATGGAAAATATGCCCGGCTCTGACGTCGTAGAAACCGATGGCGCGGCCATAGGTGATGGCGGAATAGCCGTTCCATTGCTCTCCGGCACGGAAATTCAGCAGCGGAATCCAGTTTTGCCCGGAGGTTCCGCGCAAGGTATGCTCGGAAATGCCTGCCCCCAGAAGAAAGCGCATATAGGCCGTCGCGTCGTAGCAAACATTGTCTTTCACATCGACATTGATGTGGTCGCTCAAATCCTGCGCCGATGCGAGCTGGTTTCCGCGATAGAACTGACTTGTCCGGTCAGCACGGACAAAGTTCTCTCCATAGCCGGTAAGATGCATGAACAGTCTCCATTCAATCAGATCAAGAAGCTGACCCAGCCCAAAACTGACCTTGGGCTGGCCGGACCTATATTCCTTTGATTTGGCATGGCCGTTGTAGCTGATGGTTCTTGCAGGATGCTTCCTGCCTTGAACGAGCAAAAACTTGAAAACCGGGTCGATTGCCCCCATTTTCGGTCGTGTCATTTTCGGCTCTGTTCACGCCGACATCTGACTGACAGGAGTTTGCACGACGATGGATAGCGTCAAAATTGGTGAAATCCTTGAACCCGGCAGCGAAAGCGATTTCAAGAAACGCAGCGAACGGGTGAAGCAAGGTTTCTGGAAGGCCGCGCGCCGCGCTGGGCGCATGGTGCCCTTCATGGATGAAGTGGTGGCCGCCTATTATTGCGCGCTCGACCAGAACACGCCGACACGCGTGCGCATGACCCTGATGGCGGCGCTCGCCTATTTCGTGCTGCCCTTCGACATTATCCCCGACATGCTGGTCGGCATCGGCTTTACCGACGACGTCGCCGTGCTGATGGCGGCTCTTACCGCCGTGCGCACGCATATCACGCCCGCGCACCGGCTGGCAGCGCGTCAGGCGTTGGAAGAAGGTAAGGGAGTAAGGGAGTAAGGGAGTAAGGGAGTAAGGGAGTAAGGATGCTCGCTTAATTGTGAAGTTAAACAATTCCCTATTCCCTTATTCCCCTACTGCCCTACTCCCCTCCTGTCATATTCCAGCCGCTTTCTTTGCATTGAAGTTGAGCACAGGATGGCCACCAGCCCTTGCTCGTTCAAGTTTTCTTTCAAAACTTCACCGTTTGGTAACCCAGATTAAGGCACTTTAATCGGCAACTGAGCGGGGCGGCGTGTTGAACGGCGGCATCCCGATATTCGAGTTTGAAGCAAACGAAAGAGAACCGGTAAAAGACCATGCTTGGAAAATCGATCGTCGCGGCTTCGGTGTTTACGATTGCAATGGCGGGCTCGGCCCTCGCCCAGACACCGACCCAGATTAAACAGTTCGACGCCTGGGGCGCCTATAGCTACAAGGCGGGCAACGGCAAGGTTTGCTATGTCCTCTCCGTTCCGACTGTGAAGGCCCCGGCCTCGGTCGATCACGGTGACAATTTCTTCCTGATCAGCCAGAAGCCGGGCCAGAACATCTCGTTCGAGCCGCAGTTCATGGCCGGTTACGATCTGAACCCCAATGCCAAAGTTACCGTCAGCGTCGGCAGCAACCGCTTCACCATGTTCGTGAACGGCAAGTCGGGCTGGATGGAAAACGCCGCCGAAGAGCCGAAGCTCATCGCAGCCATGAAGTCCGGTCAGGATCTCAAGGTCGAAGCGCAGTCGAAGCGCGGCACCAAGACCAATTACACCTATTCGCTGAAGGGTGTTTCGGCAGCGCTTGCCGCGATCCAGAACTGCAAGTAAGCGACATTTCGTCGGATACGGACTGCTTTTTCAAAGCCGGAGCCTGTGCTTCGGCTTTTTCTTTGTGCCTGTTCCGGCAATTCTGCATAACTGCCGGGATGATCGAACGGGATGACGGACGCCTTAATCTATGCTAAGAGCGCGCGAAACAAGGCTCGCATATGCAGATGACAGAGCCCATATATCCTCGCAATAAGGGCAATCGGGCCCAAATTGATCGGCGCGCGTCATCGCGGTCGCCCTTTAACAGTTGAAAACAGATGTCTATTTCGTTCGATCTTACCATTGATGATACGCGCGACCAGCTTGCCCGCCATGTGCGCGCCAATCTGGACGCAAAGCCGTCGCTCATCGGCATGTCGCGCGAGGAAATGGCCGAAGCGCTCGTCAAGGCTGGCGTGCCGGAACGTCAGGTGAAGATGCGCATCAGCCAGCTCTGGCACTGGCTCTATGTGCGCGGCGTTTCCGATTTCGCCGATATGCGAAATATTTCCAAGGATTTGCGCGCCATTCTGGCGCAGCATTTCACCATTGCGCGCCCGGAAGTGGTCGAAGAGCAGATTTCGCAGGACGGCACCCGCAAGTGGCTGTTCCGATTTCCGCCGCGGGGTGCTGGTCGTCCGGTCGAGATCGAAAGCGTCTATATTCCCGAAGAAGGTCGCGGTACGCTGTGCGTTTCCAGCCAGGTCGGCTGCACGCTGACCTGCTCGTTTTGCCATACCGGCACGCAGAAGCTGGTGCGCAATCTGACTTCGGAAGAAATTCTGGCACAGCTTCTGACCGCCCGCGACCGGCTCGGCGATTTTCCGGACAAGGACACGCCCGACGGTGCCATGGTGCCCGCCGAAGGCCGCAAGATCACCAATATCGTGATGATGGGCATGGGCGAGCCGCTCTATAATTTCGAGGAAGTGAAGAAGGCTCTGATCATCGCCTCCGATGGTGATGGCCTGTCGCTTTCCAAGCGTCGCATCACGCTTTCGACCTCCGGCGTGGTGCCTGAAATCTACCGCACCGGCGATGAAATCGGCGTGATGCTCGCCATTTCTCTGCATGCCGTGCGCGACGAGTTGCGCGACATTCTGGTGCCGATCAACAAGAAATATCCGCTGGAGCAGCTCATCAAGGCTTGCCGCGAATATCCCGGCCTGTCGAATGCCAAGCGCATCACATTCGAATATGTGATGCTGAAGGACATCAACGACAGCCTGGAAGACGCCAAGCTTCTGGTGAAGCTGTTGCAGGGCATTCCGGCCAAGATCAATCTCATTCCGTTCAATCCATGGCCCGGCACCAACTACCAGTGCTCGGACTGGGAGCAGATCGAACGTTTTGCCGATTACGTCAATGCAGCCGGTTATGCCTCGCCGATCCGCACGCCGCGTGGTCGCGACATTCTCGCCGCCTGCGGTCAGCTGAAGTCGGAATCCGAGCGTATGCGCAAGAGCGAACGCCTTGCGCTGGAAGCCATGATGATCGCCGGACACGGCGAATAAACAGGGCGAATAACCCGATAAAGCGAGCGCGCATGAACGATACATTCGACTACATAATGCGCTTCGTCGTTATTCTTTTTGGCTATTGCTGCGGCTTGCTGGCAACCGGTTGGTTTCTGGCGGCAATCCTGTTTCGCAGCATCGGCGTTGATGCGCTGATGGACGATTTCGCGATGATGGCCGGGGCAGGCAATACGGAAGCCGCCAGCCTTTGGGCCACAACCAGCTTCTGGAGCAGCGTTTTCGTCGGCGGTTTCATCGTGGCCATGCTGGCAGGCGGCATCAGCTTCCTGCCAGCGGCCATCGTCATTCTGCTTGCCGAAGCACGCGGTTATCGCTCGTCGGTGTTTTATTGCGTTGTGGGTGCCATCATCGGTCTTGGAACCGCGGGAACCGCTATTCCGTTTCGCGGATCAGACGACTGGCCGGAAATGCCGCTCTGGATCGCAGCCTTCGTCGGTGCGGGCATTGTCGGCGGCTTCATCTACTGGCTGATTGCAGGCCGCAATGCCGGACGGCTTTCCGACCGCCCGGCTGGGTAGACATCAGGTTATTTCGCCTGCGCGGTGATGATTTTCAGGGCGAAAGCCGAAAACACGCCCGCAAACAACCAATCCACAATGCGCGTGGCCGTCGGGTTCTTCTTCAGGAGGCCCGCAAACCGGTCGGCTGCGACCACCATCGGAATGGTGAAGGGCAGCGCCAGCGGGATGAAGGACAGGCCGAGAAAGAACAATTTGCCCATTGCATGCGGGTCCGTTACGGAAACGAACTGCGGCAGGAAGGTCATGTTGAACAGAATGATCTTCGGGTTGAGCAGATTGATGCCAAGCCCGGTTGCCCAGTTCTGAACCAGCGTATGCTTCTTACCGCCGTTCTTTTCCGGCGAAAACGCCGAACCCTTGCGGATTGCCTGTACGGCGAGCCAGACGAGATAGCCCGCACCCACAACCTTCAGCACGGTGAAGGCAGCCGGAGAAGCGATAATCAGCGCCGAAAGACCCAGCGCCACCATGGTGGTGTGGATGACGATGCCGGTGCTTGCGCCAGCCATGCAGGCGAAACCGGCTGCCTTGCCTTCAGACAAGGCCCGTCCGACGAACAGCGTCATATCCGGGCCGGGTGTGATGGAAAGAATGGCGGTTGCAATCGCGAACTGGACGAAAATGGTCCATTCGGGAATGAAGGTCAGGTTTGTCAGGAACGACATGCGAAAAGCTCCGAAAATTCGCGGCAAGATAGAGCGGTTCCTGTTTTGACCGAATCGTCGGAACCGCTCTATCCCGTTTGTTTTGAGCATTATCCGACGCAAAACCGCTTCGCACTTTTGCTGGAAATGCTCTAACGCGAATCAAATCTCGCCGCTACTGGATTCTCGGGTCTTTTCGATAAGTCGCAGCCATCCGGCTTGCACGTCGCCTAGCAACTGATAAAAGGACAGCAACATCCAATTCCCAAGCCCTGCGGATGCTCTCCCCGAGCGGACAATGGGTCATCCATCGTATCGGAAGTTGACTATGAGCAAGTGGAAAGACGTTAAGAAAGTCGTGCTCGCCTATTCGGGCGGTCTCGACACCTCGATCATCCTGAAATGGCTTCAGACGGAACTCGGCGCGGAAGTCGTGACTTTCACCGCTGATCTGGGTCAGGGCGAAGAACTTGAACCGGCACGCAAGAAAGCGGAAATGCTGGGCATCAAGGAAATCTTCATTGAGGACGTGCGCGAAGAATTCGTGCGCGATTTCGTTTTCCCGATGTTCCGCGCCAATGCCGTCTATGAAGGCGTTTATCTGCTCGGCACCTCGATTGCCCGTCCTCTGATCTCCAAGCATCTCATCGAGATTGCCAAAAAGACCGGCGCCGACGCCATTGCGCATGGCGCAACCGGTAAGGGCAACGATCAGGTTCGTTTCGAGCTTTCGGCCTATGCGCTGAACCCGGACATCAAGATCATCGCGCCGTGGCGCGACTGGTCGTTCAAGAGCCGCACGCATCTGCTCGAATTCGCCGAACAG
Organism: Ochrobactrum teleogrylli; assembly: GCF_037482325.1. Classification (NCBI taxonomy): domain Bacteria; kingdom Pseudomonadati; phylum Pseudomonadota; class Alphaproteobacteria; order Hyphomicrobiales; family Brucellaceae; genus Ochrobactrum; species Ochrobactrum teleogrylli. The sequence goes on from NZ_JBBHKQ010000001.1 coordinate 2,834,407, forward strand.
CATCAGATTCCGGTTGCCAAGGACAAGAAGGGCGAAGCGCCGTTCTCCGTGGACGCCAACCTGCTGCACTCCTCGTCCGAGGGCAAGGTTCTGGAAGATCCGGCTGTCGAGGCGCCGGAATATGTGCATATGCGCACCATTTCGCCGGAAACAGCTCCCGACAAGGCAACGATCATCAAGATCGGCTTTGAAAAGGGCGATGCCGTTTCGATCAATGGCCAGCGTCTTTCGCCTGCAACGCTTCTTGCCAAGCTTAACGAATATGGCCGCGACAACGGCATCGGTCGTCTCGACCTCGTGGAAAACCGCTTCGTCGGCATGAAATCGCGCGGCGTCTACGAAACGCCCGGCGGCACGATCCTGCTGGCGGCCCACCGCGCCATCGAATCGATCACGCTCGACCGTGGCGCTGCTCACCTCAAGGACGAACTGATGCCGCGCTATGCGGAGCTGATCTATTACGGCTTCTGGTTCTCGCCGGAGCGCGAAATGCTGCAGGCCGCAATCGATCTCAGCCAGAAGAACGTCGAAGGCGAAGTCACCCTCAAGCTCTACAAGGGCAATGTGATGGTGATCGGTCGCGAGTCGGACAAGTCGCTTTATTCCGACAAGCTCGTGACCTTCGAAGACGATCAGGGCGCTTACGACCAGAAAGACGCAGCAGGCTTCATCAAGCTCAACGCGCTGCGGTTGCGTACGCTGGCTGCCCGCGACCGCCGTTAGGCATTGATCTTCAGGCTCTGCTGGCCTGCAAATGGCAGTTTTCTGCGCTTCCGGTGCTCCCGTACCTTTAAGTACGCTGCGCGCCGGTTCTCGAGGCCCACCATTTTCGGCTCACCGCGCCAGAATCTCAACGGCCTAAGGTCTACCGTTTTGGAAACGCCCTTCTCATCGGAGGGCGTTTTTCTTTGTCCTGAATTTTCTTGTTCCTTGAAGAATCCGACGCGCCCACAGGGATCGAACGTTTCCCTGCTTGACTCTTTTCAGAGTCGATTCAATACTAGAACAAATAGAGAACAATGACGGTTCCTGTCTCCGGAACCGCGCCAACAAACACAGACAGATTACAGGATTTTTGACGTGAGCGGCATCGACATCGCGACGTTGCGGCGCATGGTTACCGCCATTGAAGGCAACGATCCGCAAGGAAATTTTGCTGGCGATACAGCTGCCGGTTTCGGACGCGAAAACAGTTTCGCGCTTGGCCACGCGGCAGCGGACGCAGCCTTTCCGCATGGGCTTGCTGGTGATGCCTTGCATGAGGTTTTCGCGGAAAATCCCGGTGCGCATATGGCGGCGACCGGCTTTGCGCTCGCCATGGCATTGCGCGCCACACAAAAGCAGCGACCGATCATCTGGATCGAGGAGGAAACGGCGACAAGCGAATATGGCGGGCTTTACCCGCCGGGGCTGCATGCTTTCGGCATCGCCCCGCACCGGTTGCTGATCGTGCGCTGTCCGAATGCGCAGGATGTCCTGAAGGCGGCCAATGATGTGCTGGAAGCAGGAACCGGCGGCAAGGCTTCGCATCTCGTCTCCGGCATCGTTGCCTCGATAACCGGCCAGCCGAAATGCCTCGACCTGACAGCCTCACGTCGCCTGCTGCTGGCAGCGGAGACAGCGCAACTGCCGGTCATCCTGCTTCGAAGTCATCGCACCGGCGTGCAAAGCGCTGCCGTCAGCCGATGGCGTGTCGCGCCTGCGCCTTCGCGCTCCAGCGGGGCCAATGCGCCCGGAAAACCGGCCTTCCTGGCCGTTCTGGAGCGCAACCGTCATGGCACATGCGGCCAGTGGATCATGGAATGGAACAATGAAACCCTTGAATTCGGCATCAGAGAACGGGAAGGAAGCGGCAGCGTCGGCATCTATGGCGTTCATGGCGCTGTGGTTTCCGTTCCTGCCGACGGACAGGCTGCACCGCGCCGGGCGATCTGATGCATCCTCCGGGCAAGCGTCCGACGCACTGCCGCTTGTCATTACCGAGCGCACCGCCAATGCGCTTCGGTTGACGGCCATCGACGTCAAGGCCGCCAAGCTCGGGCTTTATCCCGGCATGGCGCTGACCGATGCGCGGGCGCGTGTGGAAAGGCTTGATGTGGTCAATGCCGCGCCGGAGCGCGATGCCGCCCTGCTCAACAAAATGGCCCATTGGTGCGAACGCTATACGCCACTTGTCGCCTTCGATCCGCCGCACGGGCTGATGCTGGACATTACCGGCTGCGCGCATCTGTTCGGCGGACTGGCCGCCATGCATGCCGATGTGATCCAGCGCATCGAGCGCGCCGGTCTGCACGTTCGGGCAGCTATTGCCGATAACAGTTTTGCGGCGCGGCTTCTCGCCCGTGGCACCAGAGGCGGCGTATTCGACAAGGCGCAGGCCGATGCCGTGTTGCCGCGCCTGCCGCTTTCCGCGCTTGAACTGGCCGATGCCGCTGAAACCGGCCTCAAGCGCGCGGGCCTGAAACGCATCGGCGATGTGATGGCGCTGCCGCGTGCAGCACTCACCGCGCGCTTTGGTCCCGATCTCGCCACCCGTCTCGGTCGCCTGACACGGCAGGAGCGCGCGCCCATCTCGCCGCTACGCATGGTGCCGCTCGCAACGGCAGAGCGCCGCCAGTCCGAGCCTCTGACCGCCATGGAACTGGTGGAGCGCATCTTGCAGGAATTGGCGCAGGAGCTGTTCGCCCGGCTTGAGACGGAAGGCAAAGGCGCGCTTTTGATCGAAGCATCCTTCTTCCGGGTCGATGGCGAGATACGCCATATCCGCATTGAAACCGGCCAGCCTCTGCGCGATGACAGGGTTTTTCTGCGTCTTGCGCGTGAAAGGCTTAATGCCCTCACCGATCCGCTGGATGCCGGTTTCGGTTTTGACATGATCAGGCTTGCCGCCTTGCGCAGTGCTGCGGTCACACAACGCCAGACCGGGCTGGACCAGCATGAGGAAGATGATGCCGGCTTCAGCCAGCTGATCGACCGTCTCTCGGCGCGTCTGGGGCCGGACCGCGTGCTGGTGCCTTTCGCACGCGATACGCATATGCCGGAGCGCGCTTTTGGCCTGCGCCCTGCCCTGCATGGCAGCCACGCAAACCAGACCGGTTATGAAAGCAGCCCAACGCTGGCTGGTGACCCGCCAGCGCGCCCCATAAAACTGTTTCGCCCGCCGCAGCTGATCGAAAGCGTGGCGGAAGTGCCGGACAGTCCGCCCTCATTCTTCCTGTGGCGACGGGTCCGCCATCATATTCGCCTTGCCGAAGGACCAGAGCGGATCGAACCGGAATGGTGGCTTACCATCGGTCACGACGTACCGGAACTGCGCGATTATTACCGGGTGGAAGATGTGAACGGCCAGCGTTTCTGGATTTTCCGCGAAGGTCTTTATGACGGCGCCAATCATCCGCGCTGGTTCCTGCATGGGTTGTTTGCCTGATGCCCCACATCGAGAAAAAACCCGCTTATTATGAAATGGCTGTCGCCAGCAATTTTTCGTTCCTGTGCGGTGCGTCGCACCCGCAGGAACTGGTGCTGCAAGCTCGCGATCTTGGCCTTTCCGGCATCGGCATTGCCGACCGCAACACGCTGGCCGGTGTGGTGCGGGCACATGCCGCCTGGAAGGATTTTCGCGACAAAAGCAATTTCCGGCTGTTCATCGGCTGCCGCTTGTCCTTCATCGACGGCACGCCGGATATGGTCGTCTATCCGCGTGACCGACCTGCCTATGGGCAATTATGCCGCCTTCTGACCGAAGGCAAAAGGCGCGCCGCCATCAAGGGTGAATGCCATCTGCTCTGGGCCGATCTGCTGTTTCGCGCCCGGCAGTTTCAGATCGCCGTCATGCCCCCGGAAGAGGATGACCCTGCCTTTCCGGCGCGTCTGTCGGAAATCGCCACGGCGGCACAAGGCTGCATCTGGCTGGCGCTTGCCATGCCACATCAGGGGCATGATGGACGCCGGGCCGAACGCATCGCCCGCTTTGCAGCCGATGCCGGTGTGCCGCTTCTCGCCACCAATGACGTACTCTATCACCACCCCAACCGCCGCGCGCTTCAGGATGTGCTGACGGCAACCCGCCATCACAGCACGGTTTTTGCCGCCGGGCGGCTGCTGGAGAAAAACGCCGAGCGCCATCTGAAACCAGCGCAGGAAATGGTGCGGCTGTTCCGCCAATATCCGCAGGCGATTGCCGCGACCGCCGATTTCATCGCGCCCATCACCTTCCAGCTCGACGAGCTGAGATATGATTATCCCGACGAGCCCGTGCCGCCGGGAAAGACACCGCAACAGCATCTGCACGACCTTACCTGGGAGGGCGCTGCCAAGTTCTACGGAGTGGGTAGCATACCGGAAAAGGTGCAGGCGCTGATCCACAAGGAACTGGCGCTGATCGAAAAGCTGCAATATGCGGCCTATTTCCTGACCGTCCATGACATTGTGCTCTTTGCCAAGTCACAAAAGATTTTGTGTCAGGGGCGCGGTTCGGCGGCAAATTCCGTCGTCTGCTTCTGCCTTGGCATAACCGGTGTGGACCCAACCGAAGTGGACCTGCTGTTCGAGCGTTTCATCTCCGCCGAGCGCCAGGAACCGCCGGATATCGACGTCGATTTCGAGCATGAGCGGCGCGAGGAGGTGATGCAATATGTGTATGAACGCTACACCACCGACCGTGCGGCGATTGTCGCGACCGTCATCAGCTATCGATCCCGCAGCGCGATCCGCGATGTGGGCAAGGCGCTGGGCCTGACGGAAGATGTGACGGCAGCCCTTGCCAATACGGTCTGGGGCATATCCGGCGGCGGCATCGACAAGGAGCATATTCGTCAGGCAGGCCTCGACCCGGAAAATCCGGTCATCCGGCGCGCTGTGGAACTCGCTATAGAGCTGATCGGCTTTCCCCGTCATCTGTCGCAGCATGTGGGGGGCTTTGTGCTCACACGCGACCGTCTGGACGAGACCGTGCCCATCGGCCCGGCGGCCATGGAAGACCGCTATTTCATCGAATGGGACAAGGATGACATTGATGAAGTGGGGCTGATGAAAGTGGATGTGCTGTCACTCGGCATGCTCACCTGCATTCGCAAGGCTTTCGACCTCATTCACCAGCACAAGCCGCAGCTTTATGGCGGTCAAAAGCAGACCCTCGCGACCCTGCCGCGCGAAGACAGGGCCGTCTATGACATGCTTTGCAAGGGAGATTCGCTCGGCGTGTTTCAGGTGGAAAGCCGCGCCCAGATGAACATGCTGCCGCGTCTGAAACCGCAGGAGTTTTACGATCTGGTCATTCAGGTCGCCATTGTGCGCCCCGGCCCGATTCAAGGCGATATGGTGCATCCTTATCTGAGACGAAGAAGCGGACAGGAGCCCAACCTCTTGCCGTCGCCAGCCCCCGAACACGGCCCACCGGACGAGTTGCAACAGATATTGGACAAGACCAAAGGCGTCCCGCTGTTTCAGGAACAGGCGATGCGCATTGCCATCGAAGCGGCGAAATTCACGCCCGACGAAGCCAACCAGTTGCGCCGCGCCATGGCGACTTTCCGCAAGATGGGCACCATCCACACCATGGAGAAAAAGATGATCGACGGCATGGTCAATCGCGGCTACGACCGGACCTTTGCCGAGAATTGTTTCAACCAGATCAAAGGCTTCGGTGAATATGGCTTCCCCGAAAGCCATGCGGCCAGCTTTGCGCATCTGGTCTATATTTCCGCGTGGATCAAGCATCATCACCCGGAAGTCTTTGCCGCCGCCCTGCTCAATTCGCAGCCGATGGGGTTTTATGCGCCAGCGCAGATCGTGCGTGACGCGCGCGAACATGACGTGACGGTCCTGCCCGTCGATGTGAATTTCAGTGCATGGGATAATCTTCTGGAAGACACTCCCGGTCCGCGCCCTGCTGTGCGGCTCGGCTTTCGCCAGATCGACGGTTTTTCAAAACGTGACACCGAACTACTGCTTGCCGACCGGCATGAGCCTTATCGCACCATCGAGGACATGCATCGCCGTCTGCGCCTCGACCGGCGCGCCTTCACCGCGCTGGCCGATGCCGATGCTTTCGGCTCGCTCGATATCGACCGCCGCGCAGCACTTTGGGCCGTGCGCCGCCTGCCCAATGACGAAACCCTGCCGCTGTTCCGGGCCGCCGCCACCAGCGAACTGGCGGAAGAGCCGCGCACGAAGCTGCCCGAAATGGCGGCATCCGAACATGTCATTGCCGATTACGAGACGACCCGGCTTTCGCTGAAAGGGCATCCGCTGCAATATTTGCGCGAAGGGCTGGCGGCAGAAGGTGTCTCCACCTGTCGCGCCGTGCAGGAGGGTGCCGATGGTCGCCGGATGAAAGTGGCGGGCGTCGTGACTGTGCGCCAGCGCCCCGGCAGCGCGAAGGGTGTTGTGTTTCTCACCATCGAGGATGAGACCGGCATTGCCAATATCGTTGTCTGGCCGAAAATCATGAAAGCGTTTCGCCGTGAGGTGATGGGCGCGCGCCTGATCCGCATCGAAGGCCGCATCCAGCGCAGCCCGGAAGGCGTGGTGCATCTGGTGGCGGCCAGGATCGAAGACCGCTCCAGCGCTCTGATGGATCTGAGCGGGCGCGAGGCGCAACGCCTCGTCGCACCGTCACAAATGGCGCATCACCCGAGAAATGTGCGGATTATGCCGAAGTCGCGAGACTTCCATTGAGAATTTCAGTTCCAGGCACCGACAAAAAACACCGCACAATAATGCAGCATCGCCCCAACCACGACAAAGCCATGCCAGATGGCGTTCTGGAAACGCAACCGCTGCCAGACGTGAAAGATCACGCCCAGCGAATAGACAATGCCGCCCGCCGCGATCAGCCAGAACACGGTCGTCGGCAGCGATTGAGTAATCGTGTCGTAGACCATGATGCCACTCCATCCGAGCGCCAGATAAAGCAGGATCGACAGCCGGTCGAAACGACCGGGCAGAAAAAGCTTCAGCATGATGCCGACGAAAGCCACGCCCCATACGAAGAGCAAAAGCGGCACGGCGCGATCCCCCATATGTATCGCGAAGGGCGTGTAGGTTCCGGCAATCAGCAGATAAATGGCCGAATGATCGAACCGGCGCAGGAACCATTTGGTCGGCGAGACCGGCCAGATATTATAGACCGCCGAAATGCCCAGCGCGCCCAGAAGGCTTGCCAGATAGACACTGGACGAAATCGAGGTCGTTGCGGAACTGTTCGGCAGAAAATAGATCAGCATGGCAACCGCACCGGCGAAAGCCAGCGCCACGCCAAGCACATGGATAACACCATCCGCCCAGAGTTCGGCCTTGTCGTAATGCCATTTGATGGTTTGTGGCAGCTTCATAATCTTCGCCCTGTCCGGTCTTCGGACAGGGAACTACCTTCGCTTTGCAGCGTCAAGATGACAGTTAAACGCATTGTGCTTTCCAAAAATCGATTCCGATTTTTGGGCCGATGCGCCAGTCGATATGGGGAATTAAACCGGCGACCAAGCGCCGCCGGGAGAAGCTTATTGTGCTGGCGTGTAGGACGCCTGGATCGGTGCAACACCCGGCAGCGGCGCCGAAGAACCGCTTGGCAGGGACACCGGTTCGATGGCAGCCGCGGCATCGCGGGTCGGACCGTTGCGGAAACCGCCATCCATGCCGGTTTCTTCCAGCATGCCCTTGCGCTTGGCATCGTAATAATAGCCGCGTGCATAGAAACGCACGGCCTGGCTTTCATTGCCACCCGCAACCTTATATGCGCCCGACAGATAGCGAACGGCATATTTCAGGTTGGTTTCGGCATCGAGCAAGCCCTTCGGCGCACCCGTATAGCCCATGCCGCGTGCGGTCGGATGACTGATCTGCATCAGACCCCAATAGGGACCGTTGCGCGCACCGGGATTGAAGCGGCTTTCGCGATGCACGACGCGGCGCACCAGACGCTCAGGCACATCATAAGCGACGGAATATTTGGCAATCAGCGCATCGAGATTTTTCGGCGCGCTCTCCGGCGTTTCAAACGCCATATTGGCGGCAACCGAGGCAGGCGAAGCGGCGGCACGTGCCCCTGCATAGGCCATCATCGGCTGCGAAACGCCGCGTTCGCCCGGAATAGGAACGGCGGCAGGCAGAACCGGTTCGGCAGAAGCAACAGCCTCGACACCAGGAGCCGGTACGCCAGGAACAGCAGCGCCGTCCGTCGTAGTGGCAGCGGCAATCGCGGCAGCACCGCCCGTTGCAGCCGGACCAGCGGCCATGGCCGTTGCGGTCGTGCCGACAGCGGCATTAGCGACTGGTGCAGGGGAAGCCGCAGCGCCGGGAACGGCAGTGCCAGCGGCGGCCACGGCAACAGTCTTCGCATCCGTCGCCTGTGCGGCGCCCGGTGCAGGGGTCTGCGTTGCAGCATCCGTTGGGGAAATCAGCGCCGTTTTCACGGGCTTGCCGTCATTGGTGGTGTTGCAGGCGCTCAGCGCCACGGCGCAGCCCAAAAACAGGACACCCTTGCCGAGAAGGGAAGCGGATGCAGAAGAAAAAAGCGCGAAACGCATGGCTGGACCCGTTCTCAGGAATCGAAATCTTTTTCGATGCGTTTTTCAAGCTCGACCAGATCGTCGGGCAGCGGCAAACCGTTCGCACGGAGCGCATTCAGCTTTTCGCGAACCGTTTCGCGGATTTCATGGGCGTCCTGCGGCTGATTCACCATTTGCTCAAACAGCAGCGCAATTTCCGCCTTGATGTCCTCGAATGCCATCCAGATCCTCTTGGCTTAACGGCCTCCAGGAAGCCCGTTGCAGTCAATATTCTTTCGGTCGATGACAGTTCTGTACCATGCAAAAGACGAAAAACGGAAGCGCTAAACGTCTGGGTCGCGCCAAAATGAATATTTCAAATGGTAACAAAAGGATTAACGCGCTCAGAGAATGCGCGGCAGCATCGTATCTATCACATTGAAATCCAATGCAAATATTCCAAGATCGTCGAAGCCCAGTCCACCATTCGGATCGAACAGATAAATGCTCATCCAGACGAGCGCGATGACCAGCAAAATTGCCAGAATCGTGAGAATCAAAAGGCGTTTGCCGAGCGTCGCCTTGCGACCCGCCCCCTGTTTTGAATGCTTGGCCATCGTCACTTGTCGCCCAGGCTTTGCTGCTTCGGCGTGGTATCGGACGCGCTAATCATCATTGGTCGCGTTCAGTTCTTCCGGCGGTGTGCCGTGTTCCGGCGCCGCGGGCAGATAGCCTTCATGGACCAGCCATTTGCGCAAAATCAGCGTTATGGCTTCTGTCAGGTTCAGACCCGGATGCTTTTCAGCGATGACGCGCTCCAAAGCATCATGCACGTCATCGGGAAGATAGGTGCTCATTCTGTCTCCTCCGCTTAGAGCGCCTTTCGATCTGATTGAATCAGATCGGCGCTCTGGTCCTTTGCTTTAACGCGCATCTTGTCCGAAAACCGGTTCCCACTTTTCGGGATGCGCTTTATAGAAAATCAGGCAACCGTGACCGACAAGCTGCCGACACCATCCACCTTGCCCACAAGGTGGTCGCCGCGCTGCACGGGACCGACGCCTGCGGGGGTGCCTGTAAATATAAGATCGCCCGGTTGCAGCTCAAAGAGCGACGAAAGATAGGAGATCGTTTCCGCCACTTTCCAGATCATCTGGTTGAGGTCGCCAGACTGGCGCGTCTCGCCATTGATGGACAGCGAAATCGATGCGGACTGCGGATGGCCGACATCCGATACCGGCGCGATGGCAGAGCATGGCGCGGAATGCTCGAATGCCTTGGCGACTTCCCACGGGCGACCGGCCTTCTTGGCGACCGCTTGCAAGTCGCGCCGCGTCATGTCGATGCCCACCGCATAGCCATAAACGTGATCCAGCGCCTGTTCGACCGGAATATCGATGCCGCCAGTCTTCAATGCGACCACAAGCTCGATCTCGTGATGCACATCCTCGGTCTTGGGCGGATAGGGAAAATCGCCGCCATTGATCACCAGACTGTCGGGATTTTTCTGGAAGAAGAACGGCGGATTGCGGGTCGGATCGCCGCCCATTTCAATGGCGTGATCGGCATAATTCTGACCGACGCAATAGATGCGATGCACGGGAAAAGCTGCGTCCGTGCCCTTCACGGGCAGAATAGGCTGCGGGCGCGGCGCGAAAACATAATCGGTCATTGGGGATTATTCCGATCGGAAATTGCAGAATGCTACGAATTGGTCCCATCATGCAGGCGCAAGCGCATCCTCGCAAGCCTTGAAAACAGCAATTCCCCGTTATCGCCCATCCGTCGCGACGACAAATTCCGCTTGGCGCGATTGGCTCACGACAAGCTTAGCGTTCGGAATATCGTTGGACAATGCGCGGCTGCGCGCCGTCTCCTCGTCGAAACCAAAAGAGAGCCAGCGGTCGATCAACCGCCGCTCCAGCACCGGAAAAGGCACATCGAGACGGATTGTCATGTCGAAAAACGGCGCAAGTCCCGACCATGGTTCCTGATCGAGCAGCAGGTAATTGCCCTCAACCAGAAGCACGCGATGCTCGGGCCCGACCACTGAGGCCGCCGCGCGGGAAAGCTCCAGCGAACGGTCGAACACAGGAATGAACACTTCGTCGCGTGCATGTTTCAGCCGTTCCAACAGGGCGGCAAAACCGGCGCAATCGAAGGTCGGCGGCGACCCCTTGCGACTGCGCAACCCGCGCTGATCGAGAATCACGTCATCAAGGTGAAACCCGTCCATCGGCACGACGATGGATGGGCCATCAGCGCCCTTGTTGAGCGCCATGCACAGTTCCTCCGCGAGGGTGGATTTGCCCGCGCCCGGAGGACCCGCAATGGCGACAATCAGCCGGCTATCCACCTTCGAAAGCCGCGCAAGAATTTCTGAAGGCAAGGCTTCGCGGTCGATAGGCGTCATGTCCGGTTTCCGTTTCGTGGTCGTGCGGACAGATGTCCCGATTCGTGCAGCCCGCTCAAGGGAGTTAGGCAGCTTCGGCCTTCGGTCGCATTGCACCCGTCATCAGAGCCACAGCGTCCGACATGGAATATTCCTTCGGGTCAATCACCGTCAGGCGACGTCCGAGCCGGTGAATATGAATCCGATCGGCTACTTCGAACACATGCGGCATGTTGTGCGAAATGAGTACGATGGGCATGCCCCGTGCCTTCACGTCGAGGATCAGTTCCAGCACGCGGCGCGATTCCTTGACGCCAAGCGCTGCCGTCGGCTCATCCATAATCACGACCTTGGACCCGAAAGCGGCAGCGCGCGCCACGGCAACGCCCTGACGCTGGCCGCCGGACAGTGTTTCCACCGCCTGACCGATATTCTGGATGGTCATCAGGCCCAGCTCCGTCAGCTTGTCGCGGGCGATCTTTTCCATCGCGCTGCGATCCAGCATGCGAAACAGCGAACCGAGCGGACCCTTGCGGCGGATCTCCCGCCCGAGAAACAGATTGTCAGCGATGGAAAGCGCAGGCGACAAAGCGAGGTTCTGATAAACCGTCTCTATGCCCGCATGGCGTGCTTCCATCGGCGAATGGAAGCTGACCGGTTTGCCGTCGAGCTTGATCTCGCCTTCGTCGGGCTTGATCGCGCCAGACAGCGCCTTGATCAGCGAGGATTTACCGGCGCCATTGTCGCCGATAACCGCGAGGATTTCGCCCGGATAGAGATCGAAATCGGCATGGTCGAGCGCGGTAACGCGCCCGTAACGCTTGACCAGACCCTTTGCCGAGAGAACAGGTGTAGCCGAGGTTTTCATGCGGCAGCCTTTCTGATCCATTGGTCGATAGCGACGGCGGCGATGATGAGAACGCCGATCAGGAGATAGGTCCATTGCGGATCGGTGCCCCACAGGCGCAAGCCAAGCGAAAATACGCCGACGATCAGCGCGCCGAACATGGTGCCGAGGATCGAGCCGCGCCCGCCGAAGAGCGAAATGCCGCCGATCACCACAGCCGTGATGGATTCGATATTGGCGAACTGGCCTGCAGTCGGCGACACGGAGCCAAGGCGGCCAATCATCGCCCAACCGGCCAGAGCGCAGATGATACCGGCCAGAACATAGACGGACATCAGGATCGGTTTGACCGAAACGCCCGACAGCTTTGCCGCCTCCGGATCGTCGCCAATGGCATAGACATGGCGGCCCCAGGCGGTGTGGTTCAGCACATACCAGAGCAGCAGCACCAGAAGCACCATGGCGATGACGCCATAGGTGAAGACAGCGCCACCGACACGAATGCTCTCGCCGAAGAATTGCAGGATTGGCGCTTGCGCCGTGATTTCCTGCGCGCGGATGGTTTCATTGGCCGAATAGAGGAAATTTGTGGCCAGAATCACCTGCCACATTCCGAGCGTGACGATGAAGGGCGGCAGGCGGACATAGGCCACCAGAAAGCCGTTGATAAAGCCGCACAACGCGCCGGTGGCAAAGCCAAGCACGATGGAAAGCTCGGCTGGCAGGCCATAGCGGAATGTGAACTGGCCCATCACCACCGATGACAGCACCATGATCGCGCCGACCGAAAGATCGATACCGGCGGTGAGGATAACCAGCGTTTGCGCTGCGGCCACGATGCCGGTGATGGCGACCTGCTGGAGAATGAGCGTGAGCGCGAAGGCGGAGAAGAATTTGCCGCCCAATGTGACGCCGAACACCACCAGCGACAGAACCAGCACGATCAGCGGCACGGCTGCCGGATTGTGATGCAGGAAATTCCGCATCCGATAAAGCACCGACTGGTCACCCGCATCAAAGGAGGCAACGTCGGATGCGCTTTGCGACAAGGTCGTTTCAAACGCCTGCATCGACGGTTTTTGTGCAGCGGAAGCCGCCTCTGGCTCACTCATGATTATCTCCTGCTTTCAGCTGCAGAACGGTCCGGCAAATCTGACGATCCGCCGGACCGATATTTCAAAAGATCAGCCCCAGCACTTGTCGAGCGCAGTCTTGGTATCGATGGACGGAACGCCATCGACAGGCTTGTCCGTCACCAGCGTCACGCCCGTATCGACGAAGGTTTTGCCTTCCGTCGGCTTTGGCTTTTCGCCGGTATCGGCAAATTTCTTGATCGCTTCGATGCCGAGCGACGCCATCTGCAACGGATATTGCTGCGAGGTTGCGCCGATCACGCCAGCCGCAACGTTTTTCACGCCGGGGCAGCCGCCATCGATGGAAACGATCAGCACATCCTTTTCACGGCCCACAGCCTTCAGCGCTTCATAGGCACCGGCGGCAGCAGGTTCGTTGATCGTGTGTACAACATTGATGTTCGGGTCCTTCTGGAGAAGGTTTTCCATGGCGCGGCGACCGCCTTCTTCGTTGCCGTCGGTCAGGTCGCGACCGGCGATGCGCGGATCGTCCTCGTCGCCAAGCTTGTTCTTGTCTTTCGGGTCGATGCCGAAGCCGACATCAAAACCCTGATCGCGCAGAACATCCACGCTTGGCTGTGATGCGGTCAGGTTGAGGAAAGCGACGCGCGCATCCTTGGCTTTGTCGCCAAGCGCTGCTGCGGCCCATTTTCCGACCAGTTCACCGGCCAGGAAATTATCCGTCGCAAAAGTCGCGTCTGCCGCATCCGCCGGTTCCAGCGGCGTGTCGAGCGCGATGATCAGAAGACCCGCGTCACGCGCCTTTTGCAGCGTCGGCACGATGCCCTTGGTGTCGGAAGCGGTGATGAGAATGCCCTTGGCGCCGTCGGCGATGCAGGTTTCGATGGCCGCGACCTGACTTTCGGAATCGCCGTCGATCTTGCCCGCATAGGTTTTGAGATTGACGCCCAACTCCTTGGCCTTGGCGACAGCGCCTTCCTTCATCTTGACGAAAAAGGGATTGGTGTCGGTCTTGGTGATGAGGCACGCGCCGACATCGGCAGCATGCGCTGGAAGTGCGGCAACACCAAGCGTGAAGGCAGCAAAGGCCGCCGACAGAACTGTCTTCTTCATGAACTCCTCCCAGAGTGAAACCGGTCCTTCTTCCCCCGGCATGGTTGAAGCAAAACACGGCTTCGAAACAGAGTCAATTAATAAATCCACTTGATTTATTAATGTACTATGTCACTCTCGCCCCGGAGGAGAGAGCCGAGGGAGACACGACGCCACGTTGAAAAAGCGCGCATCTCGCTGCTTAAGCTTTTGTTTTTATTTCATATCCCACAGAATGAGGCTTTTTCTCCTGCGATGAATGGGTTAGGAACCTCGCCGTGCCCTAACACTACAGTTGCAAATTCGTCAGGCCGTGGCGAAACGAGTGATTTTCGAGCACCGGAGCGGAGCGTACTTAAAAGTACGTGAGCACCGAAGCACAGGAAATTGCTCGATGCAGACCGGCATCACGAAGAATGCAACTGGGTGTTAAGCGTGGGATCTGGGAGAGAAAATGGTCAGGCATCATCCGGAACAGGACGTTTCCGAGCCAAGGGGCGGCACGGCAGGCTCGCCCGGCCCTGCAATGCAGAAATTTGCCGAACCGGGCGCGAGTATCAATCGCGGTTCCAACCAGATCGGTGTCCGCGCTTATAATGAGCGGCTGGTTCTGGCGCTTGTGCGCAGGCATGGCGCGCTGGCCCGAGCCGATATTGCACGCCTGACCGGACTTTCGGCGCAAACTGTTTCCGTCATCATCCGCGCGCTGGAAAAAGACGGGCTGATTACGCAAGGCGAGCGCGTGCGTGGGCGCGTCGGCCAGCCCTCCATGCCGATGCGGCTTGCAGCAGACGGCGTTTTTTCCTTCGGCCTCAAGATCGGGCGGCGCAGCGCGGAAATCATCCTGATGGATTTTCTGGGCGCGATCCGCGAACGCAGGCATATCACCTATCGCTGGCCGGTGCCCAACGAAATCCGCCGTTTCGCCTTTGACAGCATTACCGCCTTCACCGCCGCACTTGATCCGGACAAGCGCGATCGCATTGCGGGCCTCGGCATCGCGCTGCCGTTTGAACTCTGGAACTGGGTGGAGGAAGTGGGCGCGCCCGCCGCCGACATGAATGCGTGGCTCGATGCCGATCTCGTCAACGATTTCGGCGCGGTCTTTCCGTTCCCCGTGTTTCTTCAGAATGACGGCACGGCGGCCTGTGGCGCGGAACTCACCTTCGGGCGCGGGCCGGAATTCACCGATTTCGTCTATTTCTTCATCGGCTCGTTCATTGGCGGCGGCGTGGTGCTGAACAACACGCTTTATCCGGGACGCACAGGCAATGCCGGTGCGCTCGGTTCCATGCCAATGCGCATGCGCAGCGCCGAAGATGGACGCGCGACATTGCAGCTGATCGATACCGCCTCGCTTTTCGTGCTGGAGCGGCTGTTGCAGGAGAGAAATATTTCGTCCGACGATCTCTGGCTGTCGCCCGAAAGCTGGCACAATTTCGGCGAACCGCTCGATGCCTGGATCGCACTTGCCGCGCGGGGGCTTGCCCATGCGGCGGTGGCGGCTGCGTCGATCATCGATTTTCCTGCGGCCATCATCGATGGATGGTTGCCGGAAGGCGTTCGCCATCGCATTGTCGAAGCGACGCGGGCCGAACTTTCCCGCCTCGACCTGCAAGGCCTCAGCGCCCCGGAGATCATCGAGGGCAAGGTGGGCGTCCACGCCAAGGCCATGGGCGCCGCAAGTCTGCCGCTCTCCAACCGCTATCTGTTCGACCAGAGCGTGCTGTTCAAGGATGCAGGTTAATCTCCAGAATTTGTAAAACACGCACACGGTTTGTTATTTACCAATGACAAGTTTGATCTATTTTGTCTTGCAATGACCGCAAATGCCGACAAGTTAACCGCTTGAAACCATTGAATCGAACGGGAAAGATATGACCGTCAAGACGATTGCGACCACGCCTTTTCAGGACCAGCAGCCGGGCACATCAGGCCTGCGCAAGAAGGTTCCTGTATTCCAGCAGCCCAATTATGCCGAAAACTTCATTCAGTCGGTTTTCGATGTGCTGGAGGGTTTTGAAGGCAAGACGCTGGTGGTCGGCGGCGATGGACGCTTCTATAATCGCGAAGTGATCCAGAAGCTCATCAAGATCGCGGTAGCCAACGGCTTCGGCCGCATCATGGTCGGTCAGGGCGGCATACTTTCCACGCCAGCCGCGTCCAACATGATCCGCAAATACAAGGCATTTGGCGGCTTGGTGCTTTCGGCCAGCCATAATCCCGGCGGACCCCAGGAAGATTTCGGCATCAAGTACAATATCGGCAATGGCGGCCCGGCACCGGAAAAGATCACCGATGCGATCTTCGCTCGCTCCAAGGTGATAGACCAGTACAAAATCGCCGATGTGGCCGATATCGATATCGACAAGCTCGGCATCACCAAGCTGGGTGACACCGAGATCGTCATTTTCGATCCGGTGGCCGATTATGCCGAGCTGATGGAAAGCCTGTTCGATTTCGACGCCATCCGCGCCATGATCAAGGGCGGCTTTGGGCTCAAATTCGATGCGATGCATGCCGTGACCGGTCCTTACGCCAAGGAAATATTCGAGCGCCGTCTGGGTGCGCCGGACGGCAGCGTCGTCAATTTCGTGCCGCTGCCGGATTTCGGTGGGCATCACCCCGATCCGAATCTCGTCTACGCAAAAGATCTCTATGATCTGCTGATGTCGGACAATGCACCGGATTTCGGCGCAGCCTCCGATGGAGACGGCGACCGCAACCTGATTATCGGACGCGGTATTTTCGTCACCCCGTCCGATTCGCTCGCCATGCTTGCCGCCAATGCGCATCTGGCACCCGGATATAAGGGCGGCATCAAGGGCATCGCACGTTCCATGCCAACTAGTGCTGCCGCCGACCGTGTGGCGGAAAAGCTCGGCATCGGCATCTATGAAACGCCGACCGGCTGGAAATTCTTCGGCAATCTGCTGGACAACGGCAAGGTCACGATCTGCGGCGAGGAAAGCTCCGGCACCGGCTCCGACCATGTGCGCGAGAAGGACGGTCTCTGGGCGGTGCTGCTCTGGCTCAATATTCTGGCCGTGCGCAAGGAAAGCGTGAAGGCCATTGTCGAGGAACATTGGGCGCGCTTCGGGCGCAATTATTACACCCGCCACGACTATGAGGCGGTCGATTCGGATATCGCAAAAAAGCTGGTGGCTGACCTGCGCGCCAAGCTTTCGAGCCTGCCGGGCACCACGGTCAACGGTCTGAAGATCGAGAAAGCCGACGATTTCGCCTACCATGACCCGGTCGACCATTCGGTCAGCGAGCATCAGGGCATCCGCATCTATTTCCCCCATGGCGGGCGCGTCGTGCTTCGCCTCTCGGGCACCGGCACTTCAGGCGCCACCATCCGCATCTATATCGAGCGCTACGAAGCGGACACCGCCAAGCACAATCTCGATACGCAGGAAACGCTTGCCGCGCTGATCGACGCTGCCGAGCAGATCGCCGAAGTGAAGAAGCGCAGCGGACGCGATGCGCCGACGGTGGTCACGTAATAGGGGAATAGGGGAATAGGGGAATAGGGGAATAGGGGAATAGGGGAATAGGGGAATAGGGGAATAGGGGAATAGGGGAATAGGGGAATAGGCTAGTAAGGCCGAAACTTTATTCAAGCGCCCTTTTCACTTATTCCCCTACTGCCTTACTCCCCTACTCCCTTAATCGAAAACAATCGCCGGTGCTGGTCGGCCAGCACCATTGCCGCCCTTCATGTTTTCCCAGACCTTGGACGCGATATCGCGGTAGATTTTCGCGTGTTCGCTATCCGGCTCGACCACCGTGACCGGTGTGCCATTATCCGAATGGGCGCGGATATCCATATGCAGTGGCACTTCGCCGAGGAACGGCACATTGAGGCGTTCGGCCTCCTTGCGCGCGCCGCCGTGACCGAAAATGTCGTAGCGCTTGCCCGTATCAGGCGCGATGAAGTAGCTCATATTCTCGACAATGCCGAGCAACGGCACATCCACCTTGCGGAACATGGACAAGCCTTTGCGCGCGTCGATCAGCGCCAGATCCTGCGGTGTCGACACGACAACCGCGCCAGCCAGCGGCACCTGCTGCGCCATGGTCAGCTGCGCGTCGCCGGTGCCCGGAGGCATATCGACGACCAGAACATCAAGCTCGCCCCAGGCCACTTCGCGCAGCATCTGCGTCAGCGCCGACATGACCATCGGACCCCGCCAGATCATCGGCGTTTCCTCATCGACCATAAAGCCCATCGACATGACCTTGAGGCCATAATTTTCCATCGGCTTCAGGATGCGACCTTCGATGGTTTCCGGGCGACCTGAAAGGCCCAGAAGGCGCGGCATGGAGGGGCCGTAAATATCGGCATCGAGAATGCCGACCTTCAGGCCATTGGCCTGCAAGCCGAGCGCCAGATTGACCGCCGTGGTGGATTTGCCAACGCCACCCTTGCCAGATGCGACGGCGATGATCGCGCCGACGCCCGGAATGCCGGGCTTGGCTGCTGCACGTTGTGGCTGCGGCGGATGGCGATGCTGTGCGGGTGCGGCAGCGGCAGGGCGCGGTTGCGGCTTGGGCGGCGGCGGAGCGTCGTCGCTGGTGCGGCCGCCTCTCTTTTCCGCCGTCAGCGTGACCAGCGCGCCGGAAACACCGGAGATTTCCTTCACGGCCTTTTCCGCTGCAAGCCGCATGGGCTCCAGCGCATCCGCGCGCTGCGCGGGAACCGTGATGGAGAAGAAGACCTTGCCGTCGGCAATAAAAATATCCGATACCAGTCCGAGCGACACAACATCGCTTTCGAAGTCCGGTCCCGTCACGGTCTTCAGCCGTTCCAGAACCTGTTCGCGCGTTACGCTTGCCATTTCGATTCCTTTAGTGAAGGCAGTAAGGCAATAGGTGAGTAAGTGAGTATGTATAGAACATATTGTCCTACTGCCCTATTCCCTTATTCCCCTACTCCCCTAATCCCTTTTCACCAAGAGGCCAATGCTCATTCTGGGCCTCATTCGGCGCACCTTTCAGGCCGCTTCCTCGCAGACGGCGGCTTCCGGGCGGTGCCCCATGAGATAAAGCGCGCAGGTGGTGCGCAGCATGGAGGCGAAATTCGGGATCGCGCCATTGGCTTCCAGCGCTTCATCATAGAGCGTCGAGATGAAGCGCGGCGTGGTCAGATTCTGGCTGGCTGCGATCTCATCCAGCAGTCGCCAGAAGGTGGCCTCCAGCTGAATACTGGTGGAATGCCCGCCAATGCGCACAGAGCGATTGATCTGCCGGTAGCCTTCCGGGTCCTGCTCGGCGAAAACCTTGCACATGGGTTCCTCCATTACAGAGCACATCCCGAAAAGTGTGAAACGGTTTTCGGAAAAGATGTGCGCAAAAATAAACTTCAGAGCGCCGATCTGTTTCCAGATTGAATAGCGCTCCCTTTAGAGCACGAACTGCGCTGTGGTAGCCGATTGCCACCACGCCGTCGTTTTTTCTTTCATAATCGACAACCAGTGAGACAATCGCAAGCCGCTTTTGCTGAAGCGCTGCCAAAAATGACATGCAAGAAATAGGAGTCACTTGTGGCTAAAGCCATTCATTCGATGATCCGTGTTCTCGATGAGGAAAAATCCGTTTCCTTCTACCACCAAGCTTTCAAGCTGGACATTGCAGAACGCATTGATTTCGAAACCTTCACGCTGATTTATCTGCGCAATGCAGAAGCCGACTTCGAAGTCGAGCTGACCGTTAACAAGGGTCGCACCGAACCCTACAATCTGGGCGACGGCTACGGTCATCTTGCTGTGGTCGTGGACGATGTCGACGCCGAACATGCGCGCTTCACTGCGCTTGGCTTCAAGGTCGGCAAGCTTGTCGATTTCAAGAACGACGGTGTGCAGCTTGCCCGCTTCTTCTTTGCCGAAGATCCGGATGGCTACAAGATCGAAGTTCTGCAGCGCGGCGGCCGTTACCAGTAAGCCGCCCGGCACCATATCGCCTGTCATGGCCGAGAGGAGCGGCCACGACAGACGCCAGCGTTCCCGGTGACGAAAATGCGCCGGGTACGCGCAGCCAGTCCATTCATTCCGGATGGGCAAGCAAAGGAGGAGAACCGAATGACAACCGTTTTCGACGGTCTTTCCACCCACGAAAAGAAGAAGCTCTCCCGCCGCGACCTCTTGAAGCGCGGTGCGGGCCTGAGCCTTGGGGCCATGCTGGTCATCAGCGGCAATGCCGTTATCTGCCCGCAATTTGCATGGGCGCTTGAAACGACAACGCTCAAGCCCGAAACCATGGCGACGCTGATCCAGCTCGCACGCGATATTTATCCGCATGACAAGCTTCCCGACCGGTTCTACGCCATTGCCGTCAAACCCTACGACGCGGATTCCGCCAAGGATGAAACGCTGAAAAAGCTGATTGAGGACGGTGTTGCCGATCTGGACAAACGGGCCGGAGCCGGAGGCTATCTGGGTCTCGGTTGGGAGGAAGAGCGCGTGGCGATCCTGCGCGATATTGAACAAAGCCCCTTCTTCCAGAAGGTGCGCAGCGGACTTGTGACCGGCCTTTATAACCAGAAGGATATCTGGCCGCTCTTCGGCTACGAAGGCGAAGCCTATTCCAAAGGCGGTTACATCCAGCGCGGCTTCGACGATATCGAGTGGCTTTAAAGAGCCGGATCAAGCTCAACCGAACCAAATTCAAAGCGGCATTACCGTTCGGCAAGCGCCAAGCGCTTTGCGGAAACGGCGAAGCATTGGGAGGAAACCATGGCTGCTCCATATGATCTCAAGGACGACAAGGTCGTCGTCATCATCGGTTCAGGTGCTGGCGGCGGCACGCTCGGCAACGAACTGGCGCAGAAAGGCATCGACGTCGTTATTCTGGAAGCCGGAAAGCGCCACGAATTCGAAGACTTCATCAATGACGAATGGGACAGCTTTGCGCAGCTCGCCTGGCTGGACAAGCGCACCACATCCGGCGACTGGCGGGTCGCGAAGGATTTCCCAAATCTGCCCGCATGGATCGTCAAGGCGGTCGGCGGCACCACCACGCACTGGGCTGGCGCATCGTTGCGCTTCCAGGAACACGAATTCCACACGCTGACGAATTACGGCAAGCTGGAAGGCGCGAATCTCCTCGACTGGCCGATTACCCTTGCCGATCTGGAGCCTTATTACACCAAGGCCGAGGACAAAATGGGGGTGACGCGCACCAACGGCATTGAAGGCCTGCCCGGCAACAATAATTTCAAGGTGATGAAAGCCGGTGCCGACAAGCTCGGCTACAAGGAATGCCATACCGGCCGCATGGCGATCAATTCCGCGCCGCGCGATGACCGCATGGGCTGCCAGCAAACCGGCTTCTGTTTCCAGGGCTGCAAATGGGGCGCGAAATGGTCGACGCTCTATACCGAAATTCCCAAGGGCGAAGAGACCGGCAAGCTGGAAGTTCGTCCCGAATGCACAGCGCTCAAGATCGAACACAATGCGGCTGGCAAGGTGACGGGCGTTCTCTATGCCGACAAGGACGGCAAGCAGCATCTGCAAAAAGCGCGTGTGGTCTGTGTGGCAGGCAATTCGATCGAAAGCCCGCGCCTGCTGCTCAACTCGGCCTCGTCGAAATTTCCCGACGGGCTCGCCAATTCATCGGGACAGGTCGGACGCAATTATATGCGGCACACGACGGGATCGGTTTACGCTTCGTTCGAAAAGCCGGTTCACATGTATCGCGGCACGACCATGGCAGGCATCATCCGCGACGAAGCGATCCACGATCCGAAGCGCGGCTTTGTCGGCGGTTATGAAATGGAGACCATTTCACTTGGCCTGCCCTTCATGGCGGCGTTCCTTAATCCGGGCGGCTGGGGTCGAAGCTTTACTTCGGCGCTGGATGATTATGTCAACATGGCGGGCCTCTGGATCGTTGGCGAGGACATGCCGCAGGAGAACAACCGCATCACATTGAGCAAGGACGTGAAGGATGAGCATGGCCTGCCGGTGCCGGATGTTCATTATAGCGACCACGCGAATGACGTCGCCATGCGCACTCATGCCTATGCGCAGGGCAAGGCGCTCTATGAAGCGGTCGGTGCGGTTCGCACCTTCCCGACACCGCCCTACCCTTCCACCCATAATCTCGGCACCAATCGCATGAGCGAAAAGCCGCAGGACGGCGTGGTCAACAAGCACGGGCAGACGCATGACATCAAGAACCTGTTCGTTTCCGATGGCAGCCAGTTCACGACGGGCGGCGCGGAAAATCCGACCCTGACCATTGTGGCGCTCGCCATCCGTCAGGCGGATTACATCGCCGAGCAGATGAAAAAGCGGACGATCTGAGCCGCGGCCTGACCCACAGCGCTGAGCTTCTGGAAAGGCAGCAGACTTTTTTGCTATTCACAAGGCGGAGCGATTTCGCTCCGCCCCATGATTGATATTCACTACAGAGAATTACAGAAGACGGAGTGGCTGCCAATCAAGTAAGAAGGTCCCCACGGCTTACGAAACATGTAAAAATTCGATTTAATACTAATAATTATATTAATAAATATTCTTTCAAGTATAATATATGGACTTCCTAACATAATTTGCTGAATCAACGCTAATTCCAAATTCCTTATGTATCGCGTAATCGCTCTTATTTAGAGCAACCATTCCATGAACTACATTTACTCTATCTAAATTTCTCATTGGAGAATAGTTTCCAAAAGAAACATATCTAAATATTCTCTCATAATTTACATTTCTGTACTGATATAAATTCAATAATTTCTCCATTTCATGTAATGATTCCAATTTATTATTTGATATCGCCATGTCTCTAATTTTTTGGCTTGCCCTCACTGGCTCCCAGTTTGGTCTTCTTTGCCTAGCAATTCGGATGGGGCCACAGCTCAAACCACCTTGCCCTGCTCTATTCGGACTGGGATATTCCATCAAATCTATAGAACTCCGTTGACGGAACGCTGTAGAAATTACAGCGTCGCCATGTTTCCCGCGTCTCATTCCATCTGAGGGCTCACCCAACCATTTCACAAACAGATCGAAATGGGTGTCCGCATTCTTCTCGCTCGCGTCTAGTTGCATCCCCGCTCGAACGTGCGCTTCAATAGTCGCTTTCGCCTTACTAACCACAATGCTTTGACCACCTCGCCCCAAAACACCGCCGGATTGTTCGGTCAAACCATGCCCGATATTCGATACGCTGTCGGCTATAATGCTATCGTAGAAACTCTCTGTTCTCATATTGAATGGTCTTTCTGAAGCAAAATTTCGAAGAGACTAGCCTAATAGCTTTTCGGTGGCGTCTGGCAGCGATCACAGGCTGATCGGAAAAGGAAAGACCGGGCAAGTTCGAAACTACATCGCCCGGATGTTATCGCCGAAAGCCGGTATGTTCTGGGGAAGTCCGACTGCCCGCGATGATGAAACCGGCGCGACCAATTCGCGCCGGTTTCGTTTGATGCTTGGCAAAGATGCATGGCTTCGACTAGATAGGCTCCGCGACACAGGGAGATGCCGTAGGTTGAAGTTCAGCGCACACCAGTTTCGGAGCAATCTCGCCATACGCCTCCTGAGCGTATTGGCTTTGATGCTCGTGGCCTTCGCGCACAAGCCCATCGATCTGAATGCTCCCGACAGCTATCAGCTCGCGCAGTATCAACTGCCGGATGGCACCTATCCCGTTCTTTGCATCGGTGATCAGGGTGAGAAACAGAATCATCAGGGGCATGACAAGCATGTAAGCAGCGAAAGCTGCGAGGCCTGCCGTATTGCCTCCGGCTTCCTTTGTCCGACACCGGAAAGCTCGACCGCTCCCTCGCCGCATGTCGCGATCACCCATTGCTTTGCACCGCTACAGCTTGCGTTATTCCGCAGTGTCTACCCGCCTTCGGCGCCGCCGCAGGCTCCGCCTATTGTTTGATTAAAGCCATTTTAGCCGTGCGCCTTTTCTCAAAAGGTTGCGCCTTCCTTTTTTTAAACTTCAGGTTTATCAGAATGAAAAATCATCGTCTTTTCGCGTCCGCATTTTCGCTGGCAGCCCTTTGCCTTTCCGCAGGCCTGGCCAATGCCCATTCGTCGCTCGACCAGAGCGAAGCCAAGGCTGGCAGCTTCTACAAGGCCACTTTCCGCATTCCGCACGGCTGCGACGGCAAGGCCACGACCGAAGTAAAAGTGGAGCTTCCCGAAGGTTTTGTGTCGGCGCAGCCGCAGGTCAAGGCTGGCTGGACAATCGAAACCACCAAGGGCGATTATGCCAAGAGCTACAAAGTGCATGGCAAGGATGTCACCTCCGGTATCAAGGAAGTGCGCTTCACCGAGGGCAACCTGCCGGGCGAGTTCTATGACGAGTTCACCGTCGTCGGCCAGTTGGCCAAGTTCGACAAGGACACCACGCTTTCCTTCCCCGTGACGCAGATCTGCGGCAGCGACGCTTCCGTCGCATGGACGGAAATTGCAAAAGACGGACAGAACCCGCACGAGCTTGAACATCCAGCCCCGCAGCTTCTCGTATTGGCGGCGACCGGCGCTGACGAGCATGCAGGCCACGGTGGTCATGGTGACCACGGCGACGCGCACGGCACCCATTCAGCCGAGCCGGTGAAACTTGGCGATCTCACCATCACATCGCCTTCGGTTCGCGCCATGGTGCCCGGCGCCAAGGTGGCGGGCGGCTTTCTGACAATCGAAAATGGCGGCAAGGATGCCGACAAGCTCATCTCCGTCAGCACAACGGGCGTAAAGCGCGTGGAAGTCCACGAAATGAGCATGGAAAACAATGTGATGAAGATGCGCAAGCTCGATGGCGGTCTCGACCTGCCTGCGGGCGAAACCGTCGAGCTGAAGTCCGGCGGTTATCACCTCATGTTCATCCAGCCGGAGAAGCCCTACAAGGAAGGCGAAACCGTGCCGGTTACGCTCGAATTCGAAAGGGCTGGTAAGGTTGAGATCAACTTCCCCGTCACGGCCCAGAATGGCCAGACGAGCGAACATTCATCCGATCATTCCGGCCACTGATTCCCGGAGCATGGGGCGCGGTGTCGTTCTCTCCCTCCTCCACCGGCATTGCGCCCGTTTGCCGCAACCGCTGTCTCCCCGCAGCGGTTGCGTTATCATTCGAATACTATAAACATGACTATGACAGTCTAGAATAATTCTACACTCTTGAAATCTCTCGGCTTTTTAAAAGTTGACCAATTGACTCCAGATCAATTTGCCGCTTTTATATAGCTCCGCGCAATCCTGCGCACCTTTGATGTCTGGGCCTTGAACCCTTTCGATTGGAGGACCCAATGGTTGGTCTCGGTGAATGCCGGTCCGCAAATATCGACGGCCTGCCCTGGCAGCTCAGTCTCTTGCCGACCGGATACTGCACTATACGCGGCGCGACGGAACGTCCCGCACAGCGCAAACAGGGCAAGTCTACTGTCTCGCATGCCTCTGCCGATGTTGCATCGTGGAGGCGCTCATGAATATGCGTATATCGCAGCTGAACGGCGCCAATAGTGCAGGCTATTTCGACCGCCTGCCGGAAAAGCTGGTGCTGGAAGGTTATCGCCGCTGGACTGCGGGTTTCGAGACTGGCTCGATCATCCCGTGGGAAATGACCTGGGGTCTCTATTCGGAAGTGCTCGGACCATCGGAAGCAAAGCGCGCTGTCGGCGAGCTTTCGTATTTCATCCGTGTGCTGCGTCATTGTGCAAGCTGCCAGTTGCGCGCTTTCCCGTTCGACTCGCATCATGTCTGCCGCGAGGAATGCCTGACGCTGGGGCTGATTTCCGGATTGCACAATCAGGATGCGCTGCTGCTCGACACGTGTCTGGAAGCCATTGCCTGCAAACGGCGCTGCGACGATGTGGCAGCTGCCGCCAGCAATTTTGCCGAAGCTTTGGCCGATTTCGGCCAGACTTTGCTGCCAATACCGATTCACGCCATCGACACCGCTTTGAACATTACGCATCGCGCGACTTTTCACTGATCTGAAAATCCCAGCGTTTTGCGAACAAAGACGATTCTAAGTTTTAAGCCGCTGCGACGCAGCGCAAGGAGATCAAAATGCAGGCCAGAACCGAACGACGCCTCGGCATTGCCGCTGCCCTCGTACTGACCGTAGCAGCATTTGTCATGCCGGGCGTATCCACTCAGATCGCGCAAAACGACGTTGCGCCAGAAAAGCAGGTTCACATGGCTTCCGCCGAAAGCCTGCGCGCCGAGTTCCGTCATTTCGTCAGGCTTGGCGAAGCGATGCCGAAATCGGTTCGCTACGAATAGAATGCAAAAAAAGGCCGTCTCTGACGGCCTTTTGTTTAAGCATTCATGTCTTCGGCGCAGTTAGCTGACAACAATCGGCGCCTGCCCCTGTACGCGATTATACAGGTCGATAATGTCCTGATTCATCAGGCGGATACAGCCCGACGACATGGACTGCCCGATGGACCACCATTCTGGCGAGCCGTGGATGCGATAGCCGGTGTCGCGGCCATTCTGGAAAATGTAAAGCGCGCGCGCGCCGAGCGGGTTCTGCGGACCCGGCTCCTGACCATTGCGGTATTTTTCGAGTTCCGGCTTGCGCTGGATCATTTCCGGCGGCGGCGTCCAGCGCGGCCACTGCTTCTTGTACTGCACATTGGCGCGGCCCTGCCATTCAAAGCCCGCCTTGCCGATGCCGACGCCATAGCGCAGCGCTTCGCCGCCCGGCAGCACATAATAGAGGTAATGATCTTTCAGGCTGACGACGATAGTGCCCGGCGCCTGACCGGTCGGGTCTGGCACAATCTGGCGGCGGAACTGCTTCGGCACCTTGTCATAAGGAATGGCAGGCAACGCGTAAGGCCCCTCCTGCACCGATGCATACATGACATCCGGCGTCGTGATGGCGCGATCAACACTGATCTGCGGACGCATCGGCGAGATGCCGCCTGTCGACATCGTATCTACCTGAAAGGCAGACATGTCCATCGTCTGCGAGCAGCCTGCGGCGCCACTCAGAACGACGGCCCCGGTGCCAAGCAGAAAGCGGCGGCGGCTCAGAACATCACTCAACTTCGACATGCAAATCGCCCAAAACACAGGTGACAGGGAGCAGGCATCATGCCGCTCGGTATTAACCGTAATTTGCAGTCTTATGGTTGAGGAACCGTTAAACCAGGCATTTCTATACTCATAAAAGATTAGCGCAGGCGTAAAAACTCAACCGAGGGATGCAGCGTTTGAAAAGAAAAAGCCGGACGAACCGCCCGGCTTATTCAAGCAAATCGAGGAACGATCAGTAGTCTTTTTCGTAGAAAATACCGCCGCTGGAATCACCCTCTGCGCCGAGCGACCCCTTCGCCTTGAGGTTTCGCGTGATATCGAGATTGACGGTTCCCTTGGTCGAGCCGCCGGACCCCGCTTCCACACCCAGATAGATATTGTCGCGGATGTAGCGTCCGGCGCGAACGGCTGTCTGCCCCTTGCTGTCGGTCACGACATCAAGATCGTCGAGGCCGGTACCGGCGCGAAGCTTGTTCATGAGCGAATTGTTGGAGCCGCCCGCAAGTTCCGCTGCCGCAGCAGCAAGCTGTGCAATCTGGAAGGCCGACAATTCACCGATGGAGCGCTTGAAGATCAACTGCGCCAGCACTTCATCCTGCGGCAGTTCCGGGGACGAGGAGAAGACGATATTGAGATTATCGACCGTGCCTGTGACCGTGACGATGGCGGTGATTTCATTGCCTTCCGAACGGGCCACGAAATTGAGCTGCGGATTGAGGTCGCCAACCAGCGTGACATGCCCCTCATCAAAGGTGATGCGCTGGCCGAGAATGCCGATGCGACCGCGAATCATGTCGAAGGAACCAACCGGCTTGATATCGCTGACCGGCCCGGTGAGGCGCACGCGCCCGCCAAGTTCCGTATCGAGACCGCGACCGCGCACGAAAATCTGGTTTGGCGCATTGACGACGACATCGAGACGCGGCCCGGCTGAATTGGCCCGCGCCACCGACTTGGCCTTGCCCTTGCGGGTTTCGACCTTGGCGCGCTCCAGCGTCTTCGCAACATTTTTCGGCGTGTTCTTGTGCTCGACCGGCACATAGGTTGCGCCACCACCGAGATTTTCCGGTACCGAGATTTCCGCACGTTCCACGTCGATCCGACCACCAATCAGCATGTCGCCTGCCAGCGGTCCGGTGATCGAGATGCCGCCATTGACCGTTGCGACGACAAGCTTGCCATCGGCATAACGGGCGCGGTCCAGCTTGATATCGATATTGGCCGGGAAATTCGCCGCTGCATTCGTGGAGATCGTGCCGCTTGCGGAAACGGAGCCGCCGCTACCGAACGCAGCATTGACCTGCCGCAGCGTGATGGTTTCACCATCCATGCTGCCCATGATATTGATATTGTTCACACGGACATTGGTTTCGGGATCGATGAAGGTTGCACCGCTGGTGGAGAACATGCCGCGCAATTGCGGGCGGTCGAAGCCGCCGGAAACGCTTGCGGTCAGCGTCAGTGTGCCATTGGCCTGCGCGCCGCGATCCGCCAGAAAGCGATTGGCGAGCGCCAGCGGGACGTTGCCGTTGACATTGACGCCAAGGCCCTGACCGGAGAACGGCACCTTGCCGCTCGCCGTGACATTCAGGCCCTGCGGGCCATCCACCGTCAGCGAGGAAATATCGACCGCCTTGGCGGCATAGCTGCCTGCTGCCTGAAGGCTGAGCGGCGCAAGGCCGTTTTCGCGCAGCGGCTTGGCAGCAAGGCCGGCCCCCTTGAGATTGAAGGTCGCGGCGGGATTGGTCAGCGGGCCCGTCACGCGCGCCGTGCCGGTGACATTGCCCGCGAGGTCCTGCCCTTTCACAGCGCCGTTCAGTATGCCGAGCGGCAGATTGGCCAGCGTCACATCGACGCCAAGATCGCCCTTGCCAAGCGGCACGCCGCCCTTCGCCGTGACGTCGATACCATTGCCGCTTGCAGCGCCACCGGTTACCCGGGCGTCGATGTTGAGCCGGTCATTGGCCGACGTGCCCTTGGCATCGGCATTCAGCGCAGCGATGCCCTGTTTCTTCAGTTCAGCAGCCGTCACGCCCCGTGCCGCCATATCGAAGGCGATATTGGGCGCATCGCGCGTACCGGTCACGCGGGCGGTCCCGTTGACAGTACCGCCGAGGCCGAGGTCCGGCTTGAAGGTGTTGGCAAGCGCCAGCGGCAGATCGGCAAGCGCCACCGACAGATCAAGGCGGTCATCGACCGAGCCGTTGATCTTGACCTGCCCCGCGCCCGCATTGGCACCGGTATTGATGATGATATCGCCAAAGGAAATCGCGCTGCCCTTCATGGCAATCGTCACCGGCTCGGCGAGATTGGCGCGAAGCGCACCCTGCTTCACATCTGCCGAGGCAAGGCCGAGTTCAAAGCCGCCATCCTTCGGCTCCAGCGAGCCGGCGGCATTGGCCACCGTGCCGATCTTGAGCTTCGTATTGGCGCTGAAATCGGTCTTGGCTCCGGTGGCGTTTGCCTTGGCGTCGAAGGTGTCGATACCGAATGTGCCGACCATGATATCGCGCGCGGCAGCATTGCCGTCCACAACGGGCACGCCGAACAGATCCTGTGCGGTCAGCGCGATATTGGCGGACGCAATATGATTGCCGTTGACCTTCACGCCCTTGGCGTCAGCTGAAACGGTCGCATTCTGCCGGTCGCCATCAGCTTGGAGCGCGATATCGGCGTTGGCCGCCCCGGTTGCCTCGGCAAGAAACAGTGCGGCGGCAGTGGAGATATCCGGCGCGTCGAGCTTCAGCGCGCCATTGAGCAAACCCTTGGCCGTCTGCGTGACATTGCCGGAAAGATGCGCCCCGCCCGCATTGAACAGAAGATTGGTCAGGCGCTTCTCGTCATTGACGATGTCGATCAGTGAACCCAGTTCAATGCGCTCTCCATTAAGGAAGGCATTGCCTGACAGCTTGCCGGACAGAGCCGCGCCGGTGCTCGCATTGCCATCGAGCATGGCGTTGAAATCAAGACCGGCATTGGTAAGCTTGCGGCCCGCAAGCGTGCCCTGTGGCGCGTCGGCCCGCAGCGCCAGCGCGATCAGCTTGTCGTCACCGCGCGCACTGCCCTTGACCGTCATACGGCCCGATGCCTGCGGTGAAAGCAGCTTCATATCGGACAGCATCACGCCGAAATCGAAATTCGCCTTGTCCGATGCGAAGGAGCCATTGGCGGTGATTTCGCTCAACGCATTGCCGATGCGGAAATCGCGGGCGGAAAAACCTTCGGCGCTGCGACCGACAGCACCGGCCAGCCGCGCTTCGCCATCCAGAATATTGTCGACCGCCTCGGTGCCGGTGCGCATGTTTTGCGCTGTACCGTCGAGATCGAGATAGAATGCGCCGCTGATCGGGCGAACCGTGCCCTTGGCCTTGACGTCGATACTGCCCGCCAGTTCCTTGTCCGCCAAAGCGCCGAAGGGCGCAAGGCTTGCGACCTTGGCGGCGATATCGCCATTGAAGACGAAGTCGTCAATATTGCCCTTGAGATCAAGGCTGAGACCGTTGCCCTCGATATTCGCCTGTGCAAGTTCCACCGGAGAACCGGCGCGCCAGCCGCCATCAATGAGAAGCGCGATCTTGCTGCCCAGTGCCTGCGCCAGTTCTGCGCGTGGCGATGAAATGCCGTCCATGCCGCCCGTCACCTTGAAAGTGATGTGGCGGTTTGCGGCATCGTTGAGGTTTTCTGCAACGCCGCCCATGTCCAGCGCCACGCTGGAGGCGGCAATGGTCGCATTCTTCAAGCCGTTGACGGAAAGCTGGCCCGTCCAGTCATTCGTCGGACGGTCGCCATAGGAAACCTGGAACCGCGCATTGTCGATATAGGTTTCGGCGCCCTTGACCGGCAGCAGCACACGGCCCTTGCTTTCATCGGCAATCGACGCGTCGATGCTGAGCTTGTTCAAAAAGTGATCATTGCCGGATTCGGCAGCAGCCTTCAGCTTCAGCGCGGCGCTTGTCAGCGCCAGATCATCGAGACGGAACCCGCCCGCATCTTTCAGGAAGCCATCGGCAGAAAGCACGGTTTCGGAACCGAAGAAGTCACGGAACACCGGCGGCACGAGAACAGCAATCGGCCCATTGAAGCGCGCTGCGAAAACGCGACCGCCATTGGGCGCTTCGCCCTGACGGTTCAGCGTGAATGCACCGGTCAGCGTGCGGCTGCCATTGGTGTCGAGCGCCAAATCCACTTTCAGATCATCAAGCGGGCCAGCGCCTGTCAAGGTGAGATCGACTGGCGGGCGACCGTCAATATTGAGCAAGTTGGCCACGATGCCATTGGCGGGTTCTGCAACTCTCAGATCAAGATCGACCTTTTGGTCAGCATTGGCATAGGCGGCGCGCAGGGTGAAACTGCCGCCGGGACCGTCAAGGCGCTTGATATCGAAGGACGAGTTCAGTGAACCATCGGCGAGCGAAAGGCTGCCGGTTGCGGAGACTTCCGATTCGAGGCCGAAAATCTCGGGGCCAAAACGCAGCCGCGCCACATCAAGCTGATCCAAACTGATGGAGATCGGCAGTTCCGGCAGGCTGAAGCTCGACGATTCCGGCGATGGCAGGCTGTTGTCCGGCAGCGGCTTGCGGGCAATATCGATGCGCTCCGCGCTCAGCGACTGGATGCTGAGCCGACCGAGCAGCAAAGCGGTGCGGCTCCAGTTCAGCTTGGCATTTTCGATCCGCAGCCAGACGCCTTCACGGTCGGCAATGGTGATCGAGCCGATGGAGGCTTCCGACGACAGGACGCCGCTGATGCCCGAAAGCGAGATACGGCGGTTCGGCGCGGAAAGCTGGCTTTCCACGAAAGACAGGAAATAGGATTTTTGCTCTTCGTTGCTTTCCGATGCTTCGGCCTGCTGTTCGCTCTGGCCCTGCGTTTGCGCATTTGCCGGGGCGACAATCGACGCCGTGGTCTGTGTATCCACGCCGATAAGCGTGACCCATGCGCCCGGAATGGCCAGCACGGCGGCCACAGCGGCGAGAATCAGGAAGAGGAAAACGGTGATAAATCTGGTCAAAACGCCTGTCCTATGCCCACATAGAATGCATAGCTCGGATCACCCGAGCGGCGGTTAAGCGGTATGGCGACGTCGAGGCGAATCGGCCCGAGGCCGGTCAGGTAGCGCAGACCACCACCGGCGCCGACGCGCATTTGTTCCGAGAAATCCGGAAACGATTTTTCGCCGACATAGCCCGCATCGACAAAGGCGACCGCGCCGATGGAATCGGTGATGCGGGTGCGCACCTCGCCCGAAGCTTCCAGCAGCGACCGTCCGCCGACGATGTTGCCGTTTCCGGCATCGACGCCGATATTGCGATAGGCATAGCCGCGCACTGAGCCGCCGCCGCCCGCAAGGAAGGACAGGCTCGGCGGCAAATCTTCAATCGAAGCGCCGACAATCGATCCCACTTTCACGCGCCCGGCCAGAATCACGCGATCCGTTGCACCAAGGCCGTAATAGGTGCGGCCCTCGGCGGTGAAGCGGGTGGCAAAATTGCCATAATGGAATTCGTAGAAGGGCTGGATATTGCCTTCCAGATAAAAGCCCGAACTTGGGTCCGGCTTGTTGTTGCGGCTGTCGTAAAGCACGCTGCCTTCCAGACCGGCTGTCGTGAAGTCACGGGGACCGAAAGGATAGTCCGTGTAGCGTCCCTGGCTCGCCTTGGCATAGATCGCGCCTGACAGTTCGTCGCTGAAAATCTGCGTGAAACCGGTCTTGGCGTTGATCGAGGTCTCGGTATAGGCGTCGAGCACTTCGCGCTTGGCGTCGAGCGACAGAACGAAATCCGTATCAGGCGTATAGACGCCGGGCTTCTTGAACGTGCCGCCGAGCAGATAGGTATAGTTCTGCGGATTAAACGAATTATCCTGCGAACCGCCAATGCCACTGACCTTGGCGTCGAAACGCAGGTTTTCACCCTTGCCGAACAGGTTGCGATGCATCCAGTAGCCGGTCACGCCGAAGCCGTCGATGGTCGAATATTCCGCACCGAAGCCGAACCGGCGGGGTTTGCGCTCCTGCACGTTGAGCGTCATCGGCAGGCTGCCATCTGGCTCGATGGTTTCGGCTTCCTCGAAACTCATCGCACGAAACACTTCCATGCGGCCAAGACGCTTCTTGGCTTTTTCGATATCGTCGGGGTCGTATTCCTTATCGGGAGTCAGTCCGGTCATCCAGGCGACGAATTGCGGGTCCATGCGCGCCGTGCCAACCACGCTGACCGGCCCATAATGCGCCTTGCGGCCCGGATCGAGCGCGACATCGGCGGCAACCGTGTTGCCATCATGGTCGGCGACAACCTCTTCGCCTGTCACCTGCGCCTTCGGATAGCCCTGCTGACGCCAAGCCTCGACGGCAAGACGCTCGGCCTTGATGATCGTTCCAGAGCGCGCTACCTGACCGGGCGCGAAACCCGCATCTTCGGGCGATTGCACGACATCGCGCTTGTCGGTGGCGGGCGGCGCTATATTGGAAATGGCCGTGCGCGAAAACAGGAACTGCGGTCCCGGATCGACGGAAATCGCCACTTTCGCATTGTTTGGAATATCAGCGTCCGGCGGAATGTCGTTCGCCTCGCGGCCATCGACGAGAATCGAGATCGTGCCGCCATAGCGGCCTTCACCGTAAAGGGCGGCCAGAATACGCCGATAATCGCCGCGCGCCTTGGCCAGCAGACCGGCGGAACCCGAGGCGGGCTTGTCCGCGTCGGTCACCAGACCGGATGCACCTTCAACGACGGATTTCAGATCGGCTTCGGTGCCATCCGCATTCTTGCGATCACCGGTGGTAGTGACCTCGACCTCATAGGTCTTCGGATCGATGATATCGGGATCGGTTTTCTTGTCTTCGCCCCAAAGACGGACGCCAAAAAGCTCAAACGCCAAAGCAGGCGACACGGTAAACGAGGAAAAATGCGCCGCCAGCAAAAGCATGGCAATGCCTTTTCCCTGTATCGTCCTGTTACTCCGAGTCATACGCGTTACTGTCCGGTTCCTGTCTATGCGGTCGCCTGGCAGCGTCCCGTTTCCATTTCCCACCCAGGACGTTTCAGGGATTACCATAGGGAGGTCGGGGCGCCAAGCAACAACCTAAAGCTTAAGCTCTAGATATGAACGGATTCAGTCAAGGGAGTGTTAACGTTACCACAGCTTTACGCAACGCCCGGTCGCAGACGCGAAGACTTCGCGCTGAAAATGCAAAATATGAAGCGCACAAAAAAGGGAGGCGCTCCGGAGGGAACCGGAGCGCCACGCGGCTTTGGGGGGAGAGAGGGAGGATAAAGCCGCGATTCAAACCGTGTGCGGATCATGGTCCGGCGCGCGGGAGAAACGGTAGCTCAGCGGGGCATGTCAAAGACCAACCCCGCCGGGCGCGGTCCGATTAAGGCAGGTTACGCACGTCGTCAGGCGTCATGTACATCGGCATCATATTGGTATCGAGGTGATGCATGACCCAGATGGAGCCGGCAAGCACGATAGCCAGAATGATGACCGTGAAGATGAGCGCCAGAATGTTCCAGCCGCCTTCCGACTTCGGATCGAGGTGCAGGAAGTAAACCAGATGCACCAGGATCTGAACGACGGCGATGCCGAGAACAACGGCTGCGGTCGTGGCAGGCGTGAAATAGCCGTTCATCGCCAGAAGAAATGGAACGACGGTGAGAATAACCGCCAGCACGAAGCCGATCAAATACGACTTCAGGCTGCCATGCGCGGCATGATCGTGTGTTTCGTGTGCAGAACTCATCACAGTACACCCAGCAGATAGACAAGGGTAAAGACGCCAATCCAGATGATGTCCAGGAAGTGCCAGAAGAGGCTGAGGCACATCACGCGCGTCTGGTTCTTTTCCGTCAGACCGTCACGCAGAAGCTGGGCGGAAAGCACCAGAATCCAGATCAGGCCGGACGTGATGTGAAGACCGTGGGTTCCGACCAGCGCGAAGAAAGCCGAAAGGAACGCGCTGCGGCTCGGGCCGGCGTCTTCGAGAATCAGGTGATGGAATTCATAGACTTCCATCACGAGGAAGGCTGCACCCAGCAGGAACGTGACGCCCAGCCAGAACAGCACGCCTGCACGGTTCTTCTTGTACATGGACAGCGTCGCCAGACCATAGGTCAGCGACGAGACCAGCAGCAGCATGGTTTCGGTCAACACAAACTGCAGGTCGAAGAGTTCACGGCCGGTCGGACCGCCCGCAAACTGGTGCGCCAGAACGGCATAGGTTGCAAACAGGCCCGAGAACAGGACGCAATCGCTCATCAGGTAGATCCAGAAGCCGACCAGCGTGGTCGACCCTGCATCCTGATGGTCTTCGTGAGCAGGATGCTCGTTGCCGCCCGTGAATGGACCGGCCGTTGAAATGCTAGCGCTCATGGATCAAGCCTCCTGAGCCATCAGTTGCCGGGTGCGAAGGTCTTCGACGCTCTGCACTTCTTCGGCCGAGACGTAGAAGTCTCTGTCATTGTTGAACGAGTGGAAGATCGCAACGGCGAGTACACCCACGGCAGAGGCAATGGCCAGCCACCAGATATGCCACACCAGCGCAAAGCCGAGCGGAATGTTCATGATGCCGATGATGAAACCCGTACCGGTGTTCTTCGGCATGTGGATGCGTGCGAACTTTTCCGTGCGGCGCACATAACCGTTCTGCTTCATGTCCCACCAGCTGTCGTGGTCGCGGACATGCGGCACTTCAGCGAAGTTGTAGAATGCAGGCGGCGAAGCCAGCGACCATTCCAGCGTACGGCCCGTACCCCAGCTGTCGCCGTTGTTGTCACGCAGCTTTTCGCGGTCGCGGATCGAAACCATGATCTGCAGAACCTGGAACACGATACCGCACAGGATGATCGCAACGCCGACGGCGGCGATGATCAGATAGATGTGCCATGCCGGGTTTTCGGTGTGGTTCAGACGACGGGTCATGCCCATCAGGCCGAGCACATAGAGCGGCATGAACGCCATGATGAAGCCGACCAGCCAGCACCAGAACGCGTTGCGGCCCAGACGTTCGTTCAGCTTGAAGCCGAAAGCCTTCGGCCACCAGTAGACGAGACCGGCAAAGCAGCCGAACAGCACGCCCGAGATGATCACATTGTGGAAGTGGGCGATCAGGAACACCGAGTTATGCAGCACGAAATCCGCAGGCGGAACAGCAAGCAGAACGCCCGTCATACCGCCAACCACGAAGGTACACATGAAGCCGATCGTCCACAGAACCGGCGTTTCCATGCGGACGCGGCCCTTATACATCGTGAACAGCCAGTTGAAGACCTTAGCCCCCGTCGGGATCGAGATGATCATCGTCGCAACACCGAAGAAGGCGTTGACATTGGCGCCGCCACCCATGGTGAAGAAGTGGTGCACCCAGACGAGGAACGACAGGACCGTAATGGCAACGGTTGCGTAGACCATCGACTTGTAGCCGAACAGACGCTTGCCGGAGAAGGTCGCGATGATTTCGGAGAAGACACCGAAAGCCGGCAGGATGAGGATATAGACTTCCGGGTGACCCCAGATCCAGATCAGGTTCACATACATCATCGGATTGCCACCAGCATCATTGGTGAAGAAGTGGAAATCCAGATAGCGGTCCAGCGAAAGCAGGGCCAGCGTGACAGTGAGGATCGGGAAGGCTGCGACGATCAGCACGTTCGAGCAGAGCGCGGTCCAGGTGAAGACCGGAACCTGCATCATGCCCATACCGGGCGCACGCATCTTGATGATGGTGGTGATCAGGTTGACGCCTGAAAGCAGCGTACCCATACCGGAAATCTGCAAGGCCCAGATATAGTAATCCACGCCGACATCCGGGCTGAATTCCTTGCCGGACAGCGGCGGATAAGCAAGCCAGCCGGTCTTGGCGAATTCGCCGATGCCGAGCGACAGGTTGATCAGAACCGCACCGGCGACCGTGAGCCAGAAGCTCAGCGAGTTGAGGTAGGGGAAAGCAACGTCGCGCGCACCGATCTGGAGCGGAACCGCAAAGTTCATCAGACCGACGACGAATGGCATCGCCACGAAGAAGATCATGATCACGCCGTGGGCGGTGAAGATCTGGTCGTAGTGATGGGGGGGCAAAAAGCCTTCATTCGCGCCCGAGGCAAGAGCCTGCTGCGCGCGCATCATCACGGCGTCCGAGAAGCCGCGGAACAGCATCACGAAAGCCAGAATGATATACATGATGCCGATACGCTTGTGATCGACCGTCGTGAGCCAGTCTTTCCAGAGCGGGGCCCATTTGCCGTAATAAGTGATGGCTGCCAGAATAGCGAGCGCACCACCAGCCACCGCGGTCAATGTGACCATGATGATCGGCTCGTGATACGGGATCGCTTCGAGCGTAAGTTTTCCGAACATTTTTATCACGCTTCGATTGGAGCAATTCCGGGAAAGCCTCTGACGGCTTTCAGTCCGGAACCGCGTGAAACAAAAGATTGAATGCCGATAGCCGCGATCTCGCAGGAGATCACGGCGCAAGGGCAAATCAGTTTGCGAGCTGCGACAGGCGCTGCGGCGCCACTGCACAGATCATGTCGCTCGCCCACTGGCTGAAATCGACAGGCGAAGACTTGCGCAGGTTTGCGCGCGCTTCACGGATCATCTGCTGACGGTGCATTTCATCGTCCATGCAGACGGACTTGCCGTCCCAGCAGCGGTTCACGATATCGTGGAACAGCGTCTTGTCATTGTAGTTGAAGAACTGCACCGCATGCTTTTCGCTCGGCTGAACCAGCGATGCATAGCGATCACGGCCCAGTTCTTCGCCCTTGGCCTTCACGTCGGCAACCCACTTGTCGAAGTCGGCCTGATTATAGGCATGCGCCTTGAAGCGCATCTGGGCAAAGCCCTGACCGCTATAATTGGCGGAAATGCCGTCGAACTCACCTTCATGATTGGCGATGAGATGCAGCTTCGTCTGCATGCTCGGCATGGTGTAGACCATGCTGCCCAGCGCCGGAATGAAGAAGGAGTTCATGATGTTGCTGGAGGTCAGCTTGAAGTTGACCGGAACATCAACAGGCATGGCCATTTCATTGACGGTGGCAATGCCCTGATCAGGATAGATGAAAAGCCATTTCCAGTCGAGCGCAACCACTTCGACATTGATCGGCTTCACGCTGGATTCCAGCGGGCGGTACGGATCGAGCTTATGCGTGCTGATCCAGGTGACCGTGCCGAGAACCACGATGATCGCCAGAGGAATGAGCCAGACGCCCAGTTCGATCTTGGTCGAGTGGTGCCAGTCGGGCTGATAATCCGCCTTTTCATTCGTGGCGCGGTATTTCCAGGCGAAGTACAGCGTCATGAAGATGACAGGCAGCACGACGAGCAACATAAGGCCGGTCGCAAAAAGGATAAGATCGCGTTCCGCCACGCCGACCTCTCCCTTGGGAGAGAGAAGAACCTGGTTCTCGCAGCCGGCAAGAAACGCAGTCAGGGCCAGTACGGCGAACGAAACGATCGTCCGAGGGATGCCGAGTTTCATTTGTCTTTCCATCCTGCACCGATGCGATCTGAAAATCTGAAACCCGCTGCCGGGACTATTCCCGGTCAGACGCTTCAGTTCTTCAGATCGCACCAGAGCGATTTCGTCTCAGTGTGGCTTTGAACTTGAAATCACTTTCAAGCTGCCCGTTAACGTGAACCGCAGGGGTTCGTCATGTCGCGAGCGTCAAATCCGGCACGTATGTCGTTTTTCAGTTTTCGGTAAATTCTGAAAATTCCAAACGTACCGTTATAACGAATAGTTCCGTTTGTCACCTGTCTGGAGAAATTTGTGCTGGATCGTAATGTCGCGGTCAAAAACGCCGCAAACCAGACTCCAATTGGCGGAAATGGCATCTCCGCCAGCGCCTGAACGCGGGGAATTAGAGCCCCTATTGCGCTGACGCGGCGGTGACTTACCCCCTTGTCCCCGGTCATGCAAGTACAACCAACGGATAAATGCTGCGATAGCCGCGCGATCTGGAACCGATAAACCACATTGTGAAGTCGCCGGGCCGCGACTAAGACAATCTAAAAACACACAACCTAAAACCCGCAACGTTTTGGGGCTGGCCGACTGAAGTCTGGAAAGGGCACCATGATTTTCGCCGACTTACCGCTCGATGAATCAGAAGGCGCGGTACTGGCCTATGCGGTAACGGCGGGTGCGTTCACGCTGCGCAAGGGGACCGTGCTCTCCCGCGAACATTGCGCGGCCCTGCAGCAGGCTGGCCTCACAAGCGTTCTGGCGGCTCGGTTCGAGCCCGGCGATATTGGCGAAGACGAAGCGGCGCAGTCGATCGGGGCCGCCCTCACCTCGCAGACGATCCATACCGGCACGGCGACGACCGGACGCATCAATCTTTTTGCCAGCTTCGATGGCGTTTTCTGCGTGAATGCTTCAACAATCGATGCGGTCAACGTCTATGACGCGCGCATTTCTCTGGCGACAATACGCAATCATATGCGCGTGGAAGCAGGCCAGATGGTCGCGACGGTCAAGATCATTCCCTTTGCCGTACCAAAAAATATTGTCGATGCCATCTGCCCCCTCCTCCACGGACAACAGGCGATGGACGTCAAGGCGTTTCGCCCGCTGCGCATCGGCCTGATCCAGTCGCGACTTCCCTCGATCCGCGAGACGGTGCTCAACAAGACGCGCGAGCTGATGGTAAAGCGCGTTGCGCGCAATGGCGGCACGCTAATCGCGGAAAAGCGTGTCGCCCATGATACGGAGGCGCTGGCCAGCGCGATTTCGGGCATAAGCATTGGCTGCGACATTATCGTGGTTTTCAGTGCATCGGCGGTTGCCGACGCCACCGACATCGTGCCGCGTTCGATCCTCCAGAGTGGCGGAGAAATTCTGCGCATCGGCATGCCGGTCGATCCCGGCAATCTGCTGGTGCTTGGAAAGCGCGACGGCAAATATATCATCGCGGCACCGGGTTCGGCCCGCAGCATGCGAGAAAACAGTCTCGACTGGGTGCTGGACCGCCTGATGGCAGGCATCGACCTCAATTCGGCCGACTTGTCCCGCATGGGCGTGGGCGGGCTTCTGTTATAGGTAATGCTCAGATATCGAAATCGAACACGAGAATGCCGTCGACACCGCCTTCCGCAGCTTCGACGAGACCCTTACCAACCTTGACGTGTTCGGGATGCGGCAGATAGGCGTCACGCGCCGCAGCATCGGAAAAATCCACCACAAAACCGTGGCGAAAGCCTTTTTCCAACCCTTCGGGGCTGTTGTTGGCCCCGGTCGTGACAGAAACTATGCCGTCGATCTTGCCTTTGAGAGCAACAACCGAAGCAAGTGCCCGCTCGATGGCCGCGCCATCAAGTTCCCGCTTGAATTTGATCAGAACGATGTGGCGTATCATGGAGCCTATCCGTTTCCAGAAACAGTGTTCCCCCTGCCCCTGCCCGAACAGCGGGAAGCCAGACTTAAGGAAACCAAAACGAAAAAGGCCGGGATGGACCCGACCTTCCGCTTTCACCTGAGTTGACGCCGGTTCATCCGCGGTCGTCGTCCCAGGTGAATTCCCGATACGGAGGCAGATATAAACCTTCTCCGTTTCAAGATTGTGACATCCCCGAAATTTCTGCCAAAGAGCAGAAATCGCCCGCCGAAAATGAGCCACCCGATATCAGGCAGCCATCGCCGTTTCGGCAAATTCGGGATGGTTATAGTTCCAGACCTCGACCAGACACTGATGCATCAAATCAAGATCGACCGGACCAATCCGGCTCAAGACCAGATCAAGATCATCGCGCTCAACACCACGGTTAAGAAGCTCGACAATCGCTTCCGTGAGAATCATTTTATCGTCAAATCTGTAGCGCTGCATAAACCTGCTCCGCTAACTGCCCCAGCTTTTCATGGATTCAGACTAGACACTTATAGTTAACCGAAGCTTAAGCCACGGAAAACCAACGCAACTTTGACTG
The DNA here is from genome assembly GCF_037482325.1 of Ochrobactrum teleogrylli. Lineage (NCBI taxonomy): Bacteria > Pseudomonadati > Pseudomonadota > Alphaproteobacteria > Hyphomicrobiales > Brucellaceae > Ochrobactrum > Ochrobactrum teleogrylli. Next base: position 2,875,251 of record NZ_JBBHKQ010000001.1, read on the forward strand.
ACGCCACGCAACTGACGCGAATGCTTGCCCCTGACGGCTTATGGCCGTCGCCCGATATAAAATATGTAACCAAAGCTATCCAAAAAACGGCCAGAATATCGCCAGGCCGAACAAGAATAAGTCTCATTCTTACTCCATGCTCCGCCAAAGCCAAGCAAAAACTGGCGCTAGAATTTATTTCATAAAACTCTTTTAAAGCGTTCCCATGAGCTTTTTCAAAATATACGCCCAATGGTCCATCAACCGCGTCAGAATTGGCGCTCTTGCTGCTTTGACGGGAGCAAGTATGTTGGGCGGCTATCTCTATACGATCCAGTATAACGGCAATGTCCATGAAATTGTGCCCGGAGAGGCCTATCGTTCGAACCAGCCTGATCCGGCGCGGATCGCAAAACTGCAAAAGGCCTACGGTATCAAGACCATCATCAATCTGCGCGGTCCGGAACCGGGCGCGGATTGGTATGACGACGAAATCAACGCTTCACAAGCGCTTGGCATCCAGCATGTTGATTTTGAAATGTCGTCCAGCAAGCGGCTGTCGCCCCAGCGCGCGCAGGAGCTGATCACGCTGATGCAGAATGCCGAAAAACCGATCCTCATTCATTGCAAGGCTGGTGCGGATCGCACGGGTCTTGCCGCGGCGCTTTATGTGGCGGCTATCTCCAAGGGCGGCGAGCGCAAGGCCGAGGGGCAGATGTCCATTGCCTATGGGCATTTCGGTTTTCCGGGCAGTCCAACTCATGCGATGGATGACACCTTCGAGGAGCTTGAACCGACGTTCAACTTTTCCGGGTCCTGAACCGCCTTCTAATATCTCTCTGAACGCGAAAACGCCGGGACAAGCCCGGCGTTTCTGATTGTCTGTCGAGGGCGTCTTATTCGAGGCCGACGATCTTGCCGTCATCCCACTTGAAGATGTCGAAGCTCGGCGAGCTGAGGTCACCATTTTCGCCATAGGTCAGCGTGCCGATTGCGGTTTCGATCGGCTTGCCGTCGTGCAGAGCCTTGGCAACAGCAGCCGAATCTTCGGCAGAACCAGCGCTTTCGATGCCAGCCTTGATGACTTCAACTGCGGCATAGGCGTTCATGGTGAAGGCTTCAGCCGGGATACCCTTGGCCTTCAGCGCTTCGATGGCGTCCTTGGATGCGGGGTTCTTCGTGGCGTCCTTGGCATTGGTGAACAGCGTGCCCTGGGCGTTGGTGCCGCCGATTGCCCAATATTCGGTGTTGGACAGGCCTTCGCCACCGAGAACCAGCGCCTGCATGCCAGCGTCATGCAGCTGACGCGACAAGAGACCGCCTTCGGCATGGTAGCCGCCGAAATAGACGACATCAGCGCCTGCCGACTTCAGCTTGGTGACCAGTGCGCTGAAATCCTTGTCGCCCGGCGTGACGGAATCGTAATGCACTTCCGTAACACCGCCCTTATTGATCGCAGCCTTGAAAGCGTCGGCCAAGCCCTTGCCATAGGCGCCCTTGTCGTGGATCACAGCGACCTTCTTGTCCTTGAAGTTCTTCAGGACATAATCGGCCATGACTTCGGCCTGCTGGTCGTCGCGGCCGCAGGTGCGGAACACGTTTTCCAGCTTGCGTGCGGTCAGATCCGGGCCAGTTGCGGTCGGGGTGACCATCAGCACGCCGTTTTCAGAGAAAACGTCGGATACCGGAATGGCAACGCCGGTCGTGACCGGGCCAACGACGAACTTGATGCCATCGCCGACGATCTGGTTGGCAGCAGAGACGCCCTGCTTCGGTTCACCGGCGTCGTCGGCAAACTTCAGAACGATCTTCTCGCCCTTGATGCCGCCAGCCTTGTTGATGACTTCGGCAGCGGTTTCTGCGCCCTTCTTCACCTGATCGCCGAAAGCGGCAACCGGACCCGTCAGCGGTGCAACCACGCCGATGGTGATGTCGGCATAAGCAGCGCTGGCAAAACCGAGTGTAGCAGCGAAAGCTACGCTGGACAGAAGTTTCAGGTTCATTCTTTTTCTCCTTTGGTGGGGCGCCGTCCTGAGACGCGCCCTCATCTAACCCATGATGGCAACCCATCCGGTCAATTGTCAGCGCTTACGTGCTGCCGAATTGCCGGGCCCTCCCTTTTGTTTCATCTTACGATCTCAAAGGGTCGATCCAAAAGCGCGCCGCACCGCACCCAAAAAGGGACTGGAGCCATAATATTATCCAAAACAGCCTCGGCGGTTTCGGAAAACTGCTCCAAAACGGGAGCCGCTTTCGTGATGTGCTAAGAATGCATTTCCGGCTTTCGATTGCAAGGGGCCAAGTGCCCACAGTGACAGCGAAAATCGGCCTCCTCCCAAAGTCTAACTCCCTCCCTTCCATGATGCTGATTGCTTCGCAAAAAAGGCCGCGATCCCTTCCGCGGCCTCCGGTGTTTCCCATGTGTCGGCAAGACGGGTGAGCGTCATGTCGATGACGGCTTCGTCAATCGGCGCGACCAGCGCGTGGACGAGCCGTTTCGACGCCGCAACCGCCGCCGGTGCGGTGGAAAAATACGGTTTGATCTCCGCCTCGACCGCCACATCCAGCTGCTCAGCCTCGACCACCTCATGAAGGAGGCCGATACGCATTGCCTCCTGCGCGTCGAACAGTCGGGCAGAGGTAAATGTGCGCAGTGCATGGGCCTGACCAATGCGCGCCACGACATAGGGGCTGATGGTGGCAGGTATCAGACCAAGCTTCGTCTCCGTCAGGCCGAAGCGCGCGCCGGACACGCCGATGGCTGCATCACAGACACTAATGAGGCCGATACCACCGCCATAGGCTTGTCCATTGACGCGCGCGATCAGCGGTTTTGGCAGATCTCGAAGCGCCTTCAGCATCAACGCGAGCTTGCGCGCTTCCTCGATCCGCTGCGCACGGCTGGCATTCACCTGCGCCTGCATCCAGCCAAGATCGCCGCCCGCGCAAAAGCTCGCGCCCGCGCCGGTCAGAACCACAATCCTCACCTTCGGATTATCCGCCAGATGCAGCGCCGCAGTGGTCAGTTCATCGATCATCAGGCCGGACAGCACATTGTGCTGCTCGGGCCGGTTCAGCGTCAACGTTGCGACGCCGCGCGTGTCAATGGCAAGCTGAATGGTCTCGAAAGGGTTCATGCGGCTCTATCCTGACGCAGCGCCTGCGCGAACAATGCCGCCGACCGCAGCTTGTCCAGATCAAGGCCGGTTTCAAAACCCAAACCGTGCAAAAGTTCGGCCACTGCCACCGTATCGACATTGCCCTTGGCGCCCGGCGCAAAAGGACAACCGCCCAGACCGCCGACCGATGCATCGAACACCCGCAAGCCCTTTTCCAGACTGACGCGAATATTGTCGAGCGCACGTCCGCCCGTGTCGTGATAATGGCCCGCAAGGCTGTGCGCAGGGGCGATGGCAAGCACCGCATCCAGCATGGCCGCGACCTTGTCGGGCGTGCCGCGCCCAATCGTGTCGCCAAGGCTCACCTCATGGCAGCCGAGCGAGAAAAGCTGCTCAGTCACATCGGCAACGGCCTGTGGCGCGGTCGGCCCGTCATAGGGACATTCGATGGCGCAACTGACATAGCCGCGCACCGCAAGCCCGTCATTGATCGCAGCGCCAATTACCGGCGACAGGCGTTCGATGCTCTCGGCAATCGTGCAGTTGATGTTGGCTTTGGAAAAACCCTCCGAGGCGGAAATGAAAACCGCGACCTCGTCGACATTGGCCGCAGCCGCCGCCTCATAGCCCTTCATGTTCGGCACGAGCACAGAATAGCGCACGCTGTCGGCGCGACGAATGCCCGCCATCACGTCTGCTGCATCGGCCAGTTGCGGCACCCATTTCGGGCTCACGAAACTTGTCGCCTCGATGCGGGCATAACCGCAGCCGGACAGGCGGTCGATCAGGGCGATCTTGTCCGCCGTCGGCACAAAACGTTTCTCGTTTTGCAGGCCGTCACGTGCTGCCATTTCAACGATTTCGACGTGTTCAGCCATGTTCTTCCTCCAATTCGACAAGCAGCGCGCCTTCACTGACCTGATCGCCAGCCACAACAGTAATGGATGTGATCTTGCCGTCGCGTGGCGCGGTCAGCGAAAGCTCCATCTTCATCGCCTCCATCGTCACCAGCGGATCGCCCTTCGCGACGCTGGCGCCTTCCACGGCGGATACGAGCCGTACAAGTCCTGGCATCGGAGCCAGAATGCGGCTTTCCGTGGACGCATCATCTTCCGCTCCGGCAGACAGCACATGATGAAATATGGTGTCGCGCCCGTCGAACTGCACCGTCACATCATGCCCGATGCGGACGACAGACGCTTCCGACACACGGCCATCGACGGAGAACCGAACCAGCCCGTTTGCGTGACTGAGGATTTCGACCGCGCCGAAATCGAAGCCGAAACGCCGTTGATCATTGATCGCGAAGCTGATCGTCCGGCGTTCGCCCTGATGGTCGAGCAGCACCGAGCGCGATGCTTCGTCCCACAGACGAAATCCGCGCAGGCTCGACCATGGATCGTCGCTCAACGGCGCATCCAGCAGATCGAGCGCCGCCAATGCCGCCAGTGCAAAGGCGATTTCCGATGGCGGCTCGTCAGCAAATAATTGGCCCCCCTCGCGGGCAATCAGCCCGGTATCGACATCGCCGGTGCGAAAAGCATTCAGCTTGCAGAGCGCCGACAGGAACTGGCGATTGGTGACGAGTCCGGCAATGCGGGTTTTGCCCAATGCCGTGTCGAGTCGGTTCATCGCCTCGTCGCGATCCCGGCCATGGACGATGATCTTGGCGATCATAGGATCGTAGAACGGCGTGATGGTATCGCCTGTCCGCACACCGGAATCGACACGCGCCTGCTCCGGCGGAGCGAACAGCGCAAGCTTGCCCGTTGCGGGGAGAAAGTCGCGGGCCGGGTCCTCGGCGTAAAGCCGCGCCTCAAAAGCCCAGCCATGGATTGCAATTTCATCCTGCCGCTTCGGCAAGGCTTCGCCGGACGCAACGCGCAACTGCCATTCGACCAGATCGAGACCGGTGATCGCTTCCGTCACCGGATGCTCCACCTGCAAGCGCGTGTTCATTTCCATGAAGAAGAACCGGTCAGGCCGCAGCCCTTCCGACACATCGGCGATGAACTCCACCGTGCCCGCGCCGGAATAGCCGATGGCCAAAGCGGCCTTCACCGCCGCCTCGCCCATCGCCGCGCGCATATCCGGCGTCATGCCGGGTGCAGGCGCTTCCTCGATCACCTTCTGGTGGCGGCGTTGCAGCGAGCAATCGCGCTCGAAAAGATGCACCGCATTGCCGTGATTATCGCCGAAGACCTGCACCTCAATATGGCGCGGCTTGGTCATATATTTTTCCACCAGTACAGCGCTGTCGCCAAACGACGCTTCGGCCTCGCGGCGCGCACTGTCCAGCGCTGCTGCAAAATCCGCCGCCTGATCGACGCGCCGCATACCTTTGCCGCCGCCACCCGCCCGGGCCTTGATCAGCACCGGATAGCCGATGCGATCCGCCTCGCTTTTGAGGAAAGCGCCGTCCTGATTGTCGCCGTGATAGCCCGGCACGACGGGAACACCGGCTTTTTCCATCAGCGCCTTGGCGGCATCCTTCAACCCCATGGCGCGGATGGCTTTTGCCGAGGGACCGATAAAGACCAGCCCTGCTGCCTCGACGGCATCCACAAAACCGGCGTTCTCCGAGAGAAAGCCATAGCCCGGATGGATTGCCTCCGCGCCGGTTTCAAGTGCAGCTTTGATAATCGCCTCGACATTGAGATAGCTCTGCGCCGAAAGCGCTGGACCGACGCGCACCGCCTCATCGGCCATTTCGACATGCAGCGCCCGCGCGTCCGCATCGGAATAGATCGCGACGGTGGCAATACCGAATTGACGCGCCGTGCGGATGACCCGACAGGCAATTTCCCCGCGATTGGCAATCAGTATCTTTTTGAACATCTGATCGCCCCCTTCACATTCTGAACAGGCCAAAACGCGTCGGCTCGACTGGCGCATTCAGCGTTGCGGAAAGCGAAAGGCCCAGCACTTCGCGGCTCTTGCGCGGATCGACGATGCCGTCATCCCAAAGCCGCGCCGAGGCATAAAGCGGATGGCTCTGGCGCTCGAACATTTCAAGCGTCGGACGCTTGAACTCCGCTTCCTCTTCCGCCGACCATGTTCCACCGGTGCGTTCGATCCCGTCGCGCTTGACGGTCGCCAGCACGCCCGCCGCCTGCTCGCCACCCATCACGGCGATGCGGCTGTTCGGCCAGGTCCACAGAAAGCGTGGGGAATAGGCCCGTCCCGCCATACCGTAATTGCCCGCGCCATAGGATGCACCGATCAGCATGGTGATTTTCGGCACATTGGCCGTCGCCACCGCCGTCACCAGCTTGGCGCCGTGCTTGGCGATGCCTTCCGCCTCATATTTGCGCCCGACCATGAAGCCGGTGATGTTCTGCAAAAACACCAGCGGAATATTGCGCTGGCAGCAAAGCTCGATGAAATGCGCGCCCTTGGTGGCCGCTTCGGAAAACAGCACGCCATTATTGGCGATGATGCCCACCGGCATGCCGTAAATGCTGGCAAAGCCGCAAACCAGCGTGGCGCCGTAGCGCGCCTTGAACTCATCGAAATCCGAGCCGTCCACCAGCCGCGCAATCACATCGCGCACATCATAGGGAATGCGCGTATCGGCAGAGACCACACCGAGCAGTTCTTCCGGATCGTAAAGCGGAGCCGCACCGTCGCGCTTCGCAATGAAGGAGCGTTTCTCACTGTTGAGATTGGCCGCGATGGCGCGCGCGATCTGGAGAGCATGGGCATCGTCATTGGCCAGATGATCGGCCACGCCTGAAAGCCGCGTGTGCACGTCGCCACCGCCGAGGTCTTCCGCCGTCACCACTTCGCCGGTCGCGGCCTTCACCAGCGGCGGGCCAGCCAGAAAGATCGTACCCTGATTGCGCACGATCACCGTCTCGTCGCTCATGGCGGGCACATAGGCACCGCCCGCCGTGCATGACCCCATGACCACGGCGACCTGCGGAATGCCCGCTGCCGACATCTGCGCCTGATTATAGAAAATGCGTCCGAAATGGTCGCGATCCGGGAACACCTCGTCCTGATTGGGCAGGTTGGCCCCGCCTGAATCGACCAGATAGATGCAGGGCAGACGATTCTCGCCCGCGATCTCCTGCGCGCGCAGATGCTTTTTCACCGTCACCGGATAATAGGTGCCACCCTTCACCGTTGCATCGTTGCAGACGATCATACATTCGCGGCCCGATACGCGCCCAATGCCGGTGATGATGCCGCCGGAAGGAGCTGCACCGCCATACATGCCGTGACCCGCCGTCAGACCGACTTCCAGAAAGGGCGAACCCGGATCAAGCAATTGCGCAACGCGGTCACGGGGAAGCAGCTTGCCGCGTGCGACATGACGTTCGCGCGCTTTCTCGCCGCCGCCATCGATGGCAAGGCGGGACGCCTCGGCCACGATATCGATGGCCTCAAGCATGGCCTTGCGGTTAGCCTGATAGCTAGTGCTTCGCGTCGATATCTCGGATTTCAGAACCGGCATCAACGGGTCTCCTGAAACAATTCCCGCCCGATCAGCATACGCCGGATTTCCGACGTACCCGCACCGATTTCGTAAAGCTTGGCATCGCGCAGCAGACGCCCGGTCGGATAGTCGTTGATATAGCCATTGCCGCCCAGCGACTGGATTGCCTGCAAGGCCATCTGGGTCGCATTTTCTGCCGTGTAGAGAATGCAGCCCGCCGCATCCTTGCGCGTCGTCTCGCCCCGGTCGCAGGCTGCCGCCACGGCATAGGTATAAGCACGCGAGGCGTTGAAAATCACATACATGTCGGCAAGCTTGCCCTGCATCAGCTGGAACTCGCCAATCGGCTGATCGAACTGCTTGCGCTCATGCACATAAGGCACCACGACATCGAGACAGGCCGCCATGATGCCAAGCGGGCCGCCCGCCAGCACCACGCGCTCATAGTCGAGGCCGGACATCAGCACGTTGACGCCCTTGCCGACCTCGCCCAGCACATTCTCGTCAGGCACTTCGCAATTTTCGAACACCAGCTCGCAGGTGTTGGAGCCGCGCATGCCAAGCTTGTCGAGCTTTTGCGCCGTCGAAAAACCCTTGAAACTTTTCTCGACGATAAAGGCGCTCATCCCGCGCGAGCCAGCCGCCGGGTCGGTCTTGGCGTAGACCACCAGCACATCGGCATCCGGGCCGTTGGTGATCCACATCTTGTTGCCGTTCAGCACATAGGCGTCGCCGCGCTTTTCGGCGCGAAGCTTCATCGAAACCACGTCCGATCCGGCTCCCGGCTCGGACATGGCCAGCGCGCCGACATGTTCACCGGAAATGAGCTTTGGCAGATATTTGGCGCGCTGCTCGCTTGAGCCGTTGCGCTTGATCTGGTTGACGCAGAGATTGGAATGCGCGCCATAGCTGAGGCCAATCGAGGCCGAGGCGCGGCTGATCTCTTCCATGGCCACGCAATGGGCGAGATAGCCGAGACCCGCGCCGCCATACTCTTCCGGCGCCGTGATGCCCAGCACACCCAGCTCACCCAGTTCACGCCACAGATGCATGGGAAATGCGTTATTGCGGTCGGTTTCGGCGGCAAGCGGCGCAATGCGGCTTTCCGCGAAACGGCGCACGGTCTCACGAAGGGCTTCGATCTCCTCGCCAAGACCGAAATTCATGCCCGAAGCAAACATACTCGTCCTCCACAAGTTCTGCCCGGTATCCATCTTTTTCAAGACGGCTATGTCTGGTCAGAGTGTCCCGTGGCGGTCAAATAGGCAATGGCTTTGCGCGGCGTTCTGTGGCTATTTATTACCGGATAAAGAAATTTTGTTGCGCGAAAACCGGCGACCTTCGTCGCCGGTTCAGCTTTTGTTTGCGCATCATCCCGCGCATCGGAGCAGGAATAGAAATCAGTCTTCCTGCAGGGAAGGAACGTCCCGATAAAGCTCAAGCGCTTCCGGATTGGCCAGCGCCTCGCGGTTCTTCACCTCGCGCCCATGCACGATGTCGCGCACGGCCAGTTCGACGATCTTGCCGGACTTGGTGCGCGGAATATCGCTGACGGCGACGATCTTCGCCGGAACATGGCGCGGCGTAGCGCCGGTGCGGATCTTGCTCTTGATGCGCGCCTTCAGATCGTCATCCAGCGTCACGCCTTCAGCAAGCCGCACGAACAGCACGACCCGCACATCCTTATCCCAATCCTGACCGATGCAGAGCGCCTCGGCGATCTCCGGCATCTGCTCGACCTGATTGTAGATTTCCGCCGTACCGATACGCACGCCGCCGGGGTTCAACGTCGCGTCCGAACGTCCATGAATGACGATGCCGTCATGTTCGGTCCATTCGGCAAAATCACCATGGCACCAGATATTGTCGAAGCGCTCGAAATAGGCGGCCTGATATTTCGCCCCATCCGGGTCGTTCCAGAACTGCAGCGGCATGCATGGAAACGCCTTCGTGCAGACCAGTTCGCCTTTCTGCATGCGCACCGGCTGGCCGTCATCGTTCCAGACATCGACAGCCATGCCGAGGCCAGCGCCCTGAATTTCGCCCAGCCAGACGGGTTCCGTCGGCACGCCCAGCACAAAGCAGGACACGATATCCGTTCCGCCGGAAATGGACGCAAGATGCACATCCGGCTTGATGGCGTCATAGACGAAGGCAAAGCCTTCCGGCGACAACGGCGAGCCGGTGGACGAAACAGTGCGCAGCGCCGAGAGGTCGTGCGTTTCGCCCGGCTTCAGCCCGGCTTTCAGCACGGCGTCGATAAACTTTGCCGATGTGCCGAAATAGGTCATGCCTTCGGTGGCGGCATAATCGAACAGCACATTGCCATCGGGATAAAATGGTGAGCCGTCATAGAGCAGCAAGGTGGCCCCGGAACCGATGCCCGACGCCAGCCAATTCCACATCATCCAGCCGCAAGTGGTGAAATAGAAGAACTTGTCGCCTTCGCGGATATCTGCATGGAGGCGCTGCTCTTTCAGATGCTGCAACAGCACCCCACCGGCGCGATGGACGATGCATTTTGGAATGCCGGTCGTGCCGGAAGAAAACAGAATATAGACCGGATGATCGAAAGGCAGGCGCGTGAATTCGACAGGCTTTGCGGCAAAGGCGCTCAGCGCTTCATCAAGCGCAACGCCCTTCTCGGCTTTCTGCGCGACGGCTTCCGCTTCGCCCAGATAGGACACGATCACCGACCGACGCAATCCCGGCAGCTGTGCCGTGACCTGCGCCACCTTGTCGGCCACCTCGATGCGCTTGCCATTGTACCAATAGCCATCGCAGGCAAAGAACAGCTTCGGTTCGATCTGGCCGAAGCGGTCGAGCACACCCTGCACGCCGAAATCCGGCGAGCAGGAAGACCAGACCGCACCGATGGAGCTTGCCGCCAGCATCAGGGCCACCGCTTCCGGCATATTGGGCATCATGCCTGCAATACGGTCGCCCGGCTCGACGCCTTCGGCCAGCATGAATTGCTGGAGCTTGGAGACCAGCGCATGAAGATCATGCCAGCTCAGGCGACGTTCGACCTTGTCCTCGCCACGGAAGACGATGGCGTCGTCATGGCCCTGCTGGCGCAGGAGATTTTCCGCGAAATTAAGCCGCGCTTCGGGAAAGAATTTCGCCTCGCGCATGTGTCCCTTGTCGACAAGGGCGGTTGCACCGCGCTCGCCAATGACCTCGCAGAAATCCCATATGAGCGTCCAGAAGCCCGCGCGATCTTCCACCGACCAGCGATGCAGCGCCGCATAATCCGACAGGCTGAGGCCGGTGCGCTGCTCGGCGCGAATGCGGAATTGTTCCAGCGTGCTGGCTGCGATGCGTTGCGCATCGGGCTGCCACAGCGGATGGTCGTGCGAAAACTGCGTGGAAACGGGCTCGGTGCTCATCATTCCTCCATGACACGGGCGCAGCAGACACCAGTTACGGGCTGCGCCGCCAGAGGTTTCTAAAAGAGACTTTCCGGTACGTCCATGCTTTTCCGGGTCATGCGTCGCGTCGGCGCATCATCGGTGCGCTTTCACCCAGTCTGTCCATCCACAAGTCGATGCGGCGCACCGCCCAGCGGTGGATCGGATTTTCAAACAGATGCCATGCAGCAATGGCGACAAGCACACTGATCAACGTGCAGCCGGAAATCAGCAGAAGCGCGCTGAAGCCACTCTGCGCGGCTTCTGCCGGAAGTATCGCGAAGGCGATCTTGAAGAAAAACTGGCCGACCAGAGGGTGAAGAATGAAAATTCCGAAACTGTAACGCGACAATTTCACGAAGCCGTTCCATCGCAACGGCGTGTAGATGTTCTGCATGCTCGCGGCATAGAGAATATAGGTGCAAAAATAGAGGAAGACGAGCCGCCAGGGCCCTTCCAATGTTTGAACGCCATCCATCGCGCTTTGTGGATGATAAAACAGAAACACCACCAAACAGCCGGCGAGAGCGAACATAATCAGCGGTTTCGGCAGATCGGTATGCTTTCGCCGCGCCAGCCACATGCCGAACAGAAACGACGGCAGCGCGCGAAACACGCCGATATCGGCAAATTGTATCCGCGTCAGCGATGGTGTGCCGACCGAGCGCGCCAGATATTCCCCGCCCAGCAAGGCAATGGCGACCACAACCAGCACACCGCTGCCCAGCCGTTTGCACAGCATATCGAAGAGCGGGAAACACAGATACATCAGGAACAGCGCGCTGAGCGACCAGCTGACGTAATTATAGGACAGGCTTTCGCCGAATCCCCAGCTTTGCACGAGGAACAATTGGGCCACACCGTCCCACACATTCATGTTCGGCAGCACAGCGGGGTGTAAAAACCCCTTGGCCGTCAGCACCGATATGAGCGCGAAACACAAAAAGGTCACCAGATGCAGCGGATAGATTCGCGCAAGGCGCTTGCCCATGAAAGCAGCGTAGTGGCGCGGGTCCCAGATATAGTTTGCGCGCCGCGCCAGAAAGAGACCGGAGACTATAAAAAAGACATCGGTAAAATAAGCAAATGTTGATATAAGATCAGACAGTGCATCGTTCTTCACGGAAACCCGAAAAGAATAATGGAAGAATGCGATCCCGAGACACAATACAAACCGGAGACCGTCGAAGTCAGGAAGCCGTTTCATTACAAGACATCTTAAACAATATGCACAGGGATGTCAGTATATGCTTCCGCGATAAAGTCGAGTGTGAAATGATCTTGCGGACAAGAAATTCGACAAAAATCGAACGTCGGGCCCTCAGAGCCTGAATCAAAAAGCGGCATGTGTGCGAGAATGGTGATTCTCGAATACCAGAGCGAAGCGTATTCATGGCACGTGAGCACCGGAAGCCTCGCATAATCCCAAAAAGCTGCAGACTTTTCGGTTCAGATTATGCGAAAGCAAATCTCAAATTGCCATTTTCGCATATATACGACGTTTTTTGGAACAGGCTCTCAGCAATCACCGTCTTCTGGCTTCCGCGATGAGCCTTGAAATTAAACAGGATGAATCATCCGAGCAGTTAACGATTATTCGAGAAGAAGCATCGATAGCACAGAAGTTGAGATGTCATGTGGCACAATACGGGATAAACACTTAGTTGAACTATCCGTGACAATCGGATTCTGTATCTGGTCTTCCACTAAAGAAGCACTCCTCTTCTGTCGTGTGTGTCTCCTGATCCGATAAAGTCTCCCTCCTAAAACGCCAACTCTCTCCCACTGATCAGGATCTAAAGGTGTTATGCGATAATTTGTACTGCTTTCTCTGTAAAGATGCGTAAGATCAGCAGATATTTGTCGAAGCAGACCTTCATTTCCTGATGGATCTTGAATATAATTATACATATTGCGATTAAGTCGACTGAGATACTGAAATCTATCACGTCCTACAATGTATTCTGCATAAATTTCAAATCCTTCATTCTCGTTTTGATATCGAGGATCATTTCGCGGCGCGTGCGCGGGATCATCCACTCTATTCATGCCTGATGGCCCCTCAAACAAGTTTCCCGGAGCCCACAAAAAATAGTCACTGAACGCATCTAAGCCCTCTGGCTCAATCGTTCCTCCAGGCACCACTCGACCACTCGCAAAGCCATCCGCAAGATCCATAGCCTGTGCAACTTCAGCATACGTTATTGCAGGACAAGTAGCCGTTCGCCTGCGATCAAGAGAATCCGCAGCCATCCGACCAAACGTACTCCGCGCCATAGTCCTGAAATTAACCCAGGCTGTATGCAACCTCCGTAAATGGCCTGGGTGCGCCACTACGGTTGCAAAAAAAGCTCGAAGACGTTCTTGAGGAATAATATGGTGGCGACTTGCCTCAATGGGAAACTCTTGCGGAGAGCCTTGACGAGTCGCTGTATTCCTCGTCAGATCAAGCGTGTATCGGGACAACGAAAGAAAGGGGGCGACCGCCCTTAATTGACGCGCTAATGAAAATGCACCTTTGAGAGGAGGATCAACTGCATTGGCCCTCATCGGAAAAGTAACGAGAACGACTATAAGAGAACCAAGGATAGCCTTCTTTATATACATATGATTACTCAATAAATTATATAAATATAAAATAATATCAGAAATTATTTCCAATATATTTAACAAATAATAAAAACATATTACTTTGGATCCATATCGATTTTCGTTACATCACCAGTACTATTATCGCAAAATAAATTTACAGGATAATAACCAGATTTAGCTGCAAGCAAAAGAGCATAAATAGCGCGACCATATTCTGTGTTCAATCCAGATTTTTTCGACAAAGTTAGCCACGTATTTCTATTATCCTCTTCTATCGAAAATGTTGGGTAATAATTAGGTGCTTCATAGGAAATCGCCTTAATATGCACCTTGGTTGTATTGTCCGGACATTTTTTGTAATCATTAGCGTAAGCATTCTCATGCATAGCGATAAATGAAAATACGATAGAAGCGACAGTAAATAATTTAGAGGGAATTTTCATAAACTATCCTTTTTAATTATAATAATATAGTATGTTTCAAAATTAATAACATGAAGATATTTCAAGCGATTATCAGCCGTACTTAGAGGGTTCTATTCAAGATATTTTAATAAAAAAAGAATTATACAAAACTGTTTCCAACAAAATATTCTTTGTATATTCTAAAGCAGCTGCGGTTGAAACGGAATCGTGGGACCGCTCTATCCATTTGTTTATACGCATCGAAGCGGGATCAGAAATCAGTCCAGTCGACTGATTTCCCTGCGTAGACGCTACGCACTTTTGCTGGAAATGCTCTAATTGCAATAATTAGCAGAAGCTTACGCAACAATATACAGCAGTATATTGCTACATATTCGTCTTTCGCAGATTTTGCGCTTAGAGCCTGAATCAAAATGAATGGAGCGAATCAGACAGATGCAGGGATGAACTTGGTCAGTACCGTGGCACGCGAGCGAATGTGACGGCATGCCAAGACATCGAAAATCAAAGGGAAATTCAATTCACAAAGTAAATGGTGGAGCCAAGCGGGATCGAACCGCTGACCTCCTGCATGCCATGCAGGCGCTCTCCCAGCTGAGCTATGGCCCCATCAGACCTCTTTCGAGGTGGGCCAGACAGAACTTGCTGTCCGGTGTGGCGGCTTATTAAATGGCGTTTGCGAGAAGATCAAGAGCTAAATCGCAACTCTTTTCACATCTGCGAAAATAATTTGCCGATTGTCCGCTTCTGCCGCCGGAGGCTGTGGAAAGCGGCCTCTGCGCAGGCCGAAAAAGAAAGGGCAGCCCGTGGGCTGCCCTGTCGTAAACACTGGGAAATCAAGCTGATTCTGCGGGATCAGCCTTCTTCGTCGTCGCCACCGACGCCACCACCGAGGATGCCCGACATATCGTCGTCCTCGTCTTCTTCCTCTTCGAGGAAGGTGTCGTCATCGTCGTCGCCCAGATCGACATCGTCGTCGTCCAGATCCGGCAGATCGTCGCCGCCACCCTTCGCTTCATCGTCGGCATCTTCAAGAGAAACGAAATCCGGCTTTTCCAGTGCCGTATCCAGTTCTTCCTCTTCGGCTTCTTCTTCAACGACGCGGGCTTCTGCATTCGCGTCGAAATAAGACCGCGGATAGGAGATGCCGGTGTAAGGCGAAACGATCGGATCGCGATTCAGATCGTAAAACTTCTTGCCCGTTTCCGGGTCGATGCGCTTGGTACCAAGTTCAGCTTTTGCCACGTTGAGCCTCGTGAGTTTTATTCCCGTTACGCCTGTGGCGGGGGCCACTTTTCATCCGGGGGCATAAATTCATTTCAAAAACGCGCCGGCTGATCCTGTCAGACCACCCATATGCCCGCAATATACCGAAAGACCGGTCCACAGCAGGAACAGCGGAGGGTGCCGCGTCTTTGCCTTTGTTGTTCGGTGCATAAACGCAATTTAGCGGGTTTGTCAAAGCGAAAGACGCCGAATAGCCAAGACTCTTTATTATAGGCGCGTCCGGCAGACCATCGATGGCGTATTCGCGGATGACCGCATGGTATTACTATGCTAGTGAAGCCCCGCTTATCTCTCAATCCCGGCGCGCGATCGCGCCAAAAATGCGACAGTGAAAAATCCATGTCCCATTCCGCTTCCCCGAAACCTGCAGTCGCCCGCCGCTCGGAGGCACTGGCCGGCGAAATTCGCATTCCGGGCGACAAGTCCATTTCTCACCGTTCCTTCATGTTCGGCGGCCTGGCATCGGGCGAGACCCGTATTACCGGCCTGCTTGAAGGTGAAGACGTCATCAATACCGGTCGCGCCATGCAGGCCATGGGCGCCAAGATCGAAAAGGATGGCGATACCTGGATCATCCATGGCGTCGGCAATGGTTGCCTTCTTGAACCGGAAGCACCGCTCGATTTCGGCAATGCCGGAACGGGTGCGCGCCTGACAATGGGCCTCGTCGGCACCTATGACATGACCACCGCCTTTATCGGTGATGCGTCCCTTTCGCGCCGGCCGATGGGCCGCGTGCTTGACCCGCTGCGCCAGATGGGCGTGCAGGTGAAGTCGACCGATGGCGACCGCATGCCGCTGACCCTCGTTGGACCGAGCGTCGCCAATCCGATCACCTATCGCGTGCCGATGGCTTCCGCGCAGGTGAAGTCGGCAGTGCTGCTGGCCGGTCTCAACACGCCGGGCGTCACGACCGTCATCGAGCCGGTCATGACCCGCGACCATACCGAAAAGATGCTGCAGGGCTTTGGCGCTGATCTCACCGTCGAGACCGACAAGGATGGCGTGCGCCATATCCGCATCACCGGACAGGGCAAGCTGATCGGCCAGACCATCGATGTTCCGGGCGATCCATCCTCAACGGCGTTCCCGCTGGTTGCAGCGTTGCTGGTCGAAGGTTCGGATATCACCATCCGCAATGTTTTGATGAATCCGACCCGCACGGGCCTGATCCTCACCTTGCAGGAAATGGGCGCTGATATTGAAGTCTTTAATGAACGTCTCGCTGGCGGTGAAGATGTTGCCGATCTGCGCGTGAAATCGTCGAAGCTCAAGGGCGTCACCGTTCCGCCGGAGCGTGCGCCTTCGATGATCGACGAATATCCGGTGCTGGCCATCGCTGCGACTTTCGCGGAAGGCGAAACGATCATGGACGGGCTTGATGAGCTGCGCGTCAAGGAATCGGATCGTCTGGCAGCGGTTGCCCGCGGCCTCGAAGTCAACGGCGTCGATTGCACGGAAGGCGAGATGTCGCTCACCGTTCGCGGTCGTCCCGACGGCAAGGGCATCGGCGGCGGTGTCGTCGCCACCCATCTCGATCACCGTATCGCGATGAGCTTCCTCGTCATGGGCCTTGCTTCCGAAAAGCCTGTGACCGTTGACGACAGCACGATGATTGCAACCTCCTTCCCGGAATTCATGGACCTCATGACCGGAATGGGCGCGAAGATCGAGCCGAGCGAAGCCGAATGAAGCCATTCATCGTCGCCATCGATGGACCGGCAGCCTCGGGCAAGGGAACCCTTGCCCGGCGCATCGCCACGCATTACGGCATACCGCATCTCGACACCGGCCTGACCTATCGCGCAGTCGCCAAGGCGCTCATCGAAAAGAACCTGCCGCTGGATGACGAACTGCTCGCCGCCGATGCGGCACGGCATCTCGACTTACGCGAAATGGACAAGACCGTGCTCTCCGCCCATGATATCGGCGAGGCCGCATCCAAGGTTGCGGTCATGCCAGCCGTACGGCGTGCGCTTGTCGAAGCCCAGCGCCATTTTGCGGCGGCCCTTCCGGCCAGCGTCCTCGATGGTCGCGATATCGGCACCGTGGTCTGCCCCAAGGCGGAGATAAAGCTGTTCGTCACCGCTTCGCCGGAAGTACGCGCCGAGCGGCGTTACGACGAGATCGTTTCAAAGGGTGGCGCTGCCGACCTTGGCGAAATTCTCGCCGATCTGAAGAAGCGTGACGAGCGCGACACCAACC
This sequence comes from Ochrobactrum teleogrylli, assembly GCF_037482325.1. Classification (NCBI taxonomy): domain Bacteria; kingdom Pseudomonadati; phylum Pseudomonadota; class Alphaproteobacteria; order Hyphomicrobiales; family Brucellaceae; genus Ochrobactrum; species Ochrobactrum teleogrylli. Next base: position 2,892,709 of record NZ_JBBHKQ010000001.1, read on the forward strand.
GCACCGATTCTCCTTTGCGCCCTGCCGAAGACGCGCACTTGCTTGATACGAGCGAAATGAGTATAGAAGCGGCATTTCTGGCGGCGAAAAACCTCATCGATGAGGCTCTCGCGCGTCATAAGGCATAACGGACCAGAATTTTAAGGCTCTTTGGCCTGAATTTGCCCCGGAAATGCTGGAAAAATGCCCGGTCGGCCCTATATAGGCTGCTCGAATAACAAATAGTCTGACTTCGCGTTCCACGCGCCGGTTGTCTGCAAAGACGGAGCCGAGGTCGGACAGTGTACAACACGAACCCCCGGCGCCGCATCCGATGAATTTTCCGGATGCATCAGGAGTATATATGTCTCAATCCAACCCCTCCCGCGCAGATTTCGAGTCCCTGCTGGCAGAATCCTTCGCGCAAAACGATCTTGCTGAAGGCTATGTCGTCAAGGGCCGCATCGTCGCCATCGAAAAGGACATGGCGATCATCGACGCCGGTCTGAAGGTCGAAGGCCGCGTACCGCTGAAGGAATTCGGCGCAAAGGGCAAAGACGGCACGCTGAAGCCGGGCGATGAAGTTGAAGTTTACGTCGAGCGTATCGAAAACGCTCTCGGCGAAGCTGTTCTCTCGCGCGAAAAAGCACGTCGTGAAGAAAGCTGGGTCAAGCTCGAGCAGAAGTTCGCCAATGGCGAGCGCGTCGACGGCGTGATCTTCAATCAGGTCAAGGGTGGTTTCACCGTCGACCTCGACGGCGCTGTTGCCTTCCTGCCGCGTTCGCAGGTCGACATCCGTCCGATCCGCGACGTCACCCCGCTCATGCACGTCCCGCAGCCGTTCGAAATCCTCAAGATGGACAAGCGTCGCGGCAACATCGTTGTCTCGCGTCGTACCGTTCTTGAAGAGAGCCGTGCGGAACAGCGTTCGGAAATCGTCCAGAACCTTGAAGAAGGTCAGGTCGTTGAAGGCGTCGTCAAGAACATCACCGATTACGGTGCGTTCGTTGACCTCGGCGGCATCGACGGTCTCCTGCACGTCACCGACATGGCATGGCGCCGCGTCAACCATCCGTCGGAAATCCTCACCATCGGCCAGACGGTCAAGGTGCAGATCATCCGCATCAACCAGGAAACCCATCGTATCTCGCTCGGCATGAAGCAGCTCGAGAGCGATCCTTGGGATGGTATCGGCGCGAAGTACCCGATCGGCAAAAAGATCACCGGCACCGTCACGAACATCACCGACTACGGTGCATTCGTGGAAATCGAGCCGGGCATCGAGGGCCTGATCCACGTTTCCGAAATGTCGTGGACCAAGAAGAATGTCCATCCGGGCAAGATTCTCTCCACCACCCAGGAAGTCGAAGTCGTTGTGCTCGAAGTTGATCCGGTCAAGCGCCGCATCTCTCTCGGCCTCAAGCAGACCCTCGACAATCCGTGGACGACGTTCGCTCAGAAGTACCCGACCGGCACCGTTGTTGAAGGCGAAGTCAAGAACAAGACCGAATTCGGCCTGTTCATTGGTCTCGACGGCGACGTTGACGGCATGGTTCACCTCTCCGATCTCGACTGGAACCGTCCAGGCGAACAGGTTATCGAAGAGTACAACAAGGGCGAAGTGGTCAAGGCTGTCGTTCTCGACGTCGACATCGACAAGGAACGCATCTCGCTCGGCATCAAGCAGCTTTCCGGCGACAAGGTCGGTGAAGCAGCAGCTTCGGGCGAACTGCGCAAGAACGCCGTTGTAACCTGCGAAGTGACCGCTGTTACCGATGGTGGCCTCGAAGTTCGTCTGGTCGATCACGACCTCGACAGCTTCATCCGCCGTTCGGATCTTTCGCGTGATCGCGAAGAACAGCGCCCCGAACGCTTCACGGTCGGTCAGAAGGTTGACGCGCGCGTCATCGCTTTCGACAAGAAGACCCGCAAGCTGCAGGTCTCGATCAAGGCGCTCGAAATCGCTGAAGAAAAGGAAGCTGTCGCTCAGTACGGTTCGACCGACTCCGGCGCTTCGCTCGGCGACATCCTCGGTGCCGCTCTGAAGAAGCAGGAAAAGAACTAATCTTTTCCTTCTTCTTGTAAACACGGAAAAGCCCGCTTTATAGCGGGCTTTTTCTTTTGGTTTTTCAAAATAATACGCAATTGTTGTATTTTAATTAGTTCTAAAATTAATTTGACTCCTCTCTATATTCGTTTTATTTGCGGATGTTACTTACATTTGCTTTGTTATATTTAGGAGAAATATATTGGGTGCAAGATTTTCCATGATCGCGTCTGGCATTTTGGCTCTGATGGCCACGAATGCCTATGCCGCAGACGCCATTGTTCCCGAGGCACCTGTTGCACCAGCAGTCCCGATTGCCACTCCCTTCAACTGGGGCGGCGCTTATATCGGCGGACAGGTCGGCTACGGATGGGCAAATACCAAATACACGGTCGGACCGTCCTATAACTCCAAAGGAAAACTGGATGGTTTCCTCGGCGGTATTTATGCCGGGTATAATATTGATACCGGGACAAATGTTATCTTGGGCGTTGATGGCGATTTCACTGGCACAGCGGTTGGCAAGACCGAATCTGTCGGAGATCTCGCATCAGGAAAAACGCAATTGCGTTGGTCTGGGGCAGCCCGCGCGCGCGTGGGTTACGCCGTTGACCGTTTCCTGCCTTATATCGCTGGCGGCGTGGCGTTCGGCAATATCGAAGACAAGCTGCATGTTCTAGGCGAGAAGCTTTTGTCGGAATCGAAAACACAGGCCGGCTGGACCATCGGAGGCGGTATTGATTACGCTGTGACCGACAATATCGTCACCCGCGTTGAATATCGTTACACCGATTTCAACAAGCACAACTTCAATTTTGATAATACCAGCGTTGGTGGCAGTGGCAAGCTGTCGACAAACGAAGTTCGTCTCGGCGTCGCTTATAAGTTCTGATTGAACATTTGTCCTGAGATCAGGAAACAGCCCTGTCCTCGCATCGAGGCGGGGCTGCTTCCGTCACACGACACCGAGCATATGAATCAGCCCCAGACTGATGATACCGAGCGCCAGCAGCGAGAGAACCGCCGTCAGCGTTACCCGCCCGCCAGCCTGTGCGACCGAGCGCACATCGACACCAAGACCAAGCGCCGCCATTGAAATGATGGTCAGGAGCGTCGAGGCATATTGAATACCCGGAAGAAGCGCTTCCGGAATGAGATGCAGCGAGTGCAGCGCCATCATTCCAAGAAAGCCAATGATGAACCACGGCACCAGTTGGAAAAAGCCCGGCTTTGCATCCGCGTTTTTATTACCGGCAAGAACCGCCAGCGCCAGAATGACCGGACCGAGCATCAGCACGCGCACCAGCTTCACCAGCGTGCCCAACTGCACACTGATGGCGGCGACCGGAGCTGTCGCAGCCAGCACCTGCGGCACAGCATAGACCGTCAGCCCCGCCAGCACGCCATATTGCGTGTGCGACAGGCCGAGAAGCGGCACCAGCAATGGCAGGCACAGCACGACAACCACGCCGAGGATCGCCGTAAAAGCGATGGAGGCGGCAACATCTTCGCTTTCGGCCCCGATGACCGGAGCCGTTGCCGCTATGGCCGAGTTACCGCAAATCGAGTTGCCGCAAGCCACCAGCACCGCCATGCGATGCGGCAGCTTGAGCAGCCGCCCGATACCGTAGCTCAATCCAATCGCCAGAAGGACCACGCAGGCGATGCCGAGAATAAGGCCCGAACCTGCCGCGATCACTGCGCTGACACTGATCGAAGCGCCGAGAAGCACCACGGCGATTTCCAGAATCATCTTTGCCGAGAAGCTGATGCCCTTGCTGAACTGTTTGCCCGGACGCAGGAAAGTCCGCACCGCCGTGCCAAGCAGAATGGCAATCACCAGCGCTTCCAGCCATGCTCTGCCCGCATAATGCACTTCGATCTTCTCGAGACCTATCGCCATCGCGGCGACACCGACGCTGAGCGCAAGTCCGGGCAGAATGTTCTGGATTTTTGAGTATGTCATTATCGGCATTTCATATCGAATGAGAATTTCTTTCCGATCTGATGCCTTATTTCCCCTGTTCAATCCATTTCATTATATGGCATATTTCGTTCGATACAATCGAACGAATAATGCTATGACCCTGGAACAACTGCGTATTTTCATTGAAGTGGCGGAACGGGAACATCTGACCCGCGCCTCCGAGGCTCTACATCTGACGCCCTCGGCCGTCAGCTCGGCAATCCGCACCCTCGAAGAGCGCTATGGTGCGACATTATTCAACCGCATCGGACGTCGTATCGAACTGACCGGAGACGGACGGCTGTTTCTGGATGAAGCGCGTGCAACGCTGGCGCGCGCACGTTCTGCGGAACGTATGCTGTCTGAATTCGGTGGCGGCAAGCGTGGCATTCTCTCCATCCATGCCAGTCAGACCATCGCAAGCTATTGGTTGCCGCCCTTTCTGGCACAGTTTCACAGCGCCTTTCCGCTTGTCGAGGTGCGGCTGACGGTGGGAAATACGGAAAGCGTGACTGCGGCAACGCAGGAAGGCGCAGCCGATATCGGCCTCGTGGAAGGCTCCGTGCAGGCGCTAGCGCTTTCCATAAGCAAGGTGGCGACGGATCAGCTTATTCTGGTCACGCGCCCTGACCACGCATGGAGTGGAGCGGGACGCCTCTCGTGGGACCGGCTGTTTGAAGGAAAATGGATATTGCGCGAACAGGGATCAGGCACGCGCAGTGTTTTCGAAGATGCCATGCGCGCTAACGGTTATAACCCCGCACGGTTGAATGTGGCGCTGGAACTGCCCTCCAACGAGGCCATTTGTTCAGCCGTGCGCTCCGGCGATTACGTCACCGCCATATCGGAACTGGTCGCTGCCCCGCATCTTGCCGCAGGAACTCTCGTCAAAGCAGACTTCATTCTGCCGCAACGCCAGTTTCTCATGCTATTGCACAATGACCGCTATAGAACAAAAGCGCTGCAGGCCTTTGCAGATGGGCTTCTTGCCGATACCAATCAGCGGATCTGACGCAGCAGTTCAGGCTGCGGAAAACAAGTCGAAGCCAAGCCGTTCTTTGCCTGCCACATGCCGATGGACCGGCGCGTCTTGAAGCCCGGCAGCCCGTCCGGCTTGCCGACATCATAGCCCTGCGCCTGAAAGCGCTTCTGCATGGCGCCGATATCCGAGCGATACATCGTGCCGACATTGCCCCATGACTGCTGGAAATCGCCTGCGCCGTAAGCAATGCGGTCTCCGACATGGCCGATGAAGAGCGCATAGAGATCGCTCATATTATAATCCTTGAGCACGTAGAAATTCGGGCTTACGATGAAGGCCGGGCCAAAACGACCGGCGGGCATGAGCAGAAAACCTTCGCCCTTCATTTCGCTGGCTGGAAAAGCCTTGCCATTGACGCGAGTGATGCCAAGCCTGGCCCACTCGGCAATCGGCTTGCCCTGATCCGGGCCTTCCAGCGAGCAGGACATGCTCTGCGGGACATTGACCTCGAAACCCCAGTCACGCCCCTTCTGCCAGCCATGCAGCTTCAGATAATTGGCGATGGAAGCCAGCGTATCCGGCACAGAATTCCAGATGTCGCGCTTGCCATCGCCGTCGAAATCGACCGCGTGCTTGAGATAGGAGGTTGGCATGAATTGCGGCTGGCCAAGCGCGCCCGCCCATGAGCTTTTCATGGCGTTTTCGTCGATATAGCCTTTCGAGGCGATTTCGAGCGCGGCAATCAGCTCCTTGCGGAACATGTCCTTGCGCGTTGCCATAAAGGCCTTGGTGCCCAGCACATCAAACACATTATAGGGAATCTTGACTGTGCCGAAACCAGATTCGCGGCCCCAGATCGCGAGGACAATCGGGCCCGGAACGCCGTATTTCTGCTCGATGCGTTTTAGAAGGCTCGAATATTGGCTGTAACGCGCCTGACCGCCACTGGTAACGGTGCTCATGGTCTTCGCATTGAAATACTTGCCCGGCGCGCCGAACTCGGCCTGTTTCTGTTCTTTCGGCGTCGACGGCTTTTCCCCGGGGATGACCAGATCCGGCAATTTCCAATTGATGGCCACACCGGCAAAGGCCTGATCGAAGGTAGCGCGCGAAACACCCGCCGCCTTGGCCTCAGGCCAGAGATCTTGCTCGATCCAGTTGCGATACTGGCTTTCGACCTGCGCCTTGGAGGGCGCTGCGACGGCAGGAGAAACAGCAAGAATGACGACAAGCCCCAGAGCAGTTTTCAAAGCATGCTTCCAACGGTTTGCTGCCATCATGTTTCTCCTGAATAACTAAAGGGTGGTTCTCGCTCGCAAGGCGGCAGCCAGCGTGCCCTCATCCAGATAATCGAGTTCGCCGCCCACCGGGACGCCATGAGCGAGCCGTGTGACGCGAACCTCGAAATTCGCCAATTGGTCAGTAATGTAATGCGCGGTGGTCTGGCCTTCGACAGTCGCATTGACTGCGAGAATCACTTCTTTGATTTCGCCGGTCGCGACACGTTCCACCAGCCCCTTGATATTGAGGTCGTCAGGACCGATGCCGTCGAGCGGCGACAGACGACCGCCCAGGACATGATAACGGACATTCATCGTGCCCGCCCGTTCCAGCGCCCAAAGATCGGACACGTCTTCCACCACGATCAGCGTGGTGGGGTCGCGGCGCTCGTCCGTGCAGATGGTGCAGGGATCGGACGTGTCGACATTGCCGCAGCACGAACAAATGCGCACCTTTTCGGCAGCTTCCTGCATGGCGCCGCCCAGCGGCACCAGAAGCGCTTCCTTCTTCTTGATGAGATGCAGCGCCGCACGGCGCGCCGAACGCGGCCCCAGACCCGGTACACGGGCCAGAAGCTGGATCAGTCGTTCGATTTCGGGACCGGCGATTCGTTTGGACATTTTTTGTAAGGGAGTAAGGGAATAGGGGAATAAGTGAGTAGGGGACGAGAATGAGGGATATGCGACATGGCGGCAACCAGCCGGCCAAACATACTCCCCTATTCCCTTATTCCCTACTCCCTTAAAACGGCAGCTTGAAACCCGGAGGAATCGGAAGACCCGCCGTCAGCGACTGCGTCTTTTCGGCCATCACGGCTTCAAGCTTTGCCTTGGCATCGTTGTGGGCCGCGATGATCAGGTCTTCGAGGATTTCGACCTCGTCTTCCTTGGCCAGCGACGGATCGATCTTCAGCGCCGACAAGGTGCCCTTGCCGGACAGGGTGATCGTCACCAGACCGCCACCGGAAGAGGCCGTGGCTTCCAGATTGGCGATTTCGTCCTGCATGGCCTTCATCTTGGCCTGCAATTCCTTCGCCTGCTTCATCATGCCCATCATGTCACGCATGGGTTTACTCCATAGTCTTCAATAATTCAGTCGTCTTCAGACGGCACACCGGGCACTTCCGAAACGGCGTCGAGGTCAATGTCCTCGTCATCGTTCTGTTCCGCCACGGCAATGCGCACGTCGGTGATTTTCGCGCCCGGAAAGGCCGCGAGAATGGCTGCCACATCCGGATCGGCGCGGGCATCGGTGACAAGATTGTCGCGACGCTCCGTTTCCGCTTCGGCAACCGTCTGGCTCGCGACATCACGCGCCACCGTCACCACCCAGCGAATGCCGGTCCAGTTCAAAAGATGCTGCGCGATCTCGCTCGGCAGCGATTTCGGCGCATCGTCGGTCAGGCCGATTTCAAGTCGTCCCGGCGCGATGGAGGCCAGACGCACGCAGTTCTTGACCAGAATCTTGAACTGCATGTTGCGATGCTTGTCGGCCATCGCAACAATGTCGTTCAGGCTGTTGACCGGCACGGAAGGCTGCGCTGCACTCTCGGCGACCGGCTGCGGAGCAGGCGGCTGAACCGGTTGTGGAGCCGTTTCCACGATACGCATGGCCGTGGCCGGACCGCCCGAGGCGGATGCCATCGAGGCCGAACCGACGGCATCGGCCGCGAAACGTGCTTCCGGCGCGCCGTTGCCATTGGAGCGAGGATTGCCCGGAGGCTGCGGACGCGGAGCAGAAACAGAACCGTTTTCAAGGCCGCGCAAGGCTTCGTCCAGCGTCGGCAGATCGGCAGCATGGGCCAGACGGATCAGCAACATTTCGGCAGCCTGCACCGGCCTTGTCGCCGTATCCACTTCCGCAATGCCCTTGAGTAGCATCTGCCAGGTGCGCGACAGCACGCGCACGGACAGCTTTTGCGCAAAATCGCGACCGCGCACGCGTTCATCTTCCGACAGCGACACATCTTCCGCCACATCGGGCGTGAAGCGCAGTCGTGTTACCAGATGATTGAAATCGGCCAGATCAGTTAGCACCACCGAGGGATCGGCACCCACATCATATTGGGCGCGAAACTCGGTGAGAGCGCCAGCCACATCGCCACGCATCAGCATCTCGAACAGGTCGATGATGCGGGCGCGGTCGGCAAGCCCCAGCATGGAACGCACGGCTTCCGCACTGACCTGACCGGCACCATGCGCAATGGCCTGATCGAAGATCGACAGCGAATCGCGGGCGGAACCTTCTCCAGCTCGCGCAATCATGGCGAGCGACGCATCATCGACTTCGATCTGCTCGGCCTCCGCAATGCGGCGCAAATGCTGCGCCAGCGTGCCCGATTCGATGCGGCGCAGGTCGAAGCGCTGGCAGCGCGACAGAACCGTGATCGGCACCTTGCGGATTTCGGTGGTGGCGAAGATGAATTTCACATGCGGCGGCGGCTCTTCCAGCGTCTTCAACAGACCATTGAAGGCCTGATTAGAGAGCATGTGCACTTCGTCGATGATATAGACTTTGTAGCGCGCTGAAACCGGGCGATAGCGCACCTGCTCGATGATCTCGCGAATATCGTCAATGCCGGTATGCGAGGCAGCGTCCATCTCGATCACATCGACATGGCGGCCTTCCATGATTGCCTGACAATGCTCGCCGGGCACGGAAAGGTCGATGGTCGGCTGATCGACAGTATCGGTCTTGTAATTGAGCGCCCGCGCCAGAATGCGCGCCGTCGTCGTTTTGCCAACGCCGCGAACGCCGGTCAGCATCCAGGCCTGCGCGATGCGACCGGTCTCGAACGCATTTTTGAGCGTGCGCACCATCGGCTCCTGGCCGACGAGATCGTTGAAATTCTGCGGACGGTATTTGCGGGCGAGAACGCGATAGGCCCCATCGGCAGCTATGCCAGCGGATTTCGTATCCATGGCGACCCTTCCGTTCTTCCTGTTACGCTTTTTTCTCGACCGACAGTTTGGACCGGACGTATGAGCAAGGTCAACAACGGACACTGCTCATCAACAGCCGCCAGATAGCCAAGAAAAGTGGCGAATGAGAAAAAGGTGGGAGGCTGGCACGGCGACCCGTGCCTGGCTCGTTAGGGCTGCTTCCTTCCGGACCTGACCCGGTTGGCGAGTGGCTCGTCCACCACCAACCTCCCACGCTGCATATCGTCAATCGCAGCGCAAAAAGCAAGCGCAGAACGAAAAAAACTGATAGGAAACAGCTTATGACACAGTTCGAACTCGATAAACGGCTTGATGCCGACACTTTTTCCGTCGCCGTGCTCGGCCTTTGCGAGTTGCGACTGATGAATGACCGCCGCTGGCCGTGGCTTATCCTCGTGCCGCGCAGGGCCGATCTTTCAGAAATTCACGATCTGACGCCGCTCGACCAGACGATTCTTACCTTCGAGGCCGGATTGGTAGCGCAGGCGCTGAAAACCGTGACCGAGTGCCAGAAGATCAACACCGGAGCCCTCGGCAATATCGTGCGCCAGCTTCATCTGCATGTGATTGCCCGCAACGAGGGCGATGCGGGATGGCCCGGCCCCGTCTGGGGTCATGGCACACGTGAAACCTATGACGAAAAAGACGCCCGCAAGCTAATCGCCGACATTCGCGCGGCGCTGTAATTCTCCCAACAACAGCAATTCGAGAGCATCATGGCTTTCCGCCTCTACGATCTGCCGGAAATAGAACCGAGCCGTTTTGTCGGCTTTGGTGGCAACCGCATCGACCGCCAGTCCGAAAAACGTCAGGACGATTCGGCCTTCACCGCGCTGGAACTGCCGGAAACGCGCGTCATGCTTTTGGGCGGCAACAAGCTTCTGCTCGATTACACCGATGAAAAGACGCCGCGCGCGCTCTTCCGCTTCAGCGAAGCGAGGGACTTTGCACCCGATCTGCACGAGCCGGTGTTTCTGGGGTTGCAGGATGGCACTCCGCTCGTCGCCCTGATGGCCCCCATCGATCCCGAGGCGCTGGAAGTACCGTTTCGGGCGCAGGACTATCGCAGCATCTATATGGAAGGGCTGGTTTCAGCCGATCTGCTGGGCGCGCTGGCGCAAGCAGCGGCACTAACTGCCTGGCACAACAATCACCGTTTCTGCGGGCGTTGTGGCACAAAGACCGAAATGCGCGCCGGTGGTGCCAAGCGTCAATGTCCAAATTGCAGCGCCGAGCATTTCCCGCGCACCGATCCGGTGGCGATCATGCTGCCGGTGCGCGGTGACAAATGCATTCTCGCGCGCAGCCCGCATTTTGCTGCCGGTTCCTATTCCTGCCTTGCTGGTTTCATCGAACATGGCGAGACGATTGAAGCAGCGGTTCGTCGTGAAAGCCTTGAGGAAATGGGGCTCGCCATTGGTCGCGTCGGATATCACGCCAGCCAGCCCTGGCCGTTTCCCTATTCGCTGATGATCGGCTGCCATGCCGAAGTGCTGTCGGACGACTTCACTATCGACCGCTCGGAACTGGAAGACGGTCGCTGGTTCGGCAAGGATGAAGTCCGCACCATGCTGGCGGGCACCCATGAAAATGGGCTGCGAGTGCCACCATCCGGCGCCATCGCAACCCATCTGATCAAGGCATGGGCGGAAAACTGATTCTGCCCGATATTTTCGTGAATTATTCCGCGGCGAGCAGCTGCGTGCCGCGAATGTCGCTGCCCCGATAGACGCCGAGAATACGTACTTCCTTGGAGAAGAATTCGAGTTCCTCCAAAGCGAGCTGTACATTGCGGTCTTCCGGGTGGCCCTCAATATCGGCATAGAACTGCGTGGCAATGAAACGCCCGCCGATCTGATAGCTTTCGAGCTTGGTCATGTTGACGCCGTTGGTGGCAAAGCCGCCCATCGCCTTGTAAAGCGCTGCCGGAACGTTGCGCACGCGAAAAACAAACGTCGTCATGATGCGTTCGCCGCTTTCCGGGCGTGGTGCCCATTGCTTTTCCTTGGAAAGAACCACGAAGCGGGTCACATTGTCTTCCGCGTCCTCGACATTTTCTTCCAGAATATCGAGGCCGTAGAGATCGGCGGCCAGACGCGGCGCGAGCGCTGCCATCGAACGGTCCTGCATGTCGGCGACGAGACGGGCAGCGCCCGCCGTATCACCCGCGATGACCGGCTTCCAGCCGTTCTGGCGGATGACCTTGCGGCACTGGCCGAGCGCGTGAATATGGCTGTGAACCGTCTTGATTTCCTCGCGCTTGACGCCCGGAAGCACCATCAGCTGAAAATGGATCGGCAGGAAATATTCACCCACAATGTGCATGTCGGCCAGCGGCAGCAGATAATGAATATCCGCAACGCGACCAGCCAGCGTATTCTCGATCGGGATCATCGCCAGATCGGCAGCGCCGGTCTCGACCGCGTTGAAAGCGTCTTCAAAAGTCGGACACGGCAAAGGCTCCATACCGGGAAACATGTTGCGCGACGCCGTATCGGAATTGGCACCCGCTTCACCCTGAAAAGAAATCCGGTTGGTTTTCATCGTCGTCGTACTTTCTCAAACGCCCCTCACTCGCGGGGCTTTCCTGGTTGTTGACCTTGTCAAAGACCCTTTGCGACAAGAAGTCGGGCGCGGTCAAGGTCGGCTGGCGTATCGACGCCCAGCGGCACCGTTTTCACCACTTCGACATCGATGCGCATGCTGGCTTCTAAAGCGCGCAATTGCTCAAGCTTTTCGCGCTTTTCCAGCGGCGACGGCCCGAGTTTCACGAATTTCTCCAGCGCCGAACGGCGATAGGCATAAAGGCCGATATGATGATAGAGCGGGCCTTCGCCATAAGGTGCGGTGGCGCGGGTGAAATAGAGCGCGCGCAGACGCGAACTGCCCGCCAGCGGCGAGCCGACGATCTTCACCACGCTCGGATTGGTCTTTTCCGATTCTTCCTCAATCTCGACGCCAAGCGTCGCAATATCTGCCGGGCCGTCTTCGAGCGGCAGCAGAGCGCGGCGGATTATGTCGGGATCTATGGTCGGCAAATCACCCTGCACATTGACCACGGCATCGAACTCGCCAGCCGGATCGAGCTTCAAAAGCGCTTCATAGATGCGGTCCGAACCCGATTCGTGATCGGTGCGGGTCATGACGGCTTCGTGGCCATGCGCAGTGACGGCGGCAAAAATTTCCTCGCTATCGGTCGCAACGACGGCGCGCCCAAGCTTGGCGGCGGCGGCTCTGTCGGCCACATGCACGATCATCGGCTTCCCGCAAATATCGGCCAGCGGCTTGTTCGGCAGGCGCGTGGCGGCCAGTCTTGCCGGAATAAGAGTGAGGGTCTTTAAGGTCTGAAGCATGGTCGCCTCTTGTTGTCTCGTCGGATCGTGGCCGTCTTTCGAGGAGTTTTATCCGCACTGTAAATGCTGCAAAAGTGTCAAAAAGTCACGGGTCTGGTTACCCTTATAGGTGTTGCATCGCCCTGGTAAAAGACCTAGTTTCCGCCCGATGCCGCGGAGAGAATTGCAGCCTCATATGAGGTGCGCATGTCGGCTGAGGAGAGCGTTCTCGGGGAGAGCGTTTTGGTAGAGGGAGCGCTGACCGGCGATGAATTCAACCCGGACTAACAAGTTTATCATGGCTTTTCTGGCAACGGTTTTCGTTGTCATGACGACGGGCATCCTGTCCGATGCGCTGTTTCACTCGCCTGCACCGGAAAAGCCCGGCTTTGCAATCGAGGCAGCGGAAGCTGCGACCGGTGAAGGGGGAGCTGCACCGGCCAAGGAAGAAGTTTCCATCGCAACATTGCTGCAATCCGCCGATCCGGCGCGCGGCGAAGCAGTCTTCAAGCGCTGTGCTGCCTGCCACACCGGCGAAAAGGGCGGCGCAAACAAGGTCGGCCCGCATCTGTGGGATGTCGTGAACCGTCCGGCGGCTTCCGTTGAAGGTTTTGGCTATTCGTCCGCCATGAAGGAATTCGGCGCAGGCGGCAACAAGTGGGACTTCGAGCATCTCAACAAGTTCCTGACGTCGCCAAAAGGCTTCATCAAGGGCACGGCCATGGGCTTTGCGGGTGACAAGAAGGACAACGAGCGCGCCGATCTGATCGCCTATCTACGCACACTGTCCGACAACCCGGCTCCGCTTCCAGCCGCTGACGCCGCACCGGCAGGCGGCGATGCCAAGCCTGCGGATGCAGCGCCTGCACCGGAAGGCGAAAAGCCAGCCGCACCGGCGAACTAATAGCGCAAGAATGATCGAAAAGCCCGGTTTCAACCGGGCTTTTTCATTTGGACGATGAAATTTATTGTCCCGGTGCCTTTCTTCCTCCGCAAAAACCCATAAGACTCATACAGATGATCCGAAGCAGAAACGGAGAGACTGGATGAAAGCGTTTTGGGCGGGTGCATTTGCGGTTGCCATGCTTGCAAGCACAATGTCTTCAAGCCATGCGAGCGACGTGGAACCCCAATGGCGCAGTTCTTCCAGCCTGCTCGGCGAGCCCAAATATGCGGCCGATTTCAAGCATTACGACTACGTAAACCCGCAAGCGCCGAAGGGCGGCACGCTCAATCAGGTGGCCGTCGGCACATTCGACAGTCTCAACCCGTTCGTCGTGCAGGGCGTCGCCGCAGCGGGCCTGTCAGACTTCGGCGGCGGCATGCTCTACGATACGCTGATGACAGATTCGCTCGATCAGGGATCGACACAATATCCGCTGATCGCCGAAGCGCTTCAGTACCCGGATGATTATTCCTGGGTGAAGTTCAAGCTCAACCCGAACGCCAAATGGCATGACGGCCAGCCGATCACCGTGGAAGACGTGATCTGGTCCTTCAATGTGCTGAAAAAACAGTCGCCACTTTACAACAAATATTATGGCGACGTGGAAAGCGCGGAAAAGACCGGCGACCACGAGGTGAGGTTCAACTTCAGCCAAAAGGGCAATCGCGAACTGCCGCAAATCATGGGCCAGCTCGCAGTGCTGCCGCAGCATTGGTGGGAGGGTAAGGACGCGCAGGGCAAACAGCGCGACATCAGCCGCCCGACGCTGGAAATTCCGCTGGGTTCCTCTGCCTATAAGATCGACCGCGTTGCGCCGGGACGATCCATCACCTGGGCGCGCGTCGATGATTACTGGGGCAAAGACCTGGCCGTGAATGTCGGTCGCAACAATTTCGACCGCGTCGTCTACGAGTATTACTTCAACGAAGATGCAACCTGGGAAGCCTTCAAGAAGGGCGGCCAGTATGATTATCGTAACGAAAACCGCGCCCAGCGCTGGGCGGAACAGTATAATTTTCCGGCAGTCGAGCGCGGTGACGTCGTCAAGAAGTCCTTCCCGTATAATGCCGTCGGCCGCATGCAGGGCTATTTCCTGAATACGCGGCGCGACAAGTTCAAGGACCCGAAAGTTCGTCAAGCGCTGACCTATGCTTTCGACTTCGAATCCATGAACCGCATGCTGTTTTTCAATCAGTATAACCGCATCAACAGCTATTTCGCTGGCAATGAATTGCAGCTGAGCGGCCCGCCGACCCCGGCGGAGCAGGCCATTCTCGAAACGGTCAAGGATGCGCTCCCCGCAGATGCGCTGAGCAAGGAATTCAAGCTGCCTGTTTACGACACGCCGCAGGCCACCCGCGATAATCTGCGAACGGCTCTGAAGCTGTTTGCGGAAGCGGGTTGGAAATTGCAGGGCAACAAGCTGGTCGATGCGAATGGCAATCCGTTCACCATCGAATTTCTCGGCAAGGATCCGACCGACGAGCGCATCTACAATCCGTTTGCGGCGAGCCTGCGCAAGATCGGGATCAATGCCACGGTGCGTATCGTCGATACCGCCCAATATCAGGCGCGGGTCAATGATTTCGACTATGATATCATCACCTCGGTCATCGCGCAGACCGCCTCGCCCGGCAATGAGCAGCGCGACATGTGGGGCTCGAAGGCCGCAGATTTCAAAGGCAGCCGCAACTATGCCGGTATCAAAAACCCGGCCATCGACACGCTGATCGACCGCGTGATCTATGCCAAGGATCGCGAGGAACTGGTGGCCGCAAGCCATGCGCTCGACCGGGCGCTGCTGTGGAATTATTACGTGATCCCACAATGGTATTCCGACCACATCAATGTGGCCTATTGGAACAAGTTCGGCATGCCTGAAAAGCAGCCGGATTATCTGGGCATCGATCCATTCTCATGGTGGGTCGACCCCGCGAAGGAAGCCAAACTGAAGACCGGCAGCGAATAGGGACAAGCGGAGAATGACGATGCTTCGCATGAACCGCCGCCATTTTCTGGGTGTTTCGGGCAGCGCCGCAATCGCGGCCTGCCTGCCGGGTCAGGCTGTCAATGCCAACGCCTTTGCGGAGGTGCCGACCGGCAAGTCCCTGCATGGCCTGTCCGCGTTTGGCGAGCTGAAATATGGCAGCGATTTCACCCATTTCGATTACACCAGTCCAGACGCGCCGAAAGGCGGCACGTTCAGGTTTGCGCCAGCAAGCTGGACCTGGAACCAGAACACGCAGACCTTCAACACGCTCAGCACCTTTACCTTCAAGGGTGATGCGCCGCCGCGCATGGAGCTGACCTATGACAGCCTAATGGTCCCGGCGCTCGATGAACCGGATTCCGTCTACGGACTTCTCGCTGAAAGCGTCACGCTGTCGAAAGATCGTCGGGCCTGCACCTTCAAGCTGCGCAAGGAAGCGCGGTTCCATGACGGATCACCGATCACGGCGAAAGACGTGCTGTTCACCTATACGGTGCTGAAGGAAAAGGGCCACCCGCTCATACGTCAGTCGCTCGCCGGGATGGAAAAGGTGGAACTGACGGGCAAGAACGATATTCGCATGCGTTTTGCGGCGGATCGCGGCCCCAACGCCATCCTTGACACCGTGGTGCTGCCGATCCTGTCGGAGAACTGGTTCAAGGATCGCGATTTCGAAGCGACCACGATGGAACCAGTGCTCGGTTCGGGCGCTTACAAAGTGGGGAATTTCACCGCCGGTCAATTCATTGAATATGATCGTGTCGAAGACTACTGGGCCAAGGATTTGCCAGTGCGGCGCGGTTCCAGCCATTTCGACCGCATCCACATCGAGTTCTTCCGCGACCGGCAGCCGGAATTCGAAGCCTTCAAGAAAGGCGATATCGATTTCCGCTCGGAAAGCGTGTCCAAGAACTGGGCGACGGGCTATGACTTCCCGGCCATTCAGCAGAAAAAGGTTATCAAGCGCACTTTCCCGAAGGAAAAGAACCCGCTGATGCAGGCCTGGGCGCTGAACCAGCGTCGCGAGCGTTTCCGCGACCCGCGCGTTCGGGAGGCAATCAGCCTCTGTTTTGATTTCGAGTGGACCAACAAAAACCTCTTCTTCGACACCTATGAGCGCTCGCAATCGAGTTTCAACGGGTCGGATTTTCAGGCTAAGGGCCTCCCCACCCCGGATGAGTTGAAAGTGCTGGAACGCTATCGCGGCAAGCTTCCCGATGCCGTGTTCGGCGAGGCCGTCACCCTGCCGGTTTCGGATGGAACGGGGCGCGACCGCACGCAATTCGGCAAAGCCGTCAAACTGATGGAAGAAGCCGGTTTCGAGCGGCGCAACGGGCAGTTCCACGACAAGGACGGCGCGAAATTCGCGCTGGAAATTCTCAGCGATTCGGAAGCCTTCACGCGCGTCTACAATCCGTTCATCCAGAAACTGCGGGCCATCGGTATCGATGCCAATTTGCGGCTGGTGGATGCCAGCCAATATCAGGCACGGATGCAGGATTTCCAGTTCGACATGGTGGGCATTGCAATGCTGTTTGGCGCGACGCCGACGTCAGAATCGCTTTCCAGCATGTTTGGTTCGCAAGCGGCCAGGACGCCCGGAAGCTATAATCTGCCCGGCACTGCCGACCCGGTGATCGACGCCCTGATCGACGATGCCGGAAAGGTTACGACCCGCGACGATCTTGTCGCGACCATCAGAGTGCTGGATCGGTACTTGCGTATCCGGCGCGACTGGATTCCAAATTGGACAACAGCGAATCATCTCGTCGCCTATTGGGACCGGTTCGGTTTCAAGGAACCGAAGCCCGATTACGGCTTTCCGGTCGAGACGTTGTGGTGGATTGAAGAAGAAAAGGCAAAAGTTGTTGGTAAGCCATAAGAGAAACACGGATCTAACGCGAGAGCCAAGCTAATGGGCGCCTACATCCTCCGCCGCTTGATCTTAATGATCCCGACCATCTTCGGCATCATGGCTATTTCCTTCGCCGTTGTTCAGTTCGCTCCCGGCGGTCCGGTCGAGCGCGTGATCGCGCAGCTTTCCGGTCAGGGCGGCGATGCACTGGATCGCCTTTCCGGTGGTGGCAGCGATTTTGGCCAGAGCGCAGTCGATAGCGGCTCGGTCAACTCTAAATATCGCGGCGCACAGGGGCTCGACCCCCAATTCATTGCCGATCTTGAAAAGCAGTTTGGCTTCGACAAGCCGCCGCTGGAGCGTTTCGGCCAGATGCTATGGAATTATCTGCGTTTTGATTTTGGGCGCAGCTATTTCCGCGACATCAGCGTCATCGATCTGATCAAGGAAAAGATGCCGGTTTCAATCTCGCTCGGCCTGTGGCTGACGTTTCTGTCCTACATGATCTCGATCCCGCTTGGCATTCGCAAGGCAATCAAGGAAGGCACGCGCTTCGATACATGGACCAGCGCGGTCATCATTGTCGGTTACGCCATTCCAAGCTTCCTGTTCGCCATCCTGCTGATCGTGCTGTTTGCGGGCGGTTCCTTCTTCGACTGGTTCCCGCTGCGCGGTCTCACTTCGCCCGACTTCGCGCAAATGTCGTTCTGGGGCAAGATCGGCGACTATCTCTGGCACATGGTTCTGCCGGTCACCGCGCTGGTGCTTTCGGCCTTCGCCACCACAACACTTCTGACGAAAAACTCGTTTCTCGAGGAAATCCGCAAGCAATATGTGACGACGGCGCGCGCCAAGGGCCTCACCGAAAATCAGGTGCTTTATCGCCATGTCTTCCGCAACGCCATGCTGATCGTCATTGCCGGTTTTCCGGGCGCTTTCATCTCGGCTTTCTTCACCGGCTCGCTTTTGATTGAAACCATCTTCTCGCTCGACGGTCTTGGCCTGCTCGGCTACCAGTCGGTCATCAACCGTGATTATCCGGTTGTATTCGCCAATCTCTTCATCTTCTCGCTGATCGGTCTGCTCGTCGGGCTTCTGTCCGATCTGACCTATACGTGGATCGATCCGCGTATCGATTTCGACCGGAGGGACGTGTGATGACGGATGCCGCCCTCACCCCCACCGTCAAGCCCGTAAAGCGTCCATGGCTGTCGCCGCTGAACCGTCGTCGCTGGCAGAATTTCAAGGCCAACAAGCGCGGTTACTGGTCGCTGTGGGTTTTCCTGTTCCTGCTCATTGCCGCCCTTTGCTCGGAATTCATCGCCAATGATCGCCCCATTCTCGTTTCCTACAAGGGCGAGTTGCTGGCGCCGGTCTTTGTCGATTATCCGGAAGAGAAATTCGGCGGCTTCTATGCGGTGACCGACTATCGCGATCCGGTGATCCAGGAAGAAATCGCCAATAATGGCTGGGCGATCTGGCCGCCCATTCGCTATTCCTACAACACCGTGAATAATGAAATCCCGGAAGCCGCGCCGTCCAAGCCCTTCTGGCTCTATTCAGCCGAGGAGCGCTGCCAGCGCTATCCGCAAGGTGTGAGCGATCCCAATTGCCGTTTCGGTAATTTCAACCTGCTTGGCACCGACGATCAGGCGCGAGACGTCTTTGCGCGCGCGCTTTATGGCTTCCGCATTTCGGTGCTGTTCGGCCTGATCCTCACTTTCTTCTCGGCCATCATCGGCGTGACTGCCGGCGCGGTTCAGGGCTATTTCGGCGGCTGGGTCGATCTGATCTTCCAGCGCATCATCGAAATCTGGTCGTCAATCCCAGTGCTTTATCTGTTGCTGATCATAGCGGCAATCCTGCCGCCGGGCTTCTGGGTGCTGCTCGGCATCATGCTTCTCTTCTCATGGGTGGCATTCGTCGGCGTCGTGCGCGCTGAATTCCTGCGCGCCCGCAACTTCGAATATGTGAATGCAGCACGCGCGCTTGGCGTGAAGAACGGCACCATCATGTGGCGGCATCTTCTGCCCAATGCCATGGTGGCGACGCTGACCTTCCTGCCCTTCATCCTCAACGGCTCGATCACCACGCTGACCTCGCTCGACTTCCTCGGCTTCGGCCTGCCGCCCGGCTCCGCCTCGCTCGGCGAACTTCTGGCGCAGGGCAAGAATAATCTTCAGGCGCCTTGGCTCGGCATTACCGGCTTCGTGGTCATCTCAGTCATGCTGTCGCTGCTGATCTTCATCGGCGAGGCGACACGCGACGCATTCGATCCGCGAAAGGCATTTCAATGAGTGGGCCAATGAGCGGATCGATGAACAAAACCCTGCTGTCCGTCCGCGACTTGTCGGTGGCGTTTCGTCAGAACGGCGAAGAGCGCATTTCGGTCGACCGCGTGTCCTTCGACATTGCCGAAGGCGAAACTGTGGCACTGGTCGGCGAATCCGGCTCGGGCAAGTCTGTATCCGCTTTGTCGGTGCTGAAACTTCTGCCCTATCCGGCGGCCAGCCACCCTTCCGGTGAAATCCTTTTCAACGGCAAGGACCTGATGCAAGCCTCCGAGCCGGAATTGCGGCGCGTACGCGGCAACGACATTGCCATGATCTTTCAGGAGCCGATGACCTCGCTCAACCCGCTGCACAGCGTCGAGCGGCAGGTCGGCGAAATCCTGCGTGTGCATCAGGGCATGGGCGACGCCCAGGCACGGGCCCGCACGCTGGAGCTTTTGAACGAAGTGGGTATTCGCGAGCCGGAGAAGCGCCTGTCGGCCTTCCCGCATCAGCTTTCTGGCGGACAACGCCAGCGCGTGATGATCGCCATGGCGCTGGCCAACAAGCCGAAACTGCTGATTGCCGATGAACCCACCACCGCGCTGGACGTGACCGTTCAAGCGCAGATTTTGAAGCTGCTGGCCGAGCTCAAGGCCGCGCAGGGCATGTCGATGCTGTTCATCACCCACGATCTCGGCATCGTGCGCAAGATCGCCGACAAGGTCTGCGTGATGAGCAAAGGCAAGATCGTCGAGGCTGGACCGACAACGGAAATTTTCGACAATCCGCAGCATCCCTATACAAAACATCTGCTTGCCGCCGAACCGAAGGGCGAGCCGCCCGCTGCCGATCCGGCAGCGAAAACGGTGATGGAAGGCAAGGATATCCGTGTCTGGTTCCCGATCAAAAAGGGGTTCATGCGCAAGACCGTCGACCATGTGAAGGCGGTGGACGGTATCGATGTCAAACTGCGCGCCGGTCAGACACTCGGTGTCGTCGGCGAATCGGGCTCTGGCAAGACGACGCTCGGCCTTGCCCTTTCGCGCATGATTTCATCCAAGGGCGATATCCACTTTGAAGGGCGCGATATCGCGAAATTCAGCTTCAAGGACATGCGTCCGCTGCGTCGTGAAATGCAGATCGTGTTTCAGGACCCGTTCGGCTCGCTCTCCCCGCGCATGACCATTGCGGACATCATCGCCGAAGGTCTGCTGGTGCATGAGCCGAAACTCTCGGCAGACGACCGCGATGCGCGTGTCGTCTCGGCACTTCAGGAAGTGAACCTCGATCCCGAAACCCGCTTCCGCTATCCGCATGAATTTTCCGGCGGCCAGCGCCAGCGCATCGCCATTGCGCGCGCCATGGTGCTGAACCCGCGGTTCGTGATGCTGGATGAGCCGACCTCGGCGCTCGACATGAGCGTGCAGGCGCAAGTGGTCGATCTTTTGCGTGGATTGCAGAAGAAGCATGATCTCGCCTATCTTTTCATTAGCCACGATCTCAAAGTGGTGCGGGCACTGGCCAATGATGTGCTGGTGATGCGCAACGGCAAGGCGGTTGAGTATGGTACGGCGAAGGATGTCTTCGCCAATCCAAAGACCGACTATACCAAGGCGTTGATGGCGGCAGCCTTCCATATGGAGGCGCTCTAGTGGAGTGAATTTGACATTTGGACACCGCCCGACCGATACGCAGGTTCAAATGTCAAATTCAAAACTCCACTAGATACAGAATTGATAAGTGGTCCTTTGATTCCGACATTTGCTCGGAGCTAAAGGCAATTGAAGGCAAATGTCGGAATCGGACCACTTGGGGAGGAGTGAGGCAATGACCACGAACAACGACAAAGGCAATATTCTTCTGGCGATCACCGATTGGGATCCGGAAATCTGGCTGAAGACATTCAAGGACAATGCGCCGGATCGCCCCGTGGTGACCGAGCGCGCCGAGACCGATCCTTCCGTCAAATACGCGCTCGTATGGAAGCAGAAGCCCGGCTCGCTCGCCAATCTGCCCAATCTGAAAGTCATCTTCTCGCTTGGCGCTGGCGTGGACCATGTGTTCCGCGATGACCGCATTCCCGATGTGCCGCTGGTGCGCATCATCTCCGACGATCTGACCATGCGCATGACCGAATATGTGGTCTGGCAGGTGCTGGATCATCACCGTCTGGGCTCGCGCTATCGCAAGCAGCAGCAGAACCATGTCTGGCACGAAGATCGCCGCCAGCCTGCCGCGCATGAGGTGACGGTTGGCATTATGGGGCTTGGCGTGCTGGGTCGCGATGCGGCTGAAAAGCTGACCGCGCTCGGTTTCAACGTGACCGGATGGAGCCGCCGCCCTCAGGAAATCAAGGGCGTCAAAACCTATCACGGTCGCGACGGCTTTGGCGCTTTCCTCAAGACCGCCGATATTTTCGTCTGCTTGCTGCCGCTGACGCCGGACACCAAGGGCATCCTGTCCATGTCGATGTTCGCGCAGTTGAAAAGCGACGGACCGTTCGGCGCGCCGGTATTGATCAATGCCGGACGCGGCGGCTTGCAGAACGAGGCTGATATTCTGGCCGCGCTGGACCGTGGGCTGCTTTCGGCAGCAACGCTCGATGTGTTCAATCAGGAACCGCTGCCGGCCACCAGCGCGCTCTGGGATCATCCGCGCGTGACGATCACCCCGCACGCCGCCGCAAGCTCGTCAGCGACCGCGCTGGTGCCGCAGATCATCCGGCAGATCGAAGCCTTTGAGCGCAATGGCACGCTGGAGCATATCGTCGACCGCAACACGCAGTATTGATGTTGATATTCGGCTTGATCGGCAGCTACCGGCTGCCGGTCATCTCACCGCCTATCCCTGCACGATTTCCTTGCGCATGGTGATGGAGGTCGTGCGCGTATAGCCGGGATGCGCCGTTTCCGCGATCTTGCAATAACCGAGCTTTTCAAACACTGCCCGGTTGCGCATCAGTTCGATACGCACCTGCAATTCAATCGCCGGCTTGCCCGTCGCGATAGTTTCGGCCTCCACACAATGCATAAGGGCGCGCGCGATCCCTTGCCCCTCGTAAGCAGGCGCAACGGCCAGCTTGCCGAGATAAAAGCTGTCGCTTCCTTCTTTGATGAAAACGCAGCCTACCAGTTCGTCGCCGATCAGGGCGACAAAGCCGATTTCATCGCTGGCCTTTTGTTTCAGTCCTTCCGCGGTCAGAAGATGCGCGGACGACGGCGGATCGATCACGCCGTCCATATAGGCAAAGCTGTCGCGGATGAGTTTCAGAAGCTCGTCCCAGCGGGCGAAATCCTGAGTGATGGGTACGATACGGGGCGTGGTCATTTGGGCGTGCGCGCCTTGTATCGAATGGTCTCGAAGCGGACATTCAGCGCATTATAGAGCAACAGGCGACCGACCAGCGGCTCGCCGATGCCAGTGACGAGCTTGATGACCTCCATCGCTTGCAAGCTGCCGATCACGCCCGGCAACACGCCCAGCACGCCCGCTTCCGCGCAGGTTGGGACGGTTCCCGGCGGCGGTGCTTCCGGGAAGAGATCACGATAGGAGGGATGTGGCACGCCATCTGGCCCCGTCAGATAGGGCATCAGGACCGTCACGGTGCCATCGAAACGGCCCATCGCGCCTGTCACCAGCGGGCGCCCGACCTTGGCTGCCGTATCCGCCAGCACATAGCGTGTCGTGAAATTATCGGAACCGTCGACGATCACATCGTAAGCGGCAATGAGCGCTTCGGCATTGTCCGCACTGAGACGCAGGGCGTGGCCTTCGACCGCCACATGCGGATTGATGCGCGTAATGGCGCTTCGCGCGCTCTCGACCTTTTGCTGCCCGACGCTTTCCGTGTCGTGGATGACCTGACGCTGCAGGTTGGACAGCGAAACCGTGTCGTCATCGACGATGCCAAGCGTTCCTATGCCCGCTGCCGCCAGATATTGCAGCACGGGCGCGCCGAGACCGCCAGCGCCGACGACCAGCACGCGGGCCGCCTTCAGCTTCTGCTGGCCGGGACCGCCGACTTCCGGCAGCACGATATGGCGCGCATAGCGTTCAAGCTCTTCGGACGAAAATGGTCTGGATGGTGCATTCATGATGGTCACAACATAAGCCGCCGCGACGATGCTGTCAGCGGATATTTTAGCTCTTGGTGAGGACGCCGCCTGCGACACTGAAAAACTGTGCATCGCCGCCAAGCGTATCGAACAGCGCCCTGTCGGTTCCGGTCATGAAGGCCTGTCCGCCGAGATCATCGAGAATGCCGAACAAGGCGGCACGACGACCTGAATCGAGATGCGCGGCGATTTCGTCCAGAAGGAGAATCGGGGCCATGCCGGATAATTCGCCGGTCAGGCGCGCATGGGCGAGGATAAGACCGATCAGCAATGCCTTCTGCTCCCCGGTCGAACAAAGGGCGGCAGGCATCGCCTTCGGCCGATGCTGCACGATGAGGTCGGTGCGGTGCGGCCCGTCCAGCGTGCGGCCAGCCGCTCGATCCCGGCTGCGCCCGTCACGCAAGTTGCGGCGGAAATCCTCTTCCA
The DNA here is from genome assembly GCF_037482325.1 of Ochrobactrum teleogrylli. Classification (NCBI taxonomy): domain Bacteria; kingdom Pseudomonadati; phylum Pseudomonadota; class Alphaproteobacteria; order Hyphomicrobiales; family Brucellaceae; genus Ochrobactrum; species Ochrobactrum teleogrylli. Next base: position 2,916,843 of record NZ_JBBHKQ010000001.1, read on the forward strand.
GATCGAGCGCCGCCTCAACGCCGATCCGCTGTTCCAGCGAACCTTCCAGAAAGCAATCCGCCTTCGGGAAAGGACCTTCTGCCGGCAACCGTTCGATCATGGCTGCAATCAGCCGCATGGCTTCCGCCCGCGCTGCGGCAATGGCGGTGCCAAGCTCCGCCATCTGACTTTCAATGGCGTCGAGCCACCGGTCGTCATTATTGCCTTCGTTCAAAAGCCGGTTACGGCTGCGCATGGCCTTCTCATAATCGAGCACACGCTTGCCGTGCGCGGTATCGATGGCGAGCACCATGCGGTCGAGAAAACGCCGCCGGTCTGACGCGCCCCCGGTAAAAAGCCCGTCCATGGAAGGAACTACCCAAAGAATGCGGGCATAATCGAGCAGCTCGTCGCCAGAGGCCGCAACGCCGTTGATGCGAACCTTGCGCCCCCCTTCTCCGCCGGCTGCGGTTCCGGTGCCGATTTCTGCTTCGCCGTAAATCATACAGTCGAGCGTCGCATGGATGGCAAAGCCATCATGCGCGACCGTTCGCGCCACATCGTCATAGGAGGCCCGGCGAAGGCCGCGCCCCGGCGACAGAAAGGAAAGTGCTTCGATGAGATTGGTCTTGCCGGAACCGTTCTCGCCCGTCAGCACCACATGGCCGGGACCAAGCGGCAGCGAGAGTTCCGCATAATTGCGGAAATCAGTCAATTTAAGCCGCCGGACCGAAACCCGGTCAGGGCGGCTCGTTATATCGTCTTTTATATCCACAATTGGGTTCTTTAAGAGACCTCTTCCAGCGAGATGCCGTGGCTGTCGAGATTTTGGTTATGGTGAGCCGAAAATGGCGGGATTTGAGAACCGGAGCGGAGTGTACTTCACCGCATAATCCCGAAAAGTTGCTGACTTGTCGGGATTATGCGTCGAAAAATGCCACGTGAGCACCGGAAGCGAAAAATCACGCCATTTGCAGGCCGCCAGAGCCTGAAGATCGATAGCTCTTAGACGCGCATCGGCATCAGGACATACAGCACATCTTCGTCGCCGGTGTCGCGCACCAGTGTAGGCGAACCGGCATCAGCCAGCATGAAGACAGCATCCGAGCCGGAAAGCTGGCTGGTGATGTCCAGCAGATATTTGGAGTTGAAGCCGATATCCAGTGGATCGGAATCATAATCCGCTGCCAGCTCATCCGTAGCGCTGCCCGAATCGGGATTATTGACCGTCAGCGTCAACTGGCCATCGGCGATGGAAAGCTTGACCGCACGGCCACGCTCGCTCGAAATGGTCGAAACGCGGTCCACCGAAGCGGCGAATTCCTGGCGTCCGATGGTGAGCTTCTTGTCATTGCCGGAAGGAATGACGCGCTGGTAATCCGGGAAGGTGCCGTCGATGAGCTTGGAAGTAAGCACCACCGAGCCGACCGTGAAGCGGATCTTGGCATCCGACAGTTCCACTGTCGCCACCACATCCGGAGCGTCAACCAGCTTTTGCAGTTCGGCAACCGTCTTGCGCGGGATGATAATGCCCGGCATGCCTTCCGTGCCCGATGGCGCTTCCAGTTCGGCGCGGGCCAAACGGTGACCGTCGGTCGCCACGGCGCGCAGCTTCAGAGCGCCGTCGCTTTCAATGGCATGGAAGTAGATGCCGTTCAGATAATAGCGGGTTTCTTCCGTCGAGATCGCAAACTGGGTGCGGTCGATAAGGCGCTTCAGCGCCTGCGCTTCGATGCGGAAGGAATGGGTGAAAGACCCGGCTGTCAGTTCCGGGAAGTCCGACTGCGGCAGACACTGGAGACGGAAGGACGATTTGCCGGAAATGACCGACATCGAACCGCCATCCGGATTGGTCGACAGCATGACTTCCGCGCCATCGGGAAGCTTGCGCACAATGTCATAGAGAAGGTGTGCCGGAACGGTCGTCGCACCCGCCTGCTCGACCATGGCGGCGGTTGCTTCATTCACTTCGAGGTCGAGATCGGTCGCCTTGAGGGCGAGGCTTGCGCCTTCGGCCTGCAAAAGCACGTTCGACAGAATCGGAATCGTGTTGCGACGCTCCACGACGCGGTGGACGTGGTTGAGAGATTTGAGAAGGTTCGATCGCTCTAGGGTAACACGCATGTTCAAACGCACTCGCTCGCTGGGACCAGGGCGCTTGCATCTGACGGGCAGCGGCCCTCGTCGGTACGGCGCCAGAGGCGCCAGAAAGGTCCGTTAAAGTGGCAGATTTTTAAGGAGAAAAGCAAGCCCGCGCCGTGCCGTAATGCGACAGGGCCCGGGCTTTTTGTTGATAACCGCCTTTGATAGCGGGGAAGCTGGTTTTATCAGGCAGCCTGATCGTTGATGAGGCGCTTCAGAAGCTCCAGTTCCTGTGCCAGCTTGGTGTCGGCACCCACCAGATCTTCGATCTTGCGCACAGCGTGCAGCACGGTGGTGTGATCGCGTCCGCCAAAGCGGCGGCCAATTTCAGGCAGCGAGCGCGGCGTCATCATCTTGGCGAGATACATCGCCACCTGACGCGGCTTCACGATGGTGCGGGTACGACGATTCGAGAGCAGATCCTGCTTCGAAACATTGTAATGGCGCGCCACGATGCGCTGGATCTCCTCGATGCGGATGCGCTTCGGTTCACCTGCGCGGGTCAAATGACCCAGCAGCTCATCCACGCGGTCGATTGACAGATTCGGCTCGAAAGACTGGCGGAACAGAAGCTGGTTGAAAGCACCTTCCAGCTCGCGACCCGATCCGGTGACGGTGCGGGCAACATGCGAGAGAATCTCGTCGCCAATGTTGAGGCTCGGATCTTCGACCTGTGCCGTGTTCAGACGACGGCGCAGCATTTCAACGCGCATGTCGTAATCCGGTGCGGCCACTTCAAGCGCGACGCCGCCCTGCAGACGCGAACGGACGCGAACGTCGAGCGATTCCAGTTCCGACGGTGCACGATCAGCGGCAACCACGACCTGCTTGGCGCTGTCGAGCAGCGTGTTCAGGAGATGGCAGAACTCGTGCTGAATGGACTTGCCCTGCAGGAACTGCATGTCGTCGATGACCAGAAGGTCGATGTCGCGCAGCTGCTCCTTGAAGGAAAGCGCATTGTTGTCACGGATCGCGGTCGCAAAGCGCCACATGAAATATTCAGCTGTCAGATAAACGACGCGGGCCTTTTCCTGACGCTGCAACGCTGCCGCTGCAATGGCCTGGAGAAGATGCGTCTTGCCGAGACCGACCGAGGCATGGATGAAAAGCGGGTTGAAGCGCACGGCGCTGGAACCGGCTTCCGCAATGGTGCGGGCGGCAGCAAGCGCCACGCGATTCGATGCGCCATCGACGAAGCTGTCGAAGGTGTAGCGCGGATCAAGCGGCGAACCGAGAATCGAGCCCGAAGCGGCAGCCGATTCTGCGACCACGGCGGAGCCGCGCTTGTCGCCGATATGCTGACCGGCAAAGGACTGGCCGACCGGGAACATCATCTTTTCGCGCGGCGCCACGACCGGCTTGGTTTCAGCCGATTCTGCCGTTTCTGCGGGAGCGGCGCTGCGAACCACACGGTTCATGCCGCGCACCACGACTTCGACCTTCAGGATCTGCGCGTTTTCTTCCTGCCAGAGTTCGGTCAGGAGTTCGGAATAATGATTGTTGATCCAGGAGCGCAGAAAAGCGGTCGGAACCGACAGACGCACAATGCTCTTGGAAATATCGTCAAGTTTCAACCGGCCAAACCAGCTCGAATAGATTTCGCTGCCCACGCGGGCTTTCAGCTTTGCCGTCAGGCGCTCGAAAGCCTCTTCGCTAACCGCAGCGTCCACGTTCGTCAGGCTCTTGTCATTGCCGGTAGCAGAAGATCCATGGATACGGTTCGCATGTGCATCATCACCCATCGTTGCCGTCGCCTTGCCGCTCGTCATTGCCATCGCTCGCCTGCCTTCACATTCGTACGCGCCATTTTCCGGCGCTTGTCATTTTTTCCAGCTCGTCGTTCCGGATCTGTCGTCCTTCAACGTCGGCGGTACTCATTCATACACTCAGGCCCGCAAACATCCGGGCCAAACACAAACTCAATCGAACCCAACAGGTCCCAAACCGAAATACTCCTTTCCGGTTACCCGCGCACGACTCATACAACTGTTCACCGAAGGCTGATTGCCCGGAACCCCTTCCACGACAACCACTCAATTGCCCGCCATCTGTCCAAAACGACTTTCCGGTTAATGGCCAGTTAATGGCCCGGTCATTGAATGATAAGCAATCGCCTGAAAGAAAGAGGACCTTGGAGACCAGAAAATAGCGCCCGCGGATTGAACATCCACGCTGACATTCGACAGCAATAAGCGCTAACTCCGGGCCGGTGGCCCACCCCTCTTGATGAGCTGACTTTAGCGAAGGGCCGGCGCAAAGAGCAAGCCTGAGATTGCCAGTTTTTTTTCATAAAACCCCTTGCATAGGGCAGTGCGACAGACAGGGAATCGGACGCCAGCGAATTAACGCCTTTGGATTCAAGGCATTTTCCACATGGTCAAATTAGATGGTCCTGATCTGTTCCGCCTGAAAAATAAATTTTAAAATTTTGCTTGACTCAAACGGCCTTCCGAGTCCGGTCAGACCCCTGTGGATAACTCCGTCGAAATCTACGCAAATGATTGAAATTACAATTGAAAATTACCCAATCATTGCTTTTGGAAACCCCGGAAACCGGCCTCTTCACATTGAAAAATCTGCGAAAAAATTGCGACCTCTCGTTGCGCAGTCTTCCGTCAGAAACCCGGAAAAAAGAAAACCCGGCTAACAATGAGCCGGGTTTCAAAATTTACATATAAAAATAGGCAGCAATTAGGCGTTGAGTGCCTTCACGCGCTTGGCAAGACGAGACACCTTGCGAGCAGCAGTGTTCTTATGCACGACGCCCTTGGAGGCTGCGCGCATCAGTTCAGGCTCAGCAGCCTTGAATGCGACTTCCGCAGCCTGCTTGTCGCCGCTCAGAAGAGCGTCTTCCAGCTTGCGGATGAAAGTGCGAACGCGCGAGCGGCGCGACTTGTTGATTTCGGTGCGGGCAGCGATCTTGCGCACTGCCTTCTTGGCCGAAGGAGTATTGGCCATAAATGCCTCTCTTTTTCTGTCAGCTAGCCAGGGGCTTAAACCGCCGGGCACAAAACCTCTAGGGCAGCCGAAATCCCTAGAAATCCCGGGAAGGCCGCCGATCCGTGGGCGGGCTTATAGATCAGCTTTGCCCTCACGTCAACGAGGATTCTGCCTCAACCGCCAATCAAAAAGCCGGATTTGCGCCTGCGCGCGGGCTTTTCGGCCCTTACAAGGGGCCATCATACCACATCGGGCAACGGTAATAGCTGCCCGATGTGCTGTCGGTCTTATCGATTCTTGAAGCTTGGCGTGCGCTTGTCGATGAAAGCAGCCATACCTTCTTTCTGATCTTCGGTCGCAAAAAGCGAATGGAACAGGCGGCGCTCATAGCGCAGTCCTTCGTTCAAGGTCATTTCGTAGCTGCGATTGACGGCTTCCTTGGCCATCAGCACGGACGGACGCGAGAACGAGGCGATGCGCTCGGCTGCCTTCAGCGCTTCTTCCAGCAAGACTTCCGGCTCGACGACCCGCGAAACGAGACCCGAACGCTCGGCTTCCGCTGCATCCATCATGCGGCCCGTCAGGCACATATCCATGGCCTTGGACTTGCCGACAAAACGGGTCAGGCGCTGCGAGCCGCCCATGCCAGGAATTACGCCCAGCGTAATTTCCGGCTGGCCGAACTTGGCATTGCTGCCCGCGATGATGAAGTCGCACATCATGGCCAGCTCGCACCCGCCACCCAGCGCATAGCCGGAAACGGCGGCGATGATCGGCTTGCGCACGCGGTCCACCTTCTGCCAGTCGGCGAACATATCCTGCAAATAGGCATCGACGAAATCGATCGACTGCATTTCCTTGATGTCGGCGCCAGCCGCGAAGGCTTTTTCGGAACCGGTCAATACCACGGCGCCAATCTTGTCATCGGCGTCGAAAGCCGAGATCGCATCCGTCAGATCATCGAGCACCCCACGATTAAGCGCATTGAGCGCTTGCGGGCGATTGAGGCGGATAAGCCCGACATTGCCGCGCGTCTCGACGATGATCGTTTCATAAGCCATGGAATTCTGCTCCTCCTTCATCAGGCATCGCCATCCGGTTCAGGCCCCTATAAGGCCGATACCATGACAGCTTCAATTTCCGGGCGGCAAGGTGAACCGGCCATCCCCGTTTGGCAAGGTCTTATGTCTGGCAGGAGGCACAGAAAAAAGTCGAACGTCCCGCCTGAACCGCACGCTCGACCACGCCATTGCAGGCGGGATTGCGACACGGCTCCCCTTCCCGCCCATAGACCGAGAAGGAATGCTGGAAATAGCCGAGCGCGCCATCGGCCTGAATATAATCCTTCAGACTCGATCCGCCCGCAGCAATCGCCTCCGCAATCACTGTGCGGATATCGCTCGCCAGACGCTCCATAAGTGCTGCATCGTCCGCCACGGCCCCGGCTGCCCGCATGGGCGACAGGCCGGAACGCCACAGCGCCTCGCAGACATAGATATTGCCGAGACCGGCGATCAGCCGCTGATCGAGCAGCGCTGCCTTGAGCGGCGTGCGCCGTCCCTGGAACAACTCCGCCAGTACCGCCCCCGACAGAAGATTGCCGGTCGGTTCGATCCCGAGGCCGCTCAGAAACGGATGCGTATCGAGTGCGCCTTTTTCCGCAAACAGCATGAAGCCGAAACGGCGCGGATCATTATAGATGATGCGCGCGCCCGAACCGCCCGGCCGCAGCAGGTGAAACACCACATGGTCATGGGCGCTGTTCTTCGAACGCTCATGATGGAAGGCGCCGGGCGTATCGGCATCGTCGTCGGCCTCGATGCGAAACGAGCCGGACATGCCAAGATGGCTGATAACGGACAGGCCGTCATCAAGGTGAAGCGTGAGATATTTCGCACGGCGACCGAGCGCCTCGATACGATGGCCGGTCAGGCGTTCGACAAAATGCTCCGGGAAAGGAAAGCGGAGATCGGGTCTGTTCTGATCGACACGTTCGATGATTGCTCCTTCCATGAAGGGTTGCAAGCCGCGGCGAACGGTTTCTACCTCTGGCAATTCTGGCATGAAAACAAATCCTGAAGGGGGCGGTTTGGCCTTTCCTTCTATATGTTGGGTTTTGTCCGCATTGCCAAGCACTACAGTTGCATTCTTCGTGATGCCGGTCTGCAACGAGCAATTTCCTGCGCTCCGGTGCTCACGTACGTTGAAGTACGCTCCGCTCCGGTGCTCGAAAATCACTCGTTTCGCCGCGGGCTGACGAATTTGCAACTGTAGTGCAATGGGCAGAGCCAAGAGACGGGTTCAGCAACCGCTGCAGGGAATGGTGTTGGTATAACGCGGCGCGAGGTAATAGGTCTCGCTCATCGGTATGCTGGTCGATATCCAGGAATTCAGCGGCTTGTAGTCCAGTTCGACATCGACCTTGATGAAATAGGCATCGCTTGCGACCAGCGCCTCGGGAAGATCGGTCTTGCTGCCAGCCAGCGCCGCGAAATTTGCGACATTGGCGCGCGACCAGTCAACAGTCACGGAATAGGTGCTGGACGACTGCGCCTTGGTGACCTTGATGGCTGTCACCCTGATCTTCGGGCTTGTCCGGCGATAGGGCAAAAGCGACGTGCTGCCGATGGCGAACATATCGTCGATATCCGTGGCTTTGACGGATATCTGGCGCGTGACCAGATCGGCAAGGCTACTCGCGGACCGCGACACCTTCTTGTTGACGTCGAGACCATCGGCCAAATCGGTGGAGCCCAGATAAATCAGGAGCAGAACCGGGATGATCAGCGCGAATTCAACCGCGCCGACCGCGCGCTTGTCGCGGAAAAATCTCTTCAACAACCGGGATAATGCTGTTCGCATGGCGATATAGGTCCAGTCCGGGCCACAACCCGATATTCGTCGTCAGTTTGGAAACGGCTCGTTTTGCCATGTCAGCGTGGAGAATAACGGCATAGTGCCGCTCTCAGCATCGGCGCTATCGGTCATGTAGAGAATGTTGGTCAGAACCGGCCAGCGATAAAGCACATTGAGCTGGTTGATGGTCGAGGTGCCGTTGGTGCCGGTGATGCCGGTGCGCGACAGATAACCTTTGTCCGTCAGAATCTCGCGGGTCGGGACCGAGGCAAAGCCGGAATATGTTCCGAGATTGAATGACAACCCCTCGCAACCGGTTTTCACCATGAACTGGATCTGATCGCAAAGCATGGTCTGGATTCTGGTCTGCGTGAGATCGCTTCCCCGGACCTGCCCGGTCTGGATCTGGCGCGCCACGTTCTGCGTGGCGTTCCATAACACCTGTCGGGCGGTGAAATTCATGCCTGTTTCAATGATCGAAAAGACGATGAGGAGAAACGGGATGATCAGGAGCGTGAATTCAATAGCCGTGACGCCGTCTCGCGCCCGACCGAACAGCCGCAACTGACGGACGGCGGCCTGCAACCGCAGCCGTCCTTCTCCGCGCCTTTGACGGAAATCCATGAATGCCATGCCCCACCCAAACCCGCCGGTTCAAACCATGGCGCATGATTACATCAGGACAACCTGAAAGAGTATTAACGGCGCAGGCGGGATTTTAGAGAGGGGTGTTATTTATCGTCGCCGGTCTTGGTGGACGCCTTTTCGCAATAGGGTGTGCAGGACAGCGTCTGCACCTCTGCCTGGCGATAAACGCGCATGGTGCCGCGCGCATTGCTGGAAACGACGAGTTCCCGGTCGATGATCGGCTCGCCGTTCTTATCCATGACAACGATATTGGTAACGCCAAAATCCTTGCCGGTCAGCACGATGGTCTGGGCATCCTGCACCACTGCATCCGCAATGGCGGGATTGCCGATCACTACCGTGTCGGCGGGTCGGGCCAGACGAAGGATGCGCGCCTGACTGGTTTCCAGCTTTATATATTCTTCCGCCTGCGCAGCCTGAAGCCCTGCTGAAACCAGCATCATTGCGGCCAAGGCAGATGCCTTCCGCAACTTTTCCGAAGAGAAAAACCGACGCGCCACTCTACGACCCCCGTAATATGCCTAGCAAATAATGAAGAGGATTGGTGAAGGAAGCATTAAGCCGTCCGCCACGCCCGCCTAGTGGTCTGATTCCAACATTTGCCTCCCTCGGTTCACGCGCTGAGCAAATGTTGGAATCAAAAAGACCACTAGCAACTATATGTATCTAGTGGATTTTTCGAATTTGACGTTCGAAACAGCGTATGTGTCAGCCGGGATTCAAACGTCAAATTCAATCCACTAGCATGCGAGAGCGGCGAGCCAATCGACAGGAAACGCTTCATTAACCCTGATTGTTAAGGGCCCTACAATGCGTGTCGATTATCTTTCCGCCATCCGAACAGAGCGACGGCCATGATGGGGCAGCCGTCTTCGGAGAGTTGAAGGAGCGTGCAATGCCGACATTGATGACACGTTTTTTGAAAAACCGGGCCGGTTCCACAGCGATTGAATATGCGCTGATCGGCACGCTGGTTTCGATTGCGATCGTCAGCGGCGTGGCGCTCATGGCCGGCAGCGTCGGCGAAAAATTCGACAGCGCTGCCACGAGCTTTCAGAACGCGACCAACGGCCAATAACACTTATTGAATGGATCGGGGGATTCGATGGTCATAGCGGCGCTGATGACGGCAATATTCGTGGCGGCGATGGTCACGGCCATGGTCACCGATCTTCTGTCGATGACCATTCGCAACCGGGTTTCGATTGGGCTCGCCGCCGGTTTCATCATCCTTGCACCGTTTTCCGGTCTTGCCCTTGCCGATTACGGCTGGCATCTGCTGGCAGGCGGGCTGATGCTTTGCATCACTTTCCTGCTCTTCTGCCTGCGCACCATGGGCGGCGGCGACGCAAAAATGATTGCAGCAACCACATTGTGGTTCGGCTTCAATCCGGGTCTGGTGGATTATGTCATCAAGTTTTCGCTGATTGGCGGCGCCCTGACGCTTCTCATCATTCTTTACCGCCTGATGCCGCGCCCGGCGCATGCGGATCGCTATGCCTTTTTGGAACGGCTGTCGCACAAGGATGTCGGGATTCCCTACGGTATTGCGCTGGGTGCTGCCGGTTTGTGGAGCTTCCCGCTCTCACCCGTTGGCCAGACCATGCAGTCGATTTTGTTCGCTCCCGCGTAACGGCCAGCACGAAATTGCCCTGCGGAACTTATATTTCTTAATACGAATAAGATTATATTAACCATAATTACACGATTGCCAGTGCAATTTTGGAACACGTCGTTCGGACGTGGGGACTTGCACGGGGCGCATCATGAAATCAGCTCGTCTGCTCATTCTTGGGGTAGCCGTCATCGCTGCTGGCGGTGCGGGCTATATCGCCATGAATCTGGCGGCACCGCCGCCAGCGCCGGTCGTGGTTGCGTCCGAAACCCCACAGATCCAGCTGGAAGAAGTGCTGGTCGCCACGGAAAACCTCGGTGTCGGTGCTGAACTGACCTCGCAAATGCGCTGGCAGTCCTGGCCTGCGGAAGCAATATCCGACGGCTATATCACCCGGTCCAGCGAACCAGACGCGATCAATCAGCTCAATGGCGCAACCGTCAGGCTGCAACTTTTCCCCGGCGAACCCATTCGCAAGGTGAAGCTGATCGGCCCCGGACAGAGCTTCCTCTCATCGATCCTGCCGCCCGGCATGCGCGCGGTTGCGACCCAGATCAATGCCGAAAGCTCGGCGGGCGGTTTCATCCTGCCCAATGATTTTGTCGATGTCATCATGACCCGTCGCAAGCCGGACAATGCAACCAGCACCTCCATCGCGCCTTTCACGACCGAAACCGTGCTGCAAAATGTGCGTATCCTCGCCATTGACCAGACCATTCAGGAAGACGAACAGGGCCGCAAGGTCATGGTCGGCCAGACCGCGACACTGGAACTGACGCCCGATCAGGCGGAAATCATCACCGTCGCCCAGCAGATGGCCGACCGGTTGACCCTGTCCCTTCGCTCCATGCACGATGCGGAAGACAAGGACATCAAGCAGGCCGACTATCTGGTTTCCTCGCCGACGCGCAGCGGAACCGTCAAGGTCATCAAGTCCGGCAGCATTACAGAAGTAGGACCGCGCTCATGAAACAGGGAAAACGCGTGCGCCCGTATTTTGCCAAATCCGCCCTCATTGCCGCAAGCCTGGCACTTTGCGCCCAGCCTTTCTTCGAAGCGCCTGCGATGGCGGCGGGCGGCGTCGTCAAGGTCGGCGCACAGGGCCGCGCCCAGCGCATCGCGCTTGGTCTCAACAAATCGCTTGTGCTGGACCTGCCGCAGGACGCCTATGACGTTCTCGTCTCCAATCCATCCATCGCGGATGCGGTCACGCGCACATCGCGCCGCATCTATCTGTTCGGCAAGCAGGTCGGGCAGACGAATATCTTTGTCTTCGGCCCGAATGGCGAACAGATCGCCTCCATCGATGTTGAAATCGAGCGCGATGTCAGCAGCCTTTCGACGCAATTGAAACGTCTCCTCCCAGGTTCCGATATCCGGGTTGAACTGATCAACGACAACGTCGTTTTGACCGGCACGGTTCAGACGCCGCAGGATTCGGCACAGGCCGCAAAGCTTGCAAGCCTTTTCGTGACCGGCGGTGAGGCCACGACCGGCCAGTTTACGACGACCGCATCGGCTCCGACCGATGGCGGTGGGGTGGCGATCAACAATCCTGATCGGCAGCGCCGCAGCAGCACGGTCGTCAATATGCTCACCATCGTTGGGGAAGATCAGGTCACGCTGAAGGTGACGGTGGCCGAAGTCAGCCGCACCGTCATGAAGCAACTCGGCGTCAATATGACGGGCAGCGGAACCAGCAACGGCATTTCCTATGCGGGCATTTCGGAAAGCATCGCTGGCGCGATCGGCAATAATCTTTCCGATACCGGCTTTGGTCTCGCGACCAGCAATTTCTCGGCCTATCTGCGCGCGATGGAAACGGCTGGCGTCATGAAGACGCTCGCCGAACCGACACTCACCGCCATTTCCGGCGAAAAGGCCGCATTCAATGTCGGCGGCGAATATAATGTCATCAACAGCGTCACCTATGACGATGATGGCAAGCGCACCAACCAGCTGGCCAAGATCGAATATGGCATCGGGCTGGAATTCATGCCGGTGGTGCTGGGACCGGGGCGGATAAGCCTCAAGATCAGAACTTCGGTGTCGGAACCGACCACCGAAGGCTCCGGTACGACCAACAAAGCCGAGGGCGTGGGCGCGAGCCTGCTCTCGCTGCGCAAGCGCGTGGCGGACACCACGGTGGAATTGCCATCCGGGGGCTCGATGATGATCGGCGGCCTTATCCGCGACGAAGTGCGCCAGTCGGTTTCCGGCTTTCCGGGTCTTACCAAGATTCCCGTCCTCGGCGCGCTGTTCCGCAGCAAGGACTTCATCCGCAACGAATCCGAACTGGTCGTCATTGTGACGCCTTATCTCGCTCGCCCGGTGGCGCGGCAGCAGCTTGCGCGCCCCGACGACAATCTTAATCCGGCCAGCGATGGCGCCGGTTACATTCTCGGCAAGGTCAACCGCGTTTACGGGACGATGGAGACCAAGCTGCCGCCCGGCCGTTACAACGGCGTTGTCGGGTATATCTACAAATGAGCGGGGAAACGGGAATGACAATCCGGGGCAAAAAGGTTTCCATCAAGTCGGCGATGCTGGTTCTGTCGGTCGCGCTTCTGGCCGGTTGCGCCAACCGACAGCACGTGACCGTCGGCGCATTGCCTGACGATTACCGCACCAATCATCCCATCACGATTGCCGAGCGCGAACAGGTGACCGACATTCCGGTCGGCAGCGCCGATAGCCGGCTTAACACCATGCAGCGCGGCATCGTTCAGAAGGTCGTCGCCAACTATCGCTATAACGGATCGGGCATGGTCTATGTGCTGGTTCCAGCTGGTGCAGCCAATCAGGCTGCCGCCTATCGCCTGAGCACCGAAATCTCCGCAGCGCTGCGCAAGGGTGGCATCAAGCAGACCAATATCGCCATTGAAAACTATCCCGTTCCATCACCGGATGCCGCAGCGCCGATCCGCATCAGCTATTATGCGATGACGGCTGGCACGACGCCTTGCGGTCGCTGGCCGGACGATATTGCGACCACGCCGGAAAACAAGCATTACGCCAATTTCGGCTGCTCGATGCAGAACAATCTCGCAGCTCAAGTCGCCAATCCAGCCGATCTTCTGGGGCCGCGCGCTTCCTCTCCAATCGATTCCGACCGCACGACGGAACGCCTCAATGGCGATCAGGGCTACACGAAAATGTCGACTGCGCAGACGGATAATTGGCAAGAACCCCGCAGCGAACAGGCAAATTACTAAGAGGGCGAACCATGACAAATATCGCCTTCGAACCGGACAATGGCAGCGAAATTGCCGAACAGCGCGCGCCGATCATGCTGGAAAATGTGCGGCCGATTCCGCGCATTTCCATCCAGGCCTTTTGTGAAAACGAAAGCGTCGCTATTCCCATCGAACGTGCCGGCAACGACCGGCGCATGGCCAAGACGCATCTCAAAGTCTCCGGCGGCGGCATAGAAGCGGCCATCGAGTTCTACCAGACAGCCTCAACGCCCAATCTGATCATTGTCGAATCGTCATCGGAGCCGAGTGTTCTGCTCGATGAACTCCAGCGCCTGTCGGAAGTCTGCGATCCCGGTTCCAAGGTGCTCGTCATCGGTCATTCCAACGAAGTCTGGCTCTATCGCGAATTGCTGCGCCGCGGCGTATCGGAATATATCGTAGCGCCCGTTTCGCTGGCCGATGTTCTGGCCATCGTCTCGTCGATCTTTCTCGATCCGGGTGCCGAACCGCTTGGACGTTCCATCGCGGTTATCGGCGCGAAGGGCGGTGTCGGCGCATCGACCATCGCGCATAATGTCGCCTGGTCGATCTCGAACCTGTTCCGGCACGACGTGGTTCTGGCCGATATGGACCTGCCCTTCGGCACGGCCAATATCAATTTCGATCAAGACCCGACGCTCGGTATCGCCGATGCCGTGTTTTCGCCTGAACGGGTGGACGAGGTCTATCTCGACCGCCTTCTGGTGCAATATGGCGAACATCTCTCGATTCTCGCCGCCCCTTCCAGTCTGGAGCGCACCTTCGATTTTCAGGAAGATGCCTTTTCCGAAATAATCGATGTCGCCCAGCGCACCTCGCCGCTGGTGGTTCTCGATCTGGCGCATGGCTGGAACGGCTGGACCCGCACCACATTGATGCGGGCCGATGAAGTGGTGATCGTCGCAGCACCCGATCTCGCCAATCTGCGCAATACGAAGAACCTGCTCGACACGCTGGCGCAATTGCGCCCGAACGATCTGAAGCCGCATCTGGTGCTCAATCAGGTGGGTGTGCCGAAACGTCCCGAAATTGCACTGTCGGACTTTTCCGAACCGCTCGGCATCGACCCGATTGCTGCCATCGAATTCGAACCGCAGCTTTTCGGCAATGCCGCCAATACCGGGCGCATGATCGCGGAAACCAGCCCCGACAGCCCGGTTTCTGCAACCATCACGCATTTAGCGCACGTGCTGACGGGACGGGCGGATGTCCAGCCGCGCAAGAAGAATGGCATCTCCGGTCTTTTGGGCAAATTTGCACGCAAGACGAAGTAACGGCGGAAAATCATGTTCGGCAAAAGAGGCAACGATTCAGGAAGCAAACAGGATGGCAGCATTGCAAAAGCAATCGCGCCTCAGCCTGTGCAGCGCACGGAGCCTGTTCAGCCGTCCCGCATGCAGGCCGCTGTTCCCACCACGCCTGCCAGACCTGCCCCGCCCACCAGCAGCGGGCGCGAGAAGACCGAAGGCTATTACGACACCAAAGCGCAGGTCTTTTCCGCGCTGATCGACACGATTGATCTGTCGCAGCTTTCGCGCATGGCGCCCGATACGGCGCGCGAGGAAATCCGCGATATCGTCAATGATATCATCGCCATCAAGAATTTCGTGATGTCGATTGCCGAGCAGGAAGAACTGCTCGACGACATATGCAACGATGTTCTGGGCTACGGTCCGCTGGAGCCTTTGCTCGCCCGCGACGACATTGCCGATATCATGGTCAATGGTTCGCGCCACACCTATATCGAAGTCGATGGCAGGGTGCAGGAAACGGGTATCCGGTTTCGCGACAACCAGCAGCTTCTCAATATCTGCCAGCGCATCGTCAGCCAGGTCGGCAGGCGCGTCGATGAATCAAGCCCGATCTGCGATGCACGCCTGCCGGACGGGTCGCGCGTCAATGTCATCGCGTCCCCCCTGTCGCTCGACGGCCCGGCGCTCACCATCCGCAAATTCCGCAAGGACAAGCTGACGCTCGACCAGTTGGTGCGTTTCGGCGCGATTTCCAGCGCCGGTGCGGAACTGTTGCAGATCATCAGCCGCGTGCGCTGCAATGTCATCATTTCCGGCGGCACGGGTTCGGGCAAGACCACGCTTTTGAACTGCCTGACCCGCTATATCGATACGCATGAGCGCATCATCACTTGCGAAGATTCCGCCGAACTGCAATTGCAGCAGCCCCATGTCGTGCGCCTTGAAACCCGCCCGCCCAATCTGGAAGGCGAAGGCGAAGTGACCATGCGCGATCTGGTCAAAAACTGCCTGCGTATGCGCCCGGAGCGAATCATCGTCGGCGAAGTGCGCGGACCGGAAGTCTTCGATCTGCTGCAAGCCATGAATACCGGCCATGACGGCTCGATGGGCACCATCCACTCCAACAGCCCGCGCGAATGTCTCAGCCGTATGGAAGCCATGATCGCCATGGGCGGCTATGTGCTGCCGCAGAAGACCGTGCGCGAAATTCTGGTCAACTCCATCGATATCATCATTCAGGCGGCGCGCCTGCGGGACGGTTCGCGTCGCATTACCCATGTGACAGAAGTTGTCGGGCTGGAAGGCGACGTTATCATCACCCAGGATCTGATGCTTTACGACATCAAGGGCGAGGACGCATCCGGGCGTATTCTCGGCACGCACAGTTCGACCGGCATTGGTCGTCCGGCCTTCTGGGAACGCGCGCGCTATTACAACGAAGATAGCCGCCTTGCCACTGTTCTCGACAGTATGGAGACGGTTGACTGATGACCGCCTCCCCCGTCAGCATTCTGATCTTCATTGTTCTGGCGGTGGTCGCCTGTGCTGCGCTCGCCTATGTGCTGTTCTATGACAGGCTGGCCAGCAAGGACCCCGCCTCGCGGCGGCTGGAAACCGTGCGCAACTATGCCGAACGCAGTGTCACCCGCAGCGAACGGGACAAAAACACCGATATCCAGAAACGCCGCAAACTGTTGCAGGACAATATCAAGGATCTCGAAGCGCGGCAGAAGCAGCGCGAGAAGAATCAGAAATACCCGCCGCTGCGCATTATGCTGACGCAAGCGGGGCTGAGCGTCACGCTGCGCCAGTTCTATATCTATTCCGGCGTCACGGCCTTCACCGGCCTCCTGATCGGCTTTATTTTCGGCCTGCCGCTTCTGCTTCTTCCCGGCATTGCCATCGCCTGCTTTTTCGGGCTGCCACGCTGGTTTGTGCTGCAAAAACGCAAGCGTCGGCTGAAGAAGTTTCTGGAAGAATTTCCAAACGCGCTCGACGTCATTGTCCGCGCGACAAGGGCGGGCCTGCCCCTCAACGATGGTTTGCGCCTGATCGCCAGCGAGGCGCTGGAGCCGGTCAAAGGCGAATTCAAGAAAGTCGTTGAAGCCCAGCAGATGGGTCTGTCGATCCCCGAAGCTGTTGGCAAGATGCCCGACAGCATGCCCTGCCCCGAAACCAACTTCTTCGCCATCGTGATCCAGATTCAGTCTCAGGCGGGCGGCAATCTTTCCGAAGCGCTGAACAATCTGTCCAAGGTGCTGCGTGATCGCAAGAAGATGAAAGCCAAGGTCGATGCGCTTTCGATGGAAGCAAAGGCATCAGCCGCCATCATCGGCGCGCTGCCCTTTATCGTCATGGTGCTGGTCTATCTGACCAGTCCGCAATATATGACGCTGCTTTTCACGTCATCAACCGGCCATATGCTGTTAGGCATTGCCGCCGTGCTGATGGCGACCGGCATCTTCATCATGAAGAACATGATCAATTTCGATATGTGAGGCGCAGACCATGTTTTCTCTCCTCATCGAAAAACTAAGCGACCCGCAATTTCTGATCGCCATGCTGATCACGGTTGCGGTTTTCGCCGCCATCGTCACTGTTGTCATGCCGGTCCTCAGCACCAGTGTTTTGAAATCACGCATGAAATCGGTCGCCACCGAGCGCGAGGCCATCCGCTCGCGCGAACGCGCGCGGCTAGCAACGGAAAACGACCGGCGCAACAGCCTGCGTCACCAACAGAAGCAGGGCATTCGCGACTTCGTCGAAAGGCTCGATCTGAAAAAGGCGCTGGCCGACGAAAAGACGATTGCAGCACTCAGAACCGCCGGTTTTCGCGGGCAAAACCCGCTCAACATCTTCCTGTTTCTGCGCTTCGTGCTGCCTTTCGGCGCGATGACGCTGGCAGCCTTTTACGTCTTCGTGCTTGGCAATCTGCCGGAGCACTCATTCTTCGTCCGGATTTTCGTCTGTATTCTGGCCGGTTATGCCGGGTTCTATGCGCCGAACCTCTATGTTTCCAACAAGGCGGCCAAGCGCAAGCAGTCGATCCGCCGGGCCTGGCCGGATGCGCTCGACCTGATGCTGATCTGCGTCGAATCGGGCATGTCGGTTGAAGCAGCCTTTCGCAAGGTGGCCGACGAAATCGGCATACAATCGGTGGAACTGGCGGAAGAACTGATGCTCACCAATGCCGAGCTGTCATTCCTGCCCGAGCGCCGTCAGGCCTATGATAATCTCGCCAGCCGTACCGGCGTCGATCAGGTGAAATCGGTTTCGCAGGCGCTTATTCAGGCAGAGCGTTACGGTACGCCGGTGTCGCAGGCGCTCAGAACGCTTTCTCAGGAAAGCCGCGATCTGCGCATGCTGGAAGCGGAAAAGAAAGCGGCAGCCCTGCCGCCGAAACTGACCGTGCCGATGATCGTGTTCTTCCTGCCGGTGCTGTTCATCGTCATTCTTGGCCCGGCCTTCATCCAGATCGCCGCGCAGGGCGGACTGTTCGGTCCGCGCTGATGCATCGCCGGATGTAAGAACGTCAGCCCTTCGGCTTGTCCTTGAGCATGTTCCAGGAGTTCTGCTGCGCCAGCATGGAACGCAGATAATCCGTGTTGGCCTTGGCCTGTTGCGGCGAAAGCTCCTGCGCGGCAATGGTTTCCGCTTCCTGAAAACGCCCCTGCAATCCGACTGAAAGCGCCAGATTCTGACGCACGCGGCTATCCGCGCCAGGCAGAACAGACGCCTGCCGGAAATAGTTTTCTGCCGCCTTGGAATCACCGGCGAGAAGATAGGACATGCCCATATTGGAGAGTACCGACGGTTCGTTCGGCTTGATCTGTAGCGCCTTCTGATACATGGCGCGGGCCTGATCCCGATTGCCCATCTGGTCGAGAATGGCACCTTCGGCGGAGACGAGTTTCCAGTCGGGATAGGCCGGGTTCTGCGCACGGCGGATGGCATCAAGTGCGGTGTCGAACTGACCCGCACCGGCCAGCGCCTTGCCATAGGCGGCGAGGACCTGCTGATCCTTCGGATAGGTGATGACCAGCGCGCGCATGACGGCCAGAGCCTGATCGTTGCGTCCAAGCCGGATCAGCACGCCTGCATAATTGAGCGCTGTGCCACGGTCCTTGGGGTTGCGCTCATATTGCGCGCCAAGACGGCCCGCCATCGCGGCAAGCTGTGCGTCGTTCATGTGATCGAAAGTGGCTGCGGTTTCGACGCGTCGCACCGATCCTGTCGTAGTGCGGTCCACCGTGTTGCAGCCGGTGAGGACAAGCGCTGAAAGGATAGAAGCCACGCCAAGGCGGAAACCAGCGCCGCCCATTACACCGATGTTGAGCATCCCGCCTCCAATATCGACCGGCGCTACGCCCCGGTCCATCAAGCCCGATTTCCGTTCATCAATAATCTGTTAACCCTAATGATTGGTTAACAAGTCCTGCATGCACCTGTTTTCAAACGAGGCGAAGCACTCTATCTGTTTTCAAAACTGCCTTGATCGGAAAGAGTGCCATGTCTGTCGAACTCATTGCCCAAAAGTCGGAACAAAGCCGTCCAATCTGGTTTACGAAAAAGGGGCAACTGGAAGAAAACACGCTTCCTGCCCCGGTGATCGCTTGGGCGAAAGCCCATGATTTCGACGGAGAGGCGGGCAAGGTTCTGGTTCTGCCGGGACCGGACGGCGCGATCTCCGGCGCGCTGTTCGGCATTGGCGACGGTGCCAAAGGTGGTCAGTCGCAACTGCTTGCAGGCAAACTCGCACGCAGCCTGCCGGAAGGTGACTGGCATTTCGAAAATGCTGGCGACGAGGCCGGGCTGGCGGCGCTCGCCTTCCTGATGGGCGGCTATCATTTCTCGCGCTACCGCAAGGCAAATGGCAAGACAATCCGTCTTGCTCTGCCAAGCGGTGTTGATGAAGCCGAGACGAAGCGCATCGCCGCAGCGGTTACACTCACGCGTGATCTCATCAACACGCCGACCAACGACATGGGACCGGACGCGCTGGAAAAAGCCGCACGCGAACTGGCCAGCGAACATGGCGCGAAGGTGAGCGTCACGGAAGGCGATGCTCTTCTGGAACAGAATTTCCCGATGATCCATGCGGTCGGACGCGCAGGCGCGATTGCGCCACGTCTGATCGACATCACATGGGGCAAGGAAAGCGATCCGAAGGTCACGCTGGTCGGCAAGGGCGTCTGCTTCGATACGGGCGGTCTCGATATCAAGCCCGCAAGCGGCATGTTGCTCATGAAAAAGGATATGGGCGGCGCTGCCAATGTGCTCGGCCTTGCCGCCATCGTCATGGGCGCAAAACTGGCCGTGCGGTTGCGCGTACTAATCCCGGCGGTCGAGAATTCAATTGCCGGAAATGCGTTCCGTCCGGGCGATGTTCTGCAAAGCCGCAAGGGACTGACCGTCGAAATAGGCAATACGGATGCGGAAGGCAGGCTGGTGCTGGCGGATGCTCTGGCGCTGGCCGACGAGGAAGAACCGGAATTGCTGATCGATATGGCGACCCTGACCGGTGCAGCGCGTGTGGCGCTCGGTCCTGACCTGCCACCGTTCTTCACCCATGACAATGCGCTGGCGGAAGCCATTGCCGCCAAGGCCGAGGAAACCGCCGATCCGCTGTGGCGCATGCCGCTCTGGCAGCCCTATGCGCAAAAACTGTCGTCACGCATTGCCGATATCAATAATGTCACGACTGACGGTTTTGCCGGATCGGTGACGGCAGCCTTGTTCCTCAGCCGCTTTGTCGAAAAAGCAAAGGCGCATGCGCATTTCGATATTTTCGGCTGGGTGCCGGGGGAAAAACCCGCCTCACCGGTCGGCGGTGAAGCGCAGGCGATCCGTGCGCTCTATCTGCTGCTCAAGGAACGCTACGCTTGATGTTTATCAATCGAAGGCTTCACCGGGATAAACACCCCATAGCTCCGACTGCTTGATCCAGCCGCGCACGCCGCTGACATCCATGCGACACCATTGACCGGTGCACTGGCGCACGGTGCCGACAACACCCGGTTCGATATCGGCAGCGACTGCTGCCGTATCATTGGCATCGCGGCGCATGGTGATCATCTTGCCCTGGTCGTTCTTCAGCCAGGGCGCGGTGATCGCTGTGCGCTTGCCGGACAGGAGCGACTGGTAGACCCAGCCTTCTGTGCCGTCGGCATCGCGGATACGCCGCCAGTTGTCATATTCCTGAATGATCTCGACCGGCAGCCCGGCCTTCATGAACAGCCACGATACCGGATAGTCGCGCCCCGGCCCGATGCGCAGGTTGACGCGCGCCGGTTTGAGGCTGACGAAGCGCGGCACAGGCAGTCCGCTTGCGCCCGTGGCGGTGCCAGTTGCTTCCGTTTCGGCTGCATGCGCGCTGATCGGCGCTGCCGCGAACAGCAGCCCCAGACACGCCGCAAAGGCCATGAAAAAGCGCTTTACCGAGATGCTCTGAGCCAAAAACCTTTGGGGAAGTACTCTATTCACTGCGCCTCTCGCCGTCCTGTTCTTTACTCAAGACGGTCATGCCTTCAGCGGAAGCGTAAAACGGCGGGGGCTGTCCGGCATCGCGACCGTCTTGTTTATCGGTCCTGTTTTTCTTTGTCTTTGCCCCGCCGCCTTGATAGAGATGAGCAGCCGAAGCAATATCCCATATTGCACCTTCTTGGTTAAGGAGGTCTCAACATGAAGCTTCAGCACAGAAGTTCGCCCGGAAGCGGGCTTAGAAAACGGGGTGGAGATGTCGAACAAAAAGAAGCCGCTGGTCGTTCTTACGAGAAAACTGCCGGACCCGGTGGAAACCCGAATGCGGGAATTGTTCGATGCACGTCTCAATATAGACGACCACCGTATGACCCAGCCGGAAATCATCGCCGCGCTGAAAGAGGCCGATGTTCTCGTGCCCTGCATCACCGATGTGATCGACGCCGCCGCCATTGAACAGGCGGGACCCAATCTCAAGCTGATCGCCAATTTCGGCAATGGCGTCGATAATATCGACGTAGCCGCCGCTGCAAAGCGCGGCATTACCGTAACCAACACGCCGAATGTGCTCACCGAAGATACCGCCGACATGACACTGGCGCTGCTTCTGTCGGCCCCGCGCCGCCTTGTGGAAGGCGCGAATGTGCTGAACGAGCGCGATGGCAAATGGCCAGGCTGGTCGCCGACATGGATGCTCGGACGCCGCATCTGGGGCAAGCGCCTCGGCATTGTCGGCATGGGCCGTATCGGCACCGCCGTGGCGCGCCGCGCCAAGGCTTTCGGCCTGTCGATCCATTATCACAATCGCAAGCGCGTCAGCCCGCAGGTCGAGGAAGAGCTGGAAGCGACCTATTGGGACAGCCTCGACCAGATGCTGGCCCGCATGGACATTATCTCGGTCAATTGCCCTTCGACGCCGGCCACATTTCATCTGCTCTCGGCCCGTCGCATCGCGCTGATGCAGCCGACGGCCTATCTGGTCAACACGGCGCGGGGCCAGATCATCGATGAAAACGCCTTGATCGATCTGATCGAGCAAGGCCGCATCGCCGGTGCCGGGCTGGACGTGTTCGAGAACGAACCTGCGGTCAATCCGCGCCTGCTGGCGCTTGCCGAAAAGGGCAAGGTCGTGCTGCTGCCACATATGGGTTCAGCCACGATTGAAGGCCGCATCGATATGGGTGACAAGGTCATCATCAATATCAAGGCCTTCGTCGACGGACATCGGACGCCGGATCGGGTTCTTCCAAACCGGGTTTAAGTTCGGCTGTTCGTTTTTCCATCAATGAATTTCAGAACCGTGTGGGCGTAAAGCCGGGGATTTTCCACCGGCACGCCGTGGCCTGAATCGGGCAGGATAATCAGTTCTGCACCGGGAATCTGGCTGGCGATGAATTCCGTATGTTCACGCGTGACGGCTGTATCGTGATCGCCGATCACGATGGCGGTGCGCACCTTTATCTGTGATAGGTCTTCATCGGTATAGTTCGGTTCATTCGCCCAGAGCGCATGAATTTCCTTGTCGATGCTTTCGTAGTGGCGAAGTTCAGGGATGGGCCGTCCCTCAGCTATCGCTTCGATATAGCCGGTATTGCCCTCAGGTGAGACATTGGCAGCCTGCGCGAACAGGCTGTTCAGGCGCTCAGGGTAACGCATGGCGATATCGAGCCCGATAATGCCGCCATCGCTCCAGCCCACCAGATCGACCTTGTCGATATGCAGAAAGTCCATGAGCGCCACATAATCGTCAGCCATCAGGCCATAAGTGAGCGGTTCAGTCGTGCGGGTGGAACGCCCCTGCCCGCGACTGTCGGCGACGATCACCGTATGATGACGCGCCAATATCGGCAGTTGCGCATCCCAGACATGCTGGTCGGACAGACCGCCCGGTATCAGCAGGATCGGCGGTCCCTTACCGACGATCCGGTAATACATTTCGATACCGTTGACTTCGGCAAAGGCGGCTGGCGAAGCGGGAATGGTCACGCGCGCTATCCTTTCGGATGAAACCGCTGAAGGGATGAGGACAGCAAGACCAAGCGCCATGGCGACAAAGCCTGCACCTTGAAACATCCTGTTTCCCGTCATCGGCCCGACCTTTCATGGACCTGTTTAAAGCAGTCGCTGCGCAATCAGGGTCTGCGGATCAGCGTCGGCAGATCATAGAGATAAGCGATGCGCTTGATTGCATCCTGCAACGGTTCCAGCGTCACGGTCATGGTGTGACCGCTGGCATGGATCAGCATGTCGGGCGCAGCGCAGATCGCGACATGCCCCTTCCAGAAAACAAGATCGCCACGCTGGAGATTGGAATAATCCGCATTCGGCTCCACCACCGTGCCCAGCGTATTTTGCTGCATGTCGGAATCGCGCAGAACCTTGCGGCCCGCGACCCACATGGCAAGCTGGACCAGACCGGAACAATCAATGCCGAAGCCGGACGTGCCGCCCCAAAGATAGGGCGTATGCAACAGCGTTTCCGCCACGGCCACATAGTCGGCAACGTGTTCGCCGATTGGCGCCAGATGGCTTGCAATCATCGCCTCGCCGCTTTCCAGCACGGCATAAGGAGTGCCGCGCGTTTCGGCAGCGCCGACGATCCGCACGCGTGAACCAAGCGACAGCGCCTGCGTGTGCGGAAAACGCAAATCGGAGCCGGGATAGATAAAAGTTCGCGGCACGATGACCATATGGGTGGCTTCGCCCTGCGGTTTTTCGATGAACGACGCCGAGACATAACCCGTATAACCGTCACGCTCGGCCTGCACCCAGCACCAGCCGTCCATTTCCTCGAAAACGCGCACCGTGTCGCCAAAAATGATCTGGGTCTGGGGTCCGCTGTCCGGGCGCGGCTGCGACCGGAGGTCAACCACCGGCGCGGTCACCTGCATTTCGGTTCCGGCTATAAAGCGGGTCGCCTGCACCCGGTCGTTCAATCGCTCATCGGCGAGATCGGCGCGATAGGCATTGAGGCGGCGGTCGAGCGTGGTCACATCGGAACTCATGGGCAGACACTCATAAAGGTAACTCTCTGGCTTTGGCGATCACCAGATCGCCCAGTCGTTCAACATAAAGCGCACCGGCGACAGTTCTCTTAACTAGCACATTTCGCCGGTCTTTTTCATCACGATGACGGGATAGAAGGTCGAGCGTACCCATCGTGTCGAGCGCGCGCGTGACCACCGGCTTGGTGACATCCAGTTTTGCCGCAAGCCCCCGCACCGTATGCGGCGGCGGCTCCAGATAGATTGTCAGAAGAATAGCGGTCTGCCGCGTCGTGAGATCTGGCATCTCGTCACGTATCTGCCCAAGCGACAGGGTCTTCAGCAATGTCAGTGCCTGTATCGGCTTCATCTCAACCGGCATCCGCTATCCTCTACACCAAGGATTGTTTCGGAACCGTTTTATTCAACCCGCTTTCGCTGTTTCTGGCAAGAACTTTATGGCAGCTAACAAAAAAGCGGCCGAAGCCGCTTATCAGTAATCCGTCAGGATCGAACTGTCACTGCGTCTTGCGACGGAGGCGAACGATAATGTCCACATTGACGATTTCCATGCCTTCCGGTGCGTCGGGCATATTGGCAACTGTCGGCTGGCCGCGTTCGCCATGCGGAATATCGAACACGACATTTTCCCCTTCGAGGAAGAAGTGCTGATGGTCCGAAATATTCGTGTCGAAATAAGTCTTGGAGCCTTCCACCGCGATGATGCGGAGCATTCCGGCTTCCGTGAACTGGTGCAATGTGTTGTAAACGGTAGCGAGAGACACCGGCACATCCGCCATGACCGCCTGTTCGTGGAGGTCTTCAGCGGACAGGTGGCGATCACCTTGCGAAAAAATCAGACTGGCAAGCGCAACGCGCTGGCGCGTCGGACGCAGGCCGCAATCGCGGAGCCGTTCTTCCATAGAGACCGTCGAGTGGGTATGTGTAGACTGCATATTCACCGCTGGTTCCGTTACAAGCTTGTAGCAAATTCGTCAAAGATTGAACGGGCTGTTGCCCATTGCATACTGACATTGATATATGCCGTTGCGAAATAAGTATCAATAGGCTTGGAGTTTGCCCGTTTTTTCGGGAAAATCCATTGCATATTTTTATGGTCGCTAAGGTTTTGTACGGGAACCAGTCTGTGATAGGGGTGTTCCGACTTGACGACCAGAAAGAGATAGAGCGGTTTGGGCGTTTGCGCTAAAACCGTTCCGAATGACAACCGGGCCGGATTGCCGGCCGATAGCGAATAAACCTCAAGGGAGGCGAAATGGCAGAACAGAAATCAAGCTACGGGTATGAAGAACTCCTCAGCTGCGGGCGCGGCGAGATGTTCGGCCCCGGCAATGCCCAGCTTCCCCTGCCGCCAATGCTGATGGTGCACCGCATCACCGATATTTCCGAAACCGGTGGAGAGTTCGGCAAGGGCTATATCCGCGCCGAATACGACGTGCGCCCTGACGACTGGTATTTTCCATGCCATTTCCAGGGCAACCCGATCATGCCGGGCTGCCTCGGCCTTGACGGCATGTGGCAGCTGACCGGCTTCTTCCTTGGCTGGCTCGGCGAACCGGGCCGCGGCATGGCGCTTTCGACCGGCGAAGTGAAATTCAAGGGCATGGTGCGCCCGCACACCAAGCTTCTCGAATATGGCATCGACTTCAAGCGCGTCATGCGCGGACGTCTTGTGCTCGGCACCGCCGATGGCTGGCTGAAAGCCGATGGCGAAACCATCTACAAGGCCACCGATCTGCGCGTCGGCCTTTCAAAGGAAGGCGACGGACAATAATCGTCTGAACCAACCATTATTCACGGGCGCGACGGCAAAAACGAACAGTTTTTATGCGGTCGCGCTCAAAACATGCGAAGATCGCACCTATGTAACGGCGACGAGGCAGTCTTGACCCAAGCGACTGCCGCTCGACGAGCAAAGGTGTAAAGGAGAACGCGATGCGGCGTGTGGTCGTAACGGGTATGGGGATCGTATCCTCGATTGGCAACAACACCGAAGAGGTGACGGCCTCGCTGCGCGAAGCCAAATCCGGCATCTCGCGTGCGGAAGAATATGCCGAACTGGGTTTCCGCTGCCAGGTGCATGGCGCACCGAAGATCGATGTCGAATCCCTCGTGGACCGTCGCGCCATGCGCTTCCACGGTCGCGGCACCGCCTGGAATCACATCGCCATGGATCAGGCGATTGCCGATGCGGGTCTTTCCGAAGACGAAGTCTCCAACGACCGCACCGGCATCATCATGGGTTCGGGCGGTCCTTCCACCCGCACCATCGTTGATTCCGCCGACATCACCCGTGAAAAGGGGCCGAAGCGCGTCGGTCCGTTCGCCGTGCCGAAGGCCATGAGCTCGACGGCGTCCGCGACGCTGGCGACCTTCTTCAAGATCAAGGGCATCAACTATTCGATCTCTTCGGCCTGCGCGACATCCAACCATTGCATCGGCAATGCGTTCGAGATGATCCAGTATGGCAAGCAGGACCGCATGTTTGCGGGCGGCTGCGAAGATCTCGACTGGACGCTTTCGGTGCTATTCGACGCCATGGGCGCGATGGCGACCAAGTATAACGACACGCCTGCCACCGCATCACGCGCTTATGACAAGAACCGTGACGGCTTTGTGATTGCAGGCGGCGCTGGCGTTCTGGTGCTGGAAGATCTCGAAACCGCGCTCGCACGCGGCGCGAAGATCTATGGCGAAATCGTCGGCTATGGCGCAACCTCCGACGGCTACGACATGGTCGCTCCGTCCGGTGAAGGCGCGATCCGCTGCATGAAGATGGCGCTTTCGACCGTCAAGACCAAGATCGACTACATCAACCCGCACGCAACCTCGACGCCAGCTGGCGATGCGCCGGAAATCGACGCCATCCGTCAGGTGTTCGGCTCGGGCGACGCCTGCCCGCCGATTGCCGCGACCAAGTCGCTGACCGGCCATTCGCTGGGCGCAACGGGCGTGCAGGAAGCGATCTATTCGCTTTTGATGATGCAGAATAATTTCATTTGCGAAAGCGCGCATATCGAAGAATTGGACCCTGCCTTCGCGGACATGCCTATCGTCCGCAAGCGCATCGATAATGCTCAGCTCAATACCGTGCTCTCCAACTCCTTCGGGTTTGGCGGCACCAATGCGACGCTGGTTTTCCAGCGCTACCAGAGCTGAGGGAGAGGGGAATATGGAAGGTTTGATGCAAGGAAAACGCGGCCTCATCATGGGGGTCGCGAATAATCATTCTCTGGCATGGGGCATCTCGAAGCAACTGGCCGCACAGGGCGCGGAACTCGCTTTCACCTATCAGGGCGATGCGCTGGGCAAGCGCGTGAAGCCGCTGGCCGAACAGGTCGGCTCGGACCTCGTCCTGCCCTGCGATGTCGAAGACATTTCTACGGTCGATGCGGTTTTTGCCGAAATCGAGAAGAAGTGGGGCAAGCTCGATTTCATCGTTCACGCCATCGGTTTTTCCGACAAGACCGAACTGAAGGGCCGTTACGCAGACGTCACCACGCGCGATAATTTCAGCCGGACCATGGTGATTTCCGCCTACTCCTTCACGGAAATGGCGCAGCGCGCTGAAAGGCTGATGAAGGACGGCGGTTCGATCCTGACGCTGACCTATGGCGGCTCGACCCGCACGATCCCGAACTACAACGTTATGGGCGTTGCCAAGGCGGCGCTTGAAGCCATGGTTCGCTATCTGGCTGCCGATTACGGCCCGCAGGGCATCCGCGTCAACGCCATTTCGGCTGGCCCGGTGCGCACGCTGGCTGGCGCAGGCATCGGCGATGCCCGCGCGATCTTCAGCTATCAGCGCCGCAATTCGCCGCTGCGCCGCACGGTCGACATCGACGATGTCGGCAAATCGGCTGTCTATCTCCTGTCCGATCTGTCGAGCGGCGTGACCGGCGAAATCCATTATGTGGATTCCGGCTACAACATCGTTTCGATGCCGACGCTGGAAGAGTTGAAAAGCTCTGACGCCGAACGCGGCGAATAAGTATTCCGGAAACAAAAAAGCCGCCCTTCGGAGCGGCTTTTTTGTTTCACTTCTTCGCATCGAAGATTTTGAAACCGTCTGCTTCTTCCAGTGTCGTCACCGACTTGAACAGGCCCTTGAGGGTCACCTCATAAGGCAGCTGCCGGTTGGCGACCATCAGCAGGCGACCGCCCGGCTTCAGCCGCGACGCTGCAGCCGAGATAAAGCTCTGGCCAAGCGAAACATCCGTCACGCGCCCTTCGTGGAAGGGCGGGTTCATGATGACGGTATCGTAGATGCCGGTCACCTTCTCGCTGGTAATATCGAACCAGTTGAAGGAAATCGGCACCGAAGCGCCCAGGCGCTCCAGATTGCCGCGTGCGGCCTCCAGCGCCTCATAATCCGCCTCGAACAGATCGATGGACTTGATGCGGTCGGCATATTTCAAGCTCTGCGCTGCGAGATAACCCCAGCCCGCGCCAAAATCCGCTACATTGCCGAACACGATCTTTTCCATATGCGGGGCCAACAGCGCCGAGCCCTTGTCGATGGCGCCATGCGAAAACATGCCCGGTTCGGTGCGGAACACATCATCAATTGCGCTTTCCAGCGGGCGCAGCGCCGCGATGAAGTCGTCGTCCAGATCGGCGGGACGCTGCAGCCAGAAGGCCACCGCGTGGTTCTTTGACATCCGGTCGCTGATTTCGGCGATATTGCCCACCCATTTGCGGAAACTATCGACGCCAAGCTTCTTGTCCCCGCAAACGACGATCCACCCGCCCGGCTGAACACGCGCCAAAAGCTCGGAGAACCACGCCTCGTTGCGTCCACGGTGTTTTCCGAGCAGGAGCAGCCCGCCGTTAAAACGGCTCTCTATGGCCAATCTCGGCTCTGCGCGAAAGCCTTCCTTGCCCAGCGCCAGAAAATCGGGGCGCCATGGTTGCAGGCAAGTCAGGATCTGCTTCCATTCAGGATCGAGAAGCCGGTCGGCGAAAAGGCCGCATGCGAGAAAGGATTGCCCATCTTCGGGCGTATCGAGAATGCCCTGCTCGAAGGGAAGGAAGAGTGTTTTCTGTGCCGGTGTCATCATGATCGTTCTTTAACCCGCAAGATCGCATCCGAAAAGTCCGCACGACCCCTATGATTCCCGTGAAACAACAAAAAAGCGCGCCCGAGGGCGCGCTTTCCGATTTCATAAGCGATGCAGGGCTTATTCAGCGTCTGCCTCTGCCTTCTTTTCAGCAACGACTTCCTTGCCGGTTTCCTGATCGACGACCTTCATCGACAGGCGAACCTTGCCGCGTTCGTCGAAGCCCATGAGCTTGACCCAGACCTTCTGGCCTTCCTTGACCACATCGGTGGTCTTGGCAACGCGGTCGGCAGCCAGCTGCGAGATGTGAACCAGACCGTCACGCGGGCCGAAGAAGTTCACGAAAGCGCCGAAGTCGGCGGTCTTGACGACCGTGCCTTCGTAGATTTCGCCGACTTCCGGCTCAGCAACAATCGAGTGAATCCACTTCTTGGCGGCTTCGATTTCCTTGCCGTTCGACGAAGCGATCTTCACCGTGCCGTCGTCTTCGATGTTGATCTTGGCGCCGGTCTTTTCCACGATTTCGCGGATGACCTTGCCGCCCGAACCGATAACATCACGGATCTTGTCGGTCGGGATGTTCATCACTTCGATGCGCGGAGCGAATTCGCCGAGTTCTTCACGCGACGTGGACAGAGCCTTGCTCATTTCGCCGAGAATATGAATGCGACCACCCTTGGCCTGCTCCAGAGCGACCTTCATGATCTCTTCGGTGATACCGTCGATCTTGATGTCCATCTGAAGTGCGGTGATGCCGTTTTCAGTACCGGCAACCTTGAAGTCCATGTCGCCGAGGTGATCTTCATCGCCGAGAATATCGGAAAGAACAGCATAACGCTCGCCTTCCTTGATCAGGCCCATGGCGATACCGGCAACCGGACGTGCAAGCGGAACGCCGGCGTCCATCAGAGCGAGCGAGGTGCCGCAAACGGTCGCCATCGAGGAAGAACCGTTGGATTCGGTAATCTCGGAAACCGAACGGATCGTGTAAGGGAACTGTTCGGCAGCTGGCAGCATCGGGTGGATAGCGCGCCATGCGAGCTTGCCATGACCAACTTCACGACGGCCCGGCGAACCCATACGGCCGGTTTCACCAACCGAATATGGCGGGAAGTTGTAGTGCAGCATGAAGGATTCTTTGTACGTACCGGTCAGAGAATCGATCATCTGTTCGTCTTCGCCGGTACCGAGGGTGGCAACAACGATCGCCTGCGTTTCGCCGCGGGTGAACAGCGCCGAGCCGTGGGTGCGTGGCAGAAGGCCAACTTCCGAAACGATTGCACGAACGGTCTTCAGGTCGCGGCCATCGATACGGTTGCCCGTGTCGAGAATGTTCCAGCGAACGATCTTCGCCTGCAGGTGCTTGAAGACAGTCGCAAAGCTTTCAGCCGAGAATTCCGGTTCTTCAACGCCCTCAGGGAAGAAGTGAGCCTTCGCCTTGGCCTTTGCAGCGTCAACAGCAACGTAACGAGCCTGCTTTTCGGTGATCTTGTAAGCGTCGCGCAGGTCGTTCTCCACAACGGCCAGCATCTTGGCTTCGAGGTCCGACAGGTCTTCCGGCTGGAAGTCGCGCGGTTCCTTGGCAGCAACTTCAGCAAGCTTGATGATCGCGTCGATCACCGGCTGGAAGCTCTTCTGGCCGAAAACGACGGCGCCGAGCATGACTTCTTCGGAAAGTTCCTGCGCTTCCGATTCAACCATCAGCACGGCATCAGCCGTACCGGCAACAACCAGATCGAGCTTCGATTCCGGCATTTCGTCGATATTCGGGTTCAGAACATATTCGCCGTTGATGTAACCAACGCGCGCACCACCGATCGGGCCCATGAAAGGAACGCCGGAAAGGGTCAGTGCTGCGGAAGCTGCAACCATCGACAGGACGTCGGGGTTGTTTTCGAGATCGTGCTGAACAACGGTCAGAACAACCTGCGTGTCGTTCTTGTAGCCATCGACGAAGAGCGGACGGATCGGACGGTCGATCAGGCGCGAAACGAGGGTTTCGTTTTCGCTCGGACGACCTTCACGCTTGAAGAAACCGCCCGGGATCTTGCCAGCAGCATAGGTCTTTTCCTGATAATTGACCGTCAGCGGGAAGAAATCCTGACCAGGCTTCGGTTCCTTGGCAGAAACGACAGTCGCCAGAACGACGGTTTCGCCATAGGTTGCGAGAACTGCACCGTCAGCCTGACGCGCGATCTTGCCGGTTTCGAGCGTGAGCGGACGACCGCCCCATTCGATTTCCACTTTGTGGGTATTGAACATATCTTGTCCTCATAGGGAGACGCCGCGCCAGGCGCTAAGGCATTTCCGTGGTTGGCGGACGGGCCACGGGCAAGACAACGGGGAGCTCGGAGGAGAGCGAACTACCTGCAATCCTGCCCCATGACGGGTCCAAGTCATGAGCCTTTTCGGCTCTCGGGCAACCCGATCCGGCCTTGTTTCGTCCGGGGCGGGAAATAAGGGCATATGCCCTATTCTCTGTTACTCCGCATTACCCTACGCAAACCGCTTCGCGCTCTTGTTGGGAATGCTTTAAAAATCAAACGGGCGACGTTCATCACGTCGCCCGATTTACCGTTAACGGCGCAGGCCGAGACGGCTGATCAGCGCCTGGTAGCGCGCTGCGTCCACGCCCTTGACATAGTCAAGAAGACGGCGGCGCTGCGAAACCAGCTTCAGAAGGCCGCGACGCGAATGATTGTCATTCTTGTGGCCCTTGAAGTGTTCGGTGAGGTTGGCGATACGCTCGGAAAGAACGGCAACCTGTACTTCAGGAGAACCGGTGTCGCCTTCCTTGGTGGCGTATTCCTTGATAAGTGCTTGCTTGCGCTCAGCAGTAATCGACATCGTAAACCCTTTCTTGATGAGAGGAAAAACAGACGCCCAGGCCGGGATGTCGTCCAGCGCGGGCCAACTTACACGATCTGATCTGCATTTCTGCGGGATCGCTGTTGGGGCATATAGTGCAAAAACGGCAAGAATACCAGCATCAAATACGCCCCGGCAGTTGCGAGGACTTTTTAGGTAGCAGTGAAAACTCGCTTCGGCTTGAACTGACCATGCTCGATATAGCCGATGGCGAGCAGTTTTCCGCGTGCCGTGACGCAAGCTTCGTCCGCTTCCAGCGGGGCGTCGCGACCACGCAGGATAACTGGATTGCCGAGGCGAACGCGCTGCGCCTGATCGTCGGTCAGCGGCACCTGCGGCAGACAATCGAGCGCAGCGCCCGTATCGATCACCAGAGCATCGAGGCCCGAAAAATCGCGGCGCGGCGCGGGTTCGAGCACATTGCCATCCTCGTCTTTCGGCGGCAGCGGCGGCCAGACGGCTTCCAGTTCCGAGAGCGTGACAAAGTCTTCTTCCGTGAACGGGGCGACTTCGATGCGGCGCAGTTCGGAAATATGACCAAAGCAGCCAAGATCGCGGCCCATATCGCGCGCCAGCGAACGCACATAGGTGCCCTTGGAGCACTCGACCTCGAACGAGGTGCGGTTGTCGTTATGGAATTCGACGATCTCCAGACGGTCGATCTCGACTTCGCGTGCCGGAATCTCCACCGTTTCGCCTTCACGGGCCAGATCATAGGCGCGTTCACCGTCGATCTTGATGGCGGAGAACTGTGGCGGGATCTGCGAAATGAGGCCGGTATAGTTCGGCAGCAGGGCCTCAACTTCTTCACGCGACGGACGCTTGTCGGAGGTCTTGGTCGGCTGACCTTCAAGGTCGTCGGTCGAGCGTTCCTCGCCCCAGGTCACCGTGAAACGATAGACCTTGGTTCCGTCCATGACATAAGGCACGGTCTTGGTGGCTTCGCCTAGAGCAATCGGCAGCATGCCGGATGCGAGCGGGTCGAGTGTGCCGGCATGACCAGCCTTCTCGGCGTTGAACAGCCACTTGATCTTCGAGACCGCTTCGGTCGATCCCATACCTTTCGGCTTGTCGAAAATAACCCAACCGGAAACCGGACGGCCTTTTTTCTTACCCCGTCTTGCCATGCTTTATTTGTCTCCATTGCGGGAGGTTTCATCCTCGCCAGCGTCTTCATCGTTATGCGCAAGATCGCGCGCCACTTCCGGCGAACGCAGAAGTGCGTCGATCTTCGAAAAATTGTCGAAACTCGTGTCGGAGCGAAAGCGGAACTCCGGCATGTATTTCATCTGGCCAAGGACTGGCGCCATGCGTCCGCGAATGAATTTCGCGTTGGCGGCCAAGGCCTTGACGATAGACTGCGGGTCAACATTGCCAAGCGGCATGATGAAACAGGTGGCGATCTTCAGGTCGGGCGACATGCGCACTTCCGAAACGGAAATGACGGTGCGCTCGATCAGATCGTCACGGATTTCATTGCGCTGGAGCAATTGCGCCAATGCATGACGCACCTGTTCGCCAACGCGAAGCTGGCGCTGCGAAAGACCGCCTGAGCCTTTTGGGTCCGGGGAACGTGCCATAGCTAAATCCTCGATGAACAGCCATCGACCGACGTTCAGCCCCTCAGGCAGTCCGACGACACGGCTTGAAAATTATGGGCGTAACTTACCACAATTCAGATGGGAGTCAGACCCTCGGAACCGGGCATTAGAGCGCGTTTCGATCTGAATGAATCAGATCGGCGCTCAATGCTTTTCTATTTCAAGCATAATCTTACCGATCCTCGTTTCACTCCGGTCTGATTATGCTCTAAAAAGCCGGACCGCCCCTGTCGGACGGTCCGGCCAAAGCTATTAGAGCGTGCGCGTAATGTGCTCGACGCGGAACGCTTCGATCGTGTCGCCTGCGCGAATGTCGTCGTAGTTTTCGAACGCCATACCGCATTCCTGGCCCATCGGCACTTCCGACACTTCGTCCTTGAAGCGCTTGAGCGTCTTGAGCTTGCCTTCGTGGATAACCACGTTGTCACGGATGAGGCGGACGCCTGCACCACGTTCGACCTTACCGTCAACGACACGGCAACCAGCAACCTTGCCGACCTTGGTGATGTTGAAGACTTCAAGAATCTCAGCATTACCAATGAAGGTTTCACGGCGTTCTGGCGACAGAAGACCCGACATTGCTGCTTTAACATCTTCGATCAGATCGTAGATGATGTTGTAGTAGCGAATTTCGATGCCCTGCTGTTCGGCAGCGTCACGTGCCTGCTTGTTGGCGCGGACGTTGAAGCCGATGATCGCGGCATTGGAGGCTTCGGCCAGCGACACGTCGCTTTCCGTGATACCACCGGCGCCCGAATGCACGATGCGTGCACGCACTTCGTCGGTGCCGAGCTTGTCGAGAGCCGTCATGATGGCTTCGACCGAACCCTGCACGTCACCCTTGATGACGAGCGGGAATTCCTTCAGGCCATTGACCTGCAGCTGGCTCATCATCTGCTCGAGCGAACCGCGCGCGCCGGACTGGCGGGCAACGGCCTTGTCACGGGCCAGACGCTGACGATATTCGGCGATTTCACGCGCCTTGGCTTCATTGGCAACCACGGCAAAGCGGTCGCCCGCCTGCGGCGTGCCCTGAAGGCCCAGAACTTCAACCGGCATAGCAGGACCGGCTTCCTTCACATGCTCGCCATGGTCATTGACCAGTGCGCGCACGCGGCCCCATTCGCTACCGGCGACGAGAATGTCACCGGGATGCAGCGTACCAGTCTGAACCAGAACGGTTGCAACCGAACCACGGCCACGATCAAGCTGGGCTTCGATGACGACGCCTTCAGCCGTACGCTTCGGGTCTGCCTTGAGATCAAGGATTTCAGCCTGCAACAGAACTGCTTCCAGCAGCTTGTCGAGGTTGATCTTGTTCTTGGCCGACACTTCGACGTCGAGAACTTCACCGCCCATCGATTCCACGAAGACATCGTGCTGCAACAGGGCAGTACGAACCTTCTGCGGATCGGCAGTTGGCTTGTCGATCTTGTTGATCGCCACGATGATCGGAACACCAGCCGCCTTGGCATGGTTGATCGATTCAATCGTCTGCGGCATCACGCTGTCGTCAGCAGCCACCACGAGGATGGCAATGTCGGTCGCCTGCGCACCACGGGCACGCATTGCGGTAAAGGCAGCGTGGCCCGGCGTATCGATGAAGGTGATCTTCTGGCCGTTCTGTTCGACCTGATAAGCACCGATATGCTGTGTGATACCACCGGCTTCACCCGACACCACATTGGCGTGACGGATTGCATCGAGCAGCGAGGTCTTGCCGTGATCGACGTGGCCCATGATGGTCACGACCGGAGGACGGGAAACCAGCGCAGCCTCGTTGTCGGCAACACCGAAGATGCCTTCTTCAACGTCCGATTCCGCAACGCGCTTGACGGTGTGGCCGAATTCTTCAGCAATGAGCTGCGCCATATCGGCATCGATCACATCGCCCGGCTTCATCATCTGGCCCTGCTTCATCAGGTACTTGATGATGTCGACCGAACGCTCGGTCATACGCTGTGCGAGTTCCTGAAGCGTAATGGTTTCAGGCACAGTCACTTCGCGAGAGATTTTCTCGCGCGTTTCCTGCATCTGCGAACGCTTGAACTTTTCCTGACGGCGACGCATGGCCGACAACGAACGCGAACGGCCTTCGTCTTCCAGATTGCTGGAGATCGTCAGCTTGCCGCGACGGCGATCGTCTTCCGTCTTGACCACCTTCGGCGCGCGCACTTCCGGCTTGGCCGCGGTGCCACG
The DNA here is from genome assembly GCF_037482325.1 of Ochrobactrum teleogrylli. NCBI lineage: Bacteria > Pseudomonadati > Pseudomonadota > Alphaproteobacteria > Hyphomicrobiales > Brucellaceae > Ochrobactrum > Ochrobactrum teleogrylli. The sequence goes on from NZ_JBBHKQ010000001.1 coordinate 2,952,725, forward strand.
ACGGGCTGCCATCGGGCTTCCGCCACGACGATCATCGTCATCGCCAGACTGGCCCGGCCTGCGAAGCTGGCTCTGCGGCAGCGGCTTGCCCGGTCCCGGAGCGGTTTCTGCAAGCGACGGAGCCGGACGCGGTGCACCCGACTGCGGACGATTGCCCTGCTGCGGACGGCCAGCGTGCTGCGGGCGGTTGCCCTGCGGTGCGCCACGCGAATCGTCGCGACGCTCGGTGCGCTGTTCGCCCCGTGCTTCCGGCTGCGGAACGCGCTTGGCAGCTTCTTCTTCTGCCTTGCGGCGTGCTTCGGCCTCAGCCTTGAGGCGGGCTTCTTCCTCGGCCTGACGGCGTGCGGATTCTTCACGTTCCTTGGCGCGGCGCGCATCTTCTTCGGCGCGGCGCTTGGCTTCTTCAACGGCGCGGGCGCGTTCTTCGACTTCACGCACCTGCGCTTCTTCAAGCGCACGGCGGCGTGCATCCATTTCGGAGCGCGACAGCGTGTTCAGCACCATGCCGGAGCGATCGGCAGGGCGCGGGCGCGGTGCCTGCTGATTGGGGCGCTGCTGCACCGGGCGCTGCTGTTGCTGTGCGACATGCGGCTTTGCAACCGGGGCCGCAGCAGCGGGTGCTGCCGGTGCCTTCGGCTGAGCCACGGGCGCGGCAGGGGCTGCTGCAGGCTTGGGAGCCGCTGCTTCCACTTCCGGCTTGTCGTCTGGCCGTGAGAACTTGCGCTTCTTGGTTTCAACGACGACAGCCTTGGTGCGGCCGTGGCTGAAATTCTGGCGCACGGTGCTCTGCTCGACGCCTGGCCGCTTCATGGTCAGGGTCTTCTTGGGGGTGACGCCCAGCGTCTTGTCGTCGTTTGTGTTATCGCTCATTACGTTCCGTTTCCTTCGCGGCTCCGGCCGCTCTACTCGAGCATTATCCAACGCGACCTGGTCGGGTTGGATAATGCTCCAGTCATCCACTTCTACGCCCAATCCGGTGTGAGACCTGCCAGCCTCCGGGATTACGCTCTAATTCGAATTCGTTGCGCTTTCACCGCGATAGCGATGCAGCAATTGCGCCCGCTGAACGAACCCGACAGCCGCCTTTCCTTCAAGCACGGCTGCATGTATCACATTTCCGCCCCCAAATGCCAAATCCATTTCTTCTCCCGTAAAAAGGGTGAAGGCCGGGATATCGGGGCCATCCAGATGCACCACGGCGCGCCTTGCCTGATCAAGCTTGCGCACGCCATCGGCTGCGGCTTCCTTGGTATGCAGCACCATGGCCGCCGCGCCCGTGCGGATCGCCTGATCCACCTTGGTCGAGCCGGTTACCACGGCGCCTGCCTTGCGCGCCAAAGCCAGACTGCCGAGAGCGGATTTCGTCAGCAGCTGGTCGACCAGCGCGCCAAGATCGTCCTGCGGCTTCACGCCTTCCTTCAGCGCCCGCGCAAAAAGCTTGCGCTTGATCGCTTCATCCACCAGACGGCGCTCGGCTTTGACCCAGCACCCCCTGCCTGGCAGGTTTCTTTTCAAGTCCGGCACGACGGAACCGTCTGGCCCTGCCACAAAGCGGATCATGTCATCGGCAGAACCGCTTTCGCGCGTGACGATACAGGTTCTGTCATTCATATCCTGCTCCACGCAAACTCCCGCTCTGCCATATACGGACTTGTACTCAACTTCAAAACTGGCAACGCTTCCGCCGTTATGTTCTCAAATCGGGCGGTTTGGAACCTCCCCGACATATCAAACGCAACGCGTGGCGCTGTACCAGAGCCGGGGCTTCGCCACAACCCGAAACGTGGTCCAAGGCCCACTGAAACCCGATCCGACTGACCGAATTCGGCAGATGAGACCCGTTTCCCCATCTCCGGACACAAAACCGCTGCGCACTTTTGCTGGAGATGCTTGAAGCCGCACAGCTTACGCCTGAATTGCTTCAGACGTAAGAACCCATGCGGCTCCAGAACTTTCAGCGCTTCTTACGAAGCAGCTTCTTCTTCACCGGCTTCAGCCTCGACTTCCGCTTCGGCTTCTTCCTGAGCGGCTGCTGCCAGCTCTTCTTCCGTGATCCAGCCAGCCTTGAGGCGGGCAGTCAGGATCATCTGTTCGGCATCGACGCGCGAAACATCGAAGGACGAGAGAATGCCGCTATGAGCGACAGTGTCGCCATCCTTGCGCTCACGCCAGCCGACGAGATCGTCAACAGCGTAACCTGCAAAGTCTTCAATCGACTTCACACCGTCTTCACCGACAGCAACCAGCATGGCGGTGGTGAGGTTCGGCAGTTCACGCAGTTCGTCTTCGACGCCGAGTTCCTTGCGGCGCGCATCCAGTTCACCTTCGAGGCGATCCAGATATTCACGGGCACGCTGCTGGATTTCAGAAGCGGTATCGTCATCGAAACCGTCGATGGATGCGATTTCGCCCGGCTCGACATAAGCCAGTTCTTCAATCGAGGCGAAGCCTTCGGAAGCCAGAACCTGACCGACCATTTCGTCAACGTCGAGGGCTTCCATGAACAGGTTCGAACGCTCGGTGAATTCCTTCTGACGACGTTCGGACTCTTCGTCCTCCGTCAGAATGTCGATGTCCCAACCGGTGAGCTGCGATGCGAGGCGGACATTCTGGCCGCGACGACCGATCGCAAGTGATAGTTGGTCATTCGGGACGACAACTTCAATACGTTCCGCATCTTCGTCGAGAACAACCTTGGCAACTTCAGCGGGCTGAAGCGCGTTGACGATGAAGGAAGCCGCATCCGGCGACCACGGAATGATGTCGATCTTTTCGCCCTGCAGTTCAGCCACAACCGCCTGAACACGCGAACCACGCATACCAACGCAGGCACCGACCGGATCGATGGACGCATCGCGCGAAACCACGGCGATCTTGGCGCGCGAACCCGGATCACGGGCGACCGACTTGATCTCGATGATGCCGTCATAGATTTCCGGAACTTCCATGGTGAAGAGCTTCGCCATGAATTGCGGATGGGTGCGCGACAGGAAAATCTGCGGGCCGCGCTGTTCGCGACGCACGTCGTAAACATAAGCGCGGATACGGTCACCATAACGGAAGGCTTCACGCGGGATCAGTTCGTCACGGCGCACGATGGCTTCGCCACGGCCCAGATCGACAATCACATTGCCATATTCGACGCGCTTCACAGTGCCGTTGACGATTTCGCCCACGCGGTCTTTGTATTCGTCATACTGGCGGTCACGCTCGGCTTCGCGCACTTTCTGCACGATGACCTGCTTGGCGGACTGGGCAGCAATGCGGCCGAAATCCATCGGCGGCAGCTGGTCAGCGATGAAGTCGCCGATCTGCGCATCCGGGTTGCGGTCGCGTGCGGTGAACAGCGAAATCTGCGTGGCGTAGTCTTCGACATTCTCGACCACTTCGAGCAGACGCTGAAGCTTGATCTCGCCCGACTTCGCATTGATGTCGGCGCGGATGTTGCTTTCCTGACCGTAACGCGAACGCGCTGCCTTCTGGATCGCATCGGCCATGGCCGCAAGAACGATCTCGCGGTCAATCGACTTCTCGCGTGCGACCGCATCGGCGATCTGCAGAAGCTCCAGCCTGTTAGCACTGACTGCCATAGGTCTCTCCTTGGTGTCGCACCCGGCTTCTCCTTGCGCCGAATGCCTGAAACTTTTTTCGTCGGCTTATTTCTTGTCAGCCGTATCTTCTGTCGCCGCTTCTTCCGGCGCATCGCCCAGATCGTCTCCGGGGATGCGGCCTTCACGAAGGGCCTTGTCCTTGCGCAGCGCATCGCGGATCAGATCGTCGGTGAGGACCAGACGCGCATCCGAAATCACATCGAAGGGAATGCGCACGACCGGTTCGTTGCCGTAAGACACCTGATCGCTTTCGATCACCACCGTCTCGGCATCGCCCAGCACGATACGACCGCGGAATTTCTTGCGGCCTTCATGTACGATGGAGGTTTCCACCTTCGCGATATGGCCAGCCCAGTCGGCGAAATCCGACTTGCGCACCAGCGGACGATCGATGCCCGGCGACGAGATTTCCAAATGATATTTGCCGCTGATCGGATCTTCGACGTCGAGCACCGGCGCGACGGTACGGCTGACCAGCTCGCAATCGTCCACGGTCATCGTGCCATCGGGACGCTCGGCCATGATCTGCAAGGTCTGGCCGTTGAGACCGGAAAGACGTACGCGCACCAGACGAAAGCCGAGCGTATTGAGCACTGGCTCAATAATGCCCGCCACTTTCGCGTCGATGCCCGTTTCGCGAATGATGCGTTCACCCGTATCCACCGCCGGCGTCTCTGCTTCGTTTGCCTGAACCTGTTCCGTCAACTCTGAACCTCTCGAAGGGGTCGAAAAACCTCTGTTTCCTGGCTCTAAGTAACAAAAAAGAGCGGGACCGGACGGACCCACTCTTGTTCGTTCGACCAAGAATTTGAGAGTTATATACCAGCGGAAGCGGATTTTTTCAAGTCCCGCTTCTGTCTAGAGCATTTTCCAGCAAAAGTGCGCAGCGGTTTTGCGTAGGATAATGCGTAAAAACAGATAGATAGAGCGGTTCCACGATACCGTTATGATCGGAACCGCTCTAGAATTTCAACGTCGGATAAGTGTCAGGTAGGCAGCCTTGCGGCCCTCGCGGAAGGCCTTCGCTTCATAACGCGTTCCGGGCCACCCTTCATAGGCGTCGTTCCAGTCCGCCGGACCTTCCGCTTGCCAGTCAAAAGCATCGTGACGGCGGCAATGTTGCAGCGTCCAGTTCACATAATGCTCGATATCCGACGCGAAGCGGAATTTTGCGCCGGGTTTCAAAATGCGGGCAAAACGATCCAGATTGGCGTCGCTGACAAAACGGCGCTTCCAGTGGCGGCGCTTGTGCCAGGGGTCGGGATAGAACAGGTCGATACCGGTCAGAGATGCATCCGGCAGCCAGTCGAGAACCGCCGTCGCGTCCTCATCGTAAAGCCGCATATTGGGGCGCGGCTCCTGATCGAGCGCCGCCAGCATCTTGGCCATGCCGTTGACGAAAGGCTCGACGCCGATGAAGCCTGTCTGCGGATAGCGGCCCGTTTCATGATGAAGATGTTCGCCGCCGCCAAAGCCGATTTCCATGCGCACCGCGTCAACCGCGACGGGGAACAACGCGCGCAGATCCTGCGGCGCAGGCTTGGCAAGGTCGAGCTTCAGCTCGGGCAGAAGGTCCTCGAACAGGTTCCGCTGATGGCTGCGCAGCGGCTTGCCGTGACGACGGCCAAAAAAGTTTCCGGCACCGCGCAGAGGATGGGTTTCTTCGGTCATGTTTTATCCGTCAGAATAAGCGAAGAGCGCGGTCAATGACCGCGCTCTTTGATATTTGCAAGACACATAACGCCAAGCGGCCTGTGATGCAACTTTTGGAACAGGCTTTAAGCGACAGACGCTTTGAGTGCCTTGGTGAGGTCGGTCTTCTCCCAGGAGAAGGAACCGTCACGGCCCGGCTTGCGGCCAAAATGACCGTAAGACGAAGTCTTGGCATAGATCGGCTTGTTGAGGTCGAGATGCTTGCGGATGCCGGTCGGCGACAGGTCCATCACTTCACGCAGCGCTTCTTCAACAGCGGATTCCGCAACCTTGCCGGTGCCGTGCAGATCGACATAGACCGAAAGCGGCTGCGCAACGCCGATGGCGTAGGCAAGCTGGATCGTGCAGCGGTCGGCAAGATTTGCCGCCACGACATTCTTGGCCAGATAACGCGCTGCATAGGCAGCCGAGCGGTCAACCTTGGTGGTGTCCTTGCCGGAGAATGCGCCGCCGCCATGCGGAGCCGCACCACCGTAAGTGTCGACGATGATCTTGCGGCCCGTCAGGCCTGCGTCACCGTCCGGGCCGCCAATGACGAATTTGCCGGTCGGGTTGATGTACCAGTTGCAGGTGGCTGCAATCGGCAGCTCGCCCAGCGCGTCGCGGATATAGGGCTCGACAACCGAACGAACCTTCTTCGAATCCCAGCTGGCATCCAGATGCTGCGTCGAGAGCACAATCTGCGTAACTTCCGCAGCCTTGCCGTTTTCGTAACGCACCGTGACCTGGCTCTTGGCGTCCGGGCCAAGCTTGCCCGCATCGCCTTCGCCCTTATGGCGGGCTTCGGACAGCTTTTCGAGAATCTTGTGCGAATAATAGATCGGCGCTGGCATCAGATCCGGGGTTTCGCGGCAAGCATAGCCGAACATGATACCCTGATCGCCCGCACCTTCTTCGCCCTGACGGTCGGCGGCATTATCGACGCCCTGCGCGATGTCGGCAGACTGCGGGTGCAGAAGCACGTCGATCTTGACCGTCTTCCAGTGGAAGCCGTCCTGCTCGTAACCGATTTCGCGGATCGCCTTACGGGCTGCCGAACGGAAGCGGGCAGGATTGATCAGCGGATGGCCAGCGGCGTCCCTGGCGATCGAGCCGTCCTTATTCTTCTTCAGGAAAGTCTCCGGCACGCGCACTTCACCGGCAATCACCACGCGGTTGGTGGTGGCAAGCGTTTCGCAGGCGACGCGGACAGACCACGGATCCACGCCGGTGCGGCGCGCTTCCTTGTAGACCATGTCGACGATTTCATCGGAGATACGATCGCAAACCTTGTCCGGGTGTCCTTCAGACACAGATTCGCTGGTGAAGAGATAAGAACTGCGCGACACGGGTAACCCCTCTTGAAAATCCAACGGAGGACATCTCCGCCTAGGAAACACAGTAGCGCCCGGAACTTTCCGGGCGCGTCAAAGTGTTAGCGAAGTTGGGATCGAACCGTCAATGCATTTTCGTATTGCGACAGGGCGCGGTTGGAAAAATTCATTTCCCAAGGTCGAAAAGCCACCGTCAAAAGGGGAAAAGGCGCATGAATCGCCAGAAAACAGGCGTAAAGGGGAGTGACTTACTCGGCGTCTGCTGCCAGCGACTTCACCAGATCGATGATTTTCCGGCGAACTTTCGGATCTGAAATTTTCGTGAACGCCCGTGTGAGCTGGACGCCTTCGTTCGAATTCAGGAAATCGACCACATAGGTCGCTTCGTTATCTTCCGCAAAGCCTTCCTGGCCGACGGGGTTTGATCCCGGTGCGTCTTCGAAGAAAAAGGAAACCGGTACATTGAGAATGGCTGAGATCGCCTGCAGGCGGCTGGCACCGACGCGATTGGTGCCCTTCTCGTATTTTTGAATCTGCTGAAACGTGATGCCCAGATTTTCGCCAAGCTTTTCCTGACTGAGGCCTAGCATGTTGCGGCGGAGACGAATGCGGCTGCCGACGTGTACGTCGATTGGGTTGGGCTTCTTTTTATTCTCAATCATACAGCTGTCACTCCTCGCGGCTGCGAGCTTTCATTCATGTACTGTTCATCTGAACAGGGATAACATCACGTTGTGGGAGGTAGTCTGACGCGTTTCGCACGACTTCGCACGTGGGAACCGTCACCGCGCCGGTATAACATCTTAACAAAATTGCCGTGTCAATGAAAACGCCTGCGGAATGACACCCTGAAAGCGACGTTGACAAAGAGTAAGGTTAACAGGATCGATATCGTCTGTTTCGATCCCGGCGCTGTGCTCCAAAATGGTGCACGAACTGACGGTAGGGAAGCATCTACAACGCCGACAGCGTCCAGCGCGAGACCTTCAGTGATTCGACCGTAGGAATCCGTTACCGCCGAAAGCCCGTTATTGGCCGCACGCACGAGCGGCAGGCCTTGCTCCACGGCGCGAACCTGCGCCTGCCGGAAGTGCTGATAAGGCCCCGGCGTGTTGCCATACCAGCCATCATTCGTGACGTTGACGATTGCTTTGGGCGCGCTTGTTTCCGGCCCCGAAACGCCCAGCTCATCCGGGAAAATCGCCTCGTAGCAGATAAGCGGCAGGAGCGTCTGGCCCGGCCTCACATTCAGGAGACGCCGTGAGGAACCGGCGGTAAAGCCGCCCGGCATTTTCACCACTTCCTGAAGTCCAAGCCCCCGCAGAAGGCTTTCCAACGGCAGATATTCGCCGAATGGAACAAGATGCACCTTGTCGGTAGCGTCGGTGATCTCGCCCCGGTCGTTGATCGAATATATGGAATTGTAATAGCGCGGCTCGCCATTGCCTGCGGCCCGCTCTTCGCGCACGGCGCCGGTCAACAGCACCTGACCGTCCTGCAATGTATTGCCGATCTGGGCCAGCGCTTCCGGTGTCGACGTCAGAATATAGGGCACTGCCGTTTCAGGCCATATGACGACATCGGGGCGCAGCTTGCCATCAGCGGGCGGCTCGGCCGTCAGCGCAATCAGCTTGTCGAAGATCGAGCGGCGCGCGGCATTGTCCCATTTCATGGTCTGCGGAATGGAGGGCTGCACGATGCGGATATTGATGTTGCCCTTTTCGTCGCCCACGGCTGGCGCGCGCGAAAGTGTCCATGCGCCAAAGCCGACATGGGTTGCAGCAAGAAGAATGGCGAGGGCGATACCGCTTTTTGCAAGCCGTCCGCCGATCAGCAATGCGGGCGATGCGAAGATGAACACGGCAAGCGCGCTCATGCCCACAAGGCCGACCACCGCGACCGACTGCATCAGCAGCGGCACCGGCATGGCCGCATAGCCGATAGCGTTCCACGGGAAGCCGGTCAGCAGGAAGGTGCGCAACCATTCTGCAAGCGCAAAGCCGAAGGCAAGCGCAAAAATCCTTCCAAGCCCGTCAGACCAGAAAATGCGCGCAACCATGGTCGCAAAGGCATAGAAAATCGCCAGAAAGGCGGGCAGGCCCAGCACTGCCAGCGGCAGGGCCCAGGCAAACTCGTCTGCATCGACCAGAAGAGCCGTCCCGATCCACCAGAGGCCCGAGACGAAATAGCCGAAGCCGAACCACCACCCGACCATTGCCGCGGGCAGAATACGCCGGATCGGGCCAGCATCGGCGCGCGCCAAAGCGCCGTCGATCAGCCAGACGAGGATCGGAAAGGAAATGAAACCGGCGATGAAGAGATCAAAAGGCGGCTGGGTCAGTGTCGCGAAGGCGCCACTCAAAAAAGCGGCCAGCGCACGACGCCAGCCGCTTGAAAGAATGATCCTGCCCGCAAGCCGTTCGATCATCAGGCCTCTTTGAAGGTTTCAGTGTCTTCGGCGGTAGCCGGAGACTGCTCTTCAGGCTTGGTGGTAACAACGGCACGCTGTTGCCTGCGGCGGTCAGCGGCGGAAAGCGGCACGATGCGCACCTTCTTCACGCGGCGCGGATCAACCTCCAGCACGTGGAATTCATAGCCGGGCACGGCCTGCACCACTTCACCGCGAACCGGAATCCGGCCCAATACGGAGAAGATCAGGCCGCCAACCGTATCGACATCCTCGCCATGTTCGCCCACCGCGAAAGACGGGCCGATCTTTGCCGCGAATTCGTCCAGATCGGCGCGCGCATCGACGACGAACACGCCATCGGCTTCCTCGGCGATCATGATTTCTTCGTCGTCATGCTCGTCTTCAATATCGCCGACAACCATTTCGACAATATCTTCCAGCGAGACGAGACCATCGGTGCCGCCATATTCGTCGATGACCAGCGCCATCTGGATATGGGTTGCCTGCATGCGGGCCATCAGGCCGCTCGCCATCATCGATGGCGGCACGAACAGCACCTTGCGCATGAGGTTGAGCTCGCCGATCGTCTTGGTGAGATCAATGCGGCTCATATCGAATTTCGGCGGCGTCGCCGCAGCAGGCGTCTTGGCCGTCGTGCGGCGGCGCGTTTTCTGGCGCGCCTGACGCGTGATGAAATTCAAAACGTCGCGGATATGGATCATGCCGCGCGGATCATCCAGCGTTTCGGCATAGACCGGCATACGGGAATGGCCGGATTCCTCGAAGAGTTCCAGCACTTCCCAAAGCGGCGTGGAAATTTCCACGGCCTCGACATCCGCGCGCGGAATCATCACGTCTTCGACGCGGATTTCACGCAGGCGCAGGATATTGTGCAGCATCGCCTTTTCTTCGGGCGAGAAGGCGGAATCCTGTTCGCTTGCCGTGCTGGACAAGGCGTCGGCCAGATCTTCACGCAAGGAAGATTGCTGCCGCGAGCGGATGAAAGGGAAAATATTCGACAGAAGGGAACGCTTTTCGACCGCTACCGGTCGCTGCGTACTTTGCCCTTCGGCGTCTTGGGTCTCGCTGCGATTCTCGCCCGCGGACGGAGGTTGTGAGGTTTGATCAGCCATGGTCAATCGTTGTTAATGGTCTCTTGGGATACAGCATAAGGGTCCGGGATGGCAATAGCATGAAGAATCTCGACCTCGCGGCGTTCCATTTCCTCTGCTTCCTCGTCGGTTTCATGATCATAGCCCAACAGATGCAGGAAGCCATGCACGACAAGGTGTGAGAGGTGATGGTCAAGAGGCTTGCCTTCTTCAACCGCTTCACGCTCCACGGTTTCGCGGGCGATGACAATGTCGCCCAGCATTGGTCCCGGTTGGTTCCCGGCCTTGACCGGAAACGCGGGAAACGACAACACATTGGTAGGCTTGTCCTTGCCGCGCCATTCGGCGTTCAGCTCCTGAATGGACGCATCGTCGGTAAAGACGATGCTCAATTCGCTGTCGGCATCCTTGAGGCCCAGATTGGCCCATGCCGCCTCGACAGACTTTCTGACAAGTCCTTCGAGTGTTGTTTCATCCGGCCAGTTGCCAGCTTCAATGGTGATATCGATATGGATCGCGTTGTCTGACACGTTCTGCGGCGGCTTCCCGGACAGCAAGCCGCTTCGTCCTTTCAGTTGTTCGAAAGCCGTCTGCCCCAAAAAGGCAGACAGCATTTTTTAGATCGTAGTTCTAACGACCGATTACAAGTCCTCTTATTCCGGACGGACCGGCTGCTGGACATGCGTTTTCGCATCGCGGTCATAGGCGTTGACGATTGCCGCCACCAGCGGATGACGCACCACGTCTTTTTGGGTGAACCGCACCTTGATGACGCTTTCCACATCGTCCAGCACGCGAAGCGCTTCGACAAGCCCGGATTTCTGACCGGGTGGAAGATCGATCTGGCTCGGATCGCCCGTCACGATCATCCGCGATCCTTCACCAAGACGCGTCAGGAACATTTTCATCTGCATGGATGTCGTGTTCTGCGCCTCATCGAGGATCACCGCCGAATGGGCCAGCGTGCGCCCGCGCATAAAGGCCAGCGGCGCGATTTCGATGACGCCTGCCGTGATGGCCCGCTCGACCTTTTCGGCGGGCATCATGTCGTAAAGCGCGTCATAGAGCGGACGCAGATAGGGATCGACCTTTTCCTTCATGTCACCCGGCAGAAAGCCCAGGCGTTCACCCGCTTCAACAGCCGGGCGGGACAGGATGATCCGCTCCACCAGACCACGTTCCAAAAGCATGGCTGCATGGGCGACGGCCAGATAGGTCTTGCCTGTACCGGCAGGACCGACACCGAACACCAGTTCGGAACGGTCGAGCGCCCGCATATAGGCGTCCTGCGTCGGGGTGCGCGCAAAAATCGTCTTCTTGCGCGTGGAAATCTGGGCAGCAGACAGCTTGCCCTTGTTTTCCATCGTCGGCAGATCCAGCTGATCATCGGCGGCAATGGCCATGCGCAAGGCGCCATCGACATCCGATGCCGTCAGTTCATGACCTTTCTGCACGGTTTCATAAAGATGATCGAGCGTGCGGCGCGCCTGTTCGGTCGCGGTCGGTTCGCCCCGGATCGAGAGCTGGTTGCCCTTGGAGCGAACATCGACACCGAGCTTTTGCTCGATCCGTGCCAGATTTTCGTCGAACTGACCGTAAAGCGCACTGGCCAGGCGGTTGCTCTCGAAAGTGAGCACAATATGGGCCATATCCGAGGCCCCGGTAGTCGGGCTTTTTTGCGTTAGAGTGGTTGGCTTGGCAGGTCTCAGCTTTTCCGTGGCGCTCAACCGTATCTCCTCAAGAGTTCACGCATTGCAATCACAGTTCCGACGGGATCATCGGCCCGACAGGATTATCGGCACGAGACTCAAGCGCCGAACCATCTGCCTGAACGGTATCATGCCTTCACGCCAGTTTTTGCGCAATAAGGCTATTGGTCCCAGTGGAGGTGATTTTCACATGAATAATGTCGCCGACCTGATCATTGTTGTCATCGATGATCACCGGAAGGAGCCAGGGCGAGCGTCCCACCATCTGCCCCGCCTGACGGCCGGGCTTTTCTAAAAGCACGTCCATCTCGCGACCGATCATGGATTCCTGAAACGCATATTGCTGTTCCGACAGCAAAGCCTGCAGGCGCTGAAGCCGCTCGTCTTTCACCGCTTCGTCCACATGACCGGACAGATCCGCGCCGGGCGTGCCGGGACGTGGCGAATATTTGAAGGAATAGGCCTGCGCGTAATTCACATCGCGCACCAGCTGCATCGTATCTTCGAAATCCTGATCGGTCTCGCCGGGGAAGCCGACAATGAAATCGCCCGACAGCGCCATATCCGGACGCACGTCACGGATGCGCTCGATCAGGCGTCGATATTCGTCCGCCTTGTGGCGGCGGTTCATCGCCTTGAGAATACGGTCCGAGCCGGACTGCACCGGCAGATGTAGATAAGGCATTAGCTGGCGCAGGTCGCGATGCGCGGCGATCAGGCTGTCATCCATATCGCGCGGATGGCTGGTCGTATAACGCAGGCGCGCAACACCCGGAATACGCGCGAGGCGGAACAATAATTCGCCCAGCCCCCATTCGCGGCCATCGTCGCCCTCGCCATGCCAGGCATTGACGTTCTGGCCGAGCAGGGTCAGTTCCCGCACACCGCCATCGGCAAGGCGTTCCGCTTCGGCCACGATCTGTTTGACGCTGCGCGACACTTCCGAACCGCGCGTGTAGGGCACCACGCAGAAGGTGCAGAACTTGTCGCAGCCTTCCTGCACCGTCAGAAAAGCAGAAACGCCGCGCTTGCGGGTTTCCTCGCGCTTCGGCGACGGCAGATGTTCAAACTTGTCTTCAAGCGCATATTCGGTCTCGACGACCTTTTCGCCGCCGCGAACGCGCGCCAGCGCATTGGGCAGGCGATGATAGGTCTGCGGTCCGATCACCAGATCGACATTCGGCGCTCGGCGCAGAATTTCCTGTCCTTCGGCCTGTGCCACGCAGCCAGCAACACCGATGGTCAGTTCCTTGCCATTGGCTTGCCGCGCGTCCTTCATCTTGCGCAGGCGTCCCAGCGCGGAATAGAGCTTTTCCGAGGCCTTTTCGCGGATATGGCAGGTGTTCAGCAGCACCAGATCGGCATCGTCCGGCGTATCGGTCGCGACATAGCCTTCCGCTGCAAGGCTGTCGGCCATGCGCTGGCTGTCATAGACATTCATCTGGCAGCCATAGGTTTTGACAAAAACCTTGCGCGTATTCGAACGCGTATCGGCGTGGTCTGCCGCTGGCACAATATCGGTGATGTTTTCGCTCATGCGGGGCTATCTACAGCTTTTGTCGCCGCTTTGGAAGGTGACAAACTGATCGGCTTTTTCACTATCGCATTTTCGAACGCAAAACCGCTTCGCACTTTTGCTGAAAATGCTGGTTACTCTTCCGAAATCTCACGGCCCAGAAGTGCGCTTTGCAAAAGTGTGCGCACCCGGCTTTCCATGGTGCGGGCCAGCATCTTGCGGTCTGTGGCTGCCGTGACAACCATCGGCTCGCCGAAGCGGATTTCAACATCGATGGCGCCTTCGCGCAGGATACCTTTCAGATGCGGCATCAACTCGACATCGCCCGGCCAGGATGCAATCGGGCGAAAATAGCGCCCCATGGCCATGCCATGCACGCCGGTATAGGCGATGGCGACCGGCTGCACGAGCACTTCCGGCACACCGGCTTCCCTGATCGCCGCATGGGCTGCACCGAAAAGTGCCGTCTTGAACGGCAAGACGCGATTGCCATCGGAGGTCGTGCCTTCGGGAAACAGCACCATGGCATCTCCCTCGCTCATCCGCGTGGCGATTTCAGAGGTTTGTTCGCCAGTCTTGCCGCGCCGCTCGCGCTCGACAAAAACGGTCCGCTGCAAAACAGCGAACATGCCGAAAATCGGCCAGTTGCGCACTTCGGACTTGGCGATGAACGACACCTGTCCGACCGAGGACAGGACAACAATGTCGCTCCAGGACGTATGATTGGCGACCAGCAACAACGGGCGACCGCGATGCATTTCGCCGACGGTGCGCACCCGAAAGCCGAACAACCGCGCAATCACGCGGTGGAAAAAATTGGGCAGGCTGCGTTTCCAGCCATTCCTGAGTTTCAGAAACACATATTGAACCGGGATCAGCGACAGGCTCAGCATGACCATGGCGGCGAGAACGAGAAAGACCCGGATCGCGCCGATCATTGCGGTCTCTTCAGATCGCGGCGCAGAACGAGCGCTGCCGAGCGCCCATTGGCGGTTTCGTAATAGGCCGGGCGATCACCGACCTTCTGAAACCCGAGACGCCGGTAAAGCGCCTGCGCCGCGACATTGGCTTCATCGACTTCGAGAAACAGCGTTTCCGCCCGTTCCTGATAGAGATAGCGCAACACCGCATCCATCAGCGCGCGACCGACACCCTGCCGTTGCACATCGCGAGAAACCGCGATGGTGAGAATTTCCGCCTCTCCGGCAACCAGCCGCGCCAGAACGAAACCGCAGGCGTCATTGGGCTTGCCTTCCGCACGGGCGACAAAGCCGAAAACCGTATCCTGCGCGATCAGCGAGCGAAAATCATCCGAGCTCCAGCCATGGTGAAACGCGACGGCATGAATGCGCTGGATCACATGGCTGTCCTGCGCGCTGAGCGCTTCCACCGAAACCTGTCGGCGACCGAAGCGACCGAATGGCAAGCCCATCATCGCCTATTCTCCGGCCTGCCTGCGCGGCAATGCAAACCCGACCTGCGGCTTGGCATCAGGCCCGCGCATATAAAGCGGCTTCGGCGCATCACCGGGCGCGCGCGCGGCTGCCAGGCGGGCGAAAGTGGCGATATTGGCGGTCGGTTCGACAGGACCAAGCGCAAACTTGTCGCCCAAGGCCTCGTTGATCGACTTTGCTGCCGATCCGGCCAGCACGGTATCGAGGGGCGCATTGCCAGCAAAAGCTTCCGCTTCCTCCCGCGACAGGACCGATGGCTTGGACAGGGCAGCACCATTGGCATCGAATGTCTGCGCGTAAATCTCGCCGCGATGCGCGTCGAGCAGGACGGCTACCGGCTTGCCCGGCATGTGTGTAATTGTCTCATCCGCCAGCGCCTCGAAGGCGGTGACGCCAATCGCCGGGGACCCGAGCGCCAGTGCAAAGCCTCGCGCCGCCGAAACACCGATGCGCACGCCCGTGAAAGAACCGGGGCCGATATTCACCGCCACGCGATCAATATCCTTAATCGCCACGCCTGCCTCGACCAGCGCGCGCCCGACATAATCCATCAGCACTTCGGCGTGCCCCTTGCCGATATTCTCGCTGATCTGAGCAAGAACGACATCGCGGCCAGCGTCATAGACGGCGGCGGCGCAATAGGAAGCGGCGGTATCGAGGGCGAGTATCTTCATGCACTTCCGGGTAAATGAGAATTGGCCCCGCGACAAGTCTAACCGTGCCGAAGCCGACACCAATTCATCGCCAAAGAGCAGCGGTTCTTATCATTTTCATCTTTTTCTGCGGAACAAAATCGGCTGACAGGCGTTTTTTCGTCGGGTGCGGGATGATTCCGTTTGCGCCTCTTTTCGACCGCCCCGACGCTGGCGATTCTCCCAATAGCTGCGAGCCAGCCAATCGCTCGCGCCTGATTGTGCAAAGGATATGAGGATAAAATGTCCAATAAGTCGACGCATGCAACCCGCAACGATCTTCCTTCCAACACCAAGACGTCCATGGTCGCGCTTCTGAACGAAAATCTGGCTGCGACCATCGATCTTGCACTGATCACCAAGCAGGCGCATTGGAACCTCAAGGGACCGCAATTTATTGCAGTGCACGAGATGCTCGACGGTTTCCGCACCGAACTTGACGATCACGTCGACACCATTGCCGAACGGGCGGTGCAGCTTGGCGGAACGGCCTATGGCACATCGCAGATTGTGGTGAAGGAAACGAAACTGAAGCCCTATCCGACCGATATTTATGCGGTTCACGATCATCTGGGCGCGCTGATCGAGCGTTATGGCGATGTCGCCAATCTTCTGCGCAAATCGATCAAGGATTCAGACGAGGCGGGCGACGACAACACGGCGGATATTTTTACCGCCGCTTCGCGCTCGCTGGACAAGGCGCTGTGGTTCCTCGAAGCCCATGTGCAGGAAAAGAATTGAGGCTTCAGCTCATCGCAATCATGAAGAAGGCCGGGAAATTTCCCGGCCTTTTCAGTTCGGTATGTTGAATTTTCAGCTGACCCATTCGCCGCGACGCATCACCGGCTCGCGGCTACCATCGGCCTTGATGCCATCAACGTCGATTTCACCGGAACCGATCATCCAGTCAATGTGGATGAGGCTGGAATTGCCGCCCTGCGCCTTGATCTGTTCCGGCGTCAGCTTGGCGCCGTCGATGAAGCACTTGGAATAGCACTGGCCGAGCGCGATATGGCTCGCAGCATTTTCGTCGAACAGCGTGTTGTAGAACAAGAGACCGCTTTGCGAGATCGGCGACGAATGCGGCACCAGCGCCACTTCGCCGAGCCTGCGCGCGCCTTCGTCCGTGTCGAGTACCTTCGACAGCACTTCCTCACCACGGCTCGCCTTGGCTTCGACAATCCGGCCCGCTTCGAAACGCACGGCGATATTCTCGATCAGTGTGCCCTGATGCGAAAGCGGCTTGGTGCTGGCGACATAACCATCGACGCGCAAGGCGTGCGGTGTGGTGAAAACCTCTTCCGTTGGAATATTCGGATTGCAGGTAATGCCGTTTTTCGCCGTTGATGCGCCGCCGTGCCACTCGTGGCCGTCGGCAAGCCCGACCGTCAGGTCCGTGCCCGGGCCCTTGAAGTTCAGAGCGCTATAAGCCTTGCCGTTCAGGAAACGGGTGCGGGTGCGAAGCGCTGCATTATGCGCGGCCCATGCGCCGATCGGATCTTCGACATCCACGCGTGAAGCGGCAAAAATGGCTTCGGCCAGCTTGCGGGTCGCAACCTCTTCCGGCTCATTCGGGAACATCAGCTTCGCCCATGCCACATTTGGATAGGAAACGATGTTCCAGTTGATATCGAAGCCCGCGATCTTTTCCAGCGCAGGCTGATAGGCCTTAGAATTTGCGCGATTGGCACGCGAAACCTTGGCGGCGTCCTGGCTGGACAGGAGCATCGGGTTGTCGGCAGCAATCGCAAGACGCGCCGCACCTTCCGAATAGGCCTTGGCCATACCCTGATAGAGCCAGTCCGCGGCGCGGTCGAAGCTTGCATCGGGCGCGTTTTCATAGCGGGCCAGCGCAATCTGATCATCGGCGAAGAACGGCGTCACCAGACCTGCGCCAGCCTTATAGGCGTGTTTGGCAATCAGCCGCACCAGCGGCAGGGCGACAACCGGCGCCGTGATGATCAGATCCTGTCCCTCGCGCAATTGCAGGCCGACGCGCACGGCGACTTCCGCCAGACGTTCGAGCTTTACCGGATCGATGACAGGATTTTGCATATCGTGAGCCATGAGCTGCGGGACCTCTTTTGATGCGAAGACGCGTCCCTTTAAAAAAAGAGCGCGGTTTGGAATCAGTTCTATACTCTCGTTATCAGTTTACCAAACGGCATAATTTCACCACTCTTTTTCATGCACCTGCGCTATTATTGAAGCAGCGGGCAGTTACACAGGACGAATGACGATGAACCGGAAACTACTTGTTTTGTTGGGGCTCGCAGGCCTGCTGGCTGGTTGTGTCACCATGACACCGGAAGAGCGCCGCGCCGCCGACGAACAGACATGTCTCGGCTATGGCTTCAAGCCACGGACCGACGCATTTGCCAACTGTCTGCAGCGGCTCGATCTCGACCGCCGGGCGGATCGCCGCGCCTGGGAAAACCGCGTCGATTTCTACGATCAGCCCATCATGCTCTATCAGCCGATCTATCGTCCGGTCGTGGTTCGTCCCCGCTAATAGCGATGGAATGCAGAACTCAAATAAAAAATGCGGGCCAATCGGAAAGATTAGCCCGCACCAAATCTGTTCAACTCAACTTATAGAGGCGTTTCCGGACGGTCCTGCGACAGAAGCAATGCGCCGATTGCATCGACCTGCTTCTGGTCTGCCGCCGCATAGCCAAGCGATTGCGGCTGGCTTGCCGGTGCCGACGTATCGAATTGCGGCTGATAGGACGCGACCTGCTGAATTTGCGGCTGCGCCGTCGCTACATCGTTGTTATGCGCAAGGCGATTGCCCCGCGCCTGCGGTCCAAGGCCGCTGCCACGCACAGAGGTTTCCATCTTGGACGCATCCGCCAGCGCGACCTGTACGGTTGGCGCTGCTGCCGGAACCGGTCCCGCCTGCGGCAAGGTCACGTCATAGGACGGGTCTTGCGGCAGCGACGGCGATTGCGGCGAATAGGCGAGCGCGAGGTTATATGGTTCCTGCGGCACCGGATTCTGCAACGAACCGTCGCGATTGCGTTTTTCGTAGAAGGAATTACCGCCGGCAACCAGCACATAGTGCATGTTGTTGTAGGGGAACTTCAGGCCTGCCGTATGGAAGAACATGGCGTTCTTCAGCTTCGGATGGCGCTGGCCTTTCAGCACGGCGTCGGCTGCGGCCTGAACATCGGGCAGCTTGCTGGATTCCATCTTGCGGGTGAGAACGCCGGGCGCGAACTGGTTCTTCTGGCCGACGACGCCGCAAATCGTATCGGGATAACGGCCCGATGCGAGGCGGTTCATCACAACCGTGCCGACAGCCATCAGACCATCGGAACTGGAGCGGTTCGATTCGAAGAACATGGCGCGCTCGAGGCACTCCTTGTCCCTTGCCGTATAGGTATAGGTCTTGACACCGTTGACCGACTTGACGTGACTTACGGCCGCCGTCTTCTCGGTCTTGGCTGTGGTGCCGGTCGTCGTGCAGCCCGTCACTACGAAGGGCGCTACGAGCAGTCCTGCCAATACAGGCAGCTTCCAATTACCAGCGCGCGTCAACGGCTCAGTCTCATATTCAGGACCCTTAACTGAAGCAGTCGATCCGAAGGCCAAAAATGACCAATACGGGTCTAGCTGCGGTGCAAGTCAAAGCAGGCTAAGATCAAAAATCAAACAACCTGCCATCGCTCGTCTTCTTCAAGGTTTTGGAATTTTTAGGCCAAAAAAAGGCAATGGGTCAAATTCCGAAATTGCTGAAACCATCGAAATGGTCGCAAATGAAACCCGAATCACGAGCGCAATTGTCCACACAAACCATTCAAAACTATTAATATTTTCTTAATGAACCTGCGGAAAAGAGATAAACCTTTGATTTGATGGAAATGATATTTCCTCAATACAGGTCACAACCCTGCCTTAATTCGCAACTGCTGTAAAATTTTGATATATCTTGCTTCATCAGGTTGGGAAAATCTGCGGCGTAACTGTTTTAGCAAGTCCTGCGCCGGTTCCTTCAACTTTGATACAAGAAGCGTAACATTCCGTGAGATTAGCGATTTACAGCCGTTTCAGCGTCTCCCGGACCGAATCGGCTGGCAAGGATAACAGGCCGCAAGAGCGCTTCAGAAAGTGATCGAGCCCGCCTTTCGATGAGGAAAGACGGGCTCGAAAAGAAGTTTTTTATCGACGCACGATCAGCCGAAAGAATATCCCGCGCCGCGTACCGTGCGGATCGGATCGAGCGCACGACCCAAGTTGATGGCCTTGCGCAAGCGTCCGACATGGACATCCACGGTGCGATCATCGACATAGATATCCGGTCCCCAGACACCGTCGAGAAGCTGACTGCGCGAGAAAACGCGGCCCGGCGACATCATGAAATATTCGAGCAAACGGAACTCCGTCGGTCCAAGACGGACTTCCTTTTCCTTGCGGTAAACGCGGTGCTGCTGACGGTCGAGCACCAGATCGCCTACTTTCAGAACATGCGACAGCAGGCTTGGATTGGCACGGCGCAGCATCGCCTTGACGCGGGCCAGGAGTTCCGGTGTCGAGAAGGGCTTCACGACATAGTCGTCGGCCCCGACGCTTAAACCCCGAACGCGTTCGCTTTCCTCGCCGCGCGCGGTCAGCATGATGACCGGCAGGCGTTCCGTCTCCGGCCATTGGCGCAGACGGCGGCACAGTTCGATGCCCGATACGCCGGGAAGCATCCAATCGAGGATGAGGAGATCAGGGACGTTCTCGCGCAGCGCGATTTCGGCCTCGTCGCCGCGCAGCATCGTGTCCACCTGATAGCCTTCGGCCTCAAGATTGTAGCGCAGCAGAACGCTCAGCGCTTCTTCGTCTTCCACCACAGCGATTTTGGGTACCTGTGACATCCATTATTCCCTATCTTAAACCGGCGAGCGGAAGATACACGTCCCCCCATCGACCGCGTGCCGCCGCGCTATTCACACATTCTCCACCGCATTTGGGAGCAATCCGGCAATCTGCCCTGATCGCTTCAAATGCAGCGCTTACTCAGGGCTTGCGTGCCTCATCCACGACGATGCCGTGGCTCAGGTCTTCCTTCGGTCGTTCGGCAGGCATCTGCAGGCCGGTCACGATGTAATAAACGGTTTCCGCGATGTTGGTCGCATGGTCGCCGATGCGCTCGATATTCTTGGCGCAGAACAGAAGATGCGTACAGGCGGAAATATTGCGCGGATCTTCCATCATATAGGTGAGCAGCTCGCGGAACAGCGAGGTGTACATGGCGTCGATCTCGTCGTCGCGATCACGCACGACATTGATCTGCTGCACCGAGCGCGACGAATAGGCGTCGAGCACGTCTTTCAGCTGGGTCAGCGCCAGTTCGGCGAGCGTTTCCAGACCGCGATAGAGCTTGACCGGCTGGCGGGATTCCGAAACGGCGGCAACGCGCTTGGCAATGTTCTTGCCCAGATCGCCAACGCGCTCCAGATCGGCGGAAATGCGGATCGAACCGATGATTTCGCGCAGGTCCACCGCCATCGGCTGGCGCTTGGCGATGATCATCACGGCCTTGTCGTCGATTTCGCGCTCGCTGGCATCCAGGATCAGGTCGTCGGAAATGACGCGCTGCGCAAGGGCGTTGTCGGCATTGACGATCGCTGCGACCGACTGTTCGACCATACGTTCCGCATGTCCGCCCATTTCGGCGATCTTGTGGGTGAGAAACTTCAGTTCCTCATCGTAGGAACGAACGGTATGCTGAGACGGCATGGTAGACCTCGTAATATAAATTGCGGGGAAGCCGCACTTCTGTTTGTTCTGACGCAATCCGCGCGCAAGGGTTGCTTTCCCCTGCCCCCGGTTTGTTAGCCGAAGCGTCCGGTGATGTAATCCTGCGTGCGCTTTTCCGTCGGCGCAGTGAACATCGTTTCCGTGTCGCCCACTTCGACCAGATTGCCGAGATGGAACATGGCGGTGCGCTGCGAAACGCGGGCCGCCTGCTGCATTGAGTGCGTAACGATGACGATGGTGTAGTTCTGGCGCAGTTCGTCGATCAGCTCTTCCACCTTGGCGGTGGCAATCGGATCAAGCGCCGAGCAGGGTTCGTCCATCAGGATGACTTCCGGGCTAACCGCGATCGCACGTGCAATGCACAGGCGCTGCTGCTGGCCGCCGGAAAGGCCCGTGCCCGCATCGTGCAGGCGATCCTTCACTTCCTCGAACAGACTGGCCTTCTGCAGGCTGGTCACGACGATTTCCTCCAGATCGGCCTTCGTGCGGGCCAGACCGTGAATGCGCGGGCCGTAGGCGACGTTCTCGTAGATCGACTTCGGGAACGGGTTCGGCTTCTGGAACACCATGCCGACACGGGCGCGCAGTTCCACCACGTCGATCTTCGGATCGTAGATATCCTCATTGTCGAGCGTGATCTTGCCAGCGATGCGGCAACCTTCAATCGTGTCGTTCATGCGGTTGAGCGAACGAAGGAAGGTGGACTTGCCGCAGCCGGAAGGACCGATCAGCGCCGTCACCATCTTTTCCGGAACATCCAGATTGACGTCGAAAAGGGCCTGCTTCTCACCATAGAATACGCAAACCTTGTCGCCGCGCATCTTTACGGAACTGGCGTTGGCGTTCATCTTTTCTCCTACGGCTTTCTCGAGAGTTCGTTCAGTCATCAAATTCATAGCTTCGACTCCCGTTTACCAGCGGCGCTCGAACCGGCGGCGCAGAATGATTGCTGCAATGTTCATCACGGCCAGGAACAGAAGCAAGACGATGATAGCGCCGGACGTGCGTTCCACAAAGGCGCGTTCTGCTTCATTGGCCCACATATAGATCTGGACAGGCAAGGCGGTCGCCGGGTCCATCGGCGTGGACGGAACATCCGCCACGAAAGCCACCATGCCGATCAGCAGAAGCGGCGCGGTTTCGCCCAGCGCATGGGCAAGCCCGATGATCGTGCCCGTCAGAATGCCGGGTGCGGCAAGCGGCAGCACGTGATGAAACACCATCTGCGTCTTGGACGCGCCGAGACCGAGCGCTGCTGCGCGGATCGACGGCGGCACGGCGCGCAGGGCGGCACGCGTTGCGATAATGATCGTCGGCAGCGTCATCAGCGTCAGCACCAGACCGCCGACCAGCGAGGCTGAGCGCGGCAGGTTGAAGAAGTTGACGAAGACCGCAAGCCCCAGCAGACCGAACACGATAGACGGTACAGCTGCGAGGTTGTTAATGTTCACCTCGATCATATCCGTCCAGCGGTTCTTCTTGGCGAACTCTTCCAGATAGATCGAAGCGGCGACTCCGATAGGCAGAGCCAGACCCAGCACGATCAGCATCATATAGAGCGAACCGACCAGCGCCACGCCGAGCCCCGACGTTTCCGGGCGGCTCGATGCGCCATAGGTGAAGAGGCCGGTGTTGAATGCCTCCTTCATGACGCCTTCTTCCGAAAGCGTCTTCATCCAGCCGACCTGACGGTCCGATACCTTGCGGCTCGTTTCAGGGACGGTCAGATCGATCTGCCCCTTGAAGGCGGAATCGATATCCGCACCGGCCAGAACCGGAACAGTTTGTGTCGTGCCGATGATGGCCGGATTGTCCATCACCATCTGGCGCAGCTGAACGCGCACGCCGTCGGAATAGAAGCGGCCAAGATCGCGCATGGCCGGGCGGTCGGTGGTTGCGACGCCGAGCTTTTCAGCCAGCGCATTGCGCACCAGAAGCGGATAGTTCGCGGCGATCAGCACGTTCGGATCGGTCGCCCGCTTGTTGCCCGGATCGATCACCTGCGCGTCGATCTGGACCGGAAGGTAGAGCGTCGTCTGCCAGAAGGCGGTGTAGCCCTTGGAGAAAACCGAGAACAGCAGCGCGCAGAGGAAGAACACGCCAATGGCGATTGCTGCGATGCCATAGAGGCGGAAGCGGCGTTCGGCAGCGTAGCGGCGTTTCAGTCCGATATCGCGGCGGGCGGGCTGTGCAGTCGCCGTACCGCTTGCGTTGAAGGTCGTATCGGTCATTATTCGTACTGCTCCCGGTACTTGCGCACGATATGCAGCGCAAAGATGTTCATGATCAGCGTCAGGACGAAAAGCGTGATGCCAAGTGCAAAGGCAACCAGCGTCTGCGGCGAGTTGAACTCAAGGTCGCCGGTCAGCTGATTGACGATTTTCACCGTGATGGTGGTCATCGCGTCGAATGGGTTGATGTTGATACGCGCCGCAACGCCTGCCGCCAGAACCACGATCATGGTTTCACCGATGGCGCGTGAAGCGGTCATCAAAAGTGCGCCGACGATGCCCGGGAGTGCCGCAGGCAGGACAACGCGCTTGACAGTTTCGGAGCGGGTGGCGCCAAGACCGAGCGAGCCGTCGCGCAGCGTGCGCGGCACGGCGGTGATGATGTCGTCGGAAAGCGACGACACGAAAGGAATAAGCATCACACCCATGACGAGACCGGCGGTCAAAACGCTCTGCGCCATGATGAAGCCCTGACCGCCCGCAATCGCGGCGGAAAGATCACGCAGGAACGGGCCGACCGTCACAAGGGCGAAGAAGCCGTAGACGATACTGGGAATACCGGCGAGCAGTTCAAGCACCGGCTTGACCACCGTGCGCACGCGCGGCGAGGCATATTCGGCCATGTAGATGGCGGCGAACAGACCGACCGGAACCGCGAACAGCATAGCGACCAGCGCGATATAGAGCGTACCGGCCAGAAGCGGGATCAGGCCGAACTGGCCCGTCTCACCGCCGGAACCGGCAGCAGCAAAGCGGGGATCCCAGACCGTGCCGAAGAAGAAATTCCACGGCGAAACCGACTGAAAGAAGCTGATCGTCTGAAACAGCATCGAGCAGATGATGCCGACAGTGGTCAGAATGGCGATGCCCGACGCCGCGATCAGCCCCCACAGCACGATGCGCTCGACATTGTTGCGGGCGCGCATGCGGCGGTTGATCGTGGAAAGACCGAAAATCAGACCGGCAACCGCAATGACCAGCGCCACGGCAGCGCCGATCGTGTGCGTGAGGTCCGTCGCCTTCTTCAGATAGAGGGCGATGGGCACCATATAGTCCTGACCCTCGGTTGCGAGAGCCACGCCCTTGTTGCCGAGAACCGAGCGCGCATCCTGATAGTTGGTCGGGAAGCTTTCCAGCTCAGCCGGTGTCAGGCGCTCAAGCCCGTTGGCGAGGCCGCGCACCATACCGAGCTGAAGGCTGCGATTGGTGTAAGAACCCTCCTCGACGGCATCGGGTAGTCGTGCGGTGGCGCTGTGATCGAGATAGACGGACGATCCGACAGCCCAGACGGCAAGAAACAGCACTGCAGGCAATGCAGAAACGAGGAAAACCCACCAGCCATGATAATGCGGGCGGGAATGCATTTTCTCGGCCGTCGATCCTTGCCCTGAACCTTGGGGCGCGACAGGCTGCGCTTTGTCCAGTGCAACGGCGCGCTGACGGCCAATAAAGAAGCCGACCAACCCGATTGCAATGACGCTGACGAGAACCAGAAAGAAGGACATTCAATTTCCCCGGTTGCCCTGAAAAATGCGAAACGACATAGACGTGTCCCCAATGACCAGACTGTCAGTTCCGCGCGATTGCGCCTCTCATATTAGAATGGCGCGAAAGGAGAAGAACGCGGGGAGGTTTCATCCCCGCGTTCCACAGTTTTAGACTTACTTTGCAGCCAGCGTCTTGCCTTCGGTGAAGGCGGCGCGCTGTGCTTCGCGTTCTGCATCCGGAGCCGGAACCAGACCATATTCAGCGAGCGGGCCGTCAGGACCGATCATCTGGTCGTTCAGGAAGAAATCGACATATTCCTTGAGGCCCGGCACGACGCCGAGGTGAGCCTTCTTCACGTAGAAGAACAGCGGACGCGAAACCGGATATTCACCCGAGGCGACGGTGGCAGCCGATGGCGTGATATCGTTGACGGTCGCAACCTTCAGCTTGTCGGCATTGTTTTCGAAGAAGTAGAGGCCGAAAACGCCAACGCCGGTTTTGTTGGAGTCGATGCGCGCCAGCGTTTCAGCATAGTCGCCGTCGATGTCGACAGCCTTACCGTCCTTACGCACTGCGATACAGGCCGAAGCGGCAGCCTTGTCGTCGAGACCGGTCTTCTTGATTTCGTCCAGAGCGCCGGAGTGCTTGCAGCCGTCGGCCAGAACCTTTTCTTCGAAAACTTCACGGGTGCCGTGCTTTTCGCCCGGGATATAGGCAGCAATGTCCCAATCCGGCAGGTTCGGGTTAACCTGGTTCCACTTGGTGTTTGGATTGTCGACCAGCTTGCCATCGACAACAACCTTGGCGGCCAGAGCCTTGTAGACGTCTTCCGGCTTCAGCTTCCAATCCGGACCCTTGGCGTCGGTTGCGAAGACGATGCCGTCATAACCGAAGCGCACTTCCTGAACGTCCTTGACGCCAGCGTCAACGCACGACTTCAGTTCCGAATCCTTCATGGCGCGCGATGCATTGGCGATGTCGATGGTGTTTTCACCGACGCCCTTGCAGAATTCCTTGATGCCGGCGCCCGAACCGCCCGATTCAACAACCGGCGTCTTGAAGTTCGGATAGGTTTCGCCGAAGGTTTCAGCGACGATCTTTGCATAAGGCAGCACGGTGGAGGAACCGGCAACCTGAATCTGATCGCGCGCCTGGGCAGCGGAAACCGACAGAACGGCGGCAATGGCCAGCGCCGCGGTCGAGGAAATCATCTTGTTCATGAGCAGCAGCTCCTGTTGTAAAAAGCCTATGACGATTAGCGTCAGTAGCCGTCTACGCGCTCTATATTACATTCATATGACAGTAATGTTACAGGTTTGTAGCAATCCACCCTCCACCAATTGTGTGGGACTTTGGATGCAATGGAAGAGCTGCTGGAACTGTTATGGGAATCAAAGCCGTAAGCTTGGCAAACGGGCTCCCGTGGCTTCGATGCCCGCCACATCGGCATTGGCAAAGGCAAAGCGCAGAAAAGCTTCCTGCCCATCACCGAAGAAGACACCCGGCAATGTGACAATGCCGAGCGACTTCGCAAGGCGCTCTGCAACCGTCACCGATGATAGGCCCTCGAAAGGGTGCCGCACGAAGGCGAAATAGGCGCCCACCGCTTCCACACGCCAGCCATCGACCGCCGCCATGACGGAGCGAAGTGCTGCAGCCCGGCGCGCGATTTCCTTGCGGTTCTCGTTGCGCCAGGCTTCCAGCGGCGCAAGCGCACGGGCAACAGCCACCTGCGGGGCGCGTGTGGCGCAGATTTGCAGATTGTCCATCACCTTGACGATATTGGACACCATATCGGCACCCGCAACAATCGCCCCCAGACGATGTCCCGGAATGCAGAAGGATTTCGAGAAGCTGTAGAGCTGGATCAGATGCGACGGCCAGTCAGCCTCGCCGAATAACTCGTGCGGCGCCTCACCGGCAGTCGGCAGAAAATCGCGATAGGTTTCATCGAGGATCAGCCACGTGCCGTTGGCGCGGCAAAGCGCATAGATCTGGCCGAGCAGTTCCGGCGGGTAGACCGCGCCGGTCGGGTTGTTCGGGGAAACAAGCGTCAGCGCCCTCACACCGGGATGCAGCGCCGCCCGCACATCCTCAACCGTTGGCACAAAGCCATTTTCAGCACGGCAGGGAAAGGAAGCCGGCTTGATGCCAAGCATTTCCAGTGACGAACGGTGGTTGAAATAGAACGGGTCGGTCGTCAGCACCGTATCGCCGCTGCCAGCCACGCACATGATGGCCGCGATGAAAGCCTGATTGCAGCCGGATGTGACATGCACATTGCGCGCTTCAATCGAAGCGCCATAAAGCGAGCCGACATGTCCGGCATACGCCTGACGCAGCCCAGCCTCGCCTTCAATCGGCCCGTAGCCTGCGCAGGCGAGCGAACCCGCCGCCTCGCCCAGAAAGCGCAGCATGTCGGGATGCGGCGGATAGCCCGGAACCGCCTGCGAAAGATCGATCAGCGGGCCGTGGCTGCCGTCATAATCCCGCGCCCAGGCCTGCACAGCCGGAATGGGCGGCGCGGAGAGTTGATCGATCAGCGGATTGACGGCAGGCAAATTCATCAGTGGCTCCCATAACGATGACGCCACTCTTATCGCGAAGGGATGAGGGTTTAAAGCGGTTACTCGCTGGGCCGAGAAAGCACATAGGCGGCAGAGCCCAGCATGAAGATGGTCACCGCAATCGCCAGCAGCGGACCCGGACGGGCGCCCCACCAGAAAAAACCGTAGCCGACAAGCATGCCCAGGCAGGCATAGAACTTTGCCTTTGGTGGTATCGCGCCACGGTCACGCCACTTGACGATCAGCGGGCCAAAACGGGGGTCGGCAAGAAGCCGTGCTTCAAGTTTGGGCGAAGACCGCGCAAAGAACCAGGCCGCCAGAATGATGAAGATGGTCGTCGGCATGACCGGCAAGACGGCGCCGATGATGCCAAGCGCAAGCATGACAAAGCCCAGTACGAGATAGAGCGCCCGCTTGCCAGCGGATATCGCCGGAACGGAGGCATTCTTGTTCGTGTCGGGATGATCGTCCTGCATGTTTTCCGTTGGAATCGCACCTGTTCGCCACAGGCTTATAGCAGGATTTCTTCCATAAATTGCACTGGCTGCACGGTCAAAGAAACGTCATAAGCGCCGTTTTCCGGCCTGTGGATAAGAAAAAACCGACCTGTAAAAATTGCCACACACACGGCCAAATTGCATTTTTGCCCGGAAAACGCCGCATTTCGACAACTTTTAGAAGAGGCTTTAAAACTTGCGTTACAAATAAAAATTGTAGGGTCAGGCGACAGCCGCAGAACGGCTAAAAGCAGTTTTTCTTGGATTCCACCGCATAAAACAAGGCCACACGAAGCGACGCGTCAGATTCCTAACGAATCGTAAACGCTTTTACAGCAACAGAACCGAATCCTTCAAAATATTCCTCAGTTATGTTTCGAAATATAAGTAAACAACGCATAGTATAGGATGATATTCCGCTGCGGATATAGATTCAATTATCGCATAATGTTCTCATTCGAACCACGTCATCGCCACATTTAGATTCCACTTCGCTCAGGTCTTTCTCAGCAAAACTGTCAAAGCGCCCCGTTAACAACTAGTGGAACTGGTATGAACTTCAAGACCCGTATGGCTATGCTCGGCTTTGCAGCAACCAGCCTTCTCGCTGTCAGCGCAATCGAAGCCTCGGCACAGCAATGCGGCGGTGCCTCCTGGTACGCCCTGACCTCCCGCACGGCTTCGGGTGAACGTATGAACCCAGCCGGATTGACCGCAGCGCACCGCTCCCTGCCGCTTGGCAGCAAGGTCAAAGTTACCAATCAGAGAAATGGCAAGTCGCTCGTCGTGCGCATCAACGACCGCGGCCCGTTCATCAAGGGACGCGTGCTGGATCTCTCCAAGGGTGCTGCAAGCCGTCTCGGCTTCATCGGCGCCGGACATACCAAGGTCTGCTTCACGCCGATGTGATCCGGCGTAAAGCAATGATCAGATTTTAGAGCGCATCTCGAAAAGCGGGAGCCGGTTTTCGGAAAAGATGCGCGTAAAAACGAAGAATTAGAGCAGTACCAGCCTGGGCTGGGCAGGTACTGCTTTCAACTCTTCCGGGATACGCTGTTTGCGATCCAGCCGATCGATG
This sequence comes from Ochrobactrum teleogrylli, assembly GCF_037482325.1. Classification (NCBI taxonomy): domain Bacteria; kingdom Pseudomonadati; phylum Pseudomonadota; class Alphaproteobacteria; order Hyphomicrobiales; family Brucellaceae; genus Ochrobactrum; species Ochrobactrum teleogrylli. The sequence continues at coordinate 2,981,864 of NZ_JBBHKQ010000001.1, forward strand.
AACCAGCGGGTCAGATTGATCCAGACGTCGTCTTTTTCCGCCGCATCCTCGATGCCGTGTTCGAGATTGGGATTGTCGTTGACTTCGATCACCACGACACCGTCATCCGTCTCCTTCAGATCGACACCGTATAATCCATCGCCAATACACCGCGCAGCGCGCAGGCCGGTTTCCAGAACCGCTTTGGGCGCATCCGCCAGCGTATAGGTGCGAAAGCCGCCCTCAAGCGGTTTGCCGCCCGTATCGTGCTTGACGATCTGCCAGTGGTTTTTCGCCATCATATACTGACAGATGAAGAGCGGCTTGCCGTCGAGGACGCCCACACGCCAGTCGAACCGGGTCGGCATATATTTCTGCGCCAGCAGAAGATCGCTGTCCTGAAGCCACAGCATCGCCAGCGCCTTCAGCTCCGCAATATCCTTCACCTTCTTCACCCCGCGCGAGAAGGACGAATCCGGTATCTTGATCACCAGCGGAAAGCCCAGAATATCGGCTGCCCGCTCCAGATCCTCCTCGCCCGCAATCATCACGGTCTGCGGCACGGCCACATCATTGGCCTGCATCAGTTCGTGCAGATAAACCTTGTTGGTGCAGCGGATCATCGAAATCGGATCGTCGATGACCGGCATGTTTTCCTGCTGCGCCCGTCGCGCAAAGCGATAGGTATGGTTGGAAATCGACGTGGTTTCGCGGATGAACAACGCGTCGTAATTGGCAAGTCGCGACAGGTCCTTCCTGCCGATGGGGTCCACTTCAACGCCGAGGCGCGCTGCGATCTTCGCCCAGTGCTTCAGTGACGCCATGGATGAAGGCGGCATCGCCTCTTTCGGATCGCAAAGCGTGGCGACCGTATAACGGGCCGGAACCTTTGGCTTGGCCGCCCGCCATTCGCGCTGCGTGTAGCGGTCGAGCGCATCCTCGAAACGCTCCTTTTGATGTTTTGAGAATTTCGCAATATTGGCAAAGCCGATTTTCTGGATACGCGCCCACTCGCCGGGCTTGACCGTTACTTCCAGCGACGGCGCACGGAACCAGTCGAACAATAGCCTGCCGAAACGCTCGAATTCCGGGTTCTCGGCCAGCCCGAAATGGACGTGGATGGTTTCTGGCGCTTTTTCGGGATGCTTGCCCAACGCCTTGTTGAGCATGTCTTCCAGCTCGGGAATGGCATTCTCATAGAGCCGCCGTTCGGACAGATCAATCATCGTCTCGACGGACGGAATGATCCGGTGACCGCGCGCCTCCGCCAGAAGCGAGGCATAATAGCCGCGGCTTTGATAGGTATAGCTCCGCGACAGGTTGATAATGCGCGGGCGCTGCTGGCCGTTGAACAGGGCCGGATGCGCGAGATAATCGCGATTGGTCATGACCTTGTGCGGTGTCGCGCCATTGTCGATATCCGAGAGGCGCCCAACGAGAATGACGCAGATCGTCATCAGTCTGTCCCTTTTTCGAGAATCACCGCTGCTCTCAGCCCATCGCTGCCGAAGCGGGCGATGCGGTCGAAGATGTGGAAGGGAACCGGCACATTGGCCGCATCGGCGATGCTTTCGCCCTGTTTCTCTTCCACCCACGGATCATGAATAAAAATGTGACGGCCATCTTCGCCATGGACGAGCACCCAATGCGGCACCTTGTTGCCGAACATGAGATAGCCGCTGATCAGAACGATCACCGACGCGCCCCGCCGCAGCGCCGTGATGATGTCGAACAAAGTGAAACCGCGATATTCCACCGGAATGCCATAGGCTTCCGTGCGCTGGCGGAAATCGGTCTGTGCAAGCCGCATCACCCGGCGCTTCTTTTCCGAACGCACCGATTGCAGAAACAGCATATCCTCAATGGAGACGATGATGGATGCCTTCAATCCATGCTCGTGCCCGGCGACGGCAAGGCCGAAAGGTTCGCAGCCGCCCGGCCCGGACATCATGTAGATCGTGGTTGCATCGCGCCACAGGCGGATTTCCAGCACCGGATCGAGCGCGGTTCCGGGCTTGTACCGGGCAAGCGCCATCATCAGGCAGGCCGCACCACAGGTGAAATCGGTCGTCTGCCGGTAATAGGCAAATGGTGTTGCCAGAGGCACGCCGCCGCGCACCGTCTTTTCGAAACGCAAGGCGTTGGAATGGTCGGCATAATAATCGAGATAGCGCCCAATCGGGCGATAGCCGTGGCGCTTGTAAAGAGCGATCGCCCGCGCATTGTCCTCGCGCACTTCAAGCCGTAGCAGCGGACGGTCATGCTCAAAGGCCGCCGTCTCTGCCGCCTGGAGCAAAAGCGCGCCGATCCCCTTGGCGCCTGCATCCGGATCAACGGCAATCGAATAGAGCCGCGCCAGTGCCGTACCGTGCCGGAAAAGGATCATCGCATAGCCGATGATCTGGCCGTCAGCTTCCGCAATGATGGTTTCCGCAGTGGGGCGCGCGATCAGGGCGCGAAAGGAGCGTCGGGAAATGCGGTCTGTTTCGAAACAGCGCTCTTCGATGCGCAATAACGCATCGATGTCGTCTGCCGTGGCCTTGCGCGTGGTTGCGCTTGTCATCCCGTGGCCTTTGCAAATGGACCTCAAAGGTCCGGTGGAATGTGCCAACCATTGGCATATTCGCTGGCAAAAACAAGCTCCCTCAGCATGGCAAAATTATGAGTGGTCACCAAGCGTACAAAACGCCTGAAAAACCCAACAAATTCAATCATAGATTGTATTATTTCAGACCACCCGCGTTAACCATTAATTAAGATGTTGGGCGGTGAAGCGGCAAATCGAATTGACTCGCAAGTGTTTCAGATTTTAACGTTTCGTTAATAAAAGAGTTTCCGGCAAGGGCGTTGAGTATGTTTTGCGTTGTTCGCTCGACCAAGAAAATGATGGCAGCTGCTGCTTTCGCGGCTTCGGTGCTGATGACAGGCTTTGGTGCTGAAGCAGCCTCTGGCGACTTCATGCAGACTGGCAAGGTCACCTCGCAGCCAATCGGCCATTACGAATTCTGCAAGCGCGAAGCGCAGGAATGCAATATTGCCAGCCGCGACACCAGCCCGTTGCCGCTCGGTCATGCCAACTGGCAGCGCATTGTCGAAGTCAATCTTTCGGTCAATGAACGCATCAAGCCGATGACCGACGTGGAAATCTACGGCGTCGAGGAATATTGGGCTTATCCGACCACCGTTGGCGATTGCGAAGACTATGTGCTGCTCAAGCAGCGCGAGTTGCAAAAGGCCGGCATTCCGATCAGCGATCTTCTGATCACCGTCGTGCGCAAGCCGGACGGCGAAGGCCATGCCGTGCTGACCGTTCGCACCGACCGCGGCGACTTCGTTCTCGACAATCTGACCGACGAAGTTCTGCGCTGGAACGAAACCGACTACACCTATCTGAAGCGTCAGGCCGCGAACAATACCGGTCGCTGGGTCACCATCGAAGCACCGGACAATCTGTTGGTCGGCTCGGTTCGTCATTAGAGCGGTTCCGGTTAGCACGGAATCGTGGAACCGCTCTGTCTATTTGTTTTTGCGCATTATCCCACGCAAAACCGCTACGCACTTTTGCTGGAAATGCTCTAAATCGAAAGCTTACCGAAATTGAATTCAGGCCCGGAACGTGATAGACAGTCCGGGTCTAAAAAGGAGAGGTCGGTGCGGTTAGCCCGGCTCCCGTGCAACGGCATAGTATAATGCCAGAGACGGGTCCTGACCTTCGCGGTTCTGCGATCGCAATGTGTCCCCTGACCTTCAACTCCGGAGCAATGGTGCGCCGGAGGATCAAGGGTTTGGACAATGAAACAGCAAATTTCCGTTATTACACTCGGTATTGCCGACCTCGCCAATTCGCGTCGCTTCTATGTCGAAGGCTTCGGCTGGACGCCGATATTTGAAAATGACGAGATCATCTTCTACCAGATGAACGGGTTCGTTCTCGGCACCTTCCTTAAATCATCGCTCGAAGCCGACATGAACCGTCGCGGCCTTGTGCAACCGGGGGCATTTTCGCTCGCCCATAATGTGGAGCAACAAGCAGATGTCGCGCCGCTGATGCAGCGGCTGACAGAGGCAGGCGGGACGCTGCTGCGCGCTGCCGACGCGCCCCCGCATGGCGGCTTTCGCGGCTATGTCGCCGATCCCGACGACCACGCCTGGGAAATTGCGTGGAACCCGGCCTGGCGCATCGATGAAAACGGGCTGGTGACCTTCGGGATCTAAGCCCCGGAACGCGACCATCTGCGGCGTGAGCAATCACGCCGCAGAAATCAACCGTTCCGCACCGATGCGGTAGGAAATTGCGCCAGCCAGATGAATGCGGCTGATTTGATCCACCCCATCGAGATCGGCCAGAGTGCGCGCAACTTTCAGGATGCGGTGATAGGCACGGGCGGAAAAGCGCATCTGCTCGCTGGCGTCGCGCAACAGCTTCATTCCCGCTGCATCCGGTCGCGCCACCTCCTCGATCAGATTCGCCGAGCAATAGGCGTTCGCCATCGACGGATCGAGCCCCAGCGCCGCATAGCGCGTGGCCTGCACGGCGCGGGCGCGGGCGACACGCTGCGCCACGGTCTCGCTGCGCTCCGACTGCGCGGGCTGGATCAGGTCGAGCGCCGAGACAGCGGGCATGTCGACACGCAGGTCGATGCGATCCAGAAGCGGGCCGGAAATCCGCGCCTGATAATCCGTCTGGCAGCGCGGCCCGCGCGCGCAACTGTGGCCGGGCTCGCCCGCCATCCCGCATCGGCATGGGTTCATGGCGGCAATCAGTTGAAAGCGCGCCGGATAGCTTGTGCGATGATTGACCCGGGCGATCAGACATTCGCCCGTTTCGAGCGGCTGGCGCAGCGAATCCAGCACCTGCGGTGAGAACTCCGGAAACTCATCCAGAAACAACACGCCATTATGCGCCAGCGACACCTCACCCGGGCGGGCGCGCAAGCCGCCGCCGACCATCGCCGCCATCGAAGCGGAATGATGCGGCGACCGGAATGGTCTGCGGTCGGACAGTTTTCCGCCCGCAAGCTCGCCCGCAATGGACGCGATCATGGACACATCCAGCAATTCGCGCGGCGCAAGGCGCGGAAGGATCGACGGCAGGCGTTGCGCCAGCATCGACTTTCCGGAACCGGGCGGGCCGACCAGAAGCAGGTTATGATTGCCTGCTGCGGCGATTTCCAGCGCGCGTTTGGCCGTTTCCTGTCCCTTGATATCAGCAAGGTCGGGCAGGTTTTCGCTGGAAACCCGCATGGACGGATCGGGCGGCGTCAGCACCTGTGTTCCACGAAAATGATTGGCCAGCGCAATCAGGCTGCGCGGCGCGAGAATGTCGATATCGGCACCGGCCCAAGCAGCTTCCGGACCGCAGGCATAGGGGCAGATCAGCCCCTTGTCTTCCCGATTGGCACCGATCGCAGCGGGCAAAACACCCGCGACAGGCGTAATCGACCCGTCGAGCGAAAGTTCGCCCAGCACCAGATAGGATTGGATGGCGTCTGCCGGAATGGCGCCGATGGCCGCCATCAGCCCGACCGCTATCGGCAGATCGTAATGCGAACCTTCCTTCGGCAGATCGGCGGGCGCCAGATTGACCGTGACCCGCTTGGTGGGCATGGATAGCCCGGAAGCATGCAAGGCCGCCTGCACGCGCTCGCGGCTTTCCGCCACCGCCTTGTCGGGCAGGCCGACAATCGAGATGTTGTGGTCAATTAATTTATAGATTATTCCTATCTGATGGACACAAAAAACACTCAACCGCTCGCTTATTCCTATGTGCGCATGTCGACGGATATGCAGCTCAAGGGACATAGTTTAGAACGACAGAAAGAAAAATCTAAAGAATATGCTATTCGAAACAATCTTCATTTAGTTGAAAAATTTGAGGACATAGGCGTTTCGGCATTCAAGGGAAAGAATGTTAAAGATGGAATGCTTGGAAAGTTTATTGCGCTTATCGAGAACAAAGCTGTTCCCGTTGGATCGTACCTATTAATTGAATCATTAGACCGTCTCAGTAGAGAGAATATATTCGAATCTATTCCGCTATTCATAAAAATACTTAAGTCCGGAATAAAAATTGTTACACTCATTGATGAGAACGTTTACGGCTCCGATAACGCTGAATTCAAAGATCTTCTGTACCCCATGGTGGTACTCAGTCGCGCCCACGAGGAATCAGTTGCTAAAAGTTTTAGAGTTGGCAAAGCTTGGGCAAACAAAAGAAAAAATATCAACGAACGTAAGCTTACAAAAATATGCCCCGCTTGGTTAAAATTAAATGCAGATACAAACCTGTTTGAGGTTATTCCGGGCAGAGATGATGTAGTTAAACGTATATTTGATCTGGCCGATTCAGGATATGGTTCTTATTCTATTGGTCGTATTCTTAACGACGAATCTATTCCACCCTTTAGCGAAAATTCAAAGGGGTGGCATGCGTCATATATTACTAGAATAATTAACAACAGATCGGTCTTGGGAGAGTTCCAACCTCATAAGTTTGTAAATGGAACTGCCGAGCCCGACGGTGATATCGTCCACGATTACTTTCCTCGGTTAATTAATGAAGAGCTGTTTTTGCGCATTAAACACGCGCGCCGGAAGCGACAGGTTGAAGGAGCAGGTCGAAAAGGTCCTCTGTATAGGAATTTATTTTCTAGAATTGCCAAATGTGCTTACTGTGGCACAGCCATGCGCTTCGTAGACAAAGGACCTCCACCCAAAGGGGGACAGTTCCTAAGGTGCACCAACGCTGAGCGTCATTTCGAATGTTCCGCATCTAGTTGGCGCTACGACCACTTTGAAAACGTATTTCTCTTTTTTGTTCATGAGCTTGACCTCGTTGAAACTCTAAAACGTGCTGACGAACAATCAGAGCGATACACACTGGAGCAAAAACTGATCTCCATTAATGAAAACATACGAGGGAAGAACGAATTACTGAATACGACTTTTGAAATGCTTCAAACAAGCAATACTGCCAAGGCTTTCGTCCAATCGAAAATCGAGGAAATTTCATCTGAAATTTTTGAGCTTGAAAATCAGAAGGAAGCGGTAGAAGGCAAACTAAAGAAAGACGCTTCCCTCCCTCCCGTTGATGACCAGCAGATCAAATTATTGATCAAAGAACTTCAAGATGCTGACGATGGCGATCTGGAGCGAAAACGTCGTGTCGTTGCCAATAGACTCCAGATGATGATCAAATCTCTTACCCTTGCTCCTGACGGTTTGCGAAAAGATGCCGAAAAGCTGGTGTTGTCTCAATTTGGATCGTCTGAAGCGCTGTTCGATTTCTTTGAAACAGGAGCGCAGTCAGGCGAGGTGAGCACAGGTATGTCCTTTTCCGTCGTTCTGTTGGACGGCATTATGAGAAGGGTTACGGTAACCCGTAGAGAGCCTCTGAAAGTGATACAACTGATTGCAGTTGATAAACACGGACTCATTATTGAAACCGAACAAACTCACGAAAGTCTGAGTAGGTGGAAAACTTGACGCTTGTTCAGCGGCGGTTCTCATTGTTTGTTCTATTCTGAAGAACGCGTTGTCTTGACCTAGAATTGGCGGGATCCTCGTTTCACCAAGTAAGGAGAAACGATTTGACGAAACCGAAGAACGTCGCTGCCGTTCCCGCTGACAAGGCAATCATTGAGGAAGCAATTTCGGAAGGACGAAAGATGATTGCTGCAGGCAAGTCCAAGATTGATACTGCGTTGGCAATCTACGCAAAGCTTGAAGGCATGGAGCAGGACGTGATTGTCAGAGCATTTATAGAAGGCGCAACACTCACAGAAAAAGGCGCCCTCACGTATTGGTACAACTGCCGACGACGTCTAGCTAATGAACGCCGTAGTGAACCCGCTAACAATCACTAAATGCATTTTCAAAATCCGTAAATGTTATATATGGGAGGTGGGGCACTAACATTTACGGATTTTGTCTTTCCACTATCATCGACAATAAGGGGGAAGGCGTGGAAAAAAACTCTAAAATCGAATTGCCCCTCTCTCCCCATATTGCACTCGTTATCCTACGATTTTTGAGTTTTTTTGCAGGGCTTCTCCCTGGACAAATAGCTCGATTTCCAATTCGGGGTAATATTCAGCCTTTAATTTCTTCAACGCTTCAACGACCCTCGCTGTAGCTGGCGTGCGATATGGTTCGAAAGTTTTCTTTTTACCGTTGTCAATATCGCTAATTTTGCATGGAATACCGCAAGCCACCAGCGCATTCTCGAGGTCGGCATGTGTCATTCTTTGTTTGCTTCTGATGAGATCGAATCCTGCATGGTGATGTTGATAAGCTCGCGTCAGGTCCCTCCGCAGCCTTTTTAAATCTCCGTTGGTTTTCGACAGGTACGTTTTAGCATCATCTCTAAGGGAATCTTTTGATGTACTAAATGTTAGAAACGAATTGAAATTCTCAAGTGATTTTAGAACATGAGGGTTTTTCTTGTCGTAGTTTTCCCAGTTATCTCGCACAAGATCGAATTCTGTTTTGTCCCCCACTGGCATCGTTTCGAATGTAAGGTGGGTGTACTGCTTACCTTCAAAATCAAAGATCGTGTCGCGGGCGTTTACTGGTTTTCTTTTCCAGTCAAACTCCATTGAAAGTCGTTTGGTCACGGATCGAAATACGAAATCGGTATCGCCGCGCACCATGTCTTTGATGCCGACACCCGATTTGTACTGAATCTTTTGGTCGGGCCTGCGGTTTAAAAACAAGTGCACCGTCTCCCGATTCTCTTCAAACAGATCGTTGTGGGGATTTGTTTTGATGCCTCCTTTTTGCAAGACAATTCCGTTGTCGCCTTCACCCGGTTTCAAGGTGGCTGCGCCCCGCGTTCGCCAGCCAACAGGTTGGCGAACTATATGCTTGATTTCCAAAGGACTGCCGTTGTCGAGATGGCTACGGGCCTCTCGAAATGATTCAAACAACTCTCCATTGGTTGCCTCGTCGATGTCTTGGTCACTGCCGTTAGAAAGGAAACCGTCTGTCGTAACGCTAAAGACCTGTACCTCTTTGGGAAAGCCGTTGAGAACTTCTCCGAGGACAGCTCGCGTGTATGATGTGATGAATGATGCAAAATATGGCTGGGTGATCTTACTCGGCGGAAGCGCTTGCATTCCGTCATCTTGAAGGTTGTATACTCGCTTTTCGCGAAGACCTTGGGCCGTTTTTCCGTAGGTACTGTTGCCCACCTCTTTCCAGAACAGGTTGTCAAAAGTACCCTTCTTATGCGCTGTACGCTTTTCAATGCATTCCTTAATGAAACCTCTGAAAACTGGCTGCATGGGATCTGATGGAACGTGAACGCCATTGCGTAAAGTCAATAACGCTCCGAGTTTCTGGGCAAGATACAGTTCGGGAGCGGAGCACTTCGAGTTGCCCTTACGAGGAAAGATAATTCCATTTGCCGTGCGGACAGGGAGAGTTGGAAAACGTACAGATTCGGGGAACTCAAAGTCCACGGAGAAGAAACTGAGGTCGAGGGGGCCAACATTATCAAGCGTCGTCAGATTGGTGATATTGTCCCAGTCAGGTGTTCCTATCAGTGACATTGCTGTCGTATATGCAGAACTGAGATCGTGGTCCCTCCACTGACCTTCGTCTGCGATTCCAAATATGAACTGCTCATTTCTGCCGCCATGGTAGGTCTCTGTGATAAAAGCTTCGTTGTAATGAGCGTTCTCTTGCAGCGGCGTTACGGTCTTGATTTTGTAATAACCGTCTTTCTTGCTGTAAAATTTCACTTTGATGGCTTCGCGCCCTAAAATTTGATTGTTGTCCAACCCCTCGTTTTTCCACCCGAGAAGCAGCAACGCGGTTCCAAAGGACGTCAATGTTGCAGGCATTTTGAAGGAGTCGAAAAGTTCTGTGCTCTGCTGAATTATACGTTCAGCAAAACGGACGCACACTTGGGCATCGCGGATCGCATACTCACGAAACTCGGTCCACCGTTCCTTTCTGAAACGGGCCATGTTTTCCTTGATTTCCCGCTCTTCCTTTGAAGTCTGACCTAGTTGTATTTTCGGGAAACCGAGTATGTCTCCGATATCCGCAAGCGATTTTGCATTGCTTGGAGCTAGCAGGATGGTGTCGCGGATGATGACTGTAAATTCAGCTATCGGGGCATCTGCTTCGCCAAACGTCACTGGAATTCCACTATCAATGCTGACGAATGTGCTTCTGACGTTTGAAGTCAGTCGAGCTTTGTCCTTGAAATCACTGAATGCAGGGAAGTCGGCGCGGATGAAATGCCCTAAAAGGTAGACGGACTTTGGCAATTTCAAATCGGGAAATTTCTCGATCAGAGATCCGACCGCAAAACCCAGAAACTCGGCGAGCGTTAACCGCTGTTCAGCATCGGGGATAATAATTCCTTCCGTTTCAGGCGAGACAGGTTGTCCTTCTTTGGTAATCAGTTTGATCGAGAACTGGTAGGAAAGAAGCTCATTTTTTGCACCTGCTTCGATGGAGCTTTCCTGCTCGCTTGCCTTTAAAGACTGATATTCGGTGTCAAAACCAAGGAGCAGATAAGCGCCCGGGTCCTTCCTTGCTTTTCGCTTTTTTCCGGCAACGGGCGGCTCAGAGATGTTCTCGCTCTGAATAGAAACCGTTTTTGTTCTACCCCCTTCATCGTCGGCTTCGATCTTAAAAGTAAATTTTTTCTCAAGGTTGGACTTCGGCATCTTCACCCTTTCCGGATTCTACACATCGATATTTTGGGAAGCGCCATAATCTCGAGGGCTTGCTTGGTATTTGATCTCATAGTGCCGTTGAACATTCCGCTGTGCCTGTAGAATATTTCGATATTCAAAAAGGGGGCCTAAGTTGCTGGTAAAACGTGGAAATTCGAAGTTCTGGTATGCTCAGTTTCAAATTGATCATCAAACGATTGTCCGGTCAACAAAGACAACTGATCGCAGAGTTGCTCTGCAAGTTGCTGCGAAGATTCGCGCCGATGTCCACGCCGAGTTACTGCTCGGCAAAAAGCAATCGATTACGTTGGAAACGGCCCTCTATAGGTTTGCGAATTCGAAGCTGGGAAGCCCAAACCACCGCAATCTGGAAAGTCAGATCGGGGTGATACTGAAAATTCTGAATGGCTCGCTTCCTTTGATGAAGGTCAACTCCGCCACACTGGAACGGTTTCGGCAAAAGCGACTATCCCAAGGATGTGCATCGCAGACTATCAAGCACGGCATGAACTGTCTGATAGGAGCGATTCAGCTTGCGCGGAAGGACGGCTATCAAAGTCCGACAATCAGTGCGCCCCTCATTAAAACACCGAATTCCAGAATGCGATATCTGAGTATTGAGGAAGAGCGTCGCCTGCTGCATGAACTCTCCCCCTCACGTGTCGCAAATGGCCTATCTGCTGACCCGTCCTGTCGGGGAGATCGTCAAAAATGGATGCAGGACAATTATGATCTTGTCGTTATCCTAATCGATACCGGCGCGCGCTACAGCGAAGTCGCCAACATTGCGTGGCAAGACATTGATTTGACCCGCGGTGAAATACGCCTGTGGCGCTCCAAAGTTCATAATGAGAGCTTGATCTACATGACGGATCGCGTGGAAACGATCCTGCACCGTCGTCTACGGCAGAGCAATGCGCCAACCGTGTTCGTGAATAAGGCCGGAGAGAAGAGAGGATATTCAGCATCTGCCATCCGTAAAGCCTTCCGTCGCGCTGGCCTCCATGACTGTACTATTCACACACTTCGTCATACGCACGCTACGCGCCTTGTTCAAAACGGACTCTCAATTCAAGAGGTCAAGGCTGTGCTTGGTCACTCGGATATTCGAACAACGATGCGATATGCCCACCTTGAACAGGCTGTTGTTACCCGCAAGGCACGTGACGTTGTGAACGGCCTCAATGCTGTTAATTCCTTTGGTGAAGGTAGAGCATAAGCATCTCAAGCTTATTGCCTAGCGCTCACCACGCCGGGAATCTCGCTGGAAAACTTCTGTGAGACTATAGTGGTACGGCTTCCTTTCTAATTCAATGAGCTGCCCCAGTTTCTACCAAACCCTCGGCATCAGCTGAAATCGGTGTAATTCAAATTATGTCCAATACTCAACTTTGTCCGGCAGGGCTCAACTATAAAGCCTTGGCCTAAGCTTGCTCAAATCTGCGCGACATAATAATCTGTATGCTGGGCATTACGTCTGCAAGGTGGCCCGAAACGGTTAGTCGGTTTCCGTATTGCCGAAGAGGATGATGCCGCGCAGTTAGGATAATATCTAAAACTGTTTTCGACCCCACGTCAGACATTTGTAGCGTCTTTGGCGCCACTCTAAACCAGACTTTCGTTCGGGAAACGAGGGACGATAGAGCTGGGGCCATGTGCTGCCTTTCAAGTTTCATGCACAAAACCGTCGTAGTCGACATTCACCGAAGAACTTCGTCAAGGTAGCTTACGACCTATACCGAACTGAATGCACCGCGCTCAGATGCTGTAACCGCTACCCAGTTGTTGCAATTCTCTCGAACCCATGAATCCGACAAAGCTCCACGTGAGCATCTAATTTTTCCAGTTCAATCGAGACTTCCCACACTTGCAGGCAATAGCTTTCTCACCGGGAACGTCGATATCAGCCCTAATATGACGTCCACAATGCTCACAGACGAAAAGCCTTACAAGCTTTTCGATATCTTCGATCAACACATCGATGTCCTCGCCGACTATTTTATCAGCGTTATCGTGAGAGACCAGATTTGCGATGAGGGCTGAGCCTGCGAGATCGGAGAAGATTTTCGTATCCAATATAACAGGCGACTTGTCTTTCAAAGTTGATCTCAGAGCACTGATTAGTTCAGCAGACATGCGCTTTTCGTTAAAGTCGTTAAAGCGAAAGGCCATCTTAACCTCAAGAGCTTGGCAAATGTTCTTTAGGACAAGCTCCAGTAGCTTACGCAAGTCATTGGTGACGTCTTCCTTGCCCTTCTTCTGTTCAATGATTTCTTTCAATGTCGCGGGGCTGTTTTCGAGAAGGATGCCATTGGCACCATCCGACGAGACCTCATGAAAAATCCAGCCATACTGCCCCATCTCTCTCTTGATGATGTCGAACCAGATATTCTCGTGCGTCAGGATGATAATTTGCCAATCGGAGAACTCGTCGCGCAAAAGGCGTAAGAGTCTGCGACGATGCGATATATCGAAGCTTGTGACAATATCATCCAGCACTAGGAACTTGGCGTGCTTGTTGAAAATTCGAGCGTTGGCAAGGAACAGCACCACGCCCAGACTATTAAGATGACTTTCGCTTAAGTATTTGCGTGGTGGCTGGGTCGTCTTGCCATGAAACGTATACTGGAACTCGACACCTTCATCACCGACCATAGTCAAACGTACTTTGTCTACGCTCTCCTTGGGATGAAGAGCCGTGTAAAACTTCCCTGCATCATCGCTGATGGTATCCAGCACGGCTTGCAGCGCCCCATTCTGAACCTTGAGGAAGCTGCCCAATATTGAGGAAAGCGTGATGATTTGAGCCTCGAAAGCAGCCTTTATGTTTTGATAGGTTACAAAGTCGTTCACTTGATCGCTGACTGTCTTGAGCCTAGACAGCACGGTGGCGACCTTCTTCTCCAGTTCAGTAAGCTGCAGCTTCTTCGCAGCCTCTTTGGCTTGCTTCGCGGCCTTATCTGATTCTGAACGCAATGCTATCATTTCCCCATCGAAATCAGCGGGTGCCTCAAAAACTTTCTTCTCATCAAATGCCGATTTCAGCCCCTTCAGATAGTCCCGTAGCTTGAGACGCGCGGACTTAGTAGCCTCTAGTAGCGGTGAAAAACCCTCCAGATCGGAATACGTCTCTATGATCGTTTTCGTCCTGACGCCCGCATTGGTGACGGTCTCGGCAAGCTTATCCTTGAGGAGGCCTGCTTCATCGAGCTGCTTTTGCAATGCCTCTAGCGCGTGAAGGCGCTTTCCAACCTCTTCCTGAAGTTGTGCAAGCTCATAGGGTTCTAAACAAAACGGACACTGCGGGTGAGTAAAGACTTTGTCTTCCAGCACAGCCCTGCCCCGCGTCAGAAAATCACTGAGCCGAAGCTTGTTGACGTTTTCACTCTCCTTAGCGATGGCGTTATATTCACCCGCAAATGCTGTGGCATCATTTGAAATTTGATCAATATCGGTGACGAGATCACTACAAGCTTTTTCAAACTGCGCGAGTCTTTCTGCCAGACGTATCTTTTCTTCACTGCTGCCCTGTCCCCGCAGCTCTTCCAAAGCTTCGATATAGGAATCTTCGTTAGCAATTTCTGTCTTAAGGTTGAATGGCTTCATGACCTCTGTGGCCACGCCGTAGAATTCTTTTCGGTTAGAAATAACCTGTCCTACTTCTGCAATCATCCCGGATTGAAGCCGCTGAATCTGCTGTTTTGCTGTCGAGTATTCAGTTTCCTTTTCAAGTTGGTTCTTTGTCTGCAGAAGGGCGTTTCTAAATTTCGTGAATTCGCTATAGCCAATAATGTCGGCGATGGCCTCACGCTTCCCGCCTTTTGTTTTATCGAGAAAGTTAACAACATCAGCATGCCTGAGAATGATATTGTCATTTTTCAGATTGGCAATAAGTTGCTCCGCATTGTCGGTAGCAAAGGTAGCCGAAGTCTTAAGCGCTTCCGAGAGCGCTTTGGTTCCGCTGTAGTCGGTGCCGCTAAAAACCAGCTCGACGGTGCTGGGTTTGTCGTCGGCCAGCACATTGCGCAGTGAGTCCTGCTTGCAGTCCTCCCGCCACAAGTGATCTACGCGATCATGAATGAACCATTCGAGGGCATCTGTAATAGTGCTCTTGCCCGAAGCGTTCTCACCAAAGATGGCAACGCTCTTCGTTTTACTCGAAAAATCGAGCGGGAGATCGAAGCGTGCACCGCGAAAGCGCGAGACAGTGATCTTGCGAACTTTAGTCATCATCGGCCTCCTCTGTACTATCCACGTTAGCCTTCAGTGCGGCCTTTCGCGCGTTTTCCAGACTCCGCAAAAGCTTGATTTTGCTGAGATCATCATTTTTCCAAAGAGTGCTGACAGCCGCCACGGTGTCCACCTCGAGGGACTCGTCCTTCGCGTGGTTATCAAGGAACTCGTTAATGACCTCAGTGGCTGTCTTGATGTTTTCGGTGGTCAAGCCCTATCCCCCTGTTTAGTATGAAAAAATGCGAATAATATTCACCCAAACGTACAATCTAAGCGAGCAAGAAATCAAGTTCGTTCGCGGGGTCGCGGGCCTCTATTTCATCTACTTGACCCAAAATGTAATCGCGTATCCCTTCGCAAAATCAAAACTCATTTACATTGGAATGAGTGAGTCAAGACAAAATAGCCTCTTCAAGAGACTAGGCGGCCATTTAACAGGTCAGTCCGGCAACACGGGGATTCGGAACTACGCAAAAACACAGAAGTTAAAGTTTACGTACTATTCTGCGGAAGTTCTCAGCAATTACGGAAATGAGAATCTTTTCGATATCGAAAGCTTCTTCTTGAGCGATTTCCTTGATCACTACGGTTGTTTTCCTATTTGCAATGGTCAGTCAGGTCATAGGCCGTCTGAACATTCGAGTCCTATTGCGGCAGACGTTGATTGGTCATTCTTCGATTGAGATTTTTTGTATTGCGTCACAGGCTAAAGATCCCTTATCGATTCATTCGTCTCCAATCCGAAGATGGAAAAAACTTCTGCGGGGGATATAAGACCCTGTCTACGTCTCGGCTTCCAAACAGACTCAGCTCTGCTAAGGGAAACATGGAAAAAATTACTGGGAGCAGATGTTGTCAACGAGCTGTAAGTGGGGGCGTCGTATATCATAAGGATGGCAGGTGCTCGTCCAGTTTCAATAGCTATTAGGGTTAAACTACAACTGCTTGAGGGCGTGCATTAATGGATATTTCGACATACGTCGCCAGTCTCGACAAGCGCTTTCAGACGGGGATAGCGAGAGAGCATAGCTACAGGGGCGACTTACAAAATCTGCTTCAGGCCTTGGCTCCAGACACTCTCGTCACCAACGAGCCCGCAAGGATCGCCTGTGGCGCGCCCGATTACATTATTACCGACCCAAAGACGTCGGTGGATTTAGGCTACATCGAGGCCAAAGACATTGGCCGTTCGCTTGATGACAAAGCTTACCGGGAGCAGTTCGACCGCTACAGAACAAGCCTGCCTAATCTTATTGTTACCGACTACCTGACATTTCGATTGTATCGCGAGAGCGATCTCGTCGCGGAAGTCGCTGTGGCTGAGCTTAAGAATGGCAGAGTGCGTCCCCAATCACACCAGTTCGACAGGTTTACGAGTTTCATCAAAGAGTTTGTCTCTCACTCTTCCCAAACAATTACCACTGCGGGTGACTTGGCATCCAAGATGGCTGTGAAGGCGAAACTGCTGGCCCAAGTCGTCGAAGCGGCATTGCACAGCCCTCTCGCAACCGACGAAGACAATTCGTTGGTGGAACAGATGAATGCTTTCCGCACAATTCTGATCCATGATATCGACGAAAAGTCGTTTTCAGACCTTTATGCGCAGACTATTGCGTACGGCATGTTCGCCGCTAGACTGCACGATAAATCACCAGAGACGTTCACAAGGCAAGAAGCTGCTCAACTAATACCCCAAACTAACCCATTCTTGAGAAAGCTCTTTCAGTATATTTCAGGATACGATATCGACTCGCGTATCGAATGGATCGTAGATGCACTAGCAGGTGTATTTCGTGCAACGGACATTAAACGCGTCTTAAAAGATTTCGGACAGCCGGGGCGGTCCGATCCGATGATCCATTTCTATGAAACGTTTCTGGCCGAGTACGATTCCAATCTCCGTCGAAGCCGTGGTGTGTGGTATACTCCCGAACCCGTCGTGAAGTTCATAGTTGGCGCTCTGGACGACACGCTCAAGCAGGAGTTTTCCCTTTCGAAGGGGTTAGCCGACACCAGTCGGGTCAAAATAAGTGTGAAGTCGCAGGAGCTCAATCCGAGAACCAAGAAACCGCGGCTCGAGGAGCGCGAGGTGCACAAAGTCCAGATTCTCGACCCTGCCACGGGAACCGGCACGTTCTTGGCTGAAGTCGTCAAACGCATCTACAGTGGCTTCTCAGGTCAAAAGGGTCTTTGGAGTAGCTACGTCGAGGAGCACTTAATACCTAGATTGAATGGCTTTGAGTTGTTGATGGCGTCATATGCCGTCGCGCATCTAAAGCTTGATCTTTTACTCCAGCAGACTGGCTATAAGCAGCGCAAGCCGCAGCGGCTTCACGTCTATCTAACAAACTCGCTCGAGGAACATCATCCGGACACTGGTACCCTATTTGCGTCGTGGCTTTCCAAGGAGGCGAATGAGGCTAATTACATCAAGCGCGACACGCCTGTAATGGTGGTGCTGGGAAACCCTCCGTATAGCAGACATTCGATGAATAAGGGACACTGGCTCTCCCAACTATTGGACTCTTACAAAAGGGAGCCTGGTACCCAAGACCGACTTCGGGAACGTAACTCGAAGTGGCTTAACGACGATTACGTGAAGTTCGTCCGCCATGCTCAGCACTTGATAGACAAATCGGGCTATGGCGTTTTCGGGTTCATAACCAACCACGGTTTCATCGATAACCCGACATTTAGAGGAATGCGATGGAGTCTCCTACGAAGCTTTAATCGCCTTTACGTAATAGATCTTCATGGCAACTCGAACGTTTCAGAGGTGGTCCCTCCCGGTCTAGGTAACGAGAACGTATTCGACATCAAGCAAGGTGTCGCAATCACAATCGCCGTGCGGACTGGCCCGTTGGCGGCGGGTGAAATTGCCGAAGTCTACCATAAAGACATCTACGGTAGCCGCGATGAGAAGTACTCTTATCTTGATGAACATTCTTTATCGGAAATTGATTTCCAGAAAGTAGAGTCATCCGGTCCGCTTTATCTCTTAAAAAATAGAATATATCGATATGCTGAAGGCTATGGGCGTTGGCCTGCACTGAACGAGATATTTAAATTATATTCGACGGGATATTACACTTCATGCGACGATGTGGTGATTGGGCGCACAGTTGAACAAGTACAGGATCAACTTCAAACCTCTGACTTAGACATAAGCTTCAATGCCCTAGCAGTGCGTCGAACCGCCTATCGGCCTTTTGATAACCGGTATGTATACTACGACCGTGATATTCTGACCCGGGCGCGCGCTAAGTTTGTCAACTCGTTGTCAGAAGAAAACACTTTCATCCTTACCGGTAAAAGCACGAAGAATTCCAGTCCGGATCACTTCTACATTAGTGATGTCATATCGGAGCTCAAATGCGCCGAGAGCTCTAAAGGCTCTTACATGTTCCCTCTTTGGCTTGAGCAGAATAGCGAAAACGGCTCGTTCTTACCCCCAGAATCCAACATACGGGAATCAATACTGGATGAGTTCCGAAACGTGGCAGGCGATGACGTCAGCCCCGACAACGTCGCAACCTACATCTACAGTATAATGTATTCTCCATCCTTCCGGACGATCTTCGCGGAACAGATAAGAGAAGATTTTATCCACATTCCCGTGCCAACTGACCGTGAAAGTTTCATCAGACTAAGTGGTTTGGGTAACGAACTGCGGAATCTCCATACCCTTAAGGCGGACGCATTAGAGGAATTTGTTACAGAGTTTCCAAATGAGGGATCTAATCAGGTGACTCGCCCCATCGCCAAGGGTGATTTTGAGATCAGTGACGACGCTGACACCGTAACGGTATGGATCAACGACGACCAATGTTTCAGGAATATTCCGGTGGACGCTTGGGAGTTCTCTGTTGGAGGTTACCTTCCGGCTCAAAAATGGTTGAAGGAACGTCGCAACTCCGAACTCTCTGTCGATGAGATTTTAGAATACCAGAAAGTCGTTGTTGCCCTGAGCGAAACGGTGCGAGTGATGGCAGATATTGACGAGGCTCTGAGTTCGTTATTCGATCACCTAGAAGCGGAGGGGCACTGAGATTGGAGGACGAATTTCATATGTGTTTTGGGATGGGATTGTCGTTAGGATCACCCCTAGGAAGCCTGACTGGCGCTATGTTGCGCTGAAGTTAAGTGGTCGCCACCTAAATGTACTCTTTCTCAACTCCGCCGCCTATAAGCGGCCGAGCAGGAATCAGCCTGAATTTAGGTCTTTTGTAGTGCTAACGCTGCATTCCAAAAGCGAACTTCCATTAAGTCTCGCCAGACTCCAGAATTGGTGCCCCTGGTAATAGCCTTTGCCAGTAATCAATAGAGTGCTTCCATCTACGGCAGTGAACTTCTGATTGGGGTCCGTCCTTGCCGCTATCGTAGATGCCAGCAGAAATGCGCCAGCGAGTCCGCAATTGTGTTGCTCAAATCGCTCTCCGCACGGTACTGGTCATTTGATTATAGTCTGCCAGACAGCTCACCGAACATCACGACATCCTTCTTTCACCCCGGAACGAAAAAAATAGAAAAATTTCAAAAAGAGGTTATCATTAATATACATGAAGAATAAATACATCATACCAAAATATCCGCAGGCTTCTCCGTCGTGTAAATACCTTCGCATATACGCCTACGATTATATGAATTACTGCTCCATCATCTACTCAGGATGAGGATTTAAATTACTATACTTAAAGAGGAATAATTTGAATAATAAAAAAATACTTAATGAATATGCTTATTGGATTGATGATTTAATCAGCGAGTATTCAAAAGAACATCATAAAAATGATCAGAAATTTGATAAAAAAGATTTTGTTGAGAAATACGGTTATTACATAACGTTCAGTTTTGATATTCAGAAAATGATACGGAAATATCAGTTATCTCCCTCGTCGTATAATGAGGTTAACGAGAGGAACATCAACAACGTAAGATTTCTTTACAATATAATATGTAAAAAACTATTCGGACGCAAATTTATGAAAAAAGGTATCAATTCACCATTTGTAATAATGTGTTCAGATGTAAATGATACAAAATTCTGGTCTTATAAAGGTGACATTGCGAACCCACATGTACACTCAATATGGATATTAAACCCCGATATCAGTATAGATTTGAAAAAATCTATATCAAATATATTAGAAAGTGATACGTCGGAGAATTTCGACTTTCGTGATGTACACATCGAACGTATAACATCATATGATCATACGGATGATTCTCCTTCTAAGATTGCTACATATACAGCGAAATTCATACCATTTAACACCCACGAACTGGATATATCATCGGATATACGAATATTACCTGAGTACAATTATAAAAGCTGACTTCTGTTATTGTTCAGTATTTTCTGTAAAAGACGTAGCTGAATATAGCTGAATTTCATTGGATATTTTTATAGATTTGAATTACTTTTTATCTGACTGTAAGGAGTTTCTTCCTCTATTAAATGTAACAGTAGTGACGTTTTTCTGGATGGGTAGAAATCAAATTGGGGAATTGAATATGTTTAGATTTACGTTCATAGCGCTTGCACTTTGTACAATCTCCACTGTCAGCAATGCTCAGAGTTGCAATCAGATTGGGAATAGCACGTACTGCTCAGATGGTTCGAGCTCCCAGCGAATTGGAAATAGCACCTATTACAACGACGGTACAAGCTCTCAACGTATTGGAAATAGCACTTACAATAGCGACGGCTCCAGTTCCCAGCGCATTGGAAATAGCACTTACAACAGCGACGGCTCCAGTTCCCAGCGCATTGGAAATAGCACTTACAACAGCGACGGCTCCAGTTCCCAGCGCATTGGAAATACTACCTATTTCAATGATTAGAACTTTAGTCGATTGTTTTTGATCGAGTTCCACTAATCGTATTTTCGGGATTTCAGCCTAGGTCTGAGCTGGAGTGGGTCCGCTTGTTCGATATGCGCAAGCTTCTAGCTTCAGTTCGCCTCACGACCTTTAGGGTAACTAATTTTGCCCCTTAAACAACCGAAAGTTATGTTGTTTTACTCGGGTGAAGAAACGCTGACTTATAAGCTGGCGTCCCCTTTCATCTGAAGCTTTTGATTACGTATTTTTCACCGATCTCATAGCTTACTAATTGGCCCTGTTCGCAGGAATAATTCGAATCAGAATCCGCTGCACCAAATGCGACGCCAACTTGATCAGGCTCATCAAAGCTGATGTACCAGTATCTGGTATCTTCCTTCCGTAATTTCTTGAGAATGTGTGTGAAGCATCTAGAATCTGCGTCGTTCAATCCGCGTTGAAGATAGACCTCAGTCTTCCGATCCAGCTTATCTAAACGCATTTTTTCTGCGTAAGCCGAAGTGAGATGACCGAAAAACAGTGTTATCATGCACGCAGTCGTAACTATGCGATTTCTCATTCGTTTACCTCTCCTTCAACATGTCCTCTCGAGGTCATCGTGCATTTGAACTCATGAGCAATGCACGCAATTCTAGGTGTTGAGCAAACCAGTTCCCCTCCATTCACCGCACAAGTGATACATCCGTTATCAATTGAAATACACGTCTTGTTCTCGCTTAAGATTTTATTCGCCGCTTGTCTTAAACTGGAACTTTCTAACTCCACCTGAATCGGAGGCTCTCCTGCTCCTAACAGAAGTACTAGCAAGGAAAGCCCCAAACCGTTCCGAATTCTAATTTTAATTTTCAAGCCGTTTTCATACTCGTTAGAGTTGGCTTCGACTGATTTTAGCAATCCTGTCTCCTATCAGGACGCCGGTTTCGTATGGTCCACATTGACATGAATAACAGGTGCAACGACGTTGTGATTGGATACACTCGCTGACGCACGCGCTAATCCATTCAATATGTTTGCTTGTCGAACCATTGATCCGAGCATGAAGAGATCAATTAGTTGTCCAACACCGAGCAAGCCAAGCGTACAAAGCCAAAGTACGCCGGTCCATGGTCTACCTAGATAAAAGCGGTGTAATCCGCAGAGGCCAATAAAGCCACAACACCAAAGCAAGAATGCAGTTACCCCAGATTTCACTATAATCTCCCTTCTCGAGACAAACGGTTTCCCTCCCCCAAAAAAAGATGGAAGCCTGACAGAACCCATACAAATGGATAAGTTTTTGGAAGCTATGATATAATTATACTAGTTTCAACGAAAATATAATACATCTGGATATTCTTTTGTGCCGTTCCTTGTCACATCAGATATGTATGACGAGTACACGCTCCACCACGATTACCGCGCGAAGCTTTGGCGAACGCCTTAAAACTGTGAGAAAATCTTTCGGATTAACGCAGGAAGAATTGGCGTTGAAGTCCGGACTATCAACCATCACGCTCAGTAAATTGGAGTCTGGAGTAAACAAGCCGTCTTATGACGCCGTCCTTTCACTCAGTAATTCGCTGGAAGTTGAACCCAATTATTTCTTCGGCTGGTCGGATGAAATGACCGGAGATACTAAATCAGAGCGTCGTCTGAAACTTCGGAGCCTTATCCTTCATGCGGAAAAGCTGGACGATGCTTGGATAGACGAATTAATTTCACTTTCAAAACTAGCACTGTCCCGTCGCTGATCAAGTGATCAAGCTCACCAAGACATGACGATATAGTGAAAATATTGAACTTTAATTAGCCCATACATCGACATGCCCATCTTGCCCGGCGCGACCATGACCTGCACATCGACAGGCACCGCTTCTATGCCCTGAAAGGCAACCGTTCCAACCCGCGCGACCATAAGCCCCCACTCGCCACGCAGCACATCCCTAAAGTGAGAAAATGCTTAAATACAACCAGAGGATTTAAGCATTTTTCCCGAAACAGATCAAGAACGCTGTGTCGCCAGTGAGGCCTGAATTTACCAGGAAACGCGTGCGCCTATGCGACCGGAAAGAAGCCTGAAGCGCTCGCCGCCGAGGTTGAACTCATAGGATGCATTGGCATACAGCGAGGTATTGTCGGCAACCTTGGTCGTGAAACCGGCACCGAGTTCAAGGCTGGTTTCCTCCCAGGAAGGACGAAGCCTGTCATTGTTGAAATAGATCGTATCGCTCGCCTTGAACTGATGCCAGACATTGGCCAGCACGAACGGATTGAACGGCCGCTCATTGATCGTGTAATTGCCTTGCAGGCGCGCGCCGACACGGCCTGTCCAGCTATCGTTATTGTCGTAACGGATGGTGCCGCCGGGATCGTTAGCCTCATCGAAATTCTGATACTGCCAATAGATCTGCGCCTGCGGTTCGATCACCCATTTTTCGCTGATCGCGAATTTCTTGCCCGCTTCGAGAGAGGCCGTCCATTCCTTGCCACGGAAGCTGGAACTATAATCTGCGACCGATTCCGTATCGATGCTGAGCCATGAATGCATGACGATGGCGTCGATATAGGCTTCGTCTTCCCAGGTATGGGTCCAGTAGGCGCCGAGGCTGTAAGCATCGACATCGATATTGCCGATCTCGATATTATTGCCATAGATGTTTCTGGCGCGCATATCGCCCCAGCCGCGTGCATAGCCAGCCATCAGGCCGAGCGTATCGAGCTGACCGTCATCATGTTCGGCACGATAGACCGGCACGCCGAACTGCATGCCCCACTGGTTACCCTTGTAGCGCTGATCGGCGAAGGTGCTGAGATTCTGGCGATATTGATCGCCGAACATGCGGCCCCAGATGACATGCTTGTTTGCTTCATCACCGAACCAGGACTGTTCGCCGTGCCGTTCGTGGAATGTGCCGAGCGCCACGCGCAACAACCCGCGCACGACGGTTGGCGTTGCGCCCAGGATCGGAACTTCGGGACGAACCAGCGTGATGCTGCCGCCATCGTCGCCATCGCCCGAACCGCCTCCGGTCCCACCGCCGCTGCCGCCACCCGTGCCGCCGCCAGAGCCGCCGCCTGTACCACCTCCAGAACCACCGCCAGAGCCGCCACCTGTGTTGCCATTGCCGTCGTCGTCATCATCGCCATCGTCAGGGCCGGGCAATAACCAAATCGGCAAATCAGGATTGGTTGCGTCGATGCCGTCGAAATTGTTGCGCAGATACCAATTGTTCTCGGTTCCCGCCGTCACACCGCCTTGCACCAGCTGGTATTCGTAAATACCGGCGGAAGCGCGCCGCGCGAGGTTAAACGTACCTTCGCCGGTGGTCGCTCCATTGATCGCCTCCACCACAAGAATACCGTTCTGCTGGGTTTGCGCACCCGTACCGCCGACATTGGTCACCACGATGCCGGTGGAGCCGGTCGTCGTGCCGTTCGAAATGACCAATTTGTCGGACGGCGCATTGTCGCTGGCCAGAACCGTGTTCAGCCAGAGCTGGCCCGAATTCCCCTGATAATTGCCGACGATGGTGAGGCTGTCCGACGTGGAATTGGAGCCATTGGTGAGATCGATCACGCCTGCATTCACCACCTGTGCGAGACTGCCACCCGCCGCCGGGCTGATGGTCCAGCTGCCGCTTCCTGCGCGAAGATAGCTGCTCGAATCGATGGTGAGCGTGCCGGTAGCGGTGCCGCTGTCGCCAAGCGTCAGATTGCTGTTCATCGTCAGCTCGGACGCATTCTGAAGCTCGATAAGCTCCCAGTTGATCAGGCGCTGCGGATTGCTGCCCTTGGTGTTCTGCCAGGTCAAACGGTCTGTGCCGAGGCCGCCATTGATCTGGATGCTTTTCAGCTGCGTATCGGTCAGCCCCTGAAACACCGCGACATCATTGTCCGCGCCCATGTCGATGCCGCCGATCAGACCGCCCGTCCAGAGCATGTAATCAGCGCCATTGCCCGCCATCAGCGAACCGGTGACTTCGCCACCGGACAAGAGGAACCGGTCATTGCCGTCATCCTGATTGACCGTCGCACTGACACGACCGCCGCGCATGTCGAAAAGATCGTCGCCAGCCCCTTGCGAAACGCTGCCATTGATCTGGCCGGGATCATAATTGATGATCGTGTCGTTGCCGGAACCGAGCGCAATCGTGCTCTGAATCGTGCCGTAATTTTCCACGAAGGTCTGGCTGGCGCCATTGACGAAAATGCCGTTGTTGAAGAATGCGCCGGTGGTGTTGGTGATATTGGTCGCGCCATCGCCATTGATGGTGACGCCATTGTTCAACGTGCCATCATTGGTGATGAGGTTCGTGCTGTTGCCGGTGAAGCTGAACGCCGAATTGATATGCGAATTGGCATAATTATGGACCACATAGGTGCCATTGCCGCTCACAGTCAGGCCGCCATTGATCGTGCCGCGATTGTCGAAAACGAGGCTGGTCGCATCGTTTATGACAACGCTCTGCGCATTGCCCGAATGATCGACCGTCAGCGCGCCCATGCTGCTGGCCGTGAATGGGCCATTCAGATTGGTGTTCTGCTCGATCACGACATTGAGGCTGCCAAGCCCGCTGGTGCTGAACCCGCTCGGATTACCGTTACAGACAACCGTATCGCCCGATGCAGGCGAGGCGGGCGTACAATCGGCAAGCGCCGTTTCTGTATAGGGGAAGAGAAGAAGAACCCCGATGACCGGTATCGGCATTTTGAACTGAGGGGCGGTAAGGCGCAGTAACGGAAAGGCGTGACTTTTTCTGTTCTCAGTCGAATGACGCATCAAGGTCCCCTCGAATACTATTCGCAAATAACTGAATAGACCGAATTCTGCACTAAAGAACGGGATTGGCAATATTATAAATTAGGGTGTTCTAAATTTGTTGGACGGTGTGTCCCAAAATCGCACAGGGGGTGCAAGCGGCGCAGTTACTTTGATTTTGCAAGTCTGCTCAACGCAATAGTCAATCGAAGTGCATATCTGGCTAAAAAGAAACGGGCCCCCATTGCTGGAGACCCGTTTCACTATACTGGTGGTTCTCGGTCAAAACATCGGCGCCACGGATTTGCGGGGGCCGGTGATGTCTATTACCGCTTTGCTTCCACTGCGTCCCAGAACAGAGCAGCAATATTGGTGCCGTCAAAACGCTCGATCTCGCGAATGCCGGTCGGCGAGGTGACGTTGATCTCGGTCATGTAGTTGCCGATGACGTCGATGCCGACCAGAATGAAACCGCGCTCCCGCAGGGACGGTCCGATGCGTGCGCAGATTTCACGTTCGCGCGCCGTGAGCTTGCTCTGTTCGGGCCTGCCGCCGACATGCATGTTGGAGCGCGCATCGGTTTCTGACGGCACGCGGTTGAGCGCGCCGACCGGCTCGCCGTCGATCAGGATGATGCGCTTGTCGCCTGCGCGCACGTCTTTCAAATAGCGCTGGGCGATGAACGGCTCGCGGAAAAGCTGGCCGAACATTTCGAGCAGCGAAGTGAGGTTACGATCACCGTCGGCCAGATGAAACACGCCCGCGCCACCATTGCCATAGAGCGGCTTGAGAATGATGTCGCCAAATTCGCGGCGGAAATCCATGACTTCCTGCGGGTCCTTGGTGATGAGCGTTTCAGGCATCAGGTCGGGAAATTCAGTGACGAAGATCTTCTCGGGGCTGTTGCGCACCCAGGCCGGATCGTTGACCACCAGCGTCTTCGGATGGATGCGCTCCAGAAGATGCGTGTTGGTGATGTAGTTCATGTCGAAGGGCGGGTCCTGACGCAGCAGCACCACATCCATTTCCAGCATGTCGCGGCGCTCAGGTACGCCCAGCGTGAAGTGATCGCCTTTGACGTCGCGCACTTCCAGTTTTTCGAGGCGCGCCGAAACGACGCCGTCGCGCATCGACAGGCGGTCAGGCGTATAATGATAAAGCTCGTGGCCGCGCTTCTGCGCCTCCAGCGAAAGCGCGAACGTTGTGTCGCCCGTGATGTTGATCGTGCTGATATGGTCCATCTGGACCGCGACTTTGAGAGCCATGATTTCCTCGCGATTCGAAGTTGCGGGAAATCTAAAACGGAATGCACCGGCGATATAGTGCCTTTCTGCCGCCGAAACCGTGCCAATTCAGGCTTTCCGGCGTCCACAAAACACAAAAAAGTGTTTGCCATGGGGCCTCACTTCCAAACGAGGCAACCCTCCCCATATGATGGATCACAAATAGATACCCCTAGAATCAAGAGAACCTCATGAAAAAGATTGGCTTTCTCTCGTTCGGCCATTGGTCGCCCTCCCCGCAGTCGCAAACCCGTTCGGCTGCCGATACGCTGCTGCAATCGATAGATCTGGCAGTAGCCGCTGAAGAACTGGGGGCCGATGGCGCCTATTTCCGCGTGCACCATTTTGCGCGTCAGCTCGCCTCGCCCTTTCCGCTTCTAGCGGCGGTTGGCGCCAAGACCAGCAAGATCGAGATCGGCACCGGCGTCATCGACATGCGTTATGAAAACCCGCTTTACATGGCGGAAGATGCAGGCGCTGCCGACCTGATCGCTGGCGGACGCTTGCAGCTTGGTATCAGCCGCGGATCGCCCGAACAGGTGATCGACGGCTGGCGCTATTTCGGCTACGCGCCGGAAGAAGGCCAGACGGATGCGGATATGGGCCGCAAACATGCGGAAGTGTTTTTGCGCACGTTGAAAGGCGAAGGCTTTGCGCAGCCCAATCCGCGCCCGATGTTCCCCAACCCGCCCGGCCTGTTGCGCCTTGAGCCGCATTCGGAAGGATTGATCGACCGCATCTGGTGGGGCGCAGGATCGAACGCCACCGCGGTCTGGGCAGCCAAGCTCGGCATGAATCTGCAAAGCTCCACGCTGAAAGACGACGAGACGGGCGAGCCGTTCCATATCCAGCAGGCAAAGCAGATACGCGCCTATCGCGAAGCCTGGAAGGAAGCGGGCCACAGCCGCACGCCGCGCGTTTCGGTGAGCCGCAGCGTCTTCGCGCTTGTCGATGACCGCGACCGTGCCTATTTCGGCGCTGGCGGCAAGGAGCGGGACAGCATCGGCTACATTGATGAGAATACGCGGGCGATCTTCGGTCGCTCCTATGCCGCGGAGCCGGAAGACCTCATCAAGGAATTGGCGCAGGACGAAGCGATTGCCGAGGCAGACACCCTGCTTCTGACCGTCCCCAACCAGCTTGGCGTCGACTATAATGCCCATGTCATCGAAGCGATTTTGAAACATGTCGCTCCGGCGCTTGGCTGGCGCTGAATTGCCGCATTTATGCCATGCCGAAGCTTTTCATTTGGCGGGAAAATGCTCTAGAGCATTTCCAGCAAAAGTGCGTAGCGCCTAC
Source organism: Ochrobactrum teleogrylli (assembly GCF_037482325.1). Taxonomy (NCBI): domain Bacteria; kingdom Pseudomonadati; phylum Pseudomonadota; class Alphaproteobacteria; order Hyphomicrobiales; family Brucellaceae; genus Ochrobactrum; species Ochrobactrum teleogrylli. The sequence goes on from NZ_JBBHKQ010000001.1 coordinate 3,009,931, forward strand.
GCAGGGAAATCAGTCCACTGGACTGATTTCTGATCCTGCTTCGATGCGCAGGGTAATGCGTAAAAACAAATAGATAGAGCGGTTCCCCGATTCCGTTTTAACCGGAACCGCTCTAGACACAGCGGTTGAATGATACTTTTCGGGAGGAAAAGGTGACGTCCGTCAAAACTGTCATATTCGCCGACCATATCGCAGAACTGGGCGAAGGCCCGGGTTACGATCCGCTGACAGGCCATGTCTGGTGGTTCGATATTCTCGGGCACAAACTCATCGAGCGAAACTGGGAAAGCGGGGCAATGGAGGTCCATGACCTTGGCATGAAAGCCAGCGCCCTTGCCGTCATCGACCGCGAGCGCCAGCTTCTGGTCAGCGAACACGGGCTGTTCATCCGCGAGCGCGCCAATGGTCGTCTGACGATGCATCATCCGCTGGAAGCCGACAATCCGGTGACGCGCTCCAATGATGCGCGCGTCCACCCCTCCGGCGCATTCTGGATCGGCACCATGGGCCGTAAGGCCGAGAAGGATGCCGGTTCCATCTGGTGGTATCGCGAAGGCCAGGTGAAGAAGCTCTTTTCCGGCATCACGATCACCAATTCGATCTGCTTTTCGCCGGATGGAAAGATCGCCTATTTCGCCGATACCGACCGCAATATCATCTGGCGTGTCGATACCGATCCTGAAACGGGGCTGCCGGTTTCGGAAAAGAGCGTCTTTCATCACCGTGTCGATGAAGGCGGCGTTGACGGATCAGTCGTGGATGCGGAAGGCACCGTCTGGAACGCCTGCTGGGGCGGCAAGGCGCTACACGCATATTCACCACAAGGTCGCCTGATCCGCTCGATAGAACTGCCTGTAAGCCAGCCGTCCTGCCCGGCCTTTGTCGGCCCGGATGCGGCGGTCATGATCGTGACCAGCGCCCATGAAGGCATGAACGACGAAGCCCGCAATGCCGATCCCCATGCCGGAAAGGTGCTGCTGCTCGATCTCACATTGGCGGGGCGGCATGATCCGCCGGTAGCGCTCTAAAAGATAAAGGCCCCTTCCGGGGCCTTTTTCATTGTGGTGTCAGATACCCTCGACAATGACGATCTCACCATCCGCTACGGTCTGGCGAATAGCTTTCGCCGCCTGATATTCCGGCGAGTTGTAGCAATCGAGCGCGTGCTGCATGGTCTCGAACTCGATGATGACATTGCGCGCGCGTCCTTGTCCTTCGACGGCTTCCGCCTTGCCGCCGCGCGCAATGAAATTCGCGCCATAGCGTTCGAAGGCGGGTTTGGCTGTGGACACATAATCCTTGTAGCGTTCCGGGTCGCGAACATCCACGCGGGCGATCCAATAGGCTTTCGTCATGCTTTCCTCCTCGAAAACTATTTACGCAGCGGAGCGCATTTCTTCCAGAATGGCAAGGGCAGACGCTTTGCGATCCGCTGCGCCGACAATCGGTCGCGCCACGACAAGATGGCTGGCGCCGGCACGAAGCGCATCCGCTGGCGTCATGACACGCTTCTGATCACCCTTCTCCGCGCCTGCGGGACGAATGCCCGGCGTCACCACCGCCATATCCGGTCCGATAGCCTGACGAATGGCGGCAGCTTCGGCTGCGGAAGCGACGATACCACCCATGCCGGCGTCCAGCGCCTGACGCGCGCGCTTCAGGACCAGCGTTTCCGCATTGTCGGAATAGCCCGCTTCGCGCAGGTCGGCATCATCCATCGACGTCAGAACCGTCACGCCGAGCAAGCAGAGATCTGACCCTCTGGCGGCTTCGACGGCAGCGCGCATGGCTTTTGGATAGGCATGGAGCGTGAGCATCGAAACGCCCATCTTCGCAACATTCTCCACGCCCTTGGCGATGGTATTGTCGATGTCGAGCAGCTTCATGTCGAGGAAGACTTTCTTCTTCGCCGCAATCAGGCTCTTCGCAAAATCGAGACCGCCCGCAAAAACCAGCTGATAGCCGATCTTGTAGAAGGACACGGCATCACCGAGTTCCTCAACGGCTTTTTCCGCTTCGGCGATAGTCGGCACGTCGAGGCCCACGATCAGCTGATCGCGCAATTCTGTCGTCGTCATGAAATTCTCCGCTGCAATTTTTGTTCTAATCGCACAACGGGGCGCGGTACGAAAGATACCGCGCCCCGAAATATGCAGATTGAACGGAGAATCAGCCGACCCGGCTGATCACGCTCTGACAGACGGCTGTGAGCATTTTGGCGCTGCGCTCATCCTTGAGGGTGCCGTCCTCGTTGAATGCCACCGAGGCGCGACCGACCGAACATTGTTCGGTCACGACCTGCGTTCCAACCGCCATCAACACCGCGCGCAGGTGGTAGAGCCCGCGCATACCGGCGAACATACCGTCCGACGTCGAACACAGACCGACCGTCAGCCCGCCATAGGGCCGCAGCGGCTGGTCGCCATCCTTGGAAATGCGGCTGACCCAGTCGAGCGTGTTTTTCAGCAGCGGCGGGATCGATGCATTATATTCCGGCGAGCAGATCAGAAGCGCGTCGTGTTCGGCAAAGAGCCGACCGAGCTTCATGGCGTTTTCGGGAACGCCATGCTCCTTTTCCAGATTCTGGTCCATCAGGGGCAACGGATAATCAGCAAGCGTGATGCGGGTGACTTCCGCACCCTGCGCCCGCAATTCCTGTTCGGCGGCATCCGCCATATGACCCGAGAAAGCGCCGATACGGATCGAACCGGCGAAGACAAGAACACGTGCGGTCATGGACAACTCCGAGAATCAGCAAATACAATCACGGACAGTCAATCAGCCGAGCGGCCTGCGGTAAACCCACAGCTGTGCTGGCGGAACATTACGCATGACGAAATCATAGTGCTGAACCGTATAGTTTCCGCGACCGGCTGGGACCGGCGGCAAAGGTCCATAAGTGATCTGCATGAACGGACGGCCGCGCGGAATGCGCGTCAGCATATCTTCGATAAGCTGCACACGGCGCGCCATCGGGAAGTTGAGCAGCGGCACGGCAGAAATAATACTGTCGAACTGCTGGTCCTTCATGGTGCCGAGCGTGGTGTCGAGATCGAACGCATCGCCCTGGATGATGTTCACCTCGGGATAGGTCTTGTTCAGATGCTCGACGAAATCCTGCGAATATTCGATCGAATAAAGATCGGATGGCTTCACGCCATGCTTGAGGATCGCCTTGGTGATGACGCCGGTGCCCGGCCCAAGTTCGAGAACCGGCAGGCCGGAATGGATATCGATCACGCTTGCCATGCGCCGCGCGGTGATGGAGCTGGTCGGCAGAATGGCGCCTACCGCTTTCGGCCCGTCAATCCACCCTTTGAAAAAACGGATTTCCTCGTCGAATTTCGCGGCGAGTTTCCTGCCGAGTTGACCTGCCATTCCGCATGCTCCCATTGTCGTTATTGGACAAGCTTATGCCGCTTTCAATTCCTTAAGCAAGGCAGGAATAAGGAAAATATGAAAAAAGGGAGCCGTTTGGCTCCCCTTTTTTACTCACCTATTCCCTCGAAGAATTCCTTCATCCGCGAGAAGAACCCGGCTGATTTCGGGCTGTTCTCCTGCGAGGAGAGCTTTTCGAATTCCTCCAGTAATTCGCGCTGGCGCTTCGACAGGTTCTGCGGCGTCTCAATATCGATCTGGATATAGAGATCGCCCACCGCCTGCTGGCGCAGAACCGGCATGCCCTTGCCCTTGAGGCGGAACTGCTTGGCGTTCTGCGTGCCTTCGGGAACCTTCACGCGGGTCTGGGTGCCGTCCAGTGTCGAGACTTCGAACTGGCCGCCCAGCGCCGCCGTGGTCATCGAGATCGGCACCTTGCAATAAAGGTCGGAGCCGTCGCGCTGGAAGAACTCGTGCGGCTTGACCGAAAGGAAGATGTAGAGATCGCCCGACGGACCGCCGCGCATTCCGGCTTCGCCTTCGCCTGCAAGGCGAATACGGGTGCCGTCCTCGATCCCGGCCGGGATATTGACCGAAAGCGAACGCTCCTGCGTCACGCGGCCCTGACCGTGGCACTTGCCGCAAGGATCCTTGATGACCTGACCGCGACCATTACAGGTCGGGCAGGTGCGTTCCACCGAGAAGAAGCCCTGCGCCGCGCGCACACGGCCCGAGCCCGAGCACATGGTACAGGTGGTGGGCTGCGAACCCGCCTTGGCACCCGAACCGGAGCATTCATCACAGGTGATGGAGGTCGGCACGCGAATCTGCGCCGTCTTGCCGGCGAAAGCTTCTTCGAGCGTCACTTCCATATTATAGCGCAGATCGGCGCCGCGTTCGCGACCGTTGCTGGAACGGCGGCGACCGCCACCCATCATCTCGCCAAAAATATCTTCGAAAATATCGGCAAAACCGCCCGCGCCCGCAAAGCCATTGCCAAAACCGGCACCTGCGCCGCCATTTTCAAAGGCAGCATGGCCGAAACGGTCATAGGCTGCCCGCTTCTGCGGGTCCTTCAGCGTTTCGTAAGCTTCGCCGATTTCCTTGAACTTGCGTTCAGCTTCCGGATTATCCGGGTTGCGATCAGGATGGTACTGCATGGCGAGCTTGCGAAAAGCCGCTTTCAGCGTCTTGTCATCGCAGGACTTTTCTACGCCCAATGCTTCGTAATAATCGATCTTCATACGTCCGTTACCCCGGCGGCTGGACCGGACTCCCAACCGGAGCCTTCGTTATTATTCATCGTCTGCCGAATACCGAAACTGGCAAAAGCCCGGCATGGAGCCGGGCTTTCACTGTCAGCGGCAGATGATTACGACTTCTTCTTGTCGTCGTCGATTTCTTCATAGTCGGCGTCAACGACATCGTCCTTGGACGAAGCCTGCTCGCCGCCTTCGGCGTCCGCACCTTCAGAAGCCTGCGCTGCCTCATACATGGCCTGACCGAGCTTCATCGCCGTTTCAGCGAGCGTCTGGGTCTTGGCCTTGATGTCTTCGGCATCGTCACCTTCAAGCGAGGTCTTGAGCGCAGCGATAGCGCCTTCGATGGCCTGTTTGTCGTCTTCCGAGACCTTGTCGCCGTAATCCTTCAGCGACTTTTCCGTCGAGTGGATCAGGCTTTCGGCCTGGTTCTTGGCTTCGACGGCATCGCGGCGCTTCTTGTCGGCGTCGGCATTGGCCTCGGCGTCCTTGACCATCTTTTCGATGTCGGCATCCGACAGACCGCCCGAAGCCTGAATGCGGATCTGGTGCTCCTTGCCGGTGCCCTTATCCTTGGCCGAAACGTTGACGATACCGTTGGCGTCGATGTCGAAGGTCACTTCGATCTGCGGTACGCCACGCGGTGCAGGCGGAATGCCCACGAGGTCGAACTGGCCGAGGATCTTGTTGTCGGCAGCCATTTCACGCTCGCCCTGGAAGACGCGGATCGTCACAGCCGACTGATTGTCTTCGGCAGTGGAGAAGGTCTGCGACTTCTTGGTCGGGATGGTCGTGTTGCGGTCGATCAGACGGGTGAACACGCCACCGAGCGTTTCGATGCCGAGCGACAGCGGGGTCACGTCGAGCAGCAGAACGTCCTTGACGTCGCCCTGCAGAACGCCGCCCTGAATGGCCGCGCCCATGGCGACGACTTCGTCCGGGTTCACGCCCTTGTGCGGTTCCTTGCCGAAGAAGGCCTTCACGACTTCCTGGATCTTGGGCATGCGGGTCATGCCGCCGACCAGAACCACTTCGTCGATTTCACCAGCCTTGAGACCAGCATCTTTCAGAGCGGCCTTGCACGGCTCGATCGTGCGCTTGACGAGGTCTTCGACAAGGCTTTCGAACTTGGCGCGCGACAGCTTGATGGCCAGATGCTTCGGACCCGTTGCGTCAGCGGTGATGAACGGCAGGTTGATTTCGGTCTGCTGGGCAGCCGACAGTTCAATCTTGGCCTTTTCGGCAGCTTCCTTGAGGCGCTGCAGAGCAAGCTTGTCGTTCTTCAGATCGATGCCGCTTTCCTTCTTGAACTCGGTGATCATGTAGTCGACGATGTGCATGTCGAAGTCTTCACCGCCGAGGAACGTGTCACCGTTGGTGGACTTCACTTCGAACACGCCGTCACCGATCTCAAGCACCGACACGTCGAAGGTGCCGCCGCCAAGATCGTATACGGCAATAGTCTTGCCTTCGCTCTTGTCGAGACCATAGGCGAGCGCGGCAGCGGTCGGTTCGTTGATGATGCGCAGCACTTCCAGACCGGCAATCTTGCCAGCGTCCTTGGTGGCCTGACGCTGGGCGTCGTTGAAGTAAGCCGGAACCGTGATAACGGCCTGCGTGACGGTTTCGCCGAGGTAAGATTCAGCCGTTTCCTTCATCTTCTGAAGGATCATCGCGGAAACCTGCGATGGCGAATACTTCTTGCCGTGAACTTCTACCCAGGCATCGCCATTGTCGCCCTTGACGATCTTGTAAGGGACGAGATCCTTGTCCTTGGTGACCATCGGATCGTCGAAACGGCGACCGATCAGGCGCTTGACTGCAAACAGGGTGCCTTCCGGATTGGTGACGGCCTGACGTTTCGCAGGCTGACCAGCGAGACGTTCGTCACTATCGGTGAAAGCAATGATGGAAGGCGTCGTGCGGGCGCCTTCGGCATTCTCGATGACCTTCGCGCTCTTACCGTCCATGACGGCGACGCAGGAGTTGGTCGTTCCCAGATCGATACCAATAACTTTAGCCATATTTCTCTCCATTCAGCAAACCGCCAAGACCTCTACCGAGCGTTCCATGGGCGGCTCCTACGGTTTTTCACAATGCCCGCTTCAAGGTTGGGTTTCCGGAGGTTTTTTCAAGACCCCTCGGCCTGTCATCGAAGCCCTGTGCGAGGCGTATATAAGAAAGGCGCTTTTTCACTGCAAGTCAGAACAGCCGGACAGTCATAAATTCCTTCCCGGCTAATCTGACAGGTCTTTATCCGGACGATCCCTACAGGGAACCTATAGGTCTACGAAACCATTATTTTTGCCCGCCCGATAGATCGCATCGATGACGCGCTGATTGGCCTTGGAATTCTCCAATGAAAACAAGGCTACATCCTCGCCCTGCACCGCCCGCACAAAATTTTGCGCCTGCAACTGATAATGGTTTGCGTCCGAAAACGACCATTCCGTCGCTTCCGTATGGCCTGCGTCGTTGAGCGTCACGCGGCCATGACCGTATTTGCCGGTGTTGAACGGCGCATGAACCTCGATGAAGCCCTTGTCGCCGTGGAAAACCATGAACTGACGCCCGGCAAGCTGCGTCGCTACATAGAAAGTCATGTCGAAGCCGTCGAATCGGGCCGCGACATTGGCATAGCGGTCAGTGCCGAAATTCGGGTCGATTTCGACGGAAGCCTGCACGGAGAGCGGCTCCTTGCCCGTGACCATGCGGGTTACGACCGTCGGATAAACGCCAATATCCGGCAGCGCGCCGCCGCCGAGGTCGGGCTGGTTGCGCATATTGCCGGGATCGACGTTGAAATAGCTGAAAGCGCCCTGAACATGGCGCAACGTGCCGATGGCGCCTTCGGCCAGCAATGCGCGCACCTTGATCCATTGCGGATGGTAATAGACCATGAAAGCCTCGGCGATTGTGACCTTGTGCTTGTCGCGTGCGGCGATGAGCTGGTCGATATCGTCGGCTTTCAGCGCTATCGGCTTTTCACACAGCACATGCTTGCCGGCTTCGGCCGCCTTGATCGTCCATTCGATATGCTGCGATGTCGGCAGCGGGATATAAACGCCGTCCACCTGATCGCTGGCCAGCAATTCCTCATAGGAGCCGAAGGCAAGCGGGGCACCGAAACGGTCGGCCACGGCGCGGGCACGCGCGTGATCGCGGCTCGCTATCGCATGGACCACGCCATTATCCGACGCGGCCAATGCGGGAATCACCTGCGTGACGCCGATTTTGGCGGTGGAAAGAATACCCCAACGGAACATGCCATTTCCTTTAGTTTCGCGGCTGAACACTATCATCGATTTCGTGACCGGTGGTAATCGATGACATGTTTGACCGAAAGACAAAAGGAAAAATCCCGTTACAGGCGTTCTTTCCAAAAAGGCGTAAATTCACATCCGCCGCAAGGCTGGCGGCGCAAGCGTCAACAGCCCGCCGAGCGTCATGGCGAAGCCAACCCACAGCGGTGCATGGAGACCATATCCCGCTTCCATCGCCAGACCGCCGATCCATGGACCAAGGCCGAGGCCGATATTGATAACCGATGCGTGAATTGCATTCACCAATGCGCCGGGATGGGCAATGCGCATCACACGCGCCACGAAAGCCGGGTTCAACGCAATGCCGGTCAGGCCGATCATCACGATGGCGAGGATTGCAGCAGGCTTGAGTTCGGCGAAAAGCGCGAAGATCAGCATGGCTGCAAGCATCACCACAAGACCTGCAAAGATCGTCACGATCGTGTGCCGATCAGCAAAGCGCCCGGAAACATAGTTGCCGACGATGTTGGCCGCACCATAGATGGCGAGCAGGAATGGAACCTGCATGGCCGAAAATCCGGCCAATTCCACGGTGATCGGCGACAGATAGCTGTAAACCGCAAAAGACGAGCCGATGACCAGCGCGCTGGTGGCATAGGCCGCCCAGAGCTTCGGCTTGCGCATTTCCGCCAATTCCGAACGCAGATCGGCCTGCGGTCCGTCACGGGTCGTTTCGATCTTCAGCGCGATGACCAGCGCGCAAAGCAGAATCAGCACCACGATGCTCCAGAAGCTGGCGCGCCAGCCGAACGCATTGGTGATCGCCGTTGCAATCGGCACGCCCAGCACGGTGCAGAGCATCAATCCGGCAAAGACCAGCGAGGATGCCCGGCCGCGCAGTTCCGGCGCGACGAGTTGCGCCGTAATGGCGAGCATGAGGCCGAAACTGGTTGCGGCGGCCATGCCGGTCAGCACGCGGGCGGCCAGAAGCACCTGGAAATTGCTGGTGGAGGCGGCAACGCTCTGCGCAAGCGCATAGAAGATCAAAAGGCCGAGCAGTCCGCGCTTGTTCTCGATCTTCAGGGCCAGAAACAGCACCGTTACCAGCGGACCGCCGATCATCATGCCCAAGGCATAGAGCGAAATCAGATTGCCGATATCGGCAATGGAGCGGCCAAAAGCTTCCTGAAGCGAGGGCATCATGCCCGAAATCATCAGTTCGGAGGTCGTCAGCGCAAAAACGCCGAGACTGAGACAATAGACCACCAGCGGTATTGCCCGCGCCTCTTTACGGGACGCAACCGTCCCCTCCGCCGCAAGGGCAGAATCGCACGAATCGTTCATGGAGACGAATCCTATTTATGTAATAATGATTATATAATTCATATCGACTTGTTCGAGCGCGTCAAGAGAATTATATAAGACAGACTACAGAAAGGGAGGAAAAATGGTTTCGCGCGGTCGCCCGCGCAGTTTCGATCGCGATGCTGCGCTGGACAAGGTCATGAAAGTTTTCTGGGCCAAGGGCTATGAATGCGCCCAGATCAGCGATTTCACGGCAGCCATAGGCATTACGCCGCCGAGCTTCTATGCCGCTTTCGGCAACAAGGAACAGGCGTTTCGCGAGGCCGTGGATTTTTACCGACGCACCATCGGCGCTGCCCCCTTCAGAGCTTTGGAAGTCGCCGCCACCATTCAGGACGGCATACGCCTCTGGCTTGAATTGAGCGCAGACAGCGCTTTTGCGTGTCCTGCTGGCGGCTGCATGATCAGCGTCAGCTCGATCCAGTGCAAACCGGAGAACGTCCCGGTCAAGGAATTCCTGACAGCCATTCGCCACACCAATCAGGACCTGCTTTCCAAGCGCCTGCAACGCGCCTTGCGCGAGGGCGACCTGCCGCCCGAAACCGACATCGCCCAGATGAGCGAATTCTACCACGCGATCCAGCAGAGCCTCTCCTATGAGGCGCGTGACGGCAGTTCGCGGGCCGCGGTGCAAAAGATCATCGACATGGCCATGCGCGCCATGCCCGCAAAAGTGAAAAGCCCGGCTTGAAGCCGGGCTTTTTACTTTTTGCTTATCCGCGCAGCACGCCGCCGGTCTGTTTGGCGACACTTGCCACAACCTGTTTCGACAATGCGTCCAGATCTTCGTCGGTCAGGGTGCGGTCCTGCGGCTGAAGCAGCACTTCAACCGCAATCGACTTCTTGCCTTCGCCAAGCGATGCACCGGTGAAGACATCGAACACCTGAACGCCGACGATCAGCTTCTTGTCGGCTGCCGAAACCGCCTTCACGACATTGCCCGCTTCGACAGTGGCATCCACCACAAAGGCATAATCGCGTTTGAGGCTCTGGAACTGCGACAGGTTGAGCGCAGGCTTGGTGCGGGTCGCCTTTGCCTTCGGCTCAGGGATCGCATCGATATAGATTTCGAAGCCGCAGAGATTGCCCGACACGTCGAGGGCTTCCAGCGTGTCCGGATGGAACTCGCCGAAATAGCCAAGCACGACCTTGGGGCCGAGCTTCAGCGTGCCGGAACGGCCCGGATGGAACCATTCCGGTCCACCGGCTTCGATCTGGATGCGATCAACCGGCGCACCGGCAGCGTCCAGCGCCGCCAGCGCATCGGCCTTGGCGTCGAACACGCCAACGGTCGCCGCATTGCCCGACCAGAAGCGGCCAGCGCCTTCAACGCCCGCCGTTCCGCGACGGATACCACCGGCTACACGGCGCTGCTTCTCCGGCGTGTCGCCTTCATAGATGCCCGAAACCTCGAACAGAGCGATATCGCCAAAACCGCGATCCGCATTGCGCTGTGCCGCAGCCAAGAGGCCCGGCAGAAGCGACGGACGCATATCCGACATGTCGGCTGCAATCGGGTTCGCAAGCTTCAGCTCCGGCTGGCCGCCGCCAAATGCCCTGGCCTGCGCTTCGGAAATGAAGGAATAGGTCACCGCTTCCAGCATGCCGCGCGAAGCGAGCATACGGCGGGCATGACGCGTGCGAATCTGCAAGGTGGTCAGGATGCGGCCATTGACGGCGCCATGGTTTGGCAGCGGCTGCGGCTCGATCTGGTTGATGCCGTGAATACGCATGACTTCTTCAACGAGGTCGGCCTTGCCTTCCACGTCTCCACGCCATGTCGGCACCGTTGCCTTGATGACCTTGCCATCGCCTTCGACACCGAAGCCGAGACGCTTCAGGATATCGAGCGAAGCGTCGTAGGAAACCTCGATACCTGTCAGGCGCTTTACTTCCGTGACCGGGAAATCGATGACGCGCGCAGCTGGCGCCTTGTAACCGACAACGTCGAGAACCGTCGGCTGTCCACCGCACAGGTCCAGCACCAGCTGGGTTGCAATTTCCGCACCCGGAACCATCATTTCCGGATCGACGCCGCGCTCGAACCGATAGCGCGCATCGGTGACGATGCCGAGTTCGCGGCCCGTGCGTGCAATCATGCGCGCATCCCAAAGCGCGGATTCGATCAGCACATCGACCGTGTTCTCGTCGCAACCGGAATGTTCGCCACCCATGATGCCGGCAATCGATTCGGGACCGTTTTCATCGGCAATGATGTACATGCCGGGCTTCAACTTATACTCGCGCTGGTCGAGCGCCAGAATGGTTTCGCCTTCACGCGCCGCACGCACCGTCAGATTCCCCTTGACCTTGGCCGCGTCGAAAACATGCAGCGGACGGCCCTGATCGAAGGTCACGTAATTGGTGATATCCACCAGCGCATTGATCGGGCGCAGGCCGATTGCCTTCAGACGCTGCTGCATCCATTTCGGGCTCGGGCCGTTCTTCACGCCCTTGACCATGCGCAGCGCAAAGCCAAGGCAGAACGGGTTTTCCGCATCCTGATCGAGAACGATCTTCACCGGCGTTTCGCCTTCGCCCTTGGCGGCGGCTGGCAGCGTGTTCTTCAGCGTGCCGAGACCGGCGGCTGCCAGATCGCGGGCAATGCCGTGAATACCGGTGCAATCGGCGCGGTTCGGCGTGAGGCCGATTTCGATAATCGGATCGTCAAGGCCCATATAGGCCGCAAAGCTTGTGCCCACCGGTGCATTTTCTGGCAGATCGATGATGCCGTTATGCTCGTCGGACAGTTCCAGCTCACGCTCGGAGCACATCATGCCAAAACTTTCGACACCGCGAATCTTGCCGACCGACAGCGTGACATCGAGACCCGGCACATAGTCGCCCGGACGGCCCAGAACACCGACCAGACCGGCGCGGGCATTCGGCGCGCCGCAAACGACCTGTACCGGCTTACCATCGCCCGTATCGACGGAGAGCACGCGCAGCTTGTCGGCATCGGGATGCTGGGTGGCACTCACCACCTTGGCGATCTTGAAAGCCTTGAAAGCGGCGCGGTCATCGACCGATTCCACTTCAAGACCGATATCGGTCAGCTTCTCGACGATCTGGTCGAGCGTCGCATCGGTTTCAAGGTGATCCTTGAGCCAGGAAAGCGTGAATTTCATGATCGTGTTCTTTCCTAAAAATCAGCGTTTGAGCACTTCGACAACGCGAAAGCGCTCGCAAAGCAATTCCATATCTGGAGAGAAGCCGCCGTTGCGGCGAAAATAGGCTTCGTGGCCCTTTCGCCATTCTTCCAGCGGGCCTTCGCCCTCCTGTTCCGCAAATGCGGCATCAACCTCATCAAAGCGGCGGACCGTCAGTTCGACGGTTTCGACCACCGCAGCGGGTCGGCCAAGACCATCCAGAACCACATCGCGACGACCGATGACCGGCATCGGCTCGCCGTCTTCACCGAATGAGGCAAGCGCGGCGCAGGTCGCAGTCTTGCGACCTGCCAGAACCAGCGCAAGCAGCTCATCGGCGAGTTCCGGCGAATCGCCAAAGGCGAAAGTCACGGCATCGCGATAAGGTTCGGGCAATTGCGTCATGCGCTGAGGCCACCAAACAGCGTCGGCAGATCGAGCGGACGGAAACCGTAATGGTTGATCCAGCGCACATCGGCATCGAAGAAGGCGCGCAGATCCGGCATGCCGTATTTCAGCATGGCGATGCGGTCGATACCCATGCCCCAGGCAAAGCCCTGATAGACGTCCGGGTCATAACCCGAAGCGCGCAGCACATTCGGATGCACCATGCCGCAGCCCAGAATTTCGAGCCAGTCATTGCCCTCGCCGAACTTCACATGCGGACCGGAGCGGTCGCACTGGATATCCACTTCGACAGACGGTTCCGTGAACGGGAAGAAGCTCGGACGCATGCGCATCGTCACCGACGGCACTTCGAAGAACGCCTTGCAGAACTCTTCCAGCACCCACTTCATGTTGGCGACATTGGCCGACTTGTCCACGACCAGACCTTCGACCTGATGGAACATCGGCGAATGGGTGGCGTCGGAATCCATGCGATAGGTTTTGCCCGGGATCACGATGCGGATCGGCTCGTCGCGGCCTTCCTTGTCGCGGATCGCTGCGAACTTCTCCATCGTGTGCACCTGCACCGGCGATGTATGCGTGCGCAGAAGCTTGCGCTCGCCCTTTTCATCCGGATTGAAGAAGAACGTGTCGTGCATCTCGCGCGCCGGGTGCCCTTCCGGGAAATTCAGCGCGGTGAAATTGTAGTAATCAGTTTCGATATCCGGACCTTCGGCAATCGAGAAACCCATATCGGCGAAGATCGCCGTGATTTCGTCCACCACCTGCGAAATCGGATGAATGCGGCCGCGCGAGGCAGCGCTTTCACGAACCGGCAGCGTCACATCGACTTTTTCGCGTTCCAGACGGGCCGCAACCGCAGCCTTGCGCAGCGCAGACTTGCGCTCCGTCAGCGCATCGGTGACGCGGTTCTTCAGGCCGTTAATCGCCGGGCCCTGAAGCTGGCGTTCTTCCGGCGACATGGTGCCGAGCAGTTTCAACTTCTCGGAAACCGTGCCCTTCTTGCCCAGTGCCGCGACGCGGACCGCTTCAATCGCCTGCTCATCGCTGGCGGCGGCGATTTCGCCCATGATCGTTTGTTCGAGTTGTTCAAGATCGCTCATTGTCTATATCCCTCTCGTGTCCAAGGGACACTCGACGCCTCTTGTTTACATCCCTGTCGTGCCTTTGGCACTCCACGCCTCTTGTTTGCTTCCCTGTCGCGCCGATGGCGCTCCACGCCTCTTGTCTATTTCCCTGCGCGCCTGCAACACCCACGCCTCTTGATCGGCGATATCGGCACCGGGCACCAGATAAGAAAGAAAAACCCGCGCCAGCCGAGCCAGCGCGGGTTCCCCAAATTCACAATGTCACTTGGGAAGGGCTGGCTTAGCGGACAGCGCCTTCAAAAGCGTTCGGCGTTTCGGTGTTCTTGAGGTACTCAAGAGCCTTCTTTGCCGATGCAACCAGCGCACCGAATGCATCCGGTTCGTGGATTGCGATATCGGACAGGACCTTGCGGTCGATTTCGATACCAGCCTTGGCCAGACCGTCGATGAAACGGCCATAGGTCAGGCCCTGCTCGCGGACAGCAGCATTGATGCGCTGGATCCAGAGAGCGCGGAACGTACGCTTGCGATTCTTGCGGTCGCGATAAGCATACTGCTTCGAACGGTCAACTGCAGCCTTAGCGGTGCGGATGGTGTTCTTGCGACGACCGCGGAAACCGGCAGCCTGATCGAGAACTTTTTTGTGCTTGGCGTGTGAGGTAACGCCGCGTTTTACGCGTGCCATATCATGATCTCCTTAAAGGACAGCGGCTTAGAGGCCGTTAGGCAGGAACTGTTTTACGATCTTCGCATCTGCTTCCGAGAGCACCATGGTGCCGCGTGCATCGCGAATGAACTTGTTCGAGCGCTTGATCATGCCATGGCGCTTGCCTGCAGCCGCAGCTACAACTTTGCCAGTGCCGGTGATTTTGAACCGCTTCTTCGCGGCCGATTTGGTCTTCATCTTGGGCATTTTGCTACTCCTTAATTGCGATCCCCGTCGTGCCTGCGGCACTCCACGCCTCTTGTTATGGAAGGCGCTCGTGCCTGAAACCGACCGAAATCTGTTTTTACTTTCAGACAGACCAAGCCTGAAAAGCATACGAAACCGCCACGGCATGCCCTGCCGGGCGGTTCGAACGCGGCCTTATAGGCTTAAAGCCCATAAAACGCAATGGCTGAATCAACCGAAATTGATCAATAAAGCCGCAACAAAACCGACAAGACATGGATGTCCTGCAGGTACTCGATAAATTCGAAGAACGGATAGGCTACGAAGAATACCAGCCCATCTATGAAAGTACGATAGAGCCGGTCCGGCTTCACCGTGACCGTCGCGTCGTCGCTATAGATCGAAAACTTCGGGAAGAAGCGTGGAACCTCACGGCAATAAGCGCGGTAAGGCTCGCCGAAATTCTGCTCCAGAAATTTTTCTTCTGTGCGGATGACGATGGAAAAGGCGATATAGCAAAGCACGCCGAAGCCGGCTGCCACGATGATACTGCCCGTCTGCGCGCCGATGCCCATCGCACCGATGGTGCTGAACACATAAAGCGGGTTGCGCGTGATCGAATAAGGACCGCTGCGCACGATTTCCGCGCTCTTGCGCCCGCCGATATAAAGCGTGCACCACAGGCGCCCGAGAATCGCGGCGACGATGAAGCTGATGCCGATCGCCTCAATATATTCATGCGCGTGCCCGACCCAGGCCGAGCGCACGAAAAGCAGCGCGATCACCAGCAGCGCAATAACAACGCCAATCGCCAGACGGCGACGTTGCTGATATCTTCCCAATTCACCTATCGTCTTCATAATTGTTCCACGATTGCCACATTGGTTGCCGCCCATCCGATTGCGGGCAAATTTCCGGCAAAGAAAAACCGCCCGAAGGCGGCTTTTCCAAGACAATTCTGAAAAATCAGCGCGGTGCAAGCACCATCATCATCTGACGGCCTTCGAGCTTCGGCTCGGACTCGACCTTCGCGATTTCGACAGTGTCTTCCTTTACACGCTGCAGAAGCTTCATACCGAGCTCCTGGTGCGCCATTTCACGGCCACGGAAACGCAAGGTAACCTTTACCTTGTCGCCTTCCTCAAAGAAACGCACGGCGGCCTTCATCTTCACCTCATAATCATGGGTGTCGATGTTCGGTCGCATCTTGATTTCCTTGATTTCAACCGTTTTCTGCTTCTTGCGTGCCTCGGCGGCCTTTTTCTGGTTCTGATACTTCAGCTTACCAAGGTCTACGATCTTGCAAACCGGAGGCTCTGCGTTCGGCACGATCTCAACGAGATCGAGGCCCGCTTCCTCTGCCATAGCAATCGCTTCCTGAATGGAAACATCACCATGGTTCTGGCCTTCGGCATCGATAAGCTGGACCCGGGGAACCCGGATGTCACGGTTGGAGCGCGGTCCGTCTTTCTGGACCGGCGTCGCTCTGAACGGTCGGCGAATGGTCGTTATCTCCTGATTGTTAACGTTCATACGGCAAGAACTTTTGTCGCTCACACGACATATCCCCGATCAAACCGCAGTTGATCGCGGAAATGTCGTCAAGCAAGCGGCGAAGTCAATAGCATCTTTGACAGGAAAAATCACCCCCACTTGATAAAGAGCTAAATCGGGGGCTGAAAGCGACATATCGGTCACATTTCCTGCAATTTCAAGGGCTGCCAAGCGGTTGGGCTGATCGCGCGGGTTTCCTCGCCAGACAAGACATGGCAAAAGTCATCCCAACAATCAGGAGACTCAGATGAGCAGTGCGGGGCCAGAACTGGAGCCAGAATTTCTTGACGTGGACGGCGCGAAGATTGCCGTTCGCCACAGAGAGGGTAAAAATCGGCCCGGTGTCGTCTGGTTAGGTGGCTATCGTTCCGACATGCGCGGCACCAAGGCCCTCGTTCTCGATGAATGGGCCGAAAAGACCGGCCATAGCGCGCTGCGGCTCGACTATTCCGGTCACGGCGAATCCGGCGGCGATTTCAATCAGGGCACGATTTCGCGCTGGCTCAACGAAAGCCTTGCCGTCTATCGCCATTATGCCAAAGGCCCGCAAATTCTCGTCGGCTCGTCCATGGGCGGCTGGATTGCGCTGCGAATGGCTCAGGAATTGAAGAAGGAAGGCAAGGAGCCCGCCGGCATCGTGTTGATTGCGCCCGCCCCCGACTTCACGGCGGTGCTTGTCGAGCCAACCCTTTCTGACGCCCAAAAGCGCGACTTGCAGGAAAAGGGTTATTTCGAAGAGCCTTCCGACTATTCGCCCAATCCGTACGTCTACACACGTGCGCTTCTCGAAGACGGCCGCCAGAACCTCGTACTCAAGGGCATTATCGAAACCGGATGCCCGGTCCATATTCTGCAAGGCATGCAGGACCCGGACGTGCCGTACAAGCACGCACTGACGCTGGTGGAGCATCTGCCGGTCGATGATGTGACGCTGACGCTTGTACGCGACGGCGACCACCGGCTGTCACGCCCGCAGGATCTCGATCTTCTCATCCGCACGGTCTCCGGTTTGGCCGAACGTGTGACCACAACAGCATAACGGGGCATCATCATGCGCTTTTCGGTCATCGCGTCATCGGCGGTTGCGGCCATTGTTGGCTTCGGGGGCACGCTGGCGCTGATCATCGCCGCCGCACAGGTTCTGGGCGCCACACAGGCCGAAACAGCGAGCTGGGTCACGGCCATTTGTCTTTCCATCGCCGCCACCTCAGCCTGGCTCAGCACGCGCTATCGCATGCCGATCATCGCGGCATGGTCGACGCCCGGACTGGCGTTGATCGGCGCAAGCGCCGGTTTCACCATGGCGGAAGCCGTCGGCGCCTTCATCGTGACGGCGATTGCGCTGATCGCGACCGGACTGATCCGCCAGCTTTCGGTGCTGGTCTCGCGCATACCGGCCTCCGTCGCCTCGGGCATGCTTGCGGGCGTACTGCTCAGCTTCGTCATCGCCGCCGCCAAGACTGTTCCCTTCGATCCCGTTTTCGTGCTGCCGCTGGTAGCGCTGTTCTTCCTGATCCGCCTCTTCAACCCGTCGCTGGCAGTCATCGCCGTTCTGGTGGTAGGGATGATCTTCGCGCTTGTCTCAGGCCGCTCGCCAACCCTGCCCGCACCGGAAATCTCGACGCTCACCCTCGTCTGGCCGGAATTTCATTTGGGCGCGATGATCGGCCTCGCCTTGCCGCTCTATCTCGTCACCATGGCGTCGCAGAACCTGCCCGGTTTTGCGGTGCTGCGCGCATCCGGCTATGAACCGCCGACCAGCGCCTGCCTGCGCGTGACGGGTCTGTTCTCCATACTGTCGGCACCGTTCGGTGCATCCACCACCAATCTGGCGGCGATTTCGGCAGCACTTTGCACCAATCCCGATGCCCATCCCGATCCCACCAAGCGCTGGCTGACCGGGCCGGTCTATGCGGCAATCTATGTTGTGTTCGCTTTGTTCGGCGCATCGCTGGTTGCGATCTTCGCCGTGCTGCCGACAACGCTGATCGCGCTGGTCGCCGGTCTTGCCCTGACCGGCCCGTTCATCAACGCCATGTCGCTTTCCTTGAAGGACGAACCGGAGCGCCTTGCCGCCACGATCACTTTCGCTGTGACGGCCTCCGGCATGGCATTCTTCGGGGTCGGTTCGGCCTTCTGGGCCCTGATAGCCGGGCTTGCCGTTACTTTTCTCGAACATTTTCGGAAAAAAATTTCGAGATAATCACATTGGTTAGCTCTGACTCCCTCTGAATCGCACTGGAATCGGATTGCGACATGCTTGAAATGCCGCAATCCCCTCACCAATTCGAAATCAAGCCGCCAAACACGAAATGTCCGCATGATGTGGACCTGGCAGGCCTGATTTTATGGAGCAGACCATGACCAATTCCGCATTGATACGACCGGCATGGACGCCAGCCACGATTGCGCTGATGGTGCTCGGCTTCTTTCTCTTCTGGCCGCTTGGCCTTGCCATGCTCGCCTATATTCTTTGGGGCGACCGCCTCGAAGGGTTCAAGCGCGGCGTCAACGAGAAGACCGATTCCATGTTCGGTTCTTTCCGCAACTGCCGCAAAAGCGAGAGCTTCAACTTCGGCAGCGCAACTGGCAACGCAGCCTTCGACGACTGGCGTCGCGAAGAACTGAACCGCCTTGCCGAAGAGCGCCGCAAGCTTGACGAAGCCCGCGCCGAATTCGAATCCTATGCCGCAGAGCTTCGCCGCGCACGCGACAAGGAAGAGTTCGACCGCTTCATGGCTGAGCGTCGCGCTGCCGCCAAGAAGACGCCAGCAAAGGGCAACAAGAATGACATCACCGATCTTTGATCGCGGATAACAGCTTGAAAACTATTGAAACGGCGCGGGTTTTCCGCGCCGTTTTGCTTAAAACAGCTTTTTTGTCTGGCTTTTCGCACGAATCGCTTATTCTTGCGCGATGGGCTTATCCTTCCTTCGGCAAATCAGCGGCAACAGGGCATCTGCCAATACGGCAACTGTCCGGAGCGAACGCATCCATGCGGTGGCCGGTCGCGAGCTGTCATTGCGTGTCTTCGAAAACCCGCGCGCCAAACGGCTGACGCTGCGCATCGAAGCTGGCGGAAAAGGCCTGCGCATCACTGTTCCGCCCGGACTGCCCGAGCGCGAAGTGCAGAGTTTTCTCAAGCGCCATCAGGGCTGGATCGAAAGCCGCATCACCAAACTGCCGGATCAGCCGGGTGTTCGCCCCGGCGTGAAAATTCCGATCCGCGGCGTGCCGCATCTGATTACACATCGGCCCGGACGCGGCACGGTCGACCTCCTTGAAGGCAATGTGCTGCTGGTTCACGGCGACCCCGCCCATCTGCCACGCCGTCTGGCAGACTATCTCAAAGGGCAGGTGAAGCGCGATATAGAGGCGCTCGTCATCCGCCACACGGCAAGCGTCGGTCGCAAGGCCAAGGCCGTCCGCTTCAAGGACACCAAGAGCCGCTGGGGGTCGTGCACCTCCGATGGCGTTCTTTCCTTTTCATGGCGGATCGGCATGGCGCCACCGGCCGTCATCAACTATCTCGTCGCGCATGAAGTCGCGCATCTGATCGAGATGAATCATGGGCCGCAATTCTGGAAACTCTGTCAAGAGCTTTGCCCCGATACGGAACGCTGCAAGGCGTGGCTGAAGCGAAATGGCAGCGCATTACAGGCTATAGACTTTACATGAACCGATCGATACTGACCGCCGCCAAGGTGCTGTGGGACTACCACTGCATTTACGATCCCATTCCGGCATCCGATGTCATCATCGGCCTTGGCAGCTATGATCTGCGCGTCGCCGAACGCGCTGCCGATCTTTATCTTGAAGGCATGGCGCCGCTGGTGATCTTCACCGGCAAAAGCGGTCACTGGACCGAAAATCTCTATCCTGCCAGCGAAGCGGAAGCCTTTGCCGAAGTGGCGATCCGGCGCGGAGTGCCGGAAGAGGCAATCACCATCGAGCCCAACGCCACCAATATCGGCGAGAATATCCGCTTCTCGCTGGAAAAAATGTTGCCCGGCGTGATCAGCCCGATTTTCGTCACCAAGCCGCAGACCCAGCGCCGCGTGCATGCCACCGTCGCCCGGCAATGGCCGGAAGCAAAGGCAAGCGTGACGGCGCCGCTCCTTTCCTTTGAAGAACAGCCGACGCCTTCCTATCCGGTGGAGATGCTCATCAACGAGATGACCGGCGATCTGGAGCGCATTCTGGACTATCCCGCCAAAGGCTACCAGATTGCGCAGGCGGTTCCCATGGAGGTCATGGAAGCGTATGATTTTCTGATCGCACGCGGTTTTGACGGACACACCGTGAGAGAATAGCTGCGAATATCTGCGAACTGCTTGAGAAGCGCACCGTTTTGTGCGACGGGAAACCATGGCTTTGGATATCAAGATATGCGGGCTGAAAACGCCTGATACAGTCGCTGCCGCTCTCAACGGCGGTGCGACGCATATCGGCTTTATCTTTTTTCCCAAAAGCCCGCGCAATATCACGCCGGACGCCGCAGCCGTTTTGCGCCCTGCCGCGCTTGGCCGCGCTAAAGCTGTTGCCGTGACGGTCGATGCCGACGATGCGACGCTGGATGAAATCGTCAGCGCCGTAAAACCGGATATTCTGCAATTGCATGGCCATGAAACGCCTGAGCGCGTGCGCTTTGTGAAGGAACGCTACGGCCTGCCGGTCATGAAAGCCTTTGCGATCCGCAGCGCCGACGATCTGGCCGCCATCGCGCCCTATAAGGGCATTGCCGACCGCTTCCTGTTCGACGCCAAGCCGCCGGAGGGATCGGAATTGCCGGGCGGCAACGGGGTTTCCTTCGACTGGGGCCTGCTCGATGCGCTTGACGCGGATGTCGATTACATGCTTTCCGGTGGATTGAACGCTGGCAATATTGCCGAGGCGCTGCACGAGACGCACGCGCCGGGCATCGACATATCGTCCGGCGTCGAGCGCGCACCCGGCGTTAAGGGCGTGCGTCTCATTGAAGATTTTTTCCAGGCTGTCGCCGATGCGGATGTGTCACCATCCGCAAAACGCGCCTGAACATGACGGAGCTGAAGCGTTGAACAAGCCGGTTGAACCCAATTCCTACAAGACAGGCCCGGACGAAGAGGGCATGTTCGGTATTTTCGGCGGACGTTTCGTCGCCGAGACGCTGATGCCGCTGATCCTCGAATTGCAGGAGGCCTATGAAACGGCCAAGAACGATCCTGAATTCAAGGCCGAGCTTTCCGCCCTTTCGACCTATTATGCCGGTCGCCCGTCGAAGCTGTATTATGCCGAAGGGCTGACCAAGCATCTGGGCGGTGCAAAAATCTACTTCAAGCGCGAAGACCTGAACCACACCGGCAGCCACAAAATCAACAACTGCCTCGGTCAGATTCTGCTCGCCAAGCGCATGGGCAAGACGCGCATCATCGCCGAAACCGGTGCTGGCCAGCATGGTGTGGCATCGGCAACCGTCGCTGCACGTTTCGGCCTGCCTTGCGTGGTCTATATGGGCGCGACGGACGTTGAACGTCAAAAGCCGAATGTGTTCCGCATGAAGCTGCTGGGCGCCGAAGTGAAGCCGGTTACGGCTGGCAACGGCACGCTCAAGGACGCGATGAACGAAGCGCTTCGCGACTGGGTCACGAATGTTGAAGACACCTATTACCTGATCGGCACAGCTGCCGGTCCGCATCCTTATCCGGAACTGGTTCGCGACTTCCAGTCGGTCATCGGCACGGAAGCGCGCCAGCAGATTCTCGAACAGGAAGGCCGTCTGCCGGATGTCATCATCGCGGCTGTCGGCGGCGGTTCCAACGCTATCGGCCTTTTCCATCCTTTCCTCGATGACGCATCGGTCAAGATCGTCGGCGTCGAGGCAGGCGGTCACGGTCTGGACGGTGACGAGCATTGCGCGTCGATGAGCGCGGGCCGTCCCGGCGTTCTGCACGGCAACCGCACCTATCTGCTCCAGAACGAAGATGGCCAGATCCTCGAAGGCCATTCGGTTTCCGCCGGTCTCGACTATCCGGGCGTCGGCCCGGAACATTCCTGGCTCAAGGATACGGGTCGCGTCGATTATGTGCCGATCCTCGATCAGGAAGCACTGGATGCCTTCCAGCTTGCAACCCGCGTCGAAGGCATCATTCCGGCGCTCGAATCCGCCCATGCCATTGCGCAGGCCGTCAAGATGGCGCCAACCATGGGCAAGGACCAGATCATGATCGTCAACCTGTCTGGCCGTGGCGATAAGGACGTTCACACGGTCGGCAAGCTTCTCGGCATGGATATCTGAGGACAGAATGGGCAAAGACGCCGCTGACGCTTCCACCTACAGACCGCGCGCCGCATGGTTCGACGGGCTGACGGAATGCGGCCCGGCGACGATCAAGCTCAACATCATCGAAGCGGACCCTTCCAATCCGCTTGCCGAAGCTGCGGTGGGCATTGCCCGCCGGCAGATCGCAAATGCTGCGGCAAGGCTTGAAGCCCTGCCGCATCTGGACGCTGGTTTCGCCATTCTCCATCAGGGTGAGGAAAGCCTCTGGCTTCTGCTTCACTGGTGGCTGGAAGGCGGCATTGCAACGGAAATGCTGTGGCAGTCCGAACTCGGCGACGAGATCGAATTCATGCCCGCACAGCCCTTGCTGATGGCCTGCGTCTGGGAACTCGGAATTATTGACTTTGAACGGCGCGCTTGGATGGAGACGGCCATGTCCGGCAAACCCATCGCCGATTATCTTGCGCGCACTTTGCCACGGGGCACGGTATGACCACTCGCATCGACACCAAATTCGCCGCATTGAAGACCGAGGGCCGTCCGGCGCTGGTCACCTATTTCATGGGCGGCGATCCCGACCTCGAAACCTCGCTCAAGGTCATGAAGGCGCTGCCGAAGGCCGGTGCCGATGTGATCGAGCTTGGCATGGCTTTCTCCGATCCGATGGCGGACGGCCCGGCCATCGAAGCTGCCGGTCTGCGCGCGCTGAAAGCCGGGCAGTCGCTTTCCAAGACGCTTTATATGGCCGCCGAATTCCGCAAGGAAGACGACACGACCCCGATCGTGCTGATGGGCTATTACAATCCGATCTATATCTATGGCGTCGAGCGCTTCCTGACCGATGCCAAGGCTTCCGGCGTTGATGGCCTGATCATTGTCGATCTGCCGTCGGAAATGGATGCGGAACTTTGCGTCCCGGCCATGAAGGCGGGCATCAATTTCATTCGCCTGACCACACCGACCACCGACGACAAGCGTCTGCCGAAGGTTCTGCATAATTCGTCGGGCTTCGTCTATTATGTCTCGATGAACGGTATCACCGGCTCGGCCATTGCCGATACGGCCCGCGTCGGCGACGCGGTGCGTCACATCAAGAAGAGCACCGATTTGCCGATCTGCGTCGGCTTTGGCGTCAAAACGCCGGAACAGGCTGCCGCCATTGCCGCCCATGCGGATGGCGTCGTCGTCGGCACGGCAATCGTCAATGCGGTGGCTGGTGAACTGACGCCGGAAGGCGCGCTTAAGGGCGATCCTGTGGCCGCTGTGAGCAAACTTGTCGGTGCACTGGCGCAAAGCGTTCGCACGACACGCCTTGAAGCCGCCCAATAAATCGTCCATTTAAGCGGGTAGAGTTGCTTTTCCGCATAAGCGGGCGCAAAAGCGCCCGCACTTTCTGTCGGAAGTGCTTGCCGTCGAAGAACAAGAAACGGAACCAAACGTCATGAACTGGATCACCAACTACGTTCGTCCGAAGATCAATTCGATGCTTGGTCGTCGCGAAATGCCGGAAAACCTCTGGATCAAGGATCCGTCCACCGGCGAGATGGTGTTCCACAAGGATCTGGAGAGCAATCAGTTCGTGATCCCGTCTTCGGGCCATCACATGCGCATCAAGGCGAAGGACCGCCTGCGCTTCTTCTTCGACAATGGCGAATATACCACGCTCGACGCGCCGAAAGTGCCGGTCGATCCGCTGAAATTCCGCGACGAGAAGAAATATATCGACCGTCTCAAGGATTACCGCACCCGCACCGGCATGGATGACGCCATCGTCAACGGCCTTGGCACCATTGAAGGTCTGCCGATCGTCGCCACCGTGCAGGATTTCGGCTTCATGGGCGGTTCGCTCGGCATGGGTGCCGGTGAGGCGATCATTCAGGGCTTTGAAAAAGCCATCGAGCTGAAGCGCCCGCTGGTTCTGTTCGCAGCATCGGGCGGCGCGCGCATGCAGGAAGGCATTCTCTCGCTGATGCAGCTCCCGCGCACCACCGTTGCCGTGGAAATGCTGAAAGAGGCAGGCCTGCCTTACATCGTCGTGCTTACCAACCCGACCACGGGCGGCGTGACCGCTTCCTACGCCATGCTGGGCGACATTCATATTGCTGAGCCGGGCGCGCTGATCGGCTTTGCCGGTCCGCGCGTGATCGAACAGACCATCCGCGAAAAACTGCCGGAAGGTTTCCAGAGTGCTGAATATCTGATGGAACACGGCATGGTGGACATGGTTGTTCCCCGCACCGAACTGAAGGAAACGATTGCACGTCTCCTGAAGATGATGACCAAGCAGCCGGCCAACACCGACAGTCCTGTAGCGCCAAAACCAGACGCCGATAGCAACACTGGCAGCAAGGCGGCCTGATATGGGCAGCCAGATCGTGGCAGGCAAGGCGGCTGCCGCTATCGAGCGGCTGATGCAACTGCATCCGAAAGGATTTGACCTCTCCCTGGACCGCATTCGTGGTCTGTTGGAGAAGCTCGGCAATCCGCATCTCAAATTGCCGCCCGTGATCCATATTGCCGGAACCAATGGCAAGGGATCAGCGACTGCCTTCTGCCGCGCCATTCTGGAAGCTGGCGGCTTTGACGTCCACGTCCACACTTCCCCACATCTGGTCAACTGGCACGAGCGTTATCGTCTGGCTGCGCCGGGTGGTGGCCAGCTGGTTGAGGACGACGTTCTGGCCGAGGCCATCGAGCGCGTCGCGGCCGCCAATGGCGGCCAGCACATCACCGTCTTTGAAATCCTCACCGCCGTGGCCTTCGTGTTGTTTGCCGAGCATCCAGCCGATGTCGTCATCATGGAAGTCGGGCTGGGCGGACGCTTCGACGCCACCAATGTCATTCCCGAACCTGCCGTATCGCTGATCATGCCGGTTTCCATTGACCATCAGGCATATCTCGGTGACCGTGTGGAACTGATCGCCGCCGAAAAGGCGGGGATCATCAAGAAGGATTGCCCGGTCGTCGTCGGCTTTCAGCCTTTCGATGCGGCGCGCGAGGTGCTTGTTTCCACCGCGGACCGGCTCGGTTGTCCGGTTTCGGTCTATGGTCAGGATTTCCTCGCCTTCGAAGAACATGGCCGCATGATCTTCCAGAACGAGGATGGGCTGATCGATCTGCCGCTGCCGCGCCTGCCCGGTCGTCACCAGATTGCCAATGCTGCCGCTGCCATCGAAACAGTGCAGCTTGCGGGCTTCAACATCCCCGACAAGGCCGTCGAAAAGGCGCTGATGGTGGTGGACTGGCCGGCGCGCATGCAGCGTCTGACGCATGGGGCGCTTGTCGATCTCGCACCGCCAACCTCGGAAATCTGGCTCGACGGCGGACATAATCCGGGCGCAGGCGCGGTGATCGCAGAAGCCTTCGGCGACCTTGAAGAACGCAATGCGCGTCCGCTGTTCCTGATTACCGGCATGATCAACACCAAGGACCCCGTCGGCTATTTTGAGGCCTTTGCGGGCATGGCGCGTCATGTGTTCACCGTGCCGATCCCATCCAGCGATGCGGGTATACCCAATGATGCGCTGGCTGTCGCCGCCCAGAAGGCCGGATTGTCAGCCGAACCGGTTCACTCGGTCGCCAATGCGCTGAAACTTCTGCACGACACCTGGCCAGCCGATGAAATTCCGCCGCGTATCCTGATCGGCGGATCGCTATATCTGGCGGGCGAAGTATTAGGAGAGAACAACACACCACCATCCTAATAAAATTACACTATTATGAGTTATTTTATTAGTCATTATTCCGCCTTTATTTATATCCAAGAATGAATTGTCGTAATTTTAAGAATGGATATATAAATGCGTAATACTCTTATTATTTCTACAATTCTTTTTATGGGTCTTTCGGCTGCTCCGTCCTTTGCTGCCAGTATTGCAAAAGAAACTGGCGCCAAGGAAACGGACACCAAGGCTGTAATGCCCGTTTGTCCCACCGGCACCAAAGCTGCTGCCGACGGGAAATATTATCTTCCCGGTACGCATGAAGAATGCCGGTCGGGCGATAAAGACCATAACGACACCCAGCACAAGTCGAAGTAAGCACAACGCTGTTCTTCGAACAAAGAAAAACCCGGCTCAAGGCCGGGTTTTTTATTGCTTGCTATAATTTCTACTTAAGCAGCAGAAGCCTTGATCCAGTCGGCAAGGCGGCTCTTCGGAGCAGCGCCAACCATATTGGCAGCAAGTTCACCGTCCTTGAACATCAGGAGCGTCGGAATCGAACGCACGCCGAACTGGGCTGCGAGTTCCGGATTCTCGTCGATGTTGACCTTGGCGATTTTGACCTGACCGGCCATTTCGGCGGCGATCTCGTCGAGCGCCGGAGCGATCATCTTGCATGGACCGCACCATTCTGCCCAGAAATCCACCACGACCGGCTCGTTCGACTGAAGAACGTCCGACTGAAAATTGCTGTTATCGACCTTAACGGTTGCCATAGGGCTATCCTCTATATGGTTAAGAACGGCAGACATCTTCACAGACTCACACGCAATCCGCTCTTTCTTCGCTATATCATGTGGCGTGTCTGCTGCCATCCGTCAAGTTCTAGTTACTCACCTTTCCTTGAGAGTCTCTCAGCGCCTGCATGGCTTCATCAAGCACAGCATCGGACAGCGGCAGCAGGAACGGCCCCTCGGTAAAGAGCAAGGCCGTTTCCACAACCCGCCCCGGATAAAGCGGCTCCAGCAGTGCCTTATAGAGCGCAAGCTGTGCGCGATAAGCGAAAGGCACCGCCTCGACGGTCTTGGGCGGCGGTCGGTTGGTCTTGTAGTCGACAACGAGAACGCGGGTCTCGTCCACGCTGATGCGATCGACCTGACCGGACACGGCATGATCGCGCCCGCCAAGATTGATCGTGCCCATGATTGCGACTTCACCGCGCGAACCGGAAGCGAAAACCGGTGCGAATTGCGGATCGGTCAATATAGCTTTCACGCTCGAAACGGCGTTGTGACGCTCGGCCTCCGGCCAGTCGCCCGCTATACGGGCCAGATAATCTTCCGCCAGCTTCTCTCGCTCGCTCTCCGGCACTTCCGGCAGATATTGCAGCAGCATGTGGATCGCCGTGCCGCGCCGCAGGGCAAAGCCGGGCGTGCCGTCGCTGACGATATCCCCGAGCACAGGGGAGCTTGCATCAAGCGGCGGCTCTTCATCCGCCTCAATCAGCGCCGACGCGCCCGATGGTGCCAGCGGGCGCGGGAGCCCCGCCTCGGGCTTGACCGGAAGCAGATATTCCGGCGGCAAACCGGGCAAGGGCGTCGCCTCCGCCTGATCCGGCTCGATAATCTCCGTTAATCCGCGTGGCGTATTGCGATAGCGTCGTGCGGCGACACCCTGCACGGGGTGCACAAAGGTCTCCGATTTGATGGCAAGCGCGTCCTCGGCCAGCCGGTGCCAGGTTTCTCCGCTCTCGCGTGTGCCGCGATAGCCGCAGATAATCAGGCGATCCTCGGCGCGCGTCATGCCGACATAAAGCAGGCGGCGGTATTCTTCCTCGGCGCGGGCCTTCAGCTCTTCGATACGAGCAGCAGTAAACGCGGTCTGCCATGACCCGTTCGGCTGCCACAGATAGCCTTTCACCGGCGGTCCGTCATGCGCCAGATCATAGGGGATCAGCTTGGGCGCACGGCTCCCGGTCCAGACGGCACTGCCGGGATCGACCAGAAACACGACGGCGCCTTCAAGGCCCTTCGCCGCATGGACGGTCATGAGGCGCACTTCGTTGCGGCCCTGATCCAGCTCACGCTTGATTTCCGGCGAGGCGGCATCCAGCGTTTCGAGGAAAGCCTGCAAACCGGGCAGACCGGCCCGCTCGGCAGAGAGCGCGTAGTTCTGAAACTCATCGATAATGTCGCCCGCTTCCGGCCCAAGTCGCGCCAGAAGTTTCCGCCGCGCGCCGTCAGCACTCAGAATACGGGCATAGAACTCGAAAACCGGCATGGTGTCGGCGATGCCGCGCCAACGGCTCAAGGTTTTGTGGATGGCGGCAAGCGCCTCGTCGTCACGTGAGGCGCGGTAGAGATGTTCGAACAAGGTCGAACCGGCCCCGCGCGGATGCGCCAGTGCAAACAGCCGGTCATCGTCCCAGCCGAAGAGCGGGCTTTTGAGAAGCGAAGCCAGCGAAAGATCGTCGGAGGGTTGCAGCACGAAGCGTCCAAGCGCCATCAGATCCTGAATGGCGATATGGCTGGTGAGGCGCAGGCGATCCGCGCCCGCCACCGGCACGCCCAGATTCTTCAACGCCCGCGACAAGGCAGGCATGAACTGATCACGCTTGCGCACCAGCACCATGATATCGCGCGGTGCAATGCGGCGGTTTTGACCGGGAATGGGTTCGCCCCTGTCCAGCCAGTAGCGGATGGTGGCGGCGATCTGTTCAGCCAGCCGCACGGCGGGCGCGGCCAGATGATCGACCGGCACGCGCCAGTCATCCGGCTCTTCCACCGCTTCGGGCGTCAGCATATCCCAGATTTCCACCTCGCCCGGCGCGTCGGCGCGAATGGCATCGTGAACCGTGGCACCGGCAAGCCCGCGATTGGCTTCCGGCCTCGCAAACACTTCATCCACCGCCTGCAACACATCCGGTGCCGAGCGGAAGGAGAAGTTGAGGCTGACGCGCTCGAACTTCAATTCGGCATCGCCTGCGCGAAGACTGACGGAACGGCCCTGCGCGGCAAAATCTTCCGGCACAGCCCCCTGGAACGAATAGATCGACTGTTTTTCGTCACCCACTGCAAACAGCGTGCGCTGCAAATTGCGCTGGCCGAGACCGGAGAAGAACTCCTCCGACAACATGCGGATAACCTGCCACTGGTCGGGGCTGGTGTCCTGCGCTTCATCAACGAGGATATGATCAATGCCGCGATCGAGCTTGTACTGCACCCACTGCCCTGCCCCGTCGCGGGCAAGCAGCGCCACGGTGCGGGTGATCAGGTCCTCGAAATCGAGCAGACCGCGCTTACGCTTCAGATCATGATAGCGTTGCAGAAGATCGTCGATCAGCGTCAGCGCGGCCAGATTGAGCCGCACGAGGCGCAATTCCTTCAGCCGGTCGAGGCCCATTTCAACACGGGAAGCGGCTGCATCGAAGGCTTCCTCGAAATCCGGCAGCAGTTTCTTCACCGCCGCCGAGCCGACATAGGACCCGGATTTCGGCTCGCCAGTGCTTTTCAGAAACGCAGCGCGCAGCACGGCTTCGCGGTCACGGGTGACGCTCACCTTGTCGTAACGCTTCAATTGCAGCGCAAAATCATGCGCGCGCGCAGCACCCTTCTGGATCGAAAGAATGAGATCAAGCGCGTCATCGGAGAATTCAGGAACCGGCCAGAGCTCCGCCAGAATATCGCTTTCGCGCTCATCCCGATCGAAACCGAAGGCGCGATGCAAGGTCTCGGCGCGCGTTTCGGCAACGCCCAATTCCGCGATATAGCGCTGCAAGCCGTTACGCCGGTTCACCGCCTCGTCCAGAAGCGATTGCAGCCCTATTTCGCCCGATGCCTGCAACACATCGGCAAAGGCGGCTGCGATATTCGCATCGCCACCACCATGCGCCATTTCGAGTAGCTGACGCCGTGCTTCACCCACAAGCGCGACCTGCATCAGATCGTCCATCATCTCGAAGTGACCGGCGATGTTTGCCTCAAGTGGAAACTGATGCAGGATGGCTTCGCAAAACGCATGGATGGTCTGGATTTTCAACCCGCCCGGTGTTTCCAGTGCGCGGGCGAAAAGCCGCCGTGCCACCGCAAGGCGAGATGCGCCCGGTCTGCGGCCTTCAAGCGATTTCAACCGCTCGGCCAGTTCACTGTCCGGCAGCACCGCCCATTCCGACAGACGCGCAAAGACGCGGTTCTGCATCACCGCAGCCGCCGCCTTGGTATAGGTAAGGCAGAGAATTTTCGACGGATCGGTCCCTTCGAGCAAAAGGCGGATAACGCGCTCGGTCAGAACATGCGTCTTGCCGGAACCGGCATTGGCCGACACCCAAACCGAGGCGGCGGGATCGGCTGCCCGCGTCTGCGCATCGATGGTTTCCGGCGGAATATAGAGTTTCTTCTTCATTCGCCGCCCTCCCCACCGGCATCGCCGCCAGCGGACCATTCCAGCACGCGCGCGAGGTGGTCATAGTCGCCCGTAAGATCGGTTTCGCGGAATGGCAGCGCGCGCGAAAGATAACCCTTATCCGGCTTCTGATATTCAGCCAAAAGCTGGGCAAGGCGCTGCCATGCCTCCTCACCCAAAGCGGGAGCGGTCTTTTCCGATGGCGGTCGGCTGATCTTCAGAATGGATTCTGGCTTCACCTCTCCCCCGGCGCGAAGCCGCACATAGGTGAGATCGGACGCCCGAACCGAGCCAACCTCCCGGAACGCGCCCCGCACCAGAAGAGCCGCCTCCAGCGCCAGCTGCGGCGACAGCAGAACATGCGCCTGACGCGGCGACGGCGTGGAGCCGGTTTTATAATCGATGATTTCGGCGGTCCCGTCGCGCATCAGATCGATACGGTCGGCACGGCCCGAAAGCGTGATGCCAAGACTTTCGATGTCGCGCTTGTCAGAGGCGATTTCCGCAAACCGCGTCTGCACATTGTAAGCGCGCTCCCGCTCCCATTCCAGAAACTGCGGGATCAGCGCCGTGAAACGCGGCCACCAGACGGCTTCGATTTCGGTCGGCAAATCCATATCTGCAAACAGGATGCGCCCCAGTTCCGTCAGGCGCTCGGCAGCATCCGGTGCCAGCGGGTCGATATTTTCCTGCGTGAAATGTCCGAGAATGTCATGGAACAGCGTACCGCGTTCCGCCGCTGCCGGATCACGGATCAACGGCTCCAGCGGACGCAGCTTGAGAATGCGCTTGGCGAAGATCGCGTAAGGGTCGCGGCGCAGCGTTTCCACTTCCGTGACCGAAAAATGCTTGGGCCGCGCTGCGACCGGTGGCGCAGGCTCAGGTCTTTTGACGAAAGGCACATCCGGCGCACGGTCAATCTCCCGCGACCAGTGCACGAAACGCTGGCCGCGCTGGCGCATGTCCTTCGTCACATCGGCACCCAGCACGGTTTCAAGTCGCTGCAACCAGCGCGATGTCACCGTCGGCGCATTATCGGAACGCTGCGAACGCGACAACACCACATGGTCCATGCCAAGCGCCATTTGAAAATCATGCGCGGCAAGGCCGGTGCGCCGCTCTGGCGGATCGAGTGCGATCATCGCCTTCATCGGGCGCGACATGAAGGGATCGTTGCGCGTCTTGGCGGGCCAACTACCTTCGTTCAGACCGCCGATCACCACTGTATCGACCGTCTGGAGACGCGCTTCCAGCGCACCCCAGACAAAGACACGCGGATGACCGCCCGGATGCGGCTTGACGGTTTCGCCAGCCATCAGCGCATCCAGAATAGCGGGCCATTCGCTAGCTTCGAAATCCAGCTCCGACTCGCTCGACACCAGACCGCGCAGGAACGAGGCAATTTTTTCCCCGCGCTCACCGGAATAGAAAGTGGCAACGCTGCCATTTTCATCACGCGCCATGTTTTCAACGGCTTGCGCCGTCGCACGCGCAATCTCGCCAATATTGGTTCGCCGACTTGTTGTCGCGAAAGGTGCCAGCGGCGCCACCGCCTGGGACAGATTTTCACAGAGGGCCCGGGCGGCAGCGATCATCTCCGGCGTGATGCTGTCATGCCATGCCGGACGCCAGGACTGATTGGCGCTCTCCTCCAGTCGCCGGTCGAAAAAGCCTGGCAGGTCGATAACGGAAGCGCGTCCCGTGCCACCACGAAAGGCGACAAGCTCCAGCGTTTCACCAGCGAGACGCCGGTCGATGCGCGGTGTTTCAAGCCGCAGCAAAGGATGCTTCACCAGCGCCAGCAAGGCCACCGGATCACCGGGATTGAAGACCGTTTCGACCGTCAGGCGCAGCAGCGTCGAGGTCTCGACATCGCGCAAATGCCGCCCGCCGGAATCATCGGCATCAATGCCGAACCGCGCCAGTTCTCCAACCACACGCCGCGCCAGATTGCGGTCCGCCGTCACCAGCGCTGCGATCTTGCCTTCTTGATGGATGGCGTCGCGCAGCGCCAACGCCACCGACAGCGCTTCCTCGCGTTCGTTGGCCGCCTCAATGAGATCGATTTTATGCGCCGAAGACTGAAGGACGTCCGGTTGCATATCCGGGTGCTGGCTGAGCGCACCCCACGCATCAGTCGTTTCCGCCGGGCGCAGCGCTTCGCTCACAACACGCTCCAGAATCCGTTTCTGGCGGGGCATGTCTTCAATATGCTCGACGTCTTCGCGGAGCGTCCCGATGGCACGCAGCAACTTGTGCAGGCCATATTGCGGATGTCCGAAGGTCGAAGGATTGTCCTCGGCCTCGCCCAGCATCTTCCACGCCTCATCGTCCAGATCGCGATCAAGCCCCGGCAGCACGACTGCGCCGTTCGGCAGATGCGCGATGACGGAAATCAGTTCCGCGGTGGCAGGAATGGAACCCGTTGAACCGGCCACAATGACCGGCCCCGGAGGCGGGTTATCGCGCAGGCGCGCCACCTCCCCCCAGATCAGGTCGTTGCGGTGCGCTGCCGGATTGGAAAGCTTGCGCTCAGCCAGAATTTCGGGCCACAGCTTGGTGACGATATCGAGAAAACCGAGCGTCACCCGCCACCAGTCGGCAAGATCGTCCGGCGCGATGCTGGCGAGCTCGCTCCATTGCGCGCCATCGGTTTCCACCTGATCCATCAACCCGGCCAGATCGCGGGCCAGCCAGATGGCATCGGCGGTTGTGGCTGGAACCGATACGTCATCAACGCCGAACAGCGCTCGCACATGGGCGGGCAGAGATTCGCGCCATGGACGGATCAGACGCGCCAGCAGCAGAAGCCGCTCGGCCTTTGCAATCGGCGGATTGAGGTCAAACACGCCCGCCGCCCCGGCATTGAAAAACGCCGCGTCCTCATCCACATCGCCAAGCGGTCTGATAGCGGGCAGAATAGCACTCTTAGCCGGATTCATATCCACGATGACGGAACGCAGAGCACGGGCTGCACGACGCGTCGGCACATAAATCGTGGCGCTGGCTAACGCCAGAGGATCTGCGGGATTGCCGGGAAAGCCTTCGATCAGTTTGCCGTCAAGCAGGGCTTTGGCGAAGGCTGGGAGAAACGGCGTTCCGGAAGGAATGGAAAACAGCCTTGGCTTTGGTTTGCTCATGCTGTTTCTCTCCTTCTCAAATTCCTTGGCTCAAATAAACTCGGTTCAAACCAACGCGGAAAGTGCGACCTCCGCTTGCGCTATCGCTTCCGGTGTTCCGACCGTCAGCCAATGGCCAACCATGGGCATACCATAAAGTCGGCCCTCAGCGATGGCCTTATCGAAATATCGATTGAGCGACGCCACTTCAGGCTCTGCACCTGCAAAAATGCGCGGATGAATGATACCCGCCCCGGCATAGATGAGCGGCGTTCCCGCCACATCGCGGGCGCGACGCAAGCGGCCTGCATCGTCGGCGACGAAATCGCCCTTCCCCTCAAAACCGGTGGCCTGATCCAGTCC
The DNA here is from genome assembly GCF_037482325.1 of Ochrobactrum teleogrylli. Lineage (NCBI taxonomy): Bacteria > Pseudomonadati > Pseudomonadota > Alphaproteobacteria > Hyphomicrobiales > Brucellaceae > Ochrobactrum > Ochrobactrum teleogrylli. The sequence goes on from NZ_JBBHKQ010000001.1 coordinate 3,044,094, forward strand.
CGCCGTCATCAGCAGGATATCCATCTTTGCATCGTCCCAAGCCTCGCCCAAGGACACGAGATTGGGCTTCGATGTATCGCCCACCCAGAACGTATCGGCGTTCAGGAGATAGAACGGTGCCCCTCCCAATTGCGGCAATGCCTTGACGATGCCGCCTGCAGAATCGAGCAGCAGATCGCGCTCGTCGGAAATGACGATATGTGGTTCTGCGCGGTCAGCAAGATAGGCATCAAGTTGGTCGGCTAAATAATGTACATTCACGACCGCCCTCTGTACGCCAACGGCTTCAAGCGCGTCCAGCCCCCAGTCGATCAGCGGCTTTCCCGCGACCTTGACCAGCGGTTTCGGGATTGTCCCGGTGATGGGGCGCATACGCTTGCCAAGCCCCGCCGCCAGAACCATGGCCGTCTCAGGCATTTTCATTGCGCAATAGCCCTTCCTGCATCAATCCCAATTCGCGGAACCATGCCGCCACGGGCGCCATGACCGGATGAACAAGCACACGACCGAGATAGTCATGGATGCGTGGCAGATGGTTGAGATAAGCCGGTTTACCGTCGCGCTCATCAAGCCGCACGAAGAGACCGAGCAGCTTGGCATTGCGTTGCGCGCCCATGGCCGCATAGGCCTTGCGGAACAGTGCTTCGTCGAAAGCATGGCCCAAGCTGCGGCGCTCGTCGCAATAAGCAGAAACGACCGCCTGTTCCAGTTCGACCGGAATAGTCACGCGCGCATCGAGCGCCAGCGAGGCCACATCATAGGCAGCGGGACCGATCATCGCGTCCTGAAAATCGATGGTTCCGATGCGGTCCTTGCCTTCGGCTTCCGGAAACCAGAACAGGTTTGGCGAATGATAATCACGCAGCAGCAGGCTCTGTTCGACATCGGCGATATCGGCAATCACCTTGTCCCACGCCACTTCGTAAGCCTGCTTTTCAGCGTCGGTCAGCTGCCGTCCCATCATGCGCGGCGCATACCATTGCCCGACGAGGCTCACCTCGATCAGCATGGCATCGCGGTCGAAAGGCGCGATGAGGTGATCGGGATAGCCGTTAAGGGGCACACGGTGCGGCCAGTTCACACCATGCAGATGCGCCAGAAAGCGTCCTGCCGCTTTATAGCGTTCCGCCACCGGCTCGCCAGACGCAGCGCGCACGCCCTCAACGCCCAGATTTTCCAGAACCAAAAACCCTGCGTCCAGATCAGCAGCGCGCATGTCCGGCACGCGAAAACCATGCGTGGCCAAAAGCCCATCAATGGCTACGAAAGCCAGAATATTTTCGGCCAGATGCGCTATCTGCCGGTAGGTCTTGCCGTCACGCAATATTGGATCATAAGGCATCTGCGGCGCGTTCATGAGAATCTCGACGCCATGCGCGCTGCGGATCGTTTCATATTTGCGCGGGGATGCATCGCCTTGCAGATAACGCCGTTCGGCACCCTGCCGGTCGTTGCGGTCAAGAAAAGCACGAATGGCCAGCGAGCGCTCCAAACGGCTGATCGCCGCCTGCGGCCCGGCAATGGCGATGCGCCGCCCTGCCCCTTCATGCGAAAGCGTGACGGAGAAATTCGCCTCGGGCAAAAAGCCCTCGCCGCGCTCCGGCCATTCGGCAAGCACAACGCCATCGTCCAGAAATTCGACCAGTCCCAGCTCGTCAAGCTCTTCACCCGACGACAGGCGATAAAGATCGGCATGGGCAACCGGTAGACGAAGCGCTTCGTAGCTTTGCACCAGCGTAAAGGTCGGGCTTGGCACTTCAAGCCCCGGATCGTCGGCAATGGCGCGGATGACCGCGCGGGCCAGCGACGATTTCCCCGCCCCCAGATCACCGGAAAGCGTGACCAGATCGCCCTTTTGCAGAGCGAGAGCAAAGTCCTCGCCAAACCGGAGTGTGGCGGCTTCATCGGGCAAATAGAATTCGAGAATCTGTGTTTGGGCGCTCATAAGCACCGTTTACCTTATTCGGCAGCAACACGGAAGCTGCGTGTCTCCGATGGAAAGCGGCAAATCACGGTTGTTCCCCTGCCCGAACCAGTCTCGATATCGACGTTGCCGCCATGCAGCTCAACGAAGCTTTTCACGATGGCAAGGCCGAGCCCGGCACCGCGCTTGCGCCCGCCATTCGGATAGGATTGGAAACGCTTGAAGACAGTATCCAGCACTTCCGGCGGCATGCCGTGCCCATCGTCATGGACAGAGAAGACCACTTCGGGCCCTTCGCGCGTCACCTGCAAGGTGACGGTCGAACCTTCCGGCGCGTAATTGGTCGCGTTGGACAGTAGGTTGAACAACACCTGACGCACGCGATTGGCGTCTGCCTTGAAGACATCCACATCATCGGCAATATCGACATCGAGGCCGATATCATGGTCGCGCAAGCGCTCGCTCACGCGGGAAGCAGCTGCGGAAATCGCTTCCACCACCGAAACATCGCCGATTTCCAGTTCCATGATGCCGGCATCGACGGTCGCGAGATCGAGAATATCGTTCACAATGGTCAGCAGAACCGACGACGACGTGCTGATATGCTCCAGATATTCCACCTGACGCTCGTTGAGCGAGCCAAAGGACGGGGTCTGCAGCAGTTCGGTAAAGCCGATGATGTTGGTCAGCGGCGAACGCAGCTCGTAGGAGACGTGCTGCACGAAATCATTCTTGATCTGGTCGGCCAGTTCCAGCGCTTCGTTCTTTTCCTTCAGGGCACGTTCAACGCGCACCGTATCGGTCACGTCGATGAAGGTAAGCATGGTCTGCCCCTTGGGCAGCGGCACCACCGCGAAGGACAGGATCACACCGTCATCCAGCTCCACCTGCCCCATGCGACCATCACGCTGGTCGAGGAAGCCGGTCACGGAGGACACGAAATCGTCCCAGAGACCGTCTCCGCCACGCTCACGGCAAAGCTTTGAAATCGTTGATATATGCGTGCCCACCACGACCATGGCGGCAGGTAGTGACCACAGGTCCGCGAAGGACGGATTGGACAGGCGCATGCGGCCATCGGACCCGAACACCGCCACGGCCTCGGCCAGATGATCCAGCGTTTCGCCCTGAACCTTGATCAGTGTGTTGTAGCGGCCTTCGAGTTCGAACTTTTCCGTCATGTTCTCGAAGAACCAGGTCACGCCGCCTTGCGGATGCGGATTGGCGACCACGCGCATGGTGCGCGTATCGGGCAGATGCCACATATGTTCCTGCGGCTCGACGGCGCGATAGGCAGACAGTAAACCGTCCTTCCACTTGCGCCATTCCGGCTGTTCCGGCAGCTTGCCTTCGGACCGCAGCCGGTCGAAGAGCAAGGTGTTGCTCGGCTGGGTTTCGAGCCATGCCGTGTCAAGCGACCAGAGTTTCGCAAATGCCTGATTGAAGAACTGGAGCTTCATTTCCGGATCGAAAATCGCCACGGCAGTCGAGAGCTGATCCAGCGTTTCAGCATGGCTTTTCAGCGTGCGGCTCAGTTCCTCACGCACCTGCTCGACTTCGCTCAGATCGAAGCCAAGACCAGCGGAACCGCCCTCGGCGCTCACATCGGTCACATCGAAAATCCGGCGGTCGCCACGCACCACTGTCGGCAATTGCTCATGCAGAACCGGCTCGGCGAAACGGTCCCGTTCCAGACGAATCCGCGCCTGCGCGCCGAAAAGCTCGCGACCTTCCGCAATTGCCTGGCTGGTATCGGGCATATCGACAGCACGCGCATAGGCCTGATTGACCCATTCGATGCGGCCATTGCCATCGCGAACCCAGACAGGTTGCTCGATGCGTTCCAGCAAACGGCGCAGAAGTTCGATCCGGTCCGACAATTCCCGATTTTGCGCCTGAAGCGCTGCGCGCTCCGCCTGAACGCCCTGCAGGCTGAAAAAGCGGGCGACAGCCAGACCGCCGGAGGTGCGGCCATAAACATCCAGCAGCGTGCCATTATTGGTTTCGACCGTCAGATCGAAGGTGCGCGCATGTTCGCGCAGCGACGCGACGGCGCGCTCCAGCGCCGTCACCGATTGCGGGCGCAGCCAGCGACCGAAAGCCAGAAAGGCCGAGCGATCCTGCGGCGCGCCGCTTTCATCCGGCAATTGCCCGACCACATCGGCCCGCATCGTATGACCGTCCCAGACGACGATGCGCTGATCCTTGAGATTGAGAAGCGCTTCATTGCGCTGCGCCGTAAGGCTCAGATCAGAGAGTTTGGAACGCAGTTCCTTGTTTTCACTCGCAGCGCGGGCGCGCTCGCGAATGAGCCAGCCTGCGGAAAGCAGCGCCGCGCCCATGGCGCCGACAAACATGGAAAACTGAATGACTTCGAAGGCGCCGACGCTGCCGCCGCCAAAAGGCAGTTCGATGCGCGCGCCATCAGCGCCCTGCGCAAAAGCGGGCATGGCGGCAAGAACGGCGGAAACTGACACGGTCGCCTTCAAGACGACCTGCCGAAGCGGCTTTGCAACACAGGCGAGAGCAACCGTCAAGCTCTTGCCTCTTCCGATTGTGGAATTGCCCCGGGTTGTGCCCGATAAGCCGACTTCTGGCATGTTTCCCTTTTCTCCGCCACCCGACTGTGCTTCCGCAAACGGACGCACACCCGCATTTCAATTTCAACACATCAACCGACCGTCGGGCACCGCCATAGTGCCGATAGCCGAACGTGTTTCAGGGACGAAGCGACCAGCCGCTTCCCGCCGAAACCGGCAAAAAACGCACCACGCGAACACCCGCCAAAACACATTGTTTCTTCGCATTCCCGAACATCAAAACCGCAATACACTTTTGCCGGGAATGCTTTTGATTCGTCTTCACAATACCCTTCCGACGAATCCACGTGAAGCGTGTCGCGCGCAAAAAGAAAGACTGGACAGCCTGTCAACCGTCCAGTCTCAACATGTAGTAGAATGCTTAACCGATGGTTAATATCTGTAGTGCTCGGACTTGTACGGGCCCTGTGGAGTGACGCCGATATAGGCTGCCTGTTCCTCAGAAAGCACAGTCAGCTTCGCACCCAGCTTGTCGAGATGCAGGCGCGCCACCTTCTCGTCGAGATGCTTCGGCAGAACATAGACTTCGTTCTTGTAGGCTTCCGGACGCGTGTAAAGCTCGATCTGGGCCAGCACCTGGTTGGTGAAGGAGGCCGACATCACGAAGCTCGGATGGCCGGTCGCGTTGCCGAGATTGAGCAGGCGGCCTTCCGAAAGTAGGATCAGGCGCTTGCCATCCGGGAACTCGATCAGATCGACCTGCGGCTTCACATTGGTCCACTTCAGGTTGCGCAGAGCGGCAATCTGAATTTCGTTGTCGAAGTGGCCGATATTGCCGACGATGCACATGTCTTTCATCTTGCGCATGTCGTCCAGCGTGATGACGTCCTTGTTGCCGGTCGTGGTGATCACGATATCGGCGGTCGGAGCGGCATCGCTGAGCGTCACGACTTCAAAGCCATCCATGGCGGCCTGAAGGGCGCAGATCGGATCGACTTCCGTCACCTTGACGCGGGCACCGGCACCGGCCAGCGACTGGGCGGAACCTTTGCCGACATCGCCGTAACCGCAGACGACGGCGACCTTGCCAGCCATCATCACGTCGGTGCCGCGACGAATGCCGTCGACCAGCGATTCCTTGCAGCCATACTTGTTGTCGAACTTCGACTTGGTGACGCTGTCATTGACGTTGATGGCCGGGAAGGGCAGGAGGCCCTTCTTCTGCAACTGGTACAGACGGTTGACGCCGGTGGTGGTTTCTTCCGTCACGCCCTTGATGGCATCGCGCTGCTTTGTGAAGAAGCCCGGCGTTGCAGCCATGCGCTTCTTGATCTGCGCGAAGAGAACTTCCTCTTCTTCCGAACCGGGGTTCGACAGAACGTCTTCACCCGCTTCAGCGCGCGCGCCGATGAGGATGTACATGGTGGCGTCGCCGCCATCGTCGAGGATCATGTTGGACGGCTGGCCATCCGGCCACTGGAAGATCTGGTCGGTGTAGGTCCAGTATTCTTCAAGGGTTTCGCCCTTGATGGCGAAAACCGGCGTGCCGGTGGCGGCAATCGCAGCGGCGGCATGGTCCTGCGTCGAGAAGATGTTGCACGATGCCCAGCGCACATCGGCGCCAAGGGCCTTGAGCGTCTCGATCAGAACGGCAGTCTGAATGGTCATGTGCAGCGAGCCGGAAATGCGTGCGCCCTTCAGCGGCTGCGACTTGCCGAATTCCGCGCGCGCAGCCATCAGGCCCGGCATTTCGGTTTCGGCAATGTCGAGTTCCTTGCGGCCCCAGTCGGCCAGGCTCAGATCCTTGACGACGAAATCTTGGCTTGCGGTCATCGCGTGCTCCAATCAAAAACAATTCCGACACGGCAATTGAACCCGGTTCGGAATGGCGTTGTAGACATGGTTTGGGAGCGGAATATCGTCGATAAAAGCCGCTCCGGCTGCCGCTTTGACTAGCAGATCGCGGGCCGAAGCACAACGTCATATAAACAAATCTTTATACGTGCATATCGAACAATCAGCCGATTGCCGGTTCCACCACGGTCAGATCGAGAGAGATCCCAAGCGTTTCCAGCATTTTACGAAAATCGGACACGGGGTAGGCGGCGCTTTCGGTCACCAGCGCGACGGTGCGGCCCGAGCCGCCTTGCGTGGCGGGAAGGGTAGACACCACGCTGTCCGCTGGATCGAGAAACAGCAAATCGGGGCGCGCTTTCTCGAAGAATGGGCGCAGCCAGGGCAAATGCGTGCTCGACAGGGTCAGAACATCAATGAGCGGATCGTTTGCCGCAATCGCTTCAGAGAAACGGGTGACGTCTTCGGCTGTTCTTGCCGGGTCTGACAGAAACAGGCCGCTTTCCACAAGCTTAACCATGGGAGAGGCGTTGATGAGACGGACCTTTTCCGGCTCGCTCGCTTGGGCGCACACAAATGCGCCTAGCTCAGCGCTTTCGATCATCGACCGCACGCCCATGATCGCAACATGGCCGCTGCAGCTCGCCGCAATTGCCTCGCGAACCGGTGGCGCCACGCCATAAACGGGAACAGAGAATTGATCTTTCAGCGCGTCCAGCACCATGATCGACGGCGCGTTGGAGGCCAGAACGACGCTCTTTGCACCGAGACCGGTCAGATAGTCGATGGTGCTATGCATGATGGACAACAGTTCATCCCGTGTTTTCCCGCCATAGGGAAAACGCGCCCGATCTGCAAAATAGATGATGTCCTGTTGGGACTGTCGCCGTCTGATCAACTCGACCAGCGCATAACTTCCGATGCCCGCATCAAAAACCGCGACTGGCGCGGCTAGATCGTCCGGAACGCTCAGCATTCCTCGCCGAACTTGTCGGCAATCAGCGTCTGCAGGGCGTCGAGCACCGTCTCGGCCTGTTCGCCCGAAGCGCTGACCTCGATGCAGCAGCCGGGCGAGGCGGCCAGCATCATCAGCCCCATGATCGAGGTGCCGCCAACCGTCATGCCGTCCTTGGAAACGCGCACATGCGCATCATAGCCGTCGACCAGCTGGACGAATTTGGCGGAGGCGCGGGCGTGCAGCCCGCGCTTGTTGACGATCTCAAGCGACCGGGAAATTGCAGTTTCGGGATCGTATTCGCCAGTAAGGGTGACGCTGGACCGCATATTTACTTTCCTGTCAGAACCTGACTTGCGACGTTGATATATTTACGCCCCGCGTCCTGCGCCTCGCGAAGCGCAGTCTTGATGTCGCCGCCGATCCGCACGCTTGAAAGCTTGATCAGCATCGGCAGATTGACGCCTGCGATGACTTCAATCTTGCCTTCCTGCATGACCGAGATGGCCAGATTGGAGGGAGTTCCACCGAACATGTCGGTCAGGATGATGACGCCGCTGCCATTTTCGGCGCGTTCGACAGCTTCGACGATATCGCGCCGACGCTGCTCCATGTCATCTTCCGCACCGATGCATACGGTTTCGAAATTATCTTGCGGGCCTACCACATGCTCAACGGCATGAAGAAACTCTTCGGCCAGCCTTCCGTGCGTAACAAGCACGAGTCCGATCATACTATAAAAGCTCCCGTCGCGCGCCCGCCGCATCACCCCGCCAGATGATCAGATGGCACCTGCTTTGTTCCAGCACGATCACTCCAAAAAACCTGTCTCGTTTTAAGGATCGTACTGTAGCCGGAACCATGCCGGCGAGTTGTGCATCTTGGCAGGGCAAATCCTTATAGCAAGTGAAAAATCTCCACCCCGCCTTGAAAAAAGCAAAATGCCGCAGCGGTGTGAGATCTTCACAGAATCGAAACCATCGCCGGTCAGCGATTCTCCGGCGACCACCGTTCGTAGAACAAAGTCGCCTCTATCGCCCGCGACAGCGCGTTGGAATCGCCATTCGACGACAGTGACGGCAGAAGCAGACGCGGCAGTTCGATCCCTTCAAAGCTCCAGATTCCGCCGCCTGGATAACGCTCCGCTTCTTCACGGGCCACAAGCAGGATCACCAGATCAAGCGTGGCGCTGGCGACGAAAGGCACCCTGAACAGGCCAGCGCCGCGAATCTCCACACCGCCCGCAAGGGCAACTGGCGCGCTGGCGATCAGGCGATTGTCTTCGGCGCGCAGCATCGTGCGATCATCGCTGACGAGGGCCGCCTGTTCGCTGCGGAGCGATGCGCGCTCCACCAGCGTCAGCGCCAGTTCGGTCTTGCCCGCGCCCGAGCGGCCCATGATCATCACGCCCTTTCCGCGCAATTGCACGGTGGTGGCGTGGAGGCCGCTCCTGGCTTCTTCCGGGGTCATGTGCTGGCCGGAAGATCGACGATGAAACGGGCGCCCCTGAATTGATCGGGCTTTGCAGGATCGACAATGTTTTCCGCCGTCAGCGTACCGCCATGGGCTTCGATGATCTGACGGCTGATCGACAGGCCGAGGCCAGAATTCTGGCCGAACGCCTCCGATGCCGGGCGATCCGTATAGAAACGCTCGAAAATCCGCTCGATATTCTCGATGGGGATGCCCGGTCCGTTATCCTCGACGAGAACGCGCAGGCGGCTGCCTTCGCCCTGCAACGTCACCACGATGCGCCCCGTATCGTCGGGCACGAAGGAGCGCGCATTTTCAATGAGATTGCTCACCACCTGCCCAAGCCGCAGGTCATGGCCCGCGACGTAGAAGGCCTTTTTACCCGCTGGCAGCTTGCCAGTATTGAAGACGATCTCGGTGCCAACCTTGTTGCGGCGCACTTCGCGCGCGGCAGTGACAAGATTGGTGAGCAGCGTCTTCATATCCACGCGGTCGATATGTTCGCGCGCCAGTTCCGCGTCGAGGCGCGAAGCATCGGAAATATCGGTGATCAGGCGATCAAGACGGCGCACATCATGCTGAATGATGTCGAGCAGGCGCTTGCGCGATTCCTCCGACTTGGCGAGCGGCAAGGTCTCCACCGCGCTGCGTAGCGAGGTGAGGGGGTTCTTCAGCTCGTGGCTGACATCGGCGGCGAAGCTCTCAATGGCTTCGATGCGGGTGTAAAGCGCGTCGGTCATATCGCGGATGGAGGTGGACAGATGTCCCACCTCATCCTGTCGCTCCGAGAAATCTGGAATTTCAACACGGTTCTTGACGCCATGACGCACGCGATCCGCCGCAGCCGACAATTTGCGCAGCGGGCTTGCTATGGTCGACGCGAGGAACAGCGACAGGATCACCATGACCAGCGACACGACGCCGAACACGCGGAAGACGGCCATGCGCTCGCCCTCTACGATCTTGTCGATATCGTCGCCTTCGGTCGAAAGCAGCAAGACGCCGAGAATCGCGCGCGAACGCTGGACCGGCACGGCCACAGAGACCACCAGTTCGCCCTTTTCGGTGCGGCGCTGCGCCGTTTGTGGAGAACCAGAAAGCGCCTTGACGATCTCGGGGAAGGCGAGACCATTGCCGCCCGGCTGTTCCTGATAAACGGGCAAGCCGCCACCATAGAAGAAGCCGGTGAACCAGCGGCTGAAACGCTCCCACAGCCCCGGCGTTTCGCCCTCGATCGGTGGCAGAGGGTAGCTCAACACCGGGCTGGAGGATGGGAAACTCGGCGAATAAAGCGCGCGCGAATCCAGCAGCATATTGGCGTAGCGGTCATAGATACGCGCCCGCGTGCTGGTCGGCGAAATCAACCGGCGCAACAGGGGCGAAACCTTTTCAGGATTGATCGGGAATTCCCAATTATCGGGAGAATCGGGCGAGGGGGTCAGGCTTTGCCCGGCTTGCAGTTCCAGAAGCTTTTCCGGATCGACCATCAGCGAGTTGGTATCGACCGTTGCCGAGGCCGAAATCGCCGCAGCGATGATCTTGCCCTGGGTCAGAAGGCTTTCCACCTTCGCGTCGATCAGCCCCTCGCGGAACTGGTTCATATAGAGAATGCCGGAAACCAGAACGCCAAGCGCCGCAAGGTTGAGAAACAGAATGCGGCGCGTCAGGCTTGAGAAGAGATATTGACCGAGAAACTTGCGAAAGGGCGCAAACAGACGGCGCCAGAACACCGAGCGCTGCCGCCGTGCCCTGCGCTCGCGCAAGTTTGCTTGCAAACTCGTTTTCTGGCCTGCAAGGCCTTCGTTCTGGGTCTCTGCGACCATCTCGCTTTTGTTACTCGTTGGAGCGCATCCCGAAAAATGTGAAACGCATTTCGGATAAGATGTGCGTCAAATATTCCAAATCAATGCCGGGCTATCGCACCCGGCATTGGTAATCCTATGCATCAAGCCTCGCGGAAGCGATAGCCGACGCCATAGAGCGTTTCGATCATCTCGAAGTCGTCGTCAACCACCTTGAACTTCTTGCGAAGGCGCTTGATGTGGCTGTCGATGGTGCGATCGTCCACATAGACCTGCTCATCATAGGCCGCATCCATCAAGGCGTCACGGCTTTTCACAACGCCGGGACGCTGCGCGAGCGAGTGCAGGATGAGGAATTCGGTGACCGTCAGCGTAACGGGTTCACCCTTCCAGGTGCAGGTATGACGTTCCTGATCCATGACCAGCTGACCGCGTTCCAGCGATTTGGACGGCTGGCCCGCAGGCTTTGCCGTACCGTCGCGGGCAGCGACGCGGCGCAGAACTGCCTTGACGCGCTCCACCAGCAGACGCTGCGAGAACGGCTTGGTGATGAAATCGTCGGCGCCCATCTTGAGACCGAACAGCTCGTCGATCTCGTCGTCCTTCGAGGTCAGGAAGATAACCGGGAGATCGGATTTCTGGCGCAGGCGGCGCAGAAGCTCCATACCGTCCATACGCGGCATCTTGATATCGAAGATCGCAAGATTTGGCGGGCGCGCCATCAGACCATCAAGTGCAGAAGCGCCATCGGTGTAGGTTTCAACCCGATAGCCTTCCGACTCCAGCGCAATGGAAACGGAGGTCAGAATGTTACGGTCATCGTCGACCAGCGCAATTGTCTGCGTTGCCGAGGCTTCCTTCATGCGGACCTTTCTCCTTCATGTTTTGCCAGGGCATCCCCCTTTGGGGCTCTGCCATCTGGCATTCCACCCGGAACAACCGGCTGGTGGGGCGGTTCGATCATCGAGCGCCTGATTTGCACGTCGATCTTATTATAGTGATGCAGCTTGTGCAGTACAAATTAGGTACAAAATGTGGCAGCCCTGAAAGAAGCCGTGAAAGGCGCCGTCTCGAATCATTCTTTGGTTAACGCTCGTAAAGATTGTATTCCACAAAAAATACACGCGAAAACGCAATAGTTAAACGATTTAAAAAAAATTCAAAATTTTTAAATCGATTAAATATTTGAATTGCCACAATTAATCTGTTTCTGACTGCCATTCCTCCGAGAACGGAAAAAACGGAGGGCAGATTAATTTGTCAAACCAAGATGGCGGAGACACCATGAGAGAGACCGGCATTCACAATACGGCCGCTTCCATTGCCACTTCGGGACTGAAGGAACTCTCCGCAGTCTTTTATAACCTCGGACCGGCTCGGCTTTATGAGGAAACCGTCCGCCGTGGCGAAGCCGAACTGACGGCACAGGGCGCGCTCGTTGCCCGCACCGGCCAGCACACGGGCCGTTCGCCGAAGGACAAATTCGTGGTCCGCGACGCCAACACCGAAGATCAGGTCTGGTGGGACAACAACAAGCCGATCACGCCGGAAGCCTTCGAGCTTCTCTATGCCGATTTCATCGAGCATGCGAAGGGCAAGGAGCTTTTCGTACAGGATCTCATCGGCGGTGCTGACGCCGACAATAAGATCAACGCCCGCGTTGTGACCGAATATGCCTGGCATTCGCTGTTTATCCGCAACCTGCTGATCCGCCCGGCCCAGGAAGAGCTTGCTTCCTATGTGCCGGAAATGACGATCATTGACCTGCCATCCTTCAAGGCCGATCCGGAACGCTATGGCGTGCGTACCGAGACGGTGATCGCGGTCGATCTGACCCGCAAGATCGTGCTGATCGGCGGCACCTCCTATGCCGGTGAAATGAAGAAGTCGGTCTTCACCGCGCTCAACTATATTCTGCCTGCCAAGGGCGTGATGCCGATGCATTGCTCGGCCAATGAAGGCCCGGATGGCGACACCGCTGTCTTCTTCGGCCTGTCCGGCACCGGCAAGACCACACTTTCAGCCGACCCGACGCGCACGCTGATCGGCGACGACGAGCATGGCTGGGGTGAACACGGCATCTTCAATTTCGAAGGCGGCTGCTATGCCAAGACCATCCGTCTTTCCGCCGAAGCAGAACCGGAAATCTATGCCACGACGCAGCGTTTCGGCACTGTGCTGGAAAACGTCGTGCTCGACGCCAATCGCCAGCCGGATTTCGACGATGGTTCGCTGACCGAAAACACCCGTTGCGCCTATCCGCTCGACTTCATCCCGAATGCATCGAAGACGGGCAAGGGCGGCCAGCCGAAGAACATCATTATGCTCACCGCCGATGCTTTCGGCGTGATGCCTCCCATCGCCAAGCTCACGCCTGCACAGGCCATGTACCACTTCCTGTCCGGTTACACGGCCAAGGTCGCAGGCACTGAAAAGGGCGTCACCGAACCGGAAGCAACCTTCTCGACCTGCTTCGGCGCACCGTTCATGCCGCGTCATCCGTCGGAATACGGCAATCTGCTGCGCAAGCTGATCGCCGAACACAAGGTCGATTGCTGGCTCGTCAACACCGGCTGGACCGGCGGCGCCTATGGCACCGGCAAGCGCATGCCGATCAAGGCAACCCGCGCGCTTCTCGCTGCCGCCCTCGACGGCTCGCTGAACGACGCCGAATTCCGCATCGATCCGAATTTCGGCTTCGCCGTTCCGGTTGAAGTGCCGGGCGTGGATACGTCCATTCTCGATCCGCGCTCCACCTGGGCCGATAAGGCCGCCTATGACGCGCAGGCCAAAAAGCTGGTCGATATGTTCGTCACCAACTTCGAAAAGTTCGAACGTCACGTCGATCACGAGGTCAAGGACGCAGCACCGGCAATCCGCATCGCTGCGGAGTAAGCCACTCAGGAATACTGAGGAGGGAGAGAGCCCGGCCCGCGCGCCGGGTTTTCTTTTGTCCTCAATCCAGCCCCGCACTTTGGCGCGCGTGATTTTTCCCGCATGCCCTTATCCCAAAACCGCTTCGCACTTTTGAGGGGCATGACTTGTCTCCGCATGCCCTTGTCTCAAAACCGCTTCGCACTTTTGAGGGGCATGCGCGTGCAGGGTTTTCTTTTGTCCAACCGAAGCGAAGCGTGTATGCGTTCTCTTATGGAAGAGAACCGGAACATCATCCGCATCACCAATCGCCTGACGATCCGCGAGGACGATCTGGAGGAGAGCTTCATTCGCGCCTCCGGTCCCGGTGGGCAGAACGTCAACAAGGTTTCGACGGCGGTGCAGCTGCGTTTTCATGCGGCACGATCGGGATTGCCGGAAGATATTCTCACGCGCCTCTTCAAACTGGCCGGTCAGAAAGGCACCAAGGACGGTGACATTCTCATCGAGGCCAATCGCTTCCGCACGCAGGAGCGCAACCGTGAAGACGCCCGCGAGCGGCTGATCGCCCTGATTGCCAAGGCCGCCGAGCCGCCACCGCCGCCGCGCAAGAAGACCAGGCCGACCAAAGGCTCCGTCGAGCGACGCCTGAAGGCAAAATCAGGCCGCGCGGATATCAAAAAAGGGCGCGGCAAGGTTTCTTTCGACTGAAACACCGCCGCCAGACCTGAATTCCAATCCATACAAGACCGCATGAGCAGGGGAAATGCATGACCACGAAACTCTACGATCTCGAAACCAGCCACGGCAAAATCGCGGTGCGCGAAAGCGCGGGTGAGGGCGCGCCACTGCTGATGGTCCATGGCAATTCGAGTGCCAGCGCGATCTTCCAGAACCAGCTTGAAGGCGAAATCGGCAAGAAATGGCGCGTCATTGCGCCCGATCTGCCCGGCCACGGCCAGTCGGGCGACGCCATCGATCCCGACCGCAGCTATTCCATGGAAGGTTATGCCGATGCCATGACGGAAGTGCTGGAGAAGCTCGGCATAGCGGATGCGGTGGTTTTCGGCTGGTCGCTTGGCGGCCATATCGGGCTTGAGATGATTGCACGCTATCCCGACATGCGTGGGCTGATGATCACCGGTACGCCGCCGGTTGCCCGCGAGGAAGTGGGGCTGGGGTTCAAGAGCGGCCCCGACATGGCGCTTGCCGGACAGGAAGTGTTTTCGGCCCGGGACGTCGAATCCTATGCTCGCAGCACCTGCGGCGAGCCGTTCGAGGCGTCGCTGCTTGATATCGTCGCCCGAACGGACGGACGCGCGCGCCGCATCATGTTCGAAAAATTCGCCGCCGGAACCGGTGGCAACCAGCGCGATATCGTGGCGGCAGCAAAGCTCCCCATCGCCGTGGTCAATGGGCGCGACGAGCCTTTCGTCGAACTCGACTTCGTGTCGAACGTCCGCTTCGGCAATCTCTGGGAGGGGAAAACCCACGTTATCTACAACGCCGGTCACGCACCTTTTCGTGAAACGCCAGCGGTTTTCGACGCCTATCTGGCACGTTTTATCGAAGATTGCACGGCATAGAGCCGTTTTCACCGCGCTTGATGCATTCTTTCGGCGGCGTTACACGGCGCCGCCGAAATTAGCTGCTACCATCTCCTCATTGGCGCCCTAGTTTGAAGGCGGGAGTTTCAACGAGGTGATATTATGAGCATGACTGTTGCAGACCTTTTGGCCGAAACCCTCGCTCAAGCCGGAGTCCGGCGCATATGGGGTGTTACCGGCGATAGTCTGAACGGGCTGAACGACAGCCTGCGCCGCCTTGGCAAGATTGACTGGATGCATGTCCGTCACGAAGAAACTGCCGCTTTCGCCGCAGGCGCGGAAGCAGCCGTAACCGGCGAGCTCGCCGTCTGTGCTGGCAGTTGCGGCCCCGGCAATCTTCACCTCATCAACGGCCTTTTCGACTGCCAGCGCAATCGCACACCCGTTCTGGCGATTGCCGCCCATATTCCATCGTCGGAAATCGGCCTCGACTATTTTCAGGAGACACATCCGCAGGAACTGTTTCGCGAATGCAGCCATTTCGTCGAACTCGTCTCCAATCCCGCCCAGATGCCGGAAGTGCTGCACCGCGCCATGCGCGCCGCAGTAGGGCAACAGGGTGTGGCCGTCATCGTCCTGCCGGGGGACATCGCGCTGAAACAGATCGACGAACCGTCCGCGAAAGCCTGGGTCCATGTGGCGCGACCACGGATCATTCCGTCCGATGAAGATATCGGGCAGCTTGCCGACCTTTTGAACGGCTCGGAAAAAATCACGATCCTCGCGGGGAGCGGCTGCGCCGGAGCACATGATGCCGTGGTGGCGCTTGCTGACCGTCTGGCTGCGCCTGTCGTCCACGCACTGCGCGGCAAGGAACATGTGGAATGGGACAATCCGAACGATGTCGGCATGACCGGCCTGATCGGATTTTCATCCGGCTACCACGCCATGCTGAACTGCGACGCACTTCTGATGCTGGGCACCAGTTTTCCGTATCGGAATTTCTATCCTGAAAAAGCGAAAATCGTTCAGATCGACCATGATCCATCGCAGCTCGGCCGTCGCGCGCCAATCACGCTTGGCATCGTCAGTGACGTGAAGGAAGCCGCCAATGCGCTGTTGCCCAAACTGAAATCGAACCGCAGCGCGACATTCCTGAATTCCGCCAAGGCGCATTATGTGAAAGCGCGCAAGGATCTCGACGATCTTGCCCAGCCCTCAAAGGCGGGCCAGCCGATCCATCCGCAATATCTCACGCGTCTGATCGACGAGATTGCGAAAGACGACGCCATTTTCACCGCCGATGTCGGGACGCCGACCGTCTGGGCGGCGCGCTATCTCACGATGAATGGCAAGCGGCGCCTGCTTGGCTCGTTCAATCATGGCTCCATGGCCAATGCCATGCTGCAATCGCTTGGCGCGCAGGCCGCAGCACCGGACAGGCAGGTCATCTCCCTGTCCGGCGACGGTGGCTTCACCATGATGATGGGCGATTTTCTATCCCTCACGCAGCTGAAACTGCCAGTGAAGATCGTCGTCTATAATAATGGCTCGCTCGGCTTTGTCGCCATGGAAATGAAAGCGGGCGGCTATCTCAGCACCGGCACCGATCTGGACAATCCAAACTTTGCCGCCATGGCGGAAGCCATCGGCATCAAGGGTATCCGGGTGGAAGAATCCGCCGACCTGCCGGGCGCGCTGCAACAGGCGTTCGATCACAAGGGCCCAGTTCTGGTCGATGTCGTCACGGCCAAGCAGGAGCTGGTCATGCCGCCGAAGATCAAGGCCGAGCAAGCGAAGGGTTTCAGCCTCTATATGCTGAAAGCCATTATCAACGGGCGCGGCGATGAAATCGTCGAACTCGCCCGCACCAATCTGGGACGCTGATCAAAATGCCAAGGCCGGGTTTCCCCGGCCTCTTTTCATATCTTCCTGAGCGCGACCTCTTCGATCAGATGGTCGCTGCCTTTGCGCAGGATCAGATCGGCGCGCGGGCGGGTCGGCAGGATATTCTCATTGAGATTGCGCAGATTGATATTCTGCCACAGCCCTTCCCCGATGGAGCGGGCCGCATCTTCCGAAAGCTGCGAATAGCGATGGAAGAAGGACTGCGGATCCCGGAAAGCCGTTTCGCGCAGGCGCATGAAACGGTCGATATACCATTTGTGGATCAGTTCCGGATCGGCATCGATATAGATCGAGAAGTCGAAGAAATCCGACACGAAGGGCACCATCTTGCCATCTTCCGGCAGATCGCGCACCTGAAGGACATTGATGCCCTCGAAAATAAGAATGTCCGGCTTGTCGACGATCTGGTAGTCGTCCGGCAGCACGTCATAGCTCAGATGCGAATAAAGCGGCGCGCGCACATGGCTCATGCCCGCCTTGATCGCCGACAGAAAGCGCAGAACCGCGCCGATATCATAGCTTTCCGGAAAGCCCTTGCGCTCCATCATGTTCTGATCGCGCAGAACCGCGTTGGGATAGAGAAAACCGTCCGTCGTCACCAGATCGACCTTCGGGCTGGAAGGCCAGCGGGCGAGCAGTTCCTTCAGGATACGCGCCGTGGTGGACTTGCCAACCGCGACCGAACCGGCAACGCCGATGATGAAGGGCGTCTTGAAGGATTCCTCCATATTGAGGAATTGCTGGCGCTGGCGAAAAAGCAACTGGCTTGCCTCGACATGGGCATAAAGCAGTCGCGACAGCGACAGATAGATGCGGCGGACCTCATCGAGATCAATGGGGTCGCCGAGCGAACGCAACCGCTTGACTTCTTCATAGGTCAGGGTGAGGGGGGTATCCGCGCGAAAACCGGCCCATTCCTCTGCCGAGAAAAAGCGGTAGGGCGAATATCTGGAAGGGGTGAGCTGATCCACTTTTTCCCACATGAACTGTCGTCTCTCTAGAGCATTTCCAGCAAAAGTGCGAAGCGGTTTTGCGCAGGATAATGCGTAAAAACAAATAGATAGATCGGCTCCACGATTCCGTTTTAACCGGAACTGCTCTGGCCTTCTATTCAGCGCGATCCTTTGCAGGATCACGCCTTCGGGCGAGCAGCCTTTTCCTCAAGGCCGGTCTGGCCCGTGCGGCGGTCGAGTTCCTGCAGAACATCTTCCAGCGGAACACCAGCGATTTTCCAGACCACCATCAGGTGATAAAGCAGATCGGCGCTTTCGGAAACCACGCCCGCGCGGTCGCCGGAAACAGCGGCAATCACCGTTTCCACGGCTTCTTCGCCGAGCTTTTGCGATGCCTTGGTCTGACCTTTGGCGACAAGGCTTGCCGTATAGGACGATCCATCGGTCACGCTGGCGCGTTCCGCCACGATGCGTTCAAGGTCTGCGAGCGTAAACTGGCTCATCGGGGTTCCTCCCGTCATGTATATTCTTGTTAGCGAACCGGATCGAGCCGCATTGGAATTCCGGCATCGGCCATATAGCGCTTCGCTTCCCCGATCGAATAAGTGCCGAAGTGGAAAATTGAAGCGGCCAGCACGGCCGTCGCATGACCGTCGCGGATACCGGCCACCATGTGATCCAGATTACCGACACCGCCGGAAGCGATCACCGGCACGCGCACGCTGTCGGCCACTGCGCGGGTCAGCGCCACATCGTAACCCGCCTTGGTGCCGTCACGGTCCATCGAGGTGAGCAGGATTTCGCCTGCACCCAGATCGACCACCTTGCGGGCGAATTCCACCGCATCGATGCCGGTGGTCTGGCGACCGCCATGGGTAAAAATTTCCCAGCGGTCCGCTTCGCCTTCGCCCGAAACCTTCTTGGCGTCGATGGCAACGACGATGCACTGGTTGCCGAACTTGTCCGCCGCCTCGGCGACGAATTCCGGGTTTTTCACCGCCGCCGTGTTGATCGACACCTTGTCGGCACCAGCCAGAAGCAGTTTGCGAATATCGGCAACCTGACGCACACCGCCACCGACGGTCAGCGGCATGAAACACTGTTCCGCCGTGCGGGCCACCACATCGAAAATTGTCTCGCGATTGTCCGAAGACGCCGTGATGTCAAGGAAGCACAATTCGTCTGCGCCCGCTGCATCATAAGCGCGGGCGGCTTCCACCGGATCGCCCGCATCGATCAGATCGACAAAGTTGACGCCCTTGACGACGCGACCGTCCTTCACATCGAGACAGGGAATTACACGTGCCTTGAGTGTCATACTGTGGCCCTCAACAATGACAGTGCTTCCGCCGGATCGATGCGACCGTCATAAAGCGCACGGCCCGAAATCGCGCCTTCGAGCTTGCGCGCATCCGGCGCGGCGAGACGCCTGATGTCGTCCATCGAAGCAAGACCGCCCGATGCGATCACCGGAATGGAAACCGCCTCGGCAAGCGCCAGCGTCGAATCCCAGTTGATCCCGGCCAGAACGCCGTCGCGGTCGATATCCGTATAGATAATGGCGGCAACGCCTGCGCCCTCGAACTTCTTCGCCAGTTCGATCACGCCAAGTTGTGAGGCTTCGGCCCAGCCTTCAACGGCGACCTTGCCGCCCTTGGCGTCAATGCCGACAGCGACCTGTCCCGGAAAAGCCTTGCAGGCTTCGATCACCAGCGCCGGGTCGCGCACGGCAACCGTGCCGAGAATGACACGGCGCAGCCCCTTGGAAAGCCAGCTATCAATGTGCTGCAAGGTGCGAATACCACCACCCAGCTGCACCGGATTTTTGGTGGCCTTGAGGATTGCCTCGACCGCTGCGCCATTGACGCTTTCACCTGCGAAAGCGCCATTGAGATCGACCACATGCAGCCATTCAAAGCCCTGATCTTCAAAGGCCTTGGCCTGCGCAGCCGGGTCGGTGTTGTAGACGGTGGCCTGATCCATGTCGCCGAGCTTCAGGCGCACGCATTGACCGTCTTTCAAATCGATGGCGGGAAAAAGGATCATGTCTTCAAGGCTTCCATTTCAGGAAATTGGCAATGAGCGAAAGGCCGAGCAGCTGGCTCTTTTCCGGGTGGAACTGGGTTCCCACCATATTGTCGCGACCGACAGCGGCGGTAACATCGCCACCGTAATCCGTCACGGCCAGAACCTCGTCCGCCTTCTTCGCGTCGAACATATAGGAGTGGACGAAATAGGCGTGCAAACCGTTCTCGCCGGTCTTAATGCCGTCGAAAATCGGATGCGCCTGATGCGATTGTTTCACGTGAATCCGATTCCAGCCGATCTGCGGAATCTTCAGCGTCGGGTCAGACGGCGTCATTTCGCGCACATCACCCGCGATCCAGCCCAGACCTTCGGTCACGGTCTTTTCCAATCCGCGCTCGGACATGAGCTGCATGCCGACGCAGATGCCGAGAAACGGATGGCCCTTCTGGATGACAACCTCATCGAGCGCTTCAACCATGCCCGACACGGCGTGGAGACCGGCACGGCAATCGGCATAAGCGCCAACGCCCGGCAGCACTACGCGGTCGGCAGAGGCCACCCGTGCGGCATCCGCCGTCAGTTCGATTTCGGCATTTATGCCGCTTTCGCGGGCGGCACGCTCAAAGGCCTTGGTGGCCGAGCGAAGATTGCCGGAACCATAATCGATTATCGCAACACGCATTTTCAGTTTTCTCCGCGATGACCCACGAAGCCGATCGTGGAGCCAGTAGAGGAATAAGTGGGACGCAGGGACTCCTTGTCCCATCGATGGGCAGAAACCGGCTCCGATGCAGGGACAGGCTTTTCCGCGAGAGTGGTTTCAGCCGCCGCACGCCCGAAGAAATAGCGGATTTCAGCCTCGTTGAGATCACTGGCGTCGATTGCCGCCCGTTCGATATAGCCCTGACGCTTCAGTTTCGCGATTTTCCAGTTCGCACCTTCAAAGGCGACGAGAAGCGAAACGATCAGCGTCAGCAGAGGAACCGCCTCGGCAATGCCGAAGTAACTCCCGGCAAAACCGAGCAGAGCCGTGACGCCGAGAATGGCGAAAGCCTCGAACCAGAGGCGCTGCGCCAGAAGCCAGACAAAGGGCAGAACCAGCGCCAGAACATGGAAACCGTCACGCACGAACACGGAATGTTCAACGCTCGTCCCGCCGCGCTTCTTTTTGAAAGACGCTTCGGTTGGTTCCAGAATGACGAACTGGGCCATGAATTATCCCTTCAGCGACCCCTTGGTGGAGGGGATTGCATCCTTCTGGCGCGGATCGGTTTCCAGCGCCGTGCGCAGAACCCGGGCCACCGCCTTGAAGATCGACTCGGCGATATGGTGATTATTGGCGCCATAATGATTGTTGATATGCAGCGTAATACCTGCATTCATCGCAAAGGCCTGGAAGAATTCGCGCACAAGCTCGGTATCGAAGGTGCCGATCTTGGCCGTCGTGAAGTTGACATTCCACACCAGAAAAGCGCGACCGGACACATCGACCGCAGCCCCGGTCAGCGTATCGTCCATGGCGAGATCGAGCGAGGCATAGCGCACGATGCCGCGACGCTCGCCGAGGGCCTTGGCGACGGCCTGACCGAGCGCAATGCCGGTATCCTCAACCGTGTGGTGATCGTCGATATGCAGGTCGCCCTTGGCCATGACGCGCATATCGATGAGCGAATGTCGCGAAAGCTGCTCGAGCATATGATCGAAGAAGCCGACACCGGTGGTGATGTCGAACTTGCCGACGCCATCCAGATCGACAGAAACGGCAATGCTCGTCTCTTTCGTGGAGCGTTCGATACTTGCCTTGCGGGTGCTTTCAGCGGTCATAAGCGGTCCTCATTGGGTACTGGACGCGTTCTAGAACAGCTTGCCCGCTTTGCCAAATGCTTTCGGCAATCCGGCAAGCAGCAATTCGGCATTTGCAATTCAGTATTTGCAATGGTTCTGTCCCATGATCAAACTCTGCGCCATGCTCAGCCATAAGGACGGGGAGACCATTTTTCACAGTTGCTGGGGAGAGAACGGCCGAGCGTCTCTTCCCGACCAAGCCCGGGCTGCGCAGGCAGCCGGGCAGGGGATTGTCCGCTAAAGGTGGTCTGCTTTTGCAAGAGGGATCATAACCCGTATGGGCCCAGACGGGCGAAGCCTGGCTCGGTGAGCGCCAGCGAATAGAGCCCGACGCCGGAGCGGCTTGCCAAGACAATTTGCGGATGGTGCACGACCGCAGGCAATTGATGGACAAAGCCGCCATTCTCGATTTCGTCATCGACGTGATTGAGCCGTATCAGCCATTGATGCAAATTCTCAAACGGACTCTTACGATGATGTTTTAACAATCACCTTAACGTGTTGTGGGATTCCAGGAGATTGCTCACTAGAGTTATATTTGAAATCCACGGCACTCCAACCCTTCTCCTTCCAGGTGCTTGTAGGATGAATGATTGGAACAAAAATACCCGTTTCTTTGTAATAGTCCAATTGCTGCTTTTGTACCTGAGTAAGGTCTAGGCCCGAAATGGAATCCAGATTATCGTACTTATCATAATAAAAGAAGCCCATTAATGGAATTTTACTTGGATTGTACTCATCCCACCCCTTAGCAACCACTTCATCATAACCAAAACCTTTATTGATCTGTAATTTGATTGATTCTCCAAAATAACGTTTTCTGTCCCCTTCATCCTCTCCCAGATACCAGCCACAAAAGCTGAGAGAAATATTGGGATCATTACCGTAGTGATTCAGGTAATCTTGCGCGGTATAAATACCCAACTCCTGGCATGTTGGCCCGGACCTGGCACATCCGTTACCCCAGTTTTCCTCAGTCCCTCCATCTGCCGAGAAAACACAAGAATAATGTGGTTTAAATACATTAGCACCATAGTGTTCATTAACGATATTCGACGGCCATAGCATATAGCCCGAGCTTGCATAAGCGGCGGATATATCTCCCTCTTGGCCAGCAAAAGTGGCAGTATTGGTTTTTTCACTCCAGTAGCTCAATGATATTTTTTGTTGTTGAGGATATGGTTTCTTCCAGTAATCACCATCCTGCTCAAACCCTGAAATCATTATTCCAGAGCACTCATAAAGAGGCCCTGAGCAATAATCCTTATCTGAACGAAGCTTTAAATCCGTTTTTTCTTTCGAATTTTGATAATATATAGCGATAAGATGCCTTCTTATAAAGTATCCATAGCTATCCCTATCTGCATCGTATAACACAGGCCCATCTTTAATTTTATCTAAATTACTGCCAGCGATAGATGCGCTGCTGAATAAGATAAACTCGATCATCGTTGCCAAAATCGCACATTGAATTCTGGAAAACATAATAATACTCCATTTTATTGAGAAATTTTATTTTAATTCATTCTTTCAAAAATTTTAGCTGATATTTACTGCAGCCTATCGTTTCATTGTGCATTTATTATTTGTAAAAGCATGCGGAGCCAGATCTGTTAAATGCTAATTATCTGGGAGCGGAACAAGATTTGCTCCCAAAAACACGCTAAGAGTTCGTTTGGAATTTTCTTCAATGGCTGATACGGCGCACGCCTCCGAGGACGAAATCGCGAAAGCCCGCTTTGTCCATCAATTGCCTGCGGTCGCATGGGTTCTGTCGCAATTTTTTCACTTCTACTGAGCTTTGCCACCATCGGGGCGCGTCATTGAGTAAGGAGACAGTGGATGGCCGTTGATTTCGAAGGAGTTCACTTCCCCAAAAGGGTCATCCTTTATACGATTTTCTATGTGCGCTATTCCGTTTCCTATCGCGATCTCCAGGAAATTATGTCTGAGCGTGGTGTAGAGATTGATCATGCGACATTGAAGCGGTGGGTTGTTCGACACTCTCCGCAGATTGCGGATCAGGCACGGAGACGTAAACGCCCAACACTGGGTTCGTCGCGCGTTGACGAAACCTATATAAAGATCAAAGGCCCATGGACTTATCTTTATCGGGCGGTTGATCGTGACGGACAAACGCTTGAGTTTATGCTGCCTGAGCACCGAAACCTCGGCACTGCACGACAATATCCTTGAGCAGGACCATCGTTTCATCAAGAAGATCACCAAGCCCCACATGGGCTTCAAAGCGTTTCACTCCGCTTCAGCGACTATCGCGGGCATCGAAGTTGCGCATATGATCCGTAAGAGCCAATTCGCGAACGACAACCGCTCGCCATTCGAAGTCTTTGCAGAGCTCGCAGCATAATTGCGTACACGAATAAGGCCGCATTCAACCTATTGAGAAATTTGCGACAGTACCTTTGCAATTCACGGGGCTGTTCTTAAATATCCACATTGAAACGCGATTCATCCGGCAAAATCACCGGCTGGCGCGGTTCACCCTCAGATGAAGGGGCTTGTGGGATCGCCGTCCGGGATTGCATGAGCCGCCAAAGGAGCATCCATGATCGAACACAATCCCACAACGATTTACGGCACGACCATCGTGACCGTCCGCAAGAACGGCAAGGTCGTGATTGCAGGCGACGGCCAGGTCTCGCTCGGCAATACCGTCATGAAGGGCAATGCGCGCAAGGTTCGCCGCATCGGCAAAGGCAATGTCATTGCCGGTTTCGCTGGTGCCACCGCCGACGCCTTCACCCTTCTCGAACGCCTCGAAGCCAAGCTGGAACAATATCCCGACCAGCTGATGCGCGCTTCTGTCGAACTCGCCAAGGACTGGCGAACCGACCGCTATCTGCGCAAGCTCGAAGCCATGATGCTTGTCGCCGACAGCAAGGTGACGCTGGCGCTTACCGGCACCGGCGATGTGCTTGAACCGGAACATGGCGTGATGGCCATCGGTTCGGGCGGCAATTATGCGCTGGCTGCGGCCCGTGCGCTGATCGACACCGACAAGTCGGCGGAAGAGATCGCCCGCAAGGCCATGGAGATCGCAGCCGATATCTGCATCTACACCAACCACAATATCCTCGTGGAAAGCCTGGACGCAGAATGAGTTCGCTTGCGCAGGTCACCAAACCGAGTGCACAACGCTGGGGCCTGGGCGTCCTGATCGTCATTGCCATTGTTACGGTGCAAGCCATCTGGCTGCATCTCGACGGGCGGATTGCCATGTGCGAATGCGGCACCATAAAATTATGGTCGGGTTCGCTGAAATCGGAGAATTCGCAGCATATTGCCGACTGGTATACGCTGTCGCATATCATCCATGGCTTTCTTTTCTACTGGCTGTTCACGGTTATCGCGCCCAAAGCCCCGCTCGGCTTGAGACTTGCGGCTGCGGTCGGCATCGAAGCGGTATGGGAACTGGTCGAAAACTCGAATTTCATCATCGAGCGCTATCGCGCCAATACGTCCTCCGTGGACTATTTCGGCGACAGCATCGTGAATTCAGTTTCCGATACGCTCGCCGCCGCGCTCGGCTTTCTGATCGCAGCAAAGCTGCCAACCAAAATCACCGTCGCCATCGCGCTCTTCTTTGAAATTCTGGCGCTGATCGTCATTCGCGACAATCTTACGCTCAACGTGATCATGCTGCTGCATCCGTTTGAGTTCATCAGGCAGTGGCAAAGTGGGTTGTAAAATGAGTAACTTCTCCCCCCGTGAAATCGTTTCGGAGCTTGATCGCTTCATCATCGGCCAGAACGACGCCAAGCGCGCCGTGGCCATCGCCTTGCGCAATCGCTGGCGCCGCCAGCAGCTCGAAGGGCAGATGCGCGAAGAGGTCATGCCGAAGAACATTCTCATGATCGGACCGACCGGCGTGGGCAAGACGGAAATCTCGCGCCGTCTCGCGAAGCTTGCAGGCGCACCTTTCGTCAAGGTCGAAGCCACCAAGTTCACCGAAGTCGGCTATGTCGGCCGCGACGTCGAACAGATCATCCGTGACCTCGTTGAAGTCGCCATCGGGCTCGTGCGTGAAA
This sequence comes from Ochrobactrum teleogrylli, assembly GCF_037482325.1. Lineage (NCBI taxonomy): Bacteria > Pseudomonadati > Pseudomonadota > Alphaproteobacteria > Hyphomicrobiales > Brucellaceae > Ochrobactrum > Ochrobactrum teleogrylli. The sequence goes on from NZ_JBBHKQ010000001.1 coordinate 3,069,846, forward strand.
AACGCCGCGAAGACGTGAAGGCCAAGGCGCATCTGAACGCCGAGGAACGCGTTCTCGAAGCTCTGGTCGGCAAGACGGCAAGCCCTGCCACCCGCGACAGCTTCCGCAAGAAGCTGCGCAATGGCGAGCTGGACGACAAGGAAATCGAAATCGAGGTCGCCGATACCGGATCGAACTCGAATTTCGAGATCCCGGGAATGCCGGGCGCCAATATCGGCGTGCTCAACCTGTCGGACATGCTGGGCAAGGCGATGGGCGGGCGCACCAAGACGCGCAAGACCACGGTGAAGGATTCCTATGCGATCCTCGTCAATGATGAATCCGACAAGCTGCTCGATCAGGATCAGATCGTGCAGGAAGCGCTGCGCGTCACCGAAGACGAAGGCATCGTGTTCATCGACGAGATCGACAAGATCGCTTCGCGCGAAGGCGGGGGGGGAGCTGGCGTTTCACGCGAAGGCGTGCAGCGCGATCTGCTGCCGCTCGTCGAAGGCACCACGGTTGCGACCAAATATGGGCCGGTGAAGACGGACCATATCCTCTTCATCACCTCTGGCGCGTTCCATGTGTCGAAGCCGTCCGATCTTCTGCCGGAATTGCAGGGCCGTCTGCCGATCCGCGTCGAGCTTTCCGCACTGACGCGCGAAGACTTCCGCCGTATCCTCACAGAAACGGAGGCAAGCCTGATTAAGCAGTATATTTCGCTGATGCAGACGGAAGAAGTGACGCTGTCCTTTACCGACGACGCCATTGACGCTCTGGCCGATATCGCGGTCGATCTCAATGCGACGGTCGAAAATATCGGCGCGCGTCGCTTGCAGACGGTGATGGAAAAGGTTCTGGACGAGATTTCGTTCACCGCTCCGGACAAGACCGGCGCGACCTTCACCGTCGACGCCAATTACGTGAAGGACAAGGTGGGCGCTCTGTCGAAGAACACCGACCTGTCGCGCTTCATTCTGTAAACCGCGACAATAAAGTGACCGGAAAGCCACGGCCCTAGTCGCTTTCATGCTTCTAAAAAGAAACCCCTCGACTTGCGTCGGGGGGTTTTCTATTTTGCCCGCGAATTGACGATCCATTTACCATATTGGGACTGCTTCCGCACAATGATGAGCAACAGTACACTGAACCGCATTGCTGGCTTTTGTTTCCGCGCCATGTCCAATGCAAAACCGGTTTCCGCTGTTGCTGGCGCTGCCTTGGCCTTCATGCTTGCAAGCCAGAGCGCCTATGCGGTGACGGTCGTGCCGCCCGGCAACCGCAATGCAGAGCAGCCGCCCATTCCCGGCGCTTCGGCCAAGCGCACGCGGGAACTCAGCACCACCTATGAGAAGAAGTACCAGAAGATCTATAATCTTCTGAAGAAGGACGCCTCGCTGCGCTCGAAAATCCGGTCGACCGCCGCAGCCTATGGCATCGATCCCATTCATATCGTTGGCGCGATTGTTGGCGAACACACCTATAATGTCGATGTCTATGACCGGCTTCAGACCTATTATGTGAAAGCCATGTCCTATGTGAATCAGGGCGTGAGCTTCGGCTATAATGGCGAAAGCATCGGCCAGTTCATCAAGCGGCCTGAATTTGCCGATTGCCTGAAGTTCAAGGATAGCTATTCGCTGTGGTCCTGCCGGGAAAATGTCTGGAACAAGACTTTTCGCGGCAAATCGGTGGGCGGGAACTCTTATCCCAACAATCGGTTCAGCGCCGTGTTCTTCCAGCCCTTCTATGCTGGGCAGACATTTGGCCTTGGCCAGATCAACCCGCTGACCGCCTTGCAGATGTCCGACATGGTGAACCGCGTTTCCGGCCTGCCGAAACTCGATGCCGAAGACGGCAGCGTCGTCTACAAGACCATCATGGACCCGGACCTGACGCTGCCTTACATCGCGGCGACACTGAAACAGTCGATCAATTCCTATCGCCAGATTGCCGGTTTCGACATTTCCAAAAATCCGGGTCTCACCGCCACGCTCTATAATACCGGCGGCGCCGATGCCCGCGCCCGTGCGCTGGCAAATGAGAATGCTGGGCGCTCCGACCCGCAATTGCCGCAGGAAAATTACTATGGCTGGCTGGTCAATACCAAGCTGGATGAACTGAAGGCGCTGTTCTGACAGGAAGTCGCATTCAGGCCTTCGGTATGATGCCCCGGCGGCGCTTGCGCGCCGTCTCTATATCATCGCTCAGGCGTTTGATGGTTTCCTTGTCGATGATGCGGATATTGCGCGCCAGAAGATTGGCAAGCTCCGTTGCCTGCGGCGACAGGCCTGATGTATCGATCACCACGCGCGGATGCGAAACAGCCGCAAGGCTTTGCAGCTCTTCCGCTTCATCCCAGATGATATTGAAAAATGTGATGATGCGCTGGAGCAAATCCCAGGTCGGTTGACCGCGCCGTCCATGTTCCAGCGCCGAGAGATAGGCCGGTGAAACGCGCAGCGCCGCCGCCATTTCCTTCTGCGTCACGCCGCGCTCTTCGCGCAGTTCCCGCAATCGCTTTCCAAACGGGGTCATCGCTGCGGCCTGCCTCCGCTCAAACCGCCCAAGCCACCACCAAGCAGGTTCTGCTGGGTCTGGCGGCGCAACCGCACATAAAGCGCGCCGTGACCACCATGATGGCGCGCGGCGTCTTCATAGGCGCTGACCAGCAAACGGAACAGCGGCGTGGAGAACCAATGTGGCACGGCCTGACGCAAAATGCCCTCGCTGCCAAAAGACCGGCCTTTGCCGGTAATCACCATCACGTGGCGCAGACCGCGGGCATGAGCGCTGACCAGAAAGCTGTAGAGAAGCCCATGCGCCTCATTCTGGGTGAGGCCGTGAAGATCGATCCGCGCCTCTATATCGACCCGGCCTTTGGCGATCTTGCGATGGGTCGGCTTGTCCAGCGACTGGATTTGCATTTCACTGAGCGACGACAGGCCCTTTTTCGGCTTGTTTCCTTCATCGGCAGAGGTTTGCGGCATTTTCAGCGCCGGACGCTTTTCTTCTTCTGCCATCAGGGTCTTGAAATCGGGCAGCTCTTCCGCGACCGGTTTCTGCCGCGACAAGGGCTTCGCAGTCTTCGCGACCGTCTCCCAGAGAATGCGATCTTCGGGCCGCAGATAATCCTTGCCGGATTTTTCGGTGTCGCGCGCCATGGTCACGCTCCCACCAGCTGGCGCGGCACGAGCGCGTAGAAATCCGCAGCGCTCTTGATGCCGCCCGCAATTTCGCCCGCTGCATCGCCGGAACCGGCGAACAGATCGCCGCGTGCCGGGCCGACAATGGCCGTACCGGTATCCTGTGCGATCATCAGCCGGGCGAAAGGCGCACCATCGAAAACAGTGACGGTCGGCGCATCGACATACAACGGCGTGCCGAATGTATGCAGCAGCCGGTCAACAGCCAGCGACCGGCCCGCCGTCAGCGAAACCTTGGCGGCTGCAATCGGACCGGCATCGACATCGTCCACCGGCGCTTCCCGAAAGAAGATGTAGGACCGGTTCTGCCAGATCAGCGCATCCGCCTTGTCGGGATGATCCTTGAGCCAGCGGCGGATTGTCTGCATGGAAATATCGGCTGCGGGAATTTCGCCATTCGCCACCAGGATGCGCCCAATGCCCGTAAAGGGATGCCCCGCCTTGGCGGCATAGGTGATGCGCATCATGCTGCCATCGTTGAGTTTCAACCGGGCAGCGCCCTGAACATGGGCGAAAAATGCATCCACCCGGTCGGCGACGAAGGCAATCTCCAGTCCCCGCCCGGCGAGACTTCCCTGTTCGATCTGGCGGCGGTCGTCATATTCAACAAGCCCGGCTTCCGTCTGGCGCGCAAAGGCGTAGGTCGGATCGAAACCGGCGGGACGGTTATCATCCGTCACCTTGACGAGATCGTCCGGTTTTCTCAGAAACGGCACCGTGAACCGGTCATCCGCAGTAAGTGATGCTTCGATTTCCGGCTCGTAAAAGCCGGTGACAAATCCCTGTTCCTGTTCGGGAACAATCTGGCATGGAACGAAATGCTGTTCGAAAAAGGCGCGGGCGGTGATCGTATCGGGATCATCCAGAAGCCGCGCTGCCGCAAAAACAGGTTCCAGCGCCTCAAAACTGATGCCGAGACTGCCGCTATGATAGGTGTTTTTAGCAGCGTAATCGGCGGAACGGCGGAAAGCGGCAAATGCCAGCGCCTGATCGTCCCGGTCCCAGCCGGGGCAATCGGAAAAACCCACCGGGCGGAAAATCCTCGCCAAGTCGCTCACAGCTACATCCGCTATCAAGTAAAAACAAAAAGGCCGCTGAAATCAGCGGCCCGATTCATAAGCCTTCTCTTAATCTTCCGCTTCGGTCGCGACAAGCTTCCAGTTCGGATCACGCGAGCGCGTATCGCGGGCAAAGGTCCACAGATCCTTGATCTCGACCACATTTTCCAGATCGCCGTCGATCAGCGTGCCTTCCTTGTCGAGCGTCGCCGAAATCATCTGGCTGACGATATTCAGCGTCACATGCGCTTCCGAGCCCTTCATTTCAGCAGCCGCGATTTCCGCCTTTTCGATACCCACGAAGGAAGAGCGCACGCTTTCGCCGCGCTGCTCGCGCTCCTCGATGGCCGAAACGAAGCCTTCATAGACTTCCTTCGACAGAAGATTCTTCAAAACCTTGCGATCGCCATCGGCAAAGGACATCACAATCATTTCATAAGCGATCTTCACGCCATCGACGAAACGGGCTGGTTCGAAGGTGGGATCGGCGGCGTAAATGGCCCGCAGACCGTCATTGATCGGTGTCCCCGCCGCAGCGATCTTGTCGATTGCCGTAAAGTCCTTCTCACCGGCACGGCGCGGCAGAGCCACGACATTGTCGGTGTCCGTCCCGGCGGGCGCGGCATTGTCGGCGCTTTTGGCCGATGTATAGGGATCGAAGGGCGGCTTTTCATTTCCAGTACGGCGGCCAAGAACATTCCTCAGCTGGAGAAAAATGATCACCGCTGCGATGAAGAAGAAGATTGTGCCGAAGTCGAAAAATTCCATGCCGCCTGCCATAGATTGAAGGAGAGGGCGTCAAATCCCTTCCAATCGTGAATTTCTGTTTCATACATATAGATCGGCAGGCGCAATCATTCAAATCCCGATCACGCGTACCTATTTGATATTTCATGTTAACAGTTTCATTTTCGTTCCGAACCTGAAAAAGCTACATTTGTCGCTATGGTCGCAACGTCAATCACACAACAAAAGGTCCTGACTCACGTGTCGTCTTCTTTCGCCCCTCTCGTCATGCTGGCAATGCCTTTCATCGAGATCGCCGGTTTTGTGATCGTCGGCAGCCATATCGGCGTATTCGCGACACTGGGTCTGGTGATCTTGAGCGCCATGCTGGGCTTTTTCCTGCTGCGTGTGCAGGGGATCGGCCTTCTCCAGCGCATCCGCACCGAAACGGCGGCAGGCCGCGTGCCGGATCGCGAAATGGTGCATGGCGCCATGCTGGTTCTAGCCGCGATCATGCTGATCGTGCCGGGCTTCGTGACCAGCACTATCGGCATTTTGCTGTTCATCCCGTTCATTCGCGATATCGTCTGGGAAAAATTCGTGCGTGGCCGCATGGTCGTCGCCACCTCGGCGCGCTATTCGGACGGCTATGGCCAGTATAAGCAACCGCGTGAAGATCGTGTCATCGATCTCGACCCCGAAGATTATACGACCAAGCCGAATGACAATTCGCCATGGAAAGGCGAGCGCAAAGACGGCTAACAGCAGCAATAGCTAACGTTAAAAGCCTTTCTTGCCTCATTCCCCTTCACATGATAGCCAAGCATTCCAGTGGAGTTAATTTGACGTTTGAACGCCGTTCGACATAAGCGCAGCTTCGAACGTCAAATTTGAAAACTCCACTGAAGATTTAAAGTTGCTGGTGGTCTTTTGATTCCGACATTTGCCCAGCGGCTGTAGCACGGAAAGCAAATGTCGGAATCAGACCACCAGCCTTTTGGGGCAACGAGTTTAATTACCGAAAAGAAGGCATACCGATAATGAGCGATAAGGCCGCTGCGGGCGAAGTAAAGAATGGCAATGGCGCGACCGCCGAGCCGTCCCTCAACATTCTGGCGCAATATGTGAAGGATCTGTCCTTTGAAAGCCCGGGTGCGCCGCTGTCGCTGCGCCCGCGCGATAAGGCTCCTTCGATCAACATCAATGTCAACGTGAACGCCAATCCGCTTTCCGAAACGGATTTCGACGTCGTTCTGACGCTGGAAGCCAAGGCTATGGACGGCAAGGACGTTCTGTTCAACACGGAACTGGTCTATGGTGGCGTTTTCCGCATTGCTGGCATCCCGCAGGAACACATGCTGCCGCTGCTGTTCATCGAATGCCCGCGCCTGCTGTTCCCGTTCGCGCGCCAGATCATTTCTGACGCAACGCGCAATGGCGGCTACCCGCCGCTGATGATCGACCCAATCGATTTCGCGCAGATGTTCCAGCAGCGCATGGCCGAAGAACAGGCCAAGGCCGCCGTCAAGAGCTGAGCTCTACATACTGCTTGCAATAAAAAACCCGGCTCAAGGCCGGGTTTTTTGTCATATTCATCCAAAAATTCAGGCCAAATATTTTTTCCAGATTGCCTTGTCACCCATACCCTCAATCAGTGCGGCATGGGCTGCACGTTCCGTTTCGCTGATGCGGGGAGCAAGCGGGGCAGGGCGCACCGCCAGCACAATGGCGGCGCTGCCATCGGCTGCATTATCCCTGTTTGCCCCACCATCCTGGCTGAGACCAAGCGCCGTCTGCTTGCCGCCGATCAGCTCGATATAGACTTCCGCCAGAATCTGGGAATCGAGCAAAGCGCCGTGCAGCGTGCGGTGCGAATTGTCGATGCCATAACGCTTGCACAGTGCGTCCAGCGAATTCGGCCCCATCGGATGTTTGCGGCGCGCCAGCGCCAGCGTATCCACAATGCGCTCCGTAGCGATTTCCGGTTTTCCAAGACGCGCGAGTTCGGCATTCATGAAGCCAAGGTCGAACATAGCATTGTGCGCGACCAGCTTGGCGCCGTCGAAGAATTCCAGAAACTCGTCCAGAATTTCAGCAAAAGTCGGCTTGTCCAGCAATTGCTCATTGCTGATGCCATGCACGGCCAGCGCTTCCGCATGCACCTGACGTCCCTGCGGATTGATGAATTTATGGAATGTGCGGCCTGTGGGAAACTTGTTGATCAGTTCCACGCCGCCAATTTCGATCACGCGATCCTCCAGCCTTTCCAGACCGGTGGTTTCGGTATCGAAAACGATCTCACGCATTGAAGAACCTCTCAAGGGATTATCTCGAACCTTATAGCACGACGAATGCGGCTATTCGGTCGCGACCGCCGGCTTTCCACTCAATTTCTCGATGACCGCTGTAATCTGCTGACGCAAATTGTCAAAACTGCCGCTGGTATCGAGCACGAAATCGGCGCGGGCACGCTTTTCGGCATCCGGGATCTGACGCGCGAGAATGGCGTCGAGCTTTTCTTCTGTCATGCCGGGCCGCGCCAGAACGCGGACGCGTTGAATATCGGCAGGCGCGGAGACGACTACGATCCTGTCCACGCGCTTTTCGCCGCCGGTTTCAAAAAGCAGTGGAATATCGACTAGAGCGATGGCCGAGCCTTGCGCTTCCGCCTCACGCAGAAACGCTTCTTCTTCCTCGCGCACCAGCGGATGCACGATGGCTTCCAGCTTCTTCAGGGCATCCGGCTTGCCGATCACCGTAGCGGATAGTTTTTCACGGTCCACGGTGCCATTCGTCACCGTTCCGGGAAAAGCCGCCTCGATCAGCGGCGCGGCACGGCCTGAATAAAGCCGGTGGACTGCATCGTCGGCGCTGTAAACAGGAATACCCGCCTCGGCGAACATATTGGACGCCGTGGTCTTTCCCATGCCGATGGAGCCTGTCAGTCCGAGAATGATCATAGAGCGCCAGCCTTTGCTATATCCGCCAGAATATGCTCCCGCAGCGCCGCCGTCACCTCAGGCTTTTGGCCAAACCAGCGTTCGAAACCCGGGACTGCCTGATGCAACAACATGCCAAGCCCGTCCACGGTGTTCAGTCCGGCCTCTTCCGCAGCTTTCAGAAAGGGCGTTTTGAGCGGAACATAAACAATATCGGTCGCGATGACGCCTTCCGCTGCGACGCTCAGATCAAGCGGAAACCTGCCTTCGTCATCCTGATCGCCGCCATGACCGCTCATGCCGAGCGAGGTGGTGTTGACGATCAGCCCGGCATCAGCAACGCGTTGCTGCGCGGCATCCCAGCCGGAGGCCGAAACGGCAGCGCCGAAATGCGCGGCCAGTTCTTCTGCCCGGCTTGCCGTGCGATTAGCGATCCAGACCTTTGAAAAGCCGCGCGACAAAAGCGCGTGAACGACGGCGCGGCTTGCGCCGCCCGCACCCAGAACAAGCGCCGTTTCGGCATTGTCCCAGCCCGGCGCATAATCGTCGAGATTGGCGGCGAAGCCATAGGCATCCGTATTGCCGCCGCGCAGCCTGCCGCCTTCAAACCATAGCGTGTTGACCGCGCCGATGGCGGTTGCGGCACCATCAAGGCTTTCCGCTGCCGCAAAAGCCGCTTCCTTATGCGGGATCGTGACATTGCCGCCCGCGAAACCATTGGCTGCAAGCGCTGCGGCGAAAGCCGCGAAATCTTCCGGTTTGACCTCGATCGGTTGGTAAGAACCGTCAATGCCGAGCGTTTCCAGCCAGAATCCGTGGATCAATGGGGAACGCGAATGTTTAATCGGAAAGCCGGTGACGAAAGCCTTCGGTCCCGCCACGGATGTCGTGTCAGCCATCGATAAGTTGTTCCTTGCGCAGTTCGGCAAGCAGCGGCAGCAGCGGCAGGCCGACAATCGTGAAATAATCGCCTTCGATTTTTTCGAAAAGCTGGATGCCCGGACCTTCCACCTGATAGGCGCCGACGCTGGAAAGCGCGCTGTCGCCAACCCGACCGAGATAGCGCCCGATAAAAGCCGGGCTCAATGCCCGCATTGTCATGCGCGCCACCGAAACGTGACGCCATAGAGTCTCGCCGTCCTTCACCAGAACCACCGCGCTGTTGAGCTGGTGCGTCTTGCCGGAAAATTGCAGAAGCTGGCGACCCGCCGCTTCCATATCGGCGGGCTTGTGGAAAATATCTTCACCGAGCGAGAGAGTCTGGTCGCAGCCGATCACCACGGCGCCAGGATTTTTCTCGCTCACGTCCAGCGCCTTGGCTTCAGCCAGAACCTGCGCCACATCTTCCGGCGTAGCGCCCGTTTCATAAAGCGGGGCTTCGACGGCGCGCTCATCGATATCGGCACTTTCGTTCGAAAATTCGATACCTGCATTTTTCAACAGCGCAGAACGGAACGGGCTTTTGGAAGCAAGAATGAGCCTGGTTGTCATGACTGAAATCCTTCGTTCTTTCCAGATCGCAAAAGCGCCAATATGGCGGCTGCCGTTTCCTCGATGGAACGGCGCGATACATCGATGATCGGCCAGCTGTGCCGGTTGCAGATGTTACGCGCATAGGCCAATTCTTCGGAAATTGACACCCGGTCCGTATAAAGTCCCGTATCGAGCGACGGCACACTGCCAAGCGGGCGGTTCTGGCGGATTTGCGAAATCCGCTCGGCGGTCGCCACCAGCCCCACAACCAGCGGTCGCTTAGCCGTGAACAGCACTTCGGGAATAGGAATGCCCAATACGATTGGCACATTGGTCGCCTTCACGCCGCGATTGGCCAGATAAATACTGGTCGGCGTTTTCGACGTCCGCGAAATACCGACCAGAATGACGTCCGCCTCCTCGATATCGAGCGGCAATTGCCCGTCATCGTGCTCCATCGTGAAATTGAGCGCGTCGATCCGGCGGAAATAATCGGCATTGAGCACATGCTGCGCGCTGGCGCGGCGGTGTGCGGGCGCGCCGAGATAGGATTGAAACGTGGTCAGCACCGGTTCCAGCACGGACACGCTTGGAATACCCATTTCCGCACAGGACTGATCGATGATCGCAGCCAGTTTCTGATCCACAATCGTATAAAGCACAATGCCGGGTTCGGCGTCGATGCCTTCCAGAACCTTGCGCAACTGCTTCTCGGTGCGGATCAGTGGATAAATATGCTCAATGGCCCGCGCATTGGCATATTGCGCCGCCGCAGCGCGCCCGGCTGCAAGGAGAGTCTCTCCGGTCGCATCAGAAATCAGATGGAGATGAAAGTAGGAAAGCGGTCTGGTCACAGTTTTGTTGCCCTCCTGTTGACGGCTGTGCGTAAGCCCGAGGCTTCTTCCACAAGCCATGGCAGGCCGTGGAAAAATTGGCAAGTCATCCACAGCGGGCGAACATGTGAGAAGCCGCCATCAACATGTGTGGACAAGACTCGCAAAATCGGGAAACCTCTCAATAATTCCCAGCTTTTCCACAAAAGCTCATGAACTGCGTCAATTGGTAACCCTTTATATTAAAAGAGGGAATTGAGTTTTTTCCGTTTTCGGTCAGACTGACGGCGAAAAATTGCACAGGATGCGTTGGCAATTTCTGAACTGTGGGGAAAACCGGAACAGACCTTAATCCCCGATTCCAACAGACTCTAAGAATCAAAAGATTCCTGAATCATCCTTTCTTTATGAGAACCGGACTGGATAACTTCAGACCAAAACCGGATCAGACAACCAACAGGGCGGAAAAAAATCAGATGAAGCGCAAAGTCTTGAGAGTGATCGACGGTGAAGCGGTCTTTCCACCTCCCATCTGGATGATGCGTCAGGCCGGTCGCTACCTTCCGGAATATCGCGAGACACGGAAGAAGGCAGGGAGCTTTCTCGATCTCTGTTATTCACCCGACCTGGCAGTCGAAGTGACGCTTCAACCGATCCGCCGTTTTGGCTTTGATGCAGCCATTCTGTTTTCCGACATTCTGGTCATCCCTCATGCCCTTGGACGTGACCTTCGCTTTGAAGAAGGCAAGGGGCCTTTAATGACCCCGATCGACGCGGACGAGATATTCTGGCTTGAGACCGAAGGTGTCGCCAAACGGCTGGAGCCGGTCTACGAAACGGTTCGGCTACTGCGCGAGCAACTGCCCGACGAAACGACGCTGCTTGGCTTCTGTGGCGCGCCCTGGACCGTTGCGACCTATATGATCGCCGGTCACGGTACACCGGATCAGGCGCCAGCCCGCCTTTTCGCCTATCGTTTCCCGGAAGCCTTCGAAAAGCTTTTGAATGATCTGGCGGATGTGTCCGCCGAATATCTCATCGAACAGCTGGATGCAGGCGCGGACGCCGTACAGATTTTCGATTCCTGGTCTGGTGTTCTGGACGAAGATTGCTTTGAGCGGTTCTGCATCCAGCCGGTGGCGCGGATCGTTCAGAAAGTTCGCGCGGTCTATCCCGAAGCCCGCATTATCGGTTTCCCGAAGGGAGCCGGAATGCTTTATGCGGGCTACCGCGAAAAGACTGGCGTGGACGTGCTCGGCCTCGACTGGTCGGTTCCGCTCAATTTCGCCGCCGCCTTGCAGGAAGATGGCGCCATTCAGGGCAATCTCGATCCGTTGCGCGTTGTCGCGGGCGGTTCGGCACTCGATGAAGGTGTAGACGCGATCCTGGAACGTCTCGGGAAAGGTCCGCTGATCTTCAATCTCGGACATGGTATTACGCCGCAAGCGCCGGTCGAGAATGTCCAGCGCATGATTGATCGCATTCGTGGAGAAAAATCGTGAGCCAGCCGACCTCGAAGGGCAGCACCAAGGCCGCCTATATTCGCATGATCGCAGCGCTTGTCATCGTGGTGCTTGGCGTTTGGGCATTGTTTCACGTGAATCCAACCGATGCCTATCTCTGGGTAAAGGCGGTTCACGTCATTGCCGTCATCGCCTGGATGGCCGGAATGCTCTATCTGCCACGGCTTTTCGTCTATCACACAGCGGCCCAGCCGGGCTCAGAAGCTTCCGAGACTTTCAAGGTGATGGAAAAGCGACTGCTGCACTTCATCATCAATCCCGCCATGGCGGTGACCTGGATCGCCGGTATCTGGATGGCATGGGAGATTTTCCGCTTCCAGGGCGGGTGGCTGCACGCCAAGCTGCTGCTGGTCGTGCTGATGTCCGGCATGCATGGCTATCTTTCGAAAGCGACACGCCTTTTCGCGGAAGACAAGAACACGAAATCGGCAAAGCACTGGCGAATCGTTAACGAAGTGCCAACGGTGCTGATGGTCCTGATCGTCATTCTGGTGATCGTGAAGCCATTTTAATTGCAGTTTTAAATGAAAAAGAAACCCGTTTGGTCGGGTTTCTGCCATTTTCTCGTTGCAGAATTTTTGCGCAGTCACTACATGTGACTTGCTCTTCATATTGCAAATCGATATGAAGGAAACCTCTTCCCTTCCTGATCGCAGGCCTTCGATGCCGGTCAAGCCAACCAGCTGACCAACTTTCCGAACAACTGCATTTTCTCCTTATATTTCAAAAGAGTTCCTCATCCATGCAGGAAATGAAACTACAAGAACTAAAAAATAAAACACCGGTTGAGCTGCTTGCTTTTGCCGAAACCCTTGAAGTCGAAAATGCGAGCGCGATGCGCAAGCAGGAACTGATGTTCGCGATTCTCAAGAAGCTGGCTTCGCAGGATGTCGAGATCATCGGTGAGGGCGTTGTCGAAGTGCTGCAGGACGGTTTTGGCTTCCTGCGCTCCGCCGACGCCAATTATCTGCCAGGCCCCGACGATATTTATATTTCCCCTTCGCAGTTGCGCCGCTTCTCGCTGAAGACCGGCGATACGGTTGAAGGCCCGATTCGTGGCCCGAAGGAAGGCGAGCGTTATTTTGCGCTTCTCAAGGTCAATTCGATCAATTTCGAAGACCCGGAAAAGATTCGCCACAAGGTCCACTTCGACAATCTGACGCCGCTCTATCCGAATGAGCGTTTCAAGATGGAACTCGAAGTTCCAACCTCCAAGGATCTGTCGCCGCGCGTCATCGATCTGGTTGCGCCGCTCGGCAAGGGCCAGCGCGGCCTGATCGTCGCTCCGCCGCGTACCGGTAAGACCGTTCTGCTGCAGAACATCGCACATTCGATCACTGCCAATCATCCGGAATGCTATCTGATCGTTCTTCTGATCGATGAACGTCCGGAAGAAGTGACCGATATGCAGCGTTCGGTGAAGGGCGAAGTCATTTCGTCAACCTTCGACGAACCGGCTGCCCGTCACGTTCAGGTTGCCGAAATGGTCATCGAAAAGGCCAAGCGCCTGGTGGAACATGGTCGCGATGTCGTGATCCTGCTTGACTCGATCACCCGTCTTGGCCGCGCTTACAACACTGTTGTTCCGTCGTCGGGTAAAGTCCTGACCGGTGGTGTGGACGCCAATGCGCTCCAGCGTCCGAAGCGTTTCTTCGGTGCTGCACGCAACATCGAAGAAGGTGGTTCGCTTACCATCATCGCGACCGCGCTGATCGATACCGGCAGCCGTATGGACGAAGTGATCTTTGAAGAATTCAAGGGCACGGGTAACTCGGAAATCGTTCTCGACCGCAAGGTTGCAGACAAGCGCATCTTCCCGGCTATGGACATTCTCAAGTCCGGTACGCGTAAGGAAGATCTGCTCGTCCCACGCGCCGATCTCCAGAAGATTTTCGTTCTGCGCCGTATTCTCGCGCCGATGGGCACGACTGATGCAATCGAGTTCCTCATCGACAAGCTCAAGCAGACCAAGAGCAATGGTGAGTTCTTCGATTCGATGAACACGTAATCGCGCTTCAAGCGCTCCGACAAATTAAAGCTACGCTGGGTAACCGGCGTGGCTTTTTTGGTGTTCATGCTCCGCCGGTCAGAAGAATGCGCAATGCTTCGCCGTTTTCCACGGGTGGCAGGCACACATGGCCTTTGCAGAACCAGGCGGAGGGCTTTTCAGCCTTGGCTGTGCCGCCTGTGGGCAGGTCGATCTCAGCATCCGCTGTGAAACTGACGATCTTATCCATACGCCGCGGATCAGGGTTTCGATTCGCTATCGAAACAAGCTCATCCTGTTGGGATTGCGCGGCGACAACGAGCGACAGCGGTTCTGCCGCCACACGCGCAGCATTCAATATGCCGATCTGTCCATATTGCTGCGCCAATGCGCGGCCCAGTGCCTGCTCAATCAACGTTTCATTGCTTTGATAAAGCGCCATATCGCCGGTCGCGAGGAAAAGCCGCGTCAGCGCTTCAATGATCTGGCTTGTCGCACTGGGGATCGCCTCATCATAATCTCCATAGGCGTGAAGAATAACATCGTCGGCATCGAGTGCCGAGAGACGATAATTGCCGGACGCGTCCCGGTGATGTGCGTCGAGCGCTTGCTTCAGCTTCTGCGCATCATCCACATAAGCGCGGTCAGCACTTGCTTCAAAGAGCGCCAGCGCTGCATTGATCATGCTGGCATAGTCTGTCGAAAGGGCAGGGTAGACCAGCCGATCTTCCATACGACAATGCGCCATTTGTCCCGCACGAAACGGCGCCATGATGGCGTGATAGGCTTCGACGGCGAGCGTGGTCCAGTCCGGTTTTGAAAAGCTCCGCCCTGCCTCTGCGAGTGCCCGGATTGCCAGTGCGTTCCAGTCGGTGAGCGCCTTATCATCCCGTCCGGGGCGAATGCGTGTTTCACGCTGTGCGAAAAGCTTCGTCTTGGCATCCCGTATCAACGGCGGAACCGACCCTCCACCATCGACGTCATGCAGGCGGTTCAGAATAGTATGGCCCTCCCAGTTGCCACCCGGTGTAACGCCATAGAAGGTCTTGAGAGCTGCGCTGTCTCCTCCCAGAACGCGGTCGATCTCTGCTTCGCTCCAGACGTAGAATCTTCCTTCTTCGCCTTCGCTGTCGGCATCCAGACTGGATGTGAAACTGCCGTCCGGCAGGCGCATTTCACGAACCAGCCAATCGATAGTTTCTTCGATTCGGTTACGGAACAAGTCATCCTTGGTTTCCGCATAGGCATAATTAGCGTGACGGATCAGTTGGGCATTGTCGTAGAGCATCTTTTCAAAATGCGGCGCCAGCCAGTCCGCATCCGTGCTGTAGCGACAAAGACCACCGCCGAGATGGTCGTAAATGCCACCTTGCAGCATGGTTTTCAGCGAGTGGACAAACTTGTCCCGGCTATCGCTGTCGCGATTATAGAGCCAGGACAGCCACAGAGCATCCATGAAGGGGGCATTGGGAAATTTCGGTGCGCCTTCGATACCACCGCGAACGGGATCGAACATGGTAGCGATCCGCGTAGCCACCGCATCGAAACTGGAAACTTCGTTCTGGCTACCTTCGCTCTGCGCAGCGAGCCTGCCTTCTAAATGATTGAAGACCGCTTCGGCATTATGGTTAATTTTTTCTTTATTTCCCTGCCAGAGACCATTCACCGCGTTCAGTACGTCGACAAAGCCCGGCATGTTGTAGCGCGCATGTCGCGGAAAATAAGTGCCGCCCCAGAACGGCTTGCCGTCAGGGCGCAGAAACATGGTCAAGGGCCAGCCGCCCTGCTGCCCCATGGCGCCGAGCGCTGCCATATAGATCTGGTCGATATCCGGCCGCTCTTCGCGGTCTACCTTCACATTGACGAACAGGTCGTTCATGACTGCTGCAACATCGGCATCTTCAAAAGACTCGTGGGCCATGACATGACACCAGTGACAGGCGGCATAGCCGATCGAAAGCAGGATAGGGCGGTTCAATTCCCGCGCCGCGTCGAGGGCTTCCTTTCCCCAGGGTTGCCAGTGAACCGGGTTGTCCGCATGTTGGCGCAGATAGGCACTGGGTTCCGCAGACAGCCTGTTTCTGCTGATATCCGTCATGAGGCTTCCCTTTCAGCGTTTGAATGAATATGCACTGAGCTTAATTTCAATCCTCTTGGCAAGATTGATATAGGTCAGGAAACGCAATGAACGACACCGCCGTGCATCACGATACGATTTTCGCACTGTCCAGTGGAAGGCTCCCGTCCGGTGTTGCTGTCGTGCGTGCGTCCGGCCCCAAAGTTCGATTCATTGTCGAAACGATTATCGGCGGCGAAATTAAACCGCGCTATGCGGCCTATAAGACATTCCGTGCCCGAAATGGAGATGCGATCGATCGCGGATTGGCGCTCTTTTTCCCCGGACCGCATAGTTTTACCGGCGAAGACTGCGTTGAATTTCATCTTCATGGCGGTATCGCCGTCGTAGAAAAGCTATTGCAGGAACTGAGTAAACTTGCCGGATGCCGCATTGCAGAAGCGGGCGAATTTACGCGTCGGGCCTTTACCAACGGAAAGATGGACCTGACAATTGCCGAAGGTCTCGCCGATTTGATTGCCGCAGAGACCGAAGGCCAACGACGCCTTGCCTTGCAGGTCGCTTCCGGCGCGCAACGTCAACTCTATACGGAATGGCGGCAACGGCTTGTCCGTGCGCGTGCCTTCATTGAAGCCGAACTCGACTTTGCGGATGAAAGCGATGTGCCGGGTTCTGTTTCTGATCAGGTATGGCGATCTTTGCAAGCGCTGCATAAGGAAATTGAGCTCCACATTGCCAGCGGAAAGCGTGCTGCCATGCTTCGCGACGGATTGCATGTGGTAATTGCTGGCGCTCCAAATGCCGGTAAATCGAGCCTGTTGAATTTTCTCGCCGGGCGTGAAGTGGCCATCATTTCCGATGAAGCGGGCACCACGCGCGACCTTCTGGAAGTCAAACTCGACCTCAATGGCATCCCGGTTTATGTCACCGATACGGCGGGGCTACGCGAGACCGAAAGTGCGGTGGAAAAAATCGGTATTGAGCGAGCCCGCGAAAGGGCATCAGAAGCAGACCTCATACTTCTTCTTGAAGATATGAGCGATCCGATTGACGTGTCTCTCGACGAAGCCGATGCGGAGATATGGCGGATTGGAACCAAGGCTGATCTGACTGGTGCTCTAACCGAACGATGGACTTTTCGAATCTCCATCAAAAATGGTTCAGGACTCGAAGAACTTTTAGCCAAACTCCAGAAGTTCGCCGAAGAACGCATTGGTCAGATCAACGATGCTGTTCCCACACGACAGCGCCATATCAATTTGCTCCGCTCAACACTAAGCGAAATCGAAATCGCCGCCAACCGAGACGATCTTCCACTGGAGTTGCGCGCCGAAAACATGCGCCGAGCCTCGCAATATCTCGGGCGCATCACAGGTGATGTGGATGTCGAAGAAATTCTGGATGTGATTTTCTCGCAGTTCTGCATTGGCAAGTGATTCACGTGAAACATTGCCTCGTGAAGCACCGACAAAGCTCGGGAAATGTTTCACGTGAAACATCTGTGGAATCCGTCAATGTTGGTTGACTCCATCTGATCTTCATGAGTCAGCGACCTTGAACGCTTTAAATTGATCACTCGTCACGCTTTTATCCTTCCGTTTCAAACGCTTTCATGGCAAAAGCTGTCTCTTAATCCAAGGATGCGAGAAATGAGTTCGGCTGAGTCTACAGTCTTCGATGTTATTGTTGTCGGTGGCGGTCATGCGGGCTGCGAAGCTGCGTCGGCTGCTGCGCGCGCTGGCGCACGCACGGCATTGGTGACGCATCGCTTTGATACCATTGGCGTTATGTCCTGTAATCCGGCTATTGGTGGTCTGGGGAAGGGGCATCTTGTTCGCGAGATTGATGCGTTGGACGGTTTGATGGGTCGCGTTGCCGATAAGGCAGGCATCCAGTTCCGCCTACTGAACCGACGCAAGGGACCAGCCGTTCGCGGCCCTCGTACCCAAGCTGATCGCAAACTTTATCGTCTTGCAATGCAGGACATAATCAGTAAGCAAGAGAATTTGACTGTCGTTGAAGGTGGTGCCTTCGATATCAAAACCGAGAATGGTAACGTCACTGGTGTCGTGTTGTCAGATGGTCGGCTGTTGAACTGCGGCGCTGTCGTGCTGACGACCGGCACATTTTTGAACGGCCTCATTCACATCGGCGAGAAGAAGATACCGGCTGGGCGCATGGGTGAGAATCCGGCACTTGGGCTTTCGGATACTTTGAAGACGCTTGGCTTTGCATTGGGGCGCCTCAAAACTGGCACGCCACCGCGTCTTGATGGGCGGACTATCGATTGGGCAAACCTCGAAACCCAGTCAGCCGATGAGAACCCGGTCCCGTTCTCTTTGATGACAGATCGCATTACGACGCCGCAGATCGACTGCGGTATTACGCGCACGACGCCGGAAACCCACGCGATTATTCGCGCCAATCTGCATCGCTCAGCCATGTATTCCGGTTCAATTGAAGGTATCGGCCCGCGCTATTGCCCTTCGGTTGAAGACAAGATCGTCAAGTTCGGGGATCGCGACGGCCACCAGATATTCCTGGAGCCGGAAGGTCTGGATGACGATACCGTCTATCCGAATGGTATCTCGACCTCTTTGCCGGAGGATGTGCAGCTTGTAATCCTGAAGACCATACCCGGTCTTGAGAAGGCAGTGATGCTGCAGCCCGGCTATGCAATCGAGTATGACTTCATCGATCCGCGCGAGCTGAAGCGCAGTCTGGAAACGCGGCGCGTCAATGGTCTGTTCCTCGCTGGCCAGATCAATGGCACGACAGGATATGAGGAAGCGGGCGCCCAAGGTCTTTTGGCCGGCTTGAATGCTGCGCGGCGGGCAGGGGGCGATGAGCCGATCATCATCCAGCGCACCGAAGCCTATATCGGCGTGATGGTGGATGACCTCACGTCTCGCGGTGTCAGTGAGCCCTACCGCATGTTCACATCACGCGCAGAATTCCGTCTTTCTTTGCGTGCGGATAATGCTGATCAGCGTTTGACGCCGCTGGCAGATCGTCTCGGTATATTGGGCGCAGAGCGCAAGAAGCGGTTTGATGAACGTCAGGAAGCATTGTCAAACGCACGGGAATTGACACAGTCGCTGTCGATTACGCCAAATCTCGCAAGTCGTTATGATTTGCATCTCAATCACGACGGTGTTCGCCGCTCGGCCTATGATTTGTTGTCTTATCCCGATATTGACCTGACGCGGTTGAATCCAATCTGGCCTGAACTGGGCTCAATAGATCCGTTCACGCGCGAAGCGCTGGAAATTGAAGCGCAATATGCGGTCTATATGGAACGTCAGCAGACGGATATCGCTGTCATGGAACGCGAAGAGCGTTTGTTGATTCCCGCTGGTCTGGATATCGACGCGATTTCGGGCTTGTCCAATGAGTTGAAGCATAAGCTCAAGCAGCGTAAACCGGAAACGATTGCCGAAGCGCAACGCGTCGACGGGATGACACCAGCTGCTTTGGCGCTGTTGATCGCACAAATCAAGAAGCATGGCTCGCGCCGACAGGTTGCCGCGGAACTGGCGGAAGGGAAGGGCGCGGCGTGAGTGCTATTATGAGTGCGGATCGTCGTTATGAAAGCCTTCGCCGGATCAATCCCACTGTTTCACGTGAAACAGCGGATCGCCTGATTGCATTCGAAGAGCTGTTCCGAAAATGGTCAAAAGCGATCAATTTGGCCTCTCCATCGACATTGGCGGACCTTTGGAGCCGTCATATTCTCGATAGCGCGCAGGTTTTCCCGCTAGCGCCAAACGCTAAACGCTGGATCGATATCGGTTCCGGGGGCGGATTTCCCGGCATCGTCACGGCCTGCTATCTCGCGGATCAGCCTGATAGCCGTATCGATCTGGTGGAAAGTGCGGGCAAAAAGGCTGCTTTTCTGCGTACCGCTGCCGGACATTTGAATGTTCCCGCCCATATTCATGCGGCTCGCATCGAGTCGATGTGGGAAAAAATCGAAACGCCGGACGTTGTTACCGCCCGCGCGCTCGCCTCATTGAATGATCTTTTCGGTTTGACGGAGCCCTGGCTCGTCAACGGCGCCAAGGCGCTTTTCCAAAAAGGTCGGGATTACCAGAGGGAAATCGATGAAAGCCGTGTCGGTTGGGATTTCGATCTGGTAAAACATCAAAGTGCTATCGATCAGACTTCGGTCATCCTCGAAATCAGCAACTTGCGACGCAAAGCAAATTGAATCCGAGAATTTGGCAGATCTGGAAAGCGGCAGGGCGACGGTAATGAACAAGATGTCCAGGATCATAACCATTGCAAACCAGAAAGGCGGCGTCGGTAAAACCACGACGGCGATCAATCTGGCCACGGCATTGGCGGCAATAGGCGAAACGGTTCTCATCGTTGATCTCGATCCGCAGGGTAATGCCAGCACGGGGTTGGGGATTGACCGCCGCAACCGTCCGCTGTCTTCTTATGACGTGCTGACGCAAGAGGCGTCAGTGCCGGAAGCTGCGATGCAGACCGATGTACCCAATCTTTTTATCGTGCCTTCGACGCTCGATCTGTTGGGTATCGAGATGGAAATCGCACAATCCGCAGACCGTACGCGCCGTCTGCGCGATTCTCTGCGCTTCGATTCCAGCGTTTCCGAACGGTTTTCCTATGTTCTGGTGGACTGCCCACCATCCCTGAATCTGTTGACGCTGAATGCCATGGCCGCTGCGGATTCCGTGCTTGTGCCGTTGCAGTGCGAGTTCTTCGCGCTGGAAGGCTTGAGCCAACTGTTGCAGACGGTCGATCAGGTGCGCTCGACCATCAATGCCGAGCTTTCCATCCAGGGCATCGTGCTGACGATGTTCGATAGCCGCAACAATCTGGCTTCCCAGGTGGTGGATGATGTCCGCGCCTTCATGGGCGAAAAGGTCTATCGCACTGTCATTCCGCGCAATGTGCGCGTATCGGAAGCCCCATCCCATGGCAAGCCGGCCATTCTCTATGATTTGAAATGCGCGGGAAGTCAGGCCTATTTGCAGCTTGCGTCGGAAGTTATCCAGCGCGAGCGGCAGCTGAAAGCCGCATAGCAAGCCTATCGATTCGACTACGTAACAATTGCAGGAATTTGCCGAACGATGAACGACGATCCTTCAAAGAAGCGCCTTGGCCGCGGACTGGCCGCCCTGATTGGTGAGATCGACCGTCCGGTCGAGGAGCGCAAAACGCCAGTTCCAATTGAACGTAATGTGCCCATCGAGTTCGTCACGCGCAATCCGCGCAATCCGCGACGCATGTTCGCGGAAGCAGAACTCGAAGATCTGGCCCAGTCGATCAAGGAACATGGTGTTGTTCAGCCAATCGTGGTGCGTCCCGCGCCCGGTCAGCCTGATCATTTCGAGCTGATCGCCGGCGAACGCCGCTGGCGCGCATCGCAGCGCGCAGGCGTCGATACGATCCCTGTTATCGTCCGCGATGTGGATGATCGCGTCGCTCTTGAGATCGCGATCATTGAAAACGTTCAGCGCGCAGACCTGAATGCAGTCGAAGAAGCGTTGGGATATCAACAGCTTATCGATAATCATGAGTATACGCAGAACGATCTGGCGCAGGTGATCGGCAAGAGCCGTAGCCATGTGGCCAATACGTTGCGCCTTCTCAAGCTGCCGCAACCAGTTCAGGATTTTATCGTTGATGGTGCGCTGTCTGCCGGACATGCGCGCAGTCTTATCACGATGGACAATCCGACGGTTCTGGCGGAGCGGATCGTCAAGGAAGGCTTGTCCGTCCGTCAGGTGGAAGCTCTTGCGCAGGCCGAAGCGCGGGGCGGGGCGGAACCGAAACCGGGCAAAGCTGCGCCGGTGGAGAAAGATGCCGACACCAAGGCGCTGGAAAAGCTGCTTTCCGATGTGACCGGCATGAAGGTCGAGATCAACCATCGGGACCGGGGCGGCGAGGTGAAAATCCGCTACAGCTCTCTGGAGCAACTCGATGAAATCTGCCGCCGCCTTCAAAGCTGATTTGTTCGTTTGTGGAATACAAGAACCCCGGTATCTATACCGGGGTTTTTATTTGCGGATTGTTTCACGAGAAGGGAGCTAGCGCCGTGCGTTGCGCATAGCTTCCACACCGATAGCCATCAGGCATTGGCGGATGATCGGAATGGCAAGCGCGGAATTCTGACGGCTTTCCAGCACGGCACGCTGGAGACGCTCCAAAACGCGTGAAAGGCTTTCGCCGCTCCAGCGTCCGACTGCTGTTTCGATCAGCCTTTTACGATTGAAGAAGATGGGTGGCCTTGCACCGGCCACGACAACGGACGCGCTTTTGCGTTCGCTATCCATGATATAGCGCAGGCCCTGTATCTGCTGGAATTGCCGCATGGCCGTGTTCAGCACCAGAAAAGGCGCTGTGCCGGATTTCACGACACGGTCGAATGTGATTTCAAATCGCTGCAAATCACCGGCAATGACTGCATCCACGACCTCGTCTGTCGACAGGCCTGCAACATCGCCCACCGCTTCGCGCACATCGTCAATGTCGATACGTTCCTTGCCGCGCGCATAGAGGCAGAGCTTTTCCAGTTCGCCGCGGGTGGCAAGGCGGTCGCCGCCAAGGCTGGCGCGAAGCAGCTGACGCCCATCGAGGGTGATCTGCAGCTTCCATTCGGCCAGCACATCATCAATGACACCATCGATGCCGCGCGCATCATCCGTATAGCAGGGCAGCGCCATGCCCGCCGAGGCGTTCTCGACGGCGCTGCGCAACCCTGCGCCCTTCTTCAGATCACCGGCTTCCACAAGGATGAAGGTTTCATGCGGCGGTTCGGTTGCCAAGAGCTTGACCGCATCGGCGAGTTTCTTCTGCCCGGCGGCGTTCTTGATCCAGATCAAGCGGATGCCACCGAACATCGAAATAGTGCGCGCTTCATCGGCGAGCTTCGAAGGATCTGCGTCGATCTCGTCGGCTTCCATGCGAATGACGGCAAAGGGATCGTCGAGCGGCAGCTTTGTCGCCTCGGCATAGCGGCGTGCGCGCTCGCTCACCAGCCCTTTATCCGGGCCATAAAGAAGCACGACCGGAAACGAGCTGCTCGGTCTGCTCAGGAAACCATCGACTTCATTTGCTTTTTTCTGGGCCATAGTGGGTTCTTAGAGCATTTCGGGCAGAAACAAAACAGCCGCCGGTCACGGGGTGAACGGCGGCTGTGAAAAGCGAATAGGTGGATTGTTATTCGATCAGCAGGGCATCGTCGTCGAGCGTCTGGCCGCGCACCTTGCGGAACATCTCGATCAGGTCTTCCACGCCCAGCGTCTTGCGCTTGTCGCCGGTAACATCGAGCAGAATCTTGCCGCCATGCAGCATGATGGTGCGGTCACCATAATCCAGCGCCTGACGCATGGAATGGGTGACCATCAGCGCCGTCAGCTTGTTTTCGGTGATGAGCGTACGGGTCAGTTCCATGACGAATTCAGCCATGCCCGGATCGAGCGCTGCGGTATGTTCGTCGAGAAGCAGAACTTCCGAACCGGCCAGCGTTGCCATGATCAGCGAAAGCGCCTGACGCTGCCCGCCGGAGAGAAGCTCCATGCGGTCCTGCATCCGGTTTTCAAGGCCGAGATTGAGGCTCGCCACGCGCTCGCGAAACCATTCGCGACGATTGGAATTCAGCGCATGGGTGAAGCCGCGCTTCTTGCCACGCGATGCGGCAAGCGCGAGGTTTTCCTCAATGGTCAGGGTGCCGCAGCTGCCAGCCAGCGGGTCCTGAAACACGCGTGCGACGAGACCGGCGCGTTCGGCGGTGGATTTACGGGTCACATCCTTGCCACTGATCACCACCTTGCCGCCGGTCGGGATGACATCGCCCGCAAGCACACCGAGAAGGGTGGATTTGCCAGCGCCATTCGAGCCGATAACGGTGACAAAGGAACCGCGATCCATGGTCAGGTTGATTTTGTTCAGAACCTGCTTTTCCAGCGGGGTGCCGCGACCGAAGACGACATCGAGATTGGATACTTCGATCATGCGGATGCTCCCCCGCGGCGCATGCGCGGCAATATCAGGGCGAATGTAACGAGAAGCGCGGTGGCGATGTTGAGATCGGACGCCTGCAGGCCGAATGTGTTGCCGTTCGAAAGTGCAAGCTGGATGGCGATGCGGTAGATGACGGAGCCGAGCACACAGCCGATCAGGATCACCAGCAGGTTGCGGGTGCGCAGGATGGTTTCACCGATGATGACCGCTGCGAGGCCAACGACGATGGTGCCAACACCCGAGGTGACGTCCGCAAAACCGTTTGTCTGGGCGAAAAGCGACCCGCCAAGCGCGACAAGCGCGTTGGAGAGCGCCATGCCTATATAAATCTGACGATCCGTCTGTACGCCTTGCGCGCGCGCCATTTTCGGATTGGCACCGGTCGCACGCATGGCGAGGCCCATGTCGCTTTCCAGAAAGCGCCAGACGATGAAGACCGCGATGGCCACCAGCACGAAAAGGAAAGCCGGGCGAACGTAATATTCCGGAATGCCGTGGCCGAAGAAGGGGCTGAGCATCGTGTCCTGATTGATGAGCGCGATATTCGGTCGGCCCATCACACGCAGGTTCACCGAAAACAGCGCGATCATAGTAAGAATGGAAGCGAGCAGATTGAGAATCTTGAAGCGGACATTCAGCGTGGCGGTCACGAGACCGGCTATCGCGCCAGCAACCATGGCGATTGCGGCGGCGAGCCATGGGTTGAGGCCCGCGAGGATCAGAACGCCGGTTACAGCTGCACCGAGCGGGAATGAACCGTCTACCGTCAAGTCGGGAAAGTCGAGGACGCGAAACGCCAGATAAACGCCAATGGCGACAAACGCGAAAACGAGGCCTAATTCGACCGCACCCCAGAAGGCGATCTGACTCACAACGACATTCCTTGTACTTTGCCGCAATCGACAAGGATGAAGCCGGTTTTCCGGCATAAGACCATCCGCAAGCCTGCGGGCATCGAGGCTTCGTGCCTCCGATTGCCCAAAAGGCTTTCACCAATCGCGACCGGTTTTGGTTTGAGTGTATCCGGCGGGCGAAGCCCGTACGGATCGTTTCCCGGCTAGATCATTTGTTCCCGTTATTATTCCAGTGGGATTACAACTCTCGTAATCCCGAGCGCAAGCCCAAACCGCGCCAAAGGCCCGCAAATGCGGCTTTATGTGCGGCTCACGCAACATTCGTGCGGTATTGCCCCACCTTGGGTATTGTTTGGAACTCCTTTGGCCTTTGTCCAAAAAGAAGAAGGGCGAGAGTTTTCACTCTCGCCCCTTTTTTCTGCGGTCTGATCGATGATCAGTCGATCTTGCTGGTGGCGCGGTCGATCACGGCCTTCGGGAATTCCACGCCCATCTTCTTGGCGGCGCCGAGATTGATGACGAGATCGGTGCCCTTTGCGATTTCGACCGAAATGTCGCCCGGCTTTTCGCCCTTCAGGATGCGTGCAACCACAGCGCCGGTCTGCTTGCCGACGTCGTAATAGTTGAAGCCGAGTGCAGCCATCGCACCACGCTTGACGGAATCCGTATCGGCGGTGAAGAGCGGCAGCTTGCTTTCCTCGGCAACGCCGACAGCGCTTTCGAGAGCCGAAACAATGGTGTTGTCGGTCGGCACATACATGGCATCGGCGCGGCCGACGAGGGCCTGCGCAGCGCCCTTGACTTCAGCCGACTTGGTGGCGGCGGATTCAACGATTTCGATGCCGTCAGCGGCAGCAGCTTCCTTCAGCGCAGCCAGAAGCGAGACCGAATTGGTTTCGCCGGAATTGTAGAGATAGCCGAGCTTCTTGATGTTCGGCATCACTTCCTTGATGAGCTTGATATGTTCGGCCACCGGCGACATGTCGGAGAGGCCGGTTACATTGCCGCCCGGCTTTTCCATGCTCTTGACGAGCTGTGCGCCGACCGGATCTGATACGGCGGTGAACACAACCGGTATGTCGCGCGTGGAAGAAACCACGGCCTGAGCCGAAGGGGTGGAGATCGGAACGATCACATCCGGGCCTTCGCCGACGAACTGACGTGCGATCTGTGCGGCGGTTGCCGGGTTGCCCTGTGCGGACTGATAGACGAATTTGAGATTTTCGCCTTCCTTGAAACCGGCTTCGGCCAGTGCATCCTTCACGCCGTCACGGGCAGCGTCGAGCGCCGGATGTTCGACGATCGCGGTAACGGCGACGGTAACGTCTTTTGCCTGGGCCGAAGTGGCAATGGCCGTTGCGGCCAGCAATGCCAGAAGTACAGAACGCATGAAAATCTCCCCTAATTGGTTTCTATGCTGTTGATTGCTTAATCAAGTTGATAGCCGAAATCAATCAGCACGGGAACCGGACAGATTGCATGGGGGAATACGGGTCGCTTGATGAAGCGGCTGTCAGGCTTGTTCCACCCCATGGGTTTCCAAAAGCGACTTCATGCGTTTCACGGCAAGCTCCGGCCTGTCGAGCACATTGGCCTTGTCCGCCAGCTGAAAAATGTCGGCATAATGGACAATGCCGCGCGCCGACTGCATTCCGGCTGGCATGGTGAAATGCGTCTGGTGGCCGTTGAGCCATGCGAGAAACACGATGCCCGCCTTGTAATACTGGGTCGGCGCTTCGAAAATCTTGCGCGATAGCGGGACGGTCGGCTCTATGATGGCGCGGAAACGGGCGCTGTCGCCTTGGGCAAGCGCTGCCAATGCGCTGGAGGCCTGTGGCGCGACCGCATCGAAAATGCCGAGCAAGGCATGGCTGTGCCGGTTGCCGTCGCCTTCGATCAGCGGCGCATAGTTGAAATCATCGCCTGTGAAACAGAGCACGCCTTCCGGCAACCGGTCTCGTAATGCCAGTTCGTAACGTTCTTCGAGTAGCGAAATCTTGATGCCTTCCACCTTGTCGCGGTTGGCTTCGATGATGTCGATGACCGTATCCAGCGCATCCTCGAAATTTGAGGCTCCCCAGTAGCCCTTGAGCTGCGGATCGAACATGTCGCCCAGCCAGTGCAGCACAACTTTCTCGCGGGCATTGGAGAGAATGTGCCCATAAACCTTTGCGTAATCGTCGGGCGAGCGGGCGATACGGGCAAGGGCGCGGCTTGCCATCAGGATGAAACGCCCGCCGTGTTTCTCGATGAAACCAGCCTGTGTTGCGTAGGCCTTGATGATGTCATCAAGGCTCTTGGCATCCGCCGGATCGAGATGGTCGGTGCCAGCACCGCAGGCGAGATCGGTACCCGCTACGGTCTTGCTTTCAGCCAGCGAGCGGCGGATCAGCTCCTGCGCGCCCGTCCAGTTGAGGCCCATGCCGCGCTGCGATGTGTCCATCGCTTCGGCGATCCTGAAACCGAGACTCCAGAGATGATGCCGGAAAGCCATGGTCGCATCCCAGTCGAGCGCGGGATTGCTCCAGGGCGTCGTATCTTTTCGCGGGTCGGAGACAACATGCGCTGCCGCATAGGCGATGCGATTGAATTGCGGGGGAGCGGACGGTCTTTCTGTCGGCGTTCCGACAAGCCGATATGGAAGCAGGGTTCCATCGGCCTTCGGCAAGGTCAGCATAGTGTCGAATGCAACGCCCATCATCGTCCTCCCACGAACCTCAGTCTTGATAATTTAGAACGTTCCAAATGGCAAGGAATAAGCCTATTTCGAACCGATATAGCCCATTCTTTTGAGATTTCCGCCTAAAAAGGGCCAAACAACAAGGCAGTATCATGGCGATATTACGGCTAAATTTATCTAATTGACAATTTTGGAACGTTCCAATTAACTTGGCGGCAGAAGTCGAGGAAAGCCATGAACAAGAGCAGCGTTACGGTCATCGATATTGCACGCGAGGCAGGCGTGTCCAAATCGACCGTGTCGCTTGTGCTGCGTGACAGCCCGCTGGTTCATGCTGAAACGCGGGTCAAGGTGCAGGCGGCAATCGAAAAGCTCGGTTATGTCTATAACCGCAGCGCCGCCAATCTGCGTCAGGCCAAATCCAAGATCATCGGGCTGGTCGTCAATGATCTGACCAACAGTTTTTTCGCTGAACTGGCGGTGGGCATAGACCGCGTGATGCAGTCGGCGGGCTATGTGCAGTTTTTGGCGAATACCGGCGAAAGCATCGACCGCCAGCGTGAGGTGATCGCCTCCATGCGCGAACATGGCATTGCCGGGCTGATCGTTTCACCGGCACGCGGTACGGAATCCGGAGATCTGAAGCCGCTGGCGAAAAGCGGCCTTCCGGTCGTGCAGATGGTGCGCGATGTGCCGGGTTCCGGTGTTTCGTCCATTCTGTCCGACAATCGCGGCGGTGTCGCGAAGGCCGTCGAGCATCTGGTCGGTCTTGGTCACAGGAACATCGCCTTCATGGGCGGTTATGCGGATACCGCGGTGTTTTCTGAGCGTGTTTCCGGATATCGCGCTGGTCTGGAGCAGGCGGGCCTCGTCTTTGACGAGACGCTGATCTTCACATCGGCGCCGTCACGGGCGGGCGGTGTGGAAGCAGTGGAGCGCATGTTGCTGCTGGGTGCAAAGCCAACGGCCACGGTGTGTTTCAATGATGCGGTGGCGTTTGGTGTTTGTGACGGCCTGCGCGCCACGCATCTGGAACCGGGACGTGATTTCGGCGTGGTCGGCTTTGACGATGTGATCGAAGCAAAGACGGCGGTGCCCGCATTAACAACGGTGTCGGTCGATCCGCAGGGGATGGGCGAACGGGCGGCACAGCTTCTGTTGAAGCAGATCAACTCGGAACGGGTGGAGGCGGAGGCGCAGCGTTTGGCGGTGCGTCTTGCGGTGCGCGCAAGCTGTGGCGCGCAGACCAACAAGGAGGAGAAACACCAATGGCAAAGTGGGGCCTTATAGGCGCAAGCACGATTGCGAAAGAGTGGGTGATCGGAGCCATTCGTGCGACCGGCGGCGAAGTCGTTTCGGTTTACAGCACCAATGCCGCGCGCGGCGAAACCTATGCCCGCGATAATGGTATTGGCCGCTCGGTGACAAGCCTTGATGCGATGCTGGCCGATCCGGAAATCGACGCTGTCTATATCTCCACCACCAATGAACTGCATCGCGATCAGGCGATTGCCGCGGCACAAGCGGCTAAACACGTCCTCTGTGAAAAGCCGCTGGCGCTGACGATTGGCGACGCCCATGCCATGCTGAAAGCCGTGCGCGAGGCAGGCGTGGTGGCAGGCACCAACCATCATTTGCGCAATGCCGCCAGCCACCGCGCCATGCGCGATGCCATCGCAGAAGGCCGGATCGGCAAGGTGCTTGGGGCGCGGGTTTTCCATGCGGTTTATCTGCCGCCACATTTGCAGGGCTGGCGCATTGAACGACCAGATGCCGGTGGCGGCGTCATCCTCGATATCACCGTGCACGATGCCGACACGCTGCGTTTTGTGCTGGGCGAAAACCCGGTCGAAGCCTTGGCTTTCAGCCAGCAGGGGGGCCTCAGCGGCGCTGGGCTGGAAGACGGTGTGATGGGGGTGCTACGCTTCTCCTCCGGCGCGATTGCCCAGTTCCACGATGCTTTCACCACCAAATATGCCGAAACGGGCTTTGAAGTGCATGGCAGCGAAGGCTCGCTGGTGGCGCGCAATGTGATGACGCAAAAGCCGGTGGGAACCGTCATTCTGCGTAACAAGGATGGCGAGCACGAATTGCCGCTCGACCAGAAAAATCTCTACGAAACCGCCTTGCAGGCATTCCACAACGCGATTGCGGGCAAGGGCCAGCCTTCTGCAACACTCGAAGACGGCATCTGGTCGCTCGCCACCGGGCTTGCGGTCGCGGAAGCCGCCAAGACTGGCAAGGCAACCGCCGTTCAATCTGGACTCTGAACACCATGAACAAGCATATTTCGGCTGCGGAAGCGGCTGCACTCATCCCCGACAATGTTGTCGTTTCGGTCTCCTCATCGAGCGGTCTCGGCTGTCCCGATCTGACGCTGAGAGCGATTGGCGAGCGGTTCGACGAGACGGGCCACCCGAAGAACATCACCACGCTGCACCCAATTGCGGCAGGCGATATGAGCGGCATCAAGGGCGTCGATTACATCGCCAAGCCCGGTTTGTTGAAGAAGATCATCGGAGGTTCCTATCCGTCCGGCCCGTCGAGTGCCGAACCGCCGCTGATCTGGCAAATGATCACCAATAATGAGATCCCGGCCTATAATATCCCGTCAGGCATCCTGTTCGACATGCACCGTGAAGCGGCGGCAAAGCGCCCCGGCGTGCTGACCAAGGTAGGGCTCGATACATTTGTCGATCCCAAGCGTCAGGGTACGGCGATGAATGACAAGGCTACACAAGAGCCGGTGGTGAAACATGTCAGCTTCGAAGGCGAGGACTGGCTTTATTTCCCCGCCATCATCCCGCAGGTGGCGATCATTCGCGCGACGACGGCGGATGAACGCGGCAACCTCACCTATGAGCATGAAGGCGCTTATCTCGGCGGTCTCGATCAGGCGCTGGCCGCGCGCAACAATGGCGGCATCGTCATTGCGCAGGTGAAGCGCATCGCCAAGGAAGGCACGCTGAAGCCGCATGACGTTCGCGTGCCGGGCGTTCTGGTCGATTATATCGTTGTCGATCCCGACCAGAAGCAGACCACGCAGACGCTCTACGACCCGGCGATTTCGGGCGAGATTTTCCGCCCGCTGGATACATTCCGTCTCGCCGAATTCAATATTCAAAAAGCGATTGCACGGCGTGTCGCGCAGGAATTGCAGGCGGGCAGCGCGGTCAATCTCGGCTTCGGCATTTCCGCCAATGTGCCACGCATTTTGCTGGAAGAAGGCCTGCACGGTGCCGTGACCTGGGTGATCGAGCAGGGTGCTGTCGGCGGCGTGCCGCTTCTGGACTTCGCTTTCGGCTGCGCGTCCAATGCCGATGCCTATATGCCGTCACCCTATCAGTTCACCTATTTTCAGGGTGCCGGTTTTGATGCCTCGCTGCTCTCGTTCCTTGAGATCGGGCGCGACGGTTCGGTCAATGTGTCGAAACTTTCATTCCGTCCGCATGTCACGGCGGGAGCGGGCGGCTTTGTCGACATTACCGCACGCGCCAGGAAGATTGTCTTCTCCGGCATGTTCAATGCGGGTGCGAAATTGTCGGTCGCTGACTGTAAGCTGGTGATCGAAAAAGAAGGCAAGCTGAAAAAACTGGTCACGCAAGTCGAGCATGTCACCTTCTCGGGCCCCCGCAGTGTCACGCAGGGGCAGGATATCACCTATGTTACGGAACGCGCTGTGATGAAGCTGACGCCGGAAGGTATCGTGCTCACCGAGATTGCGCCGGGCGTCGATTTGCAGGCGCATATTCTCGACCAGTCGGAATTTCCGCTGATCGTTTCCGACCAGCTCAAGACCATGGACGAAGCGCTGTTCCGCGAGGAGCCGATTGGCCTCACGCTGCCGCAAAAACCGGCGCGAAAGCTGGAGGCGTGACATGGCTGATCGGATAGAAATTTCGACCGAGAACCACATCGCGGTCATGACCATCAGGCGGCCCGAAAAGCTCAATGCGTTTGATATCGAGCTTTTGCAGGAACTCTCTGCCGCCTGTGACCGGGTGGAGGCGGACAGCACTATGCGGGTTGCAATCCTGACGGGTGAGGGCAAAGCCTTTTCTGCCGGAGGCGACATCAAGGCCTGGGGCGGCATGGAACCGCAGGAATTCGGCCATGCCTGGGTGCGCTATGGGCATCGGGTGTTCGAGCGGCTTGCGACTTTGCGTGTGCCCTTGATCGCGGCAATGAATGGTCATGCTCTGGGCGGCGGGCTGGAATTGGCAGGCGCCGCCGATATCCGCATTGTCGAAAAACAGGCGAAGATCGGTCTGCCGGAAACATC
Source organism: Ochrobactrum teleogrylli (assembly GCF_037482325.1). Taxonomy (NCBI): domain Bacteria; kingdom Pseudomonadati; phylum Pseudomonadota; class Alphaproteobacteria; order Hyphomicrobiales; family Brucellaceae; genus Ochrobactrum; species Ochrobactrum teleogrylli. The sequence goes on from NZ_JBBHKQ010000001.1 coordinate 3,101,461, forward strand.
GCTTGGCATGATCCCCGGCTGGTCGGGCACGCAGCGTCTTGTGCGCCGTTTTGGTGCGCAGATCGTGCGGCGCATGGTGTTGGGCGGCGAGATGTTCACGGCTGAGGAAGCGCTCTCGCATGGGCTGGTCGATGCCGTTGTGGAGACGGGCGCAGCCTTGCAGGCGGCGCAGGATTATGCGGCGCGGGTGGCACAACGCGGACCGGCTGCACTGGAAATTTCCAAACTGATGCTGTCCGTCGCCAATGGCGAGGACAACGGAACCGCTGTCGAGGCGCTGGGTTCCATCCTTGTCGCCAAGACCGGCGATCTGAAGGAAGGCGTGCGCTCGTTCAGCGAAAAGCGCGAAGCGAATTTTGAAGGAAAATGGTGATGAGCACGATTGTAAAGCCGCAACCGCTGGCCGGACTGGCCGTCCGCGAATTCTCCATGCTGATCGATGGCAAATGGGTGGGCAGCCAGAGCGGCCAGACCATTGAGCGCGTGGCCCCCGGCCATGGTGTCACGGTGAGCCGTTATCCGGCGGGCAACAAGGCGGATGTGGAACGCGCCGTAGCAAGCGCGCGCAAGGCTTTCGATGACGGGCGCTGGTCTTCCAAAACGGCTTCGCAGCGCTCGCTGGTCTTGCTGAAGGCTGCCGATCTGATCGAGGCGCGGGCCGAAGAGCTTGCCTATCTCGATGCGATTGAAGCTGGAAAGCCGATCAGTCAGGTGCGCGGCGAAATCGCCGGTTCCGTCGATATCTGGCGCTACGCGGCAGCGCTTGCGCGTGATCTGCACGGCGAAAGCTATAACACGCTGGGCGATGGTACTTTGGGTGTCGTGCTGCGTGAGGCGATTGGTGTTGTCTCCATTATCACACCGTGGAACTTTCCGTTCCTGATCGTCGGACAGAAGCTTCCTTTCGCGTTGGCGGCAGGCTGCACGGCGGTCGTCAAGCCGTCGGAACTCACCTCCGGCTCGACGCTGGTGCTCGGTGAAATCCTCGCAGAGGCAGGTGTGCCGGATGGTGTCGTCAACATCGTCACCGGAACGGGTGCGGATGTAGGCCAGCATATGAGCACGCATCCAGACGTGGACATGGTGTCGTTTACCGGCTCCACTGGCATCGGCAAGCTGACCATGGCCAATGCCGCTCAGACCCTGAAAAAAGTGTCGCTGGAGCTTGGCGGCAAGAACCCGCAAATCCTGTTCCCCGATGCGGATATGGATGCCTTCATCGACGCGGTGGTGTTCGGCGCATGGTTCAATGCGGGCGAATGCTGCAATGCCGGTTCGCGGCTGATCGTGCATCGCTCGATGGTCGATGAGATTGTCGGGCGCGTCGCCGATTTGTCGAAGAAGGTCATTGTCGGCGATCCACTCGATGTCAACACGCAGGTAGGCGCGATCATCACGCCGCAGCATCTGAGCAAGGTTGGTGCCTATGTCGATCAGGCCAGAAAGGCTGGTGCGGCGCTGGCGCATGGCGGTGAGGTGCTCGACCTCGGCCTCGGCCAATATATGGGCCCGACCATTCTGTCCGGTGTGAAGGCCGACATGGCCGTGGCGCGTGAAGAAGTGTTCGGGCCGGTCCTGTCGGTCCTCTCCTTCGATACGGTGGATGAGGCGATCTCCATTGCCAATGCGGTTGATTACGGGCTTTCCGCAGGTGTGTGGAGCCGCGATTTCGATACCTGCATGACCATCGGGCGCAAGGTGCGTGCTGGCACAGTCTGGATGAACACTTTCATGGACGGCACGCCGGAACTGCCTTTCGGCGGTTATCGCCAGTCCGGTCTCGGCCGCGAGCTGGGCCGTCATGCGGTGGAGGATTACACCGAGACCAAGACGCTCAATATGCATATCGGTGCGCGGACGGCCATGTGGATGCCACAGGCGAAGTAGGGAGTGACGGCTTTGGGAGGACAGCCGGATATCGTCATCATCGGATCGGGTATCGGCGGCGCGACGATGGCTGCCGGTCTTGCGGCGTCGGGTGCCGAAATTCTCATCCTTGAGGCGGGGGAGCATTTGCCGGACAGGCCGGAAAACCGCGACCCGCGCGCCATTTTCCAACAGGGCTTCTTTCGCCCGAAAGAGTTCTGGTACGAGACCGACGGCACGCCGTTCAACCCCGGCAATTATTATAATGTCGGCGGCAATTCCAAATTCTTTGGCGCGGTGCTGATCCGCTATCGCCACGAGGATTTTGCCGAGATGGCGCATCTGGAAGGGGTCTCGCCCGCGTGGCCCTTTTCCTATGAAGAACTGGAGCCGTGGTATAGCCGCGCCGAACAGCTGTTTCAGGTGCGCGGTGAACTGGGCGGAGATCCGACCGAGCCAGATCATTCAAAGCCTTATCCTTTTGCGGCGATCCGCGATGAACCACCGATTGCCGATGTGCGGGCGCGGTTTAAGCAAGCCGGATTGCATCCGGCCTCGCTGCCGCTGGGGGTCGATATTGACCGTTGGCTCGCCAAAGCCAAAACACCGTGGGATGCGCATCCCAATTGCGATGATGGCAAGATGGATGCGGAAACCTGTCCGCTCGCGGTTGCCCTCAAGCATCCCAATGTCCGGCTCGAAACTTCCGCACGGGTGACACGGCTGGAAGCCGGGCCGGATGGCAAGACCATTGCCACCGTGCATTATGTGAAGAACGGAGAGGCGCTGGTCCTGCGCCCGAAGCTGGTCATTCTGTCCGCCGGTGCGGTGCAATCGGCGGCGCTCCTGTTGCGGTCGGGACTGGCCAATCGCTCCGATCAGGTGGGGCGCAATTTCATGAACCACAATGCGAGCGCGGTGATCGCCTTCGATCCGCGTTATCGCAATGACAGCGTCTACCAGAAGACCTTTGGCTTCAACGATTACTATCTGTCGGACGGGGCAGGCGGGCCGCCATTGGGCAATGTGCAATTGCTGGGGCGCATCTCGGGTGCGATCCTCAAATCCAGTATGCCACGAGTGCCGGAATGGCTGTTGAACCGGGTTGCCGGACACACAATCGATTTCTACGCCATGAGCGAAGATCTGCCGTCGCCGGAAAGCCGCGTGACGGTGGATGGCGACCGCATCGTTTTGCATTGGGTGCGTAGCAACTGGCAAGCGCATCTGATGCTGGTGGAAAAGCTCAAATCCGCTCTGCGTGCGGCGGGATTTCCGGTCGTGCTTTCGCGAGCCTTTGACCGGCGCACGCCGTCGCATCAATGCGGGACGGTGCGCATCGGCAACGATCCGGCGACGGCGCCGCTTGATCCCTGGTGCCGTGCCTATGATCACCTCAATCTCCACGTGGTCGATGCATCGTTCCTGCCGACATCGGCGGCGGTCAATCCGGCGCTGACCATTGCCGCGCAGGCAATGCGCGTCGCGGACCATTTGAACCGGGAGGTGCTGGCATGAACCGTCAAAGACCTGTGGCGCTGGTAACCGGCGGACGTCGCGGCATCGGGCTCGGCATCGCCCGCGCCCTGGCGGCAAAGGGTTTCGATCTGGCGATCACCGATATTGAGAACGACGAGGCCGTCATTCACGAATTGCGCGGCATGGGTGGCAGGGTGGCTTTCTTCAAAAGCGATCTCGCTGCCGTCGAAACCCATGAGGCGACGATTGCTGCCGTGTTGAAGGAGTTTGGCAGCATTGACTGTCTCGTCAACAATGCGGGCATGGGTTCGGTCGAGCGCGGTGATTTTCTTGGGCTGAAGCCTGAAAATTTCGACGCCATCATGGGGGTCAATTTGCGAGGCACAGTGTTTTTCACGCAGGCGATAGTGAAAGCCATGCTGGCGGTAACCGATGTGCGTTTTCCACGCAGCATCGTGACGATCAGTTCGGTTTCATCGGTGATGAGTTCGCCGGAAAGGCTCGATTATTGCATCAGCAAGGCGGGGCTGACCGCCTTCGTGCAAGGGCTGGCGCTGCGTCTGGCCGAGGCGCGGATTGGTGTGTTCGAAGTGCGTCCCGGCATTATTCGCACCGATATGACGGCCAAAGTCTCCGAGCGTTACGACGCGCTGATCGAAGGTGGTCTGGTGCCGATGAAGCGCTGGGGCGAAGTGGGCGATGTTGGCGCCATCGTGGCCGGGCTTGCGGGCGGAAATTTCATCTTCGCCACCGGGTCGGTGATCAATGCCGATGGCGGCCTGTCGATAGCAAAATTATAAGGGTAGGGCGATGAATTACGATTATATCATCGTTGGCGGCGGGCCTGCCGGTTGTGTTCTCGCCAATCGCCTCAGCGAAGACGCGTCTGTAAAAGTGCTGCTGCTAGAGGCAGGCGGCAGCGACTGGAATCCGCTGTTCCATATGCCTGCGGGCTTTGCCAAAATGACCAAGGGCGTGGCCAGCTGGGGCTGGGAGACCGTTCCACAAAAGCACATGAAAAACCGCGTGCTGCGCTACACGCAGGCCAAGGTCATCGGCGGCGGTTCCAGCATCAATGCGCAGATTTATACGCGCGGAAACGCTGCTGATTACGATCTTTGGGCCAATGAAGATGGCTGCACCGGCTGGGATTATCGCAGTGTGCTGCCCTATTTCAAACGCGCTGAGGACAATCAGCGTTTCAACGACGATTATCATTCCTATGGCGGCCCACTGGGCGTTTCCATGCCGTCCGCACCGCTGCCGATCTGCGACGCTTATATCCGCGCCGGGCAGGAACTGGGGATACCCTACAACCCGGATTTCAACGGGCGCGAACAGGCGGGCGTCGGTTTCTATCAGTTGACGCAGCGCAACCGCCGGCGGTCGTCCGCCTCGCTTGCTTATCTCGCATCGATCAAGGGACGGCGAAACCTGACGGTCAGGATCAATGCGCCAGTCCGTAACATCGTGCTGGAAAAGATGCGCGCCACAGGCGTGGCCCTGATGAGTGGCGAGGTGTTGCGCGCATCGCGGGAAGTTATCGTTTCATCGGGCGCTATCGGCTCTCCAAAACTTCTGCTGCAATCGGGCATCGGTCCCGCCGATCATCTGAAACAGGTTGGCGTTGCGGTGAAACACGATCTGCCCGGCGTTGGCGAAAATATGCAGGATCATCTCGATCTGTTCGTCATCGCTGAATGCACTGGCGATCACACTTATGACGGCGTGGCAAAGCTGCACCGTACGCTTGGCGCGGGCCTGCAATATATCTTTCTGCGTTCCGGCCCTGTAGCGTCCAGCCTCTTTGAAACCGGCGGCTTCTGGTATGCTGATCCGGATGCCCGCTCACCGGATATCCAGTTCCATCTGGGGCTTGGTTCGGGCATTGAAGCTGGCGTCGAGAAGCTCAAGAATGCAGGTGTGACGCTCAATTCCGCTTATCTGCATCCGCGCTCGCGTGGAACCGTGCGGCTGGCTTCCAGCGACCCGGCTGCTGCACCGCTGATCGACCCGAATTACTGGAGCGATCCGCACGATCTGAAAATGTCGCTGGAAGGGCTGAAGATCGCACGTGAAATCATGCAACAGGCCGCATTGAAACCCTATGTCATGGCCGAGCGGCTTCCGGGACCGAAAGTGGTCACCGACGATGATCTGTACGACTATGCCTGCGCCAATGCCAAGACCGATCACCATCCGGTCGGCACGTGCAGGATGGGCACCGACGCTTCAGCCGTGGTTGATCTGGAACTGCGGGTGCACGGTCTGGAGGGGTTGCGGGTGTGCGACAGCTCGATCATGCCGCACGTGCCGTCCTGCAACACCAATGCGCCAACGATCATGGTCGGCGAAAAGGGATCGGACATTATTCGTGGACGCGATCCGCTGCCGCCGACCGTCTTCTCCTGGGAGAAAAACCAACAGAAGCCGCGTGCGAGGGTTTAATCCGTGCCGTCAGCCGGTTCGAAGCGCAAATAACCCACAATACCCGATCCCTTGTGGTTCGGCGTGTCTGACGGGTGATTGACGCCGTCATTGACCGGAATGACCTTGAAATCGAAAGGTGAGACGCCTTCCAGACAAGCCGCATTCACGCCGAACTGGTTTGGATTGGAGCGGCGCTGGTGATGGGTATAAATCCCGCATTTGGAGCAGAAATAATGCTTCGCGATGCCGGTATTGAAAGTGTAGAGCGTCAGCGCATCTTCACCTTGCAGAATTTCCAGTCCGCCCACTTCCGCAGTTACGGCAACCGCTCCACGCATCCGGCAATAGGAGCAGGTGCAACGTCGCGCACTGTGCAGGCCATTGGACAATTTTACGCGAAAACGCACCGTTCCGCAGTGACACGCGCCATTGGCTTCCGTGATGTCCGGATTCATTTTTCCCTCCATTCTGCTTATGGGGAGGATATTTTCTTTTCTGCCAGTTTACCACCGGCGAAAACCGATTAAGTTCGGTTTCGGAAATGCTTCAGGGAGGGAGCGGCATGAGCGAATTCGCAGTCATCACAGGCGGCAGCACGGGGATCGGCAGACATCTGGTTACGGCTTTTGCTAATGCGGGCTATGCGGTGGCTTTCAGCTTCAAGAATGACGACGACGCAGCCCAGTCGCTGGTCGAGGCGATTGAAGCGGGCGGCGGTCAGGCGCTTGGACTTGCCTGTGATGTCGGCGTTGGAGCCGAGGTCGAAGCTTTCTTCGATGAGGCGTGCAGCTGGTTTGGCGATGCGCCGGATGTGCTCGTCAACAATGCCGGTATCCAGAGATGGAAATCATTGCTGGAACTCGCCGAAGACGAGTGGGACGATGTCATCCGCACCAATCTGAAAGGGTGTTTCCTCAACACGCAGGCTGCGGCCAAGCGGATGGTGGATGCCGACAAGAGCGGCGCGATCATCAATATCGGTTCGGGCTGCAACAAGCTGGCTTTCCCGAAACTTGTTTCCTACACGGCCTCCAAGGGCGGCATTGAGCAGTTCACCAAGGTTTCGGCGGTGGAACTCGGGCCGCATGGCATTCGCGTGAATTGTGTCGCTCCCGGCGCGATCCTCAATGAACGCACGGCGCTGGAACAGCCCGATTATGCGGGCACATGGGCCAAGGTGACGCCATTGCGCCGGGTCGGCAGCGCTGAGGATCTGTCCGGTCCGGTGCTGTTCTTTGCTTCCGAGGCGGCGCGTTTCGTGACGGGCCAGACATTATGGGTCGATGGTGGCGTCTTTTCGCAGGCCAACTGGCCTTATGATAGGTGATTTTTAAGTGGTGATCCCGACTGGATTCGAACCAGTGGCCTACAGATTAGGAATCTGTCGCTCTATCCTACTGAGCTACGGGACCGACCGTTAAACCATCCGCTGTTGCCAGTGATGCCAGCATGTTCGGATATTTTCGACACATACTGGGTTTCATGGCGGTAGCCAACCCCGCAAAAAGCGGGGTAGACGGATTTTCTCAAGTTTGACGTCAGGCGGCAAGCGCCGTTTCGGCCACGGACACGAAATAGCTGACACCATAAGGAATAGCGTCGTCGTTGAAATCATAGGCCGGGTGATGCAGGCCCGGCGTATCGCCATTGCCGATGAAGATATAGGCGCCGGGGCGCGCTTCCAGCATGTAGGAAAAATCTTCCGCAGCCATCATCGGCTCGACATTGGCGTTGACCTTGCCTTCACCTGCAACGCCGGTGGCGATGCGCTCGGCAAATTCCGTCTGCGCATCGTGGTTGAAGGTGACCGGATAATTGTTCTTATAGCGCACGGTAATTTCTGCGCCCGTGGCGGCGGCGATCCCGGCAGCCACTTCGCGGATACGGCGTTCGGCGAAAGCGCGGGTCTCCTTTTGCAGCGTGCGCACGGTGCCCGACAGTGTCGCCTTTTCCGGGATCACATTGTAGGCCTCGCCCGCGATGAATTTCGTGACTGAAATGACGAGTGAATCCAGCGGATCGGTATTGCGCGAGACGATGCCCTGCAAGGCGATCATCAGCTGCGAACCGGCGAGGATGGGATCAATCGTGCGGTGCGGCTGTGCCGCATGACCGCCGCGACCGCTGACGAAGAGATCGAATTCGTCGGTTGCGGCCATGATCGGTCCCTTGCACATGGCAAACTGACCCACGGGCAAACCCGGCATATTATGCACGCCATAGACTTCCGAAATGCCGTAGCGATCCATGACGCCGTCCTGGACCATGGCGAGGCCGCCCGCGCCGCCTTCTTCGGCAGGCTGGAACAGCAACGCGACCGATCCGCGGAAATTGCGGGTCTCGCTCAGATATTGTGCAGCGCCCAGCAGCATGGAAGTGTGCCCGTCATGGCCGCAGGAATGCGCCTTGCCGGGAGTTTTCGATGCCCATTCGACGCCGCTGGTTTCATTGATTGGCAAAGCGTCCATGTCGGCGCGCAGGCCGATGGCCGGGCCGTCGCCGTGGCGGCCCTTGATGATGCCGACCACGCCGGAGCGTCCGACGCCGGTTTCCACGTGGTCGCAGCCGAAAGCTTTCAATTTTTCCGCGACGAATTTTGCAGTGTCGTGCACGTCGTAGAGCAGTTCGGGATTCTGGTGAAGCTGGCGACGCCAACCGGCGATTTCCGCCTGTGTTTCTACGGCACGATTAAGCACTGGCATTTCGGAGAGGCTCCCGTATTGGGTCTATATATGCATGGGTATCAGGTGTGATTTGAAGGGTACAGGATATGACGTTTCGGTGAAATCCGGCAATCCCTGTTTGCCTTTTCCTCGCCACATGGCATAGATAAGAGCAACGCAAATCCTCCTTATATGACCGAACGTGTCGTGTGTCGTCCTGATGGCGATTTGGAACCATTGAATTGAGCCGTGCAAACGGAGACCCGCAGAAGTTGCGGGCCATTATTGATTGGAACTGCGCAATGTTGTCGAAGTCGTTGAAAATCCTGGTTGCTGCCGCAGCAATGGCTGGCACGGCGATGGGAGCGGCGGTTGCCAATCCATCAATCGCCGTCGATGTGGCGACCGGCAAGGTTTATGCCCAAAAGGATGCGTTCCAGCGCTGGTATCCGGCTTCGCTCACCAAGATGATGACCGCCTATGTGGCGTTTCGCGCGCTCCAGTCCGGTCGCATGACGCTTGAATCTCCGGTGCCGATGACGGTTCGTGCCGCCAAGGAGCCGCCGAGCAAGATGGGCTACAAGCCGGGCTCGGTTATGACGCTCGATACCGCGCTGAAGATCATGCTCGTCAAATCCGCCAATGACGTCGCCGTCGCCGTGGGCGAGGCAGTCGGCGGCAGCGAAGCTGGCTTCGTACAGCTCATGAATGCGGAAGCGCAGCGTCTCGGCATGGTCGGATCGCATTTCGCCAATCCGAACGGTCTGCACGATCCGAACAATTATACGACGGCGCGCGATCTTGCGGTGCTCGCTGTGCAGCTGCGGCGTGAATTCCCGCAATATGCGCATTATTTTGCCACCGAGGCCATCGATCCGGGTGCGGGCAAGAAAATTCAGGCCAATTACAACATTCTGCTTGGCCGTTATGACGGCGCGGACGGCATGAAGACCGGTTTCGTCTGTGCGTCGGGCTTCAATCTGGCAGGGTCCGCCACGCGCAACGGTCGCACGGTGCTTGCCATCGTACTCGGCGCGGATCGTCAGGAAGCGCGCGCCGTACAGGCTGCGCAGCTGATGACCGATGCATTTCGCGCCAGCGCGTCCGGCGGCGCAACGCTTGCGACGCTGCGACCAACCGCAGGCGGCAATCTCAATGAGGCTGTCGATATGCGCAAGGCGATTTGCAGCAAGGAAGCCATGGCCGACCGCTGGGACGGTCGCGATGTCGAAGGCAAGCTGAAGATCAACTCGCCCTATATTCACGCCATGGATCACGATCCGGTTGCGGTGCAGGTCGGACTTGTTTCCGAACCCGGCCCGGTCACAAAGCCGAGCCAGTTGCATATTTCGCAGGTGCCTGTGCCGATGCCGCGTCCGCAGCGTGCGGTGGGTATAAAGACGACCGCGATCAACTGATCCACCATAATATTGGGTTGATAGGGTCAACTCTGTCCGTCGTGTTCCTGAAGTGTCGCGCCCTCAAAGTGTGAAGTGTTTGCCATGCCAAATCCTATTCCCGTCTCCGTGTTGACCGGCTTTCTGGGCTCCGGCAAGACAACGCTGCTCAACCGGCTTCTGAAAGACCCGGCCCTGAGCGACACTGCCGTCATCATCAACGAATTCGGTGAGGTGGGTATCGATCATCTGCTGGTCGAGCAGGCGAGCGAAGGTGTTATCGAGCTTTCCGACGGTTGCCTCTGCTGCACGGTGCGCGGCGAGCTGGTCGATACGCTGGCTGATCTGATCGACCGCTTGCAGACCGGGCGCATCAAGGCGCTGAAGCGGGTCATCATCGAAACCACCGGTCTTGCCGACCCGGCGCCGGTGCTGCATTCGATCATGGGGCATCCGGTGCTGATGCAGGCTTTCCGTCTTGATGGCGTGCTGACGACCGTTGACGCTGTGAACGGCATGGCGACGCTCGACAACCACGAGGAAGCCGTCAAGCAGGCGGCGATGGCCGACCGCATCATCCTGACCAAATCGGACCTGCCGGAAGCACAGGCGGGTTTGCCAGCGTTGAAAACACGGTTGCGGGCGCTCAATCCGGGTGCGGAAATTCTGACGGCAGGCGATCAGCGCACTGGCTTTGCGGCCTTGTTCGAATGCGGATTATATAATCCCGAGACCAAAACGGCGGATGTGCAGCGCTGGCTCAAGGCGGAAGCCTATGAGCATGATGACCATCATCATCACGACCATGCGCATCATCATGATCACGGGCACGATCATGACCATGTTTGCGGCCCGGATTGCGACCACGATCATCATCATGCGCATCACCACCATCATGACGATGCCATCCGCTCGTTTTCGCTGCGGCATGATGCGCCCATTCCGCTCTCGAGTTTCGATATGTTCCTCGATCTCTTGCGCTCGACGCATGGCGAGAAGCTGCTGCGTGTCAAAGGCATCGTCCAGATCGCCGAAGACCCGGAACGTCCGGTGGTGATTCATGGCGTCCAGAAAATCTTCCATCCGCCAGCGCGCCTGCCGCAATGGCCGCAAGGTGAGAAGCAGACGCTTCTGGTGATGATCGTCAAGGATCTGCCGGAAAGCTATGTGCGGGAGCTGTTCGACGCATTTCTGGGTCGTCCAAGCCTAGACCGGCCTGATCGCGCCGCGCTGATGGAAAACCCGCTGGCAATCCCGGGCTTTTCACCGAAGCACTGAATCTTATTTTTTCCGGATCAGGAAACGCTGCACGGTTTCGCTGCGCTCATGTTCAATGAGCGCATGGCCTTCCTGCGCGCAGAAATGCGGCAGGTCGATACCGGCAAGCGGGTCGGTCGCCTCCACCCAGAGATATGCGCCGCTTGGCATTTTCTCCAGACGATGACGGGTCTTCAAAACCGGAAGGGGGCATTTCAGCCCCCTCAGGTCATAAACGGGAATGTGCGCCTCGATAGAGGTCAGTTGCCGATGATCTTCCACCATGGCTTTTTCGCTTCCGGTGCAGCCACAGGTGCGGGCTGATCGATATTCTGTGCAACCGTGCTGCCGGTCGTCACTGGCGAAACGTCGGCAGGCATTGCGGGGCTCTGGGCGGGGTTTTGCTGCGGTGTCGGCACAGAGGCGGTGACCGGAGCGGCTACCGGAGCTGCAACGGGAGCCGTTGCGGCAATTGCGCTCGCTGGCTGCGCAAGTGCAGGCGTAGCAGGACGAATATCCGGTGCGCCAGCCTTTTCAGCCGATGATGGCGTGAGCGACGGCGGTTCTCGCGTTACCTTTTCGCCGCGGGCGCGGGCAGCGCTCCAGGCCGAAACGAGCTTGGCTTCGGTCAGGCCCTGAATCGACGGAGCAGGGGCTTTCTGAGAAGCGCTGAAGGCGCTCTGGAAGGTCTTTTCATAAGATGCGTAGGCCGTCGACATGGCGTCGGTGTTGGCCGACGGCGGGCAGGCATCCGTTGCTGAGAGTGGCTTTCCGTCTGGCGAAGCGACGTTGAACACGTAGCGCTTCTCGCAAACATCAACCTTCGGCGGAACCTTGGTCACTTCGAAGGCGTCATAGCCCTGCTTCAGCATTTTCCAGAAGCCGTAATTCGGGTCGCTCTTGTAGCGCGCCATGTTGGCATTGGTCATGCGGAACGGGAAGGCCTGAATCTGGAAGTCGCGCTGGCCGCCCTTGAAGGCGTCGCGTCCGAAGGCGTAGATTTCAGAAACGCTTTCATCGGTCATCGAATAGCAGCCCGACGAAGAGCATGCGCCGTGCACCATCAGGTTCTGGCCCGTGCGCCCGTTGGCGCGGTCATAAGCGTTGGGAAAACCGATGTTGAAGGCGAGATAATAATTGGATTTCGGGTTCATCTGCGTCGGGTGGACGGTGTAGAAACCTTCCGGAGCCTGACGGTCACCCTCGATATATTTCGGTCCGAGCTTGCCCGACCATTTGCAGATTTCATAAGAGGCAATCTGGTCGTATTTGCCGTTATTCTTCTGCTTCCAAACTTCGAGAACGCCTTCTTCCTTGAAGATTCTGACCAGAATCGGCGAGGTGCGGGTCATGCCCTTCGCCTTCATCTTGGTGACGATCTTCTCGGGAAGCGGCTTTTCAGCGCGCAAGCTCAGGTCGGATACGGACGAGCCCTGACACCCCGCGAGAAGCGCGGTTGCCATGACGGTTGCAAGTATTGCGGTTCTGATCTTCATATCGCATCGAGTCTGTTAGAACGGTGCAAGAGACGATTTCCTGCAAGGGTGATTTTGACAACCAAACCTTACGGTATCGTTTACAAATCCTTGCCTGGATATCTAAAAATTAACGCGACGGCAATATGGCGGAAATGACGTGAAGATGCAAATCCGGGATGTGAAGAACATCCCGGATGAGAAATGCCAAAACTGACAGGGCTTTATTAGAGATTACGGCCGATCTGGAGGAATTTCTGACGGCGTTCCTGCTTCAGCGTTTCGCCGTCGACATCCTTCATCGACCGTAACGATGCCGTGATCATGTCGCCCGCCGCATCGATGACAGCTTCCTTGCCGCGATGCGCGCCGCCGAGCGGTTCCGGAATGATACCGTCGATGACCTTGAGATCGAACAGATCCTGCGCGGTGATGCGCATGTTGGAGGCGGCATCCTTGGCGCGGGTGGAATCGTGCCACAGGATCGAGGCCGCGCCTTCCGGCGAGATGACCGAATAGATCGAATGTTCGAGCATATAGACGCGGTTGGCGACGGCAATCGCGATAGCGCCGCCCGAACCGCCTTCGCCGATGATGATCGAGACCACCGGCACGCGCAGACGCAGGCATTCTGCGGTGGAACGCGCAATGGCTTCCGCCTGGCCGCGCTCTTCGGCGCTGACACCCGGATAGGCGCCTGCCGTATCAACCAGCGTGATCAGCGGCAGCTGAAAACGGTCGGCCATTTCCATGATGCGGACGGCCTTGCGATAGCCTTCCGGGCGGGCTGAGCCAAAATTGTGCTTCAGGCGCGTCTTAGTGTCCGAGCCCTTTTCCTGACCGAGAATGGCAACCGGCTGTCCGTTGAAACGGGCAAAGCCAGCCTGCAGCGCTTCGTCATTGGCGAACTGTCGATCACCGGCCAGAGGCGTGAATTCCGTAAACAGCCGGTCGATATATTCCAGGCAATGCGGACGATCCGGGTGGCGGGCGATCTGCGCCTTCTGCCACGGGGTCAGCTTGCGGTAGATATCTTTCAGCGCATCGGCCGAACGCTTCTCGAGGCGGCGAATCTCGTCGCTCATCTCAACGCTGCCTTGTTCCTGCGCGAGCTTCTTCAGCTCAAGAATCTGGCCTTCGAGATCGGCGACGGGTTTTTCAAAATCGAGATAGTTGTACATCGGGCCTGACTGTTCGTGCGTTTCCAACGAGATCGCCGCAATAGCGTGCCTGAAGAAGGCTGTTTTACGGCGCCTTACATATTCACTGCGGGCTCAACTTGCAAATTTTGCTTTTCTCATAACCGGAGCAGGCTCAATCGGCAAGCGGATGATGTTCACTGACGAGCTTATGCAGTCTTTCCTCAAGCACATGCGTATAAATCTGCGTGGTCGAAATATCGGCATGGCCGAGCAATTGCTGAACCGTGCGCAAGTCAGCGCCGTTCTGCAAAAGATGGCTGGCAAAGGCGTGGCGCAGAACATGGGGTGAAATGGCGGCGGCGGAAAGATTGGCGCGGGCGGCCAACCCCTTCAATTCGCGGGCAAAAACCTGTCGCGCCAGATGCCCGCTTTCGGAGAAGGCTGGAAACAGCCACGGGTTCTCTTCGCAGGCGGGCAGGGAATCGCGCAAGGCCAAAAAGGTCTGCAACGCATCCCGCGCCTTGGTCGACAGCGGCACCATACGATCTTTCGAGCCCTTACCCCGCACCAACAAAAAACGGTGATCGGTGCGCGCAACGCGGACCGGCAGGCCCACCAGCTCCGAAACACGCAAGCCCGTGGCATAAAGCGTTTCAATCAGCGCATGAAGCCGCAGTGCCTTGATGCGCTCGCCTTGTTCTTGCGCTTCGCTTGCTTCCAGCGCCGCTCGGTCGAGAAGGCGGGTGACCTGATCGACGCTCATGATTTTTGGCAGCGGCTTTTGCTTCTTCGGCGCATCGATGACGCCGGTGGGGTCGTCCTGCCGAAAGCCTTCCGCATAGAGAAAGCGGAAGAACTGGCGCAGCGCGGACAGCCGCCGCGCCTGCGATGTCGCGGCAAAGCCTTCCGTCGCCATGCCGTCAAGCACCGAGCGAATGTGATCGGCCTCAGCTTCCGCTAGATTGATGCCGCGCTCAGCCAGCGCTTCGGCGGTCATGGTGAGGTCGCGCGCATAGGATTCGAGCGTATTGCCTGCCGCGCCCCGTTCGGCGCTCATCATTTCAAGGAAATTTTCAATCGCCAGCGATGCGCGCATCATTATTCCTGTGAAGGCGTGGTTGTTTCAATAGCTGGCGTCTCGCTTGCGGCGGTTCCAGCATTTGAAGGTGGTGGCGCAATCGGCACTGGGTTTAGTTTGGAGGCTGGAATCTCCACCCGCATTTCCTGGGTCTGCGGCTCGACGAAATTCGCAAGCGCATACATCGCAGCATAGACAATGGCTGCGATCAGGACGACGAAAGCGATGAGGCGCGTCAGCGTAGGCATCTGTCGTTTATGATGCGGCATTGCGGTGAAAGCAAGAATGTCGGTGGCGTCGCTGCAAAAAGCCGCCATTCCTGCTTTCAGATTCCATGAAAGCAATTGACGCCGCCCGGTTTTTCATGTGGAACCATCCCAAATGGATGAGGTTGATGAGCAGTATAGAAAAACAAGCCAATTCACATGAAAAGGCTGGGCTGCATGAGAAGGCGGGGCTCCATGGGCGAGCCGACGCCATCCGTGGTCTGCTCGGTACGAAGGTTCTGGTGCTGGTCGGCCTGATGGGCGCGGGCAAGTCCACCATTGGCCGCAAAATGGCTTCGATGCTCGGCCTGCCTTTCCGCGATGCCGATACGGAGATCGAAGCTGTCTCGCGCATGACGATCCCCGAACTGTTCGAAGCCTATGGCGAGGTTGAATTCCGCGACCTTGAACGCCGGGTGATCCTGCGTCTTCTCGATGACGGCCCGATGGTGCTTGCCACGGGCGGCGGCGCTTACATGAATGCCGAAACGCGCACGGCCATAGGCGCTGCGGGTGTTTCCATCTGGCTCAATGCCGATATCGATGTGCTGATGGACAGGGTTTCCCGCCGCCAGAACCGGCCGCTTCTTCGCAACAGCGATCCGCGTGCCGTCATGCAGAAACTGATGAATGAGCGCTATCCGGTTTATGCGCTTGCCGATCTGCACATGATGACGCGCGAAGAGAAGAAAGAAATCATCGCCGACGAGCTGATCGAGGTTCTCGCCCAGCATCTGGAAAAACGGCATCTGGAAAAATCGACTGGAGAATAGAATGAATGCGCCTTCGTCCGCACATGACAGTGTTACCGTGCCGGTTTCGCTGGGAGAGCGCTCTTACGATATCCTGATCGGCAAGGGCCTCGTTGACCGTGCGGGCGCGGAAGTTGCCAAGCGCCTGAAGGGCGCGCGCGTTGCCATCGTCACCGATGAAAATGTCGCCAGAGCGCATCTTGAACGGCTGCGGACAAGCTTTGGCAATGCCGGTATCGAAGCCACGCCCGTTATTGTGGCACCGGGCGAAAAATCCAAATCCTTTGCGACGCTTGAAACCGTCACCAATGCCATTCTGGCGGCCCGGCTGGAGCGCGGCGATGCGCTGGTGGCTTTCGGCGGCGGCGTGGTGGGCGATCTGTCCGGCTTTGTGGCCGGGATTGTGCGGCGTGGCATGAATTTCGTGCAGATGCCGACTTCGCTTCTCGCGCAGGTGGATTCGTCGGTTGGCGGCAAGACGGGCATCAACACTGCCTATGGCAAGAATCTCGTCGGTGTTTTCTACCAGCCGCAGCTGGTGCTGGCCGACACGGATGTTCTGGACACGCTGAGCCCGCGTGAATTCCGCGCCGGTTATGCGGAAGTTGCCAAATATGGCCTCATCGACCGCCCGGAGTTCTTCGCCTGGCTGGAGAAAAACTGGCAGGAAGTCTTTGCCGGTGGTGCGGCGCGAGCGCAAGCGATTGCCGAATCCTGCCGTTCCAAGGCCGCCGTTGTGGCGCGCGACGAGCGTGAAACCGGTGATCGTGCGCTGCTTAATCTCGGCCATACATTCGGACACGCGCTGGAGACGGCGACGGGTTATGATTCGAGCCGTCTGGTGCATGGCGAGGGTGTCGCCATCGGCATGGCGCTGGCGCATCGTTTTTCGGTCAAGATGAATCTGGCCGGTGTTGAAGCAGCGGAACGGGTCGAGGCGCATCTGAAGGCTGTTGGCCTGCCGACGTCGCTTGACGAGGTGCCGGGCGGTCTGCCGCCTGCGGAAAAGCTGATGGACTATATCGCGCAGGACAAGAAAGTGGCGCGCGGCGCGCTCACCTTCATCCTCACCCACGGGATCGGCCAGTCTTTCATCGCCAAGGATGTGCCGCCCGCCGCCGTGTTTGAGTTTTTGAAGGAACGTCTCGCGGACGCATAATTTTCATAGCGCAACCGGTCGGCGCGGACGGAAAAGGAGATCGACGGAATGGTTTTCGAACTCTGGATCATGTGCGGGATCATCCTGCTTTGTGTCATCCTGTCCGCCTTTTTCTCCGGTTCCGAAACGGCGCTGACGGCTGCGTCCCGCGCGCGGATGCATTCGCTGGAAAACCAGGGCGACGAGCGTGCCGAGGTCGTGCAGCAATTGATCAGCCGGCGCGACCGGCTGATCGGCGCGCTGCTGATTGGCAATAATCTCGCAAATATCCTCGCATCCTCGATTGCCACCAGCATTTTCCTGACCTTCTTCGGTGACGCCGGTGTGGCCTATGCCACTATCGCCATGACGATCATTCTGGTGATCTTCGCGGAAGTGCTGCCAAAATCCTGGGCCATTTCCGCGCCCGACCGCTTTTCGCTGGCGGTGGCGCGCAGCGTATCCTTTGTGGTGACGGTCATCGGCCCGGTTTCATCGGTGGTGAACTGGATCGTGCGCGTCATCTTGCGGCTGTTCGGCATCAATCTGGCGGCAGGGCGTTCGATGCTCTCAGCGTCCGAGGAGATACGCGGCGCCGTCGCTGTGCTGCATCGTGACGGTTCGGTGATCAAGGAAGATCGCGACCAGCTGGGCGGTCTTCTCGATCTCAAGGAGCTGGAAGTCAGCGACATCATGGTGCATCGCACCGCGATGGGAACGATCAATGCCGACGCCCCCGCCGAGCAGATCGTCGGTGATATTCTGGCAAGCCCGCACACGCGCATGCCGGTCTGGCGCAACGATATCGACAATATTGTCGGCATCATTCACACCAAGGATCTGGTACGGGCGCTCTATGATGTCGATAATGATTTTACCCGCATCGACATCATGAAAGTGGCGAGCAAGCCGTGGTTCGTGCCGGATACCACGACCTTGCAGGATCAGCTGAATGCGTTTTTGCGCCGCAAGGCGCATATCGCCATCGTCGTGGACGAATATGGCGATGTGCAGGGTCTGGTGACGCTGGAAGATATTCTGGAGGAAATTGTCGGCGATATTGCCGATGAGCACGATATCGACATGCAGGGCGTGCGGCTGCAACCGGACGGTTCGGTCATTGTCGACGGATCACTGCCGATTCGCGATCTGAACCGCGCGCTCGACTGGTCGCTGCCCGACGAGGAAGCGACGACGATTGCAGGGCTGGTCATTCATGAAACCCAGTCAATCCCGGAAGTGAAACAGGCTTTCACCTTTCACGGCAAGCGGTTCTCCGTGTTGAAAAAGGAGAAGAACCGCCTGACGCGTCTGCGTATCGTAACGCTGGATGCCGATGGAAAGCCGGTCGTGGCTGTTGGCGTTCTGCCGCAGCGTACTTAAATAGGCAGGATTACCGGCGCGTCGGTTCGCCGGGGGCAGAAGGTTCAAGCGCCAGCGCATGAACACCGTTGTTCAGCTCGTCCTTGAGGGCTTCGTTGATGGCGCGATGGCGCTGAACGCGACTCAGGCCCGTGAAGGCATCGGAGACGATCCGGACGCGAAAATGCGTCTCGCCGGAGCCGTCAAAAGCCGAGTGGTGGTCGCTGTCGTGATGATGATGGCCAGCGTGAAGGTGGCTTTCGTTAATGATTTCAAGTCGTTCTGGCGCAAAAGCTGCCGTCAGCTTCGCTTCCATCACGT
This sequence comes from Ochrobactrum teleogrylli, assembly GCF_037482325.1. Classification (NCBI taxonomy): domain Bacteria; kingdom Pseudomonadati; phylum Pseudomonadota; class Alphaproteobacteria; order Hyphomicrobiales; family Brucellaceae; genus Ochrobactrum; species Ochrobactrum teleogrylli. Next base: position 3,120,087 of record NZ_JBBHKQ010000001.1, read on the forward strand.
CTTGTTTGCTATTGTGAATGGACATTTGGGCTCGTTCTCCCCATATACACGCTGTGCTTCATATAGACTCAAGCCCCGACGGCCCAAGGTGGGGCAAATCCGCACAGGAACCAGATCCGCTTCAAAATTTCGCCCAGTTGAAATGGCCAAAAGCCCAACCGGACGAAATGTCAATTCTTGTTTAGCAACCCCTTAATCCGCATAATTGATTCGATGACCACGAACTCCAAACTTTTCGACAGTATCCGCATCCGCCCGAAAAAGACGCAGCAGGCCAAGTCCAGCGGCCCTTGCTGCCAGTGGGACGGTTGTGACAAGCCCGGCACGCATCGCGCGCCGGTCGGACGCATGCGCGAAGGGGAATATTTCCACTTCTGCATAGACCACGTGCGGGAATATAATAAGAATTTCAACTATTTCTCCGGTCTTGCCGATGGAGATATCGCCAAATTCCAGAAGGATGCGGTCACTGGCCATCGTCCGACCTGGTCCACGACGGCGAATTCGACGGCCAAGGCGCGCACTTCCCCCGACATGGCCAAGATGCGTTCCGGCTCGGCTTCCTATCACAATCGCATTCGCGATCCATTCAATTTCGTGAAGGAAGCAAAAGGGCAGGAGCCGGGGGCAACAGCTAAGCGCAAGCCGCGCACGCTGGAAATCAAAGCGCTCGCTACACTCGGACTTGAACCGAATTCGACTAGCGATAAAATCAAGGCGCGCTATAAAGAGCTGGTAAAACAGCACCATCCCGATGCGAATGGTGGTGACCGCGGTTCTGAAGAGAGATTCCGCGATGTCATTCAGGCTTATCAATTGCTCAAGCAGGCAGGTTTTTGCTAGAGCATGATGGATTGGCCAGTCTTGAACTGGCCGGTTTTTGATTGATCAAGCCGAGCTGTGGCTCAAGCCGCATTTATGCGATGCCAGATGTTTTCATCTGGCTGCAAAATGCTTTGACGGACATTCTCCTGCCGTGCTGGAAGGCGCGGATTCAAGCATGGATGCCCGCAACGAACGACGGAAGGGGCATACCACCGGCTTGCCGGTCATCATGCCCCGGATGATACTTGGATGTCGCGGCCGGACAGTCCTGCCGCCCTGGAGGCATGATGAACAAGGTTGAGCGGGATATAGCCAATTTGCCGGATACGACGGTTTCGGTGCGCGATGTGTTCGGTATAGATTCCGACATGAAAGTACCGGCCTATGCGGCGGGCGACTCCTATGTGCCGGAGCGTGATCCGGATTATCTTTTCGACCGTCAGACGACGCTCGCGATCCTGGCCGGTTTTGCCTATAACCGCCGCGTGATGGTCTCCGGCTATCACGGCACGGGTAAATCGACCCATATCGAGCAGGTTGCGGCGCGCCTGAACTGGCCTTGTGTCCGCGTCAATCTCGACAGCCATGTCAGCCGTATCGATCTCGTCGGCAAGGACGCCATCGTCGTCAAGGACGGCGTGCAGGTCACCGAATTCAAGGATGGCATCCTCCCCTGGGCCTACCAGCACAATGTCGCGCTGGTTTTCGACGAATATGATGCCGGTCGCCCGGACGTGATGTTCGTAATCCAGCGCGTGCTGGAAACCTCCGGTCGCCTGACCTTGCTCGACCAAAGCCGCGTTATTCATCCGCACCCGGCTTTCCGCCTGTTCGCGACCGCCAACACGGTCGGTCTCGGCGATACGACTGGTCTTTATCACGGCACGCAGCAGATCAATCAGGCGCAGATGGACCGCTGGTCCATCGTGACGACGCTGAATTATCTGCCGCATGACAATGAAGTGGCAATCGTTCTGGCCAAGGCCAAGCATTTCCAGAATGCGGAAGGCCGCGAGATCGTCAACAAGATGGTTCGCGTCGCCGACATGACCCGTCAGGCTTTCATCAATGGCGATCTTTCAACCGTGATGAGCCCGCGTACCGTCATTACCTGGGCAGAAAACGCGGCGATCTTCGGCAATGATATCGGCTTTGCCTTCCGCCTGACCTTCCTCAACAAGTGCGATGAACTGGAACGCGCGACGGTGGCTGAGTTCTATCAGCGCGCCTTCGGTGCGGAACTGCCGGAATCGGCAGCCAATATCGTTCTGGCCTGATGCTGTCTCCCGAAGCGGAAACCGTTTCGGGGCAGACAAGCATGAGCAAAATTGACGATGCCTGTCGCCGCCATGGCGGCAGGGCCTTGATTTGATGGGAAGCAGGATAGGCATATGTCAGGCCAGATGTCAGGAATGGGCGACAATTCGCGCGAGCGCAAGCCGGGGCCAGTGGACTCCGAGCCGTTCAAGCGCGCGATCACCGCTTGCATGCGCGCTATTTCCGGCGAGAACGAGCTGGAAGTGGCGTTCAGCAATGATCGCCCCGCTCTGACGGCCAACCGCGCCCGACTGCCCGATCTTCCGAAGCGCCCGACCGCGCACGACATTGCCGTGACCCGTGGCCTTGGCGACTCGATGGCGCTGCGTCAGGCGCGCCACAATCCCCGCATTCATGCGCAGCTCGCGCCGGAAGGCAAACAGGCCCGCGCCATTTATGATGCTGTCGAGCAGGCCCGTGTCGAGGCCATCGGCGCGCGTGCCATGGCAGGCGTTGCCGATAATCTGGCGACCATGCTGGCCGACAAATATGCCAAGGCGAATTTCTCCGCGGTTACGGACAAGGAAGACGCCCCGCTTGAAGAAGCGGTGTCGCTCTTGTTGCGCGAAAAGCTGACCGGACGGGCCGCACCTGCGGAAGCGGGCGACGTGCTGGAGCTGTGGCGCGACTGGATCGAGCAGAAGGCTGGCGGCGATCTGGCGCGTCTTGGTGAAAATCTCGACGATCAGCAGGCTTTTGCGCGCACGGTGCGCGATATGCTCGCTTCCATGGACATGGCTGAAGAGCTGTCGCAGGAAGAGCCGAGCGACGATCAGGAACAGAACGAAGAACAGACGCCGGATTCTGACGAGAACGAAGAAGGCGGCGATGAGAGCCAGGAAGGTTCCGATTCCGCTGAAAGCGAAGAGTCGGATAGTTCCAGCGAAGAAGGCGAGCAGGGCGAGATGGATGCCGCCGATGCATCCGCCGACGATATGGACGACAGCGAGGATATCGACGCGGAAACGCCGGGCGATACGCGCCGTCCCAATCAGCCTTTCGCCAATTTCGCCGAGCAGATCGACTACAAGGTTTTCACGCGCGAATTCGACGAAGAGGTCGAGGCGACCGATCTGTGCGATGAGGCCGAGCTGGACCGTCTGCGCGGGTTTCTCGACAAACAGCTGGCCAATCTGCAAGGTGTGGTGGGCCGTCTCGCCAATCGCCTCCAGCGCCGTTTGATGGCGCAGCAGAGCCGCTCCTGGGATTTCGATCTGGAAGAGGGCTATCTCGACTCGGCGCGCCTCGTGCGTATCGTGGTCGATCCGACCCAGCCGCTGTCCTACAAGATGGAGCGCGATACGGATTTCCGCGACACAGTGGTGACGCTGGTGCTTGACAATTCCGGCTCCATGCGCGGTCGCCCGATCACGGTTGCGGCTACCTGCGCCGATATTCTGGCCCGCACGCTGGAGCGTTGCGGCGTGAAGGTGGAAATTCTTGGTTTTACGACCAAGGCCTGGAAGGGCGGCCAGTCGCGCGAGGCCTGGCTGTCGCGTGGCAAGCCTGCCAATCCGGGTCGCCTCAACGATCTGCGCCACATCGTCTATAAGAGCGCTGACGCGCCATGGCGGCGCGCACGGCGCAATCTGGGCCTGATGATGCGCGAAGGGCTTCTCAAGGAGAATATCGACGGTGAAGCGCTGATATGGGCGCATCAGCGCCTGTTGGGCCGTCCCGAGCAGCGCAAGATCCTGATGATGATTTCGGATGGTGCGCCGGTGGACGATTCCACCCTGTCGGTCAATCCGGGCAATTATCTGGAACGGCATCTGCGCGCGGTGATCGAAGAGATCGAAACGCGCTCGCCGGTCGAGTTGATCGCCATCGGTATCGGCCACGACGTGACGCGCTATTACCGTCGCGCGGTGACGATTGTCGATGCGGAAGAGCTGGCAGGCGCAATGACCGAGCAGCTTGCATCCCTGTTCGAAGAGCAGGGCGCGGCATCCGCCGGAAAAGGCAAACGCCGGGCTGGCGGAAGAAGATAAAAAAGGGGGCTTTAAAGCCCCTTTTTTTCTCGCCTTATTCTGCGGTCGCGCGACCGGCTGCATAAAGCGTTGGGGCGAATATGGCGAGGATTGCGCCATAGGGAATCAGCATCAGCGTTCCCATGATGACCTTCACGAAGAAATCACCGAAGGCGAGCGACGCCCAGAGCGGGACGCCCAGGCCGAGGAACGAGGCTGGTTCCGTCAGTGACGAATCAGGCATGCCGGTCAGCCTGTCGATCCATGCAAAACCCGCCGCAAAAGCGATCGAGAAGAACAGGATCGTGTCCAGCACCGAGCCGAACATGGCGGCTGCGAAGGGTGCTTTCCACCAGGTCTTGCGGCGCAGGCGGTCGAAAACGGTAATGTCCATCAGCTGGGCCAGCAGAAAGGCGGTCCCTGATGCGATGGCGATGCGGGGCGTGGCCAGCCAGATCGACATGACGACGCCGAGCACAAAACCGGCATAGACCACTTTGCGCGCCGCGGCGGGGCCGAAGCGGCGATTCGTCAGATCATTGACCAGAAATGCGACCGGATAGGTAAAGGCGCCATAGGTTAGCACTTCGCCGAGGCCGAAATGCTGGAAAGGATACTGGACCAGAATATTCGACGCGGCAACCGCCACGCACATAGCCAGTACAGCCGGCAAAAGCCGGGATAATGCAGGATTCTCAATAGGCATTTTTTTATCCTGGGTGATGGAACCAGCAAAAAAGGCCGACAAACTGTCAGCCTTTTTTGTCAAATCTTCAAGACTGCGTCTTCTGTCCGAAGCATAATCCTTTTTAGAAAAGCCCACAAACCATGCGGGTTTTCAGGATTATTGCTTAGGCAGCAACAGCTTCAGCCTGCTTCTTAGCGATCTGGCGCTTCAGAAGACGAGCGCGCTGCGACAGTTCCTTGTCGTCAGACTTGACGAGGAAAGCGTCGAGGCCGCCGCGATGTTCAACCGAACGCAGGGCGTTGGCAGAAACGCGCAGACGATAGCTCTGGCCGAGTGCTTCAGAGATCAGCGTAACATTGCAGAGGTTCGGCAGAAAGCGGCGACGCGTCTTGTTGTTCGCGTGGCTGACATTGTTGCCGTACTGGACCGACTTGCCGGTCAATTCACAAGCGCGGGACATTTTGGTCTCACCTTCAATTTTGTTTCCGGCCCTTTTCGTTTTCTTCGAAAAGCGAAAAGGTCCCTCGTTCCGTTTCCTCGCAATCCTTGAGCAAACTGCTTCGCATTTTTGCTGGAATTGCTCAGGCCCCGACCAGAATGTCCGAATTCAAGCATTCAAAGCAATTTAATGCTGCTGGCGCGCGGTTTCGGACAGGCGGCCTATTGGGAAAGTCGCGTTTCTATAGTGACAGGAGCGCTTGCAGTCAAGTGAGATTCCGCCGCGATGCCGTCACAGCGCGGTTTTACAGCATTCGCATCGTCTTCACGAAACGCTGCGATCATAACTTCGCCGGTTTTGCTTGGCTTACACAGATACTGTATCGAAGAATCTCTCGCAACTTTTTGACAGCTCAATGTGGTTGAAAACCATAGGTCCTCTTTCCGGGCCGGGACGCAGAAAGGAACGCCGAATATGATCGAGCCGCCATTCTTATCGAAACCCGTAGCGAACCGGCTGAAAGAGCTTGTTCTCTTGTCATGTGCAGGTTTCGCGCTGACCACGGGAGTAGCACAGGCGAACGATCTCTACAGAACCGAATATGCGATTTCGATTTTCGGCCTTTCCATTGCACGCGCGGCAACCGAAACGACGGTCAGCGGCTCCAGATATGATCTGAACGGCAATTTCAAAACGTCCGGCCTTGCGCGCGTTTTCGATGATACCAAAGGTACGGTGACCGTGACTGGCAATGCGGTCAACGGGCGGGTTGTTCCGAGCGGTTTCGATCTCAATTACAAGCACGGGCGGAAGAACAAGCGCACGACGATACGTTTTGCCAATGGCAATGTGGTGGCTTCGGAAAACCAGCCGCCGGTGAAGAAGCGCGATCCATGGGTGGAGACAGTGCCGCAGGATCTGCTCAATGTCAGTGATCCGCTGAGCGCCCTGATGATCCCTGCCACCGATCCGCGTTCAGTCTGCAATCGCACGCTGAGCGTGTTTGACGGGCAGACGCGCGCCGACATCAAGCTTTCCTTCAACGGCACCGAATCGTTCACTGCTGACGGCTTTACGGGCGAGTCGGTGATCTGCTCGGCCAAGTTCATACCGATTTCCGGCTATCAGAAGGGCAAGAAGTCGATCGACTATCTGAGCAATAAAAGCCGGATCAGCGTGTCCTTCGCTTCGCTGGGCGATTCGGGCATTTATGCGCCGGTCGTCGCGCGGATAGGCACCCAGATCGGCACGCTGAAAATTACCGCCACGCGCTTCGAGAAGGTGAATTAAAACAACACCGCGCAATCAGTGCGCGGGGTGCAGGCATTCGTCGTGATTGCCCAGAATTTCGATCACCCGGCATTGGTCGATACGGCCATGGGCGGTGCATTCCAGCATGCGTTGCAGTTCCGTCTTCAGAGAGAGAAGCTTGGTGATGCGGTGTTCGATCTCAACAAGCCGGGCGCGGGCGATGGCATCGGCCATGGCGCATGACTGATCGGGATTATCCTGCAATTCGAGCAATGTGCGGATGGAATCCACCTCGAAACCCAGATCGCGCGCGTGGCGGATGAACAAAAGCCGCTGAACATCGCTCTTGTCATACAGGCGGCGATTTCCCTCAGTGCGCGGCGGCACCGGCAGCAAACCAATCTGCTCATAATAGCGGATGGTCGGCACTTTGACGCCGCTGGCTTTGGAGGCCTCACCAATGGGAAGATTGTTTGTCATTTTTCTCTTGCTCCTCTAGTCACTAGAGGATGTAGACCCTGTTCAGGACAATTCAAGAGTGCTCTGAAAGGGCAGGTCATGAATAAGGCAATAAACCAGATTCGTTTTCGCGTGGACGGCATGGATTGCGCGTCCTGCGCGACCAAGATTGATACTGCTGTCCGCCGCGTGCCGGGCGTGGAGGATGTCTCCGTTTCGGTCACTGCGGGCACGATGACCGTGCTGCACGACGGCAGCAGCAAACCCGAAAATATAGAAAAGAAAGTGCGCAGCCTCGGCTATCGCACAGAACGGCTGGTCGCCGAAAAGCGCGCCGATGCGCCCAAGCCTGACGCGCATGCGCACGACCCTGATCACGGAAGTTGCGCTGGTCACGACCATGATCATGACCACGGCGATGACCATTCCGGGCACACTCACGATCACGACCATGATCATTCGGGGCATGACCACGATCATGAGGATGAACCGGCAGCCATACCGGCATCGGCCAACAGCTTCCGTTTCCAGGTGTCGGGCATGGATTGCGCGTCCTGCGCCGCGAAGATCGACACGGCGGTGCGCCGCGTTGCAGGCGTCAGCGATGTGTCGGTTTCCGTGACCAACGGAACCATGACTGTCAATCATGATGGCTCTGCAAACAGTGACGAGATTGCCGGAAAGGTGACGGGGCTTGGTTATAAAACCGCCCTCGCCACACCGCCATCCGCAGTGGCGCCCAAGGCCAGCGCACCGTCCAAGCCCCTGTCATGGTGGCGGACGGACAAAGGCCGCACGATGCTCATCAGCGGCGGCGGCCTGGTGGTGGCCTATGTGATCGGTCATCTTTATCCGCCGATCTCGCTCTGGGCCTTTACAGCGGCGATGCTGATCGGTCTCGTGCCGATTGCGAGACGCGCTTATATGGCTGCGATCAACGGCACGCCGTTCTCCATCGAAATGCTGATGACGATTGCCGCCATTGGCGCGGTGTTCATTGGCGCGACAGAGGAAGCGGCGGCAGTCGTGTTCCTTTTCCTCGTCGGCGAATTGCTGGAAGGTGTTGCGGCGGGCAAGGCCCGGGCCAGCATCCAATCGCTGACCGCCCTTGTGCCGAAGACGGCCTTTCTGGAACGCAATGGCGCGACCACGGAAGTTGCTGCCGACAGCCTTGGCGTGGGCGATGTCATTTCCGTGCGCCCGGGCGACCGTATGCCAGCAGATGGTGAAATCCTGTCCGGTGAAAGCGCTATCGATGAAGCGCCAGTCACCGGCGAAAGCACGCCGGTCGGCAAGACCGCAGGCGACACTGTCTTTGCCGGAACGATCAATGGCGATGGTCTGCTGCGTGTGAAGGTGACGGCTGCCGCACAGGACAACACCATCGCGCGCGTCGTGCGGCTGGTGGAGGAAGCGCAGGAGGCCAAGGCTCCGACCGAGCGTTTCATCAATCGCTTCTCGACCTGGTACACGCCCGGCGTGGTGGTCGTTGCCGCACTCGTGGCCATTCTCCCGCCGCTGGTCGCGGGGGGCGCATGGGACGAGTGGATCTATAAGGGCCTTGCAATCCTGCTGATCGGCTGCCCTTGCGCGCTGGTCATTTCCACGCCGGCTGCAATCGCTGCGGCCCTGTCGTCGGGCGCCCGGCGTGGCCTTCTCATGAAGGGCGGTGCCGTGCTTGAAATCATCGGCAAGATCACGACCGCCTGTTTCGACAAGACGGGCACGCTGACCGAGGGCAAGCCGAAGGTTACGGACGTGCTTGCCGGTGCTCTGCCGGAGGATGAGGTGCTGCGCCTTGCTGCATCGCTTGATGCGGGTTCAAGCCATCCGCTGGCGCTGGCCATCGTGTCGGCGGCGGAAGAGCGCGGGCTGAAGCTTTCTGCGGTCGCGAAAGGCAAAGCCCATGGTGGCAAGGGCGTGTCCGGTACTGCGGACGGCACCGAACTGTTCCTCGGGTCTCGCAAGGCGGCAAACGATGTGTCGGCTATCCCCGAGGCACTGGCTACCCGGATCGCTGCCTGCAACGATGAAGGCAAGACGGTTTCGGTGCTGGTCGCCGGTGGCAGGATTGCTGGTGCAATCGCTATGCGTGACGAACCGCGCGCAGACGCTGTTGCCGGGCTCAAGGCACTGAAAGATGCCGGTATCCGCACGGTGATGCTGACGGGCGATAACCGCCGCACGGCAGAAGCTATCGGGCGCGATCTCGGTATTGAAGTGCGCGCCGAACTGCTGCCCGAGGACAAGCAGCGCATTGTCGGCGAATTGCGGGGTGAGGGGCAGATCGTCGCCAAGGTCGGTGATGGTATCAACGATGCGCCAGCCCTTGCCGCCGCGGATGTCGGCATCGCCATGGGTGGGGGTACGGACGTGGCGCTTGAAACCGCGGACGCCGCCGTGCTGCATGGCCGGGTCGGCGATGTGGTGGCGATGGTCGATCTGTCGAAGCGCACCATGCGCAATATTCATCAGAATATCGCCATTTCGCTTGGGCTGAAGGCCGTCTTCCTCGTGACGACCGTGCTGGGCATTACCGGGCTGTGGCCCGCCATTCTGGCCGATACCGGCGCGACCGTGCTGGTGACGATGAATGCGCTGCGGCTGTTGAGGCAAAAAGCCTGACGGCCCCACCGGCCCCTCATCCCGAGGAGGTGCGCAGCACCGTCTCGAAGGGCGAGGGGGGAATAGCTCGGCGCCTGATCCTTCGATACGCCGTCTTCGACAGCTCCTCAGGATGAGGGGCGGAGGTGCTGGGTGAGAATGATGAGGCGCTGGGGGAGGGACGAGACTATTCCCCGATCAGTTCGCGGATGCGGTCGCCATATTGCTTGCCGAAGGCGACGTGTTCGGGATTGATCCCCTTCACCTCGTCGACGAGCTGGTCTTCTTCTTCCGCATCGACGGCGGCAAGGGCGCTCATCATGGCGAAATAGGCGAGCAGATAATCGCGCGGCGCGATGTTCTGCGCCTTCATCAGTTCCACGACCTGCGGGCGCGATTCGATGCTTTTCACCATGGAATCCATCGAAGGCCGGGCGTCCTGACCTTCTTCCGCGGTTGGGGAAAGCTGCATTCTCTCAAGCTCGGCATGGACCTTTTCCATGCGCGTCAGAAGATCTTCCGTCAGCTTGAAATTGTTGATTTCGGCTGGCGTTTCCGGCGGCGTGGCGATCGACAGGATGTCTTCCGCATAAGCCATTCCGGCAGAAGCAGGCAGGACAACAAGCGACAGGCCAATAAGAGCGGCGCGGTTCAGGCTTTTGAAGCGGGAAAGGGTCATCGTCGTCTTATCCTAAAAGCATAATCCCGAAAAGTTGCAGACTTTTCGGACAAGATTATGCGTGAAACAATTATATAGTGCAGTCGCCATAGGCGACGGCTCTAAAACAGGTCTTTACGCTTGCGGATCTCTGCAAACACGGCTTCGTCGGGCGCATCCTGCATGCCAAGGCGGGCACGAATGCGGCTGTCATGCCAGCGCAGGAACGGATTGGTGGCCATTTCGAGGCTGATGCTCGACGGCAAGGTCATCTTGTCGGCAGTGCGCAGTCGCCCGATCTCCAGCGCCCGTTCTTTCAGCGCGGAATTATCCGGGTCAATGGTCAGCGCAAAGCGCGCATTGCTTTCGGTATATTCGTGGCCGCAATAGACGGCTGTGTCGCCGGGCAGGGCGACGAGCTTTTGCAGCGAGCGGAACATTGTCGCTGGCGTTCCCTCGAAAAGCCGCCCGCAGCCAAGCGCAAACAGTGTATCGCCGGTGAAGACCACTTTGGCGTCGGGGATGTAATAGGAAATCTCGCCAGCCGTATGGCCGGGCGTGGATATGACCCTGACCTTGAAAAGCCCGAAGGTGAATTCTTCGCCGTCGTGGACCGTGCGGTCGATGCCGAGGATTTTGCTCTCTTCATCCTTGGGGCCGATGATGCTGAGGCCAAACTTCTTTTTCAGTGCGGCATTGCCTTCGACATGGTCGAGGTGATGATGCGTCGTGAAAATGAAATCAAGCGTCCAGCCGCGCCGTTCAAGCGCTGCTTCGATGGCATAGGCGTCGGGCGCATCGATGGCCGCCGTCAGCGCGCTGACAGGATCGTGGATCAACACGCCATAATTGTCGCTGCGGCAGATGAACTGTTCGATCTCAAGCTTGTGTGCGATTTCGACCATGCCGCGATTCCCTCAATTCCCGCTGTTCATATGACTATGATGCGGGCTTATTGTCCTCTGTCAATGAATGCTTCTGGATAAGCGGCATTTGTAAAAGCGTGAAGATGATGGTGATGGGCATGATGCCCCAGACCTTGAACGAAACCCACGCATCGGTGGAAAAATTGCGCCACACGACTTCATTGGCTACCGCCAGAAAGATGAAGAACAGGCCCCAGCGGAAGGTGAGCTTTTTCCAGCCCTCGGCATCGAGCCGGAAGGCCGAATCGAACACATAGCCCAGAAGCGACTTGCCGAAGAACAGGCCGCCCAGAAGGATCGCGCCGAACAGCGTGTTCACGATAGTCGGCTTCATCTTGATGAAGGTGTCGTTGTGCAGCCAGAGCGTCAGCGCGCCAAACACCAGAACCACAATGCCGGAAATGAGCGGCATGATGGGCAGGGTGCGCGTCATGGCCCATGAAATGGTGAGCGCGATCACCGTCGCGACCATGAACAGGGCGGTGGCCAGAAAGATCGGCTCGCCGATGGAAGCGAGCACGGGAAAACGTTCGATCAGCGTTTCGCCGCGCGCATTGGCGAAAAAGAATACCAGAAGCGGCCCCAGCTCCAGCACCAGTTTGAGCAGTGGTGGCACTTCCTTGCGCTCGGCTTCGCTCTTCTGCGACGGATCGCGTTCGAAGACGGGGTGCTCCATCAGGCAACTCCTGCAATGGCGCGGGCAAATTCATTGGCCGCAAATGGTTCGAGGTCATCGACGCCTTCGCCGACACCGATGAAATAGACCGGCAGCTTGTGCTTGGCCGAAATGGCGACAAGAATGCCGCCCCGCGCCGTGCCGTCAAGCTTGGTCATGACCAGCCCGTTCACACCGGCGATATTCTTGAAGATTTCCACCTGATTGAGCGCGTTCTGGCCTGTCGTGGCGTCGAGCGTCTGCAACACCGTATGCGGCGCTTCCGGGTCGTGCTTGCCGAGCACGCGCACGATCTTGGCCAGTTCGTCCATCAGTTCGGCCTTGTTCTGCAAGCGCCCGGCTGTATCGATGATTAGCACGTCGCTGCCCGCGTCCCGGGCTTTTTCCCAGGCGTCATAGGCGAGGCCCGCCGCATCAGCGCCCAACTTGGACGAGACGACCGGTGCGCCGGTGCGCTCGCCCCAGATATGCAGCTGTTCGATGGCTGCGGCGCGGAACGTATCACCGGCCGCCAGCATGACCTTCAGGCCACCTGCCGTCAGCTTTGCCGCGAGCTTGCCGATGGTCGTGGTCTTGCCGGTGCCGTTGACGCCGACCACCAGAATGACATGCGGCTTATGCGAAAGGTCGAGTTCCAGCGGCCTGGCGACGGGACCCAGCACTTTCTCGATTTCCGTGCTCATGATCGAGCGCACTTCATCGCTCGAAACATCTTTGCCGTAGCGTCCGGAGGCCAGCGCATCGGTGACGCGCATCGCGGTCTCAAGGCCAAGGTCGGCCTGGATCAGCACGTCTTCCAGATCCTGAAGCGTGTCTTCGTCCAGCTTGCGCTTGGTGAAAATGCCACCAATGGATTCGCTGAGCGACGAGGACGAACGCGACAGGCCGCGCCGCAAACGCTCGAACCACGACAGTTTCGGCTCGGCGATAGGGGCGGCAGGCGCTTCTTCCGCCTGTTCCTCGACGGCCTTCGAAACCTTGACCTTCTTCGGCTTGGCGGGCGCTGGCGCTGGTTCAGGCGCAGGAGCAATTTCCGCCACCGGCTCCGCTTCGACGGGAGCAGGTGTTTCGACAGGCTTCGGCTCTTCGGGCTTTTCCGGTTCAGGAGCCGGTTCTGGCTCGGCTTCGGGTTCCGGTTCGGCCTCAGGCTCAATAAACGGCGGTTCGATCACCGCCGGTTCCATCACCGGCGGCTGGTCGATTGGAATTTCGATTTCCGCGACCGGATGTTCCGGTTCGCGCTGTTCTTCGACAGTTTCATCGACCGCTGCAGGCTCTTGCGGCTTTTCAGGCTGCGCTTCGACAGGTTCGGCTACCGGCGCTTCAGGTTCTGGCGCCGGTTTGACTTCGGTTGCGGCCTCGGGCGCAGGTTGATCGACCGGCGTTTCCTCGACCTCCTTCTTGCCGAAGGAGAACATTCTCTTGATGAAACCGATAGCCATGGATTCCGATGCCTTAGTTTATGCAGCTGATGGTCAGGCGGCGCGGGTGAGAAGTTTCTCACCGTCGTGGCCCGTCACCACACGTTCGATGATTTCACCCGGTGCGCCATTATCAATGGATGCGAGCGTAAAGCCTTCCGTGCGGGCGATGCCTTCCTTCTCGATCAGCAGACGCTGGGTCGTGCCGGTGAGCGAGGCAAGATGTTTCTCATAAGCCCTGTCGCCCTCGGCACGCAGCCGGGCGGCGCGCTCCTTTACGATTTCGCGCCGCACCTGCGGCATGCGCGCGGCAGGCGTGCCTTCGCGTGCGCTATAGGGGAAGACGTGCAGATGGGTCAGCCCGCATTCCTCGACGATCTTCATCGAGTTCTGGAACATGTCCTCGGTTTCGGTCGGAAAGCCGGTGATGATGTCGGCACCGAACACGATATCTGGCCGTAACGAACGCACCGCTTCACAGAAGCGGATGGAATCGTCGCGCAGATGGCGGCGTTTCATCCGCTTCAGGATCATGTCGTCACCCGCCTGCAAGGACAGATGCAGATGTGGCATTAGCCGCTTTTCATTGGCAATGGCGTCCATCAGATCGTCATCTGCCTCGATGGAATCGATCGATGAGAGGCGAAGGCGCTGAAGGTCCGGCACCTGATTGAGAACAGTCTTGACCAGTTTGCCAAGACGCAGGCTTCCCGGCAAGTCGGGCCCGTAGGAGGTCATGTCCACGCCGGTCAGCACCACTTCGGCATAACCATTGCCGACAAGGCGCTTCACCTGTTCCACGACCGCACCCATCGGCACCGAGCGGGAATTGCCGCGGCCATAGGGGATGATGCAGAAGGTGCAGCGATGGTCGCAGCCATTCTGGACCTGCACGAAAGCGCGCGCCCGGCCTTCGATGGCATCGACCATGTGGCTTGCGGTTTCGCGCACTTCCATAATGTCGTTGACGCGCACCTTCTCGAACTGGTTCACGCCGAAATCGGGCAGCATCCGATAAGAGTTGGATTTCAGCTTTTCCTCATTGCCAAGCACGAGGTCCACTTCATCCATGGAGGCGAAATTGTCGGCTTCGGTCTGCGCCGCGCAGCCGGTCACGATGATGCGGGCTTCCGGATTTTCGCGCCGCGCCTTGCGGATAGCCTGACGGGCTTGACGCACGGCTTCCGATGTCACGGCGCAGGTGTTGAAGATGATTGCGCCATCCTTCAACTGTCCAAGACCGGCAGCGTCGGCTTCGCGCTTCATCACCTCGGATTCATAGGTGTTGAGACGGCATCCGAATGTTACGACTTCCACACTCATCAGGCAGCACCCTTATCCCCAGTCTTGTCGGTTGCCGGGCCGCTTTCAAGATCGCGGCTCCAGTCGCCGCTTGCCGGGTCGAATGTGCCGGAAAATTCCCATTCCGCCGGACCGGTCATCATGACGTGATCATCATCGCGCCATTCGATCTTGAGCGGGCCGCCCGGAACATTGACCGTGACGTTGCGGCCAGTGCGGCGCGTGCGTGCGCCGGAAACGGCGGCGGCGCAGGCGGCGGAACCGCAGGCGCGGGTCAGCCCCGCGCCACGTTCCCAGGTGCGCAGATCCATTGTTTCCGGCGACGTGACGCGGGCAATCGAGATATTGGCGCGTTCCGGGAAAATCGGATGGTTTTCCAGAAGCGGGCCGAACTTTTCCAATTCATAGGACCATACATCGCGGTCCACCCAGAAGATCGCATGCGGATTGCCCATGGAGGCGACCGAAGGCGAATGCAGCACGGGCGCATCGATGGGCCCGACCTGAAGCTCGATCATGCGCGTGTCGTGGAATGCTTCGGCAAGCGGGATTTGCTGCCATTCGAAATGCGGCTTGCCCATATCGACGGTGATCAGCCCGTCATCATGTTCCGTTGCGGTCAGAATTCCGGCGCGGGTTTCAAAGGTGAAGGCGCGCTTGCCGGTCTCGGCGGCCAGCGCCTGCACCACGCAGCGCGTGCCGTTGCCGCAAGCTTGCGCTTCCGTGCCGTCGCAATTGATAATGGAGATATAATTGTCGGTGCCCGGCGTGCGTGGATCATGAATGGCCATGATCTGGTCGAAGGCCGTTTCACGCGCACTGGCAAGATGAATGGCGGCGTCGGGCGTGATGCGGTCTGCGCGACCGCGCATATCGGCAACGATGATCTGATTGCCGAGCCCGTTCATCTTGGCGAAGGCTGCCCTGGTGGCCATGGTTTGTGTAGTTCCGTTCTGCCTGCGGTTGCATTGAAGCAGCCGACACGGTTCATTGAATGAGTTATCTGGCGTCTATATGGCGGAAAACCCGGCAAATTGCCAGTGCCAGCAATGAAGCTAACCTTGCTAGGGCTTATAGGGCTGATTGTGCCGTTCCGTTTCGATCTGCGCAGATACTAAACTGTGGCCTTCCTGTCCCAGTCACCAAATATATGAGCAATTTCAAACCCGGAATGGTCCCTCCTGCTCAAATTGCCGGGCGGCAGTGTTGATTTTTTAACCATATAGCCATTTTATCGCGGCAATATTGTCGTGATGTTTGGTTTCGCAAGAGCGTGGTTCGCGCCCTCTTTCCCCGAGACCTCGACCGAAATGGAGAACCTGATGGGAATTTCGAAAGCAAGTTTGCTGAGCCTGGCGGCGGCTGGCATCGTACTGGCCGGCTGCCAGAGCTCCCGGATGAACAATGATCTCGGCCCGGTTTCGCCGCCCCCTCCGCCAGCGCCCTTGCAGGCCGCGCCGCAGGGAGCCGTTCAGAAGGGCAATCTCAATTCACCGGATGCTTCGCAATTCCCGACCGCGCCCACGACCAATCCCAGCATGCAGCCGGGCAACACGCAGGTTGCAAGCCTGCCGCCCGCATCCGCGCCTGATCTGACGCCGGGCACGGTCGCAGGCGTCTGGAACGCTTCGCTTGGCGGCCAGAGCTGTAAGGTTGCTACGCCTCAGACCAAATATGGTCAGGGTTTCCGCGCAGGCCCGCTGCGCTGCCCGGGCGAACTGGCAAACCTCGCTTCCTGGGCCGTCAACGGCAAGCAGCTTGTGCTTTACGATGGATCGGGCGGCACGGTCGCTTCGCTCTATTCGTCCGGTCCAGGCCGTTTCGACGGCCAGACCACCGGCGGTCAGGCTCTGTCGCTTTCTCGCTGATATAAAGCCGAAACAATCGATCACGGCGGGGCGTCTCCGGACTGCTCCGCCGATGTTTAATTAGAGGTTCACGGAACCTGTCATGTCCTTTGATGGTAATCTGAAAGCGTTTCCCTCCGTCCGCGAGCATTATGATGCGATGGTAGCATCCGGCGATGTGGAGGCCGATCCCGCCCAGTTGCAACTCACCGACCGCTACGACCGGCTAATCGAGGAAATCTGCACCAAGCGGCTTTCCCGCAAATCCAGCGCGCTGGGCTGGCTGTTCGGCAAGCGCAAGCAGGCGCAGGAGATCGTCAAGGGGCTTTATGTCCATGGCGAGGTCGGGCGCGGCAAGACCATGCTGATGGATATGTTCTTCCAGCTTCTGCCCGTCGAACGCAAACGCCGTGCGCATTTCAACGATTTCATGGCCGATGTGCATGACCGTATCAATGCGCATCGTCAGGCTTTGAAGCGCGGAGAAACCAAGCAGGACGATCCGATCCCGCCGGTCGCCGATGCGCTGAGCGCACAGGCCTGGGTGCTGTGCTTCGACGAATTCACCGTCACAGACATTGCCGATGCGATGATCCTGTCGCGCCTCTTCAGCGCGCTTTTCGCGCGCGGGGTCGTGCTGATCGCCACGTCGAATGTCGCGCCGGACAATCTCTATCGCGACGGCCTCAACCGTCAGCTGTTCCTGCCCTTCGTCGATATTCTCAAGAAGCATGTCGATGTGATCAATCTCGATTCGCGCACCGACTACCGGCTGGAAAAGCTCGATTTGCAGCCGGTTTATCTCGCTCCGCTCGGCGGCGAGACGGCAAAGCGGATGGATGCCGCCTGGGCCGCGCAGAAGGACGGCATGGAAGAAAGGCCGGACGCGATCCGCATTAAGGGGCGTGACGTCGAGGTGCCGCGTGCCGTTCCGGGTGCTGCGCGTTTCAGTTTCGAGGAACTGTGCAGCCGTCCGCTCGGCGCTACGGACTATCTGGCCATTGTCGGTCGCTATTCGACCTTGTTCATCGACAATGTGCCGATGCTCGACCTGTCGCGACGCAATGAAGCCAAGCGTTTCATCCTGCTGGTGGACGTTCTTTACGATCACCACGCCCGCGTGTTCATCACGGCGGAAGCGCAGCCGGAGAAGCTCTACGTCGCAAAAAGCGGCACCGAAGCGTTCGAATTCGACCGCACCGCGTCGCGTCTTTTTGAAATGCAGAGCGCCGAATATCTGTCGCAGATACCGGAGAATGCCGGGTGAGACCTGTGCGTTTCGCGCATCGGTTTGGTGGAGAGTACGGCTCGCCGATTCTGCGGGCTCTCTCTGGCGAGCAATCTCCTGATCCTATCATCTGATTGCCACAGACTGGACTTATATCCTCAATCGGCTATCGTGCCCGCGCAAATTCAGCGCATTTGCCCCGGAACGCGCAGGCGATTTTAGAGGTGAGGGCGTGCAGGTTCAGATAGTTGGAGCAACCTTGGTGCACCCGGAAGGATGTATCTGCTCCAGCATTGTTGCACCGTGCATATGGATGCGGGCTGCGGCAATGACCGATCGGATTGGCGGCTTGCCTATCGCACCATCGGCATGGTGGTGGCGGGCGAGAAGGAGGGCAATTGCCATTATTTCGCCCAATTATCTTACGTTTACGTAAGAACATATAATTCTAACCGATTGAAAACATTGGTCGCAAAATAATGAGTTGTGTTTTTTTGCAAAGAGTCATATCGAACCCTCGCAGCGCTTAAGCGTTTCCGGGAGGACACCGGATGGCTTCATGCGTTTCTGGATCAAACTTGAGGAAAGAAACAATCATGGCACGCAACAAGATTGCCCTCATCGGCTCCGGTATGATTGGCGGCACGCTCGCTCATCTCGCCGGTCTGAAGGAACTGGGCGACGTCGTCCTTTTCGACATTGCGGAAGGTACTCCGCAGGGCAAGGGACTGGATATCGCCGAATCTTCTCCGGTTGACGGTTTTGATGCGAAGTTTACCGGCGCCAACGATTACGCAGCCATCGAAGGCGCGGACGTTGTCATCGTTACCGCCGGTGTGCCGCGCAAGCCTGGCATGAGCCGCGACGATCTTCTGGGCATCAACCTGAAGGTGATGGAACAGGTCGGCGCAGGCATCAAGAAATATGCGCCTGAAGCCTTCGTCATCTGCATCACCAACCCGCTCGACGCGATGGTCTGGGCTCTGCAGAAGTTCTCGGGCCTTCCGGCTCACAAGGTCGTCGGCATGGCTGGCGTTCTCGACAGCGCCCGCTTCCGTTATTTCCTCTCGGAAGAGTTCAACGTTTCGGTTGAAGATGTCACCGCATTCGTACTCGGCGGCCACGGCGACAGCATGGTTCCGCTGGCGCGCTACTCGACCGTTGCAGGCATCCCGTTGCCGGATCTGGTCAAGATGGGCTGGACCAGCCAGGAAAAGCTCGACAAGATCATCCAGCGCACCCGTGATGGCGGTGCGGAAATCGTCGGCCTGCTCAAGACCGGTTCGGCTTTCTACGCTCCGGCTTCTTCGGCCATTCAGATGGCTGAATCCTATCTCAAGGACAAGAAGCGCGTTCTGCCTGTCGCTGCCCAGCTGAGCGGTCAGTATGGCGTGAAGGACATGTATGTCGGCGTGCCGACCGTGATCGGCGCCAATGGCGTTGAACGCATCATCGAAATCGATCTCGACGGTCAGGAAAAGGCCGAGTTCGAAAAGTCGGTGGCTTCGGTTGCCGGTCTTTGCGAGGCTTGCATCGCTATCGCTCCGTCGCTCAAGTAATATCCAGACAAGGCCGGATGCCCTGTTTTTGACGGGGCTCCGGCCTTTTCCGGCTGTCAATATTGGTCGAAGATTTGGGCCGTACCGGTTCGCCAGACGAACCGGGAATCCGTAGAGGACAACCAGATGAATATTCACGAATATCAGGCCAAGCGCCTGCTTCACACCTACGGCGCGCCGATCGCCAATGGTGTGGCTGTCTATTCCGTCGAACAGGCGGAAGAATGGGCAAAGACGCTTCCTGGCCCGCTTTACGTCGTCAAGAGCCAGATCCACGCTGGCGGTCGCGGCAAGGGCAAGTTCAAGGAACTCGGCCCGGACGCCAAGGGCGGCGTGCGCCTCGCCAAGTCGGTTGAGGAAGTGGTTGCCAATGCGAAGGAAATGCTGGGCAACACGCTCGTCACCAAGCAGACCGGCCCTGCTGGCAAGCAGGTCAACCGCCTTTACATCGAAGACGGCGCCGACATTGATCGCGAGCTTTATCTCTCGATCCTGATCGACCGCACCGTCGGCCGTCCGGCTTTCGTCGTTTCGACCGAAGGCGGCATGGACATCGAAGCCGTTGCCGAAGAAACCCCTGAAAAGATCGTGACTGTCGCCATCGATCCGGCCAAGGGCGTAACGGATGAAGACGCCAACAAGCTCGCCGACGCGTTGAAGCTTGAAGGTCAGGCTCGCGAAGACGGCCTCAAGCTGTTTCCGATCCTCTACAAGGCCTTCACCGAAAAGGACATGAGCCTTCTCGAAATCAACCCGCTGATCGTCATGACCGATGGCCGCGTGCGCGTTCTCGACGCCAAGGTATCGTTCGACGGCAATGCGCTGTTCCGTCATCCTGACATTCAGGAACTGCGCGATTTGTCGGAAGAAGACGAAAAAGAAATCGAAGCTTCCAAATACGATCTCGCTTACGTCGCTCTCGATGGCAATATCGGCTGCATGGTCAACGGTGCAGGCCTTGCCATGGCAACGATGGACATCATCAAGCTCTACGGTGCAGAACCTGCCAACTTCCTCGACGTTGGTGGCGGCGCTTCCAAGGAGAAGGTGACGGCTGCGTTCAAGATCATCACCGCTGATCCGGCTGTCCAGGGCATTCTGGTCAACATCTTCGGTGGCATCATGAAGTGCGACGTGATCGCCGAAGGCGTGATCGCTGCGGTCAAGGAAGTCGGCCTGAAGGTTCCGCTGGTTGTCCGTCTTGAAGGCACCAATGTGGAACTCGGCAAGAAGATCATCAACGAGAGCGGCCTGAACGTTATTTCGGCTGACGATCTCGACGATGCGGCGCAGAAAATCGTCGCTGCTGTGAAGGGGAATTAAGGCATGTCCATTCTCGTCAACAAGGACACCAAGGTTCTCGTACAGGGCCTGACCGGCAAGACCGGTACTTTCCACACCGAACAGGCGCTTGCCTATTACGGCACGCAGATGGTCGGCGGTATCCATCCGAAGAAGGGTGGCGAAACCTGGGAAGGCTCGAAGGGCGAAAAGCTCCCGATCTTCGCAACCGTCGCCGAAGCCAAGGAACGCACGGGCGCCGACGCTTCCGTGATCTATGTTCCGCCAGCAGGTGCTGCCGACGCGATCATCGAAGCCATCGAAGCTGAGATTCCGTTCATCGTCTGCATCACCGAAGGCATTCCGGTCATGGACATGGTTCGCGTCAAGGAGCGTCTGGAACGCTCGAAGTCGCGCCTGCTTGGACCGAACTGCCCGGGCATCCTGACCCCTGAAGAATGCAAGATCGGCATCATGCCGGGCAATATCTTCAAGAAGGGTTCGGTGGGTGTTGTATCGCGCTCCGGCACGCTTACCTATGAAGCTGTGTTCCAGACCTCGAACGAGGGCCTCGGCCAGACCACCGCTGTTGGTATCGGCGGCGATCCGGTCAAGGGCACCGAGTTCATCGACGTCTTGGAAATGTTCCTGGCCGACGACGAAACCAAGTCGATCGTCATGATCGGCGAAATCGGCGGTTCGGCTGAAGAAGACGCGGCTCAGTTCCTCAAGGACGAAGCCAAGCGCGGTCGCAAGAAGCCGATGGTCGGCTTCATCGCTGGCCGCACCGCGCCTGCAGGACGCACCATGGGCCATGCCGGCGCCGTGATCTCCGGCGGCAAGGGCGGAGCGGAAGACAAGATTGCAGCCATGGAATCGGCTGGCATCCGCGTCTCCCCGTCGCCTGCGCAGCTCGGCAAGACGCTGGTTGAAGTCCTCAAGGGCTGAGACCGACTGAGTTTGAATATCCCGGCGGCGGCGAAAGCCGCTGCCGGGTTTGGCATAACAAAAACATACTGAAGCCGGATACCGGGCTTTAAGGGAATGGCAGGCATTCGCGGTCATTCTTCGGTGTCGAACAAATAGACCGGGTGGTTTTGACAATTGCGTCGGAACAGATCGCTCGGGTCGCGTAGAAACGAGTTTTGCCGGGGTCTGTTGTGGTTCCTCCCCGGCGGCGTGAGGGATGAAGGTTTCGGTATCTTCCGGCCCGCGCAGATGAGCTACTGACAAGGAGACGGAGCAAAGCTCCGGATTAGGTTATGGCAAGGCAAGAACAGGCCAACGACGTTTTCGCCCTTACCTCGTTCCTCTATGGCGGCAACGCCGACTATATCGAGGAGCTGTACGCCAAGTATGAGGATGATCCGAATTCGGTTGATCCGCAGTGGCGCGATTTCTTCGCGAAGCTGGGCGATAGTGCCGAAGATGTGAAGAAGAATGCGCAAGGCGCAAGCTGGACCAGAAAAAACTGGCCGATTGCCGCCAATGGCGAACTCGTCTCCGCTCTCGACGGTAATTGGGCCGAAGTCGAAAAGCACGTCACCGACAAGCTGAAGGGCAAGGCTGCCAAAGGCGACAGCAAGGCCGCCGCAGCGCTTTCCGCTGAAGAGATTGCACAGGCTGCACGCGACAGCGTTCGCGCCATCATGATGATCCGCGCCTATCGCATGCGCGGCCATCTGCATGCCAATCTCGATCCGCTCGGTCTCGCTGAAAAGCCGAACGACTATAACGAGCTGGAGCCGGAAGCTTACGGCTTCACGCCTGCAGACTACAATCGCAAGATTTTCATCGACAATGTGCTCGGCCTCGAATACGCGACCGTGCCGGAAATGCTCGACATTCTGAAGCGCACCTATTGCGGCACGATCGGCGTCGAGTTCATGCATATTTCCGATCCGGCTGAAAAGGCATGGATTCAGGAACGCATCGAAGGCCCGGATAAAAAGGTCGCTTTCACGCCGGAAGGCAAGAAGGCTATCCTGTCGAAGCTCATCGAAGCAGAGGGTTTCGAGCAGTTCATCGACGTCAAGTACAAGGGCACCAAGCGTTTCGGCCTCGATGGCGGTGAATCGCTGATCCCGGCGCTGGAACAGATCGTCAAGCGCGGCGGCCAGATGGGCCTTAAGGAAGTCGTGCTCGGCATGGCGCACCGTGGCCGCCTGAACGTGCTGTCCCAGGTCATGGGCAAGCCGCACCGCGCCATCTTCCACGAGTTCAAGGGCGGCTCCTACGCGCCGGACGATGTGGAAGGTTCGGGCGACGTGAAGTACCATCTTGGCGCTTCGTCGGACCGCGAGTTTGACGGCAACAAGGTTCACCTGTCGCTGACCGCCAACCCGTCGCATCTTGAAATCGTCAACCCGGTTGTCATGGGCAAGGCCCGCGCCAAGCAGGATCTGCTTGTCGGTCGCACCCGCGACGACATGGTGCCGTTGACCGAACGCGCCAAGGTTCTGCCGCTGCTGCTGCACGGCGATGCCGCTTTCGCCGGTCAGGGTGTGGTTGCCGAGTGCCTTGGCCTGTCGGGCCTCAAGGGTCACCGCGTCGGCGGCACGCTGCATTTCATCATCAACAACCAGATCGGTTTCACCACCAATCCGGCCTTCTCGCGTTCTTCGCCTTATCCGTCGGATGTGGCGAAGATGGTCGAAGCGCCGGTCTTCCACGTCAATGGTGACGATCCGGAAGCTGTGGTGTTCGCGGCCAAGGTTGCGATGGAATTCCGCATGACCTTCCACAAGCCGGTGGTCGTGGACATGTTCTGCTACCGTCGCTTCGGCCACAATGAAGGCGACGAACCGTCCTTCACCCAGCCGTTGATGTACAAGGAAATCCGCGCGCACAAGACGACGGTTCAGCTCTATAGCGACAAGCTGATTGCCGAAGGTCTGCTCACCCAGGCCGACGTCGACAAGATGCGCGCCGACTGGCGCGAAAAGCTCGAAATCGAGTTCGAAGCCGGACAGAGCTACAAGCCGAACAAGGCCGACTGGCTGGACGGCGCCTGGGCTGGTCTGCGCACGGCGGACAATGCCGATGAGCAGCGCCGCGGCAAGACCGGCGTTCCGATCAAGACGCTCAAGGAAATCGGCAAGAAGCTGGTTGAAGTGCCGCAGGACTTCCATGTCCACCGCACCATCCAGCGCTTCCTCGATAACCGCGCCAAGATGATGGAAACCGGCGAAGGCATCGATTGGGCAACCGCTGAATCGCTGGCATTCGGCACGCTGGTTGCGGAAGGCCATCCGATCCGCCTGTCCGGTCAGGACGTGGAACGCGGCACCTTCTCGCAGCGTCACACGGTTCTCTACGATCAGGAAAACCAGAACCGCTATATCCCGCTGAACAATATCCAGAAGGGGCAGGCGATCTACGAAGCCATCAACTCGATGCTTTCGGAAGAAGCGGTACTCGGCTACGAATACGGTTATTCGCTGTCCGATCCGCGTGCGCTGGTTCTCTGGGAAGCCCAGTTCGGCGATTTCGCCAATGGTGCGCAGGTCGTGTTCGACCAGTTCATCTCGTCGGGCGAGCGCAAGTGGCTGCGTATGTCCGGTCTCGTCTGCCTTCTGCCACATGGCTATGAAGGTCAGGGTCCGGAACATTCGTCGGCCCGTCTGGAACGCTATCTCCAGCTTTGCGCTGAAGACAATATGCAGGTTGCCAACGTTACGACGCCGGCTAACTACTACCATATTCTGCGCCGCCAGATGAAGCGCGACTTCCGCAAGCCGCTCATCATGATGACGCCGAAGTCGCTGCTGCGCCACAAGCGCGCCGTGTCCAGCCTTAGCGAACTGTCGGGCGATTCCTCGTTCCACCGTCTGCTGTGGGACGACGCGCAGTACAACAAGGGCGAAGAAGGCATCAAGCTTCAGAAAGACGCCAAGATCCGCCGTGTCGTGCTCTGCTCGGGCAAGGTCTATTACGATCTCTACGAAGAGCGTGAAAAGCGCGGCATCGACGATGTCTACCTGCTGCGCGTGGAACAGCTTTACCCGTTCCCGGCCAAGGCGCTCATCAACGAGCTGTCGCGTTTCCGTCATGCGGAAATCGTCTGGTGTCAGGAAGAGCCGAAGAACATGGGTGCGTGGTCGTTCATCGATCCGTATCTGGAATGGGTGCTGGCGCATATCGATGCCAAGCATCAGCGCGTCCGCTACACGGGCCGCCCGGCTGCCGCTTCTCCGGCAACCGGCCTGATGTCGAAGCATCTTGCGCAGCTTGAAGCTTTCCTTGAGGATGCGCTCGGTAACTGATCCGGGTTATAGTTCTGGAGCGGTTTTTCGAAACTGCTCCAGCCTGAATTGAACATAAAATCCAAAGTTTGAAGATCAACGGAAGAAGAAACCATGGCCACCGAAATTCGCGTTCCCACGCTTGGGGAGTCCGTTACTGAGGCAACCATCGGAAAATGGTTCAAGAAGGTTGGCGATGCCGTCGCCATCGACGAACCGCTGGTGGAACTGGAAACCGACAAGGTGACAGTGGAAGTTCCGGCTGCTGCTGCTGGCGTGCTGGCTGAAATCGTGGCCAAGGAAGGCGACACGGTTGAAGTGAACGCTCTGCTCGGCCAGATTTCGGGTGAGGGCGCTGCTGCCGCTCCGGCTCCGAAGAAGGAAGAAGCCAAGCCTGCCGCCGCCGCTGCTCCGGCTGCCGCTGCACCGGTTGCTTCCGCATCGTCCGGTCCGGCCATGCAGCCAGCTCCTGCCGCTTCGAAGCTTCTGGCTGAAAGCGGTCTTTCCGCCGATCAGGTCGATGGTTCGGGCAAGCGCGGTCAGGTCCTCAAGGGCGACGTTCTCGACGCTATTGCAAAGGGCGTGTCGGCTGCTCCGGCTGCTGCCCCAGTTGCTGCACGTCCGGCTTCGTCGGCTGACGACGCATCGCGTGAAGAACGCGTGAAGATGACCCGTCTGCGTCAGACCATCGCCAAGCGTCTGAAGGATGCGCAGAACACTGCCGCCATGCTGACGACCTATAACGAAGTCGACATGTCCGCAGTCATGGAACTGCGCACCAAGTACAAAGACGTCTTCGAAAAGAAGCACGGCGTGAAGCTTGGCTTCATGGGCTTCTTCACGAAGGCCGTCACCCATGCGCTGAAGGAAATCCCGGCTGTAAACGCCGAGATCGACGGCACCGACATCATCTACAAGAACTTTGCGCATGTCGGCATGGCTGTCGGCACCGACAAGGGTCTTGTGGTTCCGGTCATCCGCGACGCCGATCAGCTTTCGATCGCGGGCGTGGAAAAGGAACTGGGCCGTCTGGCCAAGGCCGCGCGCGATGGCACGCTTTCGATGGCTGACATGCAGGGCGGCACCTTCACCATCACCAATGGTGGCGTTTATGGCTCGCTGATGTCTTCGCCGATCCTCAATTCGCCGCAGTCGGGCATTCTCGGCATGCACAAGATCCAGGATCGTCCGGTTGTCGTCGGCGGTCAGATCGTCATCCGTCCGATGATGTATCTGGCTCTCAGCTACGATCATCGCATCGTGGACGGCAAGGAAGCCGTGACCTTCCTCGTTCGCGTCAAGGAAAGCCTGGAAGATCCGGAACGTCTGGTTCTCGATCTCTAAGCTGGAATTCAAAAAAAGCCGCCCGAACATGATCGGGCGGCTTTTCGGTCGGGTTTGCGAGAAACGGGATTTGCACGATGGAGTCGGGTCTTTTCTCCTCTTCGCCTTATCTGCCGCCCTACCTGCCACTTGTCGGCTGGAGCGTGGTTTTGCTGGTGGCGCATGTGCTGCTTCAGGCCATGACGGCGACGCGAGAACTCGGCACAGACTGGAATGCCGGTCCCCGCGATGAAGGACTGAAGCCTTCCGGCGCGATTGCCGGTCGTACGGAACGGGCATCCGCCAATTTCCGCGAAACCTATCCGGCTTTTATCGCGCTGGCGCTGGCTTTGACGCTGAAAAGCGATGCAGCGCAATGGGGCGTTTACGGGGCCTGGCTCTGGTTTGCCTGCCGTATTGTCTATATTCCGCTCTATCTGGCGGGCATTCCCTATATCCGGTCGCTGATCTGGGTCGGCTCGATGGTCGGACTGGGTGTCATGTTTCTGGCTTTGATTTTTTGATGGTTGCCTGCGCGGGTCTTCGCGCATAGTGCAGCAAAGGAAAAGCGATGCATCCCTATCTCTTCGAACTGGCCTCTCTGATGGCGATCTTCTTCTTTGCGATTGTTTCGCCGGGGGCTGATCTTGCCATGGTCATGCGTCAGTCACTGATGCATGGCCGCCGTGAGGCGATCATCACCAGTTTCGGCATCGGTAGCGCGCTGATGATGCATGTCACCTATACGGTTCTGGGTCTCGGCCTCATCATTTCTCAGTCGATCTATCTGTTCAACATCGTCAAATGGTGCGGTGTGGCCTATCTCGTCTATATCGGTATCAAGGCGCTGCGCGCTGGCGCGACGAAGATCGATGTCGAAAACGATGCGAAGGAGCCACGCAAGCAGCAGAGCTTTGCCAAGGCCTTCGGTCTCGGCTTTGCCGCCAACGCGCTCAATCCGAAAGCCGTGTTCTTCTTCCTGTCGATCTTCTCAACGGTCGTGCACGCGCATACGCCGACCGAAGTGAAGCTCGGTTACGGTGTTGTGATGGCAACCGCGCTGATCAGCTGGTTTATTGGCGTCAGCATTTTCATGACCACGTCGAAGATGCGCGCGGCCTTCTCGCGCGCTTCGAAATGGATAAATCGCACCAGCGGTGTTGTCTTCATCGCGCTGGGGCTTAAACTTGCGACCGAAAAGGCTATGTAAGAAGCAATTGATTTGCTGCCGGAAAAACTCAAGGAGAACCGACAGATGCATGTTGCAGTTAAGCTTCTCAGAATAACGGCCGCTTCGGTCGTTGCCGCATCGGTGTTCTCGACTGCGGTGCAGGCGGCCTGCACACAGAATCGCGGCATCTATCAGGATCGTGACGGCGCCTATACGCTGACGTTCCAGCCCTTGCAGTCGAACGATCTCAAGATGACGCCAGCGCCGACGAATGAATTCACCATCACGGCCAATGACAAGCCGGAATTCAAGCTGAGCGGCATGGTGATCTGGCCGGAAGAAGGTGTGGCGCGGCCTTATGCGCTCATCACCTATAATTGCAAGGGCGACGGCTCCAATGCGGAAGACCTCGATGATTGCAGCATCTGGCAGAGCGTCATCTATGCGCTGAAGGAAAGCGCGGAAGCTGATGTTCTGCCGAAGGCGGACGAACCAGCTGCGCAGGCCGTGCTGTTCCCCGATCTGGTGACGGCGCTCGACGGCTATGATTTTGGGGCGGCCAAACCGGAAAAGCCGCTTCAGTGGGAAGTGTTCCGCTTTCAGGGATGCACCCCGGATGAAAACTGACCGGCTGTTCTCACGAATGCCGGTCTCAAACTAAAAACGTTCAGGAAAGACTGAAAAGGGTAATTCAATGTCTTATGATGTGGTTGTCATCGGTACGGGCCCCGGCGGTTATGTCGCCGCAATCAAGGCCGCGCAGCTCGGTCTCTCGGTTGCCGTGGTGGAAAAGCGCAAGACCTTCGGCGGCACCTGCCTCAATGTCGGCTGCATTCCGTCCAAGGCGCTTTTGCATGCGTCGGAAGTGTTTGCCGAAGCTGGCCATTCCTTCGACACGCTGGGCGTGGAAGTCGGCAAGCCGAAGCTCAATCTGGAAAAGATGCTGGCCCACAAGGACGCGACCGTGAAGTCGAACACGTCGGGCGTGGAATTCCTGTTCAAGAAGAACAAGATCACCCCTTACATCGGCACCGGCAAGATCGTCGCCAAGGGCAAGGTTTCCGTGACCGCCGAAGACGGCAAGGTTGAGGAAATCGAAGCCAAGAACATCATCATCGCCACGGGTTCCGACGTCGCTGGTATTCCGGGCGTCAAGGTCGATATCGACGAGAAGACCATCGTGTCCTCGACCGGCGCTCTGTCCTTCGACAAGGTTCCGGGTCATCTGGTCGTTGTCGGCGGCGGTGTGATCGGTCTGGAGCTGGGTTCGGTCTGGGCGCGTCTCGGTGCGAAGGTCACGGTTGTCGAATATCTCGACAAGGTGCTGGGTGCGATGGACGGCGAAGTTTCCAAGCAGTTCCAGCGTCTGCTGGAAAAGCAGGGCATTGCCTTCAAGCTCAGCGCGAAAGTCACGGGCGTCGAGAAGTCCGGCAAGGGCGCAAAGGTCACCTTTGAGCCGGTCAAGGGTGGCGATGCGGAAGTGCTCGAAGCCGATGCCGTTCTGATCTCTACGGGCCGCCGTCCTTACACGGATGGTCTCGGCCTTCAGGAAGCAGGTGTCACTGTCGATGATCGCGGTCGCGTTGCGATTGACGATCATTGGCGCACCAATGTCGAAGGCATCTATGCCATCGGCGACGTGGTGCAGGGCCCGATGCTGGCGCACAAGGCCGAGGATGAAGGCATTGCCGTTGCCGAAATCATCGCCGGTCAGGCCGGTCATGTGAATTTCGACGTCATTCCAAGCGTCGTCTACACCCAGCCGGAAGTGGCTTCCGTGGGCAAGACCGAAGAAGAACTGAAAGCTGCCGGCGTTGAATACAAGGTCGGCAAGTTCCCGTTCACGGCCAATGGTCGTGCACGCGCCATGCTGCACACCGATGGTTTCGTGAAAATCCTCGCCGACAAGGCAACGGATCGCGTTCTGGGCGCACATATCCTCGGTTACAATGCCGGTGAAATGATCCACGAACTGGCCGTACTGATGGAATTCGGCGGTTCTTCGGAAGATCTGGCCCGCACCTGCCATGCGCATCCGACCATGTCGGAAGCCGTGCGCGAATCCGCTCTGGCGACCTTCGCCAAGCCGATCCATATGTAATCTCTTCGAGAGAGCATGCAGAAAGGCCCGCGCAAGCGGGCCTTTTTTTGGAAATCAGTTCTGGGCTGGCGGATTGGCAGGGGTTGCCGGGGCCGGTGTGGCCGGTTCGCTCTGCGTCGCGGGCGGTGGTGCCGCCGTGTCGGTTCTCGTGCCGTTATTGTAGAAGAAATAGCCGAGAATGATGATTGCAACGAGCAGAACAGCACCCAGAAGATAGCCGCTGCCGCCCCGTTGTGGCGGTGGCATGCCGGAAGGGTCCGACAGTCTCGGATCAGTATTCACCGGGTTTGTTCTGGGGTCGTTTCGCGGATCGAGGGGATCAACCATTGCGCGCTCCTCCAGTTTTCGCATGGGGCTTGCGCGGTATCCAGCCGTCACAAACCTTGTGTGGAGAGTGAACGCAGTCAAAAGCCGATTGTTCCGCAGCCACGCCGGAGCTAGAGCGCCGTCAGGCGATAGCCCTTGGCCCGCAGCAGTTCCACCACGCCTTCCTGACCCGGCAGATGCAGCGCGCCGATTGCAATGAAGACATTGCCTTTTTCCAGAAGCGGAACGGCGCGATCCGCCATGGTGTGGTTGCGGTCCGTGATCAGATATTTCTGGAACAGGTCGTAATCCTGATCGGACAATGCATCCGGCACGATCTGTCGCAGCGCGGGCATGATCATGCCAAGCTCGCCTTTCAGATAAAGTGCGGTCGTCGTCTCCATCGCGTCTTCGGACTTGTCGCCGTAATCGACCGTGGCGATCAGATTGCGAATATGAAAGTCGAGCGGAAGTTTTTCAGTCGCTTCGAACTGTTCGGCAGCCGTTTCCAGCCCCGCTATTTCGCGCCCTTCCGCCTTTGCATTGACGGCCAAAAATTCGTCAAGCGACTTTTCACCTTCGCTTTTGCGTTCGCGCTCGCATTCGGGCAGGGATAACAGCGTGGTCAGAACCCACGGCTTCATCTTGGCGACCGCATCGAGAATAATGCCGCGCTCGGCCAGTTTCTTTTCAATATCGTCGCGCCTGTCGGCAGGCAGATGCGATTTAAGCGTGCTGCCATCGGTGAAAAGCAGCAGTTCCGGGCGCTCCAGCTTCAGGCGCAGAAAGTTCTTCTGATCGAGAACATCGGTGGTTTCGATCACGACGGTTCCGGTCGAACGATAAGCCTCTTCGACAGGCTTCGGCAGGTCCAGCACGCGCGGATCGCTGAGATGAATCGTGCCGAACAGATAGGACGGCGCTACGCCGTCTTTTTCGATCCTCCAGAGGCGGCCCTGATGGTTGGGCGTTGCTTCGGCTTCCGCCTGCAATTTTTTCCAGAGGGCGGGATCGCTTTTCTCCACGCCATCGACGAGATTTGCGCCTCGAACGGAGCAGGCGGTGGCCTTTTCGTCAGCGCGGGCGGTGACGGACCCGGCGAAGACGGCGCATAGAAGAACAAGAAGCAGCTTTTTCATAAAGTGAATATAGGCGATCTTCCGCGATGTGAAAGGTGCCCGGTTCAGGCTCTCGGATGCGCCTTGTCATAGACTTCCAGCAAACGCTCCGTATCCACGCCGGTATAAATCTGCGTGGTGGACAGGCTGGCATGGCCCAGCAATTCCTGAATGGTGCGCAAGTCGCCGCCGCGACCCAGCAGATGCGTCGCGAAGGAATGGCGCAGTGCATGTGGCGTGGCGCTGTCGGGAAGGCCCAGCCCAGCGCGCAGCTTCTGCATTTCGCGCTGGATGATCGCGGCATGAAGCTCGCCGCCCTTCGCGCCGCGAAACAGCGGCTTGTCGGCGGAGAGATCATAGGGGCAGAGCGCGCGATATTGCGCGACGGCGCGGTGTATGATCGGCAGCAGAGGCACAAGGCGGGACTTATTGCCCTTGCCGGTTATGGTGATCGAAAGCGCGGAATTGTCGGATAGCGCGTCGCCTTTCAAGCCAAGCGCCTCGGAAATGCGCAAGCCGCAGCCATAGAGCAGGGTCAGCACGGCGGCGTTACGGGCGGCGATCCACGGCTCCTCGGCCATCTGGCCATCGGCTGCGACCACACGGCGGGCGTCGTCTGCGGTCAGCGGTTTTGGCAGCGATTTCGGCTGGCGGGGCGCGCGTATGGCACCGGCGCCAGCGGCATTGGCCAGTCCGCGTTTTTCCAGATGCCGCAGCAGCGAGCGCACACCAGCCAGACCGCGCCCGAGGGTTCGTGCGCCTGCGCCGTCATTGCGGCGGCTGGCGAGGAACGAGCGCAGATCGGCAACGCGCAAGGCGCTCACATCCTTCAGCGAGGGCGCTTCGCCCAGATGGCCGGTGAGAAAATTCAGAAACTGCCGCGAGTCGCGCTCATAGGCTTCGATGGTATTCTCGGAAAGACGGCGCGTATCTTTCAATGTCTTCAGCCATTCCTCACGCGCAGCCGCGAGGTCTGCACGGGCGGGAATCAGGAATTCGCCATTCATTGCCATCTTGAAATCTACCGGTTGAAGTTTCGGCAGACAGTTTGTCAGGCAGAGGTTACCGGCTGGTTGCCTTTGATGCTTCCATCGGCGACTTTGCTGAAACCGTGCATTTTTCTTGGCGTTTCGGTCTGAATTCGCTAAGCGATAGGCTAATCAGCAGCGCATATCGGTCCGACTGTCGGGACGATGCGCCCGAATCCAGATCAGGGGCAACCATGCCACGTCCAGAAAATCCGATCCAGCTTGCCATCGTCGGTGCCGCCCATGGCATTCGCGGCGAAGTCCGGATCAAGACATTCACCGAAGACCCGCTGTCTATCGGCGATTATGGCCTGCTCTATGATGAGCAGGGCAAGGGCTACGAAATTCTTGAAGCGCGGGCCGCCAAGACGGTGGTGATCGTGCGCCTCAAGGGCGTCAATGACCGCAATGCCGCCGAGGCGCTCAACGGCACGGCGCTCTACATCGACCGTTCGCAATTGCCGGACGACGATCTGGACGATGACGAGTTCTTCCAGACCGACCTGATCGGCCTCGCGGCCATCGATGCCGACGGCAAAAGCTATGGCATTGTCAGCGCGGTGTTCGATTTCGGCGGCGGCGACATCATCGAGTTGAGCGAGAAGGGCAAGCGCCCGATGCTCATTCCGTTTACCGAAGCGGCTGTGCCGGAGATTGATTTCGAAAAAGGCACCATTCTGGTGGAGCCTTTCGCGGCGGGCCTGATCGCCGATGAAGACGACAATCCGCTGAAGGGCGGCAATCAGCCCAAGAAGCGACCGAAGAAGTCATGACGGGCGAACTTTTCCATGCTTCGGTCCTGACGCTTTATCCGGAAATGTTTCCGGGGCCGCTTGGCGTTTCCTTGGCGGGCAAGGCGCTGGCCGAGGCGAAATGGCAGCTTGATACGGTGCAGATTCGCGACTTTGCCGAAGGCAGGCATCGCATGGTCGATGACACGCCGTCCGGTGGCGGCGCGGGCATGGTGATGAAGCCTGATGTGATTGCGCGGGCGCTCGATTCCGTTGCCGATGATCGCCCAATGCTGCTGATGACGCCGCGCGGTGCGCCGCTGATGCAAAAGCGCGTGCGCGAACTGGCAGCCGGTCCGGGCGCGATCATTTTGTGCGGTCGCTTTGAGGGCGTGGATGAACGTGTGATCGAAGCGCGTCATCTCGAGGAAGTGTCGATCGGCGATTATATTCTCTCGGGCGGCGAGACGGCGGCCATCGTGCTGCTGGATGCCGTGGTGCGCCTGTTGCCCGGCGTGATGGGCAATCAGCAATCGGGCGAAACGGAGAGTTTCGAGACCGGGTTGCTCGAACATCCGCATTATACGCGCCCGCAGGTTTGGGAGGAGCGTTCCATTCCCGATGTGCTGACATCCGGCAATCATGGCGCCATCGACAAATGGCGGCATGCTGAGGCCGAGCGGATTACCCGGGAGCGTCGTCCCGATCTCTGGGATGTCTATCAGGAGACGAAGCGCAAAAGCTGATCGAGCGCTTGAAAAGTATCGTCCCGCAGAAAAATGCCCGGTTTTCACCGGGCATTTCTGTTTCAGGCATGTTGCTTTGCGGATGCGCGAAGGGCAGCTTCCGGCTTGCGAAGCAGGTAATAGACCCCGCCGCCAATGCCGACCCCGAAGAACCAGCCATAGGTTCCCCACCAGTTCGGCAGAAGATTGGTGGCTATCGGCAGGACCGACGAGAACAGCGCGCCAATGGCAAAGGCGATGAAAGCCTTGACGTGCCAGCCGTTCTGGAAGCGGAATTCGCCATTTTCCTGATAGAGATCGGCGACATTCAGCTGTCCGCGACGCAGCAGATAATAATCGACCATCATGATCCCAAAGATCGGCCCCATGGTGGAGCCGAGGAAATTGACGAAATGCGCAGCGCCGGTTTCCCATGGTGCGAACGGATAGAGGATCAGCGCGATCAGCGCCGCGATAAAACCGCCGCGCTTGAAGGAAACCTTCTGCGGAAAGGTGTTCGAGAAATCAAAGGCGGCGGAAACGAAATTTGCCACCACATTGATGCCGAGCGTTGCGACGGTAAATGTCAGCGCGGCCAGCAATGCCAGGAACCAGCTGTCGAACTTGGCCGAAATCTGGTCGGGATGCAGCAGCACTTCGCCATAGACCGTGAAGGCGGCTGTGGTCGTGACACCGGCTACGAGGCAGAAGGCCAGAAGATTGACCGGCAGGCCCCAGAGATTGCCGCGCCGGAGTGCCGCCTCATCCTTGGCATAGCGCGAGAAGTCGCAGAAGTTGAGATAAAGCGCTGCGAAATAGGTGATCCAGGTGGCGGCAACCGCCGCCAGCGCCGCGATGGAACCCGGTTCGCCGGATACGCCTGCATCTCTTGTCTTCTCCAGCAGAATATCGCGCGGGATTTCGCTGCCGAAGGAGAATGTGCCTGCCTTGATGACCAGATAGATGGCGAGAATGAGCATCATGATCCAGACTGCCGGGCCGGCCCAATCCTGAAAACGGCGCACCGTTTCCATCCCGCGCTGGATGATCAAGAGCTGCGCCGCCCAGACGAGCACGTAGCAGATAACTTCAAGGGTCGAATGACCGAGCAAATGGCTGTTCTGGTGAAAAGCCAGCATGCTGTCATTGCGGATCAGCAGCGCAACAAGGGCGCCGGAAGCTGCCGCCGTCTGCGCGCCATACCAGAAACAGGCGACGACGCCGCGCACGAGGGCTGGGAAATTCGCGCCGAATGTGCCGAAGGAGGCGCGGGCCAGCACCGGAAAAGGCACGCCGGTCCGTACGCCCGCATTGCCGACGAGGCTCATCAGGAAGAAGATGACCAGAGAGCCGAGACCGATGGCAATGATGAAGTTCAGAAAACTGCCGCAAAGCAGGAAAAGACTTGCGGCAAGATAATAGCCCCAAAGACTATGGACGTCCGATGTCCAGACGTTGAAAATACTGAAGGCGCCCCATTTGCGCTCAACAGCCGGCGCCAGATCCTCATTATACAATGAGGGTGACGGTTGTTTGCTTGTCATATTGTCCCCATTTTAGCTTTATGCTTTATTCGATTGCTTGCATGCGCAGCCGTCATTTTTTGCAATATTTCTGACATAGACCATTGCGGCTGGCTATTAAAAATTCTGACAGGGCGTGACAAAACCCTCGAGATGCTGTATTGGCGCGTCTGTTCGGAAAAATCCGACATTGCGATGGCTCGTTCGGGCATAGCCCGGGACGTCCGTAAACCAATAAATGGTGTACCGCTCCTGCCTGATATCGAGGGCATAGCCGCAAGGCCAAGGATTGCTTGGCGGCAAGTGCAGAGCGCTCTGACTGTTTGAGAAGAACATAGAAGGAGTCAGACGATGACCGATATTATTCGTCAGCTTGAAGCCGAACAGGCAGCAAAGATCGAAGAAAAGCGCAAGCTTCCAGATTTCCAGCCGGGCGACACGGTTCGCGTTCAGGTTCGCGTGACCGAAGGTACGCGTACCCGCGTACAGGCCTATGAAGGCGTCTGCATCGCTCGTTCGGGCGCAGGCCTCAACGAAAACTTCACCGTCCGCAAGATTTCGTATGGCGAAGGCGTAGAGCGCGTATTCCCGGTTTACTCGCCGATCGTTGAAGGCGTTGAGCTGGTTCGCCGCGGTAAGGTCCGTCGCGCCAAGCTTTACTACCTGCGTGGCCTCACCGGTAAGGCTGCCCGTATTTCTGAAAAGAAAGACAACCGCACCAAGGCCGAGCGCGAAGCCGACAAGGCTGCCGCCGCTGCCGAAGCTGCCAAGACCGCTGCTGAATAAGTTTCAGCCAGAGATCTTTGAAAAAGGCGGCCTGTGGCCGCCTTTTTTATTTGCCAAACGCAATACGACGCATAATATCAGGCATAATTCCGCCTGCTTTACGCAAGATTGTTACTGCGACACCCTGTTGCGGTTTCAGTTTCTTGACGAAACGCAACGGCAGGTGCATATGACAGGCCAAATTAAGAACCGTTCAAAGGAACTCTCGCAATGAGCGCGCCGCGTACACTTTATGACAAGATCTGGGACGACCATGTAGTGGATCAGCAGGAAGATGGGACCTGCCTCCTTTATATTGATCGCCATCTTGTGCACGAAGTGACGAGCCCGCAGGCTTTCGAAGGCCTGCGCATGGCTGGCCGTCAGGTGCGCCATCCCGAGAAGACGCTGGCTGTGGTCGATCACAACGTGCCGACCTCGAAAGATCGCGTCAACGGCATCAAGAACGAAGAAAGCCGCATTCAGGTTGAAGCTCTCGCCAAGAATGCCGCGGATTTCAACGTCGAATATTATTCCGAGCGTGATCGTCGCCAGGGCGTCGTGCACATCGTCGGACCGGAGCAGGGCTTTACCCTGCCGGGCATGACGATTGTTTGCGGCGACAGCCACACCTCGACCCACGGTGCTTTCGGTTCGCTGGCGCATGGTATCGGTACGTCGGAAGTCGAGCATGTGCTCGCGACCCAGACGCTGATCCAGAAGAAAGCCAAGAACATGCTGGTGCGTGTTGAGGGCGAACTGGCTCCGGGCGTGACCGCCAAGGACATCACGCTCGCCATCATCGGCGAAATCGGCACCGCAGGCGGCACCGGTTACGTGATCGAGTATGCAGGCAGCGCCATTCGTTCGCTGTCGATGGAAGGTCGCATGACCGTCTGCAACATGTCGATTGAAGGCGGCGCACGCGCTGGTCTGATCGCACCGGACGAAACGACCTTCGCCTATGTGCAGGACAAGCCGCGCGCGCCGAAGGGCGAAGCGCTGGAACAGGCTATCGGCTACTGGAAGACGCTGCATTCGGATGAAGGCGCGCATTTCGACAAGATCGTCGAGCTGGATGCGGCCAAGATTTCGCCGGTCGTTTCTTGGGGCTCTTCGCCGGAAGACGTTGTTTTCGTCACCGACATCGTGCCGAATCCGGACGATATCAAGGATGAAACCAAGCGTGCATCCAAGTGGCGTGCACTGGACTATATGGGTCTGAAGCCGGGCACCAAGATGACCGACATCAAGATCGATCGCGTCTTCATCGGTTCCTGCACCAATGGCCGTATCGAAGATCTGCGCGACGCAGCCCGCATGGCCGCTGGCAAGAAGGTCGCCGATGGCGTCAACGCCATGATCGTGCCGGGCTCGGGTCTCGTGAAGGAACAGGCGGAAGCCGAAGGCCTCGACAAGATCTTCATTGAAGCCGGGTTCGACTGGCGCGAGCCGGGATGCTCGATGTGCCTCGCCATGAATGACGACCGCCTGAAGCCGGGTGAACGTTGCGCTTCGACCTCGAACCGCAACTTCGAAGGCCGTCAGGGCTTCAAGGGCCGCACCCATCTCGTGTCGCCTGCCATGGCCGCCGCAGCTGCCATTGCCGGTCATTTCGTGGACATTCGCGACTGGAACTAACGTGCCCAGACAACACTGAATAGAACAAGCCGCCGGAGCGATCCGGCGGCTTTTCTTTTATGCGCCGCCATGGGTAAGAAAAAAGCTTTGCTCTTATCCGCTTCTTCACGGTTTCCTCGCATATTCCATGTATAAGTAAGTGCTGCTAGATTAGCGCCTACTTTAGAGAAGCCGCTACGAACCAAAGCAGGCGGAATAGGCATTCATGGGCGGGGCCGATTTCATTCTCATCATCAACATGACCGTATCCGGTCTGTTTGCCTTCGCGTTTTTCGGCATTGCCGTTTATGCGAAAGGCAATGCCGCGGCGCGCGTCTTCGCGACGGGCTTCGTCTTTGCGATGCTCTACTTCCTCAGTGAGCTGGCGATGCCGTCCATGCCGAGCCCGCGCATCGGCTATATGCTCGCATTTGCAACCTATCTGATGACACTGGCTTGTCTCGTCATTGGTCTGGCGCGGATGTATTCTTCGCCCGTGCCGTGGAAGACGCTTGGCGCGCTGGCGTTTGTTTCGCTGGTGATGATCCATGCCATATACGGCATCGCGCGCAGCACCTTGCCCGGTATGTTCCTCTACCAGACGCCTTATTTTCTGACATTGGCGCTCGCCGTCTGGATCATCCTGCGCTCAAGCAGACGCGGGGCTGTCGATATGCTGATGGCCGTGCTTTTTGCCTTCAGTGCTGTGCATTTTCTCATGAAGCCGGTGCTTGCCAATGTGTCGGGCGGCGCGGGGGCTGAGCCGAACGATTATGTGAATACGGCCTATGCGCTTTTTGCACAGTCGATCGGGGCCGGCCTGTCGGTCGCGGCGGGACTTCTATTGCTATTGAGCCTGATGCGGGAACTGCTTTCGGACATGACCATTCGTTCCGAAACGGACGAGCTTTCGGCGCTGCTCAATCGCCGCGGCTTTGCGTTGCGGGCAGAGGCGGCCATCGAAAAATCGAAGCGGTCTCGACAGGCCCTGTCGCTGGTGGTTTGCGATATCGACTATTTCAAATTGATAAATGACAATTACGGCCACGCGCTGGGTGACCGTGTCATTGCAGCCTTTGCTGCCGAATTGCGCAAGACTGCCGTTGCCCGAGGCGGATTTGCGGCGCGTATGGGCGGCGAGGAATTTGCGGTCCTGCTGCCCGGCAACACCATTCAGTCGGCGTCTCGCTGTGCCGACGGTATGCGTCTGGCCTGCGGCACGATCCAGATACCGAGCAATCATGGCGATATCGATTTCACAGCCAGCTTCGGCGTTGCCGAAATGGAATTCGACGACATGTTTTCCGACCTCTACAAGCGAGCTGACGGTGCGCTTTATGAGGCGAAGAAGGGCGGTCGCAATTGCGTGCGCGCAGCCTCGCCCATTATCTCTGATGAGAATGTCGTGGAGTTTCGTCCGTCAGGCTCAGCCCGCACACGCGGATAATCGGACTCAACAGCCCGGATGATCCAGAACCGGGGTTTCGCCGCTGTCCAGCCCGTACATGAATGAGCGTCCGCGCAGGACGATGGCGCTTTCGCAACTGCTGTTCGGAGGGCTGACGATATAGGACACAGCCTTGTCCTGCGACGCGGTTATTGTTGTCGTGCCGTGCACCTTGCGCGGCATCTGCAATGTCGGGTCTTTATGCGCTGCACCGACCCGGATGATCTTAGCGCCGCCGTCAGCCTTCTGCATGACGAGGTTTCCAGACGCGTCGGCATAGCGCAAGGTGGTCTCGGCAGAGGCTGTCGCGACCAAGCCACCAAAAGCCAGTGTACATGACGCCAGCAACGCGATCCTGTTTCTGTTTGCCATGGTGCCGTTTCGCCTTCGCCGTCTGACGCAAAAAGAGTTTCCGCACCATCTTAACTCTTTCTTTACCTTTGTCATCCGTGCTGGCTACAATCGGATAAGTCTTTGGTCGCAACTGCTTCGCGGCGTTGTGAGCAAAGACGACTTGAACCGCCCCGAAGGCCAAGGAATGTTCAATGACCAAAGATCATGCCGTCGATATCGCGCTGCTCCATCTTCGTGATGCTCACGAATTCGCGCCGCTGCTTGCCAGCTATGCGCAGGCGCTGAAGCGTGGCGCACCGCGCCGCCCCGACGATTATTATGCCGAGCATCTTCTGCAGGACCGTGCCACTGAAATTCTAGGCGCGCGCGTGGACGGCAATCTTGTCGGCTTCGTGATTTTCTACGATCTGCCGGAGCCGGTATCGGGTCTGCGCGCAGGGCAGGTGGATCATATCTATGTGCATCACGATCATCGCGGCAAAGGCATCGCCAAGGCGCTCATCGACCTGCTGGCCGACAAGGCGGAAGAGCGCAGCTGGTCCAAGCTTGTCCTCAATGCGCCGCGTGTGCCGGAAGACGGACGCAAGCTCTATGAGCAGGTCGCGACGGCAGCCGACTGGTCGAGCTATGTGATTCGATTCGGCGCCTGATGTGCTTTTGCTAAAGTTGATGAAATTACACATGTTTTTTAAATTGCGGCCTTCAAACGATTGAAGGCCGCATTCACGTGAAAGTGTCGCAAAGGTGCGACCAATTGTTAGTCTTTTCGTGAAAAAGCTTCTTTGACGTGGTGGTAAAAGAGCAGTAGAAAGCGGCACATAAGGCCGTATTCCACGGTCTCGCCATATTTTCAGGTTGCACCGGCGCGGGATCGAAAGTTCCGGTTCATTGCGTAGAGCGCGACTTCAAAACTGGGTTTCTAGAAAAACCCGCCATCCGGTACGCCAGATCGATCATTGTCGGTGGGCATTCCGGGGGAGAAACGTCAGGGAAGCCCCACGAGAGGCCAACGAGAACCATGACACAACCGAACGTAACGCGTCAGCGCCCTTTGTCGCCGCACCTGTCCGTCTATAAGCCGGTCATCACGATGACGATGTCCATCGTGCATCGTATCACGGGCGGCGCTCTCTATTTCGGCACCCTGCTGCTTGCAGCCTGGCTGATTTCCGCAGCCGTCGGCGAAGAGTGCTTCAATGCCGTCAACGCCGTGTTCGGCTCCTGGATCGGCCAGCTTGTGCTGTTCGGCTATACCTGGGCGCTGCTGCACCATCTGGCGGGCGGCGTTCGTCACTTCATCTGGGATACCGGCGCAGGTCTTGAAAAGCACACCGCTTCCAAGATCGCCTGGGCTACGGTCGTCTTCTCGGTCATCGCCACGATCCTCGTCTGGGTCGTCGCTTACTCGGTGCGCTAGGAGGCTGATCCCATGAGCGGTTCGAATAATGATATGCGCACGCCTCTCGGCAAGGTTCGCGGTCTTGGCTCTGCCAAGGAAGGCACCAGCCATTTCTGGTATCAGCGCGTGACGGCAGTGGCCCTGGTGCCGCTGGTTCTCTTTTTCCTCGGTCTGGTGATTTCGCTCAATGGCGCAAGCTTTGCGGAAGTCCGGGCTGCTCTCTCGCATCCCATTACCGCCATTGTCATGGCGCTGTTCGTTCTGACCGGCGTTTATCACATGCGTCTGGGCATGCAGGTTATTATCGAAGATTATGTGCATGGCGAAGGCATGAAGGTCGTGCTGGTGATGCTGAACACCTTCTTTGCGGCGGTGGTCGGTTTTGCCTGCGTTTTCGCGATCCTCAAGCTCAGCTTCGGAGGTTGATAGCCCGATGGCTAGTGCAGAAAAGAATGCAGCTCCGGCTGCGGGCGAAAAGTCCTACAAGTTTGTCGATCACAAATTCGACGTTGTCGTGGTCGGCGCTGGTGGCGCTGGTCTGCGCGCCACGCTCGGCATGGCCGAGCAGGGGCTCAAGACCGCCTGTATCACGAAGGTTTTCCCGACCCGTTCGCATACGGTCGCGGCACAGGGCGGCATTGCCGCCTCGTTGAAGAACATGGGCCCGGACAGCTGGCAGTGGCACATGTACGATACCGTCAAGGGATCGGACTGGCTCGGCGACACCGACGCGATGGAATATCTGGCGCGTGAAGCGCCTGCCGCCGTCTACGAGCTTGAGCACTACGGTGTGCCGTTCTCGCGCACGGAAGAAGGCAAGATCTACCAGCGCCCGTTCGGTGGCCATATGCAGAATTTCGGTGACGGTCCTCCGGTTCAGCGCACCTGCGCTGCCGCAGACCGTACCGGCCACGCCATCCTGCACACGCTTTACGGCCAGAGCCTGAAGAACAACGCGCAGTTCTTCATCGAATATTTCGCGCTCGACCTGATCATGACCGACGGTGTCTGCACCGGCGTGGTGGCGTGGAACCTCGATGACGGCACGATCCATCGCTTCTCCGCCAAGATGGTGGTTCTGGCGACCGGTGGTTACGGTCGCGCCTATTTCTCGGCTACCTCGGCCCATACCTGCACCGGCGACGGCGGCGGCATGGCTGCGCGCGCTGGTCTACCGCTTCAGGACATGGAATTCGTTCAGTTCCATCCGACCGGCATTTACGGCGCAGGCTGCCTCATCACCGAAGGCGCACGCGGCGAAGGCGGCTATCTGGTCAATTCCGAAGGCGAGCGCTTCATGGAGCGTTATGCGCCATCGGCCAAGGATCTTGCCTCGCGCGACGTGGTTTCGCGCTGCATGACCATGGAAATCCGCGCCGGTCGCGGCGTCGGCAAGGCCAAGGACCACATCTTCCTGCATCTCGACCATCTCGATCCCGCCGTTCTGCATGAACGCCTGCCGGGCATCTCCGAGTCGGCCAAGATTTTCGCGGGCGTGGACGTGACCAAGGAACCGATCCCGGTTCTGCCGACCGTTCACTACAATATGGGCGGCATTCCGACCAATTACTGGGGCGAAGTGCTGAACCCGACGCCGGAAGACCCGGATCGCGTACAGCCCGGCCTGATGGCTGTCGGCGAAGCGGGCTGCGCTTCGGTGCACGGTGCAAACCGTCTCGGCTCCAACTCGCTGATCGACCTTGTGGTGTTCGGTCGTGCGGCTGCGATCCGCGCTGGCGAAGTCATCGACCGCGCCGCGAAGATCCCGGATATCAACGAAGCCGCTGTCGAAAAGATCATGGATCGTTTCCATCGCCTGCGTTACGCCAATGGCTCCACGCCGACGGCGGAGCTGCGCGAGAAGATGCAGCGCACCATGCAGGAAGACGCCGCCGTGTTCCGCACGTCGGAATCGCTCAAGCAGGGCTGCGAGCGCATGGAAAAGATCTGGCAGGAACTGCCGGATATCAAGGTTTCCGACCGCTCGATGATCTGGAACTCCGATCTCGTCGAGACGCTGGAGCTGGAAAACCTGATGGCCAATGCGTTGACGACCGTTGTTTCGGCGGAAGCGCGTCATGAAAGCCGCGGCGCGCATGCGCATGAGGATTTCCCGGACCGTAACGATGCCGAATGGCGCAAGCACACCCTGTCCTGGCTCTCGCCGGACGGCAAGGTGACGCTCGGTTATCGCGCCGTTCATCTCGATCCGCTCACGACGGAAGAAGAAGGTGGCATCAGCCTCGCCAAGATTGCGCCGAAGAAGCGCGTTTACTGATTAAGGGAAAGAGCAATGGTTGAACTCGCACTTCCCAAGAATTCCCGCATGCAGGAGGGCAAGACCTGGCCC
Source organism: Ochrobactrum teleogrylli (assembly GCF_037482325.1). NCBI lineage: Bacteria > Pseudomonadati > Pseudomonadota > Alphaproteobacteria > Hyphomicrobiales > Brucellaceae > Ochrobactrum > Ochrobactrum teleogrylli. Next base: position 3,162,743 of record NZ_JBBHKQ010000001.1, read on the forward strand.
CGTCCTGATGGCGCCAAGCGCGTCACGGAATTCCGTATTTATCGCTGGTCGCCGGACGACGACGCCAATCCGAGCATCGACACCTATTATGTCGATCGCGATGATTGCGGCCCGATGGTTCTGGACGGTCTGCTCTATATCAAGAACAAGATCGATCCGACCCTGACGTTGCGCCGCTCGTGCCGTGAAGGCATTTGCGGTTCCTGCGCGATGAACATCGACGGCGCCAATACGCTGGCCTGCACCAAGGGCATGGACGATATCAAGGGCGCCATCAAGGTTTACCCGCTGCCGCATATGCCGGTGGTGAAGGATCTCGTGCCCGACCTCAACAACTTCTACGCCCAGCACCGTTCGATCGAGCCCTGGCTCAAGACGGTTTCGCCGGAGCCGCAGAAGGAATGGTTGCAGAGCCATGACGACCGCCAGAAGCTCGACGGTCTTTATGAGTGCATTCTGTGCGCCTGCTGCTCGACCTCGTGCCCAAGCTACTGGTGGAACGGCGACCGTTATCTCGGCCCGGCTGTGCTGCTGCAGGCCTATCGCTGGCTGATCGACAGCCGTGACGAAGCCAAGGGCGAACGTCTCGACAATCTCGAAGATCCGTTCCGCCTATATCGCTGCCACACGATCATGAACTGCGCGCAGACCTGCCCGAAGGGATTGAACCCGGCCAAGGCGATTGCCGAGATTAAAAAGATGATGGTCGAGCGCCGCGTGTAATCGCGGCAATCGCTTCTTTTTTGCGATCCCTGTCGGCCTGCGGCCTCCACGCCTCTTGTGCCGAGATCAAGAAGATGATGGTTGAGCGCCGCGTGTAGTAGCGCCAGCTATCAATTAAAGTATGCAAAGGGGAAGGCTGTTGCCTTCCCCTTTGTTTTTTGCACGAACCGGCAGCAGATCATGCACTCATTGATTGTATGGTCTTGACCTTTACGTTGCCGCCGATATGTCTTGAGATAACAAGGCAGCACGGAGAATGGGCAATCATGCTCGACCATATCGGCTTCAACATTTCCAGCATGCCCAAGTCGCGCAAATTCTACGATGAGGCGCTTGCCCCTCTGGGCATTACCCGCGCCATGGAATTCGGCGACTGGGTCGGATATGGGCGCAACGGTAAGCCGGAATTCTGGATCGGCAAGCAGAAGGGCGCCAAACTGGAAGGGGTTCTGCATGTCGCCTTTTCGGCGGGCACGCGCTCGGAAGTGGATCGTTTCTATGAAGCGGCCATCGCGGCTGGCGGCAGCGACAATGGAAAGCCGGGCATCCGCGAAGGTTACCATCCCGATTATTACGCTGCTTTCGTGATCGACCCGGACGGGCACAATATTGAGGCCGTCTGCCACCTGCCGGAATAAAAGGCGGGATCTGTAACCCCGCCTTTCGTGGTCTCAGACCAGTTTTGCGTCCAGCGTTACTTCGATTGCGCCAAGCGCTTTCGAAAGCGGGCAGGATTCCTTAGCCTTCTTGGCAAGATCGGCAAAGGCCTCAGCCGAAATGCCGGGAATCTTGGCATTGAGGGTCAGCGCGCTGCGGGTGATTTCAAAACCGCCGCCCGAGGCTTGGCCGATGCTGACGGCTGCCGTCGCTTCCAGCTTTTCCGGTGGGGTGCCGTTCTGCGTCAAAAGGGCGGAAAGCTGCATGGCGAAGCAGCCCGCATGCGCCGCACCGAGAAGCTCTTCAGGATTGGTGCCAGCGCGCCCGCTTTCATCCTCGAAGCGAGCTTTAAAATCATAGGGAAGGTCTTTCAGTGCGCCGCTTTGGGTGTTGAGTGTGCCCTTGCCTTCCTTCAGCGTGCCTTGCCAGACTGCTATTGCTTTTCTTTCCATGGGGAAGCTCCTCTCGGTGATTGTCCGTCACGGATATAGGGCGCTTCGCGATGGCTTCCAGCAATGAATAGGCAGCAATTAGGGGGGGCGGCGGTCAGATCGGCTGTCCCTTCAGCAGACGGGGCGTATCGCCGGACAACCCGGCAGCCTGCTTGATGAAGAAGGATTTCAGGCTCGGGACGCGATCCACGAGACCAAGGCCGATATCGCGAATGGAGCGGATGGCCGGATTGTCGTTGGAAAACAGCTTGGTGAGAACATCGGTCGTCACGCCCATCTGCACCGTGTCAAAGCGACGCCAGGACTGGTAACGTTCAAGGGCGGCGAACGATCCGATATCGAGGCCGAGGCGATCCGTTTCGACGATAACCTCGGCAATGGCAGCAGCATCGCGGAAACCGAGATTGAGGCCCTGTCCCGCGATCGGGTGGATGCGATGCGCCGCATCGCCGACAAGGGCAAAGCGCGGTTTCACGAATTCGCGCGCCAGCGTCAGGCCAAGCGGGAAGGCGCGGCGCGGGCCTTCGACATGCAGCGCGCCGAGACGATGCCCGAAGCGCTGTTCCAGTTCGGCTTCGAAAACGAAATCATCTTCGCGGATCAGCCGGTCGGCGTCAGCGGTGCGTTCAGTCCACACCAGCGAGCTGCGATTGCCCTTGAGCGGCAGAATGGCAAAGGGTCCGGCAGGCAGGAAATGCTCGTCGGCGCGTCCGCCATGCGGCTTTTCGTGGGATACGTTGCAGACGATGCCCGATTGGCCATAGTCCCAGTTGACGGTCTTGATGCCCGCCTGATCGCGTAGGCGCGAGCGCGCACCGTCGGCGGCAATCAGAAGGCGGGTCTCGATGGCGTCGCCATTGGAAAGCGAAACGGTAACGGTTTCCGGCTTGGTTTCGAAGCCATTCACGCTGGTTGCTTCGAGAAAGGTAATGCCCAGCGCATCGGCCTTGTTGTGCAGGGCAGTATTGAGAATGCGGTTTTCAACCATATGGGCGAAAGGCTCGCCGGGGTCCACATCGCCTGCAAAGGTGAGGAAAACGGGTCGCACCGGGTCGGATACGCGCGAATCGGTGATGACCATTTCGGTAATTGGCTGCGCATCGGGCACGATTTCCTGCCAGCATCCGAGCTTGTCGAGCATGCGGGATGCGGCAGCCGCGATGGACGAGGCGCGTGGGTCGGTTTTCCACGAACCGGCGGGCGCGCCATCGACAACGGTGACGGAAAGATGTGGCGCCGCCGACTTGACCGAAACCGCCGTGACGAGGCCAACATAACCGCCACCGGCGATCAGCAGGTCGGTATTGTGGGTGCTTGTCTGTCTGGAAGTCGCAGCCATCGGTTCGTCCTTTTCGGAAAGCCTATACCATGCTTGTGCGCTTCTGGCACAAATACGGCAAGAGTGAAGCCGATATTTTGCCGCGGCACTGTGAGGCACACCGACCGAATCCGAAAAGCCTCCGGGCCACTTGACAGATTTCGACCGGCAGGAACAAACATGAGCCTCAAGTTTATTAGCTTCATATATGGTCGCAGGAGCCAGGCTGTCCATGTCCGATCGCGAAAAGTCCGAATATCAGCAGTCCGATCTTACATCTGTCTCAGATGAGAGCGCAGGCCAGACGGCTTCCATGCGGCAGCTGCTGTCGATACTCGATCTGGAAACGCTGGAGATGGACCTGTTTCGCGGCAACAGCCCGCAAGTGGGTTGGCAGCGCGTGTTCGGCGGTCAGGTGATCGGCCAGGCGCTGATCGCGGCGCAGCGCACCGTGGAGCCTGCGCGGCATGTGCATTCGCTGCATGGATATTTTGTGCGTCCCGGCGATCCGGCGATTCCGATCATCTATGAGGTGGATCGCATTCGCGACGGTTCCAGCTTCAACACCCGCCGCGTGTTGGCCAAGCAGCACGGCAAGGCCATCTTCACGCTGTCGGCGTCGTTTCAGGTGGATGAGGGCGGTCTGGACCACCAGATCGCCATGCCGGAAGGCTTGCCGATGCCGGAGCAATTGCTGGGCGACCGCGACATCAAGGAGCAATATCTGCATCTCGCTCCGGCCAATGTTCGCCGATATTGGGAACAGGAGCGTCCCATCGAGATCAAGCCGGTGCAGCTGACGCATTATTTCTCGCGGGAGAAGCTGGAGCCTGCGCAGCATGTCTGGGTGCGCGCAAATGGTATTGTTCCTGATAATCGCGCGCTTCAGGCGGCGATCCTCGCTTATCTCTCCGACATGACGCTTCTCGACACATCGCTGCATCCGCATGGGCGTTCGATTTTCGACCGCGATCTTCAGGCGGCAAGCCTTGATCATGCCATGTGGTTCCATCGTCCGTTCAAGCTGAATGACTGGCTGCTTTATACGCAGGATACACCGAGCGCTTCGGGCGCGCGCGGTTTCAATCGCGGGTCGCTTTATACGCGCGACGGCATTCTGGTGGCTTCCGTTGCACAGGAAGGACTAATTCGTGTGCATGAAAACAAAGAATGATTAAATATTAACCACACCAATGCCTTCTGTATAAATATTATGCAATTCGACGGTTTTCAGCCAAGTTCAGCGCTCGGGCATGGCGCTGAAAAGATGAATCGCTAGAATCACTTAGCCTGAATTTGCCTAAACCTCCGGCACAAAAAGCCCGGCTTTGCGGGGCTGCCGGAAGCCGCAACGACCCGCTTCACAAAAAAATCACATTTTGCGCCGCGCCTTTCTGCAACTGGCACGATTTTTGTTTCTCTTAGTTCGAACCGGTCTTTCCAGCGCATACGCGTTTGAAACCGCCATTCGACGGAGATATTCGATGCTCATAACAGGAAGAATCAAGCCAGCAGCTCTTTTGGCCACTTTGCCTGCGCTGGTCGCCATGGCTGGAATGGCGATGGCACAGGACGCTGCCCCTGCTGCGGCTCCCACGCCCACTCTCGATACGGGCGATACAGCCTGGATGCTGACGTCAACAGCGCTCGTGTTGATGATGACCATCCCGGGCCTTGCGCTGTTCTATGGCGGCATGGTGCGCAAGAAGAACGTGCTGTCCACCGTGATGCAGAGCTTTGCCATCACCTGCCTCATGTCGGTTTTGTGGATGGTCGCCGGCTATTCGCTCGCTTTCACCGACGGTGGTTCGTCGAACGCTTATATCGGTGGTCTTTCCAAGGCTTTCTTCTCCGGCGTCACGATGGAATCGCTGACCGGCACCATTCCGGAATATGTCTTCATCACTTTCCAGATGACCTTTGCGATCATCACGCCCGCGCTGATCGCCGGCGCGTTTGCTGAACGCATGAAGTTTTCGTCCATGCTGGTCTTCCTGACCCTGTGGCTGTTCATCGTCTATATCCCGGTCGCGCATTGGGTCTGGGGCGGCGGTTTCCTCGCGTCGGACGGCGTGCTTGATTTCGCCGGCGGTACGGTCGTTCACATCAATGCTGGTGTTGCCGGTCTGGTGGCTGCACTCATCCTTGGCAAGCGCGACGGCTATGGTCACACCAACATGGCGCCGCACAATCTCGTTCTCTCGGTCATCGGCGCTGCCCTTCTGTGGGTGGGCTGGTTCGGCTTCAATGCCGGTTCGGCTGTCGGTGCGAATGCTCTCGCCGGTGTCGCCATGCTCAACACGCAGGTTGCGACCGCCGGTGCGGCTCTGGCCTGGATGTTCGTGGAATGGGCAATTGCGGGTAAGCCAAGCGTGCTTGGCATTATTTCGGGTGCTGTGGCCGGTCTGGTCGCCGTCACGCCTGCTGCCGGTTTCGTCAATCCGATGGGCGCGCTCATCATCGGCATCGTGGCCGGTGCGATCTGCTACGTCGCAGCCGTCAAGATCAAGCATGCGCTCGGCTACGACGACTCGCTCGATGCGTTCGGCGTCCATGGCGTCGGTGGTTTCGTGGGTGCGATTTTGACCGGTTTCTTCGCAGACACCACCATCAATTCGCTCGGCGAAGGTGCTTCCATGGGCAAGCAGTTCTTCGGTGCGGCAATCACCATCGTCTATACCGCAGTCGCGACGGCCATCATCCTTTATGTGATCAAGGCCGTGATGGGACTGCGTCCAAGCAAGCAGGCTGAAATCGAAGGCCTGGATATCTCTTTGCACGGCGAATCTGTTCAGTAAGAACAATTCTCCCAAGAAGGAGAAAGGCGCGGGAAACCGCGCCTTTTTTCATTTATAAGAAGAAAACCCATGGTTAATGGGGAATTAACCATCGCCGGATTAGGATCGGACCGATTCATTCTGCCCATAGCTATTCCGTTATGGGCGACAGCAGAAATTTCGGTTCGGGACTGGCTATATGCGGCAAGGATATTCGCCCTCATACCCGCTGCGTGACGAGCGGATTACGGAAGACAGGCTCCGCCTGACCAATATCTTCCGCAGGCAGTTCTATATATTGTTCGGTCTGGCGCTTCTGTCGCTGACGGCAATGGCAGTTGGTGCACTGGCCACTTGGAATGTGGCTGATCCAAGCTTCAGCCATGCAACCGACAATCCGGTGACCAATGCGCTTGGCTATCCGGGTGCTGTCTTCTCTGATCTCGCCATGCAGTTTTTTGGTTTGGCGAGCGTTCCTGCATTGTTGCCGCTGGTCGTGTGGTCGCTTCTGATGATGACGCGCGGCGGTATTGGCCGCGTTGCCAAGCGCAGCTTTGCCTGGATCGGCGCAGCCCTTCTGTTTGCCGGCATTGCAAGCTGCTTTGCCGTGCCGGAAAGCTGGCCGATGCCGATCGGTCTTGGCGGTGTGTTTGGCGATATGGTGCTGCGTCTGCCCGGCCTGTTCCTTGGCCAGTTCCCGCAGGGCGCAATCGCTTCGGCCATTGCATTGGTTCTCGCCGTACCCGCTTTGTGGCTCTGCCTTTTTGCAAGCGGCATTATTGGCCGCGGCATCATCAATCCGGTTCAGCCCGTGCAGCGCGGACGGGCGGAGGACGATTTCATCGATGAGGATGACGAGGAAACCGTAGGCGGCGGCTTCCAGTTCATTGGCGCGTTGACTCATCTCGTGCTGACAACGACAGCCAACTTCAAGCGTCTGACCGGGCTTGGTCGCCGCCAGTCCCGCGACGAGGATTTCGGCGACATGCGCGCCGTGCGCCGCAGTGCCGAAACGCGTAACGGTGCTGAAGCAGGCAGACGTCGTGAACCGGGCTTCGGCGGACCGTCGGCGGACGAAGCGCCGTTCGACATGGACGATCCGATGGATGACGGCATGGACGACGCGCCGCTGGCCGGTCAGGAATGGCACGATGCGCCGCCAGCACGCAGCCGCAAGGCGCGTGTCGAACAGGCCGCGCCGTCGCCCAAGCCGGGCGCCCGCGCACAGCGTGAGGCGCAGCCGTCGTTCCTCAAGGACAAGGGCGTGTTTGAAATGCCATCGCTGCATTTCCTCACCGAACCGAAGCTTGTTCAACGTGATCCCGCTCTGTCGAAGGATGCGCTGGAGCAGAATGCCCGTCTGCTGGAAGGCGTGCTGGAAGATTTCGGCGTGCGCGGCGAAATCATCAATGTGAAACCCGGACCGGTGGTCACGCTTTATGAACTGGAGCCAGCGCCGGGCATCAAGTCTTCCCGCGTGATCGGCCTTGCCGACGATATCGCCCGTTCGATGAGCGCGATTGCAGCGCGTGTTGCCGTTATTCCGGGCCGCAACGCCATCGGCATCGAATTGCCCAATCCGAAACGCGAAATGGTTTACTTGCGCGAAATGCTAGCCAGCCGCGACTTCGAACAGTCCAAGGCGAAGCTGGCATTGGCGCTCGGCAAGACCATCAATGGCGAGCCGGTGATTGCCGATATCGCGAAGATGCCGCACGTCCTCGTTGCCGGTACGACCGGATCCGGCAAGTCGGTGGCGATCAACACGATGATCCTGTCGCTGCTCTATCGCATGACGCCGCAGGAATGCCGCCTGATCATGATCGACCCGAAGATGCTGGAACTTTCCGTCTATGACGGCATTCCGCATCTGCTGACGCCCGTTGTGACCGATCCGAAGAAGGCGGTTGTCGCGCTCAAATGGACCGTGCGCGAAATGGAAGACCGCTATCGCAAAATGTCGAAGGTCGGTGTTCGCAATATTGACGGTTTCAACCAGCGTGTCGGTCTGGCGCAAAAGAAGGGCGAACCGATTGCGCGCACCGTGCAGACCGGCTTCGACCGCAATACCGGCGAAGCGATCTACGAGACCGAAGAGCTGGATTTGGCACCAATGCCCTATATCGTCGTGATCATCGACGAAATGGCTGACCTGATGATGGTCGCAGGTAAGGATATCGAAGGTGCGGTGCAGCGTCTGGCGCAGATGGCGCGTGCCGCCGGTATCCATGTCATCATGGCGACGCAGCGTCCGTCGGTGGATGTCATCACCGGCACGATCAAGGCCAACTTCCCGACCCGTATTTCCTTCCAGGTGACATCGAAGATCGACAGCCGCACCATATTGGGCGAACAGGGGGCTGAGCAGCTTCTTGGTCAGGGCGACATGCTCTTCATGGCGGGCGGCGGTCGCATCCAGCGCGTGCACGGGCCTTTCGTCGGCGACGACGAAGTGGAGCGCATCGTGCAGCATCTGAAGCTTCAGGGCGTGCCGGAATATCTGGATGCCATCACTGAGGATGAAGAGGATGACGAGGGCGGCAGCGGACCGGCTGGAACTTCCAATCTGGAAGATTCCGACGATCCCTATGATCAGGCCGTCGCCGTAGTGCTTCGCGACAAGAAGGCTTCCACGTCCTATATCCAGCGTCGTCTCGGCATTGGTTATAACCGCGCTGCCTCGATTATCGAGCGTATGGAAGACGAAGGGATTGTCGGTCCCGCTAACCATGCCGGCAAGCGCGAAATTCTGGTGCCGACCGGTGAGGATGACTTCTAAGCCGAGTGCAGCAGCGCGCCATACTCGCGCCAAACTGGCGGCGTAGTTAAACAGAATGATGAAAAGAGAAAGTATATTGATGATGTTCTCCCGTTTTTCAGCCTTCGTAAAAGCTGGCCGTCTTGCCGCCATGCTGGGAATGGGAGCGCTTGGTCTTGGCGTATCATCGCTTGTTCTGGCGCCTGTTGCCGCGATGGCGCAGGGCGCAAGCAGCGGTGCGGCGGCGCAGCAGATTGCCGACCATTTTTCATCGGTACGCACCATGACGGGTGAGTTCGTGCAGTTCGGGCCGAAAGGCGACCAGACCGGCGGCACTTTCTATATCGAGCGTCCGGGCAAGATCCGCTTCAACTACAACAACTCGCCAATCCGTGTAATTGCCGACGGCGAGTCCGTCGTTATCAACAATCGCAAGCTGGATACGTGGGATCTCTATCCGCTTTCCAAGACGCCGCTCAAGCTGTTGCTGGCGGATCGCATCGATCTCGGCGGCGGCCGTTTGCAGAATGTGAAGCAGGAACCGGACATGACCACGCTGGTGCTCGGCGACAAGTCGATCTTCGGCGATTCGAAAATCACCATGATGTTCGATCCGAAGTCCTATGAGCTGAAGCAGTGGACCATCACCGACGCCCAGAAGCTCGATACCACAGTGATGATCTTCAACGTGCGCAGCGGTGTGCGCTTCACCGACGACATGTTCAAGATTGACTATCAGCGCATCGCCATGAAGCGCAAGCGTCCGTAATCGCCAGTTTATGGTCTGCAAGCCGTTTGCATTTGCGCGATAAATGGTTAGGTTCGCGGCATCTTTTTCGTTGCTGCGAGTCCTTCCCCCATGGCTTTTTCCGTTGCTACCTGGAACATCAACTCCGTGCGCCTGCGCATGCCGCTGGTCGAGCAGTTTCTGCGCGACTATCAGCCCGATGTTCTGTGTCTTCAGGAAACCAAGTGCCCGGACGATCAGTTCCCCTCCAAGGGGTTTCGCGCGCTCGGCTATGAACATATCGCGATCAGCGGCCAGAAGGGCTATCACGGCGTTGCGACCATCTCGCGCCGTCATTTGTCCGACGTCGAGAAGATCGGCTTTTGCGATATGGGCGATTGCCGCCATTTGAGCGCTGTGGTCGAAGCTGGAAACAAGAAGCTCCGCATCCATAATTTCTACGTGCCAGCGGGCGGTGACGAGCCGGACCCGGCAATCAATCCGAAATTCGCCCATAAGCTCGGCTTTCTGGAAGAAATGCGGGCCGTTGTGGCAGACAGGCAGGACGGTCTGTCGTCGATCCTGGTGGGCGATCTCAATATCGCGCCGCTGGAAAACGATGTCTGGTCGCATAAGCAGCTTTTGAAGATCGTCAGCCATACGCCGATCGAGACCGAGACGCTGGAAGACCTGCGCGTCAAGGGTGGCTGGAGCGACCTTATGCGCCAGATCATTCCGGCGGATCAGAAAATCTATACTTGGTGGAGTTATCGCGCCAAGGATTGGGATGAATCGGACCGTGGCCGCCGCCTCGACCATATCTGGGGTTCCGCTGATCTGGAGGCCCATATGAAGGGCTTGCAAATCTTGCGCGATGCGCGCGGCTGGGAGCGGCCGTCAGACCACGTCCCGGTTATCGCGACATTTGATCTGGATTGATTTCGTAACAGTCCCTATATTGGGAGCAGTCTAAACAAGGAGAGAAGAACGATGGATCAGGCAGCACTGTATCGACCGACCAGTGTTTTCAATGTTTCCATGGTTTTCAATGACTGCTCTTCTCACACTTCAGGACGTTTCCTGCATCACGGCTGATGGCCGCACACTCTTCGAATCCGTCAATTTCAACGTAACCGAAGGCCGTATCGGCCTTGTCGGGCGCAATGGTGCGGGTAAATCCACGCTTCTCAATATCATGAGCGGTGCCTTGGCGCCGACTTCCGGCGCTGTCACGCGACACGGCAGGCTCGGTGTTCTGCAACAGAATATTGTGACTGACGGCGGGCGGACGCTGGCCGATCTGTTCGACCTTTCCGCAGCGTTCACCATGCTTTCGCGCATTGAAGCCGGGCTGGGGTCGGATAACGACTTTGAACAAGCGGACTGGCTGTTGCCACAGCGCTTTGCCGATGCCTTGCAGCGCTTCGGGCTGGCGCTTGAACCGCAGACACCCCTTGCAACGCTCAGCGGTGGGCAGCGGACGCGCGCCGCTCTCGCCGCCCTTCTTTTCCATCAGCCTGATATCATTCTTCTGGATGAGCCGACTAACAATCTCGATCATGATGGCCGTCTGGCCGTGATGACTATGCTGGCAGAGTGGCTCGGGGCGGCTATTGTCGTCAGCCATGATCGCGCCTCGTTGCGAAAAATGGATGGCATTGCCGAACTTTCGCAAGGTGGCTTGCATCTTTATGGCGGTAACTGGGATTTTTACCACGACAAGAAGCAGGAAGAACGGGACAATGCGGCCCGCAATCTTCAGCTTGCCCAACGCGATGTGAAACAGGTTCAACGCAAGGCGCAGGATGCAGTCGAACGACAAGCGCGCAGCGATGCGCGTGGGCGCAATTCCCGTACCGATGCAGGCATGAGCAAATTGTTGCTCGATGCGCGAGAAGACAGGGCGCAGAAGACAGGCGGCAAAGGTCAGGCGCTTGCGGATCGCAATATGCAGAAGGCTGAGGCGCAACTGAGAGAAGCCGAGGCGCTGGTCGAAACTGTCAAGCCGATGCGTTTCAGCGTCGAGCGCGAGGCGCTTCCTTCCGGGCGCGTCCTTTTGCAAATGGAGAGCGTGTCGGGCGGACCTCGGCCGGACACGCCCGTCATACGCGATTTTTCGATGAGGATTGTCGGACCGGAGCGCATTGCAATACGCGGTGCGAATGGCGTGGGCAAGACATCACTGCTGCGGCTTGTCACGGGGGAATTGCTGCCTGTTGCCGGGCGGGTGCAGTGTTTCGTGCCGATCGCTATGTTCGACCAGCAGATGAGCTTGATGGACCGCAAAGCCACGCTTTATGAGAACTTCCGGCATCTCAATCCGGATGCGAATGACAATGATGCCCGCGCAGCGCTGGCGCGTTTTTCATTTCGCGGCGACGGTTCGTCCCGGCTTGCCGGAGAACTGAGCGGCGGTGAGTTGCTGCGCGCAGCACTTGCCTGTGTGTTGGGTGGAACGCAGAAGCCGGAACTACTGATCCTGGATGAGCCGACCAATCATCTCGATCTGGATTCCATCGAGGCGCTGGAGGTAGCGCTAAACGATTATGAAGGCGGACTGCTTGTCGTCAGCCACGATCAGGCGTTTCTGGATGCTATCGGGATCGAAAGGATGATTGATCTGTAGGTTCAGCGAATTGCCAGAGGGTCGCGCGGAGGATTTGCAGGCGGCAAAACCTGCTCTATTCGTCTACAGTGATTCTTTCAAAATCTGGGGGAAATTTTGGATTTGTCCTTCGGGCCAAGCCGCCGAAAGACTGAGGGGATAGAATAAGATTAGAGAAGGCCGAAGGTGCGGGCTTTCGCGACCGCCTGAACTTTATTCACCGCCACGAGCTTGGTCAGCACGTTGCTGATATGGAAATTCACGGTACGGGTTGAAATATTGAGGATTGCGCCGATGATTTCCGATGTTTTGCCTTCGCTGGCCCAGTGCAGGATTTCCCTTTCACGTGCCGTCAGATTGACCTCGGAAACGCAGTTCATGGTTGGAACATCGAGATGTTCATACATGGACAGATGAAGCAAATTGGCCGAAATCTGCATCTGACGACGCAACGTGGCGATTTCGCCGGAAGCTAATGGAGGATCGCTTCTGATGAAAGACAGCATGCCGAATACGCCCTGCGCGGCCCAGCAAGGCTGCGAAATACCAACCTTGAAGCCAAAATTCTGTGCATCCGTCCAGATTTGAGGCGCCTCGGCATATAGTTTCGCCGACCAGACCAGCGGCTCGATGCTGTTTAATGCCTTACGAATAAGCGGATCTTCCTCCGCGTATTTTTTTGAAGCGTAATGATCTACCCACTCTTGCGGCAGAGAGCCGAAGCTGAGCCATTTCACCACGCCATTGAGCAGTGGAACGCGCATGACATAGGACACATGTGCGAACCCGCGCTGTTTGGCATAGCCGTCTATATGCTCCAGGAGCTGCCCAGCATCATCAGCGGATTGCATGGATTCATAAATTTGTTCCCATTTCATTGCAGGCACCTAATAATAATAAGTTTTGGTTTATGCTAATATGCGAACTTTAGTAAAGTTTGTATTTAACTTTACTCATTATATACCACCATATTACTGCGATTTTTACAAGATTTTAATATATTTTTCGAACGAATTTAATTCAATTCTATTTTTTATTTTCTAGAAAACTAAATTAGTGTACTCTATTATAGAGCGCACTAATTTCTTCGGTGGTCTGTTCGTGGTGAATGGCACCAACTGCTTTAAAGCAGATGTGCCCATTCACCAACTGCGTCGCGGCGTATTCGCTCCCACTCGAATCAAAAAATTTTCTCTTGCAATCCTTTATCTTCTCGCTTCTGGTTTCCAATCAAGTCAACATTCGCTTTGGAGATCACTGTCGCCAAACTTATGGCGACAGTGCTGTTTTCGTGTTCTCAAGCAAATGGATCGACGGTATTGAACACGACCTTATCGAGCACGGCCGACCAAGTATGCCCGATGAAATAGTCGGCTTCTAAGGTACCGTGGTCATATCCGTTGACTTGATCATATGGGAAATTGAAGACCATTTTCTTGGCGGTGATTTCGACGTCCGTGATTTCCAGTTCCTGGGTCAAGTTGGCACCGAAACTTCCATCGCGTTTGTTGAGATAGACAATGAGATGGATAGCCTCGCCGGGGATCCAATATTTGGGATCATAGTCCACGATAACGTTAAGCCCGTTGATAATGTCGCCATGACCAACAATAGTGGCGTTGTCATAAAGGCGTGGAGCAAGCATAGGTCTATCTTGGTCCGGCATCGGCATGTTCGTTAACGGAGTTCCTTTCACGGCAGGCGGAATGGGGATAGATCGGAAGCCCTGCCCCGTCCTGCTGTCGACGACCATATAGCAGAACATATTGGTATTGGTGGTTCCAACTGTGGGTGTGACGTAGTTGAATGGAACTATCACGCCATCTTCGGCTTCTCTAATATCAGTGATTAGTATTCTCTCACTGGGGACGGGATCGGACATGTGGTTCTCTAACCAGAACACGACGAGGTCGAACCCAGGTTGAGCTGAGTTCTCCGGAATGCTCAGGGTGAAACCTGTGTGGTCGATCGAATATTGGCTTGAGAGCTGAATGGGATTGGGCTCGTAGGTGACGTATCCCATATGCGGTTCAGCAAGATCGGGCGAGAAGGTTGCGATGACAAATTCTACGGGTGATGTTATCGCGGATAGGTTGTTAACCGGCTTGGCTGTGACATGGCCGAGGTGAGCAGCTGAGCTACCGATCTTGACGATGGCTCGTCCTTCGCCGTCGGTTTTCGTACGGACGTTGTGGTCAGAGTCGGCTTCCCAGTTAAAGTTGTTTTCGTCATAAAACCTGAGATTTCCTGTCATGGGCTCGACGTTCCAATCGATCCACTGATCAGGCTGAGGTACACCATTTTTCTTGTAGATGAAGTTGAAAACTACAATTTCACTCTCGTCACGCGGTACGGCATCAAGGCCCTCGGGCATATTGTGTGCGTAGTTGGTGTTACAGAACATACTGCTGTCGTAATAGTCATTGCCAGTGAAGTTCAATCTGAAATGACGTGACGCATTCGCAGCTGTCGCCACGACGTCAAACTCGAACATTCTTTTAGCGGTCGTGGTGAATACGGCCGTGGCTTCCCCATTCGCAGCGGTAAGCGAATCCGAACTCTTGACAGTAACGCCTTCAGGGACGAGCCAGGTGATGGGGTATTTCGCCATCGGCTGCCTGTGGTTGTTGGTCAGCTGCAGTTTGACATGGATGTCCGTGCCAGGTTCTTGGGAGGAGTTGTTTGCCGGATGGAGAAGGGTTAGATGATTGTCCCTGCCGCCACCGATGAATTTCAACGTTGTAGAATTAGAAGCACCGGAGTCATCGTGAGCGGTTGCGATGATGGAGAGTGGAGAGGTGGGCACGCCGTCAGTGGTTGAATAGTTAAACCAGAAAGAGCACTGGCCTGTTGAACCTGTCGTGCTGGATCGCATCCACGTCAAATTAGGTGGCAAGGGGCTTCCGTCAGGGAGACTAAAGTCCAACTTTAATTGGGCGCTCTCAATCGGTGTGCCTTGGGGCGTCGTATAACCGGCGGTTAGCGCCACCTGTGTGTCGTATCGGATATCGACCTCTGGTTTATTGATAGTGACGATGTTCCTTTTCGTTTCAGCAAAGGTAAGATTGATGGTTGTAGGAACACAATTGAGCGCTTCGGAAATCGATAAAGATGTGGTGAGCGGGTAAAAGGAACTGACCTGAATCGTTGCGATGCCCTCCCCGTTTGTTACGGGGTAAAAATCGCTGATGGTGATTTCGTTATTTGGTGCAACAATTAACTTCCGACTTTCCAGCGGTTTTCCGTTATAATCCTTCAGCGAGACTTCCACGGTCATCGCTGTTCTGATCGGTAACGGATCGTCGCCGACTGGCGAAATCTGGGTGACGCTGTTCGCTGCCACTTGGTAAGTGGCCTTGTAAGGCGCGCCGACTGATGGTGTAATCGTGACGTCAAAATTCTGCACCTTGCCCGGCGGTACCTGGTCAAAGGCAACTGCGTTGAACGACGAGCCCTCATAGAGGCTTGTTTTGGATGGTTGAAAATAGGCTTTCCCCGCTTCTTCCCCCTGCATAGAAGCTTCCCAAGCAATATCGAATTTGCCGCTGGGGATGGAACCGTTCTCGTCACGAACACTTACTTCGAATTGACAGGTGGTTGCTGCTTCGTGAACTGTGCCATCCGGTTGCGGATCGACAAAACAAAAACGGGGGCCTCCGACTTTGAAAGCAGGGTAGTCGAATTTCAAGCCGCCGCCTTCTTCCGCGTCCTGCAAGCCGACTTTTAGTTTGAATGTTCCCTCTGTTCCAAATGGAGCATGGGTGCATGTGATCGTGGCAACTGCAATTTTGGACGCATTCAGTTCGCTTTCTTCTGGAGCGATCTGTGTCTGGGTATCAGGCGAGGCGTCTACCATAGACCAACTGATATGAGATCCGGCGCCGACTCGGCCGCTTCCCGACTCGTCGACGAAAATTGCCCTCAGGGGGTAGCTATAGCCGGGTTGTAATACAGAACCAGCGGGCGGCCAGAAGTTAATGATCCGATCATCTGGCTTTACATTCTGCGAGAAGTAACAATTTGTTGAAGAAGAAACGCCATCAGCCTGCAATATCACATCGTACATGTTGTCAGATATATCGACAAGCATTGGGTCAGCGCTGTAGACGCCATACACATCAGACCCTAATAAGAAAACTTCGCTTTGAAATTCTCTGCGTAAATCGAGCTCTATCGAATCTTTGGGTAGCTTTTCCCCGGAACCCGTTGCGTAGAGGCCAACTAAGCGCACTGAATTCCAATTAGTATCGAGACTCACGGGGGCCTGGCCATTTTTATCGTCTGGCGGGTAGATTATTTGCAGCACATTCCCCGCGCTTATCGGTGGCGCAGCTTTTGGTGCTCCGAACAAACACTCGAATTCGAGCTTTGAATCCGGCTCGTCTTCCGGCCAGACAGCCAGACGGATGGTTGTGTTCGCGGTCGGATCTGCAAGCTCTACCTGAATCGAATTGACGCCGTTGCCGTCGCTGCCAACCGGTGTCGACTGGTGGCGTAAAGTGGCTTCGCCCTCCAGCAACTGCCAGACGAGGTTTTTTCCAGCCAGCGGGGTGTGAAAGCTGTCTTTATAGGTGATGGCAAGATCGACAAATTCATTCGCCGGAAATGCAAAACCGCAAGCCGGTGTGCTGGCCATGTAATGCAAATTATTGTTATTTTGAGTGAGAATGAACTGTCTCATCCTGCTCTCCTGATTTTGAACAAACGGAAAAACTTGCCAGTTCCATCCGAACTGACAATTCAATTGGTGTAGGGTGCGTTGTGGCTATTTCTGACCGTAAGCGCTCTCGTGCGCGGTGCACTCCAGAGCATTTCTGCTCTGAAGATCATCGTGTGGAAGAAGGATCCAATTCAGACCGATTGGATGTCTTCGGCAGCGAGGCAATCTGCAGACGGGGCTTGATGGTCAGTTATGTTGTCAGTATTGAAGCTTCGGGCCACCGATCAATAAATTTTGAGCGGTTCATGCTTCCTGCAACGGCTCGCCTTCTCATGCCCTGCATAAAGCAGGGGGAGTGGGTTCTAAAAGTTTACTTTTCCCGCGATAGTGGTCCACCAGTGTTGAGGAGGCCGGTGACAGTGTGGATAGGCCTGCCCAAAATGTTGTAATTAGCGTCCCTTACTGTATAATCAATTTCGAATGAACCCAATGTCCCATCCCTGGACATGGAATAATCGTCGAGATTGCCCCCCGCGGGAGTCAATGTGATAGCGATGTATCCCTTCTGCTTCGCAGTGTCGAAATCCGTTTGAGCCAAGCCTTGAGTCGTGGCTGTTACGTGCCCATGTTTGGGCGTATTGGTGCCGTGCATGTAGGCATCCAGGCGGAGTTCTATTTGAATGATATTGCCCATCTGATAAAGGCCGGTCGGCGATGCAGGTAGCGGGAACCAGAAATCGATCGGCAGGGTCGCACTGGTTATTTCCGTGTTGTAATTGTACATATGGACAACTTCGGTCTGGGTGCGGAGGTCTGTCGGCCTTGAATCGGCGTCGTCCCTAAGTTCGACAGCGTAGTCGACCCACATTCCGTCGTCAGCGGTTTCGCCGTTGAAAATCATGAAGCGGAAGGTGTTTGGACTGGAGCCGTCGGTATTCAGACCTGCAACGCTAACGGGATATCCACTGGCTATGACCGTTCCGAGTTCCCCGAAGTAGATTTCTGTTGTTTTACCTTGCACCAGAAGAGCTGTTTTTGCGTGTTTCCAATCTGTATAGATCGCGGTAGCCATTCGCGGCAACGCCACCGGAATTGTGGCTTGGGAAGGATCAATCTGGATTTTACCCTTAACAATATTTTCAATTACCGGGTAGCCGTATTTTCCCACCGTGGGCTTTACGGTCATAAAAGCGATTTGTGAGGGCAAATCCACTTTTACCGATTCATCGCCAACTGGGACCATGTAGGGGGTGAAAATCACTTCTTTGTCATAAAAGAAGTTGAATTCTATAAGGCCATTCGCGTCGCTAGTAATAGTGAATGTAGAGTCGTCGTTAGGTTGTATTGCTGTTCCAGCTTTGTCCAAGACGTTTGCCGTACCCTCCTCGAACCCCAGGATACTATCATGTTGCGCTGGTGTACCATCTACGCTTACGGTTGCTGTTACTTTGATGCAGTTAGGACCGAGCCCCGCTGTATTGTTGTAAGGAGCTGGTTCTTTCGTAAGTGCTTCGACGACGACATCTTTATAAGTAATTGTTGTCATAGGAGTTACCTTATGTTTGAGAATGCGGGACAAACATGTGGTTTTTTTGGGCGCGCAACAACTGTCGGGAGCGGCATGATATTTGTCGATTTTGCCAGTTGTGCCAACCGGGGCTTCAATTTTGGGGCAAGGGCTTGAGGAATGCGTCGTAAAGCAGTGGCCACGTTTGCGAGTGCTCGGTTTTCCGTGTGATTTTCAATTTGCCTTGTCGCATTTCGTTTTGAGAAAATAAGAGTAGAAAAACCCAAATATCATTCAGCCCCCCCTCCGCCCGTATCATACCGCAGGGCGGGGTCTCGAAATAAGAAAATTGTAAATATAATTATATTCTATATTAGTAAAGATAAATCAAAAAAGAGATATATTTATTTTAAAGAATTTTTATTATATTCATGAAAAGAGTCGTGAATTATTTTTATTAGAGAAATTGATAAGATGGATAAGAATCGCATAATAATATTACCATTCTCAAATTTAGGTATAACTAATGCGAAGTTATATTCCAGCGTGCTTTTACCCGCAGCAATTATTCTTGGGCCTGCGTTATTTCTTCCAGTTTCGCCTACGTTTGCACAAACAGTGGGTGGAGACGGGGGGGGGGGGGAAGTGTCTCTCTCTCATCCTGGTAAAGGCGGCGGACCTGGGGAGAACGGAGGGGATGGGTTTAACAATAGCCCCCAAGCGTCGGCTCCCGGGATGGGCGGCGGCGGTGGCGGCGCCGGCGGTGGCGCCGGCGGCATCGGTGGTGTTAGCATCCTAGGGACCACTAAGGGTGGCGACGGAGGTGCGGGTGGGTTGCATGGCAATGCGAGCGGCCAAGGTGGTGATCCTGCTTACACGAGCCCTTTACACGGAGATCGCGGCGGCGACGGACAGGACGGCGCAGACGCGACGCTGGACATAACGCCGAGCGGTGGCGGTGGCGGTGGGGGTGCCGGAGGGTATGGTTTGGTCGTTGTGAGCGGTGGTGCGATCGACAATCAGACCACGATAACGGGCGGCGACGGTGGCAATGGCGGCAAGTCTGGTGCTGTGGTGGCCGTCACCCCTAGTAATCAGAACCACCCCGGCGGTGGAGGTCATGGCGGCGGTGGCGGTCTCGGGATATGGATGTCAGTTGCCAATATAACGGCAACCAACGAAGCGACGGTCACTGGCGGAAACGGCGGCAAGGGTGGAACAAGCCCGACGAGTCCCAATACGGGAGTGCCTGGTTGGGGTGTTGGGAACGGTGGTGCTGGCGGCGCTGGCATTTATGGCGCGGGAACCGGTGTGGCGTTGGCCGGTACCAAGGTCGTGAATAGTTCGTCAGGACATGTCACGGGTGGAAGGGGCGGCGATGGAGGGGATGTGGACACAACGCCCGCTGATATCGGAGGGGCGTTGACCGACGATGAAAAGGGGGCCAATGGAGGCTCGGGCGGTGCCGGTATCTATGGTGTTTCCGTTGTGGATAACCAGGGCGGATTCATCACGGGCGGCATGGGCGGAAACGGTGGTGTGGGTTCTCAATACCAGGAACATGATGGCTATCAACAAACCGAGGCCACCGGTGGTGCCGGTGGCGCAGGGGTGGTAGCGCTTCCAGTCGCCGATGGTTCGAAGGCGAGTGTCAGCAATAGCGGTTCCATCATCGGCGGTAAGGGTGGAGATGCAGGGAACGCGCAAACAGTAGGTGCTAACGCAAAAGACCAAAGCTCAGGCGGCAGAGGTGGCGACGGCATTCAGGCCAGCGGAGCCGGAGCCAAAATCTTAAATGAGAGCGGCGGTTCCATCACCGGTGGCAGTGGCGGCGCGGGCGGCACAACATTTGCGACGGACCCGAGTAACGGCAATGGTGGCGATGGTGGCGACGGCATTAATGGCACTGGGCTGAATATCATCAACAGCGGTACGATTACAGGGGGGATCGGAGGCGTTGCCGGCAGTGGATTAGACGGTAACCATGGCTATGCCATTCATATGCTGGGCGGCGGCAACACGCTGGAACTTCATAGCGGCTCAAACATTGTTGGAAATGTTCTCGCGGAAGGGACGAATAACACGTTCATACTCGGAGGAGATAATTCTGCCACCTTCAATGGGCAGCTTTCGACGTCCACCGGCGGCTCAGAGAATTATCGGGGGTTCCAGACCTTCATTAAAGAAGGTGACAGCAAATGGACGCTTCAAAACACCTATAATGTAGACTGGCAGATTCGCGGCGGCGTATTGGAAGTCGATGACCAAGGCACGTTGGACAACGGCGTTACCATCGATACTGGGAACGGCACTGATAAAGGGTTTCTATCCTACAATCAGAACGGGGCTACCCCGACAACATTTGGCGGTAAAATCAACGGAGATGGTGGCCTTCGCAAGGAAGGGACCGGCGAACTTGTGCTGACCGGCAACAATTCCTACGGCGGCGGCACCGATTTGAATAGTGGCGCTCTCTCGGTTGATGAAGACATCCGCCTCGGAGGGTCGTACAGTGGTCTGAATTTCAACGGCGGAACGCTGAAGATAACGGGAACGTCGATGATATCGACGGGTCACGCGATCAGCTGGGGCAGTAACGGTGGCGGCTTCGACATTGACGATGCCAATAACACTTTTACCATTACAACTGATCTCACCGGAAACGGCTCGCTGACCAAAGACGGCGCGGGAACGCTCTCTCTGACAAATCTAAATAGCTACGCTGGTCTCATTGCGATCAATGATGGCAAACTGCAAATCGGTAATGGTAATCTAACCGGCACGTTGGGCACGGGAAGCACCGTTAGCGTCGCCAGCGGTGCACAGTTGGTTTTTGATAGGAGTGATGACGGTCTCGTCATTAGTCAGACCATTAACGGTAACGGCGGACTTGAGCAGAAAGGCTCGGGAAAAACAACGCTGATCGGCGACAATACCTACACCGGCGAAACTGTCATTTCGGCTGGTACATTGCAAATCGGTCAGAACGGAGCAGCCGGTAGTCTGGCCCCTCAAAGCACCGTTAACATCGCCCAAGATGCAAAATTTATCATCAGCCACAACGATGCCTCTTTTGATTTCACCAACGTGATTCAAGGCGACGGCCAGGTGGTGATTGACGGCGACGGAACTGTCGCGCTCACCAATATTAATAACACTTACGGCGGCGGCACCGAACTCAAGATGGGGGTGCTCAATATCGGCTCTGACCAAGTCCTCGGCACAGGTGTCCTGACATTTAGCGGTGGCACGTTGCGGGTGGAATCTCCCTTTACGATGACGCGCGACATTAACCTATTGGATCCGACCGTCACGAATAACACATTCGATACGACCCAGAACTTATGGTTTAAGGGGGCTATGACAGGAGCCGCTACCTCTAGCTTTACCAAAACAGGCGCCGGTAAATTTTGGTTCGACCAAAGTGCCGACACCACGGCCTTTAAGGGTATAGCCAACGTCAATGACGGCGTCATGCAGGTTGATAGCACGTTCGGTGGCCGGGTTAATGTTAATGGCGGTGGGGTGCTCGGCGGCAACGGTACGGTTGGCGACACGCATGTTGTAGCCGGTGGAACGCTGTCTGGACGTTACAGCACAACGTTAACGATCGACGGTGATCTGACTGTCGATAGAGATAGCACTGTTCAGGTCAATATCGGTCCAGCGCCATTCTCTAAAGAATTGTTTAACGTTAAGGGTGAGCTTCAACTCCACGGAACTCTCGACGTGATGACCGGGGGCCTGTCAGGACCCGGTGTGTATCGGATATTCAATTATAGCGGTACCATGGACGATACGGATTTTGTCTTGGGTAACGTGGACGGTGTTAGCGCCGATCAGAACGATTGGGAGATTCAGGATTCAATAAGCGGTAAGATCAATCTTATAAGCAAGGCTGGTCTGACGTTTACGTACCGGGATGGCACAAATCTACAGGGTGGTGACGGGGAGGTCGATGGCGGTGATGGGTTCTGGAATACGAACGCGAGTAACTGGACAGAACAAGACGGCTCGTTCAATGGCAAGTGGACCGACAGCGCGGTAGCCTACTTCAAAGGATCGGCCGGACATGTCGAGATTACCGACGATGTAAACGCAGCAGGCTTGATATTTGAGACAACGGGCTACACCATCACGGGCGCTCCGCTGAATCTGGTTCAAGCCAGCCCCAGCGGCCCTGCACCAGTCATACAGGTTGGTGTGGACGACGATCATTCCATTACGGCGACGATCGATACGGTGTTGCAGGGAACTGCTGGGCTGAACAAAACAGGTGCTGGCACACTCGTCTTGACGAAAGACGCCCAATATACGGGCGTTACGACAGTGTCCCAGGGCACACTTCAACTGGGTAACGGCGGCGACCAAGGAATAGTCGTAACGGATATCGTGTTGAATGGGGATCATTTCGATAACGGTATTTTAGTTTTCGACCTTAAAGACGCCCAGTTCAATCATTCCATCAGCGGCAACGGTGAAGTTATCCAACGTGGCACCGGAACCACGACTTTAGGTGCAAACAATAGCTTTTCCGGCGGCCTGACTGTCGAAACTGGAACGGTGAAAGCCGGTATCGTGGATACTGCATTCGGCACCGGTCGTGCGGCTGTGGAAAAAGGTGCCACGCTGGATCTTGCCGGATTCAACCAAACCATCGGTGGTCTCGTCGGCAATAAAGACGACAAGGGTGACGGTGATATCCAGCTCGGTACCGGAATCCTGACACTCAATCAGGACTTCAGCACCAATTTTTCCGGTAAGATTTCTGGTACAGGCGGTCTCGTAAAAAACGAGAACGGTACGTTGACGCTGTCGGGTATAAACAACTATTCCGGTGTTACCACTGTCAATGGCGGCTCGCTGGTGCAAGGCGCGAAAGATGCCTTCAGCGGTACATCAGCCTATGCCGTGGCCAACGGCGCGACTGTTGATTTAGGCGGGTTTGCCACCGGCATGCAGTCACTGGAGAACGACGGTACAGTTGATTTCGGCGGTACTGGTGGTACTGCGCTTAACATTGCTGGCGATTATGCTGGCGGCGGCACGCTTGTCATGAGCACCGTGCTGGGTGCGGATAACTCCACCACGGACCAGATGAAAGTCGGCGGCAATACTTCCGGAACGACATCGGTTGTGGTCAAGAACCGGGGAGGGCTTGGTGCCGCGACGGTAAATGGTATCGAACTGATCGATATCGCGGGGAACTCGGGCGGCACATTCAATCTTCAAGGTGATTACACGACCAAGGATGGGCAGCAGGCAATTCTCACCTCCTCGGCATATGCCTATACCTTGCAGAAGGGCGATGCGAGCGGTTCAAACACCAACGATTGGTATCTTGTCAGCCAGTACACCAGAAACGATCCGGATGGCCCTAATCCGCCGGCTTGTGATGATCCGAATGGTTGCCCTGAGAATCCGAGCAATCCAAGTGGACCATCCCGGTTTAGTCCCGCTGCTCCGGTATATACGTCCTATGCTGCCAGCATGCAGGCACTGAACCAGTTGCCGACATTGCAACAGCGCCGCGGGGATCGTTACCTTAACAAGTCAGGATCACTTCGCGGCTCCTCGGAGGCTGGCGAGACGGATGATCGGGCCATTTGGGCACGTATCGAAGGAGCGCATAACCGTCTGGAGCCGAATACGACCGCCGGGCATGTGCAACAGGATATCAATACTGTCATCATGCAGGCTGGTGTCGATGGGCAGTTCTATGAGGATGAGAGCGGTCGGTTGATTGCAGGCATTACCGGTCAATACGGCAATGGTCGTGCCAGAACGTCGAGCAATTTCGACGATGTTAACGGTGGTGGCGAGCTGAACACCCAAGGCTGGGGTCTCGGTGGAACCATTACCTGGTATGGCAATGACGGTTTCTATGTCGATGCGCAGGCGCAGGCCAACTGGTACAAAACCGACCTCCGCTTTGGCGGTGGCAACAACGGGTTGACGAATGACAATAATGGCTTCGGTTATGCGTTCAGCGTGGAAACCGGAAAGCGTTTCGATATAGATGAAAATTGGTCGCTGACGCCGCAGGCGCAGCTGATGTTCTCATCGGTCGATTTCGATACGTTCTCGGATAGCTACGGCGCGACTGTCAGCAATCGTGACGGCAACAGCCTCAACGGTCGTCTCGGGCTTGCCGCCAATTACGCCAATAGCTGGCAGGGAGCGGATAGCCGCATGGTCAATGCCAATGTCTATGGCATTGCTAATCTCTATCAGGAATTCCTTGGTGGAACGAGCATCAACTATGGCGGCACCCGGATGAAAGCCGACCAGGACCGTACATGGGCGGGCATTGGTTTCGGTGGCACCTATGCCTGGGCGGATAATAAATACTCCGTCTATGGCGAAGGCACCGTGAACACTTCGCTCAACCACTTTGCTGACAGCTATGCCGTCAAAGGAAACGTAGGTTTCAAGGTGAACTGGTAGGATAAGCATATCAAGAAGAGCCCAACGGGCTCTTCTTGTGGTTCTATCTCGATAATAGTGCTGGACTTGTGGTTTCCGGGTTTTGCCATCGGACAAGCAATGACATCAGGCCGCAATGCATTAGATGGACTGAGCGATGTTGTCAGACATTCGTCTATTGCGAGACATTGAAGCAAAGACTGCTCGGGAGCATTTCCGGCAAATCCGAAGGATTTGCAGGGAAAAATCGGACAAGGCTGTTCCCATTCATTTTGGATAGGCAAAACATACCCAGCAAAAAAGAAGCGCCGGTTTGATTTTTTCAAATCGGCGTTTTCGTTTTCAGGGCAAGTATTTCGCTCGCTTTGAAGCTTCGAGAGATTGTCGGGGTCCAGACCGAGGGACTGATGGGGCGTTTTAATTCGGAGTGAACAACCTCTACCGAACTCACAGCTGGAGTTGGTTCAGTGAAAGCCGGATCGCTTCAGCCGGTTCAACCGCTGCTTTTCACGAACATCTTATCCGAAACAGCTTCGGACATTTCCGAAGGCGCTCTGGAAATCAGTCGCCATTCGTCAGGCGAGGTGCGACTTTCTCGATCTCGCCGATCAGTTCCAGCAGATTGCGGCTGATATGGCCATGCAGCGAGGCTGCCACTTCGGGATATTCTTCCAGAATGCGTCGGAAGATGGAGCGGCTGATGCGGATCACTTCGGTTTCCGCTTCGGCGACCGCACCGGTCAGGCGTGATGTCTGGGCGATGAGAGCCATCTCACCAAGCATCGCACCGGGGCCGACGGGGCGGATCGATATCCGCCCCTCATCAGCATCGTGAAACAGGGTGATATTGCCGGAAACGACGATATAGGCGCAGTCAGCGCTCTGGCCTTCACGAAAAAGCTCGCGGCCCGCGCGCAGCACAAGCCGCTCGGCGCCGAAGGCAAGGAGGCGCAACTGTTCCGGAGTGAATGACTCGAACAGGCCCACCGTGCCCAGAATGCGAATATCGTCGTCTAGCGCCATAGAGTGTCAATACACCTGCATCGGGCGCTGTCCATCACGGGACAAGCTTGTATCCCCCGCTTTCTGTGACGAGAAGCGTCGCGTTGGACGGGTCCTTCTCGATTTTCTGGCGCAGACGGTAGACATGGGTTTCAAGCGTATGGGTCGTCACGCCCGAATTATAGCCCCAGACTTCCTCCAGCAGCACATCGCGACCGATGACCTTGTCGCCAGCACGATAGAGATACTTGATGATCGCCGCTTCCTTCTCGGTCAGGCGAATCTTCGCACCCTTCTCGTCGATCAGCAGCTTCTGTCCCGGCTTGAACGTATAGGCGCCGACCGTGAAGGTCGCGTCTTCGCTCTGTTCATGCTGGCGCAATTGCGCGCGGATGCGGGCAAGCAGAACGGCAAATTTAAACGGCTTGGTGACATAGTCGTTCGCGCCGGATTCGAGGCCGAGGATCGTGTCCGATTCGGTGTCATGTCCAGTCAGCATGATGATCGGGGACTTGAAGCCGCCTTTGCGCAGAAGTTTGACAGCCTCGCGGCCATCCATGTCCGGCAGACCCACATCCATGATCAGAAGATCGACGATGCCATTGCGGGCAGTCTGAATGCCCTTGGTGGCATTGTCTTCTTGCAGGATCTGGAATTCTTCACACAGCTCAAGCTGCTCGACGAGGATGGAGCGGAGATCTTCGTCGTCATCCACAATCAGAATTGTACGGCCTGTCATGCCTGTCCTCGTTACTCTTTGATTTAAATATGGCTCTTCGTGTTTTATGACACTTAATGGCCAGAAGTTGAAGCGGCGAAACGCGAATCAGGCTTTCGCACGCCTCAGGGGCGAAGTGTAAACATATTTTGCCCGAAAACTGAAAATGGAGACGGCAGCGTGACCAGATACCAAGGAGGCCGTGGGGTCGGCATCATCAATGTGCGGGCCAAGCCGGGCCACAAAACGCGCGGGCTGCTTACTGCTGGCAATCTGGTGCTGGAATGCGCGCTTGGCAAGGGGGGCATCAGCGCTTTCAAGCGCGAGGGCGATGGCGCAACGCCTTTAGCCGCCATGCGTCTGCTTTATGGATATCGTCGCGGTGACAAGGGCAACCTGCCATCATCGCGGCTGCCTCTGCGCCAGATCCGCCGTCTGGATGGCTGGTGCGATGCGCCGGGCGACCGCAACTATAACCGGCCGGTGCCGCTGCCTTACAAGGCCAGTCACGAGGATATGTGGCGCAAGGACGAGCTTTACGATGTTTGCATCGTGATGGATTGGAACATCCTGCCGCGTCGCCGCGGCTGCGGCAGCGCCATTTTCTTCCACCTGGCGAGGCCGGGCTATACGCCGACCGAGGGCTGTATCGCATTGAAGCGCGCCGACATGGCGCGCCTCTTGCCGCATCTATCGGACCGAACGGTCATTCGCGTCCTGCGATAGTTCCGATTTTCAGTGCGCCGGTGCGGGCACGATTTTCACCTCGTTGCCCTGCACGTCGTAGAGCTTTCCGCCGAGGAAATAGTCGCCGTCGTGCAGTTCTGCGATGTGGTGATGACGGATAATGCGCTCGGTGCCTTCCGAAAACACCGACATTTGATCGGAATTACCGGTCTTGAACTCATTGAACAGGAGGTTCAGCACGATGGCCATCAGCGCAGCCGAGCTGATGCCCGAATGGAAGATGGTTTCGAACCAGGCCGGAAACTGATGGTAGAACTGCGGTGCGGCAATCGGGATCATGCCGAAACCGATGGAGGTGGCGACGATGATCAGATTGACGTTGTTCTGATAATCGACCCTCGACAGCGTGCGGATGCCGCTGGCCGCGACCGTGCCGAAAAGTACGATGCCCGCACCGCCCAGAACCGCTGGCGGAACACAGGCAATCACGCGCCCCATCACCGGCAGCAGGCCGAGCGTGACAAGAATGAGACCGCCGGTCGCGACGACAAAGCGGCTTTTAACGCCCGTCACCGCCACAAGTCCGACATTCTGCGCAAAGGCGCTCTGCGTGAACGAGCCGACGATTGGGGCAAAAATGCTCGACGCCATATCGGCGCGCAACCCGTTGCCGAGCCTGCGGGAATCGACCTTGGTGCCGATGATTTCGCCCACAGCGAGAATATCCGCAGAGGTTTCCACAAGGGTCACCAGAATGACGATGAACATGGAAATGGTCGCAGCGATGCTGAAGACGGGCATGCCGAAATGAAAGATTTCCGGAAAAGCCATGATCGGGCCTTCGCTGACGCGTGAAAAATCCGTCATGCCGAGTGCCCAGGCGATCAGCGTGCCGCACACCATGGCGAGCAGGATGGACAGGCGGGAAATGGCGGCGCTGCCGATCTTGCTCAGGATAAGCACGAGCGCCAGTGTAAGCCCGGCCAGACCGATATTGGACATGCTGCCGAAATCGGGCGCATTGCTGTTGCCGCCCATCGCCCAGCGGGCCGCAACGGGCATCAGCGTCAGGCCGATGGTTGTGATGACGATGCCGGTCACGAGCGGTGGAAAGAAACGCGTTATGCGCGAGAAAATCGGCGTTATCAAAAAGCCGATAAAGGCCGCCGCCATGACGGAGCCAAGCACGACTTGCAGGCCTGCTTCGCCGCTGCCGCTGGACGTGACAATGGCCACCATTGTGGCGACACCGGCAAAGGAAACGCCCTGCACGAGCGGCAGCTGGCATCCGAAAAAGGGAATGCCGATGGTTTGCAGCACAGTGGCGACACCGCCGGCAAACAATGAGGCAGTGATGAGCAGACCCACTTCACTGGGGCTTAATCCTGCAGCCTGACCGATAATCAGGGGAACCGCAACAATGCCGCCATACATAGTCAGCACATGCTGAAAACCATAGGCAAGGTTTGCAGCAACCGACAGTTTTTCATCTTCAGGGCGCGAAACTGCATCCGCCCCGGACAGGTGCGTATTCAATGCTACTCCCTCCCGGCAGACGGGTTTAGACCAGTCTGCCCTCTCCGTTCTCCCTGCGCAATCGTGTTGTGGCTGTCCGAGTTGTGCCGCACACAAAAATACGCATGTCTCCTCCAAGACAGTCGTCAGAGTATAGCGGCACCCGTCCGCATGACTGTGCGTGTTTTGCTTGAAATTGTTTTCGACGCGGGAAGGCTAATGTCGTGGTTGGGTTTAGCAACCTGTCATTTTCATCGCTTCTTGCAGAACCGTGAAAACAGCGGGGTCTGTCGATTGCGCCACGTTGAAGCGCAGATAGGCGCTTGCCGTGCGTGACGGGCTGAATACATCGCCGGGCGCCATAACGACACCCTTGTCCAGCGCGTGCCTTGCAATGGTGCCGGAATCCATGCCGTCGGGCAAGCGCGCCCAGAGAAACATGCCGCCTTGCGGTTCGGCCCAGAGTTCCAGCCCTGCGGCTTTCAGGCGTTTGGCGGTCAGCGTCATGGCATCGGCAAGCTTGGCGCGCATGCCTTCGATGTGGCGGCGATAGGTGCCATCGGTCAAAAGCGCATGGACGATTTGCGCCGAGATCGAATTGCCGCCGAAGGTGGTGGCGAGCTTCAGATCGGTCAGGCCGTCGATCCAGTCACTGCGCCCGGCAATATAGCCGACACGCGCCGCAGCCGAGAGCGTCTTGGAAAAACTGCCAATGTGCAGCACGCGCTCGAACCCGTCGAGTTCCGCCAGCAGCGGTGCTGGCGACGGATGGAAATCGCCGAAAATATTGTCCTCGACGAGAATGACGCCGTGCGCTTCCGCGAGCTTCAGAAGACGATGCGCGTTTGCGGGCGACATGACGCCGCCGGTCGGATTTTGCAGGCCTGCATTGGAAATATAGAGTTTCGGGGCGTGTTCGGCGGCAGCCTTGGCGAAGGCGTCGAGGTCCGGGCCGCTATGGGTATAGGGCACGCCGACCAGCTTGACGCGGTGGGTCAGCAGCACGGCCTGAAAGTTGAAATAGCACGGATCGTCCACCAGCACGGTGTCGCCCGGCTGGAGCAGAAAGCGGCAGATGAGATCAATGGCTTGCGTGCCGGAATCGGTCAGCAGTATCTCGCCGCCGGAAATATCCATGCCCTGTTCCGCCAGCCGGTGCGCGAGGTGGCTGCGCAACGGGCGGAAACCGAGCGGTTCGCCATAGGTGGCGAGATCGCTGCGCTCGTCGCGGGCAATGGCGCGCAGCGCCCGGCGGATGCCTTCCAGCGGCAGCCATTCATCCGGCAGCCAGCCGCAACCGGGCTTCAATGTCTTGCCTTCGGTTTCCAGCGATTGGCGCATGACCCAGAACGGGTCGATCTGCCGGTCCTTATGCGGTGTGGTGGTGGCCAGCGAAAACGGCTGGCGCGCTCGCTCTGACACATAGAAGCCAGCACCACGGCGCGAGTGGATGATGCCTTCTGCCACCAGCCGGTCATAGGCTTCGACGACGGTGGATTTGGAGACGTCCATGGTTTCGGCTAGGCGGCGGATCGACGGCAGGCGGGCGCCGGGCGCAAGGCTCATGGCCGCAATGCGTCCGCGTATAATGGACATGACTTTTTCGACGAGCGAGGTTTTTTCAGCCATGCCGTTTTCATCACGGCGCGCGCTATCGACACCCGCATAGGCGGCTTCCACGGCTTCCAGGCTGCGCAACAGGCCCGTCGATATCATCTGTACTCTCTTTCGTATCAGTACAGTTTGCCAGAATTGTCCTGTGACTGTCTCTGATTATTTCGGCAAGTTCGCGGCATTGTCCGCAAAATTCATAAACGATTTTGCTGAAAGCTGAAAAGACACAATGAGCGAGAATGTTGGGAACAACGGTATTGGTAACAAGACCGCCGGTTGGATGAATGGGTTTCTGGGGGTGCTGATTTTCTCCGGCTCGCTGCCTGCGACACGTCTTGCCGTGATCGATATCGATCCGACCTTCCTGACCATGGCGCGCGCGTCGATTGCCGGGCTGTTGGGCATGGCGCTGCTGCTGGCATTTCGCGAACCGTTTCCGCGCAAAAGCGATGTCATTTCCCTGATCGTGGTGGCGCTGGGCGTGGTGGTCGGCTTTCCGCTGCTCACGGGTATTGCGCTCCAACATATGACCTCGGCGCACGCGATTGTCTTTATCGGCCTGCTGCCGCTTTCGACGGCAGTGTTCGCTGTGCTGCGCGGCGGCGAGCGGCCGCGTCCGCTGTTCTGGCTGTTTTCGATAGTGGGTGGGGCTATTGTCGCGTCCTACGCCTATGGGCAGGGCAGCCAGTCCACGCTGCTCGGCGACGTGCTGATGCTGGGTGCCATCATTGTCTGCGGGCTTGGCTATGCGGAGGGGGCCAGCCTGTCGCGCAGGCTCGGCGGCTGGCAGGTCATTTGCTGGGCGCTGGTCTTCTCGCTGCCGATCATGCTGCCGCTGACCATTCTCATGCGTCCTGAAACATGGACAGGCATTGGCGCGATGGCATGGGGCGGGCTGGTCTATGTGTCGCTGTTTTCGATGCTGATCGGGTTTTTCTTCTGGTATCGCGGGCTGGCGCAGGGCGGCGCTGCGACGGTCGGCCAGCTTCAGCTTCTGCAACCGTTTTTCGGCCTAATGCTGGCGGCAGGCATTGCGGGAGAGCCCGTCAGCATGGGCATGGTCGCGACAGCGGGCATCGTCGTGCTGTGCGTTGCGGGCGCAAAACGCTTTGCCTAAACAAAAGCACATCCCGAAAAGTGTGAAACGGTTTTCGGATAAGATGTGCGTCTAAATGAATGCCCAGACGGTCGTGCGCTTGACTTCGGAATCTTCCAGCGCACGCGTCACGGGCACCGTATAGACCGCAAGCTGCTCCAGCCGATCCTTGGGCAAATAGGCGCGGCCCGGATCGCCAACGATGATTTGAGCGCCGCGTTTCGCCAATTTTGCGAACCATGGAATAAGCCGGTCGGCCAGCGGCTTTTCATAGAAGACATCGCCCGCCAGAACCACATCCCAGCCGTGATCGGCGCCGATGAGATCGTCAAGGCTGGCCGTCACTGCAACGCCATTGGCCTTGGCGTTGATATCAATTGCGGGAAGCGCGAAGGGATCAATATCCGAAGCGACGACGCTTTTCGCGCCCGCTTTCATGGCCGCGATGGCGACAAGACCGGAGCCGGATGCAAAATCCAGCACAGTCTTGCTACGCACGGCTTCCGGATGGTCGAGAATATAGCGCGCCACGCCCTGACCGCCCGCCCAGGCAAAGGCCCAGAAGGGCGGCGGCAGGCCGATTGTGGCCAGTTCTTCCTCTGTCTTGTGCCAGAGGTCGTGCGCTTCGTCAGCCAGATGCAGGCGGATTTCCGGCACATGCGGCGGTGCTTGCAGGCCGGTATTGGCCAGAATGAAGCTGCGCGTGCTGGTTTCCGCCGGATCGAGCATCAGATATCTTTGGCGTCGAGGCCGCCCATGCGGCAAACCTCAATCCATTCATCTTCCGTCACGGGCTGAACGGACAAGCGCATGGAGGTGACAAGCGCCATATTCTCAAGCTTCGGGTTCGCCTTGACATCCTTCAGGGTGACCGGCTTCGGCACATCGCGAACAGCCTTGATGTCCACGCAATCCCAGCGCGGGTCGTCGGTGGTGCTGTCAGGGTGCGAAAGCGCGCAAACCTCGACAATACCGACCACTTCCAGCCCTTCATTGGAATGGTAGAAGAAGCCTTTGTCACCGAGTTTCATGGCGCGCATGTTGTTGCGCGCCAGATAATTGCGCACGCCATCCCATTGCTCGCCTTTTTCACCACGGGCCTTTTGCATTTCCCATGACCATTTGAACGGTTCGGATTTGAACAGCCAGTAAGCCATTGTGCGTTCCTCGGTAAGCGACTCAGGCGTTGGCGGGATTTTTGAACGACCAGTTCCACGGGCGCACGGTCACGTCCTGAAACAGACCAGCCTTCGCATAGGGATCGTTGGCGCCGATGGCTGCTGCTGCGGCCTTGTCTTCGGCTTCGACAACGAGAAGGCTGCCATTTGGCTTGCCATCTTCGCCAAGGAAAGGACCGGCAAACTTCAGCACATCGCCAAGGCTCGTAAGGTATTCGAGATGCGTCGGGCGCGTATCGAGGCGCACCTGCAGATGGTCGGGCTTGTCGTTGCAAAGAAGTGCAAAAAGCATCGTCTGGTCCTCTAGTCTTCGGTCTTGAGTGGTCGGTTGATAAGGTTGGTTACAGCCTCGTCGATGGTGATCTTTCCGCTGAGCAAAGCGCCAACCGCATCGATGATGGGCGCGGAAATGCCGTGCTTGTCGCACAGTTCCGCAGCAATCGGCGCGGTCGCGACACCTTCGGCCAGAGGCCGGTTGGTCAGGTCTTCGCCGCGTCCAAGTGCGAGGCCGTAGGAATAATTGCGCGATTGCGAGGATGAGCATGTCAGCATCAGATCGCCGAGGCCGGAAAGTCCCATGATGGTTTCCGGCTTTGCGCCCATGGCCTGACCGATGCGGCGCAGTTCGGCAAAGCCGCGCGTCACAAGCGCTGCCTGCGCGCTCGCGCCATAACCGCGCCCGACAGCGGCACCCGCCGCAATCGCCAGAACGTTTTTCAAAGCGCCGCCGATCTCGACACCTTTGAGATCGGTGGTCGAATAGCAGCGGAAAGCAGGGCCAGAAAGAAGTGCAGCCAGCTGGTCAGCGGTGTCGGCGTCCTCGCAGGCAACCGTTACTGCCGTTGGCAGGCCACGCGCAACATCGGTGGCAAAGCTTGGGCCGGATAGGGCGGCGAGGCGGTGGTTCGGCAAAACTTCCGCCACCACTTCCGACATCAGGCGTCCGGTGCCGCGCTCGATGCCCTTTGCGCACAAAACGACGGGCGCGGATTGCGGGATGAGGTTGTTCAGTTCGGAAAGGCCTGCGCGCATGGCCTGTGCCGGGATCACGGCCAGGACGGCGTCAGCGCCGGTTACAACCTCCGAAGCGCTGGCGCTGGCGTGGATGCCAGCGGGCAGTTCGATGTCACCCAGATAGCGCGGATTGCGCCGATCATTGTTGATGGCTGCGACAGTTTCCGCATCGCGGGCAAAGAGCCATGCTTCGTGGCCGCTGGTCGCCGCCATGGCGGCAAGCGCCGTGCCCCATGCACCGCCACCGAGAACGGCGATCTTCGTGTGAGCGCTCATGCCTTGGCTCCACGCCGTCCCGTGCCGATCAGCGGCGCGGATTTTTCATCGAGCGGCCAGCGCGAGCGCGGTGCGATGGCAAGCGAATCCGGAGCCTTGGTCGCGGCATGTTCTGCCCCGGCCCAGGCGATCATGGCCGCATTGTCGGTGCAGAGATTGAGCGGCGGCGCGATGAAGCTGAAGCCGTGTTTGGCGCAAAGCTGTTCCAGCGACGCCCGCAGGGTCTTGTTGGCGGCGACGCCGCCTGCAACCACCAGCGAAGGCGTTGCACAGTCGGGAAACTCTGTCTTGAACCGTTCAAGCGAACGCCCGACCCGGTCTGACAGCGTGTCTGCCACGGCTGCCTGAAACGAGGCGCAAATATCCGCAACATCCTGATCGCTAAGCGGCACCAGCTCGGCTGCCGTCTGGCGCACGGCGGTCTTGAGACCGGAGAAGGAAAAATCGAGCCGCGCTTCGCCTTTCAGCGGGCGGGGCAGGGCAAAGCGTTTCGGATCCCCCTGAAGCGCCGTGCGCTCAACCGCCGGGCCGCCGGGATAAGGCAGGCCCAGAAGCTTTGCCGTCTTGTCGAAGGCTTCGCCCAGCGCGTCGTCTATCGTGGTACCGAGACGCTCATAATCATTGAGCCCGCGCACCAGCACCATCTGCGTGTGACCGCCGGAAACCAGCAGCAGCAGATAGGGAAATTCGAGCTTGTCGGTCAGCCGCGCCGTCAAAGCGTGGCCTTCCAGATGGTTCACAGCATAGAACGGCTTTTGCGCGGCCATAGCGAGCGCCTTTGCCGTCATCAGGCCGACGATCAGCCCGCCGATGAGGCCGGGACCGGCGGTGGCCGCCACGGCATCCACCTCGTCGAGTTGCATATCCGCATCCTGCAAGGCGCGTTCGACCAGCCGGTCAAGCGCCTCGACATGGGCGCGCGCGGCAATTTCCGGCACAACACCGCCATAAGGCTCATGTTCGGCGATCTGGCTCAGAACCACATTGGACAAAATACGGCCTTCGCCCTTATCGTTGCGTTCAACGATAGCGGCGGCTGTTTCGTCGCAACTGGTTTCTATTCCAAGAATGCGCATTTGCGGTTAGACCCTGCCAGTCTCATATTTCTGATACGTCAAGCAACCCGGTACCATGGACGACGCGATATGCAAACACCATCCTTGAAGATTGGCACGCGCGGTAGCAAGCTGGCTCTGGCCCAGGCTTACGAGACGCGTCGCCGCCTGATGGAGGCGCATGGTCTGCCGGAAAAGGCGATTGAAATCCTGCCGATGTCCACGGCGGGCGACCGTATTCAGGACCGTCCGCTGTCGGAAGTTGGCGGCAAGGGGCTTTTTACCGAGGAAATCGAACAGGCGCTGAAGGACGGGCGAATCGATATCGCCGTGCATTCGTCCAAGGATATGCCGACTGTTCTGCCTGAAGGATTGCATCTTTCCGTCTTTCTCGAACGCGAAGACCCGCGCGATGCCTTCATTGGTCGCGCGGCCAAACGGTTCATCGATTTGCCACAGGGCGCTGTCGTCGGTTCGTCGTCGCTGCGCCGTCAGGCGCTGATCCGGCGTCTGCGCCCCGACATTCAGGTGGTGATGTATCGCGGCAATGTCGATACCCGCCTGCGAAAACTTGAAGCGGGCGAAGTGGACGGCACTTTTCTGGCCTGTGCTGGCCTGAAGCGGCTGGGGCTCGATGCGGCGATCACCGAACTGGTCGATCCGCTGACCTTCCCGCCAGCGCCGGGACAGGGCGCTATCGGTATTGAAAGCCGCATCGGCGATGCGCGCATCGATGCGCTACTGGCGCCGCTGGCGCATCGCGACACGCAGGTTGCGCTTGCCTGCGAACGCGCTTTTCTCGGCGCGCTTGACGGCTCCTGCCGCACGCCGATTGCCGGGCTTGCCACGGTGGATGGTGACAAGGTGCATTTCCACGGCATGATCCTGACGCCCGATGGCACAAAGGCGCATGAAGTGACGCTCGACGGCACAGCACCAGAAGCGGCGGCGCTGGGCGTCGAGGCTGCAAGGCAGGTTCGCGCGGTGGCTGGCCCGCATTTCTTCACTGACTGGGATTGACCTTGACCGGGCCGGGCGCAGCGACCGCGATCAAGCGGGTTCTGGTGACAAGACCGGAACCGGCAGCATTGCAGACTGCCGCCAAGCTCGCTGACGCCGGTTTCGAGCCGGTGATTTTGCCGCTCAGCCGCACTGTGCCGCTTGGCTTCTCGGTTCCCGATGCCCGGTTTGATGCATTGACCGTCACAAGCGCCAATGCTTTTCGGCATGCGGGGCATACTTTGCCGCACCGCGATATGCCGCTCTTCGCCGTTGGCGAGGGTACGGCGCGCGCCGCGCGCGAATCGGGCTTCACCGACGTTATTGATGGCGGCGGTGATGCGGTGCGCCTTGCGGAAACCATGCGCAAAGCTTTGCCACAAGGTGCGCGTGTTTTGTATCTGGCCGGGCGGGTGCGCCAGCCGGTGTTTGAAGAGCGCGTGTCGGTAGCCGGTCTCGATATGACGGTGTGTGATGTCTATGATATCGAAACCATCGACTATTCCCGCAGCGAACTTGAGCGCTTGTTAGGCCCGCAGCCGCTTGCGGCGGTGATGCTTTATTCCGGCGTTGCTGCGGAAGCATTCGCGGCGGCAATGGACAGGATCGACCCGCCTTTTAACGATAAGACCCGTTTTTTGTGCATATCGACGCGCGTGGCCGAAAAACTGCCATCGAACTGGCAGAGACATGCGCTGGTGGCGGAACAGCCGGATGAGACAGGACTTCTCCGACTGTTTCCCAAACTTTGATTCTTTTAGACGCAACCTTCCTGCGACAGAAGATTTTATCTGTTAGAGTCACACCGAGTTACCGACAGGCAATCGACGATTACGAGAGGACCCATGGCGAAATCCGGCACCCCGCGACATTCCAAACCGGCCCGCAATCCCGTGACGATCAATCTCGATCCGTCTGATGTAAAGCGTGTCGACGAACAAGCGGGAGCCAGGACGACACCGCCCGCCGAACCGGTCGGGAACTTTGCTCAGGCAACGACCGCCAAGCCCGCTGAAACGAAAGCCGAGCCGAAACCGGCTGCGAGTGCTGCAAATGCCGCAAGGCCGCCCTTCACCGCTGGCGTAAAACCGGAAACGGAAAAGCCGGGCGCGTCTTCAACCGTGCCGCCCGTCGGCAACTCCAGCCCGAAGCAAAGCACCGGCGCGTCGCATCTTCTGGCGGGTATTGCCGGTGGCGTCATCGCGCTTGGTGGCATGTTTGCGCTGCAATGGGGCAATGTCATTCCGTCGCCCGGCGCGCGCGTGACCGCCGAACAACTGGCCGCGATGGAGCAGCAGATCGCCGAACTGCGCACCAATCCGACGCCCGCACCGCTCGATGCTGCGAGCCGCACGCAATTTGCCGATTTGCAGAAGAATGTTCAGGCCGCCGAAATCAAGGCTGAAGCGGTCGCAGGCACGCTGACGCAGTTGCAGCAGCAGGTCGAGACATTGCCGCAGGCGAGTGGAGGCGCCGCTTCCGGCGATATCGAAGCGCTGACCGGGCGTCTCGACGCGCTGGAATCGAAATTGTCGGCGGCCCAGAATCAGGCGGATCAGGCTGCAGCCGGTGTTTCCGGTAATACCGGCACGATTTCTTCGCTGGAATCGAAGCTTACCTCCTTGCAGGCAACGGTCGGCGAAGCCGCCCGCCAGCCGGATGCAACAGCGCTGATTGCCGCCAATGCGCTGAAAACGGCCATCGATCGCGGCGGTTCGTTCAAATCCGAGCTCGAAACCTATGCGTCGCTGGCGCCACAGGATAGTTCGGTCGAGGGCCTCAAGGCCTTTGCCAATACGGGCGTGCCGACCGTGGCGGACCTCAATGCCTGGTTCGGTCCCGTCGCCAATCGTATTGTCGCCACCGAAAACAAGCTGCCCGCCGATGCGGGCGTTTGGGATCAACTCGTTGCCAGCGCCAAGGGGCTGGTGAGTGTTCGGCCCGTCGCGGGCAATGTGGAAGGCGAAGGTGTCGGACCCACGACCGCACGTATGGAAGCAGCGCTTCATGCAGGCGATCTGGAGCGCGCCATCGGTGAATGGGAAAAACTCCCTGCCGATGCGAAAGCGGTGTCCGGAGAATTTGCGAACCAGATGAAAGTGCGGCGCGACGCCGACGCGCTGATCCAGCGTCTGGTTGCTGACAGCCTCAAGCCGAAAGCACCGGCAGAAGCGGGTGCCGCGGCACCGGCGGGCAATTAAGGGGGCGGGCCGATGCTGCGTGTCTTATTCTATCTGCTGATCGTTGTGGCCCTTGGTTTCGGCTTTGCCTGGCTGGCTGACCGTCCGGGCGAGCTGGATGTGGTTTTTGCAGGCAACCATTATAATGTGCCGCTGATTACGGCAGTCGCCGGTATTGTGGCTATCGTGGCAGCGATCCTGCTTTTGTGGTGGCTGGTGAAAAGCATCATCCAGTCGCCCTATACGCTGCGCCGCCATTTTCGCGCCCGCAAGCGCGACCGGGGATATCAGTCGCTTTCGACCGGTCTGATCGCTGCCGGTGCGGGCGATGCGGAAGCCGCGCGCCGCATGACCAAGCAGGCGGGCAAGCTGCTGAATTCCGATCAGGAGCCGCTCATCAAACTTCTGGAAGCGCAGACGGCGATGCTTGAAGGTCGCACGGACGATGCCCGCAAGGGCTTCGAGGCGATGCTGGAAGACCCCGAAACCAAGCTTCTGGGCTTGCGCGGGCTTTATATCGAAGCGCAGCGCGTCGGCGCAATCGAGGCGTCCCGTCATTATGCTTCGGAAGCTGCCAAGCAGGCGCCGCAGCTCGAATGGGCGTCATCGGCAATGATGGGCCAATTCTGCGCCGACGGCGATTGGGATGGCGCATTGAAACTGGTCGAGGCGCGCAAACAGGCGCTGGCGCACAGCAAGGATACGGTGAAGAAGGAACGCGCAGCGTTGTTGACCGCCAAGGCCATGGCAACGCTGAATGTCGATCACGCCCATGCCAAGACTATTGCGCTGGAGGCAAACAAGCTTGCGCCCGATCTGGTGCCTGCCGCTGTCGTGGCTGCGCAGGCGCTGTTCACCGATGGCGATGTGCGCAAGGGTTCCAGGATTCTGGAGGCGGCATGGAAGCGTTCCCCGCATCCCGATATCGCTTCCGCTTATGTCTATGCCCGCGCAGGCGACACGGCGCAGGATCGTCTGAAACGCGCGCGGCATCTGGTGTCGCTGCGTTCCAACACTGCGGAAGGCAGTCTCGTTCTGGCGCGCGCGGCCTATGAGGCTGGAGATTTCAAGGCAGCCCGCGACAATGCCGAACAGGTGTTGCGGGCACGCCCGACCGAAAGCGCCTATCTGCTGCTGGCCGATATCGAGGAAGCCGAAACCGGCGATCAGGGCAAGGTGCGTCAGTGGCTCGCGAGAGCGCTCAAGGCGCCACGCGATCCGGCCTGGACTGCCGATGGTTATGTTTCCGAGCGCTGGTCGCCAGTTTCGCCGGTTACCGGCAGGCTGAACAGCTTTGAATGGAAAGTTCCGGTTGTCGAACTTGCGCCGGTTGTTGAGGTCGAAGAACCGGAAATCAAAGGGCCTGTCCCGGATGTTAAACCGGCAGTGCCCGTGGTGGTGACGCCGCCGCTTCGCGACGCACCTCCGAAAGCTGCGCCGCAGCTTGATGTGGTGGAGGCCGAAGTGGTTGTGCCCGCCGCCGAGCCCGTGA
This sequence comes from Ochrobactrum teleogrylli, assembly GCF_037482325.1. Lineage (NCBI taxonomy): Bacteria > Pseudomonadati > Pseudomonadota > Alphaproteobacteria > Hyphomicrobiales > Brucellaceae > Ochrobactrum > Ochrobactrum teleogrylli. Next base: position 3,202,179 of record NZ_JBBHKQ010000001.1, read on the forward strand.
AAGCGGATCCGCCTGCGCCAGTTCTGAAGCGCGATGAAACTCCGCAACCGCCGCTTGATGGAACCTCGTTCGATGACGTCGAAGACGGAGAGGACAAGCGCGGTCATTTCGTGGTCGATGATCCGGGCGTGGATCAAAACAGCACACCGCGCAAGGTGCAGGGTGGTTTACGGCTGTTCTAAGCCAGTTCCACTTGAATAAAGCGTTGCTTAAAAACAACGCTGGCGACGTCATCTGCGTCGAACCGTCTTTCATGACGGTTTGTCGCGTTGCCTGCCGTATTTCCCCCGTTAGGTTCGCAAATATGCAGGTCGGCGTTTCCCTGGTGAGGCGCTTGAGCGTTAATGTGTCTCGCGAGGGTGAATGTTCGATCGTCTGTTGGAATTTTTGAAAGAACTGCCCGGCAACGGTTTTCGTGACCGGACGGGAAATATTTCCAACGATGATCCGAAACTTGCCGCCGCTGCCCTTTTGTTTCACATCATGGATGTCGACGGAGAAACACGCGAGAGCGAGCGCAAGAAGCTCGCCGCGATGCTGTCGCTGAAATATAATCTCAAGGGCGATGCGCTGAAGAAGCTCATCAAGGCCGCCGAGGCTGCCGATAGCGAGGCCATCGATTTTTCGAGCTTTACATCCGTTCTCAAGCGTCAGTTGGACTATAATGCGCGGCTCGATTTCGTGGGTCTGATGTGGGAAATGGTCTATGCCGATGGCGATGTCAGCGAAGTGGAAGCGGACGTGACATGGCGCATCGCCGAGCTTATCGGCATCCGCGAGGATGACCGCAATGCCCTACAGGCGCGGGTACAGATAGAAAAGGCGAGCCGTAGCTCGCCCTTTTGATCATCAAGTCCGGCCTTGCAGATGGCGGGCCTTGCGCAATTGCGGGAACATGGCTGCCCAGATCATCGCGACGGCGATGGAGCCGACGCCGCCAATCACCACTGCCGGAACCGCACCCAGAGCCGCCGCCATCAGACCTGCGCGGAATTCGCCCAATTCGTTCGACGCGCCGACGAAAACCATATTCACGGCATTGACGCGTCCGCGCACATGATCCGGCGTCCAGAGCTGCATCAGCGTTTCACGGATGTAGACGCTGATCATATCGGCAGCACCGGCCAGCGCCAGTGCGACGACGGAAAGCCACGTCAGCGTTGAAACGCCAAAGATGATGTTGAACAGGCCGAAAAGCCCAACGAAGACGAACATCACCCGGCCTGCATGGTCGCGGATCGGATGACCGGCCAGCCAGATCGCGGTCAAAACCGCGCCAATGCCGGGAGCCGAGCGCAACAGGCCAAGCCCCCACGGACCAAGATCGAGAATATCGCGCGCATAGATCGGGAGCAGCGCCACCGTGCCGCCGAGCAGCACCGCAAAAAGGTCGAGCGAGATCGCGCCCAGCACGATCTTTTCCTTCCAGATATAGCGGAAGCCGGCGAGCATGCTCGACAGGGAACGCTGTTCTGCAAGCGTATGCTGCTTCGGCTTTGGTATCGAGAAGGTGAGGACCGCAGCCGCGATCAGAAAGACCGTGGCAATGCTGTAGGCTGCGACCGGGGAGATGCCGTAGAGCAGGCCGCCCGCGACGGGGCCAACGATAGTTGCGACCTGCCAGGCCGACGAATTCCAGGATACGGCATTGGCAAAATCCTCGGTCGGAACAAGGTTCACCACCAGCGATGCCGAGGATGGCCCGAGGAAGGCGCGGGCGATGCCGAATAGCAGGAGGCTCGCAAATACGGTCGCTGGCTCGAACAGGCCCGCGAGCGTCAGCGAGAGCAGCAGTCCTGTGACGACAGCTTCTAGAACCAGCGACAGGCCCATGATCAAGCGCCTGCCGAAACGGTCAGCCGTGGCCCCGGTTACGAGAACGAGCAGCAATGCAGGCAGAAACTGCATCAGCCCCACCATGCCCAGATTGAAGGCATCGCGGGTCTGGTCATAGATTTGCCAGCCGACCGAAACGCTGACGATCTGTACCGCAAAGGCGCTCAGAAAGCGTGCGCCCCAGTATTTTTTAAAAGATGAGTGGCGAAAAGCTGCGTAACGATCAGCAGAAGAAGCATCGGTTGAGGGAGACATTGCTCAAAACATCGCGAGGAAAGATTGTGGTTACTTACAGCATCCTTCCCATGATCGGAATCACTTTTTGGTGGCAATTGTGTCGGCAATTCCCGAAGCGGAAAGGACTTCAAGAAAAAGGGCGAAAAAAAAGGCCGACATGACGTCGGCCTAGTCGATCCGGGAGGGCGGATCAATCCTTGCCAAGCAGGCCTTTCCAGATGATCGCGCCGAGCGCGGCACCGATCAGCGGAGCAACCCAGAACAGCCAGAGCTGGCTGAGTGCAGCCGTTTCAGCGAAGAGCGCAACGCCGGTGGAGCGAGCCGGGTTAACCGACGTATTGGTCACCGGGATCGAGATCAGGTGGATCAGCGTCAGGCCGAGACCGATGGCGATGGGGGCAAAGCCAGCCGGTGCGATCGACGATGTCGAACCCAGAATGATGATGATGAAGAACGCCGTCAGGACGATTTCGATCAGCAGGGCCGAAGTCAGGCTATAGCCGCCCGGCGACAATTCGCCATAACCGTTGGAGGCGAAGCCGCCCGCCGTGAAACCGCTTTTCCCCGAAGCGATCAGATAGAGCACCGCCGCTGCGACAATGGCACCCAGAACCTGTGCGATCCAGTAGGGGATAAGATCCTTTGCCGGAAGCCTGCCGCCGATCACGAGACCGAGCGAAACAGCTGGATTGAAGTGGCCACCAGAAATGCCGCCCACAGCAAAAGCCATGGTCAGGACGGTGAGACCAAAAGCAAAGGCGACGCCCAGGAAGCCGATGCCAAGTTCAGGAAAAGCCGCAGCGAGCACCGCGCTGCCGCAGCCGCCGAAAACCAGCCAGAAAGTTCCGAAAAACTCAGCCGATAGTTTATTCAACATGGAAATCCCCAAGGTTGGTGTAGTGAAACTGGCCGAATGCGAATCAGATATCCAAAACTATATCCCTGTCATATTCTTCCGGCAATATTGTTGAAAACAAAGAATGGCGTCTATGCTTTGCTTCGTAGAACTATTTTAAAAGTAAATATCGAAAATTACCCCAATTATATTGTTTCTATTCGCTAATATGATTGATAAGCACTTGAATTGATTAATGTAAATCATGTGCCCTACGGCTGAAGCGAAGGGCGAGCAGCAATGGCGCCCCGGAGGGCGTTGTCACCGGTCGTCGGCTGAATGACGCAATTGCGGGGTTGCTTGACCGCTGACTTCCATAGCCGGGTTATTGCGAAGGGGGTTGCATGCGCGTTATAAGCGAAGAGTAGGCACGGGGCAGGCCCGTAACCGAAGAACAGCCATTTTCAAAGGCTGTCGTAGAGCAGACAGGGAGTTTGCGGTTTGAACATGCATCCTAAGACCAGAGGATCGAGAATCTTTTGGGGTATCGTCATGGCGGTGCCGCTGGTTTCCGCTCTTTCCGGCTGCACGGCGACCGCATGGACGGAAAAGGTCAAGATTGACACCACGCCGCTACCGACCGAATGCGCGGGATGGCAGAAGATCGATCTCAAGCAGCGCACCACAATGGTTCTGCTGCGTCAGGATCCAAAGCTTGTTGTCGAGATCGATTCTCACAATCTCAAGGGACGCAATCTCGGCTGCTGGCAGTAAGCGATCCAGCTTTGGGCTCATGCGTCGGGGCTCAAGCCGGACGCGCCATCCTGATATCGACCCTCTCGATTGTGCCGCGCAGGGCGGGCAGCATCGTCTCGAAGCGGATATTTCTGCCGGGTTCGATGCTTGTGCGCACCGGTTCCAGCAGGCGTTCACGCTTTTGTCCGTCACGATAGGTGATGCTGACGATCAGAGCCGGTGGCGGCTGCGTTTCGTGGCTGTCATTCCTGATGCTGGCGCCCACATTCAGCACATTGCCTTCGGCGCGCTCGGCGATATTGCTGGTGATGTCGGTCACTTTCAACGCGGAAACGAGCGGCAGTGACGGTGACACGCTGGCGACGGCGTCCGACGACTTGCCTGTCATGATCGTATAGCCGCCCGCCATCCAGAAGGCGGTCGTGGCGCAAAAGGCCACCAGAACCCAATAGGCGACACCGGGGCCACTCGCGGTTTCCGTCGCAATCGCCGGGCGGTGCTGTTTGCGGAAAAGGCTGAACCCCGGCAGCACATGCGGCGTGGCTGGCTTTTGACGTTCCGGCAGCACAGTTTCGAATTCGGCGTCCTCGACTTCGACAGCGGGCGCGTGACGCCAGCCGGCAGACGTCGAGGCACGCTTATGGGCGCGCGCATGGTCTGCGGCGGGGGATCGCTTCGCCATCATGAAGTCATCTTCCTTTGCGTTTGCTCACTCATTCCAGCCCCATAGGCTGCCGCAAAATGGTTAATGCTTCGCTCGCGAATATTTTAACGGCCGAAACGGGTCCGATTTAACGCAAGATTAACCATAGAGCGTAAAGGTCGAACGAGTATTGATGTGCGACGCGTGAAGGCTTCGCGCGCGCGAAGAACAAAGAGAAACTGACCGGTGATACGTTTCGAGAATGTCGGGCTGAGATATGGAATGGGACCTGAAATCCTGAAGGATGTCAGTTTCCACATACCGCCGCGTTCATTCCAGTTTCTGACCGGCCCTTCGGGTGCCGGGAAGACGTCGCTCATGCGGCTGCTTTTCATGGCGCTGAAGCCGACACGCGGATTGATCAACGTGTTCGGCAACGACGTGGCGCGTCTCGACCATAAGCAGGTGCCGCTGCTGCGCCGCCGTATCGGCATTGTGTTTCAGGATTTCCGTCTGCTCGACCACATGACCACTTATGAGAATGTGGCGCTTCCGCTGCGGGTGCGCGGCAAGGAAGAAGCCACCTATCGGCATGAGGTGGAGGAACTTTTGCACTGGGTTGGCCTTGGTGACCGGATGGGCGTTCTCCCGCCGGTCCTGTCCGGTGGTGAAAAGCAGCGCGCCGCGATTGCGCGCGCGCTGATCGACCAGCCGGAACTGCTGTTGGCGGACGAGCCGACCGGCAATGTCGATCCGCCGCTCGCCAAGCGCCTGCTGCGCCTGTTCACGGAGCTTAATCGCTCGGGCACCGCTGTCATCATCGCGACGCACGACCTTTCCCTGATGGATCAGGTCAATGCGCGCCGCATGATTCTGGAACATGGGCGGCTCGATATCTATGAATAAGCCCCGCAGTGGTCGCCTAAACGGCTGGCAGAAAATTCTGGATGACCTCAAGGTTCGTTTCGAAGACCTGAAGGACATGGTTCTGGTGCGGGTCGGCAAACGCCGACAGCGCAAGGGACCAAGTCCCATCGTGCCCGATGGCAGCGTCACCGGCACGGCTTTGGTGACCGTTATCGCGATCATGACCTTTCTCGCCTGCCTGACCATGGGCGGCGTTTCGCTGGTCCGCGCATCGGCTGCCGCCTGGCAGAGCCAGATTGCGCGCGAGGCAACCATCCAGATCCGTCCGGTCGAAGGGCAGGATATTGAAAAGACCTTGCAGCAGGCGAGCGATATCGCGCGCGGCTTTGCAGGCGTGAAGACGACGAATATCATCGACAAGGATGCCACGGCGCGTCTGCTGGAACCCTGGCTTGGCAGCGGGCTCAACATTGACGAACTGCCGGTGCCGCGCCTTGTCGTGGTGACCATTGACGAAAGCGCGCCGCCAGATTTCGGCACCATGCGCGCGGAACTGACCCGCGCCATACCGGCAGCCAGTTTCGACGATCACCGGACTTGGGTGGACCGGCTGGTGTCGATGGCGCGAACCACGGTTCTGGTCGGCACGGCAGTTCTCTCGCTGGTGATCGCAGCCACCATTCTCACCGTCATTTTCGCCACGCGCGGCGCTATGTCCGGCAATAGTCACATCATCGAGGTTCTGCATTTCATCGGGGCGGAATCGAAATTCGTGGCGCGTGAATTCGAGTGGCATTTCTTCCGCACCGCGCTGAAAGGCGCGCTGTTCGGCGGTGCCGCCGCCATGCTGGTTTTCCTGATCTTTTCGTGGTGGGCTTCCCGCCATATGGCAACGCCGGAAGGCGATCAGGCCGCGGCGATGTTCGGCAATTTTGCCATCGGTCGCAGCGGCTATCTGGGCGCCGCCGCCATCATCATACTGGTTAGTGTCCTGACCATGCTGACCAGTCGCCTGACGGTTATCCGCCAGCTCGCAACCATGGATGGTCCGGGAGTGCGCTCCGAATGACGATCTTTTGGCCCAATACGCTCCGTCGCTCGCAAATTCCTGGTAGTTTTCCGAGTTATCGCCGCAATGCTGCGTATGATAGCCAGAGGAACAACGGGCGAATCGCGCACGCATTGGGCGGCGGATACCGGGCGAGTAACGATGCGGTGGCAAAGGGACAAACAGCGGAAGAGATGCGAGCGGGCGCCGTGGTCTGGCGACGCAGCCCCCCTGTTGTTGCCCCTTCATCCTTGCTGCTTGCGCCAGCCAGATTCCTGTGGTCTGTCATGATGCGCATGCTGAGACGTTTCCAACCCATTTCCATCGTACTTTTTGGCCTGCTTCTGGCTTTTCTCGTTGGCTTTGTCGCCTTCGGTGAGAAGGTGACGAGCATGACGCCGCCGGTGATCGATGAACCCGCCGACGCCATTGTGGTCCTGACCGGCGGTCAGTCCCGCATTCAGGCGGCGGTCGATCTGTTGCAGGAAAAACGCGGCAAGCGTCTGCTGATCAGCGGCGTGCATCCTTCCACGAATGAAAAATCGATACAGCGCGCCACCCATGCCGATCAGAGCCTGTTCGACTGCTGTGTCGATCTCGACCGTTCGGCACGCAACACCATCGGCAATGCCGAGGAAAGCGAACACTGGATTCGCAACAACGGTTATAACCGGGTGATCGTCGTGACGAATAATTACCATATGCCGCGCAGCATTCTGGAAATGTCCTACCGGATGAAGGACGTGGAATTCGTGCCCTATCCGGTGGTGAACACCGAGGGGCGCGGGCAAAGCTGGGTTGCCGAGGGTGACACGCTGCGCGTATTGTTCGTGGAATATGTCAAATATCTGGGCGCGGTCGTGCGCGTCGGTACGTCGGAGATTTTCGGCTTCGACATCCTGAACGGCGTCGCCGGTCAGAAAATCAATCGGTAACAAACAGCAAATTCCCGACGATCGGTCACTGTTTTCTGTATGGAAAACGGGGCAGTTCCTGATATACGAGTGCCCGAGATTTCGGAAAGCGAAGGTCTGACAGTTTTTCGAGATTGTGTCTCTCTCTACGGGACGTGCTCTAGCCGGGACATTCGCCGACACGATGCTTCTCTATCTGCGTTCAATCCTCTTCAATGCGGCGTTTTACATCTGCACGCTGGTTCAGATGATCATCTATACGCCGTTCTATTTCCTGCTGCCGCGCAAGAAGGCCTGGATCGTGCCGAAGCTTTGGGCGCGGGTCAATCTCAAGCTCCAGAAGATTATTGCCGGGACGGATTACGTCATTGAAGGTCTCGAGAATATTCCAGAGGGCGCCTATATCTGCGCCCCCAAGCACCAGTCGGCCTGGGATACCTATGCATTCCTGCCCTATCTGGATGATCCGGTTCTGATCCTGAAGCGCGAATTGATGCGCATTCCGCTGTTCGGCTGGTACGTCGCCAAGATGGAGATGATCCCGGTGGATCGCGGATCGCGCGTCAAGGCGCTGCATTCGATCACCAAGGGCGCGGAAAAGGCCATTGCCGAAGGGCGTCAGATCCTGATCTATCCTGAAGGCACCCGCCGCGCGCCCGGTGCGCCGCCGCAATATAAATACGGCATCGTGCATCTTTACGATGCGCTGAACCTGCCGGTCTTGCCGATTGCCCATAATGCCGGGCTTTACTGGCCGCGCCGCAAGTTTCTGCGCTTTCCGGGCACCATTCGGTGCCGCGTCCTGCCGCCCATTCCGCCGGGGCTTGAAAAGGAAGAATTTCTGCGCCGCCTGATCGAAAGCACCGAAACGGCCTGCGACGAGCTTCTGGTTGCGGCAAGCCGCGACCCCAACCCACCCCCGATGCCACCGACAGCTGTGGACCGCCTGAAGGAACTGGGTGTTTCACCGCGCAGTTAAATGCCCGACATCCTTCCGGCTGTACATGAGCTAAACGACAATTAGTCGCGTTTTATTGAACTTTCGTTTTTCTTGCACGGAAACATGAAACCCGTTATCAGAGCGCGACACGAAAGGACCCATCATGAATATTGATGCCATTTCCATCGGAACCAATCCTCCCGAAGACGTCAACGTCATCATCGAAGTTCCGGTCGGCGGCCAGCCGATCAAGTACGAGATGGACAAGAAGTCCGGGGCTCTGATCGTTGACCGTTTTCTCTACACGCCGATGACCTATCCGGGCAATTACGGTTTCGTACCGCACACGCTCTCGGAAGACGGCGATCCGATCGACGTTCTCGTCTGCAACACCCGTCCGCTGGTGCCGGGTTCTGTGATCAATGTCCGCCCGATCGGCGTTCTGGTCATGGAAGACAATTCCGGCAAGGACGAAAAGATCATCGCCGTTCCGTCGCCGCACCTGACGCGCCGTTACGAGAAGATCCACGACTATACCGATATGCCGGAAATCACGCTGAAGCAGATCGCGCATTTCTTCGAGCATTACAAGGATCTGGAACCCGGCAAGTGGGTCAAGATCGGTGACTGGGGCGATGAAGACTACGCTCGCAAGTTCATCGTTGAAGCGATCGAACGCGCCAAGGGCAAGTAATCGCCTGTTTCATGAGTTGAGTTCAAAACAAAAGCGCCCGATGATCCATCGGGCGCTTTTGTTTTTGGTGTTTGCTGTGCCGGTCAGAGGAAGAGCGGCAGCAGCGTCGTCCACATGAACTGGCGGATGAAGAAGATAATCAACAGCAGGACAATCGGAGAAATGTCGATGCCGCCCAGATTGGGCAGGAGATTACGGATCGGGCGCAGAACCGGCTCGGTTACCTTGTAGAGAAACTCTCCGACCGAGGCCACGAAGCGATTGCCGGAATTGACGACATTGAACGCATAGAGCCACGAATAAATGGCGCTGGCGATGATGATCCACGTATAGATGTCGAGCGCCAGGTCAATGGTGCGGAACAATGCTATCATGAGTGTCTGTCTCCTTGACGATTGGCCGAGATGTAGCGATTGCTTCGATTGAGGACAAGTGCCCGATAGGCTGCCGGCTCAATTTTCGTGCTTGAGGCACTGGTTCGGCCCTTCTCTTTGCTCTGCCGGACAATGCTCTGATATGCCATCGGTGTTGCTATGCTTTGTAATAAATGGCAAGTGAGCTTAACAGTGCTGACCGGTGTTTGGCTGAACGGATAAAACGACAATGGATATTTCAGAAAATAGTCGCGATCCTTATAAGGACCGCAAAAGCATCGAGTTTTCCTTCCGTGCCAAACGGTTCGCCCATATCCGCAAATTGATCGAGGCGGCACTTGCCGAAAAGCCGGAAGGCGAAAAAGTTGAAATCCTCGATCTCGGCGGGTCGGAAAAATATTGGCTGATCGGCGAAGACTTCATCGAAGCCAACCGCGACCGCCTGCATTTCACGCTGATCAATCCTGAAAAGCAGGAAGAGAAAGATACGGGAACCTTCACGTTTCTGGTCGGCGACGCGACCGATCTGGCGCTTTTTGCGGGGCGGACTTTCGACGTGGTTCATTCCAACTCGGTTATCGAACATGTCGGCGACTGGGCGGCCATCACACGCTTTGCGGAAAATACCCGCAGGCTCGGCAAGCGTTATTACATGCAGACCCCCAATTACTGGTTTCCCTATGAGCCGCATTTCCGCTTTATCGGTTTTCAGTGGCTGCCGGTGGCGGTGCGCATCTGGCTGATGACCAAGATGCGGCTCGGCTTTTTCGAGCGGCAGAAAAGCGCCGACGATGCCCGTTTTCATGTGGAATCGATCCGGCTTTTGACCACGGGACAGGTGCGCAAGCTCTTCCCGGATGGGCGGATCGAATTTGAGAAGATTGCCGGACTGGCGAAGTCCATTCTCGCAATCAGGGATTGATCAGTCGAAATCACGCGGCGGGTGTGATTTCGCGGCAATCAGGCTGCCGACATGCTCAAGCGCGTGATCGCGCACGCGCATGTCGCGCAAATGTTTCAGCGTGTTGGCGACATAGTCGATATTCGCGCCGGATTCGCCATGCGCGGATGCCACAATCGCAGCCGCGTCCTCGGCCTTGAGCGCGCCCGCATATTGCACATGGCGGCGGTCGGCCACATAGACCAGCCCCTGAACGTCGCGCCCGTCATGGAGGCGCAGCCGCAGCCTTTTTTCGTGGTAGACATTGTTCGACATTTCGCGTTCGCGCAAATAGACCATCACCTCGTCAGTCATCTCGCCCGGAACGCGGAACGCCATGCCAAGGCAGGAGCCGCCCGCGTCGAGACCAAGCACCAGTCCGGGGTGGTCGGGTGAGCCGCGATGGAAATGCGAATAGATGCACAGACTGCGACGATAGCCGTGCAGACGGGCGCGAACGGTCTCCACATGCGCGAAGCCGGGCCGCCACATTAGGGAGCCGTAGCCGAAAACCCAGAAATCACTCGTCCGCTTTGCATCGATATGGTGTGTCATGATGGTATAATATTTGCCGTCTCGTGACCGATTTCCATGGGTAATTGATGGATATCCCTCGTTTTTTCTGAAGCGCCACTTCACAAGACTCAATCCTGCCATAATATGGCCAAGAGTGAGGTTGAGCAAAACATTGTATCGAAAGATGCGTCGCTGGCGGCTCTGCTGCTTCTCAGGCTCAACTCTCTGACCGACATAAGGTTTTTCGATGGTGCATCCCGGGACGGAAGCTGGAACGAAACAACGGAAGTCCAGAAAGCGATCTATTGCGCTTGGCATTTTCCTGATCGTTCTCGTCGCTGCCTACACTGCCGGGTGGTTCTATGTGGCCGACCGCCTGCAAACGCGCGCCACCGCGGATATGGCAAAGCTGTCCGCTCAGGGCATTGGCGTGCGCTGCGAGGATCTGCGCACAAGCGGCTATCCGCTTCGTGTCAATGTGGTCTGCGACAGCATTTCCTGGCAGAAGCCCAGCGCCGGCATGGCCTTTCGCGCAGGGCGTTTCACCTCCGGCTCGCCGATCTATGCGCCGCGCTCGCTCAGCAATGATCTGACCGGACCTGCCTTTATCGAATTTCCGGGTCTTCAACCGCTTGAAGTGAGCTGGAGCCGGTTCAGCTCCAACACCCGGCTTGCCCGCCCGTTCCCGACCGAGATCGCGCTTGAAGCGCGCGACATCGTGGTCGGTCGCCGCACGGAAACCACGACGACGGAGCCGCTCAGCAGTCTGGAACAGATGGATTTCAGCATGAGCGCCGTCGATGGCGCGCTGAAACTGGCAGGCCGCTTTGCCGGGCTGAAGCTTGCAGCCCCGGTGATCGGCAATGCCAAGAGCCCCGAGATCGACGGCGTTGCCGATATCGAGATTGCCGATGCTGCCACACTGCTGGCGTCGGGATCTTCCGACTTCAGCCAGCGTCTGCGCGGCCATAGCGGCACGATCCATCAGGCATTTCTCTCCATGCCCAATGGGGCGATGGTGACGCTGACCGGTCCGTTTTCCGTCGATGACAATGGGCTGATCAATGCCGATGTTAAGCTGACGCTCGTCAATGCGCAATCGCTGGCGCAGGCTGGCCAGACGGTTTTTCCGGAGCAGGGCAGCAATATCGCCACCATCCTCTTCGCGCTATCAGCCATGCCGAAAGACGAAAACGGCAATCCCACGCTGGAGATTGCCGTTCGCAAGGGCAGAGCCAATGCCGGGTTCATTCCGCTTGGGCGGTTACCCGCGCTTTAGGGGAGTAAGGGAGTAGGGGAGTATGTTTTTACTGCCCTATCTATTGCCTTACTTCTTTTCGTTGGTGCGCGTCGCAGCCTGACGGCCAAAGTCTGGCGCATCCACTTCCTGACCCGCATCGATAATGCCACGGCGCACCGCACGCGTGCGCGTGAAGAGGTCGAACAAGGCCTCTCCGTCGCCCCAGCGGATCGAGCGTTGCAGCGAGGCCAAATCTTCCGAAAAGCGCCCCAGCATTTCAAGGATAGCGTCCTTGTTGTGCAGGCACACGTCACGCCACATGGTCGGGTCCGATGCCGCCAGACGCGTGAAGTCACGGAAACCGGATGCGGAATATTTGATGACTTCCGATTTTGTCACCTGCTCCAGATCGCTGGCGGTGCCGACGATGTTGTAGGCGATGATATGCGGCAGATGCGAGACGATGGCCAGCACCAGATCATGGTGCTGCGGGTCCATATGGTCGAGCCGCGAACCGCAGGCCGTCCAGAAGGCCGTAAGCTTTTCCAGCGCCGCTTCATCCGTGTCGGGAAGGGGCGTGAGGATGCACCAGCGATTGTTGAACAGCTCTGCAAAGCCTGCGTCCGGGCCGGAATATTCCGTCCCGGCTAGCGGGTGGCCCGGAATGAAATGCACATTGGCGGGCAGTTCCGGTTGCATCTGCGCAATGACGGAAGCCTTGGTGGAGCCGACATCGGTGACGATGGCGCCGGGCTTCAAGCTTGCGGCGATCTGCTTTGCGACGGTGCCGGACGAACCGACCGGTACCGAGACGATCACCAGATCGGCATCCCTGACCGCTCCGGCACTGTCGGTCGTGTAGCTGTCCCCGAGGTTCAGTTCCTCGGCGCGCTTCAGGGTTTCGGCGCTGCGGGTTGCAATTGCGATATGGTTGGCAAGGCCTTCGCGACGGATGACGCGCGCCAGCGACGAACCGATGAGACCGATACCGATCAGCGCGATTTTATCAAAATGGATCGTGGACATTGATCTTACTTTAAAAACTCAGTGAGTGCGGCGACTACGCCGCGATTGGCTTCTTCCGGTCCGACAGTCATGCGCAGCGCGTTGGGGAAACCGTATCCGCCAACACGGCGCAGAATATAACCGCGCTTGGAAAGCCACTCATCCGCCTTGTCTGCCGAGTGTGCGGCGTCTTCGGGGAAATGGATCAGAAGGAAGTTCGTGACCGAAGGCGTCACCCGCAGGCCGAGCTTGGTGAACTCATCCGTCAGCCAGGACAGCCACTTGTCGTTATAGGCGACCGACTTTTCGACATGGTTGCGGTCGCGAATGGCGGCCGCACCGGCGGCAATCGCTGCCGAATTCATGTTGAACGGGCCGCGAATGCGATTGACTGCGTCGATCACATGGGCGGGCGCATACATCCAGCCGATCCGCAGACCCGGAAGGCCGTGGATCTTCGAGAAGGTGCGGGTCATCACGACATTCTCGTTCGACGAAACGAGTTCGAGACCGGCCTCATAATCGTTGCGGCGCACATATTCGGCATAGGCAGCATCGAGGATGAGAAGGACATGCTTCGGCAGGCCCGCATGCAAACGGCGCACTTCCTCGAAAGGCAGATAGGTGCCGGTCGGATTGGCCGGATTGGCAATGAAGACGACCTTGGTGCGCGGCGTAATGCCAGCAAGAATGGCATCCACGTCGATGCGCGCATTGCTTTCCTTCACGGTTACCGGTGTTGCACCGGCTGCCAGCGTCTGGATCTTGTAAACGGCAAAGCCATGCTCGGTGATGACGGCTTCATCGCCCGGCGCAAGATAAGTCTGGCAGAGCAGGCCCAACAACTCATCCGAACCATTGCCGCACAGGATATTGCCAATGTTCAGCCCTTGCGTTTCGGCAATAGCTTCACGCAGCGCGAGCGCCTGTCCGTCGGGATAAAGTTCCAGCTTTTCGCCCGCGTATCGATAGGCCTCCACCGCATGGGGGCTGGGGCCGATCGGGGTCTCGTTGGAGGAGAGCTTATAGACCTTGGCAACGCCTTCCACATGTTCCTTGCCGGGCACGTAGGCTGCGATGTTGAGCAGGCCGGCCTTGGGCTGGGGACGGGAAAGGTTTTGCTGATCGGTCATGATTTTGGCTCCGCCAAAAGAACAGTGTTGCTTTATGGGACGCTCAAGGGATTTGAGCCCCGATGCGACATAAACCGCCATGGGCGCGAAGTCGAGAAAAACCTTGTTTTATGGGGGTTGAGCACATCCCGAAAAGTGCGAAGCGGTTTTCGGGATGGGCGTCAGAGTAAATATGTAGAGCCGATCTAATGTAATCAGATGGGCTCTAGGCGTCAGACTCTTGTTTGGCCTTGCGCAGTCCGCTGACCGGGGTTCCAAGCACCGGCACGAAAACACGCCGCGACGCGCGCTGCGCAACCGGCAGGCCCTGATAGAGACGTTTCTGGGCTTCCACCACCAGCACGCCGGAGAAAAGCGGCCACAGCCGCCGCCCCAGACCTTCGATTGCCAGACAAGGCCGCATCATCCAGCGCCGCGTGGCGGGTGGGAAATGCAGGGCGTCGCTAACGGTGTTGACCGTGAAATTGGCTTCGCGCAGCAAGGTGGAAAGCTGGTCGCGGCTGTAAGGCCGCCCGCTGCCAAAAGGCGTATGTTCGAAGCGGGCCCAGACGCCACGGCGGTTGGGCACCACGATCACCAGCCGCCCGTTGGGCGCCAGTACGCGCCACATTTCCTTCAGCGTTTCCGGCGCGCTTTCGGCATATTCCAGCGCATGGACCATCAGGATGCGGTCGATGGAGGAATCGGGCAGCGGCAATTCTTCATCGAAGACCAAAGCCGTGGTGGATTTGTCCGCCGAAGGCCAGGCGATCGCGCCCTGTCCGGCTGGCATGAAGGCAAAAGTGCGTTCCGTATCGGCGCTGAACCGGTCGAGATAGGGCAGGCTGTAGCCCATGCCGATGAGCCGTTCGCCCGGAACACGTTCCCAAAGACCGGCAATCGCCATGCGTATGGCGCGCTCGGCCAAATGACCAAGTGTCGTGTCGTAAAAGGAGCGCAGTTCGATAATGTCCGGATGCATGCGGGCACGCTATATCAAATCCTGTCATCGGGGAATGGATATAAGAGCCTGTTCCAAAAGTCGCCCTGTGTGGCTGCAAATGGCAATTTTCTCCATTCCGGTGCTCTCGTACCAATAGTACGCTCCGCTCCGGTACTCGAAAATCACCATTTTGCACACACATGCCGCTTTTTGTTTCAGGCTCTAAGCCTGGGCTTGTTGACAGGCGGGGTGCATTTTCTTCAAACCGTGCTATAGAGCGTGCCTTCTGCAGGAAAGCGCATCCCGAAAAGCCTGAAAAGGCTTTCGGTTGCCCACGAGCAAAGCAAACGATCAGGAGAGAACCGGCAATGCCAGAAGTCGGCGGCAAGACGATAGAAATTCTATTCAGCCCGGAAGATATTGCCGGTCGCAATCTTGAACTGGCGAAGGCTATTGCCGAACGCAAGTTTCACAATCTGCTGACGATTTCCATTCTCAAGGGCTCGTTCATTTTCGCAGCCGACCTCATCCGTGCCATGCATGATGCGGGCGTGGAACCGGATGTCGAATTCATCACGGTGTCCAGTTATGGCAAGGGCACGACCAGTACGGAAGTTCGCCTGCTGCGCGATATCGACAGCGAAGTGCGTGACCGCGATGTGCTGCTGATCGACGATATTCTGGAATCCGGCAAGACGCTCAAATTCGTCCGCGAACTGATGCTGGAACGTGGCGCGCGCAGCGTCAGCATTGCCGTCCTGCTGGACAAGAGCGTGCGGCGCAAGGTCGATCTGGAAGCTGATTTTGTCGCCTTCGAATGCCCGGATTATTTTGTCGTCGGCTATGGCATGGACGTAGCCCATTCGTTCCGGCAGTTGCCCTATGTCGGACACGTCAAGGATTGAGCGGCAAATTCGTGATGCCGGGCTGCAAAGAGCGCTTTTCTGTGCGCCGGTGCTCACGTACCCTTAAGTACGCTCCGCTCCGTTGCTCGAAAATCACTCTTTTCGCCACGGCCTGACGAATTTGCAACCGTCGTACGAGTTCGTTGAGCAGCCTCTAATCGAACTGTAACAGGCGCTGCAGATATTCCTTTTCCATCTGCGGCGTCAGCGCGTTGCCGAGCTTGCGGCGGATTTCATCCAGAATTTCACGCGCGCGCTGAATGTCGATTTCGCCGGGAATTTTGGTGCCGTTGCCATCATCGGCTCCCATGCCCTGCTGGCGTCCGAGCGGATCGCGGCCACGAGAACCATTCGCGCCCTGACCCTGCTGGCCGTCCTGCCCCATCGCCTGCTGCATCTTCTGCATCATGTCGCGACCGGCACGGCGCAGGGCGTCCAGAGCGCTGCCCTGATTGTCGTTGGCCTCCGCGCCTTCATTGCGTCCTAGCGCTTCGGCGGCATTGCCCATGGATTTTCCGGCATCGCTGAAATCCTTGCCGGGTTCAATGCCCATGCCTTTCAGGTCTTCCGTCAGCTTTTGCAGTTCCTGCTGCAATTGCTGCTGCTGCTGTTGCAGCTTGCGCATGGCCTCTGCGGTCTTCTCATCCGTCTGGCCGCCTTGCTGCGAACCGCCGCCCCTGGAGCCGTCATCGCCGGGGAACAGGCCTTCCATGTCCTCACCTTCGCCCTCTTCACCGGCACCCGGATTGCCGTCGAACTGGCGCTGCTGCTGCTGGTCGAGATTGAAGGTCTCGTTCATCATCTGTTGCTGGCGGCGCATCAGATCACCAAGCTTGTTCATCTGCTGCTGCATCTGCCCTTGCTGGCCCTGCTGTCCCTGACCCTGCTGGCCGGGTTGTGTCTGACCCATTTGCAGATTGTTCATCAGGTCCTGCAATTGCGACAGAAGCTGTTCGGCCTGATCGCGCGATCCCTGACGGGCCAGATTTTCGATCTGGTCCATCATGCGCTGTAAATCCCGTTCCGTCAGCATCTGCGCATTGGGATCCGGCGCTGACTGGCGCGCATTCGGGTTCTGCTGCTGGCGCTGGGCGAATTCGCGCAGGAAATCCTGCATCGCCTTGCGCAATTCGGCGGTGAGCTTCTCGATCTCTTCCTGCGAGGCACCGTTTTGCAGCGCATTTTTCAGTGCTTCCTGCGCCTGACGCAGACGCTTTTCGGCTGCCGAAAGATTGCCATCCTCAATACCGAGCGCCACCTGCCACATATAATCGGCAGTATCGCGCAGGGCGTCGTCGCTTCTCGCCATGCGAAGCTTGGTGCGGATGGTGACGAGGCCCAGATAATGCGCGGCGTTCTTGATCGTTTCTTCCGGGCGCAGCATCAGCGCCGACAGCATGTCCAGCACATGATCGCGCTGGTTGGCGTCAAGCGCCAGAATACGGCGCTGTTCGGCAATAGCGCGCGCCAGCGGATTGCTGAAAGGCCGTTCGGGAAGCGTTATCACTTTGGTTTCGCTGCGCCCAACCTGGCCCGCCGCGTCGGTGACGACGAGGGTTAGCGCTATCTTCTGGCCTGCCCATGGATGTTCGGTCAGGTCTTTCGATGTGGTGGTTTCCTTCACGCCGCGGCGCGGCAATGCGAGCGGCAGCTCCGGTGCCTCGTAAAGCGGGGAGGCCTCTTCGTCTTCATCGATTTCCAGCGGCACGATCTCGGCAAAGGCTCTGGCCGGCACATAGTCGTCATCGATTTCATAGGTCAGTTGCAGCGTGCCGTTGAGCGCGTGACCGGGTTCCTTGGTAAAGCGGATCGTCGGCGGCGTGTCTGGCGTCACCGCAAATTTCCAGCGCGCATCGGTGCCGGAAAGGGTCACGGTTTCGTCTTCGCGTAAATCGTAGCGGAAGTTGCGGCTTCCATCGACAGCGCTTTCTTCCGGCGTCTGTACCGGCCTCAGTCCTTGCGCTTGCGTCTGCTCTTCCTTCGGGGCGACGGGCTGGACTTCCCGTTGCTCGCCTTCTGCATTGGTTGCGGTGAGGCGTTCCGAGCTGCCGCCGATGACGCGGACCGAAAGCACACTGCCCTCGGGAACCGTGATCGCTTCGGCATTGCGGCTGTTTTCAGCGCTGGCCGTCAGGAAGACCGGCGCGCGGCCTGTATAGCGCGGTGGTGTCACCCAGGCATCGACACGGGCAAGGGCGGCACCGTTGCCGGGGCGAATGTGAAAGGCGTCGGCAATGCGCCCGCTGCCAGCGCTGGACGTGTAGGCGAGCGCTGTGACGAAAAGCAGCGCCACGACGGCGCGCAGGCCATAAGGATCGCGTTCCGGCAGGCGCGGTCGCGGCAAGCCGGATTGCAGGTTCTTGAGCCGTTCGGCCATACGCTTCTGATGTTCGCGCCACAGAGCCTGCGAAAACGGATCGTGGGTGCCGCTGGCCATATGGCCGGATTGCACGGCCAGCGGTTCGTGCACGAGGCCGTTGACCGCCTCGATGCGCGCCGTGACATCGTCTTCGGTCGGCTGGCGAAAACGGGATGGGAGATAGAGCGCAACCAGCCCTGCCAGCGCGAAGATCGTCAGCACGGCGATATGCAACCAGCGCGGCATCATGCCGAACAGGCCAAACCAGCTGATGCTTGCAAAAAGCGCAACCAACAGAATCAGCGGCAGGACCAGCGGCCACAGGCGTTCAAACCCGACGGACAAGAAGGTGCGCAGACGCAGTCGGCGCAACAGAGCGCCATCGCCTGAAAACAGGCGCAAAAAGGCTTCCCGCATCAGCTGCGGCCTATCCTTCTTGTCTTGGCCTTGATCCGTCATCCGGGCTTTCTGCTCTGTCTGCCAGCGTGCAATCGAATGACAGGATAACATGCATCATGGCAAAGGCGAGGCTTTGCCATGATTAATATGGGCCCTGATTAATTGGGCCCGATGGCTTACAGCCAGTCCGGTATGGAATCGAGCGCAAGCAGCTCTTCGTAAGTGTGGCGCGGGCGCACGACATGGTAGCGGTCGCCATCGACCAGAACTTCCGGCACCAGAAGGCGGCTATTATAGGTGCTCGACAGGACCGCACCGTAAGCGCCAGCGGTGCTCACCGCAATCAGGTCGCCGGGCGCTGGCTTGGTCGTCTCGCGGTCGAGGCCGAGATAATCGCCCGTCTCGCAGACAGGTCCGACGAAATCGGCGCGGATGCGCGGCGCGTCGTCCTTTGCCAGCTTGACCGGGCGGATATCGTGAAATGCTTCATAAAGCGTCGGGCGGATGAGATCGTTCATCGCGGCATCGACGATGATGAAGTTCTTCGCATCGCCTTCCTTGACGAAAATCACTTCCGTCACCAGCAGACCGGCATTGCCGACGATCAGGCGGCCCGGCTCGAAAACCGTCTTGAGGCCGAGCGGCTTGATGTGCTTGGCGACAATCTCCGCATAGGCCACCGGCAGCGGCGGCGGGTTGTTGTCGGTGCGATAGGGAATGCCGAGACCGCCGCCGACATCGACATGGCGGATGTTGTGGCCATCGGCCTGCAATTCCTTCACCAGCTGCGCCATCAGCGCAAAAGCATTGTCGAAGGGTTCAAGATCGATGATCTGGCTGCCGATATGCATATCGATGCCAACCACGTCGATGCCCGGCAGGCTGGCCGCACGGGCATAGGCCTCGCGCGCCTTGATGCGCGGAATGCCGAACTTGTTTTCAGACTTGCCGGTCGAGATCTTGGCGTGGGTCTTGGCGTCGACATCCGGGTTGATACGCAGCGATACCGAGGCAACCTTGCCCGCCTTGACAGCACGGGCCGAGAGAATTTCCAGCTCCGGTTCGGATTCGACATTGAAGCAATAGATACCGACCTCAAGCGCGAAATCCATTTCGCGCGGGGTCTTGCCGACGCCGGAAAAGACGATTTTGCTGGCAGGGATGCCTGCGGCGAGCGCACGGCGAATTTCGCCTTCCGACACCGTATCGGCACCGGCGCCGAGCTTTGCGAGCGTCTTCAACACGGCCAGATTGGAATTGGCCTTCAGCGCATAGGCGATCAGCGGTTCCATATCGGCGAAAGCTTCGCTGAACACGCGGAAATGGCGCTCGATCGTGGCGCGGGAATAGACGTAGAAAGGCGTACCGACCGCCTTGGCGATTTCAGGCAGGCTGACATTTTCGGCGTGCAGCACACCGTCGCGATATTCAAAATGATTCACGGAAGATAGTCCTTGGGAACTAGAGCAGCTTATCAAGAATGAAAGGCTTGTCTTCCTTGGGTTTCGGCTTGGTGTGGCCCTGATCATCGGTGATCAGCGATGACGGCGGCGGTTCCAGCGGGCCTTTACGTCCACAGGCGGCAAGCGTGGCTGCGAGTGCGGCGATCATAAGCACGGTCGAAATGGCGGAGCGGCCTGTCATCAGCTTTGGTTCCTGAATCAAAATCTTGGTTGGGCTAGCTGTAACGCAAAATTCTCAAGAGTGAAATCACCCGTTGGCCGGATGATTTCACATGACTTTATCTTGAACGGCGATCAGGCCTTCACGATGCGCTTTTTCCAGTACCGGATCTGGCGGCGCACTTCCTGCGGGGCCGTGCCGCCAAAGGACTGGCGGCTCTTGACCGATTTCTCGACCGTGAGATAGCCGAAGATCGCATCGGTGATGCCGGGATGGATCGATTGCAGCTCTTCCAGCGAGAGCTTGGCGAGGTCAACCTTGCGGCTTTCCGCCAGAGCAACCGCGCGACCGGTGATGTGGTGCGCTTCGCGGAAGGGCAGTCCCAGTTCCCGCACCAGCCAGTCGGCGAGGTCGGTTGCCGTGGAATAGCCCGAACCGGCGGCTTTCTTCATGGAAGCGACATTGATCGTCAGGTCGCGCACCATGCCCGCCATGGCGGCAATGGCGAGTTCCAGATTTTCGGCAGCGTCAAAAACCTGTTCCTTGTCTTCCTGCATGTCCTTGGAATAGGCGAGCGGCAGACCCTTCATGATGGTCAAAAGGGCGACCAGCGAACCGTTGATACGGCCAGTCTTGGCGCGAACCAGTTCGGCGGCATCCGGGTTCTTCTTTTGCGGCATGATCGACGAGCCGGTGGAGAAGGCATCGGACAGGCGCACGAAGTTGAACTGCGGCGTGGACCAGATGACGATTTCTTCGGCAAGCCGCGACATATGACCGGCGCAGATGGCTGCAAGCGACAGGAATTCCAGCGCATAGTCGCGGTCGGAAACGCTGTCGAGCGAGTTGCGGGTCGGTTCGCGGAAGCCGAGCGTCGTGGCCGTCATATGACGGTCGATCGGGAAGCCGGTGCCAGCGAGGGCTGCGGCACCCAGCGGCGATTCATCCATGCGCTCGATAGCGTCGCGCACGCGGGACAGATCGCGTCCGAACATTTCCACATAGGCCATGCAATGATGGCCGAAAGTGACGGGCTGCGCGGTCTGGAGATGGGTGAAGCCCGGCATCACGGTCGCCGCGTGTTCTTCGGCGCGTTCCAGAAAAGCTTCGATCAGGTTTTTCAGGGCGACGGCGGTCTTTTCCAGTTCCTGCTTGACCCAGAGGCGGAAATCGACGGCCACCTGATCGTTGCGCGAGCGGGCGGTGTGGAGGCGACCTGCCGAGGGGCCGATCAGATCGGCCAGCCGCGCCTCGATATTCATGTGAATGTCTTCGAGCTTGCGCGAGAAGGTGAACTTGCCGTCCTCGATCTCCTTGAGGATGGTTTTCAGGCCCTGCTCGATCTGTTTGTGATCGTCTGCCGTAATGATGCCCGTCTTTGCGAGCATGGCTGCATGCGCGAGCGAGCCTTGAATATCTTGCGCATAGAGCTTGCGGTCGAAGCCGATGGATGCATTGATCTCTTCCATGATCGCATCGGGTCCTGAGGCAAAACGGCCGCCCCACATCTGATTGCTTGATTTTTGTTCGCTCATGCTCATATGCCCCGAGTGACGATTTGGCCGGATATTAGAAAGAAGTGACGCGACATGGCAGAAGACAACGAAAAGGCGAAATCGGGAAATCGCAAGATCGTCCTTCTTGCAGCCCTTGCCGGTGTCATTGCCGGTATCGGGGCGGTATACGTGATGGAGCGCCCCTCTGGCAATGTGGTAGCCGCTAATGTTTCGTCCGAAAATGACGAAGCGTCCGCCCAATGCGCCTTAAAAGCGGATTCGCTGAAGGCGCTCGACGCGGCTGCAACCGGCGGCGTGGCCGCCATGCGCCCAGCGGAAAAGCCGATTTCCGTGGCGCATCTTGCCTTCACGGGCCCCGACGGCAAGCAGATGACGCTTGGCGATTACAAGGGCAAGACGCTTCTCGTTAATCTCTGGGCGACATGGTGTGCGCCATGCCGCGAGGAAATGCCAGCCCTCGACAAATTGCAGGCCGAAAAGGGCGGCAAGGATTTCGATGTCGTGGCGATCAATATCGACACGGGTTCCGACGACAAGCCCAAGGGTTTTCTAAGCGAGATCGGCATTAAGAACCTCACGCTGCACCGCGATGCGACTATGGCAAGCTTCAATGAGCTGAAGCGCAAGAACCTTGCTTTCGGCCTGCCGGTGACGCTTCTGGTCGATAAGGACGGCTGCCAGATCGCATCCATGAACGGGCCCGCCCCATGGGAAGGGCCGGACGCCATGAAACTGATCGAAGCCGCGCAGAAACTTTAACGCTCGACAACGGGGCGAATTGGTGGCTTCCTCCTTTTCCGAAGGAGACATCGCATGAGTCTCGACGTCTGGCTTGCATTCACCGCCGCATCCATCGTGCTTCTGATCATTCCGGGGCCAACGGTTCTGCTCGTCGTGTCTTATGCGCTGGGGCAAGGCTGGAAGACGGCTTTTCCGATGGCGGTGGGCGTGGCGCTGGGCGACTTCACGGCCATGACGCTGTCCATGCTGGGGGTCGGGGCACTGCTCGCGGCTTCCGCAACCGTGTTCACGGCGGTCAAATGGATAGGCGCTGCCTATCTCGTCTGGCTCGGCATCAAGCTGTTCCGGGCCGGAGGCACGATGAATGCCAAGGCCCGGCATGACAAGGTACATCCGGTTAGGATGCTGGTTCATGCCTGGCTGGTGACGGCGCTCAATCCGAAGAGCATCACCTTTTTCGTGGCGTTTCTGCCGCAGTTTCTCAGCCCGCATCGGGATTTTCTGACCCAGATGCTGGTCTTTGAAAGCACATTTCTGGTGCTCGCCTTCCTCAATGCCTTCGCCTATGCGCTGGCGGCGGCGCGGGCGCGGCGGTTTTTTGCCAGCGAAGGGGCATTGCGGATTTTCAATCGCGCAGGCGGCAACTTGCTGATCGGCGCTGGTGTTGCGACTGCAACGATCAGGTCAAGCTGATGTAAAACCGGCGCGCTTTAACCGCACAATGGCGAGATCGAGCGCCGACAGAAACGCCGACCGGTCCTTCGGCGCAAATGGCGCGGGACCACCGGTGATTTCTCCGGCAGAGCGCAGCGAATCCATCAGATTGCGTGTCGCGAGCGTGTTGCCGATGGTACTTTGGGTGTGAACACGTCCATTGGGGGCGATGACCGATGCGCCTTTTTCGAGCGAACGGCTGGCCAGCGGAATATCGGCGGTGATGACGATTGCGCCCGGCTGCGCATTTTCGGCGATCCAGTCGTCGGCGGCGTCGAGCTTGTCCGATACGACAACCCGCTCCACCCGTTCGGCATCGCGCGGGATCGCCACGAAACTGTTGGCGACCAGCACCACAGGCAGGCCATGCCGCTCGGCGACACGGTAGATTTCAGCCTTCACCGGGCAGGCATCGGCGTCAACGAGAATGCGGATCGTATTGGTTTCAGTGGTCATCCGTTCTCCATAAAACGACGCCTGCCTTTTGGCAAATTGAACGCTGCAATCAGATTTATGCGATAGGTGTTTCTGGCGAAGCGGTATAAGGCGAGCGCAAATAAGAGAGTTTGCCATGGCCGCGCGCTTCTTCCCCATTATGTTTGTTCTGCTCTGGGCCACCGGCTTCATCGGGGCTGGGTTGTCCATGCCCTATGCGGAACCGTTCACCTTCATGGCGGTGCGGTTTTCCATTGCGGCGGTCATCATGACGCTGTGGGCGCTGGCGAGCCGGGCGGTATGGCCGAAGGGCGCCACACTGGTTCATGCGGCTATCGCCGGTTGTTTGATCCATGGTGCCTATCTTTCAGCACTTTTCTGGGCCGTTCATCACGGCCTGCCTGCTGGCATGTCGGGTCTGGTCGCGGGGCTGCAACCCATGCTCACCACGCTGATTGCGGCAATGCTTCTGGGCGAAAGGGCGAGCGGACGCCAGTGGACGGGCCTGCTGATCGGCTTTCTCGGTGTGGCGATGGTCGTCTGGCCGAAGTTTTCGGCGGGCAGCGGCGTCGATCCCAAGAGCCTTGCGGCGGCCTTTTTCGCCGTGCTTGCCATCAGCACCGGCACGGTCTGGCAGAAGCGTTTCGGCACGACTGGTGATCTGAAAACCGGTACGGCAGTTCAGTATATCGCTGCTGCCGTCCTGACGGCGCTCTGTGCTTTCAGCTTTGAAACCCGCGTGATCATCTGGTCGCCACAGCTCATTTTTGCGCTGGTCTGGCTGACGCTGGCGATTTCCATCGGCGCCATTCTGGCGCTTCTGGTGATGATCCGCGAAGGCGCGATGTCGAAAGTCGCCTCGTTGTTCTATCTCGTACCGGGCACGGCGGCGATCATGGCCTATCTGATTTTTGGTGAAACGCTCGGTCCAATCCAGATTGCCGGCATGGTTGTCACGACTTTGGGTGTTGCCCTGACGACCATGAAGCGCTGATTATTCCAGGACCAGATCTGGTTGCTGCTCGCGTTTGCGGAAATTCATGATCGCGGCGTTGATTTCAGCGCCGATGATGAAAATAGCCGACAGCATGTAGAGAAAAACGATTGCCACCATGATCGAGGCAAGGCCCGCATAGGTGGTGACGTAAGTGGCAAAAGTTTCGAGATATTTTGCAAAGGCGGTCGCGGCCGCCAGCCAGGCGACAAGTGTGATGAGAATGCCGGGCAGGATATCGCCGAGACTGCGGCGTCCGGCTGGCAGCCAGATATGCACCATGAACAGCGCCAGCACCAGAACGGCCACGGCGACGCTATAGCGCCAGAAGGCGATGGTGCCGGTGAAAGGCGCGATGTCTGGGAACCATTGCTCGGCAATGCGCACGGCGAGCGGGGCCAGAACCAAGAGGAAGCTGATCGCCATCAGGCTGAGCGTGCCAACCAGAACGAAGCCGAGGCTTTGCAGGCGGCAGAAAATAATCGAGCGCTGGTCGGTGACGCGGTAAGCACGGTTGAGCGCAATGCGCAGCGCCTCTACGCCATTGGAGGCAAAATAGGCAGCGGCGATCACGCTGAGGGTCAGAAGCCCGCTGCGCTGCACGGTCAGAACGTTGGTCACTTCATTGGCGATGGGGGCCGCGATATTCGATGGCCACATGTCGAAAATGACGTGGACAGCCGTTTCAGCAAATTCCTTGGTGCCGAGAAAACTCGCCAGCGAGGTTGCGAAGATCAGGAAGGGAAACAGTGCCATCAGGCCCGATAGGGCGATGTGACTTGCAAAAGCCCAGCCGTCGTCCGAACTGAAATGGCCCAGCACATCATAGGTAATCTGACGGAGAAAACGTCTGATTTTTCGCATCCGCAGATTTTACCCTTTTCGCCGCCAGCATTGAGTTTCAATGCCTTAAATCTAGCATCACCTGACAGATTGCAAGGGTAGCGCCGTTTTAAAGGCCATGCGAATCAAGCACTGTTGAGGAAACGCGGCGGCAGGATGGAACGAAATGGCTGAGGAACACGCAAATCGCAGCATCATCATAACCGGCTGCTCTTCCGGCATCGGCGCTTATTGTGCGGAAGCTCTGCACCGTCGTGGATGGCAGGTTTTTGCCACCGCTCGCAAGGAGCAGGACATTGCCGCCCTGCAAGCCAAGGGGATGACTGCCTATTATCTCGATTATGCGGAGCCGGATTCCATTGCCGCCCTTGCCGATGAAGTGTTGCGCAAGACCGATGGCAGGCTGGATGCACTGTTCAACAACGGTGCCTATGCCCAGCCGGGCGCGGTCGAGGATTTGCCGGTGGAAGCACTTCGCGCGCAGTTCGAAGCCAATTTCTTCGGCTGGCATGATCTGACGCGGCGGGTGGTGCCGGTCATGCGCGCGCAGGGGCATGGGCGCATCGTCCATTGCTCATCGATCCTGGGGTTGGTGCCCATGAAATGGCGCGGGGCCTATGTCGCTTCCAAATTCGCCATTGAAGGGTTGATGCTGGCACAGCGCATGGAGCTTGAAGGTTCCGGGGTGGAGGTTTCGCTGATCGAGCCGGGGCCGATTGCGTCGCAATTCACCTATAATGCCGCCCGGCATGCGCGAGCCAATATCGATATGGAAGCCTCCGTGCATCGCGAGCTTTATCAGCGCCAGATGGCCAAGCTGACGAGCGGCGGCATCAAATCGAAGAACAAGCTTGGACCGGAAGCCGTCTATGATGTACTGCTTCACGCATTGGAGGCGCCGCGTCCGAATCCGCATTATGCGGTGACGAGACCGGCGAAACTGGGAATTCTGGCGCGTCGCCTGATGCCGTCGCGCTGGCTTTACCGGATGCTGTCCGATCAGTCTTGAAGTATTTCCAGCAAAAGTGCGAAGCGGTTTTGCGTCTGAAAATTCAATAGACTGCGGATGATGGGAAGGGAACAAGATGGACGTTGTGTTCAAAGGCGCAGCGATGGTGGCCATGCTCGCCGTTGCGATTGTGTTGATCATCGGCCTGCGCAATATGATGCGTGGTGGCGACGCCAATTTTTCCAACAAGATGATGCAGTTACGCGTTTTCCTGCAATTCATCGCAATCGTTCTGATCGTGGGCGCAATCTATTTCGCACGGTACACGGGCGGACAGTAAGGCATGGTCAAGCTCAACAAGATTTATACGCGCACCGGCGATGACGGCACCACCGGTCTTGCCAGCGGACCGCGCCGGCTGAAGTCCGATCTGCGTGTGGAAGCCTATGGTACGGTGGACGAAGCCAATGCCTGCATCGGCATGGCGCGACTTCACACCGGCGCGCATGCTGAAATCGACGCCATGCTGGCGCGTATCCAGAACGATCTTTTCGATCTCGGCGCCGATCTTTCGACGCCCGATGACGGCAAGCCGCTGGCCTATGAACCGCTGCGTATCGTTGCGTCGCAGGTCGCCCGCGTCGAAGCCGATATCGATAATCTCAACGCCCATCTTCAGCCATTGCGCTCGTTCATTTTGCCGGGTGGTTCGGCGGCGTCGGCTGCACTGCATCTTGCGCGCACCGTTTCGCGCCGCGCCGAGCGACTGATGGTGGCGCTGGCGAAAATCGAGGGCGAGGTGGTGTCGCCGGAGGCGCTGCAATATATCAACCGCCTCTCGGATTTTCTCTTCGTCGCCTCCCGCGCCGTCAACGATAACGGCGCGAAAGACGTGCTCTGGGTGCCGGGCGCAAATCGCTAAGTTTTTATTTTCGCACATCTTTTCCGAAAACCGCTTCACACTTTTCGGGATGTGCTCAGACGCCTCGCTTGTTGCCCCAGATCAGCACATGCAGTTGGGGCAGCACATGCGCCTCGAACCAGCGGTCAGCAATCACCTTATCCACCAGCCATTCCATGCGGCGCATAATGCCGTCGATGTCGATCAATGCATTGTCCGTTTCTGGCGGCGGCGGGGTGTGATTGCCGGGCTGGAGATAGACCGGCAGATGCGGATGAAGCGCCGAGACGTGTTTTGCGAAAGCATAATCGGCATCGTCGAAGATCACGAATTTCAGCACCGTTCGGGGCTTTGGCCCCGCCGCTTCGACACAGGCTGCCAGTGCGTCGGGATCGAATGCCATCGCGCTGGAAGGCGGTTTCGGGCTCAGTACCAGCGTGTCCAGCGCGGAAAACCAGTCTTTTGCGAAGGACCCCTGCGTTTCCAGTGCAAAGCGATAGGCCTCCTTCTTGCCATGGGCGATGAGCGGGCCAAACGGCTGTATGGCCGGATTGCCGCCCGAAAGTGACACTGTTAAGGGTCGATTTCCCGAAAGTGCCGTCACTTCATGCCAGATGGCCTCGACGCCCATCGGCTTCCACTCATGGCGAAAGCGGCTTTCGACCGCGTGCAGGCTGTCGCACCATGCGCAGCGGTAGTCGCAGCCGCCCGTTCGCACGAAGACAGTCGGCTCGCCGATCAGCACGCCTTCGCCTTGAATGGTTGGGCCGAAAATCTCGCTGATGCGGATTTCGGAGACCGGTTTCATGGTTTTGTACCGGGGCGATATTCCGCCCATGTTTTTGGCGTTTCGCTCACCCGCACGGCGGATATTTCCGGCCAGCGCGCATGGCACCAGTCGAAAAAGTGCTTTGCCAGTGTTTCGGCTGTTGTCTGGCCATGGCCCAGCACGTCATTGAGATGCCGATGATCGAAAGCGTCATCGATATAACGCTTAAACGGCGCCAGTTCATGATAATCGCGCACGAAGCCATGGCCGTCGAGATCAGGAGCGGAAAGCTCGACCTCTACAATGTAGTTGTGGCCGTGCAGGCGTGCGCATTGGTGATCGGCAGGAAGTCCGGTCAATTGATGCGAGGCGGAGAAGTGAAACTCCTTGGTGATGCGAAACATCAGGCGTTCCTCCGCGCAACGGCTTCACGCCAGAAATCGGCATCTTCATAGACGGTCGGGTCTTTGACGCCCGCAAGGTGAAAGGCTTCGCGGCGCTCCACGCAGGTGCCGCAGCGGCCACAATGGTTCTCGCCGCCTTTGTAGCAGGACCATGTCGCCTCGAAAGGCGTGTCGTGCCTCGCCCCGTCGGTGACGATATCGGCCTTGGATGCGTTCACATAAGGCGCGAGTAATTTGATATCGGCATAGCCTTCCAGCGCATGGTTTTGCATGGTCTGGAACGCATTGATGAAGCCGGGGCGGCAGTCGGGATAGATGAAATGATCGCCGCCATGGACGGCAAGCGCCACCGCTTCGGCCTTTTGCGCAGCCGCCACGCCAAAGGCAATCGCCAGCATGATGGCGTTGCGATTGGGGACGACGGTGATCTTCATCGTCTCCTCGGCATAGTGGCCGTCTGGCACATCGACATTGTCCGTCAGCGCCGAGCCGGTCAGGCTGGCGCCGATGGTGCGGATATCAATGATCTGGTGCGGCACGCCCAGCCGTTCGGCGCAGGCTTTGGCCGAATCGAGTTCCTTTTTATGACGCTGGCCATAATCGAAGGAGAGAAGGACAGTGAGTTCATGTTCCGCGGCGATTCTATGCGCAAGCGAAACGGAGTCGAGTCCGCCGGAGCAGACGACAAGCGTTTTCATAGTCAGGGTTCCTTGTTTTGACCGGGTAGGCTGCGACCGGTTAGTGCGGGTGTGTCGTAAAGCAGGAAGCCGCCTTTGTAAACGCCACGGATGAGGGAGCGGAAGGCCTCTCAGGGGATGTCGCAATCTGAGAATGAAGTTCTGTCAGAATAAATGGATATTAATCGATATAGATCGCCGAGGCTGATTGACGTGCACGTCAAGCGTCTTTAGGTTTCCCGCCGGTTTCTAATAGGAAGTGCCGTGACGGGACGGTTTGTCACCGTGCTTCCTACGGAGCCGCTTTCACGTCGCATTCCCGTCGGAATCTGGCATGCAGGCGGTGGTTCATGGCGGCATAGTCTGCCGCAAGATTCATGGAAGAGGTGATCGCGGATGAAAGTCCTTGTCGCAGTAAAACGGGTTGTCGATTACAACGTAAAGATCCGTGTGAAGGGAGACGGTTCGGGCGTTGAGCTTGCCAACGTCAAGATGTCGATGAACCCTTTTGACGAGATTGCGGTTGAAGAGGCGATCCGTCTGAAGGAAGCTGGCAAGGTAACGGAGATTGTGGCTGTTTCGGTTGGCCCGGCACAGGCACAGGAAACGCTGCGCACGGCGCTTGCCATGGGTGCGGACCGCGCCATTCTGGTCAAGACCGACGAGACGGTCGAGCCGCTCGGCGTCGCCAAGGTGTTGAAGGGCGTTGTCGAGGCTGAACAGCCGGACCTCGTCTTCCTCGGCAAGCAGGCGATTGACGACGATGCCAACCAGACCGGTCAGATGCTGTCTGCGCTCCTCAACTGGAGCCAGGCAACCTTTGCCTCCAAGGTGGAACTGGCTGACGGTTCGGCCAAGGTCACGCGCGAAGTGGATGGCGGTCTGCAGACCATCGATGTGAAGCTTCCGGCGATTGTCACGGTTGATCTTCGTTTGAACCAGCCGCGTTATGCGTCGTTGCCCAATATCATGAAGGCGAAGAAGAAGCCGCTGGACGAGAAGTCGCCTGCCGATTTCGGCGCCGATATTGCGCCACGCCTCAAGGTGCTGAAGACCGAAGAGCCGGGTGGTCGCAAGGCTGGCGTCAAGGTCGGTTCGGTCTCTGAACTGGTTGAAAAACTCAAAGCCGATGGCGTGCTGTAATAAATCGGAAGGGACGAGATAAATGGCTATTCTTCTTATCGCCGAACACGACAATGCAACCCTTTCGGACCAGACGGCAAAGGCGCTGACGGCAGCTGCCCAGATCGGCGGCGATGTCGATATTCTGGTTGCAGGCAAGGGCGCAAAATCTGCAGCCGATGCAGCCGCCAAGCTCAAAGGCGTGCGCAAGGTTCTGCTGGCTGAAAGCGATGCGCTGGAAAACCGTCTGGCCGAGCCAACGGCAGCGCTCATCGTGGAACTGGCCGCCAATTACGACACGATCATCGCTCCGGCGACGACCTCGGCCAAGAATATCCTGCCGCGCGTTGCAGCGCTTCTCGATGTGATGCAGTTGTCCGAAATCATGGAAGTCGTATCGGCGGATACGTTCAAGCGTCCGATCTATGCGGGCAATGCGATCCAGACAGTGCAGTCTACCGACGCCAAGAAGGTGATCACCGTTCGCACGGCCTCCTTCTCCGCAACGGGCGAGGGTGGTTCGGCTGCGGTTGAAAGTGCAACCGTGCCTGCCGATCCGGCCCTGTCGAGCTTTGTTGGCAATGCGCTGTCGGCTTCGGATCGTCCGGAACTGACCTCGGCCAAGATCATCATCTCAGGCGGTCGTGCACTTGGTTCGGCTGAAAAGTTCCAGGAAGTGATCCTTCCGGTTGCCGACAAGCTCGGTGCGGCGGTTGGCGCCAGCCGCGCGGCAGTCGATGCGGGCTATGCGCCGAACGACTGGCAGGTTGGCCAGACGGGCAAGGTGGTTGCACCGGAGCTTTACATCGCTGTCGGTATTTCCGGCGCGATCCAGCATCTGGCTGGCATGAAAGACAGCCGCGTCATCGTCGCCATCAACAAGGATGAAGAAGCGCCGATCTTCCAGGTTGCTGATTATGGCCTCGTCGGTGATCTCTTCACCGTGCTGCCGGAGCTGCAGAAGGCTCTCTGATTTTTGCGAAGCGGCGGGCTGATCTCGCCGCTTCGTTATTTTGCGACCCGTCCCAGTCGGAGACCTAGTCTCGCGTTTGGGGCGGGTTCTTTGTAATGAGCGAGAATTTTGGATTGCATTTTAGGCGTTCAGCCTATCATTTGCTGGATGAGCCTTTTGCAATTCGAAGCGCGGTTTTCCGCTTGCTGTAGAAAAGATATGCTCGACAGGCCCCTTTGGGGGAGGATGAAGGAGTTACACGGTGGCGATCAAGACGGTTGGTATAGTTGGCGCGGGGCAGATGGGTGGCGGCATCGCTCATGTCTGCGCTCTGGCAGGGTTTAGTGTGCTTTTGCATGATGCTGCGCCGGACCGGCTGGAAAAGGGCATTGCCACCATCAATGGCAATATGGCGCGTCAGGTTTCTTCGGGCAAATTGCAGGAAGAAGAGCGCGCCGCCGCCATGAAGCTGATCCGCGCGGCGAATTCCATGGAAGACCTTGCTGGTGTCGATCTGGCCATTGAAGCGGCGACGGAAGACGAAACCGTCAAGCGCAAGATTTTCGCGCAGCTCTGCCCGATCCTGAACCCGCAAGCCATTCTGGCGACCAACACCTCGTCAATTTCGATCACACGGCTTGCTTCGACGACGGACCGCCCGGAACGTTTCATCGGTATTCACTTCATGAATCCGGTGCCGGTGATGAAACTGGTGGAACTGGTGCGCGGTATCGCCACCGATGAAGACACGTTCCGCAAATCGAAGGATTTCGTGCAGGCGCTGGGCAAGACCGTGACGGTCGCCGAAGATTTCCCGGCCTTCATCGTCAATCGCATCCTGCTGCCGATGATCAACGAGGCGATCTATACGCTTTACGAAGGCGTGGGCAGCGTCGAAGCTATCGATACGGCCATGAAGCTCGGTGCGAACCATCCGATGGGCCCGTTGCAGCTGGCAGACTTCATCGGTCTCGACACCTGCCTTTCAATCATGCAGGTGCTGCATGACGGGCTTGCGGATTCCAAATATCGCCCATGCCCGCTGCTGGTCAAATATGTCGAGGCTGGCTGGCTTGGACGCAAGACGGGCCGCGGCTTTTACGATTATCGCGGCGAGCACCCGGTGCCGACGCGCTGATAATGCTATTGCCAATCGATCTAAAAAGCCGGTTTTGACCGGCTTTTTTTGTGAGAACTTTCAACTGTGACAAGTTTCAGGCAGCTGTGGAAAACCGGAATATCGTTACCATTAACTTACCGTTAACGATGCGGATTTAGCACTTATTCATCTTTGATCGTTAAAGTTTTCATTAAGATGTTCGGAAGTGAAGATTACTTCACAAGCTCACCTTGAGCGCGGAACATCATTTCGAACATGATTGAGATGAAGGTGAAAGCGATGAGCATTCTTGTTCAGTTGCGTGACAGCGTTAATGTCATCCGCGAGTTCGTCGCACCGAGCTATCGGCCTGAGCGTCATTATATGCGCGGTCCCGGCCCAGCTTGCGAAGCACGCACGCGGCACTAAAGTGCATTTCGATCTGATTATATCAGGTCGGACTGTGCTTTAAGCCTCTCCCAAGGCACCCCAGAATGAAATAAAGCCAGAACGGTCGCCCGCTCTGGCTTTTTGCTTTTCTGAAATCAGGCTTCGATAAAGCCGATTATTCCAGACCTTCAAACAGCGCCGTCGAGAGATAGCGTTCTGCAAAGGATGGAATGATGATGACAATGTTCTTGCCAGCATTCTCCGGGCGCTTGCCCACTTCAACGGCAGCAGTCAGCGCTGCGCCCGACGAAATACCGACCGGGATGCCTTCGATGCGGGCAATCAGGCGCGCATTAGCAAAGGAATCCTCGTTGGAAACCTGCACCACTTCATCGTAAATGCCGGTGTCGAGCGTCCTTGGTGCAAAGCCTGCGCCAATACCCTGAATCTTGTGCGGGCCGGGCGTCCCGCCGGACAAGACGGGTGAATCCTTCGGTTCGACGGCAATCACCTTGAAGGAGGGCTTGCGCGCCTTTATCACCTGACCGACGCCGGTAATCGTGCCACCGGTGCCGATGCCGGAGATCAGAATATCGGCTTCGCCATTGGTGTCGTTCCAGATCTCTTCCGCCGTCGTGCGGCGATGGATTTCCGGATTGGCGGGATTTTCAAACTGCTGCGGAATGATGGCGTTCGGGTTGCCTTCGGCGATTTCCTCAGCCTTGGCAATGGCGCCCTTCATGCCCTTGGCGCCTTCGGTAAGCACCAGCTCGGCGCCAAGCAGCTTGAGAAGTTTGCGGCGTTCGACAGACATGGTTTCCGGCATGGTGAGCACAAGGCGATAGCCTTTTGCGGCAGCGGCAAAGGCCAGCGCGATGCCGGTATTACCCGAAGTCG
Organism: Ochrobactrum teleogrylli; assembly: GCF_037482325.1. Taxonomy (NCBI): domain Bacteria; kingdom Pseudomonadati; phylum Pseudomonadota; class Alphaproteobacteria; order Hyphomicrobiales; family Brucellaceae; genus Ochrobactrum; species Ochrobactrum teleogrylli. The sequence goes on from NZ_JBBHKQ010000001.1 coordinate 3,235,769, forward strand.
GCTCCACAAAAACCGTCTTGCCAGGCACGGCCTTGCCCTGTTCTTCAAGCGCCTCAATCAAGGCGAGACCGATACGGTCCTTGACGCTTGCCAGCGGATTGAAGAATTCCAGCTTTACCAGAAGGTTCGCGACAACGCCGTTTTCCTTGGCAAATTTATCAATGCGCACAAGCGGCGTATTGCCGATTGTTTCCAGAATGGAGCCGTAAATACGACCACGTCCCGCAGTTTCGTCGCTCTTCGAGCCAAGGGGTTTGTTCATAGCGTAATCTCCCTTCATATTGCGCAAAGTTTAAGAGGAAACAGCGCAAAAGCATAGCTGGGCATATGCGCTTGATGGATCAAGATTAGAATTATATTCTATATAATCGAATTTTTTAAAAGTGAATTCCATCAAAATTGGGAGTGCGCGTATTAGCTTATCTGAAAGCTCATTGATCCGCGTCAATGCAACCGTGAGAGCGGCGCGCGCATAATCAAGCTGTCAGGCAACAGGAGACCGAGTGATGTACAAGAATATTCTGATCGCAACCGACGGGTCGGAACTCGCTGAAAAGGGCGTGGATCAGGGCGTGGAACTGGCCAAGGAAACGGGCGCGAAATTGACTTTCGTGTCGGTGACCGAGCTTTTGCCGTCCTATGGCATCGTCGTTGCGGCGGAGTGGGCGTCGAGCCCTGTTGCGTTTCAGGAATATCGCGAAGCAATCACCAAGGCGGCAACCGAGATTCTGACCAAGGCCAAGGGCAAGGCGCAGGCCGCCGGTGTGACCGCTGAAGCGGTGCATGTCGAAAACCAGTCGCCCGCGCAAGGTATTGTGGAAGTTGCCAAATCCCACGGCAGCGACCTGATCATCATTTCTTCACATGGCCGTCGCGGCGTCAACAAACTTCTGCTCGGCAGTCAGGCGGCGGAAGTCCTGTCGCTCAGCACCGTTCCGGTTCTGGTGATCAAATAATTGGTAGCTACTTGTTTTCTATCGGGCGTTTCACACGGGTTCAGCGATTGCCCGTGAGAGGCAAACAACGAAAGAAGATTGCCGATCACCTCTGTTAAGCTCCTCTTGTCCGCCTATCTGGTTGGGCAAGAGGAATTTGGCTTTTCAGGAGATCGTCATGACTGCGCCACGTCCATCCAAGACCAGCTTGGGCAATCATTTGCTTCACCCCGAAACGCAAATGCTGAATTACGGCTATGACCCGGAGCTTTCCGAGGGCGCAGTCAAGCCGCCGGTCTTTCTGACGTCAACCTTCGTGTTCAAGACCGCCGAAGACGGACGCGATTTCTTCGATTTCGTTTCCGGACGCAAGGAGCCGCCCGCCGGTGTCGGCGCGGGGCTGGTCTATTCGCGCTTCAATCATCCCAACAGCGAGATCGTGGAGGACCGTTTGGCCGTCTATGAGGGTGCGGAAAGCTCTGCGCTATTCTCATCCGGCATGTCGGCCATTGCGACCACGCTTTTCGCCTTTGCCCGGCCCGGCGATGTCATCCTGCATTCGCAGCCGCTCTATGGTGGTACTGAAACGCTGCTGGCGAAGACGTTTTTGAATTTCGGCGTGGAAGCGGTGGCTTTTGCCGATGGTGTGCATGAGGCGGCAATCGAAAAGGCGGCCGAGGAAGCCTTGGCTAAGGGGCGCGTTTCGGTCATCCTGATCGAAACACCGGCCAACCCGACCAACAGTATCGTCGATATCGCTGCCATCCGGCGCGTGGCTGAAAAGATCGAGCAGCAGCAAGGGCATCGCCCGATCATCGCCTGCGACAACACCTTGCTGGGACCGGTCTTTCAAAAGCCACTCGATCACGGTGCGGATTTGTCGGTTTATTCGCTGACTAAATATGTCGGCGGCCATTCCGATTTGATTGCGGGCGCGGTGCTCGGTTCCAAATCCATCGTCCGGCAGGTGAAAGCCTTGCGCGGCGCTATCGGCACGCAGCTCGATCCGCATTCCTGCTGGATGCTTGGCCGATCACTGGAAACGCTGGGGCTGCGCATGGAGCGCGCCAACAGCAATGCGCGGGCGACGGCTGAATTTCTGCGCGAGCATCCGAAGGTCGAAAAGCTGCATTATCTGCCCTTCGCGGATGAGAATTCCGATGTCGGCGCATTGTTCAGGCGGCAATGCACGGGCGCCGGCTCTACCTTCTCCTTCGATATCAAAGGCGGGCAGGCCGCAGCATTCCGTTTTCTCAATGCGCTTCAGATTTTGAAACTGGCCGTCAGCCTCGGCGGCACGGAATCGCTTGCGAGCCACCCGGCGGCAATGACCCATTCCGGCGTTCCGCTTGAGGTCCGCGAGCGTATCGGCGTGCTGGAATCGACCATCCGTCTGTCCATCGGCATCGAGCATCCGGACGATCTGATTGCCGATCTCGCGCAGGCGCTGGACGTGGCGTAAGCAAAGCCGCCGCTGACGTCGGGTCAGCCTGGCCTCAGCGGCGGTAATCGATTTCTGATAGCAGTTCCTGCAATTGGCGGCCCGTCGTTGTTTCGGACCAGCTGCCGCTGTTGCCGAGGCTGCGAAACGTTGCTCCGGCGGCCAATGCAATTTCGTTCGGCAGTTTCGCATCGGCCAGCATTTCCGCCAGGGCTTCCATTTCCTCGGCGCGGCGCAGCACGTGGCGCGGATAGGTCGGCACCAGTTTGCCGAAATCGGATAATGTGCCGCCCAGATGTTGGCCGATCAGTTCGAACAGGGAATCGGTCACGCCAAAAGCATTGGCCGTGTTGGCCGTCTCGAACAGGGCAGCGGCGACGGTCTTGTTGAAACCGGCAAAGGCCATTTTGAACACTGAAGCCTGCGCGATTTCCTCGCCAAGTGCGATTACTGGCAACAGGCCTTCAAACAATTCTTCCAGCGGTTTCGTGTCGGGGCCGCTGGCATAGATGCGGCCTTCGTCGCCAAGATGCGAGGCGCGACCGATGATGCAGGCATTGCAGAATGGAAGCGAAGCATTGCCGAAAGCTGTGTTCAGCCGTTCGGCATCGGCAGGCGTCTTGGCATTCATATCGACGTAAAACGGCGCCGCTTTCTGTTCGCGGCTGGCCGCTATTGCCTGTTCGGCCACGTCGATGACTGCCGATGGCGGCACGAGCGACAGCACGAGGTCGCTTTCTGCCAGAGCGGAAGCCATGTCGTCGCGCATTTCGACACCGATTGACCGGGCTGTCTCTTGCGTCTGTTCGCTGCGACCGCCCATCGGGCTGACGACTTTATGACCGGCAGCAATCAGCAATTTGGCAAAGGCGCTGCCCATATCGCCGGGATAGAGAAGAGTGATTGTGGACATGATGAGCCTCCTGCTGGTTCAAGCTTTTGTTGATGTCTTGCGCGACACACTGGCGCCGAACAGTGCCAGTCCGCCGAGAACAGAAATGACGGCGTAGATTTCGAAGGCGAAGACGTAGCTACCCGTCATGTCGAACAGCAATGCGGCCAGCATCGGGCCGCCAATGCCGGAGATCATCACCATCGGCGTGACCACACCCATGATGGCGCCCTGATTCTTGCGACCGAACAAGGAAGCCAGCAGAAAGGGCATCATCATGATGAGCCCGCCAGCCGACAAGCCGCTCAACACACCGTAGCCAAGCTGCAACTGCCAGATACTATTGGCGCTGATAAAAAGGATCAGCCCGATGGCCTGCATCGCCGAAAGGCAGAGAATCACCAGCCGGGTCGGGAACTGATCGGCGATGAAACCCGTGAGCAATTTGCCCAGAATGGCACAAATACCGTAGGTCAGGACGACGCTGCCCGCTTGCGCGGTGGTGAAGCCAAGCGACTGCGCGGCTGGGATCTTGTGCAGCAGGGCACCTTTCAGCACGAAGTCGGAAAGATTCCAGCCGACCATGAGAAACCAGAAGCCCGGCGAGCGCATCGCGTCCGCCACCGTCAGATCAGGGCTGGCATCGGCTTTTCCGGCTTGGGCCTTCGCATCGTCCGTTTCGTCTCCCAACGGCTTCAGCCCCATATCGGAAGGTTCGCGGCGAAGGACGAAGATTGCGAGCGGCACCAGAATGAGAACCGGCAAGAAGCCGAGGACGAACCAGGTCGAGCGCCAGTCCGAAATCGACAAAAGCCAGATGATCAAAGGCGACATCAGGATGCCGCCTAGATTGGCCCCGGATGAAACCAGCCCGGTTGCGCGACCGCGCTGCGCTGAAAACCACTTGGCGATCAGCGGAAACACCAGTGCGTTGGACAGGCCCGCAACCCCGACGCCGCCGATAACACCGAAAGTCAGTGCGAACTGCCAGAAAGTCTGGGCGAGAGACGTCAGGCTGAATGACAAGCCGACGAGTACCGCGCCGATAATCATGATGGTTCTCGGTCCACGCTGGTCTACCCATCGTCCGACGAGGGGCGCCATGATCCCGGCGACAAGTTCACGGAAGGCAATCACGCCGGTGATCTGGGTATTGGACCAGCCCAGTTCCTCGCGCGCGGGATTGATGATGAAACCCATGGTCTGGAAGCCGATGCCGGCGCGGATGCACGAGATGGCGAGACAGGCGAGGGCAATGTACCAGGCATAATGAATCTGACTTGGTTTTCGCATTTGCACGGTCCTCCGAAGTAGCGAGACGGGACTTTGAAGCGAGCAAGGAATGCGAGGTCGTCAGGCGGAAAATGCACGCAAGTATCCGTCACCGATGCATGGGCATCGGTCTGTTTGACTTTTCATCGTCATGGCAGAATCAGGAGCGCTGAGCGTCGTACTGCCCTAAAGCGCATTTCGATCACATGAAATCAGATCGGCGCTCTGAGGAGCGGGAGTGCAACATGGATGCACTCCCGAGCCTTGCCGAAAGACGCCCTATGCGCTCTCGGTCTTTTCCATTCTCGACAATGCAGACATCTTTTTCGCAGATGCAGGCGCCACCATTGGGTAATTGGCGGGCAGGTTCCATTTGCGCCTGTATTCATCAGGTGTCAGCCCGAAGCGGCTCATCAGGGCGCGCTTGAGCGTCTTGTAGCGGCGACCGTCTTCCAGGCAGATGATGTAATCTTCGAAAACCGACTCTTCGGGGTTTACCGAAGGTATTGCGGGAGGTTCCTCGGCAGAAAAGCTGCTTCCTTCCGACAATTCCCCGATGCATTCGCAGACATCAGAGATTGTCTTTAGTAATTCCTCATGGGTTACCTGATTTTTGTTCAGATAAGACGTTATAATGTTGTTCGCAAGTTGTAGGTGGAGGTTTCTATTTACGTATACATATTCTTTTTGGGTGTTTTCCATCATATGTCGCCAGATAGGAGGGAGGTTTATTTTATCAAGTTTTTGTAATGCGATTGCGTGAGCCTGATCGTGATGGGTTTGTGGTTTCAACGTGCGGTTTAAGTATCATCGTATTTGACTTTACAGTAAAGTCAAAATTAACATTGCGTAATGTAGCAAACTACGAAATAAGGCCGTGTCAGCGGCTGAAAGGCGCGTGGATACTGGGCTGGTTGTGTCGAACGCAAATCGGTTCGATCAGAGTCGAACGAAATCCGGCGCAGGCGCGTTGCACATGCGTTTTCGGTCTATGGGGAAGGTGCCATCCGGCGATGTCGAATAGCCGTGATCAACTCGGCGGAAAGAGGCCGGGTGACAGAAACTCGAGATTTTTAATGAAGTGGTGCGGGTGGTCGGAATCGAACCGACACTCCTTTCGGAACCGGATTTTGAGTCCGGCGCGTCTACCAGTTCCACCACACCCGCACAGGTCTGCCGAAGCAGTTTGATATGGTCCGAATTGGACAGCGGGTTGGGATATACCGACTAAACGAAACAACGTCAATTGCCCACAAGCGCAGGTTTTGGCGTGGAATGACGATTGTTATGAATGGCCTATCCAAAGCAGCCAAAACCCTTGGCCAATGCACAGCACAACATGGCGCGGCCAGCTTTGAAAGACGCGCTAAAAAGTCAGACGTCGAAAAGCCGAAAACGCCCTGACGCTCGTGGCTTGAAAGCACGGCGCTCGTTGGGGCGATCAACACCTGCCGCTTCGCCGCAAAACGCCGGGTTGCGCGGGCAATCAGATCGCAAATGTTTTCGACGGCAAGACCTTGCCGGTTTGGTGCGGACTATCTTTGGCGCAGACCGTGTTCAACCACGTTCCAAACCACCACCACGGCAATGAAGCCGAGCAGGATGTAATCCAGCGTGCTGATATAGTGGAAATATTCCATAGCGCATCTCCTTCCCATGGGAGGGCGCAATGGCGGTTGCGAACCAGACGAAAGCCGGTCCTGTTGTTATGACCCGGAACGCTTCGCACCCTCTTGCGAGGTGGAATTGCACCGGTGCGGACCTCCTCTTCCGCCTGTCATGCGCTCTCCCGGAGCTGATGATAACACGCCGGAAAAGCTTTCACAAACTGTTGATCTTGCCCGCTATTTCTATAGCGGGCAAAGCATCGTTTTAGCTCCGATCCGTGAAGCTGCGAATGCGGTTGCGCACGATGCGCGCCAGATTGCGGGTGCGCTGATAAAGATGGATCTGCGATGCGGCCTGACGCGCGAGCTTGTCTGCACCGGGGTTTAGTCCGACCACCAATGTCTCGATGGTTTCGCGCTCGCGGAAAAGCCTCGTCATCACCGGATGGTCCGGCACGGCACAGGAATCCGTTCTGAGAATATTCGGATCGTTCAGGTGGCTTTTCGCGACTTCGATCATGAGCAGAACGCCGGGCGAGAAAGTCTGAAGGCTTTCGTCATAGGCGGTTTTCCAGGTCCAGGCTTCGCCTGCAACGGTGAAGACGGTGAGGATGGCGATGACGCGTCCGTCCAGTTCCAGCGTGTGGATGCGCACGCAATCGCGTTCGGCGAGATTATTGACCGCCTCGCGCGCGAAGGCGGCGCGGAAACGGTCTACGGCCATGGCCGTGCCGCGCTTTCCCTTCCAGCCGCTGGCTTCCAGCGACAGGAAATGCTCGAAGGACTGCCGCACTTCGTCTGGCGTGCGATAGATGCGGTGGACGAGTTCGCCTTTTTCGGCCAGACGCCGCCACTGGCGCTGATAATCGCGGCGGTGATGCGCGCCGATCGCCTGCTGGATATAGCTGTCGCCGTCGAGATCGCTCTTGAGGAACGGACGCTCTTTCTGTTCGATGGCGACGACCGGCAGTTGCCGTCCGACCGCGACCGAGCGGATGAGTTTTGCCGCAGCGCCATTGGCGCGCATTTCGGGCAGAACCAGCACATCTGGCAGTTTGAGGTGATCGCGCGCCAGAATATCGAACAGGTCTTCCACAACGCCGACCGGATCGTCATGGTCGATAAGCGGCGTGCCCTGCGGGCCGAACGGCGTGGACCAGGCGCGGATGACCGGCGTGGACAGCGGGAGACCCGGACGCTCAATGGTGTAGGGCATCACGAAGCGCAGGCGGCTGCGGATTTCGTTCTCGTCGCGCATGACCATGAAGCGCACTTCACGGTCTTCCAGCCGTGGCATGGCGGGAGCCAGAAAACGCGCATTGAAGAAGACGTTCGGTTCGATGGTCCGGTTGCTCAGGTGGTCCAACTCGTCGCGCAGTTCGAATCCTGCCGCAGCGCCGTAGATCGCCAGCTTGCGCGGAATATCGCGGCTGTGAAGACTTTCCTCCAGCTTCTTGGCGGCATCCATGGCGGCGACCGTATCGGACAGTTCCGAGACGATGCGAGCTGCGTTTCCGCCTGCGGATTCTTCAAGCAAAGGTTTTGCGGCCATTACAAAATACCCTCCGGGCTATTGTCTCGATCTCGGGGGATGAGAATGAACATAGCGATATGCATGGTGCGAAAGACGGCTGTTGAAAGCAGCATGGCTTCCATCAGCATGGCGATAGCTGTCGAAATGGCGGCGCCGGTCAGGCCGAAGCGTGGGATCAGCACCAGATTGAGAATGACATTGACGCCAAGTGTGGCGGCATAGAGCAGGGCGCAGATATTCTGCTTGCCCGACATGTTGAGAAGGCTTTCCGCTGGCCCCACGCTGGCACGGGCGATCACGCCGATGATCAGAATGAACAGCAGCGGATAGCCTTCCGTGAAGGCTGTGCCGAACAGGCGCAGCAGCGGATAGCCGGCCATCAGGATGACGATGCCGAGTACGAGCGTGGGCCAGAAGGTCCAGCGGACGGAAGCCTGCGCAAAGCTCGCAAATTCCTCACGACTGCCGCTGTGCAGCAGGTCCGAATAACGCTGCGCAACGCTGGCTTTCACCGCAAAATAGACGAAATGGGCAAGCGCCATGATTTTCGTCGCGGCGAAATAGATTGCGACATGCTGCGGGTCCATCTCGCGACCGACCATCAGCACGTCGACATTAATGAGCAGGAAGAAGAAGCCTTCGACAAGGAAAATCGGCAGGGCGACGGTCATCCATTCGCGCAGGCGCTGGTCGCGCGGGGCTGCCGGAATGTCTTTTTGTAGCGATCGGTCGACGGTGAAAAACTGCCCGACGGTGGTGAGCCATGTTGCGGCGATCGATACGGCAAGCGCGGTTGCCGCCGTCGATGGCAGGCCCGAGCCATGCGCCACGATCATGAACAGAAGCACCAGAAGCGGTCGCACGATATAGCTCGGCGTCAGCGCCAGAGTGACCCAGGTGCGCGAACGGGCGATACCATCCAGCATGTTGCCGAGAGTGATCATGGGCAGGCAGACGAAACCCAGAATGAAGGGCACCAGATAATAGCTGGCGACCTCATCCTTCAACAGCCAGAGCGCGAGTGAGCCGATCAGCGCGATCACAGTTGCAGCCGCAAAGGCAAATGCGCGTCCGGTGAACAGGATGCCCCGCACCAGACCGAACATCTGGCGCTGAACATATTCCGGCACAAAGCGAATGATGGTCGTGTGCAGGCCGAAACAGGCGAGATCGCCGATGATCACCATCGTCAGCCAGACGAGAACGAAAATGCCATATTCGAATTCGCCCATCCAGCGAGCGAGGATGACTTGCGATAGCAGCGCGATGCCGGCGCTCGCCACACGAACGGAAAATGCGATCAGCGATGCGCGCTGCGCAGCCGCCTGCGGACCGCTATCAGTCAGCACGGAATCCAGCCGCTCCGTCACAGGACGGAGTTTGGCCGCGATGGTGCCGGGTAAAAACCGGCCCGCTGCTTCAGCTGCCGAAAACCACACGTCTTTGCCAACCCTGCTATGCGCCGCCCTTATGATGAGCGTTTCGCTTGTTTGCGCCGGGATTCTCCCGGTCTCGTTGTCTGTTGTCTCGCACACTTATCCGAAAAACATTTCACGTTTTCGGGATGTGTTGGAATTCCTGTTATCGGTCCCGATACGAGCCCGATGGCAGGACCTTAGATGGGAGTTCTTTAAAAAGGGAAAAAAGAAAAATCCAGCGGAAGATTTCACGCGGAAATTGTAGGAATGGTGAGTATTTCCTGAATCCCGCGCATCTATGCTTACTGCCTGATTAAAGCATCGATAGACAAGGCTGCAAAGAAAAACCCCGGCGTTTGGCGCGCCGGGGTTTTGTTCTTATTCGAAAGCACCGTGGCAGTGCTTGTACTTCTTGCCCGAACCGCATGGGCATGCCTCATTGCGGCTAACCTTACCCCAGGTGCGGGGATCGGCCGGGTCGCGGTCGGCTGCCGGGATGACACGCTCATCGTGCTGATGATCGGTCCATGCGGCATCGTCGAAGTCGTTCTGCCCGGTCGTCTCGTCAATGTGGCGGCCCTGCATGACCGGCAGTTCCGGCTCCTGCGGTGCTTCGCGGACAATCTCAACACGCATGAGCTGCGAGATGACCACTTCGCGAAGATTCGCCAGCATGGACTGGAACAGTTCGAAGGCTTCGGTCTTGTACTCGTTCAGCGGGTCGCGCTGTGCATAGCCACGGAAACCAACAACCGAGCGCAGATGGTCGAGATTGACCAGATGCTCACGCCACAGATTGTCGAGTGACTGCATGATGACCGACTTTTCAACATAGGTCATGATCTGCGGACCAAAGCGTTCGGCGCGGTCGGCAGCAGCCTTGTCGGCAGCTTCCTTGATGCGGGTCTCGAATTCTTCTTCGGCGATGCCTTCTTCCTTCGCCCATTCCTCGACGGGCAGGTCGAGATTGAGCTTGGTGGTAACATCTTCCTTCAGACCGGCAATATCCCACTTTTCCGCATAGGCGTCCTTGGGGATACGCAACGCAACCATGTCCTCGATGACCTCGTGGCGCATCTCGGCGACCGTTTCGGTCAGGTCCGGCTCGTCCATCATTTCAAGGCGCTGTTCGAAGATCACCTTGCGCTGATCGTTCATCACGTCGTCGTATTTGAGCAGGTTCTTACGAATTTCGAAGTTGCGGGCTTCGACCTTCTTCTGCGCCTTTTCCAGCGCCTTGTTGATCCAGGGGTGGACGATGGCTTCGTCTTCCTTGAGGCCGAGCTTTTGCAGCATGCCGTCCATACGGTCGGAGCCGAAGATGCGCATCAGGTCGTCCTGCAGCGACAGGAAGAATTTTGAACGGCCCGGATCGCCCTGACGACCGGAACGGCCACGCAGCTGGTTGTCGATGCGGCGGCTTTCGTGACGCTCGGTGGCGAGAACATAAAGTCCGCCTGCGGCCAGCGCCTTTTCTTTCAGCTGGGCGATATCGGCCTTGATCTCGGCGATCTTGGCTTCGCGCTCCGGACCTTCCGGAATGTCGGCCAGTTCCCGACGGACGCGCATTTCCAGATTGCCGCCAAGCTGGATGTCGGTGCCGCGACCCGCCATGTTGGTGGCGATGGTGACAGTGCCCGGCACACCGGCCTGCGCGATGATGTAGGCTTCCTGCTCGTGATAGCGGGCGTTCAGGACCTGAAAATCCTTGATGCCTTCCTTGCGCAGACGCTCGGCGAGAAGTTCCGACTTTTCGATCGAGGTCGTGCCGACGAGGATCGGCTGGCCCTTTTCGTGCGACGCGCGGATATCGCGCACGATGGCTTTATATTTTTCTTCGACGGTGCGGTAGACTTCGTCGTCCTCGTCGATACGCTGCACCGGCAGGTTGGTCGGGATTTCGAGAACTTCCAGACCATAAATATTGCCGAATTCTTCCGCCTCGGTGGCCGCCGTACCGGTCATGCCGGCCAGCTTGTTGTACATGCGGAAGTAGTTCTGGAAGGTGATCGATGCCAGCGTCTGGTTTTCAGGCTGGATGGTCACATGTTCCTTGGCTTCCAGCGCCTGATGCAGACCCTCCGAATATCGGCGGCCTGGCATCATGCGACCGGTGAATTCGTCGATGATGACGATTTCGTCGTTGCGGACGATATAGTCCTTGTCGCGCTGGAACAACTTGTGCGCGCGCAGAGCGTTGTTCAGATGGTGAACCACGGCGACATTTTCGATGTCGTAGAGGCTTTCACCCTTCAGATGGCCAGCGGCTTCCAGAAGCTGCTCGACCTTCTCGGTGCCGATTTCGGTAAAGATGGCGGTCTTCTGTTTTTCATCGACTTCGTAATCTTCGTCTGCCAGCGGCGGAATGAAAGTGTCGATGAGGTTATAAAACTCCGAACGATCTTCCAGCGGGCCGGAAATGATCAGCGGCGTGCGCGCTTCGTCGATGAGGATCGAGTCCACTTCGTCGACGATGGCGTAATTATGCGGGCGCTGCACCATCTGGGCGCGCTCATACTTCATGTTATCGCGCAGATAATCGAAGCCGAGCTCGTTATTGGTGCCGTAGGTGATGTCGCAGGCATAGGCTTCGCGACGCTCATCGTCGTCCAGACCATGCTTGATGACGCCGACCGTCAGACCAAGGAAATTGTAAAGACGACCCATCGTTTCCGCATCGCGGGTGGCGAGGTAGTCGTTGACCGTCACAACGTGAACGCCCTTGCCCTCAAGCGCATTGAGGTAGACGGGCAGCGTCGCCATCAACGTCTTGCCTTCACCGGTGCGCATTTCTGCGATGCCGCGTTCATGCAGCACCATACCGCCAATCAGCTGCACATCGAAGGGACGCATGCCGAGCACGCGCTTGGCGGCTTCACGCGCGGTCGCGAAAGCGTCGGGCAAAATGGCGTCGAGCGTCTTTCCTTCAGCCAGTGCGGCGCGGAATTCGGCGGTCTTGGCCTGAAGCTGCTCATTGGTGAGCGTTTCGTAATTCTTCTCAAGCGCGGTAATCTGTTGCGCACGCTGACGCAGGGTCTTTACCTGGCGGTCGTTGGATGAACCGAATATCTTGCGGGCGAGGCCGCCAAAGCTGACCATCTCTGGTCCTTTCCTGTCCGTTCAGCCGGAAGCGCTTCCGGCAATGTCGAATGCTTTATTCACGCGTATTGAAACAAATGCAAGAAAAGTACACCGCTAAAGCAGCCCTTCAAGGCGCAATTTTGGCACAATTTCCCCCCGGCCGCTCGCTGAACGCCCAAGCCCCGGCAGATTTGCGGGGCATTGCTGTAAACACTCTGGACGCAAAGCCGAAGGACAGATAAGTGGGGCTTAGGGCGATGTCAACGTTGCTCAACAGGCCGGAAATCCCGCTCTTTCGTGATAGGGTGGCGGTAGCCGGGCCAAATTCCGCCGCATTCATCGGGCCGGTAAGCGGTCTCGAAGGAGAGAATCTCATATGAAAGCCATTCTCAAAGCCCCTTATCGCAAGGCTCTCGCTGTTCTTGCGGCATCCGTTGCCCTCGCAAGCCTCTCTGGCGCGGTTTCATTCGCGCAGGACGCTCCCAAGCCTGCCGACGCAGCACAGACCGCAGCCGCTCCTGCCGAAAAGGAAGATCCGGCAAAGGTTCTGGCAACCGTCAACGGCAAGGACATCACTGTCGGCGACGTCGATCAGGCCGCGGGCGATCTCGATCCGCAGTTTGCCCGTCTTCCGGCTGAACAGCGCCGTCTGGCAGCTCTGGCCGCGCTGATCGACATCAAGGCGATGTCCGCGGAAGCGGAAAAGCAAAAGCTGGACCAGACCGACGAATTCAAAGCCCGTCTGGCTTTCCTGCGTGAACGCGCGCTGCACAACGAATATTTCAAGGATTCCATCGTCGACAAGATCAGCGATGCCGATATTCGTGCTCGCTACGACAAGGAAATTGCCGCCATGCCGCCTCAGGTCGAGGTGCGTGCGCGTCACATTCTCGTGAAGACGAAGGAAGAAGCCGAAGCCATTATCAAGAAGCTCGCCGGTGGAGCGAAGTTCGAAGATCTGGCCAAGGAAAGCTCCACTGACGGTTCCGCCGCCAATGGCGGCGATCTTGGCTACTTCACCGAAGGCCAGATGGTTCCGGAATTCGAAAAGGCAGCCTTCGCGCTGAAGCCCGGCGAATACACCAAGGAGCCGGTGCAGACCCAGTTCGGCTTCCACGTCATTCAGCTCGAAGACCGCCGCACCAAGCAGCCGCCTGCATTCGATCAGGTCAAGGAACAGATCCGTTCGATCATTCTGCGTGAGCGTTATGTCGAAACGGTCAAGAAGCTCCGCGACGCCATGAAGATCGACTACAAGGATCCGGCCGTCGAAAAGGCGATGAAGGACGCAGCCGCCGCGCAGGACGCCGGTGATGCGGGCGACGCGCCTGAAGGCGAACAGCCGCAGCAGTAAGTTTCGATCAATGTAAAACGCCCCGGTCTTCCGGGGCGTTTTTCGTTGTATCAGCTGTTTCTGCTTGATTTTGTCCCGCAAACATTTCCAATGCGCCAGAATCAAGAATTTCGATGATCCATCGAACCGAACCTCCTGAACCGACCCCTTTTGAGGCACTCATGTCTGCGTCCGTTTCTCCGCTCGCTCCAAAACATTATCCGTCCATGCCTGCCATCGACGGTGTGCGCATCGCTACTGCCGCTGCCGGAATCAAATATAAGGGCCGAACCGATGTGATGCTGATGGTGTTCGACCGCCCGGCGGAAGCCGCAGGCGTGTTCACCCGTTCGCTCTGCCCGTCGGCTCCGGTCGATTTCTGCCGCAAGAACCTCGTTCACGGCAAGGCGCGAGCGGTGGTGGTCAATTCGGGCAATGCCAATGCCTTCACTGGCGTCAAGGGCAAGGCCGCGACCGAAGCGACGGCGGAAGCCACGGCGAAGGCCGTGGGCTGTGCCACGACCGATGTGTTTCTGGCCTCTACTGGTGTCATCGGCGAGCCGCTCGATGCGAGCAAATTCTCCCATCTGCTCGGCGACATGAACAAGGATGCGGTCGCGGATTTCTGGACCGAGGCCGCCAAGGCCATCATGACCACGGACACCTATCCGAAGGTCGCCACCGAAACCGTGCTGCTGGGCAAGGTTCCCGTCACGATCAACGGTATCGCAAAGGGCGCTGGCATGATCGCGCCGGATATGGCGACGATGCTGTCCTTCATCGTCACCGATGCGCCGATCAAGGCCGATGTGTTGCAAAGTCTGTTGTCGAAAGGCGCGAACAAGAGCTTCAACGCTGTCACCGTCGATAGCGATACCTCCACCTCCGACACGCTGATGCTGTTTGCAACCGGCGCTGCGGCAGGTCGCGGCGCGCCGAAGATCACGGATGTATCCGACAAACGTTTGAAGGAATTCAAGAAGGCGCTGAAGCGCGTTTTGAAGTCGCTGGCCTTGCAGGTCGTGCGTGACGGCGAAGGTGCGCGCAAGATGATCGAAATCGAAGTAACTGGCGCCAAGTCGTCCGTTTCGGCGAAGAAGATCGCGCTTTCCATCGCCAATTCGCCGCTGGTCAAGACGGCTGTGGCGGGCGAAGACGCCAATTGGGGCCGTGTCGTCATGGCTGTCGGCAAGGCAGGCGAACCGGCGGATCGCGACAAGCTCGCCATTTCGTTCGGTGATATTCGCGTTGCCTATCAGGGCGAGCGCGATCCGGCTTATTCCGAACAGGCAACCTCCGCCTATATGAAGGGCGAGGATATCCATATCCATGTCGATCTTGGCATCGGTCGCGGGGAAGCCACCGTCTGGACCTGCGATCTCACCAAGGAATATGTGGCCATCAACGGCGATTACAGAAGTTAAACGGCTTCGCGCCGTCAGATGTTGAAATGCTTGCAGGAATTCCAATGACCAAACCAAGTCTTGCCATTGTCCGCCAGCTTGAAGCCGTAGGTTTCCGCGCCTGGCCTGCCACGTCGGTTCATTACGACGGAACATGGGCGATCCGCATGACGGCAGCGCATTCCTCCAAGCGTTTGAACTCGATCAATCCGCTTGATCCGGGCGATACGCGGGATATTCCAACCCGTGTGGAACTGGCGGCGCAGCGCTTCCGCGCTTATGGCCGCGTGCCGTGTTTCCGGCTTTCGCCGCTTGCACCTGTCGAGCTTGAAGATTATCTCGAAGGCCTCGGCTGGAAGCGTCAGGACGAAACCATCGTCATGACCTGCAATCTGACTGAGATCGATCTGTCGGGCGAGATCGACCAGATTCCGCTGAAAGATATCGGTCGTTTCGTCGATGCGTCGCTCTCCATTCACGAGCGCCCGGAAGAGATGCGCCCCGGCATGTCCGAAATTCTGGACGGCATTCGCCCCAACAAGGGCATGTTCGTGCTGGAGGCAGAAGGCCGTGCAGTGTCCGATGTGCTGTGCGTGCAGGATGGCGTCATGGCCGGTTTGTTCGATGTCGGCACCTTGCCCGAGGCGCGCCGCAAGGGCTACGGCCACAGTGTCGTCGGCTCGGCGCTCAAATGGGCGGCAAAGCTTGGCGCCAGGACGGCATGGCTGCAGATCGAAGCGGAAAATGTCGCCGGTCTCGCGCTCTATGAACGCTTCGGCTTTCAGGAAGCCTATCGTTACGCCTATCGGGAGAGCAACGAGAAATGAGCGAAGTGAAGAACCGTCGCATTCTTCTCGTGGCAGCCTGCGCCCTGGTGGATTCCGATGGGCGGGTGCTGCTGGCACAGCGTCCGGAAGGCAAGCAGCTTGCAGGCCTTTGGGAATTTCCCGGCGGCAAGGTCGAGCCGGGCGAAACACCTGAAGAGACGCTCATCCGCGAATTGCAGGAAGAAATCGGCATCACCACGAAGGTGGCCTGTCTCGCGCCTTTGACCTTTGCCAGCCACACCTATGATGATTTTCACCTGCTGATGCCGCTCTATGTCTGCCGCCGTTTTGAAGGCATTGCGCGCGGACTGGAAGGGCAGGCGCTGAAATGGGTGCGCCCGAAGGATATGCGCGATTATCCGATGCCCCCTGCGGATGAACCGCTGATCCCGTTCCTCATTGATCTCCTGTAGCTTTTCGAAAATCGGTAGCGCTTATCAACAGCTGTGAAAAAGCTGACAATTTATTACGATTAAGGCTGCCAGTTAATCTCTGATTCACTCCGTTGCGGCATTCTCGAATGGGAGCCGCTCCGGAGTTGGGTATCATGAGTTTCGACAACAATTATTTCAGTGCCGATCACAACGAATATGCACCCACCACTTTGACAAAAGCGGGGCGTGGTTTCCTGCGTCTGGTGCTGTTGTTTGGTTCTGCCGCTGTGGCAATGGCGCTGATTATTGTCCCGATCCTCAACGATCAGGCGGCGAAGGTTGCGGCCCAGTCGGTTCTGCCAGCGGGTATTGATCGGACCATGACCGGCTCCATCAAGCGCGATCCTGCCACCCAGCCACGTGCCGCCGCACAGACCTATACGGTGCGCAAAAGCGTGCTTCAGCCGAACCCGAATTCGGTCTGCGTCATCGATGTGGATGGAAGCCATCGCGGCGACTGTTAATTACTCTTCTTCGGCTTTCTTCAGCGCATCGGCCAGCGATGCCTTGGCGGAGCCGGGCTTGAGCGGCTTTTGCTGGGATTCATGCGGAGCCCAACCGGACAGCCAGATAATCGAGAATGTAGCGCGGATGCGCCCGTCCGGGTCGCTGAAGCGTTCGGCATAGATTTCCGCTGCGCGCAGGAATAGCCGTTTCGATACCGGACGGCGCGAACGGTCGCGCACGATATTCTGCATGCCCATGGCGCGTAGATCGGCCATCAGGTTGAACAGCGAATCATAACGCACCGTCACGTTTTCCACGTCCGTTACCGGCAGTGCAAAGCCCGCCCGCTGCAACAGTCCGCCGACATCACGCACATCTGCAAACGGAAAAACGCGCGGCGATGCACCACCGGTCAGTTCGATTTCCGCCTGTAACAGGCTTTCTCGCAATTCGCCGAGCGTGCCGCTGCCGCTGAGCGCTGCGAGAAAAAGCCCATCAGGCTTCAATGCGCGGGCGATCTGCACCATGGCGCCGGGCGTGTCATTGGTGGCGTGCAGCGCCATCAGCGATACGATCAGATCGGCACTGCCGGGTTTGATCGGCAGCATCTCCTCGTCACCGACGATGGCCGGAAACGGACCTTTCAGGAAATCCGCATCGCGTTCGACGCGCAAAATCGTCTCCGCCTTGCCGGAACTCGCAATGGCCGCTGCCGCAAGACCATTATGGCCCGCCAGATCGATGGCGACGGGAAAGCGACGCTCGACGGTATCCAGACGGTCGGCAAGGTCTTCGGCCACGCGCCGCAACAGAAAATCGGCACCCGGTTCGGCACGCCGAAAACCGCGGCGGCGAAAGGCAAGCTGTAGATCGCGGTCGAAGATCGCGCTTTCGGGGGCAGGCATGGAATCCGTCTTTTCTTTTGCTACGCGGCGTATAGTGTAAAGCATGTCGCGGAAAAGTGGGAACCGGTTTTCCGGCAACGACATGCGTAGAAACAAATAGATAAAGCGCGACGCGCTTTAGTCGCGGGCATAGATGCATTCGAACGGGGGCGAATGCAATGGCGGATGATGATACACCGCATCAAACCTTTTTGCGCAGGCTTTACGCTGGCGTGCGGTTCGCTGCGCGGCATCTGCTGCGCACGACTACCAATCTGTTGTTTCCAGCAAACTGTGTCGGCTGTCAGGCGCATGTCTCGCAACCGGGGACATTGTGCCCGGCCTGTTGGTCGCAACTTCGCTTTATCGAGCGGCCTTATTGCCCGGTGCTGGGTGTGCCGTTTGGTCACGACTTTGGCGACGGCTTCATGAGCGCTGAGGCTATTGCCGATCCGCCGCCGTTTCGTCGCGTGCGGTCGGCGGTGGTGCATCGCGGGGCGGCGCAGCGCATGGCCGTGGCGCTGAAATTCCATGACCGCACCGATCTCGCGCCATGGATGGCGCGCTGGATGCAGCGCGCAGGCCGTGAATTGCTGGAGGAGTGCGAGGTGATCCTGCCGGTGCCGCTGCATCGCTGGCGCTTCTGGAGCCGCCGTTTTAACCAGTCAGCGGAGCTGGCGCGGGCGCTGGCAAAGCAAAGTGCACTGCCTTTTGCGCCGCAAGCCCTGAACCGCATCCGGCGCACCGAGCAGCAGATCGGGCTTGGCTCCAAGGAGCGCAAACGCAATGTGGATGGTGCCTTCCGTGTGCCGAAGGAGCAGGAAATTCACGTGCGCGGACGCCGCGTCCTGCTGATCGATGATGTTTACACGACGGGCGCGACGGTGAAGGCCGCAACACGCGCCTTGCTGCGTGGCGGGGCAAAAAGCGTCGATGTTCTGACCTTCAGCCGTGTTCTGCCTGATTGAAACTTGCGGGCAAGAACAAGCCTGCACACACCGTCGTGAAAACCGCAGGGTCTTCCAGAGCGGAGCGTTGCCGACTATATAGTGGGGCAACGAATGGAGTTTTTCATGGTTGACGTCACCATCTATACCCGCCCCGGTTGCCCCTATTGCTCGCGTGCGGTCGATCTTCTGACCCGCAAGGGCGTGGAATTCAACGAGATCAATGCGGGCGCCACGCCGGAACTGCGCGCCGAAATGCAAGAGCGTTCGGGCCGCAACACCTTCCCGCAGATTTTCGTCGGCGCCGTGCATGTCGGCGGCTGCGACGATCTCTTCGCGCTGGACAGTCAGGGCAAGCTTGATGGTCTGCTCAAGACCGGCGAACTGAATTAATTTTTATAACGGGGGAGAAACCGATGAGCACGTTTCGCGCTGCCGCACTACAGATGCGTTCCGGCACTGATGTTGTCCGCAATATCGAGGATCTGGAGAAACTTGTCGCTGAAGCGGCGGCGCAGGGCGCGACTTACGTGCAATCGCCCGAAATGACCGGCGCGATGATGCGTGATCGCGTGGCGTTCAAGGCAAGCCTGCGCGACGAAGCCAATGACCTTGTTTTCAAGGCAGCGTCGGCGCTGGCGGCAAAGCATGGCATCTTCCTGCATATCGGCTCGACGGCCATTGATGCGGGCGATGGCAGGATTGCCAATCGCGCCGGATTGTTTACGCCTTCCGGCGAAAAGCTCGTCTCCTATGACAAGATCCATATGTTCGATGTCGATCTCGACAATGGCGAAAGCTGGCGCGAATCGGCAACCTATGAACCGGGCAAGGAAACCGTCATTGCCGAACTACCTTTCGCCAATATCGGTATGGCGATCTGCTACGACATTCGCTTCCCGCAGCTTTTCCGCGCACAGGCGCTTGCTGGCGCCAATGTGATTACCGGTCCCGCCGCCTTCACCAAACAGACCGGCGAGGCGCACTGGCACATCTTGCAGCGTGCGCGGGCCATCGAAAATGGCGCATTCCTGATCTCGGCGGCGCAGGGCGGATTGCACGAGGACGGGCGCGAAACCTATGGGCATTCGATCATCGTGTCGCCCTGGGGCAAGGTGCTGGCCGAAGCCAACCATGATGAACCGGCTGTGATCGTTGCCGATATCGATGTTGCCGAAAGTGCTGCGGCGCGCGGCAAGGTGCCGAATTTGAAGAATGCGCGCGAGTTCACCGTGAAGACGGTAACCGCAAAACAGAAAGAGGATGCATAATTCCATGATCCGCTTTTCGCTTCATTGCGATCACGGCCATGAATTCGAGGGCTGGTTCCGCGACAATGCCGATTTCGATCGGCAGTCGGAGATGAAGTTCGTCTCCTGTCCGGTCTGCAATTCGCATAAGGTGCAGAAGGCTCTGATGGCTCCTGCCGTTTCGACGGCGCGGGCGAAGGAAAAGATCGCAATGGCGCTGGGTGAAGCCCAGAAGAAGGTTCTTGAAGAAATGCGCGATTTGAGCCGCAAGGTCCGCGAGAATGCGGATTATGTCGGTGACAAATTTGCCGAGGAAGCGCGCAAGATCCATTTCGGGGAAACGGAACAGCGTGGCATCTATGGCGAAGCCTCGCGTGAGGACGTGCATTCGCTGCTTGAAGACGGCGTTGACGTGATGCCATTGCCGGTTTTCCCGGAAGATCAGAATTAGGTTTCTGCCCGACACCTGTTCGGCATGACAGCACGGCAGGGGAGGCCGAACGCATGAAATTGATGGAGTCCGCCTCCTTTCTGCTTCTGGCCACCGGCACCTTGCTGGGGCTTATCCTGCCTCTGGGAAAAATCGCCGCGCAGGCGGGCGTCCCGCCTGCCATGTGGACCTTTCTGTTTTCCGCCAGTGCTGGCCTGATCCTGCTCGCCGTTCTGCTTTTGCGCCGAAAGAGCCTCGGCTTTTCCGGCGGGCGCGCACGCTATTACGTCTGCACGGCAATCATTTCCTATGCCTTGCCCAATCTTCTGATCCTGTCGGCAATTCCGCGTCTCGGCGCTGGTTTCACGGGAATCATGTACACGCTGTCGCCGGTTATCACGCTGGTGATTTCGATGGGTTTCGGCTTGCGCCGTCCCAATGCGCTGGGCATTGGCGGCATTGCCGTCGGCTTCATCGGTGCAATCCTCGTGGCGCTGACACGCGGCGAGGTCGGCAAACCCGCCGATCCGCTCTGGGTTGCGGCCGCCTTGCTTATTCCGGTGTTTCTCGCCTGCGGCAATGTCTATCGCACACTGGACTGGCCAAAAAACTCCGATCCGACGGAGCTTGCGGCAGGCAGTCATCTGGCTTCCGCCATCATGCTTTTTGCAGGAATTTTGCTGTTCACCGGCGGTTTTCCGGTTGAGACATTTGCGCTTGCGCCCTGGGCTGCCACAGCTCAGGCGATTGCGTCGGCTGGAATGTTCGCGCTGTTTTTCCGGCTACAGGCGGTGGGCGGACCGGTTTATCTCAGCCAGATCGGCTATGTGGCCGCGGCGCTCGGACTCATTTCCGGCACGCTGTTTCTGGGCGAACATTATCCGCCGCTCACATGGATCGGTGCTGTCGTCATCGCGATTGGTGTGGCGATGACAACCAGAGCCCAGAGGGGATAATTATTAAAGCTGATTATTGGATGATTATTCGGGCCGCTCGGCCAGAACCATATAATTCACATCCGTATCGCGGGAGCGGCTCCAGCTGTCGGCAAGCGGATTATAGGTGACGCCCAGCTTGTCGATGAGGCGCAGCCCGCCTTTCGCAAGTGCGGATTCGAGTTCTTCTGGGCGCACCAGCTTTTCATATTGATGGGTGCCGCGCGGCAGCCAGCGCAGCACATATTCCGCGCCGATAATCGCTAGACCATAGGCTTTCAGCGTGCGATTGATGGTAGCGACGAACATCAGCCCGCCGGGCTTCACCATTTCGCTGGTCGCGGACATGAACAGATCGACGTCCGAAACATGCTCGACCACTTCCATGTTCAAAACCACGTCGAATTTCTCCCCTGCCTCGGCCAGAGCTTCCGCCGTCGTGGCGCGGTAATCGACCTCGACGCCGCTTTGCGCGGCGTGGATTTTCGCAACCTCGATATTGGTGGTGGAGGCGTCCGCGCCGATCACGGTTGCACCGAGGCGCGCCATCGGTTCGCAAAGAAGGCCGCCGCCGCAACCGATGTCGAGCAGGCGCAGTCCTTCGAAGGGGCGCGGCGAATTCGGATCGCGATTGAACCTGACGCAGATTTTTTCCTTAATATAGGCAAGGCGCGTCGGATTGAATTTGTGCAGCGGGCGGAACTTGCCCTGCGGGTTCCACCATTCTGCGGCAATGCGCGAGAAATGCTCGATCTCGGAAGCGTCGATGGTGGTGCGGGCAGTCTCGGTCATTTCATTCTCCAGCTGCGGAAGCGTGCAGTTCTGCTCTCAAGGTAGCGCTTCAAAGTCAAGCTGCAAATCAAATTCCGGCATTCGTGGCCCTATCGGAACGTTCTTGCGAATCGCGGCCTTGCGGAACCGCGACATATTAGCTATGTGACCCCGGGTTTGCCTGTCGCAAGATTATAAGGTTTGGACAGGTGAGAGTGTAATTTTCAAAATAGCGGGACGTATCCTGAAATGGCGCGCATCGTGATGAAATTCGGCGGCACTTCGGTGGCCGATCTGGAACGCATCTATAATGTGGCGCGCCACGTCAAACGCGAGGTCGAGGCGGGCAATCAGGTTGCTGTCGTCGTCTCGGCCATGTCCGGCAAGACCAATGAACTGGTCAACTGGGTTCAGAACATGCCGAAGGTATGTGGCGCCAGTTCGCCTTTCTATGATGCGCGCGAATATGACACCATCGTCGCTTCCGGCGAACAGGTGACGAGCGGCCTTCTGGCCATTGCGCTTCAGTCGATTGGTGTCGATGCGCGTTCGTGGCAGGGCTGGCAGATTCAAATCAAGACCGACAATGCGCATGGCGCGGCCCGTATTCAGGACATCGACGGTTCGGAAATCATCCGTCGCATGGAAATGGGACAGGTTGCTGTTGTGGCCGGTTTCCAGGGCTTGGGCCCGGATAACCGCATCGCGACGCTCGGACGCGGTGGTTCGGACACCTCGGCTGTGGCTGTCGCCGCTGCGGTGAAGGCTGATCGCTGCGATATCTATACCGATGTAGACGGCGTCTACACGACCGATCCGCGCATCGAGCCGAAGGCGCGCCGCCTGCCAAAAATTTCCTTTGAGGAAATGCTGGAAATGGCTTCGCTTGGCGCCAAGGTTTTGCAGGTGCGCTCGGTCGAACTCGCCATGGTGCACAAGGTACGCACTTTCGTGCGCTCGAGCTTTACGGACCCCGATGCGCCGGGCATGGGTGATCCGATCAACCCGCCCGGAACGCTTATTTGCGACGAGGATGAAATCGTGGAACAGCAGACCGTCACAGGTATCGCCTTTGCGAAAGATGAGGCTCAGATTTCGCTGCGGCGTGTGGCCGACCGACCGGGCGTGTCGGCAGCCATTTTCGGCCCGCTCGCCGAAGAACACATCAATGTCGATATGATCGTCCAGAACGTGTCGGAAGACGGTTCCAAGACCGATATGACCTTCACGATCCCGACCGGCGACATCGACAAGGCGCTGCGCGTTCTCGACACGGTCAAGGGTGAAATCGGCTTCGACAACATCCAGTCGGAAACGGGTCTGGCCAAGATTTCCGTGATCGGCATCGGTATGCGCAGCCATGCGGGCGTTGCCGCCACCGCCTTCAAGGCGCTGGCCGAAAAGGGTATCAACATTCGCGCCATCACGACGTCGGAAATCAAGATCTCGATCCTGATCGACGGCCCTTATGCGGAACTCGCGGTGCGCACGCTGCACGCCGTCTACGGTCTCGACAAATCGTAATCGGCTGAACGCTGATATTAAGCCGGCATAAAACCCGGCTTTTACTAAACCGTTTTGAAACAATGCCGCGTCCGTAAATGGTTCGCGGCATTTTTTCGTTCCGGAACCTGGCAGAATTTCTGCTTAAAGCACTAGACGGCAGTGTCAAAAATGCTCACAAAGGGGTTGGCGTAACGCGTCGCGGGCGGGTAATGGGAATCGGTCGGCGAAAGCGGGCCACCAGTCCGAACGGCTTTCGGTAGTACGGAGCAAGCAAAGCCGTTTTCTCTTTATTCGCCGCAGTTCGCACGGAAAGCCGCTTCACCTCGGTGCCGAAACTGCACAAGAGGAGTGTCCGACGATCATGCGCGATCAGACAACCGGTCCCCGCGTGCTGCTGAAGCGGCTGCGCGAATTGATGGCTGAGCCGCTTGAGCCGCAGCCGCGCCTTGACCGGATCGTCCGTGAAATCGCGCAGAATATGGTCGCGGAAGTCTGCTCCTTCTATGTGCTTCGCGCTGACGGCGTACTCGAACTCTACGCCACCGAAGGTTTGAACCCGCAGTCGGTCCATCTGGCGCAATTGCGTCTCGGTCAGGGCCTTGTCGGCACGATTGCTGCAAGCGCGCGCCCGTTGAACCTCACCGATGCGCAAAGCCATCCGGCCTTCGCCTATCTGCCGGAAACGGGCGAAGAAGTGTATAATTCTTTCCTCGGCGTTCCCGTGCTGCGCGCAGGCCGCACGATGGGCGTTCTCGTCGTGCAGAACCGCACCAAGCGCGCCTATCGTGAAGATGAAGTCGAAGCGCTTGAAACGACAGCCATGGTACTTGCCGAAATCATCGCATCCGGCGATGGGCTGAAGCTCGTGCGCCCCGGCATCGACCTTGATATGGGCCGCCCGATGAGCGTAACCGGGGCGGCCTTCAATGACGGCATCGGTCTTGGTCACGTCGTGCTGCATGAGCCGCGCATTGTCGTCACCAATCTCTTCAATGAGGATAGTCAGGCGGAACTTGCCCGTCTCGATCAGGCGCTCGGTTCCCTGCGCATTTCCATCGACGACATGCTGTCGCGCCGCGATGTGGCCATTGAGGGCGAGCATCGCGAAGTGCTGGAAGCCTATCGCATGTTCGCGCATGATCGTGGCTGGGTGCGGCGTCTGGAAGAGGCGATCCATAACGGTCTGACCGCAGAAGCCGCAGTCGAAAAGGTGCAGAGCGACACGCGCGCGCGGATGATGCATCTGACCGATCCCTATATGCGCGAGCGCCTGTCGGATTTTGATGATCTTGCCAATCGTCTGCTGCGCCAGCTGATGGGCCGCGACATCAAGACGATGGCCGAATCGCTGGTCAAGGATGCGATCATCGTGGCGCGCTCCATGGGCGCCGCCGAATTGCTGGACTATCCGCGTGAGCGTTTGCGCGGCGTGGTGCTGGAAGACGGCGCCGCGACGAGCCATGTGGTGATTGTGGCGCGCGCTATGGGGATTCCCGTGGTGGGGCAGGCCAAGGGCGCCGTTTCCATGGCGGAAAACAACGATGCCGCCATCGTCGATGGCGACGAGGGCGTGGTGCATCTGCGTCCGCAGTCCGATCTCGAATCGGCCTATGCGGAAAAGGTTCGCTTCCGGGCGCGGCGTCAGGCGCATTATCGCGAATTGCGCGACAAGCCCGCCTTGACCAAGGATGGCGTCGATATTTCGCTTTTGATGAATGCGGGCCTTCTGGTCGACCTGCCGCAGCTTGCGGCATCGGGCGCATCGGGCATCGGCCTGTTCCGCACCGAGCTGCAGTTCATGGTCGCCTCGACTTTCCCGCGGGCGGAGCAGCAGGAGCGGCTCTATCGCTCGGTCATGGAAGCCTCGGGCGACAAGCCGGTCACTTTCCGCACGCTCGATATTGGCGGCGACAAGGTGCTGCCTTACTTCAGCGCATCGGCGCAGGAAGAAAACCCGGCGCTTGGCTGGCGCGCCATCCGTCTCACGCTCGACCGTCCGGGTCTGCTGCGCACCCAGCTGCGCGCGCTTTTGAAGGCGGCGGGCGGACGTGAACTGAAGCTCATGCTGCCGATGGTGACGGAAGTTGCCGAGGTGAAGGCGGCGCGTGAGATCATCGAGCGCGAGGTGCGCCATCTGTCGCGGTTTGCGCATGCGCTTCCGACGCGGATGAAGCTTGGCGCGATGGTCGAAGTTCCAGCCCTGTTGTGGCAGCTGGATGAGCTGATGACGGCGGTTGATTTCGTGTCCGTCGGCTCCAACGATCTGTTCCAGTTCCTGATGGCGGTGGATCGTGGCAATTCGCTGATTTCCGGTCGTTTCGACCAGCTTTCTCCGGCTTTCCTGCGGACGCTGCGCCATATTGTCGATACCGGCAACCGGCACAACAAGCCGGTCACGCTCTGCGGTGAAATGGCAGGACGTCCGCTGACGGCGATGACGCTGATCGGCCTCGGCTTCCGCTCCATATCGATGTCGGCTGCTGCCATCGGCCCGGTCAAGGCGATGCTCGGCGCGCTCGATACCACGAAGCTGAATGCGCTTCTCAATGAAGAGCTGGACAAGCCGAACGTCGCGCATTCGCTGCGCGAATTGATGCTTCGATTTGCAGAAGACAACGATATTCCGTTATAGCAAGGCAAATTGCAGAGAATGACCGGGTGTGGCGCGGAATGCGGCAGGCCCGGTTTCGCACATTTGCACACGGACGACAGTTTTTAGGACATGACATGATCGCATTGCCGCAGGACCGGATGGACCAGCTTTTGAAGCGGTTCTCGATGATCGAAAGCCAGATGGCCGACAATCCGGATTCGGAAACCTATGTGAAGCTTGCTTCCGAATATTCCGAATTGCAGGAAGTCGTCGGCAAGATTCGCGAATTGAGCGATGCGCGTGGCGAAGCGAAAGATCTGGCGGCGATGCGCGACGATGCGTCGACGGATGCCGAAATGCGCGCCTTGGCTGTCGAGGAATTGCCGGAGGTCGAAAAGCGCGTCGAGGCGCTGGAGCAGGAAGTGCAGATTCTACTTTTGCCCAAGGATGCGGCTGACGAAAAGAACGCCATTCTTGAAATTCGCGCCGGTACGGGTGGACTGGAAGCAGCGCTTTTCGCGGGTGATCTCTTCCGCATGTATGAGCGCTATGCCAGCGAAAAGGGCTGGCGCGTCGAGCTGGTCTCTGCCAGCGAAGGCGATGCGGGCGGCTATAAGGAAATCATCGCGACGGTTTCCGGCAAGGGCGTGTTCTCGAAGATGAAGTTCGAATCGGGCGTGCATCGCGTGCAGCGTGTGCCGGAAACCGAGGCTGGCGGGCGCATTCACACATCGGCTGCGACGGTTGCCGTGCTGCCGGAAGCTGAAGACATCGATATCGAGGTCCGCAACGAGGATATCCGCATCGATACGATGCGCGCATCGGGCGCTGGCGGACAGCATGTCAACACGACTGACTCGGCCGTGCGCATCACCCATATTCCGACCGGCATCATGGTGGTTCAGGCGGAAAAATCCCAGCATCAGAACCGCGCCCGCGCCATGCAGATCCTGCGCGCCCGCTTGTACGATATGGAACGGCAGAAGGCGGAAAGTGAACGCTCGGAAGCGCGCCGCAGCCAGGTCGGTTCCGGTGACCGTTCGGAACGTATCCGTACATACAATTTCCCGCAGGGCCGCGTTACCGATCACCGCATCAACCTGACGCTCTACAAGCTCGACCGTGTGATGGAAGGCGATCTCGACGAACTGGTCGATGCGCTGATTTCCGATCACCAGACAGCACTTCTGACCGAACTGGGCGCCTGAGCGTGAGTAGCGAGCGTCTTGACGTTCTGGCAGCGCAGGCGCGACGGCAGTTGCGCGATGCCGCGCTCGAAACGCCCGATCTTGATGCGCGCCTGCTCATCGAATGGGCGACGGGCGCAACAAGGCTCGATCTGATTTCCGCGCCGGACCGGCAGATCGATGCCGAGCGTGTCGAGACATTGCGTGCGGCGCTGGAGCGTCGTGCAAAAGGCGAGCCCGTGCATCGCATCATCGGCGTTCGCGAGTTTTACGGCCTGTCATTCCGGCTTTCCGCCGAGACGCTTGAACCGCGCCCGGATACGGAAGCGCTGGTGGAACTGGTTATTCCGCGGCTAGAAGCGCTGATCGAAAAACATGGCGTCGCCGAACTGCTTGATATGGGCACCGGAACCGGGGCGATTGTGATCTCGCTCCTGCATCGCTTCGAGACATTGCATGGCATCGGTCTCGATGTGTCGGAAGGCGCGCTGGCTAC
This sequence comes from Ochrobactrum teleogrylli, assembly GCF_037482325.1. NCBI lineage: Bacteria > Pseudomonadati > Pseudomonadota > Alphaproteobacteria > Hyphomicrobiales > Brucellaceae > Ochrobactrum > Ochrobactrum teleogrylli. Next base: position 3,263,392 of record NZ_JBBHKQ010000001.1, read on the forward strand.
GGCGCGAATCAACGCTGCGAACAATGGCGTAAGCGAACGTTTCGCGGCGCTGCGAAGCGACTGGTTCGCCAATATCAGCGGACGGTTTCATATGATCGTCTCAAACCCGCCCTATATTCCGCATGAAGACATTGCCGGTTTGTCGCGGGAAGTGCGGGAACATGATCCGCTTGCGGCGCTGGATGGCGGTCAGGATGGGCTGAATTTTTACCGGGCCCTTGCAGAACGGGCAGTTGAGTACCTATATGACGATGGTATGGTTGCCGTAGAAATCGGCGCCGGGCAATTCCAGGATGTAAAAGCGCTGTTTGAGCAAGCGGGTTTTGAACTCGCAGATGATGCGCGTGATCTGGGCGGCCATAGAAGGGCCATGCTTTTTGCGCAAAAATCATAAACGAAATTTTGATACCCAACGGCGCGAAAAAACACTTGGAATTTGCCGCGAAGCCGTTTAGTTTCCGGCCACCGTATACAGCCAGAATGGTTTTGCCCGCTTTTTGAGGGCCGTGGCGGAAATGCTCCATGACGATTTGAGGTCATGCTCTCCCGGGGTCTAAGCCTTTGGAGATGGCTCGTACGGAAGTACACGACCTTCAGGCATGGTCCCGAAAAGCGATGCTTTTCGGAATGGGCCTTGCACAATGCAACCGTCAGGTTCCGGCCATCCATCTGGATATGCGGAGCTGAGAGGCATGTCGCGGAAAAGTGGGGACCGGTTTTCCGGGAACGGCATGCATAAAAGCAACCCCTTAATGTGCGTCACGCGAACAATATGAAATGCGGCGCGCTTTAAGAATAGTCGATGTGTAGGAAGTTTTAGGGCGTGCTTCCTCCATGGCTCAATAGCAAGAAACAGGCGGCTTTTTTCGTCGCAACGTTTCTGCGCCCTTTAATCTGAAAAGAGATGAATATGAGGCCAGCACAGCAGAATAGGCGTATGCGCGGACGGGGGAATAACAACAATAATAATAACAATAACCGCAAGGGCCCCAATCCTCTGTCGCGTAATTACGAAAGCAACGGACCTGACGTAAAGATCCGTGGCAATGCGCAACATATTGCAGAAAAATATTCGACCCTCGCGCGTGACGCTCAGGCTTCTGGCGACCGGGTGATGGCTGAAAACTATCTTCAGCACGCTGAACATTACAACCGCATCATCATGGCTGCCATGGCGCAGAATCCGGTGCCGTTCCAGCGCGAAGAAACCTTCGACGATGACGGCGCCGATGACGACGATACCGGCTTCACGCCAGCCGTGGCCGCAGAGCCGCGTCCGGTCAATGGTTCGGGCCCGCAGCCGGTCATCGAAGGCACCCCTGCCGAAGTAATCTATGGCGAGGAAAGCGGCGAAAGCCGCCAGCCGCGCGAACGTGACAATCGCGATCGCCGCCTTGGACGTGGACGCCGCCCGCAACGTGAACGCTTCAATGCCGAAGAGCGCCCGGAAGCGCAGGCCGGTGAAGCAGGCGAACAGCCGGTCGTAGAAGCTCCCGTGGAAACACAGGAACCAGCTCCGGTCGCCCGGGCTGCAAAGGTTGCTCCGGTGGTTGCCGAAGCTGCACCGGTTGAGGCTCCGGCAGAAGCACCTGTCGAAGCAAAGGCTGATGATGAAGCTGCGCCGCGTCGCGCCACCCGTCGTCCGGGTCGTCCGCGCCGTGTTGCTAAAGATGCCGGCAGCGATACGCCAGCAACGGAACCTGTCGATTCGGACGCTTAAGCGTTTCGATATCCAATTTGAAAATGGCGCGGTTTTCCGCGCCATTTTTATTTGGTCGCGCTTGCGTTGCCCACCCTTGCCGAAAGGCGGTCATAGTCCCATATCCTGTCTTGGAAAGACATGAAGCCCGCCCTTGCGGGGGCTTCGTCACCCAACATCTTCCGGTGCCTCTAGAGGGCTGGAGGGCAAAGGAGACATTATGAATATTGAAAAATACACGGAACGCGTTCGCGGTTTCATTCAGTCGGCACAGACCTTCGCGCTTTCGTCCGGCAACCAGCAGTTCACCCCTGAGCACATCCTGAAAATCCTTGTCGATGACGATGAGGGGCTTGCCGCATCGTTGATCGAGCGGGCTGGTGGACGCATTGCCGATGTGCGCCTCGGTTTGCAGAGCGCATTGGAAAAGCTGCCGAAAGTATCGGGCGGCAACGACCAGCTTTATCTCTCGCAGCCGCTGGCCAAGGTTTTCACGCTTGCCGAAGAGCTTGCCAGCAAGGCGGGCGACAGCTTTGTCACGGTCGAACGGCTGCTGACGGCACTGGCCATCGAAAAATCCGCAAAGACATCTGAAATTCTTGCCGCAGCCGGTGTCACACCGACGGCGTTGAACAAGGTCATCAACGATATGCGTAAGGGCCGCACTGCCGATTCCGCTTCTGCCGAAAGCAATTATGACGCGCTGAAGAAATATGCGCGTGATCTGACCGAGGATGCCCGCAACGGCAAGCTCGATCCGGTGATCGGTCGTGACGAGGAAATCCGTCGCACTATTCAGGTTCTGTCGCGCCGCACCAAGAACAATCCGGTGCTGATCGGCGAGCCAGGCGTCGGCAAGACAGCTATTGCTGAAGGTCTGGCGCTGCGTATCGTTAATGGCGACGTGCCCGAATCGCTGAAGGACAAGCAGTTGATGGCGCTCGACATGGGCGCGCTGATTGCCGGTGCGAAATATCGCGGCGAGTTCGAGGAACGGCTGAAAGCGATCCTGTCAGAAGTGCAGACGGCTGCCGGTCAGGTCATTCTCTTCATCGATGAGATGCACACGCTTGTCGGTGCAGGCAAGACCGACGGTGCGATGGATGCGTCCAACTTGCTCAAGCCTGCACTGGCGCGTGGCGAGTTGCACTGCGTCGGCGCGACCACGCTGGAAGAATATCGCAAATATGTCGAGAAGGATGCCGCACTTGCGCGTCGTTTCCAGCCGGTCTTCGTGGATGAGCCGACAGTCGAAGATACGATCTCGATCCTGCGTGGCCTGAAGGAAAAATACGAGCAGCATCACAAGGTGCGCGTATCGGACTCCGCACTGGTCGCAGCCGCAACGCTGTCGAACCGCTACATCACCGACCGCTTCCTGCCCGACAAGGCTATCGACCTTGTGGACGAGGCCGCATCGCGTCTGCGCATGCAGGTCGATTCAAAGCCGGAAGAACTCGACGAGATCGACCGCCGCGTCATGCAGCTGAAGATCGAGCGCGAAGCCCTGAAGGTGGAAACCGATGCCGCTTCCAAGGATCGTTTGCAGCGTCTTGAAAAAGAGCTGACCGATCTGGAAGAAGAATCAGCTGAACTGACCGCCAAGTGGCAGTCGGAAAAGCAGAAGCTCGGCCTTGCCGCCGATCTCAAGCGTCAGCTTGAGGAAGCGCGCAACGCTTTGGCTACAGCACAGCGCAACGGTGAATTCCAGAAGGCTGGCGAGCTTGCTTACGGCAAGATTCCGCAGCTTGAGAAGGAACTTGCCCAGTCTGAAAGCCAGGAGAACAAGGGTTCCCTGCTGGAAGAGACCGTGACGCCGGAACATGTCGGGCAGGTGGTTTCCCGCTGGACAGGCATTCCGGTTGACCGGATGCTCGAAGGCGAGCGCGAAAAGCTGCTGCGGATGGAAGATGAGCTTGCAAAGCGCGTCATCGGTCAGGGCGAAGCCGTTCAGGCGGTTTCCAAGGCGGTGCGCCGTGCGCGTGCGGGTCTTCAGGACCCGAACCGGCCTATCGGTTCGTTCATCTTCCTTGGGCCGACGGGCGTCGGCAAGACCGAACTGACCAAGGCATTGGCATCGTTTCTGTTCCAGGACGACACCGCGATGGTGCGTATCGATATGTCGGAATTCATGGAGAAGCACTCCGTGAGCCGTCTGATCGGTGCACCTCCCGGCTATGTCGGTTATGAAGAAGGCGGTGCGCTGACGGAAGCTGTTCGCCGGAGGCCATATCAGGTGATCCTGTTCGATGAGATCGAAAAGGCGCATCCCGATGTGTTCAACGTGCTGTTGCAGGTTCTGGATGATGGGCGTCTGACCGACGGTCAGGGCCGCACGGTCGATTTCCGCAACACCGTCATCATCATGACGTCCAATCTTGGCGCCGAATATCTCGTCAATCTGGGCGAGAAGGATGATGTCGAAAGTGTTCGTGATGAGGTGATGGGTGTGGTCCGGGCGGCATTCCGGCCGGAATTCCTGAACCGTGTCGATGAAATCATCCTGTTCCACCGGCTGCGCCGCGAGGATATGGGTGCGATTGTCGATATCCAGTTGCAGCGTCTTCAGACCTTGCTTACCGATCGCAAGATCGCATTGGAGCTGGGAGAGGATGCGCGCGAATGGCTCGCCAACAAAGGATATGATCCGGCCTACGGCGCACGTCCTTTGAAGCGGGTGATTCAGAAGGAAGTCCAGGACCCGCTCGCCGAGCGCATTTTGCTGGGCGACATTCTGGATGGTTCGCTCGTCAAGATCACCGCCGGTTCGGACCGGCTCAACTTCCGCCCGGTTCGTGGTGCTCTGGAACCCGATCCGAAGAACGAAAGCGTGGAAGCCTGACCTCCCGCTTGCCCCAACAAAGCGCCGCAGTCGCAAGATTGCGGCGCTTTTTCTTGGGCTCTACCGCACCCGGCTTCGGATGTGCCGCAAGCGTGAAGAAATTTTACAGATACAAATTTCATAAAACTTGTCGTCACTTGGCCATTTTCATGTCCAGTTCATCTGGCATCTGCTGATACTCGGATAATCAGTTATTAACCATATTCGCGGCATCCATGATCTGACGATCCGATTGAACGGTCTGATATTACGGGCACCTGGGACTTCCTTCATGACGCATTCCATACGCATGCTTCGTTTCGCATTGTTCGCTTCTGCGGCGCTTCCCGCTACCGGTGCGGGCGCTTTCGCAGAAGAAACCCGTGATGCCACGATCACGGAAGCCCCGGTGCAACTGGCGCAGCTCTATGATCCCGGCGAAGAGGTCTATCACGACCGGCGCGTGCGCGTTTACATCGACCAGTATGGTCGGCGCGTGACGATGGATCGTCGTGGGCGCATCATCAGCGTTGAGGATGCCAATAGCTATGATCGCAACAGCTATGGCGGTCACAACAGCCGTCGTGATCCGCAGGAAGACGACAACTGGACACTGAACGGCCCGGTTGATGGCGGTTCGCCCTATGACGGCTTCAGCAATGTGCCGGAAGACCCGAATTATTATCCCGCCGCCCCGTCTGATCCGAGTTATCGCGGCAATCAGGATGGTCAGGTGCAGCGTTCGGAATTGCCGCCGTCCGGCGAAAACTATCCCGATAATACGGGCACCAATTCCGCAAGCATCGACCAGAATTATGGCGGTCAGGACAATTACGGTCAGCCCGGCTACGAGCAGCCCCGCAACGTGCCGCAATCGAGCGATATGGCCCCGGCCATCGAAATGCCGAAGGGCGAGGGCGCCAAGGCCAAGATCGCAGCCTTTCAGGTGCTGCTTGATCGCGCTGGCGCATCGCCCGGCGTTATTGACGGCCGCTCCGGCAGCAATGTCGACAAGGCTGCTGCCGCTTATGGCGAATTGACTGGAAAATCCATCAACCCGACGGACGAGGCGGCAGTGAATGCCGAGTTGGAAGCAACCGGTGGTGCGGCCTTCTTCGAATATACGATCACCAACGAGGATGTCGGTCGCCAATATGTGGCGTCGATCCCGGAAGATTACGCTCATAAGGCGCAACTCCCGTCGATGGCCTATACGTCGGTGACGGAAATGCTGGGCGAGAAATTCCACATCGACGAAAACTACCTGAAGGAAATCAATCCGGGCGTGAATTTTAATCAGCCGGGCTCCATCGTCAAAGTACCGAATCTCGGCAAGCCGGTGCGCGCCAAGGTGACGAGAATCATCGCCGACAAGGGACGCAAGCAGGTTCGTGGCTATGATGAAAGCGGCAAGCTCGTCGTGGCCTATCCATCGACCATCGGCTCATCGGATAACCCGTCGCCGTCCGGCATCGTGCAGGTGGAGCGTATCGCGATCAACCCGAATTACACCTATAATCCCAAGATCAATTTCAAGCAGGGCAATAACGATAAGGTTCTGACTATTCCGCCGGGACCGAACGGACCGGTCGGCACGGTCTGGATTGCGCTGTCAAAGCCAACTTACGGTATCCATGGAACGCCGGAGCCGTCCAAGATCGGCAAGACGTCGAGCCATGGCTGCGTGCGATTGACGAATTGGGACGCAGAAGAACTGGCCAAGCTCGTCAAGGCAGGCGTCACCGTCGAGTTTTCCGAATAGTTCGACCTGCACGGGTCATATAAACAAGCCGGGACAAGCATTGCTTTCCCGGCTTTCTGTTATCCCTTGGTCGATGCGTTGGCAGCAAGCTTGGTGCCGTTATCGTCGCTGTTCAAAAGCGCGTCGATGCGATCACGCTCCTGCTTGAAGGCTTCAAGTTCTTTGCCCTTCAAAGCCTTGTTATCCGGCAGGCGGATGCGAAGCGGATCGACCTTGGTTCCGTTGACGATCATTTCATAATGCAGATGCGGCCCGGTCGAGAGACCGGTGGAACCGACATAGCCGATCACCTGGCCCTGACGCACTCTTGCGCCGGCGGTCACGCCA